>NZ_JACIEZ010000036.1 GCF_014197145.1 Gellertiella hungarica | reverse complement strand
CCCTTGATGAGGTGGAACGGCCCGCTCCGACAGCATCAAAGTGCTAACGTGGTCGTTATCGCAAACGCCACAAGGAGGGACCGTTCCGTGAAAGATGTTACCACTATTGGACTGGACTTGGCGAAGCACGTTTTCCAAGCTTTTGGCGCGGACGTCGACGGGACGCCGCTGTTCAACCGAAAGCTACGCCGTGCTGAAGTGCTGCGCTTCTTCGAAAGACTGCCACCGTGCCTGGTGGGTATGGAGGCATGTTCGAGTGCGCACCACTGGGCGCGGGAGATCTCGGCCTTCGGGCACGACGTCAGATTGCTGCCGCCCCAATACGTCAAGCCGTTCGTCAAGCGCGGCAAGACCGACGCCGCTGATGCGGAGGCAATTGCTGAAGCGGTGACGCGAAAGACGATGCGGTTCGTGCCGGTCAAGACTGCAGAGCAGCAGGCAGCGGTGATGGTCCTCAGAACGCGGGCGCTGCTCGTGCGTCAGCGAACCCAAGCGATCAACGCGTTGCGCGCCCATATGGGAGAGTTGGGTATCATCGCTCCGACCGGAATCGCCAACGTGAAAGCACTGGCGCCTATCATCCGGGATGAAGAGGATACTCGACTGCCTCCGGCTGCGCGCTTTGCCCTGACCGAAATTATCAATCAGATCGAGATGCTCGCCACACAGATCGACAAACTCGAACGTGAGATCGTCATCCAAGCCAAGCAGGATGATGAGATGCGGCGCCTCGCGACCATCCCTGGCGTTGGCGCAATTATCGCCTTGGCCGTAAAGGCTTTCGTTCCTGATCCCGCCGGCTTCAAATCTGCTCGGCACTTTGCGGCCTGGATCGGGCTAACTCCGAAAGCGCATTCCAGCGGTGGCAAAGAACGGTTGGGGCGAATATCGAAGATGGGCAATCCGGTACTACGATCATTACTGACGACGGGGGCGGCATCGGTGCTACGTCATGTGCAGTATCGCGACCGAGTTTGGCCGTGGCTGAAGAACATGCTTACGCGGCGTCCGTTCAAGGTCGTAGCGGTGGCGCTGGCCAATAAGATCGCCCGGATGATCTGGG
>NZ_JACIEZ010000035.1 GCF_014197145.1 Gellertiella hungarica | reverse complement strand
TGGAGTGCACCCCGTTTCACCGGACAGGTCGGCTAGTTTGATTTAGCCCTGATGAACTGCCGAGGGGAAGCCATCTTGAGCGCGGAATGGGGATGGATTTCGTTGTAGTCCTCGATCCATCCATCGATGAGCCGGAGCGCTGTTTCGGCGTCCGGTAGAGGTGAGATGCGGATGTAATCCCGCTTTAGGGTTTTGACGAAGGCTTCGGACATGCCGTTGGACTGCGGACTGGCCACCGGCGTGAAGCAGGGCGTCAGGTTGAGCGCTTGGGCAAATAGCCTCGTGTCCCGCGCTGTGTAAGCCGAGCCATTGTCCGAGAGATGCTCGATGGCATGCGGGGCTCTCGTCGCTGCGAAGCGCTTCTCGACCGCCTCCAGCATCATGTCGCGCACGTCAGACCCGGAGATGCCCGCGTTGGCAACCGCCGTCCAGGCGATGATCTCGCGGTCGAAGGCGTCGATGATGAAGGCGAGACGAATGACTTCGCCGTTCCAGCAGGCGAACTCCAGACCGTCGGAGCACCAGCGCAGGTTCGAGCGCATGACCATCACCTTGCCGTCGTGAATGCGGCCCTTGCGAACAGCCGTGTGCTTCTCCAGCAGCATGGCGTGGTTGCCCATGATGCGATGAACCCGTTTGGCGTTGACGACAGGCTTATCGGCGGCTCGCCTCTCGCGATTGAGGAGCGCGGCGATCCGCCGATAGCCATAGGTCGGTCTCTGATCCACCAGTCTACGGATGGCAGGAAGAAGCTCCACATCCTCGGCCTTGCGATAGGAGCCGCGCGGTTTCGATCTGCCTTTCAGCCGCTCGACGAGGTTGGAACGGGAGACGCCGAGCGTGTCGGCCACGGTCTTCATCGGCCACCGTCCTTCGGCAACAAGATCGGCCGCGATATCCGTTTTTTTGAGTCTGCTTTGGAAAGGGCTTCGCGGAGGATTTCGACCTCCATCGTCTTGCGGCCGAGCATGCGCTCCAGCTCGCGGACGCGATCCTCCAGCTTCTTCACTTCCGAATTACCGACAACCGGCTCGTCAGAATCCACCGCTGCAGCACCTCCCTCGCTCAAGAGCCTGCGCCACCGGTAAAGCAGATTGGGCGCGACGCCATGGCGGCGAGCTGTGGACGATACCGTCTCGCCAGGTTCGAAACTCTGCTCGATGATCGTCAGCTTCTGCTCAGTTGTCCACCGTCTACGGCGCACATCACCCGTCAGCAGTTCGACGTGTCGATACTCGTTAGACATAAGCCTGTCCCCAAGCCTGTGCTTGAGCCTTTCTGCTTATGCCGACTGTCCGGTCGAAACGGGGTGCAGTTCA
>NZ_JACIEZ010000034.1 GCF_014197145.1 Gellertiella hungarica | reverse complement strand
TTGATGATGTGGACGGCCCTCCGAACCCGTCGCGCGAGATGCTAAGATCATTCTGCGCAACTCAGAGAAGGAACCGTGTCATGACTTTCGAGAAGATCACTGTCGTCGGCCTGGATCTGGCCAAGAACGTGTTTCAAGTTCATGCTATCGATGACGTCGGCAATGTTATTGTCCGGCGGCAGCTTCGCCGAAATCAGCTCCTGCATTTCTTCGAGCAGTTGCCACCCTGCCTCGTCGGCATGGAAGCTTGTTCGACTTCACATTACTGGGCGAGGGAACTCGGTGCCTTGGGCTTCGATGTGAAGCTTATGCCTCCGGTATATGTAAAGCCGTATGTGAAGCGCGGGAAAAACGATGCAGCAGATGCCGAAGCGATTTGCGAGGCAGTCACCCGTCCAACCATGCGCTTCGTACCGGTGAAAAATTGCGAGCGTCAGGCTCTTCTTATGCAGCACAAGACCCGAGATCTTTTTGTGCGGCAGAGAACGGCTCTGATCAACGCACTCCGAGGCCATTTGGCCGAATTCGGTATCATCACGCCTCAAGGAAAGTTCGGGCTGAAAGCTGCTCTCGAAGCCTTACACGTCGCGAAAGACCATCTTCCTGAACCGTCGTGGCAACCCTTCAAGCACATTCAGATGCAGCTAGAAGAGCTGAGCAATAAGATCGCCGAGCTTGATCGCACCATAATGCAGTGGTGCCGGGACCAAGCTGCCGCTCGGAGGCTGATGACCATCCCAGGCGTCGGCTTTCTCACGGCGGCCGCAATCGCGGCTTCGGTTGGGAATGCCGAGGAATTCAAATCAGCGCGACAGTTCGCGGCTTGGCTTGGCTTAACGCCGCGACAAAATAGTAGTGGCGGAAAGGAGAGGCTAGGGCGGATCAGCAAGCAGGGCGATCGGACAATCCGACGATTGCTGGTAGTCGGCGCCACTGCCGTCATACGACGAGCGCGCATTGATGCTCCATCATTCCCGTGGATCGCGAAGCTCTTGCAGCGCAAACCGGCACGCATGGTGTCGGTAGCGATCGCCAACAAGACCGCCCGCGTCGCGTGGGCTCTTCTGAGAAGAGAGGAGACTTACCGGCACGCAGCCGTTTGAAGGAATCCGGCTCGGCAATCGTCGACCGGAGGAATGAAGGACTGAGTAATGATGGCGAACCGGTTGGACCGGGGATGGAGCAAAGCCTAGGTTCCCCCAGAGCCTTGAGCTCGACAAATTGATTGGCTCTCCATCCGCGGACTTCATCAGGGCCAGTGGCTACAATGCCACGATAAAAGGCCGGACACATGACTGAACCTGACCGATCCCATCGATACAGAGTCTTGCATTCCACGGGCCGTCCACACATGG
>NZ_JACIEZ010000033.1 GCF_014197145.1 Gellertiella hungarica | reverse complement strand
CTTCTCGAAAGTCATGACACGGTTCCTTCTCTGAGTTGCGCAGAATGATCTTAGCATCTCGCGCGACGGGTTCGGAGGGCCGTCCACATCATCAAATTGGCAACCCGACATACTTCAGGCGGCCGCTAAGCATGCTTTAACCTCGACCAATATAACGGTGACGTCCTACCCTGACTCTGGACGCCGACGAGATAGCGATGACGAAGCCCTGGCCTTGCTCAAACGATCCCGCGTACTGGTGTTCTGCAGCGAGAGCTGGGAGGCGGACCCCCGACTCCAGGTCGCTGTAACGCGACGCCTTCGTATTGAGGTTGGCTCTGCCGACCAGTTTCGTTCGTTGTCTAGGCTGATAAATTGCGGAGATTTGCCTGATGACTGCTTGAAGGAGATAGCTTCAGTACCATCGGATTATATAGATGGGGTGTTCCGCAGAAACGCTAGCGCGAGCGCCGCGATCTCAAGGCTGCGTGCCATCCGGCCAGTGGCGGCTCCTTCCCGAATACTACCGCTCCACACGCACAAGGGCTTTGGACCGGCAAGCGCTTGGTCGCGAGAACTTCAGAGAGATTTGCAGGAATACAGGCTTGGGAAAATCCCTTGGGCCGATGTCGACAAGGGTGCACTCCTTTACAGTCCCCCGGGAACCGGCAAAACCAGCTTCGCTCTCGCCCTTGCCAGCGAGTGCCAACTTCATCTTGTCGCCACATCTCACGCCGAATGGCAAGGAAGCAAGGATGGCCATCTCGGCAGCCTTCTTGCGGCGATGCGCAAATCTTTCGCGCAGGCGAAGAACAATGCGCCATCATTGCTATTCATCGACGAATTAGACAGCATTGGCAGCCGGAACGACTTTACCGAGTATAGGGATTACCAAATCCAGGTTGTTAATGGGCTACTTCAGGCCATTGACGGGATTGAAGGCCGCGAGGGTGTCATTGTGCTGGGAGTCTGCAATCAACCTGACCGGATTGACCCGGCGCTGTTGCGAAGCGGTCGCTTGGAGCGAAAAATACATTTTCCATTGCCAGACGCCAGAACGAGACTAGACATCCTGAAACATTATTTTCCTTCGTTATCACACGACGAAATGTTGCCAAGCGTGGCGGGTCGACTTGCAGGACGCACAGGTGCGGACATCGAGCGGTTATCACGTGAAGTTCGCAGAGCTGCAAGAGCGAGCAGACGTGACGTGTCGATGGATGACGTGATTGCGCTACTGCCTTCCATGTCTATCCCTGACGAAGCTGATCTTTTCCGGGTCGCTGTGCATGAGGCCGGTCACGCAATTCTCGCCGCCCATTTAGAAGTGGGTACGGTAGTATCGGTTGAAATCTATGATTTCGAGAACTCCTTCCCGCCAGAGGGGACCAACTGGGGGCGAACTGTGACCAGAGTTCAAGCATCGGGCGGTTTCCAAAGCCGTGGTTCGATGTCGGATAATATCGCCATGTTGTTAGGAGGCATGATCGCAGAAGAGATCGTTTTCGGCGACCGCACGACATCGGCAGGAGGATCGAACGAAAGCGATCTCCATTCCGCGACCCGGATGGCGACTGAGATGATATCGATGTTCGGATTTGGCGAATCGCTTGCCTTTAATCCGGGGGCGGTATCCGAGTTCGACAGAGGAAATCTCTGGCGGGATACGATCTCCCGAAATCAAGTGAATGCAATTCTGAGTGGGGAGTACGAGCGGGGAAAGCAAATTTTATCGTCTTCCAAGCCCCTTCTCCTTGCCGTCGCCCTGGCGATCAAGGCTAATGGGAGGCTACTGGGTACCGACCTAGCGAACCTCATGCAGAAATCAGAGCGGCATTAGGTAGCTGGAGTGCACCCCGTTTCACCGGACAGGTCGGCTAGTTTGATTTAGCCCTGATGAACTGCCGAGGGGAAGCCATCTTGAGCGCGGAATGGGGA
>NZ_JACIEZ010000032.1 GCF_014197145.1 Gellertiella hungarica | reverse complement strand
TGAGAGCGGCGGTGCAAAATTAGTCCACGGTAGCGGCGGGATAGTCCCGCCTCGGGCGGCGTAAAAGTCGGCCACCTATTTTCCTTCTGCGACGCATGCAGGAGGGCTGGGGATTTATACCGTGGAACTTTATCTGAGGGTTCGTCTGGCTTGTTCTGAAGGAATGAGCCGGCGTCAGGCAGCAAAGCATTTCAACATTTCGCGCGACAGTGTTTCCAAGATGCTGTCCTATTCGACGCCACCCGGCTATCAGCGGCAATCACCGATCCGGCGGCCCAAGCTGGATGCGTTTGTTTCGACGATCGATCACTGGCTTGATGAGGACGTGAAGGTGCCGCGCAAGCAGCGCCATACGGCCAAGCGGGTGTTCGACCGGCTTCGTGACGAATGCGGGTTCACCGGCGGCTATACGATCATCAAGGACTATATGCGCGAGCGGGATCAGCGTCGCCAGGAGGTGTTTGTGCCATTGGCTCATCCACCGGGCCATGGGCAGGCCGATTTCGGCGAGGCGATGGTGGTCATTGGCGGCGTGGAGCAGAAGGCTCATTTCTTCGTGCTCGACTTGCCGCATAGCGACGGCTGCTACGTGCGGGCTTATCCTGCGGCGGTGGCCGAGGCCTGGGTTGACGGCCACATCCACGCATTCGCGTTCTTCGGGGCCGTGCCGCAGTCGATCGTTTATGACAACGATCGTTGCCTTGTCGCAAAAATCCTGCCCGATGGGACACGCAAGCGGGCAACACTGTTCAGCGGCTTCCTGTCCCATTATCTGATCCGGGATCGCTACGGCCGTCCGGGAAAGGGAAATGACAAGGGAAACGTTGAGGGTCTCGTCGGTTATGCCCGGCGCAACTTCATGGTTCCGATCCCGCAGTTCGCGACATGGGAGGCGTTCAACACCTGGCTTGAAGAACAATGCCGCAAGCGCCAGCGTGACAGACTGCGGGGCGAAAGCGAGGCGATCGGCGATCGGCTGCAGCGGGATCTGGCTGCCATGCGTGCGTTGCCGGCCTCTCCATTCGATGCCTGCGATCAAGCCAGCGCCAAGGTCACGGCCCAGTCGCTGGTGCGCTACAAGACCAACGACTATTCCGTCCCGGTCGCCTATGGCCATCAGGATGTTTGGGTCAGGGGCTATGTCGATGCGGTGGTGATCGGCTGCCGCGGCGAGATCATTGCGCGTCATCCCCGAAGCTGGGAACGTGAGGACGTCGTCTTCGATCCTGTGCACTACCTGCCGCTGATCGAGCAGAAGATCAATTCGCTGGATCAGGCGGCCCCTCTCCAGGGCTGGGACCTGCCCGAAGAGTTCGCCACGCTGCGCCGTCTGATGGAGAGCCGCATGGCCAAGCATGGCCGGCGTGAGTATGTTCAGGTCCTGCGCCTGCTGGAGAGCTTTGAGCGTGCCGACCTTCACGCGGCGGTGAAGCAGGCCCTCCAACTCGGAGCCATCGGCTTCGACGCGATCAAGCATCTGATCCTGTGCCGGGTGGAACGCCGGCCGCCGCGACTGGACCTGTCCATCTATCCCTACTTGCCGAGGGCGACGGTCGAGACGACTTCGGCGAAAGCCTACATGCGCCTCCTGTCGTCGGATGCGGGAGAAGCGGCATGAGCACCGAAGCGCCGGAGATCCTTCTCGCACACTATCTCAAGACCCTGAAGCTGCCGACATTCCAGCGTGAGTATCAGAAGCTGGCCCGGCTGTGCGCCACCGAAGGCGTCGATCATGTCGGATACCTATTCCGGCTTGCCGAGCGGGAGATGATCGAACGGGATCGCCGTAAGGTCGAACGCCGCATCAAGGCGGCCAAGTTCCCGGTCGTCAAAAGCCTCGACAGTTTCGACTTCGCAGCCATCCCCAAGCTCAACAAGATGCAGGTGCTGGACCTGGCGCGTTGCGAGTGGGTCGAGCGGCGGGAGAATGTCATCGCCCTCGGGCCCAGCGGCACAGGCAAGACCCATGTGGCGCTCGGCCTCGGCCTGGCCGCATGCCAGAAGGGTCTATCCGTCGGCTTCACCACGGCCGCCGCGCTGGTCAGCGAGATGATGGAGGCCCGTGACGAGCGGCGACTGCTACGGCTCCAGAAACAGATGGCCGCCTACAAGCTGTTGATCATCGATGAGCTGGGCTTTGTGCCGCTTTCCAAAACCGGCGCAGAGTTGCTCTTCGAGTTGATCTCGCAACGCTATGAACGCGGCGCCACTCTGATCACCAGCAATCTTCCCTTTGACGAATGGACCGAGACCTTGGGGTCGGAGCGTCTCACCGGCGCTCTGCTCGACCGTATCACCCACCATGTCAGCATCCTCGAGATGAACGGCGACAGCTATCGTCTCGCCCAAAGCCGCGCCCGAAAGGCCGGCTGAGACCTCTCAAAAAATCGCCGCGCGCGCATGAGACCCCGCTCGGGCTACGCCCTCCCGCGGGTCTCATGCGCGCGCCAAGGTGGCCGACTTTTGCGCCGCCAAGTGGCCGGTTTTTACTCCGCCGTTGACA
>NZ_JACIEZ010000031.1 GCF_014197145.1 Gellertiella hungarica | reverse complement strand
AAGAATCCTCGTCCCGATCTCCCCCCTCGCGGCGAGCGAAGCTCGTCCGCCTGGGGGAGATGCCCGGCAGGGCAGAGGGGGGTGCGGTGCGGCAAAGGAAACACCGTGCGAGGCAAGGGGTGCGCCCCGGAAAATGAGACGATGCGTTCGGCAAACATGGGCGCGGCACGGCAGCTCCTCAGACCGCACAGCTCATCACATCCCGGCGATCCGTTTTGCCCTCCGGTCCTTTATGGCGTTGCATTTGCCGCACGGCACCCCCCTCTGTCCCTGCCGGGACATCTCCCCCTCAAGGGGGGAGATCGACTTCGCGTTTTATGACTTCCCAAACAATCAGCGTCTCAATTGCACAGACGTCTACTAGGGACTGCCCCAAGAATCCCCATCCCGATCTCCCCCCTCGCGGCGAGCGAAGCTCGTCCGCCTGGGGGAGATGGCCGGCAGGCCAGAGGGGGGTGCGGTGCGGAAAAGGAAACGCCGTGCGAGCAAACATGGGCGCGGCACTACAGCTCCTCACACCCCGCAGCCCATCCCATCCCGGCGACCTGTCTTGACCCCGGATGGGGAAGCCGCCGGCTTCGTCGCACCGGGCAATCCGGGGAGGGGGAGGCCCCGGAGGACGGGGTGTTGATATCGCAGACTTCCATTGACACGGGAAAACAGGAGAATATGCTAAATTTAGAATTACCAAAAAAATGAATCGTTTAATCGTTATCCGGAGGATATTTCATGGCCGCAACGATCACAGTCACCCGCAATGAAACAGTCGTGGACGTGGCGCAGGGTGGCGCTCATTTCATCACGGGTGTCGACACCGTGGAAGGCACCGATGGCGATGACATTATCCTTGCCGACGATGGCGGCCTGAGCGCAGGCGATTTCGTAAACGGCCTTGGCGGCACGGACACGATCAGGCTGCGGCAGACCGGTACGCTCGACATCACCCTGCCGGCGACCTTTGCCGGCATCGAAAAGCTGGAAGGCACGAACCCGGTCACCGACGGCCAGTCGGGCAATGACATCTTCATCGTCAACAGTGTCCGCATGAACATGATCACCGGCATCGACGGGAAGGACGGCAACGATACGCTGAAGCTCGCGGATGGCACCACCGTGGATTTTGCCAAGCTCACCGGCATCGAGACGGTGGAGGGATCCGCCGGCAATGACACCTTCATCCTGGGAGACCTGGATGTGGGCCGCATGACGATATCAGGCAAGGCGGGCATTGATACGATCAGCGTCTCCCGTACCTACACGCTCGGCGCCGATTTCGAAAACCTCACCCTGACGGGGACGGGCGATATCGACGGCACGGGCAACGCGCTCAACAACGAGCTGAAGGGCAACGGCGGCGACAACACGCTGCGTGGTCTTGGCGGCAACGACACGCTGTCAGGCGGCAAATCCGATCTTGGCGACAACGACACCCTCATCGGCGGTGCGGGCGACGATTCCTATGTCGTCTATGGCGATGAGGATGTCATCGACGAGCAGGCCGATGGCGGCGCCGGCAACGATACCGTCATCAGCTACGGTTCCTACGATCTGCGCAGCACGAATATTCGCGGCAGTGTCGAAAACCTGACCATGCGCGGTGAGGCCGATTTCTTCGGCTACGGCAACAGCCTGAACAACAAGATTTTGGGCAGTGTCGGCAAGGACACGCTCTATGGCCTTGACGGCGACGATACGCTGGATGGCAGCCTGGGCGACGACCTTCTCGTCGGTGGCAAGGGCAATGACCGTTATCTGTATACCAATGGCGCCGACGTCGTGGATGAGCGGGACGGCGACGGCATCGATACCATCGATTACTGGGGCGTCGATTTCGATCTCGACCCCGCCCTCGACAGCCGCGTGCTCGGGGATGTCGAGAACATTACCTTCGTTTTGGACATCTTGGGCCACACCGGTAATGGCAACAGGCTCGACAACAGGATCAATGGCAACGGCATGGCAGATATCCTGTCCGGACGGGACGGGAACGATACGCTGAACGGCTACGGCGGAAACGACACGTTGAATGGCGACAACGGCGCCGACACGCTCGATGGCGGCATCGACAACGACATCCTCAAGGGTGGCGACGGCGATGACAACCTGATCGGCGGATCGGGCGTCGACAGGCTGGAGGGCGGCACCGGCAACGATACGCTGGATGGCGGTAGCGAAAACGACACCCTGAACGGCGGGGATGGCGACGACAAATTGCAGGGCGGCGCGGGCCTGGATGTCATGAACGGCGGCGCGGACAACGATACGCTGGACGGTGGCGCCGACTTCGACACCCTGAACGGCGGCGATGGCGACGACAAGCTGACGGGCGGTGCGGGCGGCGATATCCTCAACGGCGGTATCGGCAACGACACGCTGGAAGCCGGTACCGAGAACGACACGCTTCTCGGCGGCGCCGGCAACGATACGCTCGATGGCGGCACCGGTGACGACATCATGCGCGGCGGTGATGGCAACGATACCTATCTTGTCGACAGCATCAACGATACGGTCGACGAGTGGGGCGGCCTTGGCACGGATACGATCAAGAGCTCGATCAGCTTGAGCCTTCTCATCGGCAGCAAGCTGCTCGGCCAGGTCGAAAACCTGATCCTGACCGGCACCGCCGAGCTCAACGGCTCCGGCAACGGGGTCGACAACCGGATCACCGGCAACGACGCCAAGAACACGCTCTCCGGCCTCAACGGCAATGACACGCTCGATGGCGGCAAGGGTGCGGATACGCTGATCGGTGGCAAGGGCAACGACATCTA
>NZ_JACIEZ010000030.1 GCF_014197145.1 Gellertiella hungarica | reverse complement strand
CTTCGCCTTCGAGCCAGCCGCGGCGCGACAGGTGCCGGCACACGCGATGCGCGATGATGTTGGCGAGCTGCGTCAGTTGCGCAGAGGTGGGGGCACGGGCGCGGCGCAGGCGCGGCTTGCGCCGCGGGGGCTCGACGTTCGCGTCGTACACGCCGTCGAGCCACAGCATGTGGAAGTGAACATTCAGGTTCAGCGCGCTGCCGAAGCGCTGGATCAGGGTCACCGCACCGCATTGCGCCGTATCCCGCGGCACGCCGGCCTGATCGGCAAGCCAACCGGCGATCACACGATGCACGATGCCCAGCACCGGGCCGATCGCCTCAGGCTTGCTGGCGAACAGGAAGCGCAACGGGTACGGGAAACTCAGCACCCATTGCCGCACCGGCCGCGGGCCAAACACCTCCTCCACCAGGTGCCGCGCGCTCTCGGCCATGCGCCGCGCCCCGCAGCTGGGGCAGAAGCCGCGCTTCTTGCAGGAGAAGGCCACCAGCCTCTCGGCCCGGCACTGCTCGCACACCACGCGCAGGAAGCCGTGCTCGAGCACGCCGCAGCGCAGGTAGGTCTCGAACTCCTCGCGCACATACTCGGGCAGCGGGCGGTCTTCGGCCTCAAGACGCGCGATGAAGTCCGGGTAGCGCGCCTGCACTAGCGCGTACAGCAGCGTGCGCTCGGGCAGGTGGCGCGCGTAACGCGCAGCGGCGTGGGCGGCCGGCAGTGGCGCGCACACCTCGGCCTGCCGCCGGGGTGCGGTCAGGCGCGGCACGAAACACTCCGTTGCAGGGACGGCTGCTCAGGGTTGCGCCTGTGTTCGCACGTTCGTATCGGTGCGTTCTGATCTTCGCGTCAGACATTGCCGCGGCGACTCCCGCCTCGACCGCCTCGACACCCAGGTGCAGGGGGCGGCCCAGAGCGCCGAATCCGCCAATCAGGGCGCCCAGTGCGCCAACCAGCGCCTCGACCAGATCGAAGGCCGCGTGCAGCGGCTGGAGTCGTCGCCGCGCCGCGTGCCGCGCGGGTGAGCACGCACTCCGCTTGACCGACCGGCGCGGGGATCCGTCGCCTGCGCGGCGCGGATCCCCGCGTTGGATGGTGTTCCGCCCCCGAGGAGCTTCCCATCCGTACTTTCCCCCACTCCCTCTCCCACCCGGGCCGGCGCGCGGTTGCGCTGGCCCTGGCGCTGGCGCTGGCCAGCGTGGGCGCCCCCGCCAGCGCGCGCGACGACGGCACCCCGCCGGTGACGTCACTGGACGAACTACCCCGCGGCCAGGACGTCTCCGACACGGTGAGCCGGGCCGCCCGCAGCACTCGGAGGTGCTGGGAGACTAGCGGCTGGCTGACCCCCAACGCCTCGACCAGCTCGCCCACCGCCCGCGGCGCCGCGGAGAGCTCCATCACGATCGAGAGCCGCACCGGTGTGGCCAGCGCCCGGAACAGGTCTCCCATCGCCTCGACGGTGTCGGATCGGGCCCAGTCTTCGACCGCTCCACCGTTCATTATCCGACCGTAGGACATGCACAGGTGTCTACGTAGACATATTCGAGGGGAAGACCTGCCAACTCGTCCAGATTAGGGGACGAGCCCGATGCCGGTGGCGGTGTCGGTGCTGCTCGCGGGCGCCGGTCCTGGCCTGATCAGTGCTCGGCGCACGTGCTCCATGCGGTCGTGGTCGCCGTCGTCGTCAACGCTGCACCCGGTCGTGCCGCGACACGCCCGGCGCCGTGTCGCTGCGTGCGGTGTCCTCGCCGCCTGCGGTGTCGGATGCCGTTGCGGTGAGGGACTCGATGTGGTCGAGCAGGACCTGGCGGGTCGCGCCGAAAGCCACGATGTCGACGCCGATCCGTGCGTGGTGATCCTGGGTGTAGCCGGTGAGCCGCTGGTAGAGCTCCTGCACGGCCTCCGCGGCCCAGTCTGCGCCGGTCGGCGCGACCGCAAGCCGTCCACTCGTCTGCTCCGCCGGGGCCGAGGTGGGCTGGTCGGTGCGTACCGCGCGCAGCGGCACGATTGTGGCGTAGGACCAGCAGCGCAGGACCCACTCGAACGGGCCGTAGGTGTAGCGGCGCAGCCACAGGTGAGCGAACACGTCCAGGGCGAGCCACACCCCAAGGGCGACCAGGGCGGCGTGGAAGGCGCCGAGCTGCCCCAGCAGGCCCAGACCCCAACCGCAGAAGATCGCGGTGAGCAGGATGGACTCACCCAGGTAGCCGGTCAGCGACATCCGCCCGGCCGGCTCCACCAGCCGCAGGACCCGGCTGCGGGTGGCCAGGGCGATCACCGCGACGTAGCCGGCGGTGAGCGCGGGGGCGCTGCCGAACCCGATGGCCACAGACAGCACGTCGCGCAGCGGGCTGCTGGGGCCGGGGCCGTGGGCGAGCCATCCGGCGGCGATCCCACCGGGTAGCCCGATCGTCGCGGCGAGAACGAGCAGGCCCTTCCACAGCCGGGTGTGGTCGGCCGGGTTCGCGAGGATCCCGAGGCGGCCGGCGACCAGGTCGAGCAGGAACATCGCGAACGCGGGGAACCAGTTGAGCACGCCGAACGCGATGAACATCTCGGGCAGCACCTCGACCCGGCCGACGGCGGCGTCGAGGAAACTGCCGCGCAGCGCGGCGTCGAGGATGGCCGGGTCGCTGCCGACCAGCCCGTTCTGTGGGGTGCCCCGTGAGGACAGCACCAGATCGACCAGCAGCAGGATCCCGGCCGTGAACGCCGCCGCCGCCGCCCACAGCGCGGCCCGGTTGCTGCGGGCGACGAAGAACAGCAACCCGACGCCGAGCAGGGCGTAGCTGAACAGGATGTCGGCGATGAAGAAGAACACCGCGTGCGCCACGCCGAGCACGGCGAGCCCGACCAGGCGGCGCCGGTAGCGGCGCAACCCGTCACCGGTGCGGCGGCGCAGCAACAAGGTCAGCGAGTAGCCGAACAGGAACGAGAACAGCAGATAGAACTTGCCCTGCGCGAACGCGACCACCGCGAACGCGGTCGCCTGGTCGTACCAGGTCGACGTCGACGACGGAAGGAAACCACCGGTCCCGCTGATCGCCAGGAACGGCATGTTCACCAGCACGATCCCCAGCAGGGCTAATCCGCGCAGCTGATCGGGCAACGGATGGCGGACCGCGCCCGGAGCCGCGGTCGAGGCGGTACCGGACGAACTCACGACGACACCGTTGAAACGAACATGTTCGCTCTTCGGGGTAGGTCTTTGGCATCGTGTTCGTCCATCTAATCCTCTCATCGCAAATGTAACGCTACTAAGCGGCGCTACGGAAACGCAAAAAGTCCGCTATCGGCGTGCATTGGCACGCTTCGATAGCGGCATTATGGGCCATTGTGGCGGTTTTCGCTATATCCGTTGCTGCTTTTGCGGCCTGATAGCGCGATAGTTGCGGATAAATCGTAATGGCTGGTGGGGTATAGGAAGTTCAACCGCCCTTTTTGGCGAGTCTGGCGGGTAGGCGGCGGTCGCGCAAGCGCCGCTTTGGGCACAGATCGGGCACAGATCGGGGGTTCATGCGTGGGTTTTCGACATCGCGGGGCCACGCAGCGGCTCAGTGCGTAGCCATTTCTCACCGAATCCCGGCACAGGGCC
>NZ_JACIEZ010000029.1 GCF_014197145.1 Gellertiella hungarica | reverse complement strand
TCTCCCTTTTAGGCGCATGACGGCGCGCCGCCGACATCTGTCGGCGGGGTGTCACTGGTTGGTGATTTGGTTGTGGGGGGGAGGGTGGTTAGGCTACTCTGAGCATGCCGCGCTTCAATCCATTCTGCCGGCAGATGCGATAGACATCCGCAGGCGTAATGAACTGCGATACCCGTTCGGCATCCTGATCATCAGTCACATTGCCGTTGTAGTAGAGCTCACCTGCCACCTCGGATACGGCGATCCATACATCGTTGCAGGCAACCAGCTTCTGAGCCTGGCTCCAGACGTGACGCTGAAAGGCTTGCCGGCATCGGCCACGCCGCTCCAAAGACTTGGCAATCGCATCTATTGTCTGGTGGTCGCCTTCGGTTGCCCCCAGCATCCGCATGGGGATCTGCTTCTCATGGCGGTATCGTCGCTCGCCAGCTGGTCCGGCTGCCGCTATGCATCCCATCATGAAAACACTTGGCCGATATCCGTAGCTGATGCTTACGTGGCCATTGCCGCGACTTCGACGCCGGACTTCGCCTCCAAACGTGACCATCTGGTTTCCATCTGCATCTTTTGAATAGACGGTGTCGACACGGATCGACTGGAGACCGTACCCGAACACGTACTCTGCGACAGCGTGCGATGCTTCGTGATAGCAAGTGGCTTCGAGCTCCATTGCAGCTGCTATGAAGGTGTAGCTGCCCATCGGCTCATTGGCGAAGATGCCGCTGAAGTAGGAGCACCGGAGGCTCATGCCGAAGCCCTCGCTGCGCGTGGTAGGGGAGTGGCTACGCTGTTATCATTAGCAAAGTCGTAGATTGCCGTTCGGCGGTTTGCGGAGATCCATGCGTCCAAGTCGGATTTTAGGTATTTGACCGAACCGCCTAGCTTTACGTACGCGGGTCCGGTTCCCCGCATACGGCTCTTGTTTAGCCAACTGGCCGACATGCCCATGTAGCCTGCCGCGGCAACTGTGTTCATTTGATTGCTCAAAGGTTCCTCCATGTTTGTTGCCTGAGGCATTTAGTGGCGCGGCTTTCAAAAAGACCAGTCGTGTCATTAATTTTCTTTTGCTGGCACCGGCCCACAGACTTTTTCCAGCCAATGCCAGTTTTCAAACTTATCGCCGCGCTGCCGTATTTCAGTATAACGCTTCAACGAGTTCCACGAACGATGCCCTGAAACAGAAGCGGCAAGTGGAATGGTGCGCCCCATTTCGAACAGCCGACTTATCCCTTCGTGTCTCATGTCGTGGAAATGAAGATCGGCGATCTTTAGAAATTGGCAAGCCCGCGTGAAGGCGGCCGAGATTGCATCTGTGCCGTACGGAAAAATACGATCCTCGGCTTTGGGCATTGCATTGATAATGCGCAGAGCCTCGGCGGGTAGTTCGCACCAGACATCGTTGCCCCGCTTCTGGCCTGGGTGTTTCATATCGCGTACCAGTATTCTGGAATGCTCGACATCCAAGTCACGCCATAGAAGCCTTGTTATTTCTTCCTGACGACGGGTGGAGAAGATCGCGAAAGCAATGATCGCGTGCATCGGCGCAGCACGGGGCGAGCGGGCTGATCTGTCCGAGAAGTGCCGCATTAGTGCGTCCAGCTCATCCAACGTCGGTCGCCGTTCTCGGGCTTCCGATTTGGTGATTGTTTCGAAGCGTGAAAGTGCCGATTGAGCTTCTTTCATCGCTGCATAGTCGAGCGGAATGCCAAACAGGGGCTTCGCATCGCGGAAGACGGCGGCCAAGTGGGATATATAATTTCCAACGGTTTGTGGCTTTCTGCCGCCCGCAGATAGCTCGCGCGCGAATTCCGAGATGTCAGCAGACGTAATCCTAGCGCATTCTATGGAGCCAATTTGAAATGACTTAATCGTCTTCAGACATTGCGCCTTGGTTCTGCCGATATCACGCTTAGCTTCAACGTATGTATCAATGGCTGTAGCAAGTGAAACAGATTTCACGTTGATCTTTTCCAGTGCTCCGGGCTTGTCTAACTCAGCCTCTCTCCACCGCAGCCAGGCTTCTGCTTCTCTCTTCTTACTAAATGTCTTTGACTCACGGTGAACTGTGGCCGCTCCTTTCTTCCGAACGATTTGCGCCGTATAAGATATCGATCCACTTTTCCGCGTCTTTGCTACAATTGTGCCCATGGTACGAATTCACTCCATAAAAGTACGAACTATTCGTAACAGACACTGAAAAACGTAGCAATCACTGGAAAAAATGTGAAAAACCGTGACACGCTTAAGAGGGTCTATCTAATTGAATTTCTATGATAAAACATTGAAATCAGGCGGTAAAATTTTCAGCGTCGCTCCCATGCTGGACTGGACCGACCGCCATTGCCGCCATCTGCACCGGCTGCTGTCGCGGCATGCGCTGCTCTACACCGAGATGGTGGTGGCGGATGCGGTGATCCACGGTCCGCGGGAACGGCTGCTGGGTTTTCACCCGGCCGAACATCCCGTTGCGCTGCAGCTTGGCGGTTCCGATCCGGCCAAGCTGGTGGAGGCGGTGAGGATTGCCGCGGATTTCGGCTATGACGAGATCAACCTCAATGTCGGCTGCCCCTCCGACCGGGTGCAGAGCGGCACCTTCGGCGCCTGCCTGATGCGGGAGCCGGAGACGGTGGCGGCCTGCGTGACGGCCATGAAGCGGGTGTCGCCCGTGCCCGTCACGGTGAAGTGCCGCATCGGCGTCGACGAGCAGGTGCCGGAAGAGGTGCTGCCCGATTTCCTCGCCCGCATGGTGGGGGCAGGGGCGGACGCGATCTGGATCCATGCCCGCAAGGCCTGGCTTCAGGGCCTCAGCCCCAAGGAAAACCGCGACATTCCCCCGCTCGACTATCCGCTGGTGCATCGCATGAAGCGGGAAAATCCGGATGTTTTCCTCGGCATCAATGGCGGCATCCAGACGGTGGACGAGGCGGTCTCGCATCTGGCGGTGATGGATGGCGTCATGCTGGGCCGGGCCTGCTATCACCACGCCGCCATTCTCGCGGAGGTCGATGCGCGGGTCTACGGCGCCGAACCGCGCCCCGTGGACTGGCCCGCCATCCGCGATGCGATGATGGCCTATGCGGATGGCCACATGGCCCGGGGCGGCAAGCTCAACAATGTCACGCGGCACATGGTGGGCCTCTTCCAGTCCGTGCCGGGGGCCCGCCGCTTCCGGCAGGTGCTGTCGACGGCGGCCACCCGGCCCGGCGCCGGGCCGGAGGTGATCGCCGAGGCCTTCGAAGCGGTGCTGCCGCATCTTTCGGGCGCTGCCGGCGCCGAGGGGGCAGAAGCCGCGGCGGCGGAATAGCGCCGCCGCCTGCGGGCTCAGTTGCGGCCGTCGTTGGGCCGCGCCTTGTCGCCTGTCTTGT
The DNA here is from genome assembly GCF_014197145.1 of Gellertiella hungarica. Classification (GTDB taxonomy): domain Bacteria; phylum Pseudomonadota; class Alphaproteobacteria; order Rhizobiales; family Rhizobiaceae; genus Gellertiella; species Gellertiella hungarica. The sequence continues at coordinate 1,219 of NZ_JACIEZ010000029.1, read as the reverse complement.
CGCGGGTGGTGGCGGTTTTCGCATCCGGCGCCTGGCCGATCTTCGTGCCGCCGAGATGGCCGCCGCCGCTGGTGTTGCGGCCTTCGGGGTCCTTGTCCTCTTTTGTCATGTTCGTCTCCTTGTCTGTCGCGGGGGGTATCCCGTGACTGCAACGGAGGCGAGGGGCCGCCGGTTCCCGCGGGGAAGGGCGAAACGCGAAACGGCGGACCTTGCGGCCCGCCGTCCAAAATCGGATCCGTCCAGCCTGATGGATCAGGCGGCCTGGATGTTCACGGCCTTCGGGCCCTTGCCCATGCGGTCCGGCTCGGTGTCGAAGGTGACCTGCTGGCCGTCACGCAGGGTCTGCATGCCGGAAGCCTGGAGCGCGGAGATGTGCACGAACACGTCCTTGGCGCCGCCTTCCGGCGTGATGAAGCCAAAGCCCTTGTCCTGGTTGAAGAATTTTACGGTGCCTTTCATGGGATGTTCCTTTTCGTTCCCTGAAGTCTGTCATGGCGCCCGGACCCATGTCGGATGCGGCCGGGCTATGCGGATGGCCGGCGCGCGAAGGCGCAGTGCGGCCGGTCGAGTGTCAAGATTGCGGGGAAAGAACATCGCCGCCGGTGGCCCCGGCAACCCCGGCCTTGGCCAGGGCAGTAATCAGAAGTCCAGTCTCCGGGATCGTAATGCCCGAACGCTGCAAGGAGTGACAGTATTCGCGCCAAAAGGCAAGCCCAGGATTTTTACCGGTGCCGCCGGGCAGAGGTTGAGGCGGCTTGTGCCTCGGGCGGCGTCGCGTTTGCCGTGCTCCACCCCCCTCTGTCGGCTTCGCCGACATCTCCCCCTCAAGGGGGGAGATCGACCGTGGGTTTTTGGTTTCCTCAAACAACCAGCGTCTCATTTGCAGAAACGTCTGCTGGGGACTGCCCCAAGAATCCCCATCCCGATCTCCCCCCTTGAGGGGGAGATGCCCGGCAGGGCAGAGGGGGTGCGCATCCGCAAACTCGACGGTTCGTCGGGGGCAGAGGGGGGTGCGCTACGTCACACGCGGCGCTGCACGCCACCCAATCCCAGCACCCCCTCCCGCTCGTCACGGAAGGGGGCGCCGTCATTCCCATTCCCATGCGTCATCCTTCCCGCACCCATGGAAAGGCCGGGGGATGCATCATGTCCTTCCCTCGGGACACGAGGGGGTGGCCGGGGCGCGGGTGCACCTCGTATGAATAAGTATATGGCGCAA
>NZ_JACIEZ010000028.1 GCF_014197145.1 Gellertiella hungarica | reverse complement strand
TGCCGCGCCGGCCGACATCATGGATGTGTTCGAGGACTACACGAACAGGTACGGCCAACTTAAGACCCCTCCTTCGAGCCCCGCTCAGGAGGGTCTTTTGTTTTCAGGGCGGACTTCGTCCGCAGGGGGCTCATTGCCGCCCCCTCGTCGGCCTGCGGCCTCCTCACCTGGCTAGGATATTTGAAAAGGGAAAGGACTTGCGCCGCTGAACCCGTCGCGCCATCATCGGGACGCGTACAGGCTGGGAAGCCGATGGCGCAAAGGGAAAGGCCCGGCTCCTCTGGAGTCGGGCTTTTTTGTTATCCGAACATCCTGGCCCAGAGGCCTCGCTGCGCGTAGGCGCGCCAGGCATCACGGTCGGCTTCCGCGGAGTCGGCCCGACGTCGCTCGCTCTCGACCAGGGCCTTAAGGCCCTCGATCCGGAGCTGGAGCTCGAGGGGTGACGGCACCTGGATGCTGGGAGTGACATCCGGTGGGATGTCAGTAGAGATGTCAGAAGGAACGTCACCCGGAACGTCAGTAGGAAGGCTTTGCGGCCGCTCCAAGACCTCCGATGGGACGGCCACCCTGACAGTCCCGTCATTTCCCATGGTCTTCTGCCACTTTCGACGAAGTGTCATTTTCCTTGCGGAATCAAGCTTGATACCAAGCCGGTCGGCAAGCTCGCGGTACGTCAGGCTTTCGGTCGTCATAGGGACTTCCCATGTGATGGCAAGCGCAGAAGCAGCACTCGTCACCATAGGATGACAGCACCGGGTTAACGTTCCGCTAACCACGATTTTCCCATGGGTCATCACATGGGATGACCCTGTGATCGCGCTGTACGGGCCATTTAAAGCCCTTCCTGAAAGCGAAATCGCGATTTTTCCTCTAAAATACGAAATAGCGCTGTTTGGGGATGTCCCTCGGAGCCGCCGTCGCGAGACCGATCAGGTGCTCCGGAGGTGGACCGGCCAGGCCGAAGAGCGGAGCGTGCCTTGCCGGGCTGCCTCTGGTGCGCCAGGTCTCTGAAGCGACGGGGGTTCTGGGGGATGTCCCTTGGTGAGCCCGAGCCTCTATCTCCGCGGAGCTGGAGAAACATCATCGTCCGGAAACGAAGGCGCGGCCGGCGTGGCCGCCCTTGCGGCGAGAAGACGTCTACGGATTCCATCTGGGGAGAGGTCTATACGAACAGGAGGCGGCTGCACCGGCTCGAAGGAGCCGAAGCGAATCCTGCGCCGCGCCTCCTGAGCGAAGTCGAGGACGTCGTCGGCGAGCTTCCAAATGCGGCTCCAGTCCAGCCGGGCGAGCTGGCGCGACAGCAGGCCACCGGAAAGCTTCCGATGCTTAAGGGCGTCGATCTGCACGAAGTCCATCTCACGTCGCATAGCCGGCGTGACGGAGAACCCGGAGAGCGAAGCAGTCAGGCGTGCCTGCGCGAGCCTGTTATCCGGTCGATCTTCTCGTGGAGCTCGATCATGGACTGATGCAGGAGGCGCTGCCCGTTCAGGATCGTTTCGAGAACCTCCTGAAGGTTCTCTATCGGGCTGGGCCCGTCCATCTGGGGATCGTCCAGGAGCTGCAGCAGCGGCTCCAATCTCTCCGCCGCACTCCGAGCAGCCTTCGTCTGATCGTACACTTCCTTCACATGCTTCAAGGTCACGTCTGCCATTCTCGAATCCTTTCATGATCTCAGCGACATAGGCGCGCTTCTGCTTCGTAAGGCGATCAAGGGCACCGATCGTGACGTCGCCGGCCGTCACGACGTAAACCGCTTTCTTCTCTCCGGGGACCACCGCGAATCCTTGATCGGCGAGGGCGGCCATGAAGGCTGCCGGGCTGTCGGAGGCCGACCAAGCGGCCGCGACAGCGGCCTTGGCCTTCGGCAGATCGACGCCCGCACGCGCCGCGACGGCGCGATTCCTGGACGACATCGAGGAGCGCGGCGCCTCCGCCGGCTCCGCCAACATGTCGGCGACGTCCGGACGTCCGGAGCGACGAAGCTCCTCGGCGACCGCGGCGGTTCGCCTCGAAACGGTCAGCGGCTCGCCGAAGTCCGCTTCAAGCGACCGGGCGACGGCCTCGAGCTTGAGATAGGACCGGCTGTCGTCGAGAGCCCTAAGGTCGTCTCCGACATGTCCGATGACCAGGTGGAAGTGCTGCGGACTTCCGCCAGGCGCTGCGCGCTCTTTGCCGTCATGCTCCCATAGGACGAAGGCATGATCCTCGGCTCCGTAGGCGGCGAGGACACGCCGAACGGCCTCGTCGCGCTGCGTCTCGTCGAGGCGCCCGCGGGGTGAGATCGTCACGTGATGGCACGCGACGTCGGCCATGGAGCCGTCGCGCATCGCTTCCATGTAGGCGAGCGCATCGTCGACGGTCGTGAGGGGGCAGCCGCCGATCGCGACGACGCGGGCGGTCTGGCCGACGGATCTGCTGAGATGGGACTTCAGGTTCCGGATATCGCGGGATGTCCGGCCGTGCCGGACCGTGGTGAGGATCATCGGAGTTCCAGGACGGCGCGTGTCAGCTCTTCGAGCTGGTCGCGCAGCGCGTCGACGGCGACGAGCGACGCGACGTCGCCAGTGGCGTTCGCAACGCGAGCGACCTGGTTGACGTTGCTGCCGATCCTGCCGAGCTCACCGAGGATACGGGCGAGGTCACGCTGTTTCGGATCCGGCTTACGCCGGACATCCGGGGCAGCAAGACCGACAGCCTGGCAGACAGCAACGCGGGCGAAGGAGGACGGGCCGAGCCCATGCGCGGCTCCGGCCTCGACGATGCGAGCGTGATCGTCCGGGGTAACCCGGATGGTCACCAGCTCGGTCGTCTTCCGCCTTTCAGATCCCATCGCCGTCTCCTTTGGGTGGGGTTCCACAGGGGCAGGGCGCAGCCCTCCCCTTGGCCAGCGGGCAAAGATACCGCGTAGCGGTATTGCCGCCCATTGCTGGCTCTCATGATGACGACGCCCAGATGCACGGCGCAAGCGCCGGCTGATCTCAGGCCGAGCGCTTCCGATCTCCGACTTCGAAGAGCTTCAAGTTCTCGATTCTGAATGCGGGATCGATTTCAAATCGATCGTCGGGAGGAGGGTTGGGAGGCTTAGAGACCTCTCCGAGCGAGCCGAGAGAGAGTTTCCCAGTAGGTTCACCGCCCTCCTTCGTCGGGACAGTTAACCTACTGGTGTGAACCTTATAGGAGGGGCGCCTTGCGGCGCGGAACGGGGTCACGTTGAGGCCGCCCTTCGTGGCCCATGCAGTCGCCACGGAGAGGGCTACGGCGGGATCCGGGGCGCCGGACCTGTCCCAGCGCGCGCGGGCGTCCATCTGCTCCAGGTAGATCTCCTGCAGCCTCTCTTCGGCAGCCCGGCCGACCGGTCGCGGATTGTAGTTCTGGACGAGGAGCATGGGCTCCGCCCAGGGCGTGTGCTGCCACATCGGCATGGTGACACCGATGAACAGATTCACAGGGCACCCACCGGGCTCGGTGGCCTCCTTCTCCTCGCGGGAATGGACAAGACGCCTGCTCTTCTCGACGAGCCTCAGGCTGCCGCCGCTACCCTGAGCGTTGCGGACCCGGACGACCTTGACGCGGTCCTGCCGCATGCTGCCGTAGAACTCCCTGAAAGGCCCCAGAGGCTGCGCCAGATTGAGCCGGAAGAGGCTCTCGTGCAGCCAGCGGGCCTCGTCAGGCTGAAGCGGTTTCTCGCCCTCGAGCAGCTCCGCCGGCTTGACGACGTATTTCACGATCTCGCGGGGATCCTCGATGCGGCCGCAGTCCTTCCAGTGGGCGCCGAAAACCTCGTGGCTCCATGCCAGGAACGAGGCCCAGCTTTTGGGACCCTGTTCGGGCATCTTACTGAGAGGCTGGAAGAGGACGTTTCCGTGGACGTGGTAGAGGACGACGTCGGGAGGGAAGCGGGCATCGAGCCCGCGCTCCGCAGCAGTCCGGCGGGTGAACTCGCTACCGCGGAAGTGGACCTCGACGCCGTAGTCGTCGCGAGCCGCCTTTGCCCACTTCGAGATCTTCCGGGAGAGGTCCTTCAGGGCCGTCCGAAGGTCCCCGAAAGCTGGAACGAGATCGCCCGACGTCACGACCGCATAGCGGATGTACTCGGGGCGATCGGCCTCCTGGTCGATCCAATAGCGAAGCGCGTTGAGGATCGGCCTTCGATCACGAGCGGCGACGGCCGGTAGGAACCGAATGGGCCTCCAGGCGCCCACGTCGGTGACGATGCCCGTAACGGCGGAGATAGCTACGACGTCGCTCTGCAGGCGGACGTCAACACCGGCCGCCTCAAGCAGGGTCGCCAGCCTCTCGGTCTGATCGTCGAGCTCCGCGCGGCGGAGTTTCGCTGCCAGCCACTGACGGGGCTCGAGCTGCCATCCAATGTTCTGATTGCAGGCATCGGCATGAACGATCGCGGAAGTCTGAAGCGAAGCTTCCTGGGAAGCTGGGTCGTCTGGAACGACTTTAGACGGCACCACCGCCCGCCTTTCTGGCGGCCGTAGGATTGTCAAAATGTCCTGTAAGTGCTATATGCATCTTCGGTTCTCGGCTCCAGCCGAGCTCTTTTGAGGCTTTCCTTTTGCTGTCTGGTCGCCAAACTTAACAAGCAAGAGGTCCGCCGGGGACTACACGAACGCCGCCCGACCAAGAATCGGGCGGCGTTTCTGTTTCCAGTATCCATGAAAACTCGCAGGACGCAAACAGCCGGCTGCGCCGGCTTGCGTAATGCCGCGCCGGCCGACATCATGGATGTGTTCGAGGACTACACGAACAGGTACGGCCAACTTAAGACCCCTCCTTCGAGCCCCGCTCAGGAGGGTC
>NZ_JACIEZ010000027.1 GCF_014197145.1 Gellertiella hungarica | reverse complement strand
GCATGCGCCTTTTCAACCTGTCGCTCAAGAAGACCGGCGCCGGCATGAGGGTCTTCGCGCCTTCCGCATTTGGTTCTGCTGCCGTCACCTTCACACCTGAAGTTTCCGAAGCGCTGGTTGCGCTTGCTATGGGAGAGATTCGCCACGATGAACATCGACGTTAATCAAGCAGCTCGGCTGTTGTGCGGCGAAGCCCGCCGAAATCGGATCATCTGCCCTGGCCCCGGCCACAGCAAGGCCGATCGGTCGATGACGGTCACGTTCAACAATGACGGTACGTTCATCACCCATAGCTTTGCTGGCGACGACTTCAAAGATTGCCGCGACCATGTAAAGGCTAGGCTTGGTCTTTCTGACAATCGCCCAATAGCGTCTGTCAATCTCCCTTCATCATCGGTCGGTTCGGGCGATGAAGCCGCCAAGATCCGCGCTGCCCTGCGCCTTTGGCATTCTGCCGTCCCGATCGCGGGAACGCCCGTTGCAGCCTATCTCGCGTCCCGCGAACTGTCCTATGATGGCGAGGCGCTGCGCTTTCGTCCAACTTGCGGATCCATGGTGGCGCTCATCACTGACGCGCTGACGGATCAGCCGATAGGGGTACACAGGACGCGTCTTCATCGAGACGGGAGGCCCGTCCAGCGTAAAGATGGTACCAAGGCAAGGCTCATTTACGGTCGTGCAGCAGGTGGTTGCGTCCGTCTGTATGACCTAGAGCCGCCGTTCGGGCTCGGCATCGCCGAAGGCATCGAGACCGCGCTTGCCGCACCGTTTCGTCCCGTCTGGGCGTGCATTTCGGCTAGCGTCATGACCGCCTTCCCAGTCATCCCCTATGTTTCAGCGCTGACTGTTTTCGCGGATCATGACCGCGCTGGCATCAATGCGGCGAATGCTGTCGGACAGGCATGGCACCAAGCTGGGAAAGAGGTCACGCTTATGACACCCCCTATGCCGGGAACCGACTTTGCAGATTGGAGGGCAGCGTAATGGCGGCGCTACCGAAAATTACAAAAAGTGCGCCCGGCGAGCCGTTCCAGAAGTTAGAATCGGCCAACGACAACAAAGCGCCCATCTCCGCCGAAGCGCTTCTCGGAATGGAGTTCCCGCCAGTCTCTTACGTTGTGGACGGCTACATTGCTGAGGGCCTAACGATCCTCGCAGGGCGCCCGAAGCTTGGCAAGAGTTGGATGGCACTCGGCTTCGCTGTCGCTGTCGCAACGGGCGGACAGGCCCTCGGGGTTGATTGCGAGCCGGGAGAAGTTCTTTACCTGGCCCTTGAGGACAATCGCCGCCGACTGAAAGAGCGGCTCGAAGTCGTGCTTTATCCTCCCGCCAGTCGCCCGGATATGTCCCGCCTATCCCTCGTGACCGAAGCCGCCAAGATCGGGGGCGGCCTTGTCGAGTTTCTGGACGAATGGCGGAAAGCTGCAGAACAACCCAAGCTGGTCATTATTGACACGCTATCTATGGTCAGGCCGCCCAAGAAATCTAACCAGGATAGCTACGCCGCGGATTACGACGCAATCTCCCCGCTCCAGAAGTGGGCCGGCGAGCACGGCGTTGCCGTCGTGGTCGTGCATCATGTGCGCAAGGCCGAGGCGGAAGATCCACTTGAGGCCGTCTCCGGCACGAACGGGCTGACCGGGGCCGCCGACACAATCATGGTCCTGAACCGGAACACGGACGGGCCTAAACTGTACGGACGGGGGCGCGATATCGAAGAAATCGAGAAAGCGTTACGCTTTGATAAGGGTCGGTGGGAAGTCTTAGGGGACGCGGATGAAGTCAAGCGATCCGATCAGCGCCGATCGGTACTAAGAGTTCTGGAAGAAGCCGAGCGTGCTCTTTCGCCTGACGACATCTCCAAGGAAATAGGAATGAAAGTAAACAATGTTAATCAACAGCTTAGAGCTTTGATAAAATCAGGCGACGCTGAAAAAGCGGGCTACGGTCAGTATAAAGTGGCTGGTAGATAGCCCGTCCTGTGTGCCCCCCCTAAGAGTGGTAAGACTACTAAGTCTTATAGGTATTAGCACTCTTATGGGGGGGTAACGAACACGACATACCCGAAACGAAATGAGGAGATCACAAGGAATGAAACATCATGTTTGCGCTTACCCCTTATCCCGCCCGCCATATGGTCCACACTCGCGCGGGCAGTGAATGGCACCCCTGCCGCGTCATTGGCATCGATGTCAGCGGCGATGAACCTCATTACGTCGTGGAAGTCCGCGCAGATGATGGCAGCTTTTATCTCGAGAAGGCGGGAATGATCCGGAAGGATCCACCCCGTGCATAACTTTGGGAGACTTAATATGAACGAATTGACCGAAAACGATCGCCCCCTCCGCGGCCGGCGGATTACCTGGCCGGAATTCGAAAGGCTCACCGGACGACCGCGGCCAGTGTATGTGGCGGCGAATGATAACGCCCCCAGGCAGGAAGAGGAGAAGAAGGGGGAAATCAATGCTGCTTGAGGCCGCGCAGACTCTTGTCATTGTGCTGGCGGCCTATGGAGCCCAAACGCTGCTCAAACAACTGCTCAGCTAGTAACCAGCGAAAAGGTCTCGGTGGATTGATGCGACATACCGATAAGGGTTTCCGCTGGACTTCCGGGCCTTCCAAGCGAGTCCTCGGTTAATTGCCAGCGCTCCAACGGCACCAGTGACGATCCCCGGGATAATGGGTTGGTCGAGTGCCCATGCGGCGGCAGCACCACTCAGTGGGGCAGCCAAATTTAGATCTGCAGAAACGTCGGAGAGCCTGAAAGGCATTCGTGCTTCTTTGATTACCCTTATGTTGTCTCGTATAGCCGCAACAAGCCCTTCTAGCTCGCTAGCCTTGGCTAGTGGTGTGTCAGGTGCCGCCAAGATGCGCTGGTACAGATTCTCAAGATGAAAGCGAAGCGATTGGAGATCATCAGAGCGTTTTCTCTTAAATTCAAGTATGTCCGCCAAGGGAACGTCTACATCCGGAACGGGTATCGCTTGGTAAAGCTCTACCAACAAGCCCCTTCCTGCATCAGTCTCTTCCTGTGGAAAGCTAAAGGCCTTGCTGCCAGTTGCCAAGCTCCACCGTCCCGGTTCGGCAGACTCGAGTCTTCGGAGTGCCTCTAGATGGCAAGTAAGGTATAACTGCGCGGCATCACCATTTAGCGGGATGTCAACCATGGTACGCTGCACAACACCTGCTTCGATTAGAAAATCTATTTCTGGGTCTGTGCTGAATTCAATCAGCCGCTGTCTCGGTAGCTCCAGCTTGTCCCAGTACAGCAAATGAAGTCGCAATAGCTGGAGATCAAACCCACCGCCAAATGAAAGCCTAGTTCCGGCTACCTCGACCTGAGGAGATATAACTATGCCCCGCATACAGTGACCCTTACTCGCCGAACAATGCAAAGCTAACTGTACAATCTTAACCGTTCAGATCAAGGCGACTCTTTATGTCTTCCCACAATTGAAAGCTGCGGTGCACCGCAGCAAAGTTCTGGAAACTCTAAAACAGGTAGCAGGCGGGGAGGGTGTATTAGATCTCTCTACCGTTCGTGTCAGGGACCGGCGTCGGGGTACAGCACTAATGCAAACACAGAAATTTCCTTCCTGCGCGCAAGCGCGCGGGCGCGCGTGTAGGGCCATAAACCGCGATAATGCCCCTATTTCCCGAATAGAGGGCCGTGGACGCGGTTTCTCTTTGCGGATGGCGCAAGGTGGCCCGGAAAGCGAAACGCGCGTCAGTGAGGCTCTGTGGCGTCGAACACAATATGTTGTGTCTATTCCGTAATTTTGCCGCAATTATCCACTACATATAGATTCTACGCTGCAGCGTTTGCATCTCGCCCTCTCGCCAATATAGAGGCTGGTAACCGCGCATTGCGCATCAGCGGAAAGACCGGGAAACGGCGCCGTCCCCATCTCCAGAGAGCTACATGACCTACACGCATCCCGCACTGTCGTGGCTGATTAAGCACGACCCCGAAGCTGCGCTCGCCGTTTTTCACCGGCTACGCGATGAATATTATACATTTGGCATCGATCCGAAGCCGAACGGACACGATCCCCGCGAGATGAATGCAGACGATGCGGAAACGCACGACGCCCCTGACACAGAGCTAACCGGCGAAACCATGAGCGAGGCTGCGCAGGACGGCCCGGACGAGATCTGGCCCGAAATGCTTCATGAAATGGAGCCGGACATTCACGAGATGTTGCGGAGCGCAGGCGGTATCGCATGGCCATGGTGCGGCGTTCGGCGAAAGCGGCGCGGCAAAATCCTATGGATCGGCGAGCCATGGTGCTACGAGTTCCCGGAGAAGCAGGCGCTTTCTGGAAAACACATAGTTTCGCTCGGTGGTCTGACCTTTTACACCCTGCCGGGGGCGCGTTCTAGCTTTGATGGTGGCATGCTAATCAGCTATGTAAACGACCACGGCCAGCGCAAGCGGCCCACCTTGAAGACGGACAAGCCCCGCGGCGGCAAACGCCCTCACAGGGGCAACCCGGCCGGATACCTAGCACTGCGCGGTGCTGTAGCGTCACCACTCGCGGCAATTGGATTGCGAAGACCGCTGTCAGGCGAACTTGCACTGCCCCCGATGTACGACCCGCTGGCCGGAACGCAGGAAGCCCGTGCGGTCCTCAAAGAACTTGGTGTTGACGGCAGCGTGTCGTTCGACTGCCTACCGTTCCCAGCGACGAAACTTTTAGACGGCATCGCGAAGAATGCTCGATTCCTCGGCGGCATGTCTGGCCGCTGCCAAACTGCATCTCGTGCCACTACGGGAAAACGAGATCCTGCGGAGCCGCTCTCCGGCGTATCTGCGCAGGTAGTCGAGGAGGTTGCCAGTAGGGGCACACTTGCTTCGATTGGCATCAAGCTCGGATATCAAGGCGGATACGCAGATCGGGCCGGGAAAAGGGCTTTGCTTGAAGTCGGAAGAGCTCTTGTCGCCGACAACAGCAACAAGCCGAAAAAACTTGCCGCCTGATGTGCCAAATCCGCCTCGTCAGGCGCGTATATATTGAAGGGAACTGGCTCTCCCCGACTTGCCCGCTTCGGCGGGCTTTTTCTTATCCCCAAAAATTCCCATCCAGCCGGGCATCCTCTCCCTGCTGTCGATCCGCTGGCCGCGTGCGCCGCTCTGGTGGCAGCGCGCGGCCGCTTGGCTTTATTTGGCCCATCAATCCCGAAAATACACGGATTAAAATATGAAAATCGATGAAGTCGATGACGCCCTTGTGCGCCACCTAAACATTCCGCGGTCCCGCGTCAAAAACGTGCACCGGGTTCTGCGGGAGGCCAGCCTCGTCTCCCCCGGAGCGCATGGCGCATCCCCCGAAACGGACGAAATCGACGTTCTAACCATGGTCACCGCGCTCGGTACGGGTGCACCCCTTTCGCGGATTGCGCGATCCACGGCAGAGTACCTGGCCACGACCCCAGGCGGTGCAGTTTTGACCGGCGCTCCAGCCTCGATCTGCGAAACAGCGCAGATCTACCTTGCCGCTCTGGTCTCGGATATCTTGGAGGGTCGCGACCCATCCCTGTCCCGCCTTGAGATCGTCCAAGAATTCCCCGAAATCCGGGTCATTTACATGGACGGAACCTGCATCCGCTTTCAACGGAAAGGCGCCCTTTCCAACCATCCCGAACGCAAGAATTGGACAGCCGCTGTTTTTGATGGCGCCGCATTCACTGCAATTTTCAAGGAGCTTTTCGTATGAAAAAACAGGACGTTAAAAATGAATTAAAGGCTATGACGCTGGATGAGGCCGATACCGACTATCGGGATATGACCACGCGGCTGGCTCTGCTGCATGAGAAGCTGGGGAAACTTGCGGCGGAAAAACTGGAGCTTCAGGAAGAGCTCGC
>NZ_JACIEZ010000026.1:2500-5000 GCF_014197145.1 Gellertiella hungarica | reverse complement strand
ATCCATGACGATAAGGGTGGTATTTCAAGGATGGCTCCACAGAAACTGGCGTCCCTGCTTCAAAGCCTACCACCTATCCTACACATGCCGACACGAATGCCAGTGTAAAGCTATAGTAAAGGTGCACGGGGTCTTTCCGTCTGACCGCAGGAACCCCGCATCTTCACGGGGAATTCAATTTCACTGAGTCTATGCTGGAGACAGCGGGGAAGTCGTTACGCCATTCGTGCAGGTCGGAACTTACCCGACAAGGAATTTCGCTACCTTAGGACCGTTATAGTTACGGCCGCCGTTTACTGGGGCTTCAATTCAAAGCTTGCACCTCTCCTCTTAACCTTCCAGCACCGGGCAGGCGTCAGACCCTATACGTCGTCTTATGGACTTCGCAGAGCCCTGTGTTTTTGATAAACAGTCGCTACCCCCTGGTCTGTGCCACCCTTCAACGGTTGCCCGCTAAAGGGTCACGCTTCTTCCGAAGTTACGCGTGCAATTTGCCGAGTTCCTTCAGCATAGTTCTCTCAAGCGCCTTGGTATACTCTACCTGACCACCTGTGTCGGTTTCGGGTACGGTCTATAATGGTGGAGCTATTTCCTGGAACCGCTTCCCTGCAAGGACAATCCAATAAGCCCTCACAAGTTACGCAATCCGTCACTACCACCAGGCCCACGAATATTAACGTGGTTCCCATCGACTACGCGTTTCCGCCTCGTCTTAGGGGCCGGCTAACCCTGCTCAGATTAACTTTAAGCAGGAACCCTTGGTCTTTCGGCGAGAGGGTCTCTCACCCTCTTTGTCGTTACTCATGTCAACATTCGCACTTCCGATACCTCCAGGGCCCCTCACGGATACCCCTTCGCAGGCTTACGGAACGCTCCGCTACCACGTGTGCAAGCACACATCCTCAGCTTCGGTGCATGGCTTTAGCCCCGTTACATTTTCGGCGCAAAGACCCTTATTTAGACCAGTGAGCTGTTACGCTTTCTTTAAATGATGGCTGCTTCTAAGCCAACATCCTGGTTGTTTTGGGATCCTCACATCCTTTCCCACTTAGCCATGACTTGGGGACCTTAGCTGGAGGTCAGGGTTGTTGCCCTTTTCACGACGGACGTTAGCACCCGCCGTGTGTCTGCCGAGTAGTACTTCCCGGTATTCGGAGTTTGGTTAGGATCAGTAAGACGGTGAGTCCCCATAGCCCATCCAGTGCTCTACCCCCGGGAGTATTCGCTCGACGCTCTACCTAAATAGATTTCGCGGAGAACCAGCTATCTCCGAGTTTGATTGGCCTTTCACCCCTAGCCACAAGTCATCCCAATCTATTGCAACAGATGCGGGTTCGGTCCTCCAGTTGGTGTTACCCAACCTTCAACCTGCTCATGGCTAGATCACTCGGTTTCGGGTCTAATGCAACGAACTAAGGCGCCCTATTCAGACTCGCTTTCGCTACGCCTACACCTACCGGCTTAAGCTTGCTCGTTACACTAAGTCGTTGACCCATTATACAAAAGGTACGCCGTCAGGGTTGCCCCCTCCGACTGTTTGTAGGCATCCGGTTTCAGGTTCTATTTCACTCCCCTCGTCGGGGTGCTTTTCACCTTTCCCTCACGGTACTTGTTCGCTATCGGTCATGCACGAGTACTTAGGCTTGGAGAGTGGTCTCCCCATCTTCAGACAGGATTTCTCGTGTCCCGCCTTACTCAAGGACAATGAAGTCTTTACCGCGTACGGGGCTATCACCCACTATGGCCAACCTTTCCAGATTGTTCCACTTCATCCTTCATTGCCACTGGCCTGGTCCGCGTTCGCTCGCCACTACTTGCGGAGTCTCGGTTGATGTCCTTTCCTACAGGTACTTAGATGTTTCAGTTCCCTGCGTTCGCTTCTTACACCTATGTATTCAGTGCAAGATACCTTATAACAATACTTGGAAAACTCTTATGTCCTCACGCGCAATGCGCTCCGGACCGGGCGCCGCATCAGCGGCGACGGCCGGCCGGCCTTGCGAAGCGTCCGCTTCGTAAAACCGTTTCCGACATAAAAGATTTCCCAAGTATCTAAGGTGGGTTTCCCCATTCGGAGATCCATGGATCAAAGCCTATTCGCGGCTCCCCACGGCTTATCGCAGCGTATCACGTCCTTCTTCGCCTGTGCATGCCAAGGCATCCACCAAATGCCCTTACGACACTTGATCGTTCTCATTGCCAATGCTCATCCCTTCAGGCCGCCAGGATCTCTCCTGCCAGCCAGTACAGCTACCTTTTACAACTGCACGGTCAAGGAACGCCATCAGCGCTTCTTTCTTCGATGGTCCCTTCAAAGGAAACACGCCGAGCGTTTCCAGGGCCATCGATAAGACCAGCTTCTCGAGATATTGTCCGGTGATGCGCGGTCAGGCAACATCAACCAGCACCCGAACAGCAAAGGCCTAAACCCTCACCATCCCAGATGCCTTCAAGGCACGACCATCAATCGATGACCGTCCAGACATATCTTCTCTTCACA
>NZ_JACIEZ010000025.1 GCF_014197145.1 Gellertiella hungarica | reverse complement strand
CATCCCCATTCCGCGCTCAAGATGGCTTCCCCTCGGCAGTTCATCAGGGCTAAATCAAACTAGCCGACCTGTCCGGTGAAACGGGGTGCACTCCATTGCGTGATCAATCACCATCTCCTGGGCCCTCGCACACTTTCGAGGGGAAAGTGAGGGAGTTGAATGGAAAGTCAGAGATCGTCAATCGTCGACGGCACAAACGGTATGCGAGTGACAACTCCTCCTAACCTCTGAGCTTAGTTATTGACGAGACTAAACAGCTGGCAGGTGCGCGGTCATCGGCACGAGTAGCCTCCACAAGATCTGCGCGGCCAAACCTTAAATTCTCCGCTTTACAATTGTCTTCTCCAACGCTTATCGGGTGTAAAATGCGCTGTCCGCGTCTGCTCAGCCCATAGCATTATGAGCAAGTCCATTGGTCCCAGAGCATCATGGTCGACCGGTTCAGTAACCATCAACTAAACCTCGTCCAAGATATAATAGAACGACGCCACTTCCTTTCCCGGATGGAACAAAGTCCCACGGCATGGAGTTTCCTCGTCACCTCCGGAGCCCCGGATGTATTTTAGGAAACCGGAAGGAAAGTTGAATATGGAAGACGCAGGTATCGGCTGGATCGCGGCGATCATCATCGGTGGCATTGCAGGGTGGCTTGCAGAGACGTTTATGAAGAGCAACATGGGCGTCATCATGAATATCCTTCTCGGCATTGTCGGTGCCATAGTCGCCAACTTCATCCTTTCACTGTTCGGGATCGTTCTCGGAGGCTGGCTCGGCTACCTTATCGCCGGTTTCATCGGCGCATGTATCTTAATTGCGCTGGCGCGGATGGTAAGGCGAACAGCGTGAATCAGTAAAATCGTTTGGGCGGCGTCGTGTGCAGACGCCGCCGGGAACCCTACCCGGCATCAACCGACATGGTAGAAACGAAAACCGTGTGTAGTGCCGGAGCTACCGGCAGAGCGCTGGTGCTTTGTGGTCTCTTCGCCCGGCAGCAGAGATCATTATCGGTCGGACATTTAATCTTCTACCTAAAGGCGCACACATCCGGGCTTGCTGCTCGACGTAGCGCCGCAAATGATTGGAACTAGTTGTCTTCGCTCGGAAACCGCCTTTCCGGGTTAAATTAGTTCACGACCTTTAGAAGCGCGCGCATTGGAAGTCCGAGATGACGCGACAAAGGCCGCAAATCGCAAAGGCTCGTCAATCACGTCCTAGTTGAGCTCGTCAAACAACTGTTCTTCATCGATTTAAAGGATCAGCCCGGCTGCGCCCCCTTGGCAGCCTTGTCGCAATCCGTGCGCTAAAAGCCATTTAGCCGGCCGCCGAGACCGTTGCTTGGAATTGTAAGCCTATAGTGGCCCGAATAAATGTTCCCAGCCCGCCGGTACGGCGCCAACCCCAATTTGCACGGGTCCCCATCCGTCGCTCTCGATGTTATTCGGCTCAGCAAGCGCGGCCAGCAGGGACTTTATATACTCACTCCTCATTTATGGGCTCCGGGTGCGTTATTTCATACGTGCTTGTCGTTCCATGGAACGCCAACATTGGAAACAACTATCTCGTCCCTCACCGTTTAGAGAGAACGGCGCGGACACGAGGTCCGCGCCTGAACTTCAATCGACCGGAGGCGAGGCTTTGCCGAGCTTAAGAGCAGGTTCCCGGCCCCACACCCGCAACTTCCCAAGTTCGGATACAAAAGCGGCAACCCCCCCTTCACCGGGAAGTGCGATCGTGCCTTCGTCGAGATCGTCGGTGATTCCAGCCTTGACGAGAAGCGGGAAAGCGCTCTCGTCGTAGCCGATGAACTTGCAGTGCTGGAATGCGTCCGCCACGAAGTCCCGTGCTGTCGCCTCCTTCACCAAATCCTCAACTGCGCCCGGAGCCGCGAGAACGGCGACGGCGTCGAACAGCACCGAGGGGCCACCGTCGATCATGTGCTGCGCCTCTATCCAGGTCCCATCGGACGCGGTCACGCCTCCGATCTTCGGCGCAATCAGCTCGACCAAAGCCTTCTCCTTCTCGATCACCATCATCAGCTTCTTGAGGAGCTTTGCATCGACGCCATCCGTTACAAGCACGCCGAGTTTGCGGCCCTCAAACCGCTTCGGTCCGCCTTGCACGATGCTAAGCGCGGGAGACGGCTCCAGATCCTGACGTGTGGGCATGGCAGCGTCGGCGGGCTTAGGCATTGTCTGGATTCCGAGCTTCTGGGCAACGGTGGTGGCGATCGTCTCGTCGATGTTCAGCAGGTGCGAGATCATCCGTTCGCGGATAGCGACGGTCTCGACCTTGCTTAGCTCGAACGTGAGTGCCATCGCGATGTGCCGCTGCTCGGGCGGCGTCTGACTGAGGAAAAACTGGCGGGCCTGGCTATAGTGGTCGGCGAAGCTTTCCGGACGCAGCCGCACTTTCTGGCCGTTCTCCTCGGCCAGAAAGTGGCGGTATCCTCGGGACGGGGCCTGCCGGGGACCTTCCCCGAACGAGTTCGGCTGGTAGTTTACCCTGCCGACCGGGTTGCGCATCGCCATGTGCCCGTCCTGCTGGAAGTTGTGGAAGGGACACTTTGGTGCGTTGATGGGAAGGTGCGTGAAATTCGGTCCGCCAAGCCGCTTGAGCTGCGTGTCGAGGTAGGAAAAGTTTCTGCCCTGAAGAAGAGGGTCGTTGCTGAAGTCGATCCCCGGCGGAACGTTGTGCGTCATGAACGCGACCTGCTCGGTCTCCGCGAAGAAGTTGTCCGGCATGCGGTCGAGCACGAGACGGCCGATTGGTTTTACCGGCAACAACTCTTCCGGAATAATCTTCGTCGGATCGAGGACGTCGAAGTCCCAGTTGTCGGCAAACTCTTGATCAAAGAGCTGCACAGAGAGTTCCCATTCCGGAAAATTGCCGGATTGGATCGCCTGCCAGAGATCGCGACGATGGAAGTCGGGGTCGGCGCCGTTGATCTTGACAGCCTCGTTCCACGCAACCGACTGGAGGCCGAGCTTTGGCTTCCAGTGGAACTTGACGAACGTGGACTCGTCTTTGTCATTGACGAAACGAAAGGTGTGTACGCCGAACCCCTCCATGAAACGGAAGGATCGTGGGATGGTGCGGTCGGACATGATCCACATGACCATGTGCATGCTTTCCGGCGTAAGGCTGATGAAGTCCCAGAAGTTGTCGTGGGCGGTCTGCGCCTGGGGGAAGGCCCGGTCCGGCTCCTGCTTTGCGGCATGTACTAAGTCCGGAAACTTGATTGCGTCCTGAATGAAGAAGACAGGGATGTTGTTGCCGACGAGATCCCAGTTGCCTTCCTGCGTATAGAACTTCACGGCGAAACCGCGGACATCGCGGGCGAGGTCCGCAGAACCTTTGTTGCCGGCGACAGTAGAAAAGCGGACAAAGACAGGCGTTTTCTCGCCTGCGCGCTGAAAGATGTCGGCGCGGGTGACGTCGGACAAGGATTCATAGGTTTCGAAGAAGCCGTGGGCGCCATAGCCACGTGCGTGAACCACGCGTTCCGGAATTCGCTCGTGGTCGAAGTGGAAGATTTTCTCGCGGAAATGGAAGTCGTCCATCAGCAGCGGACCGCGGGCGCCGATCCGAAGAGAGTTCTGGTCGTCGGCGATTGGTCCGCCTTGCGACGTGGTCAACACGTCGGCACCGTCCTCAGCGATCTGGTGGAGTTCGCCGCCCGCGCCTCGGTGAAGCTGCTGATCATGGATGGTGACAGTGTCCGTGGAAGAGGTCGAGCGGGTCGCCCGTTTTGTACGCTTTGCCATGGTTATCCCCTTTGGTGATGGCTGGATACAAAAAGGCCGCCCCTGTGGGACGGCCTTGAATAATGCACTGGGACCTCAGGAAGCCTTGCTTTTGCCCTTGGCGTTCGCAGAGGCCTTTGCGAGCTGCGTGAGCTTCTCGTCTGTCGCTTTCTCCTCGGCGAGGTTCGCCTCCAGCAGGGGTACGGCGTCCTTCAGACCAAGCTGTTTGGCCCACTCGATCAACGTGCCGTAACGGGCGATCTCGTAGTGCTCGACTGCCTGGGCGGATGAGATGAGCCCTGCATCCAGAGCCGGAGACTCCTTGAACTCTTCGATGATCTCTTCGCCTTCGGCAATAATGCCCTGTATGGCTTCGCAGGTCTTGCCGCGCGCCGCCTTTCCGAGCAGTTCGAAGACCTCTTCCAAGCGTTCGATCTGGCCCTGGGTCTCGTCGCGGTGCTGCAGGAAGCTTGCCTTCCCTTCTTCCGAATTGGCGGCGCGGGCCATCTTCGGAAGGGCCTTCAGGATCTTTTTCTCTGCGAAGTAGATGTCTTTGAGAGTGTCGAGGAACAAGTCGTCGAGTGTCTTGGTGGCTGCCATTTCAATTCTCCCTTGTGGTTCAAGATCAGGTCTAAGAGTTTGGTTCAGTCAAGCAGGTCGGCGGGGACTTTTCCTCCGTTTTCCGACAGCTTCTTCATGAGAGCCTTGTGAAGAAACGTGTTCATTTTCGCGCTGCCATCGGCGTCGCCGGTGTAGCCTAGTTCCTGCGCCAACTCCTTGCGCTCCTCAAGGCTGGCGTCCATGCCGAGAGCCTTCATCAGGTCAACAATTGAGCGCCGCCAGTCGAGCTTTTGGCCAGACTTCTTCGCCGCTTCGTTGAGGATGGATTCGACGTCGATTGGAGCCCGAGAATTTGAGCCGGAAGAAACGCCTCCGTCTAATTGCGGCGCAGGGTTCGCAGTCTGTGCTGCGGGCGGGGCGGGCTGGCTTATAGCCGGGTTGGCCGCAGTCTCTGACAGTGCGGGTGGTTGAGTGGTAGGCGCGGCTGAAGATGACGGTGCCAAAGAGGCCGTGCTTGACGCTTGCGGGGCGGGCGCGGCATTTGCTTCGCCAAAAATTGCGTTCTTGATGCGGTCGAAGATGCTCATTCATTCCTCCTGCTATGAGCTGGTCAGGGCGCTCGATCCGCTCGTAAGCTGCAGCACACATATGTACCCGGCCGTCGCGAAAAGTTGATGTGCTGTCGCCCCGCCGATTAACGCAGCGAACAAATCGCAGTTCCTTGTGCCCCAGGCTTGGAAGCAAATATTCTTTCGCGTCGGTCGCCGAGCGCGAGGCGGCCCGGTTCGAAGAGCGAGGTGGGCAGCCGCGGTGCACGCTGCTTAGTGCGCGGTGGTCCGCTTGTTCTTTCACGGATTCTTTTTCCGGGATAAGCAACCTTTGTATCGGTGTGATGCCTCATAGAATGCGTGGATCCATGAGCAATTCGGGTCCCGCCGCGTTGGCGTAATTAAGTGGCCTTTCGAAGCAAGCTTCACTCTCTTCTGCGCTGAGAAAAAACAGCGCGATAGCATTTGTAGAGGACATTAGATCCTGCTCAACACAAGTTGAGGGAGGTCCGTGAAGGATGTCGCGTATCGAAAACCCTCGGGTGATCAACGGACTCAGAGACCACATCGGCAACCCGGAATGGAATGGTCGGGAAGGACCGCGGCTCTGCCATTTGGGGCTTTAATGTCAATCTGCGCTAATGGCCTGCAACCAGTCCGCCGCGCCGCGCCATTTCCGCCTGAGCACTGAAGCGAACGCCGGTAGCCCGACACCGCGCGAAGTTCTACAGCGCTGCGTTAGAGATCCGATCCCAGGTTTTTCCGCGGTCCGGGCCGGCGGGAACGCGGGGCAGCAGCCTAGGTTCTGCGCTCCAGGCCAGAAGTTGGTCCAGGGATGACGCTTTCGCGGAGGTGGTGCGCGACATAAGCGTCCGTCATGGCACGGTGGTCAGGCAGGCCGATCTCGTGGACGAGCCCTTCCGGCATGCGCTGGTAGCGCACCATCTGGTTGGAAAAGCGGGGAAGCTCCGACCAAGACCCTCAGGGCCGACTTCCAAAAACAGACCCATGGTGCGCCGCCGGTACAGCTGGGTGTGCATCAGCGCTGTCGAAACCAGTGCGCTGGGCGGCCAGCGCATCCAGGCACCAGACGGCCGGAGCACGTCCGCGGCAAACTCCTTCCAGAAGGCCGGGCCGGCGACGTCGGCGTCAAGAATATGATGCACGGCGATTGAATCTGGTGTCGTTGGCCGCTCGGGATTGACCACAGAGCTCCGCGCTCCTCGGTCACTCACCTCTGGTCATCATCAGCCATAGTGACGTCCTGCCAGCCGATCTCGCAAACGTCGCTCAGACCATAGCCGCCGGTCTCCAGATCGATGACGCGTACTCTAGGGAGAGAATTGTCGGAGATCCTGATCTATCCTCTTGTTATCCAATCATAACGCCAGATAGAGTTGCGGTTGTTCCCCGTCATCTTCCGACTGATCGTTGGTAAGCGAAGAGAGCGTCGCGCCCAGCAGACGGATCGGACGCTTGAACGGATAGACGGTGGCAAGTAAGGCAGATGCGGCCTCCGTGATCTCGGCAACGCCCGTGACCGGGAGAGTGCCTGTTCTGCTTCGTGTTGCCTGCGTGAAGTCCGAATATTTGATCTTAACGGTTGCCGTCTTGCCGCTGATCGACTTTGCCTGACAATGCGACCAGACTTTTGCCGCTAAAGGTTACTGCAACCGCTGGAGTCGGAGCAAGATGCTGGAATCGATGCACCTTCTCGTCTGCTCGCGAATTATCGACGTATCGTGAGGGAGTCGCCCATTTGCTCAATCGAGAAGAAGAAGAAGCGGGATAGACGTCGAGCTCTGGGGAGAATGTGTTGCGAAGCTTATAGACGCGGTGTCAGATCGCTATGTAATAAGACATAGTTGCGGAGAGAATTGCAGATGGGCGAAAGATATTTTGACGATGAGCAGGAGATCAGCCCGCAAGGGTTGGCTCTGTTACGCAGGGTGCTTGCGGACTTGTTTCGAGATCAAGAAGGTGATTCGAGTCAAGAGGAAGAGCTTGGTCTGGCAAGGGAACTGGTGTCTCTCTTCAAGTCGGGTTTTCGAAGCGAGGAGGAGCTGAGAGCAATGGCTAAGCGCAGTCGGTTTCTTCATCAGCAGGATTTTTAGGAATTCCCACTTTCGTCTTCGTCTGAACCGCACCGGGTTGGCGGAGGCTATTTCGTTTAAGTTATGAAGCCATGGCTGGGTCGTCGATCATGGCGTAACACCGCTCTTCGGCTGAAAGCGGTGTTTTCCTCGCACATTGACCAAGCTCGATTGGGCTTTCCGAAAAATGCCGATACGACATTGATGGCAAGAATCGCACCAAAAGAAGACATCGCAACACGCCATGTCGACATCGAAGTCCGGAGTAAGACCTGATTGCTAGGCCTGCGCTTTAGTTCCATAATTATGCTTATGCGATTTTCGGTAAAATATTGATATAAATGAGGAAATACAATTACAGAGGACAAGTTAAGCCCCGTCTGCGCTTAAACCGTAGCCCGTGTGAGGGTGTAGATTAATCAAATCTGGCCACTATTGAGGCCAGCATATCTTCAACCTCATTGTTCCGATGCTCCACCCATTGAAATTTGCTCCACTCACCGCAAATGTGGGCGCTAAGCGTTATACCTGTATGTGCTTCAACGCCGTCGGCTTCGAAGTCAGCAGCAAGGGACAGTCGCATGTGTGGCCGCTTCACCAATACGATGACCTGGGCCGAAATCCACGCCCTCTACAATATCCACGCTGAGGCCCCGCCTCCGTCGAACATGCCGGCGCGCTACAACATCGCGCCGACACAGAACGTCCATTTCGCCCACAAGGACAAAGCCGGCAACCTCGAAATCGACTACGGGCGCTGGTGGCTTGTCCCCTTCTTCGCCAAGGAATTGCCGAAGGCCGCGATGTTCAATGCGAGGATCGAGACCGTCGACACTTCAGGTGCATTCCGCGAACCCTTCAAGTCGAAGCGCTGCCTCATCTCTGCTGATGGCTATTTCGAATGGACCACAATCGAAGAGGACAGCAAGAAAGACCCATGGCTGTTGCAGCTCCCTGACGGTAAGCCTTTCTCTTTCGCCGGACTATGGGCGCATAACGACAAGCTAGGAGTCACCAGCTGCACGATCATCACAGCGCCAGCCGTCGACCACATTGCGCACATTCATACGCGAATGCCCGTCATGCTGGATTCATCGGCCTATGAGACCTGGTTGGATGCCTCTGTTCAGGGTGCTGCCGCAAAAGCCTTCCTTCTTCGAAACCAGATCGACAGCCAACTTGAGTTCTACCGTGTCGGCCGGGAGGTAAATTTGTCTCGCTATGATGGCAGCGACACGAAAAAGCCAATCCTGAACTCCTTGTAGGAGCTTCAGAACAAGGAGAGTCCGATGAAATCGCCGTTCTATTCCGTCCCGATACTTTTCGCCGGCATGGCTTTGGTCATATCCGGCTGCAGTGCGGATGGTGCCTCGACCTCCCTGGCGGCAGGACAATGCAACTCCGAAGTCGCGCGGGGGCTGGTCGGCAAGGAAAGGCCGACAGATGCAGAGGCGATGCAGCTGACCGGCTCTAAGACGGTTCGCCAGATCCAACCCGGCGATATGGTAACCCAGGACTTCAGAAAGGATCGGGTGACGATCGAGACGGATCCCGCATCCGGTCTTGTTGTTCGAGCTACCTGCGGCTGATTAAGCTACGGGTCATGGTAACTGCTGCTGAACCTAGAGGCCAGTCACCCCCATAGAATCGGGGGGCATTTGCGTTAGCTTCGGGGGCCGGTACGGAGCTATCTATGGGACAGAGCTTTTCTGCTTATCTGAGAACTGCGCAGACAGTCAGATCAGTGAGGCAGATACACACAATCACCACCGCTATATGCGAAGATCCCTATGCATCAGAGCTTCTGAAGCGGACAAGCGCAGCTCTGACGAGAAAGCTGGAACAAGTCATTGACCGGCCCATTGCGAGTGCTGCCTTCCTCGCCTCCATCTGGCGTGATTTTCGCGGCCTTAACGCTCTCCTGGAAACCGAGCATGGCAGGCTGAACCTAGTGCTTCCCAAGGGTGAAACTGAGCCTGCGGCTGATTGGCTGTTCCTCAAAGAAAAAGGGCCAGCGGAAAATCGCGGCCCTTAAGGTGTGGGGGTCAATAACCTCCAGAGGGGAACAGCCGACGCGCGGACTGGGAGGGGTGCGCACGTCAGCTACTAACCTATATGGGTTCCCGTAAGATGGCGCGCAAGGCGACTACTCCGAGATTCGGTACGGAATTCCTTTTGTTGCTTTCCCGTTTGGATCCTGGTCAGCCTGAGAAAGCCGCTGCAACAGGGCATCGATGCGAGCGTCATTCGGTATCGGTTGATGATTGGCCTGTGCCGCCTTGCGAACCATGTCGCTACAGGCGAGCTGCCTAAAAACGTGAGATCTATCTGTCATCGCTGCCCCTCCGTCGCCAGAACGCGATGAGGGGTCTCAGGTTCCGATCCGAAGTGATGGAGCAATACGGAGAGGTAAAATCTCTCTCAACATCAACCATTACACCGACAAGGGAGGGTTCGCGTCAATGATGCGCGGTCCCCCCATGTGTGGACGGCCCGTGGAATGCAAGACTCTGTATCGATGGGATCGGTCAGGTTCAGTCATGTGTCCGGCCTTTTATCGTGG
>NZ_JACIEZ010000024.1 GCF_014197145.1 Gellertiella hungarica | reverse complement strand
TCTTTCACGGAACGGTCCCTCCTTGTGGCGTTTGCGATAACGACCACGTTAGCACTTTGATGCTGTCGGAGCGGGCCGTTCCACCTCATCAAGGGGTCGGCTTACGCGAGCGTGCCGCCCTCGGGGATTCGGGAAGAGCCCGAACGCCCGAGGGTGATTGCAGATCCGGTCAGACACTTCGGGCGCCTGTCGCGCGGGGGATGGTCCCCCGCCTCCCAAGACAGGAGCCGGAACCCATGTCCTACGCAGATGCCACCGCCTTCGCCGCCAGCCTCGCTTCCACGCTGATGGTCGAGATCGTCGTGTTTCAGGCCGGAGACGGAACCCACGGCGCTTGCCCCGCCGCCGAGTTCGACGGCGACGAGGAGATGGTGGAGCTGGAACTCGATCCATGGAGCTGAGGCGCGAAAGCGCCTCACTCCGACGGCCCGGTGCCCGGGCGCAGCCGGGCCTTCTTCCCGTCAATCGCCGCCGATTGCCGCTTGCGTGCCGGTCCGCATTGCGATCTCGGCTCGCATCGGAAAGAACCGGCGGCGATCACGCCGATTTCGCTCCTTCAAGATGAAAGCCATTCGCCATGCTCAGCCATATCGTCGTGTCCGTCATGCTCTGCACGGTATCCTGCGAATCGGCGGAAATCCGGGTCTGGGACGGCGACTCGATCCGGTTGGGTGCGGGACACCAATCCGAAGCCGTTCGGATCTTCAACATCGACGCCCCCGAGATCGAGGGCCGCTGCACCTATGAATCCGACCTTGCCCGGCAGGCGAAGATCAGGCTGGCAGAAATTCTGCAAGGCCGGCGGGTGGAAATTCTGCGCCAAGGCACCGACCGCTATGGGCGGACCTTGGCGGCGATCCGCGTCGAAGGTCACGACATCGGCGATATTCTCGTCAGTGAAGGGCTGGTGAGAACCTGGGCCGGACGGCGTGAACCTTGGTGCTGACCTTCGGAACATCCTGGCGCAGGCAGGAACGGTCCTTCATTGCGATGGGAGAGTGAGAGTGCGGGCCGGTTGGCCGTGACGGGTTGCAGGCGGGAGAGAGGCTTCCGCCGCCTGTCGCGGAGTTCGTCCCATGAGCCTTCCCCGCCATGCTACCTTCACCCCGATCGGCGAGATCGTCGCGCAGCAGGTATTGCCGCGGCTGCGTCACGCCCAGAAGCTGCCGCTGCGCATCTCCTGCATCGGTATCGCCAGCTACGATGAAAGCGGTGACGTCGGCAGCTTCGACCGCACGCTCGTCATCGGCCAATGCCCGTCCCCCGAAGAAGCCATGACGGTCGCCTTCCGCCGCGTCGCGTGCGGCGACATCCTCAGCGACGCGGGCGATGCGCTGCGCTTCCGCCCGCGCGTCATGGTCATTCAGGACAGCGACCTGGGCCTTGTCCTCGCCGGAGAGGTCCGGGCCGGTATCGTTCTCTGGCAGCAACCCGTCGCTTCCGACGCCGAGGCCCGCCGTGTCGTCATCGAAGCCAGCCGTCTGCGCGGCATGGCCTTCGTGGCATCCGGGCGCGGCGACGCGGCATCTGCCCGCAATCTCCGCTACCGCGCCAGTCTCCTCGAGGCCCGACTGGTCGATCCCTTCTGGCGCGAGACGGCTGACGAACTTCTGAGGCTGCCCGAAGCCGCCTGATCCCTCCCTGCTTCCCCCTCATCCTCGCCCGGCCTGGCGTCGGGCTTTGTCGTTTCAGGAGCCTGTCATGGCCAACTACTATACCCATTTCTCCTGCCTGCTCGATGTCGGCACCCCCGAAAACGCGGCCCGCGCGCTCGAACTCTACAACGCGCTGTCCGAGGAAAACGCCGCGGAAGACCCTCCGTCCGAGGGCTTCCTGCTCTCGATCCAGCCTGAACATGGCGGCACGCAGCTCTGGATGCGCGATGACGAAACCGGCGATCCCGAGCATGTCATCCAGTTCGTCAAGCGCTGCGCGGCCGCGTTCGGGCTGACCGGACTCTGGGGCTTCCAGTATGCGACCACCTGTTCGCAGGCGCGAGTGAACGCCTTCGGCGGCGGCGCGCACGCCCTTGATCTCGCCACCGGCGAGACCGTGGACTGGATCTATAGCGGCAGTTGGCTGGAGATCGTCCTGGACGGAGGTGATCCCTATGCCTGAGATCATCGAAACCACGGTCTATCGGCTCGATGAGCTTTCCGACACGGCGAAGACCAAGGCCCGCGCTTGGTATCGCGATGGCGGGTTCGACTACGACTCGTATGATGCGGTCTATGAGGATTTCCAGCGGATCGCGGAAATCCTCGGCATCCGCTTCAAGACCCGCACCGTGCGCCTGTATGGCGGCGGATCGCGGCAGCAGCCGTGCATCTTCTTCTCAGGCTTCTGGTCGCAAGGCGATGGGGCCTGCTTCGACGGCTACTATTCCTACCGGAAGCACTCCCCCTCCGAAATCCGGTCCTATGCACCGCTGGATACGACCCTGCACGGCATCGCCGATGCCCTTCAGGCAGTCCAGCAGCGCAACTTCTACCAACTTCGAGCCGAGGCAACGCATCGCGGCCACTACTACCACGAATATTGCATGTCGATCTCCGTCACCCGCGACAGTCCGACATATCAGGACATGACCGCCGATGCCGAGGAGATCGTCATAGAGGCGCTGCGTGATCTCGCCCGCTGGCTCTACCTCCAGTTGGAGCGCGAATACGACTACCTGACCTCGGATGAGGTGATCGACGAGGCCATCGTCGCCAATGAATATACCTTCACCGGAGCCGGACGCCGCTTTGGCTGATCCTGACAAGCGCCCCGCCTGACGGCCGGGCGCTTGTTTCATGCCTGCTCTCGCCACGGATTGAGAGGGAGAGAGCGGCCGGAAGGGATTTGAGCCGGTGCGGTCGAGAGAGGGCGCTGCGCGGCTCGATCCTGTCCTGCTCTCCCGAGGAATCCCCCGATGAACATGATTTCCGCATCCGCGGCGGCATCCGCCACGGCGCCGCTTCCGCTCGACCACGACGCCGAGACCGCAGCCTGCGTCTTCACCGCTGCCAGGCTTCTCCTGCCGCATCTCGAACGCGGCCAGCGTGTCGATGCCGCAACCCTGCGCGGCGCCATGGAAGCCGCCTTCGGTGCGTCCGATGCCACCGGCGCATGGAACTGGAAGACCGCCTATGATGCCTGCGAGGCGGCGACCGTTCTCTTCCTGCGCAAATACGGCAATGCGCTTTTCCGCAAAGCCGGCACTCCTGCGACGATCTTGCCGCAGCTCGGCAAGATTGCCGGGCTTCTGCCGACGCATACGCGCCGGTCGGAGGAAGCCCAGACCTTCCAGCAGTTCAGCACCCCGGTCCCGCTTGGCTTC
Source organism: Gellertiella hungarica (assembly GCF_014197145.1). Classification (GTDB taxonomy): domain Bacteria; phylum Pseudomonadota; class Alphaproteobacteria; order Rhizobiales; family Rhizobiaceae; genus Gellertiella; species Gellertiella hungarica. The sequence continues at coordinate 8,398 of NZ_JACIEZ010000024.1, read as the reverse complement.
GCGGCGGTCACGGCGGCGGCGATCACCCCCGCCGACCGGGTGCTGGAACCCTCGGCCGGCACCGGGCTCCTCGCCATCCTGGCCGAGATCGCTGGCGGCACGCTGCTGCTCAACGAACTGGCCGAGGCCCGCGCCGGCCTCTTGTCTTCCCTCTTTCCGGCCCTCGCCGTCACCCGGTTCGACGCCGCCCAGATCGACGATCATCTCGATCCCGGCCTTATTCCGACCGTGGCGCTGATGAATCCGCCGTTCTCGGTCATGGCCCATGTCGAGGGCCGCATGTCCGATGCCGCCTTCCGCCATGTCGCCTCGTCGCTGGCGCGCCTGGCGCCCGGCGGGCGGCTCGTGACCATCACCGGGGCGAGCTTCGCATCCGACAATCCGGCATGGACCGCCTCCTGGACCCGGCTGCAGGAACGCGGCCGCGTGCTCTTCTCCGCCGCCGTCGACGGATCGGTCTATGCCAAACACGGCACGACGATCCCGACGCGGCTGACCGTCATCGACAAGCTGCCCGCCGAAGACGCGGCGGTGTTCCCGGCATCGCCCGGTGTCGCGCCGGACGTGGCGACGCTGATCGGCTGGCTGGCGGATCAGCTTCCGGCCCGGCTGCCGGTCGATCCCGGCATTGCCGTGCCGGTTGCCGCGACCCCGACGCCCCGCACCGTGCGCGGCTATATCAACCGCGCCGCGCGATCCGCGCCCGCCGCGCCTCTGGCGGAGCCGGAGGCCGTGCCGGTCGCCTACGGGACCGTGGATTGGGAACCGGCTGAGAACGGTCGCCTCTCGGATGCGATCTATGAGGAGTATGGGCTTCAAACGATTCGCATCGCCGGGGCGCAGGCGCATCCGACCCGGCTCGTGCAGTCGGCCTCGATGGCAAGCATCGCGCCGCCAAAGCCGAGCTACCGGCCCACGCTGCCGAAGGACATTCTCGGCAAGCTGTCCGAGGCGCAGCTGGAGACCGTGATCTATGCCGGCGAGGCCCATGCCGGTTTTCTTGCCGGGGCGTGGACGGTGAACGACACGCTCGACAATCTCGCCGCCGCGCCGGAAGACGCCGAGGGCGCCATCCGCTTCAGGCAGGGTTATATGATCGGCGACGGCACCGGCGTCGGCAAAGGCCGGGAATCCGCCGCCATCATTCTCGACAACTGGATGCAGGGTCGCCGCAAGGCGGTCTGGATCTCGAAGTCGGACAAGCTGCTGGAGGATGCGCAGCGCGATTGGTCGGCGCTTGGCATGGAGCGGCTGCTGGTCACGCCTCTCAGCCGCTTCCCGCAGGGCAAGCCCATCACGCTGAACGAAGGCATCCTATTTCTAACCTATGCCACGCTACGCTCCGATGACCGCGGAGAAAGGGTTTCGCGCGTCAAACAGATCGTCGAATGGTTGGGCACCGACTTCGATGGAGTGGTGATTTTCGACGAGGCGCACAGCATGCAGAACGCCGCTGGCGGCAAGGGAGAACGCGGCGATGTCGCCGCCAGCCAGCAAGGCAGAGCCGGGCTGCGCATCCAGCATGCGCTCCCCAAGGCCCGTGTCGTCTATGTCTCGGCGACCGGCGCCACCACCGTCCACAATCTCTCCTATGCGCAGCGGCTCGGCCTTTGGGGCGGCGAGGATTTCCCGTTCTCGACCCGTGCCGAGTTCATCGAAGCGGTCGAAGCGGGCGGCATCGCGGCGATGGAGGTCCTGGCCCGCGACCTGCGGGCGCTCGGCCTCTACACCGCCCGATCGCTCTCCTTCAAAGGGGTCGAATACGAATTGCTCGACCATGAGCTGACCCCGGAACAGGTCCGCATCTACGACAGCTATGCCGATGCCTTCGCCATCATCCACAACAACCTGGATGCCGCGATGCAGGCCGCCAATATCACCGGCGGTGATGGTGGCTCGGGCACGCTGAACCGGCAGGCCAAATCTGCGGCGCGCTCGGCCTTCGAGAGCGCGAAGCAACGGTTTTTCGGCCATTTGCTCACGTCCATGAAAACCCCGACGCTGATCCGGTCGATCACGGCCGATCTGGACGCGGGCCATTCCTCCGTCATCCAGATCGTCTCGACCGGCGAGGCGCTGATGGAGCGGCGTCTGGCGGAGATCCCGACCGAGGAATGGGGCGATCTGAAAATGGACCTGTCGCCGCGCGAATATGTCCTCGACTACCTCGCCCATTCCTTCCCGGTCCAGCTCTACGAGCCGTTCACGGATTCGGAGGGCAACCTGTCCTCGCGCCCTGTCTATCGCGACGGCCAGCCGGTCGAGAGCCGCGAGGCGGTGGCCCGGCGCGACGAGATGATCGCCAGCCTCGCCAGCCTGCCGCCGGTCCCCGGCGCGCTCGACCAGATCATCCAGCATTTCGGCACCGACACGGTGGCCGAGGTCACGGGCCGCTCGCGACGGATCGTCCGCAAGCGCGGCGTCACCATCGACCGGCTCGTTGTGGAAAATCGCGCGGGTTCGGCGAACCTGGCCGAGACGCAAGCCTTCATGGACGATGCCAAGCGCGTGCTGGTGTTTTCTGACGCCGGCGGCACCGGCCGGTCGTATCACGCCGAACTTTCGGCAAAGAACACCCGGCTGCGTGTCCATTATCTCCTCGAAGCCGGCTGGAAGGCCGACGCTGCCATCCAGGGGCTCGGCCGCACGCACCGCACCAATCAGGCGCAGCCGCCGCTGTTCCGGCCGATCTCGACCAATGTGAAGGCGGAGAAGCGCTTTCTCAGCACCATTGCCCGCCGCCTCGACACCTTGGGAGCGATCACGCGCGGCCAGCGCCAGACCGGCGGCCAGGGCCTGTTCCGGCCCGAGGACAATCTGGAATCGCAATATGCACGCGATGCGCTGCGCCAGCTCTACCTGCTGCTGGTGCGCGGCAAGGTCGAGGGTTGCGCGCTGGAACGGTTTGAATCCGCCACCGGGCTGAAGCTGATGGACTCGAACGGAATTAAGGACGATCTGCCCGCCATCACCACCTTCCTCAACCGGCTGCTGGCCCTGACCATCGAGCTTCAGGGCATCCTATTCACCGCGTTCGAGCAGCTTCTGACCGCACGGATCGAGGGCGCCATCGCGTCCGGCACCTATGACGCCGGGCTGGAGACCTTGCGCGCCGAGAGCTTCGTGGTGACGGATCGGCAGGTGATCTACACGCACCCCCGCACCGGGGCCGAAACCAGCCTGCTGACCATCACTGAACGCAGGCGCAACCACCCGGTCACGCTCGACGCCGCCCTGGCCGAACTCGATGATCCCCGAGCCAAGCTGCTGATCAACGAGCGTTCGGGCCGCGCGGCGGTCCAGATCCCCACCACCAGCGTCATGCTGGATGACGGCGAGATCGAGCGCCGCGTCAGGCTGATCCGCCCGATGGAAGCGCACAATATCCCCATCAGGATGATGGGCGAGACCCATTGGGTCGAGGCCGACCAGGACGCATTCGCCGCCGCCTGGGAGGCTGAGGTCGCGGAAATGCCGGAGTTTGCCGACAGCACGCTCCATATGGTGACGGGGTTGCTGCTGCCGATCTGGAAACGGCTGCCGAACGAGTCCACCCGCGTTTATCGCCTCCAGACCGATGCGGGCGAGCGCATCATCGGCCGCAAGGTCTCCCCGGCCTGGGCCGCGAACGCGACCACGACCGGCATCGCGAAGGTCACGCCAGAGGATGCCTTCGCGGCCCTGATGGACGGTCGGACGATATTCGATCTTGCCGAGGGCCTCCAGCTTCGCCGGGTCCGCGTCATGGGCGTGAACCGAATCGAACTCTCGGGCTTCACCGACACGATGCGCCAGCGTCTCGGCGCCTATGGCCTGTTTCACGAGATCATCTCGTGGAAGCTGCGCATGTTCGTGCCGGTCGATGCCAGCGGACCCGCCGTGCTGGCCAAGCTCTTCGACCGCTGGCCGGTCGAACGCATCGGCGAGCGGGAGGCCGCATGATGCCGCGTCACGACGCATCTGAACTGGCGACCCGTCTCGGCCGAGAGGCCGAGGCGGTCTGCCGCCATTATCTGCCGTCCGGCCACCGCGCCGGGCGATACTGGCTGGTCGGCGATGTGCAGAATACTCCTGGCCGCTCGATGTTCGTCCGCCTTGCCGGGCCGGAATCCGGAAAGGGCGCGGCGGGGAAATGGACCGACATGGCCACCGGGGAGCATGGCGATCTGCTCGATGTCATCCGGCAGACACTCGGTCTTGCCCACTTCAAGGACGTGGCCGAGGAAGCGCGCCGTTTCCTCGCCCTCCCGCATCCCGAACCAGAGAAGACGAAGACGCCAACCGGCAGCACATCCATCAGCGCGCCCGGTTCGCCTGAAGCGTCGCGCCGCCTCTTCGCCATGGCGCAGCCGATCCACGGTACCCTTGCTGCGATCTACCTCAACGGGCGGGCGATCACCTCCCTCTCGGACACAACCGCGCTACGCTACCATCCGCGGTGCTATTACAGGCACGACGAGCATTCGCCCACCGAGATCAGGCCGGCACTCGTTGCCGCCGTCACCGATCTCTCCGGCCACCAGACCGGCGCGCATCGCACCTGGCTCGCCCCGGACGGTTCCGGCAAGGCGGCTGTCGAGACACCGCGGCGGGCGATGGGCGACCTTCTCGGCCACGCCGTCCGCTTCGGCGCCGCCGATGAGGTTCTCGCCGCCGGCGAGGGCATCGAGACCGTGCTGTCGCCCCGTCAGGTTCTGCCCCGCATGCCGATGCTGGCGGCGCTTTCGGCCGCTCACCTCGCCGCCATCCTGTTCCCGCCGACGCTGCGCCGGCTCTATGTCGTCAGGGATCGCGACCCGGCCGGGGACGGTGCAAGAGACGGCCTGGTTGCCAGAGCAGCGAGCCTCGGGATCGAGGCGATGACGCTCACGCCGCTCAACGGCGATTTCAACGACGATCTGCGACGCCACGGCGCCGATGCCCTCCGGGCGGCCTTGAAAGATCAGCTTCATCCCGAAGACGTCCGCCGTTTCATGGAGAGGTGAGGGTGTGATCGGTCCCGGAGGCGCGGCCCAGCTTCGTCCTCTGCGGGTTTCGGTCTCAGGTCATCGCCAGAAGCATCCTTCGTCGGAGAGTCCCGCACCCACGGCCTTCGGAGAGGGCGATCGGCGCACAAACGGGACGGCAGGCCAATGGCCGGGGGTGAACTATTTTCCGCCGGCGGGGACGAGCCCCGCCTTTGCATCGCGAAAGTCAAAATAGTCCACCCCCGGCCATCAAGACCCTCGCGGAGCGGGCGAGGGCTGACCGGCCGTCCCGCCCGTGCGCTTCGACGCCTGCGAAGGCCGCGATGGGCGCGGTCTCCAGACGAAGGACGCTCCCGATGACGAACGAAACCTATTCCGCAGGCGACGAGCCGGTCCACACCTCCTCCCAGACCGATCACACCCTCACCGAACTCCAGCTCTACGGCTGGCGTCCCTTCCAGGACGAACCCGATCCGAGGCCGCTGCCCGAGGGCAATACCGTCGCTGTAGCCGTCACAGATATCTTCGACGCCCTTGTCTCGACGCTCGGCGACACCCGCTTAGAGCCCGACCTCGAATAGCTGCTCTGGGGGACCGTCAATCTCTTCCACCGCGCCACCAGCCGGGTGGAGCGTGATCTCGACGACAACGAGCAGGCGCAGCGTCGGATGCAGCGGGAACAGGACGGCAGCGAGGTGAAGTCGGTCGAACTCGAACGCCTCACGGCCGAGGGGCAGACCCTGATCGAACGGCGCAACAGCATAGAACTCTTCCGCGACCTCGCCGCCGAGGCTTTCGAGCACCACACCGGCAGCGCCTGGCGGCCGCGTTCCGGCTCGATGGTCAACCATCGCAACCTGACCGCCGCGATGATCGACAGCCGCGACTTCCTTGCCGCAAAACGCCGAGCCGAGACCGAGGTGATGCTGCCCGCCGGCCCGAAGGTAGCCGTGACCGGCGGCGCCGACTTCAACGATCACGGCTTTATCTGGGCGAAACTCGATCAGGTCCATGCCAAGCACGCGGAGATGGTGCTCTTGCATGGTGGCTCGCCGAAGGGAGCCGAACTGATCGCCTCCCGCTGGGCCGATCACCGCAAGGTGCCGCAGGTGGCCTTCCGGCCCGACTGGACGAAGCACGGTAAGGCCGCGCCCTTCAAGCGCAACGACGCCATGCTGGATGTGCTGCCGGTCGGCGTCCTCGTCTTCCCCGGCACCGGGATTCAGGAGAACTTCGCGGACAAGGCCCGCAAGCTCGGCATCCCGGTCATGAAGTTCGACGGCGGCGCGTAAGCGCCGTCGCTCGGCGGCTTTCAGCCGCCGATACTTGACAGCAGGACGGGCGAAGCCTTTGATAAGGCATCCTTGCAGAACCGGCGAACCAGCATAGTCGCAGGCGGAGCGTATCTCCCGGCAGCCTGTCGTGATCCCCAATCGTTCGCTGGAGGTTTACATGACGCTGATCCTGCTCGCCATCTCGCTCACCATCACGGCTTGCGTGATTGCCTTCAATCTCGCGATTTATGCCTTGCCCGTCATGGCCGCCATTACCGCCGCTCAGTATGCCTGGGGCGCGGGAGCCGGCGTCCTGATGTCCGGCCTCAGTGCTGCTGGCGCCGCCCTGCTGTCGATCGCGCTGGTGATCGCGGTTCTCGGCTTCGCCAAAAACCCGGTCCTGCGGCTCATCGCGCTCGCTCTCTTCGCGGTGCCCGCCGTTATCGCGGGCTATGCGCTTGTCTATGGCATCACGAAGAACGCCATCGACTCGGCCCTTGTTCTCAATCTGCTCGGCGGCATTGGCGGCCTTGCCATCGGCGTCTCGGCCGTCGTCAATCTGAACGCCCTCGGCGAGTCGGTGTTCTCGCGCTGAAACGGCGCTTGCGATCGTCTGCTTCCAAGAGGGAAACCCGGCGGCTTGCGCCGCCGGGCTCCGGCTTCCGGCTCGAACATTGGGCGGTCATGTCATCGCTGTCCTCACCGCCATCATGCTCTGTCTGCTTCGCGCTGTGGCTTGGAAATCGGTCATCGGCATGAATCCCATAGCCGTAGCGGTCAACCCCGGCAGCATCGGCGCTTCGTTCCGAAAGTTCAGCCACGAACACCTTCATTGCCACTTCTCGCAATGCAGCGGGACCGGGCCTTCCGCTGTCGAAGCCGCGGCAATGCCATGCTGCGCCTGGAAACCCGATAGCTGCTTCGTTCTCATCCCGGACGACATAGCCTTCCTGCGGCGAGCGCGAGCGCGGCCGGGAAAGAGAAGGCGGGTGGGCCGGTGCTGTGCCGCATGGTCCGGGTCTCGGTGGCCTGTCTGTTCGCTGTCGCCGGCAAGGACGATGGTTCTGCTGTGCGTCCCCGTATTTGTGCTCTCGAAAGCACCAATCCCTCCGCCTGACTGATCCCCTAAGTCCGTTCGGTTTCCACCAGCAACCCCCGCGGCTCCCAGCCGTGTTGCCGCGCAAGCGCGGCTGCCCGCCCCACCTGGGGCCTTAGGGGCAAGCTGCCGAAAGGACGGCAGTTGCGGGAGTCTCCCGACGGCCTTGGCCGGGTCTCGTCGGAGGGATGGTCCCTCCGAGGAGCAACGGAGACTTACAATGCAGAACATCGTCATCCTCGCCGGCAACATCGGTCAGACCCCCGAAACCCGCACCACCCAGGGCGGCACCGGCATCACCCACTTCACCCTGGCCACCTCGCGCCCCCGCTATTCGGAAGGCCGCGTCGTCCGCGACGAGAACGGCTATCGGGTCCAGGACACGGAATGGCACCGCATCACCTGCTTCAACGGCCTCGGCAAGACGGTCCAGCAGCATTGCGAAAAGGGCATGAAGGTTCTGGTTCGCGGCCGTATCCACTACACGAAGTGGACCGACGCCGCCGGGGTTGACCGCTACGGCTGCGAGATCATCGCCGAGACGGTGGATTTCCTGAGCCGCGCGAAGCAGACCGAGAGCGACGACGGCAAGTTCATCGACGACGATGACATCCCGTTCTGAGCGGGACGCCCGGAGCCCGGCGGCGCAAGCCGCCGGGTTTTTCCATGTTCACCGGCGCTGCCGCCGCTTCATCGCAAGATCTATAGCCCTGACGAGCGGATCGACCGCTCGGCATGGCTTATGAAAGGGGGGCAGGCCGCCCCTCTCAAACTCACCCCATGAAGGGGCAGGGCAGAGCCCCGCCCCCTCAGACTCCCCCACCCATGGAGGGGAAACCCCTCCAAACCTCCCCCTGTCGGCGGCGCCGAATATTGTCGCGGCCCCTGGTCGGGGCCGCGGGCTCTTCTCTCACTGACTTCGGATCATACACCAGCCACTCCGGCGTCAAGGACATCGCGGTCCCCCCATGTGTGGACGGCCCGTGGAATGCAAGACTCTGTATCGATGGGATCGGTCAGGTTCAGTCATGTGTCCGGCCTTTTATCGTGGCATTGTAGCC
>NZ_JACIEZ010000023.1 GCF_014197145.1 Gellertiella hungarica | reverse complement strand
GACCATGTCTCAATATAACCTAAGAACTTGGGTTTTCAAGGACCTTTCCCAGCAGTTCCCTGTTCGATGCAGCCGCAGGCAAATCGAACCGCGCGTAGCGCGGAACTGATGTTCCCCATCCCGATACCTCACACACACCGCCACGCAGAGCGGCAGTCACCCGAAGGGCCGTAGCGGAGCGAAGGATGGCCGTAGGCCGTTGACGTAGCGAGCATGGCGGTAATCTCATTCTAGTGATAGGAAGCCTTTGTCGGCCTTTGGCCGACTCCGCTGCTATCTCCTCATAGGAATAGAACTAGATTGGGATTCAGTCCGCTTGCCGGATTCACGTTGTTTCTCAAGACTAGCCCCCAGACGGGCAAGCGCCCGTGCAAGAGGACCGTCTTCTAGATCGAACAGCGGTAGCTCTGACAAAGGCAGGCTCCTCCTATGCACGTCGATCTCCGTGGCCCGGCTTTGTCGCGCGTTACTGAAGTCCTCTGGCTCCGGTGCGGCCTGACCATAACGGCCAAGCAGCAGCAAAGCACGGGCTGGAAGCAAAAGCCGATAGGCGTTGCTGGTTTGCTGGACCTGCGGCCCTTTCCCTTCATTCCCGGTATGAACGTAGCGGCGCAACCAATCTATGAAGCCATGCGCACGCAACGCACGCAGCGCGCGGCTGATCGCGTCCCGCGATCGCTTCAGCATGCGCATGAGTGTGTCCAATGATGGTTCGAGACGCCCCGTGCGGAAATCTACCAAATTGGCGAACAGTTCCACGAGTTCGAGGGCAACCGAACCAAGCGCCCCGTTGCGTGCGCCTGGTTGTCGTGTCGCCAGCTCGTAACGGCGCGCCGCCATCACGATCCGGCGCACCTCCTGCCGCTCCGTCCGCCGCCAGAATACCCCTTCGCATCGGCCGGCGGCACGCGAATGCCGGCGTACGGGTTCGGCCGTCCGCAGAGGCTTTTGGCCGTCTTGTGCGGTCCGCATATCACCTAATGGTGTAAACATGTGTCGTCCTCTCGGTCCGAAAAACCGACAAGGGAAAGGCTCCACACGGAAAAGCGACACCCAAAGAAGGCAAAGCATTCCCGTGGCAAGAATCCTCTTGCAATGTCCCGCTAATTTTGTGAGAATTCGACCACCACAGAAGAAATCTCACCGCTTCGGCGGATTATCAGAAGCCCGCCCTTGGCGGGTTTTTGTGTTTTTGGGCCTAAGCCCTCCTGTCTAATATTTTCCGCCAGAATCAGCGGAATTCTAGTTCAATGGTGCCTGCTCAATGGCATGGCAGCAAGGAAAAGGAATAGGCGTAAAGGTGTAGATTTATCTACACCTTTACGCCGTAGCGCACGAAAAGCATTTGCAATGCTTCCTCAAAAAGATCGCGCTGCGATTTCTCCACATCGACAGCAAGGCGCTTCATAGCCTTCGCGTAGTGCGTTGGAAGATGCGCCCCCACGAGTGCCGTTCCCTCGCGTGATGGGATCGACGCAGCCTTCGCAGGCGGCTCCGACTGGGTGACCGCTCGCGCGAGTGCTGCAGGTGGCGGGGTTACGTCATCAAGCGCGTTTGCGAGATTGGCCCGTTTTGCTGCCATGTTTCTTTTCTCCGAAAAGCTGTAGACGTGTATAGATGTAGACTTCTTGAACTTCTTGGGCAGCCTTACCACCTGGTTCATATTCTTGCGGGGCAAGCCCCTGCATCTGTGCCCGCCCATAGGCCTTACGCTGATGTAGAGCTACCGGCACCAATGCTGCTCCCTGTTTACCAACGATCTGGCGCGCTTGATCGACCTCGGGACCAGATGGCGGGCAAAAGGTCATTACGACAGCACACGGTTTGCCGATTTGTTGCGCGGCCTGCACTGTCTGTTGCATCGCCCGAATATCGAAAACTTCAGGTTTGGTCGGAATCAAGATCAGATCAGCAACGCTTGCTGCGTCATGGGCTATATCCCGATGCACAGGCGGGCAGTCGAGAATAACAAGATCAGCGCCAGCTTCCCGCATACGGTCTAGGTAATGAGATAGACGTGCCGTCTGGATATCGCGAACCGTGGGGGTCTGACCGCTCTCACCAAGCTCCTTTTGCCGACGGTCAGCCCAAAAGCAAGCTGACGCTTGCGGGTCAAGATCGAACAGGGCAACGCTTTTGCCGTCCTGTTCGGCTGCGACAGCCAAAGCTGTTGCTAAGGTCGTTTTACCAACCCCGCCTTTTTGGGATGTGATCGCCAGAATCTTCATACGCTCAAGGTGTAGATGTGTAGATTAATATATGGTTAACAGAATGCTACACGCAGAACATTTACATGTAGACATGCCTACATATAGACAAATTAAGCCTGCTAGGATTCGCCTTATCCGTCAAGCAAACCCTGATGCTGCGCCGCACCATTTTACGTCGGATATACTGCGTTTAAAAATACAAAAATCCCACGGCCGGCCCTGGCGCCCATTTGAGCTTTGCTGATATTTCCGGTTCACTTTGAAACTGGTTCCATAATCGGAAATTATCCGATTTGCATGTGCAAGGGCTATTTAGTAATTCGACACGTGGGCCAGTTAAAATGCGGCAGTTGCGCTTCCAGATGATTTGACTAATGGGAAAAACAACGTTGCGCCTTTCAAGGGAAAGCCGCTCGATCTGCAAGCGACTGTGATCTAAGGCAAAGCCAATTGGAATGGTACGCGTGCAGAGCGCGTGGCAGGGGGACTTGAATGAAGAGCTTACTAGAACAGCTTCCGTCAATCGTCGCGGAAGGGAAAAAAGAAGCCGAGCGCGTAATTGAGCGAGCTGAAAGCAGCTACCGCCTTGGGCTGCAAACCCGCGAACTCGTAATACCTTCAAAGGATAGCAACTGGCAGGATCTTTTCCGAAAGACGGCGCAATCTAATAAATCTACCCCCGCCGAAAACTACAATGCCCTAATATATGGCGATAACCTGCTAGCAATGGCCGCCCTTCTTGCTGGCGATCAACATCGGCAATCATTGCGCAGTTCCATCCAAACTATCTACCTGGATCCTCCTTTTGACAGCAAGGCCGACTATCGGACAAAGATTCAACTCAAGTCCGGTGACATAGAACAGCGACCAACTGTGATCGAACAGGCCGCCTATTCAGATACATGGAAAGCTGGAACTGCCAGTTATCTTTCTATGATTGTTCCACGTATTTTGATAATGCGCGAACTGTTGAAAGATGATGGATCAATATTTGTTCAGCTTGATTGGCATGTAAATCATTACGTGAAAATTGTTCTTGATGAAATATTTGGTAAAGAGAATTTTGTAAATGAGATAGTATGGCGACGAAAAGGTGGGTCTGCGCTGGGTGTCATGGGCCGACTTTCAGCTGCAACGGACAACATTCTTTGGTACGGGAAAACCCTCGATTATAAATTCAAGCCTGTATTTCAAGATGCAGACCCGGAATATATTGAACAACAATTCAGATATAAAGACCTTGATAACAGAAGATACATGATCACGGTCATGCGCAGCCCTAGTCCGCGCCCAAATCTTATGTATGACTACAAGGGTTACAAAACTCCGCCAAATGGATGGGCTATCCCAAGGACAACGATGGAGCGTTTAGATGCCGAAGGTCGTCTACATTTCCCGGACTCCAAAGAGAAGCAAATTTACAAAAAAATATACTTGGATGAATATCCGGGACAGATGATAAATAATCTTTGGTCCGACATTTCGACACTAAAGGGAAGTAACAGAGAAATACTTAATTACGATACACAAAAGCCGGAGGCTCTTCTTTCAAGGATAATGGAGCTTTCATCCGAAAAGGGCGACACAGTAGCCGACTTTTTTGTTGGCTCCGGCACTACGGCTGCCGTGGCCGAACGGCTCGGCCGTCGCTGGATCGTATCCGACCTCGGCAAACCCGCATGTATGATTACGCGCAAGCGCCTAATTGACCAGAATGCCAAGCCATTCCTCTACCAGCACATCGGCGACTATCAGGTGGAACAGATGCGCTCCACCATGGGCGCAAAGTTCCGTATCGGTGACTTGGCGGAAATAATTCTCGGTCTCTTTGGCGCACTGCCGCTGCCTATGGAGGAAAATCCAAACAAGAACATGGGCCGGCTTCAAGGGAGCAAAACGCTCGTTCTAGCCGATAGCCCGAACAAGATGACAGGCCTCGCCACGCTACGCCGTGCAATCGAAATTCGCGACAATCTCATGGGTGGGTGGGATAAAGTTGTTATCTTGGGGTGGAATTTCTCACCCACAATAGGCCATGACATTGAGGCACTTGGGCAGGGTGATCGGCTGGAAGTGCTGGTGATCCCGCCCGATCTTCTCGACCGACTGAAGAAGAAGGGCCACAAGCTCAAGGCTGATGAGGTGCGTTTCTCGTCGCTACAGTATCTCAAGCTTGGCGAAGTTTCTCGAAAGCAGGACGGAGAGTGGGAATCGCTGTCTGTGGCGATTGCCAATTATGTATTGCTATCGCCGGAAGCATTAAATCTTGATGAGATTAACCGCGAAAAGCTACAAAAGATCATCAATTCCGACCCGTTAGCACTGATTGAATATTGGGGCGTCGATCCTGACTATGACGGAGAGGTATTCCGCTCCGTCTGGCAGGATTATCGGGGCAATACCGATAATGACAGCGATCCTTATCGCGTCACGCGCATAGCACGCCTCGCCGGCCTGCCGAAAAAGAGCGGTCCGCGCCGGGTCTGCGTGCGCGTAGTCGATGTGTTTGGGTTTGAGGCCGAAGCAACGATCGAGGTGGCATGATGACAAGTATCAACGATCTTTCGCTTGCTAAGGGGTTGACGGCCAAGGTTGAAGAAGCCTGTGCCGGCCTCGAAACTGGCGAAGCGCCGATCCTAGACTACGTCTCGGAGATCACGGCCGAGCTGCTGAAATGGTGGTTCCAGACCGAATTTCAGGACGCCCGCACCTTCAATTTCCACCCCGGTCAGCGCCAAGCCCTACTGAACGTGATCTATGCCCATGAGGTTCTAGGCATTGCGACTCTGCAAGACCTCTACCAGTTCGCCGCCCCCGACGTAATGCTAACCAGTACGCGGGATTCCGAGGTCATCCGCGCGCCGAAAAACGCCTATCCTAAATACTGCTTGAAAATGGCAACCGGAACGGGAAAGACTTGGGTGCTACAAGCTCTCATGGTCTGGCAGGTCCTCAACGCAAACCGCGCACCAGACAGCGACCGCTATACCAAAAACTTTCTCATCGTTGCCCCTGGCCTGATCGTTTACGATCGGCTGCTTGACGCATTCATGGGGAAGGAACGAGACGGCAAGCGTGACTTCACGATTTCTGACCTGTCGATCTTTCAAGAATTGTTCATTCCCGATTCCTATCGAGACGAGGTTTTCCGCTTTGTGCAAGGAGCAGTCTGCCCGAAAGAAGACATCGGCCGGAAGATCACGGCTGGCGGCATCATCGCTATTTCCAACTGGCACGTGCTGTCAGAAGAAGGCGAACCGCTTGAAGATGAGGAAATCACTGCGCCGGGTGAATCCACCGATCCTAGAATTATTGTGCAGAGCTTCCTTCCCCTGACGCCTGGTACCAGCCAGGGCAATGACTTGAATGTGCTGAACCGTCGCTATGAGCGAGGCGGCATCCTCTCTTATCTTAGAGACCTGCCCGCACTTATGGTCTTCAACGACGAGGCACATCATATCCATGAGTTCAAGCGGGAAGGTGAGGTAACGGAAGTTGAATGGCAAAAAAGCCTTAACCTGATTGCAGAACCTAAAGGCCCCCGCTTCGTCCAGGTGGACTTTTCAGCCACGCCCTATAATGAGGTTGGGACAGGCCGGAACAGCCGGAAATCCTATTTTCCGCACATTGTCGTAGATTTCGATCTGAAGACGGCTATGCGCGCCGGCCTAGTCAAATCCCTTGTCCTCGACAAACGTTCTGAAATCGGGGCATTGAGCGATGAGGAACTGGATTTCAAGGCAGATCGGGATGAGAACGGCAATCCGATGCTGTCAGAGGGACAGCGCATTATGTTGCGAGCCGGCCTGACCAAGCTCCGGAAGCTAGAAGCCGATTTTGCCGCCCTCGATCCGGACAAGCATCCGAAAATGCTGGTGGTTTGCGAAGACACCACGGTTACACCGCTTGTTGCTGATTTCATGCAGCTCGAAGGACTGGCCGATGACGAGGTTTTGCGCGTCGATTCCAACCGCAAAGGCGAGCTGAAACCCGACGAATGGAAAGTGCTACGCGAACGCCTGTTTGACGTGGATCGCCATAAATCTCCGCGTGTCATCGTGAGTGTGCTCATGCTGCGCGAGGGCTTCGACGTGAACAACATCTGCGTTATTGTCCCTTTGCGCGCATCGAGCGCCGGAATCCTACTTGAACAGACGATTGGGCGCGGCCTGCGCCTGATGTGGCGCGGCAATGAATACGATGACATCAAGCGGGAGAACCGCCAGCTCATTCGCAGCGGAAAGACACCTTCCAACATGATCGACATTCTTTCGATCGTGGAGCATCCAGCATTCCAAAGCTTCTATGATGAGCTGGTTCAGGAAGGCTTGGCGGCTGAGGCAGATGATGAGGACGACGAAGCAAAAGGCAGCTCGACTGGCGACCTGATCTCGGTCGGCCTTCGGCCGGGCTTCGAAGAATATGATTTCGCTATCCCTTTCATCTTACAGGAGCAGGTCGAGGCGCTGGAAGATACCCACATCGACCCTTCGAGCCTCGCGCCATTCGGCTCGTTCTCGCTCCAACAGCTTAAGGGGCAGATCGGCCAGGGCGAGAAATTCCATTCCGAAGACGTGCAGGCAAAAACGCGCTTTGGCGACTATCGTGTGCATGGCGGCGTAATGACCGCGACGGGCTATAATGACTATTTGGCCCGGATCACGCGCCGGATCACGGAAGCCGTGACCCTGACGGATACGACAAACAGCTCGAAGGCTTTCGCCAACGCCAGCAAGTTCCCCTATATTCAGATAAACCGGGCTGAGATGGCCGAAGGTATCGACACCTTCATTCGCCGGCATCTGTTCGGCCAAGAGCTGGACCCTCTCGTGGATGAAAACTGGCGCGTCCTGCTGATCGACCCGGTGACAGAGCACATTATCAAAGTGTGGGCGCGGGCTATCCTCGAAGCAGAGGACAGTGTGATTGTCGCCAATGCCGAGGTTGCGCATCGGCATCTTTCAGAAGTGCCTAAGCTCGCTATGCGAGAGGGGTCATCGCTCGCCGTTGAGAAGGCTATCTACCTGCGCCTCCCTTATCCCTCGCGGAATGGTGGCCTTGAGCTTGCATTTATGGAAACCTGCGAGCGGGACGCAAGCGTTGAAGCCTTCTGCAAGATCAACGAGCAGAAACACACTTTCTCGCGCCTGCGTTACATCAAGGAAGACGGTCTTCCCGCGTTCTATTCACCCGACTTTTTTGTAAGAGCAGATGGCGCGATTTATCTGGTTGAGACAAAGGCACAAGGTCAGCTCACCAGCCCAAACGTGTTGCGTAAACGTAAAGCCGCAGTTGCATGGTGCGACCGGATCAACTCCCTTCCTCCGGAACAGCGGAGCGATTCCGAATGGCACTATGTCCTTCTTGGAGAAAACACCTTCTATGGCTGGCGAGACAAAGGTGGCTCGATCGCTGATCTTCTCGCCTATGCACGGCTGCGCCCTGTTGAGGACAAGGGTCAGGCTAAGTTCGCCTTCTGAACTTCATGCCGGGGCAAGAACCAATGCCCCGGCGTTGCCAAGGTGAACCTGGAGACGGCAGCTAAACTATCGCTCCCGGTCATCCTTGTCGCGTAATCGCTTCCATGACGGCACTTTCGTTCGTCCCAACAATCGGTCACGCTGCTCGACAGGGAAGTCTGATTGGGGGGGCGGAGTAACGTCATTGCGAGACTGATCACCTTCCGAACGGTCGACCAGCTCCTTTCGCCAAGAAACTGCCTTCTCCAACCGTTCCCACAGTGTATCGAGCCGTTCGCGTTGGACGGCAATCCACGCGCTGAACCTATCCAAGTTATGGGCAACGACCTCGCGCCAGAGATTCCCTCGATCGGTCTGTTCGCCCCGGCGCTCCAACGCCATTGCAATATGGCCGATCTTTGGTTCCGGATCGCGGTCGAGCCTGATGGCGGCAAGCTCGAATACACGCTCCTGCGCGTTGTCATTGGCGGCACGGGCCTTTTCGGCCTTCTCCTGCGCCTCGACGCGCTGCTCCTCCAGATTGCGGTGATCGACGCGGCTGGCATGGCCGGCCCGCTCCAGCGCCTGGTTGACGGCATCCTGCCATGTCTCTCGCCAATGTTCGATCAGGCTAGTCTCGTTCCAGGTGCGATCCTTCTTCCCGAACCCATCTCCGGCGATCTCCCGCATGGTCAGCATGACATGCGCATGATGATTGCGGTCGTCCCCCTGCCGATGTGGCGCATGGATGGCGATGTCCGCGACCATACCGCGCGCGACGAACGCGTGCCGCACATAGTCCCGCACCATAGACAGCCGCTGGGCAGCGTCCAGCTCATGCGGCAGGGCAAGCTGCACCTCGCGGCTCAACTGCGCGTCCTTGCGCTTCTCCGCGATCTCCACCGCGTTCCAGAGCGCCGTACGATCCGTCATCCATGCCGGGGTGGCCTCGGGCGCCATGATCTCGGCATGCACAACACCGGAACGGCGGTCATAGTCATGCACCTGCCCCGTGCGGCGGTCCTCGATGAGGACGCCTGCACGATACGCTGCGGCGGCCGTCGCGCTGCGTCCGGACGATCGGGAGATGACCTGAGCCGAAAAGCGATAGATTGCGATGACCGTCTCCTTCCATCATTCATGCGGTTCGAGGAACTGCTGGGGGAAGCCGTCCGGCGGGGCATCGCCCCTTGAGGACCGCGACATTACGCAGTAATGTATAAGCGCGCATTTCTTTTTTTCAAGTGAAACCACCTCTGCCCATGGCCGACCTTAGGAAACCATCGCTAATCGAACCGGATTTGAAGGCGGATCAGGCCGAAGCTGTCGCCGCCCTGAAGCAGGCCCGCGCCGATCATGCCCAACGGAAATCGGAGGACCGCAGAAACGTTCTGTTAGGGCAGTTCTTCGCCGAGCACGTCGCCTGCAATCCAAAGTTAAGGGACTACGTGGAGAAACACGTCTTCAGCTTCCACACCCGCCAGCGGGACCGGGATTTTCTGCGCACCTGGCTCGACCGGATCGACAAGAAGACATCACGCGAATGACTAGCCTTGCTCCTGCCCTGCCGTCCATCCTCGTCCTGCTCGCCGCCTTCGGCCTCTACGGATGGACCAGGCAGAGCAGGGAACGGCCAGCGGCATGGGGAGCGATCCTGTTCGCCGCCGTGCTGATCGTCGCGGGCCTGCTGGCAGCATGGGCTATCGTGACGGCTGGATGGGCCAGCGTCCCGCCTGCCCGCACCGGCCTGCTGGAGAGGCTTACGGCCAGCCTCGATGCCATTCTGGCGATCATCGTGTCCGGTACGCTTCCAGGCCTCGCCCCGGTTGGCGTGATCGTCGTCGCAGCGGTGTCGTGGATTGTGTGTTCGAGCGAGATCGGTAAGGCCTGGGCGGTTCTGTTTCCTGCCTCGCGCGTCGTTGCCGATGGCCCATGGACAGGATCGTTCCTGACAGAATCCGACATCGCCGATCTGATCCGGCTGGAGAACGGCTTGCCGCTCGGCCTGACGAACAGCGGCAAGATCGTGCGCTACGCCAAAAACGACGAACGCGGCTGGCTTGGCGGTCATCATGCGGTCATCTCCGGCACACGCGGCGGCAAGGGCGTTTCCGCCATCATGCCCGCGATCTTCGAGCATGATGGGCCCGTAGTGGCTTTGGACATCAAGGGCGAGCTGGTCGATACCACGATCACCAGCCGCACAGCCAAGGGCCAGCGGGTGGTGGCGCTCGATCCTTTCCGGACATCAAAGGCAAGCCGGATAGAAGGCCAGAAGCCCATCGGCTTCAACCCGATGGCGTTCATCCGCCCCGCGCAGCGCAGCCGCGATGCGGCCGTCCTGGCGGACGGCATGATCGTGCCGGAGCAAGGTTCCGGCGCCCATTTCTCGGATCGCGCAAGGGCATGCCTGCAGGTGGCCATCGAGGTCGTCCACGAGCTGAGCGAAGCCCCTAGTCTGCATGAGGTTCGTAGCCTCATCCTGAGCATCGGGTTTCTCGACACGCTCGCGGCATGGGCCGAAACGCCAACGCTCGCCGGAGGCCGTGCGGCCGATCTGGCAGGGTCATTTCTGGCGATGGGCGACAAGGAGCGCGGATCGATCCTTTCGACCGTCGCTAAATCGCTGGAATGGACGAGCGCCGACGCGATGCGCGGATTCCTCGGGGTCAAGACCGGCATCAACCTCGAGTCCCTGCTGCGCGGCGATACCGACCTGTTCATCGTCATCCCGTTGGACCAAGTGACAGCACAGGCCGGGTTCATGCGGTTGATGGCAAACCTGCTGCTGGCCTTAATGGTCCAGCAGCAGGAGCGGGAGCCAGCACGAAAACAGGTGCTGTTCGTCGCCGACGAATTCACCCGCCTCGGCCGTCTGGATCGCATCGTCGATGTCGCCACGGTCGCGGCGGGCATTAACCTCGAAACCTTGTTCATCCTTCAGGACAAGGGCAGCCTTGAGGCCGTCTACGGCAACCAGGCGGCCGACACGATCCTCGGATCATGCGCCACCATCCGCGTGTTCAACCTCGGGCGCGGCGACAACCGCACGGCCGAATGGGTATCGAAACTCGCCGGGTATCAGACACTACGAACGCAATCGACCTCAACGGCGACAGGATCGAAAACGGCCAGCACCAGTTCGGCCGAAGTCCGCGAACCGCTGTTGACGGCATCCGATATCCTCGAACTTTCGACCAACGAAATGCTCTGCTTCATCCGGGGAAGAAAGCCGCTCCGGATGGAGCGGATTCTCTGGTACAAGCTGCGCCGCTATCGCGGCGACTAGCTCTTTGATCCGGCAAAAATGTCGCGAATTTTCGCAGAGAATTTCTCTACGAAATTCGCATCATTTACGGCATGGATGTAACCGGCGTCTTCCAATGCCTGAAGCGTTAGCAGGCAACCTTCCGCTTTCGGGATCATGTCTATGATCTCCTGCTCGGACAGGCCGTTGATCGCGCTGGTCCGCACGTCAATGCCGAAGATGTCGCGCGACAGGTTGGCGGCAACGGCAATATCGTCACACGTATCGGGGCCGAACCGGCGCAGGATGCTCTCGATCTGCGCGGTAAGGGTATTCAGCTTCATCATGGATCGCATGTCGTAACCGGCGTTGTCTTCCGGCTGAATCGTGGTGGTTTGAGGCATGGGGCTTCCTCTCACAGCTTGAATAGGTCCTTTTTCTCGGTTTTCGGGTCGAACCTGCGTTCCATCTCGGCGATTGCCTCCTTCAAGGCCGCCGCGATCTTCTTGATGTCCGCCGGGTTCTTTCCATAGGCCCGCTCGTTAGCAAGATTGCCGATCTTCTGAATTGCGGCCAACGCCGCTTGTGTCCTTCCCTCGGCGAGCTTGACGAAATTCGCGCGCTTCTTCTCGGGTGTGACTACCGTCTTCTGCTTCTCTGCTGTCTCTGTCATGGCGACGTCCTTTCATTTGGTTGCCTTTCGATGCTGTGTCGAGCGGTATCCAGCGTCAAGGGAAAAATGAAGGTATCGGCAAAAAACAGAAAGGTGCGATGAATTTCATAATAATGTTCAGAGTGTCGTTGACATGAGGCGGATTTTCGACCGACGATCTTAGGGATGGTTCCGCACGGGCCATCAATCCATCAACACCAAAGCACGAAAGGCTTGGACATGAACACACTCGCACCGCCCACACCACCGACCGGCTCACTGAGCTACAACATGAGCGTCATGGGAAAGGAGGCTGTCCTCAGCGCCCGAAAACAGTTCGGCCGGGAGAACCCCGCGGGGAAATTCTACGACCATTTCAGCGGCGACGAAGAGGCGCTATCTCGGTATTGCATCAACGCCTTCTTCAACGATCCCGCCAACGCTGGCGGCTACAACATCATGAAGCAGGCGATGGCGCAGGCACCGGCCGACCTGTTGGCATCGATCGTCGATTACTATCGATCCTGATCATCGTGTCCGGACAGAACAGGGGCTGGGCTTCCCGCCCAGTTCCCTGTTCGATCGCGCCTCCGGCGCTGATCGGGTGCGTAAGATGACCAGAGGCACAACCTAGCTGATCTTCCGTGGCCGTCCGCCCTTGGCACCGTTGGCACGGCTTGCCTCGATTTTGGCTGCGGATCGCGATTGACCGCCTCGGCGCTGCGCGTCCATGAACTTCGCAGTACCGAATATGCCGTTCATCAACCCGGCGATGGTGAAATCCACGTCCAGGCTTTCCCAGTGCAGTCCAGTCTCGCCGAGAAGCTCGACCTTCGCCAACTGGGCGGCCGTGGCCTTCTCCAGCCCTTGGATCGATCGGGCAGGCACCATGAAGGCCGCGCCGTTGGTGAAATCCACGACGATGCGGCCGGATGCTTCATCGAAACGGGCTGATGCCGGGATTGGCGCGCGGGCGCGCTCTGCCTCCCCTTTCAGGGTCGCGTCTCGGTAGTGGCGATCTTCAAAGACAACTTCACCCATGAATGCTCTCCCATTTCTCGATGAACAGGCGCTTGTTTGCCTGGACAATGGCAAGGGCGACGCTCAAATCCCGCTTCTTCATCCCCCGGTTCGACAACACTGTAAGATCGAAGATATTGATGCGAGCTTCCCCGTCTCCATAGACATGAGTGTGCGCCGGCTCGTGGTCATCCGTGTAAATGACAAATCGCATTCCTGCTTCTCGTAGAACGGTGACCATGTCTCAATATAACCTAAGAACTTGGGTTTTCAAGGACCTTTCCCAGCAGTTCCCTGTTCGATGCAGCCGCAGGCAAATCGAACCGCGCG
>NZ_JACIEZ010000022.1 GCF_014197145.1 Gellertiella hungarica | reverse complement strand
CCTTGCCCGCCGAATCCATTTCAGGAGGAAGCGGGAAATCGCGGCCGTTGCGGACACGATACTCGTAGAGGGCTTCCTTCATCCACTTGCCCGGGTTCACGTTGCTGCGCGGCGTGCGACCCGTGGCATAGGCCGTGATCGGGTCGCGGATGGGTTCGGGGATAATATCCGCCCTGCCAGCCTTGGCGGCGGCAATGTAGCGGCTCAGGAAGATGGGGTAGTGTTGTTCTGCGTATGCTTCGGCGCGGCGATCGATTGCCATGGAAACCCCCAGAGTTGGAAACAGCCTACGATTGCGCGTTTTCGCGCTGCGCGCAAAGGGGATTAAGGACTTTTTAAGGATGTTGGTAAGGCCACGCCCGCGACCACGCCTCAAGGCACGCTGCGCTCGTTGGCCTTGACCCGTGGTCGCGGTCGCGGCGGGGGCTTGGGAACAGCAAGGCCCCAGAGTGGCCTTGCTGCCCATTTACGACGGGGTGCCCGTGGCAGGCGTCTTCCTGTCAGGACGCAGACAGGTGTTGCTTGAATGGTTCCCTATATGTTACCATGGCGACATGAAAGTAGTTGAGTATCTGGATTCAGCGGGCCGAAGTCCGTTCGCGGATTGGTTCGAGGAACTGGATGCCGTGGCGGCCGCCAAGGTGACGGTCAGCCTCGCCCGCATGGAAGCGGGCAACCTTTCCAACGTCAAAACCGTTGGCTCCGGTGTTTTGGAATACCGGATCGACTTTGGGCCGGGCTACCGTGTCTATTTTGGCCGGGAGGGTGACAGGTTGGTTATCCTGCTCGCCGGAGGCACCAAGCAGCGCCAGCAGAAGGATATCGCCACGGCGCATGCGCGGTGGGAGGACTATAAACATAGAAAGAAGGAGGGATAGACATGGCTCTGACCCGCGATTTCAAGGAAACCATCAAGGCGCGCGCCGAAAGCGACCTTGCGTTCCGTACCGCGCTTCTGACCGAAGCTGTGGAAGCCCTGCTTGGCGGCGATGTTGCCACCGGCAAAGCCGTCCTGCGCGATTACATCAATGCCACGGTGGGCTTTGAGGAGCTTGCCGAGGAAGTCGGAACCCCGCCCAAGAGCCTGATGCGGATGTTCAGCAAGGCCGGTAATCCGCGCGCGGACAACGTCTTTTCGGTAATTCGCCACCTGCAAAGCCTGACCGGCGTGCATCTGGCCGTGCGGGCGGCGTAACCGTTAAAGCGGCCGCAGAACACCATCCTGCCGGAACCACAGCGCACCGTCAGGCGGCGGGAGGGGCTGGCGCTCCTCGCTGAAAAACTCCCCCTCATCGACAGCGGCCACGGGCGGCAGGTCGAGGGGCACCGCGCGGCCGTGTCGCGCGTCATCAAGGGGCGCGGCTACCGTGAACGGGTCGCCGTCGCGGAAGGCGGCACGGTAGAGGATTTCATCGAGCCGTTCGAGCAGGTCATCACAGGCGGGGTGTTCCATCATCAGGTGACTGCCGGTGGTGACGTAGATGCGGTGGTCGGGCTGGTTGAGCACCGTCGCCGGAGACTGGTTGCCGGAGTGTCCCGCAGGTTCAGGGGAGGGCATCGGCGCCGGTTGGGCCGGAGCCTGGTCGAGGTGCACATGGACATGGACGGCAGGAGCTGCGGTCGCGGCGGTTGGCACCGGCTGGCTAGGCCGTGCCGGTTGCGGCTCTTGCTGCGGTGCGGGCTGGTGTGCTCTCTTGCGGACGTGGCCGGTGAACGCTTCCAGCAGGAGGACCACCAGAGCCACGACCGCGCCGGTTGCGGCGAGGGTCAGCTTTGTGATGGCGTTGAGCACGAACCGCATGACATCCATTTATGAAACCTACGCTGCCAAGATATGCCGTCATGTCGAGCTGCCGTCGGGAACCTACGACAGCCAGAAGCTGAACAGTTACATCATGGCTTTGCCCCTTGGGGAAGCCCATGCGGCGCTCGACAAGGTGGAGCTGGAAAGCCTGCCGAGGCTTGGCGACACCCTCAGCCTCAACGACCACATGCAGGCCAATTTCTTCAGCCTGCTGCTGAACCCCGAGCGGGGCATCTGGGAGTTCACCAAGCCGGTGCTCATCAAGCGCCAGCACCTTGAGCGGATGGAGGGGTGGCGCGACTGGCGCACGCTGTCGGTCTACCTGCGGCAGCAGGACTTGGAACCGGCGGCGGTGTTTCGCAACACGCCGATTCCGATCAAGGCGGGGCCGTTCGAGACGGTGGACTACTATGCGGCGGATATTCGCGTGGTGCTGGGGCGGAGCGCGCCTTTTGTGTGGGCGCCTTGAAATCCAATGGCGGTTTTCGACTGCATAGACAGTTGTGGCATAAAGTGGCTTCTAAATTTAAGGTAGTGCCAAAAAATCACGCGCACCCTCAATAATCGCCTCGAATTTTGGCAAACTGTAAAGTGTTGCTTGACGGGATTCGGCGGCTCACAGAGGGTTCGAATCAGGGGGGCATACCATGGCAACTGCTGATCACCCGGTACATCCGGGTCTGTTCATTAAAGCAATAATCACTGAGCAATTTAGGCTTTCAGTCACCGACGCGGCGTCAGCGCTGAGAGTGACGCGACCGGCCTTGTCTGCTCTGTTGAATGCCAGGGCGTCCGTTTCCCCTGAAATGGCGCTGAGACTAGAGAAAGCATTTGGCATGAGTATGAACGCCCTATTGGCGATGCAAACGAATTTCGACATCGCAAAAGCGCGCTCAAAGGAAAGCGAAATTCAAATTGAGCGTTATGTGCCAGGGGCTTTCAAATCCATAGCTTTGCGCGGAGGTCTATAATGGTTTCTCTCTACGCACTGCTCCAAAAGGATCGGCCGCATTGGGCGAACGAAGAGGAAGTTCGCAAAAGCTGGCTGAAGCATATCGAAAACAGCATTGGCATTAGATTTCATGCCGAGCGCGGTCGCAACGACGCCTCATACAACCAGGTTATCATTGAATTCAAAGATAAGGGCTTGTTTAAGGGAAGCGTTAAAAGCGCTGCCTTCCGCGAGGCTATATTTGATCGACTTGAAAAATATATTCCACGGCGAGCAAAATCTGAAGGGCTATTGCCAGAGGACTATATCGGCATTGCAACTGATGGCGATCACATTTGCTTCGCGTTCTATAAAGACGGCAATATTACCCATCGTAATCTTCTGCCCTTCAATGAGGCATCAATCGGCCTGGTCGCCCAGGCATGCGCAGACTCCAGGCGCCGCGCTGTAACAGCAGAGAACTTGGTTGAAGACTTCGGGAATGGCTCAGAAATCGGCCGCTTAATGATGGGTGGCTTGGCTGCCGAGCTGGAAAGGTGCCTTAAGCACCAGGGAAACAGCAAAATTAAAATGCTGTTTGAAGAATGGCGCACCCTCTTTGGCCAAGTAGCAGACCTTTCCGCCGCCCAGGCTGCGGCTATTAAGCGCCAGATTCCCATCGAGTTAGAGTTACCAAAAGACGAAGCCGTATCAGCGCTTCTCTTTGTGATTCACACATACAACGCTTTCGTGATGAAACTGCTGGCGGCTGAAATTGTCGCAGAGTATGGCCTGACTTCTCACCCCGACTTTTGCGAGCATCTGTTGGGCTATGAGGACGCGCCGCTTCTTAAGAAGCTGGACGAAGAGGTGGAGCGGAGCGCTTACTTTGAAGCAGCTCGCATAAAGGGGTTTGTTGAAGAGGCCGTCTTCTCCTGGTACGCCGACGCCAGCTTGTCGAAGGAAGGTCGGAGCGGCATTTGTTCTGGTATCAGATCATTCCTGACACAGCTCGCCCTCTACAGAATGGACGACTTGAGCGCCGCCCAATCCAAAGATGTTCTGAAGGCATTCTATCAAGCGCTCGTTCCTGAAACCCTTCGAAAGGCATTGGGCGAGTTTTACACTCCAGACTGGCTTGTTGATGTTGCTTGCGACCGCGCAAAGGTGGCCGATTGGGAGACCGCGAGAATTCTCGACCCCACATGTGGCTCCGGCTCTTTCCTTCTGGAAGCCATACGGAGAAAGCGGAACATCGGTGTTGGGAAGGGCCATTCACCGAATGCAATTCTCACGAATGTCCTCAACACCGTATGGGGATTTGACCTGAATCCCTTGGCCGTACAGGCTTCCCGCGTCAACTTCTTGATTGCTATCGCCGACCTTGTGGGGCAAGCGAAAATGGAAGTGGAATTGCCCGTGCTATTGGCTGACGCTGTCTATTCCCCTGCACATTCCCCCCAAGACAATGAAGATTTCGTGGAGTACCGGATTGGTAGCGCGCAGTCAGATCTTCAGGTTGTTTTGCCGTGGGCATTGGCCCGTGATCGCAAACGCCTAGACGATGCATTCAGTACCATGGCTGAGGCCGTCGAGGTCGAGCACGAGTTTCCAATTGTGGAAAAACGTCTCTTAGAACGGAAAATCATTTCGACCGCAGAAGCGAAAGCCTGGCGCGATGCCCTCAGTGGCACCTACGGGCGAGTGCTGGAGCTTCACAAGAAATCTTGGAATGGAATCTGGTTTAGAATCGTCCGCAACTTCTTCTGGTCTGCGGTTGCTGGCGAGTTTGATGTTGTAATCGGCAACCCACCTTGGGTGCGCTGGTCAAACCTCCCTGAAATGTATCGAGAGCGCATCAAACCTACTTGCGAGCAGTATGCGATCTTTTCAGAGACACCATATCACGGCGGCAACGAACTCGATATTTCGGGGATGCTCACATACACCGTTGGAGACAAGTGGCTAAAGCAGGGCGGTACGCTCGTGTTCGTCATCACGCAAACGCACTTCCAGTCACCATCCTCTCAGGGCTTTAGAAGCTTCAAAATCAACGAACAAGCCAATCTAATACCCGTTGAAATCGATGACCTTAAGAAGCTCAAGCCTTTCCACAAGGTTGCCAATAAGACTGCAATCATGCGTCTCCGGAAAGTATCTTCCAAACAGAAGCCTCAATATCCCGTTCCGTACACCATCTGGGAAAAGGCTATCGGCCAATCGGCCTCTATCCCCGAGACATCACTGAAGGGTGACGTTCTGAAGAGAGTGGATATGAAGCGCTGGGAAGCCACCCCTGTTGATGGCGGAAACTCTCCTTGGGCCATCCTTCCAAAGGGCCGTTTTGCGGACATGGCAGCCATCCAGGGAACAAGCGATTGGGTAGCGGGCCGCAAAGGCATCACGGCTGACCTCAACGGTGTTTACATGGTGCGTATCGTAGACACTAACCGCGAGGAAGGGCTGGTCCAGGTGGAGACACGCCCAACGGCAGGGAAAACAGACATAGGCCCGGCAAAGCGATTCTGGATTGAGCCAGACCTGCTCTATCCCCTTCTCAAGGGAGCGGGAGACTTCTCGACCTGTGACGTGCACATCGAGGATCAGCTCTATGTGATTGTGCCGAACGATGGCATCAGCCAGGCCGACTATGTTGCCGCAGAAAATCGGCTTGCACGCCTTAAGTATATGAACAAATATTTTGGAGCATACAAAGCTCTACTGAGCCAACGTTCGACCTATCGACTAAGGCAGAAAGGTGCTCCATACTATTCTATCTACAACGTAGGAGCCTACAGCTTCGCGCCTTACAAAGTCGTTTGGGCGGAACAATCAAGCACATTCGAGGCATCTGTCGTAACGAGCACGAATGTTCCCCTTGTCGGAAGTAGGCCGTTCGTTCCTGACCACAAGATATATTTCGCAGATTTCCAAGACGCCGAAACAGCGTACTTCGTATGCGCAGTTCTGAACTCAACACTAGTTAGAGAGTACATTGAGAGCCATACCATCCAAATCCAAGTCAGCAATATCTTCAAACATGTGAGCATTCCGAGATTTAATCCGAAAAATGCCCTCCATGTTTCAGCAGTTGATGCCTGTAGAAAAGCCCACCAGGCGAAGACAAGCAAGGAAAGAGAAAAGCTATTAAAAAGCCTTTCCGATTTGACTGAGAAGATTTTGAAGTAAGGACTCGTTGCATAAATCAAGACTTATGCAACACCCCTCCCCTGCCCTGAAATCAATCCGTTGCGCGTTGCATAAGTCCGTTGCACAATAACGGCATGATTTACGGTTACGCGCGGGTATCGACGGACGGGCAGACGCTGGACGCCCAGCGGGAAGCATTAAGCGCCGCAGGCGCGGAGAAGGTTTTCGCGGAAACCGTCAGCGGTGCCCGGAGCGACCGCGCCCAGCTCGCCCGCCTGATGAAGGCGGCCAACGCAGGCGACACCGTGCTGGTAACGCGGCTAGACCGCCTCGCCCGCTCAACCCGTGACCTGTTGAACATTCTCGGCACGCTGGCGGAACGCGGCGTGGCGTTCCGTTCCCTCTCCGATGTATGGGCGGACACCACCACGCCGCACGGACGGCTCATGCTGACCGTTCTCGGCGGATTGGCGGAGTTTGAGCGGGAGCTTATCAAGAGCCGCACCAGCGAGGGCCGCAGGCGCGCCAAGGAGCGCGGGCAGACGTTCGGCCCGAAGCGCAAGCTGACCCCGTTCCAGCAGCAGCAAGCCCGCGAACGCAAGGCAGCCGGTGAACCCGTGCGGGACATTGCGCGCTCCTATAACGTGAGTGCCAGCACCATATCCCGCCTCGAATAACGTCATAACGCTATAACTCTGTGGCGTTATAGCATCATAGCTCTAAAGCGTTTTGACGTTATCACGTCGTGACGCTTTAACTCTATGGATGCCGTGGTAACGTACCGCCATGCGAATCATTACCCTCGTCACCCAGAAGGGCGGAACCGGCAAAACCACCCTTGCCGCCTCCCTTGCCGTCGCGGCCCAAGAGGCCGGAGAAAAGGTGCTCGCGCTCGACCTTGACCCTCAAGCCTCTCTGGCGACGTGGGGCGAGTTGCGCGAGGCCGAGCTTCCCCATGTCGAGAAAGTACCGGCAACCATGGTTGCCGACCTGCCCAAACTGCTCGACGGCGTGAAAGGGCAGGGATTCACCCTGACCATCATCGACACCGCCGGAGCCGACAACCCGACCACCCACATTGCTATGCAAACCGCCGAGTTGTGCCTTGTGCCGATACGGCCCACCCGCATCGACGGCAACGCGGTGTTACCGACCGCGCAGGCTTTGCAGCGCCTCAGCAAGCCGTTCGCGTTCATCCTCACGCAATGCTCCGCCATTCCCCGCAACTCACGCGCCGCCGAAATGGCCGCAGGACTGAAAACCCTCGGCGTTCTAGCCGAACCGAATATTGCCCAGCGCGCCGACCATCAGGACGCCTATGCAGCAGGGCAGGGGGTCACGGAATACGCCGCCGATGGCAAAGCCGCCGACGAAGTCCGCGCACTGTGGCAATGGGTCGATAAACGCATGAAAGGAAAAACGCGATGAGCAAGGCCACCAGACCATCCGTTTTCGGAGCCGTCACCACGCCGGTTGACGAGGTGCCAGCCGCCGATAGCGCCGCCGTCACACCGGCGACCAAGCCCGCCAAGGGCGAATCCGGCATGTTCAAGACGAGCATCTATCTGCCCTTGTCGGTCAAGGACAAGCTGGAAGAAATTGCCTTCCACGAAGGCCGCAAGAAGGTGCACGACCTGTTCATGGAAGGCATCGACGCGGTGTTGAGCAAGCGGGGTTACGCCACCACCGCCGAAATGAAAGACAACTCTAAAGCGTCATAACGCTACAGCGTTATAGCGTTACAGAGCTAGCAGCAATAATGAGGGACACACGGCCATGAGCGAAGACACGATGCCCGATGTATCACTCATCCGTGATGCGGACTTGCGGAAGGAACTTGAGCGCCACAAGCGCCGCAACCTGCTGCCGAAGCTGCTGGCCCTTGAGATTCAAATCCTCATCGAGGAGCAGACCAAGCGCGATGCGTCCGACGCGGAGCGCCAAACCGAGTTGCAGGCGATGCCGCGCGACCGCCGCCGCCGCGCCGAGGTGCATGACCACTTCCTGAACGAGGAGCCGCAGGCGGAGGACTTGCGCCACCTGCACAGCGTCCTCGCCATCTGCGGACTGCCCTATGACCGCCTGCCACTCGACGTGCGCGAATACAGCCGCGAGCAGGGCAACATGGCGATTGATGTGGCTGCCGGTTCCTTGCGCGGGCCGGATGGTTCCAAGGTGCTCCAGCCGCTCCCGTTCGGGCCGAAAGCCCGTCTCATCCTGATGCACCTTTGCTCCGAGGCCATCCGGCAGCAAAGCCCGACCATCGAAATCGCAGACACCTTCACCGCGTTCGTCCGGGAGATGGGCTTCTCCGACAGTGGCGGCAAGAAAGGGCCTTTGACCGCGTTTCGCGAACAGTTGAATGCCCTCGCCAGTTGCTCCATCAAAATATCCTCTTGGACAGGCAACAAGGTGCGGTCGCGCCAATTCTTCCCGATTGAGGAGATGGACGTGTGGCTGTCCGCGCATCACGACCAGCCTTCCCTGTGGCCGTCCACGGTGACGTTCAGCCACACCATGTTCGAGAGCCTGCAAAAGCACGCCCTGCCGGTCAATGCCCGCGCCGTGCGGGCCTTTCAGGGCAGCGCCCGCAAGCTCGACCTGTATTTCTGGCTTGGCTGGCGCATCCACAACATCAACGAGCCGCTGCACATCAGTTGGGACGCCATCACCGAGCAGTTTGGTTCAGGTTTCACCCGCCAGCGCGATTTCAAGGCCAAGTTCAAGGAGGAGGTCGGGCACTTGAAGGAGGTGCTGCCGAACCTGCCGTTGAAGCTCACCGAGCAGGGACTTGTCCTTAGCCCCGCCGACCCCGCCGTGCTGGCCCTTCCGCCGGTACGCAAGCCGCTGAAAAAGACCTGACCTCCCCGCATCTTAGCTCCGCAGACTTGGTCGCGCCCCGGTATTTTCAAATCCCTTTAGAATCCGATGGTTATAGGGTGTCCTCCGCAGACTTGGTCGCGCCCCTCCGCAGACTTGGTCGCGCTTTGCCCTCAATCTCCGCAGACTTGGTCGCGCCCCTCCGCAGACTTGGTCGCGCATTTACCGCAGACTTGGTCGCGCTTCTCCGCAGACTTGGTCGCGCTTCCTATAATAAGGATACAGAACACTTATCAGAACAATGCAGAACACCATCAGAACGCTTTTTCAGAACCCATTCCAGAATTACAGAAAAAAGGCTTCTCTGATTTTTGAAAGAAGAAAGAGGGGGCAAAACGGAGAACGCCACCGCCCGAAGACGGTGGCATCCTAACCCTTTACGGTCATCGGCTTCCCAGCCTGTACCGTGGCGGTATTGAATCACAGCATCGGTCTTCTGCCAAGCACAGCAAACAGGGCGCCCCACAGCAGGCCGTAGAACGCCCTCAGAAGCGTTTTGCTGGTCAAGATGGAGGTCGGATAGTCCAGCCACTAAAACCCGTCCTAACCCTTTTAGAAATATCCTCGGGGGCGTGGGGGCAGACAGCCCCCACGGGGCAGCTTACGGCACGGCGTTGAGGTGAGGCACGAAGGGGGTGCAGGGGGCTTGCCCCCGCGACGGGCGCGGAGCGCCCCGCGCGATTTTTTCAAGGGGTGAAGATGCACTCCATGGCGAAATAGCGCGGCATGACGCCGGGCAGCACCGACAGCAGCGCCCCACCAATCATCAGACCCACACCGGCATCGCCTTTGAAGCGGGACGCGGCCCAGACCAGCACGCCGACGGTGCAGAGCACGACACCGATGGAGAACGACAGCGGTGCGAAGAAAGCGACCGTGGCGCAGAAGGCGTTGGAGGTGCCGCCGAACCAGCGGGCTATATGGTCGAGAAGATACGCGCCCCCCAGAGCGAGGAGGACGAGTGCGGCAATGTTACCGACGAGGCGGGTGGGGTGATAGGGCGGCAGCTTCATGGGCGGGGGACGAGAGGAAGGGAGGGCGAGGATAGCAGGCCACAGGGCGGAGGGAAGGGGTGGAGTTGACGGGGGTAATAGCGCACTTATACATTGCTTCGCAACATAGGTGCTCCGGCCGCCACAGGAGTGGCGTGTGGCCGGAAAGGCAGGCCCGACCGGGCCTTGTTTTTTAAAGGTGGCAAGGATGCCACCACGGGAGAACCGCGTGGCGATTTACCACTTCTCAGGGCAAATCCTTGGCCGCACCGCCAAGCTGAATCCTGACGGCAGCGGGCGTCCCGGCTCCAAGGCTGCGGCAGCCGCCGCCTACCGCAGCGGGTCGCAGGTGCGCGATTACCGTACCGGCGAACTCCACGATTACAGCCGCCGCAAAGGGGTGGCCCATGCCGAAATCATGGTGCCGGTGGGTGCGGCGGCGTGGCTGGAAGACCGGGAGCTGTTGTGGGGCACGGTCGAGCGCATGGAGAAGCGCGCCGACGCCCAGCTTGCCCGCGAGTTCAATATGGCGTTGCCGCACGAGCTGGACGCCGCGCAGCGGCTGGAGCTCGTGCGCGGCTTCGTGCAGCGGCATTTTGTGAACCGGGGCATGGTGGCGGACATCGCCTTGCATGACCCAGTGCCGGAGCAGGGGCAGAGCCGCCACAATTACCATGCCCATGTCATGTTGACATTGCGCCGGGCAACCCCGGACGGACTGGATCCCGTGAAGACACGGGAATGGAACAGCAAGGAGCTGTTGAATCTGTGGCGGGCCGAATGGGCGGTGTCCTGCAATGCCGCGCTGGCGCGCGCGGGGCGGCAGGTGCGGGTTGACCACCGCACCCTTGTGGCGCAGCGGGACGACGCCTTGCAGCGCAAGGACATGGCCCGCGCCGCCGAGCTGAATCGCGCGCCGGAAATCCACGTCGGGCCGAGGGCACGGCAGGCGGTGCGCCACCAGCGCCCGCCGGTCAGCCGGGTGCGCGAGGTGGGGGCGGTGAAGGCGCGCGCTCCGGGGCAAGCCCCGGCCAAGCGCGTACGCGAGTATCCGGCGCGCGACAGCGGCACGCGGCTGGACTGGCTGGAGCGGATTGTTGTCGGCAACGACGAGCGGCTACGCCGTGACGTTGAGCGCATCAACCGGCGCTTTGACCGCTACCAGCGCAAGATGGACTATTGGGAGCGGCGCATCACCTTCTGGACGGAAGGCAGGCTCAAAGGCAGCCAGTTCCGGTTCAACCGCTGGAAAGCCGCCGAGGAGGAGAAGCAGCGCCGCCAGAAGGCCGAGCACGCCCGCAAGCGGTTCCGGCAGCTTGTCGGCATGATGAAGCAGCTTGACGAGCTGATGCGGTTAGGCGGCAATCGGCGCGAGCACGGGCTTGTCCGCATCCGCGAGCTGGAAGGGTGGGCGCGGCTGGCCCAGCCGAGGACACGCAGCCGCGCACCGGGGCGCAAGCGCGGCCTGTTCGACTAGGAGCAGGCCGGGGGCGGAGACGCAGGCTCACCGTGAGCCGCCGCCTGCGGTACAGGGTCGAACCGTTCCGGCGGTTGCGGTTCCTGCGTGAACCCTTGCGGGGTGGCTTCCCATCTGTCCCACAGGCCGCGCCAGCGCCACATCTTGCGGTAATCGAGGCGCTTGCCGAAGATGGGGAACGGGCAGTTACGCAGCTTCACAATCACCTTGGTCAGCGGCAGGCGCTGGATTTCGGCGCTGTCGAGCAGCCAGTAATTGCTGTCGGACTGGCTTTGCGACTGGCTCCGGCGCTCCCAGCCGGAGGCGGACGAGCTGACGCTTGCCGATTGCGATTCCGCCGGGGTGTGGCCCAGCATGGTGGCGACATAGGTGGCGGTTTCGTTGTCGTTGACCCCGAAGAACAGCCGCGCCGAGGCGTTCGCCAGGAACGCGGCGGCGTTGTCGCCGTAGATTTTGGCGACCTGCGGCAGGTTCTGCCAAATCAGCACCGGGGTGCAGTAGGCGCGCAGCAGGCCGGATTGTTTTTCCAGCACGTCGAGGCGACCGAGCACGGCCACCTCGTCGAGCAGGAGCACCACCTTGCGGCGGGGTTTGCGGGCCTTGGCGCGGGTGAGGGTCTTGAGGGTGCAACCGACCATGACTCGCAGCCAGCGGGAATACACGTCGAGCAGGTCTTCATCGACGCAGAGGAACAGGGTGCCGGTGCCCTCCACCAGTTCGGAGAGCCGGAAGGTCGAGCTGGAGGACAGCTTGCCCGCCGGGCTGGTGGCCGACCATGGTTCGGTGGCCTTCTGCACGTTGGAGAGGATGGACTGAAACTCTTCGGAGAAGTTTCCGCTGGAATCCACCGCGCTGGTGAGAATGCCGCCGATGATTTCCCGCGCGGCGGGAGAGGGGGAATGCCCGGCGATATGCGTCAGCAGGGTGATGAAGGTCTCGCGCTGGCCGGCGGAGAGCCGGCGCACTGTGGACAGGGTGCGGCTGGGCGCGGGTTCGCTGTGCAGGACGTGCAGCACCAGTCCCTTGACCAGCGAGGTGGCCTTGTCATCCCAGTGGGATTCCCGCGCGTCGGGGACGACGAGCAGGCGCGCAAGGGCTTCGGCGTCGTCGGCTTCCTGCGGCGTGCCCGCGCGCACCATGTCCAGCGGGTTGAACCGCTCGGAATGTACGAGGTCGGTGGGATTGAGCATCCACACCTTGCCGAAGCGGGCGCGCTGGCGGCGCGTGATAGCGTAATTTTCGCCCTTGGGGTCGGTGACGACCATCGAGCCGCGATAGGTGAGCAGGGAGGGGATGACCACCCCCAGCCCCTTGCCCGCGCCCATGGCGGCAAACACCATCACCATGCCGTCAGAGGAAAACCGCAGCAGGCGACCGAAGGCCCCGCGACCGAGGAGAACACCTTCGCCACGGACAGCGCCATGCCACCATTGTTCCCAGCGGTGCGCCCAGCGCGCCGAGCCTTGCGCCTTGCGCTTGCGGCGCTCGCGGGAGACCAAGCGGATAAACCGGAAAGGCACAAGCAGGAGCCACCGCGCGCCCCAGAGCACGAGGGAGACCAGCCGGAAAAAGCCTTCCAATACATCCATGTGGTTGATTGTCCGTCAGTCGCGCGGGTGATGCAAACCCTCTGCCCGCGCGACTGGCAGGAAAGCGTCAGCGCATCAGCCGCAGCAGCGACGTGGCGATGCCCAGACCGATGGAGGCACCTTTGAGCGCGCCCTTGGCGGCGGCCTTGCCCGCCGAATCCATTTCAGGAGGAAGCGGGAAATCGCGGCCGTTGCGGACACGATACTCGTAGAGGGCTTCCTTCATCCACTTGCCCGGG
>NZ_JACIEZ010000021.1 GCF_014197145.1 Gellertiella hungarica | reverse complement strand
CATGACCGCACAAGTAGGCCGGACATATGACCGCACCGTTCCCATGTGGTGAAATCGACTGAAGAGCACCTTGCACCGCGGGCCGTTCCACATATGCGGGTTGATTGACGAAGAGACGGTCGGACCAAGGTTCGCGAATGGAAGCGGGGGTGGTGTTTTGCCTCCGACAGGGGCCGGAAACCCGTCGCAGATGCCCCGCCGCGCCGGCCTTGTTGCCGCGCCGATGTGCCGGATGTGTTTCAGGCCGGGGATGGAACCCGCTGGATCGTGACGACGAAAGGGTGACGCAATGGTGAAGCTGGATCTCGTTCCATCGCTGCCTGAGCAGCGATACCCGGCGGCCCCGGTGCCCAGGCGCAGCTTTCAGGGCCGGTCAGTCCCAGAACCCATCGGCGATTTCACGGGCGATCAAGGCGCGAGCCTTCATCATTACATCGTCGCCGGAGGTGTCGATATGGCCGTGAAAGCGTGTCCGGGCGCCATATGCCATCCAGTTGGCATAGCGGCAGTATTCGCGGGAACCGAGCCGGAAGGCGCGCATGTCCTCGGCCCAATGCGGCTTCGGCTCCACGACGACGGTGACGCCGCCGCGAGTTTCCTCCCAGGGCAACGTGCGTTCGTTCGGGCGGTTTTCCCGATCCTGGGCTAAGATTTCGTCGATGGTGATGGGCATGGATGCCTCCTGAAAACAATGAAAGGCCCGGCCTCCTGCGGAAGACCGGGCCGAGGGACATGATCGCGATTGCAGGTGCCCGCCGTGGATCAGGCGGCGGCGCGACCTTCGACGACATCGGCGCCGACCTCATCGGCAGTCACGTCTTCAAGACGCGCGGCGCTGTGGCGGTTCTTGGCCAGCCACAGTTCGGCAGCCTCCCGGCTTTCGGCCAGGTGCAGCAATTCGCTGTTGCCGCCGAAGTCCTGAAGCACCCGCACCATGCCGATGGCAGGCCGCTCGACGATCTCGAAGGAAAGATCGCTATCGACCGAGTGGGTGCGCAAGACGGTGACGAGGATCACGCCTGCGCTGGCGAAATTGCCCTCATGCAGGGTGATCGAAGCAGGAGAGGAATAGGTCGGGCGCTCGCGCGCCGGCTCCTTCTTCACCAGCCGCCCGACACCGTTTCGCCGTTCCCAGGCGGCGAGCTTCTTGGTGAAGCGCGCCGGTGGCTTCGGGGCGTGATCGGTGTAGCGGATCAGAGCGCCGAGGGGCGCGGTGTCGTGAATGATATGTGCGGACATGGGAACTATCTCCAGAAACGAGAAAGGCCCGGCGAATGCCAGGCCGGATAAGTCGTGGTGTGGAAAAAGGGGGCGACCGGAGCCGCCCCATCGTTGAGGATCATTCGGCGGCAATCATGTGGTCCGCGTCATTGTCGGCATGGACTTCATCCTCGGCGTCACCGGCGAGAAAGTCCGGCAACGCCTCAGTATCGTCCTGCGCCTCGGCTTCGACCGGGGCCTGTTCCGGGTCGAACAGGCGCAGCGGCTCAGGCAACCAGCCGGTATCGGCCAGAAGACGTTCGGCCTCCTTGGCCATGTCGCCTTTCTTCAGGTGCTCGATCAGTGAAGCGGCGCGTTCGCCAGCCCCTTCGCGCACAGCCTCAAGAATGCGAGTCTTGGTGACGCGACCGAGATAGTTCTCGACCGTTGGCCGCCATCCTGCAGTCTCGACCATATCGAGGCCGGTCGCGCGTGCCAGACGGTCAGCCTGCGCGAGCCGCCGTTCCAACCCATGCTGCGAGATGCCGTTGCCGCTGAAGGGATTGGGCCTCTCGTAGAGTGCATTGACACCATAGGCGATGCAATGGGCAAGCAGCGCCATCCGGCTGGCATCATCAAGCGCCGCGATCCAGTCCCACAAAGCGTCGTCATCGGTCGGCAGGTCCGCCTTCCAGTCCTCATAGCGCGCTTCGATGGACTTGGCCGAAGGGCTGTCCTTCAGGTCCGTGCCCTGCGACGAGAAGAAGTGATGACGCACGCCGACTTCCAGGCAGCCGCCCGGTGCGGAATAGTGGTAACGCTCTATCACGAGCCGATGCAGCAAGGCCGTCATGGCGACATGGGGATTGTTCGCCAGCGCATCGTGCAGCGCCAGCGTCCGGTGCGCGGTCAGTTCCGCGACCAGTCGTTCCGGCAAGGGCTTGATGACGTCATCCTCCTCGTCCGGTTCGGCCGGCTGCCCGCCCACGGTGATGACCGCACGCTGCACCGCCGGAGCCGAAGACGACACGCCATCGGGATCGACGCCTTCGGAATCCTCCTCGCTATCGACGGTCACGGGCTTTTCGTCTTCGGGACGGACATAGCCGCGATCGACCGATAGGCGGCCTTCGCGGTCGATGCTGAGGAACACGCCGGCCTGGGCGATCTCGGCCGGATCGTAGATCACAGGCCGATCCTCGAAGGCGGCCAGCGCGGTTTCGATTTCGCCGACCCGCTCATCCACTTCGTCGGGATATTGCTCGGCCTCGGCATATTCGGCTTCCAGCGCCTCATATTCCGCGGTGAGCGCGTCGAAACTGGCCTGTTCCTCCTCGGTCAAGGGCGTGGTGGCGCCGATCAACCGGCGAAGACCGTGACCATAGCCATAGGGAACCTCGACACGCGCGTCGACCCATTTCCAGCCTTCGGCCGCGATAACCTCGGCTTCCGACTTCAGCTTGTCATCGGTGAGTTGGTCGAGCAGCGCGACATCCTGCAACCAGCCGCCGTCATCGGACTGGAACAGATCGTTGAGCACGATGCCGCCGGCCGCCTCATAGGCTTCGACGCCGACGAACTGCGCGCGCTTGTCGCTCGCCCGCACCGTAGTCTCGGTCAGCATGCGGCGGATCTGATGCGGCTCCTTCGACCAGCTATCCTTGATCGCCTCCCAGACCTGTTCCTGCCGGGCATGATCGGGATTGATGGTGAAGGCCATGAGCTGTTCGAGCGTCAGGCCATCCTCGGCATAAAGCTCGAGCAGCGAAGGTGCGACCGCAGCGAGGCGCAAGCGCTGCTTCACGACATGAGCCGAGACGAAGAAGGCCGCGGCGATCTCCTCCTCCGACATGCCCTTGGTGCGCATGTCCTGGAAGGCGCGATACTGGTCGAGGGGATGGAGCGGCGCGCGCTGGATATTCTCGGCCAGGCTGTCGTCTTCGGCGAGAATAGTGGAACCTGCTTCGCGCACTATGCACGGGACCGGCGCGGTCCTGGTCAGGCGCTTGGCCTTCACCAGCAGTTCCAGCGCACGGTAGCGACGGCCACCGGCGGGAATTTCGAACATGCCGGTCTCGGCGCCATCGGCATTGACGACGGGGCGCACATTGAGACCCTGAAGCAGACCGCGCCGGGCGATGTCCTGCGACAGCTCCTCGATCGACACGCCGGCCTTGATGCGCCGGACGTTCGACTGGCTGAGGATCAGCTTGTTGAAGGGAATGTCACGCGAGGGCGACAGGTTGATTTTTTGAACGGCGGTAGCCATCGTGGTAGTCTCCGTGACGAGCGCCGAGAGCCTCTCTCTCGACCTCAAACCCGTCACGAGAACCCCGTCACCCCTCTCCCTTTCTCCTTCGGGCCGGGGGCAGAAATCCGAGGGCGAAGCCGGGATGGATCACGGCTCGGATGAGCCTTCTCGTTCCTGCCGCAGCGCCTCACGCATGATCGCGGCCATGACATCGATGATTTCGATGCGGACTTCTTCGGGAACGCGCTCGGGGTGAAAGGCGTCGTTCATCGCCGCGCCCCGGTGGTCGAAATCCGCGATGATCCCGCGCGCCGCGCGCATGGCCCAATCGCCGGGTTCGGGCAGCACGATGTCGTCCTCGCCCTCGGGCTCGTGCGCATCGAAGGGGACTCTCTGGCCCGATCTCAGCCGGTCCTGTGCATATTGGTCGAGCGTGCGACCACCGTCGGTCTTCGGCCATTTCTGCCGTGCCATATGGTCTCCGGCCGGAGGCCTGATGGGGCGCGGGATCGAGACCCAGGCGAGCACCTGGCCGCGTTCGAGCGCCTCACCGAAGTCGATCCCCTGCTTATGGGCATAAACAAGAAGATCGGTCAGCAGTATGGAGAGGTCGTGGGCCCCGCCGGATGGTTTACGCCCACAATCGAGCGCGTGTTTTTCGATCGTGCGCGCTGTTTGCAGATGATGGTCGAGTGCCGCCATGTTCGATCGCCTTTCTTGTCTGGCTCGTTTCATTGCATGGCGGAAAGTTTGCGTGAACACATCTTTTCAATATTGCGCGGGCGGCGACAGCTGATCCCACAACGCCGTGACGGACTTACGGAGTATTCGCCGCTTTAGGTCGAGGATCACATTTCTCTTTGCGTGGGGAGCGATCGATGCCGGGTTCATTGGCGGATCGCTCGTATCGGCCGCGTGACTGTCGCATTGCCATTCGGGTCAGGGAACTCGGTTGCCCATGTTCACTTGGAAACAACCGGTCCGGTCTGGCCCCGTAGCGCGAGGAACAGCCTTAAGCCGGCCTACGCGCCCATGCTCTTTGTCGCTGTCGCCCGCCTGCGCGGGATCGGGTCGAAGCCGGGAAAGGCGCGCGTGTTTATCATGCCGCCTCCCGGTCGTGATCGACCGCGATGCCGCCATCTGCTTCGGGAAGAAAGGACAATATCCAGTCGGCGCCCTTGCTGGCCTGCGAGGCGGCGCGGACGATAGCGCGGGAATCCTCGCGCATGACCTCCAGCCAGGAGCCGATATAATCGGCATGGCGCACGGTCGGCACGATGCCGAGGGCCGCGCAACTGAAGGCCGAAATCTGCTCGGCGACCATCTCCTCGAAGGCATATTTCTTCGAGCCGAAGGAGCCGCTGAGATCCCGGTTGAGACGGGTGCGATGGCCGCTGGCGTGGCCGATTTCGTGCAAAGCCGTCCGGTGCCAGTTGATCGGCTCAAAATACGCCTGTGGCGGCGGGACCATCACGAAATCCTGCGATGGCGCGTAGAAGGCGCGATCGCCGCCGATGCGGAAGTCGATGCCGGTGGCGCGTATCAGCGCCTCGACCCTCGGCTCGATCAGGCCGGGCGGAGGTGGCGGCGCAATGGTGGCGATGTCGTCAGGCAGACCCTCGCATTGCGCCGCGTTGAAGACGGTAAACCTCTTCAGGAACGGGATAGACTGTGCGTCGTCGCCGGTTTCGCGGGCGCGGCGCTTCTCGTCCTCCGGCGTGAAACGGTCGGCATAGACGACAGTGGTGCCGCGCTCGCCCTTCATGACGTTGCCGCCGAGCGACAGCGCCTGGCGAAAGGTCAGCCAGCTCTGGCTAGGAAAGCCGTGCTGAATGACGGCACCCCAGAGAATTAGAATGTTGATGCCCGAATAGGTTCGGCCCGTGCTGGCGTTTGTCGGCAGTCCGAGCGGTGCGGTGTTCGGCAATGCGCCCCAGGGCTGCACCCACGGCAGGCGGCCTTGCTCCAGTTCGGCGATGATCTTGTTGGTGATGTCGTCGTATAGGTTCGTACGGTCGGCGCCATTGCGTGCACGGCGATCATATCTGGCCATCGGACTGCTCCACGACGGGCGCCGGAAGCCTCTCTTCCGGCCTTGAACCCGTCACGGAAAACCCGTCCGCACTCTCACTCTCGTGGGGCGTTGCGGGACAGGCTGTGCAGAAACTCAGAAATCAGTGTAGTTTACGCAGTCAGCGTGGATCGACCTCGTCGTTCGGGCTGATTGCTCCCTGCGAATGCCGACGAGATGTCAGTTCCGCAAACTCTCAAATTCCGGGAGAACCCGCATCGCCTCCGCGATCAGTCGCATGTCTTCCTCCTGAAGCCGGCGCCTTGGTCCACGCATCACCATGCCCCAGTTGGTGCCGAGATCCCGGGTCAGTCGAAGCTCGTCCAGGAGCGGCATGATCGGCGCGGGCTCCGCGTCCTTCCGATAGTCCACGTCGACGCGATACGGATTGAAGTTCATCGCCTGCTCGACGCGGTATGGCGCGTCCGAGGTTACGCAGCCGATGATTGTGAAGGCCTGAACTGTCTCGCCCTCTCCCATGCCCTCGCGCGGGGAGTAGTAGACGATCCAGTCGCCCTTCCTGAGACACTTCACCGCAACATGCTTGCCGTGACCAAGTTGCGCAAAGCCTCCATCTCGCCCCCTACGGGCATGCTGCGCCGATGCGACGCCCATCCAAAACGCCATCGCCTATTCCCCTTCGAGCGCATCAGCGCAGCGTCGCAGAAGGCTATCCAGCAGCCTGGTCTCGTCGCCCGTCAGGCCGGAGAGCATCCGCCGCTCGACGGTTTCGGCCGCGATAATGCCGGCCCGTGCCGCTGCTTTCCCCTTGTCGGTCAGTTCCGTCATGATGATCCGCCCATGTTCGGGATGCGGTGTGCGGGTAATAAACCCGTCCCGCTCCAGCGTGACCAGCATGCCCTGCATGGACTGGGGCGTCACAAAAGCAGCGCGCGCCAGGGAGGCATTTGAGATCTGTGGGTTTTCGTCGATGGCAAGCAGCACGGCATTCTGCGCCGCAGAGACGCCGGTCCCGGCCAATTCCGCCTCAAGCCGTTGGCGCAGACGATGCTGGGTGATTTTCAAGCTGTAGCCGATCCAAGCCTCCCCGCTTGAGACGTTCATTTTGCGCATTGACATATCAGCTTCCTGATATAGATATAAGGAACCTGATAATATGTCGGAGCAGACAGAATGACAATGCCGATCGGACCATCCTTCATCGCTTTGCAGGTTCGTGACCTCGCAAAATCGGCCGCCTTCTACAAGGACGTGTTCGGCTTCACAGCAGCAGACCGGAACCCGCCCGGCGCTGTCGTCTTCATCACTAGGCCGATCGCTCTGGCGCTGCGCGAACCACTGCGGCCTCTACCCGAGAATGTCCCGTTGGGAACCGGCATGGTGCTCTGGGTTGCCTGCGACGATGCGGATGCCTTCCATAATTTGATCGTGGAGCGCGGCGGAAAGGTGCTGAGCCCACCGAGCGATGGCCCGTTCGGCAGATTCTTCGTGGCCGGCGATCCTGATGGGTACACCATCACGTTCCACACGGCTCAAAGCTGACCGTCGTCAATGCCGCCTTTCCGTCTACGCTACTGAGATTGAGGACACCAACAAGAAGGACGAGCGACAGGCGGCCCCACTGTTCGTTACCGGGGCGACAGGCAGCTAGGCCGTCGCGTGATCCAGAAGAGGCGCCGTGGTCACTTAAAGTCCCGCGTCTTTACCCTGATCGCGTCGATATGCAGGTCACGTACAAACATGTCGCGCGCTCGTGTCACTTTTGGCGGCTGACTGCGTGGATCGGGCGTCGGCGAGCCGTGGTGGAACTCATCGCCGCGACTATGCGGCAAGGGAAATGCCCCATCGCGCTGCCCTATACTCGCCAATTCCGCGGACAGATCGGTAATCCGATGCGCGACCAGATGCACCACCTCGCCCTCGCGCTGGATGCGGCCTTTCACGGCGATCATGCCCGAGGACAGGATGATCCGGCGATACCGCTCGAACACCTTGGTCCAGACGACAAGATTGGCGGTGCCGGTTTCATCTTCGACGGTTACGAACATCACGCCTTTTGCAGAGCCGGGACGCTGGCGAACGAGAACGATGCCGGCCGATTCCAGCCATCGCCCATCGCGTGACCCCATGGCCTCGGCACAGGAGACGATCCGACGGCCCGAGAGATCGGCACGCAGGAAGGAAACCGGATGGCGGCGCAGCGACAGGCCGGTGTGGCTATAGTCCTCGACCACCTCGCGCCCGGCAGCCATGGGGCGCAACGCGATCGCAGGCTCATTGACCTCCGGGACGGTTCCGCCTTCGCGCTCTGAGGCAGCCGCGAACAGCGGCAGTTCCTCGTCCCGCAATCCCTTGATCGCCCAGAGCGCCTCCCGGCGCGCAAGGCTGAAGGCCGGGCCAAAACCGTCAGCTTCGGCAATCCGGGTCATGGCGGCGACAGGCACGCCGCAGCGGCGCCAGAGGTCATCGACCGAGGCAAATGGCTCATCGGCCCGGGCCGCGACGATGGATGCGGCATGGGCGTTGGCCAGTCCCTTCACCATGCACAGACCGAGGCGGACCGCAAAGCGGGTCTCGTCGTCTGTCGGCTCCAGCGTACAATCCCATCGCGAAGCGTTGACGCAGATCGGACGCACCTCGACACCATGGTCGCGGGCATCCCGGACGATTTGTGCCGGGGCGTAGAAGCCCATGGGTTGGGAGTTCAGAAGAGCGGCGCAGAATGCATCGGGGTGCCAGCATTTCAGCCAGGCGGAGGCATAGGCAACCAAGGCAAAGGAGGCGGCGTGGCTCTCGGGGAAGCCGTAGGAGCCGAAGCCCTCCAGTTGCCGGAAGGTGCGTTCGGCAAATTCCCGATCATAGCCATTGGCCACCATTCCCTCGATCAGCTTGTCGCGGAATTTCGAGACGCCGCCGGTGAATTTGAAAGTGGCCATGCTCTTGCGCAGGAGGTCGGCCTCGCCGGGAGTGAAGCCTGCGCATTCGATGGCCACGCGCATGGCCTGCTCTTGAAAGAGCGGCACGCCGAGGGTTTTGCCGAGCACCTTTTCCAGCTCTGGCGTTGGGTAGTGAACCTCTTCCAGTCCTTCGCGGCGACGGAGATAGGGATGGACCATGTCACCCTGGATCGGCCCCGGTCGAACGATGGCGACCTGCACCACCAGATCGTAATAGGTGCGCGGTTTCAGCCGGGGCAGCATCGACATCTGCGCGCGAGACTCGATCTGAAACGTCCCGAGGGTGTCTGCTTTACGGATCATGGCGTAGGTGCGTGGATCTTCGGCGGGGATGGTCGCCAGATCGACGGC
The DNA here is from genome assembly GCF_014197145.1 of Gellertiella hungarica. Taxonomy (GTDB): domain Bacteria; phylum Pseudomonadota; class Alphaproteobacteria; order Rhizobiales; family Rhizobiaceae; genus Gellertiella; species Gellertiella hungarica. The sequence goes on along the minus strand of NZ_JACIEZ010000021.1, from coordinate 9,140 downwards.
GATCCCCTTGTGTTCGGCGATCAGATCGAGACCCTTGCGCATGCAGGTCAGCATCCCGAGAGCCAAGACATCCACCTTCATGAAGCGCAGGGCGTCGATATCGTCCTTGTCCCATTCGATGATCTGGCGATCCACCATGGCGGCGGGTTCGATCGGCACGAGATCATCGAGCCGGTCATGGGTCAGGACGAAGCCGCCCGGATGCTGCGACAAATGCCGGGGTGCGCCGCGAAGCTGCGCTGCCAGTTCGAGGGTCAGGCGCAGACGGCGATCCTGCGGATTGAGGTTCAACTCACGGATTTGCTGATCCGATACGCCGGTTTCCGACCAGGCCCAGAGCTGGCCGGAAAGGGTGTGGAGCAGATCCTCAGGAAGGCCCATGGCCTTGCCGACATCGCGCAGCGCGCCCTTGGAACGATAGCGGATGACGGTGGCCGTCAGCGCGGCATGGTCCCGGCCATAATGCTCATAAACCCACTGGATGACCTCTTCGCGGCGTTCATGCTCGAAATCCACATCGATGTCGGGCGGCTCCCTGCGTTCCTCACTGACGAAGCGTTCGAAGAGCAGATCGTTGCGGCCGGGATCGATGGCGGTGATGCCGAGGACATAGCAGACGGCTGAGTTCGCCGCCGAACCGCGTCCCTGACAGAGAATGCCGCGCGAGCGGGCAAACTGGACGATGCTGTTGACGGTCAAAAAATATGGCGCGTAGTCGAGTTTGCCGATCAGGGCCAGTTCGTGGCGCAGCGCCGCCGTCACTTCGTCAGGCACGCCTTCGGGATAACGTGTCGCCGCACCCTCCCAGGTTAGTCTGTCCAGTGTCTGTTGCGGCGTCAGGGCCGGATCGTCACGTTCCTCGGGATATTGGTATCGCAGTTCGTCAAGGCTGAAGGTGCAGCGGCGCATGATCTCCACTGTGCGCGCCAGCGCTTCCGGCCAACGCGCGAACAGACGGTGCATCTCGGCGGGCGGTTTCAGGTATCGATCGGCATGGCGTTCCCTCCGATGACCGAGGGCGTCGATCGTAGTGTTGTGGCGGATGGCCGTCACGACGTCCTGTAACATGCGGCGGCCCGGTTCATGGAACAGCACGTCATTGGTCACGACGGTCGGCACTCGCGCCTGTTGCGCCAGCATCGACAGCTCCCACAGCCGCATCTGATCGTTGGGACGGCGGCGCAGCGTGAGCGCCAGATAGGCGCGATCCCCGAAGGTGTCACGCAGTCGTCGCAGCCGCAGGGCGCAGACCGCATCGGCCAGATCGGGCACCAGGACCGCGATCATGCCTTCGCCATAGGCGACCAGATCAGCCCATTCCAGATGGCATCCCCCTTTTCCGGCGCGGCCCTTGCCGAGAGTCAGTAGGCGGCACAGCCGCGACCATGCATCCCGATCGGTGGGATAGACCAGTACCGACATGCCGCAGGCCAAGTCGAGGCGGCAGCCGACGATCAGCCGGACGCCGGTGACCTTGGCGGCCTCATGGGCGCGGACGATCCCGGCGACCGAATTTCGGTCCACTACGGCGAGCGCCTCGATCCCCATGAGAGCGGCGGTCGCAAACAGCTCGTCGGCCGAGGAGGCGCCGCGCAGGAAGGAATACTGCGACGTCACCTGCAATTCGGCATAGCGCGGCCCATTTCTCGAGGCGTCCGTCATCCGAAGATCCCGTGCATGAACCAGCGATGCGAGCCGGTGGCGGCATCCTCGCCATCGCCGGCGCGAAAGACCCAGAAGCGTTCGCCGGCGTCATCCTCGATGCGGAAGTAGTCGCGCACCGCCGCCAGTTCCGCATCGCGCTTCCACCATTCGCCGAAGACACGTTCAGGTCCGTCAGCCCGGCGCACCCGCCGCCTTACGCCGCGCCAGGAAATCCAGTTTGGCGGATGATCGGGCAGAAGCGCCATGGTCTCGATGGGCTCAGGCTGCATCAGCAGCCGCGATGGGCGGGGCCAATGATCCGGCCAGCCTGCGCCGGTCTCCGCCGCAAGTGCGGGAATGCGGCAGATGGATCGTTCCGGGACGTCGCTGGCGACGGGAGCAAAGCGATAGATTGCCCGCGCGCCGACCCGGTTCGCCAGGACATCGATCAGCCCGGAAAGATCGGGTTCCGGCGTGTCGATAAGTGATGTCGTCGCTTGCCGCGCTTCCAAAGGTTCGACAAGGGTGGCCGCGAGCGACATGATCTCGATGCCGAGGCCGGGATCGATGATTTCTATCTTGTCGCAAAGAAGTCGGGTCAGTCGTTTTGGCTCGCGCACGGGACGGGCAAGCCCGATGCGCACCGTCTCGATGCGGTTGTCGACCCGGTGACAGAGCAGATCGAGGCGCCGCGCCCCAAGGCCACGTTGCTCCAACGTATCGCAGAGGGAGGCGACGAGCTTCCCGATATAGCGCGCGATCGTTTCGACCGCCCCGATGGGTTCAGCAAAGCTGCGCCTGGCTTCGATCATATCCTCGGGACGCACCGGTGTGATCGGCTCGGCGGCCGCGCCGAGCGCCTGATCGAGCCGGCGGCCGAGTTCAGGACCGAACCTGCGCGTGAGTGGCGCGCGAGGCTGGGCGATCAGGTCGGAGATCGCGGCAAAGCCGAGATCACGCAGGCCGGCGGAGATCGAATCCGGGAGGCGAAGTGCCTCAAGGGGCAATGGCGAAATCAGGGCCTCTCCATTGCCGGCACCTCCGATCAGAACCGGATCTGCCCGGTAGCGCGCCAGCGCATGGGCGGCGCCCCAGGTGTCGGCGACGGCGGCTCGGGCGGCCACACCCGAAAGGGTCAGACGCCCGATAAGCGCATCCAGCATGGCGGCTTCGCCGCCGTGGAGATGGTCGGCGCCGGTGGATTCGATGACGATGCCATCGGGTGGATCGACCGCGACGATCGGACTGAAGCGCTGCAAGACCCAGAGGGCGAGACGTTCCAGGCTCTCCGCGTCGGCCTTGGGGTCGGCCGGTTCGATGGCGAGACCCGGCACGAGAGCCTGCGCCTTGGTGACAGGAATCCCGACCCGCAGGCCGAGTGCCTGGGCCGCAGAATCCGCCGCCGTGATAATGCGCCTGTTGCGGTCGCGCCCGACAAGAACCAGAGGCGCTTCAACCGGCAGCGCTGTGTCGCCAGTCTTCCGCCGCAGCCGGTCTGTCGGCCATGTCGGCAGGAAGACCGAGATGACCCGAGCCATCGCACGCCTCCAGTTCTATATTGAGGGATTCCCCGGCGCGGGCGCGGATCAGCTCGATGAGCCAACGTGCGCGTCCGACGCCCGGAACCGGCAAGGGCCGCGACGGCAGCACCGAGACCCGCCACCGCGTCATCGCCGCGCTGGGCTGCCCGAAATCGCTGGCTTCGGCCTGCCGTCGCCAGCGCCGCAGTGCGATGCCTATGGTCCCGCTCTCCTTGGCGGCCAGATGCAGCCGCCGCGAGGCGGTCATCGGCAGACGGGCAATATCGGCGACCACTGCGCCAAGACCGCCATGCCGCAATCCTTCCTCCATGCAGGCCAGAACCGATTTGTCGTCTCCGGCCTCGACATGGATGACGCGATCGGGGGACAGGCCAGCCTGTTCCAGTCCCGGTGCGAACAAATCCTGCTGCGCCACGCACCATAGAACCTTGCCCGGTGTGCGGGCCGCGATCCCGGCTACGAAACAGGCGGCGGCCGCCCCGTCCACGGCGCCATTTCCGCCGCCCGCGACCTCATGCAGGCACCCGAGCGCAAGCCCACCGCCAGGCAATCTCCGATCCAGCGTTGGCACGCCGAAGGGCAGCACCTCCCGCGTGCGCGCGCCATCCCCCTCCAGCTGCGCGATACGCTCACGCAGCGCCAAAAAGGCCGGGTTGACGGGGCGCGTATTCATGCGCGGGGGGTGCTCCGAGGGTTGTCACAGTGGATTCTCGCCGTTATGTTCCTTATTTGTTCTCATTCCAGCCGAGAGTCAATGTGAGTCCGACGAAATGTGAACGACAGGCTCTTCCGGGGCTTTTATTGTAGGCGCACAGTAAAACCGGAGGATCGGGTTTGTGTAACCTCTATAATCTGACGACGAACCAGCAGGCGATCCGGGATTTCGTGGCCGCAACGCATGACAGCCTCGGGAACCTTGAGCCGTTGATCGATGTCTATCCTGATCGTCCGGCGCCGGTTGTGCGCAACCGCGACGGCAGCAGGGAACTGGCCTCCCTGACGTGGGGCATGCCGACACCAGCGGAGCACCTGAAATCACCCGACGCGCCCGACACCGGCGTCACCAATGTCCGCAAGACGTGGATCGGACATTGGCAGCAATGGCTGGGGATCGAGCACCGATGCGTGGTCCCGGCGACGGCCTTTTCGGAATATGGGCAGACGCCTGATCCGGTGACGAAGCGCAAGCCGCTCTGCTGGTTTGCTCTGGACGATAGCGAGCCGCTGTTCTTCTTTGCCGGCATCTGGACGCGGTGGGACGGCGTTCGCGGATCGAACCGAACACCGCGCCCCGGCACACATGATCTGTTCGCCTTCCTGACAACCGATGCGAACGACATTGTTAAGCCGATCCACCCCAAGGCGATGCCAGTGATCCTCACCAGCCCCGAGGAGGTAGAGACATGGCTGAACGCTGACTGGAAGGATGCGAAGGCTCTACAGCGCCCGTTGCCGGCCGATTGGTTGAGGATCGTCGAGCGGTCCAGAATGCTCGAGAAGTGACCCGGACGATGGCGGGCGTGGGCGTCCATCAGAGCGACACAGGCGAAGCGGGGGAAAAAATCCGCAAGATCATCCATGTTGATATGGATGCATTTTATGCCTCAGTCGAACAGCGCGATGATCCAAGCTTGCGGGGCAAGCCGGTTGCGGTTGGCGGATCGGCCGCGCGCGGCGTGGTGGCCGCAGCAAGTTATGAAGCGCGCGAATATGGTGTGCGATCGGCGATGCCATCGGTCACGGCGAAGCGGCGTTGCCCCGATCTGGTTTTCGTGAAGCCCCGCTTCGATGTCTATCGGGCGGTTTCGGCCCAGATCCGGGAGATCTTCGCCGAGCACACCGATCTGATCGAACCGCTGTCCCTCGACGAAGCCTATCTCGACGTAAGCTCCAACAAGCGGGGCATTCCTCTCGCGACCGAAGTGGCGCAGATCATCCGCGACCGCATCAAGGAGGTCACGGGCCTCAACGCTTCGGCGGGCATCAGCTACTGCAAGTTCCTCGCGAAAATGGCGAGCGACCTCAACAAGCCTAATGGCCAGGCGGTCATCACACCCGCGCGCGGCCCGCAATTCGTGGCAGAACTGGCGGTGAACAAGTTTCATGGCGTCGGGCCGGCCACGGCGGCGAAGATGGAGCGCCTCGGCATTCTGACAGGCGCTGATCTCAGGGAGAAATCGCCCGAGTATCTGCGGGAGCATTTCGGGAAGTCGGGCGGATGGTATCACAGCATCTCACGCGGGATCGACCACCGCCCGGTGGAACCACATCGCGAGCGCAAGTCCATCGGGGCCGAGGATACCTTTAGCACGGACATTTTCGATCTCGAACCGGCGAGGAAAGAGATCGACTCGCTATCGGCGAAGGTCTGGCGAAGTTGCGAGGCCAAGGCGCTGACCGGCCGCACCGTGACGCTCAAGGTGAAATACGCTGACTTCCAGCAGATCACCCGCAGCCGGACAATCGAGCGCAGACTGCGCAGAGCGGAGGAACTCACCGCGATCGCGTGGGTGCTTCTAGAGGCGCTGTTCCCGGTCGAAAAGGGTGTGCGGCTTCTTGGCGTGACGCTATCCTCATTGGAGCCGGAAAGAGACGAAGATGTCGTCCGGCAACTTAGCCTCGAACTGCCGGGTCTGTAGAAACCGAACGGGAGTGGCCGGATGAAGCGGCGTGACGAGGAGAGGATTGCGGCCCAACTCGCCAAGGCGATGGCCATGATCTGCGTACGCAACACCATGCTGGAGAACATCCATGCGGGGCGGATGCCGGTAACGAAAGCCGGAGATTTCTCCGATGTTATCGTCGTCGATGCCGACGGCAATCAAATTCCATGGCAAGAGCTTTCGCGCATTGACGACAACGAAATGCGTGATCTGATGCGGCAGGTAGTAAATCGCCTCTATACGTTCCAGCTTCGCTTCGGAGAGCCCGAGTTTCAGGCCTTCGTGAACCGCTGGCTCGGCGTCGCACGCAAGTGGGACGAACCCGTTCTTGATCCCGGCCTGCCTGGCATCATCCCACCGGACGCAGCGGATTGACGAAGTCCAGCCCGGCAAAGTCCTTCTCGTTGTCCGTAACCACAATGCAGTCGTTCGCACCTGCGACAGAAGCGATGATCATGTCGAGAGCGCTGCGCGGACGGCCAGCGGCCTTGCCGTCCGCCATCAACCGTGCCCAGATCAGGCCCGCTTTGTGATCGAACGAGAGAATGCGGCCGGCAAACAGCTCCTGCGGCCCCTCCGGTCCCGAGAACCAGGCATCGAGAGCATCGCGCTTTTTCCCGCGTGGCTTCTCCAGAATGCCGCGTCGGATTTCCGCAATGGTCAGCGCCGAAATGAACAGGTCTTTGTCGCGCTGCCCTGCCCACCACGCCAGCAGCGCTTCCGACGGCTGCGGCTTGATGACGTTGCTGATGATATTGGTGTCGAGGAGATAGCGCGTCACAGATCGACCCGGCGCCCCTCTTCGCGAGAGCGCACCAGATCAAGATCGGCGCCAACCAAAGGCGAGCGGCGCAGGGCCGACAGGATACCGCCGGTTTTCGGCGGTTCCCCCGAGACCAGAGCCTTCACCGTCTGTCGGGCTTGCTCCGCTTCTGGCCCCTCCTCCGCCAGTTGGCGGGCGAGCGACCGGATCAGCTCACGATCGGATTCCAGCGCCAGGACCTCGAAGCGCTTGAAGCCACGCTGTGTCAGTCGTGTCCGGTAATTCTCGATCGCCCTCTTCTGTGCGGCATTGCTCATGGCTGGCCTCCGTGCTATATATCCTGACATATAGCCGATGTCGGCCTTGAAAACAAGGGATGTCAGCGATGCCGCGAGACTCGCACCACAAGCCATTCATGCGGAAGAATACTGCGCGTTCCCGCCAGTATTTTCCATATGCTGTGGCACGCCATGCTTCGCCCGAGCGCGACAACGCCGCCGTTATCGCCCCGACCGCCGCCAAATATACGGCTTTGATTTCAGTTGCTTACGTTAGAAACGACGGGAATGCTGCAAGTTATGACCTTGCGAGCCCCCGGAAACAAATCCAAGATGACAGGAAGCGAGCGCGAAGCGCTGCTCGAATCCCTGATGATCGACGAGCCGGAACTGACGTTCACACCGTGCGGCAATCCCGATCCGCGCCTTCTGCGTCTCGTCGAGTTTCTAGCGCGGCAGGCAGCGCGGGAATGCTACGCCGAGGAAGTGAAGATGACGCGTCGAAGGGGGAAGCGCACCTCCTGATGCCGAAAGGAGATGTGCAGTGAAAGTCGCGATCTACGCCCGGTATTCGTCGGACAATCAGCGCGAGGCGTCCATCGCCGACCAGTTCCGCATGTGCCGCCTGCGGGCGGAGAAGGAAGGCTGGTCGGTGGTCGAGGAATATTCCGATCACGCCATCTCCGGCTCCAGCATGATCCAGCGTCCCGGCATCCAGGCGGTGATCATGGATTCCGCGCGCGGCCGGTTCGACATGATCCTGGCCGAGGCGCTGGACCGGATCAGCCGCGACCAGGAGGACATCGCCGGCATCTACAAGCGCATGCGCTATGCGGATGTGAAGATGTTCACCCTGTCCGAAGGTGAGATCAGCGAGTTGCATGTTGGCCTCAAGGGCACGATGAACGCGCTGTTTCTGAAAGATCTGGCCGACAAGACCCGACGCGGGCAACGCGGTCGCGTCGAGGCCGGCAAGTCGGGCGGCGGCAATTCCTACGGCTATGACGTGGTGAAGAAGTTCGATGCCAATGGTGAGCCCGTCCGTGGCGACCGCACCATCAACGAGGCGCAGGCCGAGGTCGTCCGCCGTATCTTCCGCGACTACGCAGCCGGCAAGTCGGCCAAGACCATCGCCTTCGCCCTGAACAGGGACCGTATCCCAGCGCCGTCCGGTGGCGATTGGGGTTTCAGCACGATCAATGGCAACCCGAAGCGTGGCAACGGCATCCTCAACAACGAGATGTATGTCGGCAAGATCGTCTGGAACCGCCAGCGCTTCGTCAAAGACCCCGATACGGGCAAGCGCCAAGCTCGCCCCAATCCCGAATCCGAATGGGTCATCCAAGAGGCGCCGGAGCTGCGCATCCTCGATGACGACCTCTGGAACGCGGTGAAGGCAAGGCAGGGCGAGAACCGGACCGAGCGGGACGAGAGCGGCATCGCCGACGTCCGCAAGATGAACTACCGACGCCGGCCGAAATATCTCTTCTCGGGCCTGACCAAATGCGCCTGTTGCGGCGGCGGCTATTCCGCGATCTCGGCGACCCTGATCGGCTGCTCGACCGCACGGAACAAAGGCACCTGCGATAACCGAACCAACATCCGCCGCGACGAATTGGAGACGCGCGTGCTGAATGCGCTTCGCACCAAACTTGTCGATCCCGAATTGTTTGCTCACTTCTGCGCGGTGTTTACGCAAGAGATGAACCGGCTGCGCATGGAGGGTCGCGCCGGTATCGCCGCGGCCGAGGCCGAGATGGCGAAGATCGACCGGGAACTCGACACGCTGCTCAACCTAATCCTCAAGGGCGGCGCGGCTGACGCCATCAACTCCAAGATGGTCCTGCTCGAACACCGCAAGAAGGAGCTGGCTCTGTTCCTGGCCGAGGCTGAGGAACCGCCTCCCCTTCTGCACCCCTCGATGGCGCTGCAATACCGCAGGCGGGTGCAGCAGCTCTATGAAGCCTTGCAGGACGAAGATGAAGAGAAGCGGGTCGAGGCGGCGGACATTCTGCGCTCGCTGGTGGACAAGATCGTTCTGACGCCTGTGGACGGCAAGGTGGAGATCGACGTTCAGGGCGATCTCGCTGGAATCCTTACGATTTCCGCGCAAACGAAAAACCCCGCCGGAGAGCGGGGTGGATCGCAAGTAAAGATGGTTGCGGGGGCAGGATTTGAACCTGCGGCCTTCAGGTTATGAGCCTGACGAGCTACCGGGCTGCTCCACCCCGCGTTGATTTTGGACCGCTTA
>NZ_JACIEZ010000020.1 GCF_014197145.1 Gellertiella hungarica | reverse complement strand
AACGTGACCGTTGACGTCGAGCTGATCGTTCCGATCGCGATGGAAGAAAAGCTGCGCTTCGCCATCCGCGAAGGCGGCCGCACCGTCGGCGCCGGCATCGTCGCCTCGATCATCGAGTAATCCTCGGCCTTATGGCCGATGACGTAGCCCCGCCGGCAACGGCGGGGCTTTTTTGTTTTTGTCGAGTTTGCCGTGCTGCACCCCCTGCCTTGCCGCGCGCCGGGTTTGAGGTACCGCACCCCCCTCAAGGGGGCAGATTGAGCGCCGAATTTGTTGTGCTGCACCCCCCTCTGTCCCTGCCGGGACATCTCCCCCTCAAGGGGGGAGATCGACATTGCGGTTTTTGATTTCCTCAAACAATAAACGGCCCATCCGCAGAAACGGTGGCTGGGGACTGCCATCATAAACCCCATCCGGATCTCCCCCCTTGAGGGGGAGATGTCCCGGCAGGGACAGAGGGGGGTGCACATCGGCAAACCCGACGCCCAGCGGGCAAGTGTGCGGCACGCCAGACTCACCGCCGCGCCAGACCCCCTCCCATCAGCCGGCCTGCAAGCGCTCTCAGAAGAACTCGCTTCACCCCGGCATCGGGATTCCCCATCATCCCCGGCAGAAGAAGAGGAGAGCAGGATGGCTGGAGGCGAGGGGATTGCACGGATATGGCGGGGGCGGACATTGCCGGAGAGGGCGGATGTCTACCAGGCCTATCTCTACGAACATGGCGTGAAGAAGCTGAAGGCGCTGGGCGCGCGCGAGGTCCAGATGCTGCGGGAGGACCGGCTAGGGGAGTGTCACTTCATGGTGATATCCTGGTGGCCGACCCGCGAATCCATGACGAGCTGGGCCGGCGAGGATCCGACGCGGATCCGTCATCTGGAGCGCGACGCGGAGCTGCTGATCGAGTTGCCGGAGGCCGTGCAGATCCTCGAGGTTGCCCATCGTGAAACGGAGCGAACATAGGCCCGGATGGAGCTGCCATTCCGCACTGTCGCCGCACGGTGACGGCGGAGGCGTGGGAGTGGAGGAATAAAGTTTTTGATTATCTGCACAAAGGTGCTTGTCATTCGAAAACAAACTGACTAGAAACCGCCTCGTTCCGCAGGCGAAAGCCGCGGGGCGGATGAAGGGGTATAGCTCAGTTGGTAGAGCGGCGGTCTCCAAAACCGCAGGTCGGGGGTTCGAGCCCCTCTGCCCCTGCCATTTACTTTGTTCACCGTAGAGCGCGGAAGACGTGCTGCTTTGCGGTGAATTTTCGTCGTCCTGATGGGCGATTGTCATGTTTAACCGGCGGTTGCCTCTTGTGAAAAAGGGAATCGGCGGTTATGTAGGGTTTAACAGACACGCGGTGCGTGGGGCTGAGATAGTCAGCTTTACGCGCCGTAATGGCGTGGGAAGTCAATGGCATCGAAAACCAATCCGTTTGCGTTTCTGCAGCAGGTTCGCTCTGAAGCGTCCAAGATCACCTGGCCCTCCCAGCGCGAGACCATGATCTCGACGGCCATGGTTCTGGTGATGGTGGTGTTGGCGGCCCTGTTCTTCTTCGCCTCCGACCAGCTCATCGGTTGGCTGATCAGCCTCGTGCTGCGTGTCGGCAACTAATTCGAGCGGAGATGAAAATGGCGGCGCGTTGGTACATCGTCCACGCTTATTCGAATTTTGAGCGCAAGGTCGCGGAATCGATCGAGGAAAAGGCGCGCCAGAAGGGCCTGAGCCACCTCTTCGAGAAGATCCTTGTTCCCACCGAGAAGGTGGTCGAGGTGCGTCGTGGCCGCAAGGTGGACAGCGAGCGCAAGTTCTTCCCGGGTTACGTGCTGGTGCGCGCCAACCTGACGGATGAGGCCTATCACCTCATCAAGAACACGCCGAAGGTCACCGGGTTCCTTGGCTCCGACAACAAGCCTGTTCCGATCCCGGACTTCGAGGCCGAGCGCATTCTGGGCCAGGTCCAGGAAGGTGTGGAGCGGCCGAAGTCTTCCATCTCGTTCGAGATCGGCGAGCAGGTCCGCGTTTCGGACGGTCCGTTCGCCTCGTTCAACGGTATCGTTCAGGATGTCGACGAGGAGCGGTCGCGCCTGAAGGTCGAAGTGTCGATCTTCGGCCGCGCAACGCCGGTCGAACTGGAATACGGTCAGGTCGAGAAGGTCTGATCGGGAGCCTCGTGCTCCACCCCGCGTGGCAGGTCCGCCGTCTTTAGCCGGACGGAAGAGCGACCGGACCACGCAACCGCAGCCGCCGGGCTTGCCCGGCACAGATGGCCGGGAAACCGGCCGAACATGAAAGGCAGAGAGAAATGGCTAAGAAGGTAGCAGGCCAGCTCAAGCTGCAGGTCAAGGCAGGATCGGCAAACCCGTCCCCGCCGATCGGTCCTGCGCTCGGTCAGCGTGGCATCAACATCATGGAATTCTGCAAGTCGTTCAACGCGGCTACGCAGGAAATGGAAAAGGGTATGCCGATTCCGGTCGTCATCACCTACTACCAGGACAAGTCCTTCACCTTCGTGATGAAGCAGCCGCCGGTATCCTACTTCCTGAAGAAGGAAGCAAAGATCACCTCCGGTTCGAAGACCCCGGGCAAGGCCAAGGCCGGCTCGATCACCAAGGCTCAGATCCGCACGATCGCTGAAGCCAAGATGAAGGACCTCAACGCTGCTGACGTTGACGGCGCAATGGCAATGGTGGAGGGCTCTGCCCGCTCCATGGGCCTGGAAGTGGTAGGTTGATCATGGCTAAGCTCGCAAAGCGCATTCAGAAGATCCGCGAAGGCGTTGATCCGACCAAGCTCGTCGCTCTTTCCGACGCCATTGCCATGGTGAAGGAACGTGCCGTTGCCAAGTTCGACGAAACCATCGAAGTCGCCATGAACCTCGGCGTAGACCCGCGTCACGCAGACCAGATGGTCCGCGGCGTGGTCAACCTGCCGAACGGCACGGGCCGTACGGTTCGCGTCGGCGTTTTCGCCCGTGGCGCCAAGGCTGACGAAGCCCGCGCTGCCGGTGCTGACGTCGTTGGCGCCGAAGACCTGGTCGAAATCGTCCAGGGCGGCAAGATCGAATTCGACCGCTGCATCGCGACCCCGGACATGATGCCGCTCGTCGGCCGTCTCGGCAAGGTTCTCGGCCCGCGCGGCATGATGCCGAACCCGAAGGTCGGCACCGTGACCATGGACGTTGCCGGTGCCGTCAAGGCATCCAAGGGCGGCGCCGTCGAATTCCGCGTCGAAAAGGCCGGTATCGTGCATGCCGGTATCGGCAAGGCTTCCTTCGACGCCAAGGCGCTCGAAGAAAACATCAAGGCCTTCGCTGACGCCGTCATCAAGGCAAAGCCGGCTGGCGCCAAGGGCACCTACGTCAAGCGCGTGGCGATCTCCTCGACCATGGGCCCGGGCGTCAAGGTCGACCCGTCGACCGTCAACGCCTGAGTGGTGAACCGTCCGGCCGGCGCGCAAGCGCCGCTCCGGACGACCGACGCCTGAAGGGGTGTCAAACGAATTCCGGCTTGAGCCGGTGAACTGGTTTCCGGCCTCGCGGCCGGAAATTTCCGGTCCTCGCGGACCGGAACTCCTGTCCGAGATTGCAGGTGGCTTTGCCTTAATCAACAGAGCCTGCATGAGACGGGTAAGAAGCGGGATTTCATCCACGGGACGTGGAGGAAGAATCCGGTTCGAACCTAGGTTGCCTTGTGTCCGCCATGTCCGGAAGGGCTGGCGCGCGAGGGGACAGGATCCTCAAGCGTCGTCCGGGATCCTGATTTCAGGTCTCGGGAGGCATAAGTAAACCCGGCAGGGCCGAACATGTTCGGTTCTGTCAACTGGAGATAGGCAGTGGAAAGAGCGGAAAAACGCGAATTCGTCACGGAACTGAACGAAGTCTTCAAGGCTTCGGGCTCGGTTGTCGTGGCCCGCTATGCCGGTATCACCGTTGCGCAGATGAACGATCTTCGTTCGAAGATGCGTAATGCTGGCGGTACCGTCAAAGTCGCGAAAAACCGCCTGGCCAAAATTGCTCTTCAGGGCACGGAGTCCGAAGGGATGTCAGATCTCTTCAAGGGCCAGACGCTGATCGCTTACAGCGTCGACCCGATCGTGGCTCCGAAAATCGCCATGGAATTCGCCAAGACCAACGACAAGCTCGTTGTTCTCGGTGGCGCCATGGGGGCAACCACGCTCAACGCCGAAGGTGTCAAGTCGCTCGCGACCCTGCCTTCGCTGGACGAGCTGCGCGCGAAGCTGCTGGGCATGATTCAGACCCCGGCAACCCGCATCGCAACGGTTGTCAGCGCACCGGCAAGCCAGCTTGCCCGCGTGTTCGCCGCATATGCCAAGAAGGACGAAGCCGCTTAAGGCGGATTTTCGCTGTAAATCAACAATACGGTTCGATCCGAAATTCAAGGAACTAAGACAATGGCTGATCTCGCAAAGATCGTTGAAGACCTCTCCTCGCTGACCGTCCTGGAAGCTGCTGAGCTTTCCAAGATGCTCGAAGAAAAGTGGGGCGTAGCCGCTGCAGCTCCGGTAGCTGTTGCTGCTGTTGCCGGCGGTGCAGGCGCTGCTGCTCCGGCTGAAGAAGAAAAGACCGAGTTCGACGTGATCCTGGTTGACGCTGGCGCCAACAAGATCAACGTCATCAAGGAAGTCCGCGGCATCACCGGCCTCGGCCTCAAGGAAGCCAAGGACCTCGTCGAAGGCGCTCCGAAGCCGGTCAAGGAAGGCGTTTCCAAGGGCGAAGCCGCTGACCTCAAGAAGAAGCTTGAGGAAGCTGGCGCCAAGGTTGACGTCAAGTAATATCGAAATGCCCGGGGGAGCGGATCGCCGCTCTCCCGGTATTTCCAGGAAAACATTACCCAAGAGCCCGGTGAAAAAGGCTCTTGGGTAATGGGTTCTTCGGCCAGGGGCTGGACCGGTTGCATGGGTTCCCCACAGTGCCATTCGACAGACAAAGTGAAGACCCATTCGTTGATGGAGCCGACTGGCCAGCGGTCTCCGTCTGTTGCAGGCCCGGATGCAAATTAATAAGGAGCGACGATGGCTCAGACCCTTTCGTTTAACGGTCGCAGGCGCGTACGCAAGTTTTTTGGAAAAATTCCAGAAGTAGCAGAAATGCCGAACCTCATCGAGGTTCAGAAGGCATCTTACGATCAGTTCCTCATGGTGGACGAGCCGAAGGGCGGACGTCCGGATGAGGGCCTGCAGGCGGTTTTCAAGTCCGTCTTCCCGATCACCGACTTTTCCGGCGCCTCCATGCTGGAATTCGTGTCCTACGAGTTCGAACCGCCGAAGTTCGACGTCGAGGAATGCCGGCAGCGCGACCTGACCTATGCGGCGCCGCTGAAGGTGACCCTCCGTCTCATCGTGTTCGATATCGACGAGGATACGGGCGCGAAGTCCATCAAGGACATCAAGGAACAGTCGGTCTACATGGGCGACATGCCGCTGATGACCAACAACGGTACCTTCATCGTGAACGGTACCGAGCGCGTGATCGTGTCCCAGATGCACCGTTCGCCGGGCGTGTTCTTCGACCACGACAAGGGCAAGAGCCATTCCTCCGGCAAGCTGCTCTTTGCTGCCCGCGTGATCCCCTATCGCGGTTCCTGGCTCGACATCGAGTTCGACGCCAAGGACATCGTCTATGCCCGTATCGACCGTCGCCGCAAGATCCCCGTGACTTCGCTGCTGATGGCGCTCGGCATGGATGGCGAGGAGATCCTCAACACCTTCTACACCAAGGCGCTCTACGAGCGTGATGGCAAGGGCTGGCGCATTCCGTTCCAGCCGGAGGTTCTGAAGGGCACGAAGACCGTCACCGACATGATCGACGCCGACACCGGCGAAGTCGTGGTCGAGGCCGGCAAGAAGCTCAATCCGCGCCTCATCCGCCAGCTGCAGGACAAGGGCCTCAAGGCGCTGCGCGCCTCCGACGAGGACCTTTACGGCAACTACCTGGCCGAAGACATCGTCAACTACTCCACCGGCGAGATCTATCTCGAGGCCGGCGACGAGATCGACGAGAAGACGCTGAAGGTCATTCTCGACCAGGGCATCGAGGAAGTTCCGGTTCTCGGCATCGACCACATCAATGTCGGCGCCTACATCCGCAACACGCTCGCCGCCGACAAGAACGAGAACCGCCAGGATGCGCTGTTCGACATCTACCGCGTCATGCGTCCGGGCGAACCCCCGACCATGGAATCGGCGGAAGCCATGTTCAACTCGCTGTTCTTCGACGCCGAGCGCTACGATCTCTCGGCCGTGGGCCGCGTGAAGATGAACATGCGCCTCGACCTCGACGTGGCGGACACCGTGCGCGTCCTGCGCAAGGAAGACATCCTGGCCGTGGTCAAGATGCTGGTCGAGCTGCGTGACGGCAAGGGCGAGATCGACGACATCGACAACCTCGGCAACCGCCGTGTCCGTTCGGTCGGCGAGCTGATGGAAAACCAGTACCGTCTCGGCCTGCTGCGCATGGAGCGCGCGATCAAGGAACGCATGTCGTCGATCGAGATCGACACCGTCATGCCGCAGGACCTGATCAACGCCAAGCCGGCTGCCGCAGCCGTCCGCGAATTCTTCGGCTCCTCGCAGCTGTCGCAGTTCATGGACCAGGTGAACCCGCTCTCGGAAATCACCCACAAGCGCCGTCTCTCGGCTCTTGGCCCGGGCGGTCTGACCCGCGAGCGCGCAGGCTTCGAAGTCCGCGACGTTCATCCGACCCACTACGGCCGTATCTGCCCGATCGAAACGCCGGAAGGCCCGAACATCGGTCTGATCAACTCGCTCGCCACCTTCGCCCGCGTCAACAAGTACGGCTTCATCGAAAGCCCGTACCGCAAGATCGTGGACGGCAAGGTGACGAACGACGTCGTCTACCTCTCGGCCATGGAAGAAGCGAAGTACCATGTCGCCCAGGCAAACTCGGTTCTCAACGAAGACGGCACCTTTGCCGAAGAATTCGTCGTTTGCCGTCATGCCGGCGAAGTGATGCTCGCGCCCCGCGACAATATCAACCTCATGGACGTTTCGCCGAAGCAGCTCGTTTCGGTTGCGGCCGCGCTCATCCCGTTCCTCGAGAACGACGACGCGAACCGCGCGCTCATGGGCTCGAACATGCAGCGTCAGGCCGTTCCGCTGGTTCGCGCCGAGGCTCCGTTCGTCGGCACCGGCATGGAGCCGGTCGTTGCGCGTGACTCCGGCGCCGCGATCGCCGCACGCCGCGGCGGCGTCGTCGACCAGGTCGACGCGACCCGTATCGTTATCCGCGCCACCGAAGACCTCGATCCGTCGAAGTCCGGCGTCGATATCTACCGCCTGCAGAAGTTCCAGCGTTCGAACCAGAACACCTGCGTCAACCAGCGTCCGCTGGTTACCGTCGGCGACGTTCTGAACAAGGGTGACATCATCGCCGATGGTCCGTCGACGGATCTGGGCGATCTCGCGCTCGGCCGCAACGCGCTCGTCGCGTTCATGCCCTGGAACGGCTACAACTACGAAGACTCGATCCTGCTTTCCGAGCGGATCGTGCGCGACGACGTGTTCACCTCCATCCACATCGAGGAATTCGAAGTGATGGCGCGTGACACCAAGCTCGGTCCGGAAGAAATCACCCGCGACATTCCGAACGTTTCGGAAGAAGCGCTGAAGAACCTGGACGAAGCCGGTATCGTCTATATCGGTGCGGAAGTGCAGCCGGGCGACATCCTGGTCGGCAAGATCACGCCGAAGGGCGAAAGCCCGATGACGCCGGAAGAAAAGCTGCTGCGTGCGATCTTCGGCGAGAAGGCCTCCGACGTCCGCGACACCTCCATGCGCATGCCGCCAGGCACCTTCGGCACCGTCGTGGAAGTCCGCGTCTTCAACCGCCACGGCGTGGAGAAGGACGAGCGCGCGATGGCCATCGAGCGCGAGGAAATCGAGCGTCTCGCTAAGGACCGCGACGACGAGCAGGCGATCCTCGACCGTAACGTATACGGCCGCCTGATCGACATGCTCCGCGGCCACAACGCGGTTGCCGGTCCGAAGGGCTTCAAGAAGGGCACCGAGCTGTCCAACGCCGTGATCTCGGAATATCCGCGTTCGCAGTGGTGGATGTTCGCCGTCGAGGACGAGAAGGTCCAGGGCGAGATCGAAGCGCTCCGCGCCCAGTACGACGAATCCAAGTCGCGCCTCGAACAGCGCTTCATGGACAAGGTCGAGAAGGTCCAGCGTGGCGATGAAATGCCTCCTGGCGTCATGAAGATGGTCAAGGTCTTCGTCGCCGTGAAGCGCAAGATCCAGCCGGGCGACAAGATGGCCGGCCGTCACGGCAACAAGGGTGTGGTTTCCCGCATCGTGCCGATCGAGGACATGCCGTTCCTCGAGGACGGTACCCATGTCGACGTGGTTCTGAACCCGCTCGGCGTGCCGTCGCGCATGAATGTCGGCCAGATCCTCGAGACCCATCTCGGCTGGGCCTGCGCCGGCATGGGCCGCCAGATCGGCGACATGCTCGAAGCCTATCAGGCGGGCGGTTCCATCGATCCGCTGCGCCAGACGATTGACAAGGTCATCGGTTCCGGCCCGAAGGGCGACCCGGTCAAGGATTACGACGATGAATCCATCGTCCGCCTGGCCGAGCAGTGGAAGCGTGGCGTGTCCATCGCGACCCCGGTCTTCGACGGCGCCGTCGAGAAGGACGTCAACGAGATGCTGAAGCTGGCAGGCCTCAAGGAGACCGGTCAGTCCACGCTCTATGACGGCCGTACCGGCGAGCAGTTCGACCGTCAGGTTACCGTCGGCTACATCTACATGCTGAAGCTGAACCACCTCGTGGACGACAAGATCCACGCCCGTTCGATCGGCCCGTACTCGCTCGTGACCCAGCAGCCGCTGGGCGGCAAGGCACAGTTCGGCGGCCAGCGCTTCGGGGAAATGGAAGTCTGGGCACTGGAAGCCTACGGCGCCGCCTACACCCTGCAGGAAATGCTGACGGTGAAGTCGGACGACGTGGCCGGCCGTACCAAGGTCTACGAAGCGATCGTCCGTGGCGACGACACCTTCGAGGCCGGTATTCCGGAAAGCTTCAACGTTCTGGTCAAGGAAATGCGCTCTCTGGGCCTCAGCGTGGAGCTGGAAAACAGCCGCGTGGACGACCAGGCAGCCGCCGGCCAGACGCTGCCCGACGCAGCCGAGTAAGGATCAAGGACGGCGCGCGCTCTCCGGCGCGCGCCATCTCCCGCATTCCGGCCTTGAGGGCAGGGAAGGGCGGGATATCGCCGCATTTTGCGGTTATCACATGTTCCAAGCGGCGGTGAGGCTCCCGGGAAATGGCCAGAACCGCACGCAAGCTAGGGCTCCAGGCCCAAGAAGGAGACAGGCATGAACCAAGAGGTCATGAATCTTTTCAATCCGCAGATGCCTGCGCAGACCTTCGATTCCATCCGGATCTCGATTGCGTCGCCGGAGAAGATTCTCTCCTGGTCTTACGGCGAGATCAAGAAGCCGGAGACGATCAACTATCGTACGTTCAAGCCGGAACGCGATGGTCTGTTCTGCGCGCGCATCTTCGGGCCCATCAAGGACTACGAGTGCCTGTGCGGCAAGTACAAGCGCATGAAGTACAAGGGCATCATCTGCGAAAAGTGCGGCGTGGAAGTCACCCTGTCGCGCGTTCGCCGCGAGCGCATGGGCCACATCGAGCTCGCTGCGCCCGTTGCCCACATCTGGTTCCTGAAGTCGCTTCCCTCGCGCATCTCGACCCTGCTCGACATGACGCTGAAGGATGTCGAGCGCGTTCTCTATTTCGAGAACTACATCGTGACCGAGCCGGGCCTGACCTCGCTCAAGGAAAACCAGCTTCTTTCTGAAGAAGAGTACATGCTGGCCGTCGACGAGTTCGGCGAAGACCAGTTCACCGCCATGATCGGCGCCGAAGCGATCTACGAGATGCTGGCCAGCATGAATCTCGAGAAGATCGCCGGCGACCTGCGCGCGGAGCTTGCCGAGACCACCTCGGATCTCAAGCAGAAGAAGCTGATGAAGCGCCTGAAGATCGTCGAGAACTTCATGGAATCCGGCAACCGTCCGGAATGGATGATCATGAAGGTTGTCCCGGTCATTCCGCCGGACCTGCGTCCTCTCGTGCCGCTGGACGGCGGCCGCTTCGCGACCTCCGACCTCAACGACCTCTACCGCCGCGTCATTAACCGTAACAACCGTCTGAAGCGGCTGATCGAACTGCGGGCGCCGGGCATCATCATCCGCAACGAAAAGCGCATGCTGCAGGAATCCGTGGACGCGCTGTTCGACAACGGCCGCCGCGGCCGCGTCATCACGGGTGCGAACAAGCGTCCGCTGAAGTCGCTCTCCGACATGCTGAAGGGCAAGCAGGGCCGCTTCCGCCAGAACCTGCTCGGCAAGCGCGTCGACTATTCCGGCCGTTCGGTCATCGTGACCGGTCCGGAACTCAAGCTGCACCAGTGCGGCCTGCCGAAGAAGATGGCGCTCGAGCTCTTCAAGCCGTTCATCTACGCCCGCCTCGACGCCAAGGGTTATTCCTCGACCGTCAAGCAGGCCAAGAAGCTGGTCGAGAAGGAAAAGCCCGAAGTCTGGGATATCCTCGACGAGGTCATCCGCGAGCATCCGGTTCTCCTGAACCGCGCGCCGACGCTGCACCGCCTGGGCATCCAGGCCTTCGAACCGATCCTGGTCGAAGGCAAGGCCATCCAGCTGCATCCGCTCGTCTGCACCGCCTTCAACGCCGACTTCGACGGCGACCAGATGGCCGTTCACGTGCCGCTGTCGCTCGAAGCCCAGCTCGAAGCCCGCGTGCTGATGATGTCGACCAACAACATCCTGCATCCGGCGAACGGCGCACCGATCATCGTTCCCTCGCAGGACATGGTTCTCGGCCTCTATTACCTCTCGATCATGAACCAGAACGAGCCGGGCGAAGGCATGGCCTTCTCCGACATCGGCGAACTGCATCATGCCCTCGAGAACAAGGTCGTGACGTTGCACTCCAAGATCCGCGGCCGCTTCAAGACCGTGGACGCGGACGGCAATCCGGTTTCCAAGATCTACGAAACCACCCCCGGCCGCATGCTCATCGGCGAGCTTCTGCCGAAGAACGCCAACGTGCCCTTCGACATCTGCAACCAGGAAATGACCAAGAAGAACATCTCCAAGATGATCGACACGGTCTACCGTCATTGCGGCCAGAAGGACACGGTCATCTTCTGCGACCGCATCATGCAGCTCGGCTTCGCCCATGCCTGCCGCGCCGGCATTTCGTTCGGCAAGGACGACATGGTCATTCCGAACACCAAGGCGAAGATCGTCGGTGATACCGAAGCCCTGGTGAAGGAATACGAGCAGCAGTACAACGACGGCCTGATCACCCAGGGTGAGAAGTACAACAAGGTCGTCGATGCCTGGGGCAAGGCCACCGAGAAGGTCGCCGAAGAAATGATGGCGCGCATCAAGGCCGTCGAATTCGACGACAACGGCCGCCAGAAGCCGATGAACTCGATCTACATGATGTCCCACTCCGGTGCCCGTGGTTCGCCGAACCAGATGCGCCAGCTGGGCGGCATGCGCGGCCTGATGGCCAAGCCGTCGGGTGAAATCATCGAGACCCCGATCATCTCGAACTTCAAGGAAGGCCTGACCGTGAACGAGTACTTCAACTCGACGCACGGCGCCCGCAAGGGTCTGGCAGACACCGCCCTGAAGACGGCGAACTCGGGCTACCTGACCCGCCGTCTCGTCGACGTTGCACAGGACTGCATCGTGACGCACACCGATTGCGGCACCGACAAGGGCCTCACCATGACCGCCATCGTCGATGCCGGTCAGGTCGTTGCCTCGCTCGGCGCCCGCATCCTCGGCCGTACGGCACTCGACGACATCGACAGCCCGCTGACCGGCGAACGCATCGTCGACGCAGGCCAGATGATCCTCGAGCCGCATGTCGTGGAAATCGAGAAGGCCGGCATCCAGTCCGTCCGCATCCGTTCGGCTCTCACCTGCGAGATCCAGACCGGCGTCTGCGGCGTCTGCTACGGTCGCGACCTCGCACGCGGTACGCCCGTCAACATCGGCGAAGCCGTGGGCGTCATTGCCGCCCAGTCGATCGGCGAGCCGGGCACCCAGCTCACCATGCGTACCTTCCACCTTGGCGGTACGGCAACGGTGGTCGACCAGTCGTTCCTGGAAGCCTCGTATGAAGGTACGGTGCTGATCAAGAACCGCAACATGCTGCGCAATTCCGATGGCAACCTCGTTGCCATGGGCCGCAACATGGCCGTCACGATCCTCGACGAGCGTGGCGTGGAGCGGTCTTCGCAGCGCGTCGCCTACGGTTCGAAGGTGTTCGTGGACGATGGCGACAAGGTGAAGCGCGGCCAGCGTCTCGCCGAGTGGGACCCCTATACCCGCCCGATGATGACGGAAGTCACCGGTACGGTTCACTTCGAGGATGTCGTCGACGGCATCTCCGTTCTGGAATCCACCGACGAATCCACCGGCATCACCAAGCGCCAGGTCATCGACTGGCGTTCGACCCCGCGCGGTGCGGACCTCAAGCCGGCGATCGTCATCAAGGACGCCAGCGGCAACATGGTGAAGCTGCCCCGTGGCGGCGACGCCCGGTACATGCTGTCGGTCGATGCCATTCTCTCGGTCGAACCCGGAACCAAGGTCAGCCAGGGTGACGTTCTCGCCCGTGTTCCGCTGGAAAGCGCGAAGACGAAGGACATCACCGGTGGTCTGCCGCGCGTGGCGGAACTGTTCGAAGCCCGCCGTCCGAAGGATCATGCGATCATCGCTGAAATCGATGGCACGATCCGCTTCGGCCGCGATTACAAGAACAAGCGCCGCGTGATCATCGAGCCCGCCGAAGATGGCGTCGAGCCCGTCGAATATCTCATCCCGAAGGGCAAGCCCTTCCACCTGCAGGATGGGGACTATATCGAAAAGGGCGACTACATCCTCGACGGCAACCCGGCACCGCACGACATCCTGGCGATCAAGGGCGTCGAGGCTCTGGCTTCGTACCTCGTCAACGAAATCCAGGAAGTCTACCGTCTGCAGGGCGTGGTCATCAACGACAAGCACATCGAAGTGATTGTCCGTCAGATGCTCCAGAAGGTCGAAATCACCGATGCCGGCGACAGCCACTACATCGTCGGTGACAATGTCGACCGCATCGAGCTGGATGACCTGAACGAGCAGCTGCTCGAAGTCGGCAAGAAGCCCGCCTATGGCGAGCCCGTCCTGCTCGGCATCACCAAGGCATCGCTGCAGACTCCGTCCTTCATCTCGGCGGCGTCGTTCCAGGAAACCACCAAGGTACTCACGGAAGCAGCGATTGCCGGCAAGACCGACACGCTGCAGGGCCTGAAGGAAAACGTGATCGTCGGCCGCCTCATCCCGGCCGGTACCGGCGGCACCATGACCCAGATCCGCCGCATCGCCACCCAGCGCGACGAGCTCATCCTCGAGGAGCGTCGCAACTCCACCGGCGCCGGCGTCGCAACGCCGATGCTCCAGGAGCTCAACGAACAGCCGGCCGCCGAATAAGCGGCCAGCAGTTTGCGAAAACAGAAAATGCCCGGTGATGAGCCGGGCATTTTTCGTTTCGGGGGAGAACGCCGGAGAGGAGCTGACTTGCTCTCTATACGGTCTGGGTGTTGCGTGTGTGGCGAGGTGCATTTGCTGGTGGGCGCATGGCGTGGAGTTTGCCGATGTGCACCCCCCTCTGTCCCTGCCGGGACATCTCCCCAGGCGGACGAGCTTCGCTCGCCGCGAGGGGGGAGATCGACCGTGGGTCTTATGGTTTCGCCAGACAACGAGCGTCTCAAATGCAGAGACGTCTGCGAGGGGCTTCCCAAGAATCCCCATCCCGATCTCCCCCCTTGAGGGGGAGATGCCCCGGCAGGGGCAGAGGGGGGTGCGCATCCGCAAACTCGAGGCCACCCGAGGCCAGAGGGGCGTGCGGCGCGTCACACGCAACGCCACCCTAGCGCAGAGGGCGGTGCGGCGCCTCAAACTCGACGCCGTGCAAGCCCCGGCAAACCCCATACCCGTCAGAGGCTTGCACCCCATTCCGCATGCACTTACCGGAAGCGGATGATCGAAACCTCGCCGGTCAGCGCGCCGCGATAGGCGGAGGCATGGGGCTCCTCGTCGGGGATCTCGTTGATGGAGCCGATCTGGTCGAGATCGGCTTCGGCGAAGCCCTCCTCGGAAAGGGCGTTCAGGGTTTCGCGCACGGCGGTGTCGTCGTCGGGCGCGGTGAGGAGGACGTGGATGGGAATTCCCTCGCTGTCGTTCTCCTCATAGGCGCGGCCGATGACGATGAAGACCATGGGGCCTTCCTGAAAGTTGTCGTTGTCTGGTGAAGTCATCATTGTCCAGTCCTGGATGCTGTCGGTTGGCGATGGGCCGGGAAGGGGCAGGGGCCCGATGTCCGGCAGTAGAAGCCCTCGGAACAGGTCCAAGGAACGGGGAGGCGCGCCGGTGATTCCGTCTCCCGATGGCGATGGGAGGAGAATCTGGATGCGCAGAAGGTTCTTGACGATTCTTTAACCGGAAATGCGGCAAATGCCCATGCGTCTCGCCGGCCGATGCCCGAATTCGGCCTCCAACCGCGCCAAAACCCCGCCAAAGCGGGCTTTTCGGGCGCCCCCGATCAAGATAATTGGAAACTGGCCTTGACGCGGACGGCCTAAAACAGTAGTACGCCCGCTATCGGAGCCCATGTGAGGCTGGCTGATCCGGACCGACACGGTCTGGAGTTCGCCTCAAACAAGGTTCTTATACGCACGTTGAAGACACGAATGCTGCACGCACGACGCAGGTATACTGCGTCCTCTGCCTTTTGTGGTCCATCCGTAGATAGCGGGTAGGGCCACGTTTTGCGCATGAGGACATCGTGTGTGCCACCGCCGGAAACGGCAGACAGAATTGCCCGCAAGGGTGCCGATTTAGATTTGCAAGGGATGGTTATATGCCTACCGTAAACCAGCTGATCCGCAAGCCGCGTCAGGCACAGGTAAAGCGCAACAAGGTTCCTGCCCTGCAGGAGAACCCGCAGAAGCGCGGCGTTTGCACCCGCGTCTACACGACGACCCCGAAGAAGCCGAACTCGGCACTTCGTAAGGTTGCCAAGATCCGCCTGACCAATGGCTTCGAAGTCATCGGCTATATCCCCGGTGAAGGCCACAACCTGCAGGAACACTCCGTCGTCATGATCCGTGGCGGCCGCGTGAAGGACCTTCCGGGTGTGCGTTACCACATCATCCGCGGCGTTCTCGACACCCAGGGCGTCAAGAACCGCAAGCAGCGCCGCTCCAAGTATGGCGCGAAGCGTCCGAAGTAATTCGCATTCGAGCACCGGGCGCTAGAATGGACGCGCCCGCTAATGCAACCAAGTATTTGAGAGACAAAGAATGTCCCGTCGTCACAGTGCAGAAAAGCGTGAGATCAACCCGGATCCGAAGTTCGGTGATCTGGTCGTCACCAAGTTCATGAATGCCATCATGCTTCATGGCAAGAAGTCGGTAGCCGAAAACATCGTATACGGTGCTTTCGATGCCGTTCAGGCCAAGATGAAGCAGGAGCCGATCGGCGTCTTCCATCAGGCTCTCGACAACATCGCTCCGCACGTCGAAGTTCGTTCCCGCCGCGTCGGCGGTGCGACCTACCAGGTTCCGGTCGATGTCCGCCCCGAGCGCCGTCAGGCTCTCGCCATCCGCTGGCTGATCGCCGCTGCCCGCAAGCGTAACGAGACGACCATGGTAGAGCGCCTGTGCGGCGAACTCATGGACGCCGCGAACAACCGTGGCAGCGCCGTGAAGAAGCGCGAAGACACGCACAAGATGGCTGACGCCAACCGTGCGTTCTCGCACTATCGCTGGTAATCGACGAACACATCCAAGAGGCAGCTCCCAATGGCTCGCGAATACAAAATCGAAGACTACCGCAATTTCGGTATCATGGCGCACATCGACGCTGGCAAGACCACGACGACCGAGCGCATCCTGTACTACACCGGCAAGTCTCACAAGATCGGCGAAGTTCATGATGGCGCTGCCACCATGGACTGGATGGAACAGGAACAGGAACGCGGCATCACCATCACGTCCGCTGCCACCACGACCTTCTGGAAGGGCCGTGACGGCAAGCTGCGCCGCTTCAACATCATCGACACCCCCGGCCACGTGGACTTCACCATCGAAGTCGAGCGTTCGCTGCGCGTGCTCGACGGTGCGATTGCCCTTCTCGACGCCAACGCCGGCGTAGAGCCGCAGACGGAAACCGTCTGGCGCCAGGCCGAGAAGTACAACGTTCCGCGCATGATCTTCTGCAACAAGATGGACAAGACCGGCGCGGACTTCTACCGCTCGGTCGAGATGATCAAGTCGCGCCTCGGTGCGATCCCGGTCGTCTGCCAGCTGCCGATCGGCGCAGAAAGCGACTTCAAGGGCGTTGTCGACCTGATCGAGATGAACGCTCTCGTATGGCGCGATGAATCGCTTGGCGCCCAGTGGGACGTCGTCGAGATCCCGGAAGACATGAAGGCCGACGCCGAGAAGTACCGTGAGCTGCTGATCGAAACGGCTGTCGAAGCCGACGAAGCTGCCATGGAAGCCTATCTCGAAGGCACCTATCCGGACAACGACCAGCTCCGCGCGCTGATCCGCAAGGGCACGATCGAAGTGAAGTTCCACCCGATGTTCTGCGGCACCGCCTTCAAGAACAAGGGCGTTCAGCCGCTCCTCGACGCGGTTGTCGACTTCCTGCCGTCGCCGGTCGACATTCCGGCCATCAAGGGCATCGACGTGAAGACCGAAGCCGAGACCGAGCGTCGTGCGTCTGACGACGAGCCGCTCGCCATGCTCGCCTTCAAGATCATGAACGACCCCTTCGTCGGTTCGCTGACCTTCGCCCGCATCTATTCCGGCAAGCTCGAAAAGGGCACGTCGGTCATGAACACGGTCAAGGAAAAGCGCGAGCGCGTCGGCCGCATGCTGCAGATGCACTCCAACTCGCGTGAAGACATCGAAGAAGCCTTCGCAGGCGACATCGTGGCTCTCGCAGGTCTGAAGGAAACCACCACCGGTGACACCCTCTGCGACCCGCTGAAGCCGGTTATCCTCGAGCGCATGGAATTCCCCGAGCCGGTCATCCAGATCGCGATCGAGCCGAAGTCCAAGGGCGACCAGGAAAAGATGGGCCTCGCGCTCAACCGCCTGGCTGCCGAAGACCCGTCCTTCCGCGTGAAGACCGACGAGGAATCCGGCCAGACCATCATCGCCGGCATGGGCGAACTTCACCTGGACATCATCGTCGACCGCATGCGTCGCGAGTTCAAGGTCGAAGCAACCGTCGGTGCTCCGCAGGTGGCCTACCGCGAAACCATCACCCGCGCTTGCGAAGAAGACTACACGCACAAGAAGCAGACCGGTGGTACCGGCCAGTTCGCGCGCGTCAAGATCATCTTCGAACCGAACGAAGAAGGCGAAGACTTCAAGTTCGAATCCAAGATCGTCGGCGGTGCCGTTCCGAAGGAATACATCCCGGGCGTCCAGAAGGGTATCGAAAGCGTTCTGTCTTCCGGTCCGCTCGCTGGCTTCCCGATGCTCGGCATCAAGGCAACCCTCGTAGACGGCGCGTTCCACGACGTCGACTCGTCGGTCCTGGCCTTCGAAATTGCGTCCCGCGCATGCTTCCGTGAAGCCGCCAAGAAGGCCGGCGCACAGCTGCTCGAGCCGATGATGAAGGTGGAAGTCGTGACCCCGGAAGAGTATGTCGGCGACGTGATCGGCGACCTGAACTCCCGCCGCGGCCAGATCCAGGGCCAGGAACAGCGCGGTATCGCGATCGTGATCAACGCTCACGTGCCGCTCGCCAACATGTTCAAGTACGTGGACAACCTGCGCTCCATGTCGCAGGGCCGCGCCCAGTACACCATGATCTTCGACCACTATGCGCCGGTCCCCACGAACGTCGCAAACGAAATCCAGGCGAAGTACTCCGGTCAGAAGTGACCGGGGGCTTCGGCCTCACAAGAACTGTAAAGAATGACCCCTCGGGGACTAAATGAACGGAGAGCCGAAAATGGCAAAAAGTAAGTTTGAGCGCACTAAGCCGCACGTAAACATCGGCACGATCGGTCACGTTGACCACGGCAAGACCTCGCTGACGGCTGCG
>NZ_JACIEZ010000019.1 GCF_014197145.1 Gellertiella hungarica | reverse complement strand
TCTTTCACGGAACGGTCCCTCCTTGTGGCGTTTGCGATAACGACCACGTTAGCACTTTGATGCTGTCGGAGCGGGCCGTTCCACCTCATCAAGGGAAAGAGCGGCCAGGACAATCGCCATGGCGTCGTCGATCGTGGGGGTCGCGCCGCCGAAGCCGGCGGTAAACTGGCCGAAGAGCGTTGAGCCGATGCCGATGATGACGGCCAAGACCAACACCTTGATGCCACTGGAGATCACGTTCCCCAGAACCCGTTCTGCCATGAACGCGGTTTTGCCAAAGAGGCCGAAGGGGATCAGTACAAAGCCAGCCAGCGTCGTCAGCTTGAACTCGATCAGCGTCACGAAGAGTTGGATCGCCAGGATGAAGAATGCGAGGATAACCAGCGCCCAGGCGAAAAACAGGCAAAGGATCTGCACGAGGTTTTCAAAGACGGCGATCCATCCCATGAGATCGGAGATGGATTCCAGGAGAGGCCGCCCCGCATCGAGCCCAGTCTGGGCGACACGGCCGGGGCGCAAGAGATCGGCGACAGAGAATCCGGTGCCCGAGGCCATCAGGCCCAGCCCGGCGAAGCTCTCGAAGACGATCCGGGCGAGGTTGTTCCAATTGCTGATGATGTAGGCGAAGACACCCACGAACAAAGTCTTTTTGACGAGCCGCGCCATGATGTCGTCATCCGCGCCCCATGCCCAGAACAGCGCGGCCAGCGTGACATCGATGACGATCAGCGTCGTCGCAATGAACGCGACCTCGCCGCCAAGCAGGCCGAAGCCGCTGTCGATGTAGCTGGTGAAGATGCCAAGAAAATTGTCGATGACCCCCGTTCCACCCATGGCTCATTTCCCTCCGTTCGGTGCAGGCGTCGCCGGACCGGGTGTGCGGCCGAGGAAGCGATCGCGTGTCTCGGCCCAGATACGAAGACAGGTCGGATCGTTGGCGGCGGCCTCTCCGAGCTGCTGGCAATGACGTTGCCCCTCGCGCAGCGGATCGGCCGGAGGCTGGAATGCGGGAGCGGAAGGCGCGGGAACGTTCACGTCCTCGCGGGTCATCTCGATGATGGTCGCCGTTAAGGCGACGGCGATGAACACTATGGCCGCGATCCGGGCCAGCACCTTCCCTTCCATGATCGGAGCTCCAACCTCAGTTGAACATCCGGGCATTGCCGGGCTGGTAGCCCGACCCCGGCGTTAGGAAGCGCTCGCGCTGGATGCGGCCCTGCTCAGCGGCCGTCGCACGTTCGGCCTCGGTCAGCGCGTCGGCGCGGCCGTTTGCCGAAATCACCGCGATCAGGTCGGAGAGCTGCTGCGATTGCAGGGCGAGAAGCTGATTGCCAGCTTGCGTAGCCTGAAGCGCGCCGGTCGCGCCCTGGCTCTCGCCGATGAGCGTGGACATCTCGGCACGGTTGCTGTCGATGTTACCAACTACGCCCGCCTGCACGCGCATGGCATCCTGCAAGCCACCGACGGTGTTCTCCCAGCGCGAGCGCGCATCGGCGATCAATTGCTGGTCGGTGGCCGTGAGGGATAGATTGCCGTAGTCCTGCTGGAACATCTGGTCGATGTTCTGCACGTCGAACGCGATATTCTGCGCTTGCCCGAGAAGCTGCTGGGTGCGCTGGACGTTCTGCTGAAGCGCCTGAAGCGAGCTGTGGGGCAGGCTCGCGAGATTCCGCGCCTGATTGATCAACATCTGCGCTTCGTTCTGGAGCGAGGTGATCTGGTTGTTGATCTGTTCCAGCGTGCGCGCTGCCGTCAGCAGGTTCTCGGCGTGGTTGGTCGGATCATAGACGATGCGGCCGAACCCGCCGAAGAAGGCGTGGGCCGGTGTCGTGAACACCGGGGCCAGCGCCAACGGTGCGGCGAGCGTGAGTGCGAGCGCTGAAGCGCCCGCCACGCGGCCGAGATGGAGCATTTTTCGCGTCATGGGGTAATCTCCTCTTCTTCCAGGGTGAAATCGAACTCGGCGTCATCGAAGACGATGGGCGTCAGGTCCTCGCTTTCGGTGGCGAGGTTGGTGAGGTCCGGGATCAGATCGGTGGCCCATTCGACGCCGCGCGCCTTGAGCCAAGCGGCGAGGAAGCCGTCTCGGCCGTGTTCGGCGAAGATCTCGGCAATCAGCGTCTGGTCGGATTTGGCGGAAGCGGCGCAGAGCGCGAGGCCGACTTCGCTGAGGCCCAGTTCGAACAGCCGGTTGCCGCGTCGCGACTGGCAGTAGTAGTCCCGCTTGGGTGTCGCCCGCGCGAGAATCTCGATCTGACGGTCATTGAGGCCGAACCGCCTGTAGATCGCGGTGATCTGCGGCTCGATGGCGCGCTCGTTCGGCAGGAGTAGCCGCGTCGGGCAGCTTTCGATGATCGCGGGCGCGATCTTGCTGCCATCGATGTCGCTGAGGCTTTGCGTGGCGAAGATGACGCTGGCGTTTTTCTTGCGCAGGGTTTTCAACCATTCGCGGAGCTGGTCCGCGAAGCCGTCGTCATCAAGCGCCAGCCAACCCTCGTCGATGATCAGGAGTGTCGGCCGACCGTCCAGCCTGTCGCCGATGCGGTGAAACAAGTAGGAAAGGACAGCAGGGGCCGCGCCGGTTCCAACAAGCCCCTCGATCTCGAACGCCTGCACGTCGGCCGAGCCAAGATGCTCAGCCTCGGCGTCTAGAAGCCGGCCATAGGGACCCCCGATGCAATATGCGCGGAGCGCCTGTTTCAGATCGTTCGACTGGAGGAGGACCGCGAGGCCGGTGATGGTCCGCTCCCCGACAGGCGCTGAGGCAAGCGATGTCAGCGCCGTCCAGATGTGTTCCTTCACCTCCGGGGTGATCTGGATGTTCTCGCGCATCAGGATGGCGACGATCCAGTCCGCCGCCCAGGCGCGCTCGGCGGTTTCGTGGATACGGGCCAACGGTTGCAACGAAACCGAAGTCTCGGAAGCATCGGTCAGTTCGCCACCAAGATCATGCCAGTCGCCACCCATCGCGAGAGACGCAGCCCGGATCGATCCCCCGAAGTCGAAGGCAAAGATCTGGTTGCGCACGTAGCGGCGGAACTGCAACGCCATCAGCGCCAGCAGCACCGACTTGCCCGCGCCGGTCGGCCCGACAACGAGGGTGTGGCCCACATCGCCGACATGAAGGGACAGCCGGAACGGGGTCGATCCTTCGGTCCTGCCATAGAGCAGCGGGGGTGCGCCGAAGTGATCGTCCCGTTCCGGCCCTGCCCACACGGCGGACGAGGGAACCATGTGGGCAAGGTTGAGCGTCGAAATCGGCGGCTGTCGGACATTGGCATAGGCATGTCCCGGCAGGCTGCCGAGCCAGGCATCGACGGCATTGACCGTCTCGACCATGACGCTGAAATCGCGGGACTGGGCAATCTTCTCGACCAGCCGCAGCTTTTCGTCGGCGCGGCGGGCGTCCTCGTCCCAGACGGTGACGGTCGCCGTGACATAGGCCATGCCGGCCATGTCGGCGCCGAGTTCCTGCAACGCCATGTCGGCGTCGGCGGCCTTATTCGCAGCATCCGTGTCCACGAGGGCGGATGCCTCGTTGGTCATCACCTCCTTGATGATCGCTGCAATGCTTTTGCGTTTCGCGAACCACTGGCGCCTGATTCTGGTCAGCAGCCGCGTCGCGTCGGTCTTATCCATGAGGATGGCACGGGTTGACCAGCGATAGGGGAAGGCCAGCCGATTCATCTCGTCGAGCAGGCCGGGCGTGGTGGTGCCCGGAAAGCCCGTGATAGTCAGCACCCGCAGGTGCTGATCGCCGAGGCGCGGCTCCAGCCCTCCCGTCAGCGGCTGATCGGCGAGCAGCGCGTCCAGATACATCGGCACCTCGGGCACACGCACGCGATGCCGGTTGGTGGAGATGGTGGAATGGAGGTAAGTCAGCGTGCCGGCGTCATCGAGCCAACGGCATTCCGGCATCATACCCTCGAGCAACACCAACACGCGATCGGTGCGGTCGATAAAGCCGCGCACGAGTTCCCAAGGGTTCACGCCGGAGGTTTCGCGCCCCTCGTAAAGCCAGGATTCCGAGCGTGCCGCGTCTTCGGCAGGCGGAAGCCACAGGAAGGTCAAGAAGTAACCCGAGACGAAATGGCTGCCTTCCTCCTCGAAATCGGCCTTGCGCTCGGCATCAACCAGCGCCGAGGCGGGATCGGGAAAGACGCTGTCGGGGTAGGTCGCCGCCTCGCTGCGCTGCGCCTCGACGAATATGGCCCAGCCTGATCCGAGGCGGCGGAAGGCATTGTTCAGCCGTCCGGCCACCGCGACCAGTTCGGCCGCGACGGCGCTCTCAAGATCCGGGCCGCGAAACTTCGCGGTCCGCTGGAATGAACCGTCCTTGTTGAGCACGACGCCCGAACCGATCAGCGCCACCCAGGGGAGATAGTCGGCGAGGCGGGATGCAGTCCGGCGGTATTCCGCGAGATTCATCATGGCTCGAACCTCACACCGAGAGAAAAGCCGGGATGCGCAGATGGCGGCGCGCAACTTCGACGAAGAACGGATCGCGTTTGGCAGCCCATACGGCGGCGATATGGCCGAC
The DNA here is from genome assembly GCF_014197145.1 of Gellertiella hungarica. Lineage (GTDB taxonomy): Bacteria > Pseudomonadota > Alphaproteobacteria > Rhizobiales > Rhizobiaceae > Gellertiella > Gellertiella hungarica. The sequence goes on along the minus strand of NZ_JACIEZ010000019.1, from coordinate 16,201 downwards.
CGCCCAGATCAGGATGCCGGCGAGCCAGAGCTGAAGGCCGAGGCCGACCGCACCTGCGAGCGTGCCGTTCAGGATGGCGACAGATCGCGGTGCGCCGCCGAGCAGGATCGGCTCGGTCAGGGCGCGGTGAACCGGGATCGAGAAACCCGGCACTTCGTCGAGCGCTTCGAACGCGAGCGCCATCAGACGAGCGCCCCGCCGCCGAAGCTGAAGAAGGACAGGAAGAAGCTCGACGCGGCGAAGGCGATGGAGATCCCGAACACGATCTGGATCAGACGCCTGAAACCGCCACCGGTGTCGCCGAAGGCCAGCGTCAGGCCGGTGACGATGATGATGATCACGGCGACGATCTTTGCCACCGGCCCTTCGACGGATTCGAGAATGGATTGCAGCGGTGCTTCCCAGGGCATCGAGGAACCCGAGGCAAGGGCCGGAGACGTCATCAGGCTCGCCCAGGCGACGGCGGCGGCGGTTGCGACATGGTGGCGGATACGAAAGGCGCGACGGATCATGCAGATTCTCCAGTGTTGTAAGCGGTGTCGGGTTCTGAAGTGGCGGGTGAAATCCGGTAGTCGCCGTCCGGCCCAAGCCCGTCGACGCGGGCAAGTTCGACCAGCCGGCGCGCGGAACCACGGCCGGCGAGGACGGCCACCAAGTCGATGGTTTCTGCGATCATGGCGCGCGGGACGGTGACGACGGCTTCCTGGATGAGCTGTTCGAGGCGGCGCAGCGCCCCGATCCCGGAACCGGCATGGATGGTGCCGATGCCGCCGGGATGTCCGGTGCCCCAGGCTTTGAGGAGATCGAGCGCCTCAGCCCCACGCACTTCACCGATGGGGATACGATCAGGGCGCAGGCGCAGGGACGACCGCACCAGTTCGGACAAGGTGGCGACGCCATCCTTGGTGCGCATGGCCACCAGATTGGGCGCGGCGCATTGCAACTCGCGGGTGTCCTCGATGATGACGACGCGATCGGAGGTCTTCGCCACCTCGGCGAGCAGCGCGTTCGTGAGCGTCGTTTTGCCCGTGCTCGTGCCGCCCGCCACCAGTATATTGGCGCGGGATGCGACGGCCGCGCGCAGCGTCTCGGCCTGCTCGGCAGACATAATGCCCGCCGCCACATAGTCGTCCAGGCTGAACACGGCGACGGCGGGCTTACGAATGGCAAAGGCGGGTGCGGAGACGACGGGCGGCAGTAAGCCCTCGAAGCGCTCCCCGGTTTCCGGCAGTTCGGCCGAGACGCGCGGGCTGCGGGCATGAACTTCGACGCCCACATGGTGGGCAACCAGCCGCACGATGCGCTCGCCCGTATTAGCCAGCCCTTCGGACAGCCGGTCCACCCAGATCCGGCCATCAGGGTTCAGCATTACCTCGACCACGGCCGGGTCTTGCAGGAGGTCCGAGATGGCAGGTCCGAGCGCCGTCCGGAGCATGCGCGCGCCGCGGTCCACACTTGCCTGTTCGTGGTTGTTGCCTGCCATCTCGTCCCCGTTCCACCGGGGAGGCGAGAGACGGTCCCCGGATGGGGATCACTAAAAGAGACGCAAAACGGGCCGATTCAACAAGTTTCGGTCGTAGTAGTAGTGTGGGATAAAAATACAGGAGAACGGCGGTGGCCGTGCTCGCTATCAAGCTCGTAGAGCCTCACCGCCTCACCAGCTGATTCGGCGGGCGACGAGGACATTTAAGGCGGTTCTTATTGAACACAGTTGTTTCGGATGATTGCTACCGGCGCTATCCCCATTACCTTATATATTCGAAGGGGGCGCACAGCTCAGTGCCTTCTACATCAATCGCGGTGAGCATTGATCGCAATGGGAGTATGTAAAGTTAGCTCCTCCGTCCGGACATGGTTGATTGCTCTCGAACACGCTTGGAGAGCAATCGAGCGTAGTCGACCCCGGAGAGCGCAAAATGAGCGTAACGAACAAAGTTCAGGAGGGTATTTGCTCCTCCCTCGGCCCTTTTCTCGCCGCGACAGTCGTGTTGTGGTGGGTATCATCAAGCACCGATATCTATGAGCGGGTGATCAACGTGAACCACGGCGCACCCATGACTGTCGATCTTATCATAGAGTTGTCGAGCATTGCCCTGTTGCTCATTTCAGCCATAGTCGCAGGGCTTGCGGTGACCAACAGACAGACGATCCCTATCAGGCGCTTGCATGCCCTTCTGGCAGCAAACTCTATTATGGCCGGCTACGTCATGCTCGCGTTGTTGTTCCCGGTTCTCCCGGATAGCATAAGCATCCTGGTGCCCCTCACAGCAATCATCCTATCTGGTGTTGGCTATGTCCGCGGGATGATTCTGAAGGATGCTGCCGATGGGTCGAAATAGAGTGCGACGTCTACTTTGCGCGTCGCACTCAGTCTCAAGTTGGATCAGGTTGGCAAGCTTTGCTATCGTCAAAGCTCCTCACCTTTTTCTGATAGATTTACATCCTCCGACACCTCCTGCCGAAGCTTCGGCCCTTGGGCGAGCCGCCTGCCGAGCGCCGCAATGAAGCCCTCATACCGCTCTCCTACCTTGGCTTTGGCCGCGTTTGCGGCGGGTTCTGGTAGAGCTGGCGTCGTGGCGAGCCAGAAGCGAATGAAGACAGCCAGAGTCTCGACAGCAATTCCCACATCCCGCTCCACACGCGTCATACGGCGGTCTAATTGATCAAGGCGCCGCGCGATGATCGCCTCCCGGCGCTCGGCGTCGTCGGGCGACAGAAACGACGCGATCGCGGCCTCGGCGATCATGGACTGCGAGCGATCCCGACGATCGGCAAATTCCACTAGAGCCTTCTCGACGGTCGGATCCAGATAGACCGTGACCTTCCTCTTTTTCCGGGGATTGGCCATGTCGCTAGAGATCCATGCCGTCGCCGGGATTCATCGAGACCTGACGCGCGACGCCCTGGACATGGCGGATCATGCGCCGGTTCTGGGCGGCTTCTTCGTCAACATCGTCAGACAGCCCAGCCTCCCATTCGCTTTCGATGGGCTTTTTCTTCTCCACCTGCTTCACGCGGCCGAGTTCAGGTTGCAGCCTGCGTTCGGATTGGGTTGGGTCTTCATCCTCGGCCGGTTCAGGCGAAGGATCTTCGCCGGAATATTCGGGCCGCGCCGGAATCGGCAATGCGGTCCAGTCGTCCGTCTGCGGCGTGTCGGGCGGCGTCAGCTCCGGTGGCGAGAGCAGGCGTTCGCGAAACCGCTCGTCCTCGAAATACCGCGCCTTCTTCGCCCGGATCGGCGGGACGCCGGCGACCATGACGATCTCGTCGTCGGGCGGAAGCTGCATGATCTCGCCCGGCGTGAGCAATTGGCGGGCGGTTTCCGAGCGCGAGACCATGAGATGCCCCAGCCAGGGCGACAAACGGTGCCCGGCGTAGTTCTTCATCGCCTTCATCTCGGTGGCGGTCCCGAGCGCGTCGGAGACCCTCTTGGCGGTGCGCTCGTCATTGGTGGCAAAGCTCACCCGCACATGGCAGTTGTCGAGGATCGAGTTGTTCGGCCCATAGGCTTTCTCGATCTGGTTCAGCGACTGCGCGATCAGGAAACTCTTGAGGCCGTAGCCGGCCATGAAGGCCAACGCGGTCTCGAAAAAGTCCAATCTTCCAAGCGCGGGAAACTCGTCCAGCATCAGCAGCAGCCGGTGCCGCCCGGCGTTCTCCTGCAGATCCTCGGTCAAGCGGCGGCCGACCTGGTTCAGCAGCAGTCGCATCAGAGGCTTGGTGCGGTTGATGTCGGAGGGCGGAACCACGAGGTAAAGCGTTGTCGGCTGCTTGCCCCCGACGATATCGCTGATCCGCCAGTCGCACCGGCGCGTCACCTCGGCGACCACGGGATCGCGATAGAGGCCGAGGAAGGACATGGCGGTCGATAGCACGCCGGACATTTCATTATCGGATTTGTTGCGCAGTTCGCGCGCCGCGCTGGCAACGACGGGATGCGGTCCGGCTTCCCCCAGATGCGGGGTCCGCATCATGGCAAGGAGGGTGGATTCCACCGGGCGCTTGGGGTCGGAGAGGAATTTGGCGACGCCCGCCAGCGTCTTGTCCGGCTCGGCATAAAGGACATGCAGGATCGCGCCGACGAGGAGCGAATGGGAGGTCTTCTCCCAGTGATTCCTTTTGTCCAGGGAACCCTCCGGGTCCACCAGAATATCGGCGATGTTCTGGACGTCGCGCACCTCCCACTGACCGCGGCGCACCTCGAGCAACGGATTATAGGCCGCCGAATTCGGATTGGTGGGATCGAAGAGCAGCACACGGCCATGCTGTGCGCGGAAACCGGATGTAAGCTGCCAGTTCTCACCCTTGATGTCGTGGACGATGGCCGAGCCCGGCCATGTCAGGAGTGATGGGATGACCAGGCCGACACCCTTGCCGGATCGGGTCGGCGCGAAGCACAACACATGCTCCGGCCCGTCATGGCGCAGATATTCCTTCTCGTACCGGCCGAGGACGACGCCATCGGGATCGAGGAGGCGTGCGGCCCTGATCTCGGATTTCTCGGCCCATCGCGCGGAACCATACGTGGCGACATTTTTCGCTTCGCGCGCTCGCCAGACCGACATGCCGATGGCGACGGCGATGGCGATGAAGCCGCCCGAGGCCGCGATGATTCCGCCCTTGGCGAAGATCGGAGGCGCATAGGCTTCGTAGAAATACCACCACCAGAAGATCGCGGGCGGATAATAGACCGGCACGCCGAAGATCTCGAACCAGGCTGGCCCGAGCTGCGGCTGATAGCCGAGGCTCCAGGCGACGTATTGCGTCGCGCCCCAGGTGGTGGCGAGGATGATGAGGAACACGATACTGATCTGTCCCCAGAGGATCTTGGTCGCGGACATGGGCGATTGTCCTTTCCGGTTGATGTCAGAGGCCGAGGCCGCGCTTGCGGCCGAATTCCCAATCGACGCCGCCATCGTCACGAGCGACGCCTGAGACATGGCGGCCGATCTGCTTTTCGAGGGAGGGTGACCAGGGCACGAGCTGGAAGCCGAGGCCGTCGTCGATCATGGCGAAGCGGCCGGAGGCCAGCGCAAGCCGTTGACGGTAGGCGCCGGCGACATATTCGCCGCTGGCTGCGCGATTGAACGGCAGCCCGGTCTCAGAGGCGAGTTTCTCGCCGAGCGCATCGATCTCGCGCTGGCGCAGGGTGCTGAGGAGGCGACGCGCAAAGACGACGCGGCCGCCCTGGCCTTGCCGCTCGGCCAGACCCTCGCCGATGAGATGCTCGGCACGTTCATCAAGTGCCTGACGGACTTCCGCGCCGAAGCCGCTGTCCGACAGGGCAATGGGTTCGCGTGCAATCGCCTGCCGGTCGAGCCAGGTCGCGCCCGTGGCGCCGACCTGAGCGCCGAGATCGAGATCGGAGCGGACGGCGAGCGCAACACGGCGCTGCCCTTGCGCGACCTCCCAGGAGCGCAATTCCACGATCGAACCGGGCGGGCTGTCGCCCGTGGCATCGAGGTGCGGCAGCCTGATATGATGGGTGCGGCCGTCGGTACCGTCGACCACGGCATAGGCCGTGCCCTTCAGCTCGTCATCGAGGCCGCGTTCGACCAGTCGGCCGACGATGGGAACGTCGAGGCTTTCGCCCGCAAGAACATAGCTGGCCGAGCCGCGCTCGATGCCGCGCTCTGTGAGCGCGCGGTGCATACGCTTGATGATGTCGCCGCGTTCGCCCATCTCGCGCAGCACAGTCTCGGCTTCGGGCCTGATGAACCATTGCGCGTGTCCGATTTGGCCGGCCAATCCGCGGATTTCGAGGGTGCGCAGCCGCCCCACCTTCAGCGCATGGAACTCGTCCGGCTGGCGGTCGGCAGGCGGAGCGAGATCTATAATCCCGGACTTGTGGGCGTCACGAACAAGCTGCCGGTCGAGCTGGGTCCAGCGTTCCGCCTCGACCTGGCGCTCCAGATTGCGGTGGATCTGCAGATCGGTGCGTGGGCCGAGTTCCTGCGTGACGAGATCCTGTGCGCGGGCGCGCATCCCCTCCTTGATGTAGTCGCGGGAGATCACGAGGTCCTGGCCGTCGTCCGCGCGGCCGCGCAGGATGATGTGGATATGGGGATTGTCGGTATTCCAGTGATCGACCGCGACCCAATCGAGCCGGGTGCCGAGATCCTTTTCCATCTGCCCCATCAGCTCACGGGCGTGCGCCTTGAGGTCGGTCATGTCGACGGCATCCTCCGGCGAGACGATGAAGCGAAAATGATGCCTGTCGTCCTGGCACCTCTCCGCGAAGGCGCCGGCATCCATGTCGTCGATTTCCGGGCCGAACATCCGTGCCTTTTCCCCGTCGCGGGTCACGCCATCGCGGCGCAGGTAATTGAGGTGGGCGTCGAGCGGAGCGGAACGTGCGGTATGGCGCACCACGCGGGTCTTGATGACGACGACACGCGAGCGCCCGCTCAGCAGACGATTGGCCTGGATGCTGGCGCGCCGGCCGCGCCCGAAGCGCGAGCGGTTGCCGGACGTGATCCTCCCGGAGCGTGAGACGCGGCCGCCGGCCTTCTGGGCGGCGGCGAGCGCCTGGGCGACAAAAGGCCGGGCCTGCTGCGCACGGGTCGAGCGGATGCGCCCAGGACGGATGCGGAACTCGCTGTCATCTGACATGGCGCTGGCCCGCACAGTGCAAAAGGATGCGGAATATCAGGAGGATGGGCGCGCAGCGCACGGTGCGCGCCAGCGCCGCACGGCGCGGAACGCGACGGAAAACCCTGCAAAAACAACCGCCCAACCGAAGCGCACCGTGCGCCTTTTTATCTCGCCATCCTTCGGTCGGGGTGCCTGCCGCCACCCCTCGCGCCCTCGATGACACGCCAGCACACGACGGGATGCGAATTGCGTTGCCGCTGCTCATGGCTGGTCCCCACCGGCATTGCGGGTGACGAAGAGGCCCTCCGGCTGCAAGGCGGTGAGCGAGTCCGGTGCAGCCGAGAGGAGCGAAGGGGCGTCGTCCGGCGCACGACCCTGAAACGCTGGATCTGCGGGGGAAGCCCCATCTTCGCGCGCAACGAAGATCGACGCCTCGCGCCAGTCGAGCGGCCGGGCAGCAGCGGAAGCGGTGCCCGATGGCGCTTCGCCGTGCAGAATGGGCGCAAGCGAAGCGACATAGGCGCGCGTCTCGGCGGGCAGCGGACGATCCGCAAGGCGGTATTCGTCATAGCGACTGGGGCCTGCATTGTAGGCCGCGAGCATCGCGGCCACATTGCCGTAGCGATCCCACATCTCGCGCAGATAGGCCGTGCCCGCGAGGATGTTGTCGCGCGGCTCAAAGGGATCGTGGCCGAGAGCATGGCGGATGCGTAGCCCGGCCCAGGTGTCGGGCATCACCTGCATCAGCCCCATCGCGCCGGCGGAGGATGTGGCGCGCGCATCGCCCGCGCTTTCCGCCCGCATCACGGCCATGATCCATGGCACCGGGATGCCGAAACGCTGCGATGCCTCGGCGATATGGGCGGCGTGCGGATGCACGGCGACAGCACGATCCGGCACGGCGGTCTGCGCCAGAACCGGCGGCGCGGCGATGGCTGGGATCAACAGGCCGGAAAGAAGAAGGAGGGTGATGCGGCGACCGGCGCCGCATCTTCCCGTAGCGGGATGGGTGCAGGACATGATCATGGTCAGTCCTGCTCGTCGCGCTTCTTCGGCCGGGTCCAGCGCAGGCTCCAATCGCGACCTTCGTCGTCCGACTGGAACAGGCGGGCGCGGATGGGCTGCTGGAAGGCGGGATCGTCGAGCAGGACGGAGACGAACGGTCCCGCGCTTTCGCCGGTGTGCTTCCAGCCCGCGCCGACTTCCGGGCCGTCCTCGTCGCCGAGATGGATGCGGTAGGCCGGTGCGTTCTCCGAGTCGGTATTGTCGAGCGGAACGAAGGTCAGTTCCAGGTCAAGCGAGAGCGTGCGAAGCTGTCCGGAATAGCCGGACGGGGTGCGGGTGAATTGACCGATCTGGGGCATTGGAGACTCCTTCCTAATGCGGTGGATGGGATGCGGGCCGCTCGCACGCCCCGCCGCGGGCGCGCCGTCACCGCTCCGGCGCGCGCCAGACGAGGCGGCCATCGCCGTCCTCGTCGGTGAAAAGCGGAATGGCTCGGCCGATTACTGCCGAGACGGGTAATGGGCCGAAATAGCGGCCGTCGAGGCTGTCGCCGACGTCGAGGTTCATCAGGAAGATCTCGTCCTCGGCGATGGTACGGCAGCCCTGCCAGACCGGCAGATCGCGGCCGAGGCTGTCGCGTTCCAGCGCCTCGCCCATCTCGATCCCGTCCACCGTGATCGCGCGGCCATCGCGGCATAGGCGCTCTCCGGGCAGGCCGAGAACGTGCTTGAGGAGCGGCACGTCGCGGGGGACATAGCCGCGCTCGACCATGAAGGCGGCGACGGGTTCGGGCGGCATGACGGCGACCAGATCGGGCACCTCGAGCCGTTCCACCGGCGCGATGGTGTAGAAGCCGATCGGCACGCTGGCCGATGCGTTCCAGACCAACCTGGGCGCGGTCGGACCAACGCTGGCGATGACGGTGGCGAGCGCCGCCGCCGTCAGCAGGACGTAGCGGGCGCGGGTCATTGTCCGATCTCCTGGCGCCGAAGCCATGCGTTATGGCGATCTGCCTTATAGGGACGCGGCGCTTCGCCCGCGTTCATCCAGTGGGCGACATGGCGCCAGTGATTGGGATCGACCTCGGCCGGATCGATGCCGAGCGCCTCTATGGCATCGACATGGCGAAGGACGTCCTCGACCTTCGGCCAGCCCTCGATCCTGAGCAGGATTTCCGCGCCGGGACGCACGAAGGGCAGCGTCTGATAGGAACGGCCGGGCGCGACGGCGCGCACCACGTCGACCCGCGAGATGACCGTGCCATAGTCATTCGCAGCCCAGCGGACGAAGGCGAAAACGGCACCGGGACGGAAAGAGACGGTGCGGCGGCTGCGGTCGAGGATATGTTCTCCGGCCTCCTGGCCGAACCTGATCCAGAACTCGATCTTCTTCTCCACCCATGTCAGTTCCACACGGGTCAGGTCATCTTCATGGGCTGCGGCGCCGATCATGAGCGCTCTCCTGATGTGTCGGGAAATTCGCGCGCCAGCAGGTCGCGCAGCATGTCGGTGACGGTGCCGCCGCGCCTGATCGCTGCGATCTTGATCCGCCCGCGAAGCTCAGGCGTGATGTCGATCGTGAGCCTGGCTGTGTAGGCCGTCGCAGCGCCGCCGCCTTCGGGCGGCGCGTCACCGGCCTTGATCCAGCCATCGGGATCGGCCGGGCGGGCAGCGAAGCCGCGCTTCTCGTTGCGCCCCGTCATGACGCGCCTCCGTCGTGAAACGGTAGCACCGTGGCGATACGCGCCCGCGCGCGTTCGGCCATGTCGGGGTCGATCTCGCAGCCGATGTAGCGCCGGCCGGATAGCCGGCAGGCTTCCCCGGCCGCGCCAGACCCGGCGAACCAGTCGCCGACCAGCCCGCCTTCGGGGCAACTCGTACGGATCAGTATCTCCAGCAGCGACGAAGGCTTTTCGGTGGGATGGATCGCCCGGCCATGGCAGTTGCGGAGGTAGATGACAGAGCGCATCAGACGCGGCCCGCCGTCCTTACTGACGTAGTGCCCTTCGTTGATCTGGCCGGTATGGGGTGGACGACGCTTGCGGCGAACCGTCCGCGCCATTGCATCGGGCGTTGTCTGGACGTCGTTGTAGATGTCCCGCCAGGTGGCCTCGGCCGGGTAGAACTGCACGGCCAGCTCATGCACGCGCTTGAACCGGTCGGTATGAAACCCGGTGCCGTTCTGCTTTTCCCAGACGATCTCTTGTGCGATCCGCAGACCGGCATCGGCGAAGCGGTCGGCCGTCGCCATGAAGCAGCGCAGCGAGCCGAAGACCCAGAGCGAGCCGGCCGGCCGGAGGGCGGCGCGCGCCAGCGCGATCCAGCCCTCGACGCGCCGATCCCAGGCGAGCGAAGTGTCGCCATAGGGCGGATCGGCAAGGATCATGTCATAGGGCGCGTGCCATGGCATTTCTTCGCGGCAATCTCCGGTGAGGACGGTCATTGCGACGCCCTCCCGTTGCCCAGTCGTTCGATTTCGGTGGTGAGCGCGGCGATCTCACGGGCGGCAGGAGATTGGCAATCGATCTCGCTGGCGAGCCGCCCCGACTGCGCGGCGTCGGCGAAGACGACGCGCTGGCCGATGGCGCTGGCGAGCATCGGCGGATCGTGGTCGGCGAGCGTTTCGGCCGTCTCGCGGGCTATGACGGTGCGGGCGCCGCAGCGGTTGAGCGCAAAGCGGGCGATGAGCTGCGGCCGGTAGATGCGGGCCTCCGCAAGGAGGGACAGCATCTCGGCCGAGGCCCAGCCGTCGAACGGTGAGGGTTGCACCGGGATCAGCACCAGATCGGCGGCGAGCAGCGCCGAGCGCATGAGTCCGGCGACACGCGGCGGCCCGTCGATGACGACATGATCGACGTCGCGGGCGAGTTCGGGCGCTTCACGATGCAGCGTGTCACGCGCGAGGCCCACGGTACCAAAGGCGCGTGGCAGGCCCTCACGCGCACGCTGCTGCGACCAGTCGAGGGCAGATCCTTGCGGATCGGCGTCGATCAGGGTGACGCGGCTGCCCCGGCTCGCCAATTCACCGGCGAGATGCAGGGCCAGCGTCGTCTTGCCGACGCCGCCCTTCTGGTTGAGAAGCGCGATGATCATCGCCGGCCCTCCGGCGGATCGAGCGGAAGGCGGGGCGTGTCGGGAGCTTCAGGGGTCTCGGCTACGCCTCGATCAGAGGCCGGTCGAGGCGATTTCGGGGCGTCGGATGCCCTCTTCTTCCCGGCTATGCTGAGGCTTTTCGCGGTGTCGCGGATGAGGTTTTCCACATCGCGCGCGCGCTCTTCAAGGTTAGACTCTTTGTTAGACTCTAAGTTAAGGGCGCGATTTCGTGAATGGCTGCCGTGGGTTAAGGCCGGTTTCGGTTCCTGATAGCACGAGCCTTGGGTTCCCGATAGCACGATAGTCCGGGTTCCCGATAGCACGAGGCCATTCACAGGTTTTCCACAGGGCGCGGTGGGCTCGAAGGCGAGCAGCATGCGTCCGCCGATCTCGGCTTCGAGAAACAGCGTGTAGCCCGGCAGAGGCTGGCGCCGGATGATGTCGCGCAGCTCGAAGGCAAAACGCTTGAACGGCGACAGGCTGCCGGACTTCTGGTGGAGATGGTGGAAGTCGAAACGCCAGCCATCGCGCTGGCGGCCGCCATGCTTGCGCACAAGGCGATAGAGCCAGCGGTCGAGGCCGCCGGTCAGGTCGAAATAGGTCCGGTCGATGGTCAGCACGAGGGCATCGTCGAGGACGGCCTGGTAGAACCAGTCCGGCACGATCATCTCTATGCCGTCTGGTCGGCCGTTGCGATCGGTGCGCTCCTGCCATTCGTTGATCCAGGAGAAGCGATGGCGCCGGCCCTCGGCCGGCTGGCGGATCGAGGTGGAAATCGTGGTCGATTGCAGCCGGTCGAGGGCCGCTTTCAGGCGCTGGTAGTCGCGTGAGCCCGTGCCGCGCCCGACATAGGTGAGAATCTCGTAGGGCGTGGCGGCCATCAGCCGGGAGGTGCGAAGCCCGGTATCGCGAGCTTCGACAATCTGGCTCGCGGCCCAGATCAGGATGTCCGCATCCCAGATCGTGGCCATACCGTGATCGGGAACGGCCTCGACGCGGATGGTCACGCTGCCGGCGGTAAAGTCGATGGGCGCGATGCGCTTCGACTTGGCGAGGGAAAAGAAGGGATAGGCCATGAGATCCTGCGCGTCTCGTGGCGCGAAGTCGCCGGGAAGCGCCCTGAACAGGTCGAGTTGTCCGCGCTCGGAAGAGGGTCGACGTCGCACCACCATGAAGGGAACCGGGTGCGATCAGCGGGCGTAGCGGCCAGCCTGTCGGCCGGACGGAACGGCCTGTCGCTTGGCGGGCAGGATGGATCCGCGCGGATCGGAGGTGGATGTGACCGCGCCGCGCTCAGTCCAGGCTTCGAGATCGTCGATGGCATAGACGACGCGGCCGCCGAGCTTGCGATAGGCGGGGCCGGTTCCGTAGGTGCGATGCTTTTCCAGCGTTCGCGCCGACAGGCTGAGGAATTCGGCGGCTTCCTTGGTGCGCAGAAAGCGCGGCGGCAGAATGACGGGTTCGTGCGGCATGGAACGGGCCTCCGTGGTGTTGGGACGGCCGCTGCGGAACAGCGGCGGGCAAGGACCACGGTGGCGAAGGAGAACCGGCGAGGTGCAGGGCGAAGTTGGGAGGTATCGAAATCGCCCACCATCGGGCGTGCGGAGTTGCGCTAGCGTGGGCGGCGATGACGCAGAAGTTTTCGATAGCCGCCGGCGACCATCGCGCGGGCATCGCGCAGGAGCGATTTGACGGCATGGCGGGCCGAGGATGCCTGCCATTCGTCGCGGTCGAGGTGATCTATGTTCAGGAGAGTTTGAGCGATTTCCTGCTGCGTGGCGCCGGCCCGGTGTCCATCGAAGGCTTGCAGCATCCGACGAAGACGTGCGCGCTGCTGCCGGGTCAGTCGGGTGTCGGGCGGGATAGCGCGGCCATGCAGTGCAGAGAGGAAGCGACGAACCGCCTCAATTCGGTCGAAGCCTTCGAGACTGAGCGGAACGACGGCCACGGTCATCGTATCGCTATTCACAGCACCGTCGATGATCTGGAGATTCTGCCCGTTGCCGAGCGGGAAACGGAAATCACCGGTGGCGCCGTCCGCCGCGACGTGGACACGCCATGTGGAGGGGACATGACTGAGGCTGTCTTCGAATGCTGACGGGGCTGGCGCCAAGAGGATCGAGCTTGTGTCCTCTTGCGGTAGCCAAAGGATGGGGGCGTCAGGAGGTGCGGCTTGAGGATCGACTGGGAAATCGCAACCCCCACCGCTGCCGGATGTGTTCGGTCAGCGGTTCGGGGTCTCCCTGGCCAGTGCGTGAGGCTTCAAAATCTGCGTCATAGGCGTCGTTGCGGCGAAGCCATTCCCAGGCAAGGTCGGATGCCGTCAGCGCATCCAGATGGTCGTATTTCGCCGAAGAACGCCAGGTCGAGGCGTCAGGTGTCATCGCGGTCTCCCGAGTCTTCTCCAGGGGATCTGGAAGACTCAGGATTCCCGTGCAAATTGAGTTGGGGAAGTCAGGCGAGGGTCAACGGGTGATGCGTCGCGAGCATCACGATCAGGTCTTGCGCTGGCTTTCGCGAACGAGTTCCCGATAGCCCTGTTCGGTCATCCAATGCGCACGCGCAAGGTGGGCATCATGAATCGAGCGGCAATGCGCAGGATCGTCATCGGGGTCGAGTCCGAATAGAATCCGCACCGCTTCGCGCCAGTCGGCGCCATCGCGCTCCGCATCGAGTAGCCGCATATAGAGCTTCATATGCTCGCGATCATAGGACGTGAGCGAATCACCGGATGTCGGTGAGAGTGTCCGATCTTCTGTGTATGAGTGGTCCGGTCCATGCTTCACCGAAAGGAAGCATGCATGACGATCTCCAAGGAACTTCTGGATGAACTGCTGAAGGGTATTGAGCGCCCTGAGGATCTGCTCGGCGATGCCGGGCTGATGAAGGAGCTGAAGATCCGGCTCATGGAGCGGATGCTGGGCGCGGAGCTGACCGCGCATTTGGGCTATGAGGAAGGCAAGGAAGCACCGCCCGGCCAGGCGAACCGGCGCAACGGCTCGTCGACAAAGGTGCTGAAGGGCCAGGACGGCGAACTGCCGGTGGCTGTGCCCCGTGACCGCGACAGCAGCTTCGAGCCGGAGCTGGTGAAGAAGGGCCAGACCCGCATTGATGGCATGGATGACAAGATCATCGGGCTCTATGCCGCCGGGCTGACGGTGCGCGACATCCAGGCGCATCTGCTCGATCTTTACGGCCTGAAGGTCTCCCCCGACCTGATCAGCCGCGTCACTGACGCGGTTCTGGACGAGGTTCGGGAATGGCAAAGCCGGGCACTGGACCGGATGTATCCGATCGTGATCTTTGATGCACTGCGGGTGAAGATCCGCGATGCCGACAGCCGGATGGTTAAGAACAAGGCTGTCTACATCGCCCTTGGCGTGACCCGTGACGGCCTGCGCGAGGTCCTGGGCCTTTGGATCGCTGAAAACGAGGGCGCCAAGTTCTGGCTGTCGGTGATGAACGAGCTGAAGAACCGGGGTGTTCAGGACATCCTGATCGGGGTCGTCGACGGGCTGAAGGGCTTTCCTGAGGCCATCACCGCTGCCTTTCCCGAGGCCATGGTCCAGACCTGCATCGTGCATCTGGTCCGCCATAGCCTGAGCTTTTGCTCCTGGAAGGACCGCAAGGTTGTGGCTGCCGATCTGCGCCGGATTTACAGCGCCCCAACCGCCGCAATGGCCGAGGCCGAACTCGATGCCTTTGAGGAGAAATGGGCCGGGAAATACGCGTCCATCGCCCCAGCCTGGCGACGAGCATGGGCCGAGGTGATCCCGTTCTTTGCCTTCGATCCGGCGATCCGCAAGATCATCTACACCACCAATGCCATAGAAAGTTTGAACCGGGTCATCCGCAAGTCGATCAAGACCCGAGGGTCATTCCCCACAGACGAAGCGGCGACAAAGCTGATCTACCTGGCCATCCGCAGCTTCGAGAAAGACGGCCGAAACGTCCGGGAATGGTTTGCGGCCCGCAACCAGTTCGCCATAATGTTCGGCGAGCGCTTCGACGCTTGAGTATCTGAAACCGCATGGAGCCGGTCAGATACACAAAGTTCAGGACACTCCCATGGCGGTTTGTCGAGAAATGCCTGTATTGCCTGTCCCATCACTGTCTCATCGGCTCGCGTGACGCGTTTATTAGCCATCTCCTCTCGGGAGATAGCCATCGTTTTTGACAAGAGCGCGTCATACCAGCGACGACGATACTACCGTCTCGCGTTGCTGCCTTCGTGATGGAGCAGCACACCCTCGCCCTTGTCCGTGGACAGGAGAACGATCCCAGCGGCTTCGAGCGCCCGGCGCACCTGATCGCGCGTGGATTCGAACACCTCGAGTCCGTTTTCGGATTCGAGGCGCTTGAGCGCGGTAAGTGATACGCGGGCCTTGTCAGCGAGCGTCTCCTGTGTCCAACCCAGCAACGCACGCGCGGCCCGCGACTGTCGGGCGGTGATCATACATGATCACCTCCCATTCGGACCTGCACGCACTCCAGAACTACGACTATTTTAGTCGCTCTTGGATCTTGCGCCAATCCGTTTCTGCACGAAAACGCCTGATCTGGCGAAACTTGGCCTCACGGCCTCGCATCTGATTCGGTCGCCGGGCGGTCATACCCGATAGCGTTCTGGGAATACGGCTCAACAGGCTCAGGGAGAGGAGGATGGGTTTGGGAAGGAGGGCGAGGGAACCGTCGCCTCCTTCCCATGGGTGGGTTCAAGGGAGGGGCTTCAGCCCTTCCCTTGGGGAGGATGTTTGAAGGAGGGGCCTGCCCCTTCCTTCATGGGAGAGTGTTGAGAGGGGGCTAGCCCCCTTTCATCAGCCCTGCCGGCCGGTCGATCCGGCCGCCAGGGCTCCTGACGACGAAGCAAAGACGAGAAGCGGCTTTCGCCGCCTCTCGTCGCAGGCTCAGTCGGTATCCGGTCCCCAGAGCGGATTGCTCACCGGGTCCTCGATGCCTCCCCAGTCGGGTTCCAGGCCCCGGATCACCGCCGCAATCTCGTGTCCGCCGATGTGCGTGCGGCCTTGCGCGATGAGGATGCTCACCGCGGTCGCGTCGGCCTCGATGGCCCGGATCGCGTCCTCCATGTCGTCATGGGGACCGAGGTTCTCGATGGGGATCACATCGCCATCCTCATCGTAGCCGCCGTGCAGATACATCGGCGCATCGGCCAGCCGCTCCGCCGCCAGTTCGGCCTCTCGGATGAGGCGGAAGGCATGCTTGCGCTCGCGCCAGTAAGCTGCGCTGCCACCGTCGATGCTGATGATCTTGTGATTATTCATGTCATGTCTCCTTTCGCTCTCTGACGGAAGGAGCCTGCACTGTAGCCGCGAGGGGTCAGGGATCGCGAAGCGACCGCCAGCGGCGGCGAGCGGGGGAGCCGATTTTCTGACGATGCCTTTGGGCATTGGCTGAAAATTGATGATGTGGACGGCCCTCCGAACCCGTCGCGCGAGATGCTAAGATCATTCTGCGCAACTCAGAGAAGGAACCGTGTCATGACTTTCGAG
>NZ_JACIEZ010000018.1 GCF_014197145.1 Gellertiella hungarica | reverse complement strand
CGCAGGTTTGCATTCGGGGCGAATACGCCGTGGAAGCGGGTGAGATGCGCGCGAGGTGGCGGGACCAGTGCCGCCAGCTTGGCGATGAAGTCCACCGCATCCCATTCGACATGCGTGGTCCCATTTCGCCACGGCGTCTTGAGCTGATACCGCACCCTACCCTGCGGTGAGATCGACAGCCGCTGCTCGCTGATCGCCGGGCGCGTGATGTAGCGGCACAGCTTTTCGAGCTTGTGGCTTTCGTGTGCTTCCGCGGCCACGCCGGCATGCAGCGAGAAGCCACCGACCTTGCCGGCATCGCCCTCCAGCGAGCCTGCGTCACCGGGCAATGTTTGCAGCGTGACGACCTTGCGGCCAGCGTCGCGACCGGTGGCGATGCGGTAGGTCATCGAACTCATCCGCAGCCCATCCATGCCGTCGTCGCTACCCGCGCTGTCGGACAGGAACACGGATTCGTCTTCGCCTTCGAGCCAGCCGCGGCGCGACAGGTGCCGGCACACGCGATGCGCGATGATGTTGGCGAGCTGCGTCAGTTGCGCAGAGGTGGGGGCAGTCGACGCGATCAAGCTCGACCGCGCCTTCGTCGCCGGCCTGCCCGAGGACCGCCACGACCTCGCCATCGTGCACGCCGTCGCCGCGCTCGCGCGCACGCTCGGCATCGAGGTGGTCGCCGAGGGCGTCGAGCACGAGCGCCAGTGCGCCTGCCTGCGCGAGTGCGGCATCGACGGCGCGCAGGGCTACCTGTTCGCGCCGGCGCTGGAGGCCGAGACGCTGCGCGCGCGGCTGGCCGCGGGTTGAGCCGGACGGGCGGGCACCGTCCGCAAGGCCCGCAAGGGACATCGACGAACAACGGCTCCTTGCGTCGCTTGCGGACGAACCGGCGACTTGCTACGGCGCCACTGCCTCGCGTTCGATGCCGTGCGCCTGCAGCCAGGCGACGACCTGCGCGCGTTCGGCGCGCGCCTGCGCGGTGAGGCGGTCGTCGGGGGTCTTGAACAGGTACGTCTGGAACGTCGCGCCCTGCCGGTTGCGCGCGCGCGGGTCGGCGCCGGCTTCGAGCAGGGCCAGCACCTGCGCGGCGTCGTTGAGCTTGGCCGCCTGGTGCAGCGGGGTGTTGCCCATGCGGTCGGCGCGGTTGGGGTCGGCGCCGGCTTCGAGCAGGCGCGCGAACTGCGCCCGGGTGCGCGCGCCGGTGGCCTCGGCGAGCGCGCTGGCGCCGGTTTCGGCGTGCGGCGCGTCGAGGTCGGCGCGGTGCGCGATCAGCGCGTCGAGATAGGCGGTGTCGTCGGCGAGCGCCGCACCGTGCACCGCGGTGCTGCCGCCCAGGCCCGGACGCGCCGGATGGGCGCCGGCCTCGAGCAGCGCCGTGAAGCCGCGCGGGCTTTGCGCGAGCATCGCGAACTGCAGCAGGGTCACGCCGCGCGCGCCGCGCGCGTTCGGATCCGCGCCCTGCCGCACCAGCGCGCGCACGCGCGCGGCGTCGCCCTCGGCGACCGCGGCCGCGAGTTCGGCCGCCTTCGGATCGGAAAAGGTCTCGCTCGCGTCCACGCGGTCTCCGGCTCGGCAGGCGGTCGCGCCGATCATCGCAAGCAGCAGGATCAGGACGGCGCGCATGCCGGAATTGTGCGCGGTGCGGGGGGATGTGCCAAGCGCGACAGCGGGCCCTCACCCCGACCCCTCTCCCGCAAGCGGGAGAGGGGCTGCGATGGAAACGGCAAGCGCAAGCCAGGGCCGCATCAGCGGTTCCAGGGCTGCTGCGTCTCCAGCGCCTCGATCACCGGCCCGATCATGTGCAGCTCGGTCGGCCGCGCCGCCTTGGCGGCGACGTATTCGGCGGTGCGGCGCCCCCGCATCCGCTGCGGGCCCAGCCATGGGCGTACAACACCGAGATCTACAAGCGCCGCAACGAAATCGAGCGCCTGTTCCGCCGTCTGAAAGGGTTCCGCCGCATCTTCAGCCGCTTCGACAAGCTCGACGTCATGTTCGCGGCCTTCATCCACTTCGCACTGATCGTCGAATCATTGCGATAGTGTTAACAGGCCCTAATGATCGTTTGACGGACAAGGCGGCGCATGTGCCGCCATCCCGGCGCAATGGAACAGCGAACCGACTTAAGCCGGAACCGCCGAAAATTCCGGCGCGATACCGAGTAAGCCGGAATCCCAGATTTTTCCGGCACCGGGTCAAATAACGCCAACGACCAACAGGAGCGCCCTATCTATTGCTTTCATTCGCTCATCGTCGAGGCGGCCAAACGGTTCACTGATTTTGGTGCGCGGTAGCGTCGAGAGCTTGTCCACCATAACTTGCGATAGTGCGCGCAGCCCGTTAGCTGGATTCGGTTCCACGGTGACGCGAAACGCGGCATTGCGCAGGTCGCTTGTCACTGGGCACAGCACAACGCTTTCCAAGTCGGTTAGTAGGTCTGATTGAACGATCAGGGCTGGTCGTGGTTTGCCGTAGTCACCCTGCAATGAAACCGTCACGAGGTCGCCTCGCTGCATCACTCCCAGCCCTCAACGTGCGATGCCGCCTCTTCGGTGAAGCGCAAAACCTCTGCTTCTGCTGGGTCGCCCTTCAGGCTTTGGCATTGCTTGCGCACTTGCGCCGTGAACTCAGGCGAACGGGTGTCCGGCACCCAAAACTGCACAGGCCGCAGCCCCGCCGCGCGCATCCGTTCGCGGTGTCGGGCTACCTTTGATTCGTGAATTGATGGCATGGTGCTCTCCATTGGTTGCATGTATGGTTACATGATACTGCGCATGAAACCATAGCGCAAGCCAAGCCGTTCCGCAACGTCGTGCAGGGAAGTTCTGCGCAATTTCCGCCCTTCTTGGAGTTTCGTGCATAGGACTGCTGACACGACCCGGTCAGAAGTCGGCTGCACACGGGGCGGCCAGCCTCATGAACTGGTGCAGTCGTCTTCTGAAAATGACAGGCGGGGCGTGTCGCAAAAATTAGGATATATGCGACATTTACAATAAAGTTCTTGGCCCTGAGCCACGATGGCGCCACAATGGCGCCCATGAAAGCCGACCGCAAAGATTCGCGTTCTAGTGCGCTGGAGCGCATCAATCTGCGCCTCTCTCCTGAGGTGCTGGAAGCCATTGATGCCGAATGCTCGCGCAGGGCCGGCAGCGTATCGCGCAATACTTGGATTACCGAAGCCGTGACGGAACGCTTGGCGCGTCTCGCTTCGTCATCGCGCCCGCAAGGCGCAGGGGGAGCCAATGGCTAATTTCTATGAATTTTTCGCCGGCGGCGGCATGGCCCGCGCCGGCCTTGGCCCCGACTGGCAATGCCTGCTCGCCAATGACTTCGACCCGAAGAAGGCGGCCAGCTATGCCGCGAATTGGGGTGCCGATCATCTGCGCGTCGGCGACGTGGCCGCGCTGACCACGGCCGACCTACCGGCCGGCGCTGACCTGGCTTGGGCCTCGTTCCCTTGCCAAGACCTTTCCCTGGCCGGCGCCGGTGCCGGCCTCAAGGGCGACCGCTCCGGCACCTTCTGGCCGTTCTGGAAGCTCATCAAAGCCCTGGGCGACGAAGATCGAGCGCCGCGCCTGGTCGTGCTGGAAAACGTGTGCGGCGCCCTTAGCTCGCATGATGGCAAGGACTTTGCCGCGATCAGCTCGGCCTTGTCGAACAACGGCTATCGGTTCGGCGCCGTGGTCATCAACGCCGTTCATTTCCTGCCGCAGTCCCGCCCGCGTCTGTTCATCATCGGCGTGCGCAAATCATCGCCGATTCCCCGCGCCCTGATCGCCAGCGGCCCGGAAGGGGAATGGCATCCTTCCGCGCTGGTCGAGGCTTACAGCAAGCTCTCCAAACGTGCGCAAAGCTCCTGGGAGTGGTGGCGCCTGCCGGCGCCGCCGGCCCGCACGTCGATCTTTGCCGACCTGGTGGAAGATGAGCCGCACGGCGTCACCTGGCACACGGCCGCCGAAACCAAGAAGCTGCTCGGCATGATGAACCCGCTCAACCTGGCGAAAGTCGAGGCCGCCAAGAAAGCCGGCGGCCGCCAGGTCGGCACGATCTACAAGCGCACCCGCGCCGATGGCCCGAACGGCGAGAAGGTGCAACGCGCTGAAATCCGTTTCGATGACGTGGCCGGTTGCCTGCGCACGCCTACCGGCGGTTCAAGCCGGCAAACCATCATGGTGATCGAGGGCAAGCGCGTTCGCTCGCGCCTACTGTCGCCGCGTGAAGCGGCCCGCCTCATGGGCCTGCCGGACACCTACGCGCTGCCCAAGAATTACAACGATGCTTATCACCTGGCCGGCGATGGCGTGGCCGTGCCGGTCGTGCGCTTCCTGGCCGAACACATCCTAGAACCGCTGTTAGCGGCGGCCCTGGCGGTCGAGAAGAAGGCAGCGTAATGACGGATTTGGTAACGGCCCTGCGGGACTTCAACAAAGATCGGAAATTCAACCGCAAAGGCCCGCTGTGCGTTGCGCTGGTCGTCACGCAGCACGCCCGGAAGGGCCTGCCGCTCAACCCGGACGAGCTGCTGACCGAAGCAGGCGGCCAGGTTCTCGGCCTGGGCCGTGGCGCGGTGCAAGCGGTTCTGAACCGCCACGGCATCACCCGCGTTTTAGCCGCTGAAGGCGGGCGCACCAGTCGCGGCAGCATCAGCAACATGCGCGAATATGTGGCCTTCCTCAACGGCCTGGCCGGCGGCGGCGCGGTCGATCTCGATGCCGTGGAAGCGTTCTGGATTGAGCGCGTGCATGAGTTCTTTTCGGCCAAGCCCTTCAAGATTCGCCTGGACGCCTCGCGCAGCCTGCGAACGCTGGTGCGCGACATGATCGCCCAAGCCGAAGAACGGCAGCGCAACACGCCAGGGATGCAGTATGCCGGCGCGGTGCTGCAACACCTGGTAGGGGCCAAGCTCGATTGCGCCCTGGGCGTCGGTAACTTCGAGCACAACAGCTTTTCAACGTCTGACGCCCAATCGGGCCGCAATGGGGATTTCTTCATTGGCGATGTGGCTATCCACGTGACCACGGCGCCCGGCGAGGCGGTCATTGGCCGTTGCCGCGACAACATAGACAACGGCCACCGGCCGATCATCGTCACGACAGCGCGAGGGCTGACGGTTGCCGAAGGGCTGGCCGAGAATGCCGGCCTGGGCGAACGCATCGACGTTTTCGAGGTTGAACAGTTCGTAGCCCTGAACCTCTACGAGCTGGGCAAGTTCGCGGCCGAAGGCCGGCGCGTCGCGGTCGGCGACGTGGTGACGCGCTATAACGAGATCGTGGAAGAAGTCGAAACCGACCCGAGCCTGAAAATCGAATTTCGCCAATGAGCGAGACGCCGGAACAGCGCAGCCACACCATGCGGGCTGTGCGTTCCCGCGACACGGGGCCGGAAATGATCGTGCGGCGCTTCCTCCACGCCGCAGGCCTGCGCTACCGGCTCCATGATCGACGCCTTCCCGGCGTTCCTGACCTGGTGTTTCCAAGCCGGCGCGTTGCGCTGTTCATGCATGGGTGTTTCTGGCATCAGCATCCCGGCTGCGAGGCAGCCGCCCGGCCGAAATCTCGCCCGGACTACTGGAACCGGAAGCTGGATGGGAACGTGGCGCGTGACGCCCGCCACCTGGCCGAGCTGGCCGCCGCCGGCTGGACGGCCCTGGTAGTCTGGGAATGCGAAACGCGAGACCCGCAACGCCTAGCCGCGCTGGCGGCTCGCATTCGAGAGAAGGGAAGGACATGAGCAACGAAACCGCCACCATCAGCGCCACCGTTCCTGCGGCCGTGAAATCCGAAGCCGCCGCCGTTGCGGCCGCGCACGGCATGAGCCTAGCCGTCCTGGTGCGCGAGCTGGTGGCCCGCGTGGCCGCCCGTGACGCCGAAACGCTGGCCTGGCTCGATGAGGCTCGCCGATGACCGACCCGAAAAACCTGGAAAGCTGGCTGCATGAGAAGGCCGGCCCGGCCTATGACGCATTGAAGGCCGACCCGGCCCGCGCCATCACGCCTGACCAGGTGCGCCGCACGCTCGATGAGCTGCTGGCCGAAGCCGAAGCATCCGGCCAGTATCCATTGCCGCCGGGGCAACGCGAATGGGTGGATGCGCCGGCGGTCGGCCGTGAAGTGCTGACGCCCTATGACCCGGCCGAGTGCCTGACCAGTGCCGAGGCCTTGGCCGCGTTCCTGGCCGACGCCGAAGCTACGGCCGACCCGGCCTATATCGAGCACGCCCGCGAAGTCGCGGCGCGGGCCCGGGCCATGCACGGTCTGGAAGAGTAGGGGAGAGCGGGCCTGCATCGCCAGTTCCGACGATGCAGGCCCGGACGCGAAAAGGGCGGCTACTTGGCCGCCCTTGCTGTTCCTGGTTGTCTCTACAAGCCCGCCACGGCCAAGGCGCGACCGATGGGAACGGCCTGGGTGAATGGCCCGGCGCTGTGGCTCACAAGGCCCACGGCCTCGCCCCGGCCATTGACGACAACGCCGCCGGAGTTGCCGCCCGCTATGGGCGCGTCGATCTGCAACATGCCCGCCGCGCCAATCAGACCGCCGACCTGGCCGTAACGGCTGACAATGCCCGCGCTCATGGAGAAGTCCAAGCCCTTCGGGGAGCCGATCGCGGCAACGGCCTGGCCTTGACGGGGCAGGGCAGGGGCCACGCGCACCGGCTGGCCCGGCTCGCCGTCGATCAGCAGCGCGGCCACGTCGCGCACCTGGTCGATGCGCGCCACGCGGGCGCTGCGCCATTCCCCGCTTGCCAGCTTCACCCGCACGCCCTCGATGTCGGCCAGGACGTGCGCGGCCGTCAGGGCCGTGCGACCGTCGCCGACAAGGAAGCCCGCGCCCAGCGTCACCCATTCGCGTTCCTGGTCGGCCTTCGCCCATTCGTGCCGCCAAGCGCGATAGCGGGTCAGCAGTCCGGTTGCCAGGTTGGTTTGAACGCCAGGGACAAGCCATGCCCGGTTACGGCTGCCGTCGCCCTTGGCGCGCTCGATGACGGCCACCATGACAACGGACGGCATCACCTGGCCGGCCACGGCCGACCAATCGACGGCGGCAGGGTAGGGGCGGGCGTCCAGCGCCACGCCTTCGCCGGCGGCGCTGCGGGCGCTGTCGGTCTTGGCGTGCGCCTGATGCTTGCTCCACTCGTCGTCATCAAGACGCTTCTGCGCGGCCGCGATGGCGTTCACGTTCGCCTGCGTGGTGGCAAGGGCATAGCCGCCCGAGGCCAGGCCGGCACCGGCCAGGACGTAGGCCGCCAGGGCAGCGCGCCGCCAGGATTCAACGCTGCCCATACTCCGCGCCCTCCTGGTCGTGGTTGAGGCCGCGCATTTGCAGGCGCTGGCCGGTGTCGTCGCCGATCTGCAAAACCTTGATGTGCTGCTCATAGGCCGCCTGGAACATCCAGCCGGCCCCGGCCAGGCCGATGACGGCGGCCGCGAAGGTCACGCGGTATTTCGTTAGCTCGCGGCGGGCGCCGCCGGTAACATTGGTTTCAGCCATGATTTCATCCCTCTGTCGGATGGGGTTGTGGTTAGGCGCCTGGGCCGGTTGCCGCCGCCCTGGCGCCGCCTTTCAGCGGCTAAAGCTGCGGGACTGCTCCCGGTCGCGCGCCGCCTTCTCCTTGAACCGTTCGGCGATCTCGCGGGCGCGGGCCTGCTTCACCTGGTCGCCGTTCTCGTTGTCCCGGTTCAATTCCTTTGCCAGCGTCTTTGCCTGCTGGCCGTTGATCTCGTTCAGCTCGACTTTCTGGCCGGCGTCCAGCTCGAAGCCCTGGCCCTGCTGGCCTTGCTTCTGCTCGGCCTCGATGGCCTGGGACTGCTGAGCGGCCGCCTGGCCGTGGCGTTCCAGCCGCTCAAGGTCTTTCGCCTCGCGGCGCTCCTGGGCCTGCTCGATCTGCTTGGCGTAGCCCCGGGCCAGCTCTTCGTTCGTCGGTTCTGTGCTCATTGGTGCGTGCTCCTGGTTGGTTGAAAACGGCGCGTCATCGGCTCAAACCGCCGTTGCCGCGTTCCTGCTCGCGCTGCCGCTGCCGGCTGCGCTCGATCTCCTTCGGGTCGCGTGCATACCTGTCGGCAAGCTCGCGCTGCATCTTGTTCAGCTCGACGGCCTGGCGCTCCTTCGGCATGGCGTTGAATCGCTCGATGCGCTCGCGCAGCTCGGGCGGCAGCTCGCGCCAGGCGCTCGGGTTGCGGTCGGTGTAGCCTGCAAAGCCCGCCTGCCGCTTCACGGCCAGCGCCTTGAACTGGTCGGCCTCTCGCTTCGCGTACATCTCGGCCCGCTTGCGGTCTTGCTCGCTGACCTGGACGGCCGCCGGGCGCTCCGGCTCGGCCTTGGCCTGGGACGGCTGCGCTAGGCCCGCAAAGGCCCGCTGCTGGCCTTCCTGCATGATCGCGGCCGAGTAGTGCCGGGGGTCTTTCCCGGCCGCCTGGAACTCCTGGGCGACGGCAAGCTGTGCCTTCGCCACGTCCAGCGCCAGGCCGCCGCCGGCCGCCTCGGCGCGCTCGACGCCGGCGCGGAACCCGGCCAGCGGGTCGGGGGCCGTGCGCTCGGCCTGCGGCCGCTGCGGCGCTGCCGGCTGCTCGATCTGCTGCGGCCGCTGCACGGCCGGACGGCCGGCAATGTCGGTCGCGGGCATGAGGTCGGGGCGGCCGTGGCGCTCCAAGCTGCGGCGCATGGCGCGCTGCATCTTCCCGGCCAGCTCGGCCACCTTGGCCCGGCCGCGTTCGAGCCAGCGGCGCATGACGTTTTCGCCGTCGAAGCCGCGCCGGTCGGCAAAGTCCAGCGTGCTTTCCTTCGGCCGCTCGCGGCCCAGCACCTGGGCCAGCTTGCCGGCGGCCAGCTCGGCCGCGCCGCGAACGTGCCAGGTGTTGCGCTCGGCCGTGGTGCCGTCCGGCAGGCGCACGGTTTCCGAACCGCCATGCTCCAGGCCGATGCGGTCGCCGCGCTGCGCGCCGCTGGCGGCAATGGCGCGCTCAAGATCGACGCCCCAAATGGTGTGCCGTTCGCCCTTGTCGTTCTCCAGCGTGGCGAAGTAGGACAGGCCGTTTTTCGAGTCGTGCTCGTAGGGCGCTGCGCCGTGATCGACCAGCCGCCCGGCCCGCCGGTCGGTGAAGTCGTCGGCCCCGGCAAACAGGGTCGCGGCCTCGCGGTGCCGGGTCATGCCGACATAGGCCAGACTCCTATCCATGCCGGGGGTCGCCAGCAGGTAGGCGCGATCAACCGTTACGCCCTGGGCCTTGTGAATCGTGACGGCGTAACCATGATCGACGGCCGCATATTGGGACGCCTGCACCTGGCGCGCTTCGCCGCTGTCCAGCCGCACGGCCAGGCTGCCATCCTCGGCCCGCTCGACAGTGCCAAGGGTGCCGTTCTTCACGCCTAGATCGCGGTCGTTTTTCAGGAACACGATGCGGTCGCCGGCAGCGAACTCGCGGCCGCCGCGCTCGGTCATGAACCGGGCGGAACCGGCCAGCTCTCCGCGCTCCTTCCTGGCATCGCGCACGGCCTGGTTAAGCGCCTGAACGTCCGCATTGGAATGGGCAAGGATGATCTGGCTTCCCTTGCCCTGGTCGGCCACGTAGGACGCCGCCAAAGCATCGCGCGCCGCCTCCCGGCTGCCGTGGATTTGGACGTGACCGCGTTCGGCGTAGGCCGCCAGGCCATCGGCCACGGAACCGCGCGCAAGCTGCTGGCCGGCCTCGCGCATCCAGGCGTGTTTCTGCCGGCGCACCTCGGTAATTTCCGCCGCTCCGACGTGCTGCACGACGGCACGAAACGCCGCGCCGGCCTCGATGGCGGCAAGCTGCTTGTCATCGCCCAGCAGGACGACTTTTGCCCCGGCCTGCTCGGCGGCTTTCAGCACGCGGCCAAGCTGGCGGCTGCCGATCATGCCCGCCTCGTCGATCACGAGAACATCGCGCGAAGTGAGCTTGTCCTTTCCGTTTTTCCATGCAAATTCAAGGCTGGCGAGCGTGCGGCTTTCGATGCCGCTGCCCGCCTGCAATTCGTCGGCCGCCTTTCCTGCCAGGGCCGCGCCGCGCACGTTGAAGCCCTGCGCTTGCCATGCCTCGCGTGCAACCTTCATCGAGAACGATTTGCCCGTGCCGGCGTCGCCGATGACCACGGCCAGGCTGCCCGGCTTGAGAACGTGCCGGACGGCGTTTTGCTGCTCGGCCGACAGGGTGCCCGCGCCATCAATCGCGGCGTTCGTGATCGGGCCGGAAACGCCATGCCGCCCGGCGCGGGCCAGGCGTTCGGCGCACTCCACCATGCCGCGCTCGGTGTCGATCATTTCGCGGGTGGAGAACTTCGCCGGATCGCGGCCGTTCGCCGGTTCCATCTCGACCAGCAGCGGCGAGTTTTCCAGCTTGGCAAGCAAGCCCTGGAACTGCCCGGCGTCGTCAATGTAGCGGTTCAGCTCGGCGGCAATGTCGCGGCGCGTGAATACGGCCTGCGTCGCCGTGATCTTGTCTAGGATGATCTCCGGCCGCTCGGCAATCTGCCGCGCCTGCTCCTGCCGGTCGGCTTTGTGAATGCCGATGCGGTCGGCGTCCAGCCCGCGCCGCTCCATCGCCACGGCGTCGCTGCCGATGTGCTTGGTTGGTGTCAGCTCAACGCCTTGATCCGCATAGCTGCGGTGGTCGATACGGGCGCTGATTCCGGCCCGCTCCAATGCCTCGTTTGTCAGCTCCGCCCACTCGCGGCGGATGTCGGTAATGTCGCCCTGGCTGGTGCCAGGAATGCCCGCCTTCTGCCTGTCCTTGTTCGCCAGCTCGATGACGGCCTTAGCGCCTAGCGCTCCATCCGCGCCAATGGTGCGCGTGGTCGCCAGCATGTGAACGTGGAAATTGCGGTCGTCGCCTTCCCTGTCCGGGGCGTGGATGCACACATCCACGGCCACGCCGTAGCGGTCGGCGATAGCCTGCCCCATGCGCGTTGCAAGCTCGCGCCGGTCGGCTTCGTTCAGCTCGTGCGGCAGGGCCGCCCGCCACTCGCGGGCCACTCGCGCATCCTTGCGCTTCTCGGCGGCCTCGGCGGCATTCCACAAGGCGGCGCGCTCGGGAACCGGAACGCCTGCGGGCGTGACGATCTCGGCCGACAGGACGCCGCCCTTCCGGGTGAAGTCGAACGCTTCCCCGGTGCGCTCATCTACCAGAGACGACGCGGAACGATAGGCGGCGGCGGCCACGGCGCTATGCCCGGCCGCCCGTCCTATCGTGTGCGTGTTCAGGTGGTAGATCGCCATTTCTTCCCTTGGCGTTTTAGCCGCTAAAAAGGGGTGCCGGGGTATCCCCGGCCGCATGAGGGTTGCGCAGCAACCCGTAAGTGCGCATTTCGCTTCGCTGCATGACTATACCAGCGCCGTGCCTTCCCTACCAGCGTCGCAAGGTGCTAACATCACGCGGGCATAACCCACAATCACGAAAGGAGCTGTAACGATGGCACGAAAGACCTTATCCGAACGCAAGGCCGACAAGCTGGCCGAGCTGAACCGCATCAAGGCAGAACTGGCCGAACTCGAAAGCAAGGCCGCTGAACGCATCGGCAAGATTGCCATTGCCGCCGGTCTCGGCGATCTCGACATTGACGACGCAGCCATGCGGAAGGAGTTTGAGGCTATCGCCTCGAAATTTCGCAAGGGCGAAGCCAAGCAAGCTGCCCCGGCTCCGGCAGCGCCTGGCGCGAACTGAACGCGATTTAGGACGCCTTCGGATGAACGCCAGGAGAGAAGATGCACGCCGCAAGATTCAGCTTGGCGGCTTGGTCATCAAGTCCGGCATGGCGGACTATCCTGCATCCGTGATCTTGGGCGCTTTGACCCTCGCGGCCGGCGCGCTCAAAGGGCCGAACGCTGACGCCACCAAAGCGCGCTTTGAGGCGGCGGGCGACGCGGCTTTTTCCGATGATGGAGAGGACGGCGGCAACCGTTCCTAGCCGTCAATTTCTACCTGACAGAGAGGTGAAGCATGATGGATTTTGAAGCTCTAGCAGCGCGATTGTGGGCCGCCGTTGTGGCGGTGTTTTTCGGGGCGTTCGTCCTGTCTCTGGCGAACACGGCGCACGCCCGCGTTTTCCCTGAATGCAACCCGGCTGCCGAAGCCGGAAAGCTCTACGGCGCGGCTGATGCTGACGCCTGGGTGAAGCGCATTTGTGACGCGCAGGAATCGACCTACCGGACGTGGGAAGCGAACCTGCAAAAGCTCGACATTGGGCAGCAGGATTTGGCGATGGCGACGAACGCCGGAGACTGGAAAGCCTACCGCGCCAAGTGGGCCGAATTGCTGCCCGTTTTGAAGGAAATGGAAGCGGCCGCGCTGGCGAGCCGGAACGCCGTTGGCGCGGCGAACATCCTTAGCCTGTATCGCGCCGACCTCGGCCTTTTCTTGCAGAACGCGGGCCTGGGAACGGCGGCGAACCTGGACGAGTTCAGCGCCCGGATTTCCGGCGGTCTGGACGGCCAACGCCCGGCGGCGGCGGCTACCGCCGGCGTCAATGTGGTGCAGCAGTCCGTGACGCGGGGCGTTGAGTTCGTGAAGGGGCTGGCGGCTGCGGAAGGCGACAAGGTTCTAGCGGAGTATCGCGGCCAGGTTGAGCAGAAGGCCGCGACGCGCCGGGAGCAGCTTTCCGGAAGCACGGCAAGCGGCTATTTCGGCGGCTTCGCCCGGCGCATCATTGAGGTTTGGGGCATCTTCTTCTTCGTCCTTTTCGTGCTGATGCTCGGCGCGGTCGTGGTGGCCGTGAAGCGCAAACAAAACCCGATCACGCTGGCGGGCGCGGCCGCCCTCGCCTACCTGCTGCCGGCGTCGGCAATGGTGCTGGCGTTCGTGCTGGTTCCGTTCCTGCCGTCCTGGGCCATGATCGCGGCAACCCTGGTCGGCACCTATGCCATGTATGCGCAGGGCGGCCGCATCTGCGGCGCGCTGGCGTCCAAGCTCGGCGAAGGCTCCACCCTGGGCCATCGGCTGCGCGTCCTGGGGGCCTGGTTGGACAACCTGCGGGCCGGATTGCAGGGCGAACCGGGCGGCGCTGCCAGCATCGGCGCGGCCGCCGTTCAAGCCGCTTCCGCGCCCGGCGCGCAGCCGGTCACGCATGGGTCGGCCAGGTGGGGCACGGTCGCGGAAATCCGCCAGGCCGGGCACCTGGTCGCGCCCGGAAAACCTGCCGGTTTCGCCCTGGGCCGGGTGGCCGATGCGTCCGCCGGCCTCGATCAGCGTTTCCGCTTTACCGGCCACGTCGTGACGGTCGCCCCGACCGGCTCCGGCAAGGGCATTGGCGCGGTGATCCCGAACCTCCTGGACTATCCCGGCTCGGCCCTGGTGCTTGACGTGAAGGGCGAAAACGCGGCCGTGACGGCTCGCGCCCGCCGGGCGCTCGGCCAGGCCGTGCATGTGGTCGATCCGTTCGCGGTCAATGGCGACGGCGGCGCGGCCTTCAACGTGCTTGACCGGATCGACGTGTGGAACCCGGATTGCGTGAGTGAATCGGCCATCCTGGCCGATGCCTTGGTGATCTCCGAAAGCAAGGGCGACGGCGTGCATTTCGATGAGTCCGCCAAGAACTTCCTGCAAGGCTTGATGCTGCACGTTGCCGGACTGGATGACGTGGAGCGCCGGAACCTGGGCGAGCTGCGCCGGCTGCTGACGGCCGGGGAAGCGGAGTTTTTCGACCTCTTGGGCATGATGGCCGCTGACGAAACGGCCGCCTTCGGCATCCCGGCCAGGGCGGCAAATACGCTCATGGGGATGGCCGACAAGGAACGCGGCTCGGTGCTTTCGACGGCCCGCCGGAATACGGCATTCCTGGATGACCCGCGCATCGCGGCGGCGCTGTCGCGCTCCGGCTTCGACCTGTCGGAAATCAAGGCCACGGCCATGACGGTTTACCTGGTCATGCCGGCCAACCGCATCGGCCCGAATGCCCGATTCCTGCGCCTGTTCATCAGCTCGGTGATTGCCGCCATCACGTCCAGCAACGTGCAGCCCGCGCACCGGGTCGCGTTCCTGCTCGATGAGTTCGGCCAGCTCGGCTACATGAAGCAGATCGAGGACGCCGTTTCGCTGCTGCGCGGCTACGGCCTGGCCTTCTGGGTGTTCATTCAAGACTTGTCGCAGCTCAAGGGTGCCTATCCGAAGTGGCAAACCTTCCTGGCGAACAGCGCCAAGTCGTTCTATGGAACGGACGACTACGACACGGCCAAATACATCAGCGACAGCCTGGGCAAAGCCACCATCGAGTTCGAGACAGAGAACAGCGGCAAGAACAGCGGCACCGGCATTTCCGGCGGCGGCGGCTCGATGAACAGCGGCAAGAGCAAGGGCACAAGCCAGCAGTTCGCCGGGCGTGAGCTGCTGACGCCTGACGAGGTGATGCGCCTCGGCCCGGAAAAGCCGATTGTGCTGGTCAAGGGCGAATATCCGTACCTGCTCGACCGGCTGAACTATCTGGCTGATCCCGAGTATGCCGGGCGGTTCGACGCGAACCCCTACCATAGCTGACGGGCGCGGCCATGTGGGTTTTCGTCGTCATCGGTTATCTGCTGCTGGTCGGCCTGGCCGCCTGGTTCGGCGGCGGCGCGGTGATGACGGTCGCCGCCGGCGGCTTCGTCCTGGCTGTGGCGCTCTGGTTGCTCGATGGCCTGCTGGCCGATCTGCTGCGCGGGCCGCTGCGGTGGCTCGCCAAGCCCTTCCGGGCGCTGGCCTCGGCCCTGGGCGTGCTGATCGTGCTGCCGTTCATTCCCGGCATCTTCCTGGGGTCGTTCCTGCTCGAACTGTTCCGCCGGCGGCCGCGCCAGGCGGAACCCGGCCGCCCTGCCCCGGCCACGCCGATGCAGGCCGCCGGCCGGCGCACGGCGGACGTGATCGACCTGGCCGCCGCCAGGCAGCGGCGCGGCGGCCAGTAGTCTTTCAGCGGCTAAAGCCGCCCCCCAAGTGTCAATATCAGCCCGAAGCGATGCACTGTTTTTAACATTAAAAACAGTGCATTTACTATTTTTTAGCCCTGTATTCCCACGGCGGCACCGGCTGGGGATCGCGCCATAGGCCACGCCGGGCCGCCCTCGCCTCGTCCTGGATCGCGTAGAGGCTCCGGTCGGTCGCGTAGCGGTCGAAAACCCATGCCATGCCGCGCCGTACCTGCTCGGCGTTGGCGTCGATGCCCGCGCAGCTCACGCGGCCGATGGTGCGGCCGTAGCGGTCGCGCCCGCCGTCCTCGATGACGGCATCCCGGCCGTAGCAAAGATCGGAAAGCGATTGCTTCGACCGCTGGCCGAAGGGTTGCCGCTTCTCGGGCGCGTCGATCTCGGCCAGCCGGATGCGGCGCTGCTGGCGGCCGGCGTCCAGAATGGTGAGCGTGTCGCCATCGGCGACGGCCACCACCCGGCCGCGCAGCTCGCCGGCCTGGGCGGCCGTCGCCGCCAGGATGACCGCGAACGCGGCCAGCCCTGCCCGCATCACTTGCGCCCCTTGGCCGGCTTGTCCTGGTCGGCCGCCGGCTGGATGCGGGCCAGCAGCGCGGCGTTCTGTTCCTGGTGCGCCGTGAGCTGCCCGGCCAGGCGGGCGGCTTCCTCGCGGGCGGCGCTGGCATCCTGCCGCGCCTGGTCGCGTTCGCCCTGGGCGGCGGTGAGGCGTTCGGCCATGCGGTGCGCCTCGGCCGCTGCGGTCTTGCGCTGCTCCTGGTGCGCTTCCTGGTCGGCCTCGGCCTTGGCCTGCGCCTTCACCAGCTCGCCGCGCACCTGGTCGAGTTGAGCGGCGGCGGCCTGGCTGGCCTTCTGCTGCTCGGCCAGAGCCCCGCGCGCCTGGTCGGCGTCCTGGTGCGCCCTGTCCAGTTCCGTGCGCAGCTCGCCGGCGCGGCGCTCGATCTCCTGGGCGCGGGCCTCGGCGGTGTGCGCCTGTTCCTGGGCAGCGGTCAGGCTGGCCCGCAGCTCGTCGGCTTCGCCGCGTGCGGCCGCTTCGGCGGCCTCGATGGACGCCAGGCGGGATTGCAGAGCTTCCACGTCGCTCGCCAGCTTGTCGGCCAGCTCGGTTGCCTCGTTGCGGTCGGCTTCCAGCTCGGCGCGGGCCTTTTCCAGCGCCTCGCGCTCCACGGCCAGGCGGGCGTTTGCCAGGTCGAGCGCCACGGCCCACACGTCCGCGCCCAGTTCGGCCAGACGGTCGGCGACAGCCTGGGGCGCAGGCTCGCGCAGCGGCGCGGCGGCCGTGGCCTGCCGGGCCTTCCATTCGTTCAGCGCCGGGGAAATGGTGGTGTAGCTGCCGCCGGTGCGCTGGCGGATGGCCTCAAGGGTGGGCTTCTGGCCGCCGGCGGCCAGCTCGTCAGCGGCGGAAAAAATCTGCTCTTTGGTCACGGCCATGATGCGCTCCTGTAAAAATGTAGCGTTGTAGTATGTTGTATAATACTACTACATATTACAAAACACAAGACCATACAGAAATTTTACAAACCCTACAGGAACGCTACGCGGGCGGCCACGGCCAGCGCCCGGCCGGGAGCGCGTCGGCGGCGAAAAACGGGCGCAGGAAGCCCGTAGAGGCGTTTTCAGGGGTCGGCCGACCCTTTCCCCCGTCTGCGCCCGGCTTCGTGCGTCCTGGGCGCTCCTGGACAGCCTGGGCGCGGTGCCCTGCCCTGGGCCTGCATCGTCATTCCTGGCGATGCGAGCTCGAGCGCCGGCGGCCGTCATCGCCGGAAGTGGCGAAGCTGGCCAGCTCGTCGGCCTGGTCGGCGTTGCCGCCCTTCTCTCTTGGCGTCCAACCTGCGGCCGTCACGCCAGCGCTGGCGTTTGAGGTTGGGCACGGCCTCGGCAAACCGCTTTTCCTTGCTAAACCTGGCTTTTCTTGGCTTTCGAGCTGCTGCGGCGCTCGATGAGGGCGAGGGGGTGGAGCTGGTACTGGCGCGGCTGCGGCCGCGCCTTTGGTAAGCAGCCTGGCCGCAGGCCAGCACGATTGCCGGGAGAGGGAGCCGCGAAGCGGGGGAACCCCGCAGGGGTGCCCCGCCGAAGGCGCAGGCCGACGCCGTAGGCGGCGGGGCGAAGGGAGCGAAGCGACCGGAGGGCAGGTGCGCCCGTAGGGCGCTTGGGCGGTTCGATCTGGCCGCGACTTATGCACAGGCCAGGCGGGTTTTAAGAGTTTTTATATGTTTTAAAGAGTTTTAGCCGGGAAAATCGGCAGTTTTCCATTACTAATCAATGACTTGCGAATGTGGCCGGTGTGTAATAGACGGGTTCGGGTGGGTGATAGACGGAAGCCGGTGTGTAATAGACGGGTTCGGGTGGGTAATCGACGGACTATCCACAAGCCAGGGGCTGTTCCTGCCTGAACAGGCGTTAGGACATTTTGCCCTAGCGCCGATCTCCGTCTATTACACACCGGACGGCGGCGGCAGCGCCTCGTCGGCGCGGTCGCGGTAGATCATCACCAGCAGCGGGCCGCCCTGCCCTGCTTCCTCTCGCAGCTCGTATTCGGGCAGGTCGTTGGCCTCGATGATGTTGCGCAGGATGCGGCGAAACTCCTTGAACGTGCCCGCGCTGCCGCTGCGCTCGTAGATCGTCTGGAAAGCCCATTTCGCTTCACCCTTGCCAGCCGCTCGGCGAGCTAGGCGATAGACGAACCGACCGATGCCTGGGTCAATCAGGAAGTAGTCGGGATGCACGGTCAGCACGTCCGGCCGCTTGCCTTCTGTGACTTCACGGTAAAGCCACTTCGGGGCCTCGATCTCGACGGACGCAATCTTGCCGTTCTCTGTATAGGACAGCACCTTGTAACTGCTTACCAAGCCTTCGGCCTCGACCTCGCGCATGGGCCGCCGGCCGTTGGCGGATGGCCGCTCGCGCACGTTCTTGATGGTCGTGCCCTTGAGCCGGTCTAGCGCCCCTTCCACTTCATCCGCCTGACGGCCGCCGTCGCCACGGCGGCAAAACTTGAGAATGTCACTCACATGGGGCCGGTAGGTGCGGCCTGGCTTCTCGCCCCTGCCCTCGCGGTAGCGGTTCATGGCTTCGGTCAGGTGCGAAACCATCATCAGCACCAGGTCGTAATCCCAAACGGACGCCATGCCGTCCGGGCCTGCCTTCACCTCCACGTAACCATCGGACAGTTCGTAGCGGATGACCCCGCCGGCGCGCTTGTCCTTTTTGGACAGGCGGAACACAGCCACGTCCATGATGCTGCGGGAATCCTTGGTGCCCACGTCGTAGAGCGACGGCACGAAAAAATCGGGCTGCTCGTCGCCGGTCGGCGGCTTGCGGATAGACGGCGAAGGGGGGGGCGATTTAACGGGGCTGCTGGCGTTGCGCTCGCGGTCGGCGCGGGCGTCCTCGTCGCGCAGCCTAGCGGCTACCTGCTCCTTGGACTCGCCCGGCCGTGCGGCGGCCTCGATGCGCTTCTGTTGCTTCGCATCGATCCCGGCTTTCAGCTTCTCCAAGGAAGCGCCCAGGGAACCGCCCAATAGGTCGCCGATCTGCTGCGGCCCTTTCCCGCGTTGGTTGTTCATGCCGTCTCCTAAGCCTTCGGCCGCCGCCACGGTGCCGACCCTATGGGCTTCACGCGGCCGGATTCGAGCGGCACCAGCCAAATGCCATTGAGCTGCCACGGCGCCGGCAAACCGAGCTGCGCGTTTTCGCGGGCCGCTTGGGCCAGGTTCTGCGCTATCCGCCCGGCCTTCTTCGCCCTGGTTTTAGCCGCTAAAGCGGCGCAAATGCTCATGGATTGCCCTTGGATATTACTTTCATTCTCTTTGAACTCCTTTTAGCTCTGGAAAATATCGCCTTCCAAGGCGCGGAAAATCGCCATGTTGATGACGGCGGCGCGGGCCTGGCCGGTGCGCTTGGCGACTTCATCGACCTTGCGCAGAAGCTCGGGCGCAATGGTCAAGGTGATCTGCCGTTTGTGGCCCTTGGGGATGCCCTTCTCATAGGCGGCCGCCGGCGCGGCCTTGCTGGCGTCGGGTGCGCCCTGGATGAAAGCATCCTGGGCGGCGGTTGCCGGGGCGGTCTTGGGTTTGCGCTGTATTGACATGCTAAAAACTCCCGTTAGGCGATTTGTTGGATATTAAAAAGCGATGAAACGAGACTATCAATCTCGGCTATCGCCTTCGGGTCGCGGGGGGCCAGCTCGGACACGGCCAGGCCAGCGCCGCCGGCATTGCTGAACGCCTTGCGTCGCCGGATGGGGGCTGCCAGGTACTCGAACTGCGGAACCTCGGCCACGGCCGCAGCCGCGTCGGCGTTGTCGGCCGAGTGCTCGCCGGGGTCGGCCTGGTTCATCACGGCGAAGGCGCGCAGGCCGTCGCGGACGCTCCGGGCTTCATCCACCAGCGCGGCCATGTCATCGAGCGCCCACACGTCATAGGAACGCGGCGCGAACGGCACCAGCAGCACATCGGACAAGATCAGCGCCGCCCGTAGCGCGGTCGAGTCGCGGCCGCCGGCGTCGATGATGATGTCTTGCCACTTGTTCCGCTGCTGCTGCACCTGGCCGCGCAGGGCCGGGCCGTCCGCGTATTGCGCGCAGGCAATCCCCGGCTGACGCCCGCCCTCGGCCCGTGCGGCGATGGCCGCCGCTGCCGTGCCCTGGCGGTCGCCGTCGATCAGCCACACGTCGCGCCCTGCCAAGGCGCGGGCGATGGCGAGCTGAACGGCCAGCGTCGTCTTGCCGACGCCGCCCTTTGTGTTTCCTACTGTAATAATCATGTTCGCACCGTTATTGAACGTTGAAAAACACTGTCTTGGATATTAACGCTTGGCATCGGCGCGCCCCTCCTCGATGGCCTGGCGGCAGGCCGACGCGGAGGGGAAGAACTGGCCGCACCATTCCTCGAATGGCCCGCGCTCGTCTTCGCCCTGGCGGATGGCCGTCCAGCCACGCCCAAGCCCCATAGGGTCGGGAACAGCCTCCCATGTTGCGCCATCGTCAAGAACCATATTGGCACCTCCAAAGGATATTAAATTACAGTGCCAGATTGTGCCGGCTTGGCGCGGTTTCGTCAATAGGGTTGGCGCGCTTTTTGAATGTTCTTTTAATATTAAAAGCGGTGTCTATGAACGGTCTTTAGCGGCTAAAATCCTGCGCCTCCCATAGCGTCCGATAGGCCGCCTCGTCGGCGGTCGGCTCGCGGTCGATCTGTTCCAGCAGCCAGGCCACGCCGGCGGCCATCGCTTCGTCGTGGTCGAGATACCGGCCATCGAGCGCGGCATACATACCGCCTTGCCTGGTGGTCACTTCCCAAGCCTGGCCGTCATGGGTGCGGCACACGGCATAGGCGAAGTAATCCCCCTTGGCGTCCATCTCGTCGTGGGCTGCTTGCAGCTCGGGCCGAAGCGGGGGCAAGGGATAGTGTCCGTTTCTCATGCCTTCATGCCCTCCTGGTCGCCGGCGGCCAGCGCGTCGGCCTCGGTCAATGCGTCCTCAACAAACGCGCCGCGCCGGCGGGCCTCGGCCTGGCTGGTTTCCTGGCCGCGCAGCGCCCGGTAAAGGGTTGCCCGATGCACGCCCAGCAGCTCGGCCGTTTCAGCCGCCGTGCGGCCAGCGCCCAGCAGCTCGCGGGCATGATCGACCTGGCCGGGGGTGAGGGTAGGGCGGCGGCCGAACTGCACGCCTCGCGCTTTGGCCGCCTCGCGGCCGTTCCTGGTGCGGTCGATGATTAGGGAACGCTCGAACTCGGCGATGCCGGCAAACACGGTCAGCACCATGCGCCCGGCTGGGGTCGTGGTGTCGGCCCACGGCTCGGCCAGGCTGCGCAGGCCTGCGCCTTTCGCCTGCAACTGCTCGGCAATGTCTAGCAGGTCGCGGGTGCTACGGGCCAGCCTGTCCAGCCTCGTGACCGTCACCACGTCGCCGGCGCGTAGGTGGTCGAGCATCCGGCCCAGCTCCGGCCGTTTGGCATGGGTGCCGGTGATCTTCTCGGCAAAGATGCGCGTGCAGCCGGCGGCGTGCAGCTCGGCGCGTTGGTTCGTCAAATCCTGGTCGTCGGTCGATACCCTGGCGTAACCGATCATCGGCTTGTCTTTCATGGTGCGCCCTTCGTTGCAAATATCGTCGCAAATAATAGACCATTTGCGACTGACTTTTGCAACACGATGACGCCAGAGAAAAGGGCAGGGCGGTGTCATTTTCAGAAGGCGACTGCACGGAATGTCAGGAGTCGGCTGCACGGCCTGTCGGGGCTATTTTTTGCGGGAGCGT
This sequence comes from Gellertiella hungarica, assembly GCF_014197145.1. Classification (GTDB taxonomy): domain Bacteria; phylum Pseudomonadota; class Alphaproteobacteria; order Rhizobiales; family Rhizobiaceae; genus Gellertiella; species Gellertiella hungarica. Next base: position 5,831 of record NZ_JACIEZ010000018.1, on the reverse strand, counting down.
TCCATGTGCAGAACAGCGTCAAGCAATGCCATTGAATCGCAGGTGTCGGATGCGTAGACCGTGCGCGTCCTTGGGTCATACGACACCATGACGAACGGGTCTGAGGTACGTTCCGTGCTCCGGGGCGCTTGACGCTTGGAGCGGTAGGTTCTGCATACCTCCCTCTTTTCGGCAAGCTGCTGGCCGATCTTCTTCCAGTCAAAGAGATAGTCGGGATACAACCGGCGCATGTCTCGCTTGTCCTGCGGCTCAAGCGTGTAATTGCGAATCCGCATGATGTTGTAATTGCTCCTGCCGACTTTGACCGTGAGATAGCAAAAGCCCTTTCTGGTCGTGACGAAGGCACTGCTTTGCTTGCGGCTCATGGTTGCTCGCTCCCGCCTTGCAGCGCGGCGTATAGGGCCGTCTTGCTCACCTTGAGCCGTGTAGCAGCCTCCCGGACGTTCAGCCCGTTGGCAATATGCTCCTGCGCCCGCTGCAACTTGTCGGCAGTGACAACCGGCTTGCGCCCGCCCTTGCGCCCGCGAGCGGCGGCAGCGGTCAGCCCGGCCTTGGTGCGCTCACGGATCAAGTCGCGCTCGAACTGGCCCAGCGCGCCGAACACGTGGAAGATGAGCCGCCCGCCCGGTGTGGTGGTGTCAATGCTTTCTGTCAGCGACCGGAAGCCGACGCCACGCGCTTCCAGCGCGCCGATTGTCTCGATGAGGTGTGGCATCGAGCGCCCGAGCCGATCCAGCCGCCAGACGGCCAGCACGTCGCCGTCGCGCAGATAGGCCAGCGCGGCGGCCAAGCCGGGCCTGTCGGCCTTGGCCCCGGAAGCCGTGTCCTCAAAGACGCGCTCGCAGCCCGCCTTGCGCAGTGCATCCGTCTGCAAGGCGGTGTCCTGTTCAGCCGTCGATACCCGCGCATAGCCGATGAGTGCCATTACCGCCCCTTTTGTCCGTTTTTCCGTCCGCCTATCATAATGTCCGACAACCCGTTATTCAAGCGCATTGCCGGACAGTGACCGGCTTGGCCGACTAGGGCCTGTTAACACTATCGCAATGATTCGACGATCAGTGCGAAGTGGATGAAGGCCGCGAACATGACGTCGAGCTTGTCGAAGCGGCTGAAGATGCGGCGGAACCCTTTCAGACGGCGGAACAGGCGCTCGATTTCGTTGCGGCGCTTGTAGATCTCGGTGTTGTACGCCCATGGCTGGGCCCGCAGCGGATGCGGGGGCACGACCGGATCCAGGCCCAGATCCAGCGCGAGCTGCCGGGTTTCATTGCCCTCGTAGGCGCGATCCATGACCAGATGGCAGCGCGCGCTCAGGGGTGGCAGGGCATGCAGCAGGGCGCGACCGGCTGGGGCATCGCCCGCCTGGCCCGGCGAAAGCGAGAAGGCTAACGCGCAGCGGGAATCCGCGGCAGCCATATGAATTTTGGTGGTCCAGCCTGCGCGGGAGCGGCCGATGGCCTGCGGGCCGTTTTTTTTCGTGCGCCGGTGCCGTCCGGGTGGACCTTGACGATCGTACTGTCCAGGCTGACCGCCTCCAGCCGCACCCGGAGCAGCTGTTCGGCCTGCATGCGCTCGAAGACCCGATCCAGGACCCCGGCCTTGGCCCACCGGTTCATCCGCGTGTAGATCGTGTGCCAGTTGCCGAACCGCTTGGGCAGGGCCCGCCACTTGCAGCCATTTTCGGCCACGAACAGGATCGCGTTGAGCACTTGAAGGTTGTCCAGCGACACATTGCCCCGCTGCCGCGGCAGGCAATCCTCGATACGCGCGAATTGCGCAGGCGTAAGTTCCATGCGCAGTATGTTAGCACGTAGTGTTAACAGGCCCTAGCGCGTACAGCAGCGTGCGCTCGGGCAGGTGGCGCGCGTAACGCGCAGCGGCGTGGGCGGCCGGCAGTGGCGCGCACACCTCGGCCTGCCGCCGGGGTGCGGTCAGGCGCGGCACGCAGCGCTCCGTTGCAGGGACGGCTGCTCAGGGTTGCGCCCGCGAGCACGCGTTCATATCGGCGTTTTCTGATCTTCGCGTCAGACATTGCCGCGGGGCGGGTAGGAAGTCTCCCGCCTCGGACGCCAGAACGCACAAAGCCCGGCACGAGGCCGGGCTTTGTGGTCTTGCTTGATGGATCGCGGGGCTTAGAAATCCATGTCGCCCATGCCGCCCATGCCGGCGCCGGCGGCCTTCTCGTCCTTCTTCGGCAGCTCGCCGACCATCGCCTCGGTGGTGATCATCAGGCCGGCGATCGAGGCGGCGTTCTGCAGCGCGGTGCGGGTCACCTTGGTCGGGTCGAGGATGCCCATCTCGAGCATGTCGCCGAACTGGCCGGTGGCCGCGTTGTAGCCGAAGCTGCCGGTGCCTTCCTTCACCTTGTTGACGATGACGGACGGCTCCTCGCCGGCGTTGGTGACGATCTCGCGCAGCGGCGCTTCCATCGCGCGCAGCGCGATCTGGATGCCGTGATTCTGATCCTCGTTGGCGCCCTTGAGCTCGGCGATGGCCGCACGCGCGCGCAGCAGCGCCACGCCGCCGCCCGGCACGATGCCTTCCTCGACCGCCGCGCGGGTCGCGTGCAGCGCGTCCTCGACGCGCGCCTTCTTCTCCTTCATCTCGACCTCGGTCGCGGCGCCGACCTTGATCACCGCCACGCCGCCGGCGAGCTTCGCCACGCGCTCCTGCAGCTTCTCGCGGTCGTAATCGGAGGTGGTCTCCTCGATCTGCGCCTTGATCTGCTTGATCCGCGCCTGGATCGCGTTGCCGTCGCCGGCGCCGTCGATGATGGTGGTGTTCTCCTTGGAGACCACGACCTTCTTGGCGCGGCCGAGATCCTTCAGCGTGGCCTTCTCGAGCTGCAGGCCCAGCTCCTCGGAGATCACGGTACCGCCGGTGAGCACGGCCATGTCTTCCAGCATCGCCTTGCGGCGGTCACCGAAGCCCGGCGCCTTGACCGCGCACACCTTGACGATGCCGCGGATGGTGTTGACCACCAGCGTGGCCAGCGCCTCGCCCTCGACTTCCTCGGCGACGATCAGCAGCGGCTTGCCGGCCTTGGCGACGCCCTCGAGCACCGGCAGCAGGTCGCGCACGGAGCTGATCTTCTTGTCGAACTCTGGCTGGTGATTGAAGACTGGCAAGGCCAGGTCTATCACCACAGCTGGGCGCTGTAAGGCACTGACGGGGGTCTCGTCAGGCAGCGCCAGACCACTCAGCGCCAGACCACTCAGTACCCGTAGACTTAATGGCCGGCCTCGTCAGCGGGTGTGGTATCCACCCGCTGACCGATATCGCGTAACTTCGCCAGCTGATCGGCAAGGCCAGGTCCTTCGTCCAAACTGCTGACAAAATTCCACAGATAGGTCATCACCGCATACACGTGCCCGGCCGAGCGCTCTGGGTTTTGCAACAACATCATAATAGCCAATAAAAACAGCAAAGCGGCACTGATCCCAATCGCCAGGTATGCCAGCGCCTCCCGATCAGAAATCGCAATGCGCAGCAAACGCAGCGCCTGATAATGACGACCCAGCTGGCGCGGTGATGCCACTGTGATGCGCGCAACCTCCTGCTCCAGGCGATCGTTGAGCCGTTGATGCAACCGCTGATTGGTACGGGAAAACCCGGGCAATAACAACGCAAATATCAGCAGCACACCAAGACAGGCCATTCCCAGCCAAAACTCAATCAACGCCAGCATCAGCGCTGCACCGATAATTGAGATCAGACTGGTCGCCAGAACAGGAATATGCTGCTCGAAAAAATCTACAAACTCACGAGCTAACACCACCCGGGCCACAATAGTGGATGGCTGCGCTTGCAAGCGACGCTGCTGGGTAATCACCGGTACGGCCACGCCTGCATAAATCCCCGTGTACACCCTGGTATCGACCGCCCGGCGTAAGGCCCCAAGCAACCAAAACAGCAGCACGATGCCGGCATAACTACAGGCCTGCCACCACTGGCCCTGCAAAATGGCATCGATAGCAAAACCGGCAAACAACGGGTAGATCACCAACAAGATGTTTTCGGCAGCCACCAGCGAAAAAGCAGCTGTGATCGACCACGGATGCTGCCGGGCAATGGCCCGCAGCGCGCGGGAGGCAGAAACAGGCCCGGCACTTGGTGGCGGCGTTGGACGACCGGATGCATGTGGGGTTGCGCTTGTCATAATCGACCTGTTGCAATAAACTCAAAATTGAGCGACCGCTCAATTATATTTGAGCAGTCGCTCAAAATCAATCAGTTGATGCATATCGAAGGAGAGCAAATGGCACGTCCGTCCGCAGCGCAACGCAAAGAGATGATTCTGCAGGCCACGCTGGAACTGTTTCGGCAAAAAGGCATAGCCAGCAGCTCTACCCGCGACGTAGCAGAACGCACCGGGTTGGCCCGCAGCCATATCTATCATTACTTTAAAGACTGGAAAACGCTGTGTTTAGAGGCGGTGGAGTCTTTCAGCCAACAGGATCTCAGCGAATGGCAAGCTCGTTTGACGCCGCTGCCACCGCACGAGGCACTGGCGGACTATATCCGCGATTATTTGCCGGACCGCCAAGACGCCGCCTGGTGTATCTATCTGGATGCATGGCGCGAAGCGCAGCATGACGAGGTGTTCGCCGCACGTTATCAGCACATCATCACCGCCTGGCGCCAGTTACTGCAGCAGATCCTGCAACGAGGCATCGATAGCGGGGCTTTCAGGGCTGGCGATGCCAGCTTGCTGGCCCGGCAACTGACCGCATTGCTCAACGGCTACGCGGATGAGCTGATTTTGCAACCCGATGCCAGCCAGAAGGCTGCTGTTTATCAGGACATCATGCAGCTGGTGCAGCAGTTGATTTTGCCGATCGCCGGCAGCGCTGCAGGCCACTAAGCCAGCGCCGGCAGTTGCCGGCGCTTGGCACTACAGTCAGAAGCGGTACCGCAGATTGGCATTTACCGCGCGGCGTTGTCCGTAGAAACAATCGCCACGGGCCAGACAGGATGTGATCACGGTTTTGTCAGTCAGGTTTTGCACTTGCACACTGATGTCATAGCGGCCGAATTCATAACCGGCCATCAGATCAAACAGGGTATAAGCCGGCGTTTGCAGCGGGTTATTCAGCACCACGCCATTTTGCGCCAGATAGGCAGTGCCATCCGAGGTTTTACCAACATACTTCACCCCAGCGCCAACTTTGGGTATAGGAAGTTCAACCGCCCTTTTTTGCGAGTCTGGCGGGTAGGAAGCGGCCGCGCAAGCGCCGCTTTGGGCACAGATCGGACACAGATCGGGGGTTCATGCGTGGGTTTTCGACATCGCGGGGCCACGCAGCGGCTCAGTGCGTAGCCATTTCTCACCGAATCCCGGCACAGGGCCGAGCGCAGCCCTGCGGGGTCGTGGCCGCATCGGATCGGACTCTGGCTTGGCTGCCGGCTGTGTGGCCGGCGCCTCATCACGCGGCGGGCGGCGGGGCGCGCGCTGCGGGCCGGTAGTGCGCTTGCTCCAGCGCGCCGTGTTTCTCGAAGTGGGCGAGGATGGCGCGAATGGCCTTGGGGTCTTCGATGCTGGCGACGATCCGTACCGCGCCGCCGCAGTGGGCGCAGGTGGTGACGTCGATGGAAAAGACCCGCTTGAGCCGTTGCGCCCAGCTCATCGCACGGCGCTTCTGCTCGGGGCTGCGCGGTTCGTCGTGGGCGCTGACGTCCACCGGCACTGCATCGCTCGCAGGCCGCTTGCCGCGCCCCGAGGGCGTCAGCTGCGCGCGCAGGTTTGCATTCGGGGCGAATACGCCGTGGAAGCGGGTGAGATGCGCGCGAGGTGGCGGGACCAGTGCCGCCAGCTTGGCGATGAAGTCCAC
>NZ_JACIEZ010000017.1 GCF_014197145.1 Gellertiella hungarica | reverse complement strand
CGTGTCGATACTCGTTAGACATAAGCCTGTCCCCAAGCCTGTGCTTGAGCCTTTCTGCTTATGCCGACTGTCCGGTCGAAACGGGGTGCAGTTCAGTAGCAAAAACCACCAGACCTGAAATGGCATCCCGACCACCCTGGTTTCCGATGAATCGCCCAATCCCGGCACATGCCCTTCACCATCTCCCGCTTCCGAGCAGACCTTAGAGCTTTCGGCGGATCACATCCTGAAGCATCTCGCGATCAAGGGTGAGGTCCGCCACAATCTTCTTCAGACATGCATTCTAGTTCTCGAGCTGCTTGAGCTTCTTCATCTCCGGCGGCAACATGCCCGCATACTTCTTCTTCCAATTGAAGTAGGTCGCCTGGCTGATCCCTGCCTTCCGGCAAATCTCCGCAACAGGCACACCTTCGTCACCCTGCTTCAAAATGAACGCCTTCTGGGCGTCCGAACCGAAGGACCGCGAAGCGAAAATTGCGATGCCTTCATCGTCTTCCGTTCCTTTCCCAGCCGGGAAAATCCACCGGAAAACTCTAACCAAATCTGGTCCAGTTTGAAGGGTTCAGATCACTATCCTTATGCAACCAATGATTATATAAATGAATATGAGGTTTTCAAATCAAAGATGAATTGCAATCATCGCCCTCGCGGCCGAGTGTCGTTCGAAGGGAGCCAGGAGAGGAATAGATGGTGGGTGGTCGTTCGGTATAAGGCAGGTACCAAATGTCGATCGGCAAACGTCGACCACGCATCGATACCGCGCGGCGAGTCAGCCAGTTTGCTTCAGGCAAAGGTCGCTTTAGCTGTTCCACTATCCCCGCAGAAACTACTAACGACGCTCTGAGAGGCTTGGAAAGGCTTTCAAGTCGTTGGGCTACATTCACAGTGTCACCAATTACGGTCAGCTCAAGATGACGGCCGCTATCGAGAACCCCGCCGACCACCGCTCCATAGTGAAGTCCAATACCGGCAGATAGCGCAGGATGGCCGTCGTGATCACTTTTCTCTCTCCACTCAGATAGGGTATGCACTAGCCTTAACGCACAAGCCAAGGCCCTGTCAGCGTCCTCGGCTTGCCGCAACGGTTGACCGAAGACAGCCATTACGCCGTCGCCCACGAATTTATCGATATTGCCACCGTATTTGAAAACGACCTCCGACACGATGTTGCGATACTCAGCTAAAGTAGATGCGAGCTGTGAGGGCGATGCGGTTTCCGCGAAGCTGGTAAAATCTCTCAGATCGATAAACATCACTGCTACTTCCCGACGCTTCAATTCCAGGGCGGGGCTTCGCTCCTGTAAATCACCTATGACGTGAGGAGAGAAAAAACGCGAAAGATTTGCTCTTCGCATATTGGCTTTCAAAGCTGCGTCCCTCGTCCGCTCGTGGTCGTTCGCTAGCACATAATTTGCAAGCGCTGTAAAGCCAAAACTGATTGCAAGTCCCAGGTCTTGGTTAAAAAGCGCGTCGAACAGGGCAGTTTTCCCGGTGCCTATGTGTCTTGCTGCTGAAACTGCGAGCATACCAATCCAAAGTGACAAGCTTGCCGCCGAGAATATTAGAAGAAGTCGTCGCTCTTTTTTAAGACTCACATTGTTTAGCATAATAAAGGCAACAACCAGCGCAGTTGTGTTTAGGCTGTGATTGTCAGTAATTGGGCTTCCCAAGATATGAGGATAAAGAACCGCTGCTACCAATAATGCGTCGACCATTACGAAGCCTGATCTTAGCCAGTCGTGCTTCCGCTGCAGGCGCTCTGTTGTGACTGATGCGATTCCACTAAGCGAATAAGTGATAATGACAACTGCATAGATTACCGCTTCGCCTTTGTGGGAGCCAAGCAACAGGTTTGTGGATAGCGTAGCAACGGCGGAAAAACGAATTATTGCTGTTCGAAACTGCCGAGAAATAATACACCCTTTGTATTTATCTGGCGACATAACCATCTCTTTTGTTTAATGTGTGCTGTAGCGGCGCTCCGCTACAGCACAGTTGGTATTTTTATTTTACTTCAGTCACCAGTAACTGCCCATTTACGCGGTCAGCTACGAATTCTATTTTCTGACCTACTTTAAGTTTGCCAAAAAGCTCATCGTCTTCAACCTTGAACACCATGGTCATGGCGGGCATATCTAGGTTCTTCAGCTCCTCGTGGATCAGCGTGACCTTTTTCGCCTTTGTATCGATTTTCTTGACCGTCCCCTTGGTGAACTCCTCGGCGAACGCCCCGGAAGCGAAGCTCATGGCAAGCAAAACGGCGGTGGCGGACTTGATGATTGTCTTCATGATTGTCTCCTTGGGTTACTTCTTTGCGACGACGACGTCGCCATGCATCCCGGCGTCAAAATGACCCGGTACGAGGCAGGCGATCTTGAAGGTGCCGTCGTTGGTGAACTTCCAGACGATCTCGCCGGACTTGCCTGGTGCCAGGCGGATCGCGTTCGGGTCGTCGTGCTCCATCTCCGGAAACTTCTCCATCAGCGCCTTGTGCTCCATGACCTTCGTCTCTTCATCGAGCACGAACTCATGGTCGGTCTCGCCTTCGTTCCTGATCTTGAAGAGGACCGTCTGGCCCTTGCGGACGTTGAAGCTGGCGGGCGTGAAGATCATCTTCCCGTCCTCGGTCTCCCTCATCGAGACTGCGATGGTCTGGGTGACCTTCGCCTTCTTGCCCGGCTCGCCGACGGCCATTTCGCCGTGGCCACCGGCATGGCTCCCGGATGCAAGGGCGGGCGTGGAAAGCGAAAGCAGGGCTGCTGCCATGACTGCGTACTTCATGTGTATCCTTTCAGGTTCCGGCCGTTTCAGCCGTGGTTGGGATGGTTGGTGGTCTGCTTTGTCTTCGCGTCCTTGGCCTTGACGGGCTCTGGCAGATTGCCCGTCCATTCGTAGGCCTGCGTGCCGGGAGGGTTCTCGTACCAGCCGGGATCGGCGTAATCGCCCGCCGAGATACCCTCCCGAACCTTCACGACGGAGAACATGCCGCCCATTTCGATCGGGCCGTGCGGACCCCAGCCCGTCATCATCGGCACCGTGTTCTCGGGGATTTCCATGGACATCTCGCCCATGTCGGCCATGCCCGCAGTGCCCATCGGCATGTATTCGGGCTGTATCTTTCTGATCTTTTCGGCGACCTCCTTCTTGTCCACGCCGATGAAGGTGGGAATGGCATGGCCCATCGCGTTCATCGTGTGGTGCGACTTGTGGCAGTGGATCGCCCAGTCGCCCTCGTACTTCGCGTCGAATTCGTAGGCCCGCATGGCACCGACCGGGATGTCGATGCTGACCTCCGGCCATCGCGCTTCGGGCCGCACCCAGCCGCCGTCCGTGCAGGTCACCTCGAAGTCGTAGCCGTGCATGTGGATCGGGTGGTTCGTCATGGTGAGGTTCCCGACGCGCACCCGGACGCGGTCGTTCTTGGAGACCACGAGCGGGTCGATGCCCGGAAACACCCTGGAGTTCCATGTCCAGAGATTGAAGTCGGTCATGGTCATGACGCGCGGCACGTATGTGCCGGGGTCGATGTCGTAGCCAGAAAGCAGGAAGACGAAGTCACGGTCGACCCGCATGAACTTCGGGTCCTTCGGATGCACCACGAAGAAGCCCATCATGCCCATGGCCATCTGGACCATCTCGTCGGAATGCGGGTGGTACATGAAGGTGCCGGACTTCACGAGGTCGAACTCGTAGACGAAGGTCTTGCCGACGGGGATGTGCGGCTGCGATAGGCCACCCACGCCGTCCATGCCGGATGGCAGGATCATGCCGTGCCAGTGGACGGTTGTGTGCTCGGGCAGCTTGTTGGTGACGAAGATTCGCACCCGGTCACCTTCGACAGCCTCTATTGTCGGGCCCGGCGACTGGCCGTTGTAGCCCCAGAGATGGGCCGTCATCCCCTCCGCCATCTCGCGTTCCACAGGCTCCGCGACGAGATGAAACTCCTTCACCCCGTTGTTCATCCGGAATGGCAGCGTCCATCCGTTGAGGGTGACGACGGGATTGTAGTCCGGCCCCGTCGAGGGAGCCACGGGCGGCTGCGTCGCCGCCGTATCCATCACGGCCGCTTCTGGCAGACCCATGTTGGACGTCTGGCTCCATGCTTTCGTGGAGGCGAGCGCCGCACCGGCGGCACCTGCTCCCAGCAACTGTCTTCTGCTGAACATGCTCGGTTCCTTTCTCAATGGCCGCCAGCGGCCTCAGTCTGCGCAGGCGCAGGTTTGTCGGATGCGGGAGCCGAACCCGTGCTTCCGCCGTAAATCACGGGAGCGACGTTCGCCTCTGCAAGCCAGAAGTCGCGCTTGGCGTTGACGGCGAGGATGGTGGAGTTGACCTTGTCGCGGGTGTCCGCGATCAGCTCGAACGTGCTGGTGATCATGCCGTTGTAGCTGAGCAGCGACTGCTCCTCGATTGCGGAGCGCAAGGGCAGGACGCTGTTGCGGTAATGGCGGGCGATGTCGTAGGTCGCCCGGTAGGCGAGATAGGCGGACCGAGCCTCGGAACGGACGTTGACGGCCAGTTCCGCAAGCTCGTTTGCGGCTCGCATGTAGGCAAGCTCGCCCTTGCGCAGCCGGGCCTGCCCGGTATCGAATATCGGTATCTTCAGCTCTAGTGATGCAGTTCGGGACGTGCTTGAATGAACTTCGTCGCCGTCAAGCTCCCGCTCTTTTTCGAACACGCCAGCCAGCTCGATGTCGGTGACAAAGCGGGTGGCGTTCTCCAGTCCGAAGGCCCGTGCCGTTGCCTGAAGCTCAAGGCGAGCGACCTGCAGGTCCATGCGCTTGGCTATCGCTTCGGCCTCCATGTCGTCACGCCGGATGAGGCTTTTCGGCAGGGACGGCAGGCGGTTGGGTATCTGGAAGTCGATGTCCGATCCTGAAAGACCCATGAGGCGGATCAGCTCCTCCTTGGCCAGCCGTGCCTCAAGCCGTGCCTTGGCTGTCTCTCCTGCAAGCTCGGCGTAGAAGACGTGTTCGCGGGCCTGGTTTGCCTTGGTGAGCGACCCGGCCTCGCCGATCTTCGCGGCAAGCGCGGATGCCGCATCGGCGGCAGCCTTCGCCTGGTTGAGGTATGCCACCGTCTCCCAGGCCGCCACCGCCCTGATCCATGCCCGCCTCGTGTCCGCCGCCAAAGAGATGGTCTTGATGGCGGCGTTAAGCTGCGCCTGGCGGAAGCGGGTGTCCGCAAGCTTCCTGTTCTCGCCGTAGGTGGCGAGCGCCAGAATGTTGGTCGCGATCGTCCCTTCAAGGACGCGGTAGGCCTCCAGTCCAGGCGTTCCAATGCCTGTCAGACCGACGGAAACTGAGGGCAGGATCGAGAGCTGTGTCTGCCAGGCGTCGGCCGCGCTGTCGCCGAGATCGGCATAGGCCGCCTGCAGACCCTTGTTGTTGAGGAGGGCGACCTGAACCGCCGTTTCCGCGTCGATGGTCCTGCGGGCCATGAGCGCCTTGACGCGATCCCTGACCGCCGCGGCCTGCTGCTGGTTCTGAATCCAGACGCTCTGCTTGGCCGTGGCCTCTCCGGACTTGAGGGACACGGTGTCGAACCCGGCATCCTTTGCCGAGTATTCCGTCGTTGCACATCCTGCGGCGAACAGCGGCAGGACGACCGATGCGGCAAGGCGCATCGAACGAGTGAGAGCCATCATGCGCCTCCCTTCTTCGCCTGGGCGTCGTTCTGCTCGCGCCAGGGTTTGGGATCGACGGGCATGCGGTGGACGTAGTCTCCGACGGGACTACGATAGGCGACGGGTCCCGCGTCGGAGACTGCGTCGGGATAGCCCGAGGTCGCGACGACGTCGGGAAGCGTGGAAGCGCATCCGCTTGCGGCAAGCGGTATGGCAGCCACCAGGAACTGAAGTTTCATGGTGTAAATCCGAGAAAATGGTCACGGACACGCCCTGCATGACTCATGCATGGGCGCGGTGCGTCCCGCACTGCTGCGGGTGAGTTTTCTCAGATGCTCGGAGGGCGGTGGAGCTGCGGCAGCCGGCCCATAAAGTCTCTGTCGTCAAGCGCGACGAGAACGAGCTCGGAACGGGGGTGGGCGATTGCGGCACCCGCGCATGTCAGCGCGGCCACGCCGCAGTAGTCGACGCAGCACGAAGGCTTCGTTTTTTCGGGCGCGGAATGGTCGTGATCGTGTCCGTCGTCCGCAGGGGAAGTGGTCATGGCAGTGTCATGACCGCCATGATTGCCCGCAGCTTCGACCGTGGCGGTCTCGGAGCCGAAGTTCGAATGCATGACGGTTTCGACGGCATATGTGCTGTATCCGGCGAGCGACATTACGATCACCAGCCTGAAAAACAGGGTCAGCAGTGTAGACCTGATTCGAAATACCGACTTCATGGGCGGAAAATGATTCTTCAGCGGGCGATTGTCAACTTGCTATCCGTCAAATGAAGCCGTCCTGACGCAGCTGTGATCATCATGCAACTCGGCGAGGTGAACTCGCCGCGTCAGCCAAGATACCGCTCAAGATCGCCGATGGCTTCGCGGTAGTAGCTGGCAAACTGGGCGGCCTTCGCGTCTCCAGCCGTCTTCTCCAGCCACTCCTTCAGAACGGGGTGCTGGCGGCGGGCGAAGCCGACGACGTCGAGTTCCTTGTTCTGCCGAAGCCAGGATACGAATCCTACTATTACCCGGCCTGGAACTACGGCTGTGGCAGCCGTCTGCACGCGCATGGAGAAGCCGGGATCGTATCGGGCAACCGTGTCGACATACCGCTGGAGCGCTACGGCCTGGCCCTTCAGAAGTTCCCGCTCGCGCTGGAACTCGGCGCGGTCGACGATCTTCCTGTCGCGGTAGACGACCGGCGCGTCTTCCCCTGTCGCGCACTTCCAGCCGGGGCGCGGCACGAGCATGTCCCGCTGGCTGTCCTCCTCCTTGTAGGCGTAGAAGGGCATGGTGCGGCAGCGCTGTGGCTTCTCCTCATGGATTGAACAGAGGCCGTCGTCCGCGAGCTTAGGGCAGGGCGCGGTCGGAGGGATAAACGCGACGGGAGTCACGATCAGCTGAATCGGCTTCTTCGCACCCGCCGAAAACGTGACCGCCACTTCCTTCATCGCGTATCCGCGTGTGCCCGGCTTCACGGGCGTGGCGGACATCGCCAGCGGAAAGACGTGGGCCCACTTGAAGGCCTCCTCAATGGAGAGCGGCAGCATGCCGTGACAGCATAGACCGCAGGCGGTGCAGGCGAACCTCTGCTCGTTCACGCCGCCGCTCCGCAGCACTTCTTGAATTTCTTTCCGGAGCCGCAAGGACACGGATCATTCCGTCCGACGCTGACGACGCGAACAGGCGCAGACTTCGGGTTCACCTCGCTGTAGTCATAGAGCCACTTCCCGTCGACACGGCGGAAGTGGGCGATCTCGGCCTGCCTCATTTCCTTGCCACCGAACTTGTATCGGAAGTCGAAGTGCACGCTCCCGTCGTCGTCGTTCACGCCGCCGCCGGTCGTACCGCGAAGCTCGAAGCCCTGGAACTGAGTGTCAGGCAAAGCCTTTTCCATCTCAAGGCGGTTGAGGCTCTGCAACCCTTCCTCCGTGCACGTGGCTTCTATGAAATCAAGATTTCTCATCTTGAAGGCTACGTAGCGGGCCCTCATTAGGGCTTCAGGTGTCGGGGCGTGCTCGCCTCCAAGGTACCGTCCGCAGCAGCGCTCGAAATCCTGTCCTGATCCACATGCACATCCGACCATCGTCTCGTCTCTCATTTGCCCGACCTGCCGCCGGGGCGGTTGCGGGAATCACCTGAGCATCCGCTAACGACGGGATTTGGCGCGGTCAAGGCCAGCGGCATTCACATCATCGGAGCGGACCCCACTTGAAACAGACGCGCAGCTGTCTAGTTCTCAACCGAAGATGAGGGAAAACACTTGCACCATGTCGCGCTGCAGCTGATCCTGAGATTGCTTGCCATCGTCCTGCTGGTGGCGGCTATGCTTTCCGCGCCCGTAATGGCGAAGGATGGTCATGACTGCGGCGGGGCTGTCGCCATCACCGCAGCCGCGCACTCGCATAGCGTGGCGCATGCCACCGGATGCTGCTCACCCTCGCATTGCTGCCCCGTTCTCCCCGCATCAGCACTGGTCGCAGGTCCAGACTTCGCGGAGATTGCTCTGGAAGATAATGTTCGGTCCGGCCAGCCGTTTCTCCTGGTGCGCACGCTCGATCCGCCTCCGCGATCCAGCGTTGCCTGAGATGTCCATTCTATACCACAACAGGAGAACTCAAATGAAAATTACCGCTCTCACCGCATCTGCGGCATTGCTCTCCTTCGCACTTGTCTCTGCCAACTTTGCTTCGGCCGAAGAGCTGGCCTTTCCGGATAAGTGCAAGTCCGACATGGCTATGTCCGGCGACATGATGCAGGGCCATGACATGAGCAAGATGCCCGCCCATCAGAAGGAGTCCATGGAGGGGATGAAATCCATGGATATGAACATGATGCAGGGCATGATGAAGAAGGACCCGGACGTTGCCTTCAACTGCGGGATGATTGCCCACCACATGGGCGCGATCAGCATGGCCGAGACTGAGCTTAAGCACGGCAAGGACAAGGCGTCTAAGGCCAGGGCCCAGCAAATCATCGACGCTCAGAAGAAAGAAATAAAGGAAATGAGCGCCTGGGTCGATAAGCACGTAAAGTAAGTCGTTCGCGCAGAAGCCTGGGCGGCACCCGTTTTAGTGGTGCCGCCCAGGCGGAATAAGAATTTACGTGGGGATTCTCAATCGGCCTGGCCGTGGGAGTGGTCATCCATCTCCATGTCCATCTCCTCCGGCTCGGGCTGACTTACCCCTTTCGATCCGGCAGATTCCGCTTTTCCCAAAACGATAAGCTTTGCGACCAGGCCAGGGCTGCTCGTGACAGAGCGTGATCGACTAGCGTATATTCACCGGGAACGTCCATAGTGAGATCAACGACGGTCGCTCCGCCAGGGGGAACCGTGACGGTTTGAACGTCTGTCAACGGAGGACTATCGAGCGAGCCCAGCTGGTAGACCCTGTCGAAGACTTCGCCGATCACATGGAAGCTCGACGTCTTGTTCGGGCCGCCGACTCCGAAGTAGATGCGGACCTTCTCGCCGACTTTAGCAGTCAGGGCGTTTGTACCGGTCAGCGCGTTCGCGGCACCGTTGAACACATAATATTCCGGCCGCTCGTCGAGTAGCTTCTCTACGCTCTCAACCTGGTTGCCTTTCGTGCCGAACGGTTTCGAGGTGTAGATTTCACCCTGCATGACATAAAACTCGCGGTCGACCGGCGGCATTCCCGTTTCGGGTTCGACGAGTATGAGACCGTACATACCGTTCGCGATATGATGAGCGGCCATCGGCACCTCGCAGTAGTAGACGTAGAGGCCCGGTTTGGTCGCCTGGAAGCTGAACGTCTTGGTTTCTCCCGGAGCCGCGTCTGTTGCGACGACACCTCCGCCGGGACCGGTCGCGGCATGAAAGTCGACGCTGTGGCGCTCGCTGCTATCCTTCATGTTCATCAGCTCGACATCAACGCGGTCCCCCACCCGGGCGCGAATGAAGGGGCCGGGCACCTTTCGATTGAATGTCCAGTATTGGTACGTCGCGCCGTCAGCTAGCCTTCCTGTGACCTCGACTGTGTCGAGCATCACCTTGATCGTCCGGTTCCCCGAGCGTTCTTCGGAGGGCGGTAGGTCTGTCGCTTGGCGGACCACGTCGAGCGGTGCATTCGGCGTGCCGTTGGCTGCCGGATGCTGATGAGAGCCGTTGGCAAAGGCTGGAGCGCCAAGAGCGCAAACGGCCAAGATCGTCAGCGCGTTAAGCAAACCGAAGTTTGTTCTTGTCATTTCAGATTGTCCTCGATGGGCTTGCGGCGAGGACATTCAGAAGGAATGAGCAGCTGCGGTCTTTGCTCAACCGCAAAGAACGCAGCTGCTCTCAATTTCGTGATCTTGCTGTTGGCGACATACAGCTAGTTGCGCGGGCCTTAACGGGCCCGCGCAACTCTTCTCTGATCCGGGGCTTACCATGCCTCGGCCTTCGGCGGTGAAGAGGGCGCTGGCGAAATATCCGAACACAACCGCAATCCTGATTTCAGAGTCCCTCAGTCATTTTCCTCAGACACCACCGTGCATAAAATTTGGCAAACACGGCACCCATTATTTTCCAACCTTGACCGTCTGGCAGATTGTAATCAGTGAACATGCCGACATGGCTGCCATTACCCTGAGGGGTGATGGTGAAGCCCATCCTGTAGTGCCCGATCACGAGGAGGCGAATGTCTCCTCGTGTCTC
This sequence comes from Gellertiella hungarica, assembly GCF_014197145.1. GTDB lineage: Bacteria > Pseudomonadota > Alphaproteobacteria > Rhizobiales > Rhizobiaceae > Gellertiella > Gellertiella hungarica. The sequence goes on along the minus strand of NZ_JACIEZ010000017.1, from coordinate 22,559 downwards.
CCAAGTCTTAGAGAACGGCGGCGACCGCTCGATCACCACTTCCTCCAGAAAGAGCCGGAGGCCGAGTACGTATCCGGTCATCCGGATCACAGAGCCGACGGTCCTGCCTCGCCCCCCGTCAAGCTCATAGCGCATCGTTCCGCCGAGCATCATCGCGGACGGTTTCTGCATGTGTGACCCGAGCGCCGTCGGATCGTCTAGCCTCTCGAAGGCAGCCTCCGGAGAGGCTCGTGAGCGCACGCTCAAGGTCTCCGAATGAGCGTACATCACGGTTTCCGGTCCTCGCGGTCGTGATGATGGTGTCCTTCGTGCCCGCTATGACCGTGGAAGAGATGCATCAGGGGGCAAGCCATCAGCAGCAGGTAGGGAGCGAGCCCGAGAACATGAGTCCAGTGCTCCCGCAGAACAAAGAACGCGGCGATGACACCGAAGGAGATGGCCATTAAAACCCATGTGCGAGACGTAATCATAGTTCCATGCTCCTGAGCCTGAGGGAGTTGCCGATGACACTGACGGATGAGAGCGCCATGGCGGCTGCCGCGATGATGGGAGAAAGCAAAAGTCCAAATGTCGGGTAAAGAGCGCCTGCGGCGATGGGGACGCCTGCCGCGTTGTAGATAAAGGCGAAGAACAGGTTCTGCCGGATGTTGGCCATAGTGGCGCGGCTGAGCTGCCTTGCCCTCACGATGCCTTCGAGATCGCCTCTCAAAAGCGTGACGCCCGCGCTCTCGATTGCGACATCGGTGCCGGTGCCCATGGCGATCCCAACGTCGGCCGCCGCGAGGGCAGGAGCGTCGTTCACGCCGTCACCCGCCATGGCTACGATTTTGCCTTCGTCGCGGAGCCTTGTGACGATCTTGCTCTTGTCCTCGGGCAAGACCTCCGCCTCGACTTCCTGAATGCCGAGACGGCTTGCGACGGCCTGCGCGGTCGTCCGGTTGTCGCCCGTCAGCATGACGACGCGCACGCCTTCCTCGACCAGCGCCTTCACGGCCTTCGGCGTCGTCGCCTTGACGGGATCGGATATTGCGAACAGTCCGGCTACCTGGTCTTCGCTCGCCATGAAGATCACAGTGGCACCTTCGCCGCGCAGCTCTTCTGCCTTTGCGGTGAGGGCGGTGACGTCGATCCCGCTCTCACCCATGATGCGGTGGCTTCCGAGGATCAGCCGCCTGCCTTCGACCATGCCTGTCACGCCCTTGCCGACGGGGCTGTCGAAGTCCTCGGCGGTGCCGAGAGAAATGTTCCGCTCCTTGGCGGCATTGACGATGGCGAGCGCCAGCGGATGCTCGCTGGACCGTTCGAGCGTTGCCGCAAGGCGGAGCAGGTCCGTTTCGGCAAGGCCCTCACGGGGAACGATGGCCGTAACCTTCGGGCGTCCCTCGGTGAGCGTTCCGGTCTTGTCGACCACCAGCGTGTCGACCTTCTCGAAGCGCTCCAGCGCCTCGGCGTTCTTGATCAGGACGCCGAGCCTTGCTCCCCGTCCGACCCCCACCATAATCGACATCGGTGTGGCCAGGCCAAGAGCGCAGGGGCAGGCGATAATGAGCACGGCAACGGCGGCAACGAGACCATGTGCGAAACGGGGTTCCGGCCCGAGTATCATCCACACCGCGAATGCGATGATGGCGACACCGATAACGACAGGCACGAACCAGCCCGACACTTCGTCGGCGAGGCGCTGGATCGGAGCCCGCGAGCGCTGCGCGTCCGCGACCATCCTGACGATCTGCGAAAGCATCGTGTCGCGGCCGACCTTGGCCGCCTCCATGACGAAGCCACCGGTCTGGTTCATCGTGCCGCCGATGAGTTTTGAGCCGACCTGCTTCGTGACGGGCATGGATTCGCCCGTGATCATGGATTCGTCGACCGAGCTTCGTCCTTCGAGGAGAACGCCGTCGACTGGTACTTGCTCACCCGGTCGGACACGGAGCCTGTTCCCGACGCTGACGGCGTCAAGGCCGACATCCTCATCGGTTCCATCTTGCCTGATGCGGCGGGCGGTTTTCGGAGCCAGATCGAGCAGGGCGCGGATTGCGCCACCCGTCTGCTCGCGGGCCCTTAGTTCCAAGACCTGCCCGAGGAGCACCAGTACGGTGATGACCGCGGCCGCCTCGAAGTAGACGGCGACCGTGCCGTCTTCGGATCGGAGGGTTTCGGGGAAGAGGTCCGGAACCAGCGTCCCCACCATGCTGTAGGCCCAGGCCACGCCCGTTCCCATGGCGATCAGCGTGAACATGTTGAGATGACGGCTGAGGATGGACTTCCAGCCGCGCTCGAAGAAGGGCCATCCCGCCCAAAGCACGACGGGGGTCGCCAGCACCATCTGCACCCAGTTCGACGTCTTCGGCGAGACGAGCATGTGGAGGTCGAACAGATGGCCGCCCATCTCCAGGAAGAGAACCGGGATCGCGAGGACGAGGCCGATCCAGAAACGACGGGTCATGTCTAGAAGCTCGGCGCTCGGTCCTTCCTGAACAACCGGTGTCTCCGGCTCCAGAGCCATGCCGCAGATCGGGCAGTTGCCAGGTCCCGGCTGCCTGATCTGGGGATGCATCGGGCAGGTGTAAATGATGCCTTCGGCGCTCGCAGGCGGAGGTGCCGCGTGCTTGATCCCCCCGTGATTGGCGTGATCGTGGGCGTGATGTCCACCGTGATCAGCCTGTGAATGGGTACTGTGATCGTGGTGCTGATGCTTTTCGTGCTCGGTCGCCATGAGGGTCTCCTTCAGATCAGGTCTTCGTAGGTGACATAGGTCATCATGCCCGAGGCCATATGGTAAAGATGATGGCAGTGAAGGGGCCAGCGGCCCGGATTATCCGCATCGAAGTCGATGGTCAGCGCGGCCATGGGCGGCATCAGCACGGTATCGCGGACCGCTCCGGCGATCCTCGTGCCGTTGATCGCCACCACCTGAAATTGATGGCCGTGGAGATGGATCGGATGCGCCATCATCGACATGTTCATCAGATCGAGACGGACGCGCTCGCCCTTCTTTGCCATAATTGGCTGGTCAGTCTGTATGGCCCAGGTATAGGCGGCCATGTCACCACCCAGCATTGCCGAATATTTCCGGTCCGGCTCCCTGTCCGCGAGTGGCGATGAGGAGCGGAGCTGCCGCTCCAGGGAGAGGTCGAGGATCGGACCCTTATCGCTACCGTTCGCCGCGATTCTGCCAACGTCCGCGCCCGCTGTGGCAAGTATAATCCCGGTCCGCTCGGCCGCACCTTCTCGAAGTGCCAAGACCGGGAAAGCGCCCTGGTACGGGGGCAACTGCAGGCGGATGTCAAGCCGCTGGCCCATGGTGATCGGGAAGCGGCTACCCTTCACCGCGACCACGGGCCTGCCATCTACCGCGATCAGGTCGCCTGAAAGCGCACCCATGTCGATGGTGAAGGCCGTGGCCGTCGCGCCGTTGATGATGCGCAGGCGGACGCGGCCACCTTTCTCCACGGTGACCACGTCCGGATCGTCAAGCGTGCGGTCGTTGGCAAGGTAGGCGTCGTATTCGATATCGTTGACGTCAATCCCCATGTTCATTCCGGACATCGGCATATCCATGCCGGAGCCGCCGGACATCATCTGGTGCATGGCCTGCATGCCGGGCATTGATCCCATCATCTTCGAATGGTCCATGGACATGCCCGACGACATGCTGCCCTTTTTCAGGCCATCAAGCAGTTCCTCAGGCGACTTGAACGAGAAGTCATGGAGCATCACAACGACCTCCTGCTCGTCGGCTGCCCTGTCTGCGGCGGTGCGCACGATAAGAGGCGCGGCCAGCAGGTTCTGTTCCTGTAAGGTGTGCGCGTGCATCCAATGCGTCCCGCCTTCGCCCGAGGGAAGGTTGTAAGCACGGTTCTCCGTTGGCTTCAGGAGGGCTGCCGGATTGTCCGGAACACCGTCCATCTTCCAGGGCGGAGTTAGGCCGTGCCAGTGGATGAGGGTGCTTTCAGTCGTCTCGTTTGCCAGCTGAAGATCGATTGTCGACTCCGCGTCGGCGACAAGACCCGACTTACCGGATCGGTCGGTCAGTCCGAAGACGCTGGCGGACCTGCCGTTGACGTCGAGGGTCCTCTTCGCGACGGAAAGCTTTGTGGAAGAAGTGGCGGCGTTGGCGGCGCGAACACCGGACAGGGCGGAAAGGGCGGTTGCACCCATGGCAACCGACATCAGGAATTGACGGCGATACATGTTAAACCTCTTGTTTGTCGTCGGAAGGACCGACATGTCGATGACTATTCCGCCGCAGTGGCGGCGCGGCATCAGACTGAGGTTCTGGGCGGGCCAAGATCGGGAGCCGGAGCCTGCCCGGTCATGGACCGTCCGGCCGCCAGGAGCGGAGCGGATTTCTCAAAAGCCCGGCTGGGTGAAACGCCAATGTCCGGCAGCATCGTCAGGCACGCGCCGCACGTCGTCGTGCAGCATTCGCCAGTCCGCTGCTCTTGTTTTGATTTCTGGTGGTGGTGATGACTGATGGAGGTTTCGACAGCAGTTCCGTGACCGATGTCGCATCGGGCTGGCATGGCATGGCCAGCGGAGGTGCCGACGAGCAGGAATAGCGCGACGAATGCCGCGACCACTCCTCCCATCATTGTGCGTCTCCAGTTCGCCATGGCAAACTCCGTTCATCTGTGACCAGCTTAGACTACCCCAAACCCGGTACCTTTGATTTCGGTCAATCGTTGGCTGGCATTCTTACCGCTTTAAGAATGATGAGAGTTCCAGTCACTGGAAGGTCAAGCGCAAAACTGTATATGGAATTCAGCCCTTATCAGACCTATCCTCTCTCCGAGAATGCCGGAGACGCTCCATGACTTGGAAGACCGCAGTTATTTTATCTGTCTCGCTGATCGGCGTCACCTCTGCCATAGCCGGAACGGCCTCGGAAATTGTTCAGAGCAGGCAGAGCGCCATGAAGGAGATTGCTGCCGCGACAAAGGTCATGGCTGGAATGTTCAAGGAGCCGCGTTCCTATTCGGCCAGTTCTTTCGGTGCTGCGGCTCGTGAGATTGAGGCGAGGGCAGGAGGTCGTCTGGTGGAGACGTTTGCTCATCTTGGCGCTGCCCCCGGCTCGAAGGCGACGGACGCTATCAAAGATGATCCCGCTCATTTCGCGGAACTCGCTGACAACCTGAAAACCTATGCCGCCGACCTTGAGGCCGCCGCTCGCGATCATCCGGACGCCATGACCGGTGACATGAGGATGAAGGCGGGTGAGGCTATGGAGGGCGGCCTTCTCGGCATTACGCCGCACTCGTCGCAGAAAATATCAGCGGAGCACGCCTTTCACCTCATGCTGCAGACATGTGCCTCCTGCCATTCCCGGTTTCGCGAGAAGAGCTGATTAGTGCAGGCAGGGAGGGACGGAGGTCAGCCGTAATCGACGTCTAGTATTTCGAAGCGGCCGATACCAGCACGCTGGCTGTTGAGGCAGTTGGACTGGATCAGGAACTTGCCTTTCAGAAGCCGCTCCGGCAGTCCAAATCCGTTGGAGAAGCCAACTGAATCATTCCAGCCGAGGTACAGATAGGCTGTTCGCCCTGTGGTGCGGCACAGGCTTGCGATCATCGCTCTTGTAGCTGCTGCCTGGGGCTTGTCGGTTCGCTTGGAGAATGTGGCGCAGACAAGGAGCACAGGCAGAGACCGGATGACGCGCGGGGAGGCAAGGATCGCTGTGTCGCCGTCGCTTGCACAGAAATATCGGTGGATCGGCGAGCTTATGCGCTTCCTCACCTCCTCACGAGTCATCTCCACACCGCCCTTATCAGAGCCAAAGCAGCTGGCGCATGCCGACGCGATTTCGTCGGTTCGCTCAAAAATCGTGAAATTGTCTGATGTTCGAGCGCCTGGCAGTGCGAAGCCCAGACGAGCCGGTAGCTGGGTGACCTCCTCCATGCCGAAAAAGCGTTTGTTGAGCACCGAGGCTCCCTCATTGGCGTAGGCGTACATGATGTCGGCCCCCTCGCTCGCCACCACTTTCTGCATCTCTTTGTATAGGCTGCTTGCAACCTTGAAGCCTCTGTATTCCGGCGACACGAAGAGATCGACAAGCTCTGCGGCCGTCCGCCGCTGACCGTGCGCGATGAAGGTTTTGAAGAAGCATGCGAGCTGTCCGGCCTTCGAACCGTCTGCGAAAGCCGATACGATAGTTGCCCTTTCATAACCTTGGCGGTAAGTCCAGGCGAACCGTTCCCCGGACAGCTCGGGTCCGTCTTTCAGGAAGGCGCGGCGTGCGAGACTGGAAGTCAGTGATGCATTGAGTTCGTCGGCAGTCTCTGTTCGCACCGTGATGTTCACGCTGGCCGCCTCTTCTTCGCTTGATCCAGAAGATCGATGCCTCAAGCTAAGCGAAAGAAACTTAACAGCGGTTAACGCGAACGGATCGGCGCTTAATAGCCCCGCTCGCTGATCGGCCTATGGTGCTGAAAGTGCGAGCGGAGGCTTTCACTGACCAAGTAGAAAGCGGTGTCACCCGACGCTCGGATAAAGTTGTTGTGAGCACCTTCACACGAAAACCGCCCAGTGACAGGATGGGCGAATGTTGTTCCGCTTGTTGCACGCATTGTCGCTTATAGCCGCAGTCTTGGCTGTCCTTCTCGGACCACCGAGCATTTCAGCGGCCGAGGCTGCTATGGTATCGCCCCCGGCGGTGACAGACGCCATGGCCGCCATGGGCATGCCGGACCAGATGCCGTGCTGCCCGAAGCCCAAGCCAGATACGAACACCTGCGGCAAGGGATGTGTGTTCAGCCTCGCATGCGGATCGTCTTTTGCGGCGCAGGCGGAGGCGAAGGCGATACTGCGTGAGCGCTTCCCACGGTTGCGACAGACGTTCGACCCGATCCCCCACGCCGAGCTGCGGTCTCTCACCGGCGCTCCGCCGCATCGCCCTCCTAAAGTCTAGTCATCATCCATCAAGTGAGCTGCCGTCGGGCGCAAGACGCTTTCGACGGTCCTTAACTATGTTCAATTGCGGACCGCTCTGCGGAGCGTCCAGACGTGAGATGACTATGACGAGAATTACTACCTTGGCCCTGGCTCTGGCAGTGAGCGGTGCCGCCACCCTTTCCGGCCCTCGTGCCGTGTTCGCGGCCGCTGCCGACTACGAATTCCAAGCCGTAAAGACCGATGTGAAAAAAGGCCCCGAGGCCATCGTGTCGGTGAGGGTCGTGGACAAGCGCACCGGCGCGGCGGTCCCTGACGCGATGATCTTCACCACCCGAATGGACATGGCTCCCGAGGGCATGGAGACCATGACCACCCCGGTCGATCTGGCTCCGTCGTCTGAGCCCGGCGTCTATGCCTTCAAGACCAATCTGGTGATGGAGGGCGGCTGGCGCTTCAAGCTGGCGGCGAAAGTCCAGGGCGAGCCTGAAACAGTGCAGGGCGAGCTGATACTGAAGGCAGTTCCCTGAAATGCCCCGCCATGTATCAACTGTGCTCACAGCTGCGGCTGTGGGCATCGCAGCCTTTTGGGCAGGCAAATCCGACTTCCCTGTTCGTATGCCCTTCACGTCCACGGCAGGGCAGGCGAATGCTGTCGAGGTGAAATCATCACCGCCGCCGACCGGGGCTGTGATCTACTACCGAAATCCGGACGGATTGGCGGAGTATTCCGCCGCGCCCCGGAACACGAAGGACGGGCGTCCTTTCGTGACTGTCCGCGAAAGCGAGGACGTCAGCTTCGATCCCGCGAAGGCGGGCGCTGGCGTCAAGGCGGCGGATAGCGGACAGAAGGAGCGGAAAGTCCTTTATTACCGCAATCCGATGGGACTGCCCGACACCTCCAAGGTTCCGAAAAAGGACTCCATGGGGATGGACTATCTGCCCGTCTACGAGGGCGAGGCGAATGACGGGTCTACCGTCACGGTCGCACCAGGCAAGCTGCAGCGCACCGGCGTGAAGACAGCTACGGCGCAGAAAACAGCCGTGGCGCGAAAGCTCGCTTTGCCCGGCACCGTCGTCCTCGACGAAAGGCTGATCAGCGTCGTCGCCATGCGCACCGAGGCCTTCGTTGAGGATGTCGCCGATGTGACCACGGGTGATCGGATAAGAAAAGGGGACGTCCTTTTCCATTACTACTCCAAGGAGATCGCCGCTGCGGGAGCGCAGTACCTCGCGGAGCTGTCGTCATCGGTCGCGCAGCCGCCGGACACAGGAGCTGCGCTTCGGCTGCGGAATCTCGGCGTTCCGGTCTCGGCGATCAAGTCCATCGCCGCGAACCGCAAGGTCGGAGCGACCATCGCCTACACCGCTCCGCAAGACGGCATTATCCTGGAGAGGACAGCGGTCAAGGGGATGATGGCGGTTCCAGGGGCCGCCCTTTTCCGGGTCGCGGACCTGTCGAGAGTGTGGGTGCTGGCTGACGTTCCAGAGTCGGAACTTGGCACGATCAAATTAGGCGGCCCCGCATATGTGACCTTCCGGCAGAGGCCGGGAGCGGCTCTGCAGGGAACGGTCGGCGCGATCTACCCCGAAGTTCAGATGCAGACACGAACGGCGAAGGTGCGGATAGAGCTGCCGAATCCCGAAGGCCTCCTTCTTCCCAACATGTACGCGTTGGTCGCCATCGGCGCGGATGCTCCGGACGCCGTCACTGCTGTCCCGAACAGCGCGATCATCGATACCGGTGACCGCCAGCTTGTCTTCCTGGATCGGGGGAATGGCAAATATGAGCCCAGGAGCGTGCGGCTCGGCGCGAGAGGCGAGGAGATGACGGAAGTGCTGGAGGGAGTGGCTGTCGGAGACCGTGTGGTCGTCGCGGCCAATTTTCTCCTCGACGCGGAGAGCAATCTCAACTCGGCTCTCAGCTCCATGACTGATGAGGAGGCTCAGAAGTGATTGCCCGAGTCATCTCATGGTCAGCCCGAAACGTGCTGATGATCTTGATCATGGCGTCTCTGGCGGCAGCAGCTGGCGTCTACGCGCTCAAAACCATGCCGCTGGACGCAATACCGGACCTTTCGGACGTTCAGGTCATCGTCTTCACCGACTACCCCGGCCAGGCTCCGCAGGTTGTCGAGGATCAGGTGACATATCCGCTGACGACAGCGATGCTCACGGTGCCGAGATCGAAGGTGGTTCGGGGCTTCTCCTTTTTCGGCGTGTCCTTCGTCTACGTGATTTTCGAGGACGGCACCGACCCCTACTGGGCCCGCAGCCGCGTCCTTGAGTATCTGAACGCCGCAGCGAGCCGTCTGCCGGAAGGTGTGACGCCAGGGCTCGGGCCTGACGCAACCGGCGTCGGCTGGGTCTATCAGTACGCTGTGGTGGCGAAGACGCTGACACTCGCAGAGCTGCGCTCGCTGCAGGACTACGCTGTCCGTTTTGCCGTTTCGAAATCGGAGGGTGTGGCGGAGGTCGCCAGTGTCGGCGGTTTCGTCCGGCAGTATTCGGTGACTGTCGACCCCGTGTTGATGAAGGCGCAGAGCGTCACTCTGGCTGATGTTGCAAATGCAGTCAAAGCCAGCAACCGGGATGTCGGGGGCCGGACTGTCGAGCTTTCGGAATTCGAGTTCATGGTGCGCAGCAAGGGGTACCTGCGCGGGGTGAAAGACATCGAGAACATTGTCCTGAAGTCCATAAACGGGACGCCGCTGACCCTTTCGACCGTCGCGCGGGTGGAGCTGGTTCCGGACGAGCGGCGCGGCATCACAGAACTCAACGGGGAGGGGGAGGTCGCAAGCGGAATCGTGCTCCAGCGCTTCGGAGCGAATGCGCTCTCCGTGATCGAAAACGCGAAGGAGAAGCTGGAAACTGTGCGGGCCTCCCTGCCGGACGGGACCGAGATCAAAGCGGTTTACGACCGGTCGACGCTGATCGAGGCGGCTATCGAGACGCTGAAGGGGACGCTTGTGGAGGAGTCCATCGTAGTCGCTCTCGTCACAGTCGTCTTCCTGCTCCACGTGCGAAGCGCTCTGGTTGCGATTATCATGCTGCCCGTCGGCATCCTGATTGCCTTCATCGCCATGCGTCTTCTGGGCCTCGGAGCGAACATCATGAGCCTCGGCGGCATCGCCATCGCCATCGGCGCGATGATCGATGCAGCTATCGTCATGATCGAGAACGCCCACAAGCATCTCGAACGGGCACCGCCCGGAAAGCCGAGGGTCGACATACTTGTGGAAGCTGCGGCGGAGGTCGGCCCGGCTCTCTTCTTCAGTCTTCTGATCATCACCGTTTCATTCCTCCCGATATTCACGCTGGAATCGCAGGAAGGTCGGCTATTCGGGCCCTTGGCCTATACAAAAACTTTCTCAATGGCGGCCGCCGCCATTCTCTCGATCACGCTGGTGCCGGTATTGATGATCCTGTTCGTGCGCGGCCGGATCATCCCCGAGCACAAAAATCCGGTCAACTGCCTGCTGATCTGGCTGTACCGGCCGATTATCATGGTAGTGCTGAGAGCGAGGATGCTCACTGTGCTCATCGCCCTTGCGGCGCTGGTGGTTACCGTGTGGCCAGCGCGGCAGATCGGCAGCGAATTCATGCCAGCTCTCGACGAGGGGACGCTGATGTACATGCCGACGACGCTCCCAGGTCTTTCGGTGACGAAGGCGGCTGAACTGCTACAGACGCAGGACCGGATCATAAAGACGTTCCCGGAAGTGGAGACTGTGTTCGGAAAGGCTGGCCGGGCGCTGACCGCCACCGATCCAGCGCCGACCGAGATGTTCGAGACGATCATCACCCTGAAACCGAAGTCACAGTGGAGGCCCGGTGTCACTGTCGACAGCCTCAAGAACGAAATGGATGCCGCCTTGCAGTTTCCCGGCGTGTCCAACGCATGGACAATGCCGATCCGCGCCCGCATCGACATGCTCTCCACCGGCATCAGGACACCGGTGGGCGTGAAGGTCTACGGCAGCGATCTGAAGGAGATGGAGGCCATTGCCCGGCAGATCGAGACCGTCCTGAAGGGAGTGCCGGGGACCTCCAGCGCCTACGCCGAGCGCGTGATAGGCGGTTATTATCTCGACATAGTCCCCGACCGCGCCGCGCTCGCGAGGTATGGTTTGGCCATCTCAGACGTCCAAGACGTGATTGAGATGGCTCTCGGCTCCAAGGTCATGACATCCACTGTGGAGGGCCGGGAGCGCTACGGCGTCTCGGTCAGATATCCGAGAAGCTACAGAAGCGATCCACAGTCGATCTCGCGGGATGTCCTCATCGATATTCCGGGCGGAGGCACTGTCTCGCTCGGCGACGTGGCCGAGGTAAAGCTGACTCGGGGGGCAACCTCGATCCGCACGGAAAACGGTCAGCTTGCCGTCTACATCTTTGTCGACATCGCCAACCGCGATCTTGGCGGATACGTCGCCGACGCCCAGGCCGCCGTCGCCGCGTCAGTGAAGATGCCGCCTGGCTATTCCGTCGCCTGGAGTGGGCAGTTCGAATATCTGCAGCGGGCGAAAGCCAGGCTCGCTGTCGTTATACCGCTCACTCTGGCGCTGATTTTCCTGCTGCTGTACCTGAACTTCAAGGCGATAACGGAAACCCTCATCGTGATGCTGTCCCTTCCGTTCGCTCTGGTCGGCGGCATCTGGATGATGTGGTGGATGGGCTTCAACGCCTCTGTCGCCGTGGCAGTAGGTTTCATAGCCCTTGCAGGTGTCGCCGCCGAGACCGGCGTAATCATGCTGATCTACCTTGATCATGCACTGACGGAGGCGAGGGAGAGGGCAAACGCGCAGGGAAGGGTTTTCGGGATGACCGATCTGAACGAAGCCATCATGACAGGCGCTGTGGAGCGGGTTCGCCCGAAGATGATGACGGTGGTGGCCATCATGGCGGGGCTGCTGCCGATCTTGTGGAGCGAGGGGACGGGTTCGGAGATCATGCAGCGGATCGCCGTTCCGATGATCGGAGGCATGATATCCTCGACCCTCCTCACACTGGTCGTCATTCCGGCCGTCTACGCGCTGGTCAAGGGCTGGCGGCTGCCCGCAGAAAAACCGGCTAGGGTGGATCACACGCCTCCACGTTCGCCACAATCACTTGTAGCCGTTGCAAAGGAGTAGGAAAATGAGAAGAAGGCATTTCATGTTTTGCGCCTCGGCGCTGATCCTCGGCGTCGCCGCGCGGCCCGGTCGGACAGCGCAGAGGCAAATGACCGTCTACAAGGACCCGAACTGCGGGTGCTGCGAGGCGTGGACGAAGGCCATGCAGGCAGCGGGCTTTGAAGTCGACATTCGGCCCGTCGATGACATGGCAGCCGTCAAGCTGAAGTTCGGGGTCCCGCAATCGGTGGAGGGGTGCCACACCGCCTACACCGACGGGTACTTCATCGAGGGACATGTACCAGTGGAAGCCGTCGAGCGCGTGCTGAATGAAAGACCCGCGATCAAAGGCGTGGCTGTGCCCGGCATGCCGGACGGCTCTCTTGGCATGGGAGACGATCCAACAGTCGCATCCTATGACGTCATGAGCGTCGACCGACAGGGCAACGCCGCTGTTTTCATGAGCATCAGGCCGGGGAAAGCGTGAGGCGAAGGTAATATCTCGCGAGCTGGAGGCTTCAGGAAATGAGCACTGCGACTTACTCATGGTGACCTTCGGCGGTCCTTCTTTTTGTATCCGGACTGCTCGTGGCTGGAATCGGCATATTCTTTATCCTGGCCAGACCCGCGCTGCTGCCGGAGGACATCAGGTATATAGGACTGACACCTGCCAAGATTGACCTGCTCGGGCCAGCCTTCCAGACTTGGCTTGCGCGAGTGTTCACAGTACTCGGCGGTTTCGCGATTGCCTCTGGTGTGCTCGCAGTAGGTCTCGCCGCTACGTCTTTCCGCGCCCGCAGCAATATCGCACTATTCGCCGCTGCGGCAGGAGGTTTCTCGTCAATTCGATTGATGTCCGCAGTCAACATGATGATTGACTCCGACTTCAAGTAGCCGTTGCTCGGAGTGGCGGCGGTATGGTGTGCGAGCATTGGATGCTACTTGGTTGAAGGCATGGCGGCGAAGCGGGCTTTGAGATAGTTGAAGCAAGCTTTTGCCCTGCACGTCGACCGGCTGGTTTGGCCAGAGCACGCGCCGTTTAGCGGATCACGCGCCTGTGGCTTGCACAGCCATCACAAATGATGCAAGGACTGCTCGGTCGTATTGCGAGAGCAGCAATGTCCCTTTTTGTCGAAACCGGATGGCGGTTCAATGCGCGTGGTCGTAAGCCTGATCGTCAGCATTTTCCTGCTTGGATCGCTTCACTTGTTTTGTGACGATGATCACGCTGATGTTTCGCTGCAGCAGAGTGACAGCTACGCGGTGACGCTTGTGCTGGCTCCTCTGAAATCGCCCGCCGCAAAAACTGCCAACGAAGCCCGGGGACAGGCGCGTTGCTTAAGCGATCTGGCCATCCTATCGGAAGACGCCTTCCACGCATTCCATCGCAATGCCAACTGCTGTTCGCTGTTATCCGCGTCAATCCCTGAGGGGCTATCCGGCTCCGTCGACCTCAAGCCGCCGATTTTCTCCGCCTGACCAAAAACGGGTTCAGCTGGAGAAAGGAAGACAATGAGACTTTGGGCAAGACGTGCGCCCGCGATCAGCTTCGCGGCGGCTTACCGATTATTCTTGCGGTTATTGCGAGGCTGCGGCCCCATTTCCGCGCTGTTGCTAGCGGCTACGCTGGCGGGCTGCATAAATATAAGTCTGGATGACTTGGGCCAGTCGTCGCGAGCGATCCCCGCGTCCCTGCTCGCAGAGATGCAGAAGAAGGGAATGACGCCGGAAGGCGCTGTGCTGATCCGCATTTTCAAAATGGAGAGCGAGCTTGAGGTCTGGAAAGTCGACCGCAGCGGGAAGTACGCGCTGCTGAAGACATACCCGATCTGCCGATGGTCCGGGAAACTGGGACCCAAAACCAAGACTGGCGACCGCCAAGCGCCGGAGGGGTTTTACAGGGTGAGCATGGGCAGCCTCAATCCGAACTCGCAGTTTTTCCTGTCGTTCAACCTCGGCTATCCGAACCGTCTCGAAGCGGCGTTGGGTTATTCAGGCGAGGCCCTGATGGTCCATGGGGCCTGCTCATCATCCGGTTGCTTCGCGCTCACCGATCAGAACATCGGCGAAATCTACGCTGTTCTGCAGGCAGCACTAAAGGCCGGTCAGCCCTCCGTGCAGGTCCAGGCATTTCCCTTCCACATGACGCCCGAGAATTTGGCGGCTCATCGCGACGATCCGAATGTCTCTTTCTGGCTAATCCTGAAGCGGGGCAATGACATCTTCGAGGTGGAGCGCCGCGAGCCGAAAATCTCCATGTGCGACCGCAGATACGTTTTCGACAGGGACTTCGGCGGACGCGAGCCGGGCAATCCTCTTGCCGCTTGCCCGGCCAGCACGTCGCGGCCGGAGCCGTCGGTCGATGCCAAAGCTATGAAAGACCTGAACAGGTCCGAGGCCCTGCTGAAGCTCCCTCCGCCAAAATCCATCGCGTATCAGGACGGCGGCATGCATCCGCAGTTCAGGGCGCTGCTCAAGAAGTTCGGCGAGAAGGAGCTGGCTGAGCGCGTGTCCGAAATCAAATATCCTATCAGCAGACCGGACGCCGCCCTGGCTGATCCCTACCGGAACTAGGCCGCTACAGGCCAGTCAGCCGGTCTAGACGTTGCATCTGCCGCCTGAGACGAACTGCGGGCGGCAGTTCCACCAGTTTGCGTGGACAGCCCGAGGCACCGAAACCGCGAGGGTAGTTCACCCGGGCCACATCAACCGAGGGCAGAGCCTATCGGTAAAAAATAGGGTTTGTTTGTGGGCGGCGGCTTCAGCGGTCGTCCATCAATAAACATACCCGCCGCGCAGCGCGGCTGCTCTGTCCCGTGCTTTATAGAGAAGCCAAAAGAGACTCTCAAGGATTTGCCTTAAGGAAATCTGTCCTTAAATTCATGATGCCGATGGGAAGAAGCGTTCCTTAATTAAAGACCCTGGAAAGAAATTGTGCCTTAATTCAAGATGTCAGCATTGGATAAGACCTGGACCGCGCAAAGGAAAATCAGTCCAGTTCAGGTTTTCGCACCCGGTCGCTTCTTGCGGCTCCGAAATCTTTTATGTCTTTGGATTGTCGCCGTAATCGGTTCCCCTGCAATCCAGTAACCGTTCTCCCGGTACTCGAATTCCTTGGAGTCCGTAAGAATTCTTCCAAGGTGTTTCGCTGGCGTGCGGTGCTCGATAACAAATCCTAGCGACAGGAGCTTCTCGTATATCTCCGCCCGGCTCAGCGGATGTCCTTGCGCCTTCAGAACCTGGTAGGCGAGTTGTCTGATCTGCCAGGCTTGGCTCTTCGGCCTCTCCATCTGCCTCTTGGCAAAGCCTTCTGGCACTTCCGGCAACGATGACTGCAGCTCCGCGTCTGCCGCTGTCTTCACACTGACATGCCGCGCGGGTGCCCGGCTCAGCGAGACCTTGGCGTGCTCCAGGTGCTTGAGGCTCTCGTCGATTGTTCGGGCCTCCCCGTCCAGCCGCTCAATCTCCGCGACGATCTGCTCCCGGCGCTTTGTCAGCACCGCGAGGTCCCGTTCGATGGACGTGATGACCTTGTTGATGTGGCCCTGGTGGGTATCCACCGATTCAGACTGCATAGCCTCTTCCGTATCTGATAGAATCGATCTACTTGTAACCTAAATTCAAGCGACGCTCCGGTACCTAGTTCAGCGAAGCAGTTACCAGTACCACAGAAACGGGATTCAGTCATCCGCTAGTCGCCCGCAGGCCACTCCCGGAACCTATTTCCCTGTGCCAATTCACAGGAAACATGCCGAGGTGATCTAAATGCGTTCTACGGATACTGACAAGATCGAGTGGGGAGCGCATGCGCGGTCCCCGGCGGCGGAGGAGATCGATTGGCGGTTGCAGCCGGGAGAAGCAGAGACGTGCCGCGCCGAGCCTCCGGTTGGGAGGCATGCTGTCGCCAGGATGTACTGGGCGGAGCATGGAGGTCCGATACGCACGATCATTGATGGCCGCAAGACCCGCCCCACCGGAACGTTTCGGTCCATGAAGGGCGGGGGCCGCTCGATGCCGTGGGATTCGAAGCATGAGAGGACGGCGATGCGTCTGGCTGATCTGTCGAGCCGGGTTCAGTTCCTGCTCGCCCAGCCGCACCGGCTGGAAATCCTCGTGCGCGGCAACGGCGGCAGGCCTCTCATATACTTCCCGGACCTGCTGCTCAAAGTCCACCCGTCTTTTCTGCATGATCTGCAGTCAGGCATGCCGTACGCCGAGGCGGCGCTGATGCCATGCGCGGCGAACATCCGGCCGCATCACCTCAAGACGCTGATCGTAGAGGTGAAGGCCGATGCGGATTCTCGCGACACCGACCCGAAATACGCCAGAAAGCTTGAGCTGGCGAAGGAGGTGTACTCGCGGCGCGGTTTCTCGTTTGTCACGGTCAGAGAGTCGCAGCATCTGCCGAAGCGGCCGTCGCTAGTGGCCAGGTACGCTGATCTGCACAAGTTTGTAGTGCTCGATGCGCGTGACTACCAGTCCTGCCTCACCTGTTTCGGAGGCAGGCATACGCAGACCGAAGAAGCTTTGATTGCAGCGCTGGGCGGCGGGCCTTCCGGTTACGCGCGGCTCATCGCTTTGCACTATCGCCGCTTCGTGTCGATTGAATTTTCGGCCCAGCGTGGCGGCGGAACGGTTCACCTTGTGGCAGGAGCAGAGCCGTGACCCTGTACGACATAAACAATGGTGATCGGTATGTGTTCCTGCACGGGAGCGGGTCCGGCACATTCACCGTGGAAGACGCAAGCGACGAGGCGGCGGTCGCGCTTCGGTCGCTTGAGGACGGAGAGACAAAATCAATCACTGCCTTGGACCTTGCGATCCTGCAGGCGCAGGGCGGTGCGGTGCGCACGGCGCGGGAAGGGCAGCCAATCCAGACGCTGACGGCGTCGGATTACCGCGCTATCCAGGAGCCGCCGGGCGAATACCTATCCGCTAAGCAGGAGAGGGATTGGCTCAACCTTCAGAAGGACTTCAAGCGGGCCTCGACACTGCTTTTCTATGTCCGAGAATTCGACAAGCATCCAGGCCTGGTGACAACAGAGGGGCCGCTGTCAAACTTCATCCTGTCCAAAGCCAGCTCCGCCAAGGCGGCGGGCTTCGAATGGACCCCTTCCACGAGCGCGGTGAGAAAGGCGCTGGCCAAGGGCGGGCCCGGAAACAGGTCGCTTGCACTCCTTCTCCGCAGGAAGAACTTCGCCAGGGTAAAGCAAAAATGGCCTCCGAGCGTATATGACCTTGGACAGGAAACTGTTCGCTATTTCTGGTCCAATCCGAACGCCAAACACATCGATGCTCACAGCTATTTCGATGACCGGTTCTATGAAATGCGGGATCAAGAGAGGCAGAAAAGGCAGGAGGAGAGCGGCTCCAACGACAGCGACCCAATCTTCGACTTCGAACCGCCTTGCCATCAAACTATTTCGAACTGGATCAACAGTGCGAAGTGCCATGCGACAGTCAGGTCGAAATACGGGGTGCGGCAGGCAAATCGGGAGCTGCGCGGGCGCGGCGAAAGCATGGATGCAATCGCCCCTCTTGAGATAATAGTTCTGGACCAGACCCTCGCCGACATCTGGGCCTGCGAGGAGGTCCAAGCGGACGGCACGACTGCTATCGTGCTGAAGCGACCGTGGATCGTGTGGGCCATGGATTTGTTCTCTCGCTCGACAGTCGGGTTCAATATGACTTTCGAGCCCCCCTGCATCGCTACGTTCATGATGTGCCTGCGCGAGGTCATATCGCCGAAAGCTGATCTGGTGAGAAGGTTCGGGGAGGCCAAAGGTGCCACTGACGCCTGGGGAAAGTTCAGCTGCGTGGTCCTTGACAACGCAATGGCGCATGTCGGCGTGACGGTGCAGCTCGTTGGCGATCTGGCGGGCTTTGAGGTTGACTACGCGCCGCTACGCACTCCCGAGTACAAGCCTTGGGTCGAGCGGCTGGTCGGTACGATGAACACGGCACTTCACAGCCTGCCCGGCGGCATCCCTGGCTCGCCTGAGAAGCTGAGGGAAACCGGCCTTGATCCGCGCAAGAGCGCGATGCTCAAACTGCACGAGATCAAAAGCCTCATGGACCACAAGGTGGTTGAATATCACCTGGAGGTGCACAGCGGCATCGGGATGGCTCCGGCGCGGAAATGGTCCGAAGGGTTGCTGGAGCATGGCAGGCCAACGGTCGATGACGCGCGGGCGTTCAAGATGGTTCTCGGGCGCTACGAGACGCGGACGCTGACCGCCGAGGGGATACTTTTCGATGGACACGACTTCCACGACCAAGTGCTCACGTCAACGCTGCTGAACGATCTGGCCCGCTTCCACAAGAGTCGGAAAGGCCGCAAACTCGGCCAATCCGCTTCCTTCAGGGTGCATTTCTTCTACTACGACGGGGACTGCTCCTCCATCTTCGTCCTGAATGAGTTCACCAAGGAGGTGGTCGAGCTTCCAAACGCCGATGAGTTCTACAGGGAGAGCCCCGTGTCGTTCGCCTTCGCGAAGGGAGAGCGGGAGAATCAGGCAAGGCTAAACCAGCAGTTCCACACCAGGGAGGAGAAAGCCGCCGCGAGACGGGCATTCAAACGCGAATTGGAGGAGAGCCTGGCTACCGGCAGTCACCGGCAGGGTCAGCGCACGATCAGGGTGCTGCATGGCGGCGAGAAGCCTCAGCTCGCGCCGGGAGATCAGATCGTCGATATCCTCGCCAAGCCAAGTATCAGCGGGATGCCGAAAGCCGTCGAGATTCCGTCTCGCATGCCTCTGGTTGAGCGGGTCGACGATGTTGTAGCCCCACCCGGACGCAAAGTTCCTCAGAAGAAGAGAAAGGCAAGGCCGAAGGGAGCGCCTTCCGCTCTTGTCGCCAATGATGCGGTGAAGCATGAGGCGATCCCGTCGGCCATGCCCCCTGCGGACCAAGGGCGTTCCAGGAGCGAGGCCGAGCTGGACGAGCTGGCAAAACGCTACGGCTTCAGTTGAGTGCGGCTGGCCACTTACGCGGCCCAGCTCAGTTTTTATCGTTCCAAACCCGGAGTTTCGCCTATGCCATCGTCGGTCCCCGTCGAAGACATCGACTACGTATTCAGCACGCTTCGCGTAGAGCATATCTTCATGAAGAAGGCGCACAGGCGCTTCGACATGCTGCGCCACACACGCCGTCAAATCCTGAACGGCACCAGTCTCCGCGATGAGGCGAAATGCGCGACACTGATCGCCGACACGCAAAGCGGCAAATCGACCATAGTCAAGGCCTACCTGGAGCGGAACGTCGTCGACTACTGCTACTCCTCCGGACTTTTTGACCGCGACACACCGGCGTCTGTCGTCAGCAGGCAGCAGCGGATAGTCGTGTATGTCCGTGTCTCGGGAGCATCGACGCTGATGTCGCTCCTGGAGGACATTCTCCGGGCCTATAAGGACCCGCGCCCGGAGTACGGCAATCTGGGAAGCAAGAAGCATCGGGTCCTGAACTATATCCAGCAGTTCCGGACTGAGCTTTTGATCTTCGACGAGATGAATCATCTTCGGGTCGGCGCACCGTCGATCAACGCTCGCGTGGAAGCCGGTAGAGTGCACAACACGCTGAAGGATTTTCTTCTGGATGGCTGCCCCGCTGTTTTCGTCGGAACGACGCAGGCGAGCGAGAAGATTCTCAGCGAACCGCAGATCAGGGCCCGGTGCATCGAAGAGCTGTTCCTGGGACCCCTCAGTTTCCGCAAACCGGAACATCACACAGCGTTCAAAGAGTACTGCGGGCTCTTTGGCTTGATGCTTCAGCGCTGCGGCCTCTTTCCCGAGCGCAGCAACTTCATCGGCGACAGGACGCTTGCCTGCATCTATATCGCCTGCGGCGGTTACCTCGGACACGCTGCGAATCTGTTCCAGCGTGCTGCTGTTTATGCCATTGAGGACGGTTCTCCGAGGATCGAGGTTCGCCACCTGTCAGACGCGGCGGACGACTACACTCTCTTCAACAAGCTCGCCGCTTCCAATCCTTTCCTGGAGTTGGATGACGGTACCGATGATCGGATGGCGGCCAATGGCTAGCGCCGGATATATCCAAGACATCGCGTCGCAGCCAGTTATGGCGCTGCCAGTCAGACCGGAGCCGGGAGAGCACCTTCGCGACGCCGCATACCGCGCCATGTCACAGAACGGCTTCACCAACAGCGATTTCGCTCTGAAGCTCGCTGGAACGCGCTCCTTCAAAACTTTATCCGGGATTCGGGACTGCACAAAAGAGGAGGCCGCGCGTCTGCTCGTTGTTCTCGGAATCGGAGATGACGCGGCCGCCACGAGGCTTTCGTTAGATAACTCCTGCCAGAGCGGCCGCAATGAGATGAGCTTCTTCGGGCTTGAGTTGCGCAGAGGTCATTTAGCGACCGCGCGTCGGGTCGCTCCCTTAACGCTGCGGCAGCGCAACGTTCTAAAAGGGAGCTGGTCGCTGCGTCCTCTTAGCTTCGACCTCTCCACCATGGAGATGCTGTTGGAGAAGTGCCCTGTGTGCGGAAAGGTGCTGGGGTGGTCACGCTGCCTCGGGGTATGCTTCTGTGATCATTGCATCGATCCCGATTACCCCTGGAGGGGAGTGGTGGACCTTCGCGACTTTCCGCAGGCGAAAGTGGAGGTTCATGACGAGGAGGCATTTGCCTTCCTTGCGGAAGTCGTCGACCCTGAGCAGACGAGTAAGCTTCCAAAACGCAAAATGGACGATCAGATCGGTGGACTTTCAAGGGGAGAGGTTTTCCAGTTCATTATTCAGATTGCGGGCCGTCTGGACGGGATCGGACGCCATTCAAATTCGCGATTGTCACCGATATCACTTGAGAGGGCCTCCAGAGCCATCATGGCGTGGCCTGAAGAGTTTGACGCTCTCGGTCTTGATGAACCGGGAAGGCATGACGGAACCAAGCCTAAACCCACGGCCATCATGTCATTGAAAACAGACGAGACGCTGTCACCTGCTGTCCGCTCTCTCGTGAAGGAGCGTTCAGACAAATTGCTCAGGCGCAGGCTTCTATCACGGATCAGTACCCTCAAAGCGTCGCCTGAGAAGGGCCATCCTGGGCCTTCCGATCCCAAACGGAGGAACTTCAAGGGGGAGCTGGCCCGTGCTGCCGCGACAGCTGGGGGTCTTCATCCGGCCGAGGCGGCGGTGGCGTTCCTCAGAGTGAATCCACAATCACGCGCTGTCGCCTCTGTGGTGGGGCTGCCTGTTCCGCAGCTTCTACCTGCATTTGAAAACGGGCTTCTCGGCGATTTTTCCCCTTTGGGTGAGAGAGAGGGGGCGTGTCGCGTTTCTCCGCTCGACACTCCCCTGATTGAATGGGTCAGGCTCCGGGCTGTTGAACCGCGCCCCGATCATACCCTCTCTCTTTTCCGCGCCGCGAACGCGATAGCGCACATGAGTGCAAACAGATGGTGGAGGACGTTGGCAGCGATGGAAGAGGGAAATCTCCGCTTCTCTCTGATTCCCGCGAATTCGCCGCTCCTGTATAGGATACGGGTACACGATCTCGACGCCCTCCGGATGTGTGTTTCCGAGCCAGAGGTTGCATCGCCGCTGGACCTATTGCCTCTCCGCCTCGATGAAACGGCGCAGGCTATGGGCAGAGCGCCCAAAGCCATACGCGACCTGGTCAGCCACGGAATACTTCCGCACGAGCCAAGCTGGGCAGATATCACCGAGATGCGTACGCATTGGATGTTTTGCTCAGAGATCACGCAAGCCGCAGCTCTCTCGGGACATTCTCTGAATCGGCCGGACATAGTTATGGCCAGAACTTCCGCCGCAACGATCTCAGCCGGAAGTACGAAGCTTTGGTACAGGGCCGACGTTGAGAGCTGTCTCGGCCTTAGGACGTCATTATGGTAGCTTCATGTCCGACGGCAGGGCCAGGACGTCCATCGTCGCGCATAGTTCCTCCCTTCGGGATGCTATTAGATTCACATGTGCTCCCAAGACGATCTTGATTTAGCCAACACAAAGGCTCCTCCGACGTGCCGCTGTACGCAAAGAGGGCGTCGCATGCGGACACCAGTACAATTTCCTGCGACAAGTGACCCTGCGCAGTTGCACTTTCTGTCCCGAGCGTGAATTGTTGGGCATACGTGCTGGCCGTTGCGACGAATGTTCCAAACAAGCTGATCACGTACCATCAATTGGCTCTGTGTGCGGGACCAGCATTGTGTTCATCAGCAAAATCTCGGAACTGAAGAATGCGGGCGTCTGGAGAGACTTCACCGCGAGTCCTGACCTGACAATCGGGCGTGACACCTTGATATACGGTTTCAACGGATCAGGAAAAACAACCTTATCCCGCGTGTTCGCGTCTATGCAAGCGGGATGCCTCGATAGCCGCTTGCCTCCTGCGACCACGTTCAAGGTGGAAACGTCCGATGGCTCAGTCGTCACCCAGTCGATGAATTCCAACCCGTTCGGGCATAATCTTCTGGTTTTTAACTCAGATTGTCAACGGCGGAGTAAAAACCGGCCACTTGGCGGCGCAAAAGTCGGCCACCTTGGCGCGCGCATGAGACCCGCGGGAGGGCGTAGCCCGAGCGG
>NZ_JACIEZ010000016.1 GCF_014197145.1 Gellertiella hungarica | reverse complement strand
CTCGAAAGTCATGACACGGTTCCTTCTCTGAGTTGCGCAGAATGATCTTAGCATCTCGCGCGACGGGTTCGGAGGGCCGTCCACATCATCAATTTGATCCGCAACGCCATAGAGGCCATGCAGGATCAGCCCGTGCGGGAACTGGTCGTGAGGACGGAACCCGCGGGTGACGAGGAAGTTGCTGTCATTGTCGAGGATACCGGCCCCGGCATCTCGGAGGAGATTGCTGCGGAACTGTTCAAGCCGTTCACCACGACCAAGCCCGGCGGCATGGGCATCGGCCTTTCCATTTCGCGCCGCATCGTCGAGGCGCATGGAGGGGAGATGACCGTGTCCCGTCACGACGGCGGCGGAGCGCGTTTCCGCTTCACGCTGCCCGCCCTGAAAGGAGGTTCCGACCATGGAGATGGCTGATTTCACCGTGCATCTGGTGGATGACGAGGAGACCGTCCGGAAGTCGCTGGCATTCATGCTGACGATGAACGATTTTTCCGTGCGCGTTCACGAGAGCGCCACCCAGTTCCTGAAAGTCGCGCCCCAGCTGAAGGCGGCCGTGCTCGTCACCGATCTCCGAATGCCCGACATGAGCGGCGTTCAGCTCATCCAGCAGGTGAACGCCCTGAAGCTGAAGATACCCGCCATCGTGATGACCGGCCACGGCGATGTGCCCATGGCCGTGGAGGCGATGAAGGCGGGGGCGGTCGACTTCATCGAGAAGCCGTTCGAGGACGAGGTGATGATGGGCGCCATCCGCGCCGCCGCGGCCCAGATTACGCCCGATGGAGAGAGTGGCGACGATGCCGATATCGTGCTGGAGCGGCTTGCCTCGCTGACCGACCGGGAGCGGCAGGTTTTTGCCGCAGTCGTTTCCGGCCTGCCCAACAAGTCCATTGCCTACGATCTCGACATCTCGCCGCGCACGGTGGAGGTGCATCGGGCAAACGTCATGTCCAAGATGCAGGCCCGCAGCCTGCCCCAGCTGGTGCGGATGGCGCTCGCTGCGGGGATCAGCGCTTCGTAGTTTACCATCCGCATAAATACGCAGAGCAAAAATTGATCTGCCTCAAATTTTCCAGAGCGGACTCCCGGTAGAGTGCAGACGTGGCCACAACAGGGCCTCTTGCCGGGAAAAATCATCTTGAAACCCTCGAAGACCATAGCCGTGATCGTCCGCGACGAGGCTCTGCTCGCATCGCTCAGCTTTGCGCTGGGCGTGGAGGGTTTTCTCGTGGAGGGCAGCCGCGCCTGGCCGGCCGGCCTTGATGCCCGCGCCGACCTGGCCTGCATCATCCTCGATTCGGAGAACTACCGCGTCGAGGCGGCCGCCCGTGGCGGGCTCGATGCGGCACACCGGCCCATACTCTTCCTTTCGGATGCACTTTCCCCGGTTCCCGATCATGCGGGCGTCAGCGGCATTGCCAAGCCGTTTCAGGGAAACGAGCTCGTGGAAACCGTGCGGCGGCTTGCCGTCGCCTGAGCCCGGCGGGCAGTACGGGATTACCCGTAGGGACATAACCGAATTTCGCACCGAACTGGCTTTTGGCATTTTCTCCTCAACACCAGCGCAACGCCCGCCGATCGGGGGCGGTCGGAACTCCGGGCGCGGCGCTGGTGCCAACCGCAAGGGATGGCGACCGGATGGGCCGGCGCGGCATACGAGATGGAGAAGACCATGCACACTGCAGACTACGCGGCATTTGCCGGACGGCTCGGCGGACTGGGTATCGGCGTTCCCTCCGGTGCCATGCGCCCGGCATCTGTCCGGACGTACACCTCGGGGGCGGAGATCTATGCGGAGGGCGACCGGGCGGGCGAGCTCTACGTGGTGGAATTCGGAGCAGTCCGGATCCACCGTCTGCTGGCGGATGGAAGGCGGCAGGTCATCGCCTTCCATCTCGCCGGCGAGATCTTCGGTTTCGAGCCGGGCGCGACCCGCTCCTTCTTTGCCGAGGCGATCAACGCCACGGGCCTGAAGCCTCTTTCCTCGATCGGAGCTGATGCTGCGGAGCTGATGCCGCTCGCCCTCAGGGGCCTGCTGCGGGCTCAGGAACATCTCCTGGTCATCGGGCGTCAGTGCGCCATGGAGCGCATCGCCGCCTTCTTCCTCGACATGGCCGAGCGCCAGGGCGACGAGGACATCATCGAATTGCCGATGCCGCGTCTCGACATCGCGGATTATCTCGGCCTGACCATCGAAACCGTCTCGCGCACTTTCGCCAAGATGCGGTCTTCGGGTCTCATTTCATTGCAGGGCACGCGCACCGTCAGGCTGGCAAAGCGCGAACTGCTCCAGGATCTCTGCCGGTAAGGGGGCGGCGGCGTGCCGGATCCGTCCAACGCGATGCGTCGGTAGGATGCGGCATGCCTCTTACACCTGCGGCGGCGGGTGCCGGAAGGCAGGCAGAGACGAGAAGCGGGAAGGGCTAGTCCTCCCGAGTGCAGACCGAGGGACGCGGTTCTCTCGCGCTTCCCGCTTCTCTTTTTTTATTCAGGAGGTTCCTCCCGGGACGCGCGTGCTTCCCCTGTCATGTCAGCCTCTTGCGGTGACCCTCGTCATCTGCTCGACTGCGCGGCATCTCCTCTCCGGCCAGACCGTCGGGTGAAGGGGCGAGACTGACAGGGGAAGAACCGCGATGCGAAAGATCGGTGTGGCCGCCACGCAAATGGCCTGCAGCTGGGACAGGGACGAGAACATTCAGAAGGCCGAGGCGCTGGTGCGCCGGGCGCACGGGCAGGGGGCAGACATCGTCCTCCTGCAGGAGCTTTTCCAGACACCCTACTTCTGCCAGGAGCAGACCCCCGCCCATCTCGGGCTTGCCAATCCGCTGGACGAAGACCGGGGCGTCAGCCACTTCCGTGCGATTGCGCGCGAGCTTGGCGTCGTGCTGCCCGTTTCCTACTACGAGCGCTCCGGAATGGCGCTTTTCAACTCCCTTGCCATCATCGATGCCGATGGCAGTATTCTCTTCAACTACCGCAAGTCCCACATCCCGCAGGGGCCGGGCTACGAGGAGAAGTTCTATTTCAGCCCCGGCGACACGGGCTGCAGGGCGGTGCGCACGCGCCACGCCACCATCGGCTGCGGCATCTGCTGGGACCAGTGGTTTCCCGAAGGTGCGCGCGCCATGGCCCTGCAGGGTGCGGAACTTCTCTTCTACCCGACAGCCATCGGCAGCGAGCCGCACGATCCGACGATCGATTCCGCCCGCCACTGGCAGCGCACCATGCAGGGGCATGCGGGTGCAAACGTCATGCCGGTCATTGCGTCCAACCGGATCGGCGTGGAAGTGGAGGGGAAAACCACCTGCACCTTCTATGGCAGCTCCTTTATCGCCGATCACACGGGTGCCCTTGTGGCCGAAGCCAACCGCACCGACGAAACCGTGCTCGTGCATGCCTTCGATCTCGATGCGATCGGAGAATACCGGCGGGCCTGGGGGCTTTTCCGCGATCGCCGCCCGGATCTCTATGGCGTGTTGCGGACACTGGACGGCAGCCACGGAATTGGACAATAATAGCCGACAATAATCGATTTAAGTGCAGAGGCGACCGGAGCCGCAGAACAATCCGGCGTCGAGATGCACGGGGTTCACGCTCGGGAGGAGCAATGTCCGCACGTTGGAAGGGAGCGCCGCTGGCGCTTCTGGTCGCACTCATCGTCACCGTTTTCGCGCATGTACCGTCCGCAAGGGCGGAGCGGATGCCGCCGGAGCAGGTACTCCAGACCTGGTATCGGCTCGTGCTGGAGCTGGTGCGCCACACGCCCAACTACTCGCCGCCGGTGGCGAGCCGTTCCTTTGCCTATCTGGGCGTCACGGCCTATGAGTCCGTTGCCGGTGAGCACACCCGTCTCGTGAGCCTTCAGGGCCAGCTGAATGATCTCAAGGATCTGCCGAGCCGCGAAGCCGGTGCGGTCTATGACGATGCCATCGTGCTGAATGCCGCGATGACGGTCGCGACGCGGGAACTCTTCAACCGCACCGGGCCGACCGGGCAGCATGCCTTCAGCCGGATGAGCGAGAAGATGCATGCCACCGTCACGGACGGCATGCCCGCGGATGTGGTCCGGCGCAGCGCCGACTTCGGTACGGCAATGGCCACAGCCATCCTGAAATGGTCGCAAGGCGATGGCGGGGCGGTCGTGGAGAATATGGGTTTCCCGCTCGAATACACGCTCAAGGCTGGTCCCGGGCGATGGGTGCCGACCTCGCTGATCCGCCAGCAGCAGGTTCCGCTCTTGCCCGACTGGGGCAAGAATCGCCCCTTTGCCATGCCGGAAGGCTCGTCCTGCCGGCTGCCCGCTCCACCGGAATACAGCGAGGACAAGGCTTCGGTCTTCTACAGGGAGGCCGTGGAGGTTCATGACGTCGTCAAGGGGCTGACCAAGGAGCAGAAGGCGATCGCCCGCTTCTGGTCGGACGATCCGATGCTGTCCCCGACACCTCCGGGGCACTGGGTATCCATCGGCTGGGAAGTTCTCGAAGCCGACCGCGCCGACCTTGCCACCACGGTTGACGTCATGGCGCGCCTCGGAGTGGCGGTTGCGGATGCCTTCATCGGCTGCTGGGACACCAAGTTCGAGTTCAACCTCGTGCGGCCCGTGAGCTACATCAAGAAGACCATGGACCCGAAATGGGAGCCGCTGCTCATCACGCCGCCCTTCCCGGAATATCCGAGCGGTCACAGCACCCAGTCCGGTGCCGCGGCGGTCGTGCTGGCCAGCCTTTTCGGCGAGAAGAAGACCTTCACCGACAGCACGCACGAGGCCGACGGTCTTGCTCCGCGCACCTATGGCAGCTTCTGGGAAGCGGCCGAGGAGGCCGCTCTCTCCCGTCTCTATGGGGGCATCCACTTCCGCTCGGCCATCGAGCGCGGGCTGGAGCAGGGAAAATGCGTCGGCGCCCATGTCGTCGCGCTGAAGACGAGGATGTAACATGCCCAGACACCCGATCCTCGCAGCGGCGCTGCTGCTTCTGCCGGCCGCCGGCGCTTGCGCCGAAGACGCTCCGGCTCCGAAGCCGATCGTTCCATCCTTCGTCGACGAATCCGCCACTGCCGGGCTCCGCACGCCCTATCAGGGAGAGTGGGAGTATATGGTGGGCGGCGGGGTTTCTGCCTTCGATTGCGACGACGATGGCTATTCCGACCTTCTTTTGCCGGGCGGCAAGGAAAAGGCGAAGCTCTATCGCAACACCAGCAAGCGGGGCGGAAGCCTGACCTTCGAGGAGGCGAAGGACAGTGGCGTCGAGGTGGACAAGCTCCTCGGTTCCTATCCCGTCGATATCGACAGCGATGGCAAGACCGACCTGGTGCTTCTGCGCCTTGGCGAGAACATCGTGATGCGGGGGAAGGGCGGCTGCCGCTTCGAACGGGCCAACGAAGCCTGGAACTTCAAGGGGGGCGAGGCCTGGTCCGCTTCCTTTGCCGCCACCTGGGAAAGGGGCAACGACTGGCCGACGCTTGCGGTCGGGAACTACATCGACCCCAAGGCTGACATGATGCCCTGGGGCTCCTGCACGGACAACTGGCTGCACCGGCCGGAGAAGAGGCCCGGCGAGCCGAGCCGCCGCTTCGCCGATCCGCTGCCGCTCAAGCCGAGCTACTGCGCCCTCTCGCTTCTCTTCACCGACTGGAACCGTTCCGGCACGCCGTCGCTGCGCGTTTCGAACGACCGCGAATACTACAAGGGCGGCCGCGAGCAGATGTGGCACATGGAACCGGGCAAGCCGCCGGCGCTCTATACCGAGGAGGAGGGCTGGAAATACCTCCGCATCTGGGGCATGGGCATTGCCAGCTACGACCTCGATTTCGATGGCTATCCCGAATATTTCCTGACCAGCATGGCCGACAACAAGCTGCAGACGCTTGTCGAAACCCCGAAGGACGGCAAGGGTCCCGCCGCCTACAAGGACGTCGCCTTTGCAAAGGGCGCGACCGCCCATCGTCCCTATACCGGCGGCGACTGGCACCCTTCGACCGCCTGGCACACGGAGTTTCAGGACGTGAACAATGACGGTCTGGCCGATCTCTTCATTGCCAAGGGCAATGTGGCCGAGATGCCCGATTTCGCGGCCAAGGACCCCAACAACCTGCTCGTTCAGAACGAGAAGGGCAATTTCGTCGAGATGGGCCTTGAAGCCGGCGTCGCGAGCATGAAGGTGGCGCGCGGCGCCGCCCTTGCCGACTTCAATCTCGACGGCAAGATCGATCTGGTGGTGACCAATCGGTGGACCGATCCGGAAATTTGGCGGAACCAGACGGCGGATGCCGGCAACTTCGTCGCCTTGCGGCTTCAGCAGCCCGGCGCCAACCGGGATGCCATTGGATCCTGGATAGAGGTGAAGCACGCGGATCACGTCATGCGCCGGGAAATCACCATTGGTGGTGGCCATGCGGGCGGGCAGCTGGGCTTCACCCACTTCGGGGTCGGGAAGGACGAGAGTGTCGCATTCCGTGTCATCTGGCCGGACGGGCAACCGGGTGCATGGCAGACCGTAGCGGCGAACGGCTTCTACACGGTCGCACCCGGAGAATCCGCGCGGCCCTGGCAGCCGGGCCGCTGATTGGCGTGGTGCGCGCCGTCAGTCCTGCGGCGCGCACGAAGGCAACAGCGCCTGCATCATTCGCAGGCGCCAGGGGCTTCCAGTTCGTAGGTGGTTTTCCCCGGGCCATTCGGCAGGACGGGTTTCAGATAGACCTTGAGGTCGCATTCCTGAACGCGGACCGTCCATTCGTTCGCGCCGTCTTTCCGCGTGCCTGTGTTGGAAATGGATCCGATCGGCGCCTGGTGAACCGCGTCGGCGACGGCTTCGCTCGACAGGATGAGGCCGATCTGCTCGGCGCTGTCGTAGAAACCGGAGACCGCGGCCTCGGCGGGCAGGGCGATGAGGAGAATGGAAAGCGAAAGGATCTGGCGTTTCATGGGCCCTCCTGGCCAGTGGGCGCCGGCCGGGTGGAGCCTGTTTGTCCTGTCCCGCGCGACGCCGATCATGGGTCACCGCCTCCCGTGGCGGCGGCGGGATCATAGGCGGAGTCCGACGGATTGGCGAGGCGAACTGTTGGGATTGCCGGCGATAACCCTGACGCTCGACGGAGCTTGCCTGCCGCCCCCAGCCTTCAAGGCGGGCCGGGACGGCAGAGGGGCAGGTGGGGGCCGGCTTGCACGAAAAAAGGCCGGCGGGGAGGGACAGACGCCCACCCCGCCTGCGGTTCTCAGAAAATCACGAAGTCCTTGTTGCTCAGGCCGCGAAGGTTCGCCGAAAGCAGTGCGAACTGGATGGCCGCGCCCGCACCGCTGCCGTCGGCGTCGTAGAACAGCTTTCCGGTATCCATTTCGTAGATGATGCGCTGATCGGCAGTCGTCGCTGATCCGGTCAGGTTTGAAACAAAGGCGTTCAACGCGATCATGCCGACGGCGCCTGCCGCGGTGAAAATCGCATGATCGAGCAGGATCGTGTCTTCCGGAGCGTTGA
Organism: Gellertiella hungarica; assembly: GCF_014197145.1. Classification (GTDB taxonomy): domain Bacteria; phylum Pseudomonadota; class Alphaproteobacteria; order Rhizobiales; family Rhizobiaceae; genus Gellertiella; species Gellertiella hungarica. Next base: position 54,276 of record NZ_JACIEZ010000016.1, on the reverse strand, counting down.
AATCGGTGATCCGGTCGACGTTGTTCGTCCCGTTGAGCGCAGTGGAGAACAGGAAGGAATCCGCTCCCTTGCCGCCCGTGAGGGTGTCGTTTCCGAGTCCGCCGTCGAGCCTGTTGTTGCCGGAGTTTCCGGTGAGTTCGTTGTTCAGGCCGTTGCCGGTGGCGTTGAAGTTCCCCGTTCCCATCAGGCGGATGCCTTCGATATCGCCGCGGATCGTGGGCGTTTCGGTCGATCCGTTGGCAAAGGAGATGTTCATCGCCCCCTCGACGGTGTCGATGTCCGAGCCCCTGCCGCTCGTTTCATCGAGGGTGTCGGTGTAGCTGTCGATCACATAGGTATCGTTGCCCTTGCCACCCTTCAGCGTGTCCGTGCCTGCACCGCCCTCGAGGCGGTCGTTGCCGGCGCCGCCATCGAGCGTGTTGTTGCCGTCATTGCCCTTGATGTCGTTGGCGAGCGCATTGCCGGTGGCGTTGATGTTTGCCGCTCCCGTCAGCACCAGTTTCTCGATGCTGCCCTGCGGCAGGGCGCCGTTCTGGCGAACCATGCTGTAGGTCACCGAGGACATGATCGTATCCACGCCGGTTCCCGAGCTCTCATCCACCACGTCGTTGGCATCGTCGACGATATAGATGTCATCGCCGTCGCCACCGGACATGGTGTCGGCACCGGTGCCGCCATCGAGCGTATCGTTGCCGTCGCCGCCTTCGAGGATGTCCGCGCCGGCACCGCCCACGAGCTTGTCATTGCCCTCGTTTCCGTAAAGCCGGTTCACCGCGCCGTTCCCGGTGATGAGGTTGTCCAGCTCGTTGCCGGTGCCGTCGATGGCGGTGTTGCCGGTCAGCGTCAGGTTCTCGATCACCCCGAAGATGGAAGCGTTTCCAGTGAGCGAGTAGGTGATGCTGGCTTCGACGGTGTCGTTGTTCGGCGCGTTCTTGGGGAGCATGGTGGCCCGTTCGTCCACGATGTCGCGGGCGTCGTCGACGACGTAGGTGTCGTTGCCGATGCCACCCAGCAGGGTATCGATGCCGGTGCCGCCGTCCAGACGGTCATTGCCGGCCCCGCCTTCGAGGCGGTCGGTTCCCTGGCCGCCGATCAGGGTGTCGTTGCCTTCCAGGCCGTAGAGCTTGTTGTTCCCGTCATTGCCGGTGATGACATTGTCGCCGCGCGTCCCGAAACCGTTGACATTGCGCGAGCCGGTGAGGGTGAGGTTCTCGACCTCGCCGCGGATGCGGTCGCTTCTCAGGTCGTAGGTCACCTCGTTGGCGACGACTGTATCCGTGCCGGAGCCGTTGTCGGCGAGCTCGTCGATGACATCGTCCAGACCATCGACCACGTAAGTGTCGTTCCCGGTTCCGCCGACCAGGGTATCCTCGCCGTCGGTGTTGTCGCTGCCGGTCAGCCGGTCGTCGCCTGCGCCGCCCATCAGGGTATCGTCGCCAAGGCCGCCCGTGAGGTTGTCGTTGCCGTCACGACCGTTGATGGTGTCGTCACCCTCGCCGCCGTCGATCGTGTCGCCCGAAGAGGAGCCGGTGATGATGTTTGCTGCAGCGTTGCCCGCGATCTTCTGGATGTTCGTCAGCGTGATGTTGGCGAAGCTCACTTCGGCTTCGCCCGTCTTCATCTGGATGGTGTTGTTGCCGTTGCCGCCATCGATGGACGTTATCCCCACAAGGCGCGCATTGCTGACGATGAAGGTGTCGTCGCCGCTGGAGCCGCGCAGGTTTTCGATGTTCAGGAAGGTGGCCGGCACCGTGATGTCCATCGTGCCGGCAGCGGTGAGCTGCACCGTGTCGTTGCCTGCACCGCCGTCGACGTTGTCCGTGGCGGTGTATCCCGTCACGTTAAAGGTGTCGTCGCCGACTGCGCCGGCCTCGTAAACGCGGCCGTGGGCCATCCTCCAGTTGAGTGTAGAACCTTTAGGCATAATGGAGCTCCGCTCGTGATGAAATGATTGTCTCGAAATCGCTGACCTGGGCTGGATGTAGACCCTTCCCGGATGGTACTCAACATTTGATTGAATCGATGCTAAATAAGAAATTACTTATTGTCGAGGTGCCGGAAGTTCTTGCGCGCAGGTGCGGCAAGCTTCGCGCAAGCTTCGATGGATCCGTAAAATACAGATCAAATACCTTCGCCGAGCAGCATTTGCGCCATGCGCGACGCGGCAGGCGTGAGGATCGTGTCGGCGCGGGTGATGAACCCGTAGGGTTCCACCTCGATGCCGAGCTCCACGGGGAGAATCGTGTAGGGCGCTTCCGGCCCCTGGGAGAAGGCGGCGCAGACCGCATGGGCGAGCGGCGCGATCGCATTCGATTGTTGCAAGAGCGCCAGTGTCAGCAGGAAGGATGCGGTGGAGAAGCGTTGCGTCGGCTCGGGCATTTTCAGTGCCCTTAGCCGGGCGACCACGGTCTGGCAGAGCAGCGACTCCGGCCCCGGCATCACCCAGTCGTAAAGCATCAGCTGCGCGGGCTCGATCGGGGTCAGCCGTTCCAGCGGGTGCCCCTTGCGCACCATCAGCGAGACCGGTTCGGTGGCGATCATCCGGGCAGACAGCATCTGCCGCTCGGGGCCGACCGGCAACCGGCCGATGGCGAAGTCGATCCTGCCCGAGAGAACATGCTGGCACAGGATATCCGAAGTCGCGACGATCACCTCGTAGGTTACTTTTGGCTGCACCACCCGGGCGGTGCGCAGCACGGGCAGCACCCGCTCGAGTGCAGGCCCGGTCACCGAGCCGATCCGGACGTGGCCGACATTGCCCATGTCGATTTCATTGACGTCCCGGGCTGCGTCGCGAAGCTCCATGTGGATGCGGCGCGCCCGAAGCGCCAGAGCCTCGCCGACGGGTGTCAGCAGCACGCCCGCCCCGTGCGCTCGTGGACGGGGCGGCCGACGATTCGTTCGATTTCCCCCAGCAGCCGCGAGGCTGCTGGCTGCGCTATCCCCAGCCTTCTTGCGGCATCGCTGATCTGGCTGCTTTCGGAGAGGGCCTCCAGAAGCCGCAGATGGGAGAGTTTCAGGCCCCTTTGCAGCAGGGCATCAGCATTGTCGAAAGAAGACATAACATTTTGGCCATATCGAAATCACCAAACATTATTTGACTGACATGGCGAGCAATTGCAATCGTTCCGCCACGGTCAGCATCCCCGCGGGATGACAGAAGGACCGGACACGTGCCGCAGGAGGTAATGCGGCCCCGAGGAGGACACAATGAATCTTTTCAAGAAGGCGCTTTCCGCGCTCGCAGTTACGGCTGTGCTGTTTTCCGGCACTGCTTTCGCCGGCGACAAGGGGACCGTCGGCATCGCCATGCCGACGAAGTCGTCGGCACGCTGGATTTCGGACGGCAATTCGATGGTCGAGCAGTTCAAGGCTGCCGGCTACGACACCGACCTTCAGTACGCTGAAGACGATATCCCGAACCAGCTTGCGCAGGTCGAAAACATGATCACCAAGGGCCACAAGGTCCTCGTGATCGCCGCCATCGACGGCACCACGCTGTCGAACGCGCTGGAAAACGCCGCCGCCGCAGGCATCAAGGTCATCGCCTATGACCGTCTCATCCGTGACAGCGCCAATGTGGACTATTATGCCACCTTCGACAACTTCAAGGTCGGCGTGCTGCAGGCCACCTCGCTGGTCAACGGCCTCAAGGAGCGCTTCCCGGACGTGAAGCCGTGGAACGTCGAACTCTTCGGCGGTTCGCCGGACGACAACAACGCCTTCTTCTTCTACGACGGCGCCATGAGCGTCCTGCAGCCGATGATCGACAGCGGCGAGATCGTGATCGGTTCCGGCCAGACCGGCATGGACAAGGTCGGCACGCTGCGCTGGGACGGTGCGGTTGCCCAGTCCCGCATGGACAACATCCTGTCGGCCAATTACGGCGACAAGCAGGTGCATGGCGTGCTGTCTCCCTATGACGGCCTGTCCATCGGCATCCTGTCCTCGCTCAAGGGCGTGGGCTACGGCTCGGGCGACCTGAAGATGCCGATCGTGACCGGCCAGGACGCTGAAGTGCCCTCCGTCAAGTCCATGATCGCCGGCGAACAGTATTCGTCGATCTTCAAGGATACCCGCACCCTTGCCGGTGTCACCGTGAAGATGGTCGACGCGATCCTGCAGGGCAAGGAGCCGGAAATCAACGACACCAAGACCTACAACAACGGTGTGAAGGTCGTTCCGTCCTACCTGCTCGAGCCGCTGCCGGTCGATGCCAAGAACTATGAAGAAGTTCTGGTCAAGTCCGGCTACTACACCGCCGACCAGCTGAAGTAAGCTCCGGCTCATGCCATTGGCCCGCCGCCCCCTGGCGCGGCGGGCCTTTTATCCAGCAAGGGAGGAAACATGGCAGCGCTCTTGGAAATGCGGGGCATCAGCAAGGTGTTCCCCGGTGTTCGGGCCCTCGATCATGTGAACCTCAGCGTCGAGGCCGGCGAGATCCACGCCATCTGCGGGGAAAACGGTGCCGGCAAGTCGACACTGATGAAGGTGCTCTCCGGGGTTTATCCCCACGGCACCTATGAAGGCGAAATCACCTATGACGGCGCACCCCTCGCCAACCGGTCCATCGCGGATTCCGAAACCAAGGGGATCATCATCATCCACCAGGAGCTGGCGCTCGTGCCGCTGCTGTCCATCGCGGAAAACGTCTTCCTCGGAAACGAGGTTGCCGCCGGCGGGGTCATCAACTGGCCCGAGACGTTCCAGCGCACGGAAGCGCTCCTGAAGAAGGTCGGTCTTTTCGATCCGCCCGCAACGCTCGTGGAAAAGCTCGGCGTCGGCAAGCAGCAGCTGGTCGAGATTGCCAAGGCGCTTGCCAAGAACGTGCGGCTGCTGATCCTCGACGAGCCCACCGCGGCGCTGCAGGAAAACGACAGCCAGAAGCTGCTCGACCTGCTGCTGGAGCTGAAGGCGCAGGGCATCACCTCGATCCTCATCTCGCACAAGCTCAACGAGATCTCCCGCGTGGCCGACCGGATCACCATCCTGCGCGACGGCGCGACGGTCTCGACGCTGCGCCGGGAGGAGATTTCCGAGGACCGGATCATCCGCGACATGGTCGGCCGCGACATGGCCCATCGCTATCCGGAGCGCACGCCCCATGTGGGCGACGTGCTCATGGAAGTGAAGAACTGGTCGGTCTGGCATCCGGAACAGCACGCCCGCCAGATGATCCGGGATGTCAGCTTCCATGTCCGCAAGGGGGAGATCGTGGGCATTGCCGGCCTGATGGGGGCAGGGCGTACGGAGCTTGCCATGTCGATCTTCGGCGGAAGCTACGGGCGGGACATCACCGGCGAGGTCCGCATGCACGGCAAGCCGGTCGATACCTCCACCGTCACCCGCGCCATCGATGCGGGCATTGCCTATGTGACGGAGGATCGCAAGGGTCTCGGTCTTGTTCTGGAAGAGCCGATCCTCCGGAACATCTCGCTTGCAAACCTTGCAGGCGTGGCCATGCGCGGCGTGCTGAACAAGGCGCAGGAGGCGACCGTCGCCGAGGGTTACCGGAAGGCCATGGCGATCCGGACCCCGTCGGTCCACCAGAAGGTGGTGAACCTCTCGGGCGGCAACCAGCAGAAGGTCGTGCTGTCCAAGTGGCTCTTCACCGATCCCGAGGTGCTGATCCTCGATGAACCCACGCGCGGCATCGATGTCGGCGCGAAATTCGAAATCTATGGTTTGATGAACCGCATGGCCGACGAAGGCCGCGGCGTCGTGATGATCTCGTCCGAAATGCCGGAGCTTCTCGGCATGTGCGACCGCATCTACGTGATGAACGAAGGTGCCTTTGTCGGCGAGCTGGCTCGGGAAGAGGCCAGCCAGGAACGCATCATGGCGCTGATCGTGAGCAAGTGAGGGACGTGCAATGGCTGTCGTGACAAAAGACGAAAACGCAGGGGCCAAGCCGGGCCTGGACTATCTCAAGGAAAACTTCCGCGAATACGGCATGCTGATGGCGCTGATTGCCATCGTGCTGTTCTTCCTCGTGGTCGTGCGGGCGCAGCTGGATGTGGATTTCCTTTCTGCCCAGAACATCACCAACCTGTTCCTCCAGAACTCCTACGTCATCATCATGGCGCTCGGCATGCTGCTGGTCATCGTGGCCGGGCATATCGACCTGTCGGTGGGATCGGTCGCGGCCTTCGTGGGGGCGATTGCCGCGGTGATGAGCGTCAACATGGGCTTGCCGGTCTATGTCGTGGTTCCCGCGGGTCTGCTCTGCGGCGCCGTCATCGGCGCGGCGCAGGGTTATTGGATCGCCTACTGGCGCATTCCCTCCTTCATCGTCACGCTGGCGGGGATGCTGGTGTTCCGCGGGCTGACGCTGTGGCTTCTCGGCGGGCAGAACATCGGCCCCTTCTCGAAGGGCTTCCAGTCGCTCTCGACCGGCTTCATTCCGGATCTCTTCGCGGTCAACCGCCCGAACCTTACGGCTGTCGTCGTCGTGGTCATCGCGGCTGCGCTGATGGTCTGGCTCGGCTGGCGCGCCCGCAAGCGCGATGCGGCCTATGGCATCCAGCAGGAGCCGTCGGCCATCTTCTACATCCGCAATGCCATCATGGCTGCCGCCCTGGTCTTCGTCGGCTGGAAGCTCGCTTCCTTCCGCGGCCTGCCCAACGTGCTGATCGTGATGACGGTGCTGACCATCCTCTATGCGTTCTTCACCGAGCAGACGACCCCCGGCCGGCGCATCTATGCGATCGGCGGCAACCTGAAGGCGGCCAAGCTCTCGGGGATCAACACGGAAAAGCTCGTGTTTCTCACCTTCGTGAACATGGGCGTCCTGGCGGCGCTGGCCGGCATGATCGTGACGGCGCGCCTCAACTCCGCGACCCCGAAGGCCGGCGTCGGCTTCGAGCTTGACGTCATCGCGGCCGTCTTCATCGGTGGCGCATCCATGTCCGGCGGCGTCGGCAAGATCGTCGGCGTCATCATCGGCGCCTTCATCATGGGCGTGATGAACAACGGCATGTCGATCCTCGGGATCGGCATCGACTACCAGCAGGTCATCAAGGGCCTCGTGCTGCTCGCCGCCGTCATCTTCGACGTCTACAACAAGTCCAAGTAAGAAGGAGCCCTCCATGTTGCTCTCCCAGATCAGCCTTCCCGGCGGTGGCCGTGCCGTCGTCGCCCGGGACGGCTCGGAGGCGGCCGTCGTTCGTGGGGCGACCAGCGTCTACGATCTCGCACTTTCGGCCATTGCCGCCGGCCGCAGCCTGGCGGAGGAAGTTGCCTCCCACGGGCTGGGTGAAGCGGTCGATCTGGCGGCTGCGGCGGCCGAAGGCCGGCTGCTGCTGCCGGTGGATCATCCCGATCCGGCCCACATGCACCTCACGGGCACGGGTCTGACCCACCTGGGCTCCGCTGCCGCCCGCGATGCCATGCATGCCAAGCTGGAGGCGGCTCAGGAAACGCTGACCGACAGCATGAAGATGTTCCGCATGGGCCTCGAAGGTGGCAAGCCCGCCGCAGGCGAGGTGGGCGTTCAGCCCGAGTGGTTCTACAAGGGCAACGGCCACACCGCAGTCCCGTCCGGCCAGCCGCTGGTTTCGCCCGGTTTTGCCGAGGATGGCGGCGAGGAACCCGAAATCGCCGGTATCTACATCATCGCGCCGGATGGGCGTCCGTACCGCATCGGCTGGGCCCTGGCCAACGAGTTCTCGGACCACGTCACGGAGCGCGTCAACTATCTCTACCTCGCCCATTCCAAGCTGAGGCAGGCGAGCTTCGGTCCGGAAATCCTGCTTGGCGAACTGCCGGCGGACATCCGCGGCGTAACGCGCATTCGCCGGGGCGGGCAGGTTCTGTGGGAGAAGCCGTTCCTTTCGGGCGAGGCCAACATGTCCCATACCTTTGCCAACCTCGAGCACCATCACTTCAAGTACGCGCTGTTCCGCCAGCCGGGCGATCTGCATGTCCACATGTTCGGCACGGCTACGCTTTCCTTCGCAGACGGCATCCGCACCGAAGGGGGCGATGTGTTCGAAATCGAGGCTGGGCCCTTCGGCCTGCCGTTGGTGAACCCGCTGGAGAAGGAAGCCGCAGAGCAGGGTGCAGTTGCCGTTTCGGCGCTTTGAGGGTACTCAGGCGCTGGTTAAACGTTTATATTTAGGTATATCCGTCATATGCGGTCGGGCCGAGCCATCGGCCCGCCGGTTGAGGAAACGATCTAGGAGAATGCCATGACTTTCAAACCCGCACCTTGGCCGCGCAAGCTGCGCTCGCAGGAATGGTTCGGCGGCTCGTCCCGCGACGCGATCTATCACCGGGGGTGGATGAAGAACCAGGGGTTCCCGCACGACCTGTTCGACGGGCGGCCTGTCATCGGCATCCTCAACACCTGGTCGGAGCTCACCCCCTGCAATGCCCATCTGCGCGATCTGGCCGAGCGGGTGAAGCACGGGATCTATGAGGCAGGCGGATTTCCGGTGGAAGTGCCGGTCTTTTCCGCATCGGAGAGCGCCTTCCGTCCCACGGCCATGATGTTCCGCAACCTTGCCGCCATGGCGGTGGAGGAGGCCATGCGCGGCCAGCCGATGGATGGCTGCGTGCTGATGGTGGGCTGCGACAAGACCACGCCCTCGCTGCTGATGGCGGCAGCCTCGACCGACATTCCGTCGATCATCGTCACGGGCGGACCGATGCTCAACGGCTACTACAAGAACGAGCGGGTCGGTTCGGGCACCCATCTCTGGAAGTTCTCCGAAGCCGTGAAGGCCGGCCAGATGACGCCCGAGGAGTTTGCCGAAGCGGAAGCCTCGATGAGCCGCAGCCCCGGCTCCTGCAATACCATGGGCACGGCGTCCACCATGGCCTCCATGGCCGAGGCGCTGGGCATGGCTCTGTCGGGCAATGCCGCGATCCCCGCCGTCGACAGCCGCCGTCGCGTGATGGCCCAGCTGACCGGCCGCCGCATCGTGCAGATGGTCAAGGACGACCTGAAGCCCTCCGACGTGCTGACCAAGCAGGCATTCGAGAATGCCATCCGCACGAACGCCGCCATCGGCGGGTCCACCAATGCCGTCATCCACATGCTGGCCATTGCCGGGCGTGTGGGCATCGACCTGACGCTTGACGACTGGGACCGTTGCGGCCGTGACGTGCCGACGATCGTCAACCTGATGCCTTCGGGCAAATACCTCATGGAAGAGTTCTTCTATGCGGGCGGCCTGCCTGTCGTCATCAAGCGGCTCGGCGAAGCCGGCCTGCTGCACAAGGATGCACTCACCGTTTCCGGCCAGACGGCCTGGGAGCAGGTGAAGGACGTCGTGAACCACAACGAGGACGTCATCCTGCCCGCGGACAAGGCGCTGGCAAAATCGGGTGGCATCGCCGTCCTTCGCGGCAACCTCGCCCCGAACGGCGCCGTGCTGAAGCCCTCTGCCGCGACGCCCTCGCTGATGGTGCATCGCGGCCGTGCCGTGGTGTTCGAGGACATCGACGACTACAAGGCCAAGATCAACGACGAGGCGCTCGACATCGACGAGACCTGCGTCATGGTGCTGAAGAATTGCGGCCCCAAGGGTTATCCCGGCATGGCGGAAGTGGGCAACATGGGCCTGCCTCCGAAGGTGCTCCGCAAGGGCATCACCGACATGGTGCGCATATCGGATGCCCGCATGTCGGGCACCGCCTATGGCACCGTTGTCCTGCACACGAGCCCGGAAGCTGCCGCCGGTGGCCCGCTGGCGGTGGTGCGCAATGGAGACATGATCAGCCTCGACGTGCCGAACCGCAGCCTGACGCTGGAGATCTCCGACGCGGAACTGGCAGCACGGCTTGCCGAATGGAAGCCGCGCGAGGAGCCGCCGGCATCCGGCTATGCCATGCTGCACCACAAGCATGTGATGGGTGCGGATACCGGCGCCGATCTCGACTTCCTCAAGGGCTGCCGCGGTGCGCCCGTGGGCAGGGACAGTCACTGAGGGCGGTGCGCCGCCACGCGTGGCGCTGCGACAAACAGAAGAGGGCGGCGGGGTTTACCCCGGCCGCCCTCATGTTTTCCGAAAAGCTGCTTCCAAAAAAGGCCGGCTGAGGGGCGTCCCCCTCAGCCGCGCGGAACACCCGCGTAACGAAGCGCGATGAAGGTCATGAGGCTGGCAACCGAAAAGGCGTTCAGCGTGAGGAGCGACTGGACGCCCGCCGCATCCCAGACATGCAGGGGGGCCGAAAACCGCCCGTGGAAGAGGAAGAAGACGACAAAGCCGAAGACGGCAAGTCCACGCTGAAGCCACTTTTCCGCCGCGTGGAAATTGAGAGCCACCAGCATCAGGCAGGCGGCGAAATAGAGCTCCGTTCCGCCGGCCTGCCCGAGAAACACGCCGGCCAGCACCGTATCGACGATGCCGATGAGCGGCACGCCGAGACGGGCGGCGAGGGGATTGGTCTTCGCCATCAGCGCTGCCGCGGCGAAGAAGGGAGCGGCGGCGACCGCGACCAGCGAAGCTGCCGTGCCTTCGCCGGTCAGCCACCAGACATAGAGCGGGTAGAAGGGCTTGTTGAGCGCCACCACCCACGCCACGGTCACGCTTGCGGCTGTCAGGGCATCCGTCTCGCGCATGGTTGCGACGGCCTCAGCCACGGGCCTGCTCCCCTGCGGCCACCGGCTTCAGAAGGTAATGCCCCACGCCCCATACCTCGCCGTCCGCGTGCCCGAACAGGCCCGCCGTTGCGAGGAAGAACATGCGCCAGCGCCGCCGCCAGAGAGCCGCGTCCTTGCCGTAGACATAGTTCAGGATACGGTCGATTTCCGTCTGGTTGGCATCAAAGTTCTTCAGCCAGTCCAGTGCGGTCCGGCGGTAGTGCCGTCCGTTCCAGCGCCATTCCTTTTCCACGGTGAAGAGCGAGGGAAAACGCTTCGGCAGATCGTGTGCCGGCATGATGCCGCCGGTGAAGAAGTGCTGAGCGATCCAGTCCGCGGGATCGGAGTGATCGAAACGATAGGAACGGCTCTTGTGGGTAAAGACATGGAGGAACATGCGTCCATCGGGCTTCAGCCAGCCGTGGGCACGGCGCAGCAGCGCCTCCCAGTTGGACATGTGCTCGAACATCTCCACCGAGACGATCCGGTCGAACCGGCTTTCCGTCTGGAACACGTTCATGTCCGCGGTGATCACCGTCAGGTTGGTGATGCCACGCGCGGACGCGAGACCCTCGATATAGGCGCGCTGGGATGAGGAGTTCGACACCGACGTGATGCGGGCATTCGGATAGTTCGCGGCCAGGAAGAGGGAGAGCGACCCCCAGCCGCAGCCGAGTTCCAGAATGGTCTGGCCATCGCGGATTTCGGCGTGGTCGGCGGTTTCCTTGAGTGCGATCGTTTCGGCCTCATCCAGCGTGGTGGAGGCCGCCGGGTACAGGCAGCTCGAATACTTGCGCTGGGCGCCCAGGAAGAGCGAGAAGAATTCTGCTGGCAGTTCGTAATGCTGGTCGTTGGCCGCATCCGTATGAACGGCAACCGGGAAATTGCCCATCGAGCGCGCGAAATCGATCTCGGCCTGCTCCGGAACCGTTTCCAGCCGCCTGCGCGTGCGCCCGCAGAGAAAATCGATGCCGGCGAGCGTGATGGTGTCCGGGATCGGAGTGCGTTCGGCGGCCTGGATGGCGAAGGCAATCATGTTCATGGCGTCATTCCTTGACGGATGAGGGTTGTGTGGTGAAGCCGGTACGGCGCGGCCCGGGAAAGAAGGCGTTGACGCGCGACTGCAGGGCGCGGAAGGCCTCGCCGCGGGTTTTCAGCATGTGCTCCTCGAGCGGCGGAATACCAGAGACGTGAACCAGCAGCCAGTACATCTGGACCGGAGCGAGCAAGGCGATCAGGCCGATCCAACCTCCGCCGAGGGCGATGATCGCCAGGGCGCACCAGAAAAGCCATTCGAAGAAGTAGTTGGGATGACGGGAATAGGCCCAGAGGCCACTTTCCATCACCGCCGTCTTTGCCTTGGGTGTCTTGCGGAACAGATTGAGCTGATGGTCGGCGAGCGCCTCCCCGCCAAGTGCCGCAACGCCGACGATCAGGCCTGCCATATCCGTCGCCGACGGGAAGGGACCGGTGCCGCTCGCGGCCAGATAGGCGGCAAGAACGAGGATGAAGGCGGCCACGGCCTGGATCTGGAGGAAGGTCCAGAGCCGAAATGCGGCCTGGTCTCCCCATTCGGCAATCAGCTTCTCGTAGCGCGGGTCTTCGCCGGCACCGCGAGTGCGCAGGCCGATATGCCCGCCAAGACGGAGTGACCAGAGGGCGACCAGCAGACCGACGAGCCACCGGCGTTCATCCGTGCCTTCCGCCGCCCAGGCAGCCGCAATCCCGCCGATGCTCACGGCAACGGACCAGATGGTATCCACCCAGCCGCTCGCACCCGTGAGGCGCTGGATGCCCCAGGCGGCGGTCATGATGACGGACATTGCGGCGGCGAGCGCCGCCAGCACGACGATATCCATGGTTCTCCCCGTTTTCCTGTCGTTGTCATTCCAGACGGGACAGATCGCTTCAAAGTTTCAGTCGCGAGGCCAAAAATCACCGGTTGATGACGCGAAATGAAACTTTCCTGCCCCTTCAAGCGTCCTCAGCCCATGAATGTCGGGCGGCGCGCCGAGATCCGGATGAAACCGGATGGTGCAGCCACGGATAACGAGAGGAGTTGATGACAATGATGAAGCGCTTTCCCCTTCTCATGACTTTCACGATCGGGCTCGGCCTTGCCATGCCTGCGCTGGCGGAGGCCGAAAGCCCGATGGGCGAGTGGGCGCGCGGCGATGGCGCTGCAAAGGTCCGGATCGCGCCCTGCGGAGAGAATATCTGCGCGACCAACACCTGGATCAAGCCCGGCACGAAGAGCGAGAAGACCGGCGATGTGCTGGTGATGACCATCAGCAAGGACGGGCAGGGCACCTACAAGGGCTCCGCCTTCGATCCGCAACGCAACATGAACTTCAAGCTGAAGCTGACCGTGGAAGGCAAATCCATGACCACCCGCGGCTGCGTTCTGGGTGGAATCGTCTGCAAGAGCGTCAGCTGGTCGAAAGTGAAGTAAGCGGGCGCGCGAAACGATCGATGAAATCGTCGGTCTCCATCACCTCGGCCTGCACGGAAAACCGTCCTCCGATGACAGCCAGGCTGGCATCATGGGTCGGGTCCGATCCGCTGCAGACGCCATCCTTGAGCAGGATGATGCGATAGCCGAGGTCGACGGCGCCGAGCACGGTTGCGAGCACGCAGACGTCCGTCTCGCCGCCGCTGATGGCAAGCGTCCCGACACCCTGTTCCACAAGATGCCGGTGCAGCCGGCCGTCCAGCCACGGGGAATAGACCGTCTTGTCGAAGACAATGGCCGGCGGCGTGAGGCTTTCCAGCGGCGCCACGAGGTCCAGCAGGGCGGGGTCGACATGCTCGCCCGTCATCATCCACCATTTCTCGTAGTACTGGCGCCACATGCCCGGCGCGGCCGAGGCCGAGCGCGGGGGCAGGAAACGGGTGAAGATCGTTTTCTCGGGCGCCGCCCGCGATAGCCGCTCCACGGCGGGCAGCACGCGGTGTGCCCAGCCCACGTGCCAGGGCGTTTCCTCCGCGAAAAGTCTCTGCATGTCGATACACAGATGACGCCAGATCCTGATGTCTCGGTCCATGTGCTGATCCTTCCTGACCGGACTAGAACCCCATTCTGCCCCCGCCCGTTCCCGCAAGGGGTGCGGCAGGCCGCCGCCCCTGCAATCGGAACCATTCTCCCCCGGGGCTGTTCTCATGGGTCTCAGCAGAAAGGAATCCGACCATGAAGAACAAACTGCTTACCCTTGCCGCAATGACGGTTCTGGCCGGCGTCACCGCGGTTTCGCTTCCGGCGAGCGCGCAGACGACCGCGCCGGCAAACGGGACCGAGGAGGCGATGAAGCTGGACAAGAACAGCTTTGCCTCTGCCGTTGCCAGCTCCAACCAGCTGGAGATCGTAACCAGCCAGATGGCACTGAAACGGGCCTCCTCCTCCGAGGTGAAGTCCTTCGCGCAGCAGATGATCGACGACCACACGAAGGCCGGCGAAGAGTTTGCCGCCGCAGTGAAGCAGGAAGGCCTTTCGGCGCCGGAAGCCCTGATGCCGAAGCACCAGTCGATGGTGCAGGAGCTTGAGGGTGCATCCGATGCCGACTTCGACAGCGCCTACATCGCCCTGCAGACGGCAGCCCATACCGAGGCCGTCTCCATCTTCCGCGCCTATTCGGACCAGCCGGACAGCGAGGCGCTCGGCGCCTTCGCCAAGAAGACGCTGCCGACGCTGGAGAAGCACCTCGAGCACGTGAAAACGCTCAAGCCGCAGCAGTAACCGACACTCTCAAGGGCCGCCCGATCGTGCCGGGCGGCCTTTCTTTTGGCAAAGGAAAGGAATGCCCCCATGGCAAGCACCACCCATGACATCGACCGCACCTGGACACTCATGAAGGACATCGGCTTCTGCATGCTCTCGACCCGTACGGGAGAGGATATCCGTGCACGCCCCATGTCCGCCCACGTGGAGCCGATGGAAAATGCCATCTACTTTCTCACCGACGCCCGCAGCGCGAAGGATGACGAGATCGAGAGCCGCCCCAATGTCGGGTTGGCCTTCTCCGATCCGAGCGGACAGAAATACGTGTCCCTGAGCGGGACCGCGGAGGTTTCCAACGATCGCGAGCTCATCCGCGAACTCTGGTCCACGCCGGCCAAGGCCTGGTGGGACAGCCCCGACGATCCCGAGATCCGCGTGCTACGGGTGACACCGAAATTCGCCGAATACTGGGACAGCCCCGGCACCATGGTAAGCTACATCAAGATGATGGCGGCCGCCGTGACGGATACCCGTCCCGATATGGGCGACAATGCGAAGGTCAGCCTCTGAGCCTGGTTTCAGGGGAACAAAGCGAAACGGGCAGCGTTTATTCCCGGACACGAGGATGTTGTGCGGGCCGGAGCTCTGCCCCGGCCCGGATTCCACATCCGGCGTGCTACCGAAGACGATAAAGGAGACACTCCCATGCAAGTCGTAGGAATGCAGGTCGTGGCGGAACAGGGTGGAAAACTCGGCTATACGGTCGAGTTCGTCGGCGACGGCGGAGAGGTGGTCTCCGTGCTGGTCAAGAATGATCGGGCGCAAACCATCAATCGCATGAACGCCATCCCGCAAGCCCAGAAGATCATGGAAGAAATCGCTCGTCAGGAGCTGGATCTCGACAATTTCGAGGGCAGCGGCGGCGATACGTCCAACTCGCTGTCCGTGCAGCGCAGCGCGCGTTCGGCCGGCGACACCGATGCTCTCGAGGAGCAGCTGGACACGGGTCTGGAAGATACGTTCCCCGCCAGCGATCCGGTGTCCATCACGCAGTCCAGCATTGCAACGTCCACCGAAGGCAAACGCTGACGGAACGAAGCGACCTAAACAAAAAGCGGCATTCCCCTTGGGAGTGCCGCTTTTTTCATGCCGCCGTCCTGAGTTCCGGAGTGAGACGCGGGTGTGCGCCCTTGCAGCGCGGTACGCTCGCGCCCGTCGGCCGGGCGTATCAGAAGCTCCGCCTGCTGGGTGTCCGCCGCGCCGTCACCGACTGGCGGTGTCGCGCTGCGGCCTTCATTGCGGTCTTGCCCAGTGCCTCTTCGGCGCGGACAGGGGAGGGTGAGGGCAATGGCTGTTCGGAGAAAGCCGCCAGGAGGGCAAGCATGTCATCCGCTTCTTCAGGTCGGATAATTCCTCGCTCGGTCAGGCGCTCGACCAAGGTGAGGAGTAGACCTTCGTTGGCGAGAGGGCGCCCTTCGGTATCTTTCGAGACGGGTTTATCCATTGTTCATGCCTTTCGGTATGCTACGCAAACAGGCGATGCGGCCCCCTGCGGAGCCGCATCGCAGATCAGATCGGGAGATGACGGGGGCTATGATCCATATCGGCTTTCGTCCTCGTCACGCTGGCGTCCGCCGACGGCGGCCGCCGCACCGGCGATGAAGGCGCCGATGAACAGGGCAAGAGCCCCGAGAAGTGCGGCCGTGGCCGCGCCCTTGCGGGCCTCGTCCGCGGTCTGCTGTGCCTTCACCTTGGCGTCTTCCGCCTGCTTCAGCACCGTGTCGATCCGCGCCTTGGCATCCGCTTCGCTAAGGCCCGTGCGCGCCGCAACCACGCGATCCAGATAGGCGCGGTCGTCCGGCGTCATTTCGCCTTCCGCAGCCGAGCGGATCAGGATGCGGCCGATCTCGCGGTTGCTGGCGGCCGTATCGGTCGCAGCCGCCCGGGCCGGGTCTGCCGGACGCATCAGCATGTCGGTGAAGTAATCCACCGGGTTTGCATTGCTGTCATCGGCGGCATCTGCCCCGATGGCCGCGGCGCTGCCGGCAGCGGTTCCGACTGCGGCACCGGCAAATGTCGCGCCCTTCTGCAGCAGGCCGGAAGCGGTGGAGCTGGCCATGGCCAGCATCAGCAGCGTTGCGACGGCCCAGGCCAGAAAGCCGTGTGCCGTATCGCGGAAATACACTTCATCCGTATGGATGCCGGACCATTTGGTCCGCAGACGTCCGGTGAGGTAGCCGCCGACGCCGGAGGAAAGCCACTGGACGACGACGAACCAGATCGCCGCGCTGATGCCGATGGTGGTCAGACTGGCGCTCTCGCCGGAGAAGGGAGAGACCATCGTCAGCCCGAGGCCGGAGCCGACAAGCATCAGCAGTGCCGTCAGCACCGAGGCAGCGAGGGCCCCGGCGATGACGGGACCCCAGTAGACTGCCGAAGAGGATGACTCGATCGTCGGATCAGAGCCATATTGGGAGACAGGGAGCGTCATTGCGGCCCCCTATCGCCAGAAGAGAGCAAGGAGAATGATAACAGGAATCGGAATTCCCAACAGCCAAAGCAAAATACCGCGTCCGAATCCCATAGTAACCTCCTGTCAATCGATTGACGTTCCGCTGCTTCATTGAAATGTCCGCTTCGGTCGTGACCGTCTGCAGATCGCGATGAAAACGTATTATTGCGGCTTTAGTTCCCGTTCGCTGCGTTTCAACCCGTCGATTATTTTCAGTATTTGCCGGATCGAACGGTCCGCTCGGGCGTTACTCTGTCGACTTCAACCCCAAAGAGGAGAACCCCCATGATCAACGCCTCTGAAATCCGCGAACATGCCGAGGTGGTAGGTTCTGACGGCCAGCATGTCGGCACGGTCGACCGCGTGGAAGGCGGCCGCATCAAGCTGACCAAGTCGGACAGCCACGGCGCGCATGCCGGACACCACCACTTCATCGACATGAACCTGGTTCAGTCTGTCGACGGTGGCAGGGTGCAGCTTTCCGTGGCGGGTCGCGAGGCGGTTGCCAGCGAGCAGGAACAGAGCGGCCGTTCCGTCAACTGATGGCAGGCGAAGAACAGGAAAAAGCCCGGCTTTGAGCCGGGCTTTTTTCGTTGGCGGCTTTCAGCGCCGCAGGACTTCGGAGATCTTCATAGACAGCTGTTCGAGGGTGAACGGCTTGAGGAGAAGGTTGATGCCGGACTCCACGATGCCGTTATGGACGATGGCGTTGCGCGTATAGCCGGTGGTGAAGATGACCTTTACCGCGGGGAAACGGTCTTTCACCGCATCCGCGACCAGCTTGCCGTTCATGTCCGGCATGACGATATCCGTGAACAGGATGTCTATCCGGAGATTGAAGGAGAGCTGTTGCAGGGCGTCCCTGCCTCCCGATGCCTCGATGACGGAGTAGCCCAGCTCCCGGAGCGCCTCGACAGTCATCTGCCGGACATTGTCTTCGTCCTCCACCACCATCACCACTTCTTCCCGCAGTGGCTCGGTCGGCCGCTGGGTGCGCGAGGCCTCTTCTTGCGCGGGACGTTCCTTTCCGGTGTAGCGGGGGAGGTAGAGGCACACCGTCGTTCCCTGTCCCACTTCGGACAGGATCCTGATGTGGCCGCCGCTTTGCTTGATCCAGCCGAAAACCTGGCTGAGTCCCAGACCCGTGCCGTTACCCGGGCCCTTGGTGGTGTAGAAGGGGTCGAAGGCGCGCTCCATGACTTCAGGAGCCATGCCGACCCCGGTATCGGCTACCGATATTCGCAGATACTGGCCGGGCCGGACCTCGGGATGGGCTTTCAGATAGGCCTGATCCAGCTCCGCATTGTCCACGGTGACAGTGACGGTGCCGCCGGCCGGCATGGCATCTCGGGCATTCAGTGCGAGATTGAGGACGGCCTGCTCGAGCTGGCCCACATCCACCGAGATCGGCCAGAGATTATCGGCCAGTTTCAGCTCGATCCGGACATCGCTGTCCAGAGATCGGCCGAGCAGGTCCGGCAGCGATTGCAGCCGGAGGTTCGGATCGATGACCTCAGGCGTCAGAGGCTGGCGTCTGGAGAAGGCGAGCAGCCTGTTCGTCAGATTGGCCGCCCGCCTTGCGCCGTCACGCGCGTTGCGGATGAGGGAGCCGAGCTCCTCCGTCCGCCCGCGCTCCAGGCGGCGTTCCGCTATGTCAAGGCTTCCCACGATGACGGCCAGCATGTTGTTGAAATCATGGGCCAGTCCGCCCGTCAGCTGGCCTATCGTCTCGATCTTCTGCAGTTCGCGCATCTGGGTCTGCGCAGCGACATGCTCCGTCATCTCCAGCTTCAGAAGATCGGTGCGCTCCGCCACCACCCGGTCGAGACCGGCATGAAACTCCATCATTTCCGTTTCCCGTTGCGCCTTGCTCCGCAAGGCGGAAAGCAGGGCGTTCACGACGCAGATGAGCAGGATCGCATTCAGCGCAAAGCACACCATCCCGATGATCTCGGTCGTCCCATCGGGTGAGGGGCCACTGACACCGCTTTCCAGCACGTACTGGACCATCAGGATGGAGAGCGCCGCCGACAGCAGCCCGGCACCTGTCCCGCCGAAAAAGGCCGCTATCACCACCGCCGGGATGAAGATCAGATAGGAGAAGGGTGCCATGTAGGCCCCCGCAGTCAGGCGGACGAGGAAGGCGAGGGCAACCGAGCCGAGGGCGAAGACATAGCCAAGCGCCGAATTACGCCGAGATCCGGCAATCGTCAGTAGATCCATCTGGTCCCTGCTTCCCGCGTCCAGCGCGTACGGAATTGATGAATGTCAAGTGTTAACGCTGCGGCGTAGCTCCGCCAAGGTGCAACTTCTTGCGTCGGTCAGCGGAGATACGCGCATTGCTCGAAATGGAACTTCGTCCGCGCCCCGAAGTTCCTTCGCCCTCACAGGAACAACGCTGCGTGCAACAGAGTTAATCCCCTGACTTAACTTGACAGGAGTTGTTCATGACCACGTCCGCAACGACGACCGATCACGACACCATCAAGAGCTGGGTGGAAGCCCGGCGAGGACACCCGTCCCGCGTGCGCGCCGAAGGCGAGGGCGGCATCCTGCGCATCGATTTCGGAAAGCCCGAGGAGAACCTCGAGAAGATCGGCTGGGAGGAATTCTTCCAGATCTTCGATGAGAGAAAGCTTGCCTTTCTCTATCAGGACGAGACCGCGGCAGGCGAAAAGAGCCGTTTCAACAAGTTCATCTCGCGGGACGGCGGGTCGTGATCCGCATCGACGTTTATTGCCACAAGGGCAGAGAACCTTGAACCTGCTCGCCGGGCTCTCTGCCCGGCGTGTGCGAGATGGTGCTGGAATACCTGAAGCAGGGAGAGACCGGAATTAGATGCCTAGAGAAGCGGGTCTCCCGTTTTCACGGGGTTTCCGGATTTACGGGCAGTATTCCTGTCCGTCAGTGGAGACGGCAATAGTGCTCTGGCGTGCGGTTTTCGTCAGGATTGGGAAGAGGTACCTCGTCCGGGAGCCGCTCCTCGTCGGGCTCCCGGACGGGCAGGTCGCCCGGCCAGATCGGCGGTGGATCATCTCGAACTGGGGGCTGGTAGGGAGTGTTCTGCGGGTTCATGGTGTTTCTCCTCATTTAGAGAAAAAACGGTCCGAAGCCGCAATGGTTCCGATTTCCGGCTATCGTCTGGCGGCCGCCGAGGGCGGTTCGACGTCTGCGCGAACGAGGGCGGCAGCCAGCATGGCCTGCAACTCTTCCGTTGACCGGCCCTTGATCGCGAAGGCGGGATCAGGCTCGACGACGCCCGGATCCTCCTGGTGATCCTGAACGTTTTCCGTCTCGTCCCGATACCGCTGCAGCAAGACTGCAAAGCGCTCGTCGCCGGCCAGCATCGTCATGATCTGAACCAGAAGCTTTCGATGGGCGTTGAGACGCGCCTCGAGATCGGCAAGGTCCATCAGATCATGCCCCGACGCGCATTGCGATTGACGGAGAAGGTCGAGCTACCGGCCTGCCTTCCCGTACCGGCGCCGGCCTCGATGGGCGGAAGCCGGTTGAGCAGGTAGGACGCGATAAGCAAGCCGATGAAGAGCGGCCCGTCCACAAGGATGATAAGCCAGAGAAAGTCGTGCATGATCCACCTTTTGAACTTCGATCTATTTGCTGAATAAACACGGATCTCCGCTCTTTTGTTCCTGAAGAACAGCTTGTTCTTCACTCTCAGCGTTTGCCCACGCGTCATACTTGTGACCCGATTGTGTCAGGTGCCTGGAAAGCGAGGCGGACAAGAGAAATAATTCATCTATTTCAGTCGGTTGCGGGGAAGTTCGGAGAAAGGGTGCTAGGATCGGGAACCACCGGGCTGCCATAATTGTTTCAGCGGAAACCGTCTGGAGGAGAAGAAGATGGCCCATACCGACAGCACCCGCCCCACACTGCAGCTGCATTTCGACTTCCTGAGCCGCAAGGCGCTGCTATCCGTCAACGGACGTGGCTATGTCCTGCCGGACCGCTATCCCAACAAGGAGACGGCGCAGGTGGCTGCGCAGAAATTCGCCTTCGAGAAGCTTGGCCTCGGTCAGGAAGCCTCCGCGGCTCCCAAGCCCAGCGATCTTGCGATCTGGCTGCATTGATCAAAGGCCATGCGAATAAAAGAAAAGGCCGGCGGATCGCTCCGCCGGCCTTTTGGTTGAACGGGCCTGAAATCAGGCTGCCTTGCGTTCGGCGGCCGCATTCAGCGCCGTTTCGGCAAGCGAGGTCAGCGAGCTGTCGGTCTTGGATTCTTCCTGAAGGGTCTGCTCGAGCAGCGTCACGGCTTCCTTGTGGCCGAGCTGCTTTGCCCAGGCGGCCAGCGTGCCGTAGCGGGTGATCTCGTAATGCTCGACAGCCTGAGCGGACGAAATCAGACCGGCATCGAGAGCGGGCGAACCCTTGAACTCTTCCATGATTTCCTCGCCCTCGGCGATGATACCCTGGATGGCTTCACAGGTCTTGCCCTGTGCGCGCTTGCCGATGATCTCGAAGACCTGCTGAAGGCGTTCGATCTGGCCCTGGGTTTCTTCCTTGTGCTGCTCGAAGGCCTGACGCAGCTTTTCGGACTGCGCGGCGCGCGCCATCTTCGGCAGAGCCTTCAGAATCTGGCGCTCGGCATAATAAATGTCTTTCAGCGTGTCGTAGAACAGGTCCTGCAGCATCTTCTGAGCCATAGGTGCGTACTCCTCTGATTGGAAATCATGTCCCCTGGCTGGAAGAACCGCCGAACGGCGCGAATGTTCCGGAAAAGTCGTCTTTGGTCGTGATTCGAAAGAATATTGCTCGTTCGGGTGCAGCGAAGCGCCAATTGTACAAATGAGTGGCGTTATTACTCTCATAAATCATCGGCCAATTATGAGATGCGATATCTGGCAATAGAATATTTTTTCAGCCTCCTAAAATATCTGGTGCCCATGAACATGGTTTTTGATACTAACTGAGTTAATTGAAAGCGAGAGGGCGATCCCGGACTTCGGCCGGGGAAACCCCAGGGCGAAAAGACCAAGGACTGCTTGGCGCATGGACCGGGACCGCTGATCGGCTGACGGAGAGGCGAGGGGGCTTTGGTGGACGACAAGGGCACTGTGTCGCTTCGCGACCGTGTGGGAATGCCCGCACTGGCGATTGGAATGGGGATTGCCTTTTTCCTGGCGATCCTGGGCCTTACCATGTTGATGGTCTGGCAGAACTACAGGGCAGCGATCAGCGCGGGTGAGGCCCGGGCGGTTTCCTCGGCGCATGTGGTGGCTGCCAACCTCGAATGGATGATAGAGGCGAGCGACCAAGCGCTTCGCCGCATCGACAGCGTCTTTTCCAACCAGCCGATCGTTTCTTCTTCGGGCGCCGCCGACGACATTGCGAGTGCGGTGAGCGGGCTGCCGGTGGGCTTCCAGTATGCGGTTTATGACGAAACCGGCATGCTCCGCCTGTCGAGCATCCCTCGCGCCCCGGTCATCAACATCGCAGACCGCAGCTATTTCCAGAAGGTTCAGACCACCGAACAGAGCGTCATCTCCCCGCAGCTCGTGGAACGGGTCAGCAAGGAGCAGGTCTTCATCATCGCTCGTCGCATCAAGCGGGATGGCGCGTTTCACGGCGCCGCAACGATTGCCATTCCAGTGCACAAGCTGGTCGAGTTCTGGAGCAGCATGGGGCTCGGGGAGTTCTCGTCCATCGGCGTCCTCGGGGATGACGGCTGGCTGGTTGCACGCTATCCGCCCGTGCCGAACAGCATCCAGCTGAAAACGCTTCCGCTCTTCGACGCGCCGCTCAAATGGCAGCCGAACGGGTTTTACCACAGCGAGATTTCGCCGGTGGACCACAAGGCGCGCATTGTCGGCTTCTGGCGCCTGAGCAAATGGCCGCTGATTGCGGTTGCCGGGATCGAACGCACCGAGACGCTCGATATCTTCTGGAAGACGCTCAGGCAGGAGATCGTTTTCGGCCTCCCGATGATCGCTCTCCTCTTGATCGAAGCGGTTTCCATCGCTGCGCTCCTGCGCGCATACGTCAGCCGGAACCGGGATCTGGAGAAGGCGCTGGAGCGAAACAACTTCCTGTTCCGGGAAATCCATCACCGGGTGAAGAACAATCTGCAGGCAGTGTCTGCCCTCGTTCGTCTGCAGCCTCTTCCCGATCAGGCGCGCAAGGAGATGGTGCACCGGATCTCGGCGATGATTGCGGTACACGAGCAGATTTACCAGTCGGATCAGTTCGATCGGCTGGAGGCCGCCCCTTACCTCACGAGAGTGGTGACGGAAATTGCCAAGGCCTACAATCGCGACGTCGACGTGCGGTTCGATCTGGAACCCATCCATGTGGATCGGGACCAGGCTCTGCCCATCGGGCTGATCGTCAACGAGGTGGTGTCGAATGCGTTCAAGTACGCTTTCACCGAAGGCCAGACCGGCATCCTCGACGTACGCCTTCGCCAGGAGAGCGGGCATGCCGTTCTCACCATCGTCGACGACGGGCCGGGCTTCGATCCCGAGGGAGCGGCGAAGGGCATGGGAAGCAAGCTGATCGCCGGTTTCGTAGCGCAGCTTGGAGGACGCTATTCCTTCGAGCGGGACGGGGGTACTGTATTCACCATGACCATCCCCGTGGTGGAGTGACTTTTTCTGGGCGGGCCGGAAACTTGCGGCCTGCGCTCACTTGCGGTGCGGGCGTTGTGCCCTATCTGCAAGCCGAACGTGTGGCGAACGGGAACTGGCAGGCCCGTTTCGTCAGGAATGGGGCCTCGCCTGTGCCCTGAGGGGAGCTTTTTTTGATGACGAGCAGCGTCGACGGACGTGCAGCAGCGGCCTTGGCGGGATTTCTTGCAGGCGATGGTGAAACGGCAAGATTGACCGCAGAGTTCGACTGGTCCGGCACGTCGGTCGGCCCCATCGAGAACTGGCCGCGACACATGCGCAGCACGGTCGGTCTCATGATGCGCTCGCCGGTCCCCATGGTCACCCTCTGGGGCGAGGATGGCGTCATGATCTACAATGACGGCTATGCCGCGATATGCGGCGGCCGTCATCCGGAGGTGCTCGGCGCGAAGGTTCGCGAGGCCTGGCCGGAAGTCGCCGACTTCAACGAGCACGTGATGAAGACCTGCCTCGCCGGCGGAACCCTTGCCTACCGCGATCAGGAAATGATCCTGTTCCGCAACAAGGGAATGCCCGAGCAGGTCTGGCTCGATCTCGACTATTCGCCCATTCCCGACGAGGATGGAAAGCCCGTGGGCGTCATCGCCATCGTGGTGGAGACCACACCCAAGGTGCGGGCGGAGCGGCTCTTGCGCGGGCAGAAGGACCGGCTGAGGCAGATGTTCGAGCAGGCGCCGGGCTTCGTCGCCACGCTTTTCGGGCCGGATCATGTTTTCGACATGGCCAACAATGCCTATCGCAGCCTCATCGACAACCGTGATGTCATCGGCAAGCCGCTGCGCGAAGCGCTGCCGGAGGTGGTGGATCAGGGCTTCATAGAACTCCTCGACCGCGTGCGCACCTCGCGCCAGCCCTATCTCGGCCGCGGTGTCCGGGTGCTTCTCAATCGGCGCGATGGTGGCCCGCCGGACGAACGCTTCCTCGATTTCATCTACCAGCCGGTCGTGGACGATGACGGCGTTACCAGCGGCATCTTTGTACAGGGGCATGACGTCACCGAACAGCGGCTGGCCGAAGAGGCCCTGCGCGACAGCGAAACGCGCTTCCGTCTGGTGGCGCAGGATGCGCCTGTCATGCTCTGGATGACGGACCCGGCGGGACGCCCGACATTCCTGAATGCCGCGATCCGGAAGTTCTGGGGCCTTGGTCCGGACGATCCGCCGGACTTCGACTGGGAATCGCACATGCATCCGGATGATCTCGCCCGTGTACGCGCGCGGGTGCGGGAGGTGCCCGATCTCGAGCCGACGCTCTCCGAATGGCGGATCAGGGACAGCCAGGGCCGATACAGGATCCTGCAGTCGCGCGCGCAGCCGCGCTATGACAGCAACGGCGAGTTCCTCGGGCTCATCGGGGTGAATGTGGATGTGACCGAGGTGCGCGCGCAGGAAATCCGCCGCGCGGCCCTGATCGAGCTGACGGATCGCTTCCGCCTTCTTGAAGACCCGGCCGAAATCGCCTTTGCGGCGGCGGAGATGCTGGCGCGCGTGATGAATGTCAGCCGTGCCGGCTATGGCACCATCGACTCCGAGAAGGAGACGATCACCATCGACAAGGACTGGAATGCACCTGGCATCAAGAGCCTCGCAGGCACCCTCCAGTTCCGGGATTACGGCAGCTACATCGAGGATTTGAAACGGGGCGAGACCGTCTATGTCGGCGATGCCTATCTGGATCCCCGGACCGCCGCCAATGCCGACGCGCTGAAGGCGATCAGTGCGCAGTCCTTCGTCAACATGCCAGTCACGGAACGGGAGGGCCTGGTCGCGCTTCTCTACCTCAATCACGAGGATGCCAGGGCCTGGACCGCCGACGAGATCGATTTCATCCGGGACGTGGCGGAGCGTACCCGCGCGGCGTCGGAACGGCGCCGTGCGGAACAGGAGCTGAAGCAGTTTGCCCAGTCGCTCGAGCAGCAGGTGGTGGAGCGCACCGCAGAGCTGGACCGCGTCTGGCGCAACTCGCGCGACCTGCTGGTCGTCCTCAACGAGGACGGGCTTATCCGTTCGGTCAATCCGGCCTGGACGGCAGCCCTGGGCTACAGCCCCCGCGAAGTGCTCGGCGAGAGCTTCCGCAGCTTCCTTTCCGAGCCGGAGGAGAGTGCGGTCCAGTTTTCGCTGAACGACGAGGGGCTGAAACCCTATTTCATCGATCAGGTGATCCGCTTCCGTCACAAGGATGGCTCGGTGCGCGCCATCGATTGGCGCATCACCATGGAGGGCCATCTGCTCTTTGCCTATGGCCGCGACGTGACGGCGGAGCACGAACAGGCGGCGGCGCTGGAGCAGGCCGAGCAGCAATTGCGCCAGGCGCAGAAGATGGAGGCCATCGGCCAGCTGACCGGGGGTATCGCCCACGACTTCAACAACCTTCTCCAGGTCATCTCCGGAAGCCTGCAATTGCTCACGCGCGAAGTCGCCGGCAACGCTCGGGCCAGTCAGCACATCGAAAGAGCGCTTGCCGGCGTCGGGCGCGGCTCCAAGCTGGCGACGCAGCTTCTGGCCTTCGGTCGGAGGCAGGCACTCGAGCCGAAGGTCATCAATGTCGGCCGCTTCATCGACAGCATCGAGGAGCTGCTCCATCGCACCATCGGCGAGGCGATCGAAATCCGCACCATTCGGGCGGCCGATCTTTGGAACACGCTGGTGGACCCGTCCCAGATCGAGAACGCCATCCTCAACCTGGCCATCAATGCCCGCGACGCGATGAATGGCGTGGGCAAGCTCACCAGCGAAATCGCCAATTCCATCATCGATGCGAGCCATGTTTCCCGCGATCCCGATCTGGCGCCGGGCCAGTATGTGGTGATCGCGGTCACGGATACCGGTTCGGGCATGCCCCCTGAAATCATGGCCCGCGCCTTCGAACCGTTCTTCTCCACCAAACCCGTAGGGAAGGGGAGCGGTCTCGGGCTTTCCATGGTTTACGGCTTCGTGAAGCAGTCCGGCGGGCACGTGAAGATCTACAGCGAGCTCGGCGAGGGAACGACGGTACGCATCTATCTGCCACGATCGAGCGCACCGGAAGAGCGCCTCGCAGAGCAGGACATGGGTCCCATTTCGGGCGGCAACGAAACCATTCTCGTTGCCGAGGACGATGACGAGGTCCGGGCGACCGTGGTCGCGATGCTCGGCGAACTCGGCTATACGGTCCTGAAGGCCCGTGACGCCGAAAGCGCCTGGACCGTGATCGAAAGCGGCATTCCGATCGATCTTCTGTTCACGGATGTGGTGATGCCGGGGTCGCTGCGCAGTGCGGATTTGGCCCGCATGGCCAAGGAGCGGCTGCCAAACCTCGCGGTCCTGTTCACCTCCGGTTATACGGAAAACTCAATCGTGCATGACGGGCGTCTCGATGCGGGCGTCGAGCTCCTGTCCAAGCCCTACAGCCGCGAGGCGCTGGCACGGCGCATACGCCAGGTTCTGGCCACACGCCGGCAGGAGCCGATCGCGTAGGTGATCGAGGAGCAGGCCCGGCAGACGGACAGTGCCGTCAACGTCCCGGTACACGTACCGGTCCAGGTGTCGCCCCCCTCGCATGCCTTCACGGAGAAAAAGCGGGTTCTGGTCGTGGAAGACGACTTCCTGATCCGCCTGAACACGATGGACATGCTGGAAGAACTGGGGCACGACATTGCCGAGGCGGCTTCCGCGGAGGAGGCGCTTGCGCTTCTCGAGACGCAGACCTTCGATGTTCTTCTGACAGACATGGGGCTGCCGCGGATGTCGGGAACGGAGCTTGCCTGCACCGTCCGCGAGCGCTTGCCGGATCTCGGCCTGATCTTTGCCACCGGCCATCACGACCTCCCGGACGTGCCGGGACGGCTCAGGCCGGTGCTTCTGCAGAAACCCTTCGACATGAACGACATAAGGCGCGCGATCGAGCAGGCGCTCGGCCGCTGAGCCCTCCGGTTCAGGAGCCGGTTCCCTCGAGAACCGGTCCTGCCGGGAAGAAGGGAAGGGCCTTGCGCAGGTCGTCGACGAACCGTGCCTGTTCCCGTGCCGCTTCTTCCGGATCCGGCAGGCGCAGCAGGAACGAGGGGTGGACCGTGACGAGCACCGGAAAGCCCAGCGGGGTCGCGAACAGCTTGCCCCGGTCCCGCGTTACCCGGACGTTGCGGCCCAGCAGGGAGGCGAGAGCGGTGGCTCCCATGGCGACCACGAGGCGTGGCTTCACGATCCGGATCTCCGCCGCCAGCCAGTAGGCGCAGCGCTGGATTTCGCCGGAATTGGGCTTGGCATGGAGCCGCCGCTTGCCGCGTTCCTCGAACTTGAAGTGCTTGACCGCATTGGTGAGATAGCACTGCGAACGGTCGATGCCGGCTTCGGCAAGGCAGATGTCCAGCTTGTGCCCCGCCGGCCCGACGAAGGGCCGTCCTGCAAGATCTTCCTTGTCGCCGGGCTGTTCGCCGACCAGGATGACGGAGGCATTCGGGGATCCCTCTCCGAAGACGACCTGCGTGGCATTGCGATAGAGGTCGCAGCGCTCGCAGGCCGTGGCAAGCTGATGGACGCTTTCCAGCGTTTCGCCATCGGCCTGCGGACCTGCCAGAGCGGGGCCGCGATGAAAAATACTCGAGGACATGTGGATCCTCCTTCCGTTTCACTGCTTGTGTCCGTGGCCTGGCCTGAAAAAAACCGGTGCCGCCGCCGCACCGGTTCCTGCTTCAGGGGGCGCCATCCAGGCGGTTGAGTCCGACAACGATGCCGGGGCCCGGAAGATCATCCAGTCGTGCGCCGTGTTCTGCTCCGGCGACGGTCTGTGCGTAGAGAACCGTGCCGAGGATGCCGGGCAACCGCGCAGGCTGGTCCGTCAGGTTCACCCTCAGCGAAAGCGTCCCGTCCGGGAATGCCCAGTCGATGGCGAGCAACCCGTCCGGCGCGGGCAGGATCGTGCCGGGGACGGTCGGCCCGCGGCGCATCAGGGGCGCGATGTGCTCGCGCCGGATGTCCGTCAGCGCCTTCAGCCGCAGCCGCGCCTTGTGACCCTCCTCGCTGTCCGCCTTGCTCCATTCGATCTTCGATGCGTGGAACGTCACCGGATCCATCGGGTCCGGCAGGTCGGCCAGCGTCTTGCCCTCCGGCATGCCGCCGAAATTCTCCGCCTCCCCGAGGCGACCGTCCCGCATGGCCTGTCCCAGCTCGCCCTCGAAATCCGCAAAGAAGCAGAAGGGGCTGTCGTCATTGAAATCCTCGCCCTGGAAGAGCATCGGCGTATGCGGGATCAGCATCATCATCGCCGTCAGGACTTCCATCATGTCGGCAGAAATCAGCGTGTTTAGGCGGTTGCCGAAGGCACGATTGCCAATCTGGTCGTGGTTCTGGATGTAGTTCACGTAGACATTCGGCGGCACGGGCCAATCCGCATGCGCGGGATCGTCGGGGAAGAGAAAACCCTCGGCCGCAGAGGTGCGCAGGTTGTCCCAGAGACTGTCTTCGAACCGCTTGTAATGGCCCTTGGACTCTCCGGTTACCAGCACGTGCAGGCAGTGATGCAGGCTGTCGCTCCAGGTTCCCGTGAAGACGACGGGCTGATTGTGTTCGTCGCGCCGCAGGAGCGACCGGCGCCCCCGCTGGTCTTCCGCAATGAGGTGCAGATGGCGGTCGGCGAAGCGCGTGCGGAGGCTTCGCGTCAGTTCCTCGAGAAAGTGCTCCTCGGACTCCTCGTCCCGGATCTGCTCCGTGGCATCGAAGCGAAGGCCGTCTATGCGGTAATCGCCGATCCACATCATGGCATTGTCGGCGAAGTATTTCCGCACCGCAGGGTTGCTGAAATCTATTGATGCGCCCCACGGCGTGGGATCGTCCTGCCTGAAGAAGGGGCTTGCATAGGCGCCGAGATAGTTTCCCTCCGGGCCGAAGTGATTGTAGACCACGTCGAGGAAGACCATCAGTCCGAGACCGTGGGCCGCGTCCACCAGCGCCTTGAAATCATCGGGCGTACCATAGGCGGAATGCGGTGCATAATGCAGGACGCCGTCATAGCCCCATCCCCGCTCGCCGCGGAATTGGGCGACGGGCATGATCTCGATGGCGGTAATGCCTACGTCCCGCAACTGCGGCAGCTTTTCGATCGCCGCCCGAAACGTGCCTTCCGGCGTGAATGTCCCCACATGCATCTCGAGAATGACGGTTTCTTCCCAGGGAAGTCCGCGAAAGTCGTTGTTTTTCCATTCGTAACTGTCGTGATCGATCAGCAGCGAGGGGCCATGCACATCGCCCGCCTGTGCCCGCGAGGCCGGATCGGGAACCGTCCGCCCGTCCGGCAGGCGAAAGCTGTAGCTGTCACCGGGCTTCAGGCCGGAAATGGCGACGTGAGGCCAGCCGTCTTCCTGCCGGGTCATGGGCAGGTCGGCAAACCCGGTGACGACCTTCATGGACGGAGCGTCCGGCGCCCAGATCCGGAAATCCACCATGCCGTCGGGAAGCCATTGCGGGCCCCAGCTCTCCAGTCCCGTTCCACCCATCGCATCAAGTCTCTGTTCCATGTCCAGCGTCAGTTCCTCTGCTTCATCGGGCAAGGAACAGGACAGGCGCATCAAAGGTTCCGGCTTTACCTCAATTTCACTGCATCTGCTGATTGCACCAAGCCTCTGTATTCGGGGAACCTTTCCCCTGCGGGGCGCGTTTCCCCCGCACACATCCCCCCGGCTATGCCGGACACCCTCTTCTAGACATGGACAGACGAACATATGACCTCGAAGCCAGCAATGCTGACCGACACATGCCTTGCCTTCATTCTCGCGGGTGGACGCGGCAGCCGGCTCCATGAGCTGACGGACCGGGACTGCAAACCGGCCATCCCGTTTGCCGGCTCCTCCCGGATTGTCGATTTCGTGCTTGCGAACACGCTGAATTCCGGCATTCGCCGTGCCTATGTCGCCACCCAGTACCAGCCGAAGCGGCTGGTCAACCACATCCGGAACCGGTGGGAACCGCGCTTCGCCATGGACGAAGGCTCGGTGGTCTGCCTTGGCAGCGGGACGGAGATCGAGGCCGAGGGCTATCGCGGCACGGCCGATGCGGTCTATCGCAACATCGCCCGGATCGATCAGCTGCGGCCCCGGCACGTGCTGGTTCTCGCCGCCGACCACGTCTACCAGATGGATTACGGCCCGATGATCGAGCAGCACGTGGCGACGGGTGCCGATATCACGATTGCCGCGGACATCGTTTCCAGGCGGGAAGCCAGGGGCTTCGGCGTCATCGTGGCGAACGAGAAGGGGGTCATCACCGGCTTTCAGGAGAAGCCCGCGCATCCCGCGACGCTGCCCGAAGACCAGGAACGTTCGCTGGCCAGCATGGGCATCTATGTCTTCGACTGGCCGCGCCTTCGCCGGCTGCTGATCGCCGATGCCAACAATCCGGGCTCCTCCCACGATTTCGGCAAGGACATCCTGCCGCTCGTCGCGGAGCGCGGCCATGCCTATGTCCACCGCCTTTCCGCCCCGCGGAAAGGGGCAAAGGCCTACTGGCGCGATGTCGGAACCATCGATGCCCTGCACGCGGCGCACATGGATCTGATCCATGGCGAAGCGGGGCTCGACCTCGAACACTGGCCTCTGCATGCCGGCTGGATCGGCAGCCGCGGAGAGGTTGCCGGGTCGCAGTTCCCCTCGCTCATCTATCCCGGTTCCGAGGCCATCGGCGCCCATCTGGAGGCCTGCGCGCTGGCACCGCTCGTCAACATCGGCACGGGGGCCCGGCTCGAACGGGCGGTCCTGATGAACGGCGCGACGATCGGAAGCGACGTGCGCCTCCGCGATGCGGTCGTTGCCCCCGGAACACGCATCGACGGGCCGCTCATGGCCGGTTTCGATCCGGAAGAGGACGAAACCTGGTTCCGGCGCAGCTCCGGCGGCATCCTGCTCATCGACCAGCCCATGGTCGACCGCTGGCACCGGGAAGCGCGGCGCGTGCGCCGTGGCTGGGTCCCGGCCAGCGCCCGCCCCGCCACACCGGCGGCGCACCCGCGCAGCCATGAACTACTCACCGTCACCAAACCCCAATGAGCAGCACAAACATGAGTTATGCATTTTCTGAACTGGAGTTCATGAAGCCGGAGCTCGGCGCCGAATACACCGGAGAGGGAACGCATTTCGCTGTCTTTTCGGCTCATGCCGAGAAGGTGGAGCTCTGTCTCTTTTCCGAAGACGGGAAGAAGGAGATCGCCCGGCTTCCCTTGCCGAAGCGCGAAGGAGATATCTGGTCGGGTTACATCGCGGGTATCGGCCCGGGCACGGTCTATGGCTACCGGGCCTATGGTCCCTATGCGCCGGAGGAAGGGCACCGGTTCAATCCGAACAAGCTCCTCCTGGATCCCTATGCCAAGCAGGTCGCGGGCGAGATCGTCTGGGACGACGCGCTCTACGGCTACACGATCGGCGCACCCGAGGAGGATCTGAGCTTCGACGAGCGCGACAGCGCGCCCTTCATGGTGAAGGGCATCGTTCAGGATCCGGCCTTCGACTGGGATGGCGACGAGGCGATCAGGCGCCCCTGGACCGATACGATCATCTACGAAACCCATGTCCGCGGGATGACGATGCTTCATCCTGACGTGCCGGACGAACTCAGGGGCACCTTCCTGGGCATGGCGAGCGATCCCATCGTGGATCACCTCGTGAAGCTCGGGATTTCGGCGGTCGAGCTTCTGCCCATCCAGTTCTTCCTCGACGACCGGTATCTGGTGGAGAAGAACCTGCGCAATTACTGGGGTTACCAGACGCTCGGCTTCTTTGCGCCGCAGCCCCGCTTCCTTTCCGGCAACCGGATCAAGGAATTCAAGACCATGGTGAAGCGCTTCCATGCCGCCGGCATCGAGGTGATCATGGATGTCGTCTACAATCACACGGCGGAGGGGAACCAGCGCGGTCCGACCCTGTCTTTCAGGGGGCTGGACAACCGCAGCTACTACCGTCTCTCGGACGAGGACCCCCGCCATACCTACGACACGACCGGGACGGGCAATTCGCTCAACACGGCCCATCCCATGGTCATGCGCATGGTGCTCGACAGCCTGCGCTACTGGGTGAATGCCATGCATGTCGACGGCTTCCGCTTCGATCTGGCCAGCACGCTGGGCCGGGAGCAGGACGGCTTCGAGCGGGAAGGACGCTTTCTCGACGCCATCCGGCAGGATCCGATCCTTGCAGGCGTCAAGCTGATTGCGGAGCCCTGGGATGTGGGCCATGGCGGCTATCAGGTGGGCGGCTTCCCCTATCCCTTCCGCGAGTGGAACGACAAGTACCGCGACGATATCCGCCGGTTCTGGCGCAAGGACCCCGGCATGCTCAGCGATGTGTCGGAGCGGCTCGTGGGCTCGCCCGTCCAGTTCAATCATTCGGACCGCAACGCCACCACATCGGTGAACCTCCTCAGCGCCCATGACGGCTTTACGCTCATGGACACGGTAAGCTTCAACGACAAGCATAACGAGGCGAATGGCGAGGAGAACCATGACGGTCACTCCAACAACTGTTCGGACAACATGGGCTTCGAGGGCCGGACCGATGACGAGGGCATAAAGGCTGCCCGCGCCCGGCGGCGGCGCGCGATGATCCTCACGCTGCTGTCCAGCCAGGGCGTTCCGATGATCCTCGGGGGGGACGAACTGGGGAACAGCCAGGACGGCAACAACAACGCCTACTGCCAGGACAACGAGATCGGCTGGACCGACTGGAGCGGCATCGACGACCCGTTCCTGAACTTCTGCCGGGAAGCCGTTGCCTTCCGGAAGGCACATCCATGCCTGCGCCAGGACCCCTTCCTCATCGGCGAACCGGACGAGGAGGGCCATTTCGAGCTGGCCTGGTTTGCACCGAACGGCAAGCGCATGCAGGACGAAAACTGGAACGATCCGGAATTGCGGGTCCTCGGTGTCTTCGTCTGCCGGCGCCGGGTGATCGGTGACCAGGAGCCCGGAGATTGCCTGCTGGTGGTTCTGAATGCCGGTGCGGATTGCACCTTCACGCTGCCTTCCATCAATGGCACCAAGACATGGGACCGGGTCGCCGATACGGGTGCGGAAGACGCGTTTGCCCGCCATCCCGCCGAGCCGAAGGCCATGGTCTACGAGGCCAGCGTTGCGATCTTCGCGCCCCGGGATTGCGGCTTAGGGTAGAAATCTTTCCAGAAAAAAGGCCGGTTCTGGCGAACCGGCCTTCTTGCATCACGGCAGGCGGCATCAGAGCGCCTGGTAATCCTTTTCCTCGTAGACGGAATTGCGCGAGGAGCGGCGCTTCGATTTCGTCTCCTGCGACTTTCCGAGGATGACGGTGTCGCTCTTGCTCTGCTTCTTCGCGGAAGGCGCACGTCCCAGGCGGGGTGCCGGATCTTCCTGCGTGTCGGCCTGAAGATATTCGGGAGGCATGCCCTCGTCGCGCTGCCCGTCCTGGACGTGGCCCGGCAGGGCGTTGCGCTGCAGCTCTTCCCATTCGCTGTTGGCCTGCTGCCAATGTTCCTCGTGCTGGCCGTGCTGTCGGCCATTCTGCTCCCAAAGGGCATAAGCCCGGTTGCTGATCCATTCGTCTCGCGAATTGCTCATCAGAATCATCCCTTCTCGGACCCGTTTCGGCCGCTTTTCCATGAAGTTTGCGGGCTGTCCCGGTTCGCGCCAGAAAATGGGGGCGCACCACCCCGGGTGGTGATACATGAACGCAATATGAACGGGCAGCAGGGCCATTTTGTTCCCTCCCGTTTCCAGCTTCCGGATTGTCGGTTGCGCTTCAGCGCAAGAGGCTCTGGCCCCCGTCGACGAAGATGATGCTTCCCGTTACGTGACGTGCCTCGTCGCCCGCAAGAACGGCAATCATGTCCGCGACGTCCTGCGGACGGCCCTTGGCGCCGGCAGTGATGGGAATATCGCCTTCCGGCCATTCCACGGGGATCTCGGTTTCCTCGCGATCGCGGATTTCCGTGCTGTCCTCGATGTCGGTCGCGATCGCGCCGGGGCAGAAGGCATTGACGCGGATCTGATGCTTGCCCAGCTCGAGCGCCAGCTGCTTGGTCATGGCCACCTGTGCCGCCTTGGTCGCCGCATAGGCGGTGGCCCCGGGTGTCGTGAACGTGCGCACGCCATTGATGGAGGAAACGATGGCGATGGAGCCGCCGCCGCCGCGCTTCAGATGGGGCACGGTGTGATGCAGGGTGAGGTAGGTTCCGCGCAGGTTGACCGCGATGGTGCGGTCGAATTCTTCCGGCGCCAGATCGTCGATGGGTGCCCAGACGCCGTTGATCCCCGCATTCGCCACCACGATGTCGATCTTGCCGCTCTCGTGAAGCAGCCAGCGTGCCGCATCCGCCATGGCACCGCTTTCCGTGACATCCGCGACCAGCGCGACGGCCTTGCCGCCCCTCTCGCTGATTTCCCTGCAGGCGTCCATCACCTCGTCTTCCGTATGAGAGAGGACGCCGACCGTCGCCCCGCGCGCGGCCAGCGCAAGCGCAGTGGCGCGGCCGATTCCGGAACCGGCGCCCGTGACGAGCGCAACCTTTCCCTGAAGCGGGTGAGAAGACTTCGGATCGTTCTTTCTGGGGGGCATGCGGTTGGCCTCGCGCGTGGAATGGTCGCTACCACCAACTCCTTGCGGGCCCTCGCGGTTCCCTGCGGGTGTCCGCCTGCCGTTGCGTCTGCGAATTAACCGTCCTTCACCCGGAACGGGAGCGGGGCGTGCAGCGTTATCCATCTGCTAAAAAAGGAGGGTTCCATGGTACTGATATTGCCCGAAGCCCAGCCGGAGGCCTATTGCCCCGACGGGGCGACGGCTTCGGGGTTGCTCGCCTCCATCCGGACGGCTTTGGCCGCGGAGTGCGAGGAGGATGTGTCCCGCGTATCGATCCGCATACTCGGGTCCTACGTGATCATCGAGGGGCTTGTCCCCGACGACGATTCCGTCACGCGGATCCGCACCATAGCCGAGGACATCGCCGGTGCAGGCTATGTCCGGCTGAGGCTCTTCCGCCAGTAGGGGAAGGCCTTCACGCCAGGGAGATAGTCCGGTCATGGACGCAAAAAAGGGACGGCAGGACCGTCCCTTTTCCATTGGCGAACCCGGTTACGGGCTGTTGGCCGGAGCCGGCGCGCTCCCTGTCGAGGAAGCCTGCGGGCTGCGGTTGACGTCCGGTGGCGGTGTCTGGTGGGTGTTCGTTGCGTTGGGGCTGTCGACCGTCGGCACTTCGGAGCCCGGCTGATCGGTGTTCTGGTCGGTCGTCACCTGCTTCGGCAACTGGTCGTCGGGCATGGTCTGGCCCCAGAATTCGACGGCGGCCCAGCCGATGAACGCGAGAGCAAGGCCGGCGATCAGTACGGTCAGCACCGGACGGCCAAGCCTTCCCTGACGTGCCTCGCGTGCCTGGAAGTCGCGGTCGTTCAGATCGGTGGGATCGTCGGGGTCGCGGTCCACCAGCGGGTCCGACGGGTTCTGGATATTGGTTCGCATCGGCATAACTCCTTTTTGAGGGTATCCGGAAACTCAACGAAGGGAGCGCCGATTGGTTCCGAACGGAGCGTGCGGCGCTCCGGGCGAAAAATCCTGCGATGGCTCCGGAACCCCTTCGCAGCCTGCGCGTTCTAGCTGCGAGCATGCTGGTTGGGATGTGAGGAGATGTTCCATTTCGTCGCGGCGTCGGCACCCGGCATGTTCGCCCCCAGCGACCCTAGAGACAACTGCGCCCCTTACCCCAAGGGGCGCTTTTTTTATGTTCTGCGCGTGTTGTGAAGGAGACCGCATCATGGCCCCGAGACCCTTCTGGAAAGGCTATCTGAAGCTGACGCTGGTGACCTGCCCTGTTGCCATGATGCCGGCGCTTACCGACGAGGAAAAGGTGCGCTTCACCACGGTCAACCGCAAGACCGGCAATCGCGTCATGAGCCGCTACGTGGACGCCGTAACGGGCAAGGTGGTCGAGGATGACGACCAGATCCGCGGCTATGAACATGCCGAAGGGAAATATGTGATGCTTGAGGAAGACGAGATCGATGCGGTGGCGCTGGACAGCACGCGCACCATCGATATCGACCTCTTTATCGGCGCCGACGAGATTCCGGCGCTTTTTCTCGACCGGCCGCATTATCTCTTTCCCGATGACGAGGTGGGCGAGGAGGCCTTTGCCGTGATCCGCGCCGCCATGGAGGAGACCGGTACCGTGGGCATTGCCCGGCTGGTTCTGTATCGGCGCGAGCGCGCCGTCATGATCGAACCGCGCGGCCGCGGCATGGTCGTCTGGACCCTGCGCTACGGCGACGAGGTGCGACCGCCCGAGGAGTATTTCGGCGAACTGGAAAAGGAGAAGGCCGGCACAAAGGCACGCACTGCCGTCGTCCGGCTTCTCTCGCAGGAGAAGCAGGGGTGGGAGCCCGGGGAGATCGACGATCCCGTCAACGAGCGGCTTCGGGAGATCATTGCCGAGCACAAGAAGGCACGGAAGAAGACGGCCAGCAAGAAATCCGCGCCCCGGCGTGCCGAGCCCGAGAAGGGCAATGTGGTCAACATCATGGACGCGCTCAGGCAGAGCCTCGACAAGGATCGCAAGGCCGGTCGGAAATAGGGAAAGCCTCAACTCAGGGCAGGGGGCGGGCCTTTTCCCAGAAATCCTTCCAGGGATCCTCCGAAAGAGCGTCCATCCGCGCAACGGCATTCATGAGCGTGAAGTGCTGAGGCCCGACTGCCGGGCTCAGCTCCTCCCAGAAGACCGGCATGGAGACGGGGGCACCGGGTCTCGCCCTGGGCGAGTAGGGGGCCACTGCCGTCATGCCGCGCTGATTGCGCAGATAATCCACGAATATCTTGCCGACACGCTTTGCCTTGGTGATGGTGGAGACATAGCGGTCGGGCTGCTCGTCGGCCATGCGGTCCGCAACGGACTTCGTATAGGCCTTCACTGCGTCCCAGTCGGCCTTTGGTTTCAGCGGAGCCACGACGTGCAACCCCTTGCCGCCGGAAGTCTTGACATAGGCGGCGAGCCCCGCCTCCTCCAGAAGGCGGCGTGCGAAAGTCGCCCCTTCGATCACCTCCGTCCAGGCCACGCCTTCGCCGGGATCAAGGTCGAGGATGAGCATGTCCGGCCTTTCGACGGCCTTCAGCGTCGAGCCCCAGGGGTGGATCTCCAGGGCCGCCGACTGCGCAAGCGCCACGATGCCCTTGACGTCGCGGATCGAAAGCAGCGGCTCCTCGTCCGGTTCGCCGGGGTCCTTCACAGACTGGATCGCGGCGTTCATCCCGCGCCACTTGTGTTTCTGGAAGAAGCGTTCGCCGTTGATGCCTTCCGGGCAGCGGAGGAGGGCGAGCGCCCGGCCTGTCACGAAGGGGGCGAGATAGTCCCACATTTCCGCATAATACTCGGCCAGACCAAGCTTGGTGACGCCCTCTTCCGGCCAGTAGATGCGGTCCGGATGGGTCAGCCCCTTGAAGAGGGCGGCGGGCTTTTCCTGCTCCCCGGTGGGCATGGCTTTTTCTCCCGATGCCGGCTTTGCTTCCCGGCGGATGGCGCTGGCGTCCTTGTCTTCCCGCAAGCCGCGGAAGGAGGCGTGGCGCAGATGCCCGTCCCCCGTCCAGGCTCGAAACTCGATCTCCGCAACCTTCTCGGGCTTGAGGAAGCGCACGCCCTTCGCCTCGGCCGACGTCAGCCTGGCCGCAAAGGGCGAACGGTCGGTCCGGAGCGGCTGGAGCTGCCGGAACAGGCTTTCCGCCACGGCGCGGCTGAAGCCCGTCCCCACCTTGCCCACGTGCACCAGATTGTCACCCTCGAAGACCCCGAGCACAAGAGCCCCGATGGCGCGGTTGGAGACGGAGGAGGGGACGTAGCCGCCGATGACGAATTCCTGACGGGCCGAACACTTCGCCTTCAGCCAGCTTCGCGAGCGGCCCGACCGGTAGGGGAGGTCTGCCCGCTTCGACACGATGCCCTCGAGCCCGAGCCGGCACGCATGGGCAAGCACATCCGCTCCGGTATCGGCGAAATGGCCGCTGAAGCGAAGAGTGACATCTGAGGGCGGTATCAGCCTCTCCAGCACGCTCTTGCGCTCCGCAAGCGGCAGCTCCCGAAGATCATGACCGTCCAGATGGAGGATATCGAAGGCATAGAAGCGGAAGCGATCGTGACGATCTTCCGAAAGATCGGCCTGCAAAGCGGAGAAATCGGAGATGCCTCCCTCCCGCTCCACGACGAGTTCGCCGTCCAGAAGCAGGCTTTTCGCCGGAAGATCGGCGATGGCCGCTGCGACGCCCGGGCCGAAACGTTCGGTCCAGTCGAGCCCGGTTCGCGTGAGGAAGGTCACCTTGCCTTTCTCCAGGCGCGCGAGCAGCCGGTAGCCGTCGAACTTGATCTCGTGGATGTAGTCGTCGCCTTCGGGTGGCTTCTCCACGAGTGTGGCGAGCTGCGGTTCGACGAAATCCGGCAGGGGCGCTGCGGCGGCCTCTTCCGGAAGCGCCAGCGGCGCTGCGGGCATGGCCTTCGCCTTCTCCCGGGAAGGCTTCTTGCCGGTGCCCTTCCCATCCTTCGCCTTGATCGCACCGCCTGCCTTCGACGACCAGCCGGGCTTCTCTCCGGCGATCTCGCCGAGCTCGCGGCCCGTCTTCACCGACAGGGGCGCCTCCTTCAGATAGGCGCCGTCGTCGCCCGGACGGGCAAACTCGTCATCCCCCTTGATCAGCAGCCAGTTTTCGCGTTTTTCACGGCCCCGCCCGTGCATCCGCACCAGATGCCAGCGTCCCTTCAGCTTTTCGCCGTCGAGCGTGAACTCCATGTGGCCCTTGGCATAGCCGCGGTGCGGATCGCCGTCCGGTGTCCAGGTGCCCCGGTCCCAGAGGAGCACCGTTCCGCCTCCATATTCTCCCTTCGGGATGGTGCCCTCGAAGTCTCCGTAGTCCAGCGGATGATCTTCCACATGCACCGCAAGCCGCTTGTCCTCGGGATCGAGGCTCGGGCCGCGCGTGACGGCCCAGCTCTTGAGAACGCCGTCCATTTCGAGG
The DNA here is from genome assembly GCF_014197145.1 of Gellertiella hungarica. Classification (GTDB taxonomy): domain Bacteria; phylum Pseudomonadota; class Alphaproteobacteria; order Rhizobiales; family Rhizobiaceae; genus Gellertiella; species Gellertiella hungarica. The sequence goes on along the minus strand of NZ_JACIEZ010000016.1, from coordinate 14,850 downwards.
CGGAAATCATAATGCAGCCGCGTGGCATCGTGCTTCTGGATGCAGAAGCTGTTGCCGGCGGACTTTCCCTTCCGGCCGCGCGGCTCCCGCGTCGAGCGAAAGTTGCGTTTCGCATGATAGGTTTCGAGTGATCCTGCCATGGCTCAACCTGCCTTTCGCTTGCGCGGCGCCTGTTTTGCCGGTTTGCGGCCGCCTGCCTTGCCGGCCGGCTTCCTGCCGTCGGACCCGGCAAGATCCGCGCTCTCGCGCAGCGCCTGCATGAGGTCGATCACCTTGCCCCGCTCGGGCTCCGGCGGCTTGCGGATCTTGCGGCCGGCCAGCTTCGCCTTGACCACCTCGACGAGGGCTGCCTCGTAACGATCGTCGAAGGCTTCGGGATCGAACGCGCCGGCACGGGTTTGGATGATGTGGGTCGCAAGCTCCAGCATCTCGCCTTTCACGGATATTTCGGGAATCTGGTCAAAGACTTCGTCGGAAGAGCGCACCTCCTGCCTGAAGTGCAGCGTGGCGGCCACGAGGCCTCCGCTCTCGGCGCGGATGATCAGATGGCGCACCCTGCGGAACAGAACCGCGCTGGCAATGATCGCGCGGTTTTTGGCGGCCAGCGCATCCCGCAGGCGGACGTAATCCTCCCTGTCCTCCTCCCGTGCCGGAAGGAGGAAATAGGGCCGGTCCAGAAACAGGCGGTCGAAATCCTCGCGGTCGATCACCGCTTCCACATGCAGCCGGTGATCGTTCCTGGGCACGGCACCGGATATCTCCTCGGGATCGATGACCAGATAATCGTCGTCCGCGACCTCGTAGCCCTTCATCTCGTCCGCATCGTCGACCGCCTTGCCGCTTTCGCTGTCGACAAACTCGCGGTGCAGGCGGTTGCCTGTGCGGCGGTTCAGCATGTGGAAGACGATGCGCTCCGAGGTTGAAGCCGCAGCGTGAAGGGTCAGCATCAGCGACAGGTCCCCGATGGAAATCTCGCCTTTCCAGCTTGCGCGCGCCGTCATCCTGCTCCCCCGCCATCCGTGGATCGTCAGCGAAACCAACGCGAGGCAGTGCCATCCGGTTCCGGAATGGCTCGTTTCGCTTGTGCGCAATTTCGCAACCAATCATTAACAGTGATGCAATTTAGCGCTGCATTTCCCGCGATATCTCGCAGGGTTTAAGAAGCGATTCAGCAATATGATTTTAGCTCATAATCAAATCTGTACATGGATGCGTCATGAAGAAGTTCCTCCTCGTTCCCGCACTCGCACTTCTTTCCCTTGCTCAGCCCGTGGCCGCTCTGGCCGCCGACTGGGTGGTTGCCAAGGTCAGCCAGCCTTCGAGCTACACGGAAGACCGGAAGACGTGGTTTCCCCTGAAGCCCGGGATGACGGTGAAGAACCAGAGCTGGATCAGCACGGGCCCGCGCGGCCGGGTGGTCCTGCAGCGGGCCAAGGATCGGGTGACCTTCCAGCCCAACACGCTTGCAGGCGTCTACGAGCGCCCCGGCTTTGCCGTTCACACGGATTTCGCGCAGCAGGCGGGGACGATCCGTCTGGAGATCGATCCCAAGGTCAAGCCGCATCTGGCCGTACAGACGCCCTATCTTGCCGCCGTCGTCAAAGGCACCGTCTTCAGCGTGACCGTCTCCGGGAAGGGGGCCACCGTCGGCGTGGACCGAGGACGTGTGGAGGTGACCGATGCACTTTCCGGGGAGCGCACGGGCGTGCGGGCCGGCCAGAAGGCGGCTGTCGACAACAATCCCCGGACCGCCATGGCGGTCACCGGCACCAACAAGCATTTCGAGCCCATCGTGAAGGTCTCGCCCTTCTCGCCCATGGTTCCCGCTCCGCAGGCAGCCGTTCCCTCAAAGACGGCAAAAAGCACGGCGGCCGCGGCAACCGGTGCTCCCGGCACCGATGAAGCCTCCGGAACCGCATCCCCCGATAACGAGACCAAATCCTCCAAGGGCACGGACACCGGGTCGTCGGGGTCGTCTTCCGGCACGTCGGGCAAGGGAACCGGTGGCGGCTCCGCATCCGGGGGCAGTCCGGCAGGTGGTTCGGCTTCGGGTGGCGGTGCCTCGTCGTCGGGATCCGACGCGGGCAAGTCCGGCAGCACGGGCAGCGGCGCACCCGGCGGGACTTCCGGCTCCGGTTCCAGTGGCGGAAAGGGCAGCTCGGGCGCCGACGGCAGCGGCAGGGACAGTGCCGGGAGCGGCTCCGAGGGCAAGGATCGTTCCGACAGGGAAAGCGAGGGAAAAGGTAACGCTTCCGACAGCAATTCAGGTCATGATAATGCCGGTGGGAGGGATACCGGCGATGGGAAAAGTGAGAGCAAGGGCAAGGGCGAAGGCGGCAACAGGTACAAGGGCAAGAACTGACACGGGCAGGCAGCTCCCGTGAAGCTCCGGTTTGCCGGCTCGCCGCGCCGTACCTTCATCCTCATGGCCAGCCTGGCGGCCTTTCTGCTCGCTGGCTATCTCTTCCATGGCATGAACTATGTCCGCTCCGTCGATGCCTTTCTGACGGAGAACCGCATGGCGTTCTCGCCCCGGCGGGCTTCGGGCGGGATCGCCTTTCTGGCCATCGACAAGAAGAGCCTCGATACCATCGGCGTATGGCCCTGGCCGCGCTCCATCCACGGGCAGATCGTCGATGAACTGATGAAGTCCGGTGTTCGGGACATTGCCTTCGACATCGATTTCTCCGCCCGCTCCGATCCCGCGCAGGACGAGGCCTTCGCCGCGGCGCTGAAGAGGGCGGGCGGCGCAGTCATCCTTCCGGCCTTCCTGCAAAGCAGCGCCGCCGAGCGAAGCCGCCAGCAGCTTTCCCTGACCTCTCCCATTCCCGAGCTCGCCGACAATGCGTGGCTGGGCGCCGTCAACGTCATTCCCGGCATGGATGGGGTCGTCCGGGACATGCCCTATGCCGTGCCGGCACCGGATGGCCCGCTCGCCTCCATCCCGACGCTGCTTGCGGGCAACGAAGGGAACAGGCTCGAGCACTTCCCCATCGACTTCTCCATCAATCCCGCGACCGTTCCGGTCTATTCGGTCTCGACACTACTTGCCGGAAAGCTGAGCAAGGGTGCTCTCGACGGAAAATCGGTGCTGGTGGGTGCCCACGCGGTGGAGCTGAAGGACTATTTCACGGTTCCCGTTCACGGGAACATCCCGGGGCCTATGGTGCAGATCCTGGCCGCCGAGACGCTCCTGCAGAACCGGGTGGCGGTGCCTGCCAATCCGTGGCTTGCGGGGCTTGCCCTGTCCGTTGCGCTCGCCGGGTTCTTCTTTTTCAAGCCGCGCCGCCTGACCGGGCAATTCCTGTTCCTGGCGGCCACCGGTCTCGTCTTCGAAGGCGTCGCCTTCTACCTGTACCGGGATCATGCCATTGCTCTGCACACCGCGCTCATTCATCTTGCGCTGGTCGGGATCGCCTTCTCCCGCACCGTCATAGAGCTCGATATCCGGGGCTGGCTTCTGAAGATGGCGGCGATCGAGACCCGCAACACCCGGCAGATCCTCGAGCAGGTGATCAACGACAATTCGGATGCCATTCTGGTGGCGGACGAAGACGGCCTCCTCATCGAAATCAGCGAGCGGGTTTACAGCGTGTTCAGGCCGGGCCGCCAGGTGGGCCTGGGGGCTCCCATGGCGCAGGTTCTGCCCGAAAGGCTGCAAGCGGAGGCACAATCCATATTCGAGCGCGTGCGGTCCGGGGAGGTCGTGATGCCTGCCGTGCGCGAAATCGTGCTGCCGGGGGACGGCGGCAGCCGTTGCATCGAGTACTCGATTACCCCTTCAAGGCTCGAGCGGCCCGAGGGCGTGGCTTTCGTCATCTGTGTCGCTGCCCGCGACATCACCGAGCGACGGCGCCAGCAGGAGGCCCTCGACCGGTTGTCCCGGTTCGATCAGCTGACCGGCGCGCTGCGTGAAACGGAGTTTGTCACGCGCCTCGACAAGCTGCTTGCGGAGCAGCCGGCAGAAAGCGCTTCGGCGCCCGTCATCACGGTCTATTCGCTCAACCTGCACCGCTTCAAGACCATCAACACGACCCTCGGCCGCGATGTGGGCGACAGTCTGCTGACGCTGGTCGCGCGGACACTCGAAACCTACGATCCCGGTGTCCTTCTGGTGGGGAGAACGGGCGGCGATTCCTTCTGCCTCGCGCGCCGCGGCTCCCGCGACTTCGACGATCCCGCGAAGTTCGCCGAAAGCCTGATCCGCACTCTCGGAATTCCCTTCCTGATCGGGGAGCATCGCGCCAAGATCGGCGTTCACATCGGCTTTGCGCTGTGGGAGCCCACAAGCGGGACCGATGCCGCAACGCTTCTCGACAATGCGGAGTTCGCGCTGGACGAGGCCCGCGCCATCAACGGCTCGGGCTGGACACGCTTCGATCCGGCCGCCTCGGACAGGATCACCCGCTGGCGGGAAATGGAGCGAGAGCTCTGGCGGGCGCTCGAGCGCAACGAAATCTCGGTCACGTACCAGCCGCAGGTGGCGCTGAAGGACCGGAGGCTGATCGGCGTCGAGGCGCTCGTGCGCTGGAACCACCCGCAGCTCGGGCAGATCTCGCCGGGCGATTTCGTCCAGATCGCCGAAGCCAACGGCTTCGTGGAGAAGCTCGGCCAGTGGGTGCTGTGGCGGGCTTGCGACGACGCGATGTCCTGGGCGGAACCGATTACCGTGGCGGTAAACGTCTCGCCGCTGCAGTTCACCCGCGGCGACGTCGTCAGCGATGTCGCGCAGGCGCTTGCCCAATCCAACCTGCCGCCGGACAGGCTTCAGCTCGAGATCACGGAGTCCACGTTCCTCGATCAGTCCGGAGATCTGGTGCGCAAGCTCAACGACCTCAAGGCGCTGGGGGTCACCCTGGCGCTGGACGATTTCGGCACCGGTTACTCTTCGTTCGGCTACCTCGCCAAGTTCCCCCTCGACAAGCTGAAGCTCGACCAGATGTTCGTCAGGAACCTCACGGACAGCGCCTCCAGCCAGGCCATCATCCGCTCCGTGCGTTCCCTTTGCGAGGGCTTGTCGATCACCATGATCTGCGAGGGGGTGGAGACGGAGGCGCAGCGCGCCTTCCTGGCCGAGATCGGCTGCGAGCAGGGGCAGGGCTATCTCTTCGGTCGGCCGCAGGACAATGACGCGATCCGTGACATGATCGGTTCCGGCCGGCTCTGATCCCGGAGCGGAATGCGGGCGTGCAATCCGCAGCGAGACGCCCTAGATAGGGGGAGCATCACCATCGGAGGCGAAACGATCATGAGACCGGAAGATGTGCTGGATTACTGGTTCGGAAGGCTGAGCTTCGAGCAATGGTTCCGCTCCACGCCGGACATGGACATGGAGATCGCCGCCCGGTTTCGCGACCTTCACCTTTCGCTGGCCCGACGCTGTGACGGACGGTGGAGGGAGGAGGCCGCGGCGATGCTCGCGGCGGTCATCGTTTTTGACCAGTTTCCCCGCAACATCTACCGCGGCACGCCGCTGGCCTTTGCCACGGATTGCCTCGCCCTGGCGCTGGCGGAGGAAGCGGTCGAACGGCAGCTGGACCATGCGGTCCCGCGGGAGCATCGGGCATTTTTCTATCTGCCTTTCGAGCACAGCGAGGATCTCCGCAACCAGGATCGTTCGGTGTCTCTCTTCGAAGCGCTCGGCGATCCTGTCTATCTCGATTATGCCGAGCGGCATCGGGACGTCATCCGCCGTTTCGGGCGGTTTCCCCATCGCAACCCCATCCTGATGCGGACCTCCACCGAGGAGGAAAAGGCCTATCTTGCGACGCCCGGTGCAGGTTTTTAGCCGCCGGCGAGACGCCCTGCCTTCCTAATGCCGTTCTTTATGTTAGAGCAGGAACCCTGATGGGAACCGGCGCCGGCGCGCGCCGGCACAAGGGTTCTGAGACATGCGCATTCCTCGCTTCGTTCCGGCGGTACTTTTCCGCCTGCTCCTCGTGTCCTGGCTGGCGGCCGGCCTGCTGCCGTCAAAGGCAACGCTGGCGCAGGAGGCGCAGCCCGCCCCCGCGACCGCCGCCGCGCCGGCACCCGATGCCGCCGATCCGCTCGCAACCCTGAACCAGACCATCGACAAGGCAAGGCGGCAGCTGAACTCCTTTGCCGATCTCGCGGGCAAGGCTGCAACCGATGACGGCCGGCTCGTCGATCTCAAGGCCAAGGTCGACGATCTCGGACGGACCGTCCTGAAGAGCACGGTCAGCCTGCGGCCGCGGCTCGAGGAGATCTCGCAGCGGCTCACCGAACTCGGCGATCCGCCGAAGGAGGGGCAGCCTCCGGAAGCCAGGGAGGTGACCGAAGAGCGCAACCGCCTGACGGATGAGCGCGGCCGGATCAACGCCATCACGGGCGATGCGGAAAACCTCTCCGTCGATGCCTCGGCGCTCGCCAACCGAATCACGGAAATGCGCCGCAAGCTGTTCACCGACACGCTCACGCGCCGATCCGTCTTCACCCCCGACATGCTCGATGAAGCCAGTGCCGCCCTCTTCGACGAGATCGACAATCTCAGCCGCGCGACAACCAGCTGGATCAATTTCGTCTGGCGGGTGAAGCAGCTCCAGCTCTTCTTCGCGGTGGCGCTGTCGCTGGTTGCGGCGCTGGTTCTGCTCTCGGGCGGATATCGCATGGTCGGCTTCATGATCCGGCGGCAACCGACGGAGCCGGATCCGCCCTATATCAGCCGCCTCTCGGTTGCCTTCTGGTCAACCCTGCTTTCGGCCCTGGTGCTCGGCTCTTTCCTGGGCGCCTGCTATTTCTTCCTCGACACCTTCAACGTGCTGCGGCCGGACATAGCGCCCATCCTTTCGGCGGCACTCAGCGTCATCGGCCTCGTCTATTTCGTCTGGCGGCTCAGCCATGCCGTCTTCTCGCCCTTTGCGCCCAACTGGCGGCTGGTGCGGGTATCGAACAGCGGTGCGCGCGGGCTGGTTGCCGCCATCGTCGCCATGACCGTCGTCAACGGGTTCGATTACCTCCTGAGCGCCATCAGCGTCGCGCTGGGTTCGCCGGTGGTGCTCACGGTGGCCAAAAGCCTGATCGCCTCGGTCGTCATCGGTTTTATTCTTGTTGCGATGACCTTCTCCCGCCCGCTGCTGGCCGACGACGGCGATCCCGACGCGCCCGGCAAGCCGTGGCCGCGGCTTGCGGCGGGTCTGCTCCGCTTTGCCGGCTGCGGGCTGATTCTCGCGGCCCTTGTCGGCTATGTGGGGCTGGCGCGGTTCGTCTCCACCCAGATCACTCTCACCGGGGCGGTGCTGGTGACGATGTATATCGGCATTCTCTCGGGCAAGGCCGTCTCGCGCCAGAACAGCTTCGGCGGCACGCTCGTCGGCCAGTATTTCCGCCGCCGCTTCAAGCTCGATCCCATCGGTCTCGACCAGCTTGGCCTTGCCGCCGGCTTCGGCATCTATCTTCTGGCGCTCCTGACGGGCATTCCGCTCATTCTGCTGTCCTGGGGCTTTCAGGTGCGCGACCTGCAGCTCTGGGCCTATCGTCTCTTCACCGAAATCACCATCGGCAATATCTCCATTTCCCTGGTCGGCATCCTCAGCGGCGTCCTGCTGTTCGTGGCAGGCCTTTTCGGTACCCGCTGGTTCCAGCGCTGGCTCGACGGCAGCATCATGGCGCGCAGCCATGTGGATGCCGGCGTGCGCAATTCGGTCAAGACGGGGGTCGGCTATCTGGGGGTGGCCCTGGCGGGCCTTATCGGCATCTCGGCCGCGGGCATCGATCTCTCCAGCCTGGCGCTCGTCGCAGGTGCTCTGTCCCTCGGCATCGGTTTCGGCCTGCAGAACATCGTGTCCAATTTCGTCTCCGGTCTGATCCTTCTGGTGGAGCGGCCCTTCAAGGTGGGCGACTGGGTGGTTACGGGCACCACCGAAGGCTTCGTGCGGCGCATCTCGGTGCGCGCGACCGAGATCGAGACGTTCCAGCACCAGTCGATCATCGTGCCGAACTCGGAGCTGATCAACGCCTCCGTGGGCAACTGGACCCACCGCAACCGGCTGGGCCGCGTGGAAATCCCGGTTTCGGTATCCTACGACAGCGAGCCGCACGAAGTGATGCAGATCCTGCTCGATCTCGCCAACAGCCACCCCTTGGTGCTGCACAATCCGGAGCCTTCGGTGGCCTTCATGGCGTTCGGGCCTTTCTCGCTCGATTTCGAGCTGCGTCTCTATCTCGCCGATCTCTTCAATGGCACGCAGGTGCGCAATGACATCCGCATCGGGATTCTCGAGAAGTTCAAGGAGAAGGGTATCGTCATCCCCATGCCGCAGCGCAATCTCAACGTCACGCTCGAGGGTGAGGGCGGTCTGATCGAGAAGGTTCTCGCCGCCGAGGCCAAGGGCGGCGAAGAAGTCCACGGGCGCGACAGGATCGCCGGACGTGGACGGGCTGCGGCTGCAAAGGCCGATGCCGATGGCGATGCAGGGCATGAAAACCCCTCGCCTGAGGGCGCAGACCGTGACCGCAATAAGGCATGAACGCGGTATTCATGGGGCATTCACCGCGCTATGCTACATCTTGCACAGGGTAGGGCTTCCTGTCGAAGCCACCTGCAAGAGGGGGCGGCGCCGGTCTGGCGCCGGTAGCGCTGATGATGAGGACTGCAAGCATCCTTTCGGCAATCGTCCTGACGGCTGGTGCCGCCGAAGCGGCAACGCTCGTCAATATTGGATCCGATACCGTCGTCGTTCAGGTTTCCGAGGCAGCGGGGCGGATGGATCTCTCCCTCGATCCCGGTGCAAGCGAGACGGTGTGCCCCGACGGTTGTTTCCTGACGCTTCCCAATGGTGATCGCGTGGGGCTGGCGGGCAGCGAAACCGTGGAGATCGAAAACGGTTCTGCCCACGTCAAGTAGCCCGTTTCTCGCCCTGCTTCCTTCTGGGTTGCGGGGCGCATTCCCATTTTTCCTAGTGGCGCATAAGCATTAACATTTAAGAAAATTGTTCTCAGTAACGTTCGTCGAAGAGAACAAATGCGCGCTGACAAGGAAAAACAATGGGATTTCTGGGCATATCGGGAATGCAATATTCCGGCGAGACGTTGAGCAATGCCCGGATCCTGCTTGCGGAGGATTCGAACGTCTTCACCTCGATGATCAGCAAGCGCCTCAAGGAACTTTTCGATATCGACGTGCTCGTGTGCCGCAATTTCGAGGAGTTGCAGCTGGTCTACGACAAGTCGGAAGAACCGATTTCGCTCGCCATCTCGAACATCAACCTGCCTGGGGCAGAAAATGGCGAGGCGCTGGACTATCTCATCGATCTCAGCGTGCCGACCATCGTCTTCACCGGTACCTTCCAGGAAAGCACGCGCGAGCAGATCCTCGCCAAGGACATCGTGGACTACGTGCTGAAGGACAATATCTTCGCGGTGGAGATGCTTGCGGAGTCGGTCTGCCGCTTCCTGACGAACCATCGCCATCACGTGCTGATCGTTGACGACAGCGCCACGGCCAGGGCTCTGCTGTCCAGCCGCCTGAAACGATACAACTTCCGTGTCAGTCTGGCCGAAAATGGCACAAAGGCGCTGGAGATCCTCAAGGCGAACCCTGACATCGGCCTCATGGTGACCGATTACAACATGCCCGATATCGACGGCTTCGAGCTGACCCGGCGCATCCGCGCCAACACCGGCTCGCATCAGCTCCGGATCATCGGTGTTTCCTCGTCATCCAACCGTCTCCTCTCGGCACGGTTCCTGAAGGCAGGCGGCAACGATTTCATGCTGCGGCCTTTCATCGATGAAGAGTTCTATTGCCGCGTTAACCAGAATCTCGACACCCTGGTCCAGATCCGGAACGCCAGAAAGGCCTGAAAGGGCCTTTCTGCAACCGATACGCGCGGTTCAGATATTGCATCCGAGTAAGGTAAATTATGTCATTTTTAATGGATTACAATTTACTTTTATCACGGCTTTTCGATCCTTGATTAATCAGTCTGCGCTAGATTGGGATCATCACGGCATGGAGACGGACAGGCAGCCGTCCTTCACGTGACACCGGCGCATAGGGATAAGAGGCCCGTGTGATGCCGGTTGAAGATGTGAGGGGATAACGGATCAGACAATGACCGACGGCAATCCGATAACCGCTGCAAAGCCGACCCTGCTCCTGGTGGAAGATTCCCGGCTGTTCACCTCGGTGCTGACGTTCCGCTTCCAGAACGAGCTCGGCCTTTGCGTTCAGCATTGCGGATCGCTCGCGGCGGTCCAGCAGGCCTTGCAGCAGGCGGATACGCGGTACACGCTGGCGATGGTGGATCTCAATCTGCCGGGCTCGCCGCGGGGGGAGGTGCTCAACCTCACGCTCGAGAACGAAATTCCGACGATCGTCTTCACTGCGACCTTCAGCCCGGAAACCCGTGCCGAGATCATGCAGCGTCACGTCGTCGACTATGTGATGAAAGATAACGATCTTGCGCTGGAGAAGGCCTTCTGCGCGGTCAGGCAGGCCATGGAGAACCGCAGGCGGCGGGTCCTTGTGGCAGACCGCAGCGAAGCGAACCTGGCAGAGGTCGGTCAGGCATTGCGGCGGATGCTCTTCGAGGTCGACGAGGCGCGAAGCGGCTGGGATGCCGTGGCGATGCTCGAAAAGGCCGCCTATCACCTCGTCGTTGCGGGCGAGCATCTGAGCGACATGAGCGGAGCGGAGTTCTGTCGTCGCGTCCGCAAGCAGCACAGCAACAACCAGCTCGGCTTCATCGGCCTCTACCCCCCGGAGGATGCCTTCAACGGGCTTCTGTTCCTGAGGGCGGGTGCCAGCGATGCGGTGCGCACGCCCATCGTGCCGGAGGAATTCCAGTGCCGCGTTGCCTATCACGTGGATATGCTGGGGCAGGTGCAGGCGCTTCGCGCCACGGCCGCATCCGACTACCTGACAGGGCTCTACAACCGTCGCTATTTCTATGCCGAGGGGCCGAAGCTCATCAGCCGCGGGCTGAAGATGGGGCGGCATCTTTCGATCGGCGTGCTCGACATCGACCATTTCAAGCGGCTCAACGATACCTACGGCCATGAGATCGGCGATCTCGTGCTGGTTGCCGTCGCCAACCGGCTGAAGAACGAGGTGGAAGGCAAGGGCCATCTGCTCTGCCGCCTGGGTGGCGAAGAGTTCGGCCTTCTGGTGGTCGATCTGGATGCGGCAGAGGCGACGGCCTATTTCGACGAGCTTCGCCGCCGCCTGGCGACGGTCAAGGTGGTTGCGGATGAGGAGGAGCTGTCGATTTCGGTGTCCATCGGAGTCGCCGAAGTGTCCGGTTTCGAGACCTTCGACAACTACATCAACGCGGCCGACCAGTTCCTCTACATGGCCAAGCATCGCGGCCGCAACCAGGTCTATTCCGACTATCTCATGGCCGAGGAAAGCGCCCGTGCCCGGCGCGCCGCCGGCTGATCCGCAAGCCGCTCAACAAAAAGCCGCCCTCGGGCGGCTTTTTTCATTTGTTCCGGTGAAGGGATCAGACGACGACCCCGGTCCGGTTGGTGTTCATGTTGATCTTCCGCTCGGCGCGCTCCTGCTGGGGCGAGCGGTTGTAAAGCTCGCGGTAGCACTTGGAGAAGTGGGATGCCGACACGAAGCCGCAGGCGACTGCCACTTCCACGACGGGCATCGACGACTGGACGAGCAGGTGCCGTGCGCGGTCCAGGCGGATCTCCAGATAGTAGCGGGCAGGGGAGCGGCCCATTTCCTGGCGGAAGAGGCGCTCGATCTGGCGACGCGAAAGTCCGGCATGGTCGGCGATCTCCAGCAGCGAGAGCGGCTCGGCCAGATTGCTTTCCATGAGTTCGATGATCGAGAGCACCTTGGAGTTCTGCACGCCGAGGCGTGCGCGCAGCGGCAGCCGCTGCCGGTCGTGGGCGCTGCGAACCCGGTCGGTCAGGGCCTGCTCGCAGACCCGGTTGACGAGGTTTTCGCCGAAATCCTGGCTGATGAGGTTCAGCATCATGTCCAGCGATGCGGTGCCGCCGGCGCAGGTGTAGATGTTGCTGTCGATCTCGTAGAGGTCGGCATAGACTTCCGCCTGGGGGAAGGTCTCGGCAAAGCCCGGCAGGTTCTCCCAGTGGATGGCGCAGCGCTTGCCATTGAGCAGGCCGGCCTGCGCGAGCACATGGGCGCCCGTGCAGAGGCTGCCCACGGCCACGCCGCGATTGTAGACCTCGCGCAGCCAGGCCGAGACGGACTTGTTGTGGAATTCCTCCACATAGATGCCCGAACAGACGATCGCCATGTTGGGGCGGCCTTCGCCCGAAAGGTGGCGCCGCTCGTCGGCCAGCGAGGTGTTCACCTCGATGCTGATGCCCGAGGAGGAGGCAACCTTCTGGCCATCCACGGATGCCAGACGCCACACATAGGCAGGATAGCCCAGCATGCGGTTTGCAATGCGCAGGGTCTCGATGGCAGCCGAGAAGGGCAGCATGGAGAAATGCGGCACGAGGAAGAAGACTATCGAACGCTTCTTGGTCTGGCCCTTGTTCATGACCGAAACTCCCGCGGAGAGATGTGGCGCTATCCGTTCCTGACGGCCGTGCTGGGGCCAGCGGCTGCCGCGTGACGGTGGCTTTCGAGCGCTGACGCATCGCGACCGTGTCGCGAGAATGCGGCATTGCTTAAAAACGACATCTACACTGAATGAGTTCGAGGCGGAAGGGGGGATCAAACGCGACATTCGCAAAATATTTGCGACATGAGACGTGAAATTCTTTGCAAGTGGGGTAAGACTACACTTTTGGGTAGGAGGTGAAACCCCCGTAATAGCAGTGATTTATACCGGAAATTACCTTTCCGGTTACGAAGCGGGCCGTTTCTGCTTGAAACGGCCCGCTCTCGGGTATTCCTGTCGCAAATGGGCGCATCGGTTCACCGGCGCGTGTCGGCGCCAGGCCAGCCGATATCCTTCAGAAGACCTTCCGGAAGGTTCTCGAGCTGGTGAAGCGAGCGCTGCTGACGCCAGGCCTTTGCGGCAGCGGATGCGGGCTTCAGAACCAGCGTCAGCAGGGCGAAAGAGGTATCGAGAAGGTATGCGGGTGCAGCCGCACGCCGCCTCGGGGCGGGCGATACATAGGTCATGGCGATGTCCTTTCTGGGCGGAACGTCTCGGAAGGGGCGTTCGACATCATCACTATGCGTGCGCTTTATGCATCAATCCAACGAATGTTTCTTATGGTATCCATCAAAAAATGTTGTCGCTTCCGATCACGGAAACTTGTCTCAGGGACAAGTCTCCTTTGTCAAAACTAAAAATTTGCGACTTCAAGCCAAGCCAAAGTCGACTTGGCACCAAAAAGCGCGACTTTAAGAATCGCGAAAACGGAGGAAGCCCCAGCGATTTCAGGTAGTTACGCATCGCATGTTCACTCCCTCTATCGAGGCCTGAAAGGTGCGGTCGTGCAGCCCCCTCTCAAATTTTTGAGACTTTAGCTAAACGGCTGCAAAAAGGCTGAGAACAGTGTCTGGTCAAATGTTGCGGCAAGCAAGCAGGATTTCGCCTGCACCGCTAACTCTGCTAGCTGCTAGGGCTGGCGGAGATGCAAAAGTATGTTCTCAGCCGATGTCGTGACGGATTTTTGTCGCGAGTCTTGCAATTGACCGCGTACCGTTTGGAGCGTCCGAGAGGAGAACCCCGAGCTTTTCCAGGGTCGACAGCATGGTAGACACGGACTTTACAGGTACGAGGATGTTCTGCCCGCTTTCTATGCGCGAAATGACGCTCTGCCCGATCCCTGAAAGCGCGGCGAATTCGCGTTGCGAAAGATTCGCCAAGTTCCGGCCCACCCTGATCTTGTCTCGGTGCGAAGGGTCAAACTCCTTTGGCGACGGCCAACTTAGGCCTGGACCCTGGCTATCGTCTGCTGCAAGAAATTCAATTCCCTCCCGCTCGTAGTATTTCTTCAACACCACGATATCGTACGGCAAACGGATATAGCTGCCCTCCTCAAGTCGTCTGAGAGTGCGGAAATTTATGCCGGATTCTCCCGCGACCTGCTCTTGGCTTTTGCTCAAGACGGAGCGGGCTGCCCTGAGACTGTCAGCCATTAAATCCATACACCGAGTTGAGCGGTAGGCTTAGCAATGTCAACATTGGGTAATTATGATCTATTAATTGCGTTATTTGATTTCGTAAATTGACATTTTGATGCGACTCGGTCGTTTGTAATTCCTGTTGCCAACACGAATCGGAGGGTGTCTCATGCCTAATCCCTGGCTTGGTACTGAACCTGAAATCCTTATTCCTCGCCTTGAGCGACTGACGCGCGACCTTGAAGACATTGCGCGTAAGAACCATCGCATGACCGGTAGTGCCGTGTTGCTTGAAGATTTTTTCCTATGCCAGAGGGCTGTGCCGTGTTTGGCGGGGCATATGTTCGGACATCCTGAAATCGATAACGGCAGCCCGGGCTTCACCAGTGAGCTTTTCTATCTCGATCATGAGCGGCGTGTCGCGAGAACGCTCAGCCGCTGGTATCGGCTCGGTGGCGCAAAGGAATTCAAGAAATGACTGATGCGGCCGCTGAAAATTATGATTTCTCGCCTCCAGCGCCAACACCACAAAGAAAACTGAAAATTGCGGCCAATAATTCGTCATGGACGGTGTGGTCGCATTCCACACAATCTCTGAACAGCAGCCAGGCCCTCAGAATGCTTGATGTTGGCGGCCCCCGCCACTTTATAGCGTATTGCTCCGTGGTGAGATTTCTGCGGCAGAATTTGCGCGTGTTGTCACAGCGCAGCTTTATTGTTCTCGCGACAGTTCCCCCATGTGTGGACGGCCCGTGGAATGCAAGACTCTGTATCGATGGGATCGGTCAGGTTCAGTCATGTGTCCGGCCTTTTATCGTGGCATTGTA
>NZ_JACIEZ010000015.1 GCF_014197145.1 Gellertiella hungarica | reverse complement strand
GGCTACAATGCCACGATAAAAGGCCGGACACATGACTGAACCTGACCGATCCCATCGATACAGAGTCTTGCATTCCACGGGCCGTCCACACATGGAGAACCGCACAATCAAGACGATGTTTCAGAACGTAAGCACTGTCTTGAATTGGGGAAGACAAGCCAATCCCGACACGTTCTTTCCGAACGGCAACCCGCTCAAGGGAATCAAGCCACCGGACTACAAGAAAGCGCCCTCGCATCTTCGCGCCTACACCATGCAAGAGGCAGAGCTAATTCTTGGTTCGGCTCGAAAGGAAATTAAGCCTATGTTCCGCTGGATTCCATGGCTTTGCGCTTATTCGGGGATGCGGATCAAGGAAGCGGGAAACCTTCGCAGGGAAGATTTCTTTAAAGTCGGAGACCGATGGTTTTGGGCTGTAACTTCCGCGGGCAACAGAACTCTCAAGAACGAAAGCAGCGAACGGCGTATCCCTGTTCACTCTGCACTTTTGGCCGAAGGCTTGATCGACTTCGTCCAGCAAGCCCCCACGGGACGCTTGTTCAGAGGTGACACTAAGGAAGAAATCGAAATTCAGCCGCGCCTAAGCACTTGGGTTAGGGAGCGTATTCCGTTGTCAAAGCACCCGGAATTGTCGCCCAACCATGGATGGCGGCACCTTTTCGAAGATCTGTGCAGAAGAGACGGGGTTTCAGATGGAGCAAGGGCCTATTTGACAGGCCGCACGACCGGACGTTCAGACGAACTTTATGGCCGCAGTGAAGTTATGCTTCCCGGCCTTGCGGCTGAAATGGACAAAATCAAAGCATTCCAGATAAAATAATGTAGTTTATTATATATTTTCTAATTTTAGGGATTCACAAGCGAATCTCAACATGAGACAATTTTCCTCAAGTTAATTGAGGATAATCGTCCATGGCCCTTAGCGGCGCGAAAGCACTGATTAGAAAAGCCTTTGGCTTCCCGGAGGCGCGAGATGCTTTCGGTCTGGTAGTGCTGAATAAATCGGGTATGGCAGTTACACCCGAGAATGCGATCAACGTTCCAGCGGTATCGTGCGCGATTTCGAAAATTTCGGAAACGGTAGGGGACCTTCCGGCCAAGCTTTTTGCGCGTGACGATAGACGTGCGGCAAAGCAGCACCCGATTTACAAGCTGATCCATGATGAAGCCAACGAATTTACGAGCGCTGCTCAACTCCGCGCGACGCTTACACGCGATGCTCTTCTCCACGGTAAGGGCTTCGCGCATGTTGTCCGCTCTTTCGATGGCCGACCTCTCGAGCTTCAGCGAATAGACCCCTCGATTGTTCGTTGTGATTTTGATGATGATGGAACGCCATTCTATGTAGTGAATGCAGGGCGGCAGAATATTCGTCTCGAATACACCGATGTTCTGCACATCCAGCCACCGGGCGGCATCTCGCCCATAGATGCGGGCCGGGAAGCTATCGGCCTCGCGATGGCATTCGAAGCACATATTGCCCGACTGTTCGCAAACGGCGCACGCCCTTCCGGCATCATCACCGCTACCAAATCACTGGATGCTGAAGCGAAGAAGAAGCTGAGCGCCGGGTGGTTCAGCACACATTCCGGTTCCAATTCGGGCGGCACGGCAATTCTCGATGAGGGGATGCAGTATCAGCAAATAGCGATGACCCTTACGGACGCTCAGTTTGCGGAAAACCGGCTTGAGCAAATCCGTGAAATCGCCCGCGTCTTCAATGTCCCGCCCACCATGCTTTTCGAGCTTACACGCGGCACATGGTCGAACACCGAAGAAATGGCGCGGCAGTTCTATCAGATCACGCTGAAGCCGTGGCTCACCGCCTGGACGTGGGCTTACGCCCGCGTGCTGCTCACCCCAGAAGAGCGTGCCCGGTATTACATCGAATTTGTCACCGATGATCTTCTGACGACAGACTTCAGCAAGAAGGCCACGGCACTCGGTCAATATCGCTCAATGGGCGCAATGACTGCAAATGAAGTTCGCGCCCTTCTCAACCTTCAGCCGCACCCGGAAGGCGACAGCCTTTCCAATCCGCACATTACCACGCCTACCGACCAGCCCGCCGACCCGGCGCAGGATGAACCCGTATGAAAAACCTCTCATTCAAAGTCGAAGCCGATACCGAAGCTTTCGAACGTGCCGTTCAGGAACGCTTTATCCCGATCCTTCGCGAAGCCATCTGTGAAGTGATCAACGAAACCGTTCGCAACTTCATGGACAGCCTGCCGTTCGAAGAGATTGGCGAGATCAAGCTGGAGTGCGCCGAATGAAGCACACGGCCTTTTTCGGTGACGCTGAATACACCTTTGCCCTCACCGATCCCATGATTGAAGAGCTTCAGGCAAAGACCGCTACCGGAATCGGGGCGCTCTACATGCGCGTTGTGAATTCAAATTTCCGCCTTGCCGACCTTCTGGAAATCATCCGGCTTGGGCTGATTGGCGGCGGCACGTCACCGGAAGCCGCAAAGCGCCTAGTCGACACCTACGGCAAAGATCGTCCGTTTGATGAGACATTCCCCCTAGCACTCGACATCCTTGACGCCCGATGGACCGGCAAAGCTGAAGTCGCTGCGATGAATGATGCACGTGAACAGGTGGAAGCATGACCGATTCCAAGTCCATTCTTATCAAAGCACAAGCTCAGGCAGACGACGCGGGAACCGTTACCGGAATCGCATGGCCCTATGGCGCTCCTGATACGGAAGGCGACCTCATCCAAAAGGGAGCCTTCGCTTTTCCGTGCAGTATTGCAATGATTTTGGAGCATAACCCGGCTCAGCCAATAGGCGTTTGGGAAGAGTTCCAAGATACCGACAATGGGCTTCTGGTTAAGGGAAGGCTCTTTGTCGAGAGCCTGCCGCTGGCTCGAAATGTCCACTCCCAACTGAAGCGTGGAGAGATTGGCGGACTGTCAATCTCTGGCAGCGCGACAGACTTCGACATGCGCCCCGAAGGCGGGCGCATCGTGAAGGCAGCGAACATCACCGAAATTTCCATCTGCAAACGGCCGGTCAATCCGGGCGCTCGTGTCACCCTCGTTAAATCCCATCTGGAGAATCCAATGCATACCGAAACCGTCGAATACTCGGCAGAAGCGAACCCCGCCGTAGTCAGCGAAACCGAAGTCAACCTTCTCAAGGCCCGTATGGACGCCATGGAAGCCAAAGCGAACCGCATCCGTGGCGTCAACAACAACCAGCCCGAAGCGGGGAACGACAACGATCTACAGAAAGCTTATGCATCTTATCTGCGAACGGGTGAAATCCCTATGGAGGCAAACGGCCTTCGGAAGGCGCTCACCGTTGCAGGTGACGCCCCGAAATACGTTCTCGCGCCGAAGGAAAATTCGCGCGACTTCATTCGCAACCTTGTGCAGTTCTCGCCGGTTCGTTCCATCGCTGACGTGCGCACGACCAGCACCCATACAGTTCAGCTTAACAAGCGAACTGGCGTTACTAACGCAACATGGGCAGGGGAAGTCACTCCCGCGACCGCCTCGCAACCCGCATTCGACCAGATGGAAATCCCGATTCGGGAAATCAAAACCTATGTCGATCTATCGAACTGGATGATTGAAGATTCCGATATCGATATCGAAGCGGAAGTTCGCCTTGCGCTTGCTGAAGATTTCGGCGCGAAGGAGGGGCTTTCCTTTGTGTCCGGTTCTACAGCCAACGAACCGCAGGGTTTTATGACCGACGCCAATATCGTTGTTTCGAACAACGGACACGCGAGCATTCTTCAGGCAGACGCTTTCATCAAACTTATGTATTCGCTTCCGGCGACCTTCCGAAATAGCGGAACTTGGGTCATGAACGGCACGACCCTTGGGGTAGTTCGTTCGATCAAGGACACGACCGGCAACTACATTTGGCAGCCGGGCCTTCAGGCAGGACAGCCGGAAACTATCCTCGGTCGCCCCGTCGTGGAGCTTGTCGACATGCCGGATGTTGCCGCCAACGCCTTCCCTATTGCGTTTGGTGATTTCAAATCCGGCTACCGTATCTATGACCGTGTCGAACTTTCTGTAATGGCGAACCCCTATTCGCTTGCTGAGCAGGGTATCGTTCGCTTCAACGCCCGCCGCCGCGTCGGTGCCGGCGTGGTGCGCCCGGAAGCCTTCCGCAAGCTGAAGATCGCGGCTTAATCCATGAGCGATAATCGGCCCGCGTATGAGGAATTCGCAATCTCGCACGGCTTTGTCACCGTGCGAATGCGCCCCTCTTTGCGGGCCGCTACTATACTTGAACGCCTACATGACGGCTTTTCCAATCTCTTCCGTCATGTCGATGAGTTCGACCTCACCACGATCAAAGCCGTAGTCATGAACACGGCAACCGACCGGGACGAAGCAAGCCTTTATCTTGCTGCGATGGAGCGCCTGCCCCTCGACAACTTTTACACGTCCGCAATGCCATCGGTTTCAGCGGTTTGCCGCGCCTTCATTCCTGAAGCCGAACCAACCGCAAAGCCCACTTCCGAAGCTCCTAAGCCATGGTCCGAAGCTTTCCGCGATCTTTATCGCATTGCTACCGGCTGGCTGCACTGGACCCCGGAAACCGCTTGGAATGCTACCCCTTCCGAAATTCTGAACGCCTATTCGGGCGCTATGGACATGCTTCGAGCTATCCATGGTTCGGCAGATAGCATCCCGGAAATCGACCCTGAACAGGCACGCGAAAACGAACAAAACGGGCTTGATCCCGAATATGACCGGCGCGCGCTGCTATCTCTTCGGGCACGTCTTGGGGGAGCGCTATGAAGCCCCCTCACCTTTGCAACTGTGGTCGCATTGTCCCGCACGGCACCCGTTGCCAGTGCAAGCAGAAAGCCGACCGTGAACGCAAACAGCGCCACGACCGCAAGCGGCCTTCCGCCCGCGAGCGTGGCTATAACCGCGCTTGGGATATTGCCCGCCGCGAATTCCTGTTGCGTCGCCCAAATTGCCAATTCCCCGGCTGCGATAACCCGTCAAGCGTCGTTGACCATATCACCCCGCATAAAGGCGATCCGCGCCTTTTCTGGGACCGCACCAATTGGCAGGCCCTTTGTGCCCGCTGCCACAACAGTAGGAAGCAGAAGCAGGAGCGCAGCCGATGACACCCGCTGAACGCGCCCGACAGATCGATGAAGAAGAATTCCGCCACGAAAGCGATCAACTTCGCGCTCGCGCATTCGCTTATGCCGAAGCCCGCCGAAAGGAAGAAGCTGAACGCTTCAAACATATTCGAGCAGAAGCGGACAGAAGCTATCAGAATCGCAAGCGGAAGGCTGAGAACCCTACCCTACCGCGCGATCGGCTGATCACCTTTGAAGGCGTCACCAAACAGGCGCACGAATGGGCAAAGTCCCTCGACTTGTCTCACGCCTCATTCGTGCGCCGTTGCACTAAATTCGGGCCAGAAGAAGCAATTCGGCTCGGTCAGAGAAAAGTGGAACATGCTAGCCGCACCCTTGTCACCGCGAACGGTGAACGTAAGCCCCTCCACGAATGGGCAAAGCAAATCGGCATTACTGTCTCTGGCATACATAGGCGCATCCGTCGCGGCATGACTCTGGAAGAAGCCGTGACCGCACCCCGCGCCCGCCGAAAGTCGTCAAGCCGCAACCGTAACCGGGGGGTGGTTTCCAATTTGTCCGATCTTCACGGGACCGGCGGGGGGAGCGCCGCGCAAGAGATTTCCGAAATAACTTTTTCAGAGAGGGCTAAATAGCCATGTCTTTCGTTCCCCTTGAGCTTCTGAAGTCGCAACTGAACATCGATCACGCGACCGATGACGCCCTCCTGACCCACAAAATTGCAGCTGCGGAAGAATATGCCGCTGCCTACCTCGGCGTGCCGCTTTCATCTTTCAATCCCTTCCCGGCAACGATCACGGAAGCGATCCTTCAGCTTGCAGCGCACCTTTATGAGAACCGGGAAGCCGTCCTTATCGGGATGAGCGCGGATTACCTGCCCTTCGGCGTTGTCGATTTCCTTCGCCCCTACCGTAAAGAGGTGACAGGCCATGTCCCGGAATAAGCCCCTTTCCGAACAATCGGCAGCGCTGGAAAAGCGCCTGAAAGCTATTCCCGGCGAGATCATAGCCGCGTTGCGCCCTGCCCTTCTCAAGAGCGGCGATGAGGTAGCGGATAACATGCGCACGTTTGCGGAAGCTTCCCGCGATACCGGCGCACTGATCGATAGCATTTCCGTTACAGCACCCGGCGAAACAACGCCTGCTTATGCAGCAGGCGGCGGGCGGCGTGTTGCACGCGAGAATCAGGTTCTTGTGACCGTGGGGAACGAGAACGTTCGATATGCGCACATGGTCGAATTCGGAACCTCCAAGGCTGAAGCCCAACCCTTCATGCTTCCCGGCTGGCGAACCGCAAAGCCCCGCATCGAACGGCGCATAAAGCGGACAATTTCCGCCGCACTCAAGAGGAAGAAGAGCGATGCTTGAACCTACTCTTGCCCTTCAGACAGCTATTCGTTCGGCGCTTGTGGCAAGCCCGGAAGTCACCGCGCTTGTTAGCCCCAATCGCATTCGAGCAGGCGGCACCCGCCCTACCGAAACGCCCTGCATTCTCATGAGCGACGGCAACACGGTTCTACATGGGCGCGATTACACCGCTCAGCGGGCCGCATGGGTTTACCTCGATTTGCATGTTTGGACTCTAAAGCAGGGAAACGACGCGGCGAAAGCAATCGCCTTTGCCGTTGCGAACGCCCTTGACCGTATCCCGACTTTCTCGGGCTGCGAATGCGACCATTTCCGCATTACCCGCACCACGTTTCCCCGCGATCCCGACCCGGATTATGGGCATGGCGTGCTTTCTATCGAAGCCTTTGTTCGTTGGGTGCTTTGATGCGTAGCGGCAAACTTGACCGTATCATTGCTATAGAGCGCAGCGCCACGACCGTTGCGCCAACCGGCGACACCCTCACCGCCTGGACGCATTTTGCCACGGTTCGCGCTGAGCTTCTTTCCAGCCAAATCGCTGAAGAAGCCGAAGGTTTTGGGGAAGCCGATGCGGACGGCAAGACTTTCCGCATTCGCTACCTTCCCGGCATTAGCGGCGCGGATCGCATCATGTTTGAAGGCCGCGCCTATGGCGTTACCGGCATTACCGAAATCGGTAGGCGGCGGGCGCTCGAAATCAGGGCGGTTGTGAAGAAATGAAGAGCCTTCGCGGCGCGAAGCCGACCATTAGTCCCGATCTATACCCCCTCACCAAAGCGCCACGCGCACCCGATTGGATGACAGATGAGGCTAAGGCTGAGTGGAAACGCATCATGCCGCGCCTGATTGCGGGCCGCATTATTACCAAATCCGACCTTACCGGCCTCGAAAACTATTGCGTAGCCGTGGGCCGCGTGCGCGAGATCGAGACTCTATTCAAGACATCCGGCTTGGATAAGGTCCTTTTCGGAATGCAGAACCGGGCGATGCAAACCGCTCGGCAGCTTGCAGCCGAATACGGCCTCTCGCCTGTCTCTCGCACCCGTTTGGGTGGCGCTGGCACCGATGATGATGACAGCGACAATCCGCTGATGGTGCGCTGATGGCGAAGAAAAGCACCTATCCAGAGTGGATATTTGACAACAGCCCAATTGACGATCCTTTTGGTTATGGCGAGCGGGCTGTTCGGTTTCTCCGCGCCCTTCGCCACCCAAACAGTGCGGCGCCGAAACAGGCATTTCAGCTTCACCCATTCCAAGAGCGGATGGTTCGGCGCATCTATGGCCCGCGCCACCCAGACGGCAGGAGGATCGTTGAAACTGTCTTCTGGATGATTCCACGCGGCAACAGGAAGACCAGCCTTGCCGCTGCTCTTGCTCTTCTCCACACCATCGGGCCGGAGCATGTCCCGGCTGGACAGGTGATATTTGCGGCTTCAGATCGCGAACAGGCGGGTATTGGCTTCAAAGAGGCCGCGAACATAGTCCGTATGGATCAGCGGCTGATCAATGCGACCCGCATTTATGACGCCCACAACAGCGCGAAGAAGATCGCCTACAAGGCCAAAGGTGTAGAGCTTCAGGCAATTTCCAGCGATGGCGCGGCGCAACATGGCAAAACACCCGCTTTCGTGCTTGTCGACGAAATACATGTTTGGAAGAGCCGCGAGCTTTGGGAGGCCCTTAAGTCGGGCATGGTCAAAACAAGCGGAACGCTCATGGTTATTGCCACAACGGCAGGTCGCGGCAGCGAGAACTTGGGTTTTGCGGAATACGACTATGCCCGCCGCGTGGCGCTCGGGGAGATCGTCAACCCCGCCTATCTGCCGATCATTTTTGAAGCTTCTTCCGAAGATGACTGGCAGGATGAAGCCCTTTGGCATCGGATCAATCCCGGCCTTGCGCATGGCTTCCCAAATCTGAACGGTTTGCGCTCAGCGGCTAAGGAAGCTTCAGAGCGCCCCGCCGAACGTTTCGCCTTTCAGCAGTTCAATTTGAACATCTGGCAGGCCCATTCTCGCGATCCGCTGTTTGACATGTCCACGTATGACCTTGGGAAGGTTCCTTTTGACCTGTCCGACATGGAAGAACTGCCCTGCTACATCGGCGTAGATATGGCGATGAACGGCGACCTTGCGGCGGTAGTAGCGGCATGGCGACATGATGACGGACGCGTATCTGTTCAGCCATGGTTCTTTGTTCCGGGGGAAGATCTAGCAGCCCGCGCCGAACGGGATGGCGTGCCCTATCAACAATGGCAAGCGGACGGACTGATAACGGTGATCGACGGGCCTGTTATCGAACCAACCGCAGTAGAAGTCCAAATCAAAGAGCTATGCGCCCGCTTTCATGTTCATGAAGTGGCGTTTGACCCGCATCTTGCCCGCATGACTATGCAGCGCCTTCATGATGATGGCATTCCTGTTGTCGAAATGCGCCAAGGCCCGCTTACGATGGGTCCGGCAATCGGTGATCTGGAGCGCGTCGTTAACGGTCGCAACATCCGGCACAACGGGCACCCCGTTCTTCGCCATCATTTTGACAGCGTCGTTGCCAGCCGCAACGACACCGGCCTTGTGCGAATGCACAAGGGCAAGAAAACCGACCGTATTGACGGCGCTGTTGCCGCCGCGATGGCCGTTTCCCGCGCCGTTGCCGGTCAATCTAACCTTTCCGCATACAACGACCCGGATAGCGACGGGCTGTTTTTCATTTGAGGTATAATCCATGACTGAACTTCTCCCCGGCCTTGTGGTCGATATCGAAGGCCGCGTTGACAAGCTCGAAAAGGCAATGGCGAAAGCGAACGCTATTCAGCGACGCGGCGCTAACGCCATGGAAACTCGCGCCCGCCAATCGGCGAAGGCGCTTGAAGATACCTATTCCAAGTCATTCGAGCGGATGGGCGGCAAGCTTGAAAAGGCGATGAGCGTTTTCGCAAGAGGTGGCGCGGCTTTCGCTGCCATTGCGGGTGCCGGGATCGCCGTAAAGGAAATCGCGTCTTCTATTGCCGAAGTTGACCGCGAAGCCCGCAAGGCAGGCGTTTCCGCTAAGGTTTGGCAGCAATGGTCCTATGTCGCGACCGCTACCGGAATGTCCATCGACGGCATGACCGACGCCCTAAAGGAACTGAACATTCGCGGCGATGAATTCGCCCGAACTGGCAAGGGTAGCGCTGAAGAGGCTTTCAAACGGCTTGGTTACACGGTTTCAGACGTTGCCGAACGGCTTCGCGACCCTTCCCGGTTCATGGATGAGATTATCGGCAAGCTACGCACTCTCGACAAGGCCGCACAAACTCGCATCCTTGATGAAGTTTTTGGCGGAACCGGCGCGGAAGAGCTTGCCAAGGTTCTCGGCATGTCCGTTTCCGAAGTCCAAAAGCTGCGATCTGAAGCCGCTACCTTCAGCGATGAGCAAATCGAAGCGGCGAAGAAGATCGATGCTGAGTGGGAAACCATGTGGCGGAACTTCACCGTCAACTCGAAGTCGGCTGCCATTGCCGGGGTGAGCGTTGCCGAACAAATCATGGAAGCTATTCAAGATATCACCGACCCGAACCGCGACCTTAAGGCACGGATAGCGGAACGGCTCAACTCTCCCGAATACCGACTGAAGGAGCTTGAAGCCAAGCGGGCCGAAATCCTGAAGGCGCTAGAACGGGAGCGGGCAAATCCTCTTGAAGGTATCGGCAAGGAACTGGAACTTAAACAGCTTCAGGCCGATCTTCGCGCCATCGAAGAAGAAATTCATGACGTAACGGGCGGTTCGGATGAATTTAAGAACGCCCTGAAGGAACTGAGCGCAGCAAGCCGCAGCATGTCCGGTTCTTTCGACAGCAACACGAACAGCGCTCAGAACTTCAAGGCAGCACTTTCGGAACTGAAGGCTCTTTTTCCAGACCTCAAGACGGAAATGGACCGCCTGAGCGATGTTTCCGGCATTGACGCGGCCTATCAGCGTGCCGTCGCGAATGCCCGAACCATGGGCGAAGTGCTGAACGCAACGGACCTTGCAAACCGGGCGCGTAGCGTTGCCACCTTCGGCATCAATACCAACATGCTTGATCTGATCGGCGCGGCTGAAGGCACCGACAGGGGGCGCGGATATAACGAAACCCTTGGCTACGGCGCATTCACCGGGGGCGCGGTCAACCTCACTGGCATGACGCTTGATCAGGTCATAGCCCTACAAACGCAAATGCTTCGGCACCCAGCGAACACCTTCAATTCGTCAGCGGTAGGCCGCTATCAGATCACTCGCACGACACTGCAAAGCCTGATTCAAGAGCTTGGGCTCACAGGTGATCGCATGTTTGATCAGGAGACCCAAGACGAGCTTGCCCGCGCCCTTCTTCGGCGTCGTGGCAATGATCCGGCAGGACTTCGCAACGAGTGGGAAGGTTTGCGCCGCGTGGATGATTCCACCATTCGCAACGCCTACACCGGGACCGCGACGGGTGCGCAGCCCCTAACCCCGACCGATAACCAGCAGCGGCAAACGGAAATCCTTCGCCAGCAAGCGGAAGCCCGCCGCAATCTGAATATGTCTGTAGAGGAAGGACTTCGCCTTGCTGAATTCGAGCGCTCGATTTCCGGCATGTCGGAAAGCCAACAGCGAATTGAGCTTCAGCTTTTCCGCGTGAAGGAGGAAGCCCGCCGAAATGGGATCACCCTCTCGAATGAAGAGATTGCCAAGCTTCGCGAACAGATCACCCTCACGCAGCGCCTGGACACCGAAAATCAGAAGACCGCTAAGGGCGCTGAAGGGCTAAAAAACGCTCAGCAGTTCTTCGCGCAGTCGTTCACAAGCAGCCTTTCCGGCCTGCTCACCGGCACGACTAGCCTTAATCAGGCAGTTCAGAACCTCCTGAACAGCCTGATTGACGCCACTCTTCAGGCGGCGCTTCTCGGGCAAGGCCCGCTTGCCGGTCTATTCGGTGGCATGGGTAGCGGAATTCTCGGCGGGCTATTTGGCTTCAGCGAAGGCGGCTACACTGGCGATGGTGCCAAATATGCTCCGGCAGGCGTTGTCCATCGCGGCGAGTATGTCATGTCGAAGAAGGCCACTAGCCGGATCGGCGTTCAGAACCTTGAGGCCCTGCATAACGGCGCTCTTCGCGGCTTTGCGGATGGCGGATTTGTCGGCAACGCGCCATCCTATAGGCCGCTTAAACTGAAAAACGCTGGTAGCGCAGCCCCGAATATTCAGATCAATGCACCTGTCACCGTGAACGCGACAGGTGGAACCCCACAACAGAATGAAGACCTCGCCAAAAGGGTAAGCAAGGAAATGGACGCCACTATGCGCAACGTTGTCGTGGATGAACTACGCAGGCAGATGCGCCCCGGAAACATGCTCAATAACGGACGAAGGGGATGAAAAAAACGGGTGCCGCCAGACACCCGTTTTTTTGGAGGATCGGCCATGCCCACAACCAATCTGAAAACATCCTAATTCAGCGCCCAATTTGGTGCAATATAATTATTTTATGTATCATCAAATATTAATTTAAATGGAACCGTCGCCTGACTGCTATACTATGTAAAAGGCCAGCGCTTGGGGAAGCGCTGGCCTGAGTAACTAGGGTTTCCAAACCTACATTCTCTCGCAAGAAAGAACTTGATATGCAGTATAGCAGAATTATTGAACAATTCATTCAGAAAAAGTCTGAACGCATAAAAAAAGATCGAGCGGAGTTCAGCGATCTTTACGCGCTCGCTTCTGAACTGAACAAGACTCCCGACCTTAGACAAAAAACATACGGCGATTGCGGCCTTGAAGAACTTCTTCAAGAGCTTGAGGCGATGGTTGCCGCGCTGCCGGATGATGACGACGCTGAACCCGAAACTGTGCAACAAGTTTCTGCGCACAATGCTACGCAAGCCCATACAGCGCAGGCTATTCCGGAATCTTTTGCGCCTTCATCTGAGGAAGGTGTAGTAGATGAGGATACACAACAACCCTCTAAGCTCTACTCCGAATCCCCTTCCCCCCTCGCTACCCTTCAGCAAATCGTTGAAACGATTCGCAAGCATTGGAAGCCCGTAGCGATCCGCAAGCCGCGCCCGGTTGAAACCTTCGGCGCGTGGGAAGACCTCGATAGCTTCGCCCGCCTTCATCTTTCTTTCCGCAATGCTGAGCGACAGGAAGGGATTGCCTTCAGTCTGAACTTCTCCCGGAGGAAGGCAGATCAGCTTTTAGCTTCCGGCGATCCTGCCCGCGCCCTGTCCCGGTCTATCAATCGGTCTCTCAAGCAGGAATTCGGCTACATCCTCGAATATGCGTTCGTCTTTGAATTCACGCCTGACAAGCGCATTCACGTTCATGGGTGCATCGTGCTTCCGGCTATCGATGAAGAGCGACTTGCAAGGCTTCGCGCCTGTCTGAAGCGTTCGGGCGGCAAAGCTCTTGCAGGGCGTTACTCCGGTTATGGGCGCGGAAGGCAGGTTGATTTGAAGGAGCTTTATAACGGCGCACGCTGGCATAGCTACAGCCTGAAGGATTGGCAGCGGACGGTTGAACTTCTTTCGACTGAGAAGATCAGCTTCATTTCCCAAAGCCTTCGCCGGGACACCGAAGCGCGGCATAGGGCAGAACGGGCCAAAATGACCCACGGGCGCGTTTCGAGGGCTTCCCCGGCACCAACCCCTACCCTGCACTAAATGCCTCTCAGCGGGCCGTTATGAGTCAAACAGGAATAGCGGCCCTGGACTATTCGTTTCCGGCAGGGGTTAGACGGGATAAGTCACCGCTTACTTACTTGTTTTTATTGTCTTTTTAGCTTTACAGATCGTTTCGCCTTGCTATGATTCTTGCAAATCAACAGGGAGAAACCCGCAATGCCGACGACCTACCTCAACACCGAATTCCATTCCCGGTTTGTTGAACAACTTTTTGAATTCATCGTCTCAGGCGGAATGGAATGCCCCGCCACCTGCAAGCCCGATATTGACCGGCTAAGGGATGCGGTTTGCACCTATGGGGATATCTGGCCTGAAAACATCAAAAAGGATGATGAAAATGTTCGCACTGCATAGTCCTAGCGTGGTCCCCGGCAAGAAGGGGTGCCTTGTATCGGCAACACAGAATTTCGATCATTTCGAGTATGTGAAGGACTGGAATCGCGCCCGACGGTTTAGCACGATTGACGACGCACTGAGGGCGAAGGAAGGATCACGGCATATCGTCAATCCGATTTCCCTCGAAGAGTGGGAACGCCTGTAAGCCCGCGATTGAACGGCTCCCACATTAGGCTTGATCCACTGATACACTCTACAGGAAGCGAGTGGAGACTGGGAAACAAAATATACGTGTCATTAACTGATAGGCGGCGGGGCTTACTACGCCCCGCCCGCCCGTATTTACCAAGCAACTCTAAGGCTTTGCGTCGCCTTTTAAGCCTCGCTCTTTGTGCACAGGAAGAGGGGGGAGACTTGTGTCTGCGGCCCAATCCAGTTGAGCGACCAACGACCTAAAGTAAGGATAGCAGGTGAACTCCCCTACCCTCCTAAGGAACATTTTCACGGCCTCTTCATCACACTTCTCTTCAATGCCATAAGCGACTGAGTATCGAGCCTTAGCAATTACGAGTGGGTCGGCTTCTTCATCATCGCCAGATTCATGGTTACCATCGACTCGCTGCTCTTCTTCAGGCGATGCATCAAGGTCAGATTTTTGAATGGCTTTGTGAGCAGTAACTTCGGCATCGACAAAGCATGCAGCAAGACCAGACTCTTCGTCGTAGTGTGCACTCATAACCTTGATAATATATCCGAGATCTCTGTCTTCAGGTGCCGTTACGTAAAGCTCAGGCTGCACGTCGAAATTCAAATCTATTAGTCGAACGTGAAGGAGCTCGGCAGCCCTCACTACCGCATTATACTTCTCAACTCTTTCATCAACTTCTTTGTTAGCTTTATTCTTAGCACTCTTAGCCATTACGCAGCGCCCAATTCCAAATCACAGTAGTTACCATTGGCAACGGTTTTGCTTTGCGGAACCCACGACTTAAAATTGCCGGGAGCTCTTTGAGAGGCATGCCAACCTGCAACACCGGGCCGGCGGCTATAGATGCTATCATTACTTTTCTTGATGGCCTCCCAATCAGCCTGAGGATCCTTACGCAGTTTATTGCGGTATTCCGCTTTAAGACCCAGAACGTCGAGGGCTCGACCGACCAGTTTGATCGTCGGATTTGCCTCAGACGAGAGCATCTGACTAACTCGCGCCCGCGATACGCCAAGCAGTTCCGCAAACTCCGTTTGAGAAATCCCACGAGCGTTGAGTGCGTCAATCACTGCAAACTGGAAATCCATCAGAGCATCCTCTGCAGCGATAATTTCAGAAGGAGTGAGCACGCGATTAGCCTTAGCCATTTGTAATCCTCAGATATTCCTCTGCCGCCTTACGAAGCTTCGCAGGATCGGCCTTGTCTTTCTTTTTGTCCGGGTCACAGGCAGTGCCCAAAAAACATCGTTGACCTTCGTATTCCCCGATCACGCCGTAGATCCGAAACTGCCAAGCCTTGAATTCCCAAATCATCACCTCCGTTCCACCAATCTTGATTCTCGACTGCTTCTTGAACATTTTCTCATTAAGAGATGTAGGCCCTAGCGCCACGAAGCGTTCGAAATAGCGGGAAATGGTTCGGAGCTTTTTGACGCTCAGTTCGTCAGTCTTGGGATCAAGTGCATGGAATTCATCGTATGCCTCACCGAATAGTCGCACACCCGCATAGTCACCCTTGCATTCAAGAGTTCCAACCTTGGTTTTCGGATCGTTTCGACTGCTTTTCTTCATCTAACACATACAGAGTTAAGTTATGCCTAAACAGGAATCAAGGCCTTGCACCTAGAAGTGGGGGCTTTTAGGCGACCGTGTCAAGCACGACACACCCTTAAGCAGCCTTTAGGTTGTGTCTCACCTTGCCATTCACGTTCCTTACAAAACAGGTTGTGGTTGTCGATTCGCGTAAGTTGATGCCTCGGGCAACACGCAGATCGCACGAGAGCATCCGCCTAAAGATTTCGCAGGGCTTCCAATTCTGGAAAGCTATAGTATTTCACTTCCGGCATATAGCACCCCGGCGCATCTTGTAGCGCACCTACGATTTTTCCGTCCTTGAAGCGAACGGAAGTGGCCGTTCGTCCCGTGTAACCACCCATCCTGTTCTTGGAATTGGCCTTCACGCAAACCGCTAGATAGCCCGTATCGAGCAACGTCCGCACATCGGAAATTTCAGCATCGCGCACCGAATAGGGATCAATCAAATAATCGCGAGCGGCGGAAACAATTAGCGCCTTCTCACTTGCAGTCGCGGGCCGCGCCGATGCGTTGATTTTCTTAATTTGCTCTTGTGTTACGCATCCGGTGAGAACAACCGCGCACCCAAACACTACAATCTTTCTAAACATTCCCGCTCCATCCCCTGCTTTAAGGTTGCATGGAGTGTATCCATGGAAGATCCACAGCCTACAAGTCGTAAAAACGATTGCTCACCGAAAATGTATCGATTGCGGATCGTCTTCGCGGCTTATAGCGTCACAAAACACAACCCGTCACAACGTCACAATTCATACAGTTATGATATTCTGATATATCCACTAATTCAGCATATTAAATGTCGTTATTATGAGAGATTTGAGTCTTCGAGTCTCTCATCGCCCACCATTCCTTCCCTTTCTGCCTAATTGGTGTTTTGGTTTCGCTTCGTGTTAAAGGGCGAATCGAGGCTTTCCATGGGACATCGCAGGCCTGATCTCACGCGTGACATAGGCATTCGGGGCTTTAACGCCTGGTACTGGCTGAAGGCGGAATTGACGGCTTTTTGCCGTGCCCATGCCCTTCCCGGATCCGGCAGCAAGGAGGAGCTTCAGCAGCGGATCAGGGCCTTTCTCGCCGGCGCTACTCCCACCTCGCAACCCACGGAAAGAGCACCCGCGTCCCGGGCGTCCCTGCCTGACGACCTTACGCCCGCAACGGTCATCGGAACGGGCTGGAAGCTCTGTGCCCGGCTGCGCGCCTTCTTTGTCCTCCATCTCGGCCATTCCTTCCGGTTCAATCAGGGCCTGCGCGATCTGTTCCGCAATCCGGCGGGAGCGACACTTGACGATGCGCTTCGGCTGTACAGGGCCTCGAAGGCCACACCTTCCGTCGAGATCGGACCGCAGTTTCAGTATAACCAGCATCTGCGCGCCTATTTCGCGGCAAATCCCGCGGGAACACGGGAAGAAGCCATCCGATTGTGGAGGGAAAGGCGGCTTACCGGCGGCGCCATTCCCCACAGCGACCGTCCGCTGGACTGAGTCTGAAACAGGACTTTTCTGCGGGCGCACCAGGTTCGCCCATCGGCTAATTATGTGTCCGTATAATTTCTTCCATTGCCAGCAGCCTTGCTGTCCGCTTAGCCTGTGTCCGGATCGTCAACACAGCAGGGCTGCATCATGTCTCATTACGCAGAGGTCATCGTCGTCAATGCGCGGGTCAAAACCATGGATCCGGACAACCCCCGCGCCGAGGCCATTGCAATTGCCGGCGGGCGTTTCCTGAAGGCGGGGAGCCGCGCGGACATCGAACCGATGAAGGGGCCTCATACGCGCATCATCGATGCGCAGGGCGGTTCCGTACTTCCGGGCTTCTCCGAGAATCACATGCATATCTTCTCCGGCTCGGCGGAGCTGGATCATCTCCAGCTCGCCGGCGTTTCGGGAGAAGCGGAACTGACGGCCCGGATCCGGGCCTATTCTGGGGAAAAGCCGGATGAAATGGTGCTCTATGCACAGGGTGCCGATTACACGCTGCTCGGCACCGGCGTTTCCGTGACCCGCCAGGACCTCGACCGGATGATGCCGGACCGGCCGCTGGTCATCTTCGCCCATGACCACCACACGGCCTGGGCCAATACCCGCGCCCTCGAGATGGCCGGCCTGCTGCATGGCGGAACCGTGCCGCCCGGCAACGAGATCGTCATGGCCGCCGATGGAACGGCGTCGGGCGAGCTGCGCGAGATGGAGGCCTTCAATCCGCTGCTGGAAATTTCCGGCTTCGACCGTTTTCGCCAGGGGCTCGCCACCGGCCTCGAACCCAACCCCTATCCCGACGAGGCGACCTTCCGCCGGGACATGGACGTGATGCGGCGCGGGCTTGCCTATTGCGCGGCGCACGGCATTACCTCGATCCACAACATGGATGGCAACCGTTACCAGCTGGAGCTTCTCGAAGCCGTGCTGAAGGAAGACGGCTACCTGCCCTGCCGCATCAAGATACCCTTCCACTTCAAGCCGTTCATGGAGCTTTCGGCGCTGGAGCGCGCGAGCGAGATGGCGGCCCGCTACAACAACGAATACCTTTCCTCCGGCCTGGTGAAGCTTTTCCATGACGGGGTGATCGACAGCGGCACGGCGGTGATGGTCGAGCCCTATGCCGATGACGGTAAGAATGGAGAACCGCTGTTCACCGAAGAGAAGTTCCGCGCCGCCGTCATCGAGGCAGACCGTCGCGGGCTGCAGATTGCGGTCCACGCCATCGGCGATGGCGCGGTGCGCGCAGTACTCGACGCCTACGAGGCGGCGCAGAAGGCCAACGGCCGGCGCGACAGCCGCCACCGCATCGAGCATATCGAAGTGATTCACCCCGACGACATTGCCCGCTTTGCGGAACTCGGCGTGATCGCCTCCATGCAGCCTCCGCATCCGCCGGGAGCCATGGGCCTGCCCCTCGAGCCAACCGTGTCGAAGATCGGCCGGCATCGCTGGCGCTACTCCTATGCGTGGCGCACGCTGAAGGAGGCGGGAGCCCATATTCCCTTCGCGTCGGACTGGCCGGTTTCTCCGATCTCGCCAGTGCTCGGCATCGAGGCGGCGGTCAACCGGAAGCCCTGGGGGCCCGAGGATCTCGATCAGTCCTTCTCGCTGGACGAGGCGATTGCAGCCTATACGGCAGAGGGCGCCTATGCGGAATTTGCCGAAGACCGGAAGGGAATGATCCGGCCGGGCTACCTTGCCGATCTCGTTTTCCTGTCGGGGGATATCGAAGCGGTGGCGCCATCCGAGATCCACACGCTCGGCATTCGCGGCACGCTGATCGGCGGAAGGACCGGTTTTTCCGATCACTCCGATTGGCAAAACGGATAACGCGCAGCGCTTGGTTTTATTGCGAAAACAGCATTGTCAAAGGAGGGGCAGCATGGTCTTCTGCCCTCCAAGGGGAACATAAACAGGGGTGACGAAAAGATCATGCCTTCGTCCAATGCCATCGACATCCGTAGCGTCTCCAAGACCTACGGTGCCGGCGAAGGGGCGGTGACCGCCGTCCGGAGCGCCAGCCTTTCCATACGCCAGAACGAATTCTTCACGCTGCTTGGCCCTTCCGGCTGCGGCAAGACCACGCTCCTGCGGCTGATCGCCGGCTTCGAGTTTCCAACCACCGGGGAGATCCTGCTCGATGGGAACGAGATCGGAGCGATGCCGCCCTACAAGCGGCCGATCAATACCGTTTTCCAGAACTACGCGCTCTTCCCGCACATGACCGTTGCGGAGAATCTCGGCTTCGGTCTCAAGATGCTCGGCCGGCCCAAGGCGGAAATCGACGCGCGGGTTGCGGAAATGCTCAAGCTTGTGCGCATGGAGAAATTCGGCGGCCGCAAGACCAGCCAGCTTTCCGGCGGGCAGCAGCAGCGCGTGGCCCTTGCCCGAGCGCTCGCACCGAAGCCCAAGGTGCTGTTGCTGGACGAGCCGCTCTCGGCGCTCGACTACAAGCTGCGCAAGGAAATGCAGGTGGAGCTGAAGCGGCTGCAGGCCGAGACCGGCATCACCTTCGTCTTCGTTACCCATGACCAGGAAGAAGCGCTGACCATGTCGGACCGCATTGCCGTCATGGAAACCGGCAACCTTCTGCAGGTCGGCAATCCGCGCGAGATCTACGATCAGCCGAGTGTGCGCTTCGTCGCCGATTTCATCGGCGAGTCCAATTTCGTCACGGCACGCCTCGTGTCGCGGGAGGGAACGTCTGCGCAGGCAGAACTCCCCCACGGGAAGATCGTGGGCGCTTCCGTGCCCGCGGATTTCGATGCCTCCGGCGAGGTGACGCTGATGCTGCGTCCCGAACATGCGGTGCTGACCGCAGCGGACAGCCCCGATTCGGTTCTGTCCGGCACGCTTGCCGACATCATCTACTTCGGCACCGATACATTCTTCGATGTCGATCTCGGCGAGGGACGCGGCATATTCAAGGTGCGGGCGCAGAACAAGCCGAGTCAGAGCTTTGGCCTCGAGAAGGGCGCCCGGGTCGGCATCCGCTTCGAACCGGGCGCGGCCCGGATACTGAGGAACTGAGCCCATGAGCGCCGGAACCGATCTCATCGAAAGTGAACGGCAGCGGCGGATACGCAATCGCTGGCTGCTTTCGGCCCCTGCCCTGCTCATCATCCTTCTGGCCGCCACCGGCCCGCTGCTCATCGTGGTGGTCTATTCCTTCCTGACACCCGGCGACTACGGTAACGTGAAGTGGATCTTCTCGACCGAAGCCTGGTTCAGCGTGCCCTTCGAGCGCGACATCTTCGACGATACCGTCTCGATCGCCAGCGCCCATCTGACCATCTTCAACCGGTCTGTCGGCCTGTCGCTAGTGACGACACTGGTGACCCTCTTCTTCGGCTTCCCGACCGCCTATTTCATCGCGACGCGGCCCGAGCGCACCCGCGAACTGTGGCTGTTCCTGATCACCATTCCCTTCTGGACGAACATCCTCATCCGCACCTTCGCCATGCTGGAGATCATCCGCAACGAGGGCCTGATCAACACGGTGCTGATGCGGCTCGGCATCATCTCCTCGCCGATCCAGATGCTGTTCACCGACGGGGCCATCCTCGCCGGCATGGTCTATGTCTACCTGCCGCTGATGGTGCTGCCGCTCTACGCCAGCATGGAGAAGATCGACTTCCGGCTCGTGGAAGCGGGATACGACCTCTACGCAACGCCGCGGCAGGTGCTGTGGAAGATCATCATTCCGCTTGTAAAGCCGGGGATCATCGCCGGCTCCATCCTCGTCTTCATTCCCTCGCTCGGCGCCTATGTCACGCCTTCCATCCTGGGCGGCGGCAAGAACATGATGCTCGGGAACCTCATCGAACTCCAGTTCGGACAAGGGCGCAACTGGCCGCTCGGCTCGGCGCTGTCCATCACGCTGATGGCCATCGTGATGATCGCCATGCTGGCCTATGTCCGCAATGCGGGAAGCCAGAAGGGAGGCGCCCATGGCTAAGAAGAGCTTCTCGGTCCGCCACCAGAGCGGCTTCACCTTCATCGCGCTGTTCTGCTTCTTCGCGCTTTATCTGCCGATTGCGGTGCTGGTGGTATTTGCCTTCAATGCGGGCAATTCGCTCTCGGACTGGCAGGGGCTTTCGCTGCGCTGGTTTGCCAAGGCCGCGGAAAACCAGCTCGTGATCGACACGTCGATCCGTTCGCTGCAGATCGCGGCAGTGGCTGCGATCCTGTCGACGGCCGCAGCGACGCTGGCCGCGATCGCCACGACGCGCACCGAGCCCTACCGGGGCCTCACCTTCAAATATGCCTTCATCAACCTGCCGCTGATGGTGCCGGAAATCGTGACGGCCGTCGCGCTGCTGATCTTCTTCGCGCAGATCAAGCAATGGACCGGCTATTCCGGCCTCGGCTACCTGATTGCCGCCCACACGGCCTTCTGCGTGCCCTTTGCCTATCTGCCCATCCGGGCACGTCTCGAAAACATGGACGAAACGCTGGAGCGGGCCGCGGCCGACCTTTACGCAACGCCCTTCCAGGCCTTCCGATACGTGACGCTGCCGCTGCTCTGGCCCGGCATCCTGGCCGGTCTGATGCTCGCCTTCGTCATCTCGCTCGATGACGTGGTGATCACCCAGTTCGTGAAGATGGCGGGGCAGGATACGCTGCCGACCTACATGCTCGGCCAGCTGCGCCGCTCCATCACGCCGGAGATGAACGCCATATCGACGGTCTTCCTGCTGCTCTCCGTAGCGGTGGTGACCATCTTCTTCTTCGTCAACCGAAAACAAGCCTGATCATAACAGAGAGGAACCGAACCATGAAAAAAACAGGATCGATTGCGCTGGCGCTGGCTGCGCTGATGGCTTCCGCGACCTTCGCGGCCGCCGATGGCGAACTCAACATCTACAACTGGGGCAACTATACCAGCCCGGACCTGATCAAGAAGTTCGAGCAGAAGTACAATGTGAAGGTGACGGTCACCGACTATGACTCGAACGACACCGCGCTTGCCAAGGTGCGTGCCGGCGGCCACGGCTTCGACATCGCCGTGCCCTCCCAGTCCTTCATCCCGACCTGGATTGCCGAGGGACTGCTGCTGGAAACCAATCCCGGACAGATGGAAAACGCCAAGAACATCGCGCCCGAATGGCAGAACCCCGACTTCGACCCCGGCCGCAAATATTCCGTTCCGTGGCAGCTCGGCACGGTTGGCGTTTCGGTGAATACCGACGTCTACAAGGGCGACATCAACACCTGGGGCATCATCTTCGATACGCCTGAGGAGCTGAAGGGCAAGGTGAACGTGGTTCCGGAAATGAACGACGTCATCTATGCGGCCATCAAATGGAACGGCGGCAAGATCTGCGACAACGACAAGGAACTGCTGAAGAAGGTCCGCGACACGCTGGTCAATTCCAAGCCGAACTGGATCGCCATGGAATACTCGACCGTCGAGAAGATGACGGCCGGCGACTATGCCGCGACCTCCGACTGGAACGGCTCTGCCCTGCGCCAGCGCCTCGCCAAGCCGTCGATCAAGTACGGTTACCCGAAGGAAGGCATCAATTCCTGGTCGGATAACGTCGTGGTCCTGAAGGACGCGAAGAACGTGGAGAACGCCAAGCTCTTCCAGAACTTCATCATGGATCCGGAAAACGCCGCCATGATCTCCGCCTTCGCCCGCTATGCGAACGGCATTGCCGGCTCGGACAAGTTCATGCCCGAAGACATGAAGGGCGCGCCGGAACTGACCGTCCCCGAGGACATGAAGGACAAGGTCGACCTCATGAAGATGTGCGATCCGGCCACCCAGGAAATCTACACCAAGATCTGGACCGAACTGCAGAAGTAAGGGCGAGATTCCCCTCCCCCTTGTGGGGAGGGGCCTTCCGGTTTTCAGAAGCAGGCCTTCATCCGTGCCGCCCCCTCACCCGGCGCTTGCGCGCCACCCTCTCCCCGATGGGGAGAGGAGGGAGTATGCGGCCGCCGCTCCGGATCTCTTCTCCCCACCGGGGAGAAGGTGCCGGCAGGCGGATGAGGGGGCCTCACATCGTTCCATCGATTGGGAGCAATCATGAAGTCAGTCTATTCGCCGCGCCACATGGGTCACTCCGGCAATGTGGAGCTGGTCGCCGGGGCGATCGTGCCGGCATTCGAAATGCCCTCGCGGGCGGAATTCATACATGAGCGGTTGAAGGAAACGGGGCTTGGCCCCATCCTCGCGCCCGAAGAACACGATCTTTCGACCGCCGCCCGGGTGCACAAGCAGAATTACCTCGATTTCCTGCCGACCGTCTGGGATCGCTGGACGGCGCTGGGGCGCGATGGCACGGCGCTTCCCTATACCTGGCCGACGCGCGGGCTTCGGCAGGATGTCATCCCCGAGCATCTCGATGCGCAGCTCGGCTATTATTCCTTCGATGCCGGCATCGGCTTCGTGAAGGGCACGTGGGATGCCATCAAGTCCTCCCATGACGTGGCCCTGACGGCGGCTGGCCTCGTCAACGCCGGAGAGCGGTCCGCCTTCGCGCTCTGCCGTCCGCCGGGCCACCATGCGGGCTCGGATTTCATGGCGGGCTACTGCTTCATCAACAATGCAGCGGTGGCCGCGCAGTGGTTCCTGGACAAGGGTGCAAAGCGCGTCTCGATCCTCGATGTCGATTATCACCACGGCAACGGCACGCAGGAAATCTTCTACCGCCGCGGCGACGTGCAGGTCATCAACCTCCACGGTGACCCGAACGACGAGTATCCCTATTTCCTCGGCTTTGCCGACGAACGCGGCGAAGGCGCCGGCGAAGGGTTCAACATCAACTATCCGATGCGCCACGGCACCGGCTGGGACCGGTGGTCGGAAGCGCTGGAGGACGGCTGCCGCAAGCTCGCCGACTACGCGCCCGATGTCGTGGTGGTTTCCCTCGGCGTCGACACGTTCGAGAAGGACCCGATCAGCAAGTTCCGGCTGAAGACCGAGCATTACCCGCTCATCGGCGCCCGCATCGCCAAGCTCGGCCTGCCGACCCTCTTCGTGATGGAAGGCGGCTATGCGGTTGCCGAAATCGCCGTCAATGCCGTCGGCGTTCTGCAGGGTTTCGAGGGGGCGTGAAGCCTGCCTCGCGCTTTCAGCTCGCCCATACCGGCGCCCCGCCACGCGGCGGGGCGTTTTCATTTGCCGCTCGGGTTCAGGCAAAGACGAACTGGCTGGCGTTCAGTCCGGCAATGGCGGTGTCGACCTGCACCAGCTGCTGCGCCGCCCCTGCCCCGCTGCCATCCGCATCCCACCAGACACCCCTGTCGTTTGCGACAAGATAGCCGTGATCCGCTTTGAGCGCGGCCGTACCGATCACCAAATAATCCGCAATGCTGGCATTGGCGGCAAGACCGAAGCTTGCGGCGTTCAGGACAATCTTGTCTCCCTGTGCAATAGAGAAATCCCTTATCCTGTCCCGCCCGCCATTGGCTGAAAACACGAAGCGGTCGGCACCGAAGCCACCGGTCAGGATGTCATTTCCAAGCCCGCCGTTCAGCGTGTCGCGGCCCGACCAGCCGTAAAGCTGGTTGACGCCGGCATCGCCAGTCAGAACGTCGTCGTAGTTCGTTCCGCTGACATTCTCGAAACCGCTCAGTGTATCCATGCCGGCAGCACCGGTATTCTGCGCAGTGGTAATGGAAAGGTCGACGGTGACACCCGCGTTTCGACGTTTGCTCCGAGCGGACGTACGGAGTTGGGTATTGTTATTGGGAAGATACGCGACGCTCCGTTATGCCGAAAACAAAGAGCTGGATCTCTACTGATTTTAAATGGATTGAGTTCTGATGCGGGGTTGTAAACGCCTGTTGTGAGCTACTTGACTACGATCGCCACCGCAGAGGCTTCGCCGCCAGTACCCCCCACTGCAGAAAATATCATCAACATTCCATTAACAACTTAAATTTAGTATTTTATATTATTCGAATCAATTTCACTGTAGTCATCCATGCTTGCCATATCGAAATCGATGAATACCGGCTTGCTGCTGTTGCGGCAGGGTGGCACCACTGGCCAGGAGAAGGGTTCTGCGGACCAGATTCTCAACATTGTAAATCAGGCGAAGAGCAGCAGTGTTTCGACACCGAAGGCTCCGGCCGAGTCAAAACCGAAAGAAGCCCAGGAGGGTGATGCCAAGTCTCCAGGCTTCCGCAATCCCATATTGGCCAACCCTTCAAAATATCAGCAGCTGTCCGCGAAAGAAATCGACGCCTTTTCGGCGCAACAGCAGCAGACCATGGGGACCTCCAATATCAGCGGCTACGCACGCTATGCCCAGGATTTCGGGAATGAGGCTTTCAGGATCATCGAACGGAAAATCAGCGGCCTGAATGCTTTTGGTAAAGATGCAATTTATAACGGAAAGGTAATTGAAGCAACCATACTAAATAATTCAGAGAAAACCGGCTGGCAAAAAGAAGTAGAAAACGCTGAGAAATTAACGTCGATGCTCGTAGGCACTGTCACGGAATACAATATCTACTATCACGATATCAATAATATAGATGAAAGCCGACAAGATATAGACCCCTCTGTGGCTCGCATAATCAACAATTACATTGACGACGAAAGATCGACCATAAAGAATTTCAACAAACCTGAATACACCGAGGGCCGCCTTTCCATGCTCGGTGATACGATTGGCATTGGCCACATCAGCAAGCGCGATAACGGCGAGTACAAGATTGAGCCGTATAAAGTGATGAGCAAAGACGGAAAACTGGTCGCCGAAATGAAGGATGATGGACACTTCGTGACGTATAACGAAGATGGCTCCGTGCTAAAGGAGCGCAGTCGTTTCGAGGTGTGCGCTGAACTCTCAGATGGACATGACGTCAAGTGGGGCTTTGGGGAAACCCGATTTGCCCGGTATGCAACCCTTGTCTATACCGAAGACAAGGACCTGATGTTCTATTGATGCACCGTGTGAAATCCCAAAAGCCCCGCGCGAAGATCGCCGCGGGGCTTTTGCTTTGCGCTCCCCTTTTTCGCGGGATGCTGATATGGAGGATTGCCGCGGTTCCGTGGCAGGGTTTCAAGTCAGCGAGGAGTTTTTCATGCGCCAGCATCAATTTGGCCGCCTTCCCTTTACCGTGTCCGAAGTGGGTTTCGGCGCCTGGCAGATTGGCGGTGCCTGGGGTGAGGTGAGCGAGGCCGACGGTCGGAATGCGCTGAATGCGGCGCTCGATGCCGGCATGACCTTCATCGATACCGCCGATGTCTATGGCGACGGGCGCTCGGAGAAGATCATCGCCGAGGTGCTGAAATCGCGCTCCGGGCCACGCCCGATGGTGGCCACCAAGGCGGGCCGCCGGCTTTCCCCGCATGTGGCGGACGGTTACACCAAGGCCAATATCGAGGCCTTCATCGAGCGCAGCCGCCGCAATCTCGAGATGGACTGCCTCGATCTCGTGCAGCTGCACTGCCCGCCGACCGACGTCTATTATCGCCCCGAACTGTTCGACGGCATGGACGAGCTGGTGGCTTCGGGCAAGATCAAGGCCTGGGGCGTCAGCGTCGAGCGGGTCGAGGAGGCGCTGAAGGCCATCGAGTACCAGAACTGCGCCAGCGTGCAGATCATCTACAATCTCTTCCGCCAGCGGCCGGCCCAGCTCTTCTTCGAGGGCGCAAAGATGAACGATGTCGCGGTCATCGCACGGGTGCCGCTCGCCAGCGGCCTGCTGTCCGGCAAGATCACCCGCGAGACGACCTTCGCAGCCGACGACCACCGCCTGTTCAACCGGAACGGCGAGCAGTTCGATGTGGGCGAGACCTTTGCGGGCGTGCCCTTCGAGGTCGGCCTGCAGGCGGTGGAGGAAATCCGCGCGCTGGTTCCGGCCGGCGCGTCCATGGCCGCCTTTGCGCTCCGCTGGATCCTGATGAACGATGCGGTGACGGTGGTCATCCCCGGCGCGCGCAATGCCGAACAGGCCAGAGCCAATGCCGCGGCCGCCGATCTCGAGCCGCTCTCCATCGACGTGATGACGGCGGCCCGGGAAATCTATGACCGGCTGGTGGCGCCGCACGTCCACCATCGCTGGTAAAGGGACATCAGGCGGCGGAGAGCCTCGCCTCCGCCCGCCGTTCCGCCAGCAGGATGAAGAGGGAAGCGGCGAGGATCATCGCCGCGCCCAGCCAGAGCGGCCCTTCCGGCGCATAGCCGAAGACCATGTAGCCGGCGAGCAGGTTGAGCGGCAGCTTCAGATCGTCGAAGGGCTGCACATAGGCGGCATCCGCCGATTCATAGGCCCTGGCGAGGAAATACTGCGCGCCGACCATCAGCAGCCCGGACACGACCAGCCAGCCGAGAACGGCGCCCTGCGGCCACTGGAAGCCACCCCAGAGGGCAAAGCCCGCATTGACGGGCGACATCAGGATGAGAAGCCACAGCGTTGCCGTGCCGGAGCTGTCCTTGGCCAGAACGCTCTTCGTCAGCAGCGAAGCCCCCGCCCAGAGAGCCGCCGCCGCAACGGGGGCTATGGCGGCCAGCGTAACGCCGCCAGCCCATGGCTGAAGGATGATCATGGCGCCGGAAAAGCCCACCGCCGTTGCCAGCCAGCGCTCCTTGCCCGCCCGTTCGCCGAGGAAAAGCGCCGCACCCGCCGTCACGAAGAAGGGCGAGGTCATCACCAGGGCGATCGCCTGCCAGATCTGCACCCCATGCGCCAGGCCGAAAACCCATGCC
The DNA here is from genome assembly GCF_014197145.1 of Gellertiella hungarica. Taxonomy (GTDB): domain Bacteria; phylum Pseudomonadota; class Alphaproteobacteria; order Rhizobiales; family Rhizobiaceae; genus Gellertiella; species Gellertiella hungarica. The sequence goes on along the minus strand of NZ_JACIEZ010000015.1, from coordinate 38,890 downwards.
TGCACGCCGAGCACCGAAAGCACCACGCGAGCGACATGGGTATAGGGATGGCGGGTCTTCAGCGAGCCGAAGCCGGAGCGCGCCAGAAGCGGCACGGAAAAGCACAGCGCGAGGAAATACTGCCAGAAGGCATCCGATGTGGAGCTGAGGCCGAGATTCATCGTCAGGTGCTGGGTGATCGTGTTGAGCGCGGCAAAGGCAGCGCCCGCGAGGATCATGAAAGCCGCGCCGCGAAAGGCCGGGGAGCGGGTAAAGGATGTCAGGCTCTGATTCATGTTCGTTCCCTTGGAACCGGTTGACACAAATCAGGACGCACGGGGACAAGCGCAGAAGACGACCCAGCCTCTTTCACGGAGAACCAAGGTGCGTCAGTCCGGACCGCGGCCCCGGCCCGACCCTTCACGGGACAGCCTCGGCATGCGGCGCCATTTCCCGTTCTCTTTCATCCGGACTTTCACCGTCGGCTCCGGAATCGCACCGGATCTGCTGACCCTCCCCCCATTCGGGAAGAGGCGCTCGCGGGCTATGGGGCTACCCCCTTTACCGCCGGTGGGGACTTTCACCCCGCCCTGAGAACAGGACCATTCGTAATGCATTGCCGCAAGGCAGACAAGGCAGGTTGCGACGGACGCAGCGTTCACAACGGCAAAGGGCGGCCACAAGAGCCGCCCTTCCCGGAAAAACATTCCCGGCCTTACTGCGTGGCAAGATCCACGGGGAAGAACAGCGTTTCGCCAGAGCTGTCGTCCACGCCGTCATTGTCGGTCACCGCATAGGCCTTTCCGGCCGCATCGAAGGCAAAGCCTTCGAGCTTGTCCACCACATAGCCGTTCGTGGCCTTCAGGGCGGGCAGAAGATCGGCGACCTCCTCCTTCCGCACGACCGGCAGCTCGCCGCCGATCGGAGCGCCCTTCAGCTCAGACAGAGCAACGCGGAAGAGCTTCTTCAGGCGGGCCTTGTCGCCGATCTGGTTATCCCGTTCGATCAGATAGGCATGTTCGCCATGAATGGTCAGCTCGGAAAGACCGACCCAGCCCTCTTCCGTCTTCTCCAGCGGATAGCGAACGGCAGCCCATTCCCTGGAGGCCGGCTTGTAGGAAACGAGCTTCACCATGCCCTCGGGATCGTCCTTCCATTCGCGCTGGACGGCCATCCACAACACCGTGTCATCGCCGGAGCCGGTCACGGCCACGCCTTCGAAGCCATAGCGGGTTTCCTGGGCGAGCAGTTCCTTCGGCAGCGCGATCTCTTCCTTGATCTCGCCTTTCGGGTTCACGTGATAGAGGGCGTGCGGCACGAGCTTCTCCGCATTGCCTTCCGAGGCCAGCCAGTACCAGCCGTCTCCATCGACCGCCACGCCTTCCACATCCAGCTTCTGGGCCGGCTCGCCATTGCGCCTGACCGGAAGGACATCCGTAATCTCGGCGGGGTTCTTCGCGGCATCGATGGTGTAGATGGCGGGTGCCATGCCATAAACGCTGTCGCTCACGGCGTAGAGCTGGCCCGGCTTCTCCGGCACGGCGGCAAGACCGGAAAGAGCGCCCCAGCCGATGGGCTGGCCGTCTTTGAGCGCAGAAACAAGCATGGGATAGCGCGGCGCACCTTCGGCGCGCTCATATATCATCACATGGCTGCGGGCACCGTCGTCCTCCACAAGGTCGAGTTCGTTGGCGGTGACCAGAAGGTTGCGCGACGGGATGGCTACCGCCCCTTCCGGAGAAATGCCGGACGGCAGGAGCTGGGTGAGCTTCGGCTCCTCGCCCGAAAGATCGTAGACGCCGACCAGAGACGCCCGCTCTGCCAGCAGGAAGCCGTAGGGCTTGCCGTCGAAGCTGGCGATTTCGAGACCCTCCGGTTCGGTCCCCTTCTTGCCGGCGCGCTTTTCCGGATAGTGGCCTGCGAGTGCTGCGGCAACCTCGAAACCATTGCTGGAGTCATGCAGCACCCTGCCGCTGCGGTCGAAGATGGTGAAGCCCCGCGTCCCGCCCTTCCAGTCGCCCTCGTTGGCCACAATCAGACGGTCATCGCCGATCCATTTGATCGAGTCGGGCTCACGCGGCGTTTCCTCGAGCGTACCGGAGAAATCGAGGCGGCCGTCGGTCCGGGCGTCCACCTTGTCGAGGCTTGCGGAGCCGGCGGAGAAGTGGCTGACGACCTTGCCCGACGGGCCGTCGACGATGACGATGTGGTTGTTCTCCTGCAGCGTCACGGCGATTTCGCCCTTGCCGTTGATCGCTACGAATTCGGGCTCCGGGTCATCGCCCGCGACAGCGGCCAGGCCCGTGAGTGCGACGTGGCGGATCGCGCCGCAATCGGCGGCACCGTCCTTCAGCGAAACGATCGCCAGATCGCCCGCAGGCATCTGGGGCAGATCGCCGTCATTCACGTCCTCGTCCCGTTCGTTCTCGATGGCGATGGCGGCAAAGCGGCCGTCAGCCGAGATGGCTACCGAATCCGGCTGGCCGCCCAGCTCACAGGCTGCCTCCGCCTTGCGGGTCGCGAGATCGACCGTCACGAGCTTGCCGGACGGCTTGGCCTTCGATGCGGACGTATTCACGGCCGCCAGAACCTTTGCCCCACGCGCAGCGACGGAGGTAGGCTCCCCATCGAGCTTCAGGGCACCCAGCGCCTTCGGAGCGCGCGGATCGGTGATGTCGATGAAGCCGATCGCCCCCAGCGGACTGTCGGAATAGACGAGCGTATTGCCATCGTCGCTTGCGGTCACGATTTCCGCCGAGGTCACCGTCTTCGAATCGCTGCCCTCGGGCAGGTTTGCGGCAACCGGAAAACTGGCGATGCGGTTGAATACCGGTTCGGCGGAAAGGCCGAGCGCGGACGTTGCGAGAAGCGCCGTCGTCAACGTCATGCGCTTGAAACCACGGATCATGGAAACCTCCTGCTTCCTTCGATTTGACCCGTGCTAAGTGCGCGATGCGGATGTCACGGACATGACAGCCAGCTTACGGTTTTGCGACAGAGGCCGAGCTGCCGCCGCAAATGGAAACGGCACGCCAACCTCGTCAGGCTGGCGTGCCGTTGATATCGGGAGCCCAGGGGCCCCGGGGCGTCAATGGCCTTAGCTGTTGACGGCGTCCTTCAGGCCCTTGCCTGCGGTGAACTTCGGAACGTTACGAGCCGGAATATCGACTTCGGCGCCGGTCGACGGGTTGCGGCCCTTGGAGGCTTCGCGGCGCGAAACGGTGAAGCTGCCAAAACCGGCGAGGCGGACGTCGCCACCGGCCTTCAGAGCGGACTGTACGGTTTCGAATACCGCATCGACGGCAGATGCTGCATCAGCCTTGGTCAGCCCGGCCTTTTCGGCCACTGCGGAGACGAGTTCATTCTTGTTCATGTTTCCACCCCTTTCAATGGTTTGAAACGACTCAATTATGCATCGGGCGCAGAATACGAAAGCTCCTGCTCGCCGCAACTCAAAAGCCCTGCAATACCCCGAAATGCAAGCGTTTCAGGCGCATTTTCACAAAAAAGGCCGGCATGAAGCCGGCCCTTTCCTCAGTTTTCTGTGTAGATCAGGTCCAAAACCCGGTCCGTCGTTCAGTGCGCGATGGTCTGGCCGGCGTCATCCGACCCTTCAACCGTAGCGATTACCGGGGTCTCGACGGTGCCGTCCCATTCAATCGGTTCAGGCACCCGGGCCAGGGCATGGCGGATAACCTCGCCCATGCGGGACACAGGCACGATCTCCAGATTGTTCTTCACGTTATCCGGAATATCGGCCAGATCCTTGGCGTTCTCCTCGGGGATCAGCACCTTCTTGATGCCGCCGCGAAGGGCTGCAAGGAGCTTTTCCTTGAGGCCGCCGATCGGCAGGACACGGCCGCGCAGCGTGATTTCACCCGTCATCGCGACGTCGTGGCGGACCGGAATGCCGGTCATGACCGAGACGATGGCCGTTGCCATGGCGACACCGGCGGACGGACCGTCCTTCGGGGTCGCGCCTTCAGGCACGTGCACGTGGATGTCGGACTTGTCGAAGCGCGGAGGCTCGATGCCGAAATCGACGGCGCGCGAGCGGACATAGGAGGCCGCTGCGGAAATCGATTCCTTCATCACGTCCTTCAGGTTGCCGGTCACGGTCATGCGGCCCTTGCCGGGCATCATGACACCTTCGATCGTCAGCAGTTCGCCGCCGACCTCGGTCCAGGCCAGACCTGTCACGATGCCGACCTGATCCTCGCCCTCGGCCTCGCCATGGCGATAGCGCGGAACGCCGAGGAAATCCTTGACGTTCTCGGCCGTCACCTCGACGGACTTCACCTTGCCCTTGATGATTTCGGTGACTGCCTTGCGGCCGAGCTTCATCAGCTCGCGCTCCAGGCTGCGCACACCGGCCTCACGGGTATAGGCGCGGATGACTTCCATCAGGGCTTCGTCGGTAACCGAGAATTCCTTCGGCTGGAGCGCATGCTCGCGGATCGCCTTCGGCAGAAGGTGGCGCTTGCAGATTTCCAGCTTCTCTTCCTCGGTGTAACCCGCAATCCGGATGATCTCCATGCGGTCCATCAGCGGGGCAGGAATGTTGAGCGTGTTGGCCGTGGTGATGAACATCACGTCCGACAGGTCGTATTCCACCTCAAGATAGTGGTCCATGAAGGTCGAGTTCTGTTCCGGATCGAGCACCTCGAGCAGCGCAGAGGACGGATCGCCGCGGAAATCCATGCCCATCTTGTCGATTTCGTCGAGCAGGAAGAGCGGGTTGGACTTCTTGGCCTTCTTCATGGACTGCAGCACCTTGCCCGGCATGGAGCCGATATAGGTGCGGCGGTGACCGCGGATCTCTGCCTCGTCACGCACGCCGCCAAGCGCCATGCGGATGTATTCGCGGCCGGTTGCCTTTGCGATCGAGCGGGCGAGCGAGGTCTTGCCCACGCCGGGCGGGCCGACGAGGCACAGGATCGGACCCTTCAACTTCGAAGAACGGGCCTGTACGGCCAGATATTCGATGATGCGCTCCTTTACCTTGTCGAGACCGAAATGATCCTCTTCGAGAATCTTCTCGGCGTTCAGCAGGTTGGTCTTGATCTTCGAGCGCTTGCCCCACGGCAGGCCAAGCAGCCAGTCCAGATAGTTGCGCACCACGGTGGCTTCCGCCGACATGGGGCTCATCTGGCGCAGCTTGCGCATTTCGGCTTCGGCCTTTTCCTTGGCCTCCTTCGAAAGCTTGGTCTTGGAGATGCGCTCTTCCAGTTCGGCCATCTCGTCGCGGCCGTCCTCGCCGTCGCCGAGTTCCTTCTGGATCGCCTTCATCTGTTCGTTCAGGTAGTATTCGCGCTGGGTCTTCTCCATCTGGCGCTTGACGCGCGAGCGGATGCGCTTCTCCACCTGGAGAACCGAGATCTCGCCTTCCATGAAGCCGAGCGCCTTCTCGAGGCGAGCCTTGACGCTGGTGGTTTCCAGCATCTCCTGCTTCTCGGTGATCTTGATCGACAGATGCGATGCGACCGTATCGGCCAGCTTCGAGTAATCCTCGATCTGGCTTGCGGCACCCACCACTTCAGGCGAGATCTTCTTGTTGAGCTTGACGTAGCTTTCGAATTCCGAAACCACGGAGCGGCTCAGGGCCTCGACCTCGACCGGATCATCCTTCGGCTCTTCGAGGATGTCGGCATAGGCCTCGTAGAATTCCTCGCGATCGGAATATTCGTGGATCTTGGCGCGCGCGCGGCCTTCCACCAGCACCTTCACCGTGCCGTCGGGCAGCTTCAGGAGCTGCAGGACGTTGGCAACGGTGCCGACCTTGTAGATGCCTTCCGGCGACGGATCGTCATCGCCCGCATTCATCTGCGTGGCGAGCATGATCTGCTTGTCGGACCCCATGACCTCCTCAAGCGCGCGGATGGACTTCTCGCGCCCGACGAACAGCGGAACGATCATATGGGGGAAGACCACGATGTCGCGGAGTGGCAGCACCGGATAGGCGGCACGCTCACCTGCAGCAGACGTTTTTTTCGTCATCATTGTTCCTTTCCAAAGCCCCGGGAGGGGCTTCAATCCGTCGGCGCCCTCGGGCGCCTCGGCCTTTCCTAGATGCTCCACAAGTGGAGATTAGCACTCACGATTTCAAGGCGGCCCTGCCCTGTCTCGGAGGAGCAACGGCCCGGGAACGGCGCATCTCATTTGCCAGAACCAGAGCCTATGACCGGGAGCTAACGTGTGGCTTGCCAAGCCAACCGCCCCGCACGGCGATCGCGGCATCAACGGATCGCACCCCGAGTCACTGTTTTAACCTTTGTGGCGCCAGACGCAAACAATCAAAAGCGGACTGAGCATCTCTCGTCACGACAGGACTAACGCTTTGCGGACGGCAAGTGCTCCCGAAAGGTTTCGCCCTGTGTCACTTTTTCCCGCGGCCTGAAACGAAAAGGGCCCGCTTGAAGCGGGCCCTCTGACATTCGGATGCATCGTTCGGTCAGGCCGAGGCGTTTGCCTTTTCGTCCACGCGGTCGGCATAGATGTAGAGCGGACGGGCAGCACCACGCACCACCTCTTCCGAGATGACCACTTCGCGCACGCCGTCCAGTTCCGGCAGGTCGAACATGGTATCCAGCAGGATCTTCTCCATGATCGAACGGAGGCCGCGGGCGCCGGTCTTGCGGATGATGGCCCGGCGGGCAATCTCGCGCAGGGCGTCCTCGTGGAAGGTCAGTTCCACGTCTTCCATCTCGAACAGGCGCTGATACTGCTTGACCAGTGCATTCTTCGGTTCGGACAGGATCTGGATCAGCGCATCCTCGTCCAGGTCCTCGAGCGTTGCCAGGATCGGCAGACGACCGATGAACTCGGGAATGAGGCCGAACTTCACCAGGTCTTCCGGCTCGAGATCGCGCAGCACTTCGCCGACGCGACGGTCTTCCGGAGCCTTCACGGTCGCTGCGAAGCCGATCGAGGTCTTCTCGCCGCGGGCGGAGATGATCTTGTCCAGGCCGGCGAATGCACCGCCGCAGATGAACAGGATGTTCGTCGTGTCCACCTGCAGGAATTCCTGCTGCGGATGCTTGCGGCCACCCTGCGGGGGCACGGAGGCAACGGTGCCTTCCATGATCTTCAGCAGGGCCTGCTGCACACCTTCGCCCGATACGTCACGGGTGATCGACGGGTTGTCGGACTTGCGGCTGATCTTGTCGACTTCGTCGATGTAGACGATGCCGCGCTGGGCGCGCTCGACATTGTAGTCGGCGGCCTGGAGCAGCTTCAGGATGATGTTCTCGACGTCCTCGCCGACATAGCCGGCTTCCGTCAGGGTCGTCGCATCGGCCATCGTGAAGGGCACGTCGATGATGCGGGCGAGCGTCTGGGCGAGATAGGTCTTGCCGCAGCCGGTCGGGCCGACGAGCATGATGTTCGACTTCGCCAGTTCGACATCGCCACCCTTGGAGGCATGGGCGAGACGCTTGTAATGGTTATGCACGGCAACGGAGAGAATGCGCTTGGCCTGCTTCTGGCCGATGACATATTCATCCAGAACCTTGATGATATCCTGCGGGGTCGGCACGCCGTCCCGCGACTTGACCATCGAGGACTTGTTCTCCTCGCGGATGATATCCATGCACAATTCGACGCATTCATCGCAGATGAAGACGGTCGGTCCGGCAATCAGTTTCCGGACTTCGTGCTGGCTCTTGCCGCAGAAAGAACAATAGAGGGTATTCTTGGAGTCCCCACCGTTGTTACCGCTGACTTTGCTCATGTTCACATTCCTTCCAGCACGCCGAGGATCCGACTTGTCAGGCGGATTACGGTCTTTCTTGGTCCGTCCTTGAAGGGGGCGTCTTGCCTCCCTCTTGGACCGAAACCCGACAAAAGCCTTGACCGTGAACTCGGAACATCCAGTCCCTGGCCGCGGGGGCCCTTTACGGGATCATGCTATGTTAGATCATTCAACATAGCATTAATCGAAACTCTTCATACAACAAGGAAGAGAATTTCCTCCCTTGGACAACAATTGGGCGGGAACTGTGGCGCAGCCCCCTCGCCCGGAACATTTTAGCCGGCGTCGCCTTCGATCTCGGCGCGCGAGGTCAGAACGCGGTCGATGAGGCCCCAGTTGAGGGCTTCGTCCGCATCCATGAAATGGTCACGGTCGAGCGTCTGTTCCACTTCCTCGTAGGTACGGCCGCAATGCTTGACGTAGACTTCGTTCAGGCGGCGCTTCATCTTCAGGATGTCGCGGGCGTGGCGTTCGATATCCGAAGCCTGGCCCTGGAAGCCGCCCGAGGGCTGGTGCACCATGATGCGGGCATTCGGCGTTGCGAAGCGCATGTCCTTGTGGCCGGCGGCGAGCAGAAGCGAGCCCATCGAGGCCGCCTGTCCGACGCAGAGCGTGGAAACGGCCGGCTTGATGAACTGCATGGTGTCGTAGATCGCCATGCCGGCAGTGACGACACCGCCCGGAGAATTGATGTAGAGGGCGATTTCCTTCTTCGGGTTCTCCGCCTCGAGGAAGAGGAGCTGCGCGCAGACGAGGGTCGCCATGTGGTCTTCGACCGGACCGGTCATGAAGATGATTCGTTCCTTGAGCAGCCGCGAATAGATGTCGTAGGATCTTTCGCCGCGGTTGGTCTGCTCAACGACCATGGGGATAAGGGCCATGGCAGTATCAACTGGATTTCGCATATCCGTCCTTTGTCATGCTTTCCCCGACGCCCGCGACGGCAGGGAATCAAAAAAAGAAGTCCTCGTCCTTACATAGAGTGTGACTCCCCCCCACTTCAAGAGAAGCAAGGGAAAGACGGTCGCTTTCGAACGCCTGCCACCCCATGTTCCGGGGGCAATGCCCTCAAGGCAACGGCACGACTCCAGCCTCGGCCAGCACCTTACTTGCATGATTCCCGATTAATGGCGGGTTACAGCGTGCTTCGGCAGCCCAAATTTCGGCCGATAGGTAAAAAGCGCGTGAATATGCACCGCGGCATTTGCTTGCATTCCTGTCCGGGCACGCCTTTGTGCCAGCTGAAGGGACGGCGGCTGCCCGCCTCTTTTCCATCTGGTCAAATTCCGCTACGACAGCGCCATGACAAAGCTTCCCTTCCTTTCCATCGATCCGTCCACACGCGAAGTCTCGCTCGACGCCGCAGATCCGGCCTTCTACAGCGATCCCAACCGGACCTATGCCGCCCTTCACGCGGCCTGCCCCACCTTTTTCTGGAAGGAGCAGAAGCGCTGGTTCTTCACGGGATACGATCATGTGAACGCACTTCTCCGCGACCGTCGCTTCGGCCGGCAGATCCTCCACATCGCCACGCGCGAGGAGCTCGGCATGCCGGAGCCGCTGGAACACACGCGGCATTTCGATCTGGCGGAATCGAAGTCCCTCCTCGAACTGGAGCCCCCGGAGCACACCCGCCTGCGCACGATGGTGAACCGCGCCTTCGTGTCCCGGCACGTCGAGAGACTGAAGCCCGAGGTGGAAGCGCTCGCCAACCGGCTGATCGACGGCTTCGCCGACAAGAAGGAGGTGGAGCTGCTGTCCGCCTTCGCCGACATCATTCCGGTGACGATCATCGCAAGGATGATCGGCATTCCGGAAGAGATGGGGCCGCAGCTGCTGGCCTGGTCGCACGACTACGTCAAGATGTACATGTTCGGCCGCACCCGTGAGGACGAGCTGGCTGCCGACAAGGCCTCGAAGGAATTCGCGGACTATGTAAGGACGGTCATCGCCGAGCGGCGGGCTTCGCCTCGCGACGACCTTCTCACCCACATGATCACCACGGAGCACAAGGGCCAGCACCTGACCGAAGAGGAGCTGATCTCCACGACCATCGTCCTGCTGAACGCGGGACATGAGGCGACCGTGCACCAGATCGGCAATTCGGTGCGGGTCATCCTCGAAAGCGGCATCGATCCGGCGACGCTCTTTGCGGACGAAAAGGCGACAGAGCGCACGGTGGAGGAAAGCCTCCGCATCTGCGCGCCCGTGCATATCTTCCAGCGCTACGCGCTCGAGGAGACGGAGGTGGATGGCGTATCCCTCAAGCGTGGCGACGTGATCAGCCTCGTGCTGGCGGCCGCCAATCTCGATCCGGAAAAGTTCGAAGACCCCCTCGTCTTCCGCCCAGAGCGAAGCGAAGCGCCCAATCTCTCCTTCGGCGCCGGCATCCATTTCTGCATCGGAGCGCCGCTCGCGCGGCTGGAACTGAATGTCGTGCTGCCGCTTCTGTTCAAGCGCCTCCCCGGCCTGAGGATCGCAAGACCGCCCGTGGTGAAGGATGTCTACCACTTCCACGGCCTGGAGGCCCTGCACCTCGCCTGGGACTGAGGGTGCGCGGCCTTCGTTCCCCGCCAGGCAGGGAGCGAAGGCGGCCATGGCCCCGTGGGCCGTCCGCAGGCAGGGCTCACAGGCGGATGACGTAGTCCTTTAGAGTCGTTTCAATCACTTCCCAGGTTCCCTTGAAGCCGGGTCTCAGGATCAGGCGGTCGCCCGCCTTCAGGGTGACTGCCTCGCCGCCATCTTCCGTCACGATGGAATGACCCGACAGGATGTGGAAGTACTCCCATTCGTCATAGCTGATGCGCCACTTGCCGGGCGTCGATTGCCAAAGGCCGGCATAGAGGCCGCCGGGCGCCTCTTCGAGATTCCAGGTGGTGAATTCGGGGTTGCCAGAGATCAGGCGGTCCGCCGAAGGAGCACCCTTTTCCGGCTCCACCCCTTCGGGAACGAACTTCAGGTAATGGCTCATGCGCGATTCCTTGGTATGGGGAGCGGCCAGGGCCGCTCCCGCCGGGCTCAGACGGCAGCCAGGGCCTGTTCCAAGTCGCCGATGATGTCGGAGACATCCTCGATGCCGACAGAAAGGCGCACCACATCGGGACCGGCACCTGCGGCGATCTGCTGTGCCTCCGTCAGCTGGCGGTGCGTGGTGGAGGCCGGGTGGATGACCAGCGAGCGGGTATCGCCGATATTGGCAAGGTGCGAGAACAGCTTGAGGTTCTGGACGAGGTTCTTGCCCGCCTCGTAGCCGCCCTTCACGCCGAAGGTGAACACCGCACCGGCGCCCTTCGGAGAATACTTCTTCTGCAGGGCGTTGTTCGGATCGTCATCGAGGCCGGCATAGGAAACCCAGGCTACCTTGTCGTGGCTCTTGAGCCACTTGGCGACGGCCAGCGCGTTGTCGCAGTGACGCTGCATGCGCAGCGGCAGCGTCTCGATGCCGGTGAGGATCAGGAACGCGTTGAAGGGCGAAATCGCCGGGCCGAAATCGCGCAGGCCGAGCACGCGGCAGGCGATGGCGAAGGCGAAGTTGCCGAAGGTGGCGTGCAGCACCATGCCGGCATATTCCGGCCGCGGCGCGGAAAGCATCGGGAACTTGTCGGTCTTGGACCAGTCGAAGGTGCCGCCATCGACAATGACGCCACCCATGGAGTTGCCATGACCGCCCATGAACTTCGTCAGCGAATGCACGACGATATCCGCCCCGTGTTCCAGCGGGCGGATGAGATAGGGGCTTGCCATCGTGTTGTCGACGATGAGCGGCAGGCCGTGTTTCTTGGCAACGGCGGCAACGGCAGCGATATCCACGAAGGTGCCGCCCGGATTGGCAAGGCTTTCGATGAAGATGGCGCGCGTGCGGTCATCGATCTGGGATTCGAAGGACGCCGGATCGGCGGGATCGGCCCAGCGCACCTGCCAGCCGAAGGACTTGAAGGCGTTGCCGAACTGGTTGATGGAGCCGCCATAGAGGCGCTTGGCGGCGACGAAGTTGTCGCCGGGCTGCATCAGGGTGTGGAAGACGATCAGCTGCGCGGCGTGGCCCGACGATACCGCGAGCGCTGCCGTGCCCCCTTCGAGGGCAGCAACGCGCTCCTCGAGGACGGCCTGCGTCGGGTTCATGATGCGGGTGTAGATGTTGCCGAACTGCTGCAGACCGAAGAGCGCGGCCGCATGATCGGCATCGTTGAAGACGAAGGCGGTGGTCTGGTAGATCGGCGTTGCCCGGGCACCGGTGGTCGGATCGGGCTGGGCGCCCGCATGGACTGCCAGTGTGTTGAAGCCGGGGTTGTTGCTGGACATCGTATCCTCCTCGTGGGTTTGTCGGGAGGGATCATAGAGCAAGTTCCGGAAATCTGAGAAGCGCTTTCCCGCCCAAATTGCGAGAAAACAATACCTTGGCTCATATAAGCGAGCAGGTGGAACGCCGCGCCCCGTGGCGCTCTCCGCACCGGATGATTATCCTTCCCATACCGGCTGCAGCCGGAAGATAATTCCTCGCAAGGGCGATTGATCGGGATCAAGGCGCGGTTCCGGGCGCTGCCGCATTCTGCGCTCCGCACAACGAGGAGAAGCCCATGCTTGCCAATGACGCCCTTCCCTGCGACCGACCTTCCCAGGACATGACACGGGAAATGCCCGACATGATGCTCGCGCTCGGCATCGAACCCGCCCTGCTGCGTCTCGACCATCCGGCGCTTTATGCCGGCATGGAGAGCGTGTGCGCCGGCTGCGCTTCGAAGGGCCAGTGCCAGCACGACCTGAAGACCGATTCCGCAGCCGACCACTTCACCGATTACTGCGGCAATGCGGCCACGCTGAGCCTGCTTTCCGGCCGGCCGGACCTCGCACGGGATTGAGCGGTTTCAGAGACCGAGGCGTGGGATCTCGATGGCGGGGCAACGGTCCATCACGACCTGCAGGCCTGCCGCCCGCGCGGTATCGGCTGCCATCTCGTTGACGACGCCGAGCTGACCCCAGATGACCCGGGGCTTCGGATCGAGGGCGATTGCCTCGGCCACAACCTCGGGAAGCGCATCGGCGGCCCGGAACACGTCCACCATGTCGACGGGCTCGGGAATATCGGACAGCCGGCCATAGACTGTCTGGCCCAGCAGCGTCTTGCCGGCCTGGCCCGGATTGACCGGCAGCACCCGGTAGCCGCGCGAAAGCAGGAACTGCATGACCCGGTGGCTCGGCCTTTCCGGATTTGGAGACGCGCCAACCAGAGCGATCACCTTGACGGAGGTCAGGATGTCCCTGATCGTTTCGTTGCTGTGGCCGTCGATGCTCATCGGTTTTTCCTTTCGTGCCGCACACATTTGCGTGACAGCTCTTTTCCGTTCCGGACGTTGCTCCATTTTGTCCCTGATCGGAAGGAACAACGCAACCGCCAATGGCACATCCGCGTTGCCTCCGACTTGTCTCACATAGGAATTACACCGATGAGTTCAATAAAACGCCTCATGATCGTTGCCGGGCTCCTCGCCGTGGGCGTCTCCGCCGCCAATGCCGAACCCCGTTACAATCCGCGCAAGATGACATGCGAAGCCGTGCAGGACGTGATCCGCGCCCATGGAGCGGTGACACTGCGCTACAACTCGACGCGCGTCAAAAACCTTCCGCTCTACAACCGCTACGTCCGCAACTCCTATTTCTGCGACACGAACGAGACGGCCGTGCCTGCAAGCGTGCCCACGGCCGACCGGGATCGTTGTCCGGTCAAGGTCTGCGAGCAGAGGGACTTCGAAAGAGATCGCCGCATCCCGTGGCTGCTCGATCGCTAGGCCAGTTCAGCATCTTCAGGGGGCAGCAAAGAGCCTGCTGCCCCTTAACAATATCTTCACCAATATTAGCAGTTCACTTATTGATCCATTTCCGTTCTTCATGCAGTCGCACTTTGTATTATTAACATTAGGTTTTCTTAATTTAATTCTGTCTGATTTGAGAACATTTGTGCACAAGCGTTCTGCAGGAGACGAGCGGAGCGAAGGGCAGCAAATACGTTTTATATAATAATTACAATATATTACCGATGGCGTGAAATTCCTTTCCGGCGACGTTAAATATTTCATAAAGTATAATGTTCTTTGGTATGCCGATCTTCAGAAATTCTTTTTCGTCCCGACAAAAGCGTGGCTTTCGCGAGCCGGGGCGTTCCGAAGTGACTGCCAGCCGGCTATATAGGTTGCAAAGGCGCTGTACCGGGCGATTCCCGTCCACTGGACGCGCAAGCGAGGGTGCAGACCAATGCCCGTTGACGTGATCCTGCTGGTGTTGCTGGGGGCGCTTCTTCACGCTTCCTGGAATGCAATCGTCAAGGCGGGCAGCGACAAGCAGTTGGGGGCCGCACTGATTTCTGCTGGCGCAGGCCTCACTGCCGTGCCGTTCCTTCCCTTTCTGCCGCTTCCAGCTCCAGAGGCCTGGCCTTTCGTCGCCGCATCCGCGGTTCTGCAGTTCACCTATTTCCAGCTGGTTGCCGCCGGATATCGCGCCGGGGATATCGGACTGGTCTATCCCCTCATGCGGGGTGTTGCCCCGCTGCTGGTGGCCTTGACGAGCAGTATCGTCATTCAGGAGCACCTGACACATGGCGCCATGCTGGGGGTTGCCACCATCTCGGCCGGCATCCTGACGCTCGCCTTCGAGGCGCGGCGTGGCGGAAGCAAGGCCATCGTGCTGGCCCTCATGAACGCAGCTGTCATCGCAACCTACACCTTCGTGGACGGGCTCGGGGCGCGCAAGGCAGGAAATGCGATTTCCTATACGCTCTGGATGTCGCTTCTGCCGCCGGTGCTTCTCTTCGGCTGGGCTTTCTACAGCCGGGGGGCGGCCACTGTTGTCGCCTATGTCCGGCGTGAATGGTGGCGCGGCTGGTTTGGCGGCGCGGGATCGATCGCCTCATACGGGCTTGCGCTCTGGGCGATGACGAAAGCGCCCGTTGCCGCAGTCGCCGCCTTGCGCGAAACCTCCATCCTGTTCGCCCTGGTGATATCCGTCGTCATCCTGAAGGAGAAGGCAAGCGTCTGGCGATATGTGGCCGGGGCGATCATCGCCCTTGGCGGGCTCATCCTGAAACTGGGCTGAGGCGAAACCACATTGACAAGCGGGCGCGGCGGGAGCACATAAGCCGCCACGGTCCGCAGTTCACCGAGGCATCGCCGCCCGAGAGGGCACGCTAAACCTGCCAGAGCACATTTCGATCCGACTCACGATCCGTGCCAGTTCGGAAGGGCGATCACCGGAAATTCCGCAAGGAATGCAAGGCACCACAAGGATTGTGTGATGTCTCGTACACTTTTAGCCTTTCATGCAGATGACATGTCTGCCCTCGCCAAGGCGCTGCGCAAGCAGCTGATGGAGCGCACCGGCGCGCCAACCCATCTCGAAATGCTCAACATGCTGGCCCGCGCCATCGGGCACCGGAATTTCCAGGAGTTCAGGGCAGGCGCCGAGACGCCAGCAGCTCCCGACGAAGCGAGGGCCGATGCCGGCCTCGAGCCGGCGGAAACGATTGCCGAAAGCCGCCATCATCAGGAACAGGTCGATCGGCTGGTTCGCTGCTTCGACGAGGCGGGCCGCCTCCTGCGATGGCCATCGCGCCGGACCGATCAGGTCCACGCTCTCTGGGTGCTCTGGACCCGCCTACCGGCACGGCAGGACCTCACGGAGCGGGATATCAGCGACAGGCTCAAGGCCCTCAACGCCTTCGGCGATCACGCGATCCTGCGCCGCGAGCTCTGCAGCACCGGCCTGATGCGGCGCACGCCGGACGGGCGGGTCTATCGCCGGGTGGAACAGCCACTTCCCCACATCGTGGCCGAGGCGCTGAAGCGCATCGCCTGAACCCCTTCCCTTCGATCAGCGACCTTCGGCAGCGCAAGCGGCGAAGGCAGGAGCACGACATGACCGATATCGAAACCGGCCTTCACGCCGGACGCATTCCCTATGCCCGCGCGGGCGGCAGGGGCAAGCCGCTGGTTATCCTCAACGGAGGACAGGGCTTCATGCGCAAGCTGACGCCGGCACGCATGGTCCGCGATGCCCGCCGCATCGCCGGACTGCTTCCGTCCGGCCAGGCTTTCATCCTCGTGCAGTATGACCCGAAACCCGCCGGGAAGCTCGACCTTGCGCTCCTGGCGGACTCGGTGAACGATCTCGTCAGGACGCTCGCTGAAGAGCCTGTCACGGTGATCGGCATATCCTTTGGCGGCATGGTGGCCCTGCGGCTGGCCGAGCGGCATCGGGAAACAGTCGCGCGGCTCGTCCTGCTTTCCAGCGCGCATCGCTTTTCTGAAGCGGGACAGTCCCGGCTCCGCCAGCAGGCGGCCTGGGTGAGGCAGGGCGAGCTCGCCCGCGTGCTGATGGATTATACCGACATCTTCCGCCGGCCCTGGTGGAACTGGCTGATACGCCTCCGCTTTCGTGCCGAGAGAGGGCGTATCGCAGGCACCATGGGCGATCCGGAAGCGATCACCGCCTATCTCCTGGCGGCCGTCGATCCGACCCCCGTGCGTCTCGAAGCGCTGGACCTGCCGGTTCTGATCATCGGCGGCGGCGCGGACCAGTATTTCGCCGGTGCGATGGAAGAGGCTGCCACCGCCATTCCCGGAGCAAGGCTCTGCCTGCTGCCGGGAGAGACGCATATGGTGGCGGTGGAACGGGCAAAGGCCGTCGCCCGCATTCTGGAGCCATTCATCCGCGGGAGCTAGTCACTCCCCCGTCCACACGGCATGCCGCTTGTCGAGGAAGGCGCCGATGCCTTCCTCGGCATCGCGGGCCAGCATGTTCTCCACCATCACCCGGATGGTGTAGTCATAGGCCTCGTCCGTCGACAGGTCGGCCTGCGCATAGAACGCTTCCTTGCCGATCTTCAGCGTCAACGGCGACTTGGAGGCTATCACGGAGGCGTATTTGTTCACCACCTGGGTGAGGTACTGCTTCGGCACGATCCGGTTGACGATCCCGAATTCCTTCGCGGTCGAGGCATCGATGGTCTCGCCGGTCAGGAGCATCTCCATCGCCTGCTTGCGGTGGGCGGCGCGCGAGAGCGCCACCATCGGCGTGGAGCAGAACAGGCCGATATTGACCCCCGGCGTGCAGAAGGCGGAGGTATCCGTGCAGATCGCGAGATCGCAGCTTGCGACAAGCTGACAGCCGGCGGCGGTCGCCAGTCCATCCACCTCTGCAATGACCGGCTTCGGCAGTTTCTGGATCTTCAGCATGAGATCCGCGCAGAGACGCATGGTCTTCTCGAAAAAGGCCCTGCCCCGATCCCCGTCGCTTCGGCGGGCCGTCATTTCCTTCAGGTCGTGGCCTGCGGAAAAGAGCTTGCCATGCGCCGCGATGATCAGAACCCTGACCTCACGGCTATCGGCTGCGGCATCGAGTTCCTGGTGCAGCCTTTCGAGCAGTGCCACCGACAGCACGTTGGCCGGCGGATTGTTGAGCGTCAGGCGCAGGACGCCATCGGTCAGGCAGACGCCGAGCGGCGTCTCCGGCGCGCCCCCTTCCCTGGAAAGCGAAACGATATCGGCCATGGCGTTCTCCTTTCGGCGGGCTTGCTTCGCCATCTTCCATGCCACAAAAGAGGGGCATGCCGCCAGCAGCAGACGGCAAGTCCTTCCGATTTCAGGGGAAAACCATGCAGCCGGTGATGAGCATAGAAGAGATCGAGGCCTTCCTGGAGACCGATTTTCCGCAGATCCATACCGATGGGCGGGTTTTCGAGGTCACCGCGGTCCGTCCGGGGGAAATCGACATGGTGCTGGCTCCTTCCGACCGGCATCTGAGACCGGGCGGCACGGTGTCGGGTCCAGCGATGTTCACCCTGGCGGATGTCGCCTGCTATGTGGCGATCCTCGCCCATATCGGTCCGGTGGCCCTGGCGGTCACGACCAATCTCAACATCAACTTCCTGCGCAAGCCCGAACCGGCGCGGATCACCTGCCGGGCGCGGATCCTGAAGCTCGGCAAGAGGCTGGCGGTGGTGGAGGCGACGCTGTTCCAGACGGATGCGGAGGAGCCGGTGGCCCATGCCGTCTCCACCTACTCCATTCCGCCGCGCTGAAATTCTTGTGGTAATATTTTACCACACTATCAAGCTATTGTTTTCATTAAATTATTTTTACAGGTCCCGAAAGAGGCATTCTTGACCCCGATCGCCGAGCCGCGTATAAGCCGCCTCGGTGATATTCACCGCCAAGCAACAAGAAACGCCCCCTTTCGTCCACGGACTGAATTCGGGGATCTCGAGAAAGAGTTCAAACTCATGTCTACCTTCGTTCAGAAGCCCGCCGAGGTGGAGAAGAAGTGGGTCATCATCGACGCCGAAGGCCTCGTTGTTGGTCGCCTCGCCAGCCTCATCGCCATGCGCCTGCGCGGCAAGCACAAGGCAACCTACACCCCTCACGTCGATGATGGCGACAACGTCATCGTCATCAATGCCGAGAAGGTAGCCTTCACCGGAAACAAGTATTCCGACAAGAAGTACTACTGGCACACCGGTTACCCGGGCGGCATCAAGGAGCGTACGGCTCGCCAGATCATCGAAGGCCGCTTCCCGGAGCGCGTCATCGAGAAGGCCGTCGAACGCATGATCCCGCGTGGCCCGCTCGGCCGTCGCCAGATGAAGAACCTGCGCGTATACGCCGGCTCGAACCATCCGCATGAAGCACAGCAGCCCGTCGCTCTCGACGTCGCCAAGCTGAACAGCAAGAACACAAGGAGCGCCTGATCATGGCCGATCTTTCTTCCCTGAAGGACCTTGCCCCGGCACAGGACGCAGCTCCCGCGCACGTTCGCAAGGTGGATTCGCTCGGCCGCTCCTACGCGACCGGCAAGCGCAAGAACGCCGTAGCCCGCGTCTGGGTCAAGCCGGGCTCCGGCAAGATCACCGTCAACGGCAAGGAATTCAACGCCTACTTCGCCCGTCCGGTTCTGCAGATGATCCTGCGCCAGCCGATCGTCGCTGCTGCCCGTGACGGCCAGTTCGACATCGTTGCCACGGTTGCAGGCGGCGGTCTTTCCGGCCAGGCCGGTGCCGTTCGTCACGGCATCTCCAAGGCGCTGACCTACTTCGAACCGGGCCTGCGCTCGGTCCTGAAGAAGGGCGGCTTCCTGACCCGCGACAGCCGCGTGGTCGAGCGCAAGAAGTACGGCAAGGCAAAGGCCCGCCGGTCCTTCCAGTTCTCCAAGCGTTAATCGCTGGCTTGTCCTTCGATTTCGGAACGGCCGCCTTCGGGCGGCCGTTTTGCGTTTCGGGTCTGTCCGCATGACATGCCGATGAAATCTCGCGCCACTTGACCTAGCGCAAGGAATTGCGCCGCTGCAACCCGCAGTTTGCACCTGCCTCAGGGGCAGAACAGCCAAGCCAAAGCGGAGTTTAGGACATGCGCATGCAAGGACAGGTCATTCTCGTTACCGGCGGGGCCAGCGGCATCGGCCTTGCCACGGTCAAGCGCGCCCTGGAAGACGGCGCAAGCGTCATCATGGCCGATCTCGCCACGTCCGAAGGCGCCGAAAGAGCCGCCCATCTCGACACGCTCCATCCCGGCAAATGCCGTTTCGTCGCCGTGGACGTTTCCTCGTCGGCGGATGTGGATGCCATGATCGGGACGGCGCTTCAGCATTTCGGACGCCTTGACGGCGTCTTCAACAATGCCGGCATCGGCGGCATGAGCCCCGCCACCGATTATGCGGACGAGGATTTTCTCCGGATCATCGACATCAATCTCAATGGCGTCTTCCGGGTAGCCCGCGCCTCGCTCAAGGTCATGTACGGGCAGGGCAGCGGCAGCATCGTCAATTGCGCCTCCATCCTCGGTGTCTTCGGCCAGTCGATGACGGCGGCCTATTCCGCCGCAAAGGGTGGCGTGGTCAACCTTACCCGCACGCTTTCGCTGGAAGCCGCACCGCACGGCGTGCGGGTGAATGCCATCGGCCCCGGCTATATCGACACGCCTCTTCTGTCTGCGGTCGACGACGACATGATGAAGGCGCTGGTTTCCCTTCATCCCCTTGGGCGCCTCGGCCGTCCGGAAGAAGTGGCAAGTGCCGCCCTCTTCCTCATGAGCACGGAGGCCAGCTTCATCACCGGCGCGCATCTGATGGTCGACGGCGGCTTCACCGCCGGCAAGTCGTGACCTTGTTCCGGAACGGGGGCAAAAGAGACAGCGCAGCGAACAGTAGTTGTGGAATACTACATTCCGCCCAAAAGCGGTCCTGTTGCCCCCTGCCCTTGCCGATAATGTGAGGACAGGGAAGCCCGCAGGATTTTGATCGACAATGGCACTACACGAGGACCTTCTCGTCCTTCTCATCAATCTCGACGACTGCAGCGACCGGCTGACCAGCTCTTCGGCCTTTCTGGACAGAGAGGGCATCGCCTATACGCGGCTTTCGGCGGTGGACGGCCGCCACAGGCCGGCGGCCTCCTTTCCCGAATATGACGAGCGGCTGACCCATCGAAGAATGGCCCGCTCCATGTCATCCGGCGAAGTCGCGTGCTTTCTCAGCCATGCGCAGGCGCTCTGTACCTTTCTTCAGACGGACAAGCCGTTTCTTCTGCTTTTCGAAGACGATCTGAGACTGGACGCCGGTTTTGCCGATCTCATGCGGGCTTCCGTGGATTTCCTCAAGGCATGGCCGGGCCGCTGGGACGTCGTCAATCTCAGCCGGGGCGTCAAGCGGGTGTGGACACCGATTGCAGCCATTCCCTCCGCCATGGGGACGTTCACCCTCTCCGCGTCCCACTATTTCCCGATGACCGCGACGGGCATGCTGTGGTCGAGGGCGGGCGCGGAAGCCTTTCTGGCACATGCCTTTCCGGTCCACGCGCCCATCGATTTCTACATCCGCGATCTCTGTCACCGGAGAAGCAGCGGGCTTGCCTTCGACCGGCCACCGGTTCTGGTCACCACCGCCCCAAGCGTCACCGACGATGCGGGGCGACGCAAGGAGCTGCCCCGCGCCCTGCATCCGATCTCCTACTTCGTCTACCGCCAAAGACAGGCGCTGGCGGAATACCGGGCCGCTTTCGTCAACCGAACCGCGTTCCGGGCGGCGCAAGGCGGAATTTGAATTCAAAAGGGCGCGGGAATCTGCTTGCATGCGGTCCGCGAGGAGACCCAATCATGTCCGATACCGTTGAAAACCCGTTCGCAACCCTGCCCGAACCGCCCTATTACATCGTCGCCTTTTCCTCTGCCCGCCGCGACGGCGACCATGGCTATTCCGCCATGGCGCAGCGCATGGTGGAGCTGGCAGCGGAGCAACCGGGCTTTCTGGGCGTCGAAAGCACCCGCGGCGCGGATGGCTTCGGCATCACCAATTCCTACTGGCGCGACCTTGAAAGCATCCGGGCCTGGAAGGCGGTCATGGAGCACGTGACCGCACAGCGGCTGGGGCGCGAGCGCTGGTATTCCCATTTCGAGATGCGCATCGGCAGGATCGAGCGCGCCTATTCCTTTGACATGAGCGAGATCTGACCCATGCCGTCCAAATCCATCGACAATGCCTTTACCGCCCGGTCCATCCGCGGGGGCGCGACCGACCCGACCTATGCAGGTGCGCTCTCCTTCATGCGGCGAAAGTTTTCCAAGCAACTGAAGGACGTGGATGCGGTCGTGCTCGGCATTCCCTTCGATGCCGCCGTCTCGAACCGGCCCGGCGCCCGCTTCGGGCCGCAGGCAATCCGCCGCGCCTCGGCCATCTTCGACAACGACCCGCAATATCCCTTCGCCCGCGATCTCTTCGAGGCCATGGCCGTCATCGATTACGGGGACGTGCTGCTGGATTATGGCAACCATCAGAAGACGCCCGGCCTGATCGAGAAGGAAGCATCGAAGATCATCGCAGCGGGCGCCTATCTGTTTTCGCTCGGCGGCGATCACTTCGTCACCTGGCCGCTCCTGAAGGCCCACGCGGCCAAGCACGGGCCTCTGGCTCTCGTCCACTTCGACGCCCATCAGGACACCTGGGACGATGACGGAAAACGCATCGACCACGGCTCCTTCGTCTGCCGCGCTGTCCGCGAGGGCGTCATCGATCCGGCCCATTCCATCCAGATCGGCATCCGGACGGAAGCGCCTGACGATTTCGGCATCCGCATCATTCCCGGTTACGCGGTGGAGGACATGAGCGCACAGGCGATTGCCGATGCTATCCTTGCCCATGTGGGTGACCGGCCCTGCTACCTGACCTTCGACATCGATTGCCTCGATCCGGCCTATGCGCCGGGCACGGGAACGCCGGTTGCGGGTGGCCCCTCCTCCGCGCGGATGCTGTCCGTCCTGCGCAAGCTCGGCGCGCTCGATATCCGGGGCTCCGACATCGTCGAGGTTGCGCCCGCCTATGATCATGCCGACATCACCGCCATTGCGGGAGCGACGGTCGCGATGTATATGCTCGGGCTCAGGGCCGAACGCCTGGCGAGGGCCCGTTGAAAGATTGAATCAGGCAGCGGACAAAATGATTCCGCTGCCCTTTCCAACCTCCTGAAAAGACGGACAAAGACATGAGCGCGAAAATCTTCATCGATGGCGAACACGGCACAACGGGCTTGCAGATCCGCACCCGCATGGCCGGCCGCCGCGATGTCACGCTCCTGTCCATTCCGGAGGCGGAACGCCGCAATGCGGCCATGCGGGAGGATCTGCTGAACAGCGCCGACATCGCCATCCTTTGCCTGCCGGACGACGCCTCGAAGGAGGCTGTCGCCATGCTCTCCGGCAACAACAAGGTCAGGATCATCGACACCTCCACCGCCTATCGCATCCATCCGGACTGGGCCTACGGCTTTGCCGAGATGGACCGGGCGCAGGCCGCGAAGATCCGCGACGCGCGTTTCGTCGCCAATCCCGGCTGCTATCCGACCGGGGCCATCGGCCTCATCCGGCCGCTGCGGGATGCCGGCCTGCTGCCCGCCGCCTATCCCGTCACCGTCAATGCGGTATCGGGCTACACGGGTGGCGGCAAGCAGCTGATCGCGCAGATGGAGCAGGCCGATCACCCCGACCATATCGATGCCCCGCACTTCCTCTACGGGCTCACCCTCAAGCACAAGCACGTGCCTGAAATGACCGTTCATGGCAGGCTGGAGCGCGCGCCGCTCTTCTCGCCTTCGGTCGGCAAGTTCCCGCAGGGCATGATCGTGCAGGTGCCGCTCTTCCTTTCCGACCTCGAGAAGGGTGCGACCATCGAGGGCATCCATGCCGCTCTCGCGGCCCATTATGCGGGCCAGGAGATCGTCACCGTGATGCCGCTCACCGACAGCGCCAGGTTGCCGCGCGTCAATGCAGTAGAGCTCGCCGGCCAGGATACGATGAAGCTCTTCGTCTTCGGCACGCCGGGCGGCGACCATGTCAATCTGGTCGCCCTGCTGGACAATCTCGGCAAGGGCGCCTCTGGCGCCGCCGTCCAGAACATGGACCTGATGCTCGCCGCCTGACCTTCCATTAAAGCTGAACGATCTGTACAGAAATTGCCATCTCGATTGAACAATCGGGATGGCCTATATCCTTGGCACAGGTTTGCCAGAGGTATGGTCATGTCGAATCGGAAGCTGCCCGTCTATTTCATTCCCCATGGAGGCGGCCCCTGGCCGTTCATGGATTTTCCCAAGAATGCCGCAGGCAAGGGTCCCTGGGACGACCTGGGCACCTTTCTGCGCGGGCTCTCCGGCGATTTCGGCGGCAAGCCGAAGGCTGTTCTGGTGGTCTCGGGCCATTGGGAGAAAGAGCCGAAGGTCGCCGTGAGCACGGCTTCCCAACCGGGCATGCTCTACGACTACTACAACTTTCCGCCCCACACCTACGAGCTTCGCTATCCCGCTCGGGGCGCGCCCGATGTGGCCGAGCATGTGCGCGAAGTTCTCTCTGAAGCGGGGATCGAGACCCGGGCCGATGCCGAACGGGGCTTCGATCATGGCGTCTTCATTCCCTTCATGCTCATCTATCCCGATGCCGATGTGCCGATCGTCATGATGTCGCTCGACAACGATCTCTCCGCTGCCACCCACCTGAAGCTCGGCAAGGCGCTGGAGCGGCTCCGGAACGAGGACATCCTCATCATCGGGTCGGGCATGAGCTATCACAACATGCGCAAATTCCGCTCCGACGAGCCCGACCATGTGGAAGAGGCAAAGCGCTTCGACCGATGGCTGACGGAAGCAGTGGAAGCCGGCGATCCCGAGACCCGCAATGCCACGCTCGCCCGCTGGGAGGAGAACCCCGACGCGCGGGCGTGCCATGTGCCCGACCACGATCATCTCGTGCCGCTCTTCGTGGCGGCGGGCGCAGCCGGTCCCGACCGTGGCCGCAAGATCTTCGAGACGGATTTCCTCGGCAAACCCTATTCTGCCTATCGTTTCGGCTGAGGCCGAACAAAACAGAAATGGCGGCCCAAGGGGCCGCCATTGTCGTTTGACGGGTCCCTGGAGTTCAACTGCGCTCGACGATGGCCGTCTGGAGCGGGTATGCCCCCTTGAAGCCGCGCCAGTGGGCGACCGCAAAGCCAAGCACGACGATGGCACCGGCCTGATGGGTAAGCGCGGTGTGGATCTGTACCTCGGTCAGCAGGGTCATGATGCCGAGGCCGGCCTGGGCGAGCACCAGACCGAAAAGCAGGATGGAGCGGCGCGCATGGGCCGTGCCCGGCAGTTCGCGGTTTACCTGGAACAGGTGATACAGCGTCAGGCCGAAGAGCACGTAGGCGCCGAGCCGGTGCACGAACTGCACGGTCTTCGGGTTTTCGAACAGGTTGATCCACCACGGATTCTGGATGAACAGATCGCCCGGAATGACGGCGCCGTCCATCAAAGGCCAGGTGTTGTAGGAAAAACCGGCATCGAGGCCCGCCACGAGCGCCCCCAGGTAAATCTGAAAGAGCGCAAAGAGCGCCAGCACCATCGCCATGCGGATGGAAGACGAATATCGGGCGGGCGCTTCCTCATGCGGGGTCACGGCGCGCATGACCCACATGGTGGAAGCGAAGATGATGCAGGCCATGGTCAGATGCACGGCCAGACGATACTGGCTGACGTCGGTGCGCACCGACAGGCCGGAGGAGACCATCCACCATCCGATGAAGCCCTGCAGGCCGCCGAGCGCCAGAATGCCCACGAGAGGTGCCTTCAGGCGGCTCTCGATCCGCCCGGTCAACCAGAAGAAGGCAAGCGGCAGCGCGAAGATGAGGCCGATGGAGCGCGCAATGAGCCGGTGCGCCCACTCCCACCAGAAGATGCGCTTGAACTCGTCGACCGTCATGCCGGCGTTGA
The DNA here is from genome assembly GCF_014197145.1 of Gellertiella hungarica. Lineage (GTDB taxonomy): Bacteria > Pseudomonadota > Alphaproteobacteria > Rhizobiales > Rhizobiaceae > Gellertiella > Gellertiella hungarica. Next base: position 13,886 of record NZ_JACIEZ010000015.1, on the reverse strand, counting down.
TCTGGGCGTATTCCGGTATCTTCTTGTAGAGCTCGAACTCTTCCTGCCATTCCGCCGCATTGAGAGGGGGAATGACCCCATGGATCGGCTTCCATTCGGTGATGGACAGACCGGAATCGGTCAGGCGGGTTGCGCCCCCCACGAGCACGAGCGCAAAGAGAGCAACAAGCACGCATCCCAGCCATATGCGAATGGCTCGACGGTCGCGCTCCTGCTTCTCGATCCCCTTCAGTACAAGGCTTTCAAATGCCGCTGCTGCCATGATGTCGCATTCTCCTTCACGTGCGGCATGATGTGCATCACACGGGTCCATAAAACAAGGCCCGGAGGTTTGCGGCACGCCGTCGCGGGGGCTATATGAAGACGCGTCGACAACCCATCGCCCACCCGAGGAATGAAGAGCATGCCGCTGCGCCTGAAGAAACTGATTGGCACAATCCTGATCGTCGTTCTCGTCATTCTGTATGCGCTGCTTGCCACGAGCTTTGCCTCGGCCTATCTCGGCTCGTCGTCCGGCTGGGTCCACCTTCTCTATTTCGCCCTCTCCGGCCTGCTCTGGATCCTGCCAGCCATGCTGATCATCAAGTGGATGGCAGGCCCGCGCCAGAAACCCTGAACTGGGCTATGGTTGTACATTAAAACAATCTTATCGATTGCGCGGGCAAGATCGCCCCGACATTGCACCCATTCGAGACAGGACCGCCCTTGAGCTCCAGCCGCATGATCCTGCAGGCTAAGCCACCCCTGCTGCCGCCTGCCGCCGGCGAAACGGAGCGGCTGGAGATGCGGGTGCATGAGCGCATGGAAGCGCTCGAAGCGGCCTGGCGCGCGCTGGAACGAGATCCCTCTGTTTCGATGCACCAGGGATATGACTGGTGTTCCGCCTGGGTCCGGGCCCATCCGGGTCTGCGCCTGGCGCTGGTGGAAGGCCGTGCGGGTGGCAGGACGGTGATGATCCTGCCGCTGGTCATCGCCAGGAGGCGGGGCAGCCATGTCGCCGGCTATATCGGCAGCGCCTACAGCAACATCAATGGCGGGCTTTTCGATCCCGCTGCAAGGATCGATCCCGATGCTCTCGGGAACGGCATCCGACAGGCCCTGAAAGGCAGGGCGGATCTCATGGTTCTGGAGCGGGTGCCGCTCCAGTGGCGCGAGCGGCTGTCTCCGCTGGCCTATCTTTCCCATACCGAAAACCAGAACCGCGCCTTCCAGGTGCCGCTCTTCCAGAGTTTCGAGGACACGCTCCGGCAGGTCAATGCCAAGCGGCGGCGCAAGAAGTTCCGTCTCCAGCAGCGGCGACTGGAGGAGGCAGGCGGATACCTTGTCATCGACACGCTGGAGCCTGCAGAACAGCACGCATTGCTTGACGAGTTCTTCCGCCAGAAGGCGGAGCGTTTCAAGGCCCAGGGTCTTCCGGATGTCTTTGCCGATGCGCCGGTCCGGGCCTTCTTTCACGCCCTGCTGGATGCGCCAAGGGATGATGCGGATTATCCGCTGCGACTTCACGCGCTGCGGCTGAAGGAGGACGGCGGTCCGATCCTCGCGGTCACCGGGACGTCGCGCAAGGGCGATCACGTGATCTGCCAGTTCGGTTCGATCCGCGACGACCTGCTGCCCGAGGCCAGCCCGGGAGAATTCCTGTTCTGGTATGTGATCGAGCAGGCCTGCCACGAGGGCGCCAGCATCTTCGACTTCGGCATCGGCGACCAGAACTACAAGCGGTCCTGGTGCACGGTGGAAACGGTGCATTACGATGTGCTGGTGCCCATCACGCTCCTCGGCCACCTGTCCGCAGGCATTCACCGGCTGGCGGTAAGGGCAGTGGCGGAAATCAAGGCGCGCCCCCGGCTTTATGGGGCGTTGCAGCGGCTGCGCCAGCGGAGAACCGCTGCCGGCGCGTCAGAGCCGGAGACCGGTGAAGAGCCGGCCTGACCGTCAGCTCCGAGGGACCTGCGGAGCGTCAGGCCGCCTGCCCCTTCGACATGCGGGATAGCCATCCCTTCGGGGCTGTCGCGCGCGGGTCCGCCATCAGCATCAGTTCCGAATAGCCAGCATCCGCACAGTCGCCGATCAGGGTGGCGAGCATCTCTTCGTCCGGCACCGGCATGGAGAGTACGATGTGCTCGGAGGGATTGCGCGTCAGGCGTGCCAGCGCCTCAACTGTCGTCTGTCCGCATTCCACGAGGACGACATCATAGGCATCGGAGAGCGCACCGATGATGATCGACAGCCGCTCGGCACCCCGCATGGCTTCCTCGAGCTCCGCACGTCCGCGGGGCACGACATGTGCATTGGACAGACGATCGGAATGGATGGTTTCGCCGAAGGCCGCATCGCCGGTCAGCAGGTCGGTGATGCCGGGCAGATAGCGGTCGGCCGCCATCAGGCGCGTCGGCAGAAGGGTGGACGTCATGTCGATCAGGATGACGGACGGACCGATCTCCGCAATCTGGCGCGCCAGCATGACCATGGAGGTGGAGCCGTCGTCACCGGTCGGCGACAGGCCGAAGGCGACCGGGATGCGGGCTGCGGTGATGTGGCGGGCGACCGCCTCGATGGAATAGTCGCCGTCTACCTCCGCCTCGGGACCGGCGATGGCCACCTCTTCCTCTTTCACCGGCGGCGCCTCCGCGACGGCGGCCGGCGGCGGTGCGTCGACGGGCTTTGCCGCAGGCGCCTCGACTGCAGGCATCGGGAGGGGATCCGGCATGCGCGGCGCCTTTTCGGCGCGCGCGGGAACGGTCACATCCTCTTCCCGCGGGATCAGCGGAACGGCCGGCTTGAGGGCCCTGCCGGAGAAAAGCTCCATCAGCAGGATGGTCACCGCGCTGAGGATGAAGGTCGCAAGACCTGCGATGATGGTGATCGGCAGGATCTTCGGGAAGGTCGGCTCGCGTGGCTCGATGGCATTGGAGATGACGCGCGCATCGGCCGGGCTCGAGTTCTTGCCGGAGCGCGAGGCCGCCTCGCGGTAGCGCGCCAGATAGGTTTCCAGAAGCTGGCGCTGCGCATTCGCCTCGCGTTCGAGCGCCTTCAGGCCCACCTCCTGCTCGCTGGTGCGGGCAGCATCCACCTTTGCGGCATCGAGCTGCCGGACAAGCTCCTCCTCGCGCAGCTTGGCGACCTTGGCCTCGTTTTCGATGGAGGAGAGAATCTTGGTCGTTTCCTGCCGGATCTGCACCTGCACGCCCCCGAGCTGGGAGCGCAGCGCCTTGAGGCGCGGATGACTGTTCAGGAGCGTGGTGGAGAGATCGGCGATCTGCGCCTTGAGATTGGCCTCCGTCTCCTTCAGCTTCTGCATCAGGGCGGAATTGGCGATATCGGCCAGCGTATCGGCCGATCCGCCGCTGGCCAATGCGTTGCGCACTGCCGCGGCGCGTGCCGTTGCGCTCGCCCCATCCGACCGCACCCGGGCCAGTTCGGTCGAAATGTCCTTCAGCTGCTGGGCCGCGAGCGAACCCGTATCCCCCGACTGGGGAATGTCCTTCATCGCCCGGTAATCGGCGACCTTTTTCTCCGCCTCCTGCACCTTCTGCCGCAGGGTGGCGATCTCCGGCTCGAGCCACTGGGTCGCCTCGAAATTCGAATCGATCTTGGCGTCGCTCTGCATCAGCGAATAGATCTTCATCATCGTATTCGGAATGGCGGCGGCGAGCTTGGGATCTTCCGAATTGAACTGGATCCCGATCACCCGCGACTTCTCGACCTGATAGACCTGGAGCTTCTCGATGAACTTGTCGACCACCCTCTCCTCGGGTGTCAGCTCCGTATCGGCCTTCTTCAGGTGAAGCGCCCGGAGAATGCGGGTGGACAGCGACCGCGAGCTGTCGAATTCGGAGAGGCCGGAGAGGTTCAGCTCACTTGCAACCCGCTTAATCAGATCGGCGGAACTCAGCACCTGCACCTGGCTGGCGATGTTCAGCTCATCCAGAAGAGGCTGCGTGTCTCCCCCGGCCTGCTCCGTCTTGGAAAAGGCGGGTGCCCGCGGTTCGATCAGCAGGCGTGCCTCGCTCTGGTAGCTGGGGGTGGCAAGATTGGCCCCGACGAACGCCAGGGCGGAGACCGTTGCCGTCAGGGCCAGAATGCGAAGCCTGCGCTGCCAGATCGCGCCCAGAAGCTGCTTCAGGTCAATATCCACATCCTGCTGGCTCACCGTTCCATCCGGCATGTCACACTCCGCCTCGATACATCCGCGGGATAGTAAAGAGGTATGGTAAATCGCGCGTTAATCGTGCCGCCCGACATAAAACAGGAAAGTTTCTCCGTACATTTACCAGCCATTAACCCTAACGGAACGATAACAAAGTCCAGACTCGCGATGAGGCGGACAATTGGCAATGGCATCCCACAGGACAGGACATATCGTGGCGTTGGCGCTCATGGCTGCGGCAGCCATTCTGCCCGGCTGCACCACCTATAGCCCGCCCAGCCGTGCCTTCAACGAAGCATCGATCCAGCCCTACACGCTCGATTCCGGCGACCGGCTGCGGATCACCGTCTTCGAGCAGCCCGGCCTTTCGAATACCTATACCGTGGACCAGGCCGGCTACATCGCCTTCCCGCTGATCGGACAGGTGCCTGCCCGCGGCCAGACCCTTCCCAAGCTCGAGAAGGCTATCGCCCAGAAACTGCAGCAGGGCTATCTGCGCGATCCGGATGTATCCATCGAGGTGGATCGGTACCGCTCCATCTTCGTCATGGGCGAAGTGGGCCAGGCTGGCCAGTATTCCTACGTGCCCGGCATGACGATCCAGAACGCCATTGCTGTTGCGGGAGGCTATTCGCCCCGCGCCGCGATGCGCGATGTCGACGTGACGCGCAAGATCAATGGCCAGATCCTGACGGGTCGGGTCCCCATCACCGATCCGGTCCTGGCCGGGGATACCATCTACGTGCGCGAGCGTCTGTTTTGAGGGCACATGCAACAGGACAAGCCGCTGCGCATCATTCATTGCTTCCGATCTCCGGTAGGCGGCATCTTCAGGCATGTGCGCGATCTTGTCATCGAACACAGCAAGCAGGGGCACCAGGTCGGCATCCTGTGCGACAACAACACGGGCGGCGAATACGAGGAAAGGCAGATAAGGGAGCTTGCGCCTTATCTTTCCCTCGGCATCGTGCGCATGACCATCCAGCGCGCGATCACGCCGAGCGATATCGGCGCGCTGCTCAGGAGTTACAGAGAGATCAAAAGTTTGCAGCCTGATGTCCTGCACGGGCACGGCGCCAAGGGTGGCGCCATTGCCCGGCTCATCGGCTCAGCCCTGCGGGTTCAAAGGTATCGCGTAGCCCGCCTTTATACGCCTCATGGAGGGACGCTTCACTACAGCCGCCGAAGCCCGGTCGGCCTCGTGGCCCTCAGCCTCGACCGATTTCTCGAGCGGCTGTCGGATCAGCTCGTCTTCGTGTGCGATTACGAACGGCGCACCTATGAGGAAAAGCTCGGCATCCCCCGGGTGCCGTTCCGCATGGTCTATAACGGCATCAGCGATGCTGAATTCGTTCCCGTCCCGACCCAGTCCGATTCGGTGGATTTCCTCTATGTCGGGATGCTGCGCGACCTGAAGGGACCCGATGTGTTCATCGATGCCTTCGCAATGACGGAACGGGCATTGGGACGCCCCCTGCTGGCCCTGATCGCGGGCGACGGACCGGATCGGGAAAAATACAAGCATCAGATCCGGACGAGCGGCCTGGGAAATCGGATCGGCATGCTGCCGCCCATGCCGGCCCGCGATGCCTTCCGCACCTCGAACATTCTCGTCGTTCCCTCGAGGGCGGAGGCCATGCCCTACATCGTTCTGGAGGCGCTGGCCGCCGGCAAGACGCTGATTGCAACGCGCGTCGGCGGCATTCCGGAGGTTCTCGGCCAGGACAATCCGGCACTCACCATTCCCGGCGACGCAGCCGACCTCTCGCGCGTCATGGTCGATGCGCTCACTCGCCCCGGCTGGCATGCAGCCAACATGCCCCGCCCCGACAGCTTCAAGGCCCGCTATTCGGCGGCAACCATGGCCCGCAGCATCATGGAGATCTATCGCGGCTTGACCGCCTGAACGTCGATGCAGAAAGCCACCGGACCCGTTTTGACGCATCAAAACGGTACAAATGAACTATTTTGGCGTAAATCTTTCTTAGGGGCTTACTGCTAGCGTCGGACCACTTGTGAGGTCCATGACATGAGCCAGCCGCAACCCAAAAGCCCCATCGATCTGGACGAGATCCGTCGTTCAATGTCCGAACAGCAGGCTTCGGGAGCGTCTCAGCGCGCGCGCACGGAGCTGAATGCCTTCGCTCGACAGATCGCGGAACAGTTTCGCGAACACAGCCATTCGCCCAGCATGCTGATCGGAGAGATCCGCATTTTCGAAGGGCTTTGCCTGCTGGCTGTCGGCTGCGCGTCCCACTTCTTCGCCGGTACGGCAGGCACGCTGTTCTCCAACCACATCCTCGGCTCGCTGGTCTTTGCGCCGGTCATGACCGTTCTCTTCCTCCAGATCGTCGATGCCTATCAGGTCCAGGCGATGCGCGGCGCTCTGAAAATGCTTCCGCGCGTGCTTGGCTCCTGGCTCGGTGTCATGGGGCTTGTCACCATCGGCTACTATTTCTCGCGGTCCGGCGGCTGGTTCGACCGCGGCTTCCTGTTGACCTGGCTTGGCTCCGGCATCGTCTTTCTCACGATCGAGCGCCTGATCATCGCCTATGCGGTAAAGCACTGGGCCCGCGACGGAACCATGGAACGCCGCGCCGTCATCGTGGGTGGCGGAGAGGCTGCAAAGCAGCTCATCCGCTCGCTCGAACAGCAACCGGAGAACGACATCCGGATCTGCGGCATCTTCGATGACCGTGACGACAGCCGTTCCCCCGTGATCGTGGCCGGCTATCCGAAGCTCGGCACCATCGACGAGCTCGTCGAGTTTGCGCGCCTCGCGCGCCTCGACATGCTGATCATCTCGCTGCCGATCACCGCCGAAGCCCGCATCCTGCATCTGCTGAAGAAGCTCTGGGTTCTGCCGCTGGACATCCGTCTTGCCGCCCATGCAAACAAGCTGCATTTTCGCCCGCGCGCCTATTCGCATGTGGGCAGCGTGCCGATGCTCGACATCTTCGACAAGCCGATCCGCGACTGGGATTCGGTCGCCAAGCGCGTCTTCGACATCGTGTTCTGCCTGGGTGCCCTCTTCCTTCTGTGGCCGGTGATGGTCGCGACCGCGATAGCGATCAAGCTCGATTCGAAGGGTCCGGTGCTCTTCGTGCAGAAACGGCATGGCTTCAACAACGAGGTCATCAACGTTCTCAAGTTCCGCTCCATGTATACGGAAATGAGCGATCCGACGGCGAAGATGGCCGTGACCAAGGGCGATCCGCGCGTGACCAAGGTCGGCCGCTTCATCCGCAAGACCTCGATCGACGAGCTGCCTCAGCTCTTCAACGTCTTGCGCGGCGACCTTTCGCTGGTCGGACCTCGCCCTCATGCGGTCGAGGCGCAGACCCGCGACCGGCGTTTCAACGATGTGGTCGAAGGCTATTTCGCCCGCCATCGGGTGAAGCCGGGCGTAACCGGCTGGGCGCAGATCAACGGCTGGCGTGGCGAGGTCGACAGCGACGACAAGATCAAGTTCCGCACGGCCTATGACCTCTTCTACATCGAGAACTGGTCGCTGTTCTTTGATCTGAAGATCCTGCTGCTCACGCCGATCCGGCTTCTTAACACGGAAAATGCCTATTGAGCGCCCTTGCAGAGACAGGGGCGCTGTCCTTCAGCCCGCAGAAGGCGGCCTGGCAGAAGCTTGCCTCCTTCTTCACGGCCTTCGGGGTATTTCTCTCGGGTTTCGTGATCTCTGAGCCGGCGCCCTACGAGCTGATGATGGTGGCGCTGATCGCGGTCTTCTTCCTCTGCGGACTGAAGATCTCGCGAACCGTCGCGATCCTCCTTGCCGCGCTGCTGATCTTCAATGTCGGCGGCCTGATGTCCCTGACCCAGATGAAGGACCTCACCGACGGGCCGATCTATATGGCCGTGTCGATCTTTCTGGCGCTGACGTCCGTTTTCTATGCCGCGGTCATTGAGGACAGGCACCAGCGGCTCGAGATCATGTTCACCGGCTGGGTGATTGCCGCGCTCGGCACCGCGACGCTCGGCATTCTCGGCTATTTCCACGCCTTTCCGGGGGCGGAGCAGTTCACGCTCTACGATCGCGCCAAGGGTGCCTTTCAGGATCCGAACGTCTTCGGCCCCTTTCTGGTCTCCCCTGCCCTCTACCTGATCTATGGCCTCCTCAACGGCCGTCCCTCGATGATCCCCCTTCGCGCGGCAGCCTTGCTGGTGATCGCGCTCGGCATCTTTCTTTCGTTCTCGCGGGCGGCCTGGATCCTGTTCCTGTTCTGCGCGGTGATGCTCGTCTTTATCATGCTGATGAAGCAGCGGAGCACGGCCTTTCGCCTGAAGATCATGACGCTTGCCCTTCTGGCCGCCATGCTGATGGCGGGCGGGCTTGCGGTCGCACTTCAGTTCAAGCAGGTCTCCGAACTGTTCTCGAACCGCACCAAGCTGGTGCAGGATTATGACGGGGGGCATCTCGGACGTTTCGAGCGCCACAGGATCGGCTTCCGCCTCTCCCTTGAGCACCCGCTCGGAATCGGTCCGCTCGTCTTCGGCAAGACCCTGGGCGAGGATGAGCACAATATCTGGCTGAAGACGCTGACAAGTTATGGCTGGCTGGGTTTCGCAACATTCGTGACGACGGTTCTGGCAAGCCTCCTGATGGGGTTTCGCCTTCTTCTTCGCGAACGGCCATGGCAACCGTTCCTGATGATCGCGTGGACGGTGGTCCTCGGTCATGTCATCATCGGCAACGTGATCGACATCGATCACTGGCGGCATTTCTATCTTCTTCTCGGCATCATCTGGGGAAGCATTGCGCTGGAAAACCGATGGCAGAGGCAGCGCCGCGGCCTGTCCGCGCGCACGGATTTAATCCCCTCTTTCTCTGCCGGTCGATGATTTTTGGGCTTGCGCTTCCGCCGCCAACCTCTTAAAGCAAGCAAGCCTTTTGGCGGGTCGGGGTGTAGCGCAGCCCGGTAGCGCACTTGACTGGGGGTCAAGGGGTCGTCGGTTCAAATCCGGCCACCCCGACCAATAAAATCAAATACTTAGCCTTCTCCCCCAGAGCTGGCTAAAAATAAAATAGCCACATTGTAGCCAGACGAACGGCTGAGCCCAAAAGCTCAGACGCCCGTTTGGTTTGTGGATTCTCCCCTGCCCGCGGATCTTCCAAGGTTTTCGCATGGCAATTGGCAGGCGGGGGAGATTCGCCAGCCGCTCCCCGAGATCGGGGCCGCTGGGGGTAGTCAGCGGGTGGTGACGGCTGGCGAATTTGGACGGCGCGCGGCTCGTGTGGGGGCCGGTGGTGTCGCGCTTTCCATTGGTATTGGTGGCGGCCGCGGCGCGATTCGAACGCGCATCTCCCCTCCAGTTACGGCGTCCGGTTTAGAAGACCGGGCCGATACGCGGCCAATTTCGTTATGCGGCGTCTTCTAGGGTCATGCCCGCGCCCTCCGGCGAATTTCCGCCCATTGCGCCTGCCGCAGTCCTTCCAGACCATCCAAAGCCGTGTGCACGGCGGCACCCTCTAACCTCATCTCCCCTGCCTCGGCGTCAATCAGATCTGCCGCAAAGCGAAACTTGTTGGCAGCATCTCGTTCGCAGGTGACGGGCGCATCGACGATTGCCTGGCCGATAATCGAAAGCGCTTCATTGATGTGGTCCAGCGCGCCAGCGGGCCAGCCGTTTCGCGATGACGCGAGGGCATCGAGGTCGCGATGCATTTCCAGCCCGAGGGTTGTTTCAGGTTCGCATTCCATTCGATGTATCGGCATCCACCAACTCCTCTTTTGCTGTCATTGTTAGCATATTGCTGCAAATGATCGCGCTTGTCAACTGACATTTACAGCAATCTGCTAACAATGTAAGAATGTAGTTGCGGCCACCACCCGCAACGCCACCACATGAGGAGACACCATGAAAAATGCCGCGCTTGGCATCCGTATAGATGCGGATGTGAAAGCCGCCCTTGCGAAGGCGGCTAGACAAGATCGAAGATCCGTTGCCAGTTACGTGGAGAAGCTTATAGTGGAGGATCTTACTGCTAAAGGCCTAATAGACGGCGAGGCCAAATAGCTCGACGCAACCTGACAGGCCGAGGTGTAGGCCCATGCGTCTGGCCGCGTCCCAACTGGTGGTGCAGAAAGGTATTGATCCTGTTACGGCATCCAAGCTTGGCGGTTGGGCGAGCCCAAAAGTGATGATGGACACCTATGCAAAGGCTGATCCGTCTCACCAAGTCATTGATGACATCTTTGGTTGATTGCTCGTCAATCAAAAAAGGGTGCCGCTCGGCACCCTAAACTTACGCAAATTTCTTTGGCCTATCGCGAAGCTTGTTTCTTGCTTCGCGATGCATTGCCCGCGTCACGGCCTCTGCTGATTTTCTTTCGGAGATCGACATAACCCGCACAACCGAGAACTCGATCGGCTTCGGGACCCGTGAACCCCCTGTGATCAAAGCCGAGAAACTCGTGGCAAAATTTTGCAAGATCGCTCCCATATGATTTCTCCAGCTTTGTTTGGTTATCATTGTCAAGTCGGATCTGAACATCACGTCCATCCTTCGAGGCGATTGTGCTCATACCAATAACACGGCCGCCTTTCCCGAGGATGAACGACCGAAGGTCGGCCAATGTTCCACCAAGCGTGATAACGTCATCCACTATGACATATGGTGACGCCTTGTCAATTTCTCCATAGAACGTAGAGCGGTGGGCTATTCTGACCCAGCCATTCAATTTGTCCTTGGAGAAATCTTTGATTTGGTAAACGCCCTCGTCAACGTCCCAACCCAGTTCGTGTCCAAGCCAGTTTGCATAACCGATTGCAAGTGCGTTGTTAGAATCGCTTGGTTGAGCAGCGGGAGCGATAAGCTTCGGCTTCATACCGCACTTTGCTTCGAGCTCGCGAAGCTTCATGATAGTGTCTTCCACGACGAGATCATCAAGAAGGCCCAGCGCAGCGTCCATATCCCGCTGCCCCTTCGCAGCCGTGTATAATGCGTGATCGGCCAAGCAAACGGTTTTCGCGTTTGGTGACTTCCACATGCAGTTCACGAATACATCGGGGAAGTCCGCTTCCCATGGCGCTCTAACCATAAACCGAATCACATATTTGCAACTTTCCGTTAGTTACATCCAGAAATTCGATGCCTCAAGGTTACAGCGCTAGGATTGCCCGCAATTCACAGTCCGAGGTTGGTCCGCCACCTTAGATCCGCGACACATCACCTCTCCAAAACCCGCCTCACTTCCGGAATGCGGGCCATGGTGTAGTTGGTGGTTACAACCTTGCCGTTCTCGTTGCGCATGGTTGCGACGTTGGCCCAACCACCACAGGACGAAGAGCGGCGAGCCTGGGCGGCCAGCAGCGCTGGCATGCCAGCAATAGGATCCGCGGCGTATTTCGCGAAGTCCTCCGGCGATACAGAAGGCGTTGCGCATCCGCCAGGCAGGTCAAGAACCTCGGCGCGGCCGTCTACTATGGAGATCCGGCAAGCACGCGGGCGACCGCCGTATATGCCGCCTAGGAACACCTCTTCATCGGCGTCCGTCAGTCGCGCCTTCACCACGTCGATCGCCGTCAGATAGTCGGTGCTATACTCCTGCACCAGGCGGCTGTATTTCTCGAGCGCGGACAGCTTGCCGCGGGTAGCCAGCATCAGCGCCATGTGATTGAAAACGGCCGTTTTCATCACGTCGAAACGCTTGACGCCACCAGCGACCACGGCGCGGGTGTCCGTAACAAACGTTACGTGATCTTCCCCCAAAACAATGTTCACAATGCTCACTTTGGCCTCGCTTCGATTACCTGAATTCCGCCAACCGCCGCAGTGGTGACAAGGGCAGTAACGATCCCTTGCACTGCTGCGGGTACTGCTCCGAATGCGGCTGTGAGAATGCTTCCAACAATGGGGGAGATGATTGGATCGTGGTGCACGCCAAGAGCATGTTTGCTGGCGCTTGCCCACAGGTCCATCTGGCGAACTCGGCGGAAGATTTCCGCCGAGTCTGCATTTTCGTAATGTGCGCAGGGCGCAAAATGTCGATACGGCATATCAACCCTTCTGGCTGCTATAGCGGTTGTTCATTGTACCGAAGCCACCGCGGCGCATTTGCGAGCCGGCATTCCGGCTAGCTAAAATACTGATCCGCTGGGTCTTCCGGATTGTCGCAGAGGATGGATGCGAAACGTGCTGTCGCCGGCGTAGCGCCCAGCTGACCAAGGCAAAGTCGCAGCAGGTTTAGGCCCGAGGTGCACAACGTCTGGCGCGCCATCTGGGCTCTAAGAATGGATGTGATCTCCAAGATGCCGCGGTGCGAGCTGTTGAGCCACGGAAGTTCGTCCGCCAGTTCGCGCCAAGCAGTTGCAGCCGCGGAATCCATGAAATCTGGCGGGCCACCTATTGGTGACGATGAGTTTGGTTCTATCCGCGGGCGATATCGCTGCGGATCTTTCAGAATGGCGCCGGTCACGTGGGCTAGCGCGAGCGGTTTTCGAGGTCGAGCCATTGGATACCACCCATATTTTGAATTGCGGAAATGTGCGCGTTTGCCCATCGCCGATACGGCGGCCGGATCGGGCCAGAGATCGGACCCACCCCTCCCTCAGGAGGTGATGCCGCGGGCCCGCATCTTCGCCGCGGCACGGGCGGCAGCGCCGGCTGTGCCCGAAAGGGCAGCTTCCGTGTCGTCGCCGTAGGCCGGAAAGGCGGTCAACGTGACTTCGAAGAGCTCGACATCCTTGATAATGCGAAGCGGAAGGCGCTTGCCGCCATCCTGCCACTCTTCGTCGGTGACAAAGAAGCCGAAGGAGCAGCCTCGCACATCACCGCGGCGCACCGTGCCAATTGCTTCCTGGCCGGATGGCGTGGAGGGATCAGGCAGAAGCCTGAAGCGAAGCCCCTGCGCGTCTTCAGAAAGCTCTAGAGTTCCCGCCGAAGTCCTGCCGATCACCCGGCCGCTGTCGTGGTCCAGCAACGCGACTACGTCGGGGAAGTCGCGCAATGATCTTGTGAAGCAGCCCGGAGCCAGCACTTCACGCCAGGCTCCGGCAATTACCGCCTCGCGATTGAAGCGGGCGACATAACCTTCGATATTATCGGCCATTTTCATACTTCCGCAGCTTGGCCTCGGCTTCGGCTAGCTTCGACCGCGCGCGCAACTTTTCCGCGATCTCTCGCGCCGTTGCCGATGTGCGGATTGCCGCGCCACCAGGCATTGTGACGAGGCGCTCGCGCGTTCCAGACTTTGAAACCGCACGCTCAACCGACATGGCCAGCCTCTTTCGCTTCAGCGATAAGACGGGTCATCGCATTATCATTGCCAGCGAAGAACGGAACCCGCACCGGGTGGAGATACCCGATTTGCGCCCCCTGGCGCTCCAATGCATCAGGAACTTCATCTACTGCATTGTAGGCATCCTTCGCGGCCCGCAGGGCTTCAATGAATACAGCCACTCGCTTTCCGTACTCGGGGCGCGCCGCATTGCAGGCGGCAACAGATGCAGGGCTAATTCGCTCGGCGCGCCGACGCTCAACGATGCTGACGGCCTGCTCCAAATCTCGCTCTTCTGCAACAAGCTCGCGAAGTCGAGCGCGTTTTCCTACAGTGCTAGACGTGCTATCGCCTTCACCCAAGAGGGCAGCGACGTTTGCACTATAGCTGCCGCCCTGCGGCGCGTTTGCGAGCTCTTCCTGAAGCTCCAGTTTTTCCGCCGCAAGTTTCCCCAGCTTCTCATGCAGCAGAGCCAGCCGCGTGGTCATATCCCGATAGTCGGT
>NZ_JACIEZ010000014.1 GCF_014197145.1 Gellertiella hungarica | reverse complement strand
CGTGTCGATACTCGTTAGACATAAGCCTGTCCCCAAGCCTGTGCTTGAGCCTTTCTGCTTATGCCGACTGTCCGGTCGAAACGGGGTGCAGTTCACGCAAGCCACTGTAAGTCTAGGGATAGCTGGCGCATCCACGGGCGGGAAGAGCACTCAAACTACACGTGCACCGCTGGCAGCCCAGGGTTTCGCGCAGGATCGGCCAGTCGGGCAAGCTTGTTCGTCTCGCCAGTGGCGCCTGGCGCCTGCGCGCGGGCGCGAGCCGCTCGATGGTATCGGAAATGCTTCGCATGGGTGACCTTCTGAGGTTCCGGAAAGCCAACCGACATCCCTGTTGATAGATGATGTGCCTCGAAAACGTCGAGGACCGGCGTGAGCCGGTCCTCGCATATCAGACTTTAGACAGTGCGAACCCGATAGCGGTCGCGCTCCTGCTCGATTTCGGCGGGGCCGTAAGGATCAGCGGAATGATCGAACTTCGTCCAGCCCTGCTCCGAATAGGCCTGGCGGCGCGCCATCGGATCGACACGGTTGGACTGCTTGAGGATCATGTCAGCTTCGGTTTCCATGCCGTCATCCACACGAGCGGTGACCAGCGTGCCACCGCGGCGAACACCTTCAGCATAGACATGGGCCTCGTCTTCCGAGACGCCGGAATCCGTCAGTGCGCCGATGAGGCCACCAGCCGCACCACCGGCAACCGCGCCAGCGATGGCGCCAGCGGCAGTGGCGGCAAGCCAGCCGGCTGCAACAACCGGTCCGACGCCGGGAATGGCCATGATGCCGAGGCCAGTCAGAAGACCGCCTGCGCCACCGACGACAGCGCCGATGCCGGCACCGGTGCCAGCGCCTTCTGCGGCACCGTTGTCGTTATCTTCATGCTTGTGGCGGTTGTCAGCATTGTTGGAAACGATGCTGATGTCGTCAGACGGGACGCCACGCGCTTCCAGCGCGCTGACGGCTGCGCTTGCGTCATTGTAGTTGTCAAAAAGTCCGGTAACGGTTTTCATGGGAATGACCTTTCTTTGCGTTTCCGCGAAATTATTTGGAGACGACGTTGCCCTGGTAATCCATGGCCACCGGCATGGACTTGCCGTCCTTCATCGCCGTAGCCTGCCAGACGCCCTGGTCGTCGAGCTTGAGGTCGGCAACGCCGGTGAAGCCGGCTGCTTCGATGCGCTCCCGCGCCTGTTCTTCGGTGAAGGAATTTGCGCCCTCGACAGGGGCTGCAGCGTTCGGTGTTTCCGGGGTCGCTACGGCTGGCGTGTCGCCGTCCGTCGCAGGAACAGTGGTGGTCTGGGCATAGGCAGACACTGCCGTGGCGCACACAAGCGCCGCCGCGAAAATCATCTTTTTCATGGGTTTTCCTCTTTGCAGACCTGGTTGCTCGGTCCGGTAGCGAAAACGCGCGCGCCCGGGGAAAGTTCCGCCTTAGACGTCTGTGCGGTATGAACCCAAAGCTGCGGATCGACAGCCAAACTCAAGTTAACCTCAGTGTTTCTTTCCCTAGGCGAGCCAATATAACTTCTTTATTAACGTAATTATCTTGTATGATAGATGCCCCCTGTCGAAACCCGGCTTCACATTAGGTCCAAGGGACGGAGTATTTTGACAAGGCGAACACTTGAACACGTCATTATGATTTAGGCATGATAACATAAACAGCCGATCTCACATCACGTTCACACGATCCCCTTTTTCTCGAAGGCTAGTTCGCGCGGGCGCATGAGGGCGGGAACAATTTCAAGGGTGGAACATTCCCCGACAGCCGTGCGAGATTGTTCGCCGGACATAGGATATGTCCATGCTTCCACGAATTGCGATCATCGGCACGGGTCCAACCGGCCTCTACACGTTCAAACAACTGATCGGCTCGACCGTTCCCCTGTCGATCACCCTTTATGAAGCAGAGGGAGAGCCGGGCAAGGGTACGCCCTATCACCCCGATATGAATGACCCGGCGATGCTCTCCAACATTCCGAGCATCGAGCTTCCGGCTTTCACCGAGACTCTGGTCGAATGGCTGCGGCGGCAGGATGAGGACACGCTGATGCGCCACGGCATCCGCCGCGAGGCGATTGATGAGCGGGAGTTCTATCCGCGCCTCGTGCTCGGCGACTACATGCAGGCGCAGTTTGCCCGGATGCGAAATCTGGCCGGCGAACGCGGCCACGAAATCCACGTGCTGGCCCGCCATAAGGTCACCGATATCGAGATACAGGCGGCCGCAGTGCGGCTGAGGGTATCCCGTCCCGACGCAGAGGAGGACGCAGTCTTCGACCACGTCGTGATGGCGACCGGCCACAATTGGCCCGACAGCACCGAAATACGACCCGGCTACTTCGTTTCGCCCTGGCCGGCGACAGTTCTGAAGTCGATCCGCAATGAACCCGTCGGCATTCTCGGCACCTCGCTGAGCGGGATCGACGCCCTGATGACCGTGGCGACGGCCCACGGCATGTTTTACAGCGACGCGGCCGGCGACCTGCAATATCAGCCGGCTGCAGGGACTGAGGATTTTCGCGCGACGCTGATGTCCCGCAAGGGCATCCTGCCGGAAGCCGACTTCTACTGCCCGCTGCCCTATGTGACGCCGCTCGTCTGCACGGAAGAGGCCATCGATGCGCTGATCGCGACAGGTCGTCACGACCTGCTCGATGATGTCTTCGAGCTGTTCCGCGGAGAAATCGTCGCCCGCGATCCCGATTATGCCGCCCGCATCGGGCTGTCGCAATTGACGGTCGAGACCTTCGCCGCCGCCTATTACGCGGACAGGACGGACAGCGATCCCTTCGTCTGGGCGGCCAAGAATTTGGCCGAAGCCGATGAAAACCGGGTGAAGCGCTATACCGTGCCGTGGCGCTATGCGATCCTGATCACCCACGAGATCGTCGCGCACGTCATTCCGCATCTGGACGAGAAAGACCTCAAGCGCTTCCACCCCCACTTCAAGGGCATCTTCATCGACGACTATGCAACCGTGCCGCTGATGTCGATCCGCAGGCTGCTCGCACTGTCGCGCGCCGGCAAGCTGTCGATCTTGCGGCTCGGCGAAGACTATACGATCCGCACGGCCGAGGACGGCCTGGAGCGCGGCGCGGAGGTCGAGGTGGCAGGCACCACGCATCGCTTCGGGGCCTTCATCGATGCGACCGGCCAGGAAACCCTCTCAGCGACGGATCTCCCTTTTCCGACGCTTGTCGATCAGGGAGGCGTGCGCGAAGCCGCGACGCCTAAGGTCGAGGCGATCCTATCGCTCGACCGGGACCCCGATATGGTGCGCACCGGCGGCATCGATGTCGATGAGTTCTATCGCCCGCGTCTCGGCCTGATGTCGGAAGGTCGGCTCTATTGCGCAGCAATCGCCTTCCTGCTGCACAAGGAGCCCTTCGTTCAGGGCATCACCAGTGCCCGGGATATCGGCGAGACCGTTGGTCGGGCGATCCTGAATGATATCTCTGAGGCGGAGAATCCGCTCTTTCAGATCTCGGCATAAACGGCATCGCCGACGTTGATCGTCACGCCCTCGATGGGCGTGGCATAGACGCCGAGATTCCGTTTGTTGGCGCGCATGATCCCGCGCAGCACCTCGGGCTCTTCCGCCATCCCGGGCTGCGCCACGAGCGTCATGCCACAGCGGCGAGAGGCTTCAGTGACGCGGACATCCGCATCTCCGATCCGCACGGTATGACCCACCCAGTCGTTTTCGATGAAACCTTCGCCGTCTTCCGTTTCGATCAGCACGGAGGGCCGGAACCGTCGTGCGTCGAGTGGCGGAAGGCCTGTTATCGCGGCGAGCGCCTCCGTCGAAGCCGTCGTCACCAGGTGAAGCGGCGCCGGCTTGTAACGATTGGAGACGACGTGGAAGCGGTAATCGCCAGACCCGACGAGCCCAACCGCGACCGGGAAGCCAAAATGCTCCGCCAGACGGTCCGGCAATGTGCCATCATCGAGCGCATGCTCCGCGCCGTCGGCAAAGCGCAGCACCGGCAATCCGGAAGCCGGTTGCCAGGCGGTGATGAAGAGGGCGGGCCGCCAGCGCGTTTCCTTCTCGGGCGCGGCGGCAAGGCCGGTTTCCGGATCAAACAGCGCAAACCGCCGGTCGCATGCGATGCCCTCGGGCGACACGGTGATCGAGGCGAGCGTCTCCCCGCCAAGAGAACTCACCGGATAGCGCCAGACTTCCCGCACTCGACCGATTTTTCGCATGGTTGTTCCTTCATTCACCACTATTCAATATCCGCCGAACACGGCTTGATGTTCCAGAAAACTGGGACCCGGGACTAGTTTGCAATCTTTTAGCGAAGATTGATGCAAGCAACCTAACGCCTTTCTACAGGTCTTGATTCGGACTGCCCAAGCTGGGATTTTTGAAGGTTGGCTGACGCCAACTGGTTTGCCAGCGTTCCAAGCCGGTCCACGCAGTTTGGTAAGGCCGAATTGCGAGATACCCATTTCAGTTCTCGTATAGCCACGATTGGCCAGAGAGAGTTCGCAGAGTTCCTAGCTGACGACGCAGGCGCAGGCAGACATTCTGTTCTTATTGGCCGGACAATTGAAGCGCTCATTGAGTGAGGACCTACATCCGGTCCCTGAACTCCTTCACACTCATTCCCACCCATGATTTGAAAGTCCTCTGGAAATACGCGCTATTCTGAAAGCCCAGCCTGCTGGCGATTTCGTCGATGGGCATTTCTCGTGCGGCCAGGAGCAATCGTGCCCTTTCCATTCGACGTCGGAGCACGTGCTGGTATGGGGTCTCTCCGGTCGCCGCCTTGAACGCCCTGCTGAAATGGAATCGGCTAAGGCCCGCGAGTTCAGCAAGGCTCGACAGGCTGAGATCTGAGCCAAGGTTCTCCTCGATAAACTCGTCGATAAGAGCAAGAGGCGCTCTGCCAAGGGGCGGCGGCTGTCTCCATGTCGGCATTGTTGCTTTGTGGATCGCCAAAATGGTGATCAGGCCCAGTGCTTCTTCGTACAGAGCATCAGAATGGCCTCGCCGCAGTAGACTAGCCCATTGGCGCAGGTATGCCGCGACCTCGTCGCTTCGGTAATAAACCTTTTCATCGACACGTTCAGCGAAGCGGGTACCAAGCTCCTCACGGATAGCTGCTGGGTCAAAATAGATAGCTGTGAACGAATTGTTCCGTCTTTGGAGTTCGGACCAGCCAGTGACGCGTGCACCCCGCGGGACATAGGTCAGCGTGTGGCGGAGGTCACGGCGGTTGTCCTCCGATCCATCCCCTGCACGTATGCCCCCATCTTCCAGGACAATGTCATGATAGGCGCAAAAATGGAGGTCGCTCGTCCAGTCGTAACTGAAAGCAGCACCCAATTCTGGGCGAACATGCTCCACTGTGAAGCCCTTGAGCTTCCTTGCGTGACGTTGCGGCGAATGAGCCAACCCCTGAAGGGCAAGCAACTCATTTGGTTCCATTTTTAGCGTAATCTTGCTTTCCTCATGAAATTATTGCTACCTAGGACTCTATTCAAGTTGACGTGATCGGCGGGAGTGGATGGGACACAGCAACCACACGCTTTGCGACCCCGCTAGCCATTTCCCGTATCCGATGCCGTCACTCTTACGTGATAATATCATCTGACCGAGTATTTAGAGACCTTATGATGCACAGAAAAACATCCGCACTGACAGGCAACAAAATGCTCGGTCTGGAGCGAAGCGCTCTTATCGGCGCAGTGACCGCGATCTTCTTTTTCGTCATCAGCACCGCGCTAACCGTTTACACAGTCCAGAACGTCAGAGACAGCAATGCGAGAGTGACGCAAACGCATGGTCTTGTGGTGGCGCTCGACCTGCTTTTGATCGACATACAAGATGCAGAAACGGGATTACGTGGCTTTCTCCTGACCTCTGAGGAGGCCTATCTTGCGCCATATCACCGTGCCCTCCCACAGATTCAGACCCGAATGGACACAATCAGCTCGGCTGCCACAGCCGAGATGCGCGAGCGTGGGAGTGTCGAGGAACTTCGGGCGTTTGTCTCGTCCAAACTCGAAGTGATGGCACAAACACTGGAGGTCTTCGAGACTCGAGGAGAGGCCGAAGCACTGGCTCTGGTGAAAACAGACCGCGGTCGCAGCGATATGGATGGCATCCGCAACGTCATCTCCCAACTGCGCAATGAGGCTGGTGAAGAGCGGAGCCAGCGCCTGAGCGAGATGGATGCGTCCTACATTATCGCCTGGGCGAGCGCCCTGGCGTCCGGGCTGCTTGGCATTATCCTGACCCTCGCGATCTCCGCACTGGTGAGAAAATCCACTCTGGCGCAGAAGCGCGAGCAGTGGCTGCGAGACGCACAATTGGGCCTGGCGGCGTCCGTCGCCGGCGAGCAGCCGATGGGGGAACTGGGTGAAAATATCCTGCGCTTCCTGACGAACTATCTCGGTGCCGTGGCCGGTGTCATTTATGTCGAAAATGCAGGCCGGTTTCATCGCATGGCCGCACATGGCGTGCCGTCGAACGTGACGCTTCCTGCAAGCTTCGGCCAAAATGACAGCCTGTTCGGCCACGTCTTGCGGGATCACCGTCCAATCGTGGTTGGTGAGGTTCCGGACGGTTATATCAGTTTTGGATCCGGTCTGGGACAGCAGAAGCCCCGTTATCTAGCTTTGGCGCCCGCAATCGTCGAAGGCGATACCCGCGGCGTTTTCGAACTCGGCTTCCTGTCTCCCATCAGCGATCAGACATTGGTGCTTCTCGAACAGGTCTCAGAGCTGATTGCTGTCGCCATCCGATCAGCGGAATTCAGAACCCGCCTCCAGGCTCTTTTGGAAGAGACCCAGCGTCAGTCGGAGGAACTGCAGGTCCAGGACGAAGAACTGCGCGTTTCCAACGAGGAGCTCGAAGAACAGGGACGCGCACTTCGCGAACAACAAACCCGCCTTGAACGGCAGCAGGCAGAACTCGAACAGACCAATTCGCAGCTCGAGGAGCAAGCGGAAGAACTGGAGCGGCAGCGGGACAATCTTGAACGGTCGAAAGACGCCATCGAGGCCAAGGCGAAGGAAGTGGAACTCGCCAGCCGCTACAAATCAGACTTCCTCGCGAACATGTCGCATGAGCTGCGAACACCGCTCAACTCTTCGCTCATCCTTGCCAAACTCCTGGCTGACAATTCCGAAGGCAATCTGACTGCCCAACAGGTTCAATTCGCCCAGACCATTCAGTCATCGGGCAATGATCTGCTGAACCTGATCAATGACATCCTGGACCTGTCCAAGATCGAAGCAGGACATGTGGAGATCAATCCGGAAGCGGTGTCGATCGAGAGAACCGTCAACGGACTGCGCCACATGTTCGAACCGCTTGCGGCAAACAAGGGTCTCAAGCTTGACGTCTCCGTCGCCGCCAGCGTGCCGCCCGTCATCCATACCGATCCGCAGCGCCTCGAGCAGGTGTTGAAGAACCTTTTGGCGAATGCCGTGAAGTTTACGGAGAAGGGCAGCGTGTCGCTCGGGGTCAGCCGTCACGGCGACAATGAAGTGGCCTTTGCGATCAAGGATAGCGGCATCGGGATTGCGCACGAGCAGCAAAAGCGGATCTTTGAAGCCTTCCATCAGGCGGATAGCACCATCAGCCGCAAGTTCGGCGGCACCGGCCTTGGTCTGTCGATTTCTCGCGAACTCGTGCGCTTGCTTGGAGGCCGCTTCCAGCTTCAA
The DNA here is from genome assembly GCF_014197145.1 of Gellertiella hungarica. Taxonomy (GTDB): domain Bacteria; phylum Pseudomonadota; class Alphaproteobacteria; order Rhizobiales; family Rhizobiaceae; genus Gellertiella; species Gellertiella hungarica. The sequence continues at coordinate 73,244 of NZ_JACIEZ010000014.1, read as the reverse complement.
AGCCAGCTTGGCGAGGGCAGCACGTTCACCGTCATCATCCCGGCCGAGTTCGACAGTGCGCTGGTCCAGGCTCCGAAACAGGATTTTGCCCCGCCCGTCGCGTCCGCTGCAGAACCCGTCTTCCGCACGGAAGCAGAGAGCACCGCACAAAAGCCGAAGGCCGTCGCAATCGTCGATGACGACCGTGCAGCATCCGAGGCAACAGCCCGCAAGCTGCTGATTGTCGAGGACGATCAATCCTTTGCACTCATCCTGCGCGATCTCGCCCGTGAGCTGAAGTTCCAGGCGCTCGTAGCAGGAACCGCTCAAGAAGCCCTGGAACTCGCCCATCAGTATCTGCCGAACGCCATCCTGCTCGATGTCGGTCTTCCGGACCAATCCGGCCTTTCTGTGCTTGACCGCCTGAAGCGTGACGTGCGGACGCGCCATATTCCGATCCACATCCTTTCCGGCGAAGACTATTCCGACCGGGCCATGTCGCTGGGGGCTGTCGGTTATGCGCTGAAGCCCGTGCAACGCGATCGCCTGGTGTCGATGATCGAGTCGCTGGGGGCAAAGGCCCAGCAGACGTTGCGGCGCGTGTTGATCGTTGAAGACAACGCCGTTCAACGGGACGCTCTATCGAAACTCCTATCGTCGAATGACGTCGAAACGGTAGGGGCTGGGACTGCGGCAGAATGCCTATCGTTGCTGGCCGAACAGACCTTCGACTGCATGGTGCTGGATCTGTCGTTGCCGGATACGTCCGGCTTTGCGCTTCTGGAAACGCTGAGCGAAGCGGGCATGCATTCCTTCCCGCCTGTCATCGTCTACACCGGACGCGATCTCTCGTCAGAAGAAGAGCAGAGGCTTCGCCGTTACTCGAAATCCATCATCATCAAGGGTGCGAAATCGCCGGAACGGCTGCTCGACGAGGTTACACTCTTCCTGCACCAGGTCGTCTCCGAGCTGCCGGACGAGCAGCAGCAAATGATCCGCAAAGCCCGCAATCGCGGGGAACTGCTGGAAGGGCGCCGCATTCTGATCGTCGAGGACGACGTGCGCAACGTCTACGCCCTGACCAACATCCTCGAACCACGCGGGGTGATCGTCGATATCGCCAGAAATGGCGAGGAGGCACTGGAAAAACTGGAACAATCGTTGAGTAAACCGGACGGGCGGATCGATCTGGTTTTGATGGATGTAATGATGCCGGTGATGGATGGCCTCACCGCAACCCGCCACATCCGCAAGAACTCAGCATGGCAGAAGTTGCCGATCATCACCTTGACCGCCAAGGCAATGCCTGACGATCAGAAACGCTGCATTGAAGCCGGCGCCAATGACTATATGGCAAAGCCGCTTGACGTCGAAAAGCTTCTGTCTCTCGTGCGCGTCTGGATGCCGCAATGACGGAGACGTTCGAAAAGGTGGAGGATATAGAGATCCGGCTGCTGCTGGAGGCGCTTTATCATCGCTACCACTATGACTTTCGCAGCTACGCCATGTCATCGATCCGGCGGCGGTTGCGCCAGGCACGCGAACAGTTGGGCTTTGCGACCATCTCAGCCATGCAGGAGCGCGTCCTTCATCATCCCGAGATGCTTGACGACATGCTCCGCTTCCTTACGGTCCAGGTCAGCGAGATGTTTCGCGACCCGTCCTACTTCGCGGCGATCCGGGAGAAAGTCGTTCCGCATCTTCGCACTTACCCCTCCTTGAAGATCTGGATTGCCGGGTGCAGTTCGGGCGAAGAGCTCTATTCCTTTGTCATTCTTTTTCGCGAGGAAGGGCTTGAGGAGCGAACCCTCTTTTATGCGACGGATATTAATCCAGAGGCCCTCGCCCAAGCGGAAGCCGGAATCTATGACATCGAACGGGTCAGATTGTTCACCGAGAACCATCTTGACTCCGGCGGCAAGGGATCTTTGTCTGACTATTACACGACGGGCTACAACCGGTGCATCCTGGACAAAAGCCTGCGGCGCAATGTCGTGTTCTCAGATCATAGTCTTGTGACGGACCAGGTCTTTGGTGAGATGCAACTGGTCTCCTGCCGGAACGTCATGATCTATTTCGACCGGGATCTACAGGACAGGGCTGTCGGTCTTTTCCGGGATACGCTGCCACGCAACGGCTTTCTCGGGCTGGGCTCGAAGGAAACACTGCGGTTTTCAACGCATGCCGATGGCTTCCGGGAGTTCGTCCGAGATGAGAAGATCTATCAGAGGATCGGCTCGTGAAGGACAATCCGAACGGTGCGATCATCATCGGCGCCTCCGCTGGGGCGCTGGAAGCGCTGTCCATGATATTGCCGCCACTGCCTGCGACTTATCCGTATCCTATCTTCGTCGTGGTGCACTTACCGCCAAACAAACGCAGTGTGCTGGCCGCGATTTTTGACCTCAAATGTCAGCTTCGCGCGATCGAGGCGGAAGACAAGGAGCCCGTGGAAGCCGGGTTCATCTACTTCGCGCCCCCTAATTATCATTTGTCGCTCGAGGGGCGAACGCATGTCGCTTTATCCAGCGAGGAAGAGGTTCTCTTCTCGCGGCCATCGATCGACGTGGCATTCGAGAGCGCGGCAGACGCCTGGGGCAGCCAACTGACAGCTATTGTCCTGACGGGCGCCAATCATGACGGTTCCCAAGGCCTTTCGGCCGTCGTTCGTTCTGGCGGAACGGCAATCGTTCAGGATCCGTCCGAGGCTTTCGCTCGGGCCATGCCCGAAGCTGCCATCCGCGCATGCCCAAGCGCTCAAGTTTTGACCTTGTCGAAGATTTCAACCTATTTGCAGAACATCGAAAATGAACACTGACGTCAAATTCCTCTTGGTTGACGACCTTCCAGAGAACCTGCTTTCTCTGGAAGCTCTGCTACAACGCGACGAGCTGATGCTATTGAAGGCGCGGTCCGGCGATGAGGCTCTCGAGCTTCTGCTCCAACATGATGTGGCACTGGCGCTGATTGACGTTCAGATGCCAGGACTGAACGGCTTCGAACTTGCCGAACTTATGCGAGGCAATGAGCGGACACGGCGGGTTCCGATCATTTTCGTGACTGCCGGTACCCATACAGCCGAGCGGCGGTTCCAGGGATATGAAGCGGGCGCCGTCGACTTTATTCAAAAACCGATCGAGCCGGATATTCTGCGCAGCAAGGCAGAGATTTTTGCAGAGCTCTATCGTCAGCGTAAAATGATTTCCGAACAGCGCGACCTTCTCGAGGCACAGACTCGCGCGCTTCAGCTCGCCGACAAGCGTAAGAACGAGTTCATCGGCGTTCTCGTCCATGAACTGCGCAACCCACTTGCCGCTCTCAATGGCGGGCTGAAGCTTCTTTCGAGAAAGCCGGATGCTGGCAAGGTGGAGCAGATCCATGGCCTCATGCACCAACAGATGGACCACATCATCAGGCTCGTTGACGACCTGCTCGATGTGTCACGGATAACGCAGGGCAAAATCAATCTCGTAAAGTCTGACTTTGACTTGAGAGATGCCATTCACTCCGCGCTGGATATGACAAAAGAGGCAATCGAGGAGCGAAACCATGCTTTGTCCATCAACGTTCCGGATCAGCCGTGCATGATGTTCGCTGACAAGGTTCGGCTGACGCAGTGCGTTTCAAACCTCGTGAACAATGCCGCAAAATACACGCCGATGGGCGGTCAGATTGAGGTAGCGCTGGAATTACTTCCGCGCACCTATCGCATCAGCGTCACTGACAATGGTCTCGGCCTCAGTGCCGAGGCCGCTGGCGCAATTTTCAGGATGTTCGAGCAAGTCGAAGAGCATCGGAATCATGCTCATGGGGGACTTGGGATCGGCCTCGCCCTCGTCAAACAACTCATGGAGTTACACGGCGGCGATGTTTCGGTATGGAGTGATGGTCCGGGGTTGGGCAGCGTTTTCACGCTTGAGCTACCGATACAGGCAGCGATAGCTCCATAGTGGAGAATGGCTGCTTCCAGGATGTGTTCTGGCGCTCTCGAATGACGGAAATGACGGCGCGTAGCCGCCTGGAAGCTATCTGTGCCGGAATATATCCTTCGGGCCGGAAGGCGAATTTATTCAGCGCACTGAGAGGGGAGAAAGGCGCTCTGCCCTCTCTCCCCCACAAGCACTAAACCGGTCTCCCCATGCTTCGGCCTGCGGCCTGCAGCACCGGCCGCATTTGCATGAAATACGTCTCGGCCCTCCGGGTGGGTGATCCCCCTCCGGTTTAGCGCTTGTCCCCCTCTCTCCAGCTGTTCCGCACGAGCTCGGGAGCAGGAGCGGGGCTCCTGCCCTCCCCTCGATTTCGGGAGGTCAAGGAGTGATCGCTTGCGCTCTCATGCGCCTGATACCGTGCGCCGGCGTCTTGCAACCTGGTCGACGCTGACGAAATGGCGCGGCCTCGATGGCTTTTTCGGTTCTCCTGCCCTCAGGTCCGCAATCCGGCTGGCCGTGCGTGCGACGCCGCGACCAAGGAAGCGGAAAAGCGCCAAGGCCGTCACAGGGGATCTTCTGTCCAGACTGCTCGCAACCTGCACGACGGGAAACCTGCGTGATGTCAGAGACCGTGCGATCCTGATGGTTGCCTTTGCCTCGGGCGGCCGTCGCCGCAGCGAAATCGCGGGCCTCAGGATCGAGCAGCTGCAGCAGGAAGAGCCGATCCAGATTGACGGGGCCCCTCCCCTGCTCTCTCTTTCCATTCATCTCGGCCGTACGAAGACCAGCGGCGCCGACAATGATGAAGTTTGAATAGCCCCTAGAATTGTAGACGCCTTCTTCCCTAAAACTGAGGCAAGGAGGCCTTCATGGGCAAAGGCAATTTCACGGAAGAGTTCAAGCGTGATGCGGTGCGTCAGATCACCGAGCGCGGCTACCCCGTAGCGGAGGTTTCGCAGCGGCTCGGGGTCAGCCAGCATTCGCTCTATGAGTGGAAGAAGAAGTTCAGCGCATCGAACGGGAAGGGCGGCGACGAAGCCGATGAGATCAGGCGACTGAAGAAGGAACTGACTCGCGTCACCGAGGAGCGCGACATCCTAAAAAAAGCGGCCGCGTACTTCGCCAGGGATGCAAAGTGAAGTACGCATTCATTGCTCTGCATCGCCTGAGCTTCTCGGTGCGGACGATGTGTCGGCTTCTCCATGTACACCCGAGCGGCTTCTACGCCTGGCTCAAGAACCCGTTGAGCAAACGGGCCAGCGAAGACAAACTGAACCGCCCCGGCTTTGCCGGAGACCCCAACTCGTGAGAAGTAGGGTCTATGACAAGCAAAACGACGAACAAATTTTCTCCTGAAGTCCGCGCCCGTGCCGTTCGGATGGTGACGGAACATGAAGCTGAACACTCATCGCGCTGGGCGGCGGTATCATCGATAGCGGCCAAGATCGGCTGCTCGGCGCATACCCTCCATGAATGGGTGAAGAAGGCCGAGGTCGACAGCGGCAAGCGTGCAGGTTTGCCGAGTGACGTGGCGGAGAAGATGAAGGCACTGGAGCGGGAGAACCGCGAGCTTCGTCAGGCGAATGAGATTTTACGCAAAGCCTCGGCGTATTTTGCCCAGGCGGAGCTCGACCGCCCACTGAAGCGATGATTTCCTTCATCGACGAACACCGCTCGGTGCTCGGGGTCGAGCCGATCTGCAGACTGCTGCCGATTGCCCCGTCCACCTATTATGAGGTTATCGCCAAGCGCACGGACGTGGACCGCCTATCGGCCCGCGAACGGAATGATATTGCCATGAAAGTCGAGATACGCCGGGTGTTCAACGAGAACTTCCAGGTCTATGGCGTGCGCAAAGTCTGGCGGCAGTTGCAGCGAGAAGGTTACGACATCGCCCGCTGCACCGTCGCTCGGCTTATGAGAATGATGGGTCTTCGCGGCGTCATTCGCGGCAAGCCAGTCAAAACCACCGTGTCGGACAAGTCCGCTCTATGCCCGCTCGACCGGGTGAACCGACAGTTCTTCGCTCCAGCGCCGAACATGCTGTGGTTATCCGATTTCACCTATGTCGCGACCTGGCAGGGCTTCGTTTACGTGGCCTTCGTCATTGATGCCTTCGCCCGCCGTATCGTCGGTTGGCGGGCAAGCCGAACGGCCCATGCGGGCTTTGTGCTCGATGCCCTCGACCAGGCGCTTCATGATCGGCGGCCTTTCAAACGTGGCGGGCTGGTTCATCATTCCGACCGCGGCTCGCAATATGTGTCCATACGCTATTCCGAACGGCTGGCGGAGGCGGGCATCGAGCCGTCTGTCGGGAGCGTTGGCGACAGTTATGACAATGCTCTCGCCGAAACGATCAACGGTCTTTACAAGGCCGAGGTCATCCATCGGCGAGGACCATGGCGCAACTTTGAAGCCGTGGAGTTCGCCACGCTCGAATGGGTAGATTGGTTCAACCACCGCCGCCTTCTGGAACCCATCGGGAATATCCCGCCTGCAGAGGCAGAAGAACGATACTACGCCAGGCTGGACGCACCAGCTATGGCCGCATAACTCAAACCAAACGGTCTCCGGTAAAGCCGGGGCGGTTCAGCCGGGTGTACCGTCATCCGAGCGGAAAAGAAATCTGGATCGAATAAGCAGGATCGGAAGGAGCTCAACACGCTCCTGGAATTCATGCGTGACGGCGACAGCCTGGTCGTGACGCGAGTTGATCGACTGGCAAGATCAGTTGGGGATCTGCAGGACATCGTACGGCTGCTCAAGCAGAATGGGGTGACGCTGAGGGCGACAGAACAGCCGATCGACACCAGCTCGGCGGTCGGCAAAGCTTTCCTTGATATGCTCGGCGTGTTCGCTGAGTTCGAGACGAACCTTCGAAGAGAGCGGCAGATGGAAGGCATTGCCGCAGCAAAAAGCAGAGGTGTCTACAAAGGCAGAAAACCCCACGTCGATGTCGCTAAGATCCGCCGTCTAAGATCCGAAGGGATCGGACCAACAGAGATCGCTAAGACGCTGAACATAGGTCGGGCAAGCGTTTATCGCGCCCTCAGAGAAACCGCATCTTCCTAAGGCAAGATGGCGGCTTCGCGCACAAAAGGACATCAACTGCTTGGAAAGTGGAGGCCGGAACGGGGCCGAAAGCAGAAGGTCTAGTGCTAGAGTAGCCTTCGCAATCAGACGTCCTATCTGCCACCGAGGGTCGGGATGGGCTACCGCAAAGGCGCAGAGGCTTCCGGTAAATGGTTGCATTTGCCTCAGCCTTCTGTTCAAGGCAATTAAGCAGCCGAAACAAGGTTTCGGATTTTTTGCAGGCGAATCTCACGCGGCTCGTGCATGTCCAGCGTGCCGCGGAAGCCGCCGTCCGCATCCATAAGATAGACTCCGGCCGTGTGGTCCATCGTGTAGTTGCCTCCCTCGGTCGGAACCTTTCTGGCATAGGCGGCGAACGCCTTTACGGCCGTCTGCGTCTGCTCCTCCGTGCCACGCAGGGCCATGATGCGCTGATCGAACGAGCTCATGTAGGCCTTCAGAAGCTCGAGATCGTCCCTCTCCGGATCCACCGTAATAAAGATCACATTGAAGTCGTCCGCGGTCGGGCCGAGTACCTTCATGAGGTCCGTCAATTCGAAAAGGATCGTCGGACAGACGTCGGGACAGTGCGTGAAGCCGAAGAAGGCAAGGTACGGTTTCCCACGGAGGAAGGCGTTGTCTATGATCTCGCCCCGGTGAGACGTCAGCTCGAAGGGCTTTCCGATGGTCGGCGCCGACGCGACGGTCGTCGCCGCCTCCCGGCCCTGATCCAGTGGCATCAGGTAGCCGAACACGAGAAGCCAGCCTCCCACGAGGGCGACGAGGCACCAGGTGATGATCCGAAAAATCCGAAGGCCTTTCACGGCGCCGCCTTTCTATGCAACTGATCGAGCGGGTCCCATACCCCCTCAAGCTACTAGAGGGTCAACACGTAAACATGGCCGGCCGCCGTCACGCGCCGAAGTGCCGCACCCTTCACCTGCGTAGGACAGGGGTTTGCCGGAAGACCGGCTGACCCTGTAGCAGCTTGAGGTCTCATAAGGAGTACGGATAGAGCAGGAGTACCGATGAGCCGGTTTGGACAGGCAGCCGACGCGGCATCGACACTCATGTTTGTGGCTTGGATCATGGCGCTCGTCTCCACGTTGGCGGCACTGTTCATCGGAGAGGTGATGGGCCAGCTTCCATGCGACCTGTGCTGGCACCAGCGCGTCTTCATGTTCCCGCTGGTCGCCGTGCTTGGGACCGCGTTGCTGCGCTCCGACGCCGGAGACTGGCTCTACGCGCTTCCCCTCGCCGTGCCTGGATGGCTCGTGGCCCGCCTTCCACAACCTCCTGTACTTCGAGATCATACCAAAGGCCATCAAGCCTTGCGGCGAAGGTCCTTCTTGCTCCGGGGACGGTATGACGGTTTTGGGATCGGTCCCGCTGCCGCTGCTGTCACTTGCCGCGTTCACCATCATCATCGCGCTCCTCCTCATCGTGCGCCGGAGATCATCACCATGAAGGGACGTACCCTCGTTCTGTCCACCGCATTCGTAGCTGTTGCAGTCTTCGCCGGCGGGGCCGCCCTCTATGGAGGCAGGACCGACGATGCCCCACCCACCCGGTCCGTCTCGAACGAGACACTTGTCAGGATGCACTCGCCCGTCACCGGGCCGGCCGCGGCTCCGGTGACGATCGTCGAATTTTTCGATCCGTCCTGCGAAGCCTGCCGCGCCTTCTATCCCCGAGGGAAGCAGATAATGGGCCAGACCGTTGACGACGTACGCCTGGTGCTCCGGTACACGCCGCTGCATGAAGGAAGCGACGAGGCCGTCAGGATCCTCGAGGCGGCCAGGAAGCAGAACCTTTTCGAACGCGTCCTTGAAGCGCTTCTGGCACAGCAGCCGGCGTGGGCCGTTCATGGGGAGCCCGATCTCGAGAAGGCGTGGCAGTTCGCAGTGGCCGCGGGCCTGGACGAGGAGAGAGCTCGTCAAGATGCGGTCTCCTCGTCGGTGGACAGCGTCCTGGAGCAGGACGTGGCGGACATGAAAGCCAACAACGTCCGACAGACCCCGACCTTCTTCGTCAACGGGAAACCGCTCACGGAGTTCAGCCCACAGGGCCTCTACGACCTGGTATCGTCGGAACTGGAGGCCACAAAGGCGGGTTCCTGAGGGTCCAAATCACGCACGACAGCAAGCGAGGAGCGACATGGGTGGACATCACCATCATGAGGCGGCGGGCGGCGACAGACGCATCGGCTGGGCAATCGTCGTCAATGTCTTCTGACCTTCGCGCAAATCGTGGGAGGCATCTTCTCCGGCAGCCTATCGCTCATAGCCGACGCCCTACACAACTTTAGCGATGCGGCCTCGCTCGTCATCGCATACGGCGCACGCAGGATCGCACGACGCCCGGCAGATACCTCGATGACCTTCGGCTACGTACGAGCCGAGATCGTAGCCGCCCTCATCAACTACACGACGCTTACCATTGTAGGCCTGTATCTGCTGTACGAAGCTGTAATGCGCTTCATCCAGCCGGAGCCGATCGAGGGTTGGACGGTAGTCGTCGTGGCGGGAATCGCGCTTGTCGTCGACATCGTCACCGCAATGCTCACCTACGCGATGTCGAAGAGCAGCATGAACATCCGGGCCGCGTTCCTGCACAACGTGGCTGACGCCCTCGGATCCGTGGGCGTCATCATCGCAGGCACGCTCATCCTCCTCTATGAATGGACATGGATCGATCCCGCCATCACTCTGCTGATCGCAGGCTACATCCTGTGGCAGGCGTTTTCGGAGATCGGAGGTTCGATTCGCGTCCTGATGCTGGGGACGCCGGTCGATGTCGACATCGATCGCGTAGTCGAAGATCTTCGCTCAGTCGAAGGCGTCGTCGGCGTGCACCATGTCCACGTCTGGGCGCTCGACGAAGGACACAACGCCTTCGAGGCTCACCTGGTGGTCGACAGTTCGTCTCTCCTCGAAATGTCCCGCCTAAAGAGCCGGGCACGATCCCTCTTGCAGGAGAGACACGGGATCGGTCACAGCACGATGGAGATAGAAACGCCGGGACACTCGTGCGACGACGAGGCCAAGGTCATCGGACACGAGGTCGGATCAACTCCTTCGGCGGCGGGGTGAGCACTAGCGGACGGAGCCGACGGGCACGTCTTTGCCGCTCTCGATGCTAACCCAGCGCCCGGTGTCGGACGAAGACTGCCGCTTCACGTAGAGGTAGCTGGTCTCGTTCCAGGCCCTGACGTCAGCTTCAAGATTGTCGAGAACAAAGTCTCCCTGAGCAGTACGTACCGTCAGGATCGCGTGGCCCTCCCCGTCCGGCTTGCGCACCACTGTTATCAGAAGGTCGGAGAGAGAGAAGCCGCGTCGAGCCAGCTCCCTGCGCTTCAGCAGTGCGTAATCCTCGCAGTCTCCTTCAGTGGTTGGATAGGCCCATACCTCCTCCTGGCCGAAGATCTGCTTGTCCGTCCTGGGCGCGATCCTTTTGTTGACGGAACGGTTGACCTCTTCGATGGCCGCCCAGCCCTGCGCCGACAGCTCGGGAGCGGGCGAAGACGAAAGACGGATGCTGCACTCGACCAAGTTCCTTTGGCAGAACTCGTAGTGGCCGATCGGCTGGGATGTTACTCCTCCGATGATCATGCTTTTCCCACCGGATGTCTCCGAGGCCGCAACATTCGCAGAGCCGGCGAGCGCAGAAGCAGCGAGCGCCGAGCCGGCAATTAAAGAGAATCTCATTCGTTCGTCCGCCCCCTGATCCTTAACTGAAAGTTAAGTCCGGGAGATACGGGGGATCAATTTGTGAACTTTTACCCGTCATCTCTGATGTTCACAGAGCGACGAGTATCCTCACGAATCCAGCGGCGAAGTGCTTCGACGACGAAGGAAGCGTCCTCGCCAGCCCCCGCGATAAGAGCGGAGGCCCTGTTCCGTTGCCAGGGTCTGCCGACGAAGTAGAGACCAGGAACCGGAGAGACGCCCTCCTGGTGCAGGAGCCGTCCTTCGGCGTCCACTGCGCCTTCGATCCTTATCCAGTCGAACTCGTCCCGGTAGCCGGTCGCCCAGACCACGGTGCGCGGCGCTTCGCGCGATCCGTCCGCGAAGACGGCATGGCAGCCGTCGACGGAAACCAGCCTAGGCTTCAGCGCGACGCCCTTTCGGATCAGCGTGGCGTCGTCGTTGCCTCGATTGGGAAACGGATCGATCCGGCGCATCCTCCTCCCGATGATGCTATCCGGCTTTGCGCCCAGCAGCCCAAGGCGCTGGAGCCACCACCAGGTACTCCGCCCCAGGATTCGTTCAGGAAAGAGCTTGCGGCCGCGTCCCCTTGCAAGAAGGACTTGGTGGCTGGTGGCAAGAGCCAGCGCGACGTCCCTTCCGCTTGCTCCGTCTCCGACGACCAGGACCGGACCTTCGGCAACCGACCCTGCATTCTGGAAGTCTGCGACGTGCATCTGCCGGATCTCATCGGAAAACCTTTCTGCTATAGATGGTATGCGTGGGATCGAGAACGGACCGGTGGCCACGATAACCGCCGAGGCAGAATAGAGCCTGCCGTCGTCGGAGACGGCCTCCAACGCGCCTTGTTTCCTCCGGAGGGACGAAATCCGCGTCCGGGTTTCGATGCGGTGGCCGCCCATCTTCGCGTATCGGGAAAGATATGCCGCGAACTCGTCCTTCGTGGCGTATCCCTCGGAATCGCCTGGAAGGGGCAGTCCGGGAAGGCTGCTGATGCTCCGTGGCGTGAAGAGGGTCAGTGTTTCGTACCGCTGCCGCCAGCTATCGCCGACCGCGGCAGCGGCGTCTAACAGAAGGTAGTCGACGCCCGCCTTCTTCAGTTCGTTCGCCGCAGCAAGCCCCGCCTGTCCTGCGCCGATGACGAGGACTTCCGTCCGACGGCCTCCGCCGCTGTTGCTAGCGTCCCATGACATGTCTAGGGGCGCATCTGCGAGGAAGCGGTCGCAGCGCCGGGCCGGGCCTCGTCGCCGATGTGGAAGAAGCTGTTTGTGAAGACGCCGAGGACGAATGCGACGAGGATAGCGAGCACGATCCGATTGTTGCGCCGGATGCGGCGCTGCCGCTGTTGCTGATCGTCCGCCACATCAGTCTCCAGACGACTGATCGGATATGGCGCCAGCAGCCGTCCTCTTCCTGACGCCCTGGAATGGATCAGCAAGCGCCGCTTCGGGCCGGCTGACGGGATACTTGATGCCGGAGATGCTCGCCGCCAGCTTTTCGGGACCTTTCTTCTTCAGAAGCTCCCGGAAGCTGGGGTGCATTCCTCCATCGACATATGCGGCGACGGGAGACGCCTTGCTCTCGGCCAAGGCCGCGTCGACCTTCCGCTTCTCCGCATCGATCTTCGCCATGATCTGCGGGTCCGGCTGCCTGACCGGGATCGGACACGCCGCCAGGGGATCGCGCGGCTCCCCGCCTTCAAAGGCGGTGTTGAACACGTATCGCCGACCACAGACCGAGACCTTCGGCTGCTGCTTGGTGAGCTCGAAAGCGTCGTAGCCTTCCTTCAGCGTTCGCCAGAACGGCAGGTTCTCGTCGCTCCTGTGGAGCGCCATGTTCTCCGGCGTCATCCGAAAAGGATATGCCTGCACCTGGAAGTGGTTTTGTCCCGATGAAAGCGCCTTCGCAACGATGGCGTAGATCTCGCCCACGCCCTGGTCGGTAAGAGCGTAGCAACCCGACGAAGAGCACGCGCCATGCACCATGAGCGCTTCCCCCGTGTAGCCGAGGGCGGACTCCAGCCGGTTTGGATAGCCCAGATTGAAGGAGACGTAGTATTGGGACTTCGGGTTCAGCATCCCCGCGGTGACATGATAGAAGCCCTCCGGCGCCTGACGGTCGCCCTCTCTTGTCTTCGGGCCGAGCCTGCCTGACCACCTGCACATCGGATACGTCTTGAGCAACGCGTATCGGCCGGACCCATCCATCTTCCAGACCTCCAGCTCGCTCTCCTGCTTGAAGATCCTGACGAGTACGGGACTTTCGGTCTTCATGCCCTTCTTCGACATCTCGGTGATCATCCTGCTCGGGATCTGTGGCGGCGCACTGGAGACGCCGTCCAAGGCCATGTCGGCCGCTACGCAACTCGATAGAAGCAGTCCCACGACCGCCATGCCGGCGAACCGACGAGTTGCATGCTGAACGACGGTCTTCCTGCTCCGGATGGTCGCGATCAAGTGCATTTCCTCTGACGTTGGTGGATCTGTTCGCGCTGCGTTTCGGGCCACGGCCCCTTTATGTCGCTCGAAGACCACCGTAGAACATGACGCATCGTCGAGACTGCGCCACACTAAAACCTCTAGCCACTTTAGCTGCAAGGGGAGAAATAGGAGCGGTGCAAGTCGTTCGCAGCCATTACGGATAATCTTGGCTTCTCAATGGCCGATCACTGGGAAAGGACCGCGGTGCTGGATGCAACCTGCCATATCGCTCGCCTCACTGTTGGATGCAGTCGATGGCACACCAAAAGTCCTTGCCAAGCGGAGGCCGTCCATACATGTCACTTGACCGAAAATTAATCGGCTTTGGGGGCAAGGCCGGCAGCCTAGAAACGTCAATCCGAAGATCCTGCTCCGGCACATCGTATTTGACGTGCCTGGACAGAACTCCCGCCGCCTGTTTCATGAGCCCGACCGTGATCCACTCGCCCGGGCAGCGGTGATTCATGTCGTGATCTCCGCCCCCCTGCGGAATGAAGTTGAAGGCGCTGCCGTCCCAATCGCTAAACCGCTCTGGCCGAAACGCCTCAGGTGCATCCCACGTACTGGCGTCGTGGTTCGTCCCGTAAAGGTCCAAAATAACGCGCCGCCCGCTAGGAAACTGGTATCCTCTCCACTCGAGGTCGCGGCGCACCAGCGCCGCGACTGCGGGAAAGAAGGGGTAGAAGCGCCGGACCTCCTGGACGAAGAGTTCTAGGTAAGAACCGTCGTCGCCAGCTTCGAGTTTGCTCCGGCATTCAGGATGGTGATGAAGGGCGTGGGCGACGAAGGTGATATAGACAGCGGCGGCAACGATCGGTCTAATCACGTTGAGGACTTCAACGGCGGCAATATGAGGGCTCAGCAGCTCACCGTTGAGATCCCGGTGCTCTGCGATGACGTAAGCGACCGATTCCACCGGCGCGCGGATTTGCCCCGAACGGATTTGCCCGACGACATTCTCGATCCAGCGATTGGCTCGCTTGCGCGCCCAGCGCGCCCGCCAGTGCTAGGCCCGACTGATCCTGCGGCGTCGAACGGCGCCGTGATCTCCTGCGTCCGCTGTCGAACCTGAGCCTCTGGGAGCGGCACCCCGGCCCACGCACACGCGGCTCGCGTCAGAAGTTCGTGGAGCTCGTCGTATAAGACGATCTCGTCCTTCTGCGCCCATAGGCGAGCACGGGCCTGCCACTCCGCCGCAGTAGTGGCTAGCAGTCCTTCGATCCGCTCGGGTGTCATCAGGGACATGAACATCTGCTTGCGATGCCGGTGGGCCGCGTCGTCCAGCCCTTGCACACCACCTCTTCCGAGCAGCGTTTTCTGGATCCGCCCGATCATGGCGCCATGCCGCATAAATCGGCTTCGGTCGTAGAAAAGTCGGGCCGCATGAGCATAAGCCGGGTCTCGAATAGGTCCGTTCCATACGCACGGCACTGCTTCGAGCTGAACCTGTAGGGATCAGCGAGAAGCGCGAGCGTTGCGTCTGATCGGGCGTCACGGGGGAGTTGCGGCATCAGCGCGCCTTCATCTGATGGAGTTCAGGTCAGCCTTTCGGATTTTCGCCTCTCGGCCGAATACTCTCGAACAGCAGGAGGCCGGCGCCGCTCACGATCCCCACATCGGCGAGATTGAAAGCCGGCCAGTGATAGGTGGCGACGTAGAAATCCAGGAAGTCGGTGACGGCGCCATGCCGCAGGCGATCAAGGGCGTTGCCGAGCGCGCCGCCGATGATGAGCCCCAGTGCAATCGCCGTCAGCCGGTTCTCGGCACGCTTCAGCCAGATGACGAGGCCGATGACCATAGCCAGCGCGAAAGCCATCAGCAACCAAGGCGACGTGTCGCCGAAAAGCCCGAAGCTTACGCCGGTATTGTGCCCGAGGACCAAGTTGAAGAACTCGGTCATCGGGATCACCCGCGGCGGCCGCATCACGCTGTTGAGGATCCACCACTTGCTGACCTGATCGATCAGGAACCAGGCGACCGCAATGGACAGCCCCAGCCGCAGCATGGAGGCGGATTTATGCGAGGCTGTTTGCGTCTGCACCATCAGAAAATCTCGAGAACCCAGAAGAGGACGATCAGCACGTAAGTCGCATAGGTGCCGACCAGAACGATAACCTGCCAGCGCCGGAAGCCGGGCTCAGAGCCGCCCCAGCGAATAAAGGCGGCGTAGAGCACGGGCATGAGCGCGACGAAGACGAAGCTGACCCAGAACAGATGGAAGTTCTCGATGGAGGTCCCAACCAGCGCCAGGGGCAGGAAGCCTACGGTCACGGCCATGGCGTGATCGCCGATGATGTTAGTAAGCGCCGGCGTGATCTGGCCGGATCGGGCGACGCTCCAGGCGGCGAAAGCTTCCGGCAGAGCCGCCACCGGCGCGGTGATGAAGAGGCCGCCGACGATCGTTGAGATGCCGAGTTCCTTGACAAGGTTCTGGGTCGCAATGACCGTGAAATAGGCACCCAGCGCGAGCACCACCACGCCGGCAACGGCCAGCCAGATCTCGCGCTTCGACCAGTCGACCTGCTCACCCTCTCCGCGTCCGCGCAGGAACGCTTGGGCGAGGTAGGCGATGTAGGCGGCGAGCAGAAGCCAACCATCGACCGGCTGAAGACCGCGCCAGGCCGAGGGCAGGGTGAGAACGGCGAGCAAGGCGAGGATGCCAAGATAAGGCAGCGCCTGCACGCCCACAGCCGCCGGATCGACACGGAGCAGATGCTTTTGCAGGTGTCTGTCGTGACCGGGATCGTTGGGGAGGTCGCGCTTGCGAGTCGCCAAATAGCCGATAGTGACGAGGGTCGGGATGCCGATCACGGTCGAGCCGAGGACAGCGCCTAGGCCGATGCCGGAGGCGCCCCGGATTGCGCTCGTTATATTGACCCCGACTTCCGGGCTGGCGGTAGCGATGCCGATCAGCGAGCCGCCTGCTGCGGCCGAGATGCCCCATTGCCGGCGCAACTTCTTGAAGGGATCGGCCAAGTGCTCCGACCCCCAGTGCGCGGCGTACACGGCTGCAAGCAGAACCGCTACCCAGATCCAGACACTCATTTCGCCTCAACTTCCGGGTCGTCTTGCGGGTTTGGCGTCATTGCCATTGTGTTCATCCGATGCGGCCGAGCGCGGGAAACGTCTGGAGGAGCCAGATCGCGAAACTGCTGAGATGACCGGTGATCATCGCGACCCCCATGATAACCATGACCCCGCCGGCGACGATCTTCAGAACGCGCCCCGTCCGCCGCATGGATTTCATTCGCGCCATGAACCCGCGCATGAAGAGGGCGGCGAGAATGAAGGGCAGGCCGAGGCCGAGTGAATAGACGGCCAAGAGCGCTGTTCCGGTTCCTACGGTGGCGTTCGCGGCCGACAGCGCCAGGATTGCGCCGAGAACAGGCCCAATGCAGGGGGTCCAGCCAAAGGCAAAAGCAAGGCCGAGAAGATAGCTCGCCAAAGGACCGCCGCCTCTTGGGCCTGAATGAAATCTCACATCGCGCTCGAGCCAGGGTATAGGCACGAGACCGGCGGTGAACAGCCCGAAGACGATGACGATCGCGCCGCCGATCAGATTCGCTTCGTAGAGGTGCATGCGCAGCACCCCGCCCAAGGCTGTTGCACTGGCTCCGAGCAGGACAAAAACGGTGGTGAAGCCGAGTACGAAACAGAGGCTCAAGCCGAGTGTCCGACCCGTCTCCGTCAGGCTCATATCGCTCGCGAGCCTATTCGGGCTGATCGTGCGCCCGGCAACATACGAGATGTAGCCAGGCACAAGCGGCAGCACACAAGGGGAAAGAAAGGAAACGACCCCCGCGGCAAAGGCCGTGGCGATTCCGATGCCGGAAAAGTCCACTACAGCAGCACCTCCGTCAGGCTTTGGCGCCGGTGACCGGAGCGGCTTCCCGCAGGTCCGCCCGTGCATCGCGGATAATCGACCAGGAGGATTGCAGGAACAAACCGGCGATAACGACGGCAACAACCAGATCCGGCCACGGAGAGGCAGTCCACGCCACCAGCCCCGCCGCGACGACAACCGCCGCATTGCCAATGGCATCGTTACGCGAGAACAGCCAAACCGCTCGCACATTGGCGTCGCCGGTCCGGTGAGGCAGCAGCGGAAGAACCGCGACCACATTAACAACGAGTGCAATCACCGCGAACAGTCCCATCAGTTCAGCCTCCGGCTGTTGTTGCACCAGCACGCGATAGGCCGTATTCCCGAGAACCCCAAGACCAAGTGCACCAAGAAACAGACCTTGGATCAAAGCGGAACGGGCGCGCCAAACAAGGCTCCACCCGATCGCGAGGATGCCGAGGAAGGTGATCAGGCCATCGCCCAGGAAGTCGAGGGCATCAGCCTTGAGGGCCTGCGATCCCGAGAGAAAGCCGCCGAACATTTCGACAAGGCCATAGCCGACATTGAGCGCCACGACGATCCAGAGTGCCCGCTTATAGGCCGGGGTGATATGGCTCAGGTCCTTCGGCAGATCGTCGATATCGCCTTCGGCATCGACACTCGGCGCGCCCAAGCGATCGAGCCTATAGCCGATGCCTGTCACGGCACGTTCTACCTCGGGAAGACGGGCACTGGGATCGTCCACGCGCAAGGTCATGATCTGCGTGGCTGTCGAGACCTTCACTTCCTCGACTCCGACCGAGCGCACTGCTTTCTCAATTTTCGCCGCACAGGAGGGGCAGTCCATGCCGGTGACGCGGTAGCGTGCGGTCTCGGCATCGTCCGTTGAAGCTGCTATGTTCATGGCCATCTTCCCTAATTCGAGAGAGAAATATATCATTCGTGACTGATATGTCGAGCCATGTAAAACAAATTGAGCGGGTCGATGCTCCGGCCGCTGCCGTCCGGACTAAGCTGTTCCGGGGACTGGCTGACGCCTCGCGGCTATCAATCCTGGACGCCTTGTGCGCAGGGTCCTTGTCCGTGGGCGAGATCGTCGTGATGACGGGTCTCTCGCAGTCGAACGCGTCGAACCACTTGCGGTGTCTCAGCGAGTGCGGCCTCGTGACGGGCGAGCAGCGAGGCCGTTACGTCCATTACCGACTGAGCGATTCGCGCCTGAAGGATCTGCTCAGACTTGCTGAGGAATTGCTGCGTGAGACGGCCTGTGGCATCGACGCTTGCGGGAACTACAGCGTCCGGTAAAACCGCGCACATCAATGAATCTTGGAAAGACAACGGGATCGCTATATGCCCGTGCCCTGCACTGGGCGGAAGCATTTCACACGCCGGAGATCATATCCACGGTAGTCACGACAGGCGTTTGAGAATGCGGCCGAGGACCTTTGGCTCGGGCGGGTGAGCGTGCGTCAGAGGATCAGGAGGCAAAGGCACGTTTGAAAATCATAAGGTACGCGCCGTTGGATCCGGAAGAGAGCGATCAGAAGCCGCTTTACGTAGCAGGGTATCTGATAGCCTCCAAAGGGAGCCTAAACCCGGAGGAAATGTAGCTTCTTCTTTCATGCTCCATCTCACTGCCGGGGCATTGACGAGCAACAGGCATCTGGCCCTGAGATCAATAGTTGGTGGCAACCCACTCGCCGGATGCAGACTTGGCAAATCCAATGACACGATCGAGAGGAGCGGCGTTCGGATTTCTCCTGATGGCAGCGACGCATGATACGCCTGGATCGTTGGCGTTCTCGTCACACTCTCCCAAGGCAAGGGTTACATCCGCTTCACCGCGGCCGGTTCTCAGAGGATTGCGGGCATAAGCCCTGCGATATGCGGCTAGGGCTTCCTCCTCTGTCGGTATCTCAAGCACAGGAGCCGGAGGTGCGGGAATCAAGGAGGGATTGGCTGCGATAAGGGCCGCGATCTCCGCGTCAGTAGGACCCCGAACAACCGGCTCTGGCTCCGGCATGATGAGATATGTACCTCCTGCACCGGCGAGAATGCCGATACCGGCTGCTGCTACAATGAGAATGTTGCTGTTCATGTCGTCCACTCAGTCATTCAGATTGAACCAAGCGCGCTGCTTGACGCCCTTATCATTCGGAATGTCGAAATAATAAGGATCTGCGCGGCGAGGGCGGGGCTGAGTGATCTGCACCATGCAACCATTGTCTCGGTTGAACACGTCATTGTCGTTGTTCTGGTTGATCCCCCGGATTGTAACACCCTTACGCTCGTTTTCTCGCTTGTCACCAAATTGGGTACGGAAGGCGGCACGGTTGCTGCACTGGTTGACGGTCTTCGTGCACTGATCCTTGTCGTCTCGGCCCAAGAACAAACGATCCCCATCGGTGCGGGAGGAAACGGCGGTCATGCCGGCGGGGCATTCCTCGTAAGGTTTGTAGCCGGGTTTTCCGGCTTTTGCTTCATGGCAGATCGGCCAGGAGAAGCCGGGCTTCGACATAGCCTCTATGAGCCTTTTCATCGGGGGAACGCAGTAGGGGACACCATGCCAGGACGGGCTTTGTGAGGCTGCGCACAAGAGAACCTGGCAACCCCATGACGCATCCTCGGCCTTGGCAGATGCTGGAGACATGGCAAGAGCCGCGAGACCGGCTACGGCAAAAAACACTGGTTTCATATCAGGTGTCCATCTTGATCAATGCTGCTGAAATTGCCGGCTCGGAAAAAGGTCCTTCGAGCGGAGGCCTGTGTTGGATGCGTTCTCCTGCAGCGTAGATGACGGCCGAGATCAGCGCGAAGCACACAAACCAGGAAATGCCGGTGCGATAGAGCAGTGGCTGATTGGGAATATCCCGAGAAACCGCGGCGAAGGTGAAGAGCCCGACCAGGCAGCTGTCGAAGGACAAGTGACGTTTGTCGTGGAAAGCCAGCGACAGGATGAGAAGGAAGGCCGCTAGTAGCGCGTGGATCCACCAGAGTCTCTGCGCCGGGATTATGAGGGCGATCGAGAGGGAGATGGCAAGCAGCAAGCCAGCCAAGGGATCCGTTTCGAGAGAGGTCGCAATATGTGCGAGGTCTGGCAACTATCGGTCTGTCCTCTTCGGCTTGTTTCGCGCATCAGCAAAAGGAGGAGAGATCTCGCTTTTCCTCTCGGCCAATAGATTGAAGTCGGCGATCGGATGCCGATCTAGCGTCTTGTCGACCGCTTTGCGGCGCCATTCGTTCATGTCCAACACGTAGGTTCGCCACATCCCATATCGGGCGGCCATCGCGTTGGTCTGATGAGCGTAATATTGGGCGTTGATGTAAGGGGAATCGAGACGAGCCCAACCGACGCGCAGCATTTCGGCGGCGAGATCCACACCGTTAGTCGTGCATTGTGCGACGGCTATCCCATCGTTCGCGTAGGCCAGACCGACGCAAGTCGTGGGTCTGTTTCCGACAGTCCTTTTCAGCCAGGCCTTGGCGAAGGGACCGCATGGAACGGGGGTTGGAGCCTGTTGCTTGTCCCGGTTGGTCCACTTTGAGTTCAAAGCCCATTGAGGGAGCTGACAGGTGTCGATGCCAGCCAACCTTACTTTATAGCCATTGCCAAGCGCGCCGAACCATAGCGTGCGGCCGTCGAGAACGGTTACCGGGCCTTTGAACGTCGGCAACCGGACAGCAGCAGCAACGGGAGGCGCAGCCTGACCGCGTAGGGCGTGCCAGTTCTGATAGATCGGATCGGCGGCAAACGCCGGCAGGGCCAAAGAGCTTGCGGCGATAGCAAGGATAAGGCGGTTTCTCATGGCTGGGCGCTCCTCGATCGCTGGTTCGCCTCACGACTAAGCAGGATGGAAGGATGCTGAACGTCGGAGAATTGCCAAAGGCCGGCCTTCTTTTGCTGAGCAAGCTGCTCGGCTATGGCGTAGGGGGCATGATAAGGGAGACCATCGGCCTTCAAGGCGGCGAATGCATAGCCGCTTGTCACCATGATCTGCGCGAGGTCGAGCCTCTGACTGCCAACCGTGGCGTAACAAACGACATATGAGATGCCGTTAAGCTTCGCCACGGCGGCACAGATCGGTTTGGTGTCCTTGATGTAGGCAGCCAACATCGCAAGCGATGCCTCGCCGCAATCCTTCTTATTGCCCTGACCATCCGTGTAGGCAGTGCCGCGCAAGCAGGACTGGATGCCATAGAGACGAAACCGTTCTCCGTTCGAGATCCAGGTGTCCCCCGTTTCCAAGGTAATGCCGGGAGCAAGATCGAAGTACCCTACAGGTGCGGCATTGGCGGCAAAGGGCAGTAGAGTCGCGACGAGTGCAGCAGCAAGCTTCATTGCGCCTTCACCCGAGGATCTGCCCACATGCCGTAGGAACCCTTCTGGCCGATTTCCTGAGCTTCCGTGAGATCAGGACGTTCGAATGAACCATCGGCTTTCTTAGTCAGGCGAACCGCTCCCAACGACAGAAGCTGCTCCTCAAGATTATCAACCGTGTCCATTGCTCCAGGATAGTTATAGTAGCCGTAGCAAGTGACATCCTGAACGGGGGCAGTCTGCTCGCTGATGAAGGCCCTGCAGAACAGAACCTTGGGGCTTTGCAGCATCGTTTGCAGCTGCTGCGTACCAAACTCCTCGCAAGTCCCGGAATAGTCCTCCGCGCGATTGACCAGATCGCCGTTGCAGGGCTGAACGCCATATAGATGCAACGTTGTCGATTCATCGACGCGAAACTCAGTCGCCGAAATAGCCTTGAAGCCATTGGCCGTGGCGTAACCTTTGCGATCAGCGACTTTGCCGGTCCCGTCGTAATACTCGACGACAAGAACCGTCTTGCCCGGCGCCGCCAGTGACCTGATGTAGTCCTTGTTCACCGCAGGAGCGGCAAGCGCTTGTGTTGCCAATGCGCAACTTAGAAGCGCGGGAATGATGGCCTGTTTCATAATCTAGCCCTAACCATCCGTAGTGCGATTGTTGACCCTGCAAAATAGGGTTTAACACCGATCAGAAAACTTGTAAGAGTGCATCAAATCGGTATCATGCATGCATTAACTCTAGTTGGTTTTCGTGGCAATCACAACACCGTTTGACGGGCGGGTGCGATGGATAAAAACACTGTCTATGCAGGGTATCTAGGCCCGCGAACCCTGACTAGCGCAGCATTATCCATGCTGCTCGCGGCCAATACTGCTGCGTCACAAAACCTAGCCACAACAGGGCGTATTTCCAGCCATTACAACGGTTCTGTGACAATCAACGAGGAATCTCTTGTCACGAACTTCGAAGATCGCTGGAGCGGTGTCGAGACATCAGAGAAGGAATTCGTCCTTGGTGCAAACGGTGTTGTCACGAAGGGCGGAGCCGAGGATTTGGGCGCAACGGCGTCGAACGACGCGGGTTCCAAAGGGCATCACATTGATGCGTCTGTCAGCGCGTATTTTGATGTCTCGGAGCGGGCCACGGGCCGCATTGAGCCTGTCCAGACTCCCACTCTAAATACTACATCTAGTGATACCCCCGAAAATCTAGGGGCAGGAACTCCCTTTGGAGAGTGCGGGCCGTCGCCCCTGTCACCTGATGAGATTAAAGCGCTGGTTGCATCCACTGCGCGCCGATACAGCGTCGATGAGGGCTTCGCGGTTGCGATTGCCTGGGCCGAAAGTCGCTTCGATGAGATCCGCAATTCACCGAAAGGCGCACGCGGACCTATGCAGCTTATCCCCGAAACGGCGGCTCGCTTCGGTGTTCAGGACATTTGCGATCCCGCTCAAAACATCGAGGGCGGGATGAAGTACCTCCGCTTCCTGCTCGATGAGTTTCAGAACCCGCTTCTGGTCGCAGCCGCTTACAACAGCGGGGAGGGGCGCATCTACGAATATGGCGGCGTTCCGCCATTCCAAGAAACCGTCGGCTATGTCGCAAAGGTCGTGAATTTCCAGCTTGGCCTACCGATGCCAACCGGCAAACGAAAGGCGAGCGGGATCGTCCGAGACATGGCGGCAAAGAAAGGAGAGAACTATGAAGAACGTCGTTTCCCGGCATTCCGGGGCATTGAAGGCAGTAGCCGTCATTGGCTTGGTGGCAGCCCTGCAGGTTGCAGGCGCTGATCAAGCGCTTGCACAGGCTGGCGGTGGCGGCGGCGGTGCATTCGCCCCCCTTCAGACAGCCGTACAGATGATCGTTGACTTCATCACCGGCCCCTTCGGACGTCTGATGGCAATCATCGCCGTGATTGGCCTCGGCTTCCTTGCCTTTGCCGGCAGGCTTTCGTGGTTCACGGCCGGAGCCGTCGTCATTGGCATCGGTCTCGTGTTCGGCGCCCCTGCCATCGTTGACCAGATGATTTCGTCGGTAGGCGGCGGCTGATGAGCGATTTTCAGGACGAGAAGCCAGCTTTGACGCCGTTGGTGATCGGCTTGACCCGTTCTCCGACGCTATGGGGCGTGCCCTACATGGCGGTCGTCCTGATCATCGGCGTGACAATCATTGGGTGGCTGGTGACGAACCATCTGGCGGCACTGCTGATCGCGCCAGCCGCCTACCTTGTCCTTTTCTCGCTTTGTGCCTGGGACAGCAAGATCCTCGACGTCCTGCAGGTCACGTCCCGCAAGACGCCAAGGACCCCCAACAAGCGCTTTTGGGGCACCAACTCATACGGACCATAGTAGATGCTGAAAGTCGTCAAGGAAGAGCTTGGGTTTGGGAAGGTCGCCGGCAACGAGCGGCCTATGTCCGTTCACATCCCCTATATGCGGCATGTGTCTGACACGGTCATCGGGCTCGAGAATGGAACCCTGATCAGCGTCATCAAGCTTGATGGACTGTTCTTCCAGACGGAGGACCAGGCCGAACTGAACATGCGTTCTGTTGTGCAGAACACCATGATCCGAGCACTAGGTTCGAGCCGCTATTCTCTTTGGTCGACTGTAATCCGTCGTGAGGTCGAGACCGAAATCGGCGGTTCGTTCGATTCCTCCTTCTGCGAGATCCTGAACGATCGCTATATGGACCAACTTCGCAAGAAGCGGATGTTCACGAACGAAATCTACCTGACGATCGTGCGTTCGGGCATGAAAGGGGCGCTTGGCCTCGGCGACTCGCTGAAGCGGATCTTTGAACGCTCGAACAAGGAGGCCAGGGCCCAAGCGACCCGTGAAGATGTGACCGACCTCGAAGAGCTGGTTGGGAACATCGTGAAAGAGTTGCACAAGTACGGCGCAAAGCCGCTTGGCATCACGTATCGCAAGAAATCAGACGATATCGCAAAAAAGGACATCGATGGAGAAGACGCTAAGGGCGATCCGTATTCGGAGCCCTGCGAGTTCTTCAACACGATCTTGACCTGCGGTGTGCCGCGAAAGATGCGGCTTCCGCGCATGGGAATTCGCAACTACGTCGGCACTTCACGGCTTCACTTTTCAAAGCGGACGATGCAGGCACAAGCGGCGGTGGAAGAAGATAGCCGCTATGCCGCTCTACTCTCAATTAAAGAATACCCTCCATTCACTGGTCCCGGCATGTTGGATGGGTTGCTGCAGGTGAACCACGAGTTCATCCTGACGCAGTCCTTCACCCTTGCAGACAAACCGATCGCACAAGAGCGGATCAGCCGCCTTCAACGCCAAATCAAGGCCTCCGACGAAGCGGGTAGTTCGGTCGAATCCGACATCGACTATGCTTTGAACAGCCTCCTCAACCAGGAGGCTGTATTCGGCTTTCATCATTTTTCGCTTCTGTGCATTTCGCGGGACCTCGAGGGATTAAGCCGTTGCGTGTCGGAACTTGGCGCTTGCCTCACCGACATGAACATCAACTGGCTCCGGGAAGACCTCAATCTTGAGGCGGCGTTCTGGGCGCAGCTGCCTGGAAACCGCTCCTACATCTCCCGCATCGCCATGCTGTCGAGCGCCAACTTCTCCGGCCTTTCCTCGATGCATAATTTCGCGACTGGACAAGCGGATCGCACCCATTGGGGCCTGCCGATCACCATTCTGGAAACGACCTCACAAACCCCCTACTGGTTCAACTTCCACCGCCGGGATATCGGGCACTTCACGGTGACTGGTCCGACAGGATCCGGCAAGACCGTAGGTTTGACCTTCCTGCTGGCTCAGGCGATGCGGGTTTCACCCACGCCTCGCGCCGTGTTCTTCGACAAGGACCGGGGGGCTGAGATCTTCGTCAGGGCGATCGGCGGAGCCTACGAAGTTTTATCTCCGGGAACGCCCACGGGCTTTAACCCGCTGCAACTGGAAAACACCGGCGAGAACCGGGAATTTCTGGTCCGTCTGCTCAAGGCCATGCTGCGCGGCGATCGTCGCACCGACTTCACGCAAGAGGACGAGGACACGCTGGAAAAGGCAATCGTCCGGATCATGCAGGAGCCGGCAGCTCAGCGGAACCTCCCGAATCTTGCCGGCCTCTTGATGGGGCGGTCCAAGGCCGATGCCAACGATCTGTACTCGCGGCTTCGCCCTTGGATCGAAGGCGAAAAAGCCTGGCTGTTCAACGCGCCCCATGACGTCCTTTCCTTCTCGGGTCACAGCGTCTTTGGCTTTGATATGACCAACATCCTCGGAAATGAGGAGCTAAGAACCCCTGCGCTGATGTATCTTTACCATCGGCTGGACGAGCTGCTGGACGGTAACCCCGTCATGTTCTTCATGGATGAAGGCTGGCAGCTACTGATGGATGACACTTTCAGCGCCTTCATCGTCGACAAGATGAAGACGATCCGAAAGCTCAACGGCATCGTGGGCTTTGGTACGCAGTCGGCTGCTGACATTACCAAATCCAAAGCGTCGCACACGCTCATTGAGCAATCGGCGACCAACATCCACTTCCCGAACCCACGGGCTGACGAAGAGAGCTACATCAAGCGCTTCGGCCTGACGGTGAAGGAGTTCAAGTTCATCAAGAACACGCCTCCTGAAAAGAGAACCTTCCTGATTAAGCATGGCAACGACTCTGTCATTGCGCGTCTCGATCTGTCGACAATGCCGGATCTCGTGAAGGTGCTTTCAGGACGCAAGGAGACGATCGAGGAGTGCGCGGCACTTCGCGAGCAGTACGGAGACGAACCCGAAAACTGGTTGGCGAAATTCTGCGGATGGGAGAAGGCCGAATGAGGAACAGTCGGACTCTAACGCTGCTGGTTGCAGCCTTGGCTTGTGGAACAGCGCCCCCCGCCTCCTCGCAGGTTCCTGTTACGGATGGCGCCCTCACTTCAACAGATGCGGTGCGCAATGAAACGACGAAGCAGATCGAAGAAACAGACAGTCGCCGGCACTCCGTGAGCAAGAGCGTCACCTGCTCGATGTACCGGCCGGGGCGCGGAGGTGACGCCCCCTCGGCAGCACAAGCCAATCCGGAGATTGTCGGGCTCGTGAAGCGAGTGGCGCGTGGGGAAGGGGTAGACGAAACCCTCTTCATGTCTCTCGTCTACCAGGAGAGCCGGTTCAATCCCTGCGCAAAGTCGCCTGTCGGCGCCATGGGCTTGTCGCAGCTGATGCCGGGCACAGCCAAGGATCTTGGCGTGAACCCTCACGATATCGAGGATAACCTCCGCGGCGGCGCACGCTACCTGAAGCAGCAGCTCCGTACCTTCAACGGCAATACCAACCTCGCCCTAGCGGCATACAACGCGGGGCCAGGCAACGTTCGAAAGTATGGCGGCATCCCTCCGTTCAAGGAGACGCAGGGGTATGTAGCCGCGATCAAAGGCAAGTGGATGCCTCAGTTCGGAGGCTCCGATGTGTCGAACATCCCCGAAAACTTCGGCGGAGGCACGTCGGGCTTTTCAGGTGCGCGTGACGCAACGATCAACTCAATGGCAACCAGCCAGTCGATTTCCGAAAACAGCGGGAACGTCGCGTCATGGCTTCAGCAACTCGGCCAGATGGAAAGCGGCACGATCCAAGACAGCTGGGACCATAATTCCGGAGCACGCAATGCGAACCTTGAGATGATGAACCAGGTCATCCGCCTCGGAACAACGTTTGCCGAGCTTATGAATTCTCAAAATGCACTCGATCTAGGCGGGCTCTCGGGGTCTTCGCGGTCCAGCGACTACAAGCGAGACGAGAAAGAAGACGATCGCGAGGTAGCTGACCTCTGCGACAAGGAACTGCAGCTTGAGTGGAATCCGGAGGAACAGGCCTGCGTTCGAAAACTCGAACCAGAGGCTGACATGAAGCTGATGTTGAGCACCGAATGACAAGGAGAACGGCCATGAAAAGAGCATTCCTGACTGCGTTTTCGCTAGCGATGGCGTCTACCGCGCATGCACAGGTTCCCGTGATCGACAGCGCCAACCTGAAGATTGCAACGGAAACCTCTCAGACGACCGATCAGATCCTGGATACGAACAAGGAGGTTCTGAAGACGGTAGAAGAGACGCTTAAAGCCGTCACCGGGGATCGCGGGAGCGTTTCAAATCCCATGCAGAACCTCGCCGTTGGTCAAGGGTTCAGCGTTTCTCAGATGCCGTCACTCGATAGCCTGATGCAGGGCGGAGTCCCGAACTTCGGCAGCATGGGCGGTGACATCGGGCAGATTGCCACCACCTTCATCAACGGTCTTCAGCTAGTAAAGAACTTGTCTGGCAAGGCGGACAGCACGTTCTCCGGCGACAAGTCCTATGAAGAGATGATGAAGACCGTCCTTGGAGTTGCTGCCCTAGTCACCGGCTCGCAACAGGCCGTTCAGTCCCGAACACAGGCATTCCAGCAGGCAGGTCAGCAGATCGGCCAGGCCCAAGACATCAAGGGGTCCATCGATCAGAACACGCAGCTGCAGGTTCAAACCGGCCTGACGATCAACGAAATGATTGGCGTGATGAATGGGGCGGTCGGCTCCCTGCAGGCTCAAAACCAGCGCCGCCTTGTCGACATCTCCAATACCAAGAAGGCGCTGACCTACGGTGACTAAGACATTTCGAGTGAATGGTTTTGTGCTCCTCTCCGTTCTGGTTGCTGCCGGCGTAACTGGCTGCGCCGGTGCTCCGAAAGAGAAGACTGCACCATGCAAGAGGCCGGCAAACCTCACATCCTACGTCGAGGATCCGCGACAGGAATGTGGCCCAATGACCAGCGTGAATGGCAACCCATCGGAAGCGCTGGCGGCGATCGACGCTTTCGCTGCAAGCGGAGAGCAGTGACCCCATGAACTTTCTAGGCGGCCTGCTTGAGGCTCTTGAAGATGCAGGGCGGAATTTCTCCCAACGGGCTTATGAGGTCGTTGGCGACGAGATCATGCCCTTGCTGACGATCATGCTTATTGCCTACGTCGCCTATTACGGACTTCAACTCGTCATGGGGACCGCGCGAGTGAGCGTCGGCGAGATCGTCGGCCGGGTCGGGCGGATGATGCTTATCGTCGCTTTCATTGATCAGTGGGGCAACTTCCAACTCTTCTTTTACGACTGGCTGAACAACACGCCGGAAGACGTGGGGCGGGCGCTCCTGACGGCTAGCAGTACCGGGATAACTGAGCCGACAGACGGCCTCTCCATGATTTGGGAGACAGCGAATGAGGCAGCAGCAGCATTCGCGGAGCAGTCAGGCTACTTTGCCATTCTCCCGGGCCTTGTAGGGTTCCTGATCATGCTGGCGGTTGGGCTGTTCATTGCCGTTGCGCTTGCCATCCTCGTGCTTGCGAAGGTGATGATGTGGGTGCTGCTTGGCACTGCACCGATCTTTATCGCCTGCCTATTGTTTGATTCCACGCGCCAGTACGGAATGGCTTGGTTCCAGCAGGTTTTGACGTACGCGATTATTCCGCTCTTCGTTTACGTCGTCGCCGCCTTTCTCATCACGACCATGGACGCTGAACTGCAGAAGGTCGCAGCGGCAGCATCCGCGAACGAGATCCAGCTAGACGATATCTCGGCTTTCGTCCTGATCTGTGCGGCTGGTGCTTTTGTCCTCTTCAACATCCAAACTCTCGCCCAGGGAATTACCGGGGGCGTGGCAACGGGCGTTGGGCAGATCGCTCGATCGGTTGGCTACGCGACCGGTGTTGCACTGCCGGCACGAGCTTTGACCGCGACACGTTCTGTAGCCGGGAGGGCTGGAGAATTAGGAATGGCCGCACGCGCCAGAACCCATGCCGGCATGAGGGAAAACATCCAAAACGCCGGTGCAGCAGAAGCGATGCAAAACAGAATTACCAACAACAGTCTGCCCAACTAGGCAACTGGTGGCGGGAATTAAGGGCTAGGATACATGGCAGAGAATAACGATGCTCTCCGGAGCTATTTTCAGGATGGGGACCGTTGGGAACAAGAGATCGTCAAAAAGGCCAAACGGTCCAAGGCGTTCGCTTGGCTGATTACGCTGATCTTCGGCGGCATCACGATCCTGTCGCTCTCCGCATTGGTGATGCTCGTGCCCCTCAAGAGCTTCGAGCCGTACATTGTCGAGGTCGACAAGAACACTGGCTACATCGAGGTCAAGACAGGGCTGACCCGAACATCGAACATCACCGATCAGCAGGCGGTCACTCAGGCGAATGTCGTCCGTTACATTCGATCCCGCGAGGGCTATGATCCTTTTGCCATCGAGCAGAACTTTGGAATTGCAGCTTTGCTCTCCACCGGCGACGCAGCGCGCGACCTCCAGGCCCAATGGAGTGCCGCGAACCCTGACAATCCAGCTCGCCGGCTCGGCAAAAACAAGTCGATCACCGTTGACATAAAGTCTGTCACCTTCCCCAACACGACAACGGCGCTCGTCCGGTTCTCGACGCATGAGCGCTCTGATTCAGACGTCATCACGCGCCATTTCATCTCTATCGTTCGCTATCGCTACACGGATACGCCTGAGCGCAACGAATGGCGCTTCGAAAACCCGTTGGGCTTCCAGGTTTATGACTACCGCCGTGATCAGGAAACGGTGACCTCGGGAGGCCAGCAGTGAAATATGGCTTCCTACTGGCGGCGTCGATCGCCGCTCTCACGATGACTCACGCCTATGCGGCGCAACAGCCCCGCCCTGGCAGTCTGGATGAGCGTGTGACCAGTGTTGTCTATCAGCCGAACAACGTCGTGAAGGTGTCTGCGACCTACGGCATCTCGACGATGATCATCTTCGACGAAGATGAGAAGTTTGAGACGATCTCGCTTGGCGACACCGACAGTTGGCAGGTTGCCCCGTCCGAAAAGGGCAACATCCTTTTCGTCAAGCCGATAGCCAAGGACGTTTCCACAAACATGAACGTGGTGACCTCAAAGAGGATCTACTTCCTTGAGCTCAACGACTATGCACCGGAAGCAGGGAAAAAAGTCTTCGGCATTCGCTTCGTTTATCCGGAGAAGAACCTGAACGAGTCTCTGCGGAAGGAGGCTGAGTTTCGGGCAGCTAACCCGAACATTTCGAGCATCGACAAAGCGAACGTCAATATTGACTACTCTTTCTCGGGCGACGCGGCGCTGAAGCCGACAATGGTCTTCGATGACGGAAAGAAGACCTTTTTCAAGTTCGGCCGAGGGACCGTGCCGGCCATTTTTGCCGTTCAATCCGACTTCTCCGAGACCCTGCGAAACTTCCGCAAGGAAGGCGAATACATCGTCGTTGACGGCGTAGCCACGCAATACACGCTCCGGGACGGAAACCAGTGGACGTGCATTTTCAACCTCCGCAAGCCGGACTTTGCAGCACCTGATTCTGACATCATGGCTCCGAAACCGGATCTTGATGCCAGCAAACGCAGGAGGAGCGGCAACTAATGAAGCGCAGCCCTGAACTCGACGCAATGGCGGCGGCCGACGAGGCCCAAATCAGCAATCGAAACGTAAAGCGCAATCAAACGGTCGGCATGGCCGCCCTTTTGCTGGCTGGCGTCTTCGCCGCGTACCTGGTGCTCGCGACGTCCGGAGAAAGCCCGCCTGAAAGCCCCCAAAGTGAGGAGGAGTTCCGTACCACGACCTTCCGGCCGCCCGGTTTCGTGCGCGATGGAGAACCCACTCCCCCACCACCCGAACAGCCTGTCTTGGAACTTCCACCTCCGCCTCCTCCGCCGCCAGCTCCGCCGGTGGACGTCACTGAATTCAACGTGCCTCCCCCGCCCGAAGTAGCTCAACCGGCGAGCGCCCCGCCGCCCGCCGAAGAGGTGTTTCCGGAGCGATTTCGGTCAAAGCTAATCACGCTTGACCAGAACCTGGGAGGATCCGCGAATGGTTCGCTCGATGGCTCGAACAGCGGCACGCCTTTGACCGTCGCTGGCGAGGATCGCAACAGCCAGTACCTGTCCTCAGCGAGTGCGATCGGTGACCGTTCCGCCAAGGCCCGGCAGATTGAGCGCATCGACGCCATGATCCCAGAGGGCACGCTGATCCCCGGCATCTTGGAAACGGCGATCGTCAGCGACCTTCCGGGCCAGGTCCGGGCCATCACATCCAAGGATGTGTACTCCTTCGATGGGCGGCGTGTCCTGATCCCAACAGGAACACGCCTGATCGGGGAATATCAGTCCGAAGTTACGCGGGGGCAGAAGCGGGTCTTTGTCGTGTGGACGAGGCTGATCCGGGATGACGGCGTGTCGGTGCGCTTGAACTCCATCGGCACGGACAGCCTCGGGCGATCGGGCCTGACGGGTCATGTCGACAACAAGTTCCGTGAGCGCTTTGGCGCATCAATCTTGCTGTCGATCGTCGGAGGCGGTGCAAGCTATCTAACCGGATACGGTAGCGACTCCAGCTCCGGAAACGATGACGCCGAAAGAGGTGCTGAATTGGCGCGAGAAACGATCGCGCAGACCTTCAGCGACATGGCGAACACGGTCCTTGCCGAAAACCTGAGGATCCCGCCAACGATCAGCGTACCGCAAGGCGAGCGGATCTTTGTCTATGTTCGTCAGGACCTCGATTTCAGCGCGATGTACGACGATCCTGTCACGGAAGCGATGAAGGAGATCAAACGTGAACGTTATGGTAGGTAACACGACCGCTCATGATCCTCATTATTTCCTGAACCGGTCTCTGGAGCCCATCAGGCAATTTCTCGATGACCCGAAGGTGGTTGAGATTGCGGTGAACCGCCCAGGCCAAGTCTATGTTGAGCGCTTCGGCGCTGATCACATGGAGCATCATGAAATCGATGCTCTGACGGCACGGGAGATCGAGAACATTGGCGAGCGGGTTGCCGCAGCGACAAAGCAGTTCCTCAACGCCGCTAATCCGATCCTTAGCGCAGCACTGCCGACCGGCGAACGTATCCAGGTCGTCTTGCCGCCCGCGGCACCCGACGGTGGGTCGATCACGATCCGTAAGCAGGTTGTGCAGAATTTCTCTCTGCAGGACTATCGAGACAACGGTTCTCTCGACAAAGTCTCGGTTGCTGTCGGGGGCCTAAGCGACGTGGATCGGGAGCTGATCGCCTATCTGCGCGCAGAGAAGATCTACGACTTCATCCATACGGCCATCACGAAGCGAGTTTCGATCCTGATCAGTGGCGGCACGTCGTCGGGAAAAACCACGTTTCTGAACGCTTGCCTCAACTCTGTAGACGTGAATGAGCGGATTCTGACGCTTGAAGATACTCGTGAGCTATTCCCACCACAGAAGAACGCGGTCCACCTGATCGCATCCAAGGGTGGGCAAGGTACCGCGAACGTGACGATTCAGAACCTCCTTGAATCGGCGCTTCGAATGCGGCCGGATCGCCTCTTTGTTGGCGAAATTCGTGGAGCTGAGGCCTTTTCATTCCTTCGCGCCATCAACACAGGCCACCCGGGCAGCATGTCGACAGTACACGCCGATACGCCGCTCGGCGCCTATGAACAGCTTGCCATGATGATGCAGCAGTCCGGCATGTCCGCCGGCTACTCCAAGCAGGATCTGATGTCCTACATCCAAATGGTCATTCCGATCGTGATCCAGCTCAGGCGGGAAGGCGGCAAGCGCGGGGTTTCCGAAATCTACTTCGCACGGGATGCATCATGAGTAAGGGGCTACAGGCCTTCTATCTGTTCTTCTGCCTGTTGATCGCATTTGCAGTCTGGATGCTGGCGTACGGGGCGGGGCTTCAGCTCTTCTACGGTGACGGTAGGATCCTCGAGGCGACAATCACCTCAAACCCATTCGCGCCAATTCAGCAGTTCTGGGCCTATAGCTCCTCCCCTTCCCTTCAAAAAGTCGCGCTCGGCTCTGTAGTGCCCGCGCTGCTCGTATCGGGCCTCATTGCTTATCTTGGGCTCAAACCTACCAGCAATCCATTAGGGGATGCAGCCTTTCAGGACCTCGCAACCCTTCGGCGCGGGAAGTGGTTTGGCAAGAAAGGTCACATATTCGGCCGCATCGGGAGCAACGTCCTCCGCGCGTATGACGATCGCCACCACCTCATTATTGGCCCGACGCGATCCGGTAAGGGCGCGGGCTACGTCATCCCCAACGCTCTCATGCACGAAGGCTCTATGATCGTCACGGATCTGAAGGGCGAGGTCTACAAGGCAACCGCCGGCTATCGGAAGCGCAACGGCAGCCAGGTCTTCTTGTTCTCGCCGGGTTCTGAGACGACCAACAGCTATAATCCCTTGGATTTCGTTCGTCCTGAGCGAGGCAATCGCACGACTGACATTCAAAATATCGCCAGCATTCTTGTACCGGAAAACACCGAATCCGAGAATTCAGTTTGGCAGGCCACAGCTCAACAGGTTCTCGCCGGCGCCATCAGCTATGTTCTCGAAAGCCCCTTCTACAAAGGGCGCAGGAACCTCGGCGAGATCAACTCCTTCTTCAACAGCGGGACCGATCTGCAGGCCTTGATGAAGTACATCAAGGAGAAGGAGCCATACCTGTCGAAGTTCACGATGGAGAGCTTCAATTCCTACCTGTCTCTCTCGGATCGGGCCGCGGCCTCGGCACTGCTTGATATCCAGAAGGCGATGAGGCCGTTCAAGAACGAACGCGTTGTGGCCGCAACGAACATGACCGACATGGACCTTCGATCCATGAAGCGTCGCCCCATCACAATTTACCTTGCCCCGAACATCACCGACATCACGCTTCTTAGGCCGCTGCTGACGCTGTTCGTTCAACAGGTGATGGACATACTTACCCTTGAGCATGATCCCAAGTCGGTGCCGGTCTATTTCCTGCTGGATGAGTTTCGCCAGCTGAAGCGCATGGACGAGATCATGACGAAGCTGCCCTATGTGGCCGGCTATAAGATCAAGCTCGCCTTCATCATCCAGGACCTGAAGAACCTGGATGAGATCTATGGTGAGACGTCCCGACATTCGCTCCTTGGCAACTGCGGCTATCAGCTCATCCTTGGTGCTAATGATCAGGCCACGGCAGAGTATGCTTCCCGCGCGCTTGGCAAGAGAACCATCCGATATCAGTCTGAATCGCGCACTATCGAGCTTATGGGCCTCCCGCGCCGAACAAAGGTCGAGCAAATTCGCGATCGGGACTTGATGATGCCGCAGGAAGTGCGCCAGATGCCCGAGAACAAGATGATCTTGCTGGTGGAGGGTCAGCGGCCAATCTTTGGAGACAAGCTGCGCTTCTTTAAGACGCAGCCCTTCAAGGAGGCGGAGGCCTATTCTCAGACGCACATACCGACCGTTCCAACTGTCGATTACCTGCCACCTAAACCAGTTCCAGCGACCACGCCAGCCTATGCCAATGCAGGCCAGGAACAGGTTGAACAAGCGGAAGCGATAAAGCCTGTGACTGAGGCGAAAGCGGAGGAGCCGCGGGCGCCTGTCCAGGAGGAGGCTCCGAAAGAGCCAGTGCCCTCCACCTCGCCCGCTCGCGTCGTAAATCCCTCCGCCCTGGCCAACAAGAAGGTCAGCGCCGGGGGTACTCCGGAACCTGCAAAGGCAGCTGTGCCCGCTCCCGAAAAGCGCACAACACCTGTCTCAGAGAACGACATCGAAAAAGCGCACAATGATCGGGTTAGTCGCCTTAGGGAGGTCGTCGAACGGGAAGCCGAAGGCAAATCACCGCGCAAGAGGAAGAGCTTGGAAGAGCTATTCGCAGCGACCGTTCCTGATCCAATCATGGAACAGGCCGGCCGCTAATTCAGGTTCAGAAGGGCCAGAAGCTGGCTGCGTACTGACCCGCCTCTGTTAGCCAAGCCACAGAAGCATGATACCAGCCGATCACGGTCCCGTAGACCTTGATCAGGATCGCGAGGATCCCAACGGAGACCATACCCCACACCATCATCTTGCCGACGATGTCGGCAGACTTGGGGTCGTTTACTTCCACCAGGTAGGTGTTCTGATTACCGTCCTGCATGACACTTTAGCGATCACGGTCGTCCCGATTACGCTCCCTCTGTTCAACCTGTTCACGCTCCAACTCCTCGAGACGAGGAATGTGCTGTTGCGCGGGATCAGTCCGAGTGGTCTCGCCGCCCCGCTGGGCCGCTTCCCTGTCTCTGTTTACACTTGTCTGCTGCCTCTGAGTAGCGTCCACCGTCTCAGCGAGCTGGTGAGCCTCACGCTCCGCTTGCCCGATTGGACGTTCCTCTTCCAGATCCGCCCTGAGATCGCGTTGGCGATCGTCGGCAGTATCCGCAGTTATCGGCTGCTTGTTTGACTTGTTTTCGTCCCCACGCTCTTCATTGCGCTCAATGGTCTCGATCTCCGCGCGCAGTTCCGGATCTTCGTTGGCAACATCCCGGAGATAGCCGTTTCCGGTAGCGGCGAGTTGAGCTGCATGATGAAGCGAAGCCTCAAGGCCCTTCTCATACTGCTCCCGGTTTTCGTCTCCGAGCTCGCCGGCTTCGATATGGGCGAGGCCGGAGCGATAGTGTTCCACATTTGCCATCGCATCGTTACCAGCCTCAACGACAGCCCCTCCATGCTTGGCAACAGCCGCCTCCCACTGGAGGTTAGCATTCGTCTGCTCTGGCACCTCAGATGCCGTTCGTTCCGGCGCGGCACCACTTTCTCTGCGGACGTCGCCAGCAGCGTTTCGTCCATCCTGCTCATCAAGCCCACGCTCCTTCATTTCGAGCATCTGCCTGCGCAGATCGACGATCTCGCGAGCGAGGGAGGAAACCTCTTCGAAGCCTGACCGGTCCTCTGGACCAGCGCTGCGCTGAAGGTTGAATAGAGCCGTTTCAACCGTCTTTTCGTACGCTTCGAACTCTGGGCGTGTCTGCTCGCGCATGTCCTTTGCCTCCGACAACATGTCTCTGATTGCTACCATATTGGAGCGGTAATCACCGCCGAAATCTGCATGAATGACTGCACCAGCAGGCGATTGATCCGTTTGGGCAAGGCCGTTTTCCAGATAGGAGCGATGCTGAGCGGCGTAGGCCGCAACCACTGTGTCGCCGGCGTTCACTGCAATCTTTTGCCAGGTCTCCTGCGCCTTTAGGATGTACTGGCGGCTTCTCTGGCTCGTCGCCACCACGCGCCGACCAGCTCGCTTTGCGTCATATCGCGCCTGCGCCGGATCGCTGGTGCCTACATGCTCGGTTCGACCATCATGCCTGACGGCGCGAACCTGATTTCGCGTGAAGGCTGGCGGCGTGGCGAACTCTCGCCGATCGGTCATTTCCATATTGATGCCGTGGTCTCGCGCCTTCTCGGCCATGACCTCACGCCATTGCCGGAAGGTGGCCGGAGTCGTCTCGATCCGGTCGCCCGATTCCGAACGCATGGTAACGATGGCATGGGCATGAACATGCGGCCGCTTGCCCCCCTCCCCTGCTTCTTTCGGATCGTTCTCCGGATCGTGCATAGCGAAAACGTACCGATGGCCCGCAAACTGCTCAGCCAAGAAGTCGCGAACAGCTCCTTCGAACGCGGCCGCATCCGTGCCGGCACGCGCCGACATGATCACGTGCATCACGTCACGGCTCTTGCGGCTGTGCAGCTCATCCCGCCATTCCTTTTGCACCAGGTCGCCCGCAGCCTTGTCATCTGCGATCGAACGTCCCTGATCGTCTCGAACGTCGTTCCGCTGCGCGATCAGGTCTCGCAACTTGGCAGCGCCATATTCCACGCCGTTGCCATAGCCTGTAAACGAGAAAGCCGCAGGGGCCTCTTTCGCAACGGCGCTGGCGTTGAAACGCTCCTGAACGATGGCGGCCGCCTTTGCGTCAGCCGTCAGCCGCTCGCCCTGCCCGCTGCGCAACACAACATAGCCCTCGACCTTCAGCGATCCATCGTTTCGGGTTTCGACAGAGTAAGCGTAGCGTCGATCACCAAAGCCACTGCTGAGAATGTCCCGCACCTGCTCATGCGGGTTCGAGCCGCCGGAAACGCTCACCTCGACGCTAAACGCGCCGATATCGCGGCTCTCGGTCCTGTTTTGGAAAAGGTGATCCCAATCGCCACGGAGACGCGCCAGCTCCTCACGGCCACGCAACGTCTCGCCGTTCTCGTTCTCAACCTTCAGCTCCCCCCCTCTGGAAACATAGTTGAGCATCGAGCCGACGCGGGCTCCACCACCGTAGGAAGCCAGTTTGACAACTGCTGGCTGGCTCCCTTTGGCAACGCTCGCAAGACGAACGTCCATTGATCGCATAGCACCCGAACCGGCAGCCATCGTCCTCGGAGGCGACGACACGTTGAATGCCGAAGTCCTCACCCCTCCCCTAGATCCCGACCCGCCTTTAGACATCCCAACCTGGTGCTGCAGATTCTTCAGTCTCTTCTCAAGCTCTTCCTCCACAGCGCTCCCACGGCCGCCGAGCGTCATTTCGTGCAATAGCGCCGCGCGCCTTTGCTCCCATTCGATTGTGAAAGTGCCGAAAAAGAACTCCACGGCCTACACCTCGCCTCGGCGCTCATGCCCCGCACGGCGCGAAAGTGTCCGCAGCTCACTCATCACAGCCGCCTGAATCCGCTGGACGTTGCCAAGGTTGATGTCCAGCTCTGAGGGATGGACACCCTTTCCTGCATTCAGGGAGCGGGCGACCTGATTCAAATTGATGCCGATCATCCGCATGTCTTCGAGCAATGCGGCCATGATCAACCTGTCTTCCGCAGTCAGAATAGGTCGAACGCCTGCACCCTCGAGGAGCAGAGAACGGAAAAAAGCAGACACACTCATACCGGCCGACTTGGCCGCTTCTTCGATAGCCGAATGCTCTGCATCGCTGACGCGGACGTTGATTAGACGCCCCTTGCGTTGCTTGGCTGTCGGCACGTCGATCGTGTCTTCACTCGTCAATCAATTAAGCCCCCCCAGCCTTGCGACCGTCATCGTGGGCTTGTCCCACGATCGCAATGCAAAATGTAAAACATTTTTGCGTATCCTGCCACTCTCAACTTAAAGCGATACTCCATAATTTCAACCAAATTCCACCTCTTGACTGGCTCCGCTTCGCTTCGCACCCTTTCCGTTGGAACGCTCACCAGGGTTCACCGCCAAAACCGCTTCTGAAGGCCTTTGTCTGTCCCTCGTACTCAGGCGAAAGGGACGCTTCGCTCTTCGCCCTTGCGCCCTCCGTGCGAGCGCCAAGTGAGGCCTCACGCGGCTCCGGGGTTCACCACTCGACCCAGAACTTGTAAAAACCACACGACTAACTCGTGTGGTTTTATTGATGTCCAAAGGCGTGTGATCACACGTTCGTTTTGATCTTAACCTGCGTGTGTTCACATGTTAGGTTTGCTTCGATGTGAAGATCTTAACGACGATACTGATGTGCCGATTGAAACCACGTCGGATCGCTAGGGGGCGGGGGAACCGTTAGTCTGAGAGGATCGCGCAATGACAATCTGCATATCGCTGGTAAGCGGCAAGGGTGGAGCGGGCAAGACAACCGCCGTAATCCTGGTCGCTGGAGAATATGCGCTTCATGGTAAGCAAGTGCTCTTGGTCGATGCCGATGGCCGACAAAACCTCAATGAGTGGTGGTCCCGTTCCGAGGCGAAAGACAACAGGCCAGACGGCATTGAGCTTCGCACGGCGGTAACCAATGCATCACTTCAGCATATTCTGGAGAACGAAACCGCCGGGTTTGACGTCGTGCTGATCGACTCGCCCGGTCAAGACACCGTGCTACGGGACACGATCATCGCCGGCTCGCAGATCGTTATGACGCCGATCCAGCCAAACCAAGACGAGATCCTTGCTGCTGGCCAGGCAGCAATGGACGTGGCTGACGCCTGCGATCGTACCGGGCGAAACATTCCACATCTCAACTTCAGAACCCGGATTACTCTCCCGGGACGTTCACTGGAAGCCTACCGCCTGATCCGCCCCTTCATCGCAAACTTGCAGGAACAGGGATATGACTCATACCTCCTGGACACTGAGCTTTATGAGCGAAACCCATACCGCGACATCAGACTTGGATATGGGACGCTGCAAATGCTGGACCTTAGCGACTCCGTCAAAAAGGCCCGGAGCGAGGTCATGGCCTTGATGCAAGAAATTGAACGTTTCCTGCCGAACGAACAGAAGAGGTCGTAAGATGGCTAAAGGGACTTCCAGCATATCTGATTTTCCCGTTGCACCGCGACGGTCCCGGGCAAATGTACCCAATCCAATGTCGCAGCCGGCTATAGACAACGAAGCAGAAAACGCGGTCGCCAGCCATCAACCGGACGAAGTCGCTGCGCTGTCGAAGAAGCTCCCGCTCAGATACCAGCCGTTCAGGTGCCCCCAAGATCAAGTTTGATTTTGCCCTCACCGGAGGCTCGCCGGGAGAGAGCGACGACCAAGTCGTTGGAGCGTGAGGCGTCCAGAATACGACTGCAGGAGCTCAAGCAGAACAAGGCGCGCGAGAGCAAGCACTTCGTCAATTGCCCCCTTGATTACGACACCAAAAAACGCTTGGAGCGCGCAGCCTCTGAAAACGACTTAAAAATGACGGTGATCGTCAAGGCCGCAATCGACCAGTTCCTGAAGGATAGTGGTTATTGATCCTCGACCTTCGATTTCTGGCCGGGGTGGCCGTGGGCAGCGTCCTCGGACTGATGATCGCCCCCGACGGGTTAGAATCGGCAGGGTTCTTCCTTCCGACGATCAAGGGAAATATCCTCGGAATTAGCTCATCTGCACCAGAGCCGATTAAACAGGCTGATTGGCCAACCAACGAACACGCAGAACGGGAGCTGTTCCGGTTCGCGATGTGGGACTTTGAGACATTTGGGCCGAAGTCTGAGATTTTGATCACTAGATGCTTCAGCATCGACCAGCTTTCCTTGGCTTGTGAAATGCGCGTGAAGCTGAGCTGGATCTCCGAAGAAAGAACGGTCGAAGGCGTCTTTCAATCCAGCGCCCATAGCTGGAACCTGATCGCTGCGAAAGCCGTGAACAGGAATGCTCCCGCTGGATCTTGAGGTGATGGACAACGCGCCCTGAGTTGCGGCTTTACATCGAGGAGATCAGGATCCTGGCGTTCATTCCCCCCATTTTTGTTAGGGTTTTGTAACTGGCGCGCAGGATGACAGTGCCTTAATGGCACGTTATGGTGCGTGATATCTGCCACAGGCGGATTTGGGGACTGAGGGAATACCGACTGTGCGGAATCTATCCGACTATATCAAATCAAGGGAACTGGTTGAGACTACAGATCCAGATTTCCAGAGACCCTTGTACCGCAAGGAGGGATTCGACGGCATAGTCAGCTTCGGCGAGATCGACGCAAAACTTTCCGCATTCCTACTCGATGAACGCGCGAAAACTGGTCTGACCCAGAGTGATTTCGCGACCTTGGCTGGTCTCGCACGAGTGGTTTATAGCCGCTATGAACTGAACATTTCGCGCCTTACCGTATCACGAATGATCCACCTTTCCGAGCTCCTTGGTTTCCTGCCAATGCAGATGATTCATGCTGCGGCACCTCATCTTTACGGCAAAGATCCTCAAGAGGCCGATGATCGGGTTGAATTGTTCAGACTTATTCATGACCTCCCCCACGACACCATACGCAGTTTGATTGGCATAGTTGGCCAATTGACGCCAAGCGATGTTCTTGAGGCTCGACAGAAAGCGGAAGCGGAGGCTGACGCGCAAGCTGAGGCTGAACGCCAACGATTGAACCGAAAAGCTGCGAGAGCCAGCAGGAGAGGCCGTCCGCCTGGTCGCCCACCAGGTCGCAAGTCATCTACAACCGAAACACCTACAGACGAATGAGAGCTGAAACCGATCGTAAGTGCTGTCAATGTAGGAAGGCTGACTTCAGGCCTTTTCCATCGAGACCTCACCCTAGTGCGTCAGCACAGCCCCTCACCCTGCTTTCCGGCCTCCGTTCGTATTGGCACGCATCAACGACATCAGCATTGGTCCGAGCCCGAACTCCCCTGCCCTCGCTCGACGCGTGAGATCGCGGAGATATCCACCTGCCGAATTGATATGCCCTGCCCTCTCCAGGATTGCAGCCATAGCAACCGCCGCGTTCTCCGGCCCCATCACCTCACACGCTTCCTGGTAAGCCGACGGGCTAACACCAAGCATTGATCGAACCACCACCGCGGCCCCCATCAGCTCGCGCCAATGGTAGATCGTCCCCCCGGGCCCGTAATCCAAAATCTGCGGGCAGGCTTTCAGGACCATCGACAGCGGGAACGACTTCATCTGTTCCGGCTTTGCCAACGGCTGAGCAACCGCTTTGGGTGCTACTTCCAGCTCGACGGCTCCGCCCTGCTCTTTTCCAGAGCTAGGTTCAAGTTCATAGATGGATTCGGGTTTTGAATTCTGTATGTGACAGCCATTTTGAACAGCATTGCCGTCCATATTTTGAGAATCTAACTGATTTTCCAGAAGGTTGAGGATTTCGGTGCGCAAAAGCTGCATCTCGTCGAGGATTGCCTCCACCTGGCGACGGTCAGGATTGCGGGGGAGTCGGCTGACAATGCCGACATACATGTCTTCGATGGCTTCCCAGTCGCCGTCGGCCCCCTCCTCCATCGCGGCGGAAATTAGCTTGCGTACATCACGCCGGCAGATAGTCAGCGCCTCTTTGGCTCGTCTGAACTGCAGGCGCTCGGCAGCGACTTCCTGTGCCAGACCTGCAAGTTCCGCAGCGCGAGCCAAAAGTGGAGAAAGATCGAATCCAAAAGCCTGCTCGATATCGCCACCCTTGTCCCGGTGAGCGTAGCGCTTGCCGTTCGGACTATCCTTGCGCTGGATGAGCCCGGCCTCGACCAAGGCAGCCAAATGCCGCCGCAAGGTCGTTCCGGTTATGCCGTGCGCTCTGACAGACAGCTGAGCATTGGATGGAAAGACCACCAATCCACTATCGCAGTTGAGCTCGCTCTCTGGATAAAACGTCAGCAATGCGTCCAGCACAGTCAGCGCCCTGTCCTGGAGGCCAAGGCGTTCACGGGCCTCACAAGCGTCGCGAAACACTCTCCATTTTTCGACCGGGCGGCTTGGTTTCGTCTCGGACGTCTGGAGCTGCCTCTTTACAAGAGCAAGCACAGCCGGCCGCCGCCCAAAGGGCGTCGTCACATTTCCCGTCTGCATATTCCTTCACCTTTCTTCAGGCAAAAGAAATCCGCTCACCAAAACGATGCCAAAGACTCTTGACTGGGATTCATGGAAATGCGATTCTCGATCTTGCTAGGAATTGAGAGAGGCTTCCATGACGGAAACGTTTTGGGGGCCTTTTTCTTTTGTCGCGGTCTCTCCTCTTGACCAATTAACGAGTGTCTCGATCACACCTCTTGGTGAGTTCGATCTGAACGATTGTTGTATTCGCTTAGAAGATCAGGCATTCGGTCCGCGAGCCAGCGCGCGAAAGCGCGTTCCTGCTTCGGGATTGAGACCGTAGTTCCAGCCGAATTACTCTTCATGCGGCCAAAAACTCGGTCACCCACGGCGAAGTCAACAATCTCTTCAGCTGGCTCCGTAGTCACTTTGTCGGCCGCTGAACTTGCAGCTCGTATCGCTTGGGCAATACGGCTGGAGCTGTCAGCGCCTCGAAACTCGACCGTGTCGATTATTTTACGAACACGTGCTGCGCTGCTCGGATCTTTCAGCAACTCGGCAAATGCGGTCCATTTCGGTCGACCAACTCCCTTTGCTCTTCCGATCGCAAGAATGATGTCTTCGGGAACCGCCTCCGTCACTCGAAAAAGATGCGATATTGCCGCTTCTGAAGCTCCCAAGATTGGGCACATGGCGCGATGGGAAAGGCCAGCACTTTTCAGCTGTACGGCCCACATTGCCTGCTCAATCCAGGTCAGGTTTTCCCGAACACCATTCTCGAGTGATTGCTCTTCAATCAACTGCCGATCGGAAAGTTCTCGAACATAGGCTCGGATCTTTATGGTCTCTGGGCGATCCGATTCTGCCATTATGGCCTTGATCGCTGCCCATCGACGGTAACCGTAGGCAAGCTGGTAATGATCCGCTCTCGTCGGATGCGGCCGAACAAGAACTGGAATTTTTTGGCCTTCACTTGCGATTGAAATCTTAAGCGCCTCGAGCTCTTTGGCCGCGTCCTCGTCGTTGCCAAAGCGATCTCTATAGGGGGAGCGGTCGATACGGTCAGGATCGAGTGAAATGACACTATCTTCTGTGAGCTGTGTCAGTGCCCGACCCACATTGGAAATGACAGGTGAAGAGTGCCGCCGCGCCAGGGAGGGCTTGTCGGACGCGTCCGACAACACAGGAGATTCCGTCCGGCTTTCGGCGGCCGCCATTCGCTGAAGGATGCTTTTCTTCATGTGCTACGTCCCCAAACTTTGTGAACGAGGTCGAGGATCTCGGAGTTAACTCGGTCAGCGCTCTCAATTGCGCGCTTCAACGCTTCACGACCGACCTCACCCGACTCAAGCTCGTATAGGGTCTTCTTCGCTACCGCTGCACCGGCGATTGCCGTCGATTCGAGCGCCTCCGCAACGAGTACATCATCACCAAACAATCGGCGCATGACTCCGGACATGTACTTCTGCGGCCCGTCATTCGGGTTCACGCGCGTGAGCAGGAAGCGGAAAAAGTCATGCTCGAATTTAGCTCCAAACTGCCCCAGCACCTCCGATAGATCGGAGATCATGATCAGGAACTGATTGCACGATGCAACGTCGAGCATCGCCGGGTGAACGGTAATGATTAAGGACGTGGCTGCATAAAGAGCAGCGAGTGTCGAGTATCCAAGGGACGGTGGGGTGTCGATGATAACGATATCGTATCGATCATCGACGCGGGCCAGGGCACTGCTTAACCGCTCGAAAAACAAACCCAGGTCATCTCTTGTTTTCGAGGTCAGATAGGACGGGGTATCAAACTCAAAGTCCATTAGCTCCAGATTGCCAGGAACTAGATCGACACCTGGGAAATAGGTTGGCCGGATCACTTCAGCGAGCGGCCGCCTCTCATTGTCATATCGAATGGCTGCATAGGCTGTCTGGTTCTCGCCGAGATCGAACTCGGGCTGAATACCAAATAGCGCAGTCATCGATGCTTGCGGATCAAGATCCAGACACAAGACCCGATAACCCTGAAGCCCTAGAAAATGTGCGAGATGGATAGAAGTGGTTGTCTTGGAACTACCACCTTTAAAATTCGCCGTAGCAATTACCTGAAGCTTTT
The DNA here is from genome assembly GCF_014197145.1 of Gellertiella hungarica. Taxonomy (GTDB): domain Bacteria; phylum Pseudomonadota; class Alphaproteobacteria; order Rhizobiales; family Rhizobiaceae; genus Gellertiella; species Gellertiella hungarica. The sequence goes on along the minus strand of NZ_JACIEZ010000014.1, from coordinate 28,781 downwards.
CCCCTTTGCGACGATGCGGAAGCAGCTCGCCAGCTTCGTCAGGACGAAGTTCGGCCAGGAATCGCCTCAGTTCCTTGACCTGCTCTATCGTGTACGTTCGCCTATTGTTTTCTGCGCGCTCGGGCAAAGGCCCCTTCCCTTCCAGCGTCAACTGGCGAAGAGTACTTTCCGGAACCTTGAGTAGCCTCACTAGGTCAAGGGTTGAGAATGTCCGGCCAAATGTTTTCTGCGCAGAGGGTGGATAGACAGCTTCACGCATATCGTTCAGCTCCGCAGAGAGTTTCGAGGTGTAGACCTCGATCTTCGACGCAGTGTCTCTGACGCTCTGAGAAGCTGGCTGCAACATTCAAACCTCTTGACGGTTCTGATCACTTTACGAGATCATTTCCGTCAGGGATGCCAGACTGACTCCGATTCTTCAAGGCGTTTTTCGTTAACAAGAAGTTAACGCATCCAGGATGCCCGACTTTACAGTTGTAAAGTTTTGGATCGATGCGCATGAGGCCCGACAGTTTTGCTAGGGCCCCTACCCTGTAGAAGAGCTGAATTGTCGGAGATAGTCAGCGACTGCCTGAGCCTTCGCGGCGGCAGTGATGACTGCACGTGAATCCTGCTTCAGCACCTTGAGCCAGTTTTCAACGTAAGTCGCGGTGTTGTCTCGCGGATCATGCTCAATGCCAAGATCGGCGCAGACAAACGCGGCTGAGATTTCGGCGATATATCCTGACAGTCCAGCCCCTTTGTGAAATTTTCCCTGGTCGGTGATGGTGCTGATCATGCTGCCATCTCCTCGGCCTGGGGCTGTTGGGCGTGCATCCAATCGGCCGCCTGCTGCGCCTTGCTGGCGGCCGTGAAGATGGCTTTGGGATCGTCCTTCAGGACCTTGAGCCACGAGGCGACATACGCCGCATGATCGGGACGTGGATGATGGGCGATTCCGAGATCGGCAAGGACAAGCCCGCTCAGGATCTCGACGCAGCACTCTTCGGCGGCATAGGCGGCCGACCCGAACCGGCCAGAGAGGTCGCGGTCTATGCGATGTTTTGCGCCGCTGGCGTGACCGTTCTCATGTAGCCAAACGCCGTAAAATGACGCGGGATCACGAAACGAAGCGAAGTCCGGCATGAACACCGTATCTGCCGAGGGGCGATAATAGGCTTCCGGCCCGCCGAACTCGGTCTTGATACCGAGATTGGAAATGAACGCCTCCGCATGGGCCAGACGCTCGTTCTCGGGCAGGACGGGACTTGGCGGGCGCTCGTAGCCGTCGACCTGCGCGACGTTGAAGACGGAGAACACGCGAGCGAACATGCGCCGGTGCCCATCATCAGCGTCGTCATTACTGTCGGCCGGCCGGGATGCCTGGATCTCTCTCCACAACACGATCGTGGTGGAGCGTTCTCCTTCGCGCACCTGTGCGCCGGCCTCCTGCCATTGCTTATAGGTGCCCCAGAGACCATCACCGTAACCGGCGGCAAAACCCGCAGCCCATAGCGCCAGCGTGTTGATGCCGCGATAGCGCTTGCCGGACGCGACGTTGGTCGGTCGGGCGATACTCGATCCGTTGTGAAACCAGGGCGCACGCCATTCGCCTGTGCCCTGTTCGATTGCGGTGATGATCTCGGCCGTTACGCGGGAATTGACATCGGCACGGCTCGCCGGGCTGGAAGTGTGAGACATGCAGGAACCTCCGTGGCCAGCGGGGAGAGCCTCTCTCGCCCCTTAAGCCGACCGCTCGATCCCAGCCTTCCTCTTCCTCTCATGCCGACCCGAAGGGCGGCTTCCTTTTGTTCTTTCTTGTCTCGTCATGATCGTTGCTCCTTCTTCGCCGGGCCGGTCCCGGCGTCGGAGCAGCGAATTGCGGCGCCTTAGGCGCGGCTGCGCACTCGCAGAGCCGAAGCGCAAGCGATGGACGGCGATCAGCCGTTGCGCGGACGGGACGGGCGTCGCGCGCTCCGGTCACGCCGGGCGACCGCCGGCGAGGCAGGGCCGCGTCCGCCTTGCGGTCGGATCCAGCCTGTTGTTGGGGTTCAGGTCCGCTATGCCGTCAGCTTGCAAGCTGCGGATGCTTCACTTCGATCGGTAAGTTTGTGGGAGTGCGGCTAGTGCCGCCACACCTTCACTGCGGAGATCAAGAGGATGATTGCCAATGCCGGCAGCAAAACCGCGTTTGGAACGATGCCGAGCAGAAGGCCGCCGATAAACGTACCGACGATCGATCCGGCCGCCATTATGAGCAGGAAAGCCTTGTTGCGGCCGATGACGGAGAAGCTCTGGTCACGGCTGTAGCGTGTGAAGCCGACCAGCATTGTCGGCAGGCTCACCGCGAGCGAGAGGCTACCAGCGAGCTTGATGTCCGCGCCGAATAAGAGGACGAGCGTCGGGATCAGGAGTTCGCCCCCTGCGACACCCAGGAGCGCGGCGACAATGCCGATGATGAAGCCAGCGATAACGCCGGCAATCATCTGGGCCAAGCCTGTCAACAGCGGCTGGCCCGCTGTCGCATCGTGGCCCAACATCAGGACGATGGCGATCGCCACCAGCATGATGGCTATGACCTTGTAGAGCGTCTCCGATCGAAGTTTTGTCGCCCAGCCCGCGCCGAACCAGGCGCCGATCAGGCTTCCCGCGAGAAGATTGATCACGATCGGCCAATTATCGGCTATGGCGCCGAAGGGAACGGTCCCCGCCCGGAAGGGAAGCGCGGTCGCGACGACGACGAGGCTCATGGCCTTGTTGAGGATCACCGCCTCCAAGGCTGCAAAATTAAAGAACCCGATCAGGATCGGAAGACGAAACTCGGCGCCTCCGAGACCTATGAGGCCTCCGAGAGCACCAATAATGGCGCCTCCGCCGAAAGCAGTTGCGGGATGACGGGGAAGTGATGTGTTGGCGGCGTCGGTCATGGGCGATATGTATGCACAGATATCACGAGGTTGGACAGTCGGTATGGCAGAGGGAAACATAGATAATTGTCGATGGTGTCTTGCGAATGGATTGGCTGGAGCTGAGCCAGCGGCGAGCAATCAAACGCAATACTTGATGCTCAAGCTTACCTTGCCGAACCCGTCCGCAATGGTCATTCCCTTCCGCCACGTCGAGACGCCATTCGAGTTCAGCTCGGAAGAGTGGTCGGATCTCGGTGGGATGCTGACGGAAGCCAAGCGACGGCTCGATCAATTCCAACCCGAGGGGTTCACGATCGGATGGAATGTCGGAGCGACCGGCGGTCAGCATATCTTCCACGCCCATATGCATGTGGTGTGCCGCTACGAAAAAGACCCGAAGGCCGGCCGGGGGATCCGCGACTTGCTGCGCTGAACGGCGGCGCTGGCGGCGCGAAACCCGCTATTGTCTGCCATAGCCCCTCAGCGCCGTGCCGCGCCTTCGTCGATGTCGGTCAGGATCTTCATCGTTCGCTCGAGTTCCTGCTGCAGAACGTTGCGCTGAAGCTGCGACAGCCGCTTCTCCTTCAACAGGTTCTTGGCGTCCAGTGCCGAGCGCGCCCAGGCAGGTCGATGCCTAGCGGTGATACAGGCATTCGGACAGCGCGTCGGTTGGCAAAGTGCCGTCAGAGGCGCTGTGTTAGCGTCGCTGGTCGCCTGCTTCAGGCAGACCGCGGTGCCCGGATCGAAAAAGCAGTCGGCTAGGATGCCGACATGCAGCGTTCGCCCCAGGCTGGCGAGCATCGTGCGGATCCGCGCGCGGTCGGCAATCATGGCGGGGAGTGGACCAAGTTCCGCCGATATCCCATCCAGCGTCTTCGATATACGTGCCGCCGCCGGCCCCGATGGGGTCGCGCCAGCCTGGCGTTCATCGAAATAGGTCAGCAAATCGTCGAGCTGGCCGAGGCTGCGTTCGGTCTCGACCTCGGCGCGAAAGCCCGATCGACTGGAGCCGGCATAACCTTCAAATGCCGCAACCGAGGCATGCTTGTATTGGATCATGCCGGCGATCGTTCCGAAGGGGCGGTTGGCGATATGCCACGCGATCGTTCGCCGGAATTGCCGCGTCGTGATCCGCCAGGGCGTGCCGTCTGGCCCGTTCGGAATAGCCGGCGTGTCCGGCGTGCTGAACAGGTGATTGAGATGGTCACGATAGTGGTTGAGCTGACGGACGATCTCGGCGGACAGGTAATCCTTGCAGTAGGATTTGCCCGCCAGGACAGGCCAGAGCGTCGTGAGCCCACGGGCAGAGGCCGCCCGAAACGACAGGTGCTCGAGGACATCGATGGCTTTGGCTACCGGCTCGATCGTGACCCACTCGGCCGGCTCGCCTTGGTTCGATTTGCCCTTGTATGCCATCGACCGGACGCGATGGCGCATGATCATGCCGTCATCACTGCGCGTGAGACTGAGGCATCCGCGTTGCATCGCCTGGACTTCGCAATCACGCATACCGGTCAGATAGGCGCAGAGAATGTAGGCGGCGGTCTGAAGCATGCGCTCCTCGTGCGCCAGCGTCTTGCCATCGAAGCGCGGTCGCCAGTGGCTGCCGGTCTCTGGCAGGATGGCAATAGGCGTATCCATGCCCCCAGTCTCGACGCCAAGCTCACGCACGGCCGCGGTGATCAAACGAGGCGCGCCGTCGAGCAACTGGATATGCATCCTGGGTTCTGCCACCGCATCAATGCCGATATGAAGATGCAGCAGGTGTGAATTGACGGGCGGCGTCACCTCTCCGGTCTCTGGATGGCGTAGCGTCATTCCATTATGCGCGGTTCCCCAAATCGGCACGCCGCGGCCTTCGCGATGCAGGCGATCGAAATAGTCCTGTAGACGCTTTCTTTGACGAATGCGGCGTTCCTTGCGTCCGAGTCCCTGATCCGACTTGATGAGTGCAGAGCAATGGGCCTCCAATCGCTCCAGCTCTCCACGCGCGGCGAAGATATCGGCGGCGAACACGGTGACGTAACGGAGCGACCACGACAGCAATGGTGTGATTATGTCTTCGGGAATCCGCGGCGTCAGGTTCTCGCGGACGAAGCGATATCCGGCGACCCGGGCCGGCGACCGTTCGCTCCAAGGCTCGAAGAACAGGCCGACGGAAGGAAGATGATCGCGGTAAGCTCGCAGATCGAATGGGATCTCCAGCAGCTGAGCCACCATCGCCGGTTGGCGGGTGTGGCCACTCTTAAGATGACGGGCATACCGGTCGAGGATTTGCTGATCCACCCGGCGAATATCCACGTCACCCAGCTCGTCGCGAACGAACTCGAAAAACCGTCGCGCACGGTTGAAGACCTGCCGCACACTGCCCGGCGGAAGCTTTTTGCGATGGCCCGGCAGATCGAAGTTGAGGCGCGCATAGAGAAACTCGCGAAGCGCCTCGCGCACGCCGACGTGCTCGACGGACCCGAAATTGATGGTGACATGGCAGCGGCGGGCGTTCTCCCGGAACACGGCCGGCCCAAGATCCCAGTTCGCATCGCCGTAGCGTGAGAGATTGCCCCGATCGAAGCCGGGCTTCAGCGGGACGGACGCGAGAACCGGGCGGAGGTCGAGTTCCTGTTGACCAGGAACGGTCGCGGCACTGATCATTGTCGAGCCTCTGGTGGGAGATAGAGTGAGTGCTGTTCCGCCTCGCGACGGGCCTCATCGATCAAGCTGTCGGGAAAGGCGGGCAGGATCTGCTTGGTGATGCGGTCGTGGGCGCGACCGAACTTCACGGCCCAATCGGCGGCTGACAACCCAGCGCGTTGCGCCTCGATAAAACCCTGGAAGGCGATGAGCGCCGGCAGTTTGCGCGCGGTGATGATCGCGTTGCGACATTCGAGGCAACCCCAGAACGGCTGCGGGCATGGTGACCCGACTTCACCAAACGGACTGTGATCGAATCCCGAGCACGCAGCCAGCCAGACATCCTGTTCCCCATTCAGGAGATCATCGGCGTTGCGGCTTCCTCCCGACGTGGTGTCGCGTCGCTGCCAGGAATCCTCATCGTCAGGCGCCAATATAATTGGACCTGCGGCCGCGGCGGCCGCGGCGAACGCTTCTGCTACGGTGGCCTCATGAAGCGGTCGCAGCGACGGAATGTCTGCGTAGTGGCGAGCCGCGATCTCCGGCGTGTGCCCGAGTGCGAAACGAGCCATGTGACCGTCCGTCTTCAGATACCAGAGCGCCTTGTGGGTTTTGCGCAAGCGGGACAGAACGAGCCGAAGAGGCTGGCCATTGTCGTCGACGATTCCGTGACTTCCGGTCCATCGGTCGACCAGTTCCTGCTGATGTTCGACACCTGCGCGAAGCTGCTTCCGCCCGGTGTAATAATAGAGCCAGAGACAATCGCTCGGTACGAACTGACGCGTGAAGGCCGTGACCTCGATTAGCTTTCGAATGAGACCGCCCGGAGTGCCGAGCCCTCCATCACGGACGCGAATATGTTTGTGCTCGGCGCCGCGAGCGCGCCGCTTCACATAGGCAATCTCGATCGTACCTGAGCCGGGATTCTGAAGGCAATCGATCGTCAGCGTCTTGCAACACTCGATCTCCAGGCCTGTCTCCAGCGACAGAAATGTAAGAAGGGGCGGAATGTCAGCGGCGCGGAGATGGTATCGGCCATGTATGTCCTCGGCGAGAGTTGAGACCGACAGGCCCCGACGAAGCCGCATGAAGTACAGGCTTTTGAAAATACGATCCCCGCTGCTGAGCCTGCCATGGGCGGTGATCGTCGCGTATGCCTCAGCGGTCACGCTGCGAAGGTTCTCGTCGCCCTCATCACTCGGCAGGTTGCCGAAGCGCCGGAACAGTTCGCCAATGTCAGCGCGTGCAGCATCGCGAAGCTGTCTTGCGACAAACGGACTGTAGGCATCGCGTGGGCGAGATCTGCCGGCCGACTGCGCGCTCGTGTAGCCGAGCCGACGATGGAGGGCTTCGCCAAGGACACCAGGCTGATCGGCGTCGATCGAACGCAAGGCCAGAATAGCCTTGGCAACGACGGTGTGGCGATGAATCGGCGTCATCCCGCTGGCTTCGAGGAAATCCTCGTAGCCGTCGATGACATCGGCGCTCAGGTCGGCGGGCATTGTTACGTGCGTATATTGTCTCAAGTACCCGAAGAAACGCCGATAGGCGTTCATATGCTGCTTGATCGTGCTGCGCGCTCCTAACGATCCGCCGAGCTCCGCTTGCCTGCGAAGAGCTCCAGCGAAAGCGATCGCCAAAGGTCTTGGCTCGAGGTCAGTGAAATCTACTTCTGCGATGCCCCCATATCGCGCCTGGATGTTGAAGCGCAGACCGATCACCGGATCGCTGACCTGGGCGGGTACCGTACCATCGGTGGGCACAAAGCAGACAGGTCGTCCCTTCCGTGGCTGGCCCGTCATAGCGAACGCTCCGAAGGGAGCAGCGCCAGCAGTTCCTCGACCGCCGCATCGACAGTATTTGCGCGCGTGGCAATGTGATCGAGATAGATGTAGGTGGTTGCCAAACTGGCGTGGCCGAGAAGCCGCTGAACTTGCTGGAGCGGGTCACCGAGAATTTGGCGGTATCCCTCAATCGGGCCGGCCGGCAATGCCGCATCGCGAAGGCGGTGCTGGATCAGCATCGCCAGCATATGCACGGCGAAGGTATGTCGCAGTTGGTGCGGAGAGATGGTGATCTCGAAGCCGAAAGAGCTGCACCGCTCGGAAGCGCGGGCGAAGATCACTTCCCAAGAGTTCGGCTGGACAGGAAATCCGACCTCCGTGAGCCACAGCACCGCCGGCTCGCGCGGTGCGCCATCGTCGTCGCAGACGATGATCCTGTTGCGCTCGTCAGCGCTGAGCAGATCGAGGGCAATCTCGATCCCATCAAGTAATCGAAGTCTTGAAGCTGTCCGCTCTCGGCGAACGAAGATTGGCCTCTCGAATGATTGCCACCCCGATCGTCGCTGGAATTTGAGGACCGCGTGGGCGCGCTCGACCGCAACATAGGCGCGTACCTGTTCAAGCAGCCGGCCGGGCACAAGAATGCGGCGGCCTCGATCGCCCTTGGTCAGGGCGTCGGGCAGATCGAGCCAAACCTATCGGTCCGTCTGATGGTCGGAAACAGCAAGGTCGGAGGCGAACAGAAAGGACGCCTCCTCCAGGCGAAGGCCTGTCGTCACGAGAAGATCGGCAAACAACGCATTGCGAATGCCGTTGCGATCGCGGGCGCCGGGTCGCGGTCCGCCCTCGGGGAGATGCCCCCTCAGACCGACATCCCGGAATATCCGATAGTCCTCAAGGGTGACGAAGCTAACATCCGCTCGGCGCGCAGCGGGCTCGTAGGCCTCATTGCGCGCCGCAATCTGCGCACGACGACCACCATGTCCCTGCCTCCAAACGGAACGGTGACTGAAGGGCGCTTCGGCGATCAGACGTTCCCGAGCGCCCCATCGATAGAGGCGGTCCAGGCAGGCGACGGCGCGATTCCAGGAAGAGGCCGAGATGCGCTGCCCAGCTTCAGCCCGGCGGCGAACTCGATGATAGGCAAGAACATCGTGTCGGTCAGCTTGCCATACCGTCTTGCCGCAGGCTTCCGAAAGAAAACGGACCCAGACCAGGACGTCATAACCATAGGCACGGAGAGAGTGGCGGGAGCGGACGCCGTTGAGGGGTAGGTCAAGAAAGAAACGATCGAGATCAGGATCGTAAAGCTTGCCGTCCCGCAGGATCATCGGAACATGGGCATCAAGCCCGTCCGCTGATCGGCGCTCCTGAATGGTGATGTCCGAAACCGTCGTTACATTGTCCACAAGTCGCTCAACCTTCCCCCGGACCCCTATCCGGGGAGCCAGCATCAACGAAGGAGTTCAACTTGCCCGGCACTCTCCAGGCCGGCCTCCGCCAGCTATTTGGGAGCGCTGCGTCCGGCCTGGAAAGCGCCTCCGTCAGCGTGTGCATCAACCTCCCCACTAGGGTGAGAGTCGGTGCAGACTGTCAAGATAAGGCAATAAGCTCCTCCATTGCGTAGGTCTCGCTCCCGAACCGCCCGCTAAGGTCACGATCAAGGCGTGATTTTGCGCCGCTCCAGTGCCCGAGCTCATGAAAAATCGTGCTGTAAAGATGAACCTCGCTGAGCGACCGCGCTCCGGCATTTGAATGTCATCGGGGCCAGGGCGATAGCAGGCTTGCTTTCCGCCGTAGGCTATCTTTGCGCCTGTGGCCCGAATGAAGGTTTCGACATGGTCGATAACCGGAACCGGCTCGATCGGCGCCGCCTCGGCCGGGCTCTTGAAGCGGTCAGGCAGGTTGTCGATCTGCTCGACGTTGAAGACGGTGTAGCCCTTGAGATAAGGGATTGCACGATCGTCCGCCTCCTGCTCCTTCGGCGTGAAGGTGCCGTACTTGACGACGAGGGTTCCTTGTTCGCCCTTGCGGACCTGAGCACCAAGCTCCTGAGCCTGCCGGTAAGTCATCCATGTGTTTTCGTCGTAGCCGGCGAGTTGCCCGGAGAGCCACAGCATGACCACGTTGATGCCGCGATAGGCTTCGCCGGAGGCGCGGAGCGGCGTAGCCGACCTGCGGCTGTTTCCGCGCCATGGCCAGATCCAAGGCTTGGTGCCGGCCTCGAGCTGCTGAATGATGGTGTCGGTGATCCGCTGGTAGGTGTCCTTTACGCTCTGCATCGCCGTCTCCTGTTCGTTGGTTGACGGCAAAGATCCGAAGATAGCGAAACGACCCCATGCACCCGTAGGGCCGCAACGGAGTGTAGGACCGCGCAAGCGGTTGAATGGGGGAGGGGCTATCGTAGTTTGTCCGTCAAATCATCCAACGGACAGGGGAGAGCGCAGAGCTCCGGCACCCCGGCCAATGACACAGGCCCTCACTGCAGCGACCGGGTCGCAGGTCAGCGCTCTCGGTCGTCTTGGTCGCGGTTTCGCTGGCGATCGACAAACTGCTGCGCTTCGATAGCCTTAAGCTCGGCGTTGATGTGCTGCGACTGAGGCTCTTGGGCCTTTTGCTGACCTGGCTGCGATTGGGCATCTTGGACCTGTTCCGGCCGCCCCAGAGTCTTGAAATCAGATCGAGCGGTGAACTTCACCTCCTCGTCGTCGGGAGGCATCCGCTCGGGAAGGTCAGCGCGGTCAACGGCCACAATCCCCCTGTCGGTCACGAGGCTCGCCACGCGATTGTCATGCCCGAGAACCTGTCCTTCGATCACTTCGCCCGGGCGGGCCGTGCGGATGTTGTGCTCGAACGGTTTCTCGCCAGCCTGCTCAAGATCTGACATGGCACTGCGGATAGCCTCGCGGCGGTTAGGATCCATCGCATCCTGGATGAGATGCTTCATCGCCGGACTGGACGGATCATTGGTGGTCTCAATGGATGCCTCGATCATGCGAGGCTTGGTGATGACGGTAAGATCGATGTCATGACCGTAGGTGCGGCCCAACGAGACCACTAGCGCCTCGTTTGCCCTTCCATTGCCTTCCCGAAAAGCGTGAACGTAATTCAGCTCAGAAAGGACGTGCGCGGCTTTCTCAGCAAATTGCTCAGGTGTCGCAGCTCTTAGGCCCTGATCGTCTCTGGCGGGCCTCAGCGCCTCGTTGAGGCCCATTTCAATCCGCGAACCGTGCAGGAAGGTCGTGTCGCCCTTCGAAAGCCCACCTACCGGCTCTACCCGCTGCCCATCGACGACAGGACTTTCATTGCGCGTATGTCCTGCCCATTCATAGACATCCTGAAAGATGTAGCCGTGCAGAGCCTTCAGATGCGCTGCGTCGTGATTACCGGTAGGGCCTTTTCCCTCGGCGAGCTCCGTTTGTCTCAAAGCCGTAAAAGCGTATTCGGCTTCACGCAGCGCTGAATGGCTCCTGATATCCAGTTTGTTCTTCAGAACATCCTTGAAATCCTTATCCTCTGAAGTGTTGGGATAGGTGTAGGAGCCTTTGGCTTCATCATCGCGGACCACGCGAAACCTCATGCAAAAAGGCCGCCTGAGATCACAGGCGGCCGCGACAAATCTCTAGGTGATGATCAAGCCCGCTTGAAGCGGGCCAGCAGCTCTTGGCGCATTTCCTCGGAAGTGATGTCTCCCGCAACGTAACGGCCGTTTGCTTCTTCCAAAACCGGATCGCCGGTGTAACCCTGCCGCATGTTGGCGGCGCGAGCCTGATCGACGGCCTTCTTCCGGGAAGCAACAGCTTCCGGAGAGCGATCGGGGCGGGGGGCATGAACGTTCATCGGCAAAGCCTCCAGTTACTGCTCAACTTAGCATGAAACGCGCCGAATATCCAGCGAAAGCGAGGAAATCCGGCTCTTTGAGGGTGGAAACCCGATCAGAGATCGGGCCTCCAAGAGCAATCAATCGCGCGGTTCCCACTCGATGATGGCCTGCAGTGCCAGGTCATCTTGGCCGGGATAGCGACCCAGGTTGGCATTGAAGCCGAGGCGCTTGATGGAGAGCGTGTAGTAGGGCTTCCCTTCGCCGCTGGTCTTCTTCCAGATGCCGCCAACTTCGATGTCGTGGCCGCGAGGTGACTTGGCATAGACGCGATGCGTCGGAGCCTTTTCGTTTGTGGAGTCGAACGGTGTAACCTTGATGTCCAGGTCCCGGTCGATGGTGGAGATGAGGCCGGTTCCCTTGGCGTTGTCGATGTCGTCTTTGTCGAACTGGATGAAGTTGGTCATGCTCATGTTAATCACTCCTCTATGGTGGTTGCGATGATCGTTCATAAGGCACGGCGAAAAGCGGTGCGCACCGTAGGCCGGAGCGCAGCGAAGGAGGCTGGGCGGCGGAAAATTTTGTTTCGCGAGGAAGCCAAAGGCGGGGAAAATTTGGAGACGAACAGCTTTGCGCTAACCGCGTCGCCGTGCGAACGGGCATCAAGAGCAACCACTTTGGAGGTGTGGGGCCTGAGCGCTTGCAGCAATACGTCACCTCGACAAATGGGACATCGGCACTGGTAGCGTGCGGGATTGTGCTGAATGCAACCGAACCAACAACCTGAAACAAGAGGCTGGGGTAACCGATGGTTTCGCCAAAACATGAGATCTCGCCATCTGTTGCCCATATGAGCGCCCCAGTCGTTCAGTTGCCGGAATGGCTGCGGCGATAGGAGGAGGGCGATTCAACCTGGGCGCCCCACAAGCCTTGGCCTCGCTGTCGGGCACGATCCTCGGCGTGGCGGTACTGGCTCAGGTCAATCGGGTGGGATCTTGGCAGATAGCGCAACAGGAGGCTGGCTTGGCCCGCCTTCACCATTTCAAGGCCAATATCCGAGCCATCGACGAAGCACTGGCCGACAAGGCGTTTGTACTGGTCTCGATCGACTTCAATGCAGCGGACATGCTTGCCATCGATCAAGCTGGCGAGGAACCGTCGTGCCTCGATGCCGCACCTCCATATCGCGCCATTCCTGAAGCCGGTTTGATCGCGCTCACAAGCGTCAATAGCCGCAATGCGGATCCTCTGCTGACGAATGCTGAAGGTGTCTCCATCAATCACCCACGCCTGGCCTGAAAAATCGGCCGACGCAGCGGAGGCAGTGAACAGAAGCGCAGCCAGCGCGGCTCCCACCAAGCGAATATTCATCAAGCGCGCGCCTCCATAGAATTGCGGGCTGCCAACCCAAATACCGAGCGGTTCAGATGAAGCTCTCCGATCGCGGCTCGGTCTGTCATGGCCCGCAAATACCCGCCCGGCGAGCTGATTTCGGCGCGCGTGTATTTCTCAAAGGTCAGAGCGATCGCAACCGCAGCCGCCTGCTGGCCCATTCGTTCCACGGCCCGCTGGCGCGCATCCTCGGACACGCCGGCGATGCGGCAAAGTTTGGGAGCGATCTGGTCCAGGTCCGCCCAGCTACGCGGGGGCTGGTAGCCATATTCGGCAAGGCTTGGCGTAGCCCGCCACACATCTTCCAGCGCCACAAGTGAAGGCCGCACTTGCAGTTGCCTATGGCTTTGGCGCGAACGGCTCCCCAGGCTTTCCTCAAAAGCCCTCTTGCTGGCGGAGCCAGCCCTTAACGAACTGATTTGTTCGCCGTTAGGCGAACGCCGTTCATCATTACGAGCTTCAAAAGGTCTTGGGGTTGTAATCTGTATGTGCATGTCGTTTTCGACATCCGCGCATGTCAGATTTGCATCTATGTCGGGCGCTTGCGGGGACCGATTCACGTTGCGCAATCGGTCGGCAAGCCACTCCAAAAGCATTGTTGCCTTCCGGCGGACATGGGCCGGTGCGTGCTTGGCCGATCCTATGAAGGCCGCGATCTTCTCAACACGGGACCCGATCCGCCCGAGAATGGCTTCCCCTCGCTCGGTTGAGGACGCCAGAGCATATCTCGCGGCACGCAGAGCGTCCCGGAAGCGACGCGCCGCGCTGTCGCGCACTCGAATCTCTTCCCGTTTCTGGCGCACCAGCTGATCAAGTTCATGGTGCCGAGCGATCAGGACACGCAGATCAATGCCGCAGGCGTCGGCAATATCACCTTCGCCGTCACGGATCGGGTAGCGCTTGAAATTCGCACTGTCCTGCATGGTGACAAGGCCGAGGTCGTACAATCGGGAGAGAATCCGGCTTACGCGCCCTGGCGACTTGTTGATGTCATAGCCGAGCTGTCGGTTCGACTTGTAGACGATCGGCCGCCCTCCTTTGTCGAAGGCGTCTGCCTTGGCGGTCGTTATGATGGCTTCCAGCAACGCATATTCTGCGGTCGTAACCATCCCGATTGTCATCAGGTTTCTTGCAAGTACCGCCAGCTGGCCGCGCGTCACCGTTCCGATTTCCGTTGACTGCGCCAGTCGCCGGAATTCGGCTCGCTCCTTCGTCATTCTGCGACCTGTCGGCCGCTTGTGTTGTGTGGGTTCCCCCATCGTCCGTCTCCTGTCAGAGGCCAGACAAAGCTCCGCCGTTCACCGAAAAGGTGTTTTGATTATTGACATCGGAGGGGAGGTCTGCGAGAACGGTTTTGGCTTATTATTACCGAACTGCAGACCGCTTCCGGATTCTTCGGGAGCGGTTTTTCTTTTCTGGGCCGGGTGTGATCTCCAAAAAGCTGTTAGAATGTGTGAGTCGGAATCGGTTACGGTTCCGCTCGTTACGATTTGTAGCCTGAGATACCGGATTGATGCAAGTTGACACATTTCCGCGCTGCTGCGCCGGTTCAGCCGACATCTGAAATAGCGCTTACGTTTCAATTTGTTAGCATGCTTTTCCGCGTCTTCGCTCTCTTCACACTGAAATCTGGAACGTTTCCAGAGTAGGATTTACCCCCCGTTATTGTTGGGGAAATTCAACCGGGTGGGGAGGAGAGTTTGAGAGGAGGGGGCGCGGGCCTCCTCTCAACAAGCGGCCTGATGTGCCGTCCCCCGATACGTTTCTGCCTCCCAGGCACCTGCGAAAGCGCCCGCATTGGCTCGATGCCAAAGCGGGCGCTAAGGTGCGATCTTGCAGTAAACTCAGCCGCGCTGAATAGCCTCCTCAAAGTGGGTCGGTGGCAGATCGAAGGCCTTTAGCGCTGTATCGAGTGCCTTTTGCACGTCATCCCAATCAACATGCTCCGGATCGTTCAGGTAGGCGTTGATTAGCTGGCAGCAGCTTTCGGCGGCAAGGGTCGGATCAGGTACGGAATCAAGCATGGCTTGTCCTCTGGAATAGGGTAGCCGGTCACGCTGGAGGACGTGACCGGCGGAAAGCAGCGGCGGGATTATTCCGCTGCCATCGGGAACGAGTGTTCGTTCTTGTCCTCTGAGGTTTCAGCCTCACCCTCTGCGTCGGGGTCAGACGCGATCCGAACGTGAGGCGGAAGCCAACCGCTGTCCTTGATGGACTTGGCGGCATACTCCGCAGCCTCACCCTTCTTCATGTTGCCGACACCCGCGGCGAAATCCTCGCCGCGCACCTCGGCAACAACGGCTTGAATGGTCGGCCTGTTGACGTGGCTGAAATAGCTTTCCGCCGTAGTCTCAAACCAGTCATGCATGTCCACGTTCAATGCGCGGCCCATCTGGTCGGCATGGGCCAGCGCTTGGCTGCGACTGCTGAACTTCTTCTCAACCGCATTGACGGAATGGGCGGCGGCATAGGCCAGAAGCTGCAACAATTCGCTTTGTGATTGATCCATCAGCCATTCCCAAAGGTCAGCAGGATCGCCGGGAAGCCGATGCCCATAGTTTTCCTCAAGGCTTCCCCACGCCTCAAGGGCCTTGTTCTCGGCGGGACGCTTCATCGAACCGTCCAGCACTTCATGGGTGACAGAGATTTCAAGCGCGCTCTGGTGGCCGGGAATGCCCCATGCCGTACGGTACTGCACCTTGAGCAGTATCGCGTGGACGACCGCCACAAGCGCAATGTCGGGATTGTTCCCCAGCTCGACACGAAGTGCCGCCGTCTTCTGAGCGGTCAGGTCTTCAATCAATGCGGCTGAATGGGTCAGCCCCGTAGATTTCGAAGCGCCGTCAGCCTCCTCGGTCGCCCCGCCTTGCTTCCCTTCCGTGGCCTCGGCCTTCTTCTTGTCCTCGTCGCGGACAAGGCCTCTCAGCACCGACAACTTGCCCCAATGGTCGATTGTGACGATTGCCCCTGCCATTGCGAGGTCTTCGCTGCGATAGGCTTCTTCGCGCTTCTGCAGGACGGCGATTTCCTGCTCGACGGCGGACAAGGCGGCCTCTGCACCTTCATCCTCCTGATCCGCATCGATCTGCGCCGCCAGTTCGTCATAACGCTCAGTCAGTGCGTCAAGCTTGGCTTGATCCTCGTCGCTGAGGTCCACGCGCTGCGGGTAAACCCGGGCCATCTGATAGATGTTATCCGGCTGCTGAGCGCACCACTCGACCCATTTCCAGCCTTCGGCCTTCACAGCTTCCGCCTCGACCTCCAACTTCTCGGCAACCAGCTTTTCAAGCAAGCCGCTATCGCATGCAAAGCCTCCTCCCTGCTCGGCAAACAGGTCGCGGCGCACTGGACCGCCAGCCGCCTCATAAACCTCTAACCCGCCGATCAGCGCGAGCCGCTTGTCGCTTGCGGGGACTTCATCCACGGCGAGACGGCGCTTGATTGTGTTGGCGCTGCGATCCCATGAGGGGAGGGCATTCCACACCTCTTCCTGTCGAGCGTGATCGTCGGTGATGGTGAAGGCGGCAAGCTGCTCAAAGGTCATATCCTCGGCGCGGAACGCCGCGAACAAGACAGGGGAAACCTTCGCCAGCGCAAGACGGCGGTTGACGATGATTTCGGTTGTCCCGAACCGGGCGGCGATGTCCTTGATTGACTTGCCCTCATTGAACAACGCTCTGAATGCCTCGAACTGGTCGGCGGGGTGCATCGCCTCCCGCATCACGTTCTCGGTCAGGCTTAATTCCGTGGCGTCACCCGCCTCCCGGACAATGACATTCACAGCGTAGTCAGCCGTGATCTCGCCCCGTTCGGCCAGAAGATTGAGGGCTGCAAGGCGGCGACCGCCAGCGGTTACGAGGTATCTTCCCTTGGATGCCTTGCGCACCACAAGGTTTTGGATGACGCCATTGGCGAGGATCGAGGCCGACAGGCTCTCGATGCTCTCCTTGGTGTAAGTCTTGCGGACGTTCTTCGGGTCTGCGTCCAGCTTGTTCAATGCTATCGCGATGATGTTGCTCATGGTCTCTTGCTCCAGTTTTTCCCGTTTCCCTTGGGAGCAAGCCCCGCTAGTGGGCGAAGCCTCTGCCTTCGTTTTCGAAGGATGTGCCCCCACATCCGGCGGAACGAAGGGGGAGGGCGCAGCCCGCTCCCGTTAGGACGCGGATCGGGTCATGGGGCGGGAGGAAGGAAAAACGGAAGGTTTGCCGGCTTGACGGCGAAAGCCGTTTTTCCTGACGAGCGACAGCGCCTGCGCGCTTGCCCATTGGCGCGATTGGCGACCTATCGTAAGAGCGGTACAGGGTAGGATCCATGGGCGGCCGATCCCGGCCGCTCCTTGCGGATGCGAACCGGCGACGCCGGTTCTCCGTCTTCACCAGGTTATAAAACGATGGATCTGCCCGCTGCGCTCCGAGTGATGAGCGCTCCGCTCCTCGGGCAGCTCTCCATTTCAACTTGATTCAATGTGTCGATAGCGGCGGTTAGCCGCTCGGCTCGGATCGATCGGCGCCAGTCCGAGATCCGAGAAGGGCAATGAAGAACATCGGAGCTTTCAGCATAGCGCCGCCCCTCCTTCAGGGGCGGGAAAGCGGGGATTCTCGACACGGTTTTGACGAAGAAGGGAAGCCGCAGGAGGCTTAGCATAGCGCCGCGAAGCGGAAGCCGGGACCGACTTCCCCCGGCAAAACCGTTCCTTGCCTCTACAGCCTGGGCGTTGCGTTCATGATGTAGTGGGCGATCTGAAACAGCTGTTCAACAGTCGCAGCCAGGTCAGCAGAGGCTTGCTGGATCTCTGGCGGTTGGGACGGATCGCCGGCGAGATCGCCAGCCTTGGCGATGATATCCTCGCAAGGATCTGCGATACTGTGAATGAGCTTCAGCAGCTCCTGGGCGGTTGCCTGATCCACCAGTGCCTGTCCTACGTCGTTTCCGGGCACCGAAACCCTATGGAGCAAGCGGACGGAGGTCCAGAGGCTTCCTAAGCGGGTTGTTAAGCTGTCTCTGCTGAAATGGCGGAATGGTAAAAGGACCGCGAAAGCCGCCAAAACCGCTTCTGACGGAAGATAAGGCGCCGCTGCGAAGCGGACGCCTGAGACCTCGCGACCCTGAACAGCCGCGCCTCCTGTTCGATCCCATGCCGGATCGCGTCGAACCTTGCCTAGCCGTCTTGAAGAACCGCCCGCCGAAGGGGCCTGAATGGTCCTACGATATCAAGTGGGACGGCTACCGGATTTCTGTCCACCGGGAGCTATCCAAGGTGAGGATCCTGACACGCGGCGGCTTTGACTGGACGGAAAGATTCCCGGCCATTGCGTCAGCGGCGGCCGCTCTTGGTCCGGCGACATTCATCCTCGATGGTGAAGCCGTCGTGCTCGACGAGATGGGGCGATCAGACTTCGGGCTGCTGCAGGGCTCGCTTGGGGGCCGGACCGGAAAACACCCGGCTGCAACCGCGCTCATGTTCGCGTTCGATCTCATGTACCTCGACGGCCATGATCTGCGTAAGCTGGAGTTTGCTGCACGGCGGCACATCCTTGAGGATCTGCTTGATGAGGCCACAGGGGCGATCCGCTTGTCCGAGGAAATCAACGAGGATCCCGAAAGGCTGATCGAACACGCTTGCGCGCTGGGCCTGGAAGGCATCATCGGCAAGCATCGTGATCGCCCCTACAGACCGGGCAAGACTGGCGACTGGATTAAGATCAAGTGCGTCCAGCGCGAAAGCTTTGCCATCCTCGGCTATGAACTGTCGTCAGCTATGCCAGATGGCTTTGGAAGCCTCCTTCTCGGAGCTCTCAGAGGAGGTGAGTACGTCTATGTCGGAAGTGTCGGAACTGGCTTTAAACATCAGCAAGCGCGAGCGTTGCGAAAGCAGCTCGACGAGCTGAAAACGAACAAGCCGGTGATCCGCTTCAAAGAGAAGACCCGCATCGCGACAGATCCAGGCCTGATCGCTGAGATCGACTTCCGGGGATGGACGTCCGACGGGAAACTGCGCCACGCCTCGTTCAAGGGACTTCGCGACCCTGAAGACGCAGCGGCAGTATATTCGCTCGATGTTGGAGACGCCTAACCGGCAAGATTGGGCGGGGGCATGTTTCTTCTCAGAGCAGCGAGAAGCAGGTCTAGATCCCGATTGGCATCCGCCGCCAGCATGAGGTTGTCCGCAACCTCTGTAATGGCAGAGAGGACTTCCGTCTCCTCCCAACCTCGGCGCATGGCATCCTCTACCAGGTCCTGCAAAACAGTTTCCACCGCCATCTGACACGCGATGTAGCGGCGTTCATCCTTTTCGGGTGGCGCTTTTGGAAAGTCGGTCATGTTCCAGCAAATATGCTTCCTGCGGGCGCGTGCAAGGCCGCGGGTTCGGGATCACGACGGATAGGCCGCACCCTGCAGGGCAGGGTGCGGCCGTGCTTCACTGAGGCTTGTTGTCGTTTCCGGCCTTGCTGTTGAGCTCGACTTGATAGCTGAACTCGACCTTGGCGATGAGCGGAAGCATCACGGCGATGGAGAACCGAAGTTGGCCCTTGTGGGACAGCTTCGCGATTTGCCGGTTGATGAACTGGCGAAGGCGACGGCCGGTTTTCTGGCAGAAGGTTACGAGCGTTTTCATCAGAGGTTCCTCCTTAGTGGTTGTGCGTAATCGCGAAGCTCGATTACGGCTGGAACCGCCGAGTGCATCGCGAAGCGATCGCAACGGAGCGCAGCGGAGAGGAGAACCCTTTAGGGTTGCACGCCAAGGCGGGGCCCGACGTATTGTGCGCAGCATTAGATTACGTACGGCCACTAAGGAGCGGCCTGAAAACGCGGCCTTCGTAGCCCCGGCCGTCGTCTTTGCCTTCAACCGGCAAATCGTGATCCGGCCGCCAGGTCGGATCTCCATCGCCGTGATGCTGCAGCGGTGGTTGAGCTCACGTCGACGCTCCTAGCCGGAAACGACAACAAGCCTCAGTGAACCGTCCCGCTTGCGGGGCGCCTCCGTCGTGAGGGGGGAAGGGGAGTTTGAAGGGAGGGGCCGAAGGGGGCTCCCCTCGTTGCGGTTGGGTGCCGCTCGATGCGGCGCTCAAGCGCTCCTAAGCCTGGGCGGCCTCGCGCTTGCGCATCAGAAACCGCTTCAGGCTCCATCCGGCTCCCAAGATGTAGGGTGGCCGCCCAAGAGAGTAGTGCCCGCAATTCAGCCGCAGCACGCTCACTCTGGCTCCGGCATTCTGCAGCCGCTTCAGCAGGCGTTCTGACAGGCCCGGTAAAACAACCGTGTCCCTCGATGCCAGGATGACATGAATTTCGAGGCTTGGCCGCGCCAGCCTGTCTGCATGGTCTTCAAGATCGAGTGGTGCCCACGCTCGTTGAAGCTGGGCAAGCGCAAGATGCGGCTCGAGACTCTTCCGGATCGAACGGGTTGCGCGCCCGGTCCATACCATTTCGGCAAGGCTTCCTGCCGTGAGGAAGAGTGACGCCCGAGAAACGGCGGTCTCATGCGCCGCGACCAGTCCGGCTATCCAGGAACCAAGACTCATCCCGAGGACAGAAACATCCCGATACCCCTCGCGCTTTAGCCAGCGGATAAGCTTGCGCCCGTCCCATACAGCCTGTCTGACGGCCTGCACCGTTCGGCCGAGATTGGCGCTGAGCATGTAATCGGCATAGAGCGAGCCCGGGCGCTTGCGCTCCAAGTGGTAAGGCATGGCGATCTCGATAACCGTGATCCCTTGCCAGGAGAGGAACCCGGCAATCTGCCGGTTCCGACTTTCGGCGTTCCAGTGATGGAAGATCACCACCGCCTTATCGCGTTTTCCGCTCTCCGTGATCCTGGCCCACACGATGTTGTTTTCCGCGACATCCGTTGAGATGTCCGAAGGGAATTTCAGCCAGCCATCCCGCAGCTCAAAGGTTTGGTCGCTTGAATCAGGCGGATCAAAGAAACCCGGATCAGCGGCGGCCGTTTCCGCGAGTACGCAGAACTCCTCTAGCGTTTCAGCCGCTCCCATGCCGGGGAATGCACGATCGGCGTCCAGAATGAGGTCCGTGGTCTCCTTGGCCTCTTCGCCACGTTGGGCGCGGCCCTCGTCCCAACGATCGAGCCAGCTATGAAACATGGCTGTCGCCTTCCATATCGCCGGCTCGCCAGCCGGATCCAAACTCTGGATCAAATAGCCCGTATGTGGCGATCAATGCGGCGACAATCAGCAGAACCGAGAAGCCGTCAAAGGCATCGATCGTCAGATACGAGATCAGGAGCAGTCCGATCGCGGAAGACATCTTCCACAAGGGCGCTCGCAGACGTCTGTCACTGCCCAGCCGGATCGCTCCATACAGGAAGACGCTGCAGGTCGATATTGCGACGAGGAGGCTGCTGTAGTGGGTTGGCATTCGATAGCCGAAGATATGATCGCCGTCATCGTAGTTGGTGAGGGCAGCCCACACATCGCGAACGATCCACGTTATGATGTCGGGGCCTTGTGAAGCGAGATAGGCGCTCTGCGCTTTCATGCAGATGGCGGCCAGGACGACGAGAACTGTGCATCGGAACACCCCCCGCATGATCCTCAGAGCGGCCTCACTGACCCCCGGCCCTGATGCCTGATCAATCCGAAGCGTCGCTTGGCTATCGAGCTTCCAAAGATCATGGATGATCGTATGCAGAATGATCAGGCCCGCGAAGAGCAGGTAGAAGGTGACGGACATATAGAGGTAGGCGAGGGCGGTGAAGACGATGGCCGCCGGGGTCGAGATTATGTCAGGCCGTATGATGCCAATCGTCCCCCAACTCGGGGCAAAATCCTGCGCCTGTTCTAACAGCGGGATCAGCTGCACCCCAATCCATTGAGCCAGGCCGGCAAACAAGATGCAGATCAGGAAAACCGCCCAATAGGTATGGGAGTTCGCCTGCAGGTTTTGAATCCAGGCATCCCCGCTTTGAGGTCGATCGGCATGTGCCAGAAACCTTGGACGTGCATCATGTTTCCAGAAAACCAGAAGCTCGATGACTATGGCGAAGAACAGCGGCAGCAGCACCATGAAGAGGAAGGTCCAGTTCGGCGCCCACAGAAAGCCGACCTGTTTTTCGATACCGTCCTCGCGCATATAGGTGATGGTGTGGATCCCAAGGATATAGGACAGGAACCCAAGCGCGGACGAACCGGCGAAGACCGAAGACGGCAAATTCAAGTGTGATCCGTGAGAGAAAATCGCCTCAGTCCTGATCGCCAAACCAGATGGCCGCTCCGTCGACATAGGTTGAAGATCCACCGAGACGACCGGCGTTAGCGGAATCTGGTTTGCGGCTGGCGCCGGCATGTCCGGCACTCGCGAAGTAGCTGCGCCGCCAGTCTTCTTGTTACCCCGTCGCTTGGCAGTCAGGCGAGCTTGCGCTGCACTAAGCTCCTTCATCCAATCATTCGTCGCCTCCTTGTCGCCGCAACCAAAGATGCGTGCGAGCCAGAGAATGTTGGTGGTGCTGATGCCCTTGTCGTTCTCCTGAAACCAGAGCTGGACCGTGCGGAGATCCACCCCGCCGCGATTGGAGTCGATCTTTGAAATGGCATCCGCCAGCAGTTCCGGCGTCCAGGGACCTTGCGGAAAACCATCATCACCCAAGGGCCGACCGGCTCCTGCAGCGGCCATCTGCTTGAACAGCTCCTTGAAATCGCTTCCGTCGTTAGGCGGCGCGACAAAAATCTTACCGTTTTTTTCCAATGACTTGCAGGCCCGGATTTCGTTTCGTTTCGCATCCTATCGTGCGTTTCGTCAGGTTCAATGGTCTTAAAGCCCCTCCAATGCAACTTGATCGGTGAGGCATCCACCATGCTACTGTCGTTATCCAGTTCGCGTTCGTCGCATCGGGCAACAGCCACTCTGCGCACAAGCTTTACCTCGGACGAGCTGTCGTCCAAGCACGTTGGAACGGAAACCGCAGGTAGTGCGACTGGAGAAGGCCCCTCGCTTCGTGAGTTGATCGATCAGCACTCGGCAGCCGTTCAAGGGGGGAAAAAAGCGACGGCACGCCGCTTGGCAATCATCAATTACAAGCCAAAGGGAGAGGGAGAAGCCAACCTGAAGCTGACCTATCTCGCGGCCTATCTGATTGCGACAAAAAGCACGCTTTCCGCCAAGGAAATGAGTTCATTGCTGGCGGATCGCCCGGTTCGATCAACCTCCTGAGCGAGATGATCAAAGAGCCGCCAACGGCGGCAGCATGCCGGGCGGGAGGGGAGCCGAGGGGAGGGGCATGGGCTCCCTTCGGGCGGACCGCAGCCCGCTCGATGCGGCCAGGTTCGCAACTGCCAAAATGGCTACGGGGCCATTTCTTCCGAACCAGCCCCGCAACAAAGCATCCAACAATTGTCAGCGTACCAATCCTAGCCGCTCGCCAAGGCTTGGCGGCGTCGGCGTTCCCGCTTCCTTTGTCATGGCGACGATGGCGTTCTGTGACAGCCCTTCGATCTCATAGCCAAAACGGCGCGCGCTCTCGATGATCGATTCTAGGCTTGGGTGCTGCTCAAGATGCGTCCCGAACCATAGGGCATATTCGTCGGTTTCCTCATCGGGAAACGCCTGCAGAAAGAAGGTGCGCAACGGCGGATCATAGCCGATTACGACGTTCTCGTCGGTCTCTTCGTCGATTTTCGCGGTCACGGTGTAGCGGCTCAATGGTGTCCCTCCTGATGTCGGGCCGCATCGAAATGCGGCCCAGGTCCTATTTGAACAGCGGCATTGACCGCTTGTTGGTCAGGTTGGCGCGGTCGGTCTCAAAGCGGTAGCCGTCCCAATCCTTCCACGCTTCCCAACCTGCCGCGGTGGCGCGCCCATACCAGACGCGCACCTTGACCTTATTGTTTCGAAGGTCCTCGACAACCTCAACCGTGTGGCTCCCTCCTAAACCGGAGGGCGTGTCGAACACCTCAACGCTTCGGCGCTGGCCGTTGCTTTTCATGCTTCGCCTCCTACAGCCGGAAATGGGCAACCAAGCCCTGATTGGCTCGGTGGCTTGCCAGTGCATAGGCGCACGCCTGCGCCAGAAGGTCGGGATTCTCTGTCATGCCCGACTTCGCGCGTCCCTTGATGTCGGCTTTCAAGTCGTCATCGCTGGTTCCAACGTGCATGTTTCCGACAATCCAGCGCAATTGCGCATAGGGGATCTCGTCAACACGCCGAACAGGCAAGGCCGAAATCAGGCCCTTGCGCTGACTGGCTGCCTCTCCGGCCTCACTTGCCTCCTTCTTGGTCGGGAAATAGGCTTTCACCAGTTGGCGGCGCTGCGCGTCGGCGGCGCTCATGAAAGCGTTCGAGCCGTCTTCTTGGGTGTATAGGCTCCAGTCGGCGGCACTGCCGCCGAACATGGCGTCTCCTCGGCCGGAAAACTCCATGACTGTAAAGATTTGCTCATTCATGTGGGGATCCTCTGTTTTCCGGGGCTGATCAAGCGGCGCTGTCGCCGCTGATCGATTTCAAGACGCACTTGGCCGCATAGCGTCCGGCCTCGTTCAAGTTGCGCTGCCAAGCCCCCTGCGACGGCGACCAGCGGAACCCTTGAGATTTCAGGGTGCGCCGCGTCTGTTCGTCCGGCTTGCCGGGAAACAGCAACTGAATGCGGGCCATGTCGGTATTTTCCTTGACCGTGACGGCTCCTGCCTCCGTCTCGACGTCCTCGGCGCGGTCGCCGCTCTTCTTCATCGCAGCAAGCGATGCGAGGCGGGTTTGCATGCGGCGCAGTTCGGCGCGGGTGTTGGTGGTGGAAAAGCCGCGTCGGTTCTGCCACGGGGCAAGGGTAACGCCACGAGATGCCCTCTCCTCGTCCATGCCGGTTTCGGCCACCACACGGGCCAGAATGTCGGCTTCGCTCGCCTGATCCTTCTCCATCCGGCGAATGATGACATTCGCCCGTTTCATCCGGTCGATGGACAGTGCCAGGTCTTCGATCCGCGAGGCGATGCGCTGCATGGCTGCCGGGTCGCCGGAGCGGATCGGCTCGTCATCGGTCCCGTGGGGAAACGCCTTGCGCTTCAATGCTTTTTTCGCAGTCGCGATATGGGCCGAGACGTCAGCACGGCGGGCGTCTGATACTCGCATCCGCTTTTCATTGCGGGCGACGGGAAAGCGGGCAGGTCCGGTGATAAACCAGTTCATGCAACGGCCTTCCGCTGCCCAATACTTGGCGGTCATCTCGACATGACGGCGGGCAAAGGCCTCTAATTCAGCGTCCGGCAGGGGCAGTTTTGCTTGCTCCCACAGCTCCACCATGTAAGCGGCAAAGCCGTTCAGGCGCTCTGCCAGCCCTTCCAGTTCGGAAAGGGTGCGCCGCTCCGGAAAATGAGTAAGGGCATGGAAGCTATGTTCGATGTCCTTCGCCGCGATGGTCGCGGCAAAGGTTCCGGCGAGAATGGACAGGGTGCGGTCCTCGACAACAGCGATGATCATCGGACGACCCCCGCCATGACGGTTGGGTGAGTGCGGGTGATGCGGGTCTGGAACCCGATCAAAGCGCCGCCCAGAATGACCCCATTGGGGGAATGCTCGTCTGCCTTGGCAAAGACCGGATCAAGAACCGGCTTGCAGACGTTCAGGCGGGCCGCTGCTTCCTCAATGCTGATCTGCGGCGGTAGGACATGCGAGCCGTCCAGGCTGGCAAGAACGATCTTTCCAGCCAATGGCTGCGGGTAGCCATCAAAGACAGTGAAAGCGGTCAAGCCGTCGCGCAAACCCTCCTCATCGACGATAAGAACGTGGCTCGTGTCGAATGGCACTACCTCGACAAGCTGGCATCCAATTAGCCCGTAGGTCTGAGAGAACGCGCTAGGTGCTGCGACCTGTGCGGCTTGAATGGTCCCGGCTTCCGGGTCCAGGAGGTAAACGGTTGCGGTTGTGGTCATAGTTCTCACCCTTTCTCCAACTCCGCGAAGCGGTCTTCTCGTGCCCCTCGTGGGCAGGAGCCCCGCTCCTGTTCCCGAGTTCGCGCGGAGCAGCGGGGGAGAGGGTGGCAAGGGGATAAAAACGGAGGGGGTTCGCCCGCCCGAGGCAAAGCCGAAGGGGCGGCGCGTCAGCGGCGCTCCTGCACAAAGCGCTGCCCCAAGGCTGCGCGAAGGAAGGACGGGGAGACCGTTTTTTCCCCTTGTGAGGGAGAGGGGGCGGCGCTCCTCTTTCCCTCATCGATGAGACTGACAGGACGCCTCCGGCGTCACTGCTTCATCGTGACGTAAACCGGACAAATCATCCTGATGCTGATGACTGTGAAGAGCTTTGGGAGAGTGGAGAGGCCGCCCCGATCAGGCGGGGCGGCCTCCGTAGGCACGCGACAAGAAAGGGCTAGAGACTTGCCACGACCTGACTTGATCAGTAGCCAATATGGGTCGATCGGGAGAGGCTGTAAATGTCGGTACCGATTTTTGCCCAAGATGCATGTGATTGAAGGCGAAGCCGCAGCGCAACCGATCATCACCCGAATGGGCGGAGACAGCGCCTGCTGGCTCCGTGCCGAAGGCATAGAGCGGGGTCGCAAAGCGATGCGCTAAAGTAGCTATTCAGGGTAGACTTTCGAGGTGCCATCTTTATTTGTTCCAGAGGAATAACGATTAATTTCCAGTGTGGTTGGTGGCAATGGCAGGTTTCGGACTCGAGCAGTGGGTAAGCTATCTCGGACTTGAACGCGTTGTAGACCCAGACAAAGATCATCCGGTTTATCGCAAACGGCTCAATGGCAAGATCATCGATCTCAGGCAACTGGATCTGCTTGTCGCGCAAAGGCTCAGAGACCTGCGAACCGATCGACAACTTGCGCAAGCCAAAGTCGCTATGCTGCTAGGGCTGAAGGAGGCTACCTACGCCCGCTACGAAACCGCCTCCTCCTTGATGACAGTCGGACGCCTGCTCCACGTTTTCGAAGTCCTGAATATCACCCCGGAAGAGTTCTTCGATCCTTTCGTCAAAGAACGGCCCCCTCAATCCGAAGGCAACTCACAGGAAGCAGAGAGAAACAAGCTGATGGAAGAAACGGTCGGCCACCTGCAGAAGCTCGACGAAACGGCCTTGAAGATGGTGCATGACCTTGTGCTTGCTATGGAGCCCCGGACGATCGAGAAGCAGAAAGGGAATGGCGCGGCGAAAGCCGCGCCATAACTTGCACTCAATGGGTTGGCTCTGGTTTCCGCCGCGCGCCGGCCGCCATTGGCGAATAGCCGGCGCTCATGCGGCGTCCTTCCCCCCCTTCTGGCGAAGGCACCGCTCGGATCGATCGGCGCCAGTCCGAGATCCGAGAAGGACAATGAAGAACATCGGAGCTTTCAGCATAGCGCCGCTCCTCCTTCAGGGGCGGGAAAGCGGGAATTCTCGACACGGTTTTGACGGAAGAAGGGAAGCCGCAGGAGGCTTAGCATAGCGCCGCGAAGCGGAAGCCGGGACCGACTTCCCCCGCCAAAACCGTTCCGCATCACCAGGCCAAAAGCAATGTCTAACCATCGGATGTGTGCCGGACCTGACTGCATTCAGTGAAGCGTCGGGGCAGGGTCCGACAGGAGCTTCACCGCGTTCTTCACGACCTTGCGAAGCTTTCGCCAATCGGGAAGGTCGCCTTCATTGACGCGTTCCTCGATCGCCGTCAGGATCCAGCCAACGCAGGCGATATCTTCGACAGCGCGGTATTTATCCGAGCGATGGAAGCAAGCGACAATACGAGGCCGTGCGCCTTCGTCGGTTTTGGGGATCTGCGCAACCAGGTCCTGCGCTTCGCGATAAGCATTGACTACTCTCTTACGTTCATCAGGACCGGCTTGCGTGATCATTCCGACAGTCCAAACCAGCGTTTTCGAAAGGTCGACTACTTCGTCTATCATGGCGTGATCATCCTTCCCGTTGCAACGGATTCAGAAGGGTACCATCCTCTTTCTAGACGCGCAAAGAGCAGATCTGCAGCTTTTGATCGCGTCGCCTGACGCCTTCATCTGGGAAAGTCCTGATTTGCCGACGGGCTTGCTCTGCGCTATATTCTTTCCTTAGGAGACCGCAAATGCTCTTGAAGAAGTTTGACGAGAACAAGGAAGCCCTGAAGCAGATCGGCCGCGAAGCGATTGCCGAGAGCCGTCGCTTGGGACTGCCGATCTCCGCTCGTGACCTCCAGAATGAGGCCGAGGATCAGGCAACATTTGAGCAGAGAAAGCGCATTTCTGCCGCCTGAGGTCGTCACTCTTTGTCCCAGCCAACCTGTATCGTTCTTGGCGGTCCCAACGGATCGGGCAAGTCATCGGCGTATGCCAAGCTGCAGCTCGACGGTGCTTGGGTCAACGCTGATGAGATTGCCAAACAGCTCACAGGATCCAGGGATGGCCGGGCAGCCGCCATGGCAGCGGGGAGGGCGGCTCTCATGAAGATCCGTGAGATGATCGAGACCCGGCAGTCGTTCGTCTTTGAGACCACCTTGAGCAGCCAACAGTCAATCAATCTGATGAGCCGAGCCCAGGCGACTGGGTACTATGTCGGCCTCTACTACGTCGCCCTGGATTCAGTTGAGCTCAACATCGAACGTGTTCAGCGTCGGGTAGAGAAGGGCGGCCACGACATTCCGGAAGACATCATCCGACGGCGCCATGAAGGATCGCTGCGGATGCTGTCTAGCGCCCTCAGATACGCTGATGAGGCGCTGCTGATAGACAACAGCGGTATCGAGCCCCGGGAGATTTTCCGCGTCTGTGCTGGCGTGATCGTCGGGTCTGACGTTGATCGTCGCAATCCGCTGCACAGGCTGTTCGAAGGTCGTGTTATGGAAGCCTATGACGTCGTAAGGGTAGGGGAGACGTACCGTCTTCGAACCGCGATCGAGTAGGGGCTGGTGCCCTGGATGAAGGGTACCGTGTAACAGCGCAATAATACCCAACGCGCCGGCATTGGAACGAGCCGCCCTAGTGGGGCGGCTCGGCGCTGATCAATGCCTTGAATGCGGCCTCTTCCTCGGCAAGCTTCGCTTCGGCCGCCGCCAGCTCAGCTGCGATCTGCTGACGCTCGGCCTGGTCGAATGACGCTGCAAGTTCGGCGCGCAGTTCGTTGATGTGGTCGTAAGTGGTCATCGTCGGCTCCTTTGAATGAAAACAAAGGTGCGGGACCGACAAGCGAGGGTTTGGGTCAATGACCGCCATAGGCGGCCTGCGGGGCGTGGGGGAGCCGATTTCGTTGCGCAGCGGCGAAATTGATGATGTGGACGGCCCTCCGAACCCGTCGCGCGAGATGCTAAGATCATTCTGCGCAACTCAGAGAAGGAACCGTGTCATGACTTTCGAG
>NZ_JACIEZ010000013.1 GCF_014197145.1 Gellertiella hungarica | reverse complement strand
ACCGACTATCGGGATATGACCACGCGGCTGGCTCTGCTGCATGAGAAGCTGGGGAAACTTGCGGCGGAAAAACTGGAGCTTCAGGAAGAGCTCGCCAATGCGCCGCGGTCCGCATCATATAGCTCCAACGTCGCCGCGCTGATCGGCGAGGACACTGACGCCAGCACAGTTAATGGGAAGCGGGCTCGTCTTCGCGAGCTTGTTGCAGAAGAGCGAGATGTTGAGCAGGCGATCGCAATCGTAGAGCGCCGCCGTGCCGAGCGCATTAGTCCAGCTTCTGTTTCTGCATGCAATGCGGCACGGCCGGAATACGGCAAGCGGGTCGCTGCATTCATTGAAGCGCTGAAGGCGGCGAAGGCCGCCTATGACACACTCGACGAGGTGCCTGACGCACTGGAACGGGAAGGCGCGCAAATAGGATACCTGCAACCGGTTCGCGTGCCGTTCTTCGCTGGCAATGATAATGCGATGACCCGTCTTATCGCTGAAGCGAAAGAGGCTGGCCATGTCGGTTGAACGTGCGGTTTCAAAGTCTGGAACGCGCGAGCGCCTCGTCACAATGCCTGGTGGCGCGGCAATCCGCACATCCGCAACGGCGCGCGAGATCGCAGAAAAGTTGCGCGCGCGGTCGAAGCTAGCCGAAGCCGAGGCCAAGCTGCGGAAGTATGAAAATGGCCGATGAGATCACTGGTTACGTTGCCCGCTTCAATCGCGAGGCGGTAATTGCCGGAGCCTGGCGTGAAGTCCTGGCTCCGGGCTGCTTCACAAGATCATTGCGCGACTTCCCCGACGTGGTTGCGTTACTGGACCACGACAGCGGCCGGGTGATCGGCAGGACTTCGGCAGGAACGCTCGAACTTGCTGAAGACGCGCAGGGGCTTCGCTTCAGGCTGATGCCCGACCCATCAACGCCATCCGGTCAGGAGGCGCTCGGAACGGTGCGCCGCGGCGATGTTCGGGGTTGCTCCTTCGGCTTCTTCGTAGCCGATGAGGAATGGCAAGATGGCGGCAAGCGCCTGCCGCTTCGCATTATCAAAGAGGTCGAACTCTTTGAAATAACCCTCACTGCCTTTCCGGCCTACGGAGATGACACCGAAGCGACCCTTTCCGGCACTGCCGGCGCTGCGGCAAGGGCTGCGGCTAAGATGCGCGCGCGCGGCATCACCTCTTGAGGGAGGGGTGGGTCCGATCTCTGGCCCGATCCGGCCTCCGTACCGGCGATGGGCAAACGCGTGCATTTCCGCAAATGAAAACATGGGGTGCCGATGGCTAGACCTCGAAAACCGCTCGCCGTTGCCAAAATAACTGGCGCGACGATAAAGGATCCACAGCGATACCGCCCAAGGATTGAACCGACATGCCTTCAACATCTCGGTGATCCGCCAGATTTCATGGATTCCGCGGCTGCGACTGCTTGGCGCGAACTGGCAGCCGACATGCCGTGGCTGAACGGTTCGCATCGCGGCATCCTAGAGATTGCCGCAATTCTGAAAGCCAAGATGGTCCAGCAGACGCTGTGCACTTCAGGCCTTAACCTTCTCCGCCTTTGTCTCGGCCAGATGGGCGCAACGCCGGCGACAGCACGTTTCGCATCCAGCCCCTGCGACAATCCGGAAGACCCAGCGGATCAGTACTTTAGATAGGAATTTCATATGCTTAGAAAAATTATGCATGAAGCTGCGCAGCAATTTGCGGTGCGCCTTATGCAAGAAGGCGTCGAACCTCAGATGGTGGCGGAGGCCTTGGTAACGGCCGGCGCCGCAACGTACGCGGTTGCAGGGAAAGATGCACTGGCCCTCACGCTGGTTGAAGAAATCGCCCTCGCCGAAATCGAGGGCTAGCGCATGGCCGACAATACCGATGACCTGATAATTTCGATTAGCACCGATCAGGCCACGCTTCGGCGCAGCATCAAGCGTATTGAGCAGGATCTCGGAACGCTTGCCGGCACTGTAAAGAAGCAGTTTGACGCGGTAGGCAAGTCCGTTGACAACTCTGTCACGACTGCCATGCAGAACCGCATCAACGCCATGGTTGGCATTGGTGCGAAGGGTGTGAAGGAGTGGAATGGAGCGCTTGCTGATCAAGGCAAGGAGCTCGAGCGCCTTCGTGCGAAATACAATCCGCTTTTCGCAGTTCAGTCGCAGTACCGTAAAAACGCGGACGACATCAAGCGCGCGCACGCACTTGGGGCGATCTCTTCAACGGAATATCAGGCTGCCATGTCGCGCGAGCGGCAGGCGGCACTTGCCGCTACCGCTGCCATTAAGGGGCGGAACCAGGCGATTAGCGCCGGTCCAGGCCGGTTAACTTCCAACGGCGCTGGGGCATACCAAACCGCCAATATCGCGGCGCAGTTTCAGGATATCGGCGTAACAGCCGCGATGGGTATGAACCCGCTGCAGATTGCTCTGCAGCAGGGCACGCAGCTTTCTTCGGTCTTTCAGACCATGGGGGGTGGGAAGGCCGTTGTCGCAGGGCTGGCGGAAGCATTTGCTTCGCTCGTAAATCCTGTTTCTCTTGTCACGATCGGCCTTGTGGCTGGTGGCGCTGCCGCGATCCAGTACTTTTCATCCGTTTCATCCGGCGGGGAGAAGTCCGAAGAAACGTTGCGCCGTGAAGAAGAGCTGATCCAGAAGGTCATCGACAAGTGGGGTAGCGCTCTTCCAGAGCTGCGAAAATACGAAGAGGCGCGGCAGAAACTTGCAGATAGCGCCGATATTAAGGACGCAGCTGCCATTGAAGCAGCCCGCCAATGGGAGGAACTGAGGAGTAGGGTCAGCGATCTTACGGTGGAGTTCGCCGATGTGGTGTCGCTGTTGTCGGCTGCTGGCGCAGAGGCAGATCAAGTCTCAACTCTTCAGCGCGCCTTTTCTGATCTCGCCGCTGCTATCAAGGATGGGTCCGCAACGACCGAGCAGGCCAAAGCGGTACAGACCGCCCTTGCCGCATTCGCAAGCCAAACCGGCGTACCCGCCATCGCGGATTTTGCGGCGCAGTTTGATGGTCTGGCCGCCTCGATTGGCAAGTCGTCCACGAACGCAGCTAAGCTGAAGCAGGACGCGGCCATTCTCGTGGATCTGGTCAAGAAGCTTCCGCCGCTTGGCACGCTGAATCCTATGACATCGGCAGGCGGTCGGTTCATCACCGACCCCAATGAGCAGCAGAGCCAGCGTGCGCGTGATGCCGAAAGCGCGGATCCTAAAATTCTCTCGAACGGGCAATGGGTCACCCCGCCAACTCCGACCCCGCGTCCGAACATTGAACTAGAAGGCCTCCCCGGCGATACCAAAAAGGCCGGCTCCGCATCCAACGCCTATCGCGATCTGGTCAAATCGGCAGACGATCGTCTTGCGCAGATGCGCCAGGAGATTGAGCTCACCGGCAAGGCAGGCATTGAAGCCGATGCGCTGCGGTTCAAGCTGGATCTGCTGCAGCAGGCGGAAGATAAAGGCCGAAAGCTAAGCGCCGAGCAGCGCGGGGAGCTTGAGAAGAAGGTTGATCTTTACAAGCAATACAGCGAGCAGCTTGCAAAGGCCAAGCTACAGCAGGATCTACTAGAGCAGCGCAAGCTCTCTGGTTTGTCCTCCACTGAGCAGAAGGTGTACAGCACGCTTCAGCAGTATGGGCGTCCAACGGATCTGGCCAGCGACGAAGCTGCCGCGATCCGGCAGATGATCCAGATGCAGGACACGCAGGACGGCATCAAGTCATTTCTGACAGACTTCCAATCGGCACTGGTTAGCAGTGGCGGAGACATCGGTGAGGCGTTCGCCACGGCGATCAAGAACGCCATCAACAACGTGCTTTCCAAGGTGCTTGATCAGGCTCTGACAAACCTGTCGAAGGCGATCACTGGCGCGATTTTCGGTGATGGCGCATCATCCAGTGGCGGCGGTGCTGTTGCCGGTGTCGTGAGCGCTGTTGGCGCGGCGCCGGTTATTCCGGTTCAGCGTAGTGGTCTCGGAAATATTAGCTCTTACGCTAAGGCCATCCAGTCCATTGAGAGCGGCGGTAACTACGGCGCCCTCGGCCCAATCACGAAGAGCGGCGACAGGGCGTATGGTGCCTATCAGGTAATGGGCGCCAATATCCCTTCGTGGACCAAGGGCGCACTCGGGCAGTCAATGTCACCTTCCGCCTTCCTATCCAGCCCGTCTGCCCAGGATGCGGTGTTCAATAAGTATTTCGGCGCATCCGTTGCCAAGTATGGAAACCCGCAGGACGCGGCTAGTGTCTGGTTTACCGGGCGGCCGCTGGCGCAGGGAGCAGGTGCTGCTGACATCCTTGGAACCACCGGCAGCCAGTACGTTGACAAGTTCAACAACGCACTTGGCAAGCTCGGCGAGACGGCAGAGGCGGCAACAAGCGGCCTCGGCACATTCGGATCTGGTCTGACGCAAGTAGGATCGGCTCTCGGTGGCGCTGGTGGCGGGGGCGGAGGTGGCGGTGGTCTTTTCTCGTTCCTCGGGTCGCTGTTTGGCGGTGGCGGGAAGACAAGCGGAAGCCTGTATACAAGCGACCGCCTGTTCAGAGCGGCTGGCGGACCTGTTTCCGGACCCGGGACAGGCACGAGCGACAGCATCCCAACGATGCTTTCCAACGGGGAATTCGTCGTTAACGCGCGCTCGAGCCGCAAGCACATGGCGCTTTTGCATGCCATCAACAACGGCACCATAGGGCACATGGCTGCAGGCGGCGTCGTTCGTCCCGTCGCCGTTCCCGTCATGCCATCCGTCGCCAGGATGGGCAATGCCAACGACAACGGCAGCCGCAGCGGCGTTCTCAACGTGCACATCCACGGCGCCAACGGCGATGATCATGTGCGCAACCTTGTCAAGCAAGGTGTTGACCAAGGGATTGCCGCACAGAACGAGCAAATGCGCCGCGGTGGCTTCGGCACCATGAACAACCGCTATAGCAGCCAGAAGGGTTGATATGCCGTATCGAAGTTTTACGTCATGCACACATTATGAACATGCAGACTCGGCGGAAATCTTCCGCCGAGTTCGCGAAATGGATTTGCGGGCAAACACCAGCACATATGCACTGAACGTACACCACGATCCAATCATCTCCCCAATTGTTGGAAGCATCCTGACTGCAGCATTTGGGGCAGTTCCGGCAGCCGTACAGGGCATTGTTACCGCCCTGGTCACCACTGCGGCCGTTGGCGGCATCCAAGTAATCGAATCGAGGCCGAAATGAGTATCGTCAACGTTATTGTAGATGTCGATCATGTTACTTTCGTCACCGACACGCGGGCTGTGGTCGCTGGTGGATTGAAGCGTTTCGACGTGATGAAAACGGCCGTTTTCAATCACATGGCCCTGATGCTGGCTACCCGCGGCAAGCTGTCCGCGCTGGAAAAGTACAGCCGGCTAATTCAGGAGTACAGCACGGACTACCTCACGGCGATCGACGTGGTGAAAGCGCGGCTGACGGACGCTGATGAAGAAGTGTTCATTGGCGGCATCTACGGCGGCCGCCCGCGTGCTTGCCGGATCGCCATAGTAGACGGCCGCGCTGAAGTCTTGGAACTGCCCGGAGGCTGCGCCACGCCATCAGTTTCCGAAGAGGACTTCGCGAGCTACGCTGCCGATCCCATTGCCGGCATGCCAGCGCTGCTGGCCGCCCAGGCTCGCCGATCTTCGGCCTGTGGTGGTTGGGCCAACGTCGCAACCATGCGCAACGAGAACGGCACCGTTGTTACCACGAACTACACAATGGCCCGCATTCCAGAAGTGAAACGTGTTTTGGAGCGGTGATGTGTCGCGCTGGTGTCTCGCTGTTTTACAATTCTTTGTGTAGAACGTGAAACAGATGTTGCGCTGTTGCGCTTTGCGCTACAAGGTGCATTTACCCTCACAAGGGTAACGGGCCGAGACGGAAACTGGTGTGGAGCCAGTTCCCGTCCCGGGGCTTTAGGAGCCAGAGACCCAGCGCGGTTGGACTCGCTTAGGCTTGTGGCTGTTTCGGGGATGGAAGCCGAAATCGAATCACTTCTGTCTCCTGTAAATATTACTACTCGTTCTCGATCGATCTGGACAAACCGTGGTGGTGGAAACGCACAGGTTTTTTGTTCACGGTGCGTTCCATTGCGGAACCTGAAGGCGCCACTGCAAACGACCCGCGTTAGGAACCTATCGACAAGGTGGAGGTCAAGTTCGTCACTTCCGGTGGGCTGAAATCTACCGCGGCTAACCGGTGGGCCGGACCGTGCATGGTTTGCAATGCAAGGTTCGGACAATTGTCCGTGCTCTAGTTTGCCCCGAGATGGCATGCCTTGGCTTGACCGTTTTCACAGAGGGCACAATGAAACTTAAGCGCTCATGGGTATACAGAAGGAGCGTTCACGCCGGCCGTACAACCAGCATCGACGCTGAATGGGTGATGCCGCCAACCGGCGCTCTGCACCACGGTGTTGAGTTCGCGTTTGATC
The DNA here is from genome assembly GCF_014197145.1 of Gellertiella hungarica. Taxonomy (GTDB): domain Bacteria; phylum Pseudomonadota; class Alphaproteobacteria; order Rhizobiales; family Rhizobiaceae; genus Gellertiella; species Gellertiella hungarica. The sequence goes on along the minus strand of NZ_JACIEZ010000013.1, from coordinate 92,771 downwards.
TAGGCACAGACGAAAAAAGTGAGAAAATCACACTGTTCCTACACAACGCCGACTTTGAGAACATCGCCAGACTAATGGCGGAGGCGGATCGGGAGAAGGCGATACAGGCCTTTGCCAAAGCTCTTATCTGGAAAAAGGGGTAAAGCGGTTCCGGCTCTGCGCGGCAGAGATGAAATCCTAGCGGGGCTAAAGACCACCAATATCATCTTGCCTCTCAAAGATCTTGGTTCTGCATCGGCGAGGCGCACGACGGCTGACTTTGGAGCCGACAGATAAGCGGATGACGTAACAACCATCTAGCCCGTATAGAATGGTGAAACTGGAGTTTTCACCATGCGCTTCACGTACAAACGAACCACCAAGGCCGCCACCACAGAAGTAGATGTCGAGATCAAGGATGGGCTGATTGTCGGCGTGCTCCACCTCATAGCCAGCTTCTTCAAATGAAGAGCCAGCCACTCGGCGGGCTTTTTTGCGTCAGCAGCCCCTAATGCCGTCAGTTATCCCCTTCGTCAGGAACGGCATAACGAACTGACCGGTATACATAGTGAGATCGGATCCACCTGCAGTCTGCTTTACGTTGACCGTGTAGAGATAGTGGCCGTTGATCATTCCAGCTGTCGGCACGATGTCGTACTCTCGATTTGGCACCAGTGTCTGCGCTACGAATCGCCAGCGCTCAATCGCGACTGCGTTGTATGACTTCTCGATGGACGGGATCAGACAGGCCACCGCATCATTAGCATTCTTAGCCGTCTTGAACTGAGCGAATGGCTTTCCTGACCTAACCTGCGCGTCAGTCTGGCATGAGGCCAGGGCAGCTACGGCTGCTGCGAGAATTAAAAAACGCTTCACTTGAGTTCCCAATTTTTCGTGCTGCGGCTACGGACATATTCGACCAGAGATCTTCAATGGATTCTACCACCTTGAAGAACCCATCGTCCAAGTCATGATCCTCAAGAAGCTCTTGAAATCGGTCAAAATCCTGTGCGCACTTTTCAACATACCGATAAACTTGGCTTGCTTGCTCAGCAGTAAGATCTGGCGCAATCAGTATTGCGGCGACTTTGTGCGCCATGTCCTTTGCAATTTCGCTTTGCTCACGAAGAGCGTCCAATAAGTAGTTTGACATGTGAGCCTCTCCACCTTCAACACAACCAAAGATGTGATAGATGCCCACTATAAACGAGGCAAAGTTGATTTTACCGTGACAGCCATCTGCGTTAGAGGCCCTCTAGCTGTTGGCGGAAAATGCGTTAGCGGTGTCCGAGCCAAGATAAGCACGACAAAGCATTTCGACTTCAGAATGCAAACCGGAACAAAATTTCTTCTGAGCGTTATCGCATGAAGCGAATTAATTGATAAATATAACTACCTTACAAATTTGTCAAAATTGTCATAAAAACAATAACTTATTTCATTTAACGCTGTTGACTTCGCGAGATTTTCTCATGATGCTTTGCCCGTCAAATCGAGGGAAAAGAAATGCTTCACATTCACGCCGACGACTTCCAAAACATACTTTCAGCGGATCCGCTGGTGAACATGTACAGAGCGGCTGTTGCCGCCGTAAATCAGGCCGATGACGAGGACAACGAAAAGGCAGGCGAAGCCTATCACGCAGTCATTGACCAGATCGGACGCGCAGCCTCTACGCAGGATCCGGTTGACGTCAGGGGCGTCATCGTCCGGCTCGGCTACGTTCTAGGCTCAATCGACCGACTGGTGGAGGCGACCCGCGCGGATCTCGAAACGACGGAGATTGTTGAAGAGATGGAGGCGCACCTTCGGCGTTCCGTGAACTGTCTCGCGAAGATCGGCGCCGTGAACATCCATGGCGAGGGGATTGGTTTTCACCACGTCTAATTCAGAGTGCTGGCCGCTTACCGGCCCGGTCTTCTACACCGGACACCGTAACTGGAGGGGAGATGCGCGTTCGAATCGCGCCGCGGCCGCCAGTTCACCACAGGCGAGTGCTCACCACCGGCCCAACACGTGCCGTGCGCTCGCCGCCCTACCCTACCCGCTGGCCACCGTCCGGTCGAAGCCCTTTGCCGCAGTGCCGGCGGGTAGTGGTACGAACGAAAGTACGAACGTCAACCAGAACGCCCTGTTTTTCAGGACGATCCGTCCAGTCCAGCATGGGAACGAAGGCGAAGATCTTGCCGCCGGAATAAGGGCTCTTTCCCGCTAATGCCGCATTGTCAGCCATGGATCGATTCCGGATTACCTAAATTAGATTTTCTTGCTTTTTCTGTCCGAGATTGCTATTCTGACTCTCGGATTATCGGGATGGAGAAGGAATAGCCATCCCCGCCGCTCTCCCCCCGCAAGGGGTGTTTGCGGCTCTCCTACTACGGATCCGCCCGATAAGGAAGCGCGGTTCGCCGGCAAGCGAAAAGCCCGGGTGCGGGTATGCGGGAAGCTGGCGGCTTCAAGGGGCCAACGCCTCGGGGCGGCGAAAGGCGGCCCGCAGGGGCCGGCACCGCTCGCGGCAGAGGAGCGGCCCGTAAGGGGCCAGCGCCCCGGGCGGCCAAGAGGGCGAGCCGCAGAGATCGGTGCCCCGGGCGGTTAAGTCGGGCTGTAAAGGGCCAACGCCTCCGGGCGGCGAAAGGCGGCCCGCAGGGGCCGGCACCGCTCGCGGCAGAGGAGCGGCCCGTAAGGGGCCAGCGCCCCGGGCTGTTAAGGCGGCGCGTAAGGGGCCAACGCCTCGGGGCGGCGAAAGGTGGCCCGCAGGCGAAGGCATAACTGGCGGCAGAGGAGCGGCCCGTAAGGGTGAAGCGCTCTGGGCGACCAAGGGCGGGCTGCAGAGATCGGTGCCCCGGGCGTTAGGGCCGCTCGTAAGGGGCAAGCGCGTCTGGGCAGCGACATGAGGCCCGCAGGGGCAGGCACCACTGGCGGCAGAGGAGCGGCCCGTAAGGGTGAAGCACCCCGGGCGGCCATGGGGGCGAGCCGCAGAGATCGGTGCCCCGGGCGGTTAAGGCCGCCCGTAAGGGGCAAGCGCGTCTGGGCAGCGACATGAAGCCCGCAGGGGCCGGCGCCACTGGCGGCAGAGGAGCGGCCCGTAAGGGTGAAGCGCCCCGGGCGGCCAAGGGCGGCCCGCAGGGGCCAGTGTATCGGCCGGTGGAGGGCGGCGAAGGGCGGCGGCCTCCACAAATAGGACATATTCCCCGCCGATGTGCGCCGCATGGCTTCGCTTCTCAAGGAACTCTCCCTCGCAATCGGCCTGCTTTCCAGCGACGACGCACAGGTCGCGCTGAAGGAGGGCTGGCAGGGCTATGTCTGGCGGGTTCGGCCCGTGGAACACTGCGCGGCGCCGGACGAGCGCGGCTTCTGCACCCTGCTGGAAAGCCGGTGGGACTGGAAGCGCGACCAGCATTACGTTTTCGCGGTGAAGATGGATGGGGAAGAGAACCGGATCGAGACCCGCGTCCTCCTCGACAACCGCGACCCCGACGACGACGATCACGTCTGCATCGCGGCGGTGTTCTACGACCGGGACGACCGGGAGGTGGCGGTGGATTTCCGGCACATCTATTCGGTGCCGGGCCAGAAGACGGGCGGGGAAGCGGTGCTCATGCCCATGCGGCCGCTGAAGGAGGCCACCCGCGTTGCCATCGGCTCGAAGCAGTGCGATGCGGCTGCGGAAGAGGATGCGGCGCTCTTTGCCTCGGTGCGGGACAAGTTGGGGCAGAAATAGCGGCCGGAAGAGGGCCGGAAATAGCGAAGGAGGCCAAAAGGCCTCCTTCGAGCTTCGCGAAAGAACGGTCGTCTGCCGGACGGGCTACGCGGGTGATCACGCCTCGGTCCGGCAAGCGGGCGGCGCCCAGAAGGGGCGCACGGCCTCACCGGCTTGCATGCGAAGCTTCACCGCCCTTGCGGCCTGCCTGTGCCGCGCGTTCGCGGTCATTCTTGAAGTTGCCGCCGGATGCCTCGCCGCCCTTGCGGCCGGCTGCCGCTGCCCGGGCCGGATCGTTCTTGAAATTGCCGCCAGAAGACATGCCGCCCTTGGAGGCGATTTCGCGCTGACGTGCAGGATCCATCGATGCAAAGCCCCGGGTCGACCGGCCACCAGACTGGTTTCCACCCTGGTTGTTCGCCATGATTGTTTCCTCCGTGTTGTCACGAGATGGGACCATTCCCACTAAGGAGGGCCCATGAGCGGGGCCCGGACTTGCTGAACGCGGTTCGTTCAGGATCGTTCCGCTCGGTACGCCAGCTGACTGAAAATATTCACAGGAATCAGCCCCTTCGGCAGGCGGAGAAAAGCTTTCCCCGGCGCGCCGGATCGGCATAATGCAGCCGAAGAAACCGATGCATTCCGCGAGTCCCGCGCCAAAGGAGCAAAGACCGACATGACCGAACCCGCAGCTTCCCGCCTGGTCATACCCGCGCCGCGTCCGGTGCTGCTTCCGGTGGAGGGAGAGGATGGGCTTTTCCCGGTCCGGCGGGTCTATTGCGTCGGGAGAAACTATGCCGACCACGCGCTCGAGATGGGCGGCGATCCCAGCCGCGAACCGCCCTTCTTCTTCCAGAAGAACCCGGACAACCTGGTGTCGCCGCCCGGTGACTTTCCCTATCCGCCGCTCTCCGCCGATGTGCATCACGAGGTGGAGCTGATGGTGGCGATCGGCAAGGGCGGGGCGGATATTGCGGAGGACGACGCGCTCGGCCATGTCTACGGCTATGGCGTGGCCATCGATTTCACCCGGCGGGACCGACAGGCGGAGGCGAAGAAGGCGGGGCGGCCCTGGGAGGTCGCCAAGGCCTTCGAGCAGTCCGCCCCCTGCTCTGCCCTCGTGCCCGCGGCCCGGATCGGCCATCCTGATAAGGCAGGCATCTGGCTCGAGGTCAATGGCAGCCGGCGCCAGTCCGGCGACATCGCGCAGATGATCTGGCGCGTGCCGGAAATCATCGCCGCCCTGTCCCGGCTTTTCGTGCTCGCGCCCGGCGACGTGATCCTGACCGGCACGCCCGCCGGCGTCGGCCCCGTCTCGCGCGGCGATACGATCGCCTGCGGCATCGACGGCATTGCCACGCGCCGTCTCACCGTCATCTGAACCCCGCATACCGGAGGACCTGCCCGTGCCGCTCTATTCGCTTGGCGACAAGACACCCGAAACGCCCGCCGACGACCGCTACTGGGTCGCCCCCGACGCCCATGTGATCGGCGAAGTGCATCTCGGCGAGGATGTCGGCATCTGGTTCGGTGCCGTTCTGCGCGGCGACAACGAGCCGATCACCATCGGCGCCCGCACCAACATCCAGGAAGGCGTCATGGTGCATGTGGATCCCGGCTTCCCTGTGACCATCGGCGAGGGCTGCACCATCGGCCATCATGCGATCGTCCATGGCTGCACCATCGGCGAAAACTCGCTGGTCGGCATGGGCGCGACGGTGCTGAACGGCGCCAGGATCGGCCGCAACTGCCTGATCGGCGCCAATGCGCTGGTGACGGAGGGGAAGGAGTTTCCGGACAATTCGCTGATCGTCGGCTCGCCTGCCCGCGCCATCCGGACGCTGGACGAGAAGGCGGCCGAGGGGCTGAAACGGTCCGCCGACAGCTATGTGCGCAACTGGAAGCGCTTCGCACGGGACCTGCGCCGCCTCTGAGGCCGGGCGGATGCCGGCCGTTGACCTTCGGGCCGGGCGCGGATAGGCTTTTCCGAACTTCAAGGAAAACTATCAGACGCCATGCGAAGCGCGCCAGGCACCCGCACCCTCAGAACCCTTGCCGCCGCCGGGCGGCACCTCAACTTCACCCGGGCGGCCGACGAACTCGGCCTAACCCCGGCTGCGGTGAGCTTCCAGATAAAGGAACTCGAGACGACGCTCGGCTACGAGCTGTTCCAGCGCACCGGCCGGTCGATGGTGCTGACGGATGCCGGAAAAATCCTCTGCGCGGCGGCGGAAGAGGCCATCGACACGATGAACCGGGCCGTAAGCCGGGTCGCGCGGCTGAAGCGCGACGAACGCCAGCTCAAGGTCACGGTCGACCCGCAATTCGCGACGAAATGGCTGATGCGGCACATCGTCGAGTTCCGCCGGCGCCATCCTGAAATCGACGTGCGCTTCGATGTCTCCTACGAGCTCAGGGATTTCGAGATCGACGACGTGGATATCGCCATCCGCTTCGGCACGGGAAACTATCCCGGCTGCACGACGGATCGCCTGTTTTCCAACGTGATAGCGCCGGTTTGCAGCCCCCGCCTGCTGAAGGGCGAGCGGCCCATCCGGACGCCGTCGGACCTGTTGCAGCACACGCTCGCTCATATCCACTGGACCGGCGACGGCCTGACCTGGCCCACCTGGTCGGTCTGGATGGCCGCTGCGGGCATTCCGGATTTCGACGACGACAACACGCTCGTCTTCGAAAAGTCCTCGGACGCCATCGAGGCGGCGATGACGGGCGAGGTCGTGGCGCTGGCGGATTTTTCCATGGTCGCGAACGACCTTTCGGAAGGACGGCTCGTCCGGCCGTTCGACCTCGGCGTCACCGTCCCGCCGGAATTCGGCTACTACCTGGTCTACCCCACCGCCGAAACGCTGAACGAGCGGGTGGCCGTGTTCCGCGACTGGGTGCTGGAAGCCGCAAGGGCGGTGCAGGGCCGCGAGGCGGCAGGATCAAGTTTTCCTTGAAGCACTCTCAAGTATTCCGCGTTTCCCCAATGCAAGCTGAAAGTGCATGATCCCTGCAATGGGCGAAAGCCCGCTCGCATATGAAAGGCAGGATCATGTCCGTTTCCCTCAAAATCCAGGCTGGCTGGGACGCCCCGGCAGCCTCGCCCGCTCCGCGCACCAGGACCGCAACCCATCTTCGGCTGGTCGAACCGACCATTGCGGTGGCACCTGTTGTCATCACACCCGATGTGGCGCGCCTTCCCGAGCATCTGCTGCGGGACATCGGCCTGGAGCCGCACATGGTCGCCCGCCCGCTGCCGCTCGAAACGCTCTCCGCGTCGCTGCGCTTCCTCGAGCGGCTGATCCTTCGGCGTCCCTAGGCGACCGCGACGTCCCGCGATACTCCCGGGCTGATCTCGTTATACCCGGGTTCACTGCGTGATGCCCGGGCTCACCCCGTGACGCCCCGGGCTCACCTCAAGGCCAGGAAGGGCACGGAGACCGTGCCCTTTTCCATGCAGACGGCGCCCTCGCCCGTCTCAGGCGGCGCAGCGCGCGCAAAGCCCGCGGATCTCGATGGTGGTCTTTTCCGGACGGAAATTGCGGGCCTTCGCCCAGACCGTCAGGCGATGATCGATCTCGTGATCGTGGAATTCGTCCGCCTGCCCGCATCCCGTGCAGATCGCAAAGGCAACCGTTCCGTGCGAATGCCCGCCGCAGCAGGAAGCGTTGCGATGGGCGCAGGCGACGAAGGCGTTGAGGCTTTCCAGCCGGTGCACCAGCCCCGCCTCGGTCAGTTTGTCGAGGGCACGGTAGACCTGCAGCGGCGCGCGGAAGCCGTGATCCCGCAACCGGTCCAGGATGGTGTAGGCGCTGATCGGCTGTTCGGCGCGCACCAGCACGTCGAAGACAAGGCTCTGGTTCTTGGTCAGTGCGGGCGCAATCATCGGCGGCCCTCCCTTTCTGCAGCCTCCGCCCCGGCACCGCGGCCGAAAGGCAGGAGGCTGATCAGGAACATCATGAGTGCCGCAACGGCGATCGAGGGGCCGGAGGGCGTGTCGTAGTGCAGGGAGCCGTAGAGCCCGCCGACCACCGCCGCCGCACCGATGAGCGAGGCAAGCACCGCCATCATCTCCGGCGTGCGGGAGAAGCGGCGCGCGGCAGCCGCCGGGATCACCAGCAGCGAGGTGATGAGCAGGATGCCGACGATCTTCATGGCAATCGCGATCACCAGCGCCATCAGGAGCATGAAGGCCAGCTTTGCCCTTTCCGGATGCATGCCCTCGGCCTCGGCGATCTCGGCCGAGACGGTGGAGGCAAGCAGCGGCCGCCAGAGCGCCGCGACAGCGGCCAGCACCAGCACCCCGCCGCCCCAGATGATGCCGACATCCTGCCGGGAAACCGCAAGGATATCGCCGAAGAGGAAGCCCATCAGGTCGACGCGCACCCAGGTCATGAAGGCGACGATGACGAGGCCGATGGCAAGCGTCGCGTGGGACAGGATGCCGAGCAGCGCATCGGCGGACAGCCCGCCGCGCTTCTGCAGCACGATGAGCAGGAGAGAAATGGCCGCCGCCACGACGAAGACGCTCACCATCAGGTTGACGCTGAAGAGAAGCGAAAGCGCAATGCCGAGCAGCGCGGAATGGGCCATCGTATCGCCGAAATAGGCCATCCGCCGCCAGATGATGAAGCAGCCGAGCGGACCGGTGGTGATGGCAAGGCCGATGCCGGCCAGCATGGCGCGGAAGAAGAAATCGTCAAGCATCGGCAGCCCCCTCGCCCGTGGCGGGCACTTCGGGCTGAAGCCTGCCCTTGTACATCAGGTGCAGGCGGGGCTCGCCGCAGCCGCAATCATCGTCATGGACATGGCCCGGATGATGTCCGTCACCGGGATAGCAGCGATCCGTGATCTGCCCGTCCGCGTGGAGAACGCGGCCATCCGGCAGATGGGTGTGATCGTGCTGGTGGTTGTAGAAGGCGAGCGCTCCCGCCGCACGACCGCCGAAGAGCCGCGAATATTCCGGGCTTTTCGAGACGGCAGCCGGCGTTCCCCGGCAGCAGACATGGCCGTTCAGGCAGATCACGGTATCCGTCTCGGCCATGACCACGTGCAGGTCGTGGGAAATCAGCAGGATGCCGCAGCCGGTCTCGTCGCGGATCTTGCGGATGAGCTCGTAAAGGGCAATCTCGCCATTGAAATCGACACCCTGCACCGGCTCGTCGAGCACCAGCAGATCGGGCTTGCGGGCTATGGCGCGGGCAAGGAGCGCGCGCTGGAACTCGCCGCCCGAGAGATGCTGCACCTCGGCGCCCGCCATGTGGGCGATGCCGGCAGCCTCGAGCGCGGCAACGAGGTCGCTTTCGGCCAGCGGGCCCGTCAGCGTCATCAGCCGGCGCACCGTCAGCGGCAGCGTCCAGTCCACCTGCAGCTTCTGCGGCACATAGCCGATCCGCAGGCCGGGCCGGCGCTCGACCCAGCCTTCCGTGGGCTTGAGGACCCCGGTCGCGGTTTTGGCGGTGGTGGATTTGCCGGAACCGTTCGGCCCGATGAGCGTCACGATCTCGCGCGGGCTGACGGAAAAGCCGACATCGCGCACGAGCCAGCGGTCGCCACGGCGCACGCCCACCCCCTTGAGGGTGATCAGCGGCGGGCCATTCGGGGAAGAGCGGTCGAGCATTTTTTCTCTTTCATGCCTGTTGCCACAGCCTATGCCACACGTTATAGCATAACGCAATGAATGTAATAACATTACAAAACGGAGGCAAGTGGTGACGCTCAGCAAATGGTTTCCCTTCGCAGGTCTGGCGGCCGGCGTTTCGCTCTCGCTGCTCGGCAGCTTTCCCGCCCACGGCCAGGAAGCGCCGGTCGTGACCGCATCGGTCAAGCCGCTGCATTCGCTGGTGGCGGCGGTCATGCAGGGCGTCGGCGAGCCGAAGCTCATCGTCGGCGGCTCGGCATCGCCGCACACCTACAGCCTGAAGCCCTCCAATGCGGCCGACATCGAGAGTGCGAAGGTGATCTTCTGGATGGGCGCGGATTTCGAGCATTTTCTCGAAGAGCCGATGAAATCCCTGGGCGCCAATGCGCAGATCGTGGCGATGCAGGATGCGCCCGGCCTGACGAAGCTTCCCTTCCGCGAAGGCGGCGCATTCGAAGCCCATGACGACGGCGATCACGCCGAGGAAGCCCATGCGGATCACGACGGCGCGGAAGAGGCCCATCACGACCACGGGGAAGAAGGCGCCTACGACCTGCATTTCTGGCTGGACCCGCAAAATGCGGTGGCCATGGTGGAAAGCATCCGCGATACGCTGGAAAAGGCAGACCCCGCCCATGCCGAGCAGTACCGGGCGAATGCACGGGCGGTGGAGGCCAATCTGGAGGCGCTCGACCGGGAGCTTGCCGATACGCTGGCCCCCATCCGGAACAAGCCCTTCGTGGTGTTCCACGATGCCTACCAGTATTTCGAAAAGCGCTACGGGCTGAGGGTCGCAGGCTCGATCACCGTCTCGCCCGAAACGCCTCCGGGAGCGGAGCGCGTGCGCGAAATCCACGACAAGATCGCCTCGCTGGGCGCCACCTGCGTCTTCGCCGAGCCGCAGTTCGAGCCGAAGCTCGTGGGGGTGGTGACGGAAGGATCCGCGGCGCGCTCCGGCACGCTGGATCCGGAGGGCGGCACGCTTGCCGAAGGGCCCGACCTCTACTTCACCCTGATGCGCACCATCGCTTCCTCGCTCACGGAATGCCTCGGAAAAAGCTGAGCGGCATCAGCAACGCGCAAGGCTCGGTTCGTAAGGCTCGTCTCCGATACTTATGTGATTTTGGAGACGAGTCTTGACCGTCGATGCCCGCATTCAGGAGGCGCGCGCCAGGCTGGAGACGCGCCGCTACGGCGAAGCGCTGGCCGTGCTTCAGCCGATCATCACCCCCGACAGCAGCGAAGAGGTGCTGGCGCTGGTGGGCGAAGCGCTGGCCGGAATGGGGCACAAGGCCGATGCGGCGGAATTCTTCGAAAGCGCGGCGGCGCTCAGTCAATCCGCCGCCTACGACCACGCCAGGCGGGCGGCCGAACTTCACCTCGCCGCCGGCAACGACGACAAGGCGCAGCTGATCGCCCTTCGCCTCCTGCAGCAGCGGCCCGAGGACCCCGCCCTCGCCTTCATGCTCATCACCATCTTCGAAAAGACCGGCGAATTGCAGCTCGTCGACGCGCTGAAGCACCGGCTGGTCGAGAGCGAGGTGCCGGAACACCTGCAGATGGCGGCGCGGCTGCTTGCGAGCGACCCCTACTCGCCCTCCAATGCCGTCGTGTACCGCAAGCTCCGGGCCCTTTTCCCGAACGATCCCTACATCCGCTTCACCCATCTGGGCTTTGCCCGGGAGAGATGCGAATTCGAGGTGGTGGAGAAGGAAGAAGCGGCGATCCGCGCGGAACTGGCACGCGGCAACACGGCGATCCTGCAATTCGAGGAACCCCATGCCGCGCTCATCTGGCTGGAGGATGAGGCCCTGCTGCGCAAGGCGGCGAACACCGGCGCCCTGCCGCTCTACACGGAGGAAAGCCGCCGCAGGCGGCGCGCGATGCCGCATCGCTGGGGCGAGCGCATCCGCATCGGCTATGTCAGCTCCGACCTCTGGGACGACCACGCGACCATGCGGCTTCTGGGCGACGTGTTGCGTCACCATGACCGCAACCGGTTCGAGATCACGCTGTTCTGCGCCACACCGGAGAAGTACCGGTCCTTCGATGGCGGCGGGCGATCCGGCTGGGGCAAGATCGTCTCCATCCGCGAGATGGACGACGCGGCCGCAGAAGCCGCGATCCGTGCCCGCGGCATCGACATTCTGGTGGACCTCAAGGGCCACACCGGCAATCACCGCTGCGGCATCTTCAACCGGCAGGCCGCGCCGGTGCAGGTGGCGTGGCTGGGCTTTCCCGGATCGGCCGCAGGCGTGGATTGCGACTATGTGATCGGCGACCGGTTCACGCTGCCGGACGGCTCCGCACCGCATTTCCACGAGCTCTTCTGCCGCCTGCCCGAAAGCTACCAGCCGAACGATCCCTCTGCCCGGCAACGACCGGCGGCGGTGAGCCGCGCCGCCCTCGGCCTGCCGGAGGACGTCTTCCTCTTCGCCTCGTTCAACGGCACGAAGAAGCTCACGCCCGGGACGCTGGACATCTGGGCCGAGGTGCTGAAGGAAGCGCCCGAAGCGCATCTCTGGATCATGGCGCACGGGCAGACGGTGAAGCCCGCCTTCGCCCGGCGCGGCATCGATCCGGCGCGGATACATCCGGCCAGCAAATGCGCCTATGCGGATCATATCGCCCGCGTCCAGGCAGCGGACCTCGCGCTCGACACCTTCCCCTGCAACGGCCACACCACCACGTCGGACATGCTGTGGGCGGGATTGCCGGTTGTCACCATGAAGGGACAGACCTTTGCCGGGCGGGTTTCGGAAAGCCTGCTTCACGCCATCGGCCTGCCGGAGCTGGTGGCCGAGGGACGCGAGGGCTTCGTGGCGCTGGCATCCGCCATCGCCCGTTCCCCGGGAACGTCGGACGCGCTGAAGGCGCGGCTCGAGGAAAACCGCTTCCGCGCACCGCTCTTCGATTCCGAGCGGTTCTGCCGCCATCTGGAGGCGGCGTTCCGCACGATGGCCGACCGCGCCCGGGCCGGCGAGCCGCCCGCCGCCTTCGACGTGCCGGCCCTGCCGCCCCGCGCGGGCACCTTCCGCTAGGGCGCCCTCACTTCAGGAGCGCGCTGGCCTCCTCGATGCCGAGTGCGGCGGGCTGGGTGCAGGTGGTGGTCATCTCCACGAAACGCCCTTCCGCGCCCGATTTCAGGATCGAGGTCATCACGTCCACACCATGCAGCGTGCGATCCAGCGAGCAGCGGGCGTCGCGCCCCGTCTCCAGCGCCGCCACCATGTCGGCGAGGCCGGCGGTGCGGTAGTTGGCGAGCGGCCCGAGATGCGGATGATCCTGGTTGAGCCTGCCGAAGGGATGGTCCCAGGGCGAAAGCTCGCGCGTTTCCGCGCCGGCCGGCGTCACCTCCACCTTGCCGCCGAAGAAGTTCGGGTCCGGCACGAAGATCGAGCCTTCCGTGCCATAGAGCTCCATGTTGGCATGGCGGTGCGCCCAGACATCCCAGCTGGCGGACAGCGTGATGGTTGCACCGCTCTGGAATTCGAGGAGCGCGTGGATGTTGGTCGGCGTCTTCACCGGGATGACCTCTCCCTTGCGCGGCTCGCTGGAGATGGTGCGGCTTTCCCGCGCCATGTTGGTGAGCGCCGCAACCCGCTTCACCGGGCCGATGAGGTTGATGAGATTGGCGATGTAATAGGGCCCCATGTCGAGGATCGGCCCGCCGCCGGGCAGGAAGAAGAAGTCCGGGCTCGGATGCCACATTTCCATCCCCGGCCCCATCACGTGGCAGGTGCCCGACGTGACCTTGCCGATGCCGCCGGCATCGATGAACTGGCGGGCCTGCTGGTGCGCGCCCCCGAGGAACGTGTCCGGCGCGCAGCCGACGGCCAGCCCCTTCGCCGTCGCGATGCGGCGGAGATCCTCGCCCTCCTCCAGCGAGAGCACCAGCGGCTTTTCCGAATAGGCATGCTTGCCCGCCTCGAGGATGCGCTTCGTCACCGCATAATGGGCATCCGGAATGGTGAGGTTGACGATCACATCGATCTCGTCATTGGCGAGCAGGTCTTCGATGGACTGGGCGCGCACGCCATATTCGGCCGCGCGGGCTTCCGCCGCCGCCGGGTTGAGATCGGCGCAGGCGCGCACCTCCAGCCCCTTGAAGAGCGGCGCCAGCGAGAAATAGGTGGTGGAGATGTTGCCGCATCCGAGGATGCCGACGCCATAGGTCTTGGTCATGGTATTCTACCCTGTTCAGAAGGACTGGAAGGCTGCGATGGAGCGCGTGGCAAAGCGCTGGAGATCGTTCGGATTGTCGTGCTCCATGATGAAATGGCGGGCGGGCGTGGCCTTCAGCGCCGGCATGAGCTTCGCCCAGGGCACGATGCCGGAACCGACATCTGCCCAGCCGTCCTCATCCGCGTTCTGGCCCGAGGGCGCGATGTCCTTCACGTGCACGGAGGTGATGCGATGGCCCATGCGCTCGATCCACTCGAAGGGATCGGCACCGCCCCGGACGATCCAGGCGATATCCGCTTCCCAGGAAAGCGAGGGGCCGCCGCTGAAGATCTGTTCCTGCGCCGTGGAGCCGTCCTCCAGCGGGAAGAACTCGAAATCGTGATTGTGCCAGCCGAAATCGAGACCGGCGGCGACGAGCGGCGCGCCGGCCTTTTCCAGCCGCTGGCCGAGCGCGAACCAGCCTTTCGCCGTCGTCGGGCGGTGTTCCGGCGGCAGCCAGGGGCAATAGGCGCTCTCGAAGCCGAGGGCCCGGGCGATCTCGATGGCGCGGGTGGGATTGCTTTCCAGAATGTCGATCGAAAAATGCCCTGTCGGCATGGTCAGCCCGTTGCGGTCGAGATCGGCCCTGAGGGCTGAAAGCTCGCCGTCGCTCATGCCCTCGTAGATGAAGCCGAAGCCTTCCACCTCGCCATAGCCGGCGGCAGCGAGCGTGGCGAAGACATCGGCGAAGGGCTGGAAGTTGCGGGCGCTGTAGAGCTGGAAACTGGCCTTGGTCATGGATCTGTCCTTGCGGGGGTCGTGGATTAGGGGAAGGCTTCGGCTAGAGCGCCGGCGCCTGGCTCGAATGGAGGTCGTGGAGGCGGAAGGCGGGCACGGCCGCTCCGGCTCCTTCTCCTGTTGGCGTGAAGACGAGGCGGCGCGTTTCGCCGGCCGAGAGATCGAAGAGATTGTCGCTGAACCGGCCGGGGCAATCCGCCTCCGCCAGAACGAAGAGCGCCAGACCCTGCGCGGTGACATCCACCGACCAGCGGCCATCGGGCTCGCGGATCGCCGTGACGGTGAGGCCGGCGGGTTTCAGCGCCAGCGCCTTCCAGACGTCGGCCACCAGATGCCCCTCGCCGGTCATGCCGTTCGAAGCCTCGAACCGCCAGGCAAGCACCTGCCCCTCGGGCAGCTTCACGCGGGGAAGGAAGCCCAGTTCCAGCGCACGGTCGGTCGGACATTTGCCCGCCATGTCGCCGAGAGACTGGCGGCGGCCGTCGAGATCGAGCGCGTAAAGCCGGGCATTCACCCGGACAGGCTCTGCCGTATCGTTGATCATGGTGAAGCGATAGCCGCCCTCTTCCGGAACGACGGCCACATGCACCGGCTGGAAGAAGCGCCTGGCCGCATGATGCAGCGCCTTCCAGCCGCCGCCATGGTCGAGGCTCGACCAGGAGGCGACGGGCCACGTGTCGTTGAGCTGCCAGTAGAGCGTGCCCATGCAATGGGGTTTCAGCGAGCGCCAGTAATCCACCGCCGTCTGGATGGCGACGGCCTGCTGTACCTGGCTGAGATAGACGAAGCTTTCGAAGCTGGTGGGGAAGCGGAAGTAGCGGAACATGGTGCCCGCAATCCGCTCGTTGCCGCCCTTGTTCTTCTGGTGCCGCTCCATGACCGGCGAGGCGATGTTGAGATCCCCGGGCGCGGCAAAGCCGTGGATCACGGGCATGGACGTATAGGACTGGAAGCCGAATTCCGAGCAGAAGCGCGGCTTGACGCTGCGGTAGTTGTCGAAGCTCCTGTTCTCGTGCCAGACGGACCAGTAATGCATGTCGCCGGAACCGTCCGCATGCCAGGCGTCGCCATAATCGAGATAGCCGGAGGCGGGGCTCGACGGCCACCACATGGCATCGGGTGCCGCCGCCTTCATCGCCGTCTCGATGGTGCGGTTCAGCCGGTCGTAGGAGACGAGATAGCGGTCGCGGTTCTTGCGCGACACCTCGAACCAGGTGAGCGCGCCGACCAGCTCGTTGTCGCCGCACCAGAGCACGATGGAGGGATGGCTGGCGAGCCGGCGCACCTGATGATCCACTTCCTCCCGGACGTTTTCGAGGAAGTCCGGCGTCGAGGGGTAGAGGTTGCAGGCGAACATGAAGTCCTGCCAGACCATGAGCCCCAGCCGGTCGCAGATGTCGTAGAACCAGTCCGCCTCGTAGAAGCCGCCGCCCCAGATGCGGATCATGTTCATGTTCGCGTCGACAGCGGACCGGAGCAGCGCCTCGGTCTTCTCCCGGCTGGTGCGGGAAAAGAGCGCGTCGGCGGGGATCCAGTTCGCCCCCTTGCAGAAGATTTCCCGGCCATTGACCGACAGCGCGAAACGGCTGCCCGCCGCATCCGGCGTGGTGATGAGCTCCACCTGCCGGAAGCCGATCTCGCGCCGCACCGTCTCGCCACCGGCGGAAACCGCCAGCGGATAAAGTGCCTGCTCACCGGCCCCGACCGGCCACCAGAGTTGGGGCCTCGCGACGGTGAAGACATGGGTGACGCGGTTCATGCCGGGATGGAGCGGGCAATCGATCCGCACCGCGTCATCGCCCAGCGCCAGTGTCACCGGGGCGTGACCGGCTTCCGCAGCGTGAAGCATCACCTCCACACGCAAGGAAACCGCGCCATCCGCCTGAAAATGCTGGCGTGTCATGACATGCTCGATGCGGCAGGCATCGAGCCTTTTCAGCCCCACCGTGCCATAAAGACCGAGCGGGGCGAGCGCGATGTTCCAGTCCCAGCCGAAATGGCACTGCGGTTTGCGCAGCATGTTGCCATAGGGGATCGGCGAGTTCATCTCCAGCCATGGCACCTCGAAGGGCTGCGCCTCGAAGCGCTTCCGCCCCTCCTCGATGCTGCAAGGAAAATGGAAGCGGATGCGGTTTCGCCCCGGCCTCAGCGCGGCGCTGACATCGGGCCTGTAGCGGCGGAAGCAGTTGTCCGCCTGAAGCACCGGTATATCGTTG
Organism: Gellertiella hungarica; assembly: GCF_014197145.1. Lineage (GTDB taxonomy): Bacteria > Pseudomonadota > Alphaproteobacteria > Rhizobiales > Rhizobiaceae > Gellertiella > Gellertiella hungarica. Next base: position 76,270 of record NZ_JACIEZ010000013.1, on the reverse strand, counting down.
AGGAAGACGGTCGCGACCGTATCCACGTTGTCGAGGTCGAGATACCAGCGGCCGGACGCATCGGCGAGATCGAAGTCGCGCTCGATGATCCAGCCGGTCTCGGCCACCCACTGCACCCGCTTCTCGTTTTCGCCATGATAGGGATCGGGAATGATGCCCGTCGCTTCCAGCGCCGAATGCACGTCGCCGGGCACGGTCATCTCCGCCCGATGCAGCCCGTCCACCGAGGCGAGATGCCAGGTGCCCGCAAGATCCAGAGATGTCACCGGCAGGTGATCGCCCATCGTCGCGCCCTTCAGATCCGGAGTTCCGTGGCGGCATCGAAGAGCGAGGCCATGGACATGTCGAAGGAGAGGCGCACCGGCGTGCCCGCCGCAAACCGGCGCGCGCCGTTGACCCGCACGGAGATGACATGCCCGTCGAGCTTCAGCCAGAGCAGGTTGTCTGCCCCCATCGGCTCCTCGATATCCACCACCGCCTCCCGGACCGGATCGCCATCCCGCTCCTCGTTGACGCGGATATGTTCGGGCCGGACGCCGAGCACGACGGCGCGTCCCGAAGCCAGCGTTTCGCTTGCCCGGTAGCCGTCGAGCGGCAGCCGCGCGCCGCCGGTCTGGAAGAAGGGCCTGCCCTCTTCCACGATGATCTCTCCCTTCAGGAAATTCATCGACGGCGAGCCGATGAAACCGGCGACGAAGAGGTTCTTCGGGGCGTGATAGATGACATCGGGCGTATCGAGCTGCTGGATGACGCCGTTCTTCATGATGGCGATGCGGTCGGCGAGCGTGAGCGCCTCGATCTGGTCATGGGTGACGTAGATCATCGTGTTTTTCAGCGACTGGTGCAGGCGCTTGAGTTCGACGCGCAGCTCCGCCCGCAGCTTGGCGTCGAGATTGGAGAGCGGCTCGTCGAAGAGAAAGACGTCCACATCCCGGACCAGTGCGCGGCCGATGGCGACGCGCTGGCGCTGGCCGCCGGAAAGCTCCGCCGGCTTGCGCTTCAGAAGCGGCCCGATCTGCAGGATTTCGGCGGCGCGGGCGACGCGCTTCTCGATCTCCGGCTTCGGCATGCCGGCGATGCGCAGCCCGAAGGAGAGGTTCTTCTCCACCGTCATCTGCGGATAGAGCGCATAGGACTGGAACACCATGCCGATGCCGCGGTCCTTCGGCTCCAGCCAGGTGACGTTCCGACCCTTGATGAAGATCTGCCCGCCGGTGGGTTCGAGAAGCCCGGCAATGCAGTTGAGCAGCGTCGACTTTCCGCAGCCGGAGGAGCCGAGCAGCACCAGGAATTCGCCATCGGCAATATCGAGATCGAGCGCCTTCAGCACGCTCACCGCGCCGAAATCGAGGGACAGGTTCTTGATGGATACGCTTGTATTCATGGGAAAATTCAGCCCTTCACTGCGCCTGCGGCGATGCCGCGCACGAAATATCTGCCGGAGAGGAAATAGACGGCGAGCGGCACGGCCCCGGTGAGGATGGTGGCGGCCATGTTGACGTTGTATTCCTTCACGCCCTGCACGGAATTGACGATGTTGTTGAGCTGCACGGTCATCGGGTAATAGTCCGGCTTGGTGAAGACGACGCCGAAGAGGAAGTCGTTCCAGATGCCGGTGACCTGCAGGATCATCGCCACCACCATGATCGGCACCGCCATGGGCAGCATGATGTGGAAATAGATGCCCCAGAAGCCCGCCCCATCCACGCGCGCCGCCTTGAAAAGCTCGGCCGGAAGCGCGGTGAAATAGTTGCGGAAGAGCAGCGTCAGGATCGGCATGCCGAAGACGGTGTGCACCACGATGAGCCCCGACAGGCTGCCATAGAGGCCCATGGTGCGCAGGATGATCACCATCGGATAGAGCATCACCTGATAGGGAATGAAGGCGCCGATGATGAGGATGGTGAAGAAGAGATCCGAGCCCCTGAAGCGCCAGTTGGAGAGCGCATAACCGTTCACCGAGGCGACCGCGATGGAGACCAGCACGCTTGGGACCGTGATGATGACCGTGTTCCAGAAGCCGCGCGAGAGGCCGTCGCAGTTCAGCCCCGTGCAGGCCTGCGACCAGGCTTTCACCCAGGGTTCGAAGGTGACTTCGACGGGCGGCGAAAAGATGTTGCCGAGCCGGATTTCCGGCATGCCTTTGAGCGATGTCACGATCATCACGTAGAGCGGCAGGATGTAGTAGAAGGCCGCGACGAGCAGCAGGCCGTAGATGACGATGCGGCGCGGCGAAAGCAGACTCTTCGGCCGGCGGCCCTGGGGCCCTTGGAGCGCAGACGTGTGAATGGCGGCCTCAGCCATGGCGCTGCCTCCCTGAGAATTCGAGATAGGCCCAAGGCACGACAAGCACGGCGACCGAGATGAGCATCATGGTGGAGGCGGCAAAGCCCTGCCCGAGGTTCTGGGCGTAGAACATGTTCTGGTAGACATATTTCGCCGGCACTTCCGAGGCGATGCCCGGACCGCCGCCGGTCTGGGCCACGACGAGATCGTAGACCTTGACGATCGCGGCCCCGATCAGCACCAGCGAGGTGATGAAGACCGGCCGCATCATGGGGATGATGATGAAGACATAGGTCTTCCAGGCGGGAATGCCGTCAACGCGCGCGGCCTTCCAGATGTCCTCGTCGATGCCGCGAAGGCCGGCCAGCATGATGCACATGATCAGCCCCGTGCCCTGCCAGAGCGCGGCGATCAGGATGCCGTAGATCACGATGTCCTGGTTATAGAGCGGATCGAAGGTGAAGTTTTCGAAGCCGAGGCTGCGCACCACGTGCTGCACGCCGAATTCGGGGTTGAGGATCCACTGCCAGACCAGACCCGTGACGATGAAGGAGAGCGCGAAAGGATAGAGGAAGATGGTGCGGAACGTGTTTTCGAAACGGATCTTCTGGTCCATCAGCGCTGCGAGAACGAAGCCCATGAGGAGCGAGAAGACCAGCATGAAGACGCCATAGACCAGCAGGTTCTCGACGGAGACAACCCAGCGCTCCGTCGACCAGAGGCGGCGATACTGGTCGAGCCCCACGAAATTCAGCTTCGGCAGCAGCTTGGAATTGGTGAAGGAATAGACGACCGTCCAGGCCGTTCCGCCGACGAAGACGACGAGCGCCGTCAGGATCATCGGCAGGCTTGCGATTTTGGCGGCGGCATTGCGGAAGAACGGATTTCCGCGCGCGCCCGGGCCGGGTTCGTTCATGAGACCTCCCCTGTCATGATAGCGGGACCGCCTTCGCGCAAGGCGAAGTCCGGCGATCCTGTTTCCCGCGGGTTTGCCGGAGCGGGACGGCATCGCGCCGTCCGCGTCGAGGGCAAACCGGTCGGTGCGGCCCGGCCCGTGGCGGGTCGGGTCCGGGCCGCTCCCATCGGTCAGGCGGTCAGTCCGCCTGCGCGATGATGTCGGCGAAGCGCTTCTGCCCTTCCTCCGGCGTCATCGAGGGGGTGTTCCAGAACTGCACGATCACGTCCTGCAGCTGGTTGGTGGTGTCGGGAGACATGGTCATCGTGCTGTCGGGCAGGATGTTGCCCTTGGCGAGGATGTCGAGACCCTTCTTCATGCAGTCGTTGGCGGCATTGAGGTCCACGTCGCCACGGACGGGCACCGAGCCCTTCTTCAGGTTGAAGGCAACCTGGGTTTCCTTGGACAGCATCACGGAGGCGAGCTGCATCTGCGCCTTGGTCTTTTCCGGATCGTCGAGCTTCGGGAAGTAGAAGGCATCGCCGCCGGTGGAGATGATCTCGTTCACGCCGAGGCCCGGAAGGCAGGTGTAGTCCTTGCCGGCGACCTGGCCGGCCACCTGGAATTCGCCCTGCGCCCAGTCGCCCATGATCTGCGCGGCAGCCTTGCCCGTGATCACCATGTTGGTGGCCTGGTTCCAGTCCTGAACCTTGGTATCCTTGGACCAGTCGCGCGCCTTGGCGGCGGCAGCCCAGACCTTGGCGAATTCCGGACCCCGCGCGGCGTCCGCATCGAGCTCCACATAGACCTTCTTCCACGTATCGATGCCGGCAAGGGCAATCGCCATCACGTCGAAGGCGCCCTTGGACTGCCAGCTCTGCCCGCCGACCGCGAGCGGTACGATGCCGGCCTTCTCGAGTGCGGGTACCGCCTTTTCGAACTCGTACCAGTCCTTCGGCACCGGAACGCCCGCCTTCTCGAAGGCGGCGTTGGACAGCCACATCCACTGCCAGGAGTGGATGTTGATCGGCGCGCAATAGACCTTGCCGTCCTTGGTGCAGGCATCGAGCAGCGAGGACGGGCGGACAAGATCCTTCCAGCCTTCCTTCTCGGCCACTTCCGTCAGATCCTGCAGCAGGCCGGCCTCGATCAGTTCCTCGGCCTGGCGGCCGTGGTTGAACTGGGTGGCAGCCATCGGATCGCCGCCGGTGATGCGGCTGATCATGATCGGGCGGGCAGTATCGCCACCGCCGGCAATCGCGCCGTCGACCCATTTGTTGCCCGTCGCATCGAATGCCTTCGCGAGCTCTGCGACTGCCGCGGCCTCCCCGCCGGACGTCCACCAGTGCGTGACTTCAAGATCGACGGCATGTGCAGCCCCGAGGGGCAGCAGCACGGTCGCGGCCAGAACAGCCGCCGTTCTGCGAATAGTCATTGAGTTCCTCCCGAACTGTAACGTTGCCGTAAAAACCTAGGCGAAAGCGTCAGGTGGCGCAACAGGCCCATCCAAAAAATATTCATGTCGGGGCGAGTACACTAAAAGATTGTCGACGTCACAAGCGCTAAGGGCCATTGAAATGCGACATGAGAATATCAAAAGGCGCCATTAACGCCTTGCTTCTTCAAGCTATATCGTTGCAGTGAGGCCTTTCCGGCCGGTGATGCGGAACCTATCGCCGAAGTTGTTTCCGCAGCGCAGCAGGCGAGGCTATTGCAGCGCAACCAAGGCGTTTATCCACAAGACCCCTCGACAAATCTCCTGTATCGTTACAGTAATTATCCGGTGGAACGATGCTCACGCCCTCCTGTTTGCAGATCGTGCAAATTCGGATAGACGAAGAGAAGGAACGGACGACATTCATGGTCCGGCTAGGCGGTAACGAGATGCGTGACGGCGGGGACTTGAAGGATGGGGCGCGGGAACGGCCGACGCTGAAAACCATCGCCTTCATGACGGGTTTGGGGATCACCACCGTATCGCGGGCGCTGAAGGATGCGCCCGATATCGGGGCGGACACCAAGGAGCGCGTGCGGCTCGTCGCGCGCCAGATCGGCTACCAGCCGAACCGGGCGGGCGTGCGCCTCAGAACCGGCAAGACCAACGTGATTGCCCTCGTGCTCTCCATCGAGGAAGAGCTGATGGGCTTCACCAACCATATCGTGTTCGGCATTTCCGAGGTTCTGACCGGCACGCCCTACCACCTCGTCATCACGCCGCACGCCTCGGCGCGCGATCCGATGGTGCCGATCCGCTATATTCTGGATACGGGCTCGGCGGATGGGGTGATCATCTCCCGCACGGAGCCCAACGACCCCCGCGTAGCCCTGATGGAAGAGCGCGGCATGCCGTTTGCCACCCACGGGCGGACCAACATGGGCATCGTCCATCCCTATCACGACTACGACAACGAGACCTTTGCGCGCGAGGCGGTGCGGCGTCTCGTGGCGCGCGGGCGGAAGAACATCGCGATCATCCTGCCGGAGGGGCATCTTTCCTATACCGGACACAGCATCAAGGGCTTTCGGGACGGCCTCTCGCTTCACGGCGCGCGATCGGTGCCGTTCGATTCGGTGACGGTGGAATCGCCGCTGACCGCCATCCACGACGCGACGCGTGCGCTGATGTCGGGCCCCGATGCTCCTGACGGGCTGATTTCCATGGCCGGCGGCTGCACGATCGCCATGGTCGCCGGTCTGGAGGCCGCCGGCAAGAAGCTGGGACGTGACGTGGACCTCGTTTCCAAGCAGAATTCCGACCTGCTGAAATGGATCCGGCCGGAGATCATCGCCGCAAACGAGGATATCCGCGCGGCGGGCATGGAGCTTGCCCGCGCAGTGCTGGCGAGCATTGGCGGCGCAGCGCCCGAAAGCCTCCAGACGCTCTACCAGCCGAGCTTTGCCGAAGACGCCTGAGCGGCGTCAGAGCCGGGCGAAATCCTGCAGGCCGCTGCCCCACGGGCCGTGGTGGAAATCCTTTCCGTCCAGACGGTCGAAGCCATGCGCGCCGAAGAAATCGCGCTGCGCCTGGATGAGGTTCGCTGTGCCGCGCGCCTGCCGGTAGGCGTCGAAATAGCCGAGCGCCGAGGAGAGCGCGGGAACCGGAAGTCCCGACGCCACGGCTGCCGCCACCACCCGACGCAGCGAGGGCAGCGACTGCTTCAGCATCTCGGCAAAGGCGGGCGTGAGGATGAGGTTCGGCGCATCCGGCATGGCCGTGAAGGCCTTGGTGATCTCGTCGAGGAACTGCGAGCGGATGATGCAGCCGGCGCGCCAGATGCGGGCAATCGTCGGCATCGGCAGGTTCCAGCCGAATTCGCGCGAGGCCTCCGCCATCACGGCAAAACCCTGGGCATAGGCACCGATCTTGGCGGCGAAGAGCGCGAGTTCCAGATCCTCTTCGAGGCCCGCGCCGCCGGACAGGGAAAAGTCCGCATGACCACCGCCGAAGACCGCCGCCGCCGCTTCGCGCTGGCTCTTCTGCGAGGAGAGGCTGCGGGCGGCGACCGCGGCCTCGATGGCCGTTGCCGGAACGCCCATCTGCTGCGCCTCGATGACCGACCACTTGCCGGTGCCCTTCTGGCCGGCCTTGTCGAGGATCATGTCCACCATGGCCCCGCCGGAAATCGGGTCTCTTGCCGCAAGCACGGACGCCGTGATCTCGATCAGATAGGAGTTGAGCCGTCCGCGGTTCCAGCCTTCGAAAATGGTGCCGATCTCGCCGGCGGACCTGCCCAGACCGTCGCGGAAGATGCCGTAGATTTCGGCGATCATCTGCATGTCGGCATATTCGATGCCGTTATGGATGGTCTTGACGAAATGCCCTGCCCCGTCGGTGCCGAGCCAGGCGGCACAGGGCTCGCCATCGAAGCGCGCAGCGATGGAGGTCAGCACCGGCTCGACCCGCTTCCAGCTTTCCTCGGTTCCGCCGACCATGATCGACGGCCCGTGGCGCGCGCCCTCCTCGCCGCCCGAGACGCCCATGCCGATGAAGGTCAGGCTGGTGTCCCTGAGCCGGGCGAAGCGGGCCATGGTGTCGCGGAAATTGGCATTGCCGGCATCGATCATGATGTCGCCGGCGGAGAGATATTCCTGCAGCGCCGTCATCTGCTGGTCGACGGGATCGCCCGCCTTGATCATGATGATGATCGGCCGCGGCGGGCGGATGGCGGCGACGAACTCTTCCATCGTGTAGCAGGGCACGATGCGCTCCGCGAGATCGCCGGCGGATGCCATGAAGGCCTCCGTTGCAGCGCCCGTGCGGTTGTAGACGGCAATCCGGTTGCCCTTTTCGGCAATGTTGAGAGCAAGGTTCGAGCCCATCACGCCAAGGCCGATCAGTCCGATTTCCGCTGCTTCCATGTCCTGCGACTCCTTTGTTGTCGCAGACAGTTGTTGCACCGGAACGGAGGAACGACAAGAACGTAATTAGACTTTCGTCAAATAGCGCGCCTCGTCCGATCAGTCGCCGGGCTTGCCGTCGCCATCGTCCAGCGCACGCCAGGCGGCGCCATCCAGGTCCTCGTACTGGCCCGACTTCAGCGACCACAGGAAGGCGCCGAGCCCGAGCCCGCCCATGAAGAGCGCAGCCGGAATGAGGATCAGCAGATTGCTCATCAGGCGAACCTCGCGGTTTCGACGCCGGGCTCCGTGCCTGCCCGCTCCTCCGTCCGCGCGGCCTCGCTTCTGGCGAGCCGGTTCAGGCGAAGCGCATTCACCACGACGATCATGGACGAGGTGGACATGGCGATGGAGGCGACCAGCGGGGTTGCATAGCCGGCAATGGCGATCGGCACGGCAAAGATGTTGTAGCCGATGGCCAGAGCGAAGTTTTCGCGGATCAGGCGGCCCGCCCGGCGGGAAATCTCGATGGCGAGCGGCACGGCATCGAGGCTGTCGCGCAGGAAGACGAAATCGGCGGCCTGCCGCCCGATGTCGGCGGCGGTTGCCGGTGCCATGGAGACATGGGCTGCGGCCAGCGCCGGGGCATCGTTGATGCCGTCACCGACCATCAGCACCTTGTGGCCCGCCTTCGCCGCCTCGGCGCAGTAATCGGCCTTGTCGCGCGGGGACAGCTCTGCCCGCCAGTCGGCAATGCCGAGCCGGGCGGCCAGATCCTTCACCACGGGCGCGCGGTCGCCGGAGAGAACCACGGTCTGGAAGCCCTCGCGGGCAAGGGCCGCAACCGCCTTCTGCGCGCCGGGACGCGGCATGTCCTCGAAGCGGAAGGTTTCGAGCGGACGGTGATCGAGCGAGAGAACCACCTCTGAGGTGGCATCCGACCCTGCCGCAGCATCGGCTTCCTCGCCGCAGGCAAAGCGGCGGTTGCCGAGCCGGTAGGTGCCCTCGGGCGCAACGGCCTCCAGCCCCTCGCCCGGCCGTTCGGAGACTTCGGCGAAATCCCGCGCGGAGGATGCGGCCGATACCAGCGCCCGCGACAGCGGATGGCGGGAATAAAGCGCAAGCCCGGCAGCGATCTCCACATGCTCGGGCCTTGCCTCGCCCCGATTGGTGAGGCGCGGACGGCCGATGGTGAGCGTGCCGGTCTTGTCGAAGAGCACGCTGTCGATTTCGGCGAGGCGCTCCATGGCGGAGCCTTCCTTGACCATGATGCCGTTTTGGAAGAGCCGACCCGCCGCAACCACCTGCACCACGGGCACCGCAAGCCCCAGTGCGCAGGGGCAGGTGATGATCAGCACGGAGACGGCGATCAGCAACGCTTCCTTCCAGTCCCCGCCGAAGATGCCCCAGCCGAGGAAGGAGAGAAGCGCCAGCAGGTGAACGGCGGGCGAATAATACTGGGCCGCCCTGTCTGCGATGCGGCGATAGCGGGCGCGCCCGCCTTCTGCCGCTTCCATGAGGCCGATGATTTCCGAAAGGAAGCTGTCGCGGGCGCTTGCCGTCGCCTCGAGCACGAGCGAACCGGTGAGGCTGAGGGTGCCGGCCTGCAGCAGGCTGCCCGCCCCTGCCGGCACCGGCGCGCTCTCGCCATTGACGATCGACATGTCGATGTCGGAGAGGCCGGCAATGACCTTGCCGTCGACGGGAATGCGGTCGCCGGCGGCAATCGCCACCCGGTCGCCGGGGCGAATGTCTTCCACCGGGCGGTATTCGCGGCTTCCGTCGCGGTTGAGGACGGTCGCGCCGCGCGGCGAAAGCCGGGCAAGGCCGGTAATCGCGGAACGCGCCTTGTCGCGCATCACGTGATCGAGCGTGCGCCCGATGAGCAGGAAGAAGAGCAGCGAAACGGTTGCGTCGAACCAGGCATGCGGACCGTGATGGATCGTTTCCCACAGCGACATCGCATAGGAGAGCGTGATGGCGAGCGAGATCGGCACGTCCATGTTGGTGCGGCCATGCTTCAGCGCGTTCCAGGCGGACCGGTAGAAGAAGCGCCCGGCGAAGATCAGGACGGGACCGGCGATGAGGCCGGAGATCCAGTGGAAGAGATCGCGCGTGGCGTCGGTCGCCCCGGACCAGACCGAGACCGAGAGCAGCATGATGTTGGCGGCGGCGAAGCCGGAAATGGCAACGGCGCGGATGAGCTCGTTGCGGTAGGCGTCGTTCGCCTCCTCCGCCGAGGTGAAGAGATGCGCGTCATAGCCGGTCGCGGCAATCCGGCGGACGATATCGACAGGGTCGGTCTTCACGCCGTTCTCCTCCGCCTTCCAGACGAAGGAGACGCGCTTGGTGGAGAGATTGACGCGCGCGCGGGTGACGAGCGGGCTTTCCTTCAGCGCGCCCTCCACCGTGGTGATGCAGGTGCCGCAATGCACCTTCGGCACCGAGAGATCCGTCTGGCGCAGACCGTTGCCGAGGTCGCGGCTCGACAGCCACAATTCCTCGGACGACGGCAGCCCGTGGCTGATCTTCTCGAATTCGAGGGCACCCTCGGTTCCCGGCGCGCAGCAGCTCATGTCACTTCACTCCATCGACCATCACGCGGACGGCCTCGTGCATCACGACCTCGTCGCCCTTGAAGGCTTCGGCCTCGACGATCCACTGCCCGGGCAGCACCGCGTGCGTGCCGGTGAAGCGGTTGCCGCCGGCATCGGCGAGCTCCAGGGAGAAGTCCTGATGATCCCCCACCGGGCGGCGGAAGGTGAGATGGACGCGGGTGGCGATGGCATCGCCGGCCCTGGGGGCGGTCAGCTGGTAGCTGATCGTATCCTTGCCGATCTCGACCGCGCCCTTGATGCCGGCCGCCTCGATCTTGCGCGAAAGCGCCGCCTTCGCATTGAATTCCTGGCTGGCCACATAGGTGTTCTCAGCCACCAGGCCGCTCCAGCTGGAGCGGGCGAAATAGGCCATGACCATGTTCACCGTGATGATGGTTCCGAAGAACAGCACCATGACGATCGCCATGTGCCTGCCGGTGAAGACGAAACCCGAAGCCTTGCCGGAACCGCTCTGTTGAATGCTCATTGGTTGACCTCCGGGGCTGTGAAGCTGGTTTCGACGACGTCGCGCTCGTGGCCGGGCTTGTCCTCGAGGATAAAGCGGAACTCGCCGGATTCGCCAGTGGCCTTGCCGGCCGGCACGGTCACGAAGACCTTCAGCGGCACGGTCTGGTCCGGGTCGGCCTCGAAGGTGAACTCGCGGCCTTCGGTTTCCGATACGGTCGGGATCTTCACGGTCGCATCCGGCAGCCCCTCGATGGAAAGCGTCAGGTAGCGCTTCTCCGGAATCATGTTCAGCACCTTGAGCATGTAGCCGTTGCGGATCGAACCGTCGGACTCGACGACGAATTGCGGGTTGCGGTCCTTCAGCACGTTGAGCTCCAGCCGGTCACGCGACAGAAGCGCGATCAGCAGGGCCACGCCCACCGCCGACCAGGCGCCGAAATAGATCATCGTGCGCAGCCGGAAGATGACGCGCCAGTCGAAGTGGCGGATCTTGTCGGAGAACTTGCCGTTCTCGTCGCGGATGTTGCGCGGGTTGATGGCGGTCGTGCCGTTCGCGGTCGCGAGCGCCATGTTGTCCTGGTATTCGCTGAGCGTCGCATAATGGATGAGGCCGCGCTCGAGGCCGATCTTGTCCATCACGCTGTCGCAGGCGTCGATGCAGAGCGCGCAGGTGATGCATTCGAGCTGCTGCCCGTCGCGGATGTCGATGCCCATGGGGCAGACGGCCACGCAGGCATTGCAGTCCACGCAGTCGCCCTGGATCTCGCCGGCCGCAGCCGCCTTCTTGGAATGCCGGCCGCGGGGTTCGCCGCGCCAGTCGTTATAGGTGACGACGAGCGAATGTTCGTCCAGCATTGCCGCCTGGATGCGCGGCCAGGGGCACATGTAGGTGCAGACCTGCTCGCGCATCAGCCCGCCGAAGACATAGGTGGTGGCGGTAAGGATCGCGACCGTCATGTAGGCGATCGGCGCGGCCTGTCCGGTCACGAAATCGAAGCCGAGCGTCGGCGCATCGGCGAAATAGAAGATCCAGGCGCCGCCCGTCGCCACGCCGATGGCGAGCCAGATCGCGTGCTTCACCACCCGCTTCCAGATCTTGTCGAAGGTCCAGGGCGCACTGTCGAGCTTGATGCGGGCATTGCGGTCGCCCTCGATCGCCCGTTCGACGACGAGGAACAGATCGACCCAGACGGTCTGCGGACAGGTATAGCCGCACCAGGCGCGGCCGACCGCCGAGGTGATGAGGAACAGGCCGAAGCCCGCCATGACGAGAAGACCCGCAACGAAGAAGAACTCCTGCGGCCAGATCTCGATGAAGAAGAAGTAGAAGCGGCGGTTCGCGATGTCGACGAGCACTGCCTGATCGGGCGCGAAGGGTCCGCGATCCCAGCGGATCCAGGGCGTGAGATAGTAGATGCCGAGGGTGATCAGCATCACCAGCCACTTGAACTGGCGGAACCGTCCCGAAGCGCGCTTCGGATGGATCTTCTTCCGGGCCTCGTAAAGCGGCTTTCTGACCTTGGCCGAATTGACGGGGCTCGCCTCCAGGCGCTCCACCTCCTCCGGCTTCAGCTTCGGATCGGTGTAGAGATTCATCGCATTTCACCCTTGTTTTACGTGTGAATCTCTTCCCACTTCCCACCCCCTGCTGCCTTGACTTAAATCAAGCAGCGGCGAACGGTCGCGATCACGCGCTTCCGCCCCGGGCGGCGCGAGGACCGAAGGAACAGAACCATGAAAACCCATGCAGTGCGGCTTGTTCACCTGACTATCCGCCGTGACTGGCGCGAAGTTTACGCCCTTGCGAGCGACCCGCTCTCCATGCCGCGCTGGGCCGAGGGACTTTCCGCGACAATGCGCCGCGACGGCGAGGACTATGTGGCGGATGGGGGGCCGATCGGCGCGATCCGCATCCGCTTCACCCCCGACAATGCCTATGGCGTCATCGACCACACCGTCACCTTCGAGGACGGACGGCGATTCTACAACGCGCTGCGCGTGCAGCCGAACGGCGATGGGGCGGAAGTCATCTTCACCCTCCTGCGGATGGAGGATACGCCGGATGCGGATTTTGAACGGGACGCGGAAGCCGTCGCCGCCGATCTCCGGCGCCTGAAGGCGCTCTGCGAGGCCTGAAACGAAAGACGGCGCCGGTTGCCCGGCGCCGCCCCTCTGTTTGTTAAGAGCCGGCGGAAAACCGCCCGCTTCTTACTGTTCGCCGCCGCCCAGCTGGTGGACGTAGACGGCCAGCTGCTTCACCGTCGCATCGCCGAGGCGTGCGCCCCAGGCCGGCATAACGCCATGCTTGGGATGGGAAACCTGCGCGGCGATCTGCTCCTCGCCCTTGACCTTCAGCCAGATGGCATCGGCCAGGTTCGGGGCGCCGAACTCGCGGTTGCCCTGGGCGTTGTCGCCATGGCAGGCGGCGCAGTTTTCGGCAAAGACCTGCTTGCCGGGCTCGACGAGCGCCGTATCGGAGGGCTTGCCGGTCAGGCTGACCACATAGGCGGCAACCTGCTTGATCTGCTCCGGCTGGAGCACATCGGCAAAGGCCGGCATTTCCGAGCTGCGGGTATCGGCATCGCCGGCATAGCGGATGCCGTGGGTCAGCGTGGTGTAGATGTCCTCCACCTTGCCGCCCCAGAGCCAGTCGTTGTCGTTCAGGTTCGGGAAGCCCATGCCGCCCGCAGCGCCGGAACCGTGGCACTGCGCGCAGTTGTTCTTGAAGGCCGAGGCACCGCCGGCCACCGCGAATTCGAGCAGCGTCTTGTCCTTGGCGATGTCACCGACCGGGGTGGCGGCGATCTTGTCGAGCGTCGCCTTCTGGGCAGCCTTGGCCGCATCCATCTCGGCCGTCAGCGAGGCGCGGCTGGAGAAGCCGGAGGTGCCCTTGGTGTTTTCCGTCAGCAGCGGGATCGAGGGGTAGACGACACAATAGCCGATCGCCCACAGGATCGTCGCGTAGAAGGTGTAGACCCACCAGCGGGGCATGGGGTTGTTCAGCTCGCGAATGCCATCCCACTCATGGCCGGTGGTCGAGACGCCACTGATTTCGTCGACGTGTTTTTCTGCCATTTCTCAATCCTCCTTGAGAGGGATACTTGCGGCCTCTTGGGCCTGTCTCTTGCCGCCCGGACGAAGGGTGAAGACAATGACCCCCACGAAGAAGAGGGCCATGGCCAACAGGCCCCAGCTATCCGCGAACTGGCGCATGGCTGTGTAGGTTTCCATTCCATGCCTCCTTAGCGGTAACCGGATTCGTCGTTGTAGCTGGAGTAGTCGACCAGCGTGCCGAGCATCTGCAGATAGGCGACGAGCGCATCCATCTCGGTGACCTTGTTCGGGTCGCCGTCGAAGTCGCCGACCTTTGCCTTCGGATAGCGGGCGAGAAGCGCCGCGGTATCCGCGTTCGGGTCAGCCTGTGCCTTGAGGTCGGCCTCGGCATTGTCGAGCATTTCCTGGTTGTAGGGTACGCCCACCTCGGTGTTGGTGGTCAGGTCTGCCTTGATGTTGGAGACCTTGAGCGGCGTGTCCTTCAGGAAGGAGTAGCTCGGCATGATCGATTCCGGCACCACGTCGCGCGGCTCGTTCAGGTGCTGGACGTGCCACTCGTTGGAGTACTTGTCGCCAACGCGGGCAAGATCGGGACCGGTGCGCTTCGAGCCCCACTGGAAGGGGTGGTCGAACATCGATTCCGCAGCCAGCGAGTAGTGGCCATAGCGCTCGACCTCGTCACGGAACGGACGGATCATCTGGCTGTGGCAGACATAGCAGCCTTCGCGGATGTAGATGTTGCGACCGGCGAGCTCCAGCGGCGAATAGGGCCGCATTCCCTCGACCTTCTCGATCGTGTTCTGCAGGTAGAAGAGCGGCGCGATTTCCACGATGCCGCCGATGGTGACGACGAGCAGAGAGGAGACCAGAAGGAGGGTCGCGTTCCGTTCGATGTATGCGTGTTTATCAAGAATGGACATGGATCCACCTCCTCATTCAGCCGGCTGCAGGACCGGTACGGAGCCGGCGATCGGGGCTTCGTTCCGCTGGTAGCCACGGATGGTCATGTAGACGTTGTAGGCCATGACGAAGCCGCCAACGAGGTAGAGGGCACCGCCGACTGCACGCAGGACGTAGTAAGGGAACATGGCCTTTACCGATTCCGCGAACGAGTAGACGAGGAAGCCGTTGCTGTCATATTCGCGCCACATCAGGCCCTGCTGGATACCGGCAACCCACAGGACGGCGGCGTAGATCACGATGCCGAGGGTGGCGAGCCAGAAGTGCCAGTTGACCATGCGCAGGCTGTACAGCCGCTCGCGGCCCCACAGCTTCGGCACGAGATAGTAGACGGCGCCGAAGGTGATCATGCCGACCCAGCCGAGCGCGCCGGAGTGAACGTGACCGATGGTCCATTCGGTGTAGTGGCTGAGCGAGTTGACGGCCTTGATGGACATCATCGGACCTTCGAAGGTCGACATGCCGTAGAAGGCGATGGCGATGATCATCATGCGGATGATCGGGTCGGTGCGGATCTTGTCCCATGCGCCGGAGAGCGTCATCAGACCGTTGATCATGCCGCCCCAGGAGGGCATCCACAGCATCACGGAGAACACCATGCCGAGGGTCTGTGCCCAGTCCGGCAGAGCGGTGTAGTGCAGGTGGTGCGGACCTGCCCAGATGTA
The DNA here is from genome assembly GCF_014197145.1 of Gellertiella hungarica. Lineage (GTDB taxonomy): Bacteria > Pseudomonadota > Alphaproteobacteria > Rhizobiales > Rhizobiaceae > Gellertiella > Gellertiella hungarica. The sequence continues at coordinate 61,007 of NZ_JACIEZ010000013.1, read as the reverse complement.
CATGAAGATCAGCGCCCAGAAGTGGATGATCGACAGCCGGTAGGAGTAGACGGGACGGCCAGCCTGCTTCGGAACGAAGTAGTACATCATGCCGAGGAAGCCAGCGGTCAGGAAGAAGCCCACGGCGTTGTGGCCGTACCACCACTGGGTGAGCGCATCCTGGACGCCGGAGAACAGCGAATAGCTCTTCGAACCGAGGAACGAGACCGGGATCGCCAGGTTGTTCACGACGTGCAGCATCGCGATGGTGACGATGAAGGACAGGTAGAACCAGTTGGCCACGTAGATGTGGGGTTCCTTGCGCTTCAGGATCGTGCCGAGGAAGGTCAGCAGGTAGGCGACCCATACGATGGTGATCCAGAGGTCGACATACCATTCCGGCTCGGCATATTCACGGCCCTGGGTGACGCCGAGCACGTAGCCGGTGGCAGCCATGACGATGAACAGCTGATAGCCCCAGAACACGAACCAGCCGAGCGAACCGCCGAACAGGCGGGCGCGGCAGGTGCGCTGCACGACGTAGAAGGACGTGGCGATCAGCGCGTTGCCGCCGAAGGCGAAGATCACAGCAGACGTATGGAGCGGACGCAGACGGCCGAAGTTCAGGTAAGGCTCGATGTTGAGGTCCGGAAAGGCCAGTTGCAGGGCGACGACAACGCCGACCAGGAAGCCGACGACGCCCCAGAACACCGTGGCGATCACGCCATAGCGGACGACTTCGTCGAAATATTCCGATTCGGACGGCGCGCCGCCCACGAGGGCAGCGGTGCCGGCGCCGGCAGGCGCGAAATTGATGCGGCGGAGCATGAGGATGAAGCCGATGGCGAGCGATATCGCCAGGACACCCATATGCGCCTGGAACAGGCTATCCTGTGCGAATGCTGCCCCAAGCACCGCCAGAAACACGCCCACCCCAATGAGAATGGTCTCTATCGTGTAGTTCATTGTTGGAATCCCCCAACGTCTTTGCTGATGACTCGCAAGGCCGGTTGCGACGCGGAAGGCTCGCGAATCCACTTTTGCGTCGTGTGCACAATTTGCATTCCAGGGCTTCCCCAGCCTTGATCTGAATCAAGGCGAAGCAGCTTCCGCCAAGGAATAAACGGACATCAGGCTGGGAGGCGTATGCGAGGCCCCTCCCCGGCGCCCCGGCGGAGGGAGAGACAGATCGATGCACGGAAGTGAAGTCACAAGGCGGCAGCACGGCTCTGCACCGCAGCCCGAGGCGGACAAGCCGTCGCTCGCCATCATGCTCGCGGCACAGGACGAACAGCTCGCGCTGTGCCGGGAACTGGAGGATATCGCCGACAGCCTGCCCGGCAGCGTCAACCGGCAGAAATGCATCTACGCGGCCCAGGCGCTCGGCACGCTGATGAAGCGGACCCATGCCTACGAGGAGGACGTGTTCTTCCCGTGGCTGGAACGGGGCCGCGAGGCGGACGACAGGCTGGCTTCGATCCTCAAGCGGCTGCGCTACGAGCACTTCGAGGACGAATGCTATGCGGAGGAACTGATGGAGGTTCTTCTGAAGCTCGGACGCGGCGATCCCGTCAACATGGAAGCGACCGGCTACATGCTGCGCGGCTTCTTCGAGGCGCGGCGCAGGCACATCGCCTTCGAGCGCGACCACCTGCACACCTACATGCGCCCCTGACGGCAGGCGCTTCGACGAAAAACCCCGGCATGCGGTGGCGCATGACCGGGGTTTTCCTATTTCAGTGCCCGACTTCGGCGGGAACCGCCATGTCGGATTGCGCCACCATGACCGCGCCGGTGATGCGGCGCTCGATGTTGCGCAGCGGCGTCAGCCGGATGGTGAAACGGCCGGATGACCGCCCCGCCAGCGACGGCGCCTCGAACTCGCGGAACTCCCCGGCAAAGCACATGTCGAGATGCGTGCGATAGGCCGATTCGAAAACCGACATGTCGCAGAACTCCGAGACGGGCCTGCCGACGAGGGTGCGCGGCGACCGGTTGAGGTCCTCCGCCATCACCGCGTTGCAATACAGGAAACGGTAGTCCATCGAGACCACCGCGACCCTTGCGACAGCCGGCGCCTGTGCCGGCTGGTCGCCCTGCGTGACGAGCGGGATTTCCATGACGGGCGCCCGTGCGGCATCGTCTGCGCCGTAGCGCAGCTTTCCGTCCTGGAAATAGTGAGCGATCAGCTCCGACAGTTTTGCCGAAAGCCGAACCACCGTGGCGGCATCGTCGGAACGACGCACGAGCAGGTCCGTGATGAACTTGAGCTGACCGTGTAGTTCCGCCGTGTTGGTCGCCTTGTAGAGAAGAATGTCCTCGAGGATCGGGTCAATTTCCCGGTCGAGGTCCTCTACGATGTGATCTTGTCCCAACTGGATCGCCCGTTCGATCTGGGACTCGATATTGGAAAAGACTTCCAAGCGTGACAGCAAAAAAAGCACCTCCGCTTCTCTATCTGCGCGGCAAGACCAGCCCCCCGGCTTGACCGCAAACCCCTGAAACGCTCCCGCTGTCCGGAGCATTTAAGAACATCTCTATATGTAACATGATTTTCATTCATGTTCAACGACGCGAAGCACCGCGTCGTGGCTCTATTGTCGCAAATTAACGGCGCTGTGAAAACAATTAATATTCACCCGGGATTGCAGGACTTGACTTCGTTAGCGAACTTATATTTCGCTGCGTGAAGCTTAGAGCCTCGCAGGCAAATCAATCCCCAAAATTATAGTGTGACCAAAAAGAATAAGGCCTCACAAAAAAATGCGAGGCCCGATATCGCTGTGGGTAAAAACTTTTTGCTTACGCTGCGGAGGACTGGCGTCGATCCGGAAGCTCTTCGGTCACCAGCAGCGCGCCGATCAGCACCGAATTGCTGGCATAGTAGGGCGAGAGCCTCGTGCGGATCACCACCGTGCGGCCGCCCATCTGGTCGGCATAGGTGTAATCCACGATCTCTCCCGCGAAGCAGCGGTCGAGCCGTTCCTTGAGCCCCTGGACGAATCGGTGAAGCCCGATGAACTCGCCCACATGCCGGCCGAGCAGTTCCTCCGGCTTGCGGTGGAGCGCAACGGCATTGGCCTCGTTGGTGAAGACGAAACGGTAATCGGGCGCGACGACCGAGACGCGATTCGACAGGCTTTCGAGCAGCGAGACGTCGAGATCGGCGGCGACCACCGCGTCCACGGCCACCCGTTCCGGCGCGACGGAGCGATCGAGGTCATCGGGCGTGAACTGGCCGACATGGCCGGGGATGATGTGCCGCTCCACGACCTTGTGCAGGTTTTCCGCATGGCGCAGCACGCAGCAGGCATCTTCCGATTCCCGCTTCAGGAGCTCGAGCGCCAGCTGGAACTGCATCTGGATCTCGACGGCATTGCTGGCCTCGCGGGCGAAGATGCTGTCGAGGAGGCTTTCCACTTCCCGGTCGAGGATGCCGATCGACTGTTCGTCCAGATCCCCCACGGCCTTCTTGATCTGGGAATATTTAGTCCAGAATAGATCGATCAGCTCTTTCAAGTCCGCGTCTCCCAATACGACCGGACTGATGGTCCGGCCGCTCGTCCATGCGGGCGGCGACGCCAGGCGCCAGCCGCTCCGGGTGATACGGCTTCCGGCCCTCGCGCGATCCCGCAGCGCCGGAAGTCCCCTTCTGTCGTAAGACCGCGCACAGCTGCCTCTCCCAGCGGAGACGCGAGCGGTACGCGGTTACAGATGTGAAAAGCGACCGCCGCCCCTCCCGATGAAAGGCGGTACAGCCAGGTCCCCTCGCCCCGGCGGTGAATCGTTACGGGACGGCCTTATCTAGTTGTGTTAACGAATTGTACATCTAGATAACAGTTATTCAACCTTGTTGGAGCCTTGCGCACCCAGCCATTCGCACCTTTTTTGGGCAAAAATGCACGCTTCGCTACACTGAAGGTTGATTTAGAGAAGGGGATTTTCCGCTCGAAATTGCGAAAGCGGTACAACAAGGGCCATGAGCCCCCTCAAGAATCAGGTGATTACAAGTGATTCTTGATATTCCACCGGTCGTGGTACCAAAGCCACTGCTCCGGATATTCCCGAACCCAGCTTTCGACTTTATCATTCAGAAGTTGTGCCGTAGCGGTGACATCGAGGCCGCCATCCGCCTTGCGGGGAAGCTCGAGCCGGGGCTCGATCTCCAGCCGGTAGCGGTGTCCGGGAAGCCGCACGCAGCGCGCAGGATAGACCTCGCACTGGAACTGGCGGGAAAGCTTGGCGAGAAGCGGGTTGGTCTGCACCGGCAGCCCGAAGAATCGCGTCTCGACGCCGCGGGTGAATTTCTGGTCGACGAGGACGCCGACGCCGCCCCCCTCCTCCAGCGTGCGCGCCAGCGCGAAGGAGGAGCCCGCATGGGAGGGCACGAGCTTGCCCATGCGGGCGGCGCGGAACTGGAAGACCTTTTCCCCGATGTAAGGGTTGTTCGGCGGCCGGAAGAGCACCGTCACCGAAAGTCCGAAGGCGGCCCCTGCCACCGGCAGAAGCTCGAAGCAGCCGGAATGGGCCGTGAACACGATGAAGGGCCGCGGATTGTCCCTGAGGTCGAGGAAGATCGGAATGCCCGAGACCTCGATGCGGCCCGGCCGGTCGCTCTCCGGATCGAAATCGAAGAGCCGGTCGAGGAAGACATACTCCGCCACCATGCGGCCGAGGCTGCCCCAGCTGCCGAGCGCGATCTGCGTGATCTCCTCATCCGACTTCTCGGGAAAGGCGCGCTTCAGATTGTAGAGCACCAGCCGGTGCCGGCGCGTGAGCGGGCCGATGCGGCGCATCAGCCCGTCGGCAACCGTCATTGCCCGGTCGGCGGGAAACAGCTTCAGCAGGTTCAGGAACCCGAACGCCACCTGCGCGATCAGCCATTGGCGAAAATGGTAGAGCGCCAGCACGATGCGGGTCAGGAACATCTTCATCGGCGGATCAATCCATGTTCAGGATGATCTTGCCGAAGATCTGGCGGCCTTCCATGCGCTCGAGCGCCTTGCCGATCTCGTCGAAGCTGACCTGGGTGTCGATGACGGGATGCACGAGCCCGCGCGCCATCTTCTGCATGGCATTGGCCATGTTTTCCATGCGGCAGCCGAAGGAGCCGATCAGGCGCAGCTGCTGCTGGAAGAGCATCATCAGGTTCACTTCGGTGGAGACGCCCGAGGTCGAGCCGCAGGTGACGAGACGCCCGCCGCGCTTCAGCGAGAACATGGAGCCGGCCCAGGTGTCCTTGCCCACATGTTCGAAGACCACGTCGACGCCCTTCTTCTTCGTGATCTTGCGCACGGCGCCCTCGAAGCGGTCGGTGCGGTAGTTGATCACGTGATCGGCGCCGAGCGCCTTCGCCTTCTCGATCTTGTCGTCGGAGCCGACTGTCGTGATGACGGTGCAGCCGATCTTCTTCGCGAGCTGGATCGCGGCGGTGCCGATGCCGGAACCGCCGGCATGGACGAGGATGGTCTCGCCCGGCTCGAGCTTCGCATTGTCGAAGAGCATGTGCTCGACGGTGCCGAAGGTGACCGGTGCCAGCGCCGCGCCGATGGCATCGACGCCGGGCGGTGCCGGAACCAGCTGACGGGCGGGAATGTTGATCTTTTCCTGCGCGAAGCCATCCAGGTGGAAGCCGTGCACGCCGGCGACGTTTTCGCACAGGTTGTCGCGGCCTTCCCGGCAGGGGCGGCACAGCCCGCAGGTGCGGGCCCCGTAGACCGAGACCAGCTGGCCGGGCAGCACGTTCGACACGCCGGGGCCGATGGCATCGACCACGCCGGAGGCTTCCGCCCCGATGACAAGCGGCATCTTGCGCTTGGCGAAGGCCATGCCGCGCCAGCCCCAGACGTCGATATGGTTGAGCGCGACCGCCTTTACCCGGAGCGTGACCTCGCCCGGGCCGGGCGCTTCCGGTTCCGGCAGGTCGACGGCTTCGAGACGGCGGTCTTCGATGAGTTGCAGCGCGCGCATGAGATGATCCCTCGCCCGCGAAGGGCGTGCTTATGGTTCGAACTTGTTTCGGGCCTGAATTATGCCGGTTCCGCCGTCATGACAAGGCTTGCGTTCTGCCCGCCGAAGCCGAAGGAATTCGACAGCACGGCGGAGACCTGCGCATCCCGCTTGACGTTGGGCACCACATCGAGATCGATGGCCGGGTCCGGGTTCACGTAGTTGATGGTCGGCGGCAGCGTGCCGGTCAGCATGGTCTGCAGGGAGAACACCGCCTCCACCGCCCCGGCCGCCGTCAGCGTGTGCCCGATCATCGACTTGTTGGACGACACCGGAATGCTCGACAGCGCCTCGCCGAAGACCGCGCGCATGGAGTTGTACTCCATCTTGTCGTTCTCGGGCGTCGAGGTGCCATGGGCATTGATGTAGCCGATGCCGGCTTCCGAAAGACCCGCATCCTCCAGCGCCGCGCGGATGGTGGCGATGGCCGGACCGCCGTCGGGCGAGGAGCGGGTGCGGTGGAAATGATCGGCCTTTTCGCCGCAGCCCTTGATGATGCCGAGAACGGTTGCGCCGCGGGCGACGGCGGCTTCCAGCGATTCCAGCACCAGCGTGGCGGCACCTTCGGCGATGACAAAGCCGTCGCGATCCTTGCTGAAGGGCTTGGATGCCTTCTCCGGCGGATCGTTCTGGGTGGAAAGCGCCGAGAGCAGCGAGAAGCGGATGAGCGCCTCGGCACTCACCGAGCCATCGGTCGCCACCGTGAGCGCGCGCGTCGCGCGGCCCTGGCGGATCGCCTCGACGCCGAGCTGGATCGCGGTCGCGCCCGACGCGCAGGCGGTCGACAGCGTCACCGGCAGGCCACGGGTGCCGAAACGGTCGGCCAGCCGCTCGGAGATCGCGCCGAAGAGGGCGGCCTCGTGGAAGACCGGATCGGCCCGCTCGCGGAGAACGGCCAGAAAGCGGTCATAGGCATCGTTCGGCTTTTCGGAGGGTCCTGCCCGGTCGGCCAGATCGAAGCGGGCGCTCCATTCCGGCTCGATGGGGGGAGCGGCGAGGAACAGCGGGCCGCCGAACTCGCCGGAAAGACCGGCCTGCGCCAGGGCCTCCTCGGTGGTCTCGCGGGCAAAGGCATAGGAGCGCTCGACCGCATTGGGCGCGGGAATGTCGATGAAGTCGATCATGCCGGAAATCCGCGTCGACAGCCCGTCCGTCGGAAAGCGGGTGATCCTGCGGATGCCGGAGGTGCCGGAAGTCAGGGCGGCCCAGTTGTCCTTGAGCCCCTGGCCGAGCGAGGTGACCACGCCCATGCCGGTGACGGCGACGATGGGACGGCCGAGATGATCGGTGAAAGCGGAAGACGTCATGGTGCTTCTCCTCACGCGTCGGCGGAGAGAAGGGCTACCCCCTCCCCGCGCACATGACCGACAGTGGTGACGATGGCATGGCGGGCCGGCTTGGCGGCGGGAGCCTCATGCGCCGGGTCGAAAGGCGGAACCTTGGCCTGCTCGCCGAGCGCGAGCGCCGCAAAGGCGAGCCCCAGCGGGAACTGCGCTTCCACCCCATGGCCCGAAAGACCGCCATAGGCGCGCACCGGCACGCCGGGAACTGCCGTGTCCAGCGTCGCCTTCTCGCGCGCCGCCAGATCGTGGAAGCCGGTCGAGCCGGAAAAGACCACGGTTTCGTCAGCAGGAAGCGCCTTCGCCCCCTCCAGCAGACGGCCGAGACGGGCTTCGAGGCGGCCCTCGTCGCGGCTGCCGCGATCGCCCTCGATGGCGTCGATGACCGCATAGATCTTCGCACCGCGCGCTTGCGCATGGGCGCGGCTTTCCAGCATCAGGAATGCGCCGACGGAGCCGAGCATCATGCCGCCGCCATCGGCGGGATCGCGCGACCAGAAGGGTTTCCAGCCGCCACGGGAATGGCCCTGGATCGCCTCGATGAGCAGGAGGATGTCGATACGTTCGGCCGAAAAGGCGCCGCCCACCAGCGTATGCGTGGACTGGCCGGCCTTGATGCGGGCAAAGGCGGTCTCGACGGCGGAAATGCCGGCACCTTCCTCGCCCATGAAGGTGCGGGACGACCCGGTGACCTTGTGCACGATGGAGATGTTGCCGGCCATCAGGTTGGAAAGCTGGGCGAGAAACAGCGTCGGGCGCAGCTCCGTCGTCAGCTTCTCGTTGAGGAGCTGCTCGCGGTCATTGCGCTTGAGGCCCTCGTCGACGATGAGGGAATCCACCGCAACGTCGCGCTCGCCACCGCCGGCGGCGACGATCATGTCCATGGAGCCGACCGCCTCGGCATTGTCCTTGAAGCCGGAATCGTCAAGCGCCAGTCCGGCGGCGAAGACGCCCAGCCGCTGCCAGTTTTCCATCTGGCGCTGGTCGCCCTTCTTGGCGATCTGCTGCGACCAGTCGATCTCGGGAAGCGGGTGCACCGGATAGGGCGCGAATTTTTCCGCCTCGATGCGGGGCTGCGGCGCTTCGGCGCCCGTCAGGGCCGCCACATGTGCCTCTTTGCCGACGCCGAGGCAGGTAACGATGCCGACGCCGGTGATGACCACGTCCTGATCGGATCTCTTCATGATCTTTCCTCAATTGCCAGTCGGCGGATCTCCCGCACGGATGGCATCCATGAGGCCCACTTCGCGGGCCCGGTTCTTGACGATGTCGGCGAGCGGCACCTGGTCGAAAGGCATGGTTCGCAGCTTCAGCTGCGCATCGCACACCTTCTTGCCGCCCGCGGTGATGCGCGCCCTGGTAACGGCGAAGCCCGATCCGTCATGCTCCAGCTCCGCCTCGATGTCGAGCACGGCCGACGGCTCCACGAAGGTGCGCATCTTGGCGCCGTCGACGCTCATCAGGAAGGGCATGGCCGCGAAATCCGTGACCGCCAGCACCAGAAAGCCGCTGGCCTGCGCCATGGTTTCAATGAGCAAAACCCCGGGCACCAGCGGCATCCCGGGGAAATGTCCTTCGAAGACGGGGCTTTTTTCGGGCACGACCGAGCGCGCCTTCAGGACGCGCTTCCGGAGGTCGACGGCCTCCACATGATCGATCATCTGGAAATATTCCAGGAGCATGGAGGCCTCCGTTCCGTCGGGCTGTCAGGCCTTGGCGGCGCGCAGTTCGTCGATCTTGGCGCAGAGGTTCTTCAGCACGAAGTATTCTTCGGTGGAAACCTTGCCTTCGTTGACTTCCTGAGTCCACTGCTCCAGCGGAATCTTGATGCCGAATTCCTTGTCGATCGCGAATACGATGTCGAGGAAGTCGAGGCTGTCGATGCCGAGATCGTCGATCGTGTGGCTTTCGGGCGTAATCGTCTCGCGATCGATTTCGCTCGTTTCCGCGATGATGTCGGCAACCTTGTCGAATGTAGCAGTCACGCCATTACCTCATGTCATGTCAATTTGAGGTATCGTCATAGGGAAAGATCACCCAAAAGCCAATGCTTTCGTCCCGCATTGCGGAAATTTTGACCCTTCCCTGTGACAGAAACAGCATGCCAAACGCCTAGACGGCGACCGAATGGCGGCCCTTCCCGTTGCCGAGATAGGTATCGAAGCGGGCTGCTGCAACCCGGGCAAAGGGCTTGCCCGTTTCGGTCAGCCAGAAGCCGTCCGATTCGATCCGGCAGAGGCCGTCGCGGCCGGCGGCGGCGAAGGCCTTCGCCTCGGCGATGACCGCTTCCGCAAGCGCGCCGTGGCGGTTGCGGATATCGGAAAAGCGGAAGCCGAAACTGCACATGATCCGCTCGATCACATCCGCGCGCAGCCGGTCGTCATCCGAAAGCGCAATCCCGCGCACCGCGGCAAGCCCGCCCTCATCGACCATCCGCTCGTATTCGCCGGTGGCCGGAATGTTCTGCACGTAACCCTGCGGCAGCTGGCCGATGGAGGATGCCCCCATGCCGATCAGCGCATCGGCGGCATCATCCGTATAGCCCTGGAAGTTGCGCCTGAGCGTGCCTTCCCGCGCGGCGATCGCCAGCGTATCGGCAGGCTTGGCGAAATGATCGATGCCGATGGGTTCGTAGCCCGCGGCGATCAGCATGTCGGCAGCGCGGCTCATCTGGCGGAAGCGCTCCATGGCGTCCGGAAGAGCCGCCTCGGGGATCATGGTCTGGTGCTTCTTCATCCACGGCACATGGGCGTAGCCGAACAGCGCGACGCGGTCGGGATCGAGCGAAAGGATCTGCGCCACGGTGGCCTCGACCGATTCGATGGTCTGGTAGGGCAGCCCGTAGAGAATGTCGCAATTGACCGAATGGACACCCCGTGCCCGCACCGCATCCACCACGGATTTGGTGTGTTCGAAGGTCTGGATGCGGTTGATCGCCTTCTGCACGACGGGATTGAAATCCTGCACGCCGAGGCTCGCGCGCGTCATGCCGATGTCGGCCAGCGCGTCGTAGCGGGCGTCGTCGAGATCGTTCGGATCCATCTCCACGGAAATCTCCGCCTTCGGATCGAGCGTGAAATGGGTGCGGATATGCGCCATCAGGTCGCGCAGGTCGTCGGGCTTGACCATGGTGGGCGAGCCGCCGCCGAAGTGGATCGCGGTGACGCGCGCACCGCGGGTGACCTTGCCGCCGATGGTTTCGATCTCGCGGCGCAGGGATGCCAGATACTTGGCAATCGGCTCGTAGCGCAGCGTGTGCTTGGTGTGGCAGGCACAGAACCAGCACAGCCGGTCGCAATAGGGAATGTGGAAATAGAGCGAGAGCGTCTGCCCGTCGCTGAGCGCGGAAAGCCAGTCGCCATAGGTTCCGGCATCGATCTGCGTGCCGAAATGCGGCGCGGTCGGATAACTCGTGTAGCGGGGAACGGCGGCGGAATATTTCGTCAAAAGCTCTTCGGTCACGGCAAGGTGCCTTTCTGTCCAGCTGCCCGATGCGGCATAAGGACGTCACTACCTTGGTCGGACGCCATGCTCTTTGACTTCAATCAAATTGCATCGTACCACCTTTATGCAGCAATGCTCGATATGCGGCGAATTGCCGGGGGCGCAAATCCCGCGTGACGATTGAATTGCCTCGGTTAATTGACTAGGCAACCGGTGGTAAGCGTGGGGACGTGGCCGGCTCGCGAAGCTGGCTTGACGACGCAGGGGACTGACATGGACATGATGCGCAAGGACATACACAACTCGGAGGTTCCGGTGGTATGCCGCTCCTGCGAAGCCCGCCACGGCGGGGTCTGCGGTGTCCTGACGCCCCAGCAGCTGGTGGAGCTTTCCAAGCATTCGACCCGCAAGGTGGTTCATGCCGGCAACGAGGTCGTCGGCCAGGGCGAGCGCGTCGCCTCCTACTCCAACATCCTCAAGGGTGTGATCAAGCTTTCCAAGATGATGGCCGATGGCCGCCAGCAGATCGTCGGGCTGCAGTTCGCGCCCGATTTCATCGGCCGGCCCTTCCATCACGAAAGCACGCTGACGGCAGAAGCCGCGACCGATACCGAGGTCTGCGTCTTCCCCAAGCCGATCATCGAGCGGCTCGTTTCCGAATCGTCCAACCTGGAGCACCAGCTGCACAACCAGGCGCTGAAGGAGCTGGACGAGGCGCGCGACTGGATGCTGACCCTCGGCCGCAAGACCGCGCAGGAAAAGGTGGCAAGCTTCCTCTACCTCATCGCCACCCATCTCGACCCCGAGAAGGGCGAGAGCATGACCTACGAACTGCCGCTTTCGCGCGCCGACATCGCGGATTTCCTCGGCCTGACCATCGAGACCGTCAGCCGCCAGATGACCAAGCTGCGCAAGGATGGCGTCATCCAGATCGAGAACAACCGTCTGGTCACGGTGCCGGACATGGACCGGCTTTCGCGCGCTGCCGGCAACGACTGACCGGACCCGGTCCTTCGCCCCGCCTTACTGGGTGATGATGATCTTCGTGTTGCCGAGCCCCTCTTCCAGCGCCATCGAGAAGAAGGTCGCGGCATTGTCGGGGTGAAGCCGCACGCAGCCATGCGAGGCAGGGCGCCCGAGACGCTTCAGGTCGAAGGTCGCGTGAACCGCATAGCCGCCATTGAAGAAGATGGCATAGGGCATGGGGGCGTTGTCGTATTTCTTCGAGCGGTGATTCTTCGAAGCCCACTTCGCCGTGTAATTTCCCGTCGGTGTATAGTATCCGCGCCGCGCGGTGGAGACCGGCCAACTATATTTTTCAAAACCGTTCTTGTAGACGACCATCTTCTGTTCGGCGATGCTCACCTTGGCGACCAGCGTCGCCGCCTCGGCAACGCCCGAGAGCCCGCAGGACAAGGCGATTGCGGCCATGGCGGTGAAGAGCTTCTTCATGTTGGATACCCCGTTCCCCGTGAGGTTGTTTCTTCCTGGGAACAAGGGAAGCGCGAATTTATTGAAAATCGCTGAAAATCTGCCCCAAACGGGCACAAAATGCCGCGCTTCGATTGCACAGCGCTAAGAAAGTGTTGTTTCAATACTTTGCGGCAGCGTCATGGAGCGATGAAAGGGGTGCGCGGCATTCCTGCCGAGGTTGCACGCTCCCGGCGTCAGAGAATAGCGGCAAGCACCGCCCCGGCAGCGACGAGGGCGAGCAGCACCGAGCAGGCGGTGAGGAAGAGATCGACCGCGGCGCCGATTTCGGCAGCGCCGATCGCCGCGCGGCCGGACCCGTTCATCATCGGCTCGCTCACCATGACGCCGCCATAGATGCGCGGCCCGGCAAGCTGGATGCCGAGCGCGCCGGCCATGGCGCATTCCGGCCAGCCGGAATTGGGGGAACGATGGAGCCCCGCATCCCGCAGCGCCGTGCCGACGGAAAGACGCGCGGCAGCAGCCCCGAGCCGCACCCATGCGGCAGCGGCAATCAGCAGCACGGAAAGGCGCGCGGGAATGAGGTTCGCCCAGTCATCCGTGCGGGCCGAGGCCCAGCCGAAGGCCAGGTACCGGTCGGACTTGTGGCCGATCATGCTGTCGGCGGTGTTCAGCATCTTGTAGGCCATGAGCCCCGGCAGGCCGAGGATCGCGAACCAGAAGGCCGGCGCGACGACGCCATCGGAAAAGTTCTCCGACAGGCTTTCGATGGCCGCCCGGCACACCGCCGGCTCGTCGAGCGTCTCGGGATCCCGGCCGACGATCATGGAAACCGCCCGGCGCCCGCCGGCAAGGCCATCGTCCAGAAGCCCGTTCCGCACCGCCATCACATGATCCGCGAGGCTCTTCTGCGCCAGGAGCACCGAGGCGATCACCGCCTCGAGGAGGAGACCCGGCCAGCCGAAATGGGCGAGCAGGCGATGGATGACGTGGCCGAGGAGCAGGCTTCCGGCAAGCAGCAGGACAAGCGCCAGAACGCCGTTGCGCCGCCGCGCCTCGAAGGAAAGGGCCGGGTCGTTCCAGCGCCGGTCGAAGAAGGAAATCGCGTGGCCGAAGAACACCACGGGATGCGGATATTTCCGCCACAGCCAGTCCGGGTCGCCGAAGATGCGATCGATCAGGAGCGCGAGCGCAAGCACGACAAACCGGCAACTCATGCGGCAAATTCCTCCAGCGCCTTCAGCAGTCTCGTGTCGGCGGCAGCATCGGGTGCGAGGCCGAAGCGCAGCCAGCGTCCGTTGTAATCGAACTTGCGGACGAGGATATGATTCCGGCAGAGGTGATCGTGAAGCCGGTCGGCCTGCGGGTGATCCACGAGGACGAAGAGCCGCGAACCGCCGACGACGGCGAGCCCCGCCCGCTCCAGCACCCGCAACAGCGCCTCATGCCGCTCGGCGATCCGGGCGCGGACGCCCGAAAGGTCGCTCCGCATCAGCCGCTCGGCAATCACCAGGGCCGGTCCCGATACGGGCCAGGGCCCGAGCCAGTCCGCAAAGCGCGACAGATCCGCCTCCGAGCCCAGAACGAAGCCGAGGCGAAGTCCGGCAAGGCCGAAGAACTTTCCGAAGGAGCGGAAGACGGTGAGCCCCTGCGCCCTGCCCGCTTCCGGGGCCATGCTTTCGGCAGCACCGCCATCGGCAAAGGCTTCGTCCACATGCAGCCTTGCGCCGTTGGCGGCAAGCCGGCCGGCAAGCGCCGCAAGCTCCGCCTTCTGCCAGACCCGTCCCGTCGGATTGTTGGGATTGACGACCACCACGAGGCCGTGATCGGCGGTGACGGCATCGAGCGTCTCGATGCGGTCGACGGCGAGCCCCGCGGCGGAGAGAACCCGGACATATTCTCCATAGGTCGGCGAAAGCACGGCAACCCGCCTGCCCTGCGGGGCAAGCTTCGGCAGGTGCTGGATCACCGACTGGGTGCCCGGCGCCGGCAGCGGCAGGCAGTTCACGGCGCCATAATAGGCGCTGGCAGCCAGCCGCGCGGCATCGGCGAGATGCCGGTCCGGCAAGCGGTGCCACGCATCCATCGGAATGGCGGGAAGCGCAACCGGGTTGGGATTGATGCCCGTCGACAGGTCGAGCCAGTCGGCAACCGTGCCGCCATAGGCACGCGCGGCTTCCGTCACGCCGCCGCCGTGGAGGATGGGCGCGGGAACGGGCGCGGCGGCATCGGCCTTCAGCGACGCTTCCACCTGACGTCCCCCTCGATATCGATCAGGTGCATGAAGGAGCCGGCCACCGAGCCCTTTACGAGACCGACATGGCCGAGATCGTTGCCCGCGGCATCCTTTGCGGCAAAGAGCCGGCCCGCGTCTTCTCCTTCGGAAACGATGCTCGCATAATGGAACTCGTGCCCGCGCATCGGCGTCTGGAAGGGCGTGCCTTCCAGCGGCGTCAGGTAGCGGTAGCCGAGATGCCGCTTGCGGTTCTGGAAACTGGTGACGAGCGGCAGGAGCCCCAGCATCGCGTGGCGCTCGCCGCCGGCATCGATGATGCCGTCGCCGAGCGTCATGTAGCCGCCGCATTCGCCGAACACGCGCACGCCCCGCTCCGCCGCATGGCGAACACCGTCGAGGAAGCGGCGGTTGGAGGCGAGCTTGCCCGCATGGAGTTCGGGATAGCCGCCCGGAAGGTAGATCGCATCGGCGGCGCTGTCCGGGGCTTCATCGGCAAGGGGCGAGAAGAAGGTGATGTCGGCCCCGCGCCGGCGCCAGCCGAGCAGCATGTGCTCGTAGACGAAGGCGAAGGCCGTATCGCGGGCAATGGCGATGCGCTGCCCGAGCGGCGCCAGACGCGGAATGTTGCCTTCCGAGGGCCGCTGCGGCACCTGGCGCGCCGCCATCAGGATGCGGTCGAAATCGGCCTTGGCGGAGACGGCGGATGCCGCCTTCTCGATGAAGGCGTCGAGCCCGCCCAGTTCGCCCGCCTGGACGAGACCGAGATGGCGCTCCGGCACGACCAGTTCCCTGGATGAACGGATGACCGCGAGCACGGGCATGCGGATCTGCTCCAGCGCGTCGCGCAGCATCCGCTCGTGGCGGTCGGAATTCACCCGGTTGAGGATCACGCCGGCAATCCGCGTATCGACCCGGTGGTTGGCGAAGCCCCCGACCAGGGCCGCCACCGAATGGGACATGCCGCGGCAATCGACGACGAGGATGACGCTGAGGCCGAGAATGGCGGCAAGATCGGCCGGAGAGCCGTTGCCGTCGACCGCGCTGTCGTAGAGCCCCATCATCGCCTCGATGACAAGCGTTCGGCCACCGCCGGAATGCAGGGTCGCATTGGCAAGAAGCAGCTCGGGGCGCATGCCCCAGGGATCGAAATTGAGGCAGGCGGTACCGCTCGCCTCGGCATGGAAGGCAGGATCGATATAGTCGGGGCCGGCCTTGCCGGGTGCGAGCGCAACGCCCCGGTTTCTCAGCGCCCGCAGCAATCCCAGCGTTACCGTCGTCTTGCCGGAACCGGAAGACGGTGCGGCAATCAGCAGACCGCTCATGCCGGCACCTTCTCCGCCGGGGGATCGAAGGGATCGGACACGAGCCGGCGACCGGAAAGAGCGCCCAGCCAGTCGAGCGAGGGCCGCAGCCGCACCACCTCGCCGATGACCACGATGGCCGGCGGCTCGATGCCCGAACGCCGGACCGCATCCTCGGCGTCGCCGAGCGTGGTCTCGAGCACCGACTGGTTGCCCGTCGCGGCATTGCAGACGAAGGCAACGGGTTCGTCCGGCGAACGGCCGGCGGCAATCAGGTTGGCGCTGATCTGCCCGATGTGCTTCATCGCCATGTACATGACGATGACCGGGGAGCCGCGGCCGATGGCCTGCCAGTCGATCCGGTCCGGGATCACCCCGGAGGAATCGTGCCCGGTCAGGAAGGTCACGGCATGATTGACCTCGCGATGCGTGACCGGGATGCCGGCATAGGCAAGACCGCCGATGCCGGCGGTGATGCCGGGAACCACGCGGAAGCCGATATTGTGCTCGACAAGCGTCAGGGCCTCTTCGCCGCCACGGCCGAAGACGAAGGGGTCGCCACCCTTCAGGCGCAGCACGCGGTGCCCCTGGCGGGCAAGCTCGACCAGCCGGAGCGAGATGTCGCGCTGCTTGGCAGAGGGCTTGCCCCCGCGCTTGCCGGCAAATTCAAGCTTTGCGCCCGGCCGGGCAAATTTCAGGCAGTCGTCGTTGACGAGCGCGTCGTGCACGATGACATCGGCTTCGCCAAGCGCCTTCACGGCCAGCATCGTCAGCAGGCCGGGATCTCCCGGACCTGCGCCGACCAGCCAGACGGTGCCCGGCTGAAACTCCGGCAGATGTGAAAAGAGGCTCTGGTTCATCAGTTTTTCCTAGGCCGGTCACGGCGCGAATGCAACATCGCCAATCCGCTTGCGGCAATCCGCGTCATCCCACTGCTTCTACAGGTTCTTTCGATAGACGATGAAGGACGAACGCGGCACGATCGTGTCGTAAAGCGAACGGGCCGGCGCATTATACTCCTGCGTCTGCCAGTAGAGGCGGAATGCCCCCTTCTTCTTCGCCTCTTCCTCGCAGGCGAGGATCAGCTGCCTGGCAAGCCCGCCGCCCCGCGAACGCGGATCCACGAAAAGGTCCTGCAGGTAGCAGATCGGCTGCGTGCTCCAGGTGCTGTCGTGGAACACGTAATTGCACAGCCCGTCCACCTGCCCGTCCCTTTCGGCGACGAGGCAGTCGATGTTGCTTGCCGGATCGAGAATGCGCGCCCAGGTGAGCTGCGTCGCCTCCTCCGGCACGGATCCGCGATAGAAATCCACGTAACCGGCCCAGAGTTCGCGCCACCGCGCCTCGTCCGTTTCCACTGCCTTCCGGATCACGATTTCTGCCATCGTCACGCGCCCTTCCGATGCCGCTGATGTCGCACGCACACTGCCTGCGTCTGCCAGTGTAACGCGCCGGGACTATCCTGTCTGCGTCTTCGAACGCCCCGCGCTTTCTTGAAGGCGACCCCGCACATGAATCACTTCGTGAAGCCGTTGAATCGGATTGCGAGCGGCGGGGCAGAACATTCTGAAAAGGCGGGGCTTTTTCCGCACCCGCGTCAACACCCGAAATTTCCGGAATCCAGCTTCGCAAATGGTTCGGCCCCTAAGCCTGCTCACTGGAGGGATGTAGCCCTTCTCTGATTCTCATTCCCGGGGTCGAAAAGCATGAACGCTGCCTTCCTGAACACCACCTTCGCCGATGCGCTGAATGCCTATAACGAGGGCAATTTCGCCGGCGCTCTGGAGCACATGGACGCGCTGCTGACCCTGCAGCCCGAGGGCGGGCCCAACTGGTTTGCCCTGCTCGGCAACATCCGCTTCAAGCTCGGCCACAAGGAGGAAGCGGGAGACGCCTTCCTGCGCGAATCGTCCACCTCGCCCGACAAGGCAGGACAGTACCTGAAGCTGGCAATCACGCTGTTTGCCTCCTGCGGCGCAAGCGCCAAGGTGCGGCTGCTCTCCGACAAGGCCCTGATGCACCTGGCCGGCGATGCGGCCGTCATGCACCAGATCGGCGAAGCCTGCCTGGCAGAAAACGATCTGCCCGGCGTCGAGCGGGTGCTGGATCTCGTCGATCCTGCAAATCCGCAGCATGTGGTGATGAAATGCGCCTATCACCGCCAGAAGGGCGATCTCGAGGCGCTGTGGCGGACGCTGAGCCAGGGGGTCGTCGACTGCCCGAACGACGTCTACCTGAAGGCTGCCCGTTACGCGGAGGCCCGCGTGGTTCTCGACTTCGACGCGATGCGCGAATACGAGCGGATCATGGAAGCGCCCGATGCACCGCTGGCCAACGCGCTCCTGGGCGGCGAGGTCGCGCTCAACCGGCTCTTCTGGTGCCGGAAGGAAGCCATCATCGCCCGGCCTTCCTACGATTCCAACGTGCTTCTGGCGGCAACCGACGCGCTCTCGCTGCTCCGGCACCCGCGCCGCCCGATTTCGCCCGCAGGCAGGCGGCTGAAGATCGCCTATCTCTCCGACGATTTCCGCCAGCACGCGGTGATGGCGGTCTTCAGCGAGGTGCTGAAGCTGCATGATGCCGCCCGCATCGACCTGACCCTTCTTTGCCACAGCCCGCCGGAGGCCCGCGGCTGGCAAAGGCTGAACTTTCCCCAGAGACTTCTCGATTGCATCGTTCCGATCGACGGCAAGCCGACGGTGGAAGTGCTCGACATCATCCGCCGCCGCGAAATCGACATCCTCGTCGATCTCAAGGGCCATACGGCCGGCGCGCGCCTGGACATCGTCAATCTCGCCGATGTGCCGCTGAAGGTCAGCTATCTCGGCTACCCCGCCGCCGTGACCGGTGCCGAACTCGACTACGCCATCACCGATGCCTTCATCACCCCGGAAAGCAGCCGGCCCTTTTACAACGAGAAGCTCTGCCTGCTTCCCGACACGTCGATGCCCAATGCGGCACTCGAGACCTGCATTCCACAGCCGGCCAAGCGCGCCGACTACGGCTTGCCGGAAGAGAAATTCGTCTTTTCCTCCTTCAATGCCGTCTTCAAGATCTCGCCGCAGACCATCGACCTGTGGGGCGAAATCCTCGCATCGGCACCGGATTCGGTGCTGTGGATCCGCTGCGACGAGGCCATCGCGCGGGCCAATCTGATATCGGCCCTCGCGGCCCGGGGCATCGGCGCCGACCGGGTGATCTATGCCGCGGCGACGCGCAGCTATCAGGAACACATCAATCGGGTGGCGCTGGCGGACCTCTCGCTCGATACCCTGCCCTACAACGGTCACGCCACCACCACGGACATGCTGCGCGCCGGCGTTCCGGTCGTCACCATGCGCGGCACGACCGCGCCTTCGCGCATGTCGGAGGGGCTGCTGCATGCGGTCGGCCTGCCGGACATGATAGCCGCCAACGAGACGGGCTATGTCACCATCGCCCGCACGCTTGCCACCGACAAGGCTCTTTACCGCGGGGTGCGGGAGCGCCTGGCGCGAAGCCGCCTGACATCCCCGCTCTTCGATCCCGCCCGCTTCGCCCGCAATCTGGAAACGGCCTTCGAGCTGATGGCGGACCGCGCCCGCTCGGGTCTTCCGCCCGAACACATCGACGTCGCGGCGCTGGCCTGCGCGCTGCCGGTCACGGAGGTCGCCGCCTGATGAAGCGCGCATTGATTACCGGCGTTACGGGACAGGACGGGGCCTATCTGGCAGAACTGCTGCTTGCCAAGGGCTACGAGGTGCACGGCCTCAAGCGCCGCACCTCGCTGTTCAACACGGACCGCATCGATCACCTCTTTCACGATCCACATGTGGCGGGCCTGCCCTTCTACCTGCATCACGGCGACATGATCGATTCGAGCAGCCTTATCCGGGTGATAGCCGAGGTCAGGCCGGACGAGATCTACAATCTCGCGGCCCAGAGCCACGTGGGCGTGTCCTTCGAGCAGCCCGAATACACGGCCAATTCCGACGCACTCGGCACGCTCCGGCTGCTGGAAGCGATCCGCATTCTCGGACTGGAGAAGCAGACCCGCTTCTATCAGGCCTCGACATCCGAGCTTTACGGGCTGGTGAAGGAGACGCCGCAGACGGAGGAGACCCCCTTTCATCCCCGCAGTCCCTACGCGGTTGCCAAGCTCTATGCCTACTGGATCACGGTCAATTACCGGGAAGCCTATGGCCTCCATGCCTGCAACGGCATCCTCTTCAACCACGAAAGCCCCTTGCGCGGCGAGACTTTCGTGACCCGGAAGATCACCCGGGCGCTGGCGGCGATGGCAGCCGGTGGGCAGGATTGCCTCTATCTCGGCAATCTCGACGCGCGCCGGGACTGGGGTCATGCCCGCGACTATGTCGAGATGCAGTGGATGATGCTGCAGCAGGAGAAGCCCGAGGATTTCGTCATCGCAACGGGTGTCCAGCATTCCGTGCGCGATTTCGTCGATCTGGCGGTCTCGCATCTGGGGCTGCGGCTCGAATGGCAGGGCCAAGGCACCGACGAGAAAGGCATCATCGCCGAAACGGACGGCCGCTTCCCCGAGCTGGTTCCGGGCATGGTGATCGTCCGGGTCGATCCGGCCTACTATCGCCCGGCGGAAGTGGAGACACTTCTCGGCGATGCCACCAAAGCACGCGTGAAGCTCGGCTGGACACCCCGGACCACCTTTGCCGAAGTGGTCGAGGAAATGATGGCCGCCGATCTCGACCTCGCCTTCCGCAATGCGGCCCTGGCGGGACTGTCGACCAAGGTGTCGCTCGCCCCAGCAGGTACCGCAGCGCTCATGCAGCGGCTGGACGCCCTGCGCCGGGCGCTCGACGGCGAAGCGCCGGCTGGCATCCGCCACGGAGGACTGTCTTGACGGTTCTGATGCTCACCGGCGGCACCGGAATGGTGGGCCGGAACCTCCGCGATCTCTGCGCCCGCCGCGGCATCGCCCTTCTCGCGCCGACCCGGGCGGAATGCGATCTTCTCGACGCGCGGGCGGTCGGCGCCTACCTCGCGCGGCACCGTCCGTGCACGATCATCCATGCCGCCGGGCGTGTTGGCGGCATCCAGGCCAACATGCGCGCGCCAGTCGCCTTTCTCACCGAAAACTGGGACATGGGCCGAAACCTGCTGCTCGCCGCGCGGGAAGCCGGCATCCGCCGCATCATCAATCTCGGCAGCTCCTGCATGTATCCCGCCAACAGCCCGCATGCGCTGACGGAAGACCGCATTCTCTCCGGCCCGCTGGAGCCGACCAACGAAGGCTATGCTCTGGCGAAGATCGCGATCCAGCGGCTCGGAGCCTATCTCGGGCAGGAGGAGCCGGGCTTTGCCTGCAAGACGCTGATCCCCTCCAACCTCTATGGACCGCACGACAATTTCGATCCGGCCCGCTCTCATCTGGTGCCGGCGATCATCCGCAAGCTGGTCGAGGCGCGGGAAAGCGGCAGGAGCGAGGTCGAGATCTGGGGCGACGGCCTTGCAAGACGCGAATTCCTCTATGCCGGCGACCTGGCGGAGGCGATCCTCATGGCGGTGGAGCGTTTCGACAGTCTGCCAGACATCCTGAACATCGGCACGGGAGAGGATTTCAGCATCAACGAGCATTACGAAATCGCCGCCGGCATCATCGGCTATGGCGGCGGCTTCCGGCACGACCTCTCGAAACCATCCGGCATGCGGCGCAAGCTGCTCGATGTCTCCCGCGCGGCCCGATGGGGCTGGACCGCCCGCACCTCGCTTGCCGATGGCATCGCCCTCACCTACCAGCACTTCCTCAGGACGGACCACGCCCATGCGCTATCCGCTCGCTAATTCCGCCTGGGACGAGGCGGAAATTGCCGCCATCCACCGCGTGATCGACAGCGGCATGTACAGCATGAACGGCCGCGTCGCCGAGTTCGAACGCGCCTTTGCCGATTACACCGGCAGCCGCTACTGCGTGATGGTGAATTCCGGTTCGTCCGCCAACCTGCTGATGGTCGCGGCACTTCGATACCGCAAGGAAAACCCGCTGCTGCCAGGGGCGGAGGTGATCGTGCCGGCCGTTTCCTGGAGCACGACCTATTCTCCCCTGTACCAGTATGGCCTGAAGCTCCGTTTCGTCGACATCGATCCGGACACGCTGAACTACGACCTTGCCGCCCTGGAGGCTGCCCTGACGCCGGAGACGCGGGCAATCATGGCCGTGAACCTTCTCGGCAACCCCAACGATTTCTCCCGCATCCGCAGCATCGTTGGCGGACGCCCGATCACGCTGATCGAGGACAATTGCGAATCCATGGGCGCGGTTTTCGCTGGACGGCAGGCCGGTACGTTCGGCGCGATGGGCAGCTTCAGCGCCTTCTTCAGCCATCACATCTCCACCATGGAAGGCGGGATGATCGTGACGGATGACGAGGAGCTCCATCACATCCTCCTGTGCCTGCGCGCCCATGGCTGGACACGGAACCTGCCGAAGGAAAACCGCGTCACCTCGCCGAAGAGCGACGACAGTTTCACGGAATCCTTCCGCTTCGTGCTGCCGGGCTACAATGTCCGGCCACTGGAAATGAGCGGTGCCATCGGCCTGGAGCAGATCGGCAAGCTCCCGATGATCATCCGGGAGCGCCGCGCCAATGCCGCCCGTTTTCTCGATCTCGTATCGGATTATCCCTTCATCCGCCCGCAGACGGAGATCGGCCAGAGCAGCTGGTTCGGCTTCAGCATGGTGATCGAGCGGGAAAGCGGCCTGACGCGGCCCGCGCTTCTTGCCTCGCTGGCACAGAGCGGCGTCGAGGTGCGCCCGATCGTTGCCGGCAACTTCGCGAAGAACGAGGTTGTCCGCTATTTCGATCACACGATCCATGGATCGCTGGCGGTTGCCGACGAAATCGACCGCAACGGGCTCTTCATCGGCAACCATCATTATCCGCTGGGCGACGAACTGGCCGCCCTGCGCGAGGCGCTCGATCGCGTCAGGCGGTGAGCGTCCGGGCAAGCAGCGCGAGCACCTTGTCGGCATCGACGCCCACCATGACCTGCTGCGAGACCTTGCCGTCCCACTCGCTGGGGCCAAAGCTCATCCCGTCGGGCTTCTGGATCGTCTGGCCGTCGGCCAGACCGCCGCACACAACCCGGACCGCACCGCTTCTGACCGTGAACAGCCCCGGCGCCACGACATAGACGCAGGCACAGCTGTCATGGACGAGCATGCCGTCATCGACCGCGTGGGAATAGAACTTGATGTAGAAATCGGACACGCGGCGCAGAAGCTCCACGTCCGCGCCGCCCTTTTCCGCCATCGCGTCCAGAAAGCCCCGGCTCATCGTGGTTTTCGTCGTGACGTCCAGGCCGGCGGCGACCACCTTCCACGGAGCGGCAAAGACGATGTCCGCCGCCTCCGGGTCGCCATGGATATTGGCTTCGGCTGCCGGCGTCACGTTGCCGGGCACGTCGAAGGCGCCGCCCATGATGACCACCTGCTTCACGAGATGGGCGATATCCGGCGCATGCCGAAGCGCCAGCGCGAGGTTGGTCATACGGCCGACGGCAACGAGCGTGATCTCGTGGGGATTGGCGCGAACCGTATCGATGATGAACTGATAGGCAGGGCGCGGATCGAGCGGTACATCGACGGTATCGGGGACGCCGATATTGCCGAGCCCGTCATCGCCATGGATGAAGGTCGGCCAGCCGGCATGCGGCCGGGAGGGGTCGATGGTTTCGTCGGCCCCTTTCGCAACCGGTGCGTCGAAACCCCATTCGCGCTTGAGGAACAACGCATTGCGCGTCGTGGTCTCGATCGATGCATTGCCGAAAACGGTCGTGACACCGACGAGATCGATATCCGGGTGACGATGCAGGAAAAGCAGCGCCATTGCATCGTCCACGCCCGGATCGGTGTCGAAAATAACCTTGTGAGCCATGTTTATCCTTCTTCTTGTTCTGGCCCGGCCTGCCCCTTGGGAGCGCCCGCCGGAATGGTTGCAGAGGATAACCACGGCGGCCCACGAGGCAAGCGGAAGATCGCAATGCCTCACCTCTTTCATTTGCGTATTTTCGGATTTTATGAATTATCCTGTTTCCGGCATCGCCGGTATCGCCTCGAAAGGGGTGTGGCTGGCTCGGAAGCCGCACCTTGCGGTTTCGGCAAGAGGTTTGCATGGCGGCTAGCAACGGTCACGCGAAAATCCATCCTCGGATGCCGGAAAGGAGGGAGCATGATCAACGCGGATACGGTCATCATCGTTCTGATGATCTGCCAGATCACGCGGATGGCCCTGAAGGCCTGAGCGAAACGATGAAAGGGACGGCCTGCCGCACCGAGACGGCAGGCCGGTTCCCTGAATAGATGCGGGCCCCTAGCTAGCAACATCGAGGCCCGCGGAGGTCGCATGACCATACGGATACATTGCTAAAATACGCCGGAGGACTGCGCCTGTCAACGCGCTGGCCCCGGAGGGAGCTCCGCAATCGCGAGAGTGCAACCGTTCAGCACCCGCTTCGGGACGATCAGCCGGCCGTTTGCGCCGGCAAGCGCGAGCGCCGCGGCTTCCGCCACGCCATGGCAACCGGTTTCGCGAAACACCACGTCGGACGGGTTCAGAAGCCTCGGCGTTTCCTCTTCCAGGCTCGCGGCGGAGAAGACGGAAACGGCCAGTTCCAGCCCATCGGCGAGGCTGCGGATCGCGGGCTCCTCTTCCTTGCCGGCAAGGGTTCCAAGGGCGGAAATCTGCGCGCGTGAGATGCCCGCCTCCGCGAGCGTGCTTTCGAAATGGGTCTGCATGTCCGTCGGCGAGGCGCCCCGCCGGCATCCGAGACCGATGACTATGGAATTCGGCACGTCCTTCTCCACCCGATTTATTCCTGCATACCACCGGCTATGGACCTGCGAAACCGGCAAGAGGAGAGCTTCGCGATTGATAAAGGCGAGCAACGGAGGCATGGTCCGGAACCTCATCCGCATCTGCCAGCCGAGTGTCCTTCTTGATCGATCTTGCCCCTCACATCCTCGCATTCCTCTTTGCCGCAGCCTTCGTTGCCGGCTTCATCGATTCCATTGCGGGAGGCGGCGGGTTGATCACCGTACCGGCCATGCTGCTCGCCGGCGTTCCGCCGCTGCAGACGCTCGGCACCAACAAGCTGCAATCGCTCTTCGGCTCTTCCTCGGCAACGATCGCCTATGCCCGGAAGGGGCTCGTGAACGTACACGCCCAGCTGCCCATGTTCGTGATGGCGGTGCTTGGCGGAGGGCTGGGGGCGGTGCTCGCGACGGTGGTGCCCGGAGAGGTTCTGAAGGCCATCATGCCCTTCCTTTTGATTGCCATCGGCCTCTATTTCGGCTTCAAGCCGAGAATATCGGACGAGGACCGGCACGCCCGCTTCACCCCCCTTCTCTTCGGCCTGACGGCCGTGCCGCTGATCGCCTTCTATGACGGCGTCTTCGGGCCCGGCACGGGCTCCTTCTTCATGCTGGCCTTCGTGGCGCTTGCCGGCTACGGCGTGCTGAAGGCCACCGCCCACACGAAGATGCTGAATTTCGGCTCCAACGTCGGCGCCTTCCTGGTCTTCACCCTGAACGGGGTCATTCTCTGGAAGGCGGGGCTCATCATGGGTCTCGGCCAGTTTCTCGGCGCGCAGGCGGGCTCGCGCCTTGCCGTGCGCTCCGGCGCGAAGCTCATCAAGCCGCTGCTGCTTGTAACCTGTTTCGGCCTTGCCATCCGCCTGATGCTGGACCCGGCAAACCCGGTGCGGATCTGGCTGGGCATATAGGGGTTGCAATTCGCACGCACCAGCCTATGATTTAGAAAACCCTGAAACGAGGTGTCCTATGGCGGAACCCCGAAAGAAGACGATGGATCTTGTCGACGATGTGGAAACGCTACGCCGCCTCTGGGACGAGGGCGTTGCCAGTGGTCCGCCCAAGGAGCTGGATTTCGACGAATTCCTTCGAAAGGCAGAAGAGAATTTGGCGAAGGAAAAGCGCGACAGGTGACAAAGGTTGTCCTGTCACCCGCCGAACGCCAAGATCTGTTCCATATTCACCGCTGGTTGGGCAGAAAAAACGATCTGGCCGCGCGCCAGACGGTTCTCCGTATACGAGACCGGATAGATCTCTTGCGTCGTCACCCTCTTTTGGGGGTGGCTCGCCCTGATATCGGTGCAACAGCCCGGATGCTCACAGAACCGCCTTACATCATTCTGTATGAGGTACAGTCGGGTACCGTGGCACCGGACAAGGAAGTGATCGTCATCCGTATCATCGACGCACGCCGCGACCTGCCCGAGCTTCTCTGAACCTCAAAACTCCACGCCCAGCTGACCCTTGATGCCCGAGCGGAACGGGTGCTTGATAAGCTCCATTTCGGTCACGAGATCGGCGATTTCGATCAGTTCGTCCTTGGCGTTGCGGCCGGTCAGCACCACGTGGGTCATGAAGGGCTTCTCCTCCTGAAGGAAACGCACCACCTCGTTCACGTCGAGATAATCATAGCGCAGCGCGATGTTGATCTCGTCGAGCAGGACCATGGAATTTTCAGGGTTGCGGATCAGCTCCTTGGCCTTTTCCCAGGCGGCTTCGGCGGTCGCGACGTCTCGGGCGCGATCCTGGGTTTCCCAGGTAAAGCCCTCGCCCATCGTGTAGAATTCGCAGAGATCGGCGAAATGTTCCTGGATGAGGTCGCGCTCGCCGGTCGCCCAGGCGCCCTTGATGAACTGCACGACGGCCGATTTCTTCTTCGCCGCGATGTGGCGGAAGATCATGCCGAAAGCGGCAGAAGACTTGCCCTTGCCCTTGCCCGTGTGGACGATGATCAGGCCCTTCTCGCCGGTCTTGGTGGCCATGATCTTTTCGCGGGCGGCCTTCTTCTTGGCCATCTTTTCCGCGTGGCGGGCAAGCTCGGCCTCGGTCATGCCGGACGTATCTTCGATCTCTTCGGTCATCGTCAGTCTCCTCCGCCGCATGGTGCGGCACTCGATGCCTCTCCTTAGGAAGCGCCGCCACGGCGCTCTTTGCGGAAAGGCAAGCAATCGTCATTCGGCGGCGGGACGAACCCGGCGCGAGAGCGTTTCCAGTTCGAAGCGGGCGGAATTGGAACGGGGGTTCCAGAAGCCGCGATCCATGGCCTCTGTGAATTTCTCCGCCATTTCCTTCAGCGCCTCCGGGTTCTTCTCAGCCATGAAATCCCGAACCACCTCGTCCATCAGATAGGCCTGGTAGAGGCTTTCGAAATGATGCGGCTCGACGGCACCCGTCGTCGCGGCATAGGCGAAGAGGAAGTCCACCGTCGCGGCGATTTCGAACGCGCCCTTGTAGCCGTGGCGCATGGCACCGGCGATCCATTTGGGGTTGGCGGCGCGCCCGCGCACCACCCGGCCGATCTCTTCCTCCAGCGAGCGGATCACCGGCTTTTCCGGGCGCGAATGGTCGTTGTGGTAGAGCGTCGGGCGTGCGCCTGTCAGCTGCTCCACGGCAGCGGAAAGGCCGCCCTGGAACTGGTAGTAATCGTCGCTGTCGAGAATATCGTGCTCGCGGTTGTCCTGGTTCTGGATCACCGCCTGCACGGATTTCAGCCGTTCCTCGAAGAGGCCGCGCTCCGCCTGCCCTTCTTCATCGGCGCCGTAGGCATAGGAGCCCCAGACCAGATAGGCTTCGGCAAGATCGGCCCGGCTTTCCCAGCCCTTCTCGTCGATCAGCGCCTGAAGGCCCGCGCCGTAGGCTCCGGGCTTGGAACCGAACACGCGGTAGCCCGCCCGGCGGCCGGCCGATTTCACGTCCAGCCCTTCGGCGACGAGACGCGCGGTTTCCTTGCGCATCCGCGCGGCGATGGGGTTGTCCTGATCGTCCTCATCCAGCAGGCCGACGGCCCGGATCGCCTTGTCGAACAGCGCGATCTGCTCCGGGAAGGCATCGCGGAAAAAGCCGGAGATACGCAACGTCACGTCCACGCGCGGACGCCGCAGCATGGCGGGCGGGATGATCTCGTAGCCGGTCACGCGCCGGGAGGTCATGTCCCAGAGCGGCTTGACGCCGATCAGCGCGAGTGCTTGGGCAATGTCGTCGCCGCCGGTGCGCATGTTCGAGGTGCCCCAGGCGGTCAGCCCAAAACTGACCGGCCATTCTCCGTGATCCTGCACGTAGCGGGTGATCAGCAGTTCCGCGCTCTTCTTGCCGAGTTCGTAGGCAGCGGGCGTGGGCACCGCGCGGCTGTCGACGGAATAGAAGTTGCGGCCTGTCGGCAGCACGTCGGGGCGGCCACGGGTCGGCGCGCCGGAGGCTCCCGGGGGCACGAAGCGCCCGTCGAGACCCGCCATCAGTCCCTCGATCTCGGCAGGGCCGGAGGCGACGACGGCCGGCCGCAGCCGTTCGTCGATTTCCTGCATCACAAGACGGGTGGCGTCCCAGTTCGCCGGGCAGGCAATCTCGCCGGAAACGAGGGCGGACGCCAGAAGCTCGATCCGCTCCACCGTATCTCCGGCGGTGCGCCAGGGGGCGTCCGCAACGTTTTGCAGGATTTCGGGGCGCGGACCGTGCCAGGGGTCGGACATGGTGCAGTCGAGGGGGTCGAATGCGGCACCCACGGCGGGCATACCCCCCTCTGCCCTGCCGGGCATCTCCCCCGCAAGGGGGGAGATCGGATGTGGATGGGCGTCTTGCTCCCTCTTCTCCCCACCGGGGAGAAGGTGGCCCGAAGGGCCGGATGAGGGGGCGGCACGGGCAAGATCAAGATCCATGGCAATTGCCCGCTGCAGGCTCTGGTCCCGGCCCTCGCCGAGCCCGCGCGGCACGCGGGCGAGTGCAACGGTCAGGTCTGTCAGCATGCGCCCGGAGGGCGAGACGCCGAAGATGTGCAGGCCGTCGCGGATCTGCATTTCCTTGAGATCGCAGAGATAGGCATCGAGCTTCTGGAGCGCGCTGTCTTCCGCCTCGCCCTTTTCGATGCCGGCGTCCTTGTCGAGGCCGATGTCGCTGACGAGATCGAGGATCTGCTTGCGCAGCAGCCGGATTCGGCGCGGATCGCCGCCGGACGCCTCGTAATATTCGTCGACCAGGGCTTCGAGGTCCTTCAGCGGACCATAGCTTTCGGCGCGCGTCAGCGGCGGGGTGAGATGGCCGATGATGACGGCCGCCGCCCGGCGCTTGGCCTGCGTGCCCTCGCCGGGGTCGTTGACGATGAAGGGATAGAGATGCGGCGTCGGCCCGAAAACGGCTTCCGGATAGCAGGTCTCGGAGAGCGCCAGCGATTTGCCCGGCAGCCATTCCATGTTGCCATGCTTGCCCATGTGGATGATCGCATCCGCACCGAATTCGCGGCGGAGAAAGGCATAGAAAGCGAGATAGCCATGCGGCGGCACGAGGTCCGGCGAATGGTAGCTTTCCTTGGGATCGATATTGTAGCCACGCGCCGGCTGGATGCCGATCGCGACCTTGCCGAACCGCGCGAGCGGCAGGGCGAAGACGCCGTCGATGAAGAAGGGATCCTTCTCCGGCGCACCCCAGCGGGCCGTCACTTCATCCTGAATCTGAACGGGAAGAGTGGCGAGGAAGTCCTTGTAGTGACTCAGGGAAAGGGTTTCGCGGATGATGCGTGAGGGGGCGGCGATCGTGGCCGGCATACCCCCCTCTGCCCTGCCGGGCATCTCCCCCTCAAGGGGGGAGATCGAATTGCCGCGGGCACCTTCGTCCCCTTCACCCTTACCCAGGGATGGGACTGTAGAGGGCGAGTGAACGGACCGCTGCGGGTCGATCTCCCCCCACACGGGCAGCGACGCTGCTCCGGATGAGGGGGAGATGTCCGGCAGGACAGAGGGGGGTGCATCCTGGGAGAGGAACAGCGCTTCCCGCCCCGGCGCTCCGTTGGTCGGCCCCTGCATCAGATACGCGATCAGCGCATCCCCATTGTCCGGATAGGCGGACACATCATAGCCCGCCTCCCGCATGGCGTTCAGCACTTCCACCGTTCCGGCGGGCGTATCGAGACCGACACCGTTGCCGAGGCGACCGTCGCGGTTCGGATAATTGGCCATGACAATCGCCACGTGGCGCTTGCCTGCCGGAAGACGTCGGAGCCGCGCCCAGTTGGCGGCGAGCTTCGCCACCCAGCCCATGCGGTTGGCATCCGGTTCGGAGGTCACGATATTGGCCTCGACCAGATCGTCATAGCGCTTGGCGGCCTTGAAGGAGACGGCGCGGGAAAGCACGCGCCCGTCCACTTCCGGCAGCGAGACATTCATGCCGAGATCGCGGGCGGAGAGCCCCTGCGCCGAGGCATCCCATGCCTCCCGGGACGAGGCGGAAAAGATCGCCTGCAATACGACGGACCCCTGCGATTCCAGCACCGTCGGCTTGCGGTTCGCGCCGGGCGCGGAAACCGCAAAGGCGGTGGCATTGATCACCACCTCCGGCACGGCCTTGGCGAAGAGCGATTTCAGCGTGCCGATGCAATCGGCATCCTTGAGGCTGTAGGCGAAGACGGGAAGCGCGCGGAGCCCCTCGGCCGCCAGCGCCTCGATCATCGCCTCGACGGGCTTCGTCTCGCCGCTCTGAACGAGGGCGCGGTAGAAGGAGATCGCAACCGTGCCCTTCGCCTCCTGGCTGGGGCCGACCTTTTCGAGCCAGCGGGACACCTTGATGACGCCCTCGCCCGGCCACCAGATGCCGGCCTTTGCGAGCGGAACGGCAGGCCCCGGCTTTTCCCCGCCCGTCAGCATCGCCGACGCATAGCTGAGGAAGGCGCGCGTGTTCTCGTCACCGCCCTCGATCAGGTAGGACCAGAGGGCGTTCAGATCATCGACGCCGATGTTGGAATAGGGAACGAGACCCGGATCGGGCTTCGAATCGCCCGGAATGACGGCGATCTTCGCGCCATGCCGGTTGGCGGCGGCATGAAGCGCCTCCAGCGCATACTGGAAATAGCTTGCCCCGCCGAGCGGCCGCACGACGATCAGTTTCGCGTGCCGCGCCGTGCGCTCCACATAGGTATCGACCGACATGGGGTGTTTGAGCGAGATCAGGCTCGCCACACGCAGCGTCAACCCATTGTCGAGCTGGCGCTTGGCGGAAGCGACGGCGGCAAGCTCCGTATCCGCTGCCGACAGGAACAGGATATCCGCCGGCGACTGGCCGAGGTCGATGGCCTCGTCGCCGTCGGAAATGGTGCCTTTCTGTGCGAGCAGCAGATGCATGGGATCAGAGCGCCTTGAGCGCCGCGCGGATCGCGTCGTCGTCCATCTCGTCATGCAGGCCGATGACGACGAGGCGCGTGGCGCGGGTTTCGCCGGGCGCCCAGGCACGGTCGAAGTAATGGTCGATGCGGCTGCCCACCGCCTGGATGACGAGGCGCATCGGCTTGCCGGGCACATCGGCAAAGCCCTTGAGGCGCAGGATGTCATGCTCGGCGATGATGCCCTTCAGCTTCTCGACGAAGCTCGCCGGATCGGCAACCGGGCCCAGTTCGGCCACGAAGCTTTCGAATTCGTCGTGGTCGTGATCGTGGTGATGCTCGACGCCCTCCTCGTGCAGGGCCTCGTGCTCCAGCTCGTGATGGGACTTGCGGTTCTCGATGTCCGCTTCGGTGCCGATGCCGAGGCCGAGGAGCACGGAGGCCGGAACCGAGCCGTTCCGTGCCTCGATCATCGCGGGCTTGCGGGCAATACGGGACGTCACTTCGCTGCGCACCGTGGCAAGGCCGTCCGCGTCGAGAAGATCGGTCTTGTTCAGCACGATCAGGTCGGCGCAGGTCAGCTGATCCTCGAAAAGCTCTTCCAGCGGGCTTTCGTGGTCGAGGCCCTCGTCCTCGGCGCGCATAGCGTCCACCTTGTCGTGATCGTCGGCAAAGCGGCCGGCGGCAACGGCGGCGCTGTCCACCACGGTCACGACGCCATCGACCGTCACCTGGGTGCGGATCTCAGGCCAGTTGAAGGCGGCGACCAGCGGCTGCGGCAGCGCAAGGCCCGAGGTTTCAATGACGATATGATCCGGGCGGCTCTCGCGTTCCAGAAGCTTCATCATGGTCGGCACGAAATCGTCCGCCACGGTGCAGCAGATGCAGCCATTGGTGAGCTCGATGATGTCGTCCTCGGTGCAGTTTTCCGCACCGCAGCCCTTCAGCACCTCGCCGTCCACGCCGAGATCACCGAATTCGTTGATGATCAGCGCGATCTTCTTGCCGCCGGTGTCGGTCAGCAGGTTGCGGATCATCGTGGTCTTGCCCGCACCGAGAAAACCGGTGATCACGGTTGCGGGGATCTTTTCCTTGAACATCGGTTCAACCCTTCATCTTCAGCGGCAGGCCTGCCGCGACAAAATAGACTTCGTTCGCCACTTCGGCGATCATCTGATGCAGCCGCCCGGCATGGTCGCGGAATTCGCGCGCCATGCGGTTTTCCGGCACGATCCCGAGGCCGACCTCGTTGGAAACGAAGACGATCCGCGCCCGCGCCGTGGCCGCATGGGCCTTCAGGCGTTCGAATTCGGCCCGCAGGTCGCGGCCCTCGTCCATCATCAGGTTGGTCACCCAGAGCGTCAGGCAATCGACCAGAACGACATTGGCGGGCCCGTCGATCACCTCCAGCGTCGATACGATGTCCAGCGGCTCCTCGATCGTGTTCCACAGCGGACCGCGATCCTCGCGGTGCTTGTCGATGCGGGCCTGCATCTCGTCATCCCAGGCGCGGCCCGTGGCGAGATAATGGCGGGAAAGCCCCGTGCCGAGCACGAGGCCTTCCGCGAAGCGCGATTTTCCGGAACGCGCGCCGCCCAGCACCAGGACGGCACCGGTGGACATTGTCGTCATCAGGCAGCCTTTTCAAACCGGTCGTTCAGATAGCCGAGAATGACCCCGAGCGATAGCCACATAACGAGCGCCGAGCCCAGCGCCGCAACGGCAAACTCGGATGCGATCACCGCCGGAACCGCCGTTTCGATGGACGGAGCCGGTGGCGCGCCCCACACGTGCGGCGCAAGGATGACCAGCAGGCCGAGAAGCCGGAACGGCAACTCCCGCCTGAAGGCGATCAGCCCGAGGCCGATGGCGGAGGCAAGCACCGTCGCCATCCACCAGCCCTGCCGGGCCGCCAGATCGGCGGCGGGAAAGCCCGGAAGCTCGGGCGGGAGCCCCATGGCCGGCAGGAACTGGACGGCAAGCCAGCCGCACGCGCCCCAGATCCAGCCATTGGCCGCCGTCACGGGGGCACCGAGCAGGAGGCTCAGCGCCGCCACCAGGAGCGCGAAACCGCCGCCGGCAACGATGTTCGCACCGAGGGTGGAGGTTAGGCGATCGAGACCGAAGAGGACATTGCTTTCCTCCTCGCCCTCATGTTCATGCGCCATTGCGGGCGAGATGGGCGAAAACTGGGCCACCAGGGAGCCGATGGACGAGGAAGGAAGCGATGCGCCATGCTGATGCGCATCGCCCGGGGACGCAGGCGCCCCCTCGTATTCCTCCGCCTGCAGGATGAGCGGGACAACCCGCGCCTGCTGAACGACCGTCATGATGATACCAGCCATCAGCCCGGCCACCATGGCGGCCAGCAGATGCCTGACAATCATTGTGCCTGTCCCCCGGTCCTCAGTGGCAGGGGAAACCCAGCGAATGACGGGTGTCATGCGCGGTGTCGTGCAGGGCAGCCGAATGCGCCAGGCCCACGCCGAAGATCAGGAACGATCCGAGGACAAGGGCGAGAACGCCTGCGACGAGGCGGTCGTTGAGGGAAAGGGTTTTCGTCGTCGTTACAGTCTGTGCCATGACAACCTCCGTGCTGGCAGTCGGGGGCATCCTCCCCCAGGGTCAGGACCATCGGTCCACACGGTTGGCAGGTCTCCTGGCTCGTGGGTGCGGTGCCATGGCACCAGCGGGTCTTCCTCGCCTTCCCGGGTGTTGCGGCATGGAATGAGGTGGACGATTCGTAGACGTGAGGCGTCCGGCCCCTGTTGTATCCCATGCCACCCAGTGGCTTTTCCGTCAGGGGCTTTCGGACCGCCGTTCGCACCACGCGAAACAGTCACGGCTTCAGTTCCCTGCCGGACGGAACACCCTCGCCACTCTACAGTCGCGGGGTCGGCTGCGATACGAGTGCCCTCATTGGGTCCACTCTGCGCATTCCCTATTTCTTTCCGGCAAGACCTTGGCTCACCGGAAACCATCCGTATCTGACGATTTTTAAGTTTTTGACGCCCCTGAGTCAATCGCGGCCGCGGCGGCAGATGTCGCAACAGGGCCAAACCGACCCGGCACACTCACGCTGCGAGCAGGCTTTCGAGCCAGCGACGGTCGAGGAGCGCTTCCAGTTCCGCGGCCAGCTCGTCCAGCGCCCTGTCCACGCTTTCCCGATAAGACTGCCGGTCGCCCTCGATGCCCAGGGTCCGCAGGAGCCCGCGCCGATAGGCATCGTTGCCGAAAATGCCGTGCAGATAGGTTCCCATGACCCGCCCATCCGCGGAGAGCGCGCCATCCGGACGGTTGCCGATCCGCACCGGCGGGCGGGCACAGTCGCCACCCGTCGTCACGCCGAGATGGATCTCGTAGCCCTCCAGTGGTACGTCGTGCTCCAGCGACCAGGCCAGGCTGTTGCGGACGGTCTTTTCCGGCGCCATTTCTGTTTCCACATCGAGGAGGCCGAGCCCTTCGGCCTCGGTCACGCCACCCTCGATGGCAAGCGGATCGCGAACGACACGCCCGAGCATCTGGAAGCCGCCGCAAATGCCGATCACCCGTCCGCCCCGCTTCACGTGCCGGGCGAGATCGCAGTCCCAGCCCTGCGCCCTCAGGTCCATCAGGTCGCCGATCGTGGACTTGGAGCCCGGCAGCACCACCAGCCCCGCATCCGCGGGCAGCGGTTCGCCGGGGCGCACGAAGACGAGATCCACTTCCGGCTCGTTGCGCAGCGGATCGAGATCGTCGAAGTTGGCGATGCGGGAGAGGACCGGAACGGCCACCTTGAGCGCCCTGCCCTCCGGACGGGCGAGCCGCTCCAGCACGACCGAATCTTCCGCCGGCAGCCGCGCGGCCGCCTTCAGCCAGGGCACGACGCCGAAGCAGGGCCAGCCCGTGAAGCCCTTGATGGCCTTCAGTCCGTCATCGAAGAGCGTGACGTCGCCGCGGAACTTGTTGATGAGGTATCCGGTGATCATGCCCCGGTCTTCGGGCGGCAGAATCGCATGGGTCCCGACCAGCGAAGCAATCACTCCGCCCCGGTCGATGTCGCCGACCAGCACCACCGGCACACCCGCGCGCGTCGCAAAGCCCATGTTGGCGATGTCGCCGGCACGGAGATTGATTTCCGCCGGAGAGCCCGCGCCCTCCACGATCACCAGGTCGG
Source organism: Gellertiella hungarica (assembly GCF_014197145.1). Lineage (GTDB taxonomy): Bacteria > Pseudomonadota > Alphaproteobacteria > Rhizobiales > Rhizobiaceae > Gellertiella > Gellertiella hungarica. The sequence continues at coordinate 25,980 of NZ_JACIEZ010000013.1, read as the reverse complement.
AGTCCGCTCCGATCAGCGAAAAACTGTCGAGAACCGCCTCCATCAGCTGCGGCTTGAGACGCTGGTAGTCCCGTCCCTTCGCCTGCCCCCAGACCTTGCCCTGGACGATGATCTGGCTGCCGGTCTCCGACTGCGGCTTGAGAAGGACCGGATTCATGTGAACCGACGACGGTACCCGCGAGGCCCAGGCCTGCAGCCATTGCGCCCGCCCGATCTCGCCTCCATCGTCGGAGACGGCGGCATTGTTGGACATGTTCTGCGGCTTGAAGGGCCGCACCCTGAGGCCCCGGTTGGCAGCGATGCGGCACAGCCCCGCGACGAGCACCGTCTTTCCGACATCAGAGCCGGTTCCCTGCAGCATGATGCTCTTTGCCATCGTCCTCGCCTCGTTTCCTGTCCGTGCGCCAGTAGAGGAAAAGGCTATCACGAATCAAGACGGCGGCCTGTCGCGCCCGCGCCATCGGGCCGGGTCCGGAAACGCGAAAACCGTGCCCGGACGAACGGTCCGCAGCACGGTTTGCCTGAAAACGCCGGCGTTCCGCCATTACGCAGCAGAACCCGCAACCACCCGGTACGCAGTACCTGATCCGGGAGGGCAGCGTATTGCTCGCTGCAGGGGAAGATGTAGCGGCACATTGTTACCGGATGGTTAGCGCAGGCTTGCCGACGAAAAATTTTGAAAAAAACATGGCGGAAGGCGGAATTTTTTCTGAGCCCCCGGAGGTGACGCGATCAGAATACAAAAGGTCTTATACTCATTTGAATTTTTCTCACGGAATTGTCCGCGGCGCGGAGCCGGCATCTTCTTGTGGAAAATTGTTGTTAACCACACGCAATGCGAGAGTCGCATTTTGCCGTTTGCGCCGCGTTTGTGGGCATGATGAAGCCCATGTGAATATATGCTCACGTTAAACAGTTGATTTCTGCGTGGGAAGCCTTACGCTAGGCCTCATGCGATCGATAAGAGGCGGCAGCTGACAGGGTTCCACTGCTACCGATAAACAAGAATGTCGCAAGGGAGTGATAAGTTTCCATTTGGAAACAGATCGTTCCGCTCTCGTGTCAAGACCCGGTCGAGCCCGCACCAAGACGGGAAACCAGTCCGGACACGGTGTCGATATGTCAGACTGGGGGGTCTTTCTGGTATGAATGCGATAACCTCGAACCCGTTCGTTGCAGCGTGCCCGCTTTGGCGCGCCGGTGCGTGGCTTCGCCCATTCTCCAACTCCACCGACGAAATGACCCGGCCGGGGCTTGCCTCCCGGCGCGGCCGCATCGCTGCGGACGCACCCCTGACGAAGGACTCGAATTTCCGGACTGACCGTACCGGTATTCGCCTGGACGATGTCCCGGTGAAAAATTAACCACCAGAAGGAGAACTTTTTAATGACCGAATTTGAACACAAGCTGAAGATGGCCGAGGCGCTCGCCGCCACTGGCAAGATGTCCCGCCGCGAATTCGTGCAGTTCGCAGCCGCGCTCGGCATCGCCATCCCGGCCGCCGGCACCCTGTTCAGCAAGGTAGCCAAGGCCGAAGACGCCAAGAAGGGCGGCGCCCTCGTCATCGGCATGGAAGGCGGCTCCGCCTCCGACAGCTACGATCCGCGCACCTATGCTGACTCCATCATGATCGCCGCCTCGCTGGCCGTCATGAACTGCCTCGTCGAGTTCGACGATGCCGGCAACCCGACCCCGGAACTCTTCGAAAGCTGGGAAGCAAAGCCCGGCGCCGCCGAGTGGGTCTTCAACGTTCGCAAGGGCATCAAGTTCTCGAACGGCAAGGAACTCGACGCGGAAGACATCATCTACTCGATCGGCCTGCACCGCGGCGAAGACACCAAGTCTCCGGCCAAGGGCATCCTCGAGCCGATCACCGAGATCAAGGCCCTGTCCCCGACCCAGATTTCCATGACCCTGAAGGAAGGCAACGCCGACTTCCCGGTCATCCTGGGCGACTACCACCTCGTCGTCGTTCCGAAGGACTTCAACGACTGGTCCAAGCCGATCGGCACCGGTGCCTACACGCTGGAAAGCTTCGAGCCGGGCGTGCGCATCGTGTTCAAGAACCGCGGCGACTACTGGAAGGCCAACCGCGGCAACTTCGACACCGTCGAAATCCGCTACATCCAGGATGCAGCTGCCCGTACGGCCGCCCTTCAGTCGGGTGAAGTCCATGCGATCAACCGCCTCGACGCCCGCACCGTCGACCTGCTGATGCAGGACGAGAACGTCAAGGTCGTCCGCACCAAGGGCACCGGCAACCGCTACTGCTTCGTGTCGCGCGTGACCATGGACCCCTTCACCAACAAGGACCTGCGCACCGCCCTGAAGTACGGCATCGACCGCGACCAGATCATCCAGTCGGTGTTCAGCGGCTACGCCGTTCCGGGCAACGACCACACGCTCGACGCCCTCAACCCCTTCTACAACACCAACCTGCCGCAGCGTCCGTACGATCCGGACAAGGCCGCCTTCCACTTCAAGAAGGCCGGCATCTCCGGCAAGGTCGAACTCCAGACCTCGGAAGGTGCATGGAGCTCGGCGGTTGACTGCGCCTCCATCTACCAGGAGTCGCTGAAGAAGGCCGGCATCGACCTGACCGTGACCAAGGTATCCGGTGACGGCTACTGGGATAACGTCTGGCTGAAGGTTCCCTTCTGCGCCGTGTACTGGGGCCGCCGCATGTCGGCAGACGCCACGCTCTCGCAGGTCTACGGTTCGGCTTCGGACTGGAACGACAGCGACTGGCGCAAGCCCGAATTCGACAAGATCATCTCGGAAGCCCGCATCGAGCTCGACAACGCGAAGCGCAAGGAGCTCTATTTCAAGGCCCAGGAAATGATCTCGGACGACGGCGGCATGATCTGCTTCGCCATCTCCGACTACCTCGACGGCTACTCGCCGAAGATCGCCGGCGTCACGCCGCATGCCCGCTACGACCTGGCCGACCAGCGCCTCGCAGAAAAGGCATGGTTCGCCTGATAGCGGCCTGAAACGAGATGGAATCAGGCCGGAAGCGGCCTGGTTCCTTTCCTTGAGTGGTAATGACAGTGCCTCTGCGTGACAGTGTCGGGCCATTATGCCCTGCAGCAGCGGCCACGATCATCGCAAATTGACTGGGGACGACTGCATGTTCCGTTTGCTCATAACCAGGGTCGTCCTTGGTTTATTGACCCTGTTTGCCATCAGCATCCTGATCTTCGCCGCGACCGAAATGCTCCCGGGCGACGTGGCCAGTGCCGTTCTCGGCCAGGGCGCGACGCCGGAAACGCTTGCGGCCTTCCGCCTCGAACTCGGCCTCGACCGGCCCGCCTACATCCGCTACCTCGAGTGGTTCACGGGCGTGCTTCAGGGCGACCTCGGGGTTTCGCTGACCAACAAGCGTGACATTCTCGAATCGATTGCGCCGCGCTTCGGCAACACCATGTTCCTCGCGGGCTTTGCCGCGCTGATCGCCGTGCCCGTCTCCGTCGGCCTCGGCATCCTGGCCGCCATCAACGAAGGCAAGTGGATCGATCGCGTCGCCAACATCGTCTCGCTCGCCACGATTTCCGTGCCGGAATTCTTCATCGCCTATGTGCTGATCCTCTACTTCGCGGTGAAGCATCGCTGGTTCCCGTCGCTGGCCACCGTCTTCCCCGACATGGCCTTCTCGACGAAGCTCTACGTCACCGCCCTCCCCGCGATCACGCTCACCCTGCTGGTCACGGCGCACATGCTGCGCATGACCCGCTCGTCGGTGCTCGCGATCATGTCCCAGCCCTATATCGAGATGGCCTTCCTCAAGGGACTGCCGCGGGCGCGCGTGATCATGCGCCATGCGCTGCCGAATGCCGCCGCTCCGATCATCGCCGTCATCGCGCTCAACCTCGCCTACCTGATCGTCGGCGTGGTCGTGATCGAGGTGGTCTTCGTCTATCCGGGCATGGGGCAATACATGGTTGACGGCGTGACGAAGCGCGACCTTCCGGTCGTCCAGGCCTGCGGCCTCGTCTTCGCCAGCGCCTTCATCATCCTGAACACGATCGCCGACATCCTCGGCATTCTGGTCAATCCGCGCCTGCGCAAGCGGAACACGGGACATTGATAATGAAAATCTTTGGCTACAAACCCACTCTGTCGGCCTGGGTCGGCATCTTCATCGTCACCTTCTTCCTGGTCCTGGCGATCTTCGCCCCCTGGATCGCGCCCTATGGCGAGGCGGAAACGGTCGGCCGGACCTTCGGCCGCAGCTCGGCGGAATTCTGGCTCGGCAACGACAACATCGGCCGCGACATCCTCAGCCGCATCATCTACGGCGCACGCACCACCATCGGCGTGGCCCTGGTGACGACGATCCTGTCCTTCACCATCGGCACCATCGCCGGTCTCATGGCTGTGGTCGGGGGACCTGTGATCGACCAGATCCTGTCGCGCTTCGTCGACATCATGCTGTCGATCCCGCTGCTGGTCTTCGCGCTGATCGTTCTTTCGATGTTTGGCTCCTCCATTCCGACGCTGATCATGACCATCGCCATCCTCGACTCGACCCGCGTCTTCCGTCTGGCCCGCGCGGTCTCGATGAACATCGCGGTCCTGGAATATGTCGAAGTGGCGAAGCTGCGCGGCGAAGGCCTGTGGTGGGTGATGCGCAAGGAGATCCTGCCGAACGCGCTTCCGCCGATGATCTCGGAATTCGGCCTGCGTTTCTGCTTCAACTTCCTGTTCGTCGCCGGCCTCTCCTTCCTCGGCCTCGGCATCCAGCCGCCGCTGGCAGACTGGGGCGGCATGGTGCGCGACAGCGGCAAGGCCATCTCCTTCGGCCTGCCCGCACCGCTCTGGCCGGCCATGGCGATCGCCCTCATGACCATCGGCGTCAACCTGATCGTCGACTGGATCCTGTCCATCAATGCGCGTCCGTCCGGCGCCTCGGCGGAGATGTAAGCCATGACCGAACACGTCCTGAAGATAAACAATCTCCGCGTGGAGTCCGTCAGTGGCCTGGTTCTGGTGGACAATGTCTCGCTGGAACTGAAGAAGGGCGAGGTGCTTGGCCTGATCGGTGAATCCGGGGCCGGCAAGTCCACCATCGGCCTTTCCGCCATGTCCTATGCCCGCGCCGGCTGCCGCATCACCGGCGGCGAGGTGCTGATCAACGGCACCGACATCCGCAAGCAGGACGCGGAAGGCCGCCGCGACATGCGCGGCAAGCGCATCGCCTACATCGCCCAGAGCGCGGCCGCCTCCTTCAACCCGTCGCACACCATCATGGATCAGGTCTGCGAAATGCCGATCCAGCACGGGCTGATGAGCAAGGACGAAGCCCGCAAGTGGGCGATCGAGCTGTTCACCTCGCTCGGCCTGCCCAATCCGCAGACCTTCGGCGACCGCTATCCGCACCAGGTCTCGGGCGGTCAGCTTCAGCGCGCCATGGCGGCCATGGCCATCTCCTGCCGCCCCGACATCCTGGTCTTCGACGAGCCGACCACCGCGCTCGACGTGACGACGCAGATCGAGGTGCTCGCGCTCTTCAAGAAGGTGGTGAAGGAATACAACACCGCCGCGCTCTACATCACCCACGATCTCGCCGTGGTGGCGCAGATTTCCGACCGGATCATGGTGCTGCGTCACGGCAAGATGGTCGAGCTCGGCACCACCGAGCAGATCCTCCAGCAGCCGAAGGAGGCCTACACGGCCGCCCTCGTCTCCGAGCGCAAGGCCGCCGACCATATCGCCGAAGACGTCAAGGTCGAGCACAACGAGCCCCTCCTCGAAGTGAAGGATGTCCGCGCCTCCTACGGCAGCTTCGAGGTGATCAAGGGCGTCTCCATCGCCGTTGCGAAAGGTGAAACGGTTGCCGTGGTCGGCGAATCGGGCTCCGGCAAGAGCTCCATGGCGCGCATGATCACCGGTCTTCTCGCCCGCACCTCGGGCACGGTCACCTTCAAGGGCAAGGAGCTTGCGCCGAACTACAAGCACCGGTCCCGCGAGGATCTGCAGCGCATCCAGCTGATCTACCAGCTGCCGGACGTGGCGCTCAATCCGCGCCAGACGATCGGCGAGATCATCGGCCGTCCTGCCCAGTTCTATTTCGGCATGTCGCCGGCCAAGACGAAGGAACGAGTCGCCGAGCTTCTCACCCAGGTGGGCCTGCCGGTCGATTATGCCGGTCGCCTGTCGACCGCCCTTTCCGGCGGCCAGAAGCAGCGCATCGCGATTGCCCGTGCGCTGGCGGCCAACCCGGAGCTGATCATCTGCGACGAGCCGACCTCGGCCCTCGACCAGCTGGTGGCGGACGAAATCCTGAAGCTGCTGAAGAAGCTGCAGGACGAGCTCGGCCTCTCCTACCTCTTCATCACCCACGATCTCGGCATCGTCCGCCGCATCGCCCACCGCACGGCGGTGATGCTGCGCGGCGAGATCATCGCACAGGGGCCGACGGCGCAGATCTTCAATCCGCCCTTCCACCCCTACACAGAGAACCTGCTGGCCTCCGTTCCGGAAATGCGTACCGACTGGCTCACCGACGTTCTGGCAAAGCGCCAGCAGAAAACGGCCTGATCCCCCGGTACTCCGCAAACTAGGAAACCCCGCCCGAAAGGCGGGGTTTTTGCTTGCCCGGCAGAAATCGCTTGTCAAAATCCGTATTCGGGTTCATATAAAGATATCTTTATATCATTCTATGTGTTGCAACGAGGAACGCGCCCATGACCACCGCACAGAACGCCCTGACAGACCTGCTGGCCAAGAAGGGAGTGCTGCTCGCCGATGGCGCGACGGGCACCAATCTCTTTGCCATGGGCCTCGAAGCGGGCGAAGCCCCCGAATTGTGGCTCGAGAGCCATCCGGAGCGGATCGCCAAGCTGCATCAGGACTTCGTGGATGCGGGCGCAGACATCATCCTCACGAATTCCTTCGGCGGCACCCGCCATCGGCTCAAGCTGCACCACGCTGCGGACCGTGTCTTTGCGCTGAACAAGCGGGCGGCCGAAATTGCTCGCGAAGTCGCCGACAAGGCTGGTCGCCCGGTGATCGTCGGCGGCTCGGTGGGCCCGACCGGCGAACTCCTCATTCCGCTTGGCGCGCTGAGCTACGAAGATGCGGTCGATGCCTTTGTCGAGCAGATCGAAGGCCTCAAGGCCGGCGGTGCCGATGTTGCCTGGATCGAGACGATGTCCTCGGCGGATGAAATCCGCGCAGCCGCCGAAGCCGCGACGAAGGTGGGCATGCCCTACGTCTACACGGGGTCCTTCGACACCGCCGGCAAGACCATGATGGGCCTGCATCCCCGCGATATCCTGAAGCCGGCCGGCGATGTGGGCGAAGGCCCCGTTGCCGTCGGCGCCAATTGTGGCGTCGGGGCATCCGACATCCTCTCCACCCTCCTCGACATGACCGCCGCCAACCCCGAAGCCATCATCGTGGTGAAGGGCAATTGCGGCATCCCGGAATTCCGCGGATCGGAGATCCACTATTCCGGCACCCCGGAGCTGATGGCCGAATATGTGCGCCTCGCCCGCGATGGCGGCGCGCGCATCATCGGCGGCTGCTGCGGCACGAGCTGCGAGCACCTGAAAGCGATGCGCGCCGCGCTGGACAGCCACACCCCCGGTCCCCGGCCGACGCTCGAGACCATCGTGGAAAAGATCGGTCCCTTCCGCAACAAGACCGCTGGCGAGGAAGCCGCCGGCGGAGGCCGCGAACGCGGCCGGCGCGGCCGAGGCTGAAACGACAAAGGGCGGCCACGGGCCGCCCTTCTTGTTCCTGCACACAGGCCCGCCTTCTGCCGATGCCGTCACCCGGCCGTGTTTGCCATCTGGTAGAAGCGCACATAGGCATCCTTCAATCCGGGCTTCAGATCGTCCACCATGATCAGGGCGAGCTGGAACCGCGCGAAGGCATCCGTCTCCGCCCGCGCGAGTTCGGCGAGGTAGCCGATCTTCTCCGAATAATCCTTCGGCTGTCTGACGACCTGGTTCAGGAACCCGTTCAGCATTTCGCCACCGATGACGCTCATCGCATCCAGGGCTTCCTCGCGCGAGAGCGGCGTTCCCGGGCGCGCAACGAAGGTAAAGACGTCCAGCGTCATCAGGAGAGGCTGGAAAAGGGTGGTATGCGGCGGCATGCCCACGTCCTGGAAAAGCTGCAGGTTTCTCGCTGCCGTCTTCTCGGGCGTCGACCACTGGTCGGCGTTGTACTGGTATATGATGCTTGGATCGTAGGCCATTCGCCCATAGGCAAAGAGCGCAAGCGCCATGGCCCAGTCCGCGAAGCCTCCCTTGATCGGGTGATGATTGCCGAACAGCCGCATCAGCCCCAGATACGGCTCCCTGCGGAAGATGCTGTAGAAAGCGCTGTTGTCGCCCTTCGCCTTCTCGCTGTATTCGCGAATCCGCCCGGAAGGGGTCGGCGAATCGATCGAGAAGGTCTTGCTGCGGACCACACCCTGCCCGGTGACCGTCAGCTCGGTTCTGGGCCTTACGCCCATGAAGTCATCCGGCAGCGTCGCGAGATCGAAGGATGGGACGGAAGCATCGATACCGATCATGTCGTCATCGCCCAGTTGGAGGATGAACGGCGTCTGCGCAGCCATGATGGTGGCGAGGTAATTGTCGAAAACGGCCTTCCCCCTGGTATCCAGCATGTGCAGCCGGTCCGACCGGCCCTGCCACCAGGCCGCCTTTTCCGCATCCTCCGAATTGTCGGCCACGATCAGTTGCGCATCGCGGGCCTCGGCGAAGGCGAGCGCGGCTTCGATGGATTTGCGCGACGCGGCCAGGTTTCGGTTGCTGGGCATGCAGATTGAAAGCAGCGACATCGGTCTACTCCGTTCGACGGCTTCCGTGTCGCCGTCCCTTGTCAGGCGGGCTGGGCCGGTTCTAGGCCGAAAGCGCCTGCCTGCCCATTGTTATGGGCAGATGCGAATCGCCCGCCCCGTTTATTAGCCATCACGCGAGAAAGCGGGACTGTCAATGTAAGGGCCGCCGGCGAAGCAAGCCTCGCTCCCGCCCCGATAGCTAAATTAACACTTGAGGCGGGGCTGGAATCGCCTGCCGTCTCTGACAACACTTTCATCACGAAGGTCATTTCAAACCATGTCTGCTACCATTCAGGAAGCTCTCGACTACTATCGTGCCGGCAACTACCCGATGGTGATGAGCCATCTCCTGCCGCTGCTTCGCGACCAGAAAAAGGTGGAACCCACCCTGGCGCTGGTTCTCGCCCAGTCATGCCTCAAGCTGGACCAGATCAGCGAGGCCGCCCACTGGTATGACCGTGCGTCGTCGCCCACGCTGCCCAATGTGAAACCCGTTCAGCTGCTTGCGGCAAACCTCTACATCCGCCTGAAGAATCATGTGCGCGCCTACGAGATCACCAAGGCGATGCTGAAGGCCGACCCGGGCGAGCTCGAGGCGCTGCGCGTCCATCGCAACTGCCTGCGGACGCTCCTGCTTCTGGATGAGATCGAGGCATCCGACAGGCAGGTGGAGGCCATGATGGCATCCGGCCATCCGGGCATCTTCGACATGGAAAAGCCGCTGGAACACGTCTTCTGGAGCGAGAACGAGGCCTATGCCGCCAGGCTGACGAAAATCGACAATGGCGCGGCCTGCACCTCCCTGACCAAAATGCTGCGCCGCGCCCGGCCCCATGCCTTCGCGGACCGGATCCGCGTGGCCTATGTTTCGAACGACCTCAGCGACCGTCATGCCACGATGCGCCTGCTGCAGGGCGTTCTCCTCCAGCACGACCGCAGCGCCTTCGACATCCATATCCTGTGCCACACGGACGCCGGCCTGAAGGCAGTCGACGAGGGAATGCGCTGGAAGCTGAAGGGACTGCACGACATTTCCCGCAAGAGCGATGACGACGTCGTCGCCATGTTGCGGGAAGCGGAGATCGACATTCTCGTGGACCTCAAGGGGCACACGAAGGATGCCCGGCCGGGCATCGTCAATCTGGGTGCCGCCCCCATCCAGGTGGCCTGGCTGGGCTTCCCCGGCATCAACACCGGCCTGGATTGCGACTACATGATCGGCGATGCGGTCGTAACGCCCGAAGAAAGCCAGCCGTTGTGGGAGGCCAAATTCTGCCGCCTGCCGGAGACATACCAGCCAAACGATGACCGTTACCGGGCGCTTCCGCCGCCGGCGGAGCGCGCGGCTCTCGGCCTGCCCGAAGACAGGATCGTGCTCGCCTCCTTCAACTCGCAACTGAAGATCACGCCCAGAACCTTCCGCCTGTGGATGGAGATCCTGCGTCAGGCGCCGGATACGGTGCTGTGGGCCATGGTGATCGGCGACGAGGCGCGGGACAATGCGCGTCGTGCCGCGAAAAAGGCCGGCATCGATCCGGCGCGGCTGATCTTCGCCGATGTGGCCGATTATCCGTCCCATGTCGCCCGGCTTCAGGCGGCGGATGCGGCGCTCGACACCTTCCCCTGCAATGGCCATACGACCACCTCGGACAAGCTCTGGGCAGGCCTGCCGCTCGTCACCCGGAAGGGAGCCAGCTTCGCCTCCCGCGTTTCGGAAAGCCTGCTGAAGGCACTCGGCTTCCCGGAACTGGTCGCGGAGACCGATGCGGAATACATCGCCCTCAATCTGCGCCTCGCAACCGATCATGCCTGGCGCGCGAGCCTGAAGTCCCGGATTGCCGAGGCGCGGTTCCGTGCCCCGCTGTTCGATACCGAACGCTTCACCCGGCATCTGGAGGAAGCGTACCGGATGATGGTCGAGCGCGCCCGAAACGGTCTGCCTCCCGGGCCGATCGATGTCCCGCCACTTCCGCCCCGCACGGGCCCTTTCCGAACCTGAACCAGGAGTATCTCATGCACGCTGTCACCGGATCGTCCACCCAAGGCGCGGAGCAGTCCATGGCCAATGCCACCGCATTTCCCGACCGCGACACCATTGCCGACAAAATGGCGAACCTTGGCGAGGGCGAGCAGGCCTATCTGCGGCTCGTGATGGAAAACGTCAAACAGGACGAGAATCTCTTCGCCGGCCTCGAACTCTACCTGAACCGCGCGGCGGCAGGACGCTTCCTGCACACGCTGAAGCTGGAAAAGGCAGGTGAATGGCTGGGCAACGCCGCCCCGCCGAGGCTGCAGATCCGGCTGATGGAGATCGCGAAATCGAGCCATCATCCGGCCTATCAGGCCTTCCGGGCGGGCGTCGTGCGGTCCGGCGGTCTGGAGCGGGCCTATCCGCCGGCACGCTGAACCGGCACGGGATCAGAAGGTCAGGCGCGGCATGTTGGTGGCGCGCTTGAACAGCTGGTTCAGGCCGACGGACATGTCGGAATTCATGTCCACCGCTTCGTAGAGATTGGGCGAGGCACAGCTCTCCAGAGCCGGCCCGATCTTCGGCGCGAATGCGCGCACCCAGTTGATGTAGTTGTCGTTCGTGGTGATCGGCAGATAGATCGTGTGCAGCACGGCTATCAGCACGCCGCGGTTCTTCAGCTTCTGGCACTCCGAGACGTTGATATACTGCGTGCAGCGTCCGTACTGGAAGATGCCGAAACAGCCCGAGGCGGTGGTCAACCTGTCCTCAACCCCGTCGGTGATGAGCAGCAGCACCTGGCGCGGGCTGTTGACACCGAGGCCATCGCCGGAGACGGGGATCTCCTTGTTGATCATCTGGATGGACTGGTTGATGTAGCCGACGGCATAGTTGTTGTAGTTGTACTTTGGCATGATCATCAGCTTCACGCCCTGCGCCGACGTCTTGAAGGCCGCCATGTCGTGGGTGAGGCTCTGGACCAGGCTGAGGGGCCGGGCAACCGCATCCTCCGCCTTCGCCCCCAGGCTGTAGAGGGCAAGCTGATACAGGCCCTTCTGCCCCACATTGGTGGAGATCATGTCCGCCAGCTTGCGCAGGGACATGCTTACGACATCGATCCGCAGCTTGACGCCGAGCGACGTGGCCTTGGGCAGGTTGTTCATGGATCCCGACAGGTCATGACAGGCAAAGGCACAGCCCATCTTCGCCTGCATGACATCCACATCCGACTGGGAAGCGCCGATGCCCATGGAAGGTGAATTGTCGACGAGCACGTGCACATTGTAATATTCGCCGACATTGAACTCCGCCGTCGCCGTGCCGCTGATGTCCATGTGCTCGACACCCACAAGGCCCATGAACATCGTGGGCATGCTTGTCTGGTAGTGGACGAGGGAGGTCAGGGTCAGGCCGTTTCGCTGGACGTCGGCGGTCACGCTGACGCTGAGGCGGGGGTCGATGGCGGCCTTGTTGCCGGTGAAGAAGGCCTGCGCCTCGCTGTCCCAGCTTGCCTTTCCCTGCCCGCTCGAGCTGTTGGCAAAGGCTTTCGACGAGGTGTTGATGGCGGCCAGCGCGGCCGAATCCGCCACCTGATCGAGTTTCGTCTTCGTCTCGTAGGCATTCCAGAGATCGACGGACAATCCGGCAAGGGCGATCAGCGGAAAGCAGAGCATCGCGGTGGTCATGGCGAAATTGCCGCCCCGCGCCTTCAGCAACCCGTGAACTGCATTGCGAACATGATTAACGGCCATGGCTCCCTCCGCCTGAATCCCACTCTGCGGCGTGCCATGTTGATATATTTCAGTGGTTCTTATTGATAATTAATGTATATGCTTAAATTGCTTCATTTCCAATAATAGTACCAAATAAATCGGCTCATCCCGATTTGAACCGAAGCGTAACCGACACCTCTGCGCGATCGGCTCCAGTTCACTACAATCGGAATGCGAGTTGGGCGCCGGCCCTGCAAAGACAAAGAAGCTGCCTTTGCTTGGGGTTGTATTTCCGCGTGGAAACTACCGGAAAGAAAAGGGCCAGCGAACCGTCACGGCGATGATCGGCCCCATGGGAAAGAACCTGTCGAAGCGCCCCAGTTCGGGTGCGTAGAGACTTGAGATGCTGCCATCGAGAAACAGGGCATCCGGACATTTCAGGATATCGCGAAACAGCGTCGCCAGGTCGTGAAAGCGGACGGCATCCTCCGAAATGACGAAATGCACACGCCCCTGCCCGTCAATGCCGACGCCGTTGCGGATCTTGAAGCTGTCGCTGTCCGGCAGAAGTGCGGGATGGAGGCGGTTGCGCCAGACGAGGAGCGGCCCGGACTGGGTGGCGTAATCGACGGGCTTTCGCCGCTTCAGAAAGGCCCTCGTTTCCGTCACGCCCGCCTTTCCGGCGGAAAGCCAGAACACGCCGTTCGGCTTCAGGTGAAAGTTGCCATATCCACCCCGCAAGTTCGCCGCCTTCTGCTCCATCCCTTTCTCCACATACAGCCCCACGGGAGAGAGATCCTCTTCGTACATCCCGCCATTCATGGCGAAAACAGGCAGCTCGCCGCGGGAAAGCAGAGCCTGGAACAGGGGATCGAAGCGCCCGTAGGGCTTGCCGTCCGTTCCACGGTTGAAAAGAGCGATGGAGGCGCGGCCAGGGTCGAAGGTGCAGACGATGTAGCGTCCCGCCTTGTGCTCCAGCCGGCGGCAGCCGTCTTCCGCCGCCTGCGCGGGAGCGAAGAGCCACAGTGACCAGAGCACCAGGAGCGACGGGAAGAAAAGGAATCGTGTCATGCACCGATCACTATAGGCGCTTCAAGGCAGCCATATGGAAGCGGATCTGTTCCGCCGGATAGCGGAATGCCCCGCCCACCGGGCAGGCATTGCGCGCCACGCAGCCGGCCTCGAGGCATGTCCTGCCTTCAGCGCCGCCGAGGAAGGTGCGGCAGGCCACATAGTCGAAGCCCTCGCGGCGGATCGCTGCGGCGGGACAGCTGGACAGGCACGGCCTGTCGGGACAGGCCTCGCAGGGGTGATCCCCTGCCCGCCCGGTCGGCGCAAAATCGTCGGGAACGTCCGGGAAGGCGAAGGCGCCCCGATAGCCGTGCCACAGGCCATAGACGGGATGGATGAGGATGCCGAGCGGCGACGGCTTCAGGCCTTCGGCGCGCATCGCCCATTGCTGGAAGGGCTGCCAGGGTGGATCGGAGGGAAAGAAGGCCGTCGCGCCCGCGCCCTGCGCCACCGGGCGGAGCATGGCCTTGGACCACTCATCCAGAGGGTCGGTTCCGCCATTGTCGGGGCGGCTTGCACGCCAGGCCGAGAAGGATGGCCAGAGGGAACCACCGGCATTGCCGATCAGCACCACCGCGCGGGCCGCGCGGCCATCGGGAAGAAGCGGACCATCTCCTTCGAAGGAGATGGAGCCGCTCAGATGTAGCCCGTGCGGCTCGAGAGCCGCACGGATTGTCCGGAGTGTCCCGGGGCCGCTCACCGCGGCCCCTTATATTCGTAATGCGGACGCCAGACTTCTTTCTGGATGAGATCGGCGACCCGCTTGGATCCGCCTTGCTCCCTGGCGGGATCGGGCTCTCTTCAGGAGAAGGCGTCCGGCATGGAGTTCTTGCGCTTGGCGATGAACTCGAGCAGGGCTTCGTCGATGGCCGGATCGAGATGGGGTGCCTCGTAGCTTTCCAGCCACGAACGGCAGAGCGCGTTGGCGCGTTCTTCGATCCGCTTTGCGCCTTCCACTTCCCACTGTTCGAAGGAGTTGTTGTCGGCGAGCGGCGAGCGGTAGAAGGCCGACTGGAAGTTTGCCTGGGTGTGAGCGCAGCCGAGATAATGGCTGCCCGGGCCGACTTCGCGGATGGCATCCATGGCCTGTGCCTCGACCGAGGTATCCACGCCCTGCGCCATCTTCTGCATCATGCCGAGTTGGTCCTGGTCGATCATGAACTTCTCGTAGGACGAGACGAGACCGCCCTCGAGCCAGCCTGCGGAATGCAGGGCGAAGTTCGTGCCGGCCAGCAGCGTCATGTTCAGCGTGTTGGCGGATTCATGGGCTGCCTGCGCATCCGGCACCTTGGAGCCGCAGAGCGAACCGCCCGTACGGAACGGCAGGCCGAGACGGCGTGCGAGCTGGGCCGCGCCGTAGGAAACGAGCGACGGTTCCGGCGTGCCGAAGGTCGGGGCGCCCGACTGCATGGAGATCGAGGCGGCGAAGGTGCCGAACAGCACCGGTGCGCCCTTGCGGATCAGCTGGGTGAAGGAGGCGCCTGCCAGCACTTCGGCAAGGATCTGCGTCAGCGTGCCGACAACCGTCACCGGGCTCATCGCGCCGGACAGGATGAAGGGCGAGAGAACGCAGGCCTGGTTGTGGCGGGCATAGACCTTGGCCGCACCGAGCATGGTCTCGTCGAAGACCATCGGGGAGTTGGCGTTGATCAGGTTCACCGTCACTGTGTTGTTCTCGACAAAATCGTCGCCGAACAGGATCTTGCACATGGCGATCGTGTCTTCGGCGCGCTCGGGCGCGGTCACCGAGCCCATGAACGGCTTGTCGCTGTACTTGATGTGGCTGTAGACCATGTCCAGGTGACGCTTGTTCACCGGAATGTCGACCGGCTCGCAGACCGTGCCGCCCGAATGGTGCAGCGAGGGCGCCATGTAGGTGAGCTTCACGAAGTTGCGGAAGTCCTCGATGGTCGCGTAGCGGCGGTTGCCTTCGAGGTCGCGGACGAAGGGCGGGCCGTAGACCGGTGCGAAGACGGTCGCATTGCCGCCGATCTGCACGTTGCGCATCGGGTTGCGGGCGTGCTGGGTGAAGACCGACGGAGCCGTCTTCAGAAGTTCGCGGCAGAGGCCCTTCGGGAAGTGCACGCGCTCGCCCTTGACATCCGCACCGGCTTCCTTCCAGAGCGCCAGCGCTTCGGCGTCGTCACGGAACTCGATGCCGATTTCTTCGAGGACGGTATCGGCGTTGCGCTCGATGAGCTGAAGGGCTTCCTCGTCCAGAACCTCGTAAACGGGGATCTTGCGCTGGATGTAGGGCATGGACGGACCCGGACCGCCACCTGCACGCGATGCACGGCGTGCTGCGGCACCGCGGCCTTCGTTGCGTCCGCGGCGGGGAGCAGCATCGGCTGCGGCGCCCGTATTCTCAATCGTATCGCTCATACTGATTCCTCAAAGCTTGCGCGGATGCGCGAAATCACAAGGCGCCTGCGGCACCCAGTTGATGACGCACATGCTATCGGAATTCGCATTTGGAACATTCCTTAATGCGCCACCGATTTCTCTAGTCCAGACATTGCGCTTCACGAACGACATTTGCGTCATGGACCGAAAAACGCAAGCGCGATCGGCCGTGGTCGTTTTTGCCTTCTGCAACGTCGCTAACGAAAAGGGTTTTACGCCATGCCGGACTTAGGGTGAAGTTCAAGGAACGCGGGATGGAATCGCTCGGACCAGCGCTTTGGATCCGAACTCTTCGTGCCGCTTATCCCGAAAGGACCGGACGGCCGCAGCGCACCGGAACAATCCCGGGAAAGCAGGACGAAAGCGGTTTTTCCTTAACTCTTCTTTGCTGTTACCGGTCTATCTGGTATGGCTATCGCATCGCTCTTAACTGGGAACCAAAACATGTCCGACGACGAAATCATTCTGGCAGACCTCTCCGACGACGAACTCGTGCAGCAGATGCACGACGACCTTTATGATGGTCTGAAGGAAGAAATCGAAGAAGCAACCCGCATCCTGCTCGATCGCGGCTGGGCTCCCTACGACATCCTCACCCAGGCCCTCGTCGAAGGCATGCGCATCGTCGGCATCGACTTCCGCGACGGCATCCTGTTCGTGCCGGAAGTTCTGCTTTCCGCCAATGCCATGAAGGCCGGCATGGCCATCCTGCGCCCGCTGCTCGCCGCCACCGGCGCGCCGAAGCTCGGCAAGATGGTCATCGGCACCGTCAAGGGCGACATCCACGACATCGGCAAGAACCTCGTCGGCATGATGATGGAAGGCGCCGGTTTCGACGTGATCGACCTCGGCATCAACAACCCGGTCGAGAACTACCTCGATGCGCTGGAGCGTGAGAAGCCCGATATCCTCGGCATGTCCGCCCTGCTCACCACCACCATGCCCTACATGAAGGTCGTCATCGACACCATGAAGGAAAAGGGCCTGCGCGACGACTACATCGTGCTTGTCGGCGGCGCTCCGCTCAACGAAGAATTCGGCAAGGCCATCGGCGCCGACGCCTACTGCCGCGATGCGGCCGTGGCCGTGGAAACCGCCAAGGACTTCATCAAGCGCAAGCACAACCAGATGAGCGCCTGATCGTCCGCTTTTGGACCGGAAACGATAAAAAGCGGCCGTACATCACTGTACGGCCGCTTTTTTCTTGGAAGATGGGCTTGGGAGGCCTTACTCGGCGGCATTCGCCACGTTGTTGCCGGCGGACTGGGCTGCATTCACCGTATTCGCCGCATCCTTGCCTGCGCCACGGATCGTGTTTGCGCAGGAGGACAGGAGGACAAGCGCGACGAGTACGGAGCCGAATTTCATCATGTTGCTATTGATCATCTGAGGGAGTCCTTCGCGTCGTGGAAACCAATTCTAAGAAGCCGGAAATGTCCGCTTCCCCTGACGAACGCGCGACCGCTGAAAAGGTTCACGTCATCGCCTGCGGAGCGATTGCGCGGGAAATCCTTGCGGTGGTCCGGATGAACGGGCTCGGCCATGTGGAACTTTCCTGTCTTCCCGCGATCTGGCATGCCCATCCCGAAAAGATTGCCCCCGGCGTCAGGACCGCGATTGCCGAAGCCCGGCAGGCGGGCGCCGGCCGGATCTTCATCGCCTATGCCGATTGCGGCACCGGTGGCGCACTGGACCGGGTCATCGCGGAAGAAGGCGTGGAGCGCCTCTCGGGACCCCACTGCTATTCGTTCTTCGCCGGCAACGAGCAGTTCGCCGCCACCTGGGAGCAGGACATCACCGCCTTCTTCCTGACGGACTTCCTGGCACGCCAGTTCGAAGCCTTCGTGATCGAGCCGCTGGGTCTCGACCGGCATCCCGAACTCAAGGACATGTACTTCTCGCACTACACGAAGCTCGTCTATCTCTCGCAGCTCGAAGATCCCGCACTCCAGGAAAAGGCGAAGGCAGCAGCGGCTTATCTCGGCGTGGAATACGAATACCGCTTCACCGGCTATGGCGATCTCGCGACGGAGCTGCTTTCCGCCGCCCGCGCCTGAGCGGGCTTTTCCCCTGCTTAACCCTTCCTTGACCAGAACCTTAAAAAGCATCTTGCCAGGCGGCAGATTTAAAGGCTTTCCAAGGCTCTTGCGCCATCATCGGCATCAAAGGGAATTGTGAGGGTTGGTGTCATGGGTACAGCCGATACGCCACAGACCGGTAACGACAAGGACCTGCCGCAAGCGGCCTGCGCGCCCGCAAGCCTGTCGGACATTCTCGGCGGACTATCCGAAACGGAAAAGTCGCACCTGAGCGTCCGCGACATGACGGAGGCTCTCGGCGAACGCTCCTTCGGCGCCTCGCTTGCCGTCTTCGCGCTGCCAAACCTCATGCCTCTGCCACCCGGTTCGACCATCGTCTTCGGAATTCCACTGCTTTTCGTCACCTGGCAGATGACGGTGAACACCGGCGGCGGGCTCCGGCTGCCCGAACGTTTCGCCAATTACCGCATCGAGCGGGAAACCTTTGCGGCCTTCGCGGGCCGGGCGATCCCCTATCTCCGCTTCTTCGAGCGCTGGGTCAGGCCGCGTTTCGGCTTTCCGCAGCGCCGACTGGCGGAGCGGATGCTCGGCGCCTTCGCGCTGATGCTCGCCACCGTGGTCTTCCTCCCCATTCCGCTCGGCAACTGGCTGCCCGCCCTGGCCCTCGCCATCATCGGGCTCACCCTTTCGGCCCGCGACGGGCTTGGTCTCATCGCCGGCGTCTTTGTCGGCATTCTCTCCATGTTCGTCGTCGCCGGGACGGTTCTCGCCACCGGCGCCGCCATCGCCTATATCCTGTGAGCCTTCTGCATGTCGTCAGGCAGTGTCCCGTCCCCCACCGTGCTCGTCCTCACATCGGGCGGGTTCAACCCCAACATGCTGATAAACGGGCTCTTCCGCAGCTTCCCTGGCCTGCGGGTCGTGGAGGAGCAGCCCGAATCCAAGAGCGTCCTGCTGAAACGGCGCATCCGGCGCTTCGGCTACGTCAATGCTGCCGGGCAACTGGCGACCATGGTTCTCTCGCGGTTCGGCAAGCGCTTCGCCGAAGACCGCATCCAGGCGATAGCCCGCGAGCATGGCCTGTCCGGCGAACGGGATCCAAGGGTTCCAGTGGACCACGTCGAAAGCCTCAATGACGCCGCCGCACATGCGCTGGTCGCCCGTCTGAAACCTGCCGTGGTGGTGACGGTCAGCTGCCGCATTCTCTCGAAAGCGACACTGGCGGCCATCCCCTGCCCCGTGATCAACCTGCACAGCGCGATCAACCCGGCCTATCGCGGACAGATGGGCGGCTATTGGGCGCTCGTCAGCGGCGACAGGGACAACTTCGGATCGACGATCCATCTCGTGGACGAGGGCGTGGACACGGGGGCGGTGCTGCATCAGGTGCGAACAACGCCCGCCCGCGGTGACAGCATGTGGACCTATCCCGCTCTGTTGACTGCCATTTCAGTGGATCCAATGCGGCAGGCGGTCGAGGATGCCATTCACGGCACGCTGAAACCGACGCAGGCGACGGGTCCGTCGCATTTGTGGTTCAACGTGCCCATCTGGACCTGGTTGTACCACGGCTTGACAAAAGGCATCTGGTAAGGCGGATGCATCCCCTTGCGACCGAAACGTCGCAATAAGGGTAATGCGACAATTATTTCAGCAAGCGTCGTTTTTCATGTGGGCCGCGTCGTCGGAAGCGAAGTCCGGCGAAGGCGAGCTGTGCATTGTGTGCGCCAGACGAGGAGATCAGACATGGCCGACCGCATCATAGTTTACTGGCGTGACATCCCCGCTCAGGTGATCGTCAAGCGTGGCCGCACCTCGGCCAAGCGTGAACTGTCCCTGCGCTTCACGGAAGCCATCGACATGTGCGCCATGCGGACGGGGGCTGCGGAAACCGACGACTATCTCGCCGAATGGCGGAAGGCCGATCCCGTACCCGTATCGGACGATCTGGAGGCGGAAGCCGACAAGGCCGCCGCCGAGCTCGAAGCCGCCTATGACCGGGAGCGCCTCGTCGCTCTGGTCAAGGCCGGCGGACGCGAACAGCAATAACAGCCAAGGACCTTCTAGCAATGGCAAAGATTCCAGCATCCATCGAAGTCGCCCCGAAGCAGGCGATCGAGTCCGCCGACCTTCCGGGTCTCTTCCCGGCCGGCAGCCGCGTCTACATCACCGACATCGGCACCGATCCGACCGACGTGCTGGTTCAGGCAGCGGTGCGCGTGGCCAAGCTCGGCTACAAGCCGGTGCCGCATTTTGCCTCGCGCCGCCTCACCACCAAGGCTGCACTTGAGGAGCGCATCAAGCGTACCGTCGGCGAAGCCGGCGTGACCGACGTTCTCGTGATCGGCGGCGGCCTGGAAAAGCCTGCGGGCGAGTTCGGCTCCACCATGGAAGTGCTCGAAACCGGCTTCTTCGAAGGCAACGGCATCACCTATATCGGCGTCGCCGGCCATCCCGAAGGAAGCCCGGATTTCTCCGATGCAGCCGCCGTCGAGGCACTGAAGCAGAAGCAGGCCTGGGCAGCGAAGACCGGCGTCAACGTCCGCGTCGTCACCCAGTTCGGCTTCGATGCGAAGAAGTTCATCACCTGGGCCGAAGGCCTGAAGGCCCACGGCATCGACCTTCCGGTCCACCTCGGCGTGTCGGGCCCGGCCAAGATCACCACGCTCATCAAGTTTGCCGCCATGTGCGGCGTCGGCAACTCGATCTCGTTCCTCAAGAAGAACGCGCTCTCGGTCACCGCCATGGCGCTGGGCCACAACCCGGAAGAGATCGTCAGCCCGATCGAAAAGCATTTCCAGGCCAATCCGGCCGGTCCCATCCAGCAAATTCACATCTTCCCCTTCGGCGGGCTCAAAAAATCCTCCGAATGGCTTGTGGATCGCGGCTCTTGGAGTAAGAACTCCGTGCAGTCTTCCGCAATGGCAGCCTCTCACTAAGGACAAGACTTAAAATGACGCGCACTATCGTTGCATCCGCCACTCGCGACATCGTCATCGGCTTCGACCAGCCTTTCTGCGTGATCGGCGAGCGTATCAACCCGACCGGCCGCAAGAAGCTCGCTGCCGAGATGATCGAAGGCAACTTCGAGACCGTCAAGAAGGACGCGCTCGAGCAGGTCGCCGCCGGCGCCACCATGCTGGACGTCAATGCGGGCGTGACCTCCGTCAACCCGAACGAGACCGAGCCGGGCCTGCTGGTCAAGACGCTCGAGATCGTCCAGGGCCTCGTCGACGTGCCGCTCGCCATCGACAGCTCGGTCACCGCGGCCATCGAGGCAGCCCTCAAGGTCGCCAAGGGCCGTCCGCTGGTCAACTCGGTCACCGGTGAGGAAGAGAAGCTCGAAGCCATCCTGCCGCTCTGCGCCAAGTACAACGTGCCCGTCGTCGCGATCTCCAACGACGAAACCGGCATCTCCATGGATCCGGACGTCCGCTTCGCCGTTGCCAAGAAGATCGTCGAGCGCGCTGCCGACTACGGCATCAAGTCGCACGACATCGTCGTCGACCCGCTCGTCATGCCGATCGGCGCTCTCGGCGATGCCGGCCGCCAGGTCTTCGCACTGCTGCGCCGTCTGCGCGAGGAGCTGAAGGTGAACACCACCTGCGGTCTCTCCAACATCTCCTTCGGCCTGCCGCACCGTCACGGCATCAATGCCGGCTTCATCCCGATGGTCATCGGCGCCGGCATGACCTCGGCGATCATGAACCCCTGCCGCCCGCAGGAAATGGAAGCCGTCCGCGCTGCCAACGTGCTGAACGGCACCGATCCGAACTGCACCAACTGGATCATGACCTACCGCGACCACGCTCCGGCTGCTGCCGGTGCCGCTCCCGCTGCCGCTGCTGCAGCCCCTGCCGCCGGCGGTCGCCGCGGTGGACGCGCAGCCCGCGCCGGTGCCGGTGCTCGCACGGAGTAAGGATTGCTCGATCTGAGTGCCCTGCGGCCCCCTCATCCGGTCCTTCGGACCACCTTCTCCCCGATGGGGAGAAGAGGGAGCAAGGCCGAACGGCATCGCCTCCTCTCCTCTCGGGGAGAGGATGCCGGCAGGCAGGTGAGGGGGCGGCTGCTTCCTCCGGAAGAGTGTTGAACGAACAACGGACCACCCTTTTCACCGAGGGTGGTCTTCGCATGTCGGAATTGAACAATTGTCAAATCCGGCAAGGCTGCAATATCGCTTCCGGGCCGCTGCATCTCAGTGGCCGGAATGACGAGAAGGACGGAAAAGCGAAATGACCGATACCGCAGACAAGGACGCCCTCGTGCTCTTCATGCCGTCTGGCAAGCGTGGCCGTTTCCCGGTGGGAACGCCCGTGCTGGACGCCGCCCGACAATTGGGCGTCTATGTGGAGAGCGTCTGCGGTGGGCGTGCGACCTGCGGCCGGTGCCAGATCACCGTGCAGGAAGGCAATTTCGCCAAGCACCAGATCGTTTCGTCCAACGACCACATCTCCCCCATCGGCCCGAAGGAGGAGCGTTATGACCGCGTCCGCGGCCTGCCGGAAGGCCGGCGCCTGTCCTGTTCGGCGCAGATCCTCGGCGATCTCGTGGTCGACGTGCCGCAGGATACGGTGGTCAACGCCCAGGTGGTGCGCAAGGCCGCAACCGACCGGGTGATCGAGCGCAAGGCCGCCGTCCAGCTCTGCTTCGTCGAGGTGGAGGAGCCGGACATGCACAAGCCGCTCGGCGATCTCGACCGGCTGAAGGCGGCGCTGGAAAAGGAGTGGGGCTGGAAGGACCTGCTGATTGCCCCTCACCTCATTCCGCAGGTGCAGTCGATCCTGCGCAAGGGCGAATGGGGCGTTACCGCCGCCATCCACCGCGACATGGATTCATCCCGTCCCTTCATCGTCGGCCTGTGGCCGGGCCTGAAGAACGAAGCCTATGGCATTGCCTGCGATATCGGCTCCACCACCATCGCCATGCATCTTGTGTCGCTGCTGTCGGGCCGGATCGTCGGCTCCTCCGGCACGTCCAACCCGCAGATCCGCTTCGGCGAAGACCTGATGAGCCGCGTGTCCTATGTCATGATGAACCCGGATGGCCGGGAAGCCATGACCAAGGCCGTGCGCGAGGCGGTGAACGATCTCATCGGCAAGGTCTGCGAGGAAGGCGGCGTCAACCGCGACGACATCCTCGATTCCGTCTTCGTCGCCAACCCGATCATGCACCACCTGTTCCTCGGCATCGATCCGACGGAACTCGGGCAGGCGCCCTTCGCGCTCGCCGCCTCCGGTGCGCTGCAATACTGGGCGCATGACATCGAGATCAACGTGAACCGCGGCGCGCGTGTTTACATGCTTCCCTGCATCGCGGGTCACGTGGGTGCGGATGCCGCCGGTGCGACGCTTTCCGAAGGCCCCTACCGTCAGGACGAGATGATGCTGCTCGTCGATGTCGGCACCAATGCGGAAATCATCCTCGGCAACTCCAGCCGTGTGGTTGCCGCCTCCTCGCCGACCGGTCCGGCCTTCGAGGGCGCGGAAATATCCGCCGGCCAGCGCGCAGCGCCGGGCGCCATCGAGCGCGTCCGCATCGATCCGGTCACGCTGGAGCCGCGCTTCCGGGTGATCGGCGTCGACAAGTGGTCCGACGAAGAGGGCTTCGAGGAGGCCGCCGGCAGCGTCGGCGTCACCGGCATCTGCGGCTCGGCGATCATCGAGGTGGTGGCCGAGATGTATCTCTCCGGCATCATTTCCGAAGACGGCATGATCGATGGCGCGATGGCGGCCAAGAGCCACCGCATCATTCCGAACGGCCGCACCTTCTCCTACCTTCTCCGCGACGGTGAACCGCGCATCACGGTGACACAGAACGACGTGCGTGCGATCCAGCTTGCCAAGGCCGCGCTTTATGCCGGCATCAAGCTGCTGATGGAAAAGCAGGGTGTGGAAACGGTCGACACGATCCGCTTTGCCGGGGCCTTCGGCTCCTTCATCGATCCCAAATACGCCATGGTGCTGGGCCTCATTCCCGATTGCGACCTTGCCAAGGTGAAGGCCGTCGGAAATGCCGCGGGTACCGGCGCCCTCATGGCGCTGCTGAACCGCGACCATCGCCGCGAGATCGAGGAGACCGTCACCCGCATCGAGAAGATCGAGACGGCGCTGGAATCCAATTTCCAGCAGCTCTTCGTCAACGCCATGGCCATGCCGAACAAGGTCGATCCCTTCCCGAATCTGGCGAAGGTCGTCACCCTGCCGGAGCGCAAGGTTCTCGCCGACGATGGCGGCGAAGGCGGCGGCCGCCGCCGTCGCAGAAGCAGGGATTGAATGCAAAAAGGCCGCCCAACGGGCGGCCTTTTCGTTAGCGGGACAACGTCCTGTTCACGCCGCCTTCGGCAGGTCGTCGAAGAAGTGGCGGATGCTTTCGGCAACGGCCGTGACCGGGCCGGAGGCGCGGGTGTTTGACGTGATCAGCCGGATATCGAAGAGGCCGAGTTCGGGTAGCCCGTCCTTCTCCCCCAGCGCCTTCATGTCCTCCGTGAGGTTGGCGCGGGGAAGCGGGGCAATGGCGAGATCCGACATGACCGCTGCGCGCTGCGCCATGGTGTGGCTGCTGAGATAGGCGATCCGGTAGGCGCGCTTCTGCTTTTCGAGGGCCTGAAGGGCTTCCGCCCGCCAGATGCAGCCATCTTCCCAGATGGAGATCGGCAGCGGATCGCGCAGATGGGCGGTGCCGCATTTCGCGCCTGCCCAGACGAGGCGGTCCCGCAGGACGAGCTCCCCCCTCTCCTGATGCGCCGCCTTCGAACAGTTGATCAGGGCGAGATCGAGGCGCTGCTCGTCCACCCGGGCAACCAGCTTCGAGCTCATGTCGATGGTGACGTCCACCATGATGCCGGGATGGGTATCGGCAAAGCGCTTCAGGACCGCCGGCAGCAGGCGTTCGCCGATGTCCTCCGGCGCCCCGAGCCTCACCACGCCCCGCATGTCGGGCATGATGAAGCGGGAGACCGCCTCGTTGGAAAGGGCAATCATGCGCCGGGCATAGCCGAGCAGCGTTTCCCCGCCCTCGGTGAGGCTGACGGAACGCGCATCCCGCAGGAAGAGCACGGTGCCAAGCTGTTCCTCGAGCTTCTTCACCTGCATGGAAACGGCGGACGGCGTGCGGAACACCACTTCGGCGGCGGTGGAGAAATTCCCGGTCTCCGCGATGGCGACAAAGGTACGCAGAACGTCGAGGTCCAGGAGCGGCAGGGGCTGACGGAAGGATACGGTCATGGCGTTCTCATTCAGATTTTTTGAATGTACAGGGCCTATCTATGGAATATCCTGAATATGGAATCGCGCGTCGGTCAAGAAGGATGTCAAAAAAAATATCTTTCGATTCTGATAAGTAGCTGAAAATCCTACAGCGATAGAAAATTTGGCGATTCTTCGCGACCTTTAGCCAGCCTTCGCCCGTAAAATTCCTCGACTTCGGCGCGGTGGCGCACGAATACGTCCGGAGCGACCGTCTTGAGTGAGGAGCGGTTCATCTCGGCTCCTACGAGATTAGCCTTTGCGCTTTCCCCGTTCAAAACAAGTCGCGACGCAACCTCCTTCGGCGTGATAAATTTGCGGCGGAACTCCCAGACTTTGTAGGCTGGAATCTTTCCTTGCGGCAACAAATTTGCCTTCACCAGACTTGATATTTGCGTGATGCTGGCATTCAGAAGAAAAGCGGCGTCTTGACCTGTAAGAAAAAAACCATCCATCGCATGGAATTTGCCCGCTGAGATCGCAAAGTCATTCCACAGGCGGAAATCGCGGACATAGAGAGTGTCAAGCAAAGCTCCCTTTCGCCCCTTCTTCACAATTGGCAGAATCCCCTTCGCTATGTGGCTCAGGACCAATGGCCAAGGGTTTCCTTCCGCACCGCCTAGTGCGCTGACGACATCCTTCAAAGACAATGAGAGCGGCGGTGCAAAATTAGTCCACGGTAGCGGCGGGATAGTCCCGCCTCGGGCGGCGTAAAAGTCGGCCACCTATTTTCCTTCTGCGACGC
>NZ_JACIEZ010000012.1 GCF_014197145.1 Gellertiella hungarica | reverse complement strand
TCCCAAAACAGTCAACACCATTTCGCAAAAAAACTATCACAAAATCATAAGTCGCTGTAATCACAAAGAAATTTGAAACACCGCAGTGGGAGGGGGCCTTTCGGTTCTTTTTACCGGACCTTAACCATGGCCCGGTGGCCGGGCTTCTACAAAGGAAGGTACCGGACCCCTCGCGCATTCAGCTGTGCCGGGTTAGATAGGGGCAACAGCCATCTTGTCAGGAGCCATCATGCTTATCCTCGATACCGATCAGACCCGCGCCGCCCTTCCCTGGGGCGACCTCATCCGAGCCGTCGAAGCGATGTTTGCGGGAGAGTGCGAGATGCCGGTCAGGCATCATCACGATGTCGACGTGCCCGGCGAGGCTCCGGCGACGCTGCTTCTGATGCCGGCATGGGTTCCCGGGCGCTATATCGGCGTCAAACTGGTTTCCGTGTTTCCCGACAATCACACCCGCGGACTTCCCGCCATCTTCGGCAGCTACCTCCTCTCCTCGGGCCAAACCGGCCAGATGCTGGCAGTCATGGATGGAGGCGAACTGACCGCGCGCCGGACAGCGGCGGCCTCTGCCGTTGCCTCTCGCCACCTTTCCGACGAGAACGCCGAGACAATGCTGATGGTGGGGACCGGCCGACTTTCGCTCAACCTCATGGAGGCACATGCCAGCGTCCGGCCGCTGCGCCACTTCCATATTTGGGGGCGCAACGCTGCCAATGCGGAAAAAACCGCAGAAGAGGCACGAGCGCTCGGGCTCAATGCCGTCGCCGTTGCCGATCTCGAGCGAGCCGCGCGCCAGGCGGACATCATTTCCTGCGCGACGCTCTCCTCCACGCCCCTCATCCGTGGGGAGTGGCTGAAGCCGGGCGCTCATCTCGACCTAGTCGGGGCGTTTAAACCCAGCATGCGTGAAAGCGACGACGAGGCCGTCCGCCGCGCCCGGGTCTTTGTGGACACCCGTGAGGGCGTTCTGAGCGAGGGAGGCGACATCGTACAGCCGATCCGGAGCGGCATCATCGGAGCGGACGCCATACAGGGCGAACTTTCGGAGCTGGCGCGCGGGACAGTCAGGGGGCGACAGGGTCCGAACGAGATCACGCTCTTCAAATCCGTCGGAGCCGCACTCGAAGATCTGGCGGGCGCGATCCTTGCCTATGAGAAACACCGCGGCTGAGCATCGTCAGGCCGGTCGGCTTCAACAGCACTGTTGACATTGCATAAGGGGAAAAAGAGAAAGATGGCGAGTCTGCCGACGCTGCCTGTAAGCGAGGTCCTGCAACCTTTGGGGAACGCATTGCGGGACAAGGGCATCGCCGTTCTGACGGCTCCGCCCGGCGCAGGCAAGACCACCCTGGTTCCGCTCTTCCTGCTGGACCAGCAATGGCTCGGCAACGACCGCATCATCCTGCTGGAACCGCGCCGGCTGGCGGCGCGGGCGGCAGCGGCACGCATGGCCTCCCTTCTGGGGGAATCGGTCGGCCAGACGGTCGGCCTCAGAATGCGCATGGAAACGAAGGTCTCCGGCCGCACGCGGATCGAGGTCGTCACGGAGGGTGTGTTTGCACGCATGGTCCTGGATGATCCAGCGCTCGAAGGAGTTGGTGCTGTTCTGTTCGACGAATTTCACGAACGCTCCCTGGATGCGGATTTTGGTCTCGCGCTGGCTCTGGACGTGAGGAACGGACTGCGGGAAGACCTGCGCATCCTCGTCATGTCCGCCACCCTGGACGTGGACAGGGTGCTCGCGATCCTGCCGGAAGCGCCGGTGATCAAAAGCGAAGGCAGGACCTTTCCGATCGCCTTGAGACATGAAGACCGCCCGCCGGGAGAGCGCATAGAAGACGCCATGGTGCGGGTGGTGCGGATGCTCCACGACACTGAGCCGGGATCGATGCTCGCATTTCTTCCGGGACAGGCGGAGATCGGGCGCGTGGCAGAGCGTCTGGAAACGGTTCTGCCGGCCACGACCCGCATCATGCCGCTTTACGGGAATCTCTCGCAGGCGGAGCAGAAGGCAGCCATCGAGCCCGTCAGGGATGGGGCACGGAAGGTTGTCCTTGCCACCTCGATCGCGGAGACCTCGATCACCATCGATGGCGTGCGTATCGTCATCGACAGCGGGCTGCAACGGATTCCGGTCTACGAGCCTTCAACCGGCATCACGCGGCTGGAGACGGTCCGGGTCTCCCGGGCATCGGCCGACCAGCGGGCCGGTCGTGCAGGGCGAACGGAACCCGGCATTGCAGTTCGGCTCTGGCATGCGGGGCAAACGGCCGCCCTGCCCGCCCATTCGCCACCACAGATCCTGTCCAGCGATCTATCCGGGCTGGCGCTGGATCTCGCCCATTGGGGAGTTCAGGACACCGGCCAGCTATCCTTCATCGATCATCCCCCCGGGCCGGCGCTGGCCGAGGCACGGGCGCTGCTGCGGCAGCTGGGAGCTCTCGACGGCGAGGGGCGGCTCACCCGCGCCGGGCAGACGATCCGCAACATGGCATTGCCTCCCCGGCTTGCGGCCATGGTCCTTGCCGCAGGCGAAACGGGTCATGCGGCGGATGCAGCAGCCCTCGCGGTCATCCTGACCGAACCGGGACTGGGGGGCAGCGATGTCGACCTCAACGAACGTCTGCGCCGTTTCCGGCAGGATCGGGGCGAGCGCGCAAGCCAGGCGCGAAAGCTGGCCGACAGACTGGCGGCGAGCGCAGGTGGCTCTTCTCAGGCAGTCGGCGCCGCGCTGGCGGGTGATCTTCTCGTCCATGCCTTTGCGGACAGGATTGCGCTGCGGCGGGGCGGACGGGGCCGGTTCGTGATGGCCAACGGACGGGGTGCGGAGCTGCCGGAAACGGAGCGGCTCGCCAATGCCTCGATGCTTGTCATTGCCGATCTCAGCGGAAAGGCGGCACAGGCACGCGTGCTGGCAGCAGCAGAAACCACGCGCCCTCGGGTGGAAGCAGCCCTGCCAGATGCGATCATCCGCGAGGAACAAAGCTACTTCGACCGCGACAGCCGGCAGCTCAGGGCGCGTCGGGTGACGCGCATCGGCGCGATCCTGCTGGAAGAGACCCCGCTTGCGCGCCCGACGGGAGACCTGGCAGCACGGGCGCTCGCCGAGGGGGTACGCGAGCTGGGGATCGAGGCCCTCCCCTTCAGCCGGGAAAGCGTGCATCTGCGCGAGCGGCTGGGCTTTCTGCATCGCGCTCTTGGTGCCCCCTGGCCGGATGTTTCCGACGATGCCCTTCTGGCACGGCTCGACGAGTGGTTCGTGCCGTACCAGGGCGATGTCCGGGGGCTCGCCGACATCAGCGCGTCGAGCCTCTCCGACGGGCTTCGGGGACTTGTGCCGCACGACCTGCGACGGGAACTGGATCGTCTTGCTCCGACGCATTTCGAGGCACCTACGGGGCAGCGCCATCCGATCCGCTACGAGGGAGAGGAACCGGTTCTCGCAATCCGGGTCCAGGAGCTTTTCGGCCTGAAGACCCATCCCTCGATCGGGGGCGGCAAATGGCCGCTTCTACTGGAATTGACCTCTCCGGCGCAGCGCCCCATTCAGACAACCCGGGATCTGCCTGGTTTCTGGGCCGGATCCTGGAAGGATGTCCGTTCGGAAATGCGGGGCCGGTATCCGAAACACCCCTGGCCCGACGATCCCGCGAACGCCGCGCCGACACATCGTGCAAAGCCGCGCGGTACCTGACCGCGCGGTTTTGCGGCGACAGGGGGCTCGGCCTATGACACTCTGCTTCAGGCGCGAAGCAGGACGGGTGCGCAAGGAGTAACTCGATGGATCTTGGTTCGCTCAGAGCAGACCCCCACTACAGCCGACGGCTGAGGCTCGAAACGCTTGTCCGGCTGCGCTGGCTTGCGGTTGGCGGTCAGGCGGTGACGGTCGCGGTGGTGAGACTTGTCTTCGGCTTCCCCATGATGCTTGGCCCGTGCCTCGTGCTGGTCGGGGTCCTTGCACTGGCGAACATCCTGCTGTCCGTCTTCTTCCGTCCGACGCTGCGTCTGCACCCGGCGGCCACATCCGCGCTGCTGGCGCTGGACCTGATCCAGCTCTCCGCGCTGCTTTTCATCACCGGTGGCCTTGCCAATCCCTTTTCGGTGCTGATCTGCGTGCCGGTCACCATCTCCTTCGCCTCGCAGCCGATCCGGCAAAGCCTGTTCCTGATCACGATCGCGCTCGTCAGCGTCACCGTTCTTGCCTTCTCGCCGTTTGCGCTTCCCTGGTATCCGGACCATCCGTTCATCATGGACAAGATCATGCGCCTCGGAATCTGGTGCGCAATCGTTTCGACCATGGGCTTTGCCGCATTCTACGCCTACCGCGTCTCGCTGGAGGCAACCCAGCTTGCAGATGCGCTTGCGGCGACCGAACTTGTTCTCCAGCGGCAGAAACACCTCAGCCAGCTGGACGGCCTGGCGGCCGCGGCCGCGCACGAGCTGGGCACTCCCCTGGCCACCATCAGCGTTGTGGCGAAGGAAATGGAGCGGGAACTCGGCAATGACCCCCATTTCGGCGAAGACGTGCTGTTGCTGCGCAGCCAGAGCGAGCGGTGCCGCGACATCCTGCGGCGGCTGACCACACTTTCGGCAGAAGAAGAAGCCCACATGCGGCGCCTTCCCCTGTCGTCGCTCATCGAGGAGGTGCTGGCACCCCACAGGCACCCCGGCATCACCATTCGCGTGGTTGACAAGTCCGGGCGCACCGGAGAACCGGTAGGCGTCAGAAATGCCGGTATCATCTACGGTCTCGGCAACCTCATCGAGAACGCGGTGGACTATGCGCGAAGCGAAGTAACCATCACGGTGGAACATACCTCCGACACCGTAAAGCTGGTGATCGAAGACGATGGCCCGGGCTATGCGCCGGATATTCTCAGCCGGATCGGCGAACCCTATGTCACGCACCGCCAGC
Organism: Gellertiella hungarica; assembly: GCF_014197145.1. GTDB lineage: Bacteria > Pseudomonadota > Alphaproteobacteria > Rhizobiales > Rhizobiaceae > Gellertiella > Gellertiella hungarica. Next base: position 105,520 of record NZ_JACIEZ010000012.1, on the reverse strand, counting down.
GGGAAGACAGCGCCGGAGGCCTCGGCCTCGGCCTTTTCATTGCCAAGACACTGCTTGAACGTTCCGGCGCGAAAATTACCTTTAGCAACAGGAACAACCGTCAAAGCGGCGCTCAGATCGCCGTGACCTGGCGCCGGGACGTGATGGATGCGCTGAACTGACGCCTTTACCGGAGCGAACAGCGCCGTCATAGATAACAAAAGCCAGGTTTTCCTGGGGAGAAAAGCCGCCGATGATGACCAAGACCACAAGCACCGACGCCCATGGCACCCATGCGGGGATCGACCCTGCCGATCCTTCGCTTCTCATCGTGGATGACGACGGACCCTTTCTGCGCCGGCTGGCCCGGGCAATGGAGACCCGCGGCTTCCGGGTGGACATTGCCGAATCCGTTGCCGAGGGTGTCGCGAAAGCGAAGGCAAGCCCGCCAAAATACGCGGTGGTGGATCTGCGGCTTGGCGATGGCAACGGTCTGGATGTGATCGAGTCCATTCGCCAGAAGCGGGAAGACACCCACATCATCGTGCTGACCGGTTACGGAAACATCGCCACTGCCGTGACGGCGGTCAAGCTCGGCGCTATCGACTATCTGGCAAAGCCGGCCGATGCCGATGATGTCTATGCGGCACTCATCCGGCAGCCGGGCGAGCGCGCCGAGGTGCCGGAAAATCCGATGTCGGCGGATCGCGTCCGGTGGGAGCACATTCAGCGGGTGTATGAAATGTGCGAGCGGAATGTCTCGGAAACGGCTCGCCGCCTGAACATGCATCGGCGGACCCTGCAGCGCATCCTTGCCAAGCGGGCGCCAAAGTAGGGTTCCCGCGCGTCAACCCTCTTCAGGGCCGCCGCCGGGCAAGGGCCCCAGCATGCGCTCCGCATGGGTCAAGCGAGCCGCGGCAAGCCGGGCGACCCCGAGGGTGAGGGCCTTGCGCGTGGCCGGCGGCAGCTTGTGCTCCGGAGCGTCGCGCAGCAGATGGGCCCCATACCCGTCGCTGATGAAAAGCCCGGCTTCCTCCGGGAAGATATCCGCCGGAACGTCCGGATGGGTGGCAAAGAACAGGCGGTCACAATGAGCCCTGTAGTCCGGCCACTTGCGGTCGACACGAAAGTCCTCCACGGACGACTTGATCTCGATGATCCATATCTCGCCCTTTTCCGACAGGGAAAGCATGTCGGCGCGGCGACCGCTGGACAAAGGCACTTCGGGAAGGGCGACATGGCGCAGATCGGCCAGCAAGGCCTGCATTCCACGACGCACGAGAAGAGCTTTCTCCGACTGGCGACCATCGACCAGCGGATTGGTCGCATGAAGCGACAAAATAGTCATGGATATCCTGTTTTCCCGGCTGTGCCCTTGTTGCAAAAAAGCAATGGGGCAGTAATTTGCGCGCCCTGAAGAGATTGTTGCTCCGCAACAACTTGCGCACCCCGAATTAATAGAAAATAAACCATGTTCGAGGATGGTGCAAACCATCGCCGAATCTCCTCTGAAAATCAAGAGTCCCCCCATGCGCTTCCGCATCGCAATCACCACACTCGGCATGATGAGCCTTCTGGCCACCGCCGGGTGCTCGACAGTTTCTTCCTCGGCACCCGAGGCAACCAAGATTTCCAAGGCGGAAATCTTCGACAAGGCCTATGAGCCCGTTACCGATGCGGGCTTCGCCCTGCCGGCGATTCCGATCAATCGCGTGAAGCCGGAGTTTCGTCGCCAGATCGTTGCCTATAACGGTGACGAACGGCCGGGCACGATCGTGGTGAAGACGCGCGAGCGCCACCTTTATTACGTCCTGCCGGGCGGCAAGGCGGTGCGGTACGGCATCGGCGTCGGGAAGCAGGGGTTTGCGTGGGAAGGTGAAGCCTATATTGCCTGGAAGCAGGCATGGCCGACCTGGCACCCGCCGAAGGAAATGGCAGAGCGCAAGCCGGAAGTTGCGAAATACGTCGAGAAAGGCATGGAACCGGGCATTACCAATCCGCTCGGTGCACGCGCCATGTATCTCTTCAACGACAAGGGTCAGGACACCCTGTTCCGCCTTCACGGTACGCCGGAATGGTCGTCCATCGGTACTGCGGCCTCGTCCGGCTGCATTCGTCTGATGAACCAGGACATCATCGACCTGTACAATCGCGTGCGGCCCGGCAAGACGGCACGCGTGGTCGTCATTCAGTAACGGCAGCTTCTTCTTCGGACAGCATCAAAGGCCGCCTTCCCCCGGAAGGCGGCCTTGTTCATGTCGGCGCCCGCGGTCAGGCGCCAAAACGCGCCTTGGCTTCCAGGCGCCTGCGATGCAGTACGGGCTCCGTATAGCCGTTCGGCTGCTCTCGTCCCTTGAGGACCAGTTCCACCGCGGCCTGGAAGGCGACAGAGCCTTCGTAATCAGCCGCCATGGGTCGATAGAGCGGGTCGCCCTCGTTCTGGGCATCGACGATCTTGGCCATCCGCTTCATGGTTTCCAGAACCTGCGCCTCGGTGACCACGCCGTGATGCAGCCAGTTGGCCATATGCTGCGAGGAGATGCGCAGCGTTGCGCGATCTTCCATGAGGCCCACATTGTTGATGTCGGGAACCTTGGAGCAGCCCACGCCCTGGTCCACCCACCGCACGACGTATCCCAGTATCCCCTGGGCATTGTTGTCGAGTTCGCGCTGGATTTCTTCTGCGCTCCAGTTCGGACGGCTTGCCACCGGAATGGTCAGGATGTCGCGAAGCGGTGCCCGCGGACGGCTTCTCAGGCCGGCCTGAACTGCTGCGACATCCACCTTGTGGTAATGAACCGCATGGAGGGTTGCGCCGGTCGGCGACGGAACCCAGGCGGTATTCGCACCGGCCTTCGGGTGCGCGATCTTCTGCTCCAGCATGGCGGCCATCATGTCGGGCATGGCCCACATGCCCTTGCCGATCTGGGCGCGGCCCGAAAGTCCGCACAGCAGCCCGACGTCGACATTCGCGTTCTCGTAGGCATTGATCCAGGTGCTCTGCTTCATGTCGCCCTTGCGGATCATAGGGCCCGCTTCCATCGAAGTGTGGATCTCGTCGCCCGTGCGGTCGAGGAAGCCGGTATTGATGAAGACCACCCGGGAGGAAGCCGCGCGGATGCACTCCTTGAGGTTGACCGTCGTCCGGCGCTCCTCGTCCATGATCCCCATCTTGATGGTGTTGCGGGCAAGGCCGATAAGATCCTCCACGCGGGCGAATATCTCGGAAGCGAAGGCGACCTCTTCCGGTCCATGCATCTTGGGCTTCACCACGTAGAGGGAACCAGAACGGGAATTGGCACGGCGGCCCCCGGGGCCGATATCGTAGAGCGCGATGAGCCCGGTAACCACGCCATCCATGATCCCTTCCGGGATCTCGCGGCCTTCGGCATCCAGGATGGCCGGATTTGTCATCAGATGTCCGACGTTCCGCACCAGCATCAGGGCACGGCCCGGCAGGGTCAGCGCCGCGCCATCGGGCGCAGTGAAGACGAGATCCGGGTGAAGCCTGCGGGTGGTCGAGCGGCCATTCTTGGTGATTTCTTCCGCAAGGTCCCCCTTCATCAGGCCGAGCCAGTTGCGATAGACGAGCACCTTGTCCTCGGTATCCACGGCCGCGACGGAATCCTCGCAATCCATGATGGCCGTCAGGGCTGATTCGAGTATGACGTCGGATATGCCCGCCGGATCGAGAGCGCCTACCTGCGTGGCAGGATCGATGATCACCTGGATGTGAAGTCCGTGATTGCGGAAGAGGACGGTGAGAGGCTTGCCCGCATCTTTGCGATAGCCCGCGAACTGCGAGGCCGTCTTGAGGGATGCCGCACCGGAGGCTGTGCCGAGCAGGAGCTTTCCTGCTTCAACGCGAACAGACGTGATGTCGCGCCAGGATCCCGCCTCAAGCGGAAGGACATCGTCAAAGAAAGCCTTGACCCAGACCTCTGCCGCCTTGCAGCGAACGGGATTGAAGCCACCCCCTCGCTGGGCCCCGTCGGTGTCTGGAAGGGCATCCGTCCCATAGAGGGAGTCATAGAGAGATCCCCAGCGGGCATTGGCTGCATTCAGCGCATAGCGCGCATTCATGATGGGAACCACGAGCTGGGGACCTGCAAGCGTCGCGATCTCCGGATCGACATTCTCCGTCGTGACGGAAAAATCCGGACCCTCCGGGACGATGTAGCCGATGCGCCGCAGAAAGGCCTCGTAAGCCTCTGCGTCGCCCACCGTGCCATTTTGCCGATGCCAGGCGTCGATCTCGGCCTGCAGGGCGTCGCGCCGTGCCAGAAGAGCCCTATTTTTCGGAGCCAGTTCGTTGACGATGGCGCCGAAGCCCTTGAAGAAGGCATCTGCCGCCAGTCCCGTCCCCGGGAGAACCTCTTCCACCAGAAAATCGTACAGGGGCTTGTCGATCGACAGCCCATCGCGATCTATGCGCGTCATTATTCCACTCCACTCTGCGAACCGCTCGTGGAGGGATGGTGGCAGAGGCGGGAGGACCGGGCAATGCGGCTAAAGTGCTAAAGATTTGTTCTTCTCAGGAACAAATCACTCGGCAGCTATCCTGGGTCGGCCCGATGCGGTGGCAATGAAGCGGGCCTCGATGAGCTTGCGGCTTCCTTCGATCTCCGGGGCATCCACTTCTGCTCTCAGGTCGACCACCGGTTCATCCGCACCATTCAGCCGGGCCTGTTCGAGCGCCGCCTTTTCCGCGCGCGCCCGGGCAAGAGCAAAGCTCTCTTCCTGACTGGTCAGGCGAACGCTGACCCCGGCGCCGTTGACCACGAATATTCCCTCGTCGGGTGAGGTGACGAAGACCGTGACGGAAGCGCGCACCTGGCCGACGACGGCGCCGATGGCGTTGGCGACATCCGCATCGTCGGGGATGGCCGATGGAGCGGACAGCATGTCCGCAATGGCGGGATAGTAGACCGGGGCCGACGCGCCGAGACCCACCAGCGGGCGGTCGAGCGTTACGCCGAAGCGGACGATGCCGGCGGCACGCCGGAGCGCGCGATCGATCTCGGTTGATTCCCTTGCATCTACCCCGCTTACCCCGTCATCCATAAGGCAGGCACCGAGGATCACCTCACAAGACTGCCGCGTGAGCTGTGCCACGATCTTTTCGGCGAGTTCCTCGGGGCTTTGGGCAAGGACGCGACCGGCGCCGTCCTTTGCCCTGGCTGCAAGGGCAAGTCCCATGCGGGCCGCTTCCGCATCCCACTGCCCCTGCCGCCCAAGCACATGCATCGCATCCGACGGCGTGATGCCGGCGATATGGACGAGGCCGCGAGCCACCAACCGGTCGAGCGTGGCCTTCTGGGGTGTGGTGGAAAGCAGCTGGTCGAGCGGCACGGGTTCGTTGCCGATCCGGTCGAACAGCGCCTGTTCCTGAGGCTGCAGCCCGCTCGCCAGACGATCCGGCACACCCGTTCGAACCGCGAAACGCCCGTCGTGGCGCCCGACATGCGCCGTCCGGAGCTGACGCTCGAGCGCGGCGGTCACCACGTCGCCATGGGCCTTCGACAGCAGGCTGAGGGGCAGGAAGCGGCGGGGGCCCAGAGTGAACCTGGCTTCCAGTCCCCGGTCATTGATGCGCACCTCAGAGTCTCCGCCGAGGCCGAAAGTCCGCATCGCCACGGCCTCGACCATCGTCCGATAGCCGCCGACAACGGCTCCATCCGCATCAAGTCTTGGCCGCCCGTCCTCCAGAACGGCGACGTCCGTGGTCGTGCCGCCGATATCGGAGACGACCGCATTGTCGAGCCCGGTGAGATAGCGGGCACCGACCAGGCTTGCCGCCGGTCCCGACAATATGGTCTCGATCGGCCTTACCTTAGCCTCGGAAGCGGATATCAGCGCGCCATCGCCGCGCACTACCATCATCGGCGCGTGGATCCCACGGGTTTCGAGGAACCGTTCGCAGGATCCGACGAGCCGGTCGATCATGGAGACGAGACGAGAGTTGAGGAGCGTGGTCAGGGCGCGGCGCGGGCCACCGAGCTTCGAGGACAGCTCGTGGCTGCAGGTCACCGGCAGATGGGTATGCTGGCGGAGGAAATCTCTTACGCGGATCTCGTGCTCGGGGTTGCGAACGGCAAAATATCCCGCCACGGCGAAGGAAGAGACGGAAGTGCCTAGTTCCGGCAGGGCGGTGCGCAGGGGCTCCAGATCAAGCGGGTTTTCATGTCCATGGACATTGTGTCCCCCGGGCAGAAAGACGACCGGATCGGTTCCAAGGGCCGTTTCAAGTCCGTCCCGCTTCAGATCTTCCGGACCGAAGCCGATCATCACCAGGCCGGAGCGTCCACCCTGTCCCTCGACCAGGGCATTCGTGGCGAGAGTGGTCGAAAGGGAAACCAGGCTTATTGCGGAAACGGGAATGCCCGCCTTTTCGATCACCGCATCCACGGCGCCGGATATGCCGACGGCAAGGTCGTGCCGGGTTGTCAGCGCCTTGGCCTTTGCCACGACACCCTTGCCCTCATCGAAAAGCGCAGCGTCCGTGTAGGTCCCACCCGTATCAATGCCCAGTAGATAATGCGTCGCCACGATTTGATCGCTCCAGAAAAGATTGCACGGGACCATGCCAGAAACACATCCCGGAAGCTTGCTGACAAACGGCAAGTTTCGGGCGCGAAAAGACCGTTTCATGTGGGTGGTGTCAAGCCGCTCGCGGCGCGGGATGTCGGGGAACGACCCGCATCGGCAAGCCGCCGAGAGGCTGCGTCGTCAGCTTCTGGACCGGCCACACGGGCACGCCCTCTACCTTCTCGAAGCGGAAATCCCGCATCAGCACCGCCAGTGCGATGACGGCCTCCTGGAGCGCAAAGGTCGCTCCGATGCAGATGCGGGGACCGGCACCGAAGGGCAGGTACTGGAATCGTCCGATTTTCTCCCGCTCACCCGGCATGAAGCGTGACGGCATGAAATGGCGCGGATGTTCCCAATGCAGCTGGTGCCGGTGAAGCGTCCAGGGCATCACCAGAATCGTTGTGTCCGGCCTGATTTCCACCGTCTTTCCGTCCGCATCGGTCCAGCGATCGGGCTCGATGGCGGCACGATTGATCGATGGAGCGGGAGGGTAGAGGCGAAGCGCCTCCTCGAAGGCAGCGCGGACGTGAGGCATCCGGTCCAGCCATTCCACGGGAGGTGCGTCCTCGGCCAGGACCCGATCGATTTCCTGCTCCATCGCGTTTCGCCATTGGGGCAGATGAGCGACGCAATAGAGGGTCCAGGCAAGCGCGCGAGCCGTGGTTTCGTGCCCCGCACCGATGAAGGTAAGGATATTGTCTTCGATCTCGGCCATGGAAAGCCCACCGTCGGGGCCGCCGGCTTCAAGAAGCAGGGTCAGAAAATCGTCCGGTGCCGAGGCCCGGTCCGTCTCCAGCCTCTTTTGTCGCATGCGGATCGTGTCGGAGACGACCGCCCGGAACTTGCTAAGCACTCTCTGCCCCCCGATCCGCGTCAGCCGTGGCACCCAGGCCGGCGCACGCAGCAAGTCCATCGGATCGACCCGTCCCATCCGGTGCAGGAGCGATTCCACATCTCCGGCAAAATCATCCGTGGCGGTCGCGATATCGCCGGAGAAAAGGGTTTCGGAAAGAATTTCGAACGTCAGCTCGGTCATATGCACGGCCATGTCGCGAATTTCGCCATCCGATCCTATGGATCGGTAGCGGTCGACGAAGGCCTCGGAACTGGCCAGCATCTGACGGGCAAATCCTCTCGCATGCCGCGGCGTGAAGACGGGGGCCATGGCCTTGCGCGACCGTTTCCAGACATCGCCCTCGGCGGTCAGAAGCCCATCGCGCAGGATCGGGCGCAGGATGAGCTGACGGATCGTCGCCATCCGGTAGTTGGAGGCATTATCCACGAGCACGTGCCGGATCAGGCCCGGGTCATTCGCTATGAGGGTGCGCTCGCCAAAAAACGAGACGTCGATCCAGGGCAGCGTGTAGGAAGGTTCACCCCAAAGTTCCAGCGGGTTGTTGAGAACGGTACGGATGATCGTCAGCCGCGAAGGCGGCACCGTGCGCGGGATGGGGGCAGGCGCTTCGAAGGATTCGGCGGATTGGGTCATGTTTGTCCTGGCAGAACAGGTCCGCAGTTCGCAGACCTCCTGCCCGGATAAACTAGAACAGCGCCTTCAATTCTTCCAGCTTGTCGTTGATAAGCCAGCCGTAATAATTCTCCTCGGGGAGAGCGTTGCCGCCGCTCCGATTGCGTGCAGCGAGCGCCTGGGCACGCTGGAGCGTGTTTCCCAGATTGTAGAGCGTGGCCGTGATGCCGGGGTTGGACGAAATGTCCATGCCGGCAATCGACTTGTAGTCGTCGATGGACTGGCGAATGGCTGCCCCGACGAAGGCAAGCGACTTGTCCGGATCCATGATGGCATCATAGACGGCGGCCGCGTCATTGACGTCGAGCGGTTCGATACCGGAACGCTGGTGAACGAGGTCGGAGAGTTTCAGGGCTGTCAGGGGATTGACCTGACCGAGGCCGAAGGTCTGACCCGCAAAGAATGGCTGGAAGAAAACGGCGCTGAAGCGGTTGTTCGGATACTGCTTCCCGCCGACCGATTTTCCGCGGAACTCCGTATCCCAGACGGTTTCCCGGCACGTCCAGAGCCGGTAGGAATCGTGCAGGGACGCACAGCTCGAAAACTCGGGACGGGACACGAAGTCGTCCACCTTCTCGCCATCATACGCGAACTGGAAGCTGTTGCCCGCATAGGCCGCAGCCTTCACGTAGTAGGACTGAAGGCGGTCATAGGCGTCCACATTGTAGGTGTGCTCGCCGACAAGGGCGCCCGCGATATGGATGGGATCGATGCCATAGGCGCGGGCTGTTTCCCGGATCTTGGAGCGCAGCTGCTCGTCCGTTGCCAGAAGATCGCGGATCTTCTCGTACTTGTCGTCGAATGTCGTCTTGCCGGCACGCGTGCGCCGAACCGAAGCACCGGGGATGGGCGGCTGCTCGACGTGACGATTGCCCGGGGGCACTCGTGTCATGGCCGCTGCCGGCTCGAGGGAGCTGCAGAGGGTGGCCGTTGCTATGCTCAGGATGGCAAGAAAATACCGCACGGATGAGAACCTGTTCGCCAGAAGATATCGCCTCGCCTTCTGCGGCCGGAATTTGACCAGAAAACGTTACTGGCGACTATTTTTCGCACTCATGCATCCCTTTAGAAGGCGTCACGGCATCTGTCGAGTTGTGTGCAGCCGCCCCGGGGGACGGCTGCCGGGAATCGTTCGGGGCGATGCAAGCCGGTCACAGAATGAATCGGGAAAGATCCGTGTTGCCGGCAAGTTCTCCCACATGCTCCCTTACATAGGCGGAATCGATTGTCACCGAAGAGCCGCCCCTGTCTGGCGCGTTGAAGGATATTTCGTCCAGCACCCGCTCCATGACCGTCTGCAGACGGCGGGCTCCGATATTCTCGACGGACGAATTCAGCTGAACTGCAACATCGGCCAGGGCGTCGATCGCGTCCTCGGTGAAGTCGAGGTCAAGCTCTTCCGTTTCCATCAAGGCCTTGTACTGCCGGATAAGCGAGGCCTCGGGCTCGGTCAGGATGCGGCGGAAATCTTCCTTGGACAGCGGTTTCAATTCGACGCGGATCGGCAGGCGGCCCTGCAACTCCGGCAGAAGATCGGAAGGCTTCGACACGTGAAACGCGCCCGAGGCAATGAACAGCACGTGATCCGTCTTCACCGGCCCGTATTTGGTCGAAACCGTGGTGCCTTCCACCAGCGGCAGGAGATCGCGCTGCACGCCTTCGCGGGATACACCTGCACCCATGCCGCCGTCGCGCGCCGCAATCTTGTCGATCTCGTCCAGAAAGACGATGCCGTTGTTTTCTACCGCATGCACCGCTTCGCGCTGGATCTGCTCGTTGTCGATCAGCTTGTCGGATTCGTCCCGGATCAGTTCGGCATAGGACTGGCTGACGGTGGTCTTAATCTTCTTCGTCCGCTGGCCCATTGCCTTGCCGAACATGTCGGAGAGATTGAGCACGCCGATATTCGCCCCCGGCATGCCAGGGATCTCGAAACCGGGCATGCCGGAGCCGGTATCGGCCACGTCGATCTCGATCTCCTTGTCGTCGAGCTCGTTGTTGCGGAGCTTCTTGCGGAAGGATTCGCGGGTGGCGGGCGACGCGGTGGAGCCGACCAGCGCATCGAGCACCCTTTCCTCCGCGTTGAGGTGTGCGGCGGCCTGCACGTCGGCGCGCTTCTTCTCGCGGACGAGACCGATGCCGATCTCCACGAGATCGCGGATGATCTGCTCCACGTCGCGCCCGACATAGCCGACTTCGGTGAACTTGGTGGCCTCGACCTTGATGAAGGGCGCGCCCGCAAGTTTCGCCAGACGGCGGGAGATTTCCGTCTTCCCGACGCCGGTCGGTCCGATCATCAGGATGTTCTTGGGCATGACCTCATCCCGGAGATTGTCCGGGAGCTGCTGCCGACGCCAGCGATTGCGGAGCGCAATTGCCACCGCCCGCTTGGCCTCCTGCTGCCCGACGATGTGCCGGTCGAGCTCGGATACGATTTCACGGGGAGAAAAATTGGTCATCTTCTTTCTTCTCTTCAGAACTGGAATTGCATGATCAGCACATCCTCGCCGCTGCCCGGCACTCCGGGAACGGGACGGAAGCCGGCTTTTTCATAGGCGCGGACGGCGCGGGCATTCTCCGGGTCGGGGTCGATGACGATCGTGGTGTAGCCGGAATCGTACAATCGTCGTGCAAAGAGACGAAGGGCGCTCGAGCCGATGCCGCGGGCGAGAAGCCCCGGCTCTCCGATGGAGAGGTCGACCCCCACCGCATCGGCCGGAAAGGCCTGGAGCCAGGGGTGGTCCTCGAGCCACTCGGGGGTCTGGATCTCTCCGAGGAACCAGTACTGGATGTAGCCGACCGGCTGCCCGTCCAGCTGGATGAGAAATGGCCGGGTGCTGTCACGCCCTTCCACCATGTCCCGCACCATGGCCAGCTCCTCGTCGGGCTCGCCCCACCATTCCTGCATGTGCGGCTCCTTGAACCACTCGAGGAGCAGCGGCAGGTCGCCCCGTGTGACGGGCTTGAATTCGATCCGCTCGTCAATCGGTCTCAAGTTTTTCCACCACGATGTTGTGATTGGTATAGACGCAGATATCTGCAGCAATCTGCATCGCGCGACGCGCTATTTCTTCCGCCGACTTGTCGCTGTCCATCAGCGCGCGGGCAGCGGCATAGGCATAATGTCCACCCGAGCCGATGGCCATCGTGCCATGCTCAGGTTCCAGCACGTCGCCGTTGCCGGTTATGGCAAGCGTGACGGTCTTGTCGGCCACCAGCATCATCGCCTCGAGATTGCGCAGGTATTTGTCGGTGCGCCAGTCCTTGGCCAGTTCGACTGCGGCGCGCATCAGCTGGCCGGGATATTGGTCCAGCTTCTTTTCCAGCCGCTCCAGGAGGGTGAAGGCATCGGCGGTTGCACCGGCGAAGCCGGCTATTACCTCGCCTCCCTTGCCGATCCGGCGGACCTTGCGCGCATTTCCCTTCATGACCGTCTGACCCAGGCTGACCTGTCCGTCACCGGCAATCACGATCTGGCCGTCCTTGCGTACGGTAATGATCGTCGTGGCGTGCATGGTGCCGAATGGATTGTGTTCACTCATGCGTCTCGTCTTTCCGAATTCTGCGGCCCGGCCGGGCCGGATGAGGATTGTTGCTGAGGCTTATGTAAGCGTGCCGACGTCGATTGCAAACCGCGCCGGCTTCCGCCTTGAAACTTCCGGCATCTCAGACGAATTAAGGTCATGGAGCTTCTGGATATTTTGTGTTGCGCCTGTTAAGGAGCGCGCAGGATCCCCTGCAGCCGACAGGAAAGTGACATGGCAGAGCCCGCAGGCCGCACCGCCCAGGTGTCCCGCAGCACGAACGAGACGTCCATTTCCGTCTCCATCAACATCGATGGTAGCGGCAAGGCGAAGATCGCAACGGGCGTCGGCTTTTTCGATCACATGCTGGACCAGCTATGCCGGCATTCCCTGATCGACATGGAAATCACCGCGAACGGGGATCTCCACGTGGACGACCACCATACGGTCGAGGATACCGGCATCGCGCTCGGGCAGGCGCTCGCCAAGGCGCTGGGCGACCGCAAGGGCATCACCCGCTACGCCTCGCTCGATCTCGTGATGGACGAGACCATGACCAAGGCGGGCGTCGACCTTTCCGGTCGGCCGTTCCTCGTCTGGAACGTGAATTTCAGCGCGCCGAAGATCGGCACCTTCGATACGGAACTCGTCCGCGAGTTCTTTCAGGCGCTGTCGCAGCACGCCGGCATGACGCTGCATGTGATGAACCATTACGGTGCCAACAACCATCATATCGCGGAAACCTGCTTCAAGGCCGTGGCGCGGGTGCTGCGCACGGCAACGGAAATCGATCCGCGCCAGGCGGGCCGCGTGCCTTCCACCAAGGGCACCCTCGTCTGACACGGCACCGGGGCACCGAAAAGGTTTCCCGGCCCGGACTGCGTGAAACCTGAACGCGCCCAAGGCGCGGCCCGGAAATATCGGGAGCGAAAGATGGCAAGCTATCTCGTGATGATGCCGCCGGAAGGGGAAACCAATCCGGATTCCGCCCGCTTCATCCGGGACGGGTTTTCCCTGGCGGCCTTCGTGTTCCCGCTCCTCTGGCTGCTGTGGAACCGGCTTTGGCTCTACACGCTGGTTTATGTTCTGGTCGTGATCGGGCTCGGCGTGGCCGCGGAAGAATGGGCATCGTCTGACGCGCTGGTGGTGGCACAGTTGGCGCTTTCCCTGCTGATTGGCCTGGAAGGCGGGACGATCAGGGCCGGTCACCTGGTCTCGAAGGGATGGAAGATGGTTGCCGTCATTCCCGCCTCCAGCCTCGACGAGGCCGAAGAGATCTATTTTGCATCTGCCGACATGCCGAGCCCTGCAGGCCCGCAGTCCATGCCCCTCCCCTCGGGGCTGGCCAGGTCTCACGGAGCGCCGGTTCTTGGCCTTCTGGATTATGGTAAGGGGTACTGACCCATGCGTGTGGCAATCATCGATTACGGCTCGGGCAACCTGCGCTCGGCAGTCAAGGCTTTCGAACGGGCTGCAACCGACCATGGGATCCACGCAGAAATCCTGCTGACCGACAAGGCGGATGTGGTTGCGGAAGCCGATCGCGTCGTGCTTCCGGGTGTTGGTGCCTATGCCGATTGCAGGGCCGGTCTCAAGGCCGTGGACGGCATGGAGGAGGCACTTCGCGAGGTTGTCGAGAGAAAGGCCCTCCCCTTCATGGGCATCTGTGTGGGCATGCAGCTCATGTCTTCCCGTGGCCTCGAGAAGACCGTGACAGCAGGCTTCGGCTGGATACCGGGCGATGTTGTGGAGATGACTCCGTCGGACCCGCAGCTGAAAATCCCGCAGATCGGCTGGAACACCCTGACGCTCCAGAGGCCCCACCCACTTTTCGAGGGGATTCCGACTGGCCCGGACGGGCTGCATGCCTATTTCGTGCATTCCTATCATCTGGCGGCGGAAAACCCCGAGGACGTGATCGCGACGACCGACTATGGCGGGCCGGTCACGGCCTTTGTCGGCCGCGAGAACCGTGTGGGAGCGCAGTTCCATCCGGAAAAGAGCCAGACCCTCGGCCTCGCCCTCATCGCCAATTTCCTGCGCTGGAAGCCGTAAGGCTCGCGCCCCTGTTGAAGAATGGACAGAAGATGATCCTTTTTCCCGCAATCGATCTGAAGGACGGGCAGTGTGTGCGCCTCAAGCTGGGCGACATGGAACAGGCCACCGTCTACAATCCCGACCCCGCCGCTCAGGCACGCGCCTTCGAGGAGCAGGGTTTCGAATGGCTGCATGTGGTGGACCTGAACGGGGCCTTTGCCGGTGCAAGCGTCAACGGCGCTGCGGTCGAGGCCATCCTGAAGGCCACACGGAACCCGGTGCAGCTGGGAGGGGGCATCCGCAGCCTTGCCCATATCGAAGCCTGGCTGGACAAGGGCCTCTCGCGGGTCATTCTGGGGACGGTCGCGGTGCGTGATCCCGACCTCGTGAAGGAAGCCTGCCGGCTCTTTCCCGGCAAGGTGGCCGTGGGCATCGACGCCAAGGGCGGCAAGGTGGCCGTCGAGGGCTGGGCGGAAGCCTCCGAACTCGGCGTCATCGAGCTTGCGCAGCAGTTCGAAGGGGCCGGTGTTGCTGCCATCATCTACACCGATATCGACCGTGACGGCATTCTGACGGGCATCAACTGGGAATCGACTCTGGCCCTTGCCGATGCGGTGAGCATCCCCGTGATCGCCTCGGGCGGGCTGGCATCGATTGACGATGTGAAGCGGATGCTTGCCCCGGACGCCGGAAAGCTCGAAGGCGCGATTTCCGGCCGTGCACTATACGATGGACGGATCGATCCCTCGGAAGCACTTTCCCTCATCAAAGCCGCCCGAAAGGAGCGCGCATGACCCTCAAGGCCCGTGTCATTCCCTGCCTGGACGTCAAGGACGGCCGTGTGGTCAAGGGTGTCAATTTCGTCGACCTCATCGATGCAGGCGACCCCGTGGAGGCCGCCAAGGCCTATGATGCCGCCGGTGCGGACGAACTCTGCTTTCTCGACATCACCGCCTCTTCCGACAACCGCGAGACGATCTTCGACGTCGTCGCCCGCACCGTCGATCACTGCTTCATGCCGGTAACGGTCGGGGGCGGCGTGCGCAGCGTCGCAGACATCCGGAAGCTTCTGCTTTGCGGGGCCGACAAGGTTTCCATCAATTCGGCAGCCGTCAGCAATCCCGATTTCGTGACGGAGGCGGCAGACAAGTTCGGCAACCAGTGCATCGTCGTCTCCATCGATGCCAAGCGGGTATCGGGCGAAGGCGAAACGCCGCGCTGGGAGATCTTTACCCATGGCGGCCGCAAGCCGACAGGCATCGATGCGGTCGATTTTGCCGTTCGCATGGCGGAGCGCGGTGCAGGTGAACTGCTGGTGACGTCGATGGACCGGGACGGCACGAAGAGCGGCTACGACATCGGGCTGACCCGCACGATCGCGGATGCGGTGCGGGTACCGGTGATTGCCTCCGGCGGCGTCGGCACGCTCGACGATCTGGTTGCGGGCATCCGCGATGCACATGCCACTGCCGTACTGGCCGCCTCCATCTTTCACTTCGGCACCTACTCGATCGGCCAGGCCAAGCGCTACATGGCCGATCACGGCATCGCCATGCGGCTCGACTGAGGAGAGAGGGGAATGGGCGGATTTAGCCTTTCGGATCTGGAGACGATCGTGGCTCGGCGTGCCGCGGCAGCGCCTGACGAATCCTGGACGGCACGGCTGGTGGCCGCCGGTCAGGGGAAGGCGGCCAAGAAGCTGGGCGAGGAAGCCGTCGAGGCCGTCATGGCGGCGGTAACCCACGACCGGGAGAACCTGATCTATGAAAGTGCGGATCTGCTCTTTCACCTTCTCGTGGTGCTGAAGATCGCGGATATTCCCCTGGAAGAGGTCATGGCGGAACTTGAGCGCCGGACCAGACAAAGCGGGCTTGCCGAAAAGGCGAGCCGGAAAGATCCGTGATGCCGCACACGAAGGAGCTTTCCCGAAAGAACACCCGTGCGACGGAAGCCTCGATCGAGGGTCTGGGTCCATTCCAGCCGGATCTCTATTCTCCGTACCACGTCTTTACCTCCGAGGAATGGGCGCATTTCCGGGCAGATACGCCGCTGACCCTTTCCGCCGACGAGGTGAAGCGCCTTCGCTCCCTCGACGACCCCATCGATCTGGAGGAAGTCAGGCGCATCTATCTGTCGCTGTCCCGTCTACTCTCTGCCCACGTGGAATCCTCGCAGCTGCTCTTCAAGCAGCGCGACCGCTTTCTCAGCCTGACCGGCAGCAGCAAGACCCCCTTCGTGATCGGCATCGCGGGATCCGTGGCGGTGGGCAAATCCACCACTGCCCGTATCCTGAAGGAGCTCCTCGCCCGCTGGCCCTCCAGCCCGAAGGTCGACCTCGTGACGACGGATGGCTTTCTTTATCCCAACGCCATTCTTCAGCGGGAAAACCTCATGCAGCGCAAGGGTTTCCCGGAAAGCTACGATATCGGAGCGCTCCTGCGTTTTCTTTCCGAGATCAAGGCCGGCAGGCCCAATGTTCAGGCCCCGTGCTATTCCCACCTGACCTATGACGTGATCCCCGACCGCTTCACGACGATCGACCGGCCGGACATCCTGATTTTCGAGGGCATCAACGTGCTTCAGTCGCGGGATCTGCCCGCGGATGGCAAGGTGGTCCCCATGGTGTCGGATTTCTTCGATTTCTCGATCTACATCGATGCCGACGAAAAGCTGATCCACAAATGGTATGTGGACCGTTTCATGAAGCTCAGGGAAACCGCGTTCCGCGATCCCAGCTCCTATTTCAATCGATACGCCCAGGTAAGCACCGAAGATGCGCTGCAGATCGCCGAAGGACTGTGGGCGAACATCAACCTGAAGAATTTGCGGCAGAACATCCTGCCCACGCGGCCTCGCGCGGATCTGATCCTCCAGAAGGGGAACAACCACTTCATCGAGAAGGTGGCGCTGCGCAAGCTCTGATCAGGCCCGAACCCACGCCTGCCGGGTGTCCTGCCAGACGAGCCTGAAGTGCCATGCCGTGTAGGCCAGCGGCACCATGACGCTTGCTCCGATCCCCTGAAGATTGATGACGTGGACGAAAAGCGGGAAGAGCCAGACGATGGCGTGGACGATGAGGGGTATCCGCCTTTCGTGAAGAAAGCCCCAGGCGACGGCAGGAGCCAGGGCTACCGCATCGTAGGAATAGCCATAGGGTGTCGCGAAGATCACCAGCATCGCCGTCAGGACGATCCGCCGTGCGGGATCGATCTGCATTGCGGGACGCCAGAGCCAGAAGGCCGCACCCGCAGCCACGAGGCCGGCAATGATCTGGATCGCCTGTGCCACGCCGACGGATGCATCGAGCCACCGCGCCATGATGAAGACGGTCATGGCATTGGCGTGATAGGGTTGCGGATAGGGCGCCTCCATGATCCCGGCCATCAGGGGCAGCGTGACCGTGCGGAAATCGAACCAGACCTGCCATCCGAACAAGAGACCCGTGACGGCAACGAGGACGAGCGTCGTCAGCACTGCAGCGGCGATCGCGCGCCAGTGGCCGCCCGCGAGGAGCACGACGGGGATCAGAAAGCCGAGATGCGGCTTGATGGTCAGGATGCCGAAAAAAAGACCCGCGATCCACGGTTTCTTCCCCAGCGCCCAGAGCCCCCCGAGAAGCAGCGCCGCCGTCAGGGCGCCGTTCTGCCCGAGGAGAACATTGATCATGGCAGCCGGCGACAGGATGACGGCAAGCGTAACCGGCAGGGGGAAGCGAAAGGGCCGCAGGGCAAGGTAGAGGAGAAGGAGCGTACCCGCCGTCCAGAGGACATAGGCCGGAAGAACCGGGAGCCATCCAAGGGGAACGCCGAGCAGGAGGAGCGAGGGCGGATAACTCCACTCCTGATCCTGAAGAACCGGCGTGAACAACTGGCGAAGCGCCGCGCGATAGGCTTCGACGTCGAAGAGGGTGTGGACGCGGCCCTCGCCCGCGAGATGGCCGCCCGCCCAGAGATTGGAAAAGTCCCAATAGGGCAGTTTCTGGTTCAGCATGGAAATGCCGTCGGCATCCAGCGTCCAGAGGCTTCGGAAATAGGTGGCTGCGAGGATCAGCCCGAAGAGGAAAACGCAAGCTCCTGATATCCCGTGGATACCGCGCAAGCTCTTTTCCACGGTTGCCCCCTTCCGCTCTGCCCAAGCCCTCATGGCGTGGCTGGCGTCACCCGCCTCAGCGTCAGATTGATACGCCCGCCTTTCTTAAGAAGATCTGAGGTTTCCGGATAGATGCGATCGACACCGTGAAAATTCAGCCGGGACGGCCCTCCGAGGAGAACGATGTCCCCGCTGTCGAGACGGAAGGACTGGGTCCTGTCCTTGCGTTGCGGACCGCCGATGCGAAAGAGACAGCTGTTGCCGAGCGATATGGAAAGGACCGGAGCGGCGAGTTCCGCCTCGTCGCGGTCCTGATGGAGGCCCATCTTGGCTTCGTCGCTGTAGAAATTGACCAGGCAGGCTTCCGGGTCGTAGGCCAGTCTGGTCAGATGGCGCCAGAGCTCCAGAAGGCGGTGCGGCATCGGCGGCCAAGCAACCCCGGTTTCCGGATGGGTCGCCTGGTATCGATAGCCCTTTTCCTTGTCCGTTACCCAGCCCAGCGGCCCGCAATTGGTCATCCGGACGGACATCGGCTGACCGGTCCGCGGCATTTGCGGTATGAAGAGCGGTGCCGCGGCGACCACGTTCCGGATCTCGCCGACGAGGTCTTCCTGCTCGGCACGGCTGAGAAAGTGCGGCAGGTGCCTGATCCCATCCGGCAGTTGCAGCATTGCCCCCTCCCCTCAGTCCTGCGCCGGCTTGCCGCGCATTTTCTTGACGTCCGAACGGCCCGCCTTTTCCTTCAGGCGCCGCTCGATGGCACCCTTGCTCGGTTTTGTCTTCCGGCGCGGCGGTGGCGGGGGTGCTGCTGCCTCGAGGAGGAGCTCCTTCAACCGCTCGCGCGCATCTTCCCGGTTGCGCTCCTGGCTCCTGAAGCGGCTCGATTCGATCATCAGCACGCCTTCCTTCGACGCGCGACGGCCCGCGAGCTTCAGGGCGTTTTCCTTCACGCGGTCCGAGAGAGAAGGCGAATTGCGGATATCGAAGAACAGCTGGACAGCGGTCGAGACCTTGTTGACGTTCTGACCGCCCGGTCCCCCGGCCAGCACGAACTGCTCCGCGAGTTCCCAGCCGGCAATCGTGATCCTGCTGTTGATCTGAAGCGCTTCGCTCGCCATGACACGGTCCTTTCAGATGGCTCTATTCCATATCGGGCTCGTGTCGCCAAGGGCAAACGCAAAAACCCGGCCGGAGCCGGGTTTCACGTGAATCAGTGCTCAGCCGGATTACTCGGCAGCGGCCTTGAGCCCGGGAGCAGCATCGCGCACCTTGCCATCCACATGGTCCTCGAACTTCGCGAAATTCGCGATGAACATCGAGACCAGCTTCTCGGCCTGGCTGTCGTAAGCCTTGCCGTCGGCCCAGGTGGAGCGGGGATCGAGGATGCGGGTTTCCACACCCTCGACTGCGACGGGCACCTGGAAGCCGAAGTTCTGGTCACGCCGGAACTCGGCCTTCTTGAGGCTGCCGTTCAGGGCTGCCGTGAGGAGCGCGCGGGTCGCCTTGATCGGCATGCGGTTGCCGGTGCCGTAGGCACCACCGGTCCAGCCCGTGTTGACCAGCCAGCAATCGACGCCGTGACGGGCGATCAGATCGCGCAGCAGGTTGCCGTATTCCGCCGGGTGACGCGGCATGAAGGGAGCGCCGAAGCAGGTGGAGAAGGTGGCTTCCGGCTCGGTCACGCCCTTTTCAGTGCCGGCAACCTTGGCGGTATAGCCGGAGAGGAAGTGGTACATGGCCTGCTCGGGCGTCAGCTTCGCGATCGGCGGAAGCACGCCGAAGGCATCGGCCGTCAGCATGATGATCGTCTTCGGGTGGCCTGCCCGACCGGTTTCCGACGCATTCGGAATGAAATGCAGCGGATAGGCGCAGCGGGTGTTTTCCGTCAGCGAACCATCGTTGAAATCGGGACGACGGTTTTCGTCGAGAACGACGTTCTCGAGCACCGTCCCGAAGCGCCTGGTGGTTGCATAGATCTCCGGTTCGGCCTCGGCGGAAAGCCGGATGGTCTTGGCGTAGCAGCCGCCTTCGAAGTTGAAGATGCCATGCTCGCCCCAACCATGCTCGTCGTCGCCGATCAGCGTGCGGGTCGGATCGGCCGATAGGGTGGTCTTTCCCGTGCCCGAAAGACCGAAGAAGACGGCAGCGTCACCGTCCGGCCCGATATTGGCCGAGCAATGCATCGGCATGACGCCCTTTTCCGGCAGCAGGTAGTTGAGAACCGTGAAGACGGACTTCTTCATTTCGCCCGCATAGGAGGTACCGCCAATCAGGACGATTCCGTTGACCAGATCGCAGGCAATCACCGTTTCCGTGCGGCAGCCGTGGCGGGCCGGATCGGCGCGGAAGCTCGGCAGATCGATGATCGTCAGTTTCGGCTGGAAGCCGGCCAGTTTCGCACGCTCCGGGCGGATCAGCAGATTGCGGATGAAGAGCGAGTGCCAGGCAAATTCGCTGACGACGCGCGAAGGGAGCGCATTGTCCTCGTCGGCACCGCCGACAAGATCCTGCACGAAGAGGTCCCGGCCCTTCGCATGAGCCAGCATGTCGGCCTTCAGGACGGCGAAGTGCTCGGGGGTCATCGGCTTGTTGTTGTCCCACCAGATCTGGTTCTCGGTGGTGGCGTCGCGAACCACGAACTTGTCCTTGGCGGAACGGCCGGTGTGCTGCCCCGTGAGCGCGCGGAGCGCTCCGTCGGCGGTCAGCTGCGCCTCGCCGCGGCGGATCGCCTCTTCGTAAAGTTCCGCTTCCGAGAGATTGTAGTGGATGCGCCCTGCACCCGTCAGTCCGATGAGGTCCAGGCCAACAGCCGGATTGCGCATCCCGATTTCAACCATGATCCCGCTTTCCTCCGCTTAAGATCAAATTTTTCAAATCTGGCATTATAGTAATGAGGGTTTTTTAAAATGACAAGGAGGGGAATTTAAAATTACTTAGCAATATCAATATATTAATCGATTTAAAGGAATATTGTCCGTTTTAAATCGTTTAAATCCCGGTTGGAAAAAGGTCGTTAACGCTAAATTCTCCATCCTCTGCGCGACGCCAGGATCCCACCCCTTTGCCTTTGCCACATTTTGTTCCACCTTTACCCTCATAAGCGCGGCGAAGCTGAACCTGGGCTGGGAAATCCAGGAGAGCGCCGATGATCATGGAGACAAGCAACATGCAAACCATCGCACTGGTGGATGACGACCGGAATATCCTGACATCCGTGTCGATCGCGCTCGAGGCAGAAGGCTATAAGGTCGAGACCTATACGGACGGCGCTTCCGCACTCGACGGCCTTCTGGCCCGCCCTCCGCACCTTGCCATCTTCGACATCAAGATGCCCCGCATGGACGGGATGGAACTGCTGCGCCGCCTGCGCCAGAAATCCGACCTGCCGGTGATTTTCCTGACGTCCAAGGACGAAGAAATCGACGAACTCTTCGGCCTGAAGATGGGCGCTGACGATTTCATCACGAAACCGTTCTCGCAGCGCCTTCTCGTGGAACGCGTGAAGGCGATCCTGCGCCGTGCGGCCAGCCGCGAGGCAGGTCAGGCTGCACCCGCAAAGCCCGGAGCCGCGGCCCCGCAGGCCCGCTCGCTCGAACGGGGCCAGCTTGTCATGGACCAGGAGCGGCACACCTGCACCTGGAAGGGCGAACCGGTGACGCTGACGGTTACGGAATTCCTCATCCTGCATTCGCTTGCGCAGCGGCCGGGCGTGGTGAAGAGCCGCGATGCCCTCATGGACGCAGCCTATGACGAGCAGGTTTACGTGGACGATCGCACCATTGACAGCCACATCAAGCGGCTGCGAAAGAAGTTCAAGATGGTCGACGACGAGTTCGACATGATCGAAACGCTTTACGGCGTCGGCTACCGCTTCCGGGAAGCGGCCTGACGCGGACTTGAATGAGGCGGGGGTAAAGGCCCCCGCTCCCCGGAAAGAGGCCGTAATCGGGTGGCGACAGTACCCCTGGACAAAGATATGGAAGAGGCGGAAGGCACGGCTGCACGCCGCAAGCCGCGCCCTCTGCTGTCGCGTGTCTTTGTCCTGATCCGCCGGGTCTTCGGCAATGCCGTCTTCTCCAGCCTCACGCGGCGCATCCTGTTCTTCAACCTCGCCGCCCTGATCGTCCTCGTCGGCGGCATCATGTATCTGAACCAGTTTCGCGAGGGACTGATCGATGCACGGGTCGAAAGCCTGCTGACGCAGGGCGAGATCATCGCGGGTGCGATTGCCGCCTCGGCATCGGTGGACACCAATTCCATCACCATCGATCCGCAAAAGCTTCTGGAACTGCAGGCCGGGCAGAGCATCACGCCCCTGCCCTCGGACGAGGATCTCGAGTTCCCAATCGATCCGGAAAAGGTTGCGCCGGTGCTTCGGCGTCTGATTTCGCCAACCCGCACCCGCGCCCGCATCTTCGACGCAGATGCCAACCTTCTTCTGGACTCGCGTCATCTCTACGCGGGCGGCCAGGTATTGCGCTTCGATCTGCCTCCCGTGCAGAGCGAAAGCGACAGTCTCTGGGATCGCATGGGCATCTGGATCAACAAGATGCTGCAGCAGGGTGACTTGCCGCTTTACAAGGAAGTTCCCGGCGGGGACGGCTCGATCTATCCGGAGGTGATGAACGCCCTCACGGGTGTGCGCGGTGCGGTCGTGCGGGTGACGGACAAGGGCGAGATGATCGTGTCGGTCGCCGTTCCCGTACAGCGGTTCCGCGCCGTGCTCGGCGTGCTGCTTCTTTCCACCCAGGCAGGCGACATCGACAAGATCGTGCACGCGGAGCGCCTGGCGATCCTGCGCGTGTTCGGCGTTGCAACCCTCGTCAACGTGGTGCTCTCGATGCTCCTTTCCTCGACCATCGCCACGCCGCTCCGCCGTTTGTCGGCAGCGGCGATCCGGGTGCGGCGCGGCGCGAAGGAACGCGAGGAGATCCCCGACTTTTCTGCCCGTCAGGACGAGATCGGCAACCTCTCCGTTGCGCTGAGGGAAATGACAACGGCCCTCTACGACCGGATCGATGCCATCGAGCGTTTTGCCGCCGATGTCAGCCACGAACTGAAGAACCCCCTTACCTCCCTGCGCAGCGCGGTGGAGACGCTTCCGCTGGCCCGGACGGACGAATCCAAGGGCCGCCTTCTGGACATCATCCAGCACGACGTACGCCGTCTCGACCGCCTGATCAGCGACATTTCCGATGCATCCCGCCTGGATGCAGAACTCGCCCGTACGGATGCGAAGCCCGTGGATCTCGAGATCCTTCTGCGCGACCTCGTTCATGTGTCCCAGCAGGTGAGGGCCAGCAAAAAGGCCGTACGCATCGACTTCCGGGTTGAGAAGAAGCCCGGCACCAAGCCCGGTTTCACGATCAACGGTCACGACCTCCGGATCGGCCAGATCGTCACCAATCTGATCGAGAACGCCCGTTCCTTCGTCCCGCAGGAGGGCGGTGAAATCGTGGTGACCCTGACACGGACCCGCAGCCGCTGCGTCGTGCATGTGAACGACAACGGCCCCGGTATTCAGGCGGAGAATATCGACCGCATTTTCGAACGCTTCTATACCGACCGCCCCGAAAGCGAGGGTTTCGGGCAGAATTCCGGCCTTGGCCTTTCCATCAGCCGGCAGATTGCCGAAGCCCATGGCGGTACACTGAGAGCCGAGAATCTGACCGACCCGGACACCGGAGCCATTCGGGGCGCGTCCTTCATTCTCTCCCTCCCCGCAGCACAGCCTGCATGACGAAGCCGCCCGTGAACATTCACGGCACGGCGATCGTCATCGGGACGACGGGACTGCTTTTCACCGGAAGCTCCGGCAGCGGCAAGAGCAGCACGGCCCATGCCTGCCTGACGGCCGCAGACGGGCGGGGGCTGTTCGCGAGGCTCGTTGCCGACGATCAGGTCTTTGTCGAGATGCATCACAGACGGATCGTGGTATCGCGTCCGCCCGCGATCGCCGGGCTCATGGAGATTCGCGGAACGGGGCTTGCTGTCCTGCCAACCCTTCGACGCACCGTCCTGCATTACGAGATTGCCGTCGGCCTGTCTTCGGAGATGGAAAGGCTGCCTGAACCGGAAGAGCGACGGGACTTCTTCGGCGGCATCGGATTGCCGCTGATACGTCTCGCCCGCGAAACACCCGATCCGCTCGGCGTTCTCGCGCGTTTTATTCCTTTTTCGCCGTCACGGCGCTGAATTTGCGCCATTTGGAGGCTTCGGGGGCGGGTTTTTCGCCGAACCGGCCGCTTTTCGGCACATGAGGCATTCGTCGCGGTGGACGAATGTGCTGCGTTGCGATATTTGCCTAGCTGATCGCTGAGGCTTTAGGAGCATTTTTAAATGATCGGAGTTGTGCTTGTCACCCATGGCAAGCTGGCTGAAGAGTTTCGACATGCCGTTGAGCACGTTGTGGGCCCGCAGAAACTGATCGAGACCATTTCGATCGGGCCCGAGGACGATATGGACCAGCGGCGTCAGGATATCCTGGAAGCCGTCATGCGCGCCAACGAAGGCCATGGCGTGATCATCCTCACAGACATGTTCGGCGGCACACCGTCCAACATGGCGATTTCCGTCATGCAGGCCGGCCATGTGGAAGTGATCGCAGGCATGAATCTCCCCATGCTCATCAAGCTCGCAGGCGTGCGCGGCGAGAACAACATGGAAAAGGCGCTCGCCGAGGCCTCCGAGGCAGGGCGCAAGTATATCAACGTCGCCAGCCGCGTTCTCAGCGGCAAGTAGCATCCGATGGAACCGACCATGGCCGAAACGCTTTCCCGTGAATTGCTGATCATCAACAAGCGGGGACTGCACGCGCGGGCATCGGCCAAGTTCGTGCAGGTCGTGGACGGCTTTCAGGCCTCGATTACCGTCAGCCGCGACGGCATGACGGTGGGCGGAACCTCCATCATGGGTCTGATGATGCTTGCCGCAAGCCCGGGCTGCACCATCGTCGTCACGGCAGAAGGCCCGCAGGCCCAGGAAGCGCTGGACGCCCTCGAGGCTCTGATTGCCGACAAGTTCGGCGAAGAGATCTAGCGCGAAAGAAGATATAAAGACTTCTTTATATCGTTATTGCCACGAATTCCAAATGCTGATACATCGGCTGCAGCGATGGCATGCGCATCCTGCGATGCCTCACTGCGCGCCATTAGCTGCCCGGATTGCAGCATGAACGCTCCCGGGCCCTTCGCCAGCTTGGAGAGATTCATGAGCAACGGAAAAGACTACATCGTCGCGGATATCGGCCTTGCCGATTTCGGACGCAAGGAAATCAGCATTGCCGAAACCGAAATGCCGGGCCTGATGGCCTGCCGTTCCGAATTCGGTGACAGGAAGCCTCTGAAGGGTGCGCGCATCTCCGGTTCGCTGCACATGACGATTCAGACCGCCGTGCTCATCGAGACGCTGGTCGCGCTCGGCGCCGATGTCCGCTGGGCCTCGTGCAACATCTTTTCGACGCAGGATCACGCCGCCGCTGCGATTGCCGCTTCGGGCGTTCCGGTCTTTGCGGTCAAGGGCGAGAGCCTCGAGGAATACTGGGAATATACCGACAAGATCTTCCAGTGGGCCGATGGTGGCTTTTCCAACATGATCCTCGACGATGGTGGCGATGCCACCATGTACATCCTGCTCGGTGCCCGCGCCGAAGCCGGTGAAGACGTGCTGAGCGCCCCGGGCTCCGAAGAGGAGGAAATCCTGTTCGCGCAGATCAAGAAGCGGCTGAAGGCCTCCCCCGGCTGGTTCACCAAGCAGCGCGACGCCATCAAGGGCGTGACGGAAGAAACCACGACCGGTGTCCATCGCCTGTATCAGCTGGCGGAGAAGAAGCTCCTGCCCTTCCCCGCCATCAACGTCAACGACTCGGTCACCAAGTCGAAGTTCGACAACAAGTACGGCTGCAAGGAATCTCTGGTCGACGGCATTCGCCGCGGCACCGACGTGATGATGGCAGGCAAGGTTGCCGTCGTCTGCGGCTACGGCGACGTGGGCAAGGGCTCGGCTGCCTCGCTCCGCGGCGCGGGCGCCCGGGTGAAGGTCACGGAAATCGATCCGATCTGCGCCCTTCAGGCCGCCATGGACGGCTTCGAGGTGGTTCGTCTGGAAGACGTGGTGTCGACTGCCGACATCTTCATCACCACGACCGGCAACCGCGACGTCATCCGCATCGAGCACATGCGCGAGATGAAGGACATGGCCATCGTCGGCAATATCGGGCACTTCGATAACGAGATCCAGGTGGCGTCGCTCCGGAACCTCAAGTGGACCAACATCAAGCCGCAGGTCGACATGATCGAGTTCCCGAAGGGCAACCGCATGATCCTCCTGTCGGAAGGCCGCCTGCTGAACCTCGGCAACGCGACGGGCCACCCCTCCTTCGTCATGTCGGCGTCCTTCACGAACCAGGTTCTGGCGCAGATCGAGCTCTTCACGAAGCAGGGCGAGTACAAGAACGACGTCTATGTTCTGCCCAAGCACCTCGACGAGAAGGTTGCCCGCCTGCACCTCGAAAAGCTTGGCGCAAGGCTCACGGAGCTTTCGCAGGACCAGGCCGCCTATATCGGCGTCGAAACAAGCGGTCCTTTCAAGCCGGAACACTACCGCTATTAACCATAGCAACAGTTTCCACAACATCTTGTGGCCGTCGCCTTGACAAAAGGCGACGGCTTCTTTTTTGCCCCGGACTCTTTCCGGCGAATCCCTTCCACAGTATCTTTTTAGGACTTGATTCGGAGTGGTAACGGCTCCCCGCTACCCTTCGGAAATGGGATGTCTTGTCGAGATGCGGCACCAGGGACGGAGACAGACCGGAATGTCGGATAGGGATCACAGCCTGCTTAGGCAGGCAGGGCCCGGCGCATGCCAGGAGTTCACCACTCATGCGACGGCCAACAGGAATTTGAGCGGCGAAACCGAACAGGCCCGCAGTAGGCGCGGGCTGCGCCATCGCCTCTGGCAGGTCTGGATTTCGGGGACCGTACTGGCGGGTTTTGCGGCGCCGGTGGTGGCGAACCAGCCCGCCCCGGTCGAAGCGCATCTGTTCACGTCATTTGAAACGGTGGCGTCGTCCCTCGTTCTCGGGGTAATCTCGGCTGCCCTGTTCTCGGCGGTCTGGCTGATCCGCCAGAAGGGCACGATCGAAAGCGAGAGCCGCGAGATGCGCTCGGCGCTCTCGGACGCCCAGCAGCGGATTTCGCGCTATCAGGCCCTGATTGCCGACAAGAACCGCCGGATCGTGATCTGGGATGATCATGTCAGCCAGCCCGAGATCCTCGGCCACCTTCCTCCCGAAACGGGCGCACCCCAGCAGGGCCAGGAATTCCTGGCCTTCGGACGCTGGCTGAAGAGCAAGTCCGCCGCAGAGATCGACCGCGCTATCGATGGTTTGCGTACCCATGCCCAGACATTCGACCTGGTGGTGGAAACGCACCGCGACGAAATACTCGAGGTTCAGGGGCGCGTCTCGGGCGGGCGGGCTTTCGTCCGTTTCGTCGCGCTCAACAACCTGCGTGCCGAACTGGCCGAACTCAAGATCGAGCGGGAAAGGCTCGCAAGCTCCATCACGCTTTTCCAGAAGCTGCTCGATTCCATCGACATGCCGGTATGGCAACGGGACCGGGACGGAAACCTGTCCTGGGTCAACGAAGCCTATGGGGAAGCGGTGGAAGCGGATTCCCCGGCCCAGGCCGTTCGCGAGGGACGCGAAATCCTCGGGACCGTGGCCCGCGAAAAGATCAAGGCGACGGCAACCGTCGATTCGCCCTTCCACGACAAGCTTTCGACCGTGGTGAAGGGCGCCCGGACCTTCTATGACGTGGTCGACATCCGCTCGCCCCAGGGAACGGCTGGCATGGCCGTCGACGTGACGGAAACCGAAAGCGTGCGGGAGGAACTCAGGCGGACCATCCAGGCCCATGCGGAGACCCTCAATCACCTGGCGACGCCGGTGGCGATCTTCGATGGCAGCCGACGCCTGCAGTTCTACAATCAGGCCTTCGTCCGGCTGTGGGAGCTGGACATCGCCTTCCTGGAATCCTCGCCCGACAACAGCGAGCTTCTCGACCGACTCCGTTCGGCAAACAAGCTTCCGGAGCAGCTGAACTGGAAGAGCTGGAAGGAGAACGCGCTGTCCGTCTACCAGGCTCTCGATACGCAGACCGATGTCTGGCATCTGCCGAACGGACAGATCCTGCGCGTCTTCGCTACCGCCCATCCGCAGGGCGGCGCGACCTGGGTCTTTGAGAACATGACCGAGCAGGTCGATCTCGAGACGCGCTACAACACGCTGCAGCAGGTGCAGGGCGAGACGATCGATCATCTGGCCGAAGGCGTTGCGGTGTTCGGCCCGGATGGCCGCATCAAGCTGTCGAACCCGGCCTTCCGCGCGCTTTGGGCGGTAACCGAGGCGCAAACGGCGCCCGGCACCCACATCCGCGCCATCGAGGATGCGTGCCGCCAGAGCTACGACCAGCCGGACGGCTGGCGCCAGTTCGGAAAGATGATCACCAGCTTCGACGACGAACGCCCCTCGCTTCAGGGCACGCTGGAGCTCAAATCGGGCCTCGTCCTCGACTACGCCGTCATTCCGCTGCCGAATGCCCAGACCATGCTGACCTTCGTCAACATGACCGACAGCGTCCGCGCCGAGCGTGCGCTGACCGAGAAGAACGAGGCACTGCGCAAGGCGGATGACCTGAAGAACGACTTCGTGCAGCATGTTTCCTACGAACTGCGCTCGCCGCTGACGAACATCATCGGCTTCACCGATCTGCTCAAGACCCCGGCTGCCGGTACCCTGACCCCGCGCCAGGCGGAGTATGTGGACTATATTTCCACGTCCTCGGCCGTGCTCCTCACGCTGGTCAACGACATTCTGGATCTCGCCACGGTCGACGCCGGGATCATGAAGCTGAATTACACCGACGTCTCCATCGATGACCTGCTGGATGACGTGGCGATCCATATCGCCGACCGGCTGCAGGAGAGTGGCGTGATGCTGGAGATCGTCGCGCCCGCCACCCTCGGCACCATTTCTGCCGACCAGCAGCGCTTGAAGCAGCTCCTGCTGAAGCTTCTGAACAACGCCGCCAATTTTGCACCCGAACGGTCGACCATAACCCTGCGCTGCCTGCGCGACGGCGAGGATTTCGTCTTCTCCGTTTCCGATACCGGCCCCGGCATCCCGCCGGAGATGCTGAAGTCGGTTTTCGACCGTTTCGAAACCAACGGACGCGGCGGCAAGCGAAGCGGTACCGGCCTTGGCCTGTCCATCGTGGAAAGCTTCGTGCATCTGCACAACGGCTCGGTTTACATCGAAAGCCCGCCGGGCGGCGGGACGACCGTAACCTGCCGCATTCCCTCCGGCGAGGCGGCCCGGGCCGTGGCTGCGGAATAAGATGCAGGTCAGCCTGTCCCTGAAGGATGACGCAGCGACGATCCGGTTGGGCGGGGACCTCGCGCTCGCCCTGCGCAGGGGCGATGTGCTTGCCCTTTCGGGCGATCTGGGCGCTGGAAAATCCACGCTCGCCCGCGCCCTGTTGCGCACGCTGGCCGATGATGCGGATTTGGAGGTTCCGAGCCCGACCTTCACGCTGGTGCAAAGCTACGATCTGCGCATTCCGGCTGCCCATTTCGACTTCTATCGGCTTGCCGACAGTTCCGAGCTGGATGAGCTCGGGTTCGACGAGGCGATCCGCGACGGCATCGCCATCATCGAATGGCCCGAACGCATGCCGGACGCGATCCCGGCCAACCGGATCGAAATCCGCATCACTCACGAGGGCGATGGCCGGCGTGCAGACATCAGCGCCGAAGGGGAAGCCGGCAAAAGGATCGAACGCAGTCTGGCGATCCGCGGCTTCCTCGAGCGTGCGGGCTTCGGCAGCGCGCCGCGCCGCTTTCTGACCGGGGACGCATCCGTGCGGGCCTACGAATATCTCCCGGGCGAGAAGGGCGAACGCCTGATCCTCATGGATTGGCCGAAACCGCCGGAAGGTCCTCCGGTATTCGAGGGCAAACCCTATGCAAAGGTCGCCCATATCGCGCAGGATGCCTGGCCCTTCATTGCAATCGCGCAAGGACTGGCAGAGCGAGGGTTCGCGGTGCCGGAGGTTCTCTGCGCCGACTGCGAGCAGGGGTTCCTGCTGCTCGACGATCTGGGCACGGATGGCGTGCTTGACGCGCAAGGCCAACCGATCGAAGAACGCTATGCAGCCTCTGTCAGCGCCCTTGCCGCCCTTCACGGCCGGCCCTTTACCGCTGAAATTCATGTCAAGCGGAACGATTGCGGGGCGCACGTCCACCGGGTCCCGGTATTCGACAGGGTGCCGATGGCCATGGAGACACGGCTGCTGCTCGACTGGTACGTGCCGTGGAAAACCGGCCGCGAGGCCTCCCCTGCCGAACGGCAGTCCTATCTCGACATCTGGAACGGGTTGATCGACCGCCTGGTCGACAGCGAAACGAATCTGCTGCTGCGCGACTTTCATTCGCCGAACATCATCTGGCGGGGAGAGAGGCAGGGGCTGGACCGCATCGGCATACTGGATTTCCAGGATTCCATGATCGGTCCGACCGCCTACGACGTCGCCTCGATCCTGCAGGATGCGCGCGTGACGATCCCTCCCGACATGGCCGACCGCCTGCTGGAGGTCTATCTCTCCGCGAGACGGTCTGACCCGCCCTTTCACGAGGCCCGGTTCCGGCAGGATCTCGCCCTGATGGAAGCCCAGCGCAACTGCAAGCTTGCCGGGCTTTGGGTCCGGCTGTGGAAGCGCGACGGAAAACCCGGCTACATGAAGCACATGCCCCGCACGCTCGCCTATCTGTCCCGTGCGCTGGAACACGACGCTCTCGCACCCTTGCGCAACTGGTTTGCAGAGGCTCAAATCGGCCCCAGCGAATCATGACGGGGTCAGCATGCCCGACGGACACTCTCCCATAAGCCAGGCCATGGTGCTGGCGGCCGGCCTCGGCACGCGCCTCCGGCCGATCACCGAGCGCATGCCCAAGCCGCTCGTGCCGGTGGCCGGAAGACCGATGATCGATTATGTGCTGGACCTTCTGGTGGAGGCCGGCGTCAGGAAGGCTGCCGTCAACATTCATCATTTCGCCGACCAGATGGAAGCGCATCTGGCCAGGGAAAGGCGCCTGGCCATCCTGCTTTCCGACGAACGGCAAGAGCTGTTGAATTCCGGCGGCGGACTGGTCAGGGGCCTGAAGCTTCTCGACTGCGAACCCACGCTCGTCATGAATGCCGATCTCTTCTGGGTGAATGAAACGGCGACACCTCCTGCCCTCAAGCGTCTGGCACAGGGTTTCGATCCAGAGCGGATGGACATGCTCCTGCTTTGCGTTCCGCTGGATCGCACAACCGGACATAACGGCAAGAAGGACTTCAGCCTCGGCAGCGATGGCCAGCTGGCCCGCTTTCGGGAGGGACTGCCGGCACCGGTGGTCTATGCTGGCGCCATGGCGGTTCATCCGCGCCTGTTTTCCGATGCACCGGATGGCCCCTTCAACCTGAACATCTATTTCGACAGGGCCATCGCCTCGGGCCGGCTGCATGGCATTCTGCTCGATGCGGACTGGATTACCGTCGGCACGCCGGAAGCCATTGCGGAAGCAGAGACGGTGCTGGGCCGCAAGGCAGGCTGACATGGCACGCGCATCCAAAAGGGTCCTGACCATTGCACCCGGATTGCCCTTTCTTCCAACCCTGGCGCGCGCCATCTGTGCCGGTGAGGTCGTTCCAGGTTTCCGTCTCGATGGCGAGAATCCCGAGCGGCTGGCCGCGCTGACCATCTACGTTCCCACGCGCCGAGCCGTCCGCGTCCTGAGGTCGGAATTCGTCACGTTGCTGGGAGGACAATCCGCCATCCTGCCGCTGATCCGGCCCCTCGGCGAAACGGATGACGATTCGGGCTATTTCGATCTGGAGCCGCCGGAGATCCTGGATCTCGCAGAGCCCCTGCCCTCCACGGCGCGGCTCCTGGAACTGGCGCGCCTCATTCTTGCCTGGAGAAACCGGCTTCCCGAAGCGGTTGCCCGCATGCATCCCGATTCGCCCCTGGCCGCCCCGGCGAGCCCTGCGGATGCGGTTTGGCTTGCCCGCGACCTTTCCGATCTCATCGATTCCATCGAGACCGAGGAGCGGGACTGGGACGACCTGCGCCGGCTGGATACCGACGCCTATTCCGCCTGGTGGCAGCTGACAGCGGAATTCTTAAAGATTGCGAGCCATTTCTGGCCCGCCCGGCTGGAGGAGCTGAAGGCATCCTCATCCGCGCGTCACCGCAATGCCCTGCTGCGCGTCGAGGCCCGGCGGCTGGCACAGCTCGACGGAAAGGCCGACCCGGTGATCGTTGCCGGCTCCACCGGTTCGGTGCCTGCAACCGCCGAACTGATCGGCGTCGTTGCGGGATTGCAGCAAGGGGCTGTCGTGCTGCCCGGGCTCGACCAATGGATGGATGACGAGGACTGGAAGGAAGTGGCTCCGCTCGATGCGGAAGGACTGCTCACCGATCCTGCGCGCCGTTCCCATCCGCAATATGGTCTGGCAGTCCTGTTGCGAAAGCTCGGCCTCGAAAGGGACGATGTCAGGCCTCTCGGACAGCCGGATGCCGATCTTACCATGCGCCAGCGCATCCTTTCTGCAGCTCTTGCGCCTGCGGATGCGACAAGCCGCTGGAGCGATTGGCGCAGGGGTCTGGAACCGGACGCCTTCGAGCGGGCATTCTCCGATGTCGGGCTCATCGAGGCAGCCAACGAAAGAGAAGAGGCCGCGGCCATCGCCGTGGCCCTTCGCCTGGCGCTCGACCGGCCGGGGCGGCACGGCCTTTCGCAGGCAGCCCTCATAACGCCCGACCGCGGCCTTGCCCGGCGGGTGAAGGCAGAACTCGCACGCTTCGGCATCGAGGCGGACGACACCGCCGGCACGCCGCTGATGGCGACGCCACAGGGCACGCTCACGCGACTTGTGCTCGAATGCACCCTGCGGCCGGGCGATCCGGTCGCCCTGATCTCGCTGCTCAAGCATCCGCTTGCGCGTTTCGGCATGAATGCAGAAGCGCTGCCGGAGGCGGCCTGCGCGCTGGAGCTCCTTGCGCTGCGTGGCGGTGTCGGCTCGGTCGATATCGCCGGCGTCGATTCCCTGCTCGATGCCATGCTCGCCGAACAGGCAGAAGCCTATCATGTGCCGGAGTGGAGGAAATCCATACCGCCCGAAGCACTGGAGCCCGCACGCGCTCTGGCCGTTGCCATACGCAACAGCACCGCGCCGCTCACCGGTACGCTCTTTGCCGGCGACCTAAGGCAGGGCCTCCGGCAGCAGCGGCCCCTTTCCGAATGGGCGGAACTGACGGGGCGGGTACTCGAGGCAGTCGCCTGTTGTCCTGCGAAGGGCTTTGGTCCGCTCTGGTCGGACGAGGCCGGAGCCGCCCTTGCCGATCTTCTCGCCTCCATCATGGAAACCGACGGCATCATAGAGGCCGATGGCCCTCAATGGGCCGACATCATGGAGGCCTTCCTTTCCGGGGAGCAGGTCAAGCCGAGGGCCATGAGCCATCCTCGCGTCTTCATTTTCGGCACGCTGGAGGCGCGCCTGCAGAGCGTGGATACGCTCGTCCTCGGCGGCCTCAACGAAGGTGTCTGGCCAGCGTCCACCAGTGGAAATCCATTCCTCTCCCGCATGATGAAAACCGGCATCGGCCTCGAGCCGCCGGAGCGCAGGACGGGACAGCACGCCCACGATTTCGAGATGGCGAACGGCACCCGGCACCTGATCTACTCCCGTTCCGCCAGGATCGGCACGGCACCGGCCGTTGCCTCCCGCTGGCTGCAGCGATTGCTGGCGCTCGGCGGCAAGGATTTCGCCGAGGGCCTGCGCCGGCGGGCTTCCGGCTACTGCCACTGGGCCGGTCTTCTGGATGCCGGCGAAAGACAGGAGCCGGCAACACGCCCGGATCCGCGGCCGCCGGCCGCGCTCCAGCCGAAGAGCTACTCGTTCAGCGAGGTGGGGCGCCTGCGTCGGGACCCCTATGCGATCTATGCGCGGCGCATCCTTCGTCTCGATCCGCTCGACGGATACAATACCGATCCCGGGGCTGCGGAACGCGGTACGCTCTATCACCGGATCGTGGACCGCTTCGTGCGGGAGGGTCACAGGGCCGGCTATCCGGAAGCCTCGGCAGCCATGGGGCGCATCATCGAGGAGGAGTTTGACCGCGAGAGGCTTCCCGCGCACGTCGATGCCGTGTGGCGCCCGCGCTTTGCAGAGGTTGCCGCTTCCTTCCTCGAGTGGCAGGCGGAGCGGGATCGCATCGTCGAAAAGAGCATCACCGAGGTCCGCGCCCGCTTCGATCTTCCCGCCCTCGGGATCAGCGTGACGGGCGTTGCCGATCGCATCGACATCAAGCCGGGTGGCGTCGCCGACATCATCGACTACAAGACCGGCTCCAGTCCCTCCACGGCACAGGCTAGAAGCCTCCTCGATCCCCAGCTTCCCCTGGAAGCCGCGGCGCTGATGGGTGGTGCGTTCCGGCAGGCAGGCGTGCGCCAGCCCGATGACCTTCTTTACGTGCGGCTGAGACCGGGCACGCGGTTCAAGGCGGAAGTGGTGAACAACGAGAAGGGCAAGGTAACGGCCTCCACGCAAGTGAAGTCCGCTCCCCATCTGGCCGCCGAATCGCTGAACGAGCTTTCCCGTTTCGTGAGCGTTCTCCAGACGGGACAGCGAGGCTTCATGTCCCGGCTCATTCCGGCAAGTGCGCAGGATTACGGGGGTGAATACGATCACCTCGCCCGCGTCGCCGAATGGGCAACGGCCGAAGGCGAGGAGGAAGCCGGCGATGAGTGATTTCGAGCCGCTGCCCCAGCTGACAGAGCCTGGCGAATGGATAAGCTGGACCACCCGCCAGCAGGGCATAGCATCCGATCCGGAACGGTCCGCCTGGGTATCGGCCAATGCCGGCTCCGGCAAGACGCATGTGCTCACGCAGAGGGTGATGCGGCTTCTGCTCTCGGGCGCCCGTCCCTCCGCCATCCTGTGCCTGACCTACACCAAGGCTGCGGCTTCGGAAATGTCGAACCGCGTGTTCCAGCGGCTGTCGGAGTGGGCGACCATCGACGACGAGACGCTGCGCCAGAGATTGCGGGAGATCGAAGGCCGTGAGCCGGATTCCATCCGGCTTGCGGAAGCGCGCCGGCTTTTTGCAAGGGCGCTCGAAACGCCGGGCGGTCTCAAGATCCAGACGATCCATGCCTTCTGCGAGGCGCTGCTCCACCAGTTCCCTCTGGAGGCGAATGTCGCGGGTCATTTTGCCGTTCTCGACGATCGTTCCGCAGCGACGCTCCTCGGCGACGCACGGCGCAGCCTTTTGACCGCGACCTCGACCGAGGACGATCCCGATCTTGCAGCCGCCTTTGCCCATGTGCTCTCCCTTGCGGACGACACGGGGCTCGAGGCGCTTCTGGAGAGCATCATTGCCAATCGAAACGCTATTCGGCGCTTCCTCAGGGAGGCGGAGCGATCGGACGGAGCTGAGGCTGTTCTCCGCAGGGCCCTGCAACTTCCCGCCGGAGAAACACGCCACGGCCTGCTGTCCTCCGCCTGGCCGCTGCCCGGCCTCTCTGGCGCCCGGTTGAAGGACTATCTGGACAGTGCCCGCAGCATCGGCGGCAAGAAGGCGGGCGAAGTGGCATCCGAGCTCGAGGCAGCCGGTCGCGAGGAGGATCCGGACCGGCGCTTCGAACGGCTGAAGTCGGTCTTCATGACGGCGAAGGAAGAACCCAAATCCGCCTCGGGACTGATCACGACGAAAATGTCTGCAGCCGACCCCGGCCTGGAAGATGCGGTTCTGGGGGCACGCGATCACATCTGCGCGCTTGCCGACCGGCTCAAGGTGCATGCCATGCTCGAAGCGACGCTCGCGGCACTGACGCTGGCGGAGAGGCTCGAAGGCGACTACGAGGATCTGAAGCGGCGCCGGTGCTATCTGGATTTCGAGGATCTGATCGTACGCACCGCAGACCTTTTGACTCGCTCCGATGCCGGCCCCTGGGTGCATTACAAGCTGGATCAGGGGATCGACCATATTCTGGTCGACGAGGCCCAGGATACGAGCCCCGATCAATGGCGGATCATTCGCGCCTTGTCGGACGACTTTTTCTCCGGGCAGACGGCACGGCCGGGACGCCGGACGCTTTTTGCCGTGGGTGACGAAAAGCAGTCGATCTACTCGTTTCAGGGGGCACGGCCCGAACGCTTTTCGCAGGAACGGCAGGAGGTCAGCCGCAAGGCTTCCGCCTATGGCGCGTTTTCGCCGATCCGCCTGCCCTTGTCCTTCCGCTCGACGGAAGCCGTCCTTTCGGCGGTCGACCAGGTGTTTGCGCTTCCCGAGAACGCCAGGGGCCTCAGCGCCGGAGGTGAACCGGTGCAGCACAGCTCTTCCCGGGTTGGCCACCCCGGTACCGTCGAGCTGTGGGACATGATTGCCGCAGAACCTTCGCCGCCCGACGAGGACTGGACGGCCCCGTTCGACTCCACCCCGGAAAGCGCGCCCGCCGCCGTTCTCGCCCGCCGCATCGCGCACCGGATCGGCGAGATGATTCAGGGGACGTACATCATCGACAAGGGCAAGCGGCGTCCTGTCGAACCTGGCGATGTACTGGTGCTCGTTCGCAAGCGCGATGCCTTCGTCAACGCCCTCAATCGCGCGCTGAAGCGCCACGGCAACATTCCGGTTGCGGGTGCGGACCGGCTGAGGCTCACAAGCCACATAGCCGTTCAGGATCTGATGGCGCTCGGCCGTTTTCTGTCACAGGAAGGCGACGATCTCTCGCTGGCCGCGGTCCTCAAGAGCCCGCTCTTCGATCTGGCGGAAAACGAACTCTTCGCGCTTGCGGCCCTGCGGCCGGAGGGGGTCAGCCTTTGGCGCCATCTGCGGGATCTGGGTGCGGAAGACGCCGGGCTGGCGCGGCTGAAGGACAGTCTCGACCAGCTTCGGGCCCTTGCCCGTCATCTTCCCGTCCATGACTTTTATGCCCGCGTGCTCGGTCCCTTCGGTGGCCGGAGGCGCTTCCTGGCGCGGCTCGGCAATGAGGTCAGCGACATTCTGGACGAGTTCCTCGCCTTTGCCCTGGATCACGAAACGACGGGCTTGCCCGGGTTGTCCTCCTTCCTCGCGACGCTCGAAACCGAATCCCCCGAGGTCAAGCGGGAGCAGGACAAGGGACGCGGCGAGGTGCGGGTGATGACCGTGCACGCGGCCAAGGGGCTGGAAGCGCCGGTGGTGTTTCTGGTCGATGGTGGCTCGAAGCCGTTCGATACACGTCATCTGCCGAAATTGCGCCTGCTGGAAATGCCCGATGGCCCGCTGCCCGTCTGGATCCCGAACCGGTCCGTCGAGAACAGCTTCGTTGCAACAGACGCACATCGCCTGCGCCTGGCGGGCGAGGAGGAATACCGGCGCCTTCTGTACGTGGGAATGACGCGGGCGGCCGACCATCTGGTGATCTGCGGTTATCGGGGCAGCCGGCAGGTTGGCGACACGTGGCACAGCCTGGTCAGAACCGCCCTCGGTGCCCGGGAAGAACAGATGCGACCGGCAACCTTCCGCGGCCCGGAGGGCGAGTGGGAAGGGCTCCGCTGGTTCAGTCCGGTTCGGGAACGGGATTTCGAAACGATGATGCCGGTGGAGAAGCAGGAGGAAATGCCCTCTCTTCCATCCGCGCTCATGGCGCCGCTTCCCCAGCAGCCTTTCCTGCCCCGTCCGCTCAGCCCGTCGGAAGCCGGCACTGTCGTGGACAACGAAGAGGGAGATGTCCTAGTGATGTCTCCGCTCTTCGGCGACAAGGCTGCCCCGAACAGGGCGGCCCAGCGCGGCAAGCTTACGCACCGTCTGATGCAGGTGCTCCCCGAGATTGCGCCCGAAGAACGCAAGGATGCCGCACTGCGCTATCTGGAGCGTGCTGCCCGTTTCTGGCATCCGGAGGAGCGTGCAGGGCTGGTCCGGGCGATAACCGCGCTGATGGACGACGAGAGGCTTGAAGGCCTTTTCGCTCACGGATCCCGCGCCGAAGTGGCGATCATGGGCACCTTGCGCCTCGGCGGGCGCGACTACGCCATTTCCGGCCGGCTCGACCGCCTCTCGGTGCTCGACGACCGCGTCTTGCTGGCAGATTTCAAGACGAACCGGCACCCGCCCGAAACAGCGGCCGGGGTCCCTCTTTCCCACCGGGCACAGCTGGCGATCTACCGGGAAATCCTCAAGCCGCTCTACCGGGATCGACCGATCCAGTGTCTGCTGGTCTATACCGAAACCGCCCGGGTCATTCCGCTGGACGACCCGCTGCTGGAAAGCAGTCTTGCTGAAATCACACCAAAGTGAGATAGGTCTCGTTGAAAAACGGGCGGCGCACGCTCACATGTCATTCAAACGAAATTCTTCCCAAGGAGTGCTTCCATGGCAACCGTAAAAGTCGACAATGCCAACTTCCAGGCCGAGGTCCTCAATTCTGCCGAGCCGGTGGTCGTGGATTTCTGGGCCGAGTGGTGCGGTCCCTGCAAGATGATCGGCCCGAGCCTCGAGGAACTGTCGAACGAGTTTGCCGGCAAGGTCAAGATCGCGAAGATCAATGTCGACGAAAACCCGGAGCTCGCCGCCCGTTTCGGCGTACGCTCCATTCCGATGCTCGCCATGTTCAAGGGCGGCGAAGTGGCTGACGTGAAGGTCGGCGCTTCCCCGAAGAATGCCCTGAGCGCCTGGATCTCCAGCGCAGCGTGAGCGTGCACAAAGCCTGATGCGGAAAACCCGGCCTTCGAGCCGGGTTTTTTCATGGGTTCAGCGCGGCGGCGTGCCGTTGTCGGCGAGAACGTCTCCGGCGAGATAGAGCGACCCGCCGATCAGGATCCGGGGGGCAGGATCTCCGGGCTTCAGCTGCTGCCGGATGGCGTCGAGCGCTTCGCTGACCGTCGAGACAGCGGAAGCGGAGAGGCCGGCCTCGGCCGCGGACACCGCAAGCGCCAGAGGATCGATGGCGGCATCCGAATTGCGGATCGGCACCGTGAAGACCTTGCGCGCGATATCCTTGAAGGCCCTGAAATAACCCACCGGTTCCTTGGTGTTGATCATGCCGATGACGAGGTAGAGCGGGCGGGACTGGCGCTCCTCGAAATTCGCCATGGCTTCGGCAATCACTTCGCCAGCGCCGGGATTGTGCCCCCCGTCGAGCCAGATTTCCGAACCGGCCGGAGCGCGCGCCACGAGGGCGCCGTCGCTCAGCCGCTGCAGGCGCCCGGCCCATTCCACGGAGACCATGGCCTTTTCGATCACGGCTTCGGTGAGCTCGAAGCCGGCAGCGCGCACCGCCCGGATCGCGGCAGCGGCGTTTGCATATTGATGTCTGCCCGGCAAGCGGGGGAGCGGAATGTCGGAAAGACCCTCGTCGTCCTGATAGATAAGACGCCCCATTTCCTCATGCGCGGAGAAATCCTGGCCATAGACGAAGCAGGGGCAACCGAGCCGCTCGGCCGTATCCACCAGCACGTCGCGCGCTGCCTCGTATTCCTGATGTCCGATCACGACTGGAACGCCGCGCTTCATGATGCCGGCCTTTTCCGCGGCAATCAGCTCCACGCGATCTCCCAGATAGGCCTGATGATCGAGCGAGATGGGCATCACCACCGAAACTGCGGGCTTCGGAATGACATTGGTGGCATCGAAGCGGCCGCCGAGACCGACCTCGACGATTGCAACATCCGCCGGCTGTTCGGAAAAGAGCACGAAGGTGACGGCCGTGAGAATCTCGAAAACGGTGATCTTCTCGCCGGCATTGGCTTCCGCAACGCGCCGCAGCGCATCGGCAAACATCGCGTCCTCGACCAGGCTGCCCGGCCCGCCCTTGACGCCGATCCGGTAGCGTTCGTGCCAGTGAACGAGATGGGGGGAGATGTGGACATGAACGGACAGGCCAGCCGCTTCCAGAAGCGCGCGGGAAAAGGCCACGACCGACCCCTTGCCATTGGTGCCGGCGACGTGAATGACCGGCGGCAGTTTCAGATGCGGGTTACCCAGACGCTCGAGAAGCCGGGTGATCCGGTCGAGGGAAAGGTCGAAACCCTTCGGATGGAGCTCCATCAACTGGTCGATGATGCGGGCAGCTTCGCTGGTGGTCGGTGCGGTCATGGCGGGTTCCCGTTCGGCAGTCTGTCTGCGGAGACAGGCTGCAAGGCCTTCTCCATAAGCAAAGGGCCGGAACAGGCGGCAAAGGCCACCCGTTCCGGCCCCCATCTTTCTCCGATCAACCGGCGGCAGCTATCGGCTGAACGGCATTTGCTGTCTGGTTTGCAGGCTTTTTCATCAGGATGCGGAGCGTGCGGGCAAGCGTCGAGGGAATGTCGTGACGCTTCACGACCATGTCCACCATGCCGTGCTCCAGAAGATATTCCGAGGTCTGGAAACCCTCCGGCAGCTTTTCCCGGATCGTCTGCTCGATCACGCGCTTGCCGGCAAAGCAGATTTCCGCGCCGGGTTCGGCCATGTGAATGTCGCCCAGCATGGCATAGGAGGCCGTCACGCCACCCGTCGTCGGGTTGGTGAGCACGACGATATAGGGCAGGCCGGCTTCCTTCAGCATATTGACGGCGACAGTGGTGCGGGGCAGCTGCATGAGCGACAGGATGCCCTCCTGCATGCGCGCGCCCCCGGAGGCCGGGAACATCACGAGCGGGCATTTTTCCGCAATGGCGCGCTCGAAGGCCTTCACGATCGCCTCGCCTGCGGCTATCCCCAGCGAACCGCCCATGAAGTTGAATTCATGCACGACGGCGACGAGCTTGAGGCCGTCCACCTTGCCGAGGCCGGCCAGGATGGTGTCTTCCTGCTCGGTCTTGGCACGGCTGTCCTTCAGGCGGTCGGTATATTTCTTGGAATCGCGGAACTTGAGCGGATCCTGCGCCACCTTCGGCTGAGCGAGCGGCTCGTAGATGCCGCCGTCGAACAGGTCCTTCAGCCGGGCCTTCGCCGGCATCTTCATGTGATAGCCGGAAGCCGGGATGACCCACTTGTTTTCTTCCAGGTCCTTGTGAAAGACCATTTCGCCCGTTTCGGGGCACTTGATCCAGAGGTTTTCCGGTACATCGCGGCGGCCGAGCATGGAGTTGATGCGCGGGCGGACGTAGTTGGTGATCCAGTTCACGAGATACTCCTCATAGTCCGGCGCGCTGCCGCGCGCCCATGAATTTCCGAAAGGCCCGTCCTTACTCGGCGGCAACCGGCCGGGCGGCACGGACACCGTCTGCCAGTTCCCGCACAAGGCTGGTCACGGCCTCGATGGTGGAAGCACTGGCCTTGCCATCCGGCGTCAGGCTTCCGGCCACGCGATTGACGATCGCCGTACCGACGACCACACCGTCCGCCGACGCGCCGATGAGACGGGCGTGCTCCGCCGTCTTTACACCGAAACCGACGCAAACCGGCAGGCTCGTATGGCCCTTGATGCGCTGAACGGCACCGCCCACCACCGACGGATCCGGCAGGGCCGAGCCCGTGATGCCGTTCATCGAGATGTAGTAGACGAAACCTGAGGTATTTTTAAGGACGGTCGGCAGGCGGCGGTCATCCGTCGTGGGCGTTGCCAGCCGGATGAAGTTGAGGCCGGCCTTGACGGCAGGCAGGCAGAGCTCGTCGTCCATCTCTGGCGGGAGGTCGACGACGATCAGGCCATCGACGCCGGCAGCCAGCGCATCGGCGACGAAACGGTCGACGCCATAAATGTAGATCGGATTGTAGTAGCCCATCATCACGATCGGCGTGTCCTGATCGGTCTCGCGGAAGGCCCGGGCCATGGCCAGCGTCCTGACGAGCGTCTGCCCGGCATTGAGGGCGCGCAGGCCGGCGGCTTGGATTGCCGGTCCGTCTGCCATGGGATCCGAAAACGGCATGCCCAGCTCGATGACGTCGGAGCCGGCGCCGGGGAGCGCCTTCATGATCTCGAGGGATGTTTCGTAATCGGGATCGCCGCCCATGAAATAGGTGACGAGCGCGGGGCGTCCTTCCTTCTTCAGCGCCTCGAAGCGCCTGTCCATGCGTGCAGTCATAATCTTAGAGCCCCATTCCGAGAATCTTGCCGACGGTGAAGATGTCCTTGTCGCCGCGGCCACAGAGATTCATCACGATGATCTGGTCCTTCCCCATCTTCGGGGCGCGCTTGATGACTTCTGCCAAAGCATGGGACGGCTCGAGCGCGGGAATGATGCCTTCGAGCTTGGTCAGAAGCTGGAAGGCAGCCAGCGCCTCGTCGTCCATGATCGGCACATATTCGGCGCGGCCGATCTGGTGGAGCCAGCTGTGCTCCGGGCCGATGCCCGGATAATCGAGACCTGCCGAAATGGAATGGCCTTCCTTGATCTGGCCGTCCGGCGTCTGGAGCAGGTAAGTGCGGTTGCCATGGAGCACGCCCGGGGTACCGGCGGTCAGGGAGGCGCAATGCTCCTCTCCATCGAGACCCTTGCCACCCGCCTCCACGCCGACGATCTGTACGGATTCGTCATCGAGGAACGGATGGAAAAGACCGATGGCGTTGGAGCCGCCGCCCACGGCGGCAATCACCATGTCCGGCAGCCGGCCTTCGACCGCCATGATCTGTTCGCGGGTTTCCTTGCCGATCACGGACTGGAATTCGCGCACCAGCTCCGGATAGGGATGCGGGCCTGCGGCCGTGCCGATGATGTAATAGGTGTCCTCGACATTGGTCACCCAGTCGCGCAGCGCCTCGTTCATCGCATCCTTGAGGGTGCCGTGTCCCGATGTCACCGGCCGCACTTCCGCGCCGAGAAGCTTCATGCGGAAGACGTTGGGAGCCTGGCGCTCGACGTCGGTCGCGCCCATGTAGACGATGCAGGGAAAGCCGAAGCGCGCAGCGACGGTGGCCGAGGCTACGCCATGCTGGCCGGCTCCGGTTTCCGCGATGATGCGGGTCTTGCCCATGCGCTTGGCAAGCAGGATCTGGCCAAGGCAGTTGTTGATCTTGTGGCTGCCCGTGTGGTTGAGCTCGTCACGCTTGAAGTAGATCTTGGCACCGCCGAGATGGGCCGTCAGGCGCTCCGCGAAATAGAGCGGGCTCGGGCGGCCGGTATAATGGGTGTTGAGATGCTGGAGTTCGGCCTGGAACTCTGGGTCCGTCTTCGCCTTGTTCCATTCGCGTTCCAGATCGAGGATCAGCGGCATCAGCGTTTCGGCGACGAAGCGCCCGCCGAAAATGCCGAAGCGGCCGTTTTCATCCGGCCCCGCACGGAAGGAATTGGGTTTCAAAGGCTGGTTCACGCTCTCACTCCTCGGCTTCAAGCAGGCATTCAATCAGGTACGGCGACTCGCATCGCGGACGGCATCGAAGAAGGCATCGATCATGCCCAGATCCTTGACGCCGGGAGCGCTTTCCACGCCGGAGGAAACATCGAGCCCCGGAGCACGCGTCACCGCCAGCGCTTCTGCCACATTATCTTTGTTCAATCCCCCGGAAAGCATGTAATTCACGCCCTCGTCAAGCGATTGCATGAGCGACCAGTCGAAGGACACGCCGTTGCCGCCCGGCAGCTCCGACCCCTTTGGCGGCTTCGCGTCGAAGAGGAAGCGGTCCACGATACCCACATAGGGATCGATCTTTTCGAGATCGGAAGCCTCGCGGATCGCGAAGGCCTTGATGACGGGAAGGCCGTAGAGCGCCTTGACCGTCAGGACCCGGTCCGGGCTTTCGGAACCGTGAAGCTGCAGGATGTCCGGCTTCAGGAGATCGACGATCTCGTCCAGATCGTCGTTGTCGGCATCGACGGTGACCGCCACCACCTTCACCCTGCCTCTGACAGGATCGGCCAGGCGTCCGGCCAGATCCGGTTCGATGTTGCGCGGGCTCTTCGGGAAAAAGATGAAGCCGATATGGGTCGCGCCCTTTTCGACGGCGCGCGTCACAGCCTCGGCGGTCTTCAATCCGCAAATCTTGATATCCGGTTTCATGGTTTGGGACGTGGCATGAAATGAAGGAAGAGTCGAGACAAAAGGTGCTCGGAACAGGGTTTCGCGGTGTCGCAGGTCAGC
Source organism: Gellertiella hungarica (assembly GCF_014197145.1). Taxonomy (GTDB): domain Bacteria; phylum Pseudomonadota; class Alphaproteobacteria; order Rhizobiales; family Rhizobiaceae; genus Gellertiella; species Gellertiella hungarica. The sequence goes on along the minus strand of NZ_JACIEZ010000012.1, from coordinate 61,682 downwards.
CGAAATCGATGGCATGCAGGGCGCTGCCATGACGCTTCAGCCAGGCCTTGGATTCGTCCATGTGCGGGCAAAGCCGCTTGCACAGGGCCCAGAATTTCGGACCGTGATTCATCTCCGTGAGATGGGCGACTTCATGGGCCGCGAGGTAATCGATGACCTCCGGCGGCGCCATGGCGATGCGCCAGGAGAAATTCAGGTTGCCTGCGGAGGAGCAGGAACCCCAGCGGCTGCGCGTATCCTTTAGCGTCACGTCGCGGAAGGATTTTCCGGACTGGGCGGCATGATGGGCGACGAGACGATCGAGCTCCCTGCGCGCGAGCTTCTTCAGGTGGTCGGCGATGCGCCGGCCTGCGTGATCCTCAAGACCGCTGATGCGGATCACTGCCTCGCCCCCTTCCATGCCGGTCTCCGTCAGGCCGCGCAGCTTGCCCGAGTGAACGATCCGGTGCGGGACGCCGAGGATCGGCACCGTTGCGCCCGGAAGAAGCCGTGTGTCGTCGGGATAGTCGAAAAGTTTCGTCTCGAGCCAGCCCTGGTGTCTCCGGAGAAAGGCAGAGAGGTCCTTTTCCGGCAGACCATAGGGCACCGTCATCTTCAGGGCGCGGCCACCGGGCTCGATCCGGAGCGTGATGCGTGTTGCCCGTTCCAGATGGCGGATGACGAGCGGCACCGGCCGGCCATGGACGGGCAGCACGCGCTCCTCCTTGAGCGGGCGCTTCGGCGGGCTGCGACGGGCCGGTTTCTTCTTGGCGAGGCGGGCAAACATGGTCCGGACTTTAACCGATTCGCGGTCGGTAACGAGAACAGCGAAGGGAAGGCTCACAAAAAACCGGCACCCATGGGGATGCCGGTCGAACTTCGCGTGTGGGAGAGCCGATCAGCTCTGGTAAAAGCCCTGGCTGTCGTCTGCCGGGCGATCTTCGCTGCGGTTCGAACGTTCCCGCATGAAGCGGTCGAATTCTTCCCGATCCTTGGCGCGGCGGAGTTCCGCCGCGTAGCGGTCGAATTCGGCGCGCATCTCGTCGAGCTTGCGGCGTTCGGCCTCCAGCCGGTCCAGTTCGGTCCGGCGCCATTCGTCAAATGCAGTGTTGCCCGTTTCGTGAAACCGGGTACGGCAGGAGCCGCGGCCCCACTCCCCGCGCCAGCGGCGGAACGGTGCGGCATCCATTTTGCGGTTCGCCTCCCGCTTGAAGTCCTGGAGGCGATCTCCGTAGAGGATATAGGCCAGCATGGCCAATCCCAGCGGCCAGAAGACCACGAAGCCAAGCACCATCAGGGCGACGGTGGCCGGGGTCCAGTCCGGACGTATGTAGGAAGACTGGTTCATTGCGCTTAACCTTCTTTCGCATCGGCCGGCGGAATGCCGCGCCGATGATCTCGATGTGGTTAAGCCCGGGGTACGCTTCAAGAACGTACCTTGCCGGTTTCGGTGAAGCCCTTGAAGCCAAAGGACAAAATCGGTGTCAGCCGGCCTTGCCGCCCTTGATCACCCGCTTGACGGAGGGTTTCCCCGCCCGGGCATGCTCATGCATGAAGGCGACGATGCGCGGCGCGATCTCGCGGCGGAAGCGGGACCCGTTGAACACGCCGTAGTGACCGACATCGGGCTGGAGATAGTGCTGGCGCAGGTTGTCCGGCAGCGACGAGCAGATCGTCTGGGCAGCCTTTGTCTGGCCGGGGCCGGAAATGTCGTCGTTTTCCCCCTCGACGGTGAAGAGCGCCACGCGCTTGATGGCAGAGGGGTCCACCGGGGTGGAACGGTGCATCATTTCCCCCTTCGGAAGGGCGTGACGGATGAAGACCGTATCCACGGTCTGCAGATAGAATTCCGCCGTCAGATCCATGACGGCGAGATACTCGTCATAGAATTCCCGATGCTTCTCAGCCGTTTCCCCGTCGTTCTTGACGAGGTTCATGTAGAATTCCTTGTGCGCGGTAAGATGCCGGTCGAGATTCATCGACATGAAGCCCGAGAGCTGCAGGAAGCCGGGATAGACAGGGCGCATGAAGCCCGGCATCGGCCAGGGGACGTTCATGATCACGTTGTCGCGGAACCATTCGAGCGGCTTGTCCTGGGCAAGCTGGTTCACCGCCGTGGGATTGATCCGGGTGTCGATGGGCCCGCCCATCAGCGTCATGGAGGACGGCGCGAGGGGATCGCCCGCGGCTTCCATGACGGAAACGGCGGCCAGCACGGGTACGGAAGGCTGACAGACCGCCATCACATGGGTGTCCGGCCCGAGATGGTGGAGCATCTCGATCACATAGTCGATGTAGTCGTCGAGATCGAAGGTTCCGTCCGACAGCGGCACCATGCGCGCGTCGATCCAGTCGGTGATGTAGACTTCCGCATGGGGCAGCATGGCCTCCACCGTGCCGCGAAGGAGCGTCGCATAGTGGCCGGACATCGGCGCGACGATCAGCAGCTTCGGGTCCTGCGGATGCCGGGCGGGAAGCACCCGCTCGAAATGGAGAAGATTGCAGAAGGGCTTCGACCAGACGACCTTTTCGTAGACGGCCACCGGCTTGCCGTTGATGGTGGTTTCCGGCAGGCCGAATTCGGGCTTGGCATAGCGTCGGGTCGCACGCTCGAAGACTTCCAGGCCCGCCGACATGGAACGCCCGTAGAGGGTGTGGGTCCATGGGTTCAGCGGGTTCTTCAACGCCAGCCTCATCACCTCCGCCGCGGCACGCACGGGCGTGAGTGCGGCGTGGTTCATCTCGTAGAGCTCATAGAACATGAATGCTTGCCCTTTCTGCGGCCATCGGGCAGCCCCCGTCCGGACATCCCCGCGGCGCTCCGGAAAACGGAGCAGGGGCGGAGACTAGCATGTTTTTGCTGCAGGGCAATAAAGTTGAAGCCTGCAACAATTGCACGGACGGAGCAGCCCGGATCATTCATGATGACCGCTGCGCTTAACGCTTGAGCCACCTCCTGAGGTTCCCCGAAAATCGGAACTCCGCCATGCCCGTCTTGTCCGGGACTGGAATTCCGCTTCCCTGACCAAGGATCGCACTCAAGTGTTAAGAGCTTGTATGCAAAGGCCTTAAAGATCGGCCGCAAAGACCTGCCGCTGGGTTCCGAGCCCCTCGATCCCAAGCTCCACGACATCTCCGGGCTTCAGGTAGCGAGGCGGTTTCATGCCCATCCCGACGCCTGGCGGCGTGCCTGTGGAGATGATGTCGCCGGGATGGAGCGACATGAACTGGCTGAGATAGGAGACGAGGAAGGCCACACCATAGACCATAGTCTGAGACGATCCGTTCTGCATCTGCTCACCATTGACCTTCAGCCACATGGAAAGCGCCTGGGGATCGGGAATTTCGTCCCTGGTGACCAGCCAGGGTCCGACCGGGCCGAAGGTGTCGCAGGACTTGCCCTTGGTCCACTGCCCTGCCCGCTCCGTCTGGAACGCCCTTTCGGACACGTCGTGCGAGACGCAGTAACCGGCCACGTAATCCAGGGCTTCCGCTTCGCTCACATATTTGGCGGTCTTGCCGATGACCACGCCAAGCTCCACTTCCCAGTCCGTCTTCTCCGAGCCGCGCGGGATGTAAACCGTATCGTTGGGTCCGCAGATGGCAGATGTCGCCTTCATGAAGACGACCGGCTCCGGCGGCACCGCCATGCCGGATTCGGCAGCATGATCCGAATAGTTGAGACCGATGCAGATGAACTTCCCGGTTCCGGCAACGCAGGGACCGATGCGATCGGCCGCGATTTCCGGCAGCGAGGCAGGATCCAGGGCTGCGATCCGGGCAAGTCCTTCCGGGGAAAGATGCGCCCCACCGATATCGGCCACGTGAGCGGACAGGTCGCGGACCTTTCCGTCGCGGTCGAGAAGAGCCGGCTTTTCGGCTCCCGGCTGCCCTATGCGCATCAGCTTCATGACGATTCTCCTCCAGAGACCACCTTCATCAAATATGAAGGGAATATTTATACGCGTCGAAGGCTGCGGTCAAATCGGCTGATCGGCAAATTCCGAAAGCACCGCATGGGCCATCTCGGCATCTTCCTGCCGCATGTCGAACTGGCCGGCTTGGAACCGGATCACCAGTTTCCCTTCGAGACGCGTCTGGGTTAGGTAGATCCGTCCGTCATTGTTGATCGCGTCCAGAAAGCGCTGCACGTATGCTTCCTCGTCCTGGCCCGCCGGAACCACCGGACGGAAGCTGAAGAGCGAGAGGAACGGCTCCGACGTGATCTCGAAGCGCTCGTCCGTCTTCAGCCTGCGATAAAGTTCCTCCGCCCAGGCAATGTGGTTGCGGATCATCTGCCGCAGTCCTTCGAGGCCATGGTGTCGCAGCAGGAACCACAGCTTGAGGGCCCGGAAGCGGCGCCCAAGGGGAACCGACCATTCCGAATAATTGATGAAACCGTCCTTGCCCGAGGTCTTCAGATATTCCGGCTGGATCGCGAGCGTGCGTACCAGCGAGTCCGGATCGCGGATGAACTGCACCGAGCAATCGAACTGCGCGCCCAGCCACTTGTGGGGATTGAAGACGACGGAATCGGCCGTTTCGACCCCTCTCCAGAACGACCGCAGCTCCGGGCAGATCATTGCCGCACCCGCCCAGGCCGCATCGACGTGGACATAGAGGCCATGGCCGTGGGCGACCCTGACCACCGCCTCGGTGTCATCATGGGCACCGATGCTCGTGCCGCCCGTGCAGGCAATCACCCCAGCCGGCAAATAGCCGGATTCCAGATCCTTGCGGATTGCCGCATCCAGCGCTACCGGATCCATGCCGCGGCTCTTTCCCGTCACCGGTATGCGCACGAGATTGGCTTCGCCGACACCCGATACCCAGATGGCGCGGTCGATGGAGGTGTGGACATGGCTGGAGGCATAGATCCGGATCCGCGGCTGGCCGGAGAGCCCCTCGCGGTTTCCTGCCCAGCCAAGGGCTCTTTCCCGCATGACGAGAACCGCATTCAGCGTGGCGGAGGAGGCAGAATCCTGAATGGAACCGGTGAATTCGGCGGGAAGTCCGAGCGCGTCGCGGAGCCAGCCGATCATCGCGGTTTCCAGCTCGGTCGCTGCCGGCGAGGTCTGCCAGAGCATGCATTGCGCCGCCATCGCCGTGACCAGATATTCCGCCACCACGGAGGCCGGTGCGGCATTGGCCGGGAAATAGGCGAAGAAGCGCGGATGCTGCCAGTGCGTCATGCCCGGCAGGATGATCCTTTCGAAGTCGGCAAAGATAGCCTCCATCGCCTCGCCAGCCTCGGGCGCATGCGGAGCGATCTGTGCGGCAATCTCGCCAGGCGATGTCTGCGCCCGGACAGGAAGATCACGCAGCTTCTCGCGATATTCCACCCCCCAGCGCGCCGCCTTTTCCGACCATTCCAGAAATTCCCGAGAATCCACGATCTTGCTCCCATAATGCCGATTCACGGGCGGCACCCTAGCCGATCTCGTGACGCAGGGGTATTGCGGGCGACCGCTTTGTCGCATGGAAGACGCCAGCGAAGCGGGCCTTTACTTGCAATGGGCCCGGGACGGCCTATCTGCCTTGCCAGACGCCATCAGGAGAAAGACCCATGACCGAAACCAATCATCGCGAGACGGGCGAGCCCATCGATCCGATCTTCCTCGAGCGCTGGTCTCCCCGTGCCTATTCGGGCGAGACGTTGCCGACGGCGGATCTGATGACCATCCTCGATGCGGCCCGCTGGGCGCCCTCGGCCTCCAACAACCAGCCATGGCGTTTCGTCTACGGCGTGAGGGGCACGGCCGCTTTCGACCGGCTGGCGGGGCTTCTCGTCGATGCGAACCGTCGCTGGGCGGAAAAGGCCGGCGCTCTGGTCTTCGTGGTTTCGGTTAACCGCACCGGCGCGCCCGGCGACGAAAATCGTCGGCCGATCCCGACCCACTCCTTCGATGCCGGGGCGGCATGGATGGCACTCGCCCTTCAGGCCCGGATGCTGGGCTACTTTGCCCATGGCATGGCGGGCGTGAAGCAGGAGGAGATTCCGGCGGAGCTGAATTTCACCGAGGACATGAAGATGGAGGCCGCTATTGCCATCGGTCGCATGGGCGATGTGGATGCGCTTCCCGAGGATCTGAAGGCGCGGGAAAAGCCGAGCCACCGGCGCGCGCTTGCAGAACTGGCCTTCGAGGGCCAGTTCTGAGCGGCGCCCGGTACGCCGGGATCAGATGTCCAGGTTTGCGACGCTGAGCGCGTTTTCCTGAATGAATTCGCGGCGAGGCTCCACCTCGTCGCCCATCAGGCGGGCAAACAGCCCGTCGGCATCGGTTGCATCCGATACCTTGACCTGCAGCAGCGAGCGCACGTTCGGATCGAGCGTCGTTTCCCAGAGCTGTTCGGCATTCATCTCGCCGAGACCCTTGTAGCGCTGCATCGAGATGCCCTTGCGCCCGCTGGCGAAGACCGCATCGAGAAGCGCGCGGGGGCCGGAGATTTCCGTCTGGCCTTCCTTGCGCACCAGAACCGGGGGCGCTGCATAGATTTCCTTGAGCCGCGATGTCATCTGGTCGATGTAGCGCGCATCGGAGGAGCCGATGAGCGCCATGTCCAGATAGGCGACTTCCTTCACGCCGCGCACCATGCGGGAGAAGCGGAGCCCGCCTTCTTCGGTGACTTCACCCTCCCAGCCGCGCTCGGTTTCCTCGGCGATCAGGTCCAGACGCGTCGCGACCTCGGCCGCGGTTTCGGCTGCACGCTCGCGGTTGCTGGTGAGCTCGGCGTTGAGGGCGCCGCAGATGGCTGCCTGCTCGATGATCGGCCGGCTGTAGCGGGAATGGAGCCCGTCGATCAGCGCACGAAGCCTCAAGGCATCGTTGATGACCTCGCGGAGGTCCTGGCCGGTGCGAACCTCGCCGGAACCGAGCTTCAGGGCCGCATCCTCGAGACCCTGGCTGATCAGATATTCCTCGAAGGCCTTCTCGTCCTTGAGGTACTGTACGGACTTGCCGCGGGTTACCTTGTAGAGCGGCGGCTGGGCGATGTAGAGGTGGCCTGCCTCGATCAGCTGCGGCATCTGCCGGAAGAAGAAGGTGAGCAGAAGCGTTCGGATATGGGCACCGTCCACGTCGGCATCGGTCATGATGATGATCTTGTGGTAGCGCAGCTTCTCGATGTTGAACTCGTCCTTGCCGATCGAGGTGCCGAGCGCCGTGATCAGCGTGCCGATTTCCTGGCTCGAGAGCATCTTGTCGAAGCGGGCCCGCTCCACGTTGAGGATCTTGCCGCGCAGCGGCAGGATGGCCTGGCTTTCCCGCGAGCGGCCCTGCTTTGCCGAGCCGCCTGCCGAGTCGCCCTCGACCAGGAAGAGCTCGGATTTCGACGGATCGCGTTCGGAGCAGTCGGCGAGCTTGCCGGGCAGCGAGGCGATGTCGAGAGCGCCCTTGCGGCGGGTGAGCTCGCGGGCCTTGCGCGCGGCCTCGCGTGCCGCTGCCGCCTCGACCACCTTGCCGACCAGGATCTTCGCTTCGGAGGGATGTTCTTCAAGCCAGGTGCTGAGCGCCTCGTTCACCAGGCTTTCCACAACGGGGCGGACTTCCGAGGAGACGAGCTTGTCCTTGGTCTGGGACGAGAACTTGGGATCGGGAACCTTGACCGAGAGAACGGCCGTGAGGCCCTCACGGCAGTCTTCGCCCGTCAGCGAGACCTTCTCCTTCTTGGTCAGGCCTGAGCTTTCGCCGTAGGAAACGATCTGGCGGGTCAGCGCGGCCCGGAAGCCTGCCATGTGCGTGCCGCCATCCCGCTGGGGAATGTTGTTGGTGAAGCAGAGCACGTTCTCGTGGTAGCTGTCGTTCCACCACATGGATACTTCGACGGCTATGCCATCCTTTTCTCCGCGGATCGAGACCGGCTTGTCGACGAGCGGTTTCTTGGCGCGGTCGAGATAGGCGACGAAGGCGTCGAGACCGCCATCATAGAGCAGTTCGGTCTGGCGGATGTCGGAATGACGCTTGTCGGTCAGGACGATCCGCACTCCTGAATTCAGGAAGGCAAGCTCGCGCAGGCGATGCTCGAGGGTGGAGAAATCGAATTCCGTCTTGGTGAAGGTTTCGGAGCTGGGCAGGAAGGTCACCTCGGTACCCGTATAGCTGCCGGCCTCCCCCGTCACGGCCAGAGGCGCGTCGGCGACGCCATGAGTAAAGCTGATTTCATGCCAGTTGCCGTCGCGGGCGATCTTCAGCTTCAGCATGACCGAGAGGGCGTTCACCACCGACACGCCCACGCCGTGGAGACCACCCGAAACCTTGTAGGAGTTCTGGTCGAACTTGCCGCCCGCGTGGAGCTGGGTCATGATCACTTCGGCCGCCGACACGCCCTCGGTCGGATGCAGGCCCACGGGAATGCCGCGGCCATTGTCGGTCACCGTGCAGGAGCCGTCCGCATTCAGCGTCACCGTTACCAGGTCCGCATGACCGGCAAGCGCCTCGTCGATCGCGTTGTCGACCACCTCGTAGACCATGTGGTGCAGACCCGAACCGTCATCCGTATCGCCGATATACATGCCGGGACGCTTGCGGACGGCATCAAGTCCCTTGAGAACCTTGATGGAGTCTGCGCCATATTCGGCTGCGGCCGGGTTGTTTTCCGTTGCGTCGGTCATTCCAGGTCTTTCCAAATTGAAGGGAAAACGCGCCCGAATCAGCGCGAATAGTCCGCCCTGAATATAGGGATTTTGGCGGCCCTTCCCAAGCTTATGGCTTCGAAATGCGGCATAAAACCGGGGATTAACGGTGGTTTTCCGCCGCTTCAGGCCCGTTTCTCGAGGATGGCCTCGAGCCGGGCGATGTCTTCCGGCGAAAGCGTGCGCAAACGGGCGGACAGGCGGTTGGCAAAGGCCGTGTATTCCGGCGGAAGACCCGACGTATCGAGCACCACGCGCGGGTCGGACGAGCGGGCAAGCGAGAACAGCGCCTCGGCCTCGTCCCAGATGATGTTGAAGTAACCGGCGACCCGCTGGAGAAAGTCGAAGCTCGGCGTTCCCTTGTGGCCGTGTTCGAGGGCGGAGAGATAGGCGGGAGAGACGCCGATGGCGCGCGCCATCTCCTTCTGGGAAACCCCCTTGCGGCGGCGAAGCGACCGCATGGCCTCGCCGAAGGGCGTCACGACCGCTCTCCCCGGGCACGCGAGAGACGCACATAGAGCGCGCCCTCCCCGCCGTGATGCTGGGCGGCCGGTTCGTGGGAGGAAATGAGGTAGCGGAACTCCGGCTTGGAGAACCAGAGCGGGACCGCTCGTTTCAAGGCGCCTTCGCTGCCCATCGAGCGCCCCTTGCCCGTAATCACGAGCACATGGCGCAGGCCCCGTTCATGCGCATGCACGAGGAAATCGAGCAGCAGCCCGTGCGCTTCGCTCTGGATCATGCCGTGAAGGTCGATCCTGGCCTCGAGCGGCAGACGACCGCGGACGAGCTTGCGCTTCACGGGTTTTTCCAGCGGATGATGGGCGCGCGAGACCGGTGTTTTCGGCTGTTCCTGCGCATCGGCGGCGAAGGCTGCGGTGGAGACGGGGGCCGTCACCGGTATTGCCGGTTCCGGCATTTCCAGATCAGCAAAGGCAAGAAGGTCTTCCATGCGGCCCGGCATGGGACGGGTGGTCTTTGCCACCTTGCCCCAGAGGATCCGCTCCTCCGTCTTGAGCTCCCGGTCGCGCGGCATCAGGCAAACCTTTCCGCTGCGGCTCGGGGAACGAGCAGATGAAAATGCGCCTGATTGCGCACCGTTCCCGCCTGTTCGCCGGCTTCGGGACCCCATCCGGTGAAGATGTCTCCGCGGGCGGGACCGACGATGGCGGTGCCCGTGTCGAGGGCCAGCATCAGACGCGCGAAAGGTTTGCCGCCATCGAGATGGGTGAGCGCAGGGGCATGCACGAAGAAGGGAAAACCGAAAGTGTGGATCAGCCGGTCGACGGCCAGCGAACGGCCGGCCACCAGCGGGACCTTGGCGGCTGCAATCGGCCCGAGATCCGGATCGGCAAGATCGGATTCGCGGAAAAAGATGTAGGAGCGGTTATGCCAGTAGACTTCGTCCGCCCGATCGGGGTTGTCCGCAAGCCATGCCCTGATGGCCTGCATGGAAATGGCTTCGGGCGCGATTTCGCCCCGGTCGAGGAGCAGCTTGCCGATGGGCGAGAACGGATGCCCGGCCTTTGCCGCATAGGTGATCCGGCGCATGGAACCATCCGGATAGCACAGGCGTGCCGCACCCTGAACATGGGCGAAGAAGACATCCGCCTTCGACCGCGCCCAGGCAATCTCCAGGCCACGACCGTCGAGATGGCCCTCGTCGATGGCTCTTCTGTCCGCATAGGCGGAGATGCTGCCATCCGGGTTTCGCAGCCCGAAGGCGTAGGAGGGGTCGAGAGACGCGGGCCTGCTGGTGTCGTCGAGATCGACGAGATCCTCCGGCCGCCGGTAGAAGGGAAAGCGATAGATCTCGTCGGGGCTTGCCGCGACCGCAACCTCCGGCTCGTAAAAGGCGGTGACGAACCCCTCGGGCCTGCCTCCCGGCAGGATGGCGAAGGGAACGAAATGCCGTTCGAAGAAGGCCCGGGCTTCGGCTGCCGTTTCACGGGGCGCGGGCCGTGCGGCCTCCAGGGCAGGCAGAAGATCGGCGCTGGTCAATCCGAGAGAACCCGTCCGGTAGGGTTTCACCTCCGTCACATGGCGCAGGCAATCCTGAAGCGCCGGAAACAGGGGCCGTGGATCGTCGCTCTCCCAGCCCGGAAGGTCGCGGAAGGCAACCGGCCTGAATTCGAAACCCTCCGCCATCGGCTCAATGCTCGGATTCGGTGGCGATCACGGTCCAGTTCGGATCGCGCGAGCGCATGTCACGCGAGAGCGTCCAGATGTCGCTGACTTCCGCCACCTGTTCCTCGTCGCCATCGATGACCTGGCCGCTGCGATCGAGTGTCGCGGAGATGAACTGACCCCCTATCGACAGGGTGATCTGCACATCGCTGCCCTTGATGTCGATGCGCGAGAGATCCATGCGGGAAATTCCCACGAAGGTGAACTTCACCTTCTCGCCGCGCGACTCCCGGTCGGCTATGGCGCTCTGGAAGCTTTCGAAGACCTCCGGCGAGAGAAGGCCGCGCAGCGTCTTGCGGTCACCTTCCGCAAAGGCGGTGACGATCATTTCATAGGCCATGCGCGCACCCTGGAAGAAGCCCTTCGGATCGAAGGCCGGATCCACCTTCATGAGCTCGCGCAGGTCGTTGTTCGCCTCCGTGCCGGGCTTGGCATACAGATCCGCCTGGTTGAGCCGGTCTTCATTGTCGGAAAACTCGCGGCGCGGCAGCGTGATCACCTTGCCGGTATCCACCGGCTCGGGCCGCGCCTGCTCGCGCGGGCTCATGGGTTCGAAGGGCGGTTTTTCGTGACCCGTCCGCCGACCCAGCACGCTACGGAGCTGCAGAAAGATGAGGACTGCAGCTACAAGGAAAAACAGAGTGATGAAATCGTTCGAGCCCATTTTAACCGTGATGTCGTTGTTCTCTTCGGGTTGCAATTCCCATATAGTCCGCATTGGGCAATCATTCAAATGGCAAGGGCATCACGCCGGCTCCGGCAAAGGCGGCGCCACGGCCCGTCGGAGATATTTCAAATGCGTATTTTTCCTCTATTGCTGATCGGTGCGCCTCTGGCGGAAATCGTGACCTTCGGTCTCGTGGTTCAAAGCATCGGTTTCTGGAAGGCATTTCTGCTCGTCCTCCTCACTTCCGCAGCCGGTCTCCTCATCGTGCGGCAGCAGGGCTTCGGCCTGGTTTCGAAAATCTCCGGCATGGCGCGGGACGGACGCATTCCGGCAACCGGTCTCAGCGCGGATCTGATGACGCTCGTCGCCGGCCTGCTTCTGCTGATTCCGGGCTTCCTCACCGATATTCTCGGCTTGCTGCTGCTCATCCCCTTCGTGCGCGCCGCGCTTGCGCGGATGACCGGCGTGCGAAGCCGCGTCTATACCGGGCCCGGCGAGACCTATACCGAAACCTATGATTTCCGCGGCGACGCCCGGACAGGCCGAACCGTCGACCTGGACGAAGGAGAGTTCAGGCGGGACGGTCAGCCGCGGGAAGACGGAGAAACCCAGGGGCGCCTGCCGCGGGATTAGGCGCGATCCGCCCCGCCTGCGCCAGGGTTGTAAGCCCCCGGGCGAAATGCTAATGGGCGCTACTCCGAACACGTGACAGGAACATTCTTTCATGGCCAACGAAACTTCCAATGGCGCAAGCCCGAGCCTGACGATCCTCGCCCAGTACATGAAGGACCTGTCTTTCGAGGTTCCCGGTGCTCCGCGCTCGCTTCAGGCACGCGACCGCGCGCCCGACATCAACATCAATGTGAACGTCAACGCCAATCCGCTCTCCGAGTCGGACTTCGACGTCGTCCTGTCGCTCAATGCCGAAGCCAAGGATGGCGACAAGATCCTGTTCCATTGCGAGCTGGTCTATGGTGGCGTTTTCCGCATCACCGGCTTCCCGCAGGAGCACATGCTGCCGATCCTGTTCATCGAATGCCCGCGCCTGATTTTCCCCTTCGCGCGGCAGATCATCGCCGATGCAACCCGCAACGGCGGCTTCCCGCCGCTGATGATCGACCCGATCGACTTTGCGCAGATGTTTACCCAGCGCATGGCCGAGGAACAGCAGCGTTCGCAGACCGCAAACTGACGACGCCCCGCAGGCTCGACAAAAAGAAAGCCCGGTTCTTGGCCGGGCTTTTTCGTATCTGCAGATCCGCTCATTCCGCCGCGTATTTGCTCCAGATGGCCTTGGCGCCCATCTTGGCCACCATGGCCTCATGGGCGGCGGCCTCCTCGGGCGTCAGCCGCGGCGCAAGCGGACGCGGCCGGACCAGAACGTCGAGGGTGACGGTCGTGTCCTCCTCGACGACCACAGCCGAAGCCTCTTCCACGCTGCCAAGCACGAGTGCCGTCTGCCGGCCCCCGATCATCTCGATATAGACTTCCGCCAGAAGCTCGGAATCGAGCAGCGCCCCGTGCTTCGTGCGATGGGAATTGTCGATACCATAGCGCCGGCAGAGCGCGTCGAGCGAATTCGGACCCATCGGGTTCTTGCGTCGGGCAAGCTGCAGCGTGTCGATCACCCGATCGTTCTCGACCGGCGGCAGGCCGAGGCGGGCAAATTCCGCGTTGATGAAGCCCATGTCGAAATTCGCGTTGTGGGCGACCCACATGGCGCCGTCGAAGAAGGAGACAATTTCCTGCACCACATCCCGGAAAACGGGCTTGTCCAGCAGGAACTCGTCGGAAATCCCGTGGACCGCGAGCGCGTCCGGATGAACCTTGGTTCCTTCCGGATTGATGTAGATGTGGATGGTGCGCCCGGTCGGGAAATGGTTGACCAGCTCTACCCCGCCGATTTCGATGATGCGGTCCGTCTTGTTGTCGAGGCCCGTGGTTTCCGTATCGAAGATGATTTCCCGCATGTCAGGCACTCCCTGTCTTCAGTTCCGCGATGATGTCGAGCACCTGGCGGCGGGCATGCTCGATGCCTTCTCCGGTATCTATCACATAATCGGCTCTCTTACGTTTTTCCGCATCGGGCATCTGCCGCGACAGGATTAGCTCGAACTTCTCCGGTGTCATGCCGGGCCGGGCAAGAACACGGCGGCGCTGCTCGTCGGCGCTGCAGGATACGACGGCAATCCGGTCGACGCGCCCTTCCCCGCCGACTTCGAAGAGAAGCGGGATGTCGAGGACGACGAGCGCCGCCCCTGCCTTCCGGTTCTCTTCGACGAAACGACGCTCCCTTTCCTGGACGAGCGGATGGACGATGGCCTCGAGCGTCCGGAAGTGAGCCGGATTCTCCGCCAGCATCCGCGAAAGGATCTGCCGGTCCACGGCACCATCCTGTACCGATCCCGGGAATGCTGCCTCCACCGGTCGAACCGCCTCCCCCCGATAGAGCTCGTGAACCACCTGATCCGCGTCGTTGACCGGAACACCCGCTTCCGCGAACAGTCTGGCCGTGGTGGATTTGCCCATGCCGATGGAGCCAGTGAGACCGAGCAGGATCATGAATGCGCTTCCATGTCGGCGATGATCAGATTACGCAGCGTCTCGTCCACCTCGGGACGACGGCCGAACCAGATCTCGAAACCGGGAACGGCCTGGTGCAGCAGCATGCCGAGCCCATCCACGACGGGCCGTCCCTGGCGCATCGCCTGGCGCAGGATGGGCGTCACGAGCGGGACATAGACGATGTCGGTCACGATGCCGCCTGATGCAAGGGGCGAGAAGTCGATGTCGGGCGCCGGCTCTCCGTCCATGCCCAGAGAGGTCGTGTTGACGAAAAGGGAGGCCTCGTCCATCACCTCGCGGAGGGCATCCATCGGATGGGCGTGGACCCGCTCGCCGAAGCGGTCACGCATTTCCTGGGCCCGTGCCAGCGTCCGGTTGACCACATGCACCTCGTCGAAGCCGCGGTCGCGCAAAGCCTGGATGACGGCCCTGGCCGCCCCCCCGGCACCGAGGATAACCGCCCGGCGGGCGGTGCCCGCGGCGGGCGCATCCCAGCCCGGGTGTCTCTGGTCGAGATTGGCGATGAAGCCGCGGCCGTCTGTATTCGTTGCATGCACCCGGCCGCCCTCCACCCAGAGCGTGTTGGCCGCGCCAAGTTCTTCGGCGAGCGCATCCGGTGCGTCGCTCAGCCGGTAGGCGGCTTCCTTGTGGGGAATCGTGACATTGCCGCCCACATAGCCGGATTCTCCAGACCGGAGCGATTGCAGGAAAGCGAGGAAATTCTCTGGTTCCACCGGATGGGCGCTGTAGGTTCCGTCGATGCCGAACTGCTTCAGCCAGTAGCCGTGAATCATGGGCGACCGCGAATGCTTCACGGGGAAGCCGGTGACGAAGGCTTTCTTGGTTAATGTTTCACGTGAATCACGCATCGATTTCCCCGAGTTCGCGCAATTTGTTAAGAAGCGGCAGCATCGGCAGGCCGAGGATCGTGAAGTAATCGCCCTGGATCCCGGAAAAGAGCTGTATACCCTCTCCCTCGAGCTGATAGGCGCCGACACTGGAAAGGGCGCGTTCCCCGACCCGTGACAGATGCCTGGCGATGAAATCATCCGTCAGCACCCGCACGCCCAGTTCCGCATGGGCGACATCGTACCAGAGAAGATTGCCATCGCGCACCAGGCAGACCGCACTGTTCAGCCGGTGAGTGCGGCCGGAGAAGGACTTGAGGTGCTCGGCGGCCTCCGCCATGTCGCGCGGCTTGTGATAGACCCGGCTTCCGAGAGACAGCGTCTGGTCTGACCCGATCACGAGGGCGCCCGGATGGCGGGACGAAACATCCGTCGCCTTTGCGATTGCCAGCGCCACCGCGACTTCATCCGGGCTGCGGCCGGCCGCTTCCAGCGGTGCCTCGATTGCGCGTTCGTCGATGCGGGCGGCCTCATGGCTGAAGGCAAGTCCCGCATTCTGCATCAGCTGCCGGCGGAAGGGGCTGGCCGAGGCCAGTATCAGGGTGCTCGTCATGGCGTCATCCTCTCCAGTACCGCAGGCGTTAACGCAACTTCGGCCGCAGGGCAACGATGGCTGCCGCCGTCTCCTCGATGGAACGGCGGGTGACGTCGATCATCGGCCAGTTGTTTCTCGCGCAGATGGAGCGGGCATATTTCAGCTCCTCGGTTATGGTGGCACGGTCTGTATACTGCCCGCCATGAAAATCGCCGGTGGTTCCGAGAACCCGGTTTTCGCGAACCTGGGAGATCCGGTCCGACGTGGCCGTGAGACAGACGATCAGCGGCTTCGTCGCCTTCACGAGCGCCTCCGGCAGGGGCACGCCCGGGACAAGCGGCAGGTTGGCGGTCCGGATGCCGCGATTGGCAAGATAGATGCTCGTCGGCGTCTTCGAGGTACGGCTGATGCCGACGATCACCACGTCCGCCTCGTCATAATCGTCGGGCAACTGGCCGTCGTCGTGATCCATGGTGAAGTTGAGGGCTTCGATCCGGGCGAAGTAATCCGCGTTCATGCGGTGCTGGGCCCCCACCCGGCGCCTGGAGGGTGCGCCGAGATAGGCCTGGAAGATATCCATGACCGGCTCGATGACATTCACCGAGGGCACGCCCATTTCCCGGCATGTCTTGTCGATTACGCCGGCGAGCTCCCTGTCCACAACGGTGTAGAGGACGATCCCCGGTGTCTGGTCGATGGCGGCGAGTACCGGGAGCAGCTGCTTGCGATTCCGAATCAGCGGATAGACATGCTCGATGGCGTGACTGCCCGGAAATTGCGCTGATGCAGCGCGTCCGGCGGAGATCAGCGTCTCTCCCGTCGAGTCAGAAATCAGGTGCAGATGAAAGAAGTTTTTTCTGTTCTCCACGCTATCTTCCGGCCTCTGTTGATAGAACGGGAGAGACAGAGGTAATGCGCCGGCTCCGGTCGAGGCAAGTGGAAAACCTCCGTCTTTTCCACATCGGGCCTCGCCGGGAAGCATTCACGGAGGGCCTGTGGGCTTTGGGGACAAGCTTTGACCGGGTTGCTGATATGCAGTGTCGAGTCACAGGTTTTCCACAGAACACCTTATACGTTAGCCTCTGGAATCCTTGAGAATTCCGACTGCTCAACAACGGACTTCTTTCGTTCGCGTTTCATTCTTTCACAGCTCGTTTTCGTGTCTGCGGCAAATGGCATCGACGGTGTATTGTTTTTAATCCTTGATACCCACCGACTCTAAGAAATAGAAACAATTCAATATCTCTTTGTTTTTTTATGGGAGTTCCCCCTTGTCTGTCACCGAACGGAAAATCCTCCAGGTCCTGGAAGGAAAGACGCTGACGCCTCCTCCCCTCTGGCTGATGCGGCAGGCAGGACGGTATCTCCCGGAGTATCGGGCGACACGGGCAAAGGCAGGCTCCTTCCTC
This sequence comes from Gellertiella hungarica, assembly GCF_014197145.1. Lineage (GTDB taxonomy): Bacteria > Pseudomonadota > Alphaproteobacteria > Rhizobiales > Rhizobiaceae > Gellertiella > Gellertiella hungarica. The sequence continues at coordinate 44,803 of NZ_JACIEZ010000012.1, read as the reverse complement.
GATCTCTGCTATAGCCCCGAGCATGCGGTGGAAGTGACGCTGCAGCCGATCCGCCGCTATGGTTTCGACGCGGCCATCCTCTTTTCCGATATTCTCGTCATTCCCGACGCGCTGAAGCGCAATGTGCGCTTTACCGAGGGACATGGCCCGGAGATGGACCCGATCGACGAGGCAGGCATTGCAGCCCTGAAGGAAGACGGGATGTGGGGTCATCTCGCCCCGGTCTTCGAGACTGTGCGGCGGCTGAGGGCCGAACTTCCTGCCGAAACGACACTGCTCGGCTTCTGTGGTGCGCCCTGGACGGTGGCGACCTACATGATCGCGGGGCATGGAACGCCAGACCAGGCCCCTGCCCGGCTCTTCGCCTACCGGCATCCCGAGGCCTTCCGCCAGTTGCTCGGCTTCCTCGCCGATGTCTCGTCGGAATATCTCATCCGGCAGATCGATGCGGGCGCGGATGCCGTGCAGATCTTCGACAGCTGGGCGGGCGTGCTCGGCGAAGCGGAATTCGAAGCCTTTGCCGTCGAGCCGGTGAAGCGGATGATCGACAATGTACGGGCGGCCCGGCCGGGCGCCAGGATCATCGCCTTTGCCAAGGGTGCGGGCTACATGCTCAAGTCCTACCGCCAGAAGACCGGCGCGGATGCCATCGGCCTCGACTGGTCGGTCCCGCTTTCCTTCGCAGCCGAACTGCAGAAGGATGGCCCGGTGCAGGGAAATCTCGATCCCATGCGGGTGGTTGCCGGCGGCGAGGCGCTGGAAACGGGCATTGCCGCCATCCTCGACAGGCTCGGGCACGGTCCCCTGATCTTCAATCTCGGACACGGCATCACGCCGCAGGCCAATCCGGACACCGTCACGCGTCTCGTCGAGCAGGTGCGCCGGTTCAGGGGGTGATGGCATGGAGAAGCAGACCGATGCGAGACCGGGGCGCAGTGCACAGCTGAGGGCGGGTGTCGCTCTTGTCTTCTTTGCCGGGATCGGGGCGTTGCTGCTTCTCGGCGATCCTGCCCGGGTCTATCTCTGGGTGAAGGCGCTGCATGTCATTGCCGTGATCTCATGGATGGCCGGGATGCTCTACCTGCCCCGGCTCTTCATCTACCACACGGATGCACCGGTCGGATCCGTCCAGTCCGAGACCTTCAAGGTCATGGAGCAGCGGCTTCTGAAGGTCATCATGGGTCCCGCCATGGCGCTGTCCTGGATCTTCGGGCTCTACCTCGCCTGGACGGTCCATCATTTCGAGGGCGGATGGCTGCATGCGAAATTGCTGGCCGTGGTCGGGCTCAGCGCCGCGCATGGCTTCTTTGCCCGTTCGGCGCAGGCATTCGCCCGGGACGAAAACCGGCGGACCGCGCGCTTCTGGCGCCTCATTAACGAGGTTCCGACGGTGCTGATGATCCTGATCGTCATTCTGGTGATCGTTCAGCCGTTCTGAAACCGGCATGAGAAAGCGCGCTGGCGGTGTTTCGCGCTTTCTCGCCGCACCCCCTTGCGGTGGCGGAAGCTTGTCGCTATTTTCCCGCCATCTCTTCTTCGCGGCATGTATGCATTCCGTCGTCTGAGGCCTTTGATCCACAGACCGAATTCGTGAAACACGCCTTCCCCCACATTACCCAATCTATGGTCTGTTCATGGCTGAAATGAAGCTACAGGAACTCAAGAACAAGACTCCGACCGATCTCCTGGCCTTTGCCGAATCGCTTGAAGTCGAGAATGCGAGCACCATGCGCAAGCAGGAGCTGATGTTCGCAATTCTGAAAATGCTGGCGAGCCAGGATGTCGAAATCATCGGCGAAGGCGTCGTGGAAGTCCTCCAGGACGGTTTCGGCTTCCTGCGTTCCGCCAATGCCAACTACCTGCCGGGCCCAGACGACATCTACATTTCCCCCTCCCAGATCCGCCGCTTCTCGCTGAAGACCGGCGATACCGTGGAAGGCCCCATTCGCGGGCCGAAGGAAGGCGAGCGCTATTTCGCGCTTCTCAAGGTCAACACCATCAATTTCGACGATCCCGAGAAGATCCGGCACAAGGTCCATTTCGACAACCTGACGCCGCTCTATCCCAACGAGCGCTTCAAGATGGAACTGGACGTGCCCACGTCCAAGGATCTCTCATCCCGCGTGATCGATCTCGTGGCACCGCTCGGCAAGGGCCAGCGCGGCCTGATCGTGGCACCGCCCCGCACGGGTAAGACCGTTCTGCTGCAGAACATCGCCCATTCGATCACGGCCAACCATCCCGAATGCTACCTGATCGTTCTGCTGATCGACGAACGCCCGGAGGAAGTCACCGACATGCAGCGCTCGGTGCGCGGCGAAGTGGTGTCCTCCACCTTCGACGAACCAGCGGTGCGCCACGTGCAGGTGGCCGAAATGGTCATCGAAAAGGCGAAGCGTCTCGTGGAACATGGCCGCGACGTGGTCATTCTGCTGGATTCGATCACCCGCCTCGGCCGCGCCTACAACACCGTGGTTCCCTCTTCCGGCAAGGTGCTGACCGGCGGTGTGGATGCGAACGCGCTGCAGCGCCCGAAACGCTTCTTCGGTGCCGCCCGAAACATCGAGGAAGGCGGATCCCTGACGATCATCGCGACCGCGCTGATTGATACCGGAAGCCGCATGGACGAAGTTATCTTCGAAGAATTCAAGGGCACCGGCAACTCCGAAATCGTGCTTGACCGCAAGGTGGCAGACAAGCGCATCTTCCCGGCCATGGACATTCTCAAGTCCGGCACGCGAAAGGAGGATCTCCTCGTTCCACGCCAGGACCTGCAGAAGATTTTCGTTCTTCGCCGCATCCTTGCGCCGATGGGCACCACGGATGCGATCGAGTTTCTCATCGACAAGCTCAAGCAGACGAAGAACAATGCAGACTTCTTCGACTCGATGAACACCTGACCTTTAGCCGGATTCAGGAACATCAGCGGGCCCTCAGGGGCCCGTTTGCATTCCGGCAGCCTGGAGAGCATCCATGGAGAAAACCATCTACGCCCTCTCGAGCGGCTCGGTTCCGTCAGGAGTCGCGGTCGTCCGTGTATCGGGGCCTGCAACCCGGGATATCCTGAAAAGTCTTGTCGGTTCCGTACCTCCTCCCCGGCAGGCGGCGCTCAGAACGATTCGGGACCGAAACCGACAGGTGATTGACCGGGGGCTCGTGCTCTTCTTTGCCGCGCCGGCGTCCTTTACCGGTGCCGATTGCGCGGAGTTTCAGGTACATGGCGGCAAGGCGGTCGTGTCCCGCCTTCTCGCAGTGCTCGAAGAGTTTCCGGAGACACGCGCCGCCGAGGCGGGCGAGTTTACCCGGATGGCCCTTTCCAATGGAAAGCTCGATCTTCTGGAAGTGGAAGGTCTCTCCGACCTGCTGGTGGCAGAGACCGAGATGCAGCGCCGCCTCGCCCTCGAACAGGCACAGGGCCATCTGACGTCGATGTATGACAGCTGGGCCAGGCGTCTTACTCACGCACGGGCGATGATCGAGGCAGAGCTCGATTTTGCGGATGAGGATGATGTTCCCGGCTCGGTGTCGTCCACCGTATGGGTCGACATGGAGCATCTCTGCCAGGAGATCCGCCATCATCTTGATGGGGCACGGGTCGGCGAGATCATCCGCAATGGCCTGAAGGTGGTGCTGATCGGCGAGCCGAATGCCGGCAAGTCTAGTCTGCTCAACCACCTGGCGGGTCGGGATGTCGCGATCGTCACCCCCGTCCCCGGCACAACGCGCGACATCCTCTCTGTCGACCTGGATATCGGCGGTTTTGCCGTTACTGTCCTCGATACGGCGGGGATGCGCGAGACGGGTGACGAGATAGAACAGGAAGGCATAAGGCGAGCCCGCGCAGCGGCGAGAGATGCCGACGTGGTTCTTCACCTGTCACCCATGGATGGGAGTGCACAGCCGGGAGAAATACCCGAAGCACGCCGGATTATCCGCGTCGGGACGAAGGCCGACCTTGCGGCCGACGCGGCTTCAGGCGGCCACGACCTCTGCATATCGGTGAAGACGGGGTCCGGCATCGAGGCGCTTCTCGATCATCTTGTGAAGGATCTGAGCACGATGTCGGAGGCCTTTTCCCTTGCTATTCCATCGAGAATCCGGCATGTGAGCCTCCTGAGGGAGACCCTGGAAGCGATAGAGCTGGCGCTCGCCACTCCGGACTCCCATCTCGATCTGCGTGCAGAGTATCTGCGCGTTGCCGGCGTATCGCTCGGGCGGATTACCGGCCATGTGGATACGGAAGGGCTTCTGGACATCATTTTCTCGAGCTTCTGCATCGGAAAGTGATGATTCACGTGAAACACTTCCGATTCGATTCCGAAACAAGCGTTTCACGTGAAACAATCTTCGGTGAAGGTTAATGAATCGATTCGATGTCATCGTCATTGGAGGCGGTCACGCCGGCTGTGAGGCGGCTGCGGCTGCCGCGCGTCTGGGCGCCCGGACTGCCCTCGTTACACACCGTGCCGACACGATCGGCGTGATGTCCTGCAATCCCGCCATTGGCGGATTGGGAAAGGGGCATCTTGTCCGGGAGGTCGATGCCTTTGACGGTCTGATGGGACGTGTCGCCGATGAATCCGGGATCCAGTTCCGGATGCTCAATCGGCGGAAGGGTCATGCCGTGCGCGGACCGCGCACGCAGGCGGACCGGAAACTGTATCGCGAGGCCATGCAGAGGGCGATCTCGGCCGTTGAGGGCCTTGAAGTGGTCGAGGGCGATGCTCACGACCTCATCATGGACGAACACCTGGTGTCCGGCCTGCGGTTGTCCGATGGACGGCAGCTTTCTGCCCCGGCCGTGGTTGTTACCACCGGGACATTCCTCAATGGATTGATTCACATTGGAAACGAACGACAGGCCGCCGGGCGCATGGGCGAGCCGCCCTCTACCGGGCTATCGGGAAGCTTGCGCGCTCTGGGGCTGGCGCTCGGCCGCCTGAAGACCGGGACTCCGGCCCGTCTCGACGGCAATACCATCAACTGGTCCGCGCTCGACATGCAGGATGCGGACGAGGATCCGGTCCCCTTCTCCTTCATGACCGACAGGATCACCGTATCGCAGATCAAGTGCGGCATCACCCGGACCAACCCGGCAACTCATCAGATCATCCAGGACAACATTCATCGGTCCGCCATGTATTCCGGGCAGATCGAAGGGGTGGGCCCGCGTTACTGCCCCTCCATCGAAGACAAGATCGTGCGCTTCGGCGAGCGCGACGGCCATCAGATCTTTCTGGAGCCTGAGGGACTTGATGACCCGACCGTCTATCCCAACGGCATCTCCACATCCCTTCCGGCCGATGTGCAGGAAGCCTTCATCAGAACCATTCCCGGGCTCGAAAACGTGCGCATCCTGCAGCCGGGCTATGCGATCGAATATGATCATGTGGATCCGCGCGAACTCGATCAGACCCTGGCCGTGAAGAAGGCCAGCGGACTCTATCTGGCAGGTCAGATCAACGGGACTACGGGTTACGAGGAAGCGGCAGCGCAGGGCCTGGTGGCCGGTCTCAACGCCGCATGCCACGCCCAGGGACGCGCGCCCTTCATCTTCAGCCGTACGCAGTCCTATATCGGCGTCATGATCGATGATCTGACGAGCCGGGGGATTACCGAACCTTATCGCATGTTTACATCCCGCGCGGAGTACCGGCTCTCGTTGCGGGCCGATAACGCCGATCAGCGCCTGACGCCGCTTGCAATCGCGCTCGGTTGCGTCGGGGCCGAAAGAAGACAGCGGTTTGAGGCCTATCAGGCCGATCTCGATTACGCGCGCATCCTGCTCAAAGCGCATGACATCACGCCCAACGAAGCCCGCAAGCATGGGATAGCGCTGAATCTCGACGGCCAGCGACGTTCGGCTTACGACCTGCTCGCGCACCCCGGCCAGAGTTTCGAGACACTCGCCGCCGCCTTCCCCTTCATGGATGCGATACCCGCCAATGTTCGGAAAGCGATGGAGATCGAGGCGGGATACGCCGTCTACCTGCACCGCCAGGAGGCGGATATCCAGATGGTGCGTCGGGAAGAGGCTGCTGTCATCCCGCCGGATTTCGATTTCGAAACCGTGTCCGGTCTGTCGAATGAGCTCAAGCTCAAGCTCTCGCGCGAACGGCCGGCCAACATCGCGCAAGCCGCGCGCATCGATGGAATGACCCCTGCCGCTCTCTCGCTCCTGCTTGCACTCATCCGGCGCGCGCATATGTCCGCGGCCTGATTCAATCGAAAAGAGTCTTTTGATGCAACTAAACGGTCAACGTGTTTCACGTGAAACACAGGAGCGCCTGCAGCTGTTCGAGCAGCTGTTCCGCAAATGGGCAAGGACAATCAACCTTGTTGCGCCCTCCACCAAGGAGCAGTTCTGGGAGAGGCATATCGCCGATAGTGCGCAGATCTTCCAGCTCGCGCCCCGCCCGCTCACATGGGCGGATCTCGGAAGCGGCGGCGGCTTTCCGGGCATCATCACCGCAATCTTTCTCGCAGAGCTCGGCGATGGCTGGGTGCATCTCGTGGAAAGCAACCAGAAAAAGGCGGCATTTCTGCGCACGGCCCTGCTGGAGACGGGGGCTCGCGGCACGATCCATCCCAAGCGGATCGAAGATGTCTGGGCTGAGTTCCCGCGGGTCGACGCCATCAGCGCCCGCGCCATTGCGGAACTCGACCTGTTATGCAGCTTCAGCGCTCCCTGGATGGCCGCGAATCCCGATACCGTTGCCTATTTCCATAAAGGACGGGATTACCGGGCCGAAATCGCGAAAGCGCGTGGCAGATGGGAATTTGATCTGGTAGAACACAAGAGCAGCGTTGAAGCGGATTCCGTCATTCTCGAGCTGCATTCTGTTCGGAGCAAGTCATAGAAACACGGGTGGCTTTATGCGCACGGAAAAGAACCGGATCATCACCATTGCCAATCAGAAGGGCGGCGTCGGGAAAACCACGACAGCCATCAATCTGGCAACGGCGCTGGCGGCCATTGGCGAGAAGGTCCTGATCATCGATCTCGATCCGCAGGGAAATGCGAGCACCGGGCTGGGCATCGACCGGCGCAATCGTGTGCACTCGTCCTATGACGTGCTGATCGGAGCATCCACGGTTGGCGAAACGGCCGTTCAGACCGCCGTTCCGAACCTCTTCATCATCCCCTCCACCATGGACCTGCTCGGTCTCGAGATGGAAATCGCCAGCCAGCCCGATCGTGTCTTCCGGCTGAAGCGTTCGCTTCAGGGGGCTGAAGCGCAGGCCTTCAGCTACATCCTGGTGGATTGCCCGCCCTCCTTTAACCTGCTGACCATGAATGCCATGGCTGCCGCCCACTCGGTGCTAGTTCCCCTTCAGTGCGAATTCTTTGCGCTCGAGGGGCTCAGCCAACTGCTCGAAACGGTCGATCAGGTCCGGCGTACCGTCAATCCGACGCTCGACATCCAGGGCATCGTGCTGACCATGTTCGACTCACGCAACAATCTGGCGCAGCAGGTCGTCAGCGATGTGCGTACCCATCTCGGAGACAAGGTATATCATACGCTGATCCCCCGGAACGTCCGGGTCTCCGAGGCGCCTTCCTACGGAAAGCCAGCCATTCTCTACGATCTGAAATGTGCAGGCAGCCAGGCCTATCTCCAGCTCGCTTCGGAAGTCATTCAGCGCGAGCGCCAGCGGAAAGCCGCTTAAGCTATTGAATAGTAAGGAGTAATTCGATGAACGACGATCTCTCGAAGCGCCGCCTGGGACGAGGTCTGGCCGCTCTCATCGGCGAGATGGATCAGCCGCTGCAGGCGGATACGGCCCGGCCCGGCGTGAATCCTGATCGTCTCGTTCCCATCGAGTATATCTCGCGCAACCCGCGCAACCCGCGCCGCTATTTCGATGAGGCGGAGCTGCAGGACCTCGCCTCCTCGATCCGGCAGCACGGAATTGTCCAGCCCGTGGTCGTACGCACGCTTGGGCCGAACCAGTACGAAATCATCGCGGGCGAGCGGCGCTGGCGGGCGGCCCAGCTTGCCGGTTTCGTCGAGGTCCCTGTCATCGTCCGTGACGTCGATGATCGAACCGCTCTCGAGATTGCCATCGTCGAGAACGTCCAGCGTGCCGATCTCAATCCTCTGGAAGAGGCCCTGGGCTATGAGCAGCTGATTTCGGAACATGGCTATACGCAGAACGATCTGGGAGAGATCATCGGCAAGAGCCGCAGCCATGTGGCCAACAGCCTGCGTCTTCTGAAACTGCCGGAACCGGTCAAGGATATGCTGGCCGATGGCTCGCTTTCCGCAGGCCATGCGCGCGCACTCGTTTCGACATCCGATCCGGCCGCGCTTGCCCGGACCATCGTTCACAAGGGTCTTTCGGTTCGCGATGCGGAAAAGCTTGCCCAGAACGACATCAAGGGCCTGTCTTCGCCCGCAGCCAAGAGCGGGAAGACCGAAAAGGATTCCGACACGCTCGCGCTCGAACGTACGCTCACCGATGCGCTCGGGCTCGAAGTCAGCATCGCCCACAAGGGCAATGCCGGCAGCATCAAGATTTCCTACCGCACGCTGGAACAGCTCGAAGACATCTGCCGGCTTCTGGAACGCCGCTGATTCGATTCGCGGCCGTTACGATCGGGCCGGCGCGCGGGCGGACTGGAGGGTGATCGACAGCAGGATCTGCAGCGCGATGCTTTCTTCCAGCTGAGGGCGCTGCCGGCATTGCAGCACGGCCATGTGCAGGCGATTCATTTCACGGGCAAGAGCCGGCGCGGACCAGGTCCGCAAGGCCCGTTCGATGATCGGTTTGCGCTTGAAATGCACGCCGCGGCCGAGCGTCTGCATCACCTGTGCGGGCTGAAGGCGCTTCTCGTCCATCTCCATCCGCATCTGGTCGAGCAGTTGAAACTGGCGCAGGCAGCCCTGCAGCACCAAGAAGATCGGCGTCTTGGACTGGGCGATCTTCTCTGCAGCATGTAGAAACTGGTCGCGGTCGCCGCTGAGCACCGCATCCACGGCCTCGTCCGTCGAGATGGCACTGGCATCGCCGATGATATCCCGCACATGCTGTTCGTCGATGGCATCCTCGCCCTTGCAGTAGAGGGCGAGCTTGCGGATCTCGTTGCGTGAGGCAATCCGGTCCCCGCCCAGGCTTTCAAGAAGCAGTCCCCGCGCATCCGGCGTGATGCGCAGGCCGCTCGATGACAACTCGCTGTCGATGAGGGCATTGAGCGCCTTGGTATCGTCCGCGTAGCAGGCTATGCTTCCGACCCGCGGGCTGGCATCGGCAATCTTGCGCAATCCCGTGCCCTTCTTGAGGTCGCCGGCTTCGACGATCAGCATGCTGTCCGCCGGCGGCTCTTCCGACAGGATCGACAGGGCGTCGACCAGCCCCTTCTCGTTGCCGCCTCCCCTCACCCACACCAGCCGGCTGCCGCCGAAGAGGCCGAGAGAATTCATCTCTTCTACGATGCGTCCGGGCTGGGCGGAAAGATCCGAGGCGTCGAGACGCACGACCGAGAAATCATCCTTGAGATCGACGCCGGACAGCGCTGCGAGTTCCGCGGCCCGCTCGGAAACAAGCCCCCGGTCCGGTCCGAAGATCACGAACAGCCGGTAAGGCAGGGGCTTCCGCCTGAGAAGCCCCTCGAATTCGTGGTTCTTGATTTCGGCCATGGCTCAGCGCGAGAGGGCGGTGGCGATGTCCGCCCGCACCAGCTCGGCCAGTTCCTTTGCCGCACGGTCCTCTGCGTCCAGAACCGCCCGCGTATTGGCAAATTCCTGGATGGAATAATCCACCAGAGCCACGGCGGACCGCCTGCCCGACTTGAGTATCTGGCTGTCGCTGTTGCGGGTAATGCTGTAGGTGGCCGAAACGGTCACCTTGGCCGCCCTTGCGGTATCGGAGGAATCGATCAGCAGCAGCTTCGAAACGCTGCTCGAAACCTTGAGGTCCACGTCGTAATCCGCCGTTGCAGGCTCGCCCGCCCCGCCAGATGTCAGGAAGATCAGGCGGTTCCTGACCTCCTGCCCCACGCGCGTGCTGGCTTCGGAGAAGGAAATGGAGCCGAGCCGGGCTGCGGTTGCGCCTTCGCTGTCATAGAGAGGGCGCACCTGGCAGGCGGAAAGCAGGCTTGCACCGGCCAGGGCCAGGGCGACCAGCGCCGCGCGCCGGAGGGGCTTTTTCGGTTCAGACGACAATGTTCACGATCCTTTGCGGAACGACGATGACTTTCTTCGGTGCCTTGCCCTCGAGGGCCTGCTGCACCGGTGCGAGCGCCAGAACGGCCGAAGTGACGGCATTCTGGTCAGCGTCGCGGGCAATTGTCAATTCGGCCCTTTTCTTGCCGTTGATCTGCACCGGAAGCGTGATCTCGTTTTCGGAGACCAGGGCTTCCAGGTAGGCAGGCCATCCGGTGGTGGCGACAAGGCCTTCATTGCCGAGGATCGACCAGCATTCCTCCGCAAGATGGGGCGTCATCGGCGCGACGAGCTGGACGAGGATATTGGCTGCCTCCCGCAGCGCGGCGCGGGTGGCTTCATCGGCCTTGCCCGCAGCGGCTGCCGTCAGCGGAGCGGCGAGGCTGTTCACCAGCTCGTAGATCCGCGCCACGGCCTTGTTGAAGGCCAGCTTGTCATAATCGTTCTGCACCGCCTTCAGCGTCTTGTGCGCGGCCTGCGAGATCGCCATCGCCTCGCCGTCCAGAGCGGGCTTCGCGGCCACGCCCGACAGCTGGGGGGCAGCCTCGGAGATCAGGCGCCAGACGCGCTGAACGAAGCGGTGCGCCCCTTCGACGCCGGCTTCCGACCAGATCACGTCGCGGTCCGGCGGGCTGTCGGACAGCACGAAGAAGCGGGCCGTGTCTGCCCCGTAGGAGCCGATGATGTCATCCGGATCCACCACGTTCTTCTTCGACTTCGACATCTTCTCGATGGAGCCGATCTTCACTTCTTCGCCGGATTCGAGCAGGAAGGCGCGGCGCTGGCCGTCCGTTTCCTCGATCCTGAGGTCGGCAGGGGCGATCCACTCGCGGCTCAGGCCCTCCCCGCGGCTATAGGTCTCATGCACCACCATGCCCTGGGTGAAGAGGCCCTTGAAGGGTTCCTTCAGGTCCAGATGGCCGGTCGCCTGCATGGCGCGGGTGAAGAAGCGCGAATAGAGGAGATGCAGGATCGCGTGTTCGATGCCGCCGATATACTGGTCGACCGGCAGCCAGCTGTTGGCGGCTGAAGGATCGGTCGGGTTCTTCTCCCAGGGTGCCGTGAAGCGGGCGAAGTACCAGCTGGAATCGACGAAGGTGTCCATCGTGTCGGTTTCGCGCCGCGCGTCCTTGCCGCAGCAGGGGCAGGATACATGCCGCCACGTGGGGTGACGGTCGAGCGGGTTGCCCGGCTTGTCGAAATCGATGTCGTCAGGCAGCTTGACCGGCAGGTCCTTCTTCGGAACCGGAACCACGCCACAGACCTCGCAATGGATGACCGGGATCGGGCAGCCCCAGTAGCGCTGGCGCGAGATGCCCCAGTCGCGCAGGCGGAAGTTCACCTTGCGCTCGCCCTGCGGTGCGCCGCGCAGCGTCTGTGCGGAAATGCGCCTTGCCACCTCCTCGAAGGCTTCTTCGGTGGAGAGGCCGTCGAGATAGCGGGAATTGATCATCACCCCATCGCCGTCATAGGCCACGTCGCCCACCGCAAAGCTTGCGGCATCGCCGTCGCGCGGCATCACGACCGGCACCACCGGCAGGTCGTACTTGCGGGCGAAATCGAGATCGCGCTGGTCGCCCGAGGGGCAGCCGAAGATGGCGCCGGTGCCATAGTCCATCAGCACGAAGTTCGCGACATAGACCGGCAGTTCCCATGCGGGATCCAGTGGATGGCGCACCTTGACGCCGGTGTCGATACCCTTCTTCTCGGCGGTTTCCAGCGCGGCAAGCGAGGTTCCGGCGCGGCGGCACTCCTCGCAGAACTGGCGAACGGCCTCGTTCTTTTCCGATACGGCCTTCGCCAGCGGATGATCGGCGGCGATCGCCAGGAAGGAGGCGCCGAAGAGGGTGTCCGGGCGGGTCGTGTAGACCGTCACCTCGTCATGGCCGGAGGCGGCGGCGTCAGCCACCACGTCCCAGCGGATGGTCATGCCTTCCGAGCGGCCGATCCAGTTCCTCTGCATCAGCCGGACCTTTTCCGGCCACTGGTCGAGCGTTTCGAGCGAATCCAGCAGATCCTGGCTGAAATCGGTGATCTTGAAGAACCACTGGGTCAGCTCGCGCTGTTCCACGAGCGCGCCGGAACGCCAGCCGCGGCCGTCGATGACCTGTTCGTTGGCCAGAACCGTCATGTCTTCCGGGTCCCAGTTGACCTTGGAGTTCTTGCGGTAGACGAGGCCCTTCTCCAGGAAGTCCAGGAACAGGTGCTGCTGGCGATGGTAGTAATCCACGTCGCAGGTGGCGAACTCGCGCGACCAGTCCAGCGAAAGGCCCATGCTCTTCAGCTGGCCGCGCATGGTGGCGATGTTCTCGTAGGTCCAGGCCTTGGGGTGAACCTTGTTCTTCATCGCCGCGTTTTCGGCCGGCATGCCGAAGGCGTCCCAGCCCATCGGATGCAGCACGTTATAGCCGCGGGCGCGCTTGTAGCGTGCCACCACATCGCCCATGGCGTAGTTGCGCACATGGCCCATGTGGATGCGCCCCGACGGATAGGGGAACATCTCGAGCACGTAATATTTCTCGCGCGGATCGTTGTTGTCGGTTTCGAAGACCTTGTTCTCGGTCCATTTCGCCTGCCACCGGGGCTCGGCGTCGCGCGGATTGTAACGTTCGTTGGCCATGTCGAGAAAATTCCAGAAAATCAGGGAAGAATTGGCGCTGACCTTCACCATGAAACCGTTCGAGCGTCAAGTTTCTGGCGGCCAAGAGCGGCAAAGTTTGGGCCGGGGCAGAGGGGCCGGCAGAATGCAGCCTTGGCAAGGCGGCCCGGGCGGTTTACTTCAGTCGCGTTGTTCAATCAGCCAATGGGGCCCGGGATGACCATCGAGCAGAGACTGGAAGACGTCAGGCAGAAGATCGCGGCGGCGGAAAAGGCCGCAGGCCGGGCGCCGGGATCGGTGTCGCTCGTGGCCGTCTCCAAGACCTTCGAGGCCGACGACATCCGCCCCGTGATCGCCGCCGGCCAGCGGGTCTTCGGCGAGAACCGCGTTCAGGAAAGTCAGGGCAAGTGGCCGGCGCTCAAGGCGGAAACTCCGGGCATCGAGCTTCATCTCATCGGTCCCTTGCAATCGAACAAGGCGGCCGATGCGGTCGCGCTCTTCGACGTGATCGAGACCGTGGACCGGGAAAAGATCGCCCGGGCGCTGGCCGCGGAGATGAAGGCACAGGGCCGGAACGTCCCCGTCTATGTGCAGGTCAACACCGGGCTGGAACCGCAAAAAGCCGGCATCGCACCGGACGACGCCGTTTCCTTTGCCGGATTCTGCCGTGACGAGCTGGGGCTCCATGTCCTCGGCTTCATGTGCATTCCCCCCGCAGAGGAAAACCCCGGGCCGCATTTCGCGCTGCTCGCCAGGCTTGCGGCTGAGGCCGGGCTGGCGAAGCTCTCCATGGGCATGTCCGGCGATTTCGAAACGGCGGTCGCCTTCGGTGCGACGAGCGTGCGCGTGGGATCGGCGATCTTCGGCGCCCGCTGACCTCAGGGGCTCGTGCGGGTCCGCAGCACGACCACCAGGAAGAGCAGCATGGAGATCACCCCGAGCACGGCGCCGGCTTTTGCCAATGCATCGCCGGTGCCATTGATCGCCATGATGACACCCGGGAACATCAGGATGGTGGCGAGATGCATGGCCCCGACCTGCAGTACCGGGAGCAGTCCCCGGGCTGCCTGCGGGAAAAGCTGGTAATAGGCGCCGAAGAGCGCGATGGATACCCAGCCGAGCAGATTGAGATGGGCATGCGCCGGTGCATAGAGGTGATTGCCGCTGGCGGACATCCAGATGCCGAAGCCCATGCCGACCAGCGCATAGATGGCTGCACCCGCCCAGGATGTGCGTACGATACTCGTCATGATTTTCCCTCCCCCGCGCCAGACGAGGCGCGCCGTGGCCGACGTTCGGCGCCTGGCTGTCTTTTGTCAAACCGGGAAGATTCGGGAGGCTTTGCCACCTGCGACTGCGCTCCCGCGCACCTTATCGTGCTTTAGTATGGGTTTTCCTGCGCTTCGTTTCCCCGATAAATTCCGCGCGGACTGAGGGGGGGACGGGCTGCCTGTCGCGCCTTCGGCCGGGAGGCCGGCCACCCCCGCAAACGACAACCGGTCGCAGCCATCGGGAGGAAACAATGCAAAGCCGTTACCACGAGACCTACGCTCAATGGAGCGCCGATCCGGAAGCCTTCTGGCGGAAGGAGGCGGAAAAGATCCGCTGGTTCCGCAAGCCGGACGCGATCTTCGACGGTTCCGCCGGCGTTTACGGGCGGTGGTTTCCCGATGCCGAGACCAATACCTGCTACAACTGTCTCGACCGCCACGTGGAAGCCGGACGCGGCGACCAGAAGGCGGTGATCTACGACAGCCCGATGACCGGCGCGAAGCAGTCCTTCACCTATGCGGAGGTGCTGAAGGAGGTGGAGGCCGTGGCCACCGCCATCGCCGCGCTCGGGATCGGCAAGGGCGACCGCGTCATCATCTACATGCCGATGATCCCCCAGGCCGTCTTCTCCATGCTGGCCTGTTCCCGCCTCGGCGCGGTGCATTCGGTGGTCTTCGGCGGCTTTGCCGCCCACGAGCTTGCCACCCGCATCGACGATTGCGCGGCCAAGCTCGTGATTACCGCCAGCTGCGGTCTCGAGCCCGGCCGCACGGTCGCCTACAAGCCGCTGCTCGACCACGCGATCGACATGGCGCAGCACAAGCCGGCCCATTGCCTCGTCTACCAGCGCGACCAGCTGCACGCGCCGCTCCACGCCGGACGCGACGTGGATTTCGAAACGGCGGTCGATGCCGAGCGGCAGAAGGGCACCCGCGTGCCCTGCGTTCCCGTTCTCGCCACCGATCCGCTCTATGTGCTCTATACCTCCGGTACCACGGGCCAGCCGAAAGGCGTCGTCCGTGACAATGGCGGCCACATGGTCGCCCTCCAGTGGACGATGAGGAACCTCTACGGCGTCAATCCCGGCGAGGTGTTCTGGGCCGCTTCCGACATCGGCTGGGTGGTCGGCCACTCCTACATCGTCTACGGCCCGCTTCTCACGGGCAACACGACCATCATCTTCGAAGGCAAGCCCGTCGGCACCCCGGATGCGGGCACCTTCTGGCGCGTGGTTTCCGAACACGACGTCAAGGCGCTGTTCACCGCACCCACCGCCTTCCGCGCCATCCGCCGCGACGATCCGGACGGCGAATTCGTCGCGAAATACGATCTGTCCCGCTTCCGCACCCTCTTCCTCGCCGGCGAGCGTGCCGATCCGGAGACGATCAAATGGGCGGAAAGGATGCTGAACGTCCCCGTGATCGATCACTGGTGGCAGACGGAAACCGGCTGGCCCATGGCCTGCAACCCCATCGGCCTCGGCCAGCTGCCGGTGAAATACGGCTCGCCCTCCGTTGCCGTTCCGGGTTACAAGATCGAGGTGCTGGACGACGAGGGCCATCCGGTCGGGCCGGATACGCTCGGCAACGTGGTTGTCAAGCTGCCGCTTCCGCCGGGCTGCCTCGTCTCCTTCTGGAATGCCGACGAGCGCTTCCGCTCCTCCTGCCTTGCCGAGTTCCCCGGCTATTACAAGACGGCGGATGCCGGCTACATGGACAAGGACGGCTATCTCTTCATCATGGCGCGCACGGATGACATCATCAATTGCGCCGGCCATCGCCTCTCGACGGGCGCCATGGAAGAGGTCTGCGCCATGCATCCCGATGTCGCCGAATGCGCCGTCATCGGCATTGCGGACGAGCTCAAGGGGCAGATCCCCTGCGGCTTCCTGGTGCTGAAGAACAAGGTCACGCGCGATGCGGCGCTGATCAAGAAGGAAATCGTCAACCTGGTGCGCGACGAGATCGGCCCGGTGGCCGCCTTCAAGACCGTCATGATCGTCGAACGGCTGCCCAAGACCCGCTCCGGCAAGATCCTGCGCGGCACCATGCAGAAGATCGCCGACGGCCTCCCCTGGAAGATGCCCGCCACCATCGACGATCCCGCCATCCTCGACGAGATCACCGAACATCTGAAGGCGCACGGCCACGGGTGAGGCCTGAAGGGTATATGGCGTTTGGCCTTGCGGGGTGTTGCGATTGGCGCACGCCCGTTTGCCTCGCGCGGCGTTGAGTGTGCCGATGCGCACCCCCCTCTGTCCCTGCCGGGACATCTCCCCCTCAAGGGGGGAGATCGACATTGCGGTTTTTGGTTTCCCCAGACAACAAACGTCTGATTTGCTGAAACGGTGGCTGGGGACTGCCAAGATAACGGCATCCCGATCTCCCCCCTTGAGGGGGAGATGCCCGGCAGGGCAGAGGGGGGTGCCGTACGTCAAACACGACGGTTGCAGGGCAGAGGGGGTGCCCATCCGCAAACTCCTCGCCACGCCAGGCAGAAGCTACACTCCGGCAAACTCCGCCCAGCAAAAAACCCCGCCGTTTTCACGTGCGGGGTTTTGCATGTTCCGGGGTGCGGAGCCGGTCTCAGTAGAGATCGTCCTCGTCCTCGTCGGCCGGACGGTCCGACTTCAGCGACTTCAGCTTGGCGAAGACGGCATCGGCGTCGATTTCCTTCTCCTCTTCCTGGCCGTAGTCGAAGCCGCCCTTTTCGGTTTCGTAGGCCGGCTGCAGCGTCGCGCCGAGTTCGGCGGCGGTGGGCAGCGGACGGCTCTTGGCGGCCTTTTCCACTTCCATGTCGAGATCGATCTGGCTGCAGAGGCCGAGCGTCACCGGGTCCATGGCGGTCAGGTTGGCGGAGTTCCAGTGGCTGCGGTCGCGGATCTGCTCGATCGTCGACTTGGTGGTGCCGACCAGGCGCGAGATCTGCGCATCCTTGAGTTCCGGATGGTTGCGCACCAGCCAGAGAATGGCGTTCGGGCGGTCCTGGCGCTTGGAAACCGGGGTGTAGCGCGGACCCTTGCGCTTGGATTCCGGCACGCGGACCTTCGGCTCGGAAAGCTTCAGCTTGTAGTCGGGATTTGCCTCGCCGCGGGCGATTTCGTCGCGCGAGAGCTGGCCGGTGGAAATCGGGTCGAGGCCCTTGATGCCCTGGGCGGCTTCGCCATCGGCGATGGCCTTCACTTCGAGCGGGTGGAGCCTGCAGAACTGAGCGATCTGGTCAAACGAGAGCGCCGTGTTGTCAACCAGCCAGATGGCGGTCGCCTTCGGCATGAGCAACTGTTGAGCCATGGATATAGTCCTTCTGTCCGTCCGCGCCGGGGTCGCGGGCCGTGGTATCACTACCAGATTTCCGGGAAATGCGGAGGTGTATAACCGCAAACAGGCTCAAATGCAATTGGCAGTGCAATGCAAAGGATGCATAACAGATCCGGTTTCAGAATTGCGGGACCCTGTATTTCGGGTACCTTTGTCTAATTGCCGGGGCAGATCGACATGCTATGGTCCCCCCGACGATCGCGATCCGGGGGGTGAGCACATGGAACCGGTGCCCGGTCGCCCTGCCGTGCCAAGAGGAGGAGTACATGGCGTCGAAGACGTATCCAGTCCTGAAGTCTGCCAAAGCCCAGGCCCTGATCGATAACGAGAAGTACCTGAAGTGGTACGAGGAGAGCATCGAGGACCCGGAAAAGTTCTGGGGCAAGCACGGCAAGCGCATCGACTGGTTCAAGCCCTATACCAAGGTGAAGAACACCTCCTTCAAGGGCAAGGCACAGATCAAGTGGTTCGAGGACGGTCTGACGAACGTTTCCTACAATTGCATCGACCGCCACCTGAAGACCCATGGCAACCAGACCGCCATCATCTGGGAAGGCGACAACCCCTACATCGACAAGAAGATCACCTATAACGAGCTCTACGAGCATGTCTGCCGCCTGGCGAACGTGCTGAAGAAGATGGGCGTCAAGAAGGGCGATCGCGTCACCATCTACATGCCGATGATCCCGGAAGCGGCCTATGCGATGCTCGCCTGCGCCCGCATCGGCGCCATCCATTCCATCGTCTTCGGCGGCTTCTCGCCGGAAGCGCTGGCCGGCCGCATCGTCGATTGTGAATCCACCTTCGTGATTACCTGCGACGAGGGCGTGCGCGGCGGCAAGCCGGTGCCCCTCAAGGAAAACACCGATATCGCGATCGATCTGGCGGCCAAGCAGTTCGTCATCGTGCACAACGTGCTCGTCGTTCGCCGCACGGGCGGCAAGATCGGCTGGGCGCCGGGCCGCGACCACTGGTACCACCAGGAAATGGCGACCGTTAAGCCCCATTGCGAGCCGGTGAAGATGAAGGCCGAAGACCCGCTCTTCATCCTCTATACATCCGGTTCCACCGGCAAGCCCAAGGGCGTGATGCACACGACCGGCGGCTATCTCGTCTATGCCTCGATGACCCACGAATATGTCTTCGACTATCACGAGGGCGATATCTACTGGTGCACGGCGGATGTGGGCTGGGTGACCGGCCATTCCTACATCGTCTACGGGCCGCTCGCCAATTGCGCGACCACGGTCATGTTCGAGGGCATCCCGACCTTCCCGGATCAGGGGCGCTTCTGGGAAGTGATCGACAAGCACAAGGTCAACATCTTCTACACCGCGCCCACCGCCATCCGTTCGCTGATGGGTGCAGGCGACGAATTCGTCAAGCGCTCCTCGCGCTCGACGCTGCGCCTGCTCGGCTCCGTCGGCGAGCCGATCAATCCCGAAGCCTGGGAATGGTATTACAATGTCGTCGGGGAGCAGAAATGCCCGATCGTCGATACCTGGTGGCAGACGGAAACGGGCGGCATCATGATCACGCCGCTGCCGGGCGCCACGGACCTGAAGCCGGGTTCGGCCACCCGTCCCTTCTTCGGCGTCAAGCCGGAGCTGGTCGACAACGAGGGCAATGTTCTCGAAGGCGCGACCGACGGCAATCTCTGCATCACCGACAGCTGGCCGGGCCAGGCCCGCTCGGTCTACGGCGATCACGACCGCTTCATCCAGACCTACTTCTCCACCTACAAGGGCAAGTATTTCACCGGTGACGGCTGCCGCCGCGACGAGGACGGCTATTACTGGATCACCGGCCGCGTGGATGACGTGCTGAACGTTTCCGGTCACCGCCTCGGTACGGCCGAAGTGGAATCGGCGCTTGTCTCGCACCATCTGGTCTCGGAAGCCGCCGTCGTCGGCTATCCGCATGGCATCAAGGGTCAGGGCATCTACTGCTATGTGACGCTGATGGCCGGCCACGAGCCGACCGACCAGCTGCGCCAGGAACTGGTCAAGCATGTCCGCTCGGAAATCGGTCCGATCGCCTCGCCGGACAAGATCCAGTTCGCGCCCGGCCTGCCGAAGACCCGCTCGGGCAAGATCATGCGCCGCATCCTGCGCAAGATCGCCGAGGACGATTTCGGCTCGCTCGGCGACACCTCGACACTCGCCGATCCCTCCGTTGTCGACGATTTGATCGCCAACCGGCAGAACAAGGGCTGACACCGAACATGGCCCGTAATGCGACGGAGCTCCCGGCCTGAGGAAGGCCGGGATCGACTACATTAGGGTGTCGTTGACATAGGTGGGATTTTCCCGCTATTGTTGACCCAATCCAGTCCTGCTGGAGGGACAAGCTTGGAAGCTTGGGCGGCCCTTTCTGGGCCGTTTATTTTTTATGGCCGCCATATTCTGCCAAAACCATGAGGGGAGCTGTCGTCGGTACGGCGATAGTATTTTCGTTCTTCCAGTATGCGGACGATATCTGCGGCCATTCCCGCTAAAGGCGGACCTGAACCATATAAATGCTTTAGATGTGCCAGACAGCAACTCGCCAAGAGATCTGCAAACTGAAGGCCGATGTTTTCACTGGATTTCGGCTTGATCTTTATTTCCCGAGACGTCAGGCATTTCTGTAACCGATGTCCGGGAATGTGATCTGTGCCGTTTTCGAAGAAGTTCCGGTAGAGAGCCTTCAATTCACGATCAAGCCGTGAATTCGTTGCCTCTGCTTCAACGTCTCCCTGGCCACGGTTTCGGAGAAAGTAGAAGTAGCGCTCAACGGCATTGCCCACGAGAAGATCGTATACGCTACCCTGCCATTCAGGATGCCGGGCATAGAATTCCACTTTGTCAATTCCGACTGCAATAACCGAGAACTGCGCTCTTCTGAACATCGACAGACAATCTGCTTCCCAGCGCGCTCGTTTTGCGGGGTCATTCAGACAACCGAATATGCTCTCCCGGCCCGCACTTTTCATTTTCCGGAGGTGAAGGATAGGCAGACTGCCGTCTTCAAGTCGACCGAAATGACGCTCCCGAAGGCGGTCGAATCCCGGTCGGAACACATTTTCCAGGTAGTCATTCGCAAAAATGACACCCACTACCCCCGCATATCTTTGCTGCGGATGGTTAGAGGTAGAGTTGTGCACGTTTCCCGTATCGTCAACGAACATGCGGTAACGGGTCATATATCACCTGCGAGAAAGGCCGCAGGCAGTATTCTATTTTAGGCAAATAAAATAAACATTAACCTGGCTTGGCCGACGCAAGAGACGCCCTCACAGATCGCAGCCGATCTCCGCCTCGATGGCCTGCACCTCTGCCCGGCTGGAGCAGACGGTTTCGCAGGGGATGCCGTCTCCGTCGCGGTCGGCGCCGTAATAGCCGCCGCACCAGAGCTCCACCGCCTCGTAGCAGGAGCTCGCCGACTTGCAGGTCATTCTCACGGGAACGACCGGCAGGATTGCCTTTTCCCAGCGCGTTCCACGTGGAACATCGGCTGCGAGCGAGGCTCCCGCAAAAACAACCAGAGCAAGCATCGCCGTAAACATCCGCTTCATGAGTGCCTTCCCCCGTTTATGGGGGCAGAATATCAAGCGGCAAAAGCGTGTCTATATATCTGCTGAACGGTAAGGTTGTGTCAGAAGTCGATGGCGCGGCCATTGATCTCCCAGTCGCCGAAGCGCGAGGGATCGGCCCCGCCGCGGCCGCCATATTCCGTGGGCAGGCTCGCCTCCTTTTCGGCCTGGCGGCGGGCTTCGGCCTCCCGAAGGGCCCGTTCGGCGGCCGGCGAAAGAACCTTCGGTTTTTCGGCTGCCTGCTCCTGAACGGCAGATGGGGGATTGTTGTCATTTTCGGCGGGGGACATGGCTGCGCTCTTTCCGTTGAAATCGGTCCCGATATCACCAATCTATAGGGTATCGAGCGGCAATGAAAACCCCTTGCCGCCCATGGCGAAAGGAGCCACCCGCAGATGAACCTTGTCCGCACTGCCATGCTGCTGGCCTTCATGACCGCGCTGTTCATGGGTGTCGGCTACCTCATCGGCGGCCAGAGCGGCATGATGATTGCCCTTCTGGTGGCCGCCGGCATGAACTTCTTCTCCTGGTGGAATTCGGACCGCATGGTGCTCTCGGCCTATCATGCGCAGGAGATCAGCGAGGAGAATGCGCCGGAATTCTTCCGCATGATCCGGGATCTTTCGGCAAATGCGGGCCTGCCCATGCCGAAGGTCTATCTCTATGACAGCCCGCAGCCGAACGCCTTTGCCACGGGCCGCAATCCCGAAAACGCGGCCGTTGCCGCATCGACCGGGCTGCTCCAGATGCTGAAGCCCGAGGAAGTGGCCGGCGTCATGGCCCACGAGCTCGCCCATATCCAGAACCGCGACACGCTGACGATGACGATCACGGCGACTCTTGCGGGTGCGATCTCGATGCTCGGCAATTTCGCCTTTCTCTTCGGCGGCAACCGGGACGGCGAGAACCGCAGTCCCCTCGGCGGCATCGGCATCCTGGTTGCGATGATCGTGGCGCCGCTTGCCGCCATGCTGGTGCAGATGGCGATCAGCCGGACGCGGGAATATTCCGCCGACCGGCGCGGTGCCGAGATTTGCGGCAATCCGCTCTGGCTGGCCTCGGCGCTCGGCAAGATCGCCCGCGGCGCGGAGCATATCCCCAATGCGGATGCGGAGCGCAATCCGGCCACCGCCCACATGTTCATCATCAATCCGCTTTCGGGCGAGCGGATGGACAACCTCTTCTCCACCCATCCGGACACGGGAAACCGCATTGCCGCCCTCGAGCGGCTGGCGGCCGAGATGGGAAGCGGCTCGACGCAGCGCCCTCAGGCTGCTAATCCCACCCGCAAAGCGCGCTCCGTGCCCAACACGGCATGGGGACGCGGAGACAGCCAACCGCCCAAAGGACCCTGGTCTTGACCACTGAAAAGAACCGCCCCTCCCGCCGTCCGCCAGGCCGGATGAAATCCGGCTCCGGCGCGCCGAAGGGGGAGCGGTCCTCGCCGCCGCCTGCCAAGCCCGGTTTCGAGGCGCGGGCGGCAGCGGCCAAGATCCTTGCCGCCGTCGTCGATCGCAAGGTGTCGCTGGACGGCATGCTCGATCCCCAGAACGGCAACCCCGCCTACCGGGCCCTTTCCGATCAGGACAGGGCGCTCGTGCGGGCGATGCTCAACGCGACGCTCCGTCACCTGCCGCGCATCGAGGCGGCGCTCGACGCCATGCTCGACAACCCGCTGCCGGAAGGCGCGCGTGCGCTTCAGCATGTGCTGGTTCTCGGGGCCGCGCAGATCCTCTATCTCGACATTCCCGATCACTCCGCCGTCGATCTTGCCGTGGAACAGGCCCATGCCGATCCGCGCAACCGGCGCTTTGCCGGTCTGGTCAATGCGGTGCTGCGGCGCTTCGGGCGCCAGCGCGACAGGATCCTCGCACAGTCCGCTGCCGTGCCGGCCATGCCGGCCTGGTTCTTCGAGCGGCTCACCGAGGTCTATGGCGCCGATGAGGCCGCGCGCATTGCCGAGGCGCAGCTGACGCCGGCGGCCATCGATCTGACCGTCAGGTCGGATCCGCAAGGCTGGGCGGAAAAGCTTGGCGGGGTGGTGCTGCCGACCGGCAGCGTCAGGCTCCGGCCCTTCGACCGGCCGATCACCGCGCTCGAGGGTTTCGAGGCGGGGGAGTGGTGGGTGCAGGATGCCGCCGCCAGCCTGCCCGCACGGCTTTTCGGCGATCTCGAAGGCCGGCGCGTGGTGGATCTCTGCGCCGCACCGGGCGGCAAGACCGCCCAGCTCGCCGCGGCGGGGGCGAGCGTCACCGCGCTCGACCAGTCGGGAAACCGGCTGAAGCGCCTCGCTGCCAATCTCGACCGCCTGAAGCTCTCCGCCGAACTCGTCGAGGCCAACATGCTCGACTACCGGCCGGAAGAGCCTTTCGATGCGGCCCTGCTCGATGCGCCCTGTTCGTCCACCGGAACCACCCGACGCCACCCCGACGTGCTCTGGACCAAGGGTCCTGACGACATAGAAAACCTCGCCGCCCTGCAGGCGCGCATGCTGCGCCATGCCTGCGATCTCGTGCGACCGGGCGGGCTCGTCGTCTTCTCCAACTGCTCGCTCGACCCGAAGGAGGGCGAGGAGATGGTGGCGGCGCTTCTTGCCGAGCGCACGGACATGGAGCGCGTCCCGGTCTCCCCCGATCGCTGGCCGGGGCTGGAGGAAGCGGTCTCCCCCGAGGGCGCGCTGCGCACGACGCCCGCCATGATCCCCCCGCGCGACGGCGTTGCCGGCGGTCTCGACGGCTTCTATGCGGTGGTCCTAAAGCGTCGCGAAAGCTAGCCGGCGCAAGAATGAGAGTTCGATTCGTCTCTACCGCGTCTTGAAATGACGGGGCGCGCCACGCATTGTCGCGCGATGCGGGAATCAACTGTGAAGACATGAAGATACTGGCGGGCGGACAACTATACCGGGCATACCTGAGCGAAGCACGCCGCCGCGTCCATCGCAGCGTCGCGCTCACGCGCCTCAGGCTGTTCCGCGCCTCGGTGCGCGCGCCCGAACGGCTGATCGTCGCGCCGACGGATCTCAGGCCCATCGATGCCTTCGTGGCGGAGGAAATTCTCGAAGGCCGGTTTCCGCTGGCCGGCCGGGTTCTCGACACGAACGGCACCTCTCCCTTCTTCCTGGAGCTGCCCTCCCGCCCCTTCGCCATGCGGCTCCACGCCTTCAGCTGGATCCGGCATCTGCGGGCGCTCCGTTCGCCGGAAGCCTCCGCCGCGGCCCGCACCATCGTCAACCAGTGGCTCTCCACCCATGGGCGGGTGATCGACGGCATCGCCTGGGAACCGGAGACGGTGGCCTCGCGGCTCATTGCCTGGCTCAGCCACTCGCCGGTGCTGCTGAATGGTGCGGACACGGTCTTCTACCGGCGCTTTTCCCGCAGCCTCGTCTATCAGGGCCGCTATCTCGAGCGCCTCTGCGGCAGCGCGATCGAGCCGGAAACGCGCTTCCGCATCCGCATCGCGCTTGCCATGCTGACGCTTGCCGTGCCCTCGCGCGCCGGACAGATCCGCAAGGCGGCAGCCCGGCTCGACCAGGAGATCGAGGCGCAGATCCTCGCCGATGGCGGGCACGTCTCGCGCAATCCGCGCGCAGCCCTCGACCTGCTGCTCGATCTCCTGCCGCTTCGCCAGACCTACATGAACCTCGGCCACGACATGCCGCAGCGGCTGATCTCGGGCATCGACCGGATGTATCCGGCGCTGCGTTTCTTCCGGCATCAGGGCGGCGATCTCGCGCTGTTCAACGGCGCCACCGCGACGCTTGCCAACGAGCTGATGGCGGTCCTGCGCTATGACGAGACCTCCGGCCAGACCTTCAAGGCCCTGCCCCACATGGGCTACCAGCGCATGGCCTCGGGGCAGACTGTCGTCATCGTCGACAGCGGCATGGCCCAGGATCTCGAAACCTCGCGCACCGCCCATGCGGGCACGCTTTCCTTCGAGATGTCCGCCGGCAAGAACCGCTTCATCGTCAATGCCGGTTCGCCGCGCTTTGCCGGCAACCACTACCGGCAGATGGCACGGGCAAGTGCCGCCCATTCGACGGTGATCCTGAACGAGACCTCCTCGAGCCGGCTTTCGCAGTCGTCCTATCTGGGGCCCGTGATGGCCGAAGGGCCGAAGCATGTCACGGTGCGGCGCGAGGAGAGCGCCGAGGGCGAGGACCGCCTCGACATGAGCCATGACGGTTACGCCGGCCTCTTCGGTCTGGTGCATCACCGCCATCTGCGCCTGTCGCAGGGCGGCACGCGGCTTGGCGGGCGGGATTTCTTCACCCGTCCGGGCGGAGAAACGCCGGGTGCGGGCGAAACGGCCACCGCCATTGCCCGCTTCCATGTCCATCCCGCCATCGATCTCATCCAGGCGGGCCGCGACAGCGTCCTCCTGAAGGCGCCGGACGGGGAAAGCTGGCTCTTCTCCGTCGACGGACACGAGGCGGTGATTTCCGAGGACATCTTCTTTGCCGACGCCTCGGGCATCCGGGCCTCCGAGCAGATCGAGGTGCGGTTTTCCCTGGCAGAGCATGCGGAAATCGACTGGCAGTTCATCAGACAGAGATAGGCCGGTTTCCTCTTGGTCTCGCCTGTGCTAGGCGGACGCTCGGACGCATCAGCAACGCCGCATGGGAGGCAGAGCCGTGGCATCGCCACCGCGCCTTCCCCGGGCAGCAGCGGTTTCAGCGCGCACGCAGCAGGAGAGAGCCATGGCCATCGCATCGAAGAAGATCCCCGCCCCCGACAAGGTGAAGGTCCGCACGGCCTTGCTCTCCGTCTCGGACAAGACCGGCATCGTGGAGCTCGCCCGCGCGCTTCACGAAATGGGCGTGCGGCTCCTGTCCACCGGCGGCACCCACAAGGCGATTGCCGCCGAGGGCATTCCGGTCACGGACGTTTCCGATGTCACGGGCTTCCCGGAGATCATGGATGGCCGGGTCAAGACGCTGCATCCCCTGGTGCATGGCGGCCTTCTGGCGATCCGCGACGATCAGGAACACCAGGCGGCCATGGCGGAGCATGGCATCGGTGCCATCGATCTTCTGGCCATCAACCTCTATCCCTTCGAGGAGGTGCGGGCCAAGGGCGAGGATTACCCGACCACGGTCGAGAACATCGATATCGGCGGACCGGCCATGCTGCGCGCGGCGGCCAAGAACCACGCCTATGTCACCGTGCTCACCGATCCTTCCGATTATCCGGCGCTGCTGCAGAGCCTGCGCTTCGATGACGGCTGCACCTCGTATGAATACCGCAAGTCCCAGGCCGCCAAGGCCTTTGCCCGCACCGCGGCCTACGATGCGGCGATTTCCAACTGGTTTGCCGAGGCGCTCGGCATCGAAATCCCGCGCTACCGCGTCATCGGCGGCGTGCTGAAGGAAAAGATGCGCTATGGCGAAAACCCGCATCAGAGCGCGGGCTTCTACGTCACCGGCGAAAACCGCAAAGGCGTCGCCACCGCCACCCTCCTCCAGGGCAAGCAGCTGTCCTACAACAACATCAACGATACGGATGCCGCCTTCGAGCTGGTTTCCGGCTTCCTGCCGGAAAACGGTCCGGCCTGCGCCATCATCAAGCATGCCAATCCCTGTGGCGTGGCCGTCGGAAGCTCGCTCGTCGAGGCCTACAAGCGGGCGCTTGCCTGCGACCCCACCTCCGCCTTCGGCGGCATCATCGCGCTCAACCGGATGCTGGATGCGGAAGCGGCCGAGGAAATCATCAAGCTGTTCACCGAGGTCATCATCGCACCGGAAGCCTCGCCCGAGGCCTGCGCCATCGTCGCCCGGAAGCCCAATCTCCGCCTGCTCGTCACCGGCGGCCTGCCGGACCCGCGCGAACGCGGCCTTTCCGCCAAGACGGTCGCCGGCGGCCTTCTCGTCCAGACCCGTGACAACGGCATCGTCGAGGATCTCGACCTGCGCGTCGTGACCAAGCGCGCGCCGACGCCGTCCGAGCTCGAGGACATGAAGTTCGCCTTCAAGGTCGCCAAGCACGTGAAGTCCAACGCCGTCGTCTATGCCAAGGACGGCACCACGGTCGGCATCGGCGCCGGGCAGATGAGCCGCGTCGATTCCGCCCGCATCGCCGCCATCAAGGCCGAGGAAGCCGCCCGCCTCATGGGGCTCGACAAGCCGCTCACCGTCGGCTCCGCCGTCGCCTCCGAAGCCTTCCTGCCCTTCCCGGACAGCCTGCTCTCCATGGTGGAAGCCGGCGCTACCGCCGTCATCCAGCCCGGCGGCTCCATGCGCGACGACGAGGTCATCCGCACCGCCGACGAACACGGCATCGCCATGGTCTTCACCGGCATGCGCCACTTCCTGCATTGAGGGGATGGGGTGGGGGCACGGCTCCTTGCCTCGCACTATGTCGAGTTTGCCGTGCTGCACCCCCCTCTGCCCTGCCGGGCATCTCCCCCCTTGAGGGGGAGATGTCGGCGAAGCCGACAGAGGGGGGTGCGGCACGGCAAAGAAAACGCCGCGCGAGGCACCCATAATCTCCCCCCTCGCGGCGAGCGAAGCTCGTCCGCCTGGGGAGATGCCCCGGCAGGGGCAGAGGGGGGTGCGGTACCGCAAACCCAACGCCGTGCGGCGGTGCGAATCGACACAGCGTCACCGCCGGTCATCGGCGGGGTAGGGCGTGGCGATCAGCAGGACCAGTCCCGAGACGAGGAAGAAGAGCAGTGTTGCCATGCCGAAGCGGGCGGAATCGCTCCAGTAGGTGACGAGCGAGAAGGCGAGCGTGGCCATGAAGCTCGTCGCCCGGCCGGAAAGCGCGTAGATGCCGAAATAGCGGCCCGCCTCCTCGGGGCTGACGCTGCGGGCGAGGTAGGAGCGGGAGGAGGCCTGGACGGGTCCGAAGGAAATGCCGATCAGGAGTCCGTAGAGGATATAGGCCTTTTCCGCTGCGGTGCCGAAGACGCCGCCGCTGTCCGCCGTCGAAAGGGGGAGGAGGCCGAAGAGCGTATAGCCCGGGCCGGTCGAGATGACGCCGAGCGTCGCGACGATGAGAAGCACCAGGCAGAGGAGCACCACCCGCTTGGAGCCGGCGCGCAGGTCTACCCAGCCGGCGATCATGTTGCCGAAGATGGCGACCACGTTCAGCATGATGCCGTAGAGGCCGATCTCCATGGTCGCCCAGCCGAACATCCCGGCGGCGAAGGTGCCGCCCAGGATGAGCAGCCCGTTGACCCCGTCCTGATAGAGCATGCGGGCCACCAGGAAGCGCAGGATGCCTGCGCGGTGGCGCAGTTCGCGCAGCGTGTGCCCGAGCTCGGAGAGGCCGGCCGAAACCGCCCTGCCGATCGGCAGACCCTGCTTCGCATCCGGCGTGAAGAGGAACATCGGCAGGATGAAGACGAGATACCAGGCGGCCGAAAGCGGGCCGGTGATGCGCGCATCCTCCCCGGTCCCGGGATCGAGCCCGAAGAGCGGATCGGCACCGAGCAGGGTCTTGCCGGTATCCGGGTTGCCAGCCAGGAATCCGACGACGAAGATCAGCACGATCATGCCGCCGAGATAGCCGAGACCCCAGGCGATGTTGGAAAGCTTGCCTACCTCGTCCTTCGGAACGAGGCGCGGCATCATGGAATCGTTGAAGACGATGGAGAATTCCGCCGCGATCGAGGCAAGGATCATGGCGACGACGGGCACGAGCAGCGGCGAGCCGGGGGCGGCCTGCCAGAGGGCGCAGAGGCTGAGGATCTTGATCACCGCAAAGAAGGCGACCACGGCTTTCGCGCGCCGGACTGGTCGGCGATCGAGCCGAGAATGGGGGAGAAGATGGCAATGACGACGGAGGAGATCGTCGCCATGTTGCTCCACATGGCCTGCGCCCCGACCGGATCGTCGGTGAGGCGGGCGACGAAATAGGGCCCGAAGATGAAGGTGGTGACCACGGTGAAGAAGGGCTGTGCCGCCCAGTCGAACAGCATCCAGCCCCAGATGCCCCGCCGCGGTACGGCCCCGCTCTCCGGCGCCCTCGTCATCGCTTCCGTCACGTCATGCCCCCGCACCGCGTCTCGATGCGGGGGACTGTCTCATTTCACTCAGGCCAAGGCAAGGTCGCTCAGCATGCCGGCGGCAACCGTCAGCTTGGCGACGGTGGGCTCTCCGCTGTCGGTCACCGTCTTCAGTTCGGAGGAAAGCCGGGTAATCCGGTTCCGGTCCGCCTGCAGCCAGGCATCCAGCGGCGCCTTGTCCTTGCGGTGCTGGGTCAGCGCCGAGATGACGATCTGCTGCCGCGCGGCGGCGATCTGGTCGCGGGCGCGGGACAGCGCCATGCCCTCATAGGCGTCCGCCGGCGTGACATGGGCGGCTGCGGACAGCAGCCTGCCCACGTGGAAACGCTGCGAAACGGCCATGTAGGCCTCCGAGGCGCGGGCGAGCGAATCGCCGGTGCGCTCGCAGATCTGCATGATCTCGGGCACGATCAGCAGGGCGCGCAGCTCCGCCACTTCCGCGGCGAGCGCCGGGGGAATGCCGGCCGAGACGAAGGCCGTTTCGGTCTCCGCGATCTCGGCAGTCAGGTCCGCCGGCATGATCGAGCGCAGGATGGGTTTCAGCGATTTCACCGCCTGGGCCAGCTTCTGGCCGGCTTCCTCCATCGAGCTGCCCTGCATGCCGTTGCGCAGCAGAAGCCGGGTAAGTCCCGCAAAGATCGCGCCGATCTCGGCGTAGAAGCCGTTCTGCGCCTCCCCGCCGATCTGGTTGTCCAGCCGGTCGGCCTCGGTCCAGAGGCGGGCGAAATCGAAGCCCTCGCGGGCCAGCATCGCCGCGCGCACCACCTCGGCAGGCGAGACACCGGCGCTTTCGCTGAGATTGACGACGAAGCCGGGGCCGCCGCGGTTGATCACCTCGTTGGCCAGCACCGTCGCGATGATCTCGCGGCGCAGCCGGTGGCCGGCGATGTCGCGCGCATAGGTGCGCTGCATCTTGGCGGGGAAGTAGCGGGTCAGCACGCCGTTGAAGACCGGTTCGTCCGGCACGTCGCTGGCGGTCAGCTGGTCGAAGAGCACCAGCTTGGCATAGGAGAGCAGCACGCCGATCTCCGGCCGGGTCAGGGGCTTGTTGCCGGCATAGCGTTCGGCAAAGGCCGCGTCGTCGGGCAGCGTTTCCACCTTGCGGTTCAGCTGGCCCGCGGCCTCCAGCACGTCCATCAGCCGCCCGAGCTCGCGGCCATTGGCGGTGCCCTTGCGCGAGGTCAGCGAAATCGCCAGCGATTGCAGGTAGTTGTTGCGCAGCACCAGGCTTGCGACCTCGTCGGTCATGGAGGCGAGAAGCTGGTTGCGCTTGGCCCGCGTCAGCCGCTCGTCGCGCATGGCCGAGGCGAGCGCGATCTTGATGTTGACCTCGACGTCGGAGGAGTTGACGCCCGCGGAATTGTCGATGGCGTCGGAATTGCAGCGCCCGCCGGCCAGGCTGTAGGCAATGCGGCCGCGCTGGGTAACGCCGAGATTGGCGCCCTCGCCGATCACCTTCGCGCCCACTTCCGTGCCGAGAATGCGGATCGGATCGTTGGCGCGGTCGCCCACTTCCGCATCCGTCTCGCCCGGGCCCTTGATGTAGGTGCCGATGCCGCCGAACCAGAGCAGGTCCACCTTCGCCTTCAGGATCGCGGTCATGATCTCGAAGGGGGTGGCCGTGGTCTTGCCGATGCCGATCGCGGCGGCGGCCTCGTTCGTCAGCTTCACGGACTTTTCCGAACGGGAAACGATCATCGCCCCCTTTGACAGAACGTTGCGGTTATAGTCCTGCCAGCTGGAGCGCGGCAGGTTGAACAGCCGCTGGCGCTCGGCAAAGCTGCGCGCCATGTCCGGGTCCGGATCGATGAAGATGTCGCGATGGTCGAAGGCGGCGATCAGCCGGATCTTCGGCGAGAGCAGCATGCCGTTGCCGAAGACGTCGCCCGACATGTCGCCGACGCCCGCCACGGTGAAGGGCGTGGTCTGGATGTCGATGTCCATTTCCCGGAAATGGCGCTTCACCGCCTCCCAGGCACCGCGCGCGGTGATGCCCATCTTCTTGTGGTCGTAGCCGGCGGAGCCGCCGGATGCGAAGGCATCGTCCAGCCAGAAGCCGGCTTCCTGGGCCAGCGCATTGGCGGTGTCGGAGAAGGTCGCGGTGCCCTTGTCGGCCGCGACGACGAAATAGGGGTCGTCGCCGTCGAGACGCACCGTGTCCTTCGGCGGCACGACGTCCTGCCCCTCGATGTTGTCGGTGATCGACAGCAGCGTGCGGATATAGGTCTTGTAGGCATTGGTGCCGGCGGCGAAGATCTCGTCGCGGGTGCCGCTGGCGGGCAGCAGCTTCGGGAAGAAGCCGCCCTTGGCGCCCACGGGCACGATCACCGAATTCTTCACCTGCTGCGCCTTCACGAGGCCGAGCACCTCGGTGCGGTAGTCCTGGGCGCGGTCGGACCAGCGCAGGCCCCCGCGGGCCACCTTGCCGAAGCGCAGGTGGACGCCTTCCACCTCCACGCCATAGACGAAGATCTCGCGGAAGGGGCGCGGTTCCGGCAGCCCGTCCAGCAGGTGCGGATCGAGCTTGAAGGCCAGCATCGGGTTGGGCGTTCCGTCCGCCCGGCGCTGGAAGTAGTTGGTCCGGAGCGTCGCCTGGATGAGGTTGACGTAGCGGCGGAGAATCCGGTCCTCGTCGAGGCTCGGCACGGCGGCCAGTGCCGTCTCGATCTCCTCCAGATGCTCGGCGGTGCGCCTTGCCCTGTTCTTGTCGGTCAGCTTCGGATCGAACCGGTCGCGGAACAGCCGGAAGCAGGCGGCGGCGATGCCGGGATATTTAGCCAGAGTCTCGGCAATGTAATCCTGCGAATAGGCAATGCCTGCCTGGCGCAGGTAGCGCGCGAGCGCCCGCAGCACCATCGCCTCGCGGGCGGTCAGGCCTGCCAGGAGCACCAGCCGGTTGAAGGTGTCGTTGTCGATGCGGCCGTGGAAGGCATCGAGGAAGGCTTCGGTGAGGGCTGCCCCATGGGCCGCGAGATCCATCGGTTCGCCGCTCTTCGGCTCCAGTTCCATCACATGCAGCACCACGAGCCCCTCGGTCCGGTCCGGGCCCGTGCATTCGATGTCGAAGGTGCGTTCGCTGATGACGTTGAAGCCGAGATGCTCGAGCAGCGGCACGCGCCGCGAGAGCGCCAGATCCGTCTTCGCATGGTAGAGCCGGAGCGAGAGCAGCTTCGGATCGTCGGGCCGGGTCTTGAAGACGATGCTGACGGGCGTGCCGCGGAAGCAGGCAACGATGTGGTCGAGGTCTGCCACCGTCTCTTCCGGCGTGAAGGCCTCCTCGAAGGCCTGGCTTACCGCGATGCGCGGGGCATCCTCGCCGGCGAGCTGCTCGAAGCGCTCCGTCCAGCGCGCGGTGATCTCGCGGATCGCCTGTTCCAGCCGGGCCTGCGGGATGCGCGGCGTCTTGCCGCCGCTTCTGCCGATGATGAAGTGAACGCGGGCCACGCCGCCTTCGGGAAAGGCCGGGTAATAGGCCGAGACGCGCCCGTCATAGACGGTCTTCAGATACTGGCCGATGCGCTCGCGCACGGCGGAATTGTATTCCTCGCGGGGAACATAGACGAGCACCGAGACGAAGCGGTCGAAATGGTCGATGCGCGGCAGGACGCGCACGCGCGGACGGTCGGAGAGATCGTTGATCTGTTCGCAGAAGCTTGCCAGAAGGCCCGGCTCGATCTGGAAGAGATCGTCGCGCGGGTAGGATTCCAGCGTGTTCTGCAGGAGGCGGCCGGAATGGCTCGCGGGATCGAAGCCGAAATGGTCGACGACCTTCTCCACCTTTCGCCGCAGCAGCGGGATCTGCGAGGCGGGGCCGGTATAGGCCGTCGAGGTGAAGAGGCCCACCACGCGCAGCTCGCCGATCACGTTGCCGTTCTCGTCGAAACGCTTGATGCCGACATAATCCATGTAGGCGCGGCGGTGGACGACGGATTTGACGTTCGCCTTGGTCACGATGATGAAT
The DNA here is from genome assembly GCF_014197145.1 of Gellertiella hungarica. GTDB lineage: Bacteria > Pseudomonadota > Alphaproteobacteria > Rhizobiales > Rhizobiaceae > Gellertiella > Gellertiella hungarica. The sequence goes on along the minus strand of NZ_JACIEZ010000012.1, from coordinate 11,907 downwards.
TCCGGCCCCTGCAGGAATTCGAGGATTTCGGGCGTGGTCGTCACCGCATCCTTGCCCTGGCGCAGCACCAGCACGTCCGGATCGGAGAGGATGCCGAGGCCCCTGCCCTTGCCGCGCTCGACCTTCGCTTTCGCGCCCTTGCCGGAATAGATGTATTCGCGCATGCCGAGGAAGGTGAAGTTGTCGCGCCTGAGCCAGTCGAGGAAGGCGAGCGTCTCGTCGCGCTCGGCCTTGCGGCGGCCGGGCTGGTAGGCCTGCAGTTCCGCCATGACGCTGTCGAGCAGCGAGAGCATCGGCTTCCAGTCGGCAATGGCGCCATGGACCTGCGAGAGCACCGTTTCCACGCGCTTCACCAGTTCCGCGCCCTGGCCGGGCGTCACCGGGGCGAGATGGAGCTGGATATGGCTCACCGCCCTGCCCTTCTCGCCGTTGCGGTCCGGATCGAAGGCGGAAAGGGTGCCGTCCTCCTGCTTCACCACGATCGGGTGGACGGCCAGGAAGATGTCGCGGTGGGTGGAGGTCACCTCGCCCATCACGCTGTCATAGAGGAAGGGCATGTTCCGGTCTGTCACGCTGAGCACCGAGACGGGAATGCCGCCGGGCTCCACCGTGTCGACAGGCGTGATGGTCACGCGGGCGTTTTCCCCGTCCCATCCGTCGAGTTCGGAGGCGGCATGAATGGCGGCCCGGGCCAGCATGTCCGCGGAGAAGGCTTCCAGGTCGTCGTTGCTGGCATGACCGAACAGGATGCCGGGATCCAGATGACGGCTCTCTGCCGCAAGCGCCAGCTTGCGGGCGCTGTCGATGAGCTTGTCACGTTTCGGATGGTTACGGGCTCCCATGGGTCTCCTCCTTACCGGGAATCAGTGTGGCAGGCGCGATTTCGGGGGGGAATCACGCGCGCCGTTGGACCATAGCGGGCAGTTCGCGCTTTTTTTGACCAAATTTCCAATTTTTTGCGTGTCAAAGCCCATATTTCCGCTAATTTCTTAAAAAATAGCGGTCGTTTTTGAGAATTTGTTTAAAGCTGACGCAAAATGCGCCTCTCTTTCGCGTTGACAGGCGAGGGGAAATGGACGCATCTCACGGCGGTGTCTCTGAGGCGGGAGCGGGCAATGAAGGGTGCGGCGGACAAGGGTGCGGTCATCGCCATCTCCAGCCACGTGGTGCGCGGCTCGGTGGGCAACCGGGCGGCCGTCTTTGCGCTGGAGATGCTCGGCCATCCGGTCTGGTCGCTGCCGACGGTGGTCCTGCCCTGGCATCCGGGCCACGGCCCCTCCACCCGCATGGTCTTCGGCGCCGAGGAATTCGACCGCGCGATCGACGATCTCCTGCGCGCACCCTGGCGGGGCGAGGTCCGGGCGGTGCTGTCAGGCTATCTCGCCAATGCCGCCCAGGCGGCCTCCATTGCCCGGCTGGTCGAGGGCCTGCGGGGGGAAAATCCTGGTCTCTTCTATGCCTGCGATCCCGTGATCGGCGATCTCGGCGGCCTTTACGTGGCGGAAGACACCGCCATTGCCATTCGCGACCGGCTGGTTCCGCTGGCATCGCTGGCCACGCCCAACCGGTATGAACTCGCCTGGATGGCGGGATCCGCCCTCGACAGCAATGCCGCGATCATGGAGGCGGCGCTCGCCCTCGGTCCGCCGCGCATGCTGGTCACCTCGGCCGTGCCGATGATGGCGGGCGGCACGGGCAATCTCTACCTCTCCGGCAAGACGGCGCTGCTCGCCGAGAACCGGCTGGTGGAGAATGCGCCGAACGGCCTGGGCGATCTGCTCGCGGCGCTTTTTCTCGCCCGTCTCCTGGAGGGGATGGAGGAGGAGCGGGCCCTGCAGCTGGCAACCGCCTCCGTCTTCGAGATCCTCGCCCGCACCGCCAAGACCGGCGGCGACGAGCTGGCGCTCGAGACCCATGCCGCCAGCCTTTCCACGCCCATGGCCATGGTGCAGATGCGCAAGCTTTTCCATCCGGCGCAGAAGAAGCGCAGCTGACCGCTTCGCCCGGGGTGGCGAAAAGGGTCGTTAATTCGTCGGATGACGGCGGTCCCAAGGTTGATCTTGGCGGGTGCAGCCTGTAGCTTCCGCCGCATGCATACGTTCCCCGACTATCTCATCGACGGCTACCGCAACTTCATGACCGGACGCTACAGCAGCGAACGGGAGCGGTACCGGGTCCTGGCGGACAACGGGCAGCAGCCGAAGACGCTGGTGATCGCCTGCTGCGATTCCCGGGCCGCGCCGGAAATGATCTTCGATTCCGGTCCCGGCGAACTCTTCGTGGTGCGCAACGTCGCCAACATGGTGCCCCCCTACGAGCCCGACGGCACCTATCACTCCACCTCAGCGGCGCTGGAATTCGCCGTCCAGTCGCTGCGGGTCAAGGATATCGTGGTGATGGGCCATGGCCGCTGCGGCGGCATCCGCGCCGCACTCGATCCCAATGCGGAGCCGCTTTCGCCCGGCGATTTCATCGGCAAGTGGATGGGGCTGGTCAGCGCCGCTGCCGAACAGATCCAGATGAACGACGTGATGACCCCCGGCGAGCGCCAGACGGCGCTCGAGCGCGTCTCGATCCGCAATTCCATCAGCAACCTGCGCACCTTCCCCTGCGTCCGCATCCTCGAGGAGCGCGGCAAGATCAACCTGCATGGCGCCTGGTTCGACATCTCGACCGGGGAGCTCTGGGTGATGGACGGCAAGACCGGCGATTTCCAGCGGCCGCAAGTCTGAGTTTTTTCGGCCTGCAGATACGGGAAGAGCCGGCTTTGCCGGCTCTTTCGTTTCGTCAGCTCGGGGCAGGCGGGCTTACTCGCCGTCGATCTGCTGGCCGATATAGGCAATGGCCTGCTGGTAGACGCTTGCGGCATTCCAGCCCTGCAGCGCGCCGAAATTGGGCTCGCCCGGCTGATAGCCGGCACCGGCGCTCCAGCCATGGCCGCGCAGGAAGTTTGCGGTGGAGGCCAGCGCATCGGCGCGCGACCGAACGAGGTCGATGTGCCCGTCGCCATCGCCGTCCACGCCGTATTTCACCACGTTGAGCGGCAGGAACTGCGTCTGGCCGATCTCGCCATGGGCCGCGCCCCGGGCATCGGGGCTCAGGTTGCCCTCGGCAACCAGCTTCAGCGCCGCATAGAGCTGCTCGGTGAAATAGGCCGAACGCCGGCAGTCATAGGCCAGCGTTGCCACGGCCGAGAGCGTGTGCTCCTTGCCCATGTAGCTGCCGAAGCCGGTTTCCATGCCCCAAATCGCGATCAGCGGGCCAGCCGGAACGCCGAAACGGCTTTCGATGCGGGCAAAGAGGGCCGCATTGGCGCGCTTGACGCCCTTGCCGCGCGAGATGATGGTCTGCCCGCCGCGCTTCTTCATGAACTGGTCGAAGGAGAGCTTGAAGCTCTTCTGGCCGCGGTCGGCGCGGATCGTGCCCTTGTTGTAGGCCACGTTGGCAAAGGCGCGGTCGAGAACCGAGGCACTGACGCCGTTGGCCGCCGCTTCCTGCTTGAATTCTTCCACCCAGGCGGGAAAGGCACCGCCGGTATTGCTGCAGGACGCAGCGAAGGCCGCTCCCGGTCCGAAGGCCATCAGGCCTGCTGCGATCAAAACTGCCCTGATCTTGCCGTTGCGCATTCCCATCCCCGTCATAGGTCTCCGTTCGGCTGGGGGCGCCATGCCCGGGGCCCGGCCCCGCGCCGGTCCGATCCAACTGCCGGAATTCAAAAAGCTTCGCAAAGTCCCGAAGGATTGCGAAGCTTTTAATCAAAACTGTTTACCAAATGGTAATCATGCTGCCTGCTTGCGCGACTTGATCAACCCGCGATTGATCAGAAGCTCGGCGATCTGCACCGCATTCAGCGCGGCCCCCTTGCGGAGGTTGTCGGAAACGACCCACATGTTGAGACCGTTCTCCACGGTCGCGTCCTCGCGGATGCGGGAAATGTAGGTGGCGTCTTCGCCGGCGCTTTCGTAAGGCGTGATGTAGCCGCCGTTCTCGCGCTTGTCGATCACCTGGCAACCCGGGGCCTCACGCAGGATGTCGCGGGCCTTGTCGGCGGTGATTTCGCTCTCGAACTCGATGTTGACCGACTCCGAGTGGCCGATGAAGACCGGCACGCGCACGGCCGTGCAGGTCACCTTGATCTTCGGGTCGAGCATCTTCTTGGTCTCGGCGAGAACCTTCCACTCTTCCTTCGTGTAGCCGTCTTCCATGAACACGTCGATGTGCGGGATGACGTTGAAGGCGATGCGCTTGGTGAACTTCTTGTTCTCGATCGGGTCCGCGACGAAGACGGCGCGGGTCTGGTTGAACAGCTCGTCCATGCCGTCCTTGCCGGCGCCGGAGACCGACTGGTAGGTCGAGACGACGACGCGCTTGATCTTCGCATAATCATGCAGCGGCTTCAGCGCGACGACGAGCTGCGCGGTCGAGCAGTTCGGGTTGGCGATGATGTTCTTCTTGGAAAAGCCCTCGATCGCGTCGGGGTTCACTTCCGGAACGATCAGCGGCACGTCGGCGTCGTAGCGCCAGGCAGACGAGTTGTCGATCACGACGCAGCCCTGCTGGCCGATCTTCGGCGACCACTTCTTGGAAACGTCGCCGCCGGCGGACATCAGGCAGATGTCGGTATCGGAGAAGTCGTAGTTCTCGAGGTTCTTCACCTTCAGCACCTTGTCGCCGAAGGAGACTTCCGTGCCCTGGGAGCGGGCGGAAGCCAGCGCCACGACCTCATCGGCCGGGAAACCGCGCTCTGCGAGGATGTTCAGCATTTCGCGACCGACATTGCCGGTGGCGCCTGCGACTGCGACTTTGAAACCCATTGTCTTGCTCTCTTTCTGTCTCTCCTCTTGGGTTGGGAGGGGAAAGCCGCGAGGGGGCGCCTCGGCGTTTTCCTTGTCCCCAGCCGGGCCGGGGAGAGAGCGGCAGGCCAGAGACGTCAGACGGTTTTCGTCGTCGTTTTGGCCGTGGTTTTGGAAGATACGGAAACAAATCGGTTCCCGCCGGCGAAGTGCGCCGGGTGATGTCTCTCAGCAAGGATCAGCAATGAGAACGGCATCTCGGGAAATTTCCTTTGTCTGCCGCAGGTCTTTACGACATTTTTCAATCGAGTCAAGCGGCTTTGCGGAGGGAGCGGCCACCGGTGCAGACCGCTTCGCTGCGGCTCAGCCCTCGCCGGGCTTTCCGCAGAGCAGTGCAAAACCGCAATCGAAGAACGCCTTCTTGGCCTCGTCGCGGCGCTTGTTGCCGGGCTCGGCCTCGGCGGGATCCTTGGCCGGAATCACGAATCCGAAGGGGCCGCCCTCGACGCCGCCGCGCTCGCGCCAGTAGTCGTCGTAGTCCGTCAGCATCCGGGAGCGACGGCGCTTTGCCCGGTAGTTGATCGGGTGGCTGTCATTGTCGATGGCGAGCATCTCGCCGGCGCCCAGCGAGCGGGCGATGCCGGCCGCCACCAGCAGCATGGCATCCTTCGGCCTCAGGCCGCCCAGATCGCGCGTTGCGGTGACGAGCGCCGTCTTCGGGATCTCGCGGCCCGGTCCCTGCAGGCCGCCGATGGCCACCGTCGGCTGGCCCCGGGCATCGCGCGCCAGGATGAAGGTGATCCGGCACAGCAGCACCCCGGTGGCCGCGCTTTCGAACCCGCCCGTCCATTCGCCCTCGTGGCGGGTGCCGCACTGGTCCGAACGCCGCAGCCAGACGATGTAGGCATCCTTCTTGCCCGCGATGCGCCCGAGCTCCACGCTCTCGCCCGCGAAGAAGGCCTTCCAGCGGTCGAGCGGCAGGCGCCCGGCGGCAAGCCGGTAGTGCTCCTCGAGCAGCGCCTCGCGGCCCTCGAGCGAATGGTTGAGGGTGAAATAGGCGCCGAAGGCCTTGCGCACCAGCTCGAGCGGCGGCGCGCCGAGCCCCAGCCTGCGCGAAAAATCCTCGATGAAGGCGATCCAGCGTGTGGTCAGCCGGTATTGCCAGAAGGAGCGGAAGAAGAAGACGACCGTATGCTTCCACGGATTGTGCCGGAACACGTCGCCCGTATAGGCGAGGATCCTGCCGGGTCCGGCGGGACGGAGGGGAGTGTCGAGGCTATCCGGCATGGCGTGCATTCTGGAGGTCGTGATCGTGCCGGTGGCGATCCAGCCGGTTTTTCAAGGCTTTCTCGCTAAGCCATCGCGCCAGTCGGGTCAAGTCTCGCGCCCTTTGCCCGAGGGGCGCGCCAAGGGGCTTCTGTGCGGGTGCAAAATTCGCGCCATGTGCCTGTTTGCACTGCAAAATATACGACTAAAGTCATAAACCAAAAGCATCTCTGACTCTCATACCTGTTTTCTGTCAGTCTTTTGTTAAGCGTGCCACTCCCGCAAGGGACAGCTTTCTGGAGGAGCTGAGCGGGCCGCCTTTTCGCCCCTTGGGCTTCTGCGGAGGACAGATTAATGGCTTACACAGCTGCCGCGGGTTCTCAGACCCGCCCCATGACAGCCGAAGAGAAGAAGGTGATCTTCGCCTCTTCGCTCGGCACCGTCTTCGAATGGTATGACTTCTATCTCTACGGTTCACTGGCGACCTTCATCGGCGCGGCCTTCTTTGCCGAGTTCCCGGAAGCGACCCGCAACATCTTCACGCTGCTGGCCTTTGCCGCGGGCTTCCTCGTGCGTCCGTTCGGCGCGCTGGTGTTCGGCCGCCTGGGCGATCTCGTCGGCCGCAAGTACACCTTCCTCGTGACGATCCTGATCATGGGTCTGTCCACCTTCCTCGTCGGTCTCCTGCCCGGTTCCGCCTCGATCGGCATCTGGGCGCCGGTGCTGCTCATCGTGCTGCGCCTGCTGCAGGGCCTGGCGCTCGGCGGTGAGTATGGCGGTGCGGCCACCTATGTTGCCGAACACGCTCCCGATGGCCGCCGCGGCTTCTACACGTCCTGGATCCAGACCACCGCGACGCTCGGTCTCTTCCTGTCGCTCCTGATCATCCTCGGCATCCAGCTTGCCCTCGGTAAGACCGCCTTCGCCGACTGGGGCTGGCGCATTCCCTTCCTCGTCTCCTCGATCCTGCTCGGCATCTCCGTCTGGATCCGCATGAAGATGAACGAATCCCCCGCCTTCAAGAAGATGAAGGAAGAGGGCAAGCAGTCGAAGGCCCCGATTTCCGAAGCCTTCGGCCAGTGGAAGAATGCCAAGATCGCGATCCTCGCCCTCTTCGGCGCCGTCGCCGGCCAGGCCGTCGTCTGGTACTCGGGCCAGTTCTATGCGCTCTTCTTCCTCACCAACGTGCTGAAGGTCGATGCACAGACGGCCAACATCCTCGTTGCCATCGCCCTTGCCATCGGCACGATGTTCTTCGTCGTCTTCGGCTGGCTGTCGGACAAGATCGGCCGCAAGCCCATCATTCTGGCCGGCATGATCCTGGCGGCGCTGACCTACTGCCCAATCTTCAAGGGCCTGACCACCTACGGCAACCCGGCTCTTGCCAATGCCCAGGCCACCATCCAGGCCACCGTGACCGCCAAGCCGGGCGACTGCAACTTCCAGTTCAACCCGACCGGTACGGCCAAGTTCACCACTTCCTGCGACATCGCCACCGCCTTCCTGACCAAGAACTCCGTGCCCTACAGCGTCGTCACCGATGCCGCTGCCGCGGATGCCGTGGTCAAGCTCGGCGATGCCACGATCACCAGCTTCGACGCCGTCGCTGCCGGCGAGGAAGCCAAGGCCAAGACCGCTGCCTTCGAAAAGCAGATCAACCTGGCCCTTCAGGCCGCCGGCTATCCGCTGGTCCGCGATCCGGCCAAGGTCGCCGAATCCAAGCTCGCCGGCTTCGTCGAGAAGAACCCCGAGCTGAAGCTCGACCTCGCCGCCATCCAGGCGACCGAGAAGACCATGGTTCCCACCGCAGCCGCGATCAAGGACAAGATCGTGACCGCCGAGGAAGCCGGTTCGGCAACCGAGATCCCGGTCTACACCATCCCCGGCGCCGGCGCCTTCAAGATGGTCTCCGATCCCGCCCAGGTGAACTCGACCATGATCGTCGTGCTCCTCACGGTGCTGATGCTCTACGTCACCATGGTCTACGGTCCGATCGCCGCCATGCTCGTCGAGATGTTCCCGACCCGCATCCGCTACACCGGCATGTCGCTGCCCTACCACATCGGCAACGGCTGGTTCGGCGGTCTGCTTCCGGCCACGGCCTTCGCGATGAGCGCCGCCAAGGGCGACATCTACTACGGCCTCTGGTACCCGGTCGTCATCGCTGCGGTCTGCGCCGTCATCGGCCTGATCTTCCTCAAGGAAACCCGGAACAACGACATCAACGCGTGATCCCGGATTTCATCGACAAGGCCGGGTAGCCCCTCGCTTCCCGGCCTCTGACCCGGCACCTCAGGTGCCGGGTTTTTTCTTGTCTGCGGCCCCTGGCCGCGGGCACCTCAGGTGCCGGGTTTTTTCCTGTCTGCGGCCCCTGGCCGCGGGCACCCCAAGTGCCGGGCTTCGGGGGGTCGGCCCCCGGATCGGGCGGCCGTGGCGCGGGTTATTGCGCGCGTGCTCCCGGCAGGCCCGTGCGGAACAGGATGCCGTAGCGGGCAAAGACGATCGCCATCATCAGCGCGAACCAGGCGCCCAGCGAAAAGCCGCCGATCACGTCGCTCGGGTAGTGGGCGACCACCAGCGTGCGGGTGGTGGCGAGGAAGAAGCCCAGCAGCAGGAAGGGCACGCGGAAGGCCGGAAACAGGATCGCCAGCGCCATGGCAAGCGCCCCGTCCGTGGTGGAATGGCCGGAGGGGAAGCTTTCGAAGGCATAATCGTGGGCGAAGGGCTGGAAGCCCATGGTGCCCATCTCGTCCATGTGCATGGGCCGGGCGCGGCCGATCGCGCACTTGGCAAGGTTGGCGATGAGGCCCGAGCCTGCCACCGAGACGAAGACGTAGAGCGAGGCATGGACCAGCCGGATCGCCCTGAACCGGTGCATGCGGGCACCGAGCCTGCGGCCGAGGAAATGCGAGCCGATGCCGATCACCGCGGCCGAGACGAGGATCCAGCCGGACTTTCCGGCATCGGTGATGTCGGCGGCGAAGTCGCGCAGCCATTCCGGGCCGGTGCGGGCCCATTCGATGGCGGGGCGGTCGAAGAAGAAGGCGGCCAGGGTGATCAGGAAAAGGGTGGCGACGGTCCAGCGCTTCCAGGAAATCTTCGGATGATGCGGCGCGTAGCGCCGGTATCGCTGGTCGAGTTTCCGGCGCCAGGCCGGAGAAGTCTTTTGCAGTCTGTCGTCCTGTTTCGGCAAGATGGCCTCCATCGGGGGGCCACGCGAAAGGAACGGGTGGCCCGGTGGGGGAAGACGCGCCCTGCCGGGCAATTCTTCCCCCAGACCGCGCCGTTTCGCTTCTTATTTGGAAATCCGGGCGAATTCCGCAAGGATGGCATCGCCCATTTCCGCGGTTCCCACCTTGCGGCAGCCTTCGGCCATGATGTCGCCGGTGCGGATGCCCTGGTCGAGTACGTTGGCGATCGCCTTTTCCAGGTCGTCGGCTTCCTTCACCATGTTGAAGGAGTAGCGCAGGCACATGGCGAAGGAGGCGATCATGGCGATCGGGTTGGCGATGCCCTGGCCGGCAATGTCAGGTGCGGAGCCATGGACCGGCTCGTAGAGCGCCTTGCGCTTGCCGGTCTTGGCATCCGGCGCGCCGAGCGAGGCCGACGGCAGCATGCCGAGCGAACCGGTCAGCATGGCGGCCACGTCGGACAGCATGTCGCCGAAGAGGTTGTCGGTGACGATCACGTCGAACTGCTTCGGCTGGCGAACGAGCTGCATGCCGCCGGCATCGGCCAGCATGTGCTCCAGCTGCACGTCCTGATATTTCGCCTTGTGGGTTTCGGTAACCACCTGGTTCCACAGCACGCCCGACTTCATGACGTTGCGCTTTTCCATGGAGCAGACGCGGTTGTTGCGGGTGCGCGCGAGCTCGAAGGCGACGGAGGCGATGCGCTCGATCTCGTAGGTGTCGTAGACCTGGGTATCGATGCCGCGCTTCTGGCCGTTGCCGAGATCGATGATCTCCTTCGGCTCGCCGAAATAGACGCCGCCCGTCAGTTCGCGCACGATCAGGATGTCGAGGCCTTCCACCAGTTCCGGCTTCAGCGAGGAGGCATTGGCCAGCGCCGGATAGCAGATCGCGGGCCGGAGGTTGGCAAACAGCTTCAGGTCCTTGCGCAGGCGCAGCAGGCCCGCTTCCGGACGCACCTCGTAGGGCACCGCATCCCACTTCGGCCCGCCGACGGCGCCGAACAGCACCGCATCCGCGTTCATCGCCTTGTCCATGTCCGCTTCCGAGATCGCCGCGCCATGGGCGTCATAGGCCGATCCGCCGACCAGACCTTCTTCGGTCACGAAGCCGGCGCCCTTGGTCTCGTTCATGTAGGCGATGATCTTGCGGACCTCGGCCATGGCCTCGGGGCCGATGCCGTCACCGGGAAGCAGGAAAAGCGAACGCGTCGTCATGGGGAAATCCCTCGTGGATGATTGGAGCATTGGGCCGGTTTCTTAAACCCCGGGGCAGGCCTGTCAAGCGCGGAAAGGCCCCGAAAAGTCCTGAAAACCCGTGATATCGGGCTCAATCCGCCCCTGCCCGCCCGCACTGCGCCGCCCGCGCCGCACCGCCCCGCCCGCACCGCCCCGCCCGCGCCGCCCCGGCCCGCCCGCGTTGCTTCGCCTCGGCGAGCGCGCCCTCGAAACGCGCGACGAGCTCCCGCCACGGTCTCGATCTCTAGGCCTCCTTCGCCGCCTTCCGTTCGGCGCGGTCCCGCCGGATCCGGTCCGCCATCAGTTCCCGCCCCGGCAGGCTCCCCTTCCGGCCCTGCGCCAGGACCTCCTCTATCCGGGCCAGCCCCTGCTGCAGTCTTGCCCACTTTTCGCCCGGATACCGCCACAGGCACTCCGTCATCAGCTCGATCGGCATGTCTTCCGGCCACAGACTTTTCTCCGGCCGCGTCGCCAGCGGTCCCTGGCATTGCCGCTTCCTGCGGCATTGCCGCACCGGACATATGTCAAACAGCCTGTCCGCCTCGGCCGCCTCCCGATACCCCACCTCCATGGCCTCCAGCCTTTTCAGTTCGCTCTCGGGCACCCAGGCCACCAGCTGCTCCCAGTGCACATGCCTTCCGTTCATCTCTCATCTCCCTTTCTGTCTTCCGGTCGGGTTTTGTATTGGGTTGAGTTTGCCGCACCGCACCTCCCCTTTGCCCGCAAGGCGTTGCGTTTGCCGTGCCGCACCCCCCTCTGCCCCTGCCGGGGCATCTCCCCCTCAAGGGGGAGATCGGAGGTCGAGTTTGCCGATGTGCACCCCCCTCTGTCCCTGCCGGGACATCTCCCCCTCAAGGGGGGAGATCGACCGTGGGTTTTATGGTTTCGCCAGACAACAAGCGTCTCATTTTGCAGAAACGGTGGCTGGGGACTTCCATCATAAACCCCATCCCGATCTCCCCCCTTGAGGGGGAGATGCCCGGCAGGGCAGAGGGGGGTGCGGTGCGGCAAACGCGGCGCTCAATCTCCCCCCTTGAGGGGGAGATGCCCCGGCAGGGGCAGAGGGGGGTGCGTATCGGCAAACTCGACAGTTCGCAGGGCAGAGGGGTGTGCGTTACGTCACACGCGGCGCTGCACGCCACCCAATCCCAGCCCCCCCTCCCGCTCGTCACGGAAGGGGGCGCCGTCATTCCCATTCCAATTCCCATGCGTCATCCTTCCCGCGCCCTTGGAAAGGCCGGGGGATGCATCATGTCCTTCCCTCGGGACACGAGGGGGTGGCCGGGGCGCGGGTGCACCTCGTATGAATAAGTATATGGCGCAATCCGCGCCCCGTTTCGGCTTTTGCCAACGCAACTTCGGTCTCTCTGCGCCCATCGCGCTCCTTCCGGGGTTTTCGCATGCCCCCGGCGGGGACTC
>NZ_JACIEZ010000011.1 GCF_014197145.1 Gellertiella hungarica | reverse complement strand
CCCGAGATCGAGAACACGTCTTCGATCGGCATCAGGAAGGGCTGGTCGATCGGACGCTCAGGCGTCGGGATGTAGGAGTCGACGGCTTCCATCAGCGCGCGGATCGCGTTCTCGCCGATTTCCTTGTTGGAGTCTTCCAGAGCAGCAAGAGCCGAGCCCTTGATGATCGGGATATCGTCGCCGGGGAAGTCGTAGGACGACAGAAGTTCGCGAACTTCAAGCTCGACGAGCTCGAGGAGCTCGGCGTCGTCAACCTGGTCGACCTTGTTCAGGAACACGACGATCGCCGGAACGCCAACCTGACGGGCGAGCAGGATGTGCTCGCGGGTCTGCGGCATCGGGCCGTCGGCAGCCGAGCAAACCAGGATCGCGCCGTCCATCTGGGCAGCACCGGTGATCATGTTCTTGACGTAGTCGGCGTGGCCGGGGCAGTCGACGTGCGCATAGTGGCGGTTGGCCGTCTCGTACTCGACGTGCGCCGTCGAGATGGTGATGCCACGAGCCTTTTCTTCCGGCGCGGCGTCGATCTGGTCGTAGGCCTTGAATTCACCGAAATACTTCGTGATCGCAGCCGTCAGCGAGGTCTTGCCGTGGTCAACGTGACCGATCGTGCCGATGTTTACGTGCGGCTTAGTGCGCTCAAACTTACTTTTTGCCATTTGAATGCTTCCTGTGAACGATAGGGTGGCCCGGCGAACCGGTTTGGTGCAGCCGTTTAAGGCTTTCACGCGCAATGCGCAAGACTTAAATGAGTTTGCCCGGACCCAGCGCGGCGAATAGCGGGCAGCGGCCGGAAACGACACTCAAATCAAACAGTTATGAAAGGATTGGAGCGGGTAGCGGGAATCGAACCCGCGTATTCAGCTTGGAAGGCTGCTGCTCTACCATTGAGCTATACCCGCGGCGGTCTATGATCACGAGAAGGAATGGTGGAGAGAGTTGGATTTGAACCAACGTAGGCTGAGCCAACGGATTTACAGTCCGTCCCCTTTAACCACTCGGGCATCTCTCCGTTCCAACCGGATCAAACAACCAAGCTTTACGCGGATCGAAAAGCGCTTCGTTGAGCGGCGCCCCGTTCGATCTGCGCCGCGTATATGACTGTCTCGTTCCGATCTGTCAACACGGTCGTGATGCAAAAATCCGGAAAAAATATCCCTTCCTTTTCAAAAGCCCGGAAGCCCGGGGCTTTGCGGCGAACGACGGGGAGACTATAAGGCACCATGAGCAAAAAGCCCCCAGCAGACCGGTCCGCAAAGGACACCCATTACGCCAATCTCCGCCGCCAGCATCGCGACCAGAAGCGCGAGCGGGGCGAGATTCCCACCCCCGCACCGAACAAGCGCCGCAAGGCGGAAGGCTGGACGCCGCCGCCGCTTTCGCCGGAGCAGGTCTATCTCTACGGCCTGCACACCGTGCGCGCGGCAATCGCCAATCCCGAACGGAAGAACATCCGCCTTTCGGTCACGCAGAACGCCTTTGCCCGCCTCGACATCGGCCCGGCAGAGGCCCTGCCCTTTCCTGTGGATATCGTTTCTCCGCAGGATATAGACCGCGTGCTCGGACCCGATGCCATCCACCAGGGCGTGATGCTGGAGACACGGCCGCTGCCGGTTCGCCGGCTGGAGGCTCTGAAGGACAGCCCGCTCCTTCTGGTACTGGACCAGGTCACCGATCCCCACAACGTCGGCGCCATCATGCGCTCGGCCGTCGCCTTCGATTGCGGTGCCGTGATCACCACCATGCGCCACAGCCCGACCGAGTCCGGCGTGCTGGCCAAGTCCGCCTCGGGCGCGCTGGAGATGATTCCCTACATCCAGATCACCAATCTCGCCGATGCCCTCGGGGAACTGCACGAGCTCGGCTTCACCACCATCGGGCTGGATTCGGAAGGGCCGGCACCGCTCGAGGGCACCTTCGCAGGCGAACGCATCGCGCTCGTGCTCGGCAACGAGGGCAAGGGCCTGCGGCAGAAGACGCGCGAAACGGTGACCGCGCTTGCCCGGCTCGACATGCCGGGCGCCATCAAGTCGCTCAACGTGTCCAATGCGGCGGCAATCTCGCTCTATGCCGCACGGCAGTATCTGAAGGCTTAGCCGGCACGGCCGGCAATCCGGGAGGAGGACCCGATGCAAGGCCAGACCCCTTATCGTCCATGGCTGATCCCGCTCGTCGCGGCGGGATCGGTTTTCTTCTCATGCAGCTCCCTCGCGGCACAGGACATAGACCCGGAGATCATCCGGGCGACCACCGGGGAGTGGCTGGTCGCTCCGGCCGACGGAAAGCCCGGATGCCGCATCCGCCTGACCGACGGCGAGTCGATCGGCGGGCTTGCGGTGGAGGGTGCCGAGGAAGCCTGTGCCTCCGTACTGCCCGCCATCGGCAATGCCGCCGCGTGGAATTTCGGCGAGAACGGCGCCATCCAGCTGATCGACCCCGTCCGGAAGGTCATTGCCCGCTTCGAGGAGCAGGAGGGCGGCCCGCACCGGACCGCGGACAATCCTCCGCTGCTGCTGCTCTTCGAACCGCCAGCCGGACTGAACGCCATCCCTGCCCCCGCCGCCATAGCCGGCACCTGGACGCTCGCGCGCCCCGAAGGCGAGACGCTCTGCCAGCTTGAGCTCAAGGCGGAGGCCGAGGAGGACGGCACCTTCCCTCTGTCACCATCCGGTGACTGCGCTTCTGCCGTGAAGAAGCTGAAGCTCCATCGCTGGCAGATCGACGGGCTCGGACTCAGTCTTCTCGGCGAGGACGGCAGCTCGCTGTCGCTGGTGGCCGTGACGCCGGAGCGTTTCGACAAGGCGAAGGAAGAAGGTGGCAAGCCGCTTTCCATGATCCGGAAATAGGCGGTTCGACCGGTCTGTTCTTGGTGATTCCCCCTGGCGCCCGTTTCCGCTAGCCTCCCTCGCGTCTGACGAGGAGGATTGACGATGGACATGGGACTGAAGGGCAAGAATGCGGTTGTCACCGGCGGCTCGGTGGGCATCGGGCTGGCGGTCGCCGAAGGGCTGGCGGCAGAGGGCGCCAACATTCTGATCGCCGCGCGCGGCGGTGAACGCGCCGAGACGGAAGCGGCGCGCATTGCCGCCCGCTTCGGCGTGACGGCAAGAGGCGTTGCCGCAGATGTCGCAACCGTCGAGGGGGTGGATGCGGTCATAGCCGCCGCAGCCGCCATGGGCGGCGCCGATATTCTCGTCAACAATGCCGGCACGGGGTCCAACGAGACCATCATGGAAGCGCCGGACGAGAAATGGCAGGCTTACTGGGATCTGCACGTCATGGCGGCCGTACGCCTTGCCCGCGGTCTCGTGCCGCAGATGCGGGCGAAGGGCGGCGGCGTCGTGCTGCACAATGCGTCGATCTGTGCGGTTCAGCCGCTCTGGTACGAGCCGATCTACAACGTCACCAAGGCGGCGCTGATGATGTTTTCAAAAACGCTGGCCACCGAGGTTGCAATGGACAACATCCGGGTCAACTGCGTCAATCCCGGCCTCATCCTCACGCCCGACTGGATCAAGACGGCCAAGCAGCTGACGGAGAATACCGGCGGCGACTGGCAGGGTTACCTCCAGTCCGTGGCCGACGAGCACGCGACCGTAAAGCGCTTCGGCACGCCGGAAGAGCTGGCCAACTTCTTCGTCTTCCTGTGCTCCGACAAGGCAAGCTATTCGGTCGGCTCGACCTATTTCGTCGATGGCGGCATGCTGAAGACGGTCTGAGGCGAAGGCCCGCCCCCGTCACGCCTTCTTCAGGAACTCCGTGCGCAGCACGAGGCCCTTGATCTTGGCGTGGCGGCATTCGACCTCGGCCGGATCGTCCGTGAGGTGGATGCCCTTGATCATCGTGCCGCGCTTCAGGGTTTCCGAAGTGCCCTTCACCTTGAGATCCTTGATGAGGGTGACATTGTCGCCTTCGGCGAGGACGGTGCCGTTGCTGTCGCGGACTTCCATGGGACACTCCAGTGTTGGTTTTGCCTGCCGGTAGAGCCGCCGGGCAAGCTTGTCCAGCCCCGCAGCGGCCAAAGTGGCGGCCGGGAGGCGGAAATCGCCCGGGAGCTGACGATCGTCAAGTTTCGCCGAAGGACAGGACCACGTTGAAGGCAAAGACCACGACTGCCACGGCGAATCCCACCGAGCCGACGGCGGCCCCGGTTTCGGCTTCCGCATGCCCGGCATAAAGGAAAAGCAGGGACACCGTCATGACAACGGTGGAAGGAGCCTGAAGCCAGAAATGCACCTGCGCAAGCCGGCTGAGAGCCGCCTTTTCCGTCACGCGGTAGAACAGCGCACACAGTGCGGCCGTCACCCATCCCGCCAGCATGATATGCGCATGGGCCGTTGACTGGGCATGATCCTGACTGATCGCCATGTAAAGCCCCACCACCACGCCGAGGAAGAGGAAGGAAAGTGCGAGAAGCATGAAATTGCGCGCTATGCCATTCATGAAAATACCCCTTCTATATATTATTTGTTCAGGATATTTCCTATAAACCCCTGTTTTATAGAAGAAAGATGCTCGCACGAGAACACAGCATTCGAGGATATTTTACCACTTTAATATATACCTATGCATGGGGTTTCTCCCGGCCCGCAGCACCGGCGTCCTTTACGGCCAAGCCCGTGTCGCATCTGATGCTGGAAAAAGTCGCTCCGGTGCTTATTCTGGAGCTCCCGCCGCCCGGTACGACCGTCCGTCCCTCCTGAGGAGCCCTCATGCAAAACAAGACCCTTCTGGGTGTCGTCTATCTGTGCCTCGGGGTTCTGGTCTTCTCGACCCAGGATGCAATCGTCAAGGCGGTGTCGGGATCCTATGCCCTCACCCAGGTGGTGTCGATCCGCTGCATCGTTTCGGTGCCCATCCTCTTTGCCATGGTGTGGTGGGAGGCAGGACCGCGCGCGCTTCTTTCCCGGAATTTCAGGCCGCTCGTCAGCCGATCGGCAGTGATGCTGCTGGCCTACACGACCTATTACATGGCCTTTCCGGCCCTGAAGCTCGCGGATGCGGTTGCGCTCTACTTCACCGTGCCGCTCTTCATGCTGGCAATGGCCGCCCCTCTTCTCGGCGAAACCATCGGCTGGCGGCGCATCACCGCCGTCGGCGTGGGTTTCGCGGGGGTCATGGTCATGCTGAGGCCGGGAGCCGGCCTGTTCGAGCCGGCCGCGTTCCTTTCGCTCTTTTCGGCAGCCACCTACGCCCTTTCGATGCTGATGGCGCGCAAGCTGGGCGGAGACGAAAAGGCTTCGGTGATGGCCTTCTACCAGAACGGGGTCTATCTCGCCGGCGCCCTCGTGCTGGCCTTCGTCCTCAACCTTACCGGCATCGAAAGCGCAAGCCACCCATCCCTCAACTTCCTGGTCCGCCCCTGGACCATGCCGACGGCACGGGATTTCCTGCTGATCGCATCCTGCGGCGTCATCGCCGCCTTCGGCATCGTGCTGCTGACCCAGGCCTACCGCATCGCCAAGGCGAGCGTGGTCGCCTCCTTCGAATATACGGGCCTTCTCTGGGCACCGCTCTGGGGCTACCTGTTCTTCAACGAGGTGCCTGACAGCGCCACCTTCTACGGCGCCTTGCTCATCCTCGCGGGCGGTCTCTTTGCCCTCTCCTCGCCTGCTGCGCGACAGGACGACCCCACACCCGACAAGACCTGACCGCAGGCCGCGCGGGTGGCCATGCCGCCTGCATCAAGGCCCGCTTCGCCGGGAACCTTTCAGCGCCTCGCTCATTCCTTCACCTCTGCCGGTGCTTTCGGGTGCCGCCTTTCCACGCGAGCCGAGGTGAAAGGATCCGATGGATTTCGAGAGCTCCAACTTCATTGCCGCCACCCGCACAGCGCTCAACCAGCTGACAGCGCTTGCGGTCCATTACTCGCTGTCGGTGATCGGCGCGATCATCCTGCTGATCGTCGGCTGGATGCTGGCCCGCCTCCTCAGCCGCTGGCTCTACGAGGCGGTCTCGCGCTTCGACGGTGTCGACCTGACCCTGGCGCAATTCTTCGCGAATGTGCTGCGCTATGGAATCATGACGCTGGTCTTCGTGACGGTGCTGGGCCAGTTCGGCGTCCAGACGACCTCGATCGTCGCTGCCCTCGGTGCCGCGGGCCTCGCCATCGGTCTTGCGCTTCAGGGAACGCTCCAGAACATCGCCGCGGGCATCATGCTGCTGGTGCTGCGCCCGCTGCGCGTCGGCGAATACATCGTCACGCCCGCCGTCAATGGCACGGTGATGGAAGTGGGCCTGTTTGCCACGGAGCTGAAGACCGCGGAGGGGCTCTATCTGCTTGCCCCGAATTCCATCCTGTGGAATGTGCCGATCACCAATCACAGCCGTCGTCCCCAGCGCCTGCAGGAGCTCACGATTGCCGTTGCCAACGATACGGACCTCGATCTCGTGAAGCGGCTGCTGCTCGGGGTGGTCGAGCGCGACGAGCGCGTGGAGAAGAGCCCGGCGCCCCGCGTGTTTTCCGACGATCTCGCCGCCGACAAGACCACGCTCAAGGTCGCGTACTGGGCAAAGACCGCGGTCTGGACCGAGGCCCGGCGCGACCTCATCGATCGCATGCGCAACACGCTGATCGGCCAGGGCATTGTCCTGAAATAGGCGCAGACGGATCCGGGACTGTCTCAGCCCGCAGCCAGGAGGACCCGCTTGCGCTCCTGCCAGTCCCGCATGAAGGCCATCATCGCGTTGGCCGGCATCGGCTTGGCAAAGGCATAGCCCTGAAGCGCATGGCAGCCGAGATCGCGCAGGATGGCCGCATGTTCCATGGTTTCGACGCCTTCGGCCACGATCTCGATGCCCTGCGAGCGGCCGATCTCGATGATCGAAGCCACCATCTGCCGACGCGAGAGCGAGTCGCGGATGGGCGCTACCAGCTTGCGGTCGATCTTCAGCCGCTTGGGTGCCAGCTCCAGAAGGCTGACGATGCTCGCATGGCCGGACCCGAAATCGTCGATCTCGATGTCGATGCCCGCCGCCTTCAGGCGACGAACCGCCGCGACGAGGGAAACATCGGGATCGTCGAGATAGATGGTCTCCAGCAGCTCGAAGGATACCGAACCGGGCTTGAAGGCGATGCGGTTCAGCGAGTCGAACAGGCGGTCGTCGCCGAGGCGCTGGGCGGAAATGTTCACCGAAACCGACGGGATCTGGAAGCCGTTGGCCTGCCAGCGCGCCAGATGGAAGAGCGCCTTCTCGAAGATGACGGCGTCGATGTCGGCCACGCGGTTGGTCGCCTCCGCCACCGAGAGGAAGCGGTCCGGGGTAAGGAGACCGCGCGTCTCGTGGTTCCAGCGGGCAAGGGCTTCGGCGCCGACGATATCGAGCGTGACCGCATCGAACTGCGGCTGGAAGTAAGGCACGAATTCGTCCTGCTCCAGCGCGACGATCAGCTCGTCGGCCGTCTTCTTCGCCTGCACGGCGGCCAGGCGCAATCCGTCGGAGAAGAACTCGAACCGGTTGCGGCCCCGCTTCTTCGCCTCGTACAGCGCGATATCCGCATTGCCGAGAAGCTGGAGCGGATTCTCGTGCCGGAAGGTCTGCACCGCGACGCCGGCGCTGCATCCGATGCGGCAGAAGTGGCCTTCGAAATCGATGGGCTCGCTCATCGCCCCGACAAGTGCGTCGGCAAGGCTCCGGGAGCGCTCCTCGGCCGAGGCGCCGCGGGTGACGATCACGAACTCGTCGCCGCCGATCCGCGAGGCGAATTCTCCGGGCCCGACCAGCGAGCGGATACGGTCCGCAGCCGCCTTCAGCACCGCATCTCCGGCCCGGTGACCGAAGGTATCGTTCACCTCCTTGAAACGGTCGAGGTCGGCATGAATGAGGCCAAGCCCTTCTTCCTCGCCCTCCTCCGTCTTGAGAAGGCGTTCGAGGAAGCGTCGGTTCGGCAATCCCGTCAGGGCGTCGTGCAGCGACTGGTGCTCCAGCTGGTCGCGTGCATCGCGTAGCGCGGACTGCATCATCACGTCGCGCGTGATGTCCCAGTTCGCCCCGATCATGCGCACCACGCCGTTCGAGTTGCGGAACACGCCGCCATGCGCCCTGATGTAACGAATGGCGCCGTTCGCATCGATCACGCGGAAATCGGTGTTGTACGGGGCTTCCTTTTCGAGACAGCGCGCGAAGGTGGCTTCCGCATCCGCCAGATCATCCGGATGAAGAGCACTGCGCCAGTCGTCATATTCGCAGATGGGCTTGGACGGATCGACGCCATAGAGCTCCCGCATGCGCTGGTCCCAGATCAGCGTGTCGGTGGCCGGCATGTATTCCCACACACCGATTTCCGACGCCTTGAGCGCCAGGCCGAGCCGCTGCGACAGGGTTTCCAGCTGCTCCTCGCTTTCGCGCAGAACCCGCATGTTCGCCTGCCGCTGCTTGGCGAGAAGCGCCGCCCAGGCAAGCGGGATGATGATGGCGATCGCGATCAGGACGGTATAGGCGCGGAAGCGCTTGAGTTCCGTTGCATAGTCGCCCCAGCCCTCGGCAGGCGTTGCTGCCAGATGCCAGCGATCGATGCCGACCTTCAGCGACAGCTCCACCGGGCTGCGCTCGAGAACGGCCGGATCCCCGTAGAAGACGGCCTTCTCCTTCTGGGGATTGTCCTTGTAGATCGCCACGTCGAGACCGCTGGCAAGCCCGAAGCCGCTGTCCCGGTAAAGCTTGTCCAGATCGATGATGGCGGAGACGATGCCCCAGAAGCTGCCGTCGTCCTGCCGGAAAACCGGATAGCGCGCAATCAGGCCAGTGCCGCCCTGCACCAGGTGGATCGGCCCGGTCAGCACCATCTGCCGCGTATCGCGCGCCCGCAACACGCCCGGCCGCTGCTCGTCGTTCTTCCTGTAATCCAGGCCGAGCGCCCTTCGGTTCATCTCGTAGGGAAAGATCATGCTGACGACCATGCCCGGCGCGCCGGCCAGCACCTTGATCTCCGAGGGGCGGGACAGGAGGCTCGCCGCGAGGGTTGTGAACTCGGCCTGCGTTTCCACCGGCCGCACGCCCATCATCGTCACCAGCCCCTGCACCAGGTTGACGTTGGCGTTGATGCGGGCATCCAGCCGGGCGGAGATATCGGCAAGCCGCTTGCTGGTCTCCAGCCGTTCGGCAGCGATATATTGCCGTTGCCGGTCTCCATCCATCAGGTAGAGACCGGTCCCCACGGCCAGGCAGAACAGCAGCGCCGGCAGATAATAGGATATCCGCGCCCGGGCGAAGCGTGCCACCACAAAGGATTTCAACCGTCCCTGCATGCTTTCGCTGCCTTTTTGAGCCAATTCCCCCTGATTGTTCAGTATAGCTTTTAATAAAAACTGACTCACGCAGCGCTTGCCTTGAAGATCGGCAATCCTGGCGCTTATCAACCACCTTTTTCGCCTTTCATCGTTAGCTCCTCGGTAATCCCTAAATTTCCGATAGATATATCTTTCAGGCGCACCAGAAAGCTGCAGATGGAACCCTCGGCGCTCCCAAGCCGTTCAGCCCATGAACCAGCATGAAGGAGACTGAGATGAGCAACACTCCGCGTCCAGGCGGCGCTCCCGGCACGACCGAACAGTGGCCGCGCTGGGAAGGACCGCAGCAGAACACGCCCCGTGGGTATCTGAAGGCAAAGGACGATCCGGAAAAAGACCGGGACGCCGCCGGCGAAAATCTCCAGGACCCCAAGAAGACCGATCTGGGAGACGCCATGAAAACCCGGGATGATCAGTGAGGAGCCCATGAGCAAGCGCGAACTCATCGATACCGGCACGGACAAGCGCTATGTGCGGCGCGACGACAAGGGCCGGTTCAAGGATTCGGTCGATGTCGGCCGTTCTCTGGCTGCCGACCGCCGACAGCATGCAAAGCACCCTGTCAAGTCCGGAGAAGGCGACCGCGGCGACCGGCCCACCCGCTGAGCGGGCAAAGGCTGGCCCGTGCCGGCGAAGCTACCGGCGCACCCCGCCCTCTTGCGGCAGAAGGAGCACCTGATGATCAGTGACTATCTCTGGTTTTTTGCCGTGGCGATCGGCCCGGTCATCCTCGGAGCCGTCATACTCTATGCGGTCCTGAGAAACCGCCGCCTCACGCCCGGCGAGCGGGTGGCGAGAAGCGAGGCCGTGCGCGAGATGTATACCGACAGCAGCGAGGACCGCCGGACCTGACGTCCGGCGTTTCTCGTTATCGACAGGCGAAGACGAAGCCCGGCCCTTACGGCTGGGCTTCGTTGTTCTTGCCGTCCTTCAGCGCCGGATGGCTTGTCTCGTCCTCCACCGCGTCGGGCGGAGAGTCGGCTGTCCGCTTGTAGGGCTCTTCCACCCTTGTCTTCGGGGCCGCACGGAAATCCTGCACATAGAAGAAGAACAGTCCGGCTGCGGCTGCAATGACCAGTGCTACGACGAAGACCATCGCGTTCGAGCGTCTTCCCATGATCGATCCTTTCCTGCTGCGTGAAAAAAGGCGGGGCCGCCATCAGCGGCGAACGGCCGCTGACGCAAGGGGAACTTCCTCCCCTTCCGAGAATTCCGGTTTCTCGTCGATGATCCGCGCCCCCCGCTGACGGGTGAGATACCGGAACATCCACTGGATCGAGACCAGCACCCGCTTCTCGAAATTGATCAGCAGATAGACGTGCACGATGGCCCAGAGAAACCAGGCGGGCCGGCCCTTGAGCCGGAAGCGCCCGAAGTCGAAGACGGCCGCGTTCCGGCCGATTACCGCGGTATTGCCCCGATTGTGGAAGCGGAACGGGCGTGGTTGCGCCCGACCCCGCGTGAGGTCGCGGATGACGGACGCCACATATTGCCCCTGCTGCTTGGCCACCTGAGCCAGCGCCGGCAGTGGCTGACCGTCCTCGCCCATGGCGAGCGCCGTATCCCCGAGGCAGAAGATCTCGGGATGGTTCTCGATGTTGAGGGCGGGTGTGACGGGGATCCGGCCGATCCGGTCGCCGCCGAGGCCGAGCCAGGCAGCCGCGGGAGAGGCCTTGATGCCGGCACCCCACACCACCGCGCCGCAGGCCACATGCGCATCGCCCATCTGCACCGAACCCGGCTCGATGGCGACGACGCGCTCGCTCACCAGCACCTCCACCCCGATGCTGCGGAGATAATCCTCCGCATAATGCGAGAGTTCCTCGGGAAAGGCTGCAAGCAGTCGAGGCCCGGCCTCCACCAGCAGCACGCGCATCTCGTCCTGATGGATGCGGCGGAAATCGCGGCGAATCATGTAGCGGCCCAGCTCAGAGACGGCTCCGGCCATTTCCACGCCCGTGGGTCCGCCCCCGATGATGATGGTGGTCAGTGCTGCCCGGCGCTCCAGCGGATCGTCGCTCCGCTCCGCGCGCTCGAAGGACGAGAGCAGGCGCTGGCGGATCATCCGTGCCTCGCGCAGGGTTTTCAGCCCCGGCGCCAGCTGGCGCCACTCGTCGTGACCGAAGTAGTTGTAATCGGAGCCCGTGGCAATCACCAGGATATCGTAGGGCACGCGGCTTGCATCTTCCAAGAGGACTGCCTTTGCCGCCGTGTCTATGCCCGTTGCCTCCGCGAGCAGCACCGAGATGTTGCGATGCCGGCCCACGGATTTGCGAATCGGTTCTGCGATATCGGCAGGCGACAGCGCCGCCGTCGCCACCTGATACAGCAGAGGCTGGAAGAGATTGTGGTTGCGCCGGTCGATGATCAGGACATCCGCCTCGATACCGCCAAGACCATCCGCACAGGCAAGGCCGCCGAAACCGCCGCCGATGATGACGACCCGCGGTCTGCGCCCCGCCGTCCATACCGGGGCGCTTCCTGCGCCCGAGGTCTCCTCAGTCGTCCCTGCCGGTTGCGCCATCCGCTGATCTCCGCCCTGCCGGCCACCATCGGGCGGCCTTCGGGGAGGAAACGGTGAAGCTCCCGCCTTGTTCCCGAAAGGATTGTCGGGCGCTGCGCGATATGCCTACGGGTTGCAGAAACTGTCGGGAAGACAGGTCCGGAGCACGATGCCCTAGTAGCTGAACTGCTCCTGCAGAATGCGGTCGGACCACGAGCGGTCGGGATCGGAGAGAATCCTTGCCGTGCTGTCGTTCGACTGGGCGATACGGACGCGAATGACGGATTTCACCTCGACATGGTCCGCCACCGCGTTGACCGGGCGCTTTTCCGGCTCCAGCACATGGATATCGATATCTACCTTGTCGGAAAGGAGCGCGCCGCGCCAGCGGCGAGGCCTGTAGGCGCTGACCGGCGTCAGCGCGATCAGCGGCGCCTCCAGCGGCAGGATCGGCCCGTGCGCAGACAGATTGTAAGCCGTGGAGCCAACCGGCGTGGCCGCAAGAAGGCCGTCGCAGATGAGTTCGGACAGCCGGATCTTGCCGTCTATCTCGACCTGCAGCTTGGCGGCCTGGTAGGACTGGCGGAAGACGGAAACCTCGTTTATGGCGAGGGCGACGGTGGTCGCGCCCGTGGCATCCATCACTGACATTTCCAGCGGATGAAACTTGTTCTCCACAGCCGATTCGATCCGTTCGGGAAGACCGTCCACGCGGTAGTCGTTCATCAGGAAGCCGACGGAACCACGGTTCATTCCGTAGATTCGCTTGCCCGAATTCATGGTGTGGTGCAGCGTCTGAAGCATGAAGCCGTCGCCGCCCAGCGCTACCACGGTATCGGCCTCCTCGAGCGGCACGTTGCCGTAAATGGCCTCCATCTCCGCAAGCGCGGATTGCGCCACGTCCGTGTGCGAGGCAAGAAAGGCGATGGAGGGCTGCACTGGCATATGGTCTTCCCGGGGCGAACTCCTCGAAACCCTACAGGGCAAGCGCCCGCGCGGGCAAGGGGCGCAACAGCTCTTTCGGTTCCATCCCCTTGACCGCGCATGCAAAATAACCACGTCGCCCGATATGGGCTTTACTCCCTGCGGAAATCTGCTATTTGCCAATCAGGTTGCCCTTGTAGCTCAGTTGGTAGAGCACCTGATTTGTAATCAGGGGGTCGCGGGTTCGAACCCTGCCGGGGGCACCAATAAATCCCACAAAATCAATCACTTAAAGCAAGCGCGCTACATTGCGCGTTCCTCGCGTTCCGACCGCGTTCCTAAGAGCGCGTTCCGGGGCCGTTCTTGATTCCCCGGCTTGCCACGCGCAGACGCGCCACTTCCCGGGTCTTCTCCAGAGTGCGGCGGTTATAGCGCTGGGTCGTGGCCGCATTCTTGTGGTTCGCGTGGTGGCGAAGGTGCTCAAGATCTGCACCTGCATCCGAGCCCTCGGTGACGCCCCCTGCCCGGCTGTCACGGTTCCATACGGAACGCGGAACGCCTGCCTCATCTGCCACCGATCTCCACACATCAGCGAAGTGCCGGCGGCGGTATGGCAGGCCAGTGGCTTCAGACTTGATCATCGGGCCGAACCGCTTCTCCGGGGGAACCATGTCGATGATCGACCGAAGGAACGGATACTGCATGGTATCGTGCTCGGCCACGACATCATCAACCTTGGTTGTGACCTTCGTCAGGATGCCCTGCTGATCGAGGTGCGACCAAAGAAGGCCGCCGCCCCAGCGCTGGCCCCGGTCCAGGATGCCGCCTGAAGCCGCATCGTCTGCCTTCTCCCACATGCCGATGACATCCACCTGACGCAAGGTGAGCTCGAACTGGAGCGCCTGGGCGAGCGCGATTGAAAGCAGGCCCTTCTCTACAGCCTTGTGGCAGATTGCCTGCACCTGCTCGAAGGTTATGGACTGCGTGCGTGCCTTGGGCACCGGGAACCGCATTTCCTCCAGCACGTGCTTCAGGCGGTAGCATTCAGGAAGATCCGACACGACGCCGAACCCGACGACGATGCGGAGCATCTGCATCACATAGTAGGCCCGCCGGGCGCGCTCGGGGTTCGGCGGAAGGACTTCGCCTCGCTGCCGTGCCTCCTCGCGTGCGATGGCTTGCGCTGCCGTATCTTCCGCCGGTTCCTTGAAATGGGCATACCACTCCTTCATGTCGAGGCCCGTCACGCGATCCAGCATGCGCGATCCGCACGCTTCATCGAGCAAATTCAATGCGTAGTCGTAGGATTCTCGCGTCTTTGATGAAACCTCGAAGTAGCTGGACGCCTTGTTCGAGCGATACAGACGAATGAGCGAGTGCAGGCTTTTGTCGTAGACGGGCGCCGGCCCGATGCCCTTCTCCGCCAGCCATTGCTTCAGCTCTGACGTGAGCGTCTGGCATACCTGGATGATCTCGCTCATGTCGCCATGAACGCGGACCGTCTTCTGCGGATAGTCTTTCGCCTTGGAGGAGACAGCAGTCGCAACCCAGTAATAGGCTGTCGTGCCGTCCTTCCTCGGCCTCTTCTTCAGGCCGATTTTTTCCGTTTCCATGATTCAACTCCATCTAGGGCGGGAATGCCCTGCCCCGATGCTGCTGCGAGTCCGTAGCGGCGGTCAAGGAACGCCTTCACGGCCGGCCAGTAGCGGCGATCTGCGAAAAGAGGATCGGGTTTTGGAAACCCAATCTTGTCGAGTGACGGGAGTGCGTCCCGCAGCTGCTCGAGCTTGAGGCCCATCCGCTCGGCGACCTGGGCTTCGGTTAGAAAGGCGCTTTCGCTTTTCACGGGCTGCCCTCCCTACTCCGGATGGCTGCGTCTGACACGCTGTGGATATGGCGCATCTGCCTTTTCAGATCATCCTCGGTATCGTCGGGGTGAAAAGACGACCGCATGCGTATGTGCTTTAGCGTCCGCTCCAACGCCTCCCGCTCTTCCAGCCGTCCTGCCTCGTGGGCTGCGGAGAGGGCGGTGGCGGAATACATGGGCTCAACAATATCGGGTTCTACGCTACGAACATTCGAAGCGTTAACTCGCGGGTCCTTCGGTCCAAAATGCCACGTCTCCCCTTGGTCACATGACCAACGCCAAGCCGCGGGCGCGATTTCTTCAATCCACCCGTCAGTCATTGGAGGCTCCTTTGAGGGCAGCCTTGGCCTTGTCGGCGGAAACACGCATCGCGTTTACCTCGCGAGAAACCTGTGCATCGCACTCGTTGCACATTTCCTTCCAGGAGAAGACCGGGCCTCCTGCGCAGTCCTGCGGGTAATCAACGGAAGCGCTGACAGAATACCGATATCCCAGATCAGATGGACGCTTCCCGTAAACAACCCCGCACCGGTCGCAGCACCATTTCTCTACGGTGAACTTACCCATTGTCCTCACCTCCCTTCAGGGCGGCGCGGATCGCCTCTACGACTGTGGCGTCTTCACCTTCAAGGCGGTGGCCGGCGGCTTCCTGCAGGGCTTCAATCTGGGAAAGCAATACGGATGCGTCGCCCTCCAGCGCCTTCACGCGGACTTCTGCGGCGGCCGCGCGGGCTTCCAAACCGTTGATGGTTTCTTCGTCGTGGTGGAGGCGGAGGTAAAGACGGTCCTTCAGTTCGTTGAGCCGCTCGATCTCCTCCCGGTCGGCGGGCGGGGTGGTGAGGGCGGAAAGGATGCGGCGCTCGAAATCGGCTTGGGCGGCGGACTTGGCGGCATCGAGGGTTACGAACGCGCAATCCTTGATGCTGCTCCACGTCAGGTTTACCTCGGGGGCATATGGTCTCGTACCACCAGCCCAGCTTTTGCCATCCGCCGTGATATTCAGCAGGTATTCGCGGTCACCCGCTCTTGCTCGCAGCCGGGCACCAGCTTCCTCCCAAACGAGCGGCTTCACCGTCACCCCCACAGGAGCGGCGGCGAGGGCGGCAGCACCACAGATGGCGCAGGGGATGTTAGGGGCCTTCGGGTTATCTTCGCAGGCGTAGCACTTGATTTCATTCGTCACGGTCATGGCTCAACTCCAGCGGCGTCTTCGATCACGCCAGTGATGAAGGTGTTGGTGGTGTCCGCCTCGGCGTTGCCCTTGATGCGCTCGTTGTGGGCGGTGAGTATCCGCTTGGCGATCTCGGCAACGTCAGCCACCGTGGCTTTCAAGGCGCTGTGGGCCGTCATCAGCGCGTCCCGATCCGCCTGCTTCGCGAGCTCCGCGTGATAGGTCAGGAGGTTCTGAACCTGCTGCTCGGTGATGGGCGCGGAGTCCGGCGCTTGGGAGGAGGAACCGGACTCCGCTGAAGCCTGCCCAGAGGGAGGAGAAGCAGGCTTGTTGGTATAGGTGGTTTCGCCTTTCGCCCAGGCGCGCAGGCGCTGGCCGGTCTCGACCGAAACCTGCCGGCCGGGGGCGAAGAACTGGGAGTAGGGCGGGTTGAGTTTTCCGTAGAACTGATTGCCCTGCATGAGCGGAACGCCCTTCTGGTCTGGCGTGACCATGAAGGAAATCGTCAGGTCGTAGAGCATGTTCTGCTCGCAGATCGGCTGCCACCCGATGTTCTGGACGGTCGTGCGCTTGCGGCCCTTATCGTCCTCGATCTCGACGGGCTTGGTGATCTCGCGGGCGCGGAAGCAGAAGATGACGTGCGCGCGAACCTGCCGAAGGTTCTTCATCAGGTGGGACTTGTGCTCGGCCTTCGGGACCGCCCAGGCTGGGAAATTGAACTTGTGCAACTCCCAATCCGCAAGGCTGTCATAGGGCTTCTTGGCTAGCCGGGCCATCTCGGCGGTGTGCATGTCGTGCAGGCCGCCGACGCCCTCCCATTCGTCAGAAGCTGAATCGATGACAACCACCTTGGCGCCCACGTTGTCGATCGCTTCGTTGATCGCGTCCCAGATCGCCCTCGGGCTGAACGGCGGGCGCATGTCCATGTACTTCACCCGGAACAGAAATTCCTTGATCAGCTCGGACTGAGGCCGGGTGTCGGTAGGAGTCGGGAAATAGTGGCGGGCGCGCCCTCCCTCCGTGTCAATGAAGGCAATGGGCTCGTCACCCGCCAGCCCGACAGCCAGCAGCATGGCGGATACGGTCTTGCCGGAGCCGGAAGCGCCCGCAATACCGATGATAAGGGAAGTGTCGTCGCGGACGCCATCCGTGAATTTGTTCGTCATGATGATCTTCCATGATTGGGGTGAAAACCGTACAGCCGCTCTGCGTCCTGCCTCGCAGCCACGGCGTCGGCCAGTTGGTCAAAGTGACCGAGGTGGATGCGCTGCCCGTCCGACCTGATAGTCGCTCGCCACTTGCCCGCCGGAGCGTACCATTCGACTCCGGTGTGACCTGATTTGTTGCGCGTCTGCCGTTTAGCGTTCTTGGTATTGGAGGCCTGATCCGTCGCTCGAAGATTGCCTATCCCGTCGCCAGCCTCGACACCCTGCTCATGGTCAACGAGGATCGGCATCACGCCATATTCCACGAGCCAGATAAGTCTATGGCGCAGATGCAAACGACCGCCGATCTGAATTTCGCGGTACCCGCGCTTGTTCGTGGACCCGGCCTCTTTTCCTGCGAAGCGAGAATTCCATGAACGGCAAGCGCGAACGGTCGGGAACATTTCTACCGGCCGCTCTTTCCATGTAAGGATTCCGGTGACCGTGTTGATGTCGCAAAGCTGGAAAATCAGGGAGCGAAGGCTGGCGTCATTCATTAGCATGGTCCTGCAATTTCGCGGGTGCGGTAGGGGTGCGTTTCGTAGGGGTTGACGGGATCGTGCCCGAGGTTCTGCAGCCGAGGGTCCTCGATCTCCTTCGCCATCCAGCGAGTCTCGATGAATGGCGGCATCTCGGCGGTCATGATCCCGCGCGGGTATCCCGGCCAGAGGTTCTCAGCCATGTGCTTGCGCCACAGCCGGAAGGCATCGCTGACCATCTTCTCGCCGATGATGCGGCCGGCGGCGTCGATCCGGGTCACCGTCATCTCGAAAGGCGGGTCCTGCTCCTGGACGATGAAGATGAAATCCAGCTTCATCTGGTGCTGGTCGATCTCCGGGAACAGTATCCGGAGACCGCGGCGATAGAAGCCGTCCTGAAAATGATAGCCGTTGTTGAAGATGGTCTTCGCCACAGCTTCCGGCGCGGCCCCCTGCTCCGTCGTCTTGTAGTCGATGCAGGTGACCAGCCCCGGCTCGATGTGCAGGCGGTCGGCGCGGAACCGCGCCCAGTTGTCGCCGCACGGGTCGATCCACGCCCCGGTGACCTCGTTGAAGATGGTGGCGGAGGTTCCAGCCCTAACAAGCGCCTGGATAGCGGGGTGCTCTTCGGCGGCCAGAACCTCCCGCGCGAACTGCACCATTTCGGTAGCCTTCTCGAAGTCCGGCTTGATCAGGCCGATACCACCGCGCTTCTGCACCATGGCGCGTTCTTCCTGCGCTGCCTTCTTCTTGAAGTCCTTGTAGTCGAGACAGGCGATTTCCGTGGGCTGGCCGAGCAACAGCGCGTGTGCAGCGCTGCCGATGTCCCGAGCACGGCTGTTCATTTCTTCCTTCTCTTCCTGCACGCTCAGCCGGGGGTGCACGGCCTTGGCATGCCGGGCGCTCTTGGTCAGCAGCTCGTAAGCCACGGACCGGCTGAGGCTTGGCGTCGGACAAGGATCAGCGTGATAGGCAGCCTCGCTCATCCGGTAGAGCCCGGGCACGGTGACGGTTTCGGAGTGGATCAGATCAAGCATCTGCCACCTCCGGAAACCCATTGTGCTCGACCCCGTCCAGCTCGCGGCCGGCGAACTTCTTCCCGACCTTCTGCATGGGCCAGCCAGACGGGGAGCGGTTCCCATCATGATCGATCCTGCAGAAATTACCTTCGTCAGTCGGCCATTCGCCATCCTTGGCTTGAAGCGGCACCCACTCGCCATTCTGCTTGTGGTGGAACGGCACCCCGGCGGCCAAAGCCTGATCGCGCAGTGAGCGGAACCAATCTGGATGAGTCGGCCGGGACTTATGGCCGCCTTGGTCCGTCTCTCCGCCGGTTATGACCCAGTCCGGCATTAAGCCCGACGGGACGATTACGGGCCCCAGCAGGGGTTCGAACGAACCGAAGGTGAAGAGCGGTTTCGCTCCAATCCGTGCGGATACGAGCCAACTCAAGTTGAGGTTGGCGCGCTTCTGATCCTCGACAGTGGTTCCAAGCGCCGCATTGATGGGCAAGCCCCCGGCGGCTTCCGCAAGCTTCACAATGTTCTGCGGGCGCTTGGTCAGAAGCAGATAGATCAGCCGCTGCGTCTTGCGCATCACCTCGAAGGCATCGGACCGCCACTGCGGATCGACCTGGTTATCGAAGATGTCAGCAAGGCTCGCACAGAATACGAACGGGCGCGTCCCGTCCTTCTCTGCCTTGCGCTGCCAACGGAATGGGTCATTCCACGTATGGGCGCCGGTGCGGACACGCGGAGCATTTCCCCACTGGACCTTCCCATAGCGCTTGTCCATCAAGGCTTCAGCATAGCAGCCGTCGCATGCCGGGCTGACTTTCGTGCAGCCCATCCAGGGGTTCCAGGTATGGGTGGTCCAGGAGATTGCGGAGTTCTCAGCCATCGGCCTTCTCCTTCTGCTTGATCCGCTTGCATTTGAGGATTTTGAGGCCGGGTCGGCGCTGCTCGCCGATCTTCCTGGCTTCTTCTGGCGTCTCTGCCTCGATGCGAAGGGCTTCAGCATCGGCAAAGAACACGTGGAATGAGGTCGTGGTAGAGGTGGGAGCGAGGGCGCCGGTCATGAGCGGCCCTCCGCCTTGGCGATGGCGGCGCGAGCAGCCACGCAGACCGGGTTCGCGTCTAGGAGGTAGACCCGCAGCAGCTCTTCGGCATCCTTCAGCGCCTCCAGCAGATCAGGCGCTGCCTCGATCAGAATGGCATCTGCCTCCGTGGGCCGAAAGGCATCATCATGTATAAGCAAAATTGTAGTGGACGAATAATTCCAATCCGACTTTAGGTTGCCTCGAAACAACCAACTGCGTTCTTTGCCAAATGCCCAAGGCCCCGGCGTGTGCTTCGGATTCATGCGTCACCGCCTTCCGTCTTCGCCAGCTCGGCAATGAGGGCGTCGGCATAAGACACAGCAGTCACCGCTATCGCCTCAGCGGTCGGATATCCGCCCATATTGGGGAGACCGAACGGATACTTTGACGCGATGCCCTGCATCGCCAGACCGGCGAAATGCTCGCGCATGGTCAGGCCGTGAGTGATCAGCCGTCCACCGGCAGGTGTGGGCAAATTTGCAGGGTGAATTGGCATCTCAGCCAGAGTGAACGGGAAGGGAGGCCTCATGCCGCCACCTGCTCGGCATACGCCTCGATCCAGTTGATGGCGTTCTGTGCCGTCTTCAGGTAGCCGGGGCAGGCCATCCCGCGGAATGCCGGGACGAAACCATCCTCGAGCTTGAAGACGACGCCCGTGCTGCGGCCGATCTGGACCTGCGCGACGGCTTCGTGGTCGGGGTTCTTGTTGGCCGGATGCACGGCAAGGGCGATAGCTGGAACCATGGGTTCAAACTCCAAAGTGTCAGATTGCGGGGTTGTGGGGCGCTAGCGGGCGATGCCGGCCAGCGCGTGGTTGTCTGTCCGGTGCTCCCGATACGGGTCCGGTGGCCGCCAGCCATTGGCCTGAAGATGGTCGGCCCATTCCCTGTCCGCTGCCGGATCGACCAGGATGCGAGCGCGGACGTATTCCTTCAGCGCCTTCTGGAAGATGCGCTCTTCTGCCTTTGCAAACCGAGTGCTCGCCTCGGCGCGGATCTCGATATCGTCAACATCCACGATGAACATGTGGTCGCTCTTCGCGCCCGCGTCCTTCAGAACCGCCCTGCCCTCGATCAGCACTTCACCTGCTGCCGGGGTGTATTCGAACGTGAAGGTGTAGCTCTCGAATTCGGTCATGCTCATCTCCTGCTGAATTGGGGTGCAGCGGGCCGCTTGGGGGTCGGGCACGGCCCGCTGCTTTCACTGCCGGGGGACGGCGGCAGGGATCAGAGCCGCTTTCTGCGGCTGTGCCGGCGGGCGTCTGCGATCAGCAGCACCAGCGGGGCGATAAGGATAAGGGAGAGGGCCGTGATCATACGCGCTCGATCCGGTAGGCGGCTTCGACGCGCTCGAGCGCCACATAGGCGTTCACACCGATCAGCGCGATGAGCGACAGGCAGATAATTGCCGAGATCAGGGTGTACTCCGCGAACCGGGCGGCGAAGAGCCCGGCGTCGGGCGATCCGGTGGTTTCATCGGGAAGCACGGAACGGCCTCGGCTATCCGGAATATGTTTGTCTGGCATAAGCTAGTCCCTCCAGTTCGATGAGGGGAAATGTATGCTAATCGTACATCTGTGTAAAGGTGTCTTGTACGATAAACATACATATTAGTTGTTGGCTGTGATTGTTAGCGTTCGGAAGAATCGATTCGACTCCCGCGTGCAGTTCTGCTTTCATTGGAACGAAAGGAGAACATCATGGGTCTTGCCGCATTGGAATACAAAGCTCGGTTCGCTCTTCACCTGCGCTGCGATAACTGCATGCGCGAGAGCATCCTACCGCTCGACATCCCACAGGTTGATTTTGCTCCCTCGGACATTGAGGAGCTGACGGAGGACGCGGCGCTAAATGGCCTGCGATATCACTGCCGACACTGCTCTTGCACGGTCGGCCGTATTTTCCAGATCACCGATGGAGTAAATCATGCGCGATTCTGATGTGATTGAATTTATCGTGGTGCCGCCGGCTGACCGCGTAGCAGAACTAACCCACCTGAAAGAACAATTCCTCGGATATCTGACGAGGTGCTTTCCGCAATTCATGTTCAAGCTCGCGCCCTTCGCTCCAGTGGGAGACGGAAGGGACTTCGGAGTGTATCCGATCATGAATTATCTTGCTGATGACGGGAAAAGCAGGATGTGTAATCCGCCAGCTAACTGGACCATGGCCGAGATAGCCGAAGCATGCCGTGGCTTCACCGCGGGTGTCGGGCGTGCCTAGAACATCTCCGGCACGTCATTCACGATCCGGCGCACCAGGGCGATAATTTCGATTCTGGTGCCGTTATCGGCCTCTGCATCGCTTCTGACGATGATCGGCTTATGCTTCGGATTGGTGGAGCGAGGATGGAATTCAATTCGATCCTCGTACATCTCGATCTGCTTCACCGACCATTCACGGAAGTGGCCGCCGTCTCTCGTGCGCTCAACCACTACCACCATGCCCTGCTGAGGCGTGATCCTATGTGCGATGTCTTCATAGGCCACACAGAAAATCTTGGCTCCCGGCAAGATCGGCGCTGGGCGTAGGTCATCCATAGAATCGCCTGACACCTCGAAGAACATCTGCCGAGCGTTCGGATAGCGCGGATCTGGGTAGCCGTATTCTTCTTCCGGCTCCGACTGGTCGAATTCATCCACCTCGCGGAAGGCGCCGGCTTCCACGATGCCTGCCTTGCGGATCGGCACCTGTGTCGCGCTGTATGGCTGAAGCTCTACGCTCGGCGGCGGTACGCCAAGGAATTCTGCAATCTTCGGTATCTCATGAACCTTCAAATTGCGCTTGCCATGCATGAGCATGGTGATCTGGGGGTGGGCCACACCCAGGTGAGCGGCTAGCGCGGTCTGCGTTTTGCCACTCGATTTCAGACCCTTACGGATCCAGTCCAGATAGATTCGATACACTTCATCGCGCATGTCCGATTTTCGCACATCGTAGAAATCGGCGCATTTAGGATTATCGTACATGGCTACTTGCTCGCACTGTATGTTTATCGTACATTGCCGCTATGAGATGCGAACCAGCGAACACGATCATCACCAAATTCAAGGGTCTGAAGCCTCTGGCTGAGGTGACGGATGTGTCCGTTCATACCGTCATGCGGTGGCGGATGCCCAAGGAGAAAGGCGGCACCGGCGGTGTCGTGCCGCACTGGCATATCCCGGCCATCCTCGCAGCGGCGAGAGAGCGAGACATCGACGTGGGCCCGCTGGATTTTGCGCCAGTCATTGATGCCGGAAGCGAGGTGGCGTGATGTCCGAATTCTCTGCCTTCATCGAGACCATGCGCCGCCGGCTGGATGCGGTCAGCTCACCGAAACTCCGCCGCGATCAGAAGCTCGGCGGTGTTGCGCGTAGCTTCACCAGCATCGCCTGGGAGAGTGGGGGCAAGGGTCAGCAGTTCGTTGGCGACCTCTTCAAGAAATTCACGGGTGCGATGCGTGCCGCGTGGCGAAAGCGCCATCCCGATTGAGAAGATCACTGCGGCGTTTGCCGCGGCGACTGATTGAGAATTCATCTCTGGTTACTCCTGGAAGGTTGTTCGATGGGGACATCATTGCCGCTTTTTTCGGACTCTGGATTCCCAAAGCGGGGAAACCGGATTCCCTTGGTCGACGCCATTTGCGGGGTTGCTCGCACTCTGTGGCCGTCGAAAACCGCCACGAACCTCGCCAGCCGGGCTGAGATCAGCGAACGAGCAGCCAAGCTCTGGCTCGAGGGGCGAACCGAGCCGGGCGCCGAGGCCGTTGTGAACCTCCTGCGGTCGGATGCTGGTTTCGTGGTCCTGCAGTCGATCATGCAGGGCTCGGGGACGCGCTGGTGGCGGGAGTTCGAGCGCGGCGTCCAGATCGCCGAGCTTGAGCAGCGGCTGGAATGGCACCGGCAGCAGCTCGACACCCTCAAGCAGGAGCTGAAGTGATGCGCACCACCCTCGCCGACATCCTGTTG
This sequence comes from Gellertiella hungarica, assembly GCF_014197145.1. Lineage (GTDB taxonomy): Bacteria > Pseudomonadota > Alphaproteobacteria > Rhizobiales > Rhizobiaceae > Gellertiella > Gellertiella hungarica. Next base: position 107,394 of record NZ_JACIEZ010000011.1, on the reverse strand, counting down.
CGGGTTTCCTGCTGGCTTCATCGCCGATCCGTGGAAGCAAAGAACGCAGCACTGTGGGTGCTCGGCGCCCGCAACCAGTCGAAACAGTAACCCTCCACGAAAGGACAGGATCATGGACAGCATCCCGGCAAGCGCGGCACGGGCCGTTACCCAGAACGCCGCGGGCATCTCGGCAGCGAAACAGTCGGCTCAGGTGGAGGCATTTTCGGACGAGGAGACTGGACAGGCTGAGGTTCAGCGGGTCGCCGCTGCCGAGCTCCGCCAGTTTATCGAGAGGATTGAGCGGCTCGAGAAGGAGAAGCAGACCATCGCGGACGATATCCGCGAGGTCATCAGCGAGGCTAAGGGCCGCGGCTACGATACCAAGGCCATGAAAACCATTCTGCGCCTTCGAAAGAAGGACGCCAACGAGCGGCTCGAAGAGGAAGCTATCCTCGACGTCTACATGGCCGCCCTGGGAATGGTTTGATGACCGGCGGGGGCCGGATACAGAACAAGGCGGGTTCCGGCCGCCTTGCTCTGGGTCGCTTGAAAACCGGAGAGATGAACAAAACCGAGGCAGCTTATGCAGCCCATCTGGAGAACGAGAAGCTGGCCGGCCGTGTCGTCTGGTTCGAGTTCGATTGCTTCAAGTTCCGCCTCGCCGACAACACCTTCTACACCCCCGATTTTGCCGTGATGTTGTCCACCGGCCACCTCGAAATGCACGAGGTCAAAGGCTTCTGGCAGGACGACGCCCGCGTGAAAATCAAGGTGGCCGCTGATCTTTTTCCCCTTCGCTTTATCGCTGTTCGCCCGCTTCCGAAGAAGGACGGCGGCGGCTGGTCTATTGAGGCATTCGAATGAACATCAAATGGACAGAAGAGAACACAGCCGCGCTGAAACAGCTGTGGGCTGCTGGACACAGTGCGACGGTCATAGCCGAACGTCTCGGATGCGTTTCGCGCAATTCGGTGATTGGCAAGATCGCCCGTCTGCGCATGCGTGACACCAGCATCGAGCGCCGCCCGCCTCCTGCTCCGGCTGATCAGAGACCGAAAAGAGTTCCCGTCGCCCGGCCTCCGCGGCAGCGGCCAAAAATTCGGGCGGTCGATTCCAGCCCTCGGCCTATCACCTGTGAACCTGTGGTGGCCGATGCGCTGAGGCCGGAGCCGCTCAACATGACGCTGGTGGAGCTCGGCCGTCTGGATTGCCGGTGGCCGGTGTCGGGCGAGAAAGACAAGACGCTGTTCTGCGGGCACAGCCAGGCCGAGGGCTCGTCCTACTGCGAGTATCACAAGCGCGCTGCCCGTAGTCGCGGGACGGTATCCGAGCGCAATGCCATGAAGATCTCGAAGGTGCTTCTCTGATGGGCCGCCGAAGCGATTTTCCCCGCATCGCCCGAGATGCCTATCAGACCATCGATCCGAACGCGGTGCGCAAGCTGCTGCCGCACCTTCGCGGCGTTAAGACCTTCGCCGAGCCCTGCGCCGGCGAAGGCTATCTTGTTGGGCAGTTGCAGGAGGCTGGGCTCGAATGCGTCTATGAGGGCGATATCTCCTGTGGGTATGACGCCCTCGTCTATCCCTTCGATCAGGACGCCAGCTTTGACGCGATCATAAGCAACGTGCCTTGGGATCGGCATATCCTTCACCAGATGATCCTGCGCTTCCAGGCGATGGCGCCGACATGGCTCCTGTTCGATGCGGAATGGGCCCACACCAAGCAGTCCGCCCCGTACATGGATCAGTGCAGCCATATCGTCTCGGTAGGCCGCCTGAAGTGGATCCCCGGCACGAAGATGACCGGGAAGGAGTCGTGTGCGTGGTATCGCTTCCACTCCCAGCATTCCGGCGGTCCACGGTTTATAGGCCGGGAGGTCGCGAATGCATGAACGCATCTCCAGCCACGCTGTTCTCCGCTACATGGAGCGGGTCATGCGCCTGCCGGTTCAGGAGTGGATCGGCGATGACGACACGCTGCCGGAGAACCTGAAGGTGCTGCGCTGCTGCCAACGCGCCCGCCTGTCTCTCCATGACATCTGCAACGAGATCCTGCACCCAGCGGTGAAGCTGGTCATGGATAGCGGCTTTGCCAACTGCAAGGTGCGCCTGGACCGGATCACCTATGTGGTCAAGGACGGCCACCTGATCACCGTCATGCGCGAAAATCCGATGAAGCCCCGGCGCCGGCCGCGTGAAGTGGAGATGGATTGATGTCCGTCATCGCCACAGCCGTGAAGCACTTGCTGGCCGCCGGCGTGACCGGCGATGATCTGATCGCGGCGATTGCCGAGATGGAGGCTTCCATGGCGCCTGCTGTCAGCACCCAGAGGACGGCACGGCAAGAGCGGAATCGGCGGTACTACGAAAAGAACAAGGCGTCTGAAAAGCGTCTTAAAGCGTCTGAACCGTCTTATTCAGACGCTTCAGCCCCTTCCCCTTCTTCCTTCCCCCTTGATCCCCCCTCCCAGACCCACCCCCCTATAATCCCCCAACCATCATCCCCAGCCCCGGGAATCGCGCGAGGCGCGATGGCCTCCCGGCAGGCTGATCTTCGGCAAGAGTTCGATAGCCGGTTCTGGCCCAACTACCCGAACAAGGTTGGCAAGCCGGTCGCCTTCAAGGCGTTCGTCAAGGCAAGAGCTGGCGCCGATCTGGAAACGATCATGGCCGGCCTGCGGGCCTACGTCGGCAAACGGGATGACCGGCCATGGTGCAACCCCGCCACATGGCTCAACCAGGAGCGCTGGAACGATCTCCCGGCGATGGTGCAGCGCGGACCGCCCGGGGCCGCCCCCGGTCCTGACGGGCTGCACCGTGACCAGCAGGGCCGCGTCTCGATGGCGGATTTCACGGGCAAGGTATTGCAACGCATGAAGGAGCGAGACGATGGACGCACGATTGAGGCCGATTACCAGCATGGAGCTGGCGACGGAATTGAACCGGCTTTTCACCGCGCTCGAGCTGAAGAGCGGTTCACCGGCATCGAAGATGGACAGCTACATCGACGCCTGCCAAGGCCTTCCCTGCCACTCTGTGAAGATGGTGATTGAGGCCATCTGCACCGGGCAGATGCCGGGCTTCAGCCTGAAATGGGCGCCCACTGCGCCGGAGCTGGGCGCGGCGGTCCGCGAGCATGCCGCCCATGTTCAGAAGCAGGTCCAGCTGGCCGAGGAGCGCATGCAGATCGAGGACAAGCGTCCGGTGCCGGTGGCGGTGCGTCTGGTGGAGCAACGGGTCGCCGAGGCGCGCGCTGCCATGGACGCAGAGGAGCGCGCCCTTCTGTTCACGGTGGAAAGCCATGCCGAGCTGGTGAGCCGGCGGCGGGAGCTGCCCCCTGGTGCGAAGTATTGCGGGATTCTCTCGGCAGTGTTCGGTCCGCCGGGCTCAGCGAAATCGCCTCCCGTTGATGCCGATGTGGCGTGGTGAAATCGGACAACTTTGGACAGGTTTAGACAGGTTCGGACAGATGGCAATCACCCAGCGCAACGAAAAATATCTCGACATCGGGGATGTGTGCGAGCGGTTCGGTATCGCGCGCTCAACCCTCTACGTCTGGATGAAAGACCCTTCGTTCCCGCCCTCCGTCATGATCCGGAAGCGCCGGTATTTCAGCGAACTGGCGTTAGCGCGCTGGGAAGCAGAACGAGGCGGCGAAGATCCTGACCTGCCGGATCGCCTGCACGGGCTTAAGCCGATCTCGGGCGTGATCAGCGATTATCAGGGCTTCGTGGACGCCATGGTGAAGCGGCGGTCCACAATGGGGATCAGCAGCATGGAGCTCGATGCCCGATCCGGGATGCAGGAAGGCTACGCCTCGAAGCTGGAAAACTACGGTCGCCCCCAGGGGCGCGGCATGGGGCCAGATGTGTTCCCGCTCTGGCTTGGCGGGCTTAAGGTCGGCGTGGTGCTAGTGGAGATCCCGAGGAGGCCCCGCCGAAAGAAAGATCAGGCCGACGTGCCTCAGGTTTAGCTTCTATCAGCGCCTGTTCCTTATCCAGATCCAGTAGGCGACGAGCGCAAAGAACAGGAGAGCCAAGAAGGCAAGATATGACATTGCCAGTTGTCCGCTAGCCTCTCCCTTGAATTGCCAAACCTGCAAGCGGAGTAATTCGTGTGTCATGGCGCACCTTTCACCAAAAGAAACCGGTGCTGCCTGCTGCGCACTATGCCTAATCGCGGGGCCGAAACAAGGGCGATTTCGCCGTCATCCAAACCGCCACATTGGAAATCAAACAGTGGATGTTCTCGTTTCTCAGGCGCGATTTGTGAGCGCCAAGGCTTGACCGCTTATGGATCAGGACGTTAATCAACCCTCGCGGCGAACGAAATGAGAACATCAATACGAGGATTTGCCGTGCGCTCAGAGTCCCCCGTCTATGACGATCCCTTCAATTTCATGATTGAGCTGCTGGATGACAACGGGAAGGCCGTGGAAGCTCTCGGTGGCGCGAACAATGGCATAGCAGCAAAACGGGCATTCGAAAGCCTTGTAGAGCAGTATGGGCCCGGGGCCGTGATCTGCATCAGGCAAAGGGGGAGAGTGCTGCGAACGCTGGCCGGTGCTATGCGTCCGGACCGATCGTGATCTGAACCGGCTGCTGGATCTTGAGCGACGTGGTGAGCCAGTCGAACTGGATGCCCATGGCGACCGCTGCGCATGCGAGCCGGTACCGCTTCCGGGCCATCGGGTCGATGTCCTTTGACGGGTTCTCGAAATCCTTGATGCTCGACGCGCTGAAGCCTGTCAGCGCGGCCAGCTGATCGCGGGTCAGCTCCAGCACCTCCTCGCGCCAGTACCTGGCCTTCAGGTGCTCCGGTGCATCGTGGGGTGGTTTGTCCATGGGTGAGTCCGCATTGCTGGCAGTCGCGGCACCATGCAGATTTTCGGTTACCGAGTCCATGGTCATGCGGCCTTCGCCTGTTCGCGGGCCGCCATGGTGTCGGGCGGCACCATCATGAAGCTGCCGCGCTTCTTCAGGTATCCATCCTCGACCGCATGAATTGCAAGCCAAGCGCCTTCGGGCCCGCGCAGCCGGATGTTCGGTGATATTCCCTGCTGACAACGGCCCGGGGACATGCCGTCACCAAGGATAGCGCCACGGCTGCGGTCCGCCGGCTCTTCGGTTTCCAGCTGACGCATGATCTGCCGGGCAGTCTTGGTGGATAGGCTGCAGCATTCGATGTGGAAGCGGACAGCACGGAAGATTTCATCTGTGCCTGTCAGGTGCGCCGTGTCCATCAGGTGTGACCAGTGCTTGTTGTTGCACAGGTCTACAGCATGCCACCAGCGGGGCAGCTCGCCACGGTCTCGGCCGAACTCGTCGTGATCCTGCCACACTGCCCGGATGCCGGATCGCTGCTCGATCTCCTCAAGGAATGGCGCGACAAACTCGCAATCCCACAGCCTCGGATGCCGCAACAGCAGCTGGCTGGATGCTGTCTTGGTCCGGTCGCGGTCCATAAACTCGACAGGGAACCGGTATAGGCGAGACGGGAAAGGGACATGCAGCTTGCTGGTTAGGCCGCGGTTGAGGTTCAGCAAGAACTCGTTGTGCTCCAGCTTCGCGCCCAACAGCGCCTCTTTCACCGGATCGGGCAAGGCCACCGGTGCGGCCGGCGTTGCGGGAGTCGCGTTGTTACCGAAGAAATCGAATGCCAATTGGTCGACTGATGCTTTGCGCGCCATTGCTCGAAACCCTGATGTGATGGTAAAAGCGGGCATCCTTTCTGTGAGGATCGCCCGCAAGGGTGTGGCCGGGCGCTGGCAATTCGCCCGGCCGTTTCGTTTCAGGCTGCTTGGCCCAACACGGCGCCATAGTGATCAGCGATAATCCTGTTCATCTCGCGCACCAGATCGTCACGCTTGAACCACACGTGCATCGTTGACTTGCGGAACCAGCGGAACCGAAAATATTCGGTCTCGCACTCCGATTTGCCCTCACGCATAGCCACGCTGGCGATCTGTGTTGCATCAGTCTCGAACGGCTTGCCGTCCAGCTGGTGCATGATGCGGTCGAGGTCTCGCACAATATCGATGGCTTGGCTGCCATAGCTGCTGCTGTACCACGTGGCATGGTTCATGTAGTGCGACACGGCATAGTCGAGGATCATGCGGCTGCCGACATGGAAGCTGTCGTTCGACTTGAAGCCCTTCGGGGCAGACTTGAACGCATTCACCACGCTCTCGTTGAAGATCGCTCCTGCGTTGCCCATCTTGTCCGCAAAGGTGGCGAATGCCGTCTCGACGGTGAATTCCGGCGGGTTGTCCTCAAGCAGCTTTTGGAACTCGCCTTTCTGTTTAGCGCCCATCAGCGCGCCAAGGCCGGACGCCATCAGCAGATTGTTCCAGCAGTCGCGGTCAACACCCCTGCGCCATTCTTCCGCCTGCGACTTGCAGGAGAACCGCGACCGGCTGGGCGAGGCCAGCGCCTGCGCACCGCCTGCATATTGGAATGAGGGGGCTGCGCGCTTTGCCGCCGCGTTGGCGGCCTCAATGGCTGCCTCTGCCTGGGCGAACGCTTCAATGGCTCGCGTGCGGTGCGCTACCAGCTCTTCAATCGAGGCTTTGCGAATGATGTCCGTGGTCATGGGACTGTCCTTGTTCTGTGAGGGGTTTTCGGTCTGGCAACCGGATAAGGGCTCGAAAGCCCTTGCCCTGATGTCAGCGGCGCGTGTCCAGCTCGAGGCCGGTAATCACGCCCTCGGCGTTCGTGAACACTGCGCGAAACTCTCCGATCACGGTGCTGGCGCCATGCAGGGCATATTCCCATTCCTGCTCGAAACGCTTGTATCCAAGGGCGTCTGCGATCAGGAGCGAGCCTTCGAACTTGTGTCCGACCTGCAGCATGGACCGGGCTGCCTTCATGCCTGCGTTGTAGGCGGCGATGCTGTTGTTCATGTCCGCCTCCCTCAAGCTGCCACGTGCCAGACACAGCGGGCGAATGCGTGGGCCCACTCCTGAGTATGAGAGCCGGTCTTCACGTCCTGCAGGTCAACCGTGCGCTTGCCGTAGTGCTTGACGCGATAGGCCACGCCCTCGCTGCAATAGCTGCCGTTGATCTTGCGGTCGAAGATGATGATGGAACCATCAGCGGGAATGTTCATGGGGATCGTCCTTCTGTGAGTGAGTGGAACCGGCTGGCATCCGGTATCCGCATACAAGCACACCCCTCCCCGTCCGTCAACCCCAACAGACATTAAATATCTTTTATTGCGCTATTTGAGGACATTAAACACCGAGAATCATAGGCGAACGAACAGGCCAAACAGACATTAAATATCCATCACGGAATGTTACGGATTGTTGCGAATGATCAACAACATTGAAATCATTGAATAAAAAACCTGTGCTTTGACAACCGTTCTCCACAGCGGCCACCATCGCGCGGCGTTCCTCCCTCATCGGCTCTCGCCAACGCCTCATCTCCATAGCGAAAGCGAAGCGCCGACCAAGGCAGCGAGCGAAAGCGATCAACGAGCACAGCGAGAGACAGACAGCGATGGTCATGCCCTCGAAGAAGGCCACCGACTACGGAACCAAGGCCCGATCCGCCGCAGCACTCCTCAAAGCCGATGAAGAAAAAAAAGAGGCCGCAATCAGCGAGAAAGCACGCACCGCTGTTGAGCTGATGGTGTTCGAAGGCCTCAAGCGATCCGACGCGGCTAAAAAAGCAGGAATGCACGAAGAGAGCCTTCGCCGCGCCCTCACCAAGCCCAACACTCTGGCTTACATGAATGAGTGCATGGAGGTGTTGCGAACGAGCGTCCGCCCTCGTGCGCTACTGAAGATGGAAAGCCTGCTCGACGCGAAGAACGAAAGCACCCAGTTCAAGGCCGCTGAATACCTGGACGGCATGAACCGAGGCAGCCACACCATCGGCGCGGCGCAGGTCAACGTCCAGATCAACAACAGCGTGCAGCTAGACACCCCCGGCTACGTCATCCGGCTGGCCCGTTCGGATGAGCGCCTGATCTCCCATCAGGAGCAAATCGAGGCCAAGCCGTTACCATCGCAGCAGGACGTTCCCGACGATGAATGAGGAACGCGGCCCCGTACCCCCTTCGTTCTGCTCCGGGCCGCTCTTCGAGGGGGGTGGGGGCAAAAACGGGCGGTCTCTTCCCAGTCCACCCTCACCCAATCGATTTCCCCGTTTGGGGGATGTGATCCAGATTTTTTTTAACCAGCAAGGAGAGCTGACATGACGGAAGAAAAGAAGATGCGTGCCAAGGTCCGGGTGGGTTCGGTGACCCCGGTCCAGTTGCATGAAGGTCGGGTCGTACAGGAGCGTCTGGTTTTCCACGGTGTTGCGAAGAAGACCCCATACGGCGCTGATGGTCATGACGAGGACAACACGTTTGCACGTTACTCGCCCTCGGTGAATTTCGACATGATGGTCATGAACCCCGCCCTCATCGGCACCTTTACGCCGGGCGACACATTTTACGTCGACTTCATCCCGACCGAGCAGTGAGCGATTTGGCCGGGCCACAAGCGTCCGGCCTTCCTCTTTACGGAGAAACGGCATGACTGATCTGAAGATCGTGACCTTCGACGCGAAGGCTGGCCTGAAGGCTGATGTTGTTGAGAAGGCGCGCAGTCTCCTGGCGATGGCCGAGGCTGGCAAGCTGGTGGATCTTTGTTACTCGGCGGCGAGCACCGATGGCAGCATGATCACCGGTTTCACGGCGACCGACGATGCGCCGCGGCGGCTGGCTGGCGTTTATCATCTGCTGTTTCGGCTGAATTCCTCGATGGACAGGGATGCCGAGGTCTATGCTGCAGATCATTGAGCCCGAGCGGCCGGCGGAACTGCCGAGGATCGAGCGAGACGCTGCCGGGCGGAAGATCTATGCGCCTGATGGTGATGTGCTGATCGACTTTCTGGAGTGCCGCAAGCACGTGTCGATTATCCGTGGCTCGATTGGCTCCGGGACATCCACGGCTTCGATCATGAAGATGTACATGATCTCGATGGAGCAGCGCCCCCAGGAGGACGGTATTCGGCGGACGCGGTGGTGCGTGGTTCGCAACACGTTTCCGGATCTGAAGAGCACGACGGTCAAAACATGGCTCGACTGGTTTCCGGAGGAGCAGTACGGGCGGTTCTTCTGGGATCGGCCCTACCGGCATGAGATCAAGCTGGGCGATCTGGAGATGGAGGTGCACTTCATCGCGCTCGACAGCCCGGAAGATGTTCGGAAGATGCGGTCGCTCGAGGTGACCGGGTTCTGGTTCAACGAGCTGGAGTTCATCGAGAAGGACATCGTGGACGAGGCCGAGTCTCGAACGGGCCGCTATCCGGCGGTGAAGGACGGCGGGGCGACGTGGGACGGCATCATTGCCGACATGAACGCGCCGCGCGAGGATCACTGGGTCCCGTTGATGATGGGCGAGGTTCCCCTGCCCGACGACTGGACGGAGGAGGAGCGTCTGGCCTTCCAGCGCCCGGACAACTGGGGCTATCACGTGCAGCCGCCGGCCATGCTGGAGATCAAGGATGCGTCTGGAACCCTGCTTGGCTATCGGATGAACCCGAAGGCCGAGAACACGAAATGGCTGAAGCCGGGATATTACGCGGAGAAGATCAAGGGCAAGTCGAAGCGCTGGATCGACAGCCGTGTGCTGAACAAGATCACGGTCTATGTGGACGGCAAGCCTGTCTGGGAGCAGTTCAACGAGGAGACGCATGTCTCGAAGACCCCGCTGGAGCCGATTCCCGGATGGCCGATCTATGTGGGGCTGGATTTCGGACGAAACCCGGCCTGTGTTGTCGGACAGCTGGTGAACAACCGGTGGCGGGTCTTCGCCGAACTGACGGCGCGCGGCGTCGGGGCGTCCATTTTCGCCCCCCTGGTGAAGAAGCTGCTCGACCGGCGGCTGGGAAACTGGTCTCCGGCCGGGCATGGCGGCACCGAAAACGGATATAGCGTGGAGTTCTTCGGCGACCCGAAGGGCGAGGATGGAACGCAGGCGGACGAGAACACAGCGTATGACGTGTTCCGGTCATTCGGGATGCCGGTGCGGCCGGCGCCTGTCAAAAACAACCACATCCAGACCCGCATCGAGGCCGTGGAATACACGATGATCACGATGGTGAACGGATCGCCGCGCTTTCTGGTGTGCGGGACCCATTGCCGGACGCTGAAGGTGGCGTGTGCGGGGGGCTACCATTTCGCCCGGATCAAGGGAACGGCCCGGCACAAGGAGGTGCCGGAGAAGGATCGCTACTCCGACATCGCGGATGCCCTGGAATATATGGTTCTGGGCGCTGGTGAAGGTCGAGTTGTCGCCGGCATGGAGCGCGGCGGCCGGAAAGCTCCGGTGGATATCAAGATGAGAAAGAAATCGAGGCGGCGCGGTGGGATCTGAGAGCTTTTCGCGGCGGTTGCCGCTGGATCATTGCGAGCCGAGCGCCTGGTTCGTGGCTTTTCACACGGAGTCGCCGCGGTGGTGGCTGAACTGGCTGGCAATGGGGCGGTTCAAGCACGTTTCCGCCTTCGGCTATGTCGATCGCGCTGCATCATGGGTGTTTTTCGACTTCAACCTCGACCGGAGCAGGATCTATGTGGTTCATGGCCGGGATGCCGATCCCATGATCGCAAGGTTCTCGGACAAAACGGTGGTTGTGCGGGTCCCGAAGCCGGCCGATGCGGTCAACAGCCTCAATATGGCGGTGGGCGCGTGGTGTGTTCCGGCGGTCGCTCACCTGATCGGGATGCCCGGCTGTGCTTTGCGGCCCGATGCCCTTTACCGGCAATGTCTCGCCAACGGTGGCGAAATCATCTGTGCGGAAGGGTCAACCGATGAAACAGAAAATCCCTGAAGATCCCGAGCTGAAGCGGCAGCAGGCAGCGGCGGCACAGCAGAAGGTGAACACCATCCAGGACCAGCTGTCGGCAGAGACCGACAAGTCGATGCGCTACTTCGGCGCGCGGCAGGCCATGGCGGGGGCTCGCTCCTCGCCGCTCCTCAAGATCCTGAAGTAAGGCGGCACCGGCTGTGAAGAAACCGATGCAGGACAAGGCCGGTCAAGGCTTCCCTTCCAAGCAGGTAACGGAAGAGGCGCTTCGTCGTCTGAAGCAGGCCCGCGCGCAGAAGGCCCTTGTGCGGCCCGATCTGCAGGAGGCCTATTTTTTCACCCGGCCCCGGCTCAGCACCCAGGTGGACTCCACCTCGAAACCCTCGCGGCCATCCGATGACGCGGACGATCTTGCAACCGGGATCGGCTCCGAAGTTTCAGAGGACTTCGCAACGGAGGTGGTCGCCGCATTTTTCCCGCAAGGGACGGAGTGGGTTGAGGCTGGCGTTGACGAGTCCCAGCTGGTGGGCGTGCCGGCAAACGAGCGCGCCAAGCTTGAAAAGGATTTGAAGGCGCGGAACAGCATCATCTTCTCGGCAATCCGCGCATCGAACTTTGAAGCGGAGCTGGGCACCGTCCTCGACCCCGGCGCCGCGGTGGGAACGGTGGCATGGTGGATCGACAAGCCCTTCAACACCCGGCCCACACGGGTTGAGGCCGTTCCGACGCGGGAGCTCGAATTCAACGTTGAAGCCGATGGCTCCGTGGGCGACCGATTCCGGGTGCGGCATGTGTCCGCTGACCGGGTGGAGACCGTCATTCCCGGCGTTCCCCTGCCCGATGCAGTGAAGCGCAAGATCTCCAGCATGAAGAACGGGACCATCGAGATCGTCTGGTGCTTCTGGCGGAACTGGGACAGGCCGGAGGACGACAGGTGGAATTTCGTCCTCCTGGTCGACAAGATCGCTGTGAACGAGCGAACGATGGAAGGCGAAGGCTGTATCCCGCTGATCATCGCCCGCTTCTCGCCAGATCCGAACTTTGCCTGGGGGTATGGCCCCTCGATCAAGGCGCTTCAGGATTATCGCGTGCTCGACGTGATTACGGCGGCCACTCAAGACCGGATCGATATCGCGCTGGCCCCACCCCTCGCCTATCCGGATGACGGGGTGCTGAACTTCGAAAACGGGTTGGAGGCCGGAAAAGCCTACCCTTCCCGCCCCGGTTCGGGCCGCGACATCCAGCCCCTCTATTTCGAGGGGAACCCGGATCTCGGTTTCTACAGCGCCTCCGATCTGGAGCGCCGAATTCGTCGGAAGCACTTCGCGGACTATCCGGAGCAGAAGGGCGACACGCCTCCCACCGCAACCCAGTGGGCCGACGAGATGGTGAAGGCTCAGCGCCGCATCGGCACCCCGGGCAAGAAGTTCTGGCGCGAAGGTCCGTATGAGATCTACCGACGGTTCGAGTGGCTTCTGACCAAGGACGCAAAGATCGCTGACGTCACGCTGAACGGCCAGCCTATCACGCTGGTTGCCAACAATCCGGCTACCCAGGCAGCCGACAATCAGAAGGTTCAGATCGCCACCCAGCTGCTTTCCCTTGCCAAGGGCATGTTCCCCGAGACGGCGCAAGCGGCGATTGATGAGCGCGCCACCATCGAGAACGTGAAGCGGCTTATGAAGGATGAGGTGGTCAAGCTTCGCGACGAGGAGCAGACGGCTCAGCTCGTGCGGACGGTCTTGGGAGCCGCTCAGGACGCCGGCATGCTGACGGCCGGCGGGCAATAGGTGAACCATGACAAAGCTCCATGACGATGACGCTCGCGCCGCTCTTCAGTGGTTTGCTCGCCAGCCGGAAAGCCTCCCCTTCTTCGCCGCATTGCAGTCCGTTCTGGAAGAGATCGGGCCGCCGGAAACCTGTGCTTTGCACGCTCACAATGCCCGCCGCACATTTGCTCACGATCTGATTGCGATGGCAGAGGCGGAAAAGGCAGATGGAAGCGAAAGCGAAACAGACAGGCGAAGCGGGGCACGTCTCCCAGTTCGAAAATCCCGGCGACACGGCCCTGCAGGCCGGTAGCGCGCCGGGGGCATTCGTCCTTTCTTCGATGTTCGGACCTCGGGTCTCACTGGCTCCCGAAGGGGGTGCGGCGGCCGGCGGCGGTGGCGATGCTGCCGCTGCTGCCGGTTCGGGAACCCCCGAGACAGGCTCCGATGGTGGTGCAGGCGCTGGGGCACCTCCTCAGCGCCCGGACTATATCCCGGAAAGCTTCTGGGACTCGGAGAAGGGCTTCAAGGCCGACGATCTGAACGCCCTGGTGGCCTTCAAGGCCGAGCACGATGCGAACCTTGCGCAGGTTCCCGACGCCCCTGACGGCTACAAGCTGGCTCTGCCCAAAGACTTCAAGCTCCCTGAAGGGCTGACCGTCGACGGAGCGGAGTTCCAGCTGGACGAGTCCGATCCGCGCTTCGGGATGCTCCGTGATTTCGCGCACTCCCGTCAGATGAGCCAGTCGGACTTCGAGGGGATGGTTGCCTTCGGCGTTCAGCTGGATGCTGCCGAGCAGGCCCGCCTCCAGGAGGCGCTGACCGAGCAGGCGGAGAAGCTCGGCACGAAGGGCAAGGCCCGCGTCGAGGCGGTGAACACATGGCTTGGCGCGGTTCTGGGCTCTGGTCCGGCGGCAGAGCTTTCGAAGATGCTTTACACGGCCGGCCAGGTCGAAGCTTTCGAGGCGCTGATGCGCGCCAACAGAGGTGTGCTGCCGGGCAATCCCGGCGGTGGTCGCGATTCCGGGAAAACCGAACTCTCGGACGAGGAGTACGACAAGCTCTCCCCCACCGAGAAGATCAATTACGCCCGCCAGCACAGCAAGCGCTGACGGCTTAGAGGAGACCTGAAATGCCTGAAGTAATGACGCTCCCGGAATATGCAAAGGGTCTGGAAAAGACCAGCATCGAGCGCCCGCTGATCGAAACCTTCGCCGCGGAATCGGACATTCTGCAGGTTCTCCCGTTCGAAGGCTTCTCGGGCGCAGCTTTCGAAGGCTACCGCGAGGCCGATGTCGGCACCGCTGCCTTCCGTGCGATCAACGAGGGCGCCGGTTCCGCCAAGGGCAAGATCGAGCCCTTCCAGGAAACCAGCTTCCCCATCGACACGATCCTGAAGGTGGACAAGGCCATTCTGCGCCGCCATGGCGAAAGCCGTCGTGCGAAGGAAGAGGCGATGCAGATGAAGGCGCAGTCGCGCCTCTTCACCAACGCCTTCATCAACGGCGACAACGTGGCGAACCCGAAGGAGCCGAACGGCCTCAAGGCGCGCTGCACGGCCGCAAATGGCCGCCTCATCGCCAATTCTGTTGCCGCGGGTGGCGCTGCCCTTTCGCTGTACAATCTGGACAAGGCGATCATGAACACCCGGAACGCGAACCATATCATCGCGGGTCTGGATCTGCTGCCGCGTTTTATCCAGGCGGCTCGCAACACGGCGATCTCGGGCTTCGTCATCCAGTCGTGGGACGAAGTGGGCATGCCGAAGATGTCCTATGCCGGCAAGCGCATTCTCTTCGGCTATCCGAAGGGGCGCGACGGCACCATCCTGTCCTTCAACGAGGTCGGCGCTGGCGGCGGCGGAGCCGTCACCACGTCGCTGTTCGTTGCTGACATCAGCGCCGAGGGTGTCCATGGCATCCAGCTGACGCCGATGGAGGTCCGGGACATGGGGCTCCTCGATGACGCGGTGAACTACGGCACCAACGTGTCGTGGGATGTGGGCATTGTGGTCGAAAACGACTTCAGCCTGACCCGCCTCACCTCCATCACTGACGCTCCGTTCGTCGCCTGATCCATCGTGGCCCGGTTCGCCGGGCCTCATGCTTTGCTTTGAAGAGGAGAATGACCGATGGGTCAGAGAGTGTACAATCAGGACGCGGAACTCGTCCTTGCCGATGGCGCAGCCGCCATTACCGCTGATGCCGTGACTCAGGTTTCCGGCGCGAACGTGACGAAGCAGCTCGGCCCCGGCCGGTTCGAGGGCGTCCTTATTGTGGACGTGCTTGCCATCGACATCAGCTCGGCAGACGAATTCTATCACCTGCTTCTGCAGGGTTCGAACGATGCGTTCGTGAACAAGGAAACGCTGGCGCAGCTGACGCTGGGAGCGACCGCCGCCCGCCCCGGCGGCGCAATCAACTCCGTGGTCGGCCGCTACGAAATCCCGTTCACCACCGAGCAGCACGACGTCAACTACAAGGACGTGCGCCTTTATGTCGATGTCGGTGGCACCACCCCGTCCATCCAGCTGAAGTCGTGGATTGCCGAGCGCTACTAAGCGCTCGGTTTCCCCCTGAGGAGAGCCAAGAATGCCTGTCAAAACGACCCTCTATCATATCGACCACGGCGCGGCCGAACTCGACTCCTATGACGCGCGGCGGGTGCTCCAGGAGCATCCCGCAGAATGGCGCGCTGAACCCTGGCCGAAGGATGGGAAGCCCTCGTTGCCGGCCGGGGCCATCACGTCCGAGCTCAAGGGCCCGTTCGAAGCACGCGATAAGGGCAAGGGCTGGTGGGCCATCTATGATGCCGATGGTGCCGAAGTCGGGAAGTCCATCCGCGAGCCGGATGCCGTCGCGTTCAACGAGATGTCCGACGACGAGAAGGCGGAATACGCAAAGGCGCATGCCGCTGAAAGCTGACGCCAGTCGCTCACCATCGCGACCGCCTGGCTGAGGAGCCCCGAGGTTAACCCCTCGGGGTTTTTCGTTTCCTGCTGTGCTTTGCCGCGACTGGCGGGGATCGCCATTCTGCAGTCATGAACAAGATCCAGATCCTCAACGATGCCCTCTTCGCCACCGGCAACAATCCGGTGAATGTTGATGACGGCTCTGACGAATATCAGGTTGCCAATAACGCTTTCGAGCGCGCCGCGCGCGAACTCCTCGGGCGCCACCCGTGGCTGTTTGCCGTGGTTACCGAGCCCCTTGTTCGTGTGCCCGACACAGAGAACAAGTCCCGCCGGTTCCCTTCTAACGGTTTCCGGCTACCGCCGAACCGGGTGCACCTCAAGACCGTGTTTTACGGAAACGTTCCGCTGACCGACTATGAGGTCCAGGGCGATATTCTGTCCTGCAACTACTCCAGCGACGTCTATGCCGCCGTGGTGATGCCGACCAATGAGGAGCGGTGGCACCCGGTCGCCATCGCCGTCCTGACCCTCATGGTCGAGGCTGGCTGTCTCCGTGGCCTGAATGAAGATCACTCGGCAGCAGATCGACGCGAGGCACGTGCTGAAGGGATGCTGGCAGACGCGCGGCCTACCGTGGATCAGCAGAACCCGGGCAGGAACTACTATGTCAGCAAGATTGCTCTGGCGCGAAGGACGCGGCGCAAATGAGCATTCAGGACATCGCGATCAGGCAGAGGGATTTCACCTCCGGGGAGATCAACCCGGATGCGCTTCGCCGCGACGATGTGGAGCAGCTGAGGACGGGTGTTCGGCATGCCCGCAATCTCGTGTCGACGCCTACCGGGGGACTGAAACGCCGCCCCGGTCGCAGGATGATTTTTATCGATACCGGGATCTCGTTCGATTTCAGACCCTTTGACGACATTGCCTACACCGTTGTCCTGATCGCGGGCGGCGTGAAGATCCGAACCGACACCGGAACCCTCATCACAAGGCTGTCCGCGCCATGGCTGGCTTCCGATCTCGAGGATCTGACCTATGAGGTGATGGACAATGAGGTGTTCGTTGCGTGGCGGCAGCGGGTTCAGGTCATCAGCGCCCAGAAGGGCACGAATTCCTGGTCGATAGCTCCGTTCAGCTTCGCAACGGATATCAGCGGCACATCGCGGGTCCCGTTCTATCGGTTCGAAGACACAGCGAACATTACGATGCTTCCTTCGGGGCTGACCGGGAACATCACGCTGCTTTTCTCCCAGCCCGTTCTGACCGCTAACCATGCAGGCACGATCTTTCGATACGCCGGCCGACAGCTTCAGATCACAGCGGTGAACAGCAGTATCTCGGCCAATGCAAAGGTTCTTGAGAACCTCCCGCCTACCTATTCTCTAACCTTGGATGATGCTTCCGGTTTTGCCGTTGGGCAGATTGTCGAGGCAGACACCAGCGGGGCCAAGGGCGAGGTTGCTGCCGTTGCGGGCAACGTGGTCACCTTCGTCACCATCAGCCGGATAATCAAGCCCCAGGTTGACGAGAAGCTGATCAGCCCCTCCGGGAAAGGCAAGATCAGTGCCGTCGCTGCAGCTGCCCCGGCCGCCGCTGTCCAGTGGGACGAACAGTTCATGTCCGATGCGCGTGGCTGGCCGCGATCGGTCTCGAAGGACCGACAGCGCCTGATATTCACGAATTTCCCGCAGAAGAAGAACGCGGTTCTCTGGTCTGCGATTTCCGCTAACCGAGACTACCTGATCGGCGCCGATCCCGAGGATGCGATTCTGGAATGGATCGGTGAAGAGTGCCAGGTCTTCCATGTCATCGGCGGATACGATGAGTTCGCGGTCACCGACAAGGGGGTCTTTTACATCCCCGTCTCGGTCGGCACCCCCCTCCAGCCCGGGTCCATCGAGTTCCGCATCATCTTCTCGAGCGAGTTGTCCTCGATCCGCCCTATCCAAGTGACGGAAGGGCTGATGTTCGTGGATAAGGCGAGAAACGGGGTATATGCCATCTCCGCCACGGGCCAGACGGCGCGCCCATACATCGCCAACGAAATCAACCGCTACCACCGGCACCTGTTCGGCGCGATCAAGAGCATTGCGGTGACCAGCGCGACCCCCGATTTCCCGTCCCGGCAGCTCTATGTGGTGAATGATGACGGGACCTATGTGACCGGGCAGTTCAACCCAGACCGCGAATACGTCGGCTGGCTGAAGCAGGACGGTTCCGGCTATGTGAGGAATGTAGCCGGTTCGTATGGCAAGGTCATTTTCATGACCCAGTATGTCTTCAATGGGCTCGTTTATGGGGTTGGCGAGCTTCTGGATTCCTCCTGCTTGGCCGACTGCTCCCAGACCTTCAGCACGGCCGACACATCGGATTCCCTTCAGCTGAACAATGGTCAGAAGCTTCAGCTCTCGACAGGCAAAGCGCTGAATATCTCAGCGGTGGTTGCATCGTTCTACGCTGGGAAGACGGTATCGGTTTACGCCGGCGGCTTCTGGTTCGGAAAGGTTGCCGTGCCATCAAACGGGGTCGTGGCCGGGTACTCGCAATATGACGAGATAACGCTCGGTGTGGATTTCGATTGGACCTTGACTCCCTTGTTCATCAACGTCGAGGGAGGCGATGCCATGGGCCAGGGTGAGCAGAAGCGCAAGATCAAGAACATGAAAATCACGGTGCGGGAGACGCAAGAGTTCAAGGTCGGGAACCGGAAATTCGGCTCTCACCGCGGCGGCGAGGATACCGCGCAGCCCATCCCCGAGCGGGACGAGACGTACGGCTACAGGGAATTCGGCCGCAGCTATGATCCTGCCCCTGTCTTCTCCAGCACATTCCCCTGCAAATTCAAGCTCATCGAACTGAACACAAGGATAACGGTCTAATGGCTGCTCTTGCTCCTCTCGTTGGATTGGCCGGTGCCGGTGGCGCAGCGAGTTCGCTGGGCGCCGTGCTCGGCCTTGCTGGATCTGTAGTCGGCGCCGTGGGCGAATATCAGGCTGGGCAGTATGCCGCCGATCAGTCGAAGCGGGCCGCCGAGATCGGGCGCGTCCAGGCTGACCAGATCGACGCCAACTACCGCGACGAGCTCAACAGCACCATCAGCAACATCCGCTCGATCCGCGCGGCTGCCGGGGTGGCCGGCAACACCCCGACCGCAATGGCCTTCGAGGACAAGCAGCGGCAGGTCAGCGACCGGGAGCGCCAGATCGATGTCGGCTCGCGGCGCATGCAGGCCAATCAGGACGATGCCGACGCGCGTTTCCGCCGCTCGGCCTCCAAGTTCGCGCTTTTTGGCGGAGTGGCCTCTGGCCTCTCGAAATTCTACGGAGCCTGATCCATGGCAAAGCTGCCCGAAATACAGCCGCGTGGCGCGATCACGCGAGGTCCCCAGTCTTCGGTGTCTCCGGCCGAGGTCGCCAATCCGTTCCGGCAGATTGGGCAGGCGCTCGCCGACTGGGGCGACACGTTCCAGAAGAAGGAAATGGCGGACGCCGCAACGGCTGGCGAGAACGCTGTCTATCGCGACAATCAGGGCAACCTGAAAGTGGAAATGCGCTCGAACCTGTCGGCGAAGGGACGCGCCTACAACGCGGCAGCCGCACAGGGGTATACCGCGCGCGTGGCAGGAGACATCCGCGCCGCCGGTGTCAGGATTTCGAATGAGGCAAAAGGCAACATCGATACCTTCGATGGCGCTTGGACAGGGTTCCGCGACCAGCTCCTCCAGAACGTCCCCGAGGAGTACCAGGGCGCGGTTCTCACCATGCTCGATACGGAGGGCCCGCGCCTGCGCCTCGGCGTTTCGGAGCAGAAGCGGACTGCCGACATCAAGGAGTATGAGGGAAACATCAAGTCCGAAATCCAGATGCTCGATGATGAAGCATCGACACTGGCCCGATCCGGCGGCGTCGGCACTACCGCCTATCTGGAGAAGACCCAGCAGATCCGCACGCTCTATCAGCAGCTCGCCGACAATCCTGATTTCGTCGTCGGGCAGACGGAGGCGGACATCGCCCTGAAGAGGATGGAGGGCCGGCACATGTCGGAAGCCATGCTCGGGCAGGTTGACAAGGCGCTCTCGGGTCCGAACGGCCTCGCCGAAGCGCAAAAGCTGTCGAACGCCATTCTGACGGACGATAAAATCCCCCTCTCCCCGGCGGAAAGGAGGCAGTATGCGGGGCTCGCGAACGAGCGGATCAACGGCTTCGTGGCGCAAGCGAAGGCGAACCTTAAGCCGGTGCAGGACCGTTCCCAGCAGATCCAGAAGCGTTTGAAGGAGGGCGTTGGCCTCGACGCGGATGACGTGGACAAGACGGCCATGGAGCTTGCACGCGGCGGCGATCTGGCTGGTGCCACCGAGCTGATCAGCACGCGGGCAATGGCGCGCACATTGCAGGGTTTCCGCAGCTCTCCCAACTCGGTGCAGGTCAACCAGGCCGAGAGCCTCCTCGCACGAGCTTCAGGAGGAGACACGATCATCGCGGCGATGCAGGAGGTTGAAAGCGGCGGGGATGCCACCAGCGTATCCTCCAAGGGCGCCACCGGCCTCATGCAAGTGATGCCGGAAACTGCCGACGAGATTGCCGGCGATCTCGGGGATGTCAATTTCCCGAAGAACGGCACCGTGGAGCAGAAGCAGGCCTACCTCAAAAATCCGGAAATCAGCCGGCAGTACGGCACCCATTATTTCAACAAGATGCTGACCCGGTACAACGGGGACAAGGAAGCCGCGCTGATAGCCTACAATGGCGGGCCGCAGCGGGCCGATGCATGGCTGGCAGCTGGCCGTGACGACTCCGTGCTGCCTAAGGAATCCGCCGCCTACTACAAGAAGGTGCTCGGTAAGGCGAGCTCCATAGTCACTTTCTCTCCCGAAGAAGCAACGTCTGCGAAGGGGTTTCTTCAGGGCCGAACAGACAAGGCGCCCGAGGCAATCACGGGGCTCCAGGACGGCTTCGCCGTCAAGCTCGCACGGATGATGCAGGACGCGCCCCCAGAGATCCGGAATGGACTCGGTGTGTTCTCCGGGATGCGGACACCTCAGCGGCAGGCCGAGATCATCAGCGAGAATGCGGCCAAATACGGCATCGACCGCAAGGCTTGGGAAGCGGATGTCGCGAAGCTCGGCCCCATCGAAGCTGGCAAGAAGTGGGCGGGCGAGTTCAAGCGCAGCGGCCTGTCCGAAAACATCGGCAAGCCGGGCGGCTCCTACCACCAGAAAGGCACGGCCGCCGATCTGTCTTATAACGGGCAATCTCTTGCCCAAGCCCCTGCGAATGTCGTTGGATGGCTCCACGACAACGCGGCCAAGTACGGGCTGAAATTCCCGCTGGCGAACGAGAACTGGCACATCGAGGACGACAGCACGCGGAGTGGGGTTCCCTCAAGCCCGGTCGATCCCGAGCTGGTGAAGGAATACCGGCAGGAGGTGACATCCGACGCTCGCGCGCTGTTTGCAGACATCAAGTCTGGCAACGACAGGGGTCTCACCCCGACCGTCTCCAACATCGATCTGCTGAATCGCCAGCTGGCAGTGGTGGACGATCAGGATTTTCGGAACGAGGTGGCCGATTACTTCGCCACCCAGCTTGCCACGGACAGCGCCATGGTCATGGCCCCGGCTCAGCTGGAAAGTCTGATCGCCGGACTGCGCGCTGACAACGCGGATGGCTTCACCGTCGCCCAATCCCAGATGGTGGCCGGGCTTGAAGAGGCCGCGAAAGCTCAACAGGCGGCCTTGAAAGATGATCCCCTCGGCTACGCCATGAACCGCCGACTAGTCTCTAACCTGCCGCCTCTCGACCTGCAGAACCCTGACAGCTGGGCCGGCACGTTCCAGGCGTATCAGAGCGCGGTCGATGTCGTTCGCGCTCGTGGCCTCACCGGGAACATTCCGGCGCTGCGCCCGGGTGCTCAGCAGGAGCTTCAACGTCGCCTTGCCACATCCACGCCCGAGGAGCAGATCCAGCTGCTAGGCACGATGCAGCAGAACCTCAGCCCGGACACCTATCAGGCAACGATATCCGCAATTGCTGGCAAGGGTGCCTCTTTGCCCGTGGCTGCTGCTGGTGCCCTTGTAGGGGTCAACCCGCAGGCCGCCGAAGGCATCCTCCGCGGACAGGCCCTTCTGGCACAGAACCCCAACCTGGCGCCCAAGCAGACGGACGAGAATGCCGCCTTGGTGGATGAGGTGCTGCCTCCATCCGTATTCGCACCGGCTCTCGAAGGGGCACGCCAGCAGATCCTCGAAGCGGCACGCGCGCGCTATGCAGATCTGGCAAATCAGGTGGGGGACACATCCGGGCAGCTCAACGACAGCCGGATGCAGCAGGCAGTGCAGGAAGTAACGGGCGGGCTTGTTGAGATGAATGGGCATCAGGTGATCGCCCCGCGTTACGGAGCATCCCAGCAGGAGTTCGACCAGTTGCTTGAGGGACTATCGGATGCCGATCTGCAAGGCGCGGTCACTTCCTCCGGCACACGGGTAAAGCCTCAGGACCTCCTCAACGAAGGTCGGCTCCGGGCTGTTGCCGATGGCCGGTACGTGCTGGAGTTCGGCCCGGAGGACGCACCCACCTACGCACTGCGCCAACCGTCGCCGGGCAGCTACGGCGGCCCGTCCGTGTTCGTCCTCGATCTCAGGGGGAAATGATGCCGTTTCTGGTGAATGACGATCAGATGCGGGGGGCGTTGCAGGCAGCAGCCCAGCGCCCGTTCGAAGGCGTTGACCCCGGCTTTGCCGCGCGCTTCAAAGCCGATCTGGAGGCAATGCAGAACTTCTCCAACTCGAATGCGGAATACCGCACCCGAGTCGCGGCCGAGAACGATTTCCAGAACGAGTTCTACAAGGCCAGCGGGCAGATGCTTCCCAACTGGTCGGACAGCGTACTCCCATTCAAGCGCCAGGA
Organism: Gellertiella hungarica; assembly: GCF_014197145.1. Taxonomy (GTDB): domain Bacteria; phylum Pseudomonadota; class Alphaproteobacteria; order Rhizobiales; family Rhizobiaceae; genus Gellertiella; species Gellertiella hungarica. The sequence goes on along the minus strand of NZ_JACIEZ010000011.1, from coordinate 85,020 downwards.
GGCGATGAAGCAGTTCGAGGCGTGGAAGAAAAACAACCCCGATAGCCCGCTGGAGTTTCCCACCCCGGAAGTAATTCGCCGGAAGGCCGATGAGAAAGCCTCCGAGGCCAGACAGAAGTCGGTGGACCTGTCCCGCCGAACGACCGATTTCACATCCTCTGTCGGCGGGTTCCTTGGCACGGTTGTCGGTGGCATCACCGATCCGATCAACCTGCTGGTATCTGGCCTCGGGGGCTCTGCCGCCAGCGGCATCGTGCGGACAGCGCTGGTTGAGGGCGCCGCCGGAGTAGCCTCCGAGTCCCTGATCCAAACCACATCCTTTCAGCGCAAGAGCCGGATCGATCCTGAATTCTCCGTGGGAGACGCTCTCTACGAGATCGGCGCGGCCGGTGTTGGCGGCGCGGCGCTCGGGGCTGGCTTCAAGGGTATCGCAGCGGCTTGGCATAGAGCGAAAACGGGGTACTGGCCCTCTCCTGTCCGCGATGCTGCGAATGTCGTCAGTCGGGAAGCCGCGGTGCCGGCATCAAGGTTCCCCGCGACTGTCCGAGGAGATGGAGCATACCGGGCAGCAGTGGAGAAGGCTGCCGACGATCTGGTGCGGAGCCGCCCCGTCGAGCTGCCGAAGGAAGCATTCATCGAGGCGGCAGCAAGGCCCGGTCGGGTGTATGATGCGGACGGGCGGTCTGTGGGCGTTCGCTACGAGGTTGTCGAGGCGACTGACCTGATCACCTCCCATACCGACGACATGACGCCCAATCCGGCCTTCCCACCGGATTTGCAGCCGCGCGACCGGTCCCGGGCCCTGTCACGCGATCAGGTGGCAGGAATTGCTGCCAATCTGCAACCGGAGCGGCTGGGCCCCTCGCCCCAGGCTGAGTCCGGAGCGCCCATCGTAGGACCAGATGGGATCGTTGAAAGCGGCAATGGCCGCGTGATGGCACTTCGGCGAGCCTATTCGGACGCTGGGACCTCGGCGAACAACTATCGCAACTTCCTGCGCGCGCAGAACTTTGACATCGAGGGGTTTACCAACCCCGTTCTGATTGCTCGCCGCGTCACAGATCTGGAGAACGGGGAGCGGATCGGGTTTGTTACTGCCGCCAATCGGTCAACGGCGATGCGCATGGGGGCGACCGAGCAGGCGCTTTCTGACGCTCGCATGATAGACGGATCGCTTCTCGACCTTCTGCAGGGATCGGACGTGAAGGCGGCGGCGAACCAGCAGTTCACGCGCGGCTTCATGGCGAAGCTTCCCCGAGCCGAGCAGGGCTCTCTTATGGATGCCGGGGGCTATCTGAGCCAAGAAGGAGAGCGGCGCATCACCGCTGCCCTGATGGGTAGAGCCTATGGGGAGCCGGCCCTTCTGGGCCGGGCTCTGGAAGATACCGACAACAACATCAAGGCGATTGCCGGGGCGCTCGCGGACGCGGCTGGGCCTTGGTCACGGTTGCGCGATGCCGTGGCGCGCGGCGAAATCCCGGGCGGGATGGATATCACTCCCGACCTGATGAATGCCGTCCGGCTGGTCATGAAGGCGCGCGACGAAGGCCGCTCCATGGCCGATCTGGTCAACCAGGCGGAGATGTTCGGCGGGCCGGATGAGCTGTCAAAGCTGGTGGCGAGAGCGCTGTTCTCGGATGCGGACCTGAAGCGGCCGGTTGGCCGGGCACGGCTGGCTGCCTTCCTGAATGATTTCGCGGAAGAGGCCATGAAGAACGACTCGGGGCCGCGGCTGTTCGGTGAACCGCTCGGGGCTCCCGATATTCTCAAGTCTTCGCTGGATCGGGTGGGACGTTCCGATCTTGCCCAAATAGCCGAGGAAAGACTGACGGCGGATGCAGTTGAAGAAATTGCGGCAAAGCCCCAGACGGTGGATGCGCACATACAGGCAGCACAGCAGCTGAGGGCAGAGAGACCTGGCATCACGGTCGATCTCGGCGATGGGCTTGGCGAGCGCTCCCTTGATGACATTCTCGATGAAGCAGATGATGAGATCGCCGCCGGCAAGGAGATCGAAGTCTGCGCCACCGGCACGGAGGTTGCCGCCCAATGAGCATTGCAAACTGCCTCACCAAACTTGTCGCCGCACAGAGGATCACCCAGAAGCAGGCAGATGATGCCCTGGCCCTGCACGAGGGATTGCAGCAGCGACTCTACCCGGCCATGGGCCCCGCATCCGCCGATGCAGCCTCCGCGCTCGAAGCCGCGCGCGTGATGATGGAAGCCGCCAAGGAACGGAAGTATGCGGCGGCGAAGCAAGCCATCGCCTATGCGCAGGCTCTCGACCGGATGGAAAAGCACCCTTCCGGCAAGACGGCGGGTCTGCATAGCCTTCTGGTGCGAGACAACCTCGAAGGGGGCGAGGCCATGGGCAGCGCCATCCATATCGACGGCCACAGCGAGAACGTGACAAAGCGGCTCCTCGGCATGATGGATGGCGCTCTGAAGCCATATGCCTCCAGGCTGGCCGGTCTCCGACAGGATACGGAGTCCGTCTGGAACATCGCGCGCGAACTGTTTGGCGACGACACCGGGGATCAGGCTGCGAAGGCTGCGGCCGCCGGCTGGAAGAAAACCACCGAATATGCAGTTGAGCGCGCCAAGCGTGCGGGAAAAGTGCTGTCTGTGCTGGAAGACTGGCGGCTGCCTCAATACTGGGACAACAAGCGGGTGGGCCAGTTCTCGCAGTCCGAGTTCGTCAACGATCTGATGAGCGAGTTCGAGGCGGGCAACATCAAGGTAATGGACAAGCAGGGACAGGGCGAAGCGCCCCGAGCTGCGGTCGGTGGCATCATCGCCAACGCCTACAAGGACATCACGCTCGGCAAGGCCAGCAACGGTGCATCCGGTGGCTTCAGCAACCAACTCCGCGTGTTCCGCTTCCAGAACGCCGATTCGTATATTCGGATGATGCGCAAGTACGGGATCGGTGACGGCGGGCTGCACGGCACGCTCATCGGGCATCTGAGCGGAATGGGCCGCGAGATTGCCACGCTCGAGATCCTGGGCCCCAACTACGAAAGCACGTTTGGGAAGCTGCTGGAGCTCGCCCGACAGGATGACGCGGTGCGCAACCGGTCGCTCCTGGCGAAAGCCAAGCGGTCGCTGAGTATGAACAGCCCGGCAGCTGTCCAGCGCACGTGGGACTCCGTCACCGGCAAGCTCGGGGCGGTGCAGAGCGATCTGATAGCGGGCATCGGCGGCGGTATGCGCAACATCCAGACGGCGGCACGACTCGGCTCGGCCACCATCGCCGCATTGCCCGGTGACAGCTTCACAGCTTCGCTCGCTGCCAACTACAACGGTATTCCTGCGACAGCAGTTCTGGCGCGCCTTGTGAAAGACCTGACCGTAAACCGTGAAGGGGCTGAGGAAGTCGCCCGCATGGTGAACCTCACTGCCGAATCCATCATAGATCACGCGCTCGGCAGCAAGCGCTTTGCGGATGAGGTGGTCGGCCAGGGGCTGACCGGGCGCGTTGCTGACACAACGATGCGGCTCACTGGCATCAACGTGTGGACCGAAGGCCTGAAGCGGGCATGGGCCATGGAGTTCAACGGCTTTATCGCACGGCAAGCAGACTATGCGTTCGATGATCTGGACCCGGCGTTCCAAGGGTTCCTGCGGCGATATGGCTTCTCCGCCGATCAGTGGGAGGCGATCCGCGTCACGCCTCCGCTTGAGGCCGATGGTGCGCGGTTCTTCGACGTCAACGGGGTCGCCGATCAGCAGCTTGCGGACAGGCTGATGTCGGCGATTATCGATGAGCGGAAATTTGCCGTGATCGAACCGGACGCTCGCATCCGTGGTGCGATGTCCGCTGGCCTCCAGCGCGGGACGTTTATGGGCGAGCTGGTGCGCAGCGCAACACAGTTCAAGTCCTTCCCGATGACCTTCATGATGACCCACATGATGCGATCCGCCATTCAGGACGGTATGTGGAACAAGGTCTTCGCGGGAACCAAGCTGGTCGGGCTGATGACCATTGCCGGGGCGGTGACAGCCCAGATGCAGTCGCTGATTGCAGGTCGGGACCCACAGGACATGGGCAGCCAGAAATTCTGGATGCAGGCCGCGATTCGTGGCGGCGGCTTCGGGATGCTGGGCGATCTTGTCTATTCCTCGACTACCCGAGGCGGAGATGGCCTAGCAGCATATGCTATGGGCCCGGGCCCCGGCGCGATTATCTCCGCCACTGGCGACCTGATGCAGGCCGCCGCGGGCAACAAGGAGGTATCGGGCAAGATGCTCGCTCAGCACCTCAAGGCATGGACGCCCGGCTCCTCCATGTGGTTTGCCAAGATTGCAACGGACCGTATCCTGTTCGATCAGATCCAGACGATGATCGACCCCGACTATCGGAACACCTTTGCCCGTTACGAGCGGAGGATGAAAAAGGACTTCGGGCAGGGCTTCTGGTGGCGCCCGGGAGAGGCGCTGCCCACTCGAGGACCCGATGTAGGCAACGCGGTCGGGCAATAGCCGCCAGTGCTTTGCTGACATGGGACATGGCGTGGATTATCCCTTCCATGTCTACGACCGCTCCTGATGATCGCCATACGGCTTACGCCCCCGTCGTCGCAACCACAGAGTTTGCGGCGGACTTCCCGCTGTTCGATGACGACGACTTGATTGTCATTCACAACGGACAGCAGCGAACCGACTTCACCATTTCCGCGACCTTCGTCTCAGGCGTAGCTAATGACGCAAGGGTCACGTTCAATCCCGGCATCATTGGTGACGTGAGGATCGTAGGCATGCGCGCGCCCCACAAGGCGTCAGAGTTTGCCATGGGTAGGCCTATATCCCCTGAAGACCATAATCACGTTCTCGATGTGATTGAGGCCGAAATTCAGGAAATACGGCGAGATGCCGACCGCGCCCATAAGGTGCCTTATGGCGAGAGCGGGAAAGTCTTTTCCGGCGACCAGATCATTCAGGCAGAATACTTTGCGAACCTCGTGCTGGCGGTCGCAGCCGGCATCCAGGCGAACGCCAATCCCGGCTTCATGCTGGCGTCCAAGTCCTTTGCAGAAGGGAGTTTCCATCCCACCACAGCCCCGCCCTACATACAGACGGCTGGGTATTACAATGCGGGGGATTACGGCGGCGCCCGATATCAGAAGAACAACACCACCGTTGGCGATCTTGTGATCAGCCTCGCAGACGGCACGCTGGTCGGGTATTCCATCACCGAGCCGGAGGTGGTTCCGCAACAGTTCGGCGCTGTTCCCGGCATACTGAGCAATCAGCAGGCAGCCCTACAGTCATGGCTGAACTACACAGGTGGGAATCATCGCCTGCCTGCCGGAAACTGGAGAGCGGATAGCGACCTGGTACGCACAGCGGACCTCTCCTTGCGAGGAGAAGGCACGCTCGATTTCTCTTTCGGAACCTCCGCGCAGCTGCGGGTTCAGGGGGCGCTTGTGCTCCTCAGCAAGCTCAGCGCGAATGTGAACAAGCAGTCGAGAACCTTGCAGTTCGCCGCCGCCCAGCCGGTCAACCCCGGCGATGTGGTGATTGTTTACAATCCGACCGACTTCTCGTTCGGCGGGCGCCGTGACGTCTATCGTGATGGCGGCATGTTCAAGGTGCATTCGCTCAGCGGAAACAACCTGCTTTGCTATGAACAGGCGACAGATGCCTACACTGCTGCAAGCATGGATGTATACCGCCTGGATGGCGTCAGGGCCCGGATCGAGGGCATCACGATAAAGCCCTGCAACACGGCGGCCAAGTCGGGCATTCTCGTCCGATACGGCCGAGATGTCGTCTTTCGCGATGTCCGCGCAACGGGCGGCGGAACCTACTGCGGGCTTGAAGTCGACCTCTGCTATGGCGTTAACATCGACTGCGGTTACGGGGAAAATAACTCTCCGTCTGTCGGCGATGAATACGGCATCGAGATCTCCAGCTGCCAGAACGTGACCGTGCGTGGCTCGGCCTCCTATGCCACGCGACACGCTGTTACCATCGGCACCTACGGTACGCCGGGTTCAGTGCCGTGCCGCTATGTGACTATAGTCGGTATGCACCTCTTTACTGGCCCGATTGCAGATGTTGGAGCGGCTGACTTCCATGGTTGCGCTGATTTTTGCAGCTACGTGAATTGTTTCATGTCGGGCGTCTCCCTCGGGGGCAGGAACGTGCGCCTTCAGGGTTGCACGGTTTTCGGCATGTACGGCAGCACGGCCGGTATGTGCGTCCAGGCGGCCGAGATCAACGGCGGCTATGTCGATATCATCGACTGCGAATTGATCTCGCAAGGCGATGGCTCGACAAGTTCGCTCGCCTATATCCTCGTTCAGCCGATTGGGCCGAGCGGTGGCGGCTATCCGGCCGGCGCGAATATCCGCGAGGACATCACTGTCCGCATTATGAACACCCGCATCGTGTCGCCTAATGCTGGTGTCAATGCGCGCGCTGTTTTCGTCCAGGGGATCAACACGAACAAGAAGGTCAATGTGATCATCGACGGGCTTCATTGGGATGCTCCGCAGGGGCAAGCGTTCTTGTTCGCCCGGGATGAGGTTCTCGCGACACTTCCGAGTGATTTCCTGATCGTTGACAATGTGTCGGGTCCGAATGGGGCGTATCTGATATACCCGACCGGCGATCTGACAGGCATCCCCACGCGTGAAATGACGCAAGTCGGGTATGTGGACACTGCCATTGCATCGGGAGCCGCGTCGGCGGTGAGCGGGACGTTAAATTTCCGCTATCCGTATTCGAAGATGCCCAACGTTCTCGGGGTGACGCAATCTTCAACCAATGGTGCCGCAAAAAGCACTTATGGTAACAAGGTTGCGAACACGGCGGTTTACTCGCTAACCAGCACCGCAATCCGCTTAACAACGCTCACAGCAGACGCTACGAATTTCACAGCAGCGGACAACGTGCGGCAACACTGGTCGGTCGGGATTAAAGACTTCTAAGTGGGGGCGGTCTTCAATAGCACTCAAGGCCGAACAGGTTTTCCGTGTAAATCTCTTGGTTGTCGTCTTCCAAGCCGCGCACGCGACATTCACCAGTATCTAATAGAGAATATACGACCATAATGCTAACAATCGTGATGACGGTAATCGCCATCGCGTTTGTTACTGTTTTCTCGAAGCTTCTCATTCTCAACGCCGCTTGAATTATGAGTCCCCTAGGTTGCGTTTAGACTCTATACGTGCTAATAAAAACCCTAAAATGTAAGGGGTCTTTGAATGCGGACGGATAGATTTTTTGGAAGCAGTATAAAAACGGTAGCTTGCGCTCTGGTTTTGTGTTTAGCTCTAATAATCAACACGGTACATATTGAAACAGGTATGCGAATTGTGCCGATTGGAACCGCTTTACTCGCGACCCCATTCGTTTTTTACATCGGGCGGATAGCCAATCTAAAGAACACATCAAAGATTGAATTTCTCGCGCTTATGTCGTTCGGGTTATTCATACTCTATTTTTTATTGCAAGCCGTAATCTACCCGGATTGGAATGTTCAAAAGCGCGCCGTCGGGGCTGTGTTGTTTTCAATCGTTCCCGGATTCCTGTTCGGCATGACCGTTTTCACCGGCGACAACAGCAGTGAAGCCAGGGGGAGAAGACTGATTGCGGTCGGTCTGCTGCTGGTATCGCACGCTTTGTTTGTTGCGCTTATTTCCCGGTATAAAGTGCCCGATCTGTGGACGGTGGAATATCCGGGCGGTCGAAGTGTCTATCAACGTATCGGCGACCTGATCGTTTTATCATTCGTGCTTATCGTGGCCATTGCGGAATCGTTCGCCGATGGCTCGCGAAGCTTTATCCGGTATTACGCAGCGGTTTCGGTCATTGCGGTCGGCTTCTTCTTTGAAGCGCAGTTGGCGGGGTCGAACGCCGCCGCTGTAATTATTCTGGCAATCTTTTTCATGTGGACGCTAATGCTGTTTATACGTTCACTTGCCCGCTGGAAAACCGAAGGTATCGGCACGGCTGTACGTATCGCCTGCGCCCACGTTCTCTATGGTGTTTTGCTCGTTGCATTGGTCGCTACAGCACAACCCTTACGGCTCTTCAACTATGCGGACGACCCACTCGGCATTAGGCGGCTGAGTAGGTCTGACGTGACCCCGAGAACAGGAACAGTCGAAAGCCAAGCTCAACCGGCGCAAATCGAAGATGGGGGTATGACAGAACCTTACTTCCAAGCGCCAAACAGCGTATCAAACCGGATGGAGATCACCCGTGATCTAATACGCGAACAACTCGCAGCGTCACCGATTTTCGGCGATCTTGGGGTGGACCTTAAACATGGCGGGTGGGGCAACTATCAACATTCATTCTTGTCTGTGCAAACTCATTTGGGTGCCGTTGGAAGCACACTGTTCTCCATAGTCGTGATTGAACGCCTTTTTTCATTATTTCGACGGCGAGGCACCGTCACGCTCAAAGCTGTTACCCCGGTGCTTCTAGTGTTCGGGATGATGGCGACGTTCTTTAGTTGGATAGGCCTCTGGTTTATGATAGGGGCACTATACGCGCGCCCGGGGGGGCGGGAGCAGGGAGAGGGCTGCTCCGTATAGTTGCGACTATCGCCCTTGGAACAGTGCACAAATGTATAGCGGCCCCTAAGTGTTTACGACCAGTATATGTGGGATCAACGCTCATAACTTCAGCGAACACTAGCGTTAGCATGTCTTAGGATCAGATTGAACGCCCTCCACAACTGTGGCCGAGCCTCTTGTCAAGAAAATTGTGCAGCGCTGCATGAGATAACTCCTGTGCTTTGCAGTCGCCCTTTCGGGGTGGGCATCATGCGCCCACTCAAGACAGGATGAATGCCGTGGCAGATGAAGTCGCAAACCCCGTAAGGCTCGCAGAGCTGCCGGAAGAAACCCGCCTCTTCCTTGCGGAAATGCGGGGTGAGGATCTCCAAACATTAAAGGACGGGCTGCGGCTGGTGATCGCTATCCGCACTGTGGGCACGTTCATGAAATGGATGATCGTCGGCACGGTCGGCCTTTTCGTCGGCTTCGTCATGGTCTGGGAAAACATCCTCAAGTTCCTGGCCTTCTTCGGCCCGCACAAGTGAAAGGTGCTGCCATGTCCCCCGCCGTGACCAGAATTCTCCTTCGGTATGCTGCCAGCGCTCTCATCGCCAAGGGAGCTCTCGCACCGGAGATCGGCAATGCCATCGCTGCCGATCCTGATGTCTTCCAGCTGCTCCAGATCGCACTCGGCTTGCTGGCCGCAGCTGTCTCGGAATGGTGGTACTATCTGGCCGTCAAGTTCGGGTGGGCCAAATAATGGCCGCCGGGAACCTCAGAAAGTGCCTCGACATCACGCTCTCGCATGAGGGTGGGCTGTCGGTAGATCGCCGTGATCCCGGCAACTGGACGGGTGGAAAGGTGGGCCATGGGGTCCTGAAGGGCACCAAATACGGGGTCGCAGCCTCGGCGCATCCATCCCTCGATATTCGGAACCTGACAAAATCTGACGTGGAGCCGATCTACTGGGAGAAATACTGGCTGCCCATTTGCGGCGACCAGCTTCCGGCCGGCATCGATCTCGCAGTCTTCGACTATGGCGTGAACAGTGGCCCCGAGCGTTCGATCAAGGCCCTCCAGAAGGTGGTAGGCGCTGATCAAGACGGAGTCATTGGTCCCCTCACCTTGCGTCGGGCGCAGCTCCTTCCACCTGTTGATACAATCAAGCGGCATTGCGCCTCCCGGATGTCCTTCCTGCGAGGCCTCCGCACTTGGCAGACGTTTGGCCGCGGCTGGTCTCGCCGGGTCGCCGACATCGAGGCCCGGGCCGTATCGATGGCCCTCACCGCGGAAGGTCTTCCTCCTGCGGTCGTGAAGGGGCGGCTCGAAGAGGAGCAGGTGCGCGCGCGCGTCGATGCGAACAACAAGACCGCCGCTGCGGGTGGAGCTGGCGCTGCGGGCGGGCTGTCTAGCGGCGCTGAGATTCTCTATGGGGACTTCGGTTGGGTCGGGCTCGCCTTGGCCGTACTCCTCGTGGTGGCGGCCATCTATCTCGCAATTCGTGTGAAGCACAGCCTGGACAGGGCAGACGCCTACGGCGAATCAGCAAAGAGAATGTGACCATGGCGAAGTTGACCGATCTCCCGGAAATCGATTCGGTCGTTGATGCGGATTACTTCTACATCTTCGACATGAGTAGCCCCGCCTCCCCCGACAGGAAGACGCCTTTCTCGAAGCTGAGGCCACCGGGCATTCGAATCACCGGCTACATGCGCTACGAGGGCAACATCACCATTCCCGCGCTTGCCGCGGGCGCGGAGGGTACCGCAACAATTGCAGTGGCTGGGGCAGCTCTGGGGGATCACGTCGTCTTCAACCTGCGAGCAGTTAATCCTGCTGGCGTCGCGATATCAGGTTGCGCCGTCACTGCTGACGGAGTCGTCTCGGTGGTGTTCAGAAATCACGCCGCAGGGGCCTATGCTGGTGCGGCCGTGGCCTGCATGGCGCTCGTCATTCGGTCGGCAGCATGACCGTTGGCGTTCCCGGCCAGATCGACCGGGAACGCACTCACTCGGGAACGCGCATCAATGATTTCATGGGGTGCGACCACATTTGTAATCAGGGGGTCGCGGGTTCGAACCCTGCCGGGGGCACCATTCTTTCCAGTCAAATCAGAAGCTTAGGCGTCACTTGCCCGTGACGACGAGATCCGTGCGGCCGATGGTGCTGTCGCCCTTGCCGTAGCCGGCGTCGGCGTTCTGCCGCATCTGCTCGTCCGCCCAGGCGCGAACGGCGGTTTCCAGCGCCGGATCGGGCTTCTGGACGATGACGGCCAGAACATAGGTCTTGCCGCAGGATTTGGTGCAATCGAAGTTGAGGACGCCTGCGGCCTTCACGGTGCCGTCGCCGGCAACGAACACGGCGCCGCGCTCCATGGCGCTGTGCGGGCGGGAGCCGGCGAAGCGGTAAAGGCCGGGCGCGACTTCCTTGCGACCGTCGTCTGCCGGCATGCCGATCACCTCCTGGACGACGTCGGAAAGGGTCATGCGGGTGCCGAGCCAGCGCACCTTCTGCTTGCCGGCAAACCGGTCGACCGCCTTCTCGAAACCCTTGGCGCCCGCGAGCGCACCGGTATCGTCGCACTGCGCGACCGTCTTCAGGCTGCATTCTGCGCCGGTGGCAACGGCGGGTGTCGCAAGGGCAAGAAAGGCGAAAAGAAGGGTCTTGTGCATGGGTGTCCCCGTGTGGCGTGAGGGCTCGAGTGCCCGATCAAGATGAAATGCAGCTCATGCCGGCCAGCAACACGATAATGAAGGTGGTCCCAAAATTGGCCGCTCCTGCACGCGCAGCGTCTTCCGACGAAAAAGCCCCGGCCCCTTTCGCGGGACCGGGGCCGGAGCTCTTGTGATGGAGAATGCCTGCCTCAGTCGATATCGGCCACCGCGGCATCTGCCTTGCCGCTGATGCGGTGGGCAAGGGCCGCTTCCATGAAGGGGCTGACGTCGCCGTCGAGCACGTCCGAGGGAGCCGTGCTCTCCACGCCCGTGCGCAGGTCCTTCACCAGCTGGTAGGGCTGCAGCACGTAGGAGCGGATCTGGTGACCCCAGCCGATATCGGTCTTCGAAGCGGCTTCCGCATTGGCTGCGTCTTCGCGCTTCTTCAACTCCATCTCGTAGAGGCGTGCGCGCAGCATGTCCCACGCCTTGGCGCGGTTCTTGTGCTGGGAACGCTCCTGCTGGCACTGCACCACGATGCCGCTCGGGATGTGCGTGATGCGGACAGCCGAGTCGGTCGTGTTGACGTGCTGGCCACCGGCGCCCGACGAGCGGTAGGTATCGATGCGGCAATCGCTCTCGTTGATGTCGATCTGGATCGATTCGTCCACCACGGGATAAACCCAGATCGACGAGAACGAGGTATGACGGCGCGCGTTGCTGTCATAGGGCGAGATGCGCACGAGGCGGTGCACGCCCGATTCGGTCTTCAGCCAGCCATAGGCATTGTGCCCCTTGACCAGCAGGGTCGCGGATTTGATGCCGGCTTCTTCGCCGTCATGCACTTCCAGCAACTCCACCTTGAAGCCCTGCTTTTCAGCCCAGCGGGTATACATGCGCAGAAGCATGCTGGCCCAGTCCTGGCTTTCCGTACCGCCGGCACCGGAATGCACTTCCAGATAGGTATCGTTGCCGTCGGCTTCGCCAGACAGCATCGCCTCCACCTGCAGGCGGCCGGATTCGGCCTTCAGGGCACGCAGGGCGTCTTCCGCTTCGGAAACGATCGACTGGTCGCCCTCTTCCTCGCCCATGGCGATGAGTTCGATGTTATCGTTCAGCTGCGTTTCCAGGCGACGCACGCCCTTGATGCTGTCTTCAAGCTGCTGCCGCTCCCGCATGAGCTTCTGTGCTTCCTGCGGGTCGTTCCAGAGGTTCGGGTCCTCTGCCTTGTTGTTCAACCAGTCCAGTCGTCTCAGCGCCTGATCCCAGTCAAAGATGCCTCCTCAGCAGGCTTACGGCCTGCTTGATGTCATCAACGATATTCTCGATTTCCGCTCGCATGGTTTCCGTTCTCAGATGTGCAGGGAAAAAATGAGCCCCGTGCATAGTTGCGCCCGGCAAGGATGTAAAGCCCTGCGGATGCGACGGCGGGGCGGTGACGGACCGTCAGGACGGGCGGGCTAGAAAAGACCACCCTCACCCGACGTGACCGCCTGATTGGCCTGCGGCGAGGCCTTGATCACGTCGTCGGGCGCAAGGGTCATGTCGGCGCCGATGACCTGATAGGAGTTGGCCGGTCCCGTGCCGGGCTTGAAATACTCGTCGATCGCCTCGGGATCGCCTTCCATGGCCTGCATGCCCGTCTTCCGGTTGACCGCGATGCGGGTGAGGCCCTCGGGAACGAGGAAATGGGTCGGCGGCGTGCCGGCGGATGCCTCGTTCATGAAGGTGTTGAACACGGGCGCCGCGAGCTGGCCGCCGGTCATGCCGCGCCCCAGCGGCGTGGGCGTGTCGTATCCGATATAGAGGCCGGCGACGAGATCAGGCGTATAGCCGACGAACCAGGCATCCTTTTCGTCGTTGGTCGTCCCGGTCTTGCCCGCGACATCGCGATCGAGCTTGATGCGGCCGTAGGCGGTACCGCGCTTGATGACGCCTTCCATCATGGATGTGATCTGGTAGGCCGTCATCGGGTCCAGCACCTGCTCGCGGTTGTCGGTGAGCACGGGCTCGGCCTGGTTCTCCCACTTCGGCACGTTGCATTCGGTGCAGCCGCGCTCCTCGTGACGGAAGATCGTCTTGCCGTAGCGATCCTGGATACGGTCGATCAGCGAGGGCTTGATCTGCTTGCCGCCGTTCGCCATCACGGAATAGGCGGATACCATGCGCAGAACGGTGGTTTCGCCGGACCCGAGCGACATGGCGAGCACCGGCAGCATCTTGTCATAGATGCCGAAGCGCTCGGCATATTCGGCGACCACATCCATGCCCATGTCGTTGGCGAGGCGGACGGTCATGAGATTGCGCGATTTCTCGATGCCGAGACGCAGCGTCGAGGGACCGGCGCTTTCACCCTCGTAGTTGCTCGGGCGCCAGACCTGGCCACCGGACACGACCTCGATGGGCGCGTCCATGATCACCGAGGCCGGGGTGTAGCCATTGTCGAGCGCCGCCGCATATACGAAGGGCTTGAAGGAGGAGCCGGGCTGGCGCATCGCCTGCGTCGCGCGGTTGAATTCGGACTGGGCATAGGAGAAACCACCCGTCAGCGCCACCACGCGGCCGGTATGCGGATCCATGGCCACGAAGCCGCCCTGTACCTTCGGAGGCTGGCGCAGCCTGTAGGCGGAGCTCGGCGCATCGCCGCCGACCGCCTCGACGAACACCACGTCGCCGGGATTGAGCACGCCTTCCGGCGACCGGGCATTCTTCACGCCCTCGCGGGCGGAATTGAAGGCCCACTTCATGTCCTCGGGGGCAATGCGGCCGAGGGTGCGCTCGGGCAGAACCTTGCCGGCGCCATCCTTCTGCGGCTGGAGGCCGATATCCACGCCATCCTTCGATGCCGACAGGACGACGGCCAGCTTCCATTGCGGCACATCGAAGAAGCCGTTCTGCTTGGCCAGCGCCTCGCCCCAGTCGCCCGAGACGTCGATGGTGGCCACGGGGCCGCGCCAGCCGCGCCGCTGGTCGTAGGACACCAGCGCATCCTGCAGCGCGCGGGTCGCATAGGCCTGCAGCGTCGGATCGAGCGACGTGCGGATGGACAGTCCGCCTTCATAGAGGGCCTTGTCGCCGTAGCGCTCGATGACCTGGCGCCGGACTTCTTCGGCGAAGAAGTCCGATGCCATGATGTAGGTGCCGGACCGGCGGGCCACGACGCCGAGCGGCTGCTTCTTGGCATCCTCGCCATCGGCGCGGGTGACATAGCCGTTCTCCACCATGCGATCGATGACCCAGTGGCGGCGTTCGAGCGCGGCATCGGGATGGCGGAACGGATGATAGTTGGACGGACCCTTCGGAAGCGAGGCCAGATAGGCGGTCTCTGCAATCGTCAGTTCGGTGACGGACTTGTCGAAATAGGTCAGCGCGGCAGCGGCAATGCCGTAGGAGTTCAGGCCGAAAAAGATCTCGTTCAGGTAGAGCTCGAGGATCTTGTCCTTGGAATAGGCCTGTTCGATCCGGAAGGACAGGATCGCTTCCTTGATCTTGCGGTCGATCGTCTGGTCGGCGCTCAGCAGGAAGTTCTTTGCGACCTGCTGGGTAATGGTCGAGGCGCCGACGGGGCGGCGGCCGGAGCCGAAGGAGCGGACGTTCACGAGGATCGCGCGGCCGAGACCATAGATGTCGATGCCCGGATGGTTGTAGAAATTCTTGTCTTCCGCAGACAGGAAGGCCGCCTTCACGCGGTCGGGAATGGCCTGGATGGGAATGAACAGCCGACGCTCGCGCGCATATTCCGAAATCAGCGCCCCGTTGCCCGCATGAATGCGGGTCATCACCGGCGGCTCGTAGCTGTTGAGCACCTCGTAATCCGGCAGCGAACTGGAAATCTTGTGCAGATACAGCCCCGCAACACCCGCTGCCAGAAGGAAGAGCAGAGAGAAGACGCCGAAGAAATATCCAATCAGTCTGACCATTGCCGGTTTGCCGATGCCTGCCTGCCGCTCCTCGTGCGGAACGGGAATTGTCGTTAGCTACGGCTTTTGCACGGCGGTTTCCCGTTTGCAAGGAATGTGTGGGAAGCCAGGGCGGAAAGCGCCCGCCTGCGTGGTTCTCCACACCCTGCCCGCCTGGCAGAGCCGTCTCCTGTACGGGTCCGGCTTACACCGCCGATTGTGCGGAAATTAGGGCTGTGGCCGGCGGCCTTAAGGTTTTCTTCATGAATTCGTCATGGCTGTTGCCGGGCTGCCGCAGGCCGGTGCGGCACGGCCGGAAAAGCCTCGCCGCTCAGCCGCCCTGCCCCGGCAGCTGGGCTTCGGGCGAGCGGTAGCGCACGATGGCATCGGCGAGCAGCCGGGCGATCAGCTTCTGACGATCGGGATCGGTCAGCTGTTCGACGTCCTTCCTGTTCGAGAGAAAGCCGAGCTCCAGGAGGATCGAGGGAATTTCCGGGGCACCCAGCACGATGAAGCCTGCGGAACGGTGGGGGTTGTTGATCAGCTCCACCTGGCCGCGGAAGGAGGCGATGATCTGCTCTGCAAGCGTGACCGCAAAGGCCTGGGTCTCGCGCCGGGTGAGGTCGAGCAGGATATCGGCCACCTCCTCCGGTTCGTCGGTCACCGCGATGCCGGCAAGCTCGTCGGACAGGTTTTCCCGTTCCGCGAGGCTCGCGGAAAGCGTATCCGATGCCCGGTCGGAAATCGTGTAGACAGTGGCCCCGCGGATGTCGCTCTGCTTCAGCTTGTCCGCATGCAGGGAAACGAAAAGGTTCGCCTTGTGCTCGCGGGCAATCGCCACACGGCGGCTCAGCGAAATGAATTCGTCGGAATCGCGGGTGAGGAAAGCCTTGATGCCGGGGCGGCCGTTCAGCTCGCCGGCAAGGGCCCGGGCAAAGGCGAGCGTGATGTGCTTCTCGACCGTCTTGCCGTCCGGGCTGCTCGCGCCGGTGTCGATCCCGCCGTGGCCGGCATCCACCGCAACAAGGAAATCGCCTTCGGAGGGCGAAGCGAGGATGGCGGGCTGCTGGACGCTCGCAGTCGCCTGCGGATCCTCCCACGTCTGCGCCGCCACGAGGGAGCGGAAGGCCTCCGGCGCAATCTTTTCGCCCTCGAGCACCAGGGCAGCACCCTTTCCTTCGGGTTGGGCCCGGATCTCCGAGCGCACCACCTTCAGGGGATGACGCAGTGCGACGACCATCCGCGCCGAGCCCTCCGACATGGTCCCGTAACGCACGCCCTTGACGATGCCCTCGCCTTCGATCGTGTTGTCGGGGCTGGCAAAGACGGTCTTCGGCAGGTCCAGGATCAGGCGCGGCGGCTGGTCGACATAGTGGAAGCTGTAGGCAGGCTTCTGGTCGAAATCCATTTCCAGCGTCATCCGCTGGTCCGTGGCGGTGAGTCGCGTGGCGGAGACGACCATAGCGGGCGCTTCTTCTCCGCCGGTTGCCCGCGCGCCCCTGAAGGAAAGAGGCGACAGCAGGACCGCCACCGCAAGTAGAATGCCCCCAACCCGTTTCATCTGGCCTCCCGAACGCCGCATTTCGCGCCTTCCTAGCAGGATCGAGGCGCCGACCGAAGCCCAAAACGACGATGCCGCGACAGGCTGCGCCGCGGCCGAGCAATGCTAAAATTATTACAATATTATGGCAAAACCGGCTTTCCCCTTGCCATTGTCGCGGTTTGACCATACAAGGCAAGACGGGACAAAAAGTGTGAACGGGATAGAATTGCGGCAACAAGGCAGCCAACGATCTGGCGCCATCGGCCCGCTCTTCATCCGCCGTGGTGACACCAAAGTCCCGGAACTGGATCACGAACACCGGCCTGGCCGGAAACAGAATTTTCGGTGGCGAGCCACCGAACGCTCCAAGGAGCACAATCCATCGGACCCTTCCCGGGTCTAAACTTAGTCAGTCTCGTATGGACCGAAATGGTGTCGCGGCAGATCTTGTCACAGTTGAGCAGCGCTGAGGGAGGAAACATCCCCGCCCCTGCTTCTCTGCCCGCCAGCCAACCATCTCCATCGAGAACATCTATTTCCGGCGCATCACCTGTCGCATATCACCACCGGGCCTCATGGCACGGTAGGCATGCACCCGGCCTGCTGCGCCGAGGAGCACAGGTTACATGGCAGACAAAATGCTTATCGATGCGTCTCACTCGGAAGAGACGCGCGTCGTTGTCGTTCGCGGGAACCGCATAGAAGAATTCGACTTCGAATCGCAACACAAGAAACAGATCCGCGGAAACATCTACCTCGCCAAGGTTACCCGCGTAGAACCTTCCCTTCAGGCGGCCTTCGTTGACTACGGCGGAAACAGGCACGGCTTCCTGGCCTTTGCCGAAATCCATCCCGATTACTACCAGATCCCGCTGGCGGATCGTCAGGCGCTGCTGCGCGCGGAAGCCGAAGAGCATCGCCGCGACGACGACATCGAGCACGTGGAGACCGGCACCGATCTTTCCGACAACGAGACGGATGCAACCGCCGCGACGACGGAAGATGCACCGCAGGCCGTAGAGGCAGACACCGCCTCGGAGGATGCAGCACCCGTCGAGGCGAAGGTCGAGAAGCCCAAGAAGCCGCGCCGCACCCGCGCGAAGAAGAAGGTTGCCGAAGAGACCGTGGCCGAAGAGGCCGCCGTCGAGGCGGACGCCACCTCCTCCGACCCCGACGGTGACGACTCCACGCCCGGCGAAATGGCTGCGATGGTCGATTCCGACTCCGTGTCCGAGGAAGCCCGCCCGCGCCACGACGATGACGAGGACGATGACGACGACGCCGATGAAGGCGAAAAGGAAGTCATCGAGTCCGTCGGCGCGGAAGACGCGATGGAAGAAGTGCCGGACCGCATCGTGCGCAAGCCGCGCAAGCAGTACCGCATCCAGGAAGTGATCAAGCGCCGGCAGATCCTGCTGGTGCAGGTCGCCAAGGAAGAGCGCGGCAACAAGGGCGCGGCGCTCACCACCTATCTCTCGCTTGCCGGCCGTTACTCGGTTCTGATGCCGAACACGGCGCGTGGCGGCGGCATTTCCCGCAAGATCACCAACCCGCAGGACCGCAAGCGCCTCAAGGAGATCGCCCGCGGTCTCGACGTGCCGCAGGGCATGGGCGTGATCCTGCGCACGGCCGGTGCGAACCGCACCAAGGTCGAGGTCAAGCGTGACTTCGAATACCTGATGCGCCTCTGGGAAAACGTGCGCACGCTGACGCTGAATTCCACGGCGCCCTGCCTCGTCTATGAAGAAGGCAGCCTGATCAAGCGTTCGATCCGCGACCTCTACAACAAGGATATCGGCGAGATCATCGTTGCCGGCGAGGAAGGCTATCGTGAAGCGAAAGACTTCATGAAGATGCTGATGCCGAGCCACGCCAAGGTGGTTCAGCCCTATCGCGACATTCACCCGATCTTCTCGCGCAACGGTATCGAGGCCCAGCTCGACCGCATGCTGCAGCCCCAGGTGACGCTGAAGTCCGGCGGCTACATCATCATCAACCAGACCGAAGCGCTGGTGGCGGTGGACGTGAACTCCGGCCGCTCCACCCGCGAGCATTCGATCGAGGATACCGCCCTCCAGACGAACCTCGAGGCCGCAGAGGAAGTGGCACGCCAGCTTCGCCTGCGCGACCTTGCCGGCCTGATCGTCATCGACTTCATCGACATGGAGGAGAAGCGCAACAACCGCGCCGTCGAGAAGCGCCTGAAGGATTGCCTGAAGAACGACCGCGCCCGCATCCAGGTCGGCCGGATCTCGCATTTCGGCCTTCTGGAGATGTCGCGCCAGCGCATCCGCGCCTCGGTTCTCGAAAGCACCACCCAGGTCTGCTCGCATTGCGGCGGAACGGGCCATGTGCGCTCGCAGTCCTCCATCGCGCTGCATGTCCTGCGCGGCATCGAGGAATACCTGCTGAAGAACACGACGCACAACATCACCGTGCGCACCACGCCGGACATCGCGCTCTACCTCCTCAACCAGAAGCGCACGACCATCACGGACTATGAGAAGCGCTTTGGCGTATCGATCTTCATTTCGGCAGATGCCAATGTCGGCAGCCAGCACTTCGCCATCGATCGTGGCGAAGCCGTCGAGAACCCGGTCAAGATCGAGACCCTGATCCACTTCGAGCCCGAACCCGAGGAAGACGACGTCGTCATCATCGAGGAGGAGGCCGACGAGGAGGAAATCGTCGTCGAGAAGGCTTCCGACGCCCATCATCCGTCCCGTGCGGAAGGCGGGGAAGGCAACCGCAAGCGCAAGCGTCGCCGTCGTCGCCGTGGCGGCAAGGGCAATGGCGAGCGCGGCGAGGATGCCGGCTTCCAGTCGGAACATCAGTCCAACGCCGATTTCGGCGGTGAAGACCAGGACGACGATGCCGACGACGCCGAGGGCGAAGAGGGCGACAAGCCCGCGCTTCAGTCCTCCGAAAGCGAGGAAAGCCAGCGCCGCAAGCGCCGCCGGCGCGGCAAGCGCGGTGGCCGCCGCAATCGCGAGGAAGGCGCCGAGGGCACCGGTGAGGCACAGGCAGTGACTTCGGGCGAAGCGGACGCAGACGAGGCCGGATCCACGGAAGAACCGGATCGCACCGAAGCCGAGGTCATCGAGGCCGTGGCCGAGACGCTAGCTGCGGAAGCACCGGAAGC
The DNA here is from genome assembly GCF_014197145.1 of Gellertiella hungarica. GTDB lineage: Bacteria > Pseudomonadota > Alphaproteobacteria > Rhizobiales > Rhizobiaceae > Gellertiella > Gellertiella hungarica. The sequence continues at coordinate 65,269 of NZ_JACIEZ010000011.1, read as the reverse complement.
CACGGCGGCCGTCGAAGGCGTCGCCCCTGCTCCGGAAGCAAAGCCTGCCAAGCCGCGCCGCAGCCGCGCCAAGAAGGCTGCGGCCGAACCCGCACCGGTCGCAACCGAGGACGCAGCCCCCGCCGAAGAGGCGCCGGCACCGGAGGCGCCCGCCGAGGACGCTCCTGCGGCGGAAACCGCAGCAGCCGAGGAACAGGCAGCGGACGATGCTGCAAAGCCCGTGCGCGCCAATCGCGGCTCGAACATCTCCACCTCCGAACCGGTCGTGAAGTCCGCGGCCGGCGAGGAAGCAGCCGACAAGCCGAAGAAGGCCGGCTGGTGGTCTCGCCGCGGCTTCCTCTGAGAGCGCGCCGGGGATAGACTTCCCGAGATCAGGCCGCTCCCGATAGGGAGCGGCCTTTTTCTTTGTCCGTCGCCGCTCAGAGATTGATTCAGGTGCTTGCGAACCTGATTCCGCATTTACGGACAAGATGCTGTAAAACAACCGTTTTCCCATATCCTTGTCGGTCGACGAACCGGCGGAAAACGGCCACATTGTCCCTTCACTTTTGCGCGAAGGCGCGCCGGTCGCTGCGCTTTTCGGTTTGAGCTCGGGCCGGAACGGCTTATAGCTCGACAAACGGATTGCGGGGGCGGACAGAGGTTGCCCTTGTGCGCCCATGAGACGAACGAGGATCGTATGGCCCTGAAACTGAAGACCCTTATTGCTACCGGATGCGTGATGCTCGGCGCTCTTGCCGCCGCCCCCCTCGCCGCCAACGCGCTGGACGACGCCCAGAAAAAGGAATTCGGCGCATTCATCCGCGAGTATCTGATCAGCCATCCGGAAGTTATCCAGGAGGCGCAGGCTGCGCTCGAGAAGAAGCAGGCCGATGAACAGGCCCGGGCCGTGACGGAAGCTGTCGAGCGCAACAAGGATGCGATCTTCAATGCGGCCGACGATGTCAATCTCGGCAATCCGAAGGGCGACGTGACTGTCGTCGAGTTCTTCGACTACAACTGCGGCTACTGCAAGCAGGCCCTTCCGGACATGAACGCGCTTCTGGAGAAGGACAAGAACATCCGCTTCGTGCTGAAGGAATTCCCCATTCTCGGGCCGGATTCGCTGGCCGCGCACCGGGTTGCCGATGCCTTCCGCAAGCTGAAGCGCGACAAGTACAACGACTTCCACCAGGCGCTTCTGGGAGGCCATGGCCGCGCGACCGAAGCCCGGGCCATCGAGATCGCCACCTCGCTCGGCGTGACGGAGACCGAAATCCGCGACATGATGAAGAAAAGCCCGGCGGACGACTCCATCCGGGAGGCATATCGCGTGGCGCAGGAGCTCGGCGTCAGCGGAACCCCCTCCTACGTGATCGGCAACGAGCCCGTTTTCGGCGCGATTGGGATCGAGGAACTGAGCGCGAAGGTTGCAAACGTCCGCGCCTGCGGGAAGATCACCTGCTGAAATTCCGACAAATTCGACTTTTAAGCGCTTCCCCGCTTGTGGACAATGCCGCAAGTGGGGCAAGGCTCTTTCCCTTGCAGGACAGGCGGTCTATAGGTGACCGTCGTGTCACAAGTCGGAATTTGCGATGGCTCAATCGGTTTATGTGCTGAACGGTCCCAACCTGAACATGCTGGGAAAGCGTGAACCGGGGATCTATGGCGGCCAGACGCTTGCCGATATAGAGGCTGCCTGCGTCGCTTGTGGCAAGGAACTCGGGCTCGAGGTGGTGTTCCGGCAGACGAACCACGAAGGCGTGCTGGTGGACTGGCTTCATGAGGCTGCCGACAAGGCAATGGGTGTTGCAATCAATCCCGGTGCCTATGGCCACACTTCGATCGCACTCCACGACGCCATCCGGGCCATTGGCCTGCCGGTGGTGGAGCTGCACCTTTCCAACATTCACGCGCGGGAGGAATTCCGCCACAAGACCATGACCGCACCCGTCTCCAAGGGCGTGATCTGCGGTTTCGGACCATACAGTTACATCCTGGCGCTCCACGCGCTGGCCAATGTGACGCGATAAGAAGAACAAAGGGATTATCCATGGCAGAGAAGAAATCCGGCATTGACCAGGCGCTCATCCGCGATCTGGCGAACATCCTGAACGATACGGACCTGACGGAAATCGAAGTCGAGCAGGACGACCTCCGGATCCGCGTCTCGCGCACCCCGGCCACGCCGCACTACATTCAGGCACCGATGGCTGCGGCCCCGGCTCCCGTTGCTGCAGCCGCTCCGGCCGCACCGGCCGCCGCCCCTGCAGCGCCGGCCGCTCCGGCCCGCAACCCCGCCAATGTCGTCTCCGCCCCGATGGTCGGCACCTGCTACATGGCACCGGCCCCGGGCGCACGCCCCTTCGTCGAAGTGGGCGCGACCGTCAAGGAAGGCCAGACGCTGCTCATCATCGAGGCGATGAAGACCATGAACCAGATCCCGGCGCCGCGCGCCGGCAAGGTCACCGAAATCCTGGTCGAAGACGGCCGTCCCGTGGAATACGGCGAAGCGCTCGTCGTCATCGAATAAGGCACCGAGCCCATGGTTTCGAAAATCCTCATTGCCAACCGCGGCGAAATCGCCCTTCGCGTGCTGCGCGCCTGCAAGGAGCTCGGCATTCCGACGGTGGCGGTCCACTCGACCGCCGATGCCGATGCGATGCATGTGCGCCTGGCTGACGAAAGCGTCTGCATCGGCCCGCCCCCGTCGCGCGAAAGCTACCTGAACATCCACCAGATCGTGGCGGCCTGCGAAATCACCGGTGCGGATGCGGTTCATCCCGGCTACGGATTCCTCTCGGAAAACGCCAAGTTCGCCGAGATTCTCGATGCACACGGCATCACCTTCATCGGCCCGACCGCGGAACACATCCGCATCATGGGTGACAAGATCACCGCCAAGAAGACGGCCCAGGAACTCGGCATTCCGGTCGTTCCCGGCTCCGATGGCGAGGTGAAGCCGGAACAGGCGCTCGAGGTGGCCCGCAAGATCGGTTTCCCCGTGCTGATCAAGGCGACCGCCGGCGGCGGTGGCCGCGGCATGAAGGTGGCAAAGACCGAGGAGGACCTCGACGAGGCGATTTCCACCGCCCGCGCGGAAGCGGCTGCGGCCTTCGGCAACGATGCCGTCTACATGGAGAAATATCTCGGAAAGCCGCGCCACATCGAAATCCAGGTGGTGGGCGACGGCGAAGGCAACGCGATCCATCTCGGCGAACGGGACTGCTCGCTGCAGCGCCGCCACCAGAAAGTCTGGGAAGAGGCCAATTCCCCTGCCCTCAACGTCGACCAGCGCATGAAGATCGGCCAGATCTGCGCCGATGCGATGAAGAAGCTGAAATATCGTGGCGCCGGCACCATCGAGTTCCTCTACGAGAATGGCGAGTTCTATTTCATCGAAATGAACACCCGCCTGCAGGTGGAGCATCCGATCACCGAAGCCATCACCGGCATCGATCTGGTGCATGAGCAGATCCGTGTCGCTTCGGGCCGTGGGCTTTCGGTCACCCAGGAAGAGATCACCTTCTCGGGTCACGCCATCGAATGCCGCATCAACGCGGAAGATCCCCGGACCTTCGTACCCTCCCCGGGCACGATCACGCATTTCCATGCCCCCGGCGGCCTCGGCGTCCGCGTCGATTCCGGTGCCTATGCCGGCTACAAGATCCCGCCCTATTATGACAGCCTGATCGGCAAGCTGATCGTGCATGGACGCACCCGCGTCGAATGCATGATGCGCCTGCGCCGGGTGCTCGACGAATTCGTCGTGGACGGGATCAAGACCACGCTGCCGCTCTTCCGGGAGCTGGTCTCCAACCAGGACATCGCCAATGGGGATTACGATATCCATTGGCTCGAGCATTATCTGGCCAACAACCCGGCCTGAGTGAAAGATGGGCAGAAAGCGCAGCGGATATCAGCCGATAACACCTGATGTCCTGCTGCGCGCCTATTCCATCGGGATGTTTCCGATGGCCGAATCCGCAGACGATCCGGAGCTTTTCTGGGTCGAGCCGGAAATTCGGGGCATCATTCCCCTCGACGATTTCCACGTCTCGCGCAGCCTTGAGAAGGCGATGCGCCGCAAGCCTTTCGACATCAGGGTGAATACCGCGTTCGAGGCCGTGATGGCCGGTTGTGCCGCGGCGGCACCGGACCGTCCCTCCACCTGGATCAACGACACGATCCGACAGCTCTACACCGCTCTTCACCGCTTCGGTCACGCCCATAGCGTCGAGGCCTGGGAAGGCGATGAACTCGTGGGAGGGCTTTACGGCGTTTCGCTCGGCTCCGCCTTTTTCGGCGAAAGCATGTTCTCCCGGCGCACCAATGCATCGAAGATCTGTCTCGTGCATCTGGTGGAGCGGCTGCGCGCCCGCGGCTTCACGCTTCTCGACACGCAGTTTACCACCGAACACCTGAAGACGTTCGGCGCGATCGACGTGCCGAAAGCGGATTACGCACGGCTGCTCGAGGCAGCCATGGCGAATCCGGATATTCCCTTCGACTGAGAAAAAAGCCAGCTTTTACTGGAAGCCGCCCTGCCCGCCCCCCGGCTGACCGGGTTGCGGCTGCGGCGGAGGCGGAAATGCACCATCCGGGGCGGGTTCAACGAAGCCGTCGTCCGGAACCGGCACCGGTTCCGGCGGCAGGCCGAAGCCGGAATCGGGCTCGGGAAGCGGCGGAAGCTCCTCCGGTATCGCCGCATCCGGCGGAGCGGGAAGCTGATCCACCGTCGCCCCGTCCTCGAGCGGGGGAAGCGGCGCGGGCTCCACGTCCTGGATCGGCGGTTCGGTGCCGGGTGCGGGCGGCGGCGGGCTCTGCGGCTCCACCTGGCCCTGTTCGGGCTGGCCGGGATCGACGGGAACCGGCGACGGAGAAGCATCCGTGGCGGGGGCCTGATCACCTGCCGGTTTCGGCGGCGCCTTCGGCTCGCTCGGGGGGATCTTCAGGTCCTTCGGCGGCGGCACATCCGTTTTCTGCTTGCACTCCTTCAGCCAGACGTCGAAGATCGGATGCTCGATCGCGTTCAGCGCGGGGCTGTCGGCAAACATCCATCCGGTGAAGATGCGGCGGATCTTCCGGTCGAGCGTGATCTCATCGACCTCGACGAAGGCATCCACGCGCTGCGCTTCCGATTCGTCGCGGTTGTAGCAGGCCCGCGGCGTGACCTGCAGGGCGCCGAACTGCACGGTTTCGCCGATATAGACATCGAAGGTGGTGATGCGCCCGGTGATCTTGTCGAGACCGGAGAAGGATGCGACGGGATTGCTGATGCGTGCGGCTTCGGCGGAAGGGGCGGATGACAATGCCGCGAGCGCCGCCACCGGCAGCGCCTTTACCCATCCACTCGTCTTGCTGTTCGTCATCAGGCCGTCCTTGCCATTCCGGGTGAAGCGCCTCGGGAGCGCCTTCCGGTATCAGGCGCCAGGCGTCCAGGCGTCGTAGTCGCCCGTCACGCGCGGACGTTCGCCGCTGGCCAGCAGGGAGCCCTGCGGCCGGTAAGCGGCAGGCGTACCGGTCGGGTTCGGCCGATGCGGCTTCTGCCACTCGCGGGCAACGTAGTTCTCCTGGCTCGGGGGCACGTCCGTGCGGTGGTGCATCCATCCATGCCAACCGGGCGGAATTGCGGAAGCTTCTGCATAATCCGCATAGATGACCCAGCGGCGCGTGCGGCCTTCGGAATCCGTGCCGCCCTGGTAGTACACGTTGCCGAATTCGTCCTGGCCGACCTTCTGGCCATGACGCCAGGTATGGAAACGGGTTCCGATGGTCTGGCCGCTCCACCAGGTAAAGATTTGCAGAAGAAGCTTCATCGTGCCTTCCTTCGCGGACCGCGCCGGGCATTGTCGCCGACGGTCGTATTTCTCTTTTCGCTTATGCCGCCCTCACCCGCGGTTGTCCAGTGATTCCAGCATTTTCCCGGCTCTTTTCCCGGCGGGCTCACTGGCAAGGAGCGGCAGCTTTATGGTTATATCCACTTACGAACGACGGGGGATCGGCACCATGCGTAAAATCGTCACGACCTTGGCCATGATGGCCGCATTCATGGCATCGCCAGCGCTGGCAGAGCGCAAGGGGATTGCCTTTGTGGAAGCACCGGAAATGAGTTCGGGCATGTGCACCGGCGCCAACCGCGAGGAAGCCTTCGGCTGTGCGCGCAAGCAGTGCATCGATAATGGCGGCACCGATGCCGATTGCATCGACACCACCTACTGCTTCCCCGCCTTCTGGTCCGTGGACGTGTTCAAGCAGAACAACGACGGCTTTCACTGGCACGAGATCCACTGCGGCGCAGGCAGCAAGGAGGATGCGCTCGCGATCGCCAAGGCCGTGTGCGACAAGGTCCGCAACCCCGAACTCATGGAATGCGCGGCTGCCCGCCTTTTCGACGAGGACGGCAAGGAATACGAGGTGCCTGCCGAATAAGGCTCAGCGCAGCGGGTCGAGCGTCTTTTCCATGATGTGCGCGGGTATGCCGCTTTCCGCGGCTCCGCAGTTTTCCGTCCGCCCGACGATGGACATGCCGTGCGCCTCGTAGAACGCAATCGCCTCCGGGTTGCTGACGTCCACTTCCAGCCGCAGCGTCTTCGCCTCCGGAAAACAGGTCTCCACTTCCGCGAACAATGCGCCGCCGATGCCCTTCCGCTTGCGGTCCGGGTGAACGTAAAGCTTGGCCAGGGTTGCGGTTGCAGGCTTGCTGCGGGAGGGGCACGCATAGGCAATGCCGCCGATCTCGGTACCGCTGTCGGCCACCAGAAACTCGCCGGCGGGGTCCCTGATCAACTGACGCAGAACGTCGGGGCTGTTCCATGCAGCATTGAGTTCGGCCACCTTCTCCCGCCCATGGATAGGCGTGTAGACCGCATCATAGGCGGCGACGAGAAGCGCGTGAATGGCGGGCAGATCCCGCTCGCTGGCAGTTCGAATGAAGTACATGATCACCTGCAGCCCGTGGCACATGCCCCGGCGCGTGCCGGGGCTTCCTGTCCCTCGCAGGTTACAGATAATAGCAGAGGGACGATATCGCGTTTGCCTGATAGACCGTGAGGCCGAAGTCCGCAACCCGGTCTCCGTTCACGTCGCAGCTCACCACCGTATTGCCACCGGCATAATCGATATGCAGCTGGCCGGCGCTGCCGTTGAAGGCGGCCGTGCCGATGTAGGCGAAGGCCTGGTTGCCTGCCACCTGTGTATTGGCGTCGATCAGCGTCAGGTCGATCCGGTCACCGGCGGCGTAGCTGAAATCGTAGATGACGTCCCGACCGGCGCTTGAATAGGTGGAATCGGTCGTGGCCGTGAAGACGAAACGGTCGCCACCGCCGCTGCCGAAAAGCCGGTCCATGCCTGCGCCGCCGACGATGGCGTCGTTGCCGAGCCCGCCAACGATGTAATCGTTGCCGTTGCCGCCGTTCAGCGCGTCGGCGCCGTCGTTTCCGTAGAGGTAGTCGTTGCCGTTCGCACCCCAAAGCGTGTTGGCAAAATTGTCACCGACCAGCGTGTCCCCGTAGGCGCTGCCATAGATGTTCTCGATGCTGACATAGGTATCGCCGAGTGCGATGCCCGTGTTCTGCGAGGGTACGAGGAGGCTCGCCTTCAGCCCCACGGTCGAGTCGCCGTAATAGGCGGTGTCGATGTTGGCGCCGCCATTCAGATAGTCGTTGCCGGCCCCACCGACGAGGGAATCGTTGCCGTTACCGCCATAGAGGTAATCGCGGGCAAGTCCGCCATAGAGCGAGTCGTTGCCGTCGAGGCCCTGGATCGTGTCCGTGCCTGCGTTGCCCTGAAGAACATTCGCGACGTGATTTCCGATGATCGAATCATTGCCCGCGCCGCCTCGGGCATTCTCGATGACGGTGCCAAGAGCAATCGAGACGTTGCCCTTGAGACCGTTGATGTTCGAGAAGTAACCCGCCCGGAGATCGATGAGGGCGCTCGGCGAGGTGTTCGAATAGTCGAGCGTATCCACGCCGCCTGTATCGTTCACGCAGTAGGTGGAATAGGCGTATTTGGCAAAATCCGTCCAGCCGGAGATCACCGTTTCACCGCGGCCATAGACCGTGTTGCCCGAATTGACGGAGATGCGGCCATAGAGGTCCTGGATGGCCTTGATGTCCGCGATCATGGGGCCGATCAGATTGACGGTGGTCGCCCCGTTGTAATTCTCCTGCTCGAAGTAGGACATGACGGAGTACTGCCAGGTGTCCTGCCAGAAGATGGCATCATTGGCGTAGGTGCCGTTCCCGTTGTACGGGCCGCCGTGATTGAGACCCAGGGCATGGCCGAATTCGTGGATGAAGGTCTGGACACCATACTGACCGATGGACCAGTTCGGATACCAGTCGCGGGCAACATTGACTTGAGAGCGGGTGATGGTGCTGCCGCTGGTATCGACGGTCGCGTAGGCCCCCGCATAGGTGTTGTCGACGGTTATGTCGGCGCTGCCCGAGACGATGTTGAACTGCAGGCCGGTGAACTTCGACCAGAGAGCAAGCGCATTGCGTGCCGCATTGTATTGGGCGGTGTTATCGAGCAGCCCGTTCAGGTTCACCGAAATCAAGGTGTGGTTGAAGGCCACGTTCTGCCCGGTGCCCTCGTTCTTCAGATACTCCACATAGCTCGAGAACTCGGAGTTAAAGACATTCGTCATGCGGCCCCACTGTTCCCCCGTCTTGCGCGGGAGATTCCCTGTTGATGGTTATACCATAATACGGATTTAGCTTAATGGGGCCTGAACGGATCAGGGGCACATGATGTGATCATGGCGCTGGCCGATCTTTGCGAAGGGAGGGGCGCGCGCCCTGTTCTGCGCAACGAAAAACGGCCGGCCCGAGGGCCAGCCGTGCGAACCTGCCGTCAAACGAAGACCGGCTTATTCGTCGACAATGCCGAGCTTTTCCTTCACCAGCGCCTGCAACGCCTGCGGATTGGCCTTGCCGCCGGTCGCCTTCATGACCTGTCCGACGAACCAGCCGGCAAGCGTCGGCTTCGCCTTGGCCTGGGCGACCTTGTCCGGGTTGGCCGCGATGACCTCATCGATGGCCTTCTCGATCGCGCCCGTATCGGTCACCTGCTTCATGCCCCGTGCCTCGACGATGGCGGCCGGATCCCCGCCCTCGTTCCAGACGATCTCGAAGAGATCCTTGGCGAGCTTGCCGGAGATGGTGCCCGCCTTGATGAGATCGATGATGCCGCCGAGCTGTGCGGGGGAAACCGGAGTCTCTTCAATGGCTTTGCCGGCTTTGTTCAAGGCGCCAAGCAGGTCGTTGATGACCCAGTTTGCGGCGGCCTTGCCATCGCGACCTTCGGCAACCGCCTCGAAATAGTCGGCAATCGCCTTTTCGGACACAAGCACCGAGGCGTCGTAGATGGTGAGACCCATCTCCCGCACGAAGCGCTCCTTCTTGTCGTCAGGCAGTTCCGGCAGATGCTGGCGGAGGTCCTCGATGAAGGCATCGTCGAATTCCAGCGGCAGCAGGTCCGGATCGGGGAAGTAGCGATAGTCATGCGCGTCTTCCTTGGAGCGCATGGAGCGGGTCTCGCCCTTGCCGGGATCGAAGAGCCGGGTCTCCTGGTCGACCACGCCGCCATCTTCCAGGATGCCGATCTGCCGCCGGGCTTCATATTCGATGGCCTGGCCGACGAAACGGATGGAGTTGACGTTCTTGATCTCGCAGCGCGTGCCGAATTCCCCGCCCGGACGGCGCACGGACACGTTGACGTCGGCGCGCATGGAACCTTCGTCCATGTTGCCGTCGCAGGTGCCGAGATAGCGCAGGATCGTGCGCAGCTTGGTGAGATAGGCCTTCGCCTCGTCGGAGGAGCGCATGTCCGGCTTGGAGACGATTTCCATCAGCGCGACGCCGGAGCGGTTCAGGTCGACGAAGGACATGGTGGGGTGCTGGTCATGCATGGACTTGCCGGCGTCCTGCTCGAGGTGCAGGCGCTCGATGCCGATCTCCACGTCCTCGAACTGGCCCTTGCGGTCCGGCCCGATGGAGATGACGATCTTGCCCTCACCCACGATCGGGTCCTTGAACTGGGAGATCTGATAGCCCTGCGGCAGGTCGGGATAGAAGTAATTCTTGCGGTCGAAGATCGAACGCTTGTTGATCTGCGCCTTCAGGCCAAGTCCGGTGCGGACCGCCTGCTTCACGCATTCCTCGTTGATGACGGGCAGCATGCCGGGCATGGCGGCATCGACGAGCGAGACGTTGGAATTCGGAGCGGAACCGAAAGCGGTGGAGGCGCCGGAAAACAGTTTGGACTGGCTGGTGACCTGAGCATGGACTTCCATGCCGATCACCACCTCCCAGTCGCCGGTGGCACCGGGAATGAAGCGCTTCGGGTCGGGCGTGCGAACATCAACAATGGTCATGGACTTCTCTTCGAAATCGGGAGCTTTATCGACAGGTGAGGTAGAGGAATTATCGGCACGGCGCAAGGCTTTGCGGGCGTTTCAGCCGGCCGGTCCGTAGGGTTCGGGATCATCCGGTATCAGCTGCTTGACCAACCCCACGGATTCTACATCCCGGTCCACCTTCGGCTGGTAGGCGACGGAAAGCCAGCTGATGCGATAGCCCTGGCTCTCGAAAAAGGCGACGGCATGATTGTTGCGGGCATGAGTCTGGACGGCAGCCTTGTCCAGCCCCTGGACGATCATCTCCGCCTCGACCGAATTCAGAAGCGCCCGGCCGAGTCCCTGGCGCTGATAGGGCGGGTCGATCCAGAAATCGGTGATGTTCTCGTCGAGGCGCTCGCGGGAGGCCCAGCCGGCGGCGATGCCGTTCTTTTCCACTACGGTAATCGTCAGCCACGAGCTGAGGGTAAAGTTTCGGAAAGCCTGGCGGGCGCTGACGAGCATGGGAGCGGTTTCGCCGATCCGGGACAATGCCTGATCCCAGGCCCGGAGACCGATCTCCGCCAGCAGCTCCCAATCTTCCTCGCGCGCATTCCTGAGTGTGATCATCGCCCCACCCCGCCTGATGGTAGTAGAACATCGATGCGTGCCATTTGCCAGTGGCGGACCGCGCTGTGGTGGAGTTTTCCCCCTGCCGCGCAGGTTCCACTTTCGTCTTATCCGCGCGACACGAAAAAAGGCGCCTCGCGGCGCCTTTTCGTTTGTCGAGGAAAGGGGGTTACCACCACCGGGGGGCCGTGAGCTTTCCGGCGGCCTTCTCGATCACATGCGCGGTGTTGAAGAGGGTTTCCTCCTCGAACGGCTTGCCGATGAGCTGCAGCCCGAGCGGCAGGCCTTTCGAATCGAGACCGGCCGGGACCGACAGGCCCGGCAGGCCGGCCATGTTCACGGTCACGGTGAAGATGTCGTTGAGGTACATCTTGACCGGATCGGCCGCGAGCTCCTTGTCGCCGATCGCGAAGGCGGAGGACGGCGTTGCCGGCGTGAGGATCGCATCGACGCCCGCATGGAAGGCCTGCTCGAAATCGCGCTTGATCAGGGTGCGGACCTTCTGTGCACGAATGTAGTAGGCGTCGTAATAGCCCGCGGACAGCACGTAGGTGCCGATCATGATGCGGCGCTTGACTTCCTTGCCGAAGCCAGCGGCGCGGGTCTTCTCGTACATGTCGGCGATGTCCCTGCCATCGACGCGAAGGCCGTAACGAACGCCGTCATAGCGGGCGAGGTTCGACGAGGCTTCCGCCGGAGCGACGATGTAATAGGCCGGAAGGGCGTATTTCGTGTGCGGAAGGGAGATATCGACGATTTCGGCGCCGGCATCCTTCAGCCAGGCAATGCCCTGCTGCCACAGTGTCTCGACCTCGGCCGGCATGCCGTCGACGCGGTATTCCTTCGGGATCCCGATCTTCATGCCCTTCACAGACTGACCGAGAGAGGCCTCGTAGTCCGGCACGGGCAGGTCCACCGAGGTGGTGTCCTTCGGGTCGGTGCTTGCCATGGATTTCAGCATGATGGCGCAGTCGCGCACGTCGCGGGCGATGGGGCCTGCCTGATCCAGCGAGGAGGCAAAGGCGGCGATGCCCCAGCGCGAGCAGCGGCCATAGGTGGGCTTGATGCCGACCGTGCCGGTGAAGGCTGCAGGCTGGCGGATCGAGCCGCCGGTATCGGTCGCGGTCGCACCCGCGCAGAGATGGGCCGCAACGGCTGCGGCGGAACCACCGGACGATCCGCCGGGAACCAGCTTCTCGTCCGATCCAGTGGCACGCCAGGGGTTGACGACCGGCCCGTAATAGGAGGTCTCGTTGGACGAGCCCATGGCGAATTCGTCCATGTTCAGCTTCCCGAGCTGAACGGCGCCGTCGTTCCAGAGGTTCTGGCTGACGGTCGATTCGTAGCGGGGCTTGAAGCCGTCGAGGATATGGCTGCACGCCTGCGTATGGTCGCCTTCGGTGGCGAAGAGGTCCTTGATGCCGAGCGGAATACCTTCGAGCGCGCCCGCCTTGCCGGCCGCAAGGCGCTCGTCGGAAGCCTTAGCCATGGCGCGCGCCTTCTCCGGCGTTACCGACACATAGGCGTTGAAGGCGGGATTGGCGGCCTCGATTGCGGAGAGATAGGCATCGGTCAGTTCCGTCGCGGTGATCTCGCGGGCGCGGAGCTTCTCGCGGGCTTCTGCAATGGTGAGGCTGGTCAGTTCGCTCATGGGAATGTTCGCTTTGAAAAAGGTCTGAAGGCGGGCGGCGAAAGGCGGCTGGCGGGACTTATTCCACGACCTTCGGCACAAGGAAGAAATTCTGCTCGGTCGCCGGGGCATTGGCCACGATGTCGGCGGCCTTGTTGCCATCGGTGACGGCGTCGAGGCGCTTCTTCATCGCCATCGGGGTGACCGAGGTCATCGGCTCCACGCCATCCACATTCACCTCGCCAAGCTGCTCGACGAAACCGAGGATGCCGTTCAGTTCACCGGTCATGCGCTCGGCCTCGTCATCGGCAAGGGCGATGCGGGCCAGTCGCGCCACGCGCTTCACGGTAGCAAGGTCTACGGACATGAGATTTCTCCGGCTTTATCAGTCAGACCCGCTATAATGGCCCGCATCGCGCGGCGCAACGGGGTTTTGTCAGAGGCGGACGGAACCGCCGGCCTGGGGCGTCTCGATCTTCACCTTCACGCCCTCCATCCCTGCGATGAATGTTTCCGGCGTCTGGTCGATGATCGGGAACGAGCCGTAGTGGCACGGCAGGATGGTGGAGAAGTTGAAGTAGCGCTGGCACGCGAGCGCCGCCACCGCACCGCCCATGGTGAAGCGGTCGCCGATCGGGACGAGGCCGATGTCCGGCTGGTGCAGTTCGTTGATCAGCGCCATGTCGGAGAAGATGTCGGTATCCCCCATGTGGAACACGGTCGGCTCGTCGTCGAAGTGGAACATGATGCCGTTGGCATTGCCGAGCGAGTGGGAAACGCCGTCCTCGGTAATGGCGGCGGAAGAATGCAAGGCATTGGTGAAGGTGGCGGAGAAGCCGTCGAGGCGGATGGTGCCCCCGGTATTGCCCGGCTCGTATTTCTTGAGGCCCTTCATCGCCAGCCACATGCAGAGATCGAAGTTCGCGACCACGGGGATATCCGCCTCGCGGGCGATTTCCAGCGTATCGCCCACGTGATCCGAATGGCCGTGGGTGAGCACGATGTGGGTGATTCCCTTCACCGCCTCCTTGCGGTCCTGATCCGCAAAGGCAGGATTGCCGGAGAAGAAGGGGTCGACGAGGATGTTGGCGCGTGCGGTGTCGAGGCGAAAGGCGGAATGGCCGAGCCAGGTGATCTTCATGTTGAGCGTTCCCTCGGGATGACTTCGTTCGTGTCACAGGTTATCAGGCGATGGGCGGTCGCTGCCAAGCCCCTCGCCTGCCGATAGATAGAGCGGAGAAGAAAAATCCAATGACGGTTCTGACCATCGAGGAACTGGCCGAGCGGCTGAAGCCGGGCGAACCGCTGGCGGGGCTCGACCTCGGCACCAAGACCATCGGCCTTTCCGTCTCGGATCTCGGTCGCCGCGTGTCCTCGCCCCGGCCCGTGCTGAAGCGGGTGAAATTCACCAAGGATGCGGAGCTACTTCTGGCATTTGCCGCGAGGGAAAGGGTCGCAGCCTTCGTCATCGGCCTGCCGGTCAACATGGATGGCTCGGAGGGGCCGCGCGTGCAGGCGACCCGCGCCTTCGTCCGCCTTATGGGCGAGAAGACCGACATTCCCTTCGTCTACTGGGACGAGCGGCTGTCCACGGTCGCCGCAGAGCGGGCGCTGCTGGAGATGGATGTTTCGCGGGCGAAGCGGGCCGAAAGGATCGATTCGGCGGCGGCGAGCTTCATCCTTCAGGGAGCGCTGGACAGGCTGTCGTCACTCGGCAGGGCCTGAGCGCCGTTGCCGCTTCTCTCGCGCCACCAGGCGGCGATCTGACGGCGCCGGCGAAAGGCGATGATGGCGAAAAGAACCAGACTGTCCACGACCACGGCGCGGGCAACGAGCCCCGGCAGGATTTCCGGCGGGAGACCGAGGATCTTGCCATAGATCTGGAAGACCAGGTCGTGCGTCTGCCGGGTCAGCATGAAGAAGCCGAAATTCATGTCGTAGTAGGACAGGCCGTACCAGGTGCCGAGAAGAACGATGGGCCCTGCCCAGAAGATCAGAAACCACTTCATCGGCTCATTCCTTTCATGCGCAGCATCCGCATGTCCGCCAACCCCAGCGACCGCATGGCGGCCAGGAGGGTCAGGATCATCGCAGGCACGGCGATGTCCTTCGCGAGGAACGCGAAGAACAGCACCGAGAGGATCAGAAGAGTCATTCTTCCGGGCATCGCGCCTACCATGGTTAACAAATCGTTAAGACAGTTTCGTCCTTTCCACCCGGCCACGCAATTGAAACCGGCATTTATGGTTAACGCCACAGCCTTGCCTGTGGGAAAATCCGCCCCGCCTATCCGTAGACGCCGTGCACCAGCCGCTTCAGCGCCCCGCGGACCTTGTCCCAGTCCTTCTCGCTCTTCAGGCTGACTCCGGCGAAGCGGCCTGACGTAACGGAAGCCAGCACCAGCTGCTGGATGCCGGCGATCACCAGTGCATTGAGGGTTGCGGTATCGGCCCCTTTCGGCGGCTGCAGACTGCCGCGCATCCGCTCAAGCCAGCCCGCGAGCGCCTTCGAGCGCGCTTCGGAAAGCCGCCGTACCTGCTCGCTCTCTTCGGCAAGCTCCCAGGCCGCGATCTGTCGCACCAGCGGATCGGCCCGCAGCGCATCGAGATAGAGCAGTGCCAGCCGTTCCATCAGATCGCCGTAGGTCAACAGGAACATGCCGCCCGAATCTTCCGGGATATGGGTTTTCACCCAGTCGCCGAGATCGCCGCCTATGGCTTCCATCAGACCGTTGAGGCCGCCGTAGTAGCGGTAGATCAGCTGCTTGTCGCAGCCGGCGCGGCGGGCGACCGCGTTGATCCCGAAATGCTGGAAACCGTCTTCCGCCAGCACTGCCTTGCCGGCAGCAAGGATGCGTGCCGCCGTTGCCGCCCGGTCCTTCACCGGACGCTCCGCCATGTCCGCCACCGCCATCGAATCCCCTCGCGCGTTCTCGTGTCACCGCGCGGTGAGTAGGAAGGTTAACATTTCCTTTCAACCGCCTGCGCCGGTTTTCAACAGGAAGCGAAGCGAAGTGCGATCAGCTGGCGGGCGGGTAAAGCAGGTCGACGATCGTCGCTGCATCGAAGCGGCTGTCGAGCATGCCGTAGGTGGAGCGCCAGCCCGCGGCAAGGCGCGTTTCGATGAAGGCGTCGGCAATGCGTCCGGCACCGATCCGGGCCAGTTCGGCGGCGGCGCAGGCCAGCGCCAGCTGCTCGGTCAGGAAGCGGGCAGCCCCCTCGTCGCGGTCGCAGACCGCCATCGAGGCGCGCAGAACCTCGACCGTCTTGCGGCCCGAGGCACCCAGTTGACGGGCGATATTGTCGAGGATCGGCTCGAAGAGATTGCGGCCCCGCTCCAGCACGCGCAGCACATCGAGGGCCATGACATTTCCGGAGCCCTCCCAGATGGCGTTGACGGGCGCCTCGCGGTAATGGCGTGCGATGGGTCGCTCTTCCACATAACCGCTGCCGCCGATGCACTCCATGGCCTCGTAGATCAGCGAAGGTGCGATCTTGCAGCACCAGTACTTGGTGACCGGCGTCATCAGGCGGGCATAGGCCGCTTCCTCCGGGCTGGAGGGAGCCTTGTCGAAAGCTTCGGCAAGGCGGAAGCAAAGCGCGGTCGCGCCCGCGACATCGAGCGCGAGATCGGCAAGAACGCGGGTCATGATCGGCTGCTGCACCAGCGGTTTGCCGAAGACGGCGCGTCCGCGGGCGTGGTGCACCGCCTCGGCGAGCGATGCCCGCATGATGCCCGCAGAGGCCAGCGCGCAATCCAGCCGGGTCAGCGTCACCATGTCCAGAATGGTGCGGATGCCTTCGTCGGGCGCGCCGAGCAGGAAGCCGTAGGCATTGGTGAACTCGACTTCCGAGGAGGCATTGGAGCGGTTGCCGAGCTTGTCCTTCAGGCGCTGGAAATGCAGCCCGTTGGCCGTTCCGTCCTCGAGCAGGCGCGGAACCAGGAAACAGCCCATCCCCTCGCCCGTCTGCGCCAGCATGATGAATCCGTCGCTCATCGGCGCGGACATGAACCACTTGTGGCCGGAAAGGCGGTAGATGCCCTTCCCCATCCGTTCGGCGGAGGTAACATTGGCGCGCACATCCGTTCCCCCCTGCTTCTCGGTCATTCCCATGCCGAGGGTCACGGCGGTCTTCTTCATCGCCGGCTTGTTCGCGGGATCGTATTTGCGCGAGAGTATCTTAGGGGCCCATTCGCGCTGAACCGCCGCATTGGCGGCCAGCGCGGCAACGGACGCGCTCGTCATCGTCAGCGGGCACAGATGCCCGCATTCGAGCTGGGCCGTGAGGAAGAAGCGGGTCGCACGAATGCGATGCCCCATGCCGCGCGTCTCGGGATCCGCGTCGCGCTCCCACACCGAACAATGCAGGCCCGCCGCCATGGAGCGGCGCATCAGGGCGTGCCAGGCGGGGTGGAAATCCACGACATCGAGGCGTTCTCCGCGCATGCCGTGGGTGCGAAGTTCAGGCACGCTGCGATTGGCCATCCGCGCCAGCTCCTGCGCCTCGTGCGAGGTCACGTAGCGGCCCGTCTGGTCGAAATCCTCCCGCACCGCGCGCGGCATCAGCCCCGTCAGATCCACGATCAGCGGGTCGGTGCGGTAGGCATTGATCCCCGTCCAGGGTGACGGCTGATTGAGGGCGGCGAAAGGATCGGGCATGGCGTTCCGGGGGGCGCGAACCCCGTTTCTCGAGTGGACCGTCCCTCCCGTTTTGCATGACAGGGCGATAAAGGCAATGTCCGGACCGGCACATGAGCCAAAGCGGATGCTGGACAAGTTGCGACAGCCGGCGCCGGGCAGTTTCCTTCCCGATTCCTTTGCTCTATAGAGCGGCAAACCATCAGCGGAGGTCTTCATCCATGGTGCATTATCCCCACCGTCACCTGCTCGGGATCAAGGGCCTCACGCCCCCCGACATCGAACTGCTCCTGGACAGGGCGGATGAGGCGGTGAAGATCAGCCGGCAGCGGGAAAAGAAGACCACGACGCTCCGGGGGCTCACCCAGATCAATCTTTTCTTCGAGGCCTCGACCCGCACCCAGTCCTCCTTCGAGCTGGCGGGCAAGCGGCTCGGCGCGGATGTCATGAACATGTCGGTCGGCAACTCCTCCGTAAAGAAGGGCGAGACGCTGATCGATACGGCGATGACGCTGAATGCCATGCGCCCCGATGTGCTGGTCGTCCGCCACTCGTCGGCGGGTGCGGTGGCCCTTCTCGCGCAGAAAGTCTCCTGCTCCGTCATCAATGCGGGCGACGGCGCCCATGAGCATCCCACGCAGGCGCTGCTCGACGCGCTCACGATCCGCCGCATCAAGGGCCGCCTCTCCGGCATCACGGTGGCGATCTGCGGCGACGTCCTGCATTCGCGCGTTGCGCGCTCCAACATCCTGCTTCTCAACACCATGGGCGCGCGGGTGCGGGTGATCGCGCCGGCGACGCTGCTGCCTTCGGGGATCGCCGACATGAGCGTCGAGGTGTTCCGGTCGATGGAAGAGGGCCTCAAGGGCGCGGATGTCGTCATGATGCTCCGCCTGCAGCGCGAGCGGATGGCCGGCTCGTTCGTGCCCTCGGTGCGCGAGTATTTCCATTACTACGGCCTCGATGCCGACAAGCTGAAGCATGCCAAGCCCGACGCGCTGGTGATGCATCCCGGGCCGATGAACCGCGGTGTCGAGATCGCCTCGGACATCGCGGACGGACCGCAGAGCGTGATCGAACAGCAGGTGGAAATGGGGGTCGCGGTGCGCATGGCCGTGATGGAAACGCTGCTTGTCAGCGCAAACCAGGGAGAACGCGCATGAGCGGAACGACTGTCCTCACGAATGCCAGGATCATCGACCCCTCCCGCTCGCTCGACGAAATCGGCACCATCGTCATCCGCGACAGCAAGATCGCGGCCGCGGGGCGCGATGCCCTGAACCAGGGGACGCCCGAGGGGGCGGACGTGGTGGACTGCAACGGCCTGCTCGCCGTTCCCGGCCTGGTCGACGCGCGCGTCTTCACCGGCGAACCGGGCGCCGAGCACCGCGAAACGATCCAGTCGGCGTCGCGTGCGGCGGCTGCGGGCGGCATTGCCGCCTTCATCATGATGCCCGATACCGACCCCGTCATCGACGACATCGCGCTCGTCGAATTTGTCCAGAAGACGGCTCGCGACAAGGCGGACGTGCTTGTGTATCCGGCAGCGGCGCTCACCCGCGGACTTAAAGGCGAAGAGATGACCGAGTTCGGCCTGCTGCGCGAGGCCGGTGCCGTGTGCTTCACCAACGGCCGGAAAGGAATTCACGACAGCCAGGTTCTGCGCCGGGCGATGACCTATGCGCGCGAATTCGATGCGGTCGTGGCCCTCGAAACCCGCGACCGTCATCTCGGCGCCAACGGCGTGATGAACGAAGGCCTTTATGCAAGCTGGCTTGGTCTTTCCGGTGTTCCGAAAGAAGCCGAACTGCTCCCGCTCGAGCGCGACCTGCGCCTCGCGGCGCTGACCAAGACCCGTTACCACGCCGCGGAGATCTCCGTGCCGGAATCGGCCGAAGCGATCCGCACGGCCCGAAAGCGCGGCGCGAAGGTCACCGCGGGCATCACCATCAACCATCTCACGCTCAACGAGAACGACATCGGCGAATACCGCACCTTCTTCAAGATGTCGCCGCCGCTGCGCACAGAGGACGATCGCAAGGGGATGGTTCAGGCCCTCGCCGACGGTACGATCGACATCATCGTCTCCTCGCACGATCCGCAGGACGTGGATACCAAGCGCCTGCCCTTCGCCGATGCGGCGGACGGGGCTGTCGGACTGGAAACCATGCTGTCCGCGGCGCTGCGCCTGCATCACAGCGGAGAGGTGCCGCTGATGCGTCTCATCGATGCGCTTTCCACCCGCCCGGCGCAGATCTTCGGCCTCGACGCCGGAACGCTGAAGGTGGGCGCGAGCGCTCATGTCACGCTGATCGATCTTGACGAACCGTGGCTTGTCTCGAAGGATCGGCTTCTTTCGAGGTCCAAGAACACGCCGTTCGAGGATTCGCGCTTCAGCGGCCGGGCCGTGGCCACCTATGTCCGCGGTCGCCGCGTGTTTGCCCTCGATCGTAGCGCTGGCTGATAAAGACGGAGATCTCGCGTGCCTGACTTTTCGCTGTTTTCCATCGGTACGGTTCCCGTCGCGGCCTCGCTGGCGCTCGGCTACATCCTCGGCTCGATCCCTTTCGGCCTCCTTCTCACCCGCGCCGCCGGCATGGGCGACATCCGCTCCATCGGCTCCGGCAATATCGGCGCCACCAACGTGCTTCGCACCGGCAACAAGAAGCTGGCCGCCGCGACGCTGCTCCTCGATGCGCTGAAGGGCACGATTGCGGTGCTGCTCGCGCGGGCGCTCTTCGGAGAAGGCGGCGCGATCGTCGCGGGCGTTGCAGCCTTCCTCGGCCACCTCTTCCCGGTCTGGCTCGGCTTCAAGGGCGGCAAGGGCGTTGCCACCTATCTCGGCGTCCTGCTGGGGCTGATGCCGGTCATGGTGCTGGTTTTTGCATTCGTCTGGCTCTCGATGGCGAAGCTGAGCCGCTATTCCTCTCTCTCCGCACTCACGGCCACTCTTGTCATTCCCGTCGTCCTGTGGATATTAGGAAGACCTGAAATGGCGCTTGCCATGGCGCTTCTGACCATCATCACGTGGTGGAAGCACAAGCCGAACATCGAGCGCCTCATACTCGGCACCGAAAGCAGGATCGGGGACAAGGGATGACCGGAACGGGAAGCGCAAGGACCAAGGGAATTGCGCTTTCCGACCGACAGAGGATCGCCTGGCTCAGGCTGATCCGAAGCGACAATGTGGGGCCTGCCACCTTTCGCGATCTCATCAATCATTTCGGAAGCGCCGACAAGGCACTGGAAGCGTTGCCCGAGCTTGCGAGCCGCGGCGGCGCGCCCCGCGGCATCCGCATCGCCAGCCGCGCCGAGGCGGAGGCGGAACTGGAGCGCGCAGCCACCTTTGGCGCCCGCTTCATCGGTCTTGGCGAGCCCGACTATCCGGAAGCACTCCGCCACATGGATGCAGCCCCGCCGCTCCTCGCCGCGAAGGGCAACGCCGCGGTGACGGCGCTGCCGGCGGTGGGCATGGTGGGCGCCCGCAACGCCTCTCTTGCCGGCTGCAAGTTCACCGCCCATCTGGCCCGCGAATGCGGACGCGCCGGCTATGCCGTCGTCTCGGGCCTTGCGCGCGGCATCGATCAGGCAGCGCACCGGGCCAGTCTCGATACCGGCACGATCGCGGCCCTCGCTGGAGGACTCGACCGTCCCTATCCTCCGGAAAACATCCCTCTGCTCGAGGAAATCTGGAACGGCAACGGCCTTGCCGTCAGCGAAATGCCCTTCGGCTGGGAGCCGCGTGCGCGGGATTTCCCGCGACGAAACCGTCTGATTGCGGGGATCGGCCTCGGCGTCGTGGTCGTCGAGGCGGCGATGCGTTCCGGGTCGCTGATCACCGCAAGGCTGGCGGGGGAAGCGGGCCGTCTCGTTTTTGCCGTGCCGGGTTCGCCGCTCGACCCTCGCTGCGAAGGCACCAACGGGCTCCTGAAGCAGGGGGCGATCCTCGTCACGGGTCCGGACGACATCCTTGCCGCGCTTGCGCCGCTTCACCATCGCGATCTTTTCAGCGGCCTCGATATCCGCGAACCGCCCATCGAGGAGGACAGACCCATGCGTCCTGCCCCCGACGACAGTGACCGCAGTCGAATCATGCAAGCCCTCGGGCCGACGCCCGTGGAGATTGACGAGATCATCCGACACACCGGCGTTGCAGCCGCTGCTGTGTATCTCGTTCTCGTGGAGCTCGATCTTGCCGGACGCCTGCAGCGCTTTCCCGGCGGGCTGGTCGCCCTTTCATTGGACGAGCGCCGATGATGCTGCCGATCAGCGGCTGCGGCGGCTGACGTCCCTCGCCTCCTCATAGGCCATGTCGATGAGATAGCCGAGCATGTCCTCCCGCTCGGCCCGCGCCACCACGGCCAGCTGGGCGAGCATATGCTCGACATAGGCGATCCTTTCCCTGACCTCACCCTTGCCATCCGGCGTATTTGCGACCTTGGGGACCATACTCTCTTCCTGTTGCCAACGGTGCCGTGTGCCGCGTCGGGGCTCGGCCTTCGCTGATCACGATAATTAATTCATTTAGAATTGCAACATGTTCTTAATCGCTCATCGGTTGCATAACGTTGCAATACATTAAATTCCTGTTCCCTCTTGACCACGGACAAATCCCTGTCCATGTCGAAATGCCGGATCCCGGCAGCGCACACCGATAATGCCTCGAACGGGAAATACCCAAGGACGGGTTAGAGAAGCACGATGAATGTAGTGGTGGTGGAGTCGCCTGCGAAGGCAAAGACGATCAACAAGTATCTCGGCCCGGGCTACAAGGTTCTGGCTTCCTTCGGCCATGTGCGCGATCTTCCGGCCAAGGACGGTTCCGTTCTTCCCGATCAGGATTTCGAAATGCTCTGGGAGGTGGACAGCGCCTCGCAGAAGCGCATCAAGGATATTGCCGATGCGGTGAAATCCTCCGATGGCCTTTTCCTCGCAACCGACCCGGACCGCGAGGGAGAAGCAATTTCCTGGCACGTGCTCGATCTTCTGAAAAAGAGGAAGGTCCTGAACGGCAAGCCGGTGAAGCGGGTGGTGTTCAACGCCATCACCAAGAAGGCCGTGCTCGATGCCATGGCTGAGCCGCGCGATATCGACGAGCCGCTGGTCGATGCCTATCTGGCGCGCCGTGCGCTCGACTATCTCGTCGGCTTCAACCTTTCGCCGGTGCTCTGGCGGAAGCTTCCCGGAGCCCGCTCCGCCGGCCGCGTGCAATCCGTGGCGCTTCGCCTCGTCTGCGACCGCGAGAGCGAGATCGAACGGTTCGTTTCCGAAGAATACTGGAACATCTCCGCGCTCCTGAAGACGCCGCGCGGCGACGAATTCGAGGCACGCCTGGTGCAGGCCCACGGCAAGCGGCTGCAAAAGAACTCGATCCACAACGCCGATGAAGCCAACGCGCTTCGCCGCCTTCTGGAAGGGGCTGCCTATACCGTGGAGTCCGTCGAGGCGAAGCCGGTCCGGCGCAATCCCTCGCCGCCCTTCACCACATCCACGCTCCAGCAGGCCGCATCGTCGAAGCTCGGCTTCTCCGCATCGCGCACCATGCAGGTGGCGCAGAAGCTTTACGAAGGCATCGATATCGGCGGGGAAACGGCCGGTCTCATCACTTACATGCGTACCGACGGTGTGCAGATGGCGCCCGAGGCGATCGACGCCGCGCGTCGGGCAATCGGCCAGCAGTTCGGCGAGCGCTACCTGCCGGAAAAGCCGCGCCTCTACTCCACGAAGGCCAAGAACGCCCAGGAGGCCCACGAGGCCATCCGTCCCACCGATTTCAACCGGACGCCGGACCAGGTGCGCCGCTTCCTCGATGCGGATCAGTTGAAGCTCTACGATCTCATCTGGAAGCGCGGCATCGCAAGCCAGATGGCCTCCGCCGAGATCGAGCGCACCACGGCCGAAATCCTGGCGGAAGGCGCCGAGGGCAAGGCCGGACTGCGCGCCGTCGGCTCGGTCATCCGCTTCGACGGCTTCATCGCCGCCTACACCGATCAGCGCGAGGAAGGCGAACCGTCCGAGGACGGTGACGAGGATGGCCGCCTGCCCGAGATCAATGCTCGCGAGACGCTTGCCAAGCAGAAGATCAACGCCACGCAGCATTTCACCGAGCCGCCGCCGCGCTATTCGGAAGCTTCGCTGATCAAGAAGATGGAAGAGCTCGGCATCGGCCGCCCGTCCACCTATGCGGCGACGCTCGCCACGCTGCGCGACCGCGATTACGTGACCATCGACAAGCGCAAGCTCGTTCCGCAGGCGAAGGGCCGTCTGGTCACCGCCTTCCTGGAGAGCTTCTTCAACAAATATGTCGAGTACGATTTCACGGCCGATCTCGAGGAAAAGCTGGACCGCATTTCCGCCGGCGAGCTGAACTGGAAGGATGTCCTGCGGGACTTCTGGAGGGATTTCTTCTCGCAGATCGAAGATACGAAGGAACTGCGGGTCACCAATGTTCTCGATGCGCTGAACGAGGCGCTGGCGCCGCTCGTCTTCCCCAAGCGGGATGACGGCAGCGATCCGCGCGTCTGCCAGGTCTGCGGCACAGGCCAGCTCAGCCTCAAGCTCGGCAAGTACGGCGCCTTCGTGGGCTGCTCCAACTATCCGGAATGCAACTATACGCGCCAGCTTTCGAACGAGGGCGGAGCGGAAGCGGAATCCTCGGGCCTCAACGAACCCAAGGCACTGGGCACCGATTCCATCACCGGAGAACAGATCACGCTGCGCAGCGGTCGTTTCGGCCCCTACGTGCAGCGCGGCGAAGCGAAGGATGCCAAGCGCTCCTCCCTGCCGAAAGGCTGGAAACCGGAAGACATCGATCTCGAGAAGGCGCTCGCCCTGCTCTCGCTCCCGCGTGATATCGGCCAGCATCCCGAAACCGGCAAGATGATTTCCTCCGGCATCGGTCGTTACGGGCCCTTCGTGCTGCATGATGGAACCTATGCGAACCTCGAAAGCGTTGAAGACGTGTTCTCCATCGGCCTGAACCGCGCGGTTGCGGTGCTGGCCGACAAGCAGAACAAGGCCGGCGGCGGCCGTGGCCGGTCCACGCCGGCGGCGCTGAAGGAACTGGGAGACCACCCCGATGGCGGGTCCGTTACCGTGCGCGACGGTCGCTTCGGCCCCTATGTGAACTGGGGCAAGGTGAATGCCACACTGCCCCGCGGCACCGATCCCGCCGCCGTGACGATGGAACAGGCCCTGGTGCTGATTGCTGAGCGGGCGGAAAAGACCGGAACCGGCAAGGGCGCCAAGGGCAAGGCCAAGACGACCAAGGCCAAGGCCGCCGCTGCCGGTGACGAGGCAGCCGCACCGAAGGCCAAGAAGACGGCCGCCAAGGCAAAGCCAAAGGCTGCCGCCAAGACCAAGAAAGCGAAAGAGTGACGAAGATTCCGTCGAACAGAAGCGAACGCAGGGCAGCCACGAAGGCAGAGCGCGGCCGGCAGGCTGCCGCAGAGAAAAATCCCGAGGCCCTGATCCACGGGGTCGTTCCGCCGCGGGATGTCCTGCTCCGCTTCATCGCGGATTATCCGGAGAAGGCTTCGAAGCGGGAGCTTGCCAAGGCCTTCGGCCTGAAGGGCGAGGCCCGCGTCGAGCTCAAGGCGGCGCTGCGCGAACTTGAGGAAGATGGACTTCTCCAGAAAAGCCGGAAGTCGCTGATAAGGCCCGGCGCCCTGCCGCCGGTAACCGTTCTCGACATCACCACCCGCGACAAGGACGGCGAGCTGCTTGCCCGCCCGGCCGAATGGCCTGAGGAAGCCGGCGTTGCACCCGCCGTGCTGATCCGCCAGTCGTCGCAGGACCGCAAGCAGGGCAAGAGCCCCGTGGCGGGTCTTGGCGACCGGGTTCTGGCAAAAATCTTCCCCGCCAAGGATCGCGGTGGACCGGCCTATACGGCCCGCATCATCAAGCTCATCGACCGGCACAGGAACGCCGTGCTCGGCGTGTTCCGCGAGCGTCCGGGCGGTGTTGGCCGTCTGATGCCCATCGAACGCCGCGGTGAGGAGATGCAGATCGAGGCGGACGGCGTCGGCGATGCACGGGACGGCGATTTGGTCGAGGTGGAGGTAACCCGGGCAGGACGAATGGGCCTGCCCCGCGCGCGGGTTCTGAACGTGATCGGGTCCGTTGCCTCGGAAAAGGCGATCTCGATGATCGCCATCTACGCCCACGGAATTCCGCACATCTTCCCGCAATCGGTTCTGCGCGCCGCCGAAGAGGCGGAGCCTGCAACGCTCTCCCACCGGGAAGACTGGCGCAAGGTGCCGCTGATCACCATCGATCCGGCCGATGCGAAGGACCATGACGACGCGGTCTATGCTGAGCCCGACCCATCGCCCGACAATCCCGGCGGGGTCATCGTCACGGTCGCAATCGCCGATGTCTCCTGGTATGTGCGCACCGGTTCGGAGCTGGACAAGGAAGCGCTGAAGCGCGGCAACTCGGTCTACTTCCCGGATCGCGTGGTGCCGATGCTGCCGGAGCGCATTTCCAACGATCTCTGCTCGCTGCGCGAGGGCGAGGACCGCCCGGCGCTGGCGGTACGGATGATCTTCTCGAAGGAAGGCCGCAAGGCGGGCCACACCTTCCACCGAATCATGATGCGCAGTGCGGCGAAGCTGTCCTACCAGCAGGCTCAGGCGGCGATCGACGGCAAGCCGGACGACAAGACGGGGCCGCTGCTGGAGCCCATCCTGAAGCCGCTCTGGGAAGCCTACCGGATCATGACCATAGGCCGGAACCGGCGTCAGCCGCTGGAGCTCGACATGCCGGAGCGTAAGATCCTGCTGAAGCCCGACGGCACAGTGGACCGGGTCTTCGTGCCGCCGCGCCTCGACAGTCACAAGCTGATCGAGGAAATGATGATCCAGGCGAATGTGGCTGCGGCCGAAACGCTGGAAAAGAAGCAGCAGGCGCTGGTCTACCGCGTCCACGACGCACCTTCGCTTGCGAAGCAGGAGGTTCTGCGCGAATTCCTGGCTACTCTTTCCATTCCGATGGCCAAGGGCGGCAACATGCGCGCCAACTCCTTCAACGGCATTCTCTCGAAGGCCGAGGGCACGCCACACCAGACGATGGTCAACGAAATGGTGCTGCGCTCGCAGAGCCAGGCGGTCTACAGCCCCGACAACATCGGACACTTCGGCCTCAACCTTCTGAAATATGCCCACTTCACCTCGCCGATCAGGCGCTATGCGGACCTGATCGTGCACCGTGCGCTGGTCGGCGCCCTCGGCCTCGGCCCAGGGGGCATCACCCCGCAGGAAGAGGGCCAGCTGGACGATATCGCGGCGGAAATCTCCACCTTCGAGCGCCGTGCGATGGCCGCGGAACGAGAAACCGTCGACCGCCTGATTGCCCATCATCTGGCGGAACGGGTCAACCAGGAGTTCAAGGCGCGTGTCTCCGGAGTGACCAAGGCGGGACTATTTGTCACGCTGCCCGAGTATGGCGCCGATGGCTTCGTGCCCATATCTACGCTGGGCACCGATTATTTCGTCTATGACGAGGCGCATCAGGCGCTGACGGGCGAGAAGACCGGCCTTGGCTACCGTCTCGGTGACGATGTCGAGGTGCGGCTCGTCGAAGCGGTGCCGCTTGCGGGCGCGCTGCGCTTCGAGATGCTCAGCGAAGGCCGCAAGATGCCCACCGCCATCCGCTCGTTCCACAAGGCCTCCCGTGCCCGGGATCGCAGCCGCGGCGCGAAGAAGCCCGGAACCCGTCCGCCGCGCGGAAGGCGCTGAGGACGGCATTCCGACCAAGGGAGTAATGACATGCAGGCCGAAAATAGCATCGAAACGACCCGTTTCGGCGGGCAATCCGAAAGCGAGCGCCCGGTCACCCGCTCGGTCATGCGGGGCATGCTGAACACCTGCCCCGCCTGTGGCAGCGGCAAGCTGTTCCGCAAGTTCCTGAAGCCAGTCGACCATTGCGCGGCCTGCAACGAGGACATGAGCCACCAGCAGGCGGACGATCTGCCGCCCTATCTCGTGATCTTCATCATCGGGCACATCACCGTCGGCGGTTTCATGATGACCGACATGATCTTTACCGAATGGTCGAGCTGGCTGCACCTGGCGATCTGGACGCCGATCACGCTTGTTTCCGCCCTGCTTCTGATGCAACCCGTGAAGGGCGGCGTCATCGGCCTTCAGTGGGCGCTGCGGATGCACGGCTTCGGCGGTGCCAGGAACGAGCCGGACCACGGCCACGACAAGGACTATCCCTGAAGAGCCCATCGTGCGGCGGGATGCGGGAGGCGGCCCCATGCAAAAGGAAGACGCGAGCAAGGCGCGGCCGAAGGCACTTCGGCCCCGCGATGCCGCAACGCTGATTCTCGTCGACCGTTCGGCAGGCCCGTGGCGGGTGCTGATGGGCAAGAGGCACGCCCGGCACGTCTTCATGCCGGACCTCTATGTCTTCCCCGGCGGGCGAAGGGACCGGCGCGATCATGCCCTCCCCTTCGATACGGACATGCATCCTGCTGTCCTCGACAAACTGGTCGGCGAGAGCCGTTCCTCCAAGACCCCGACGGGTGCGCGGGCGCTTGCCCTTGCCGCGCTGCGCGAGCTTCACGAGGAAACCGGCATTTCCATCGGCGAGCGCGACGAACGCGGCTTGCGGGCGCGCCTCGACGGGCTGCGGTACGTGGCACGCGCCATTACTCCGCCCGGCATGGTGCGGCGCTTCGATACCCGCTTCTTCTGCACCTTCGCCGACGAGGCGGGGGTCGATCCGGCGGGTATCCGCGACTCGAACGAACTGCATGACCTGCGGTGGGTGGAACTCTCCGCCGTCGGCGAGATCCCGATGCCCGAAATCACGAGATCGATCCTTGAAGAGCTGCGTATTCTCATGGATAACGATCCCGGACTCCCATTTGGACTGCCCGTGCCGTTCTTCTTCGACCGGCGCAGGACCATGGTCCGGGTAACGTTCTAAGGAATGATGCATGACAGAACCGACGCGCGGGTCGGCCGATCCCGCTGAAGAGATCCACTGGCCTTCGCTCATCGCGGCGATCTCTTCGATATCTGCAGTGGGGATCGCGATAGGGCTCGGCCTGCCGCTGCTGAGCATCATTCTGGAGAATCGGGGCATTTCCTCGACGCTCATCGGGCTCAATTCGGCCATGGCGGGGGTTGCAGCCATGATCGCCGCGCCGCTGACGACGCGGGCCGCCCATCGCTATGGCGTTGCACCGACGATGATCTTCTCCGTGGTGCTTTCCGCCGTGAGCGCAATGGGCTTCTATTTCGCCGAACCGTTCTGGATGTGGTTTCCCCTGCGCGTCGTCTTCCATGGCGCCACCACGGCTCTGTTCATCCTGTCGGAGTTCTGGATCAACGTAGCCTCCCCGCCCCACCGGCGCGGGCTTGTGCTCGGCATCTATGCCACCGTCCTGTCGCTGGGCTTCGGCGCGGGTGCGGCCATCTTCTCGCAGCTCGGCAGCGTCGGAATCATGCCCTTCCTCGTGGGGGCCACGGCCATCCTGCTGGCGGCAATCCCGATCTATGTCGCACGCCATGAAAGCCCGGTCCTGAACGAGGGACCGGAAATGAACTTCTGGCGCTATATCTTCATCGTTCCCACCGCCACCGCTGCGGTCTTCATCTTCGGGGCCGTGGAGGCAGGCGGGCTATCCATGTTCCCCGTCTACGCAACCCGTGCGGGCTTCACCGAATCGCAGGCCGGCACCCTGCTGACGGTCATGGCCGTGGGCAATGTGCTGTTCCAGATCCCCATCGGGATGATCTCGGACAGGGTTTCCGACCGGAGAATCCTGCTCACCATCATGGCGCTGATCGGTCTGGCCGGCGCCCTGCTGATGCCGACTTTCCTGGACGACTGGCGGCTTCTCTCCATCATCCTGCTGTTCTGGGGCGGCAGCATCGCCGGGCTCTACACGGTGGGGCTGTCCCATCTGGGTTCCCAGCTCCAGGGCGCGGATCTGGCGGCAGCCAATGCCGCTTTCGTCTTCTGCTACGCGGTGGGCACGGTGGCCGGCCCGCAGATAATCGGTACCGCCATCGACGCGACCGGAAATGACGGCTTCGCCTGGGCGATTGCCCTTTTCTTCGGTCTCTATGTCGTCTTTACCGGCGTAAGACTGGCGTTCCGCCCAAAACGGGCTTGACTTTTCGGGCGCGATTTGTAGTTTCGCGCCAAGTTTCGCCGCGGGCTCCATATGGCCGTCCACGGCTTCATTTTTTTGCAAAGGCAGGACGACCATGGCAAAGGCCACCACCATCAAGATCAAGCTGCTGTCCACCGCTGACACCGGCTTCTTCTACGTCACCACCAAGAACAGCCGTACCATGACCGAAAAGATGACCAAGACGAAGTACGATCCGGTCGTCAAGAAGCATGTCGAGTTCAAGGAAACCAAGATCAAGTAATCTGCTTGATCATGGCTTCAAAAGGGGCGCCCTCCGGGGCGCTTTTTTTATGGCCGGCAGCCGGCGCAATACATAGCCAACAGTGAAAGAGATAAGGGGCCCAGGCGGGCAAACGAAAACGCCGCGCTTCCTTGCGGAAGACGCGGCGTTTGAATTGGGGGCCGACCAGCTCGCATACGGCACGAGGAACCGCTTTTGACAGCTTGCCAGTCGGCCGACCCCACGATCCAGGAGATGCGGCGGACCTGAGCATCATGGGGTAGCACTAGCCCGAAGGCTTGTTTCGTCTTGACAGAAGCTTGCGCGAATCTGGATCAAAATCAACTATTTCTTAACGCAGCGCGTGATTTCGTTGTGTATATGGTTAAATTCCGAAATTGATAATGGTGATTCAGAGCCAAAACATTACCGAAAGTTAATTTTTAAACGAATTTTACGTGCTTTTGCTCACGAAACAGGCAAATGCCATGTTCTGCCGGAAACCGGTCCCCTGCCCCAAACGATAGCCGGATATCGATAGGCAGGGCAGAGGATGATGTACCGGTTCAGGCGGCGGTCGCCACCACCCGGTTCCGGCCATTGTGCTTTGCCGTATAGAGGGCCTGGTCAGCCTGCTTCAGCAGCTGCTCGGGCGTTTCCGCGCCTGCGAGGTTCGAGGCGATACCCATCGAGGCTGTCAGATTGATGGCGGGCTGGCCTGTCCCCAGGGAGAAGGGGCGGCCTTCGATCGCGGTGCGGAGCCGCTCTGCAATTGCAGTCGCCGCGTCGGGCAGCGTATCGGGCATGATCACCACGAATTCCTCCCCGCCATAGCGGCAGGCGAGATCGGCGCCGCGCACACTGGCTCGGATTCGGCTCGCGAATTCCTTCAGCACCTCATCCCCGGCATCATGGCCGTAGGTGTCGTTCACGGCCTTGAAGCGATCGATATCGGTGATGCAGACGGACAGCGGCCGGCCACGGGCGGCGGCGCGGTTGAACAGCATCTTCAGGTGATTGTCGAGATGCCGACGGTTGCTGAGCCTCGTCAGCGGATCCGTGACCGCAAGTTCGAAGCTCTTCTTCATGCTGTTGCGCAGCCGGTCGCTGTAGCGCTTGCGGCGAATCTGGGTCACGCAGCGCGCCACGAGCTCATTGGGATCGAGCGGGCGGACGATGTAATCGTTCACGCCGAGATCCAGTGCCCGGATGATCAGGTTTTCCTCGCCCTGCTCCGCGATGATCAAGAGCGGAATGAAGCGGGTCCTTTCCAGCGAACGCAGCTGCGAGCAAAGCCGCAGCGGGTCGTAGCCATCGAGATTGCCGTTGACGATCACGAGGTCGAAAACGTTGTCCGCAGCCTCGAATACGTCGGCCTGCGGGTCCGGCATGGCGGTCACTTCCGCAACCGGCTTCAGCGCCTTGATGATGCGCTCCTGGGAGCTTGCGCGGGGATCGACGAGCAGGACCTGGGCAGCCTCTTCCACGCGCCCCTCGCCCAGCCGTGCCAGTTCGTCCATCGGATGGTCGGACCCGGCACGGATACGAAGTTCGTCGCTCAGCGTCTTGAGGCGCAACAGGCTCTTTACCCGGGAAACAAGCTGCAGGTCGTTGACGGGCTTGGTCAGAAAATCGTCGGCGCCGGCCTTGAGGCCGCGCACACGGTCGGACGGCTGATCGAGCGCGGTGACCATGACAACGGGGATGTGCGTCGTGCGCGGATTCGCCTTCAGGCGCTCGCAGACTTCGAAACCGTCCATGCCGGGCATCATGATGTCGAGCAGGATGAGGTCCACCTGCGTCCGGTCGCAGATGGACAGCGCCTGAAAACCGTCATTCGCGGTCAGGACTTCGAAATATTCGGCGATCAGCCGCGCCTCTAGCACTTTGACATTGGCGGGAATGTCGTCAACGACAAGGATACGCGCAGTCATGCATCTCTTCCTGTCTCAAGCATCACCAAGATAGGTCTTGATGGTTTCAATGAATTTCGGCACGGAGATCGGCTTCGAGACATAGGCCTCGCAGCCGCCTTGCCGAATGCGCTCCTCGTCGCCCTTCATGGCGAACGCAGTCACGGCGATGACGGGAATGACATGCAGCTCCGGGTCTTCCTTCAGCCATTTGGTCACATCAAGCCCGGATACCTCCGGCAGCTGGATGTCCATCAGGATGAGATCGGGCTTGTGCTTGCGGGCAAGGTCCAGCGCTTCCAGACCGTTGCGGGTCTGTATGGTCGCGTAACCGGAAGCTTCGATGAGGTCGCGAAAGAGCTTCATATTCAGCTCATTGTCCTCTACAATCATGACCTGCTTCGGCATCGTCTCGGCTGTCCTTTTGATCCGGCATTTCAAGGGCATGCTTCACCTGAGGGTGATGAGCGCACGACTTCCCCAGTGCGACGCTAGCCCGATTTAGTTTCGAAATAGGTAATTGTTATCAAGAAATGCAGAGCGGTCTCAAAATAGACAAGGTCGATCCCGCAGAATTGGCCGTAGCCATTCTGGGATGGCTGGCGAATGAGCCGGACATGCTGTCGCGGTTCCTGGCTCTTTCCGGACTCGGTCCTCACGACCTGAGACCGGCCATGGCGGATCCCGGGTTCCATGCCGGCCTCCTCGATTTCATCATGCAGCATGAGCCCACGCTGGTGGCCTTTGCTGCCGCGAGTGGCTACACCCCCGAACAGATAGCTGACGCCTGGCACCGGATCTCCGGCCCGGGCCTCGATTCCGGACAATATTGATGCTCGATTTTCCCACACTCGATCATGTTCTCCTCAAGGACAGACCGCTCGTCGTTTGCGACGTGGATGATGTCGTTCTCGAATTCCTGAAACCGTTCGAAGCCTATCTCGAAGCGCGCGGCAGCAAACTCCTGCACCGCAGCTACCGGCTGCACGGCAACATCATCTCGCTTGAGACCGAGGCTGCTCTCGAAGACAGCGTTGTCAGCGGCCTGATCGAATCCTTCTTCGAGGATCAGGAGCGCTGGCAGACGCCCTTTGCCGAGGCCGTGGACACGCTCCAGGCGCTCGAGCGCGATGCGGACGTGGTGTTCCTCACGGCCATGCCGCCCCGCTTTGCGGAAGCCCGCAGGCGGCTGCTCGACCAGCTCCATCTGCGCTTCCCGATGATCGCCACGGAAACGCCGAAGGGTCCCGTGGTGAAGGCGCTGCACGCAGGGCGGACGCTGCCGGTCGGCTTCATCGACGACATGGCGCACAACCTCCACTCCGTCGGGGAGCACGTCGATACCTGCCTTCTCATTCACATGATGCCGGACAGCGTCATCCACCGCATGGCTCCCAAGCCCGCCGACCATGTGCGGCGCGCCAACGACTGGCCGCATGCCGGCGAGATGCTGAAGGCCCACTTCATCGCCTCGGCCGTCTGACCGAAAACGGCGGTGGACTGCACGCAGCTTCTGCGTAACGCCATATTGCCGGAAGAGTTCCGCTTGGCTATCGTGGCGATGTTCAACTTATGTTCCGGCCATGACGCTCGCTTCGAACGACCTCCCCGGCTTTTGCCGCGACTGCCTGAAGCCTGCCCGGCACGCGGATCGCCGTTGCCGGGCCTGTGGCAGCCCGCGTCTGGTCCGCCATGCGGAGATCGATCGGCTGACCGTCGCCCACATCGATTGCGACGCCTTCTACGCCTCGGTCGAGAAGCGGGACAATCCGGATCTCCTCGACAAGCCCGTGATCGTCGGCGGCGGCAAGCGCGGTGTCGTCTCCACGTGCTGCTATATCGCGCGCATCCACGGCGTGCGCTCGGCCATGCCGATGTTCAAGGCGCTGGAAGCCTGTCCGGACGCGGTGGTCATCAGGCCCGACATGGAGAAATATGCCCGCGTGGGCAAGCAGGTGCGGGCGATGATGCAGGAGCTGACGCCCCTCGTGCAGCCGCTGTCCATCGATGAGGCCTTTCTGGAGCTCAAGGGCACGGAGCGCCTTCACCATGATACGCCTGCGCGTGTCCTTGCCCGCTTCGCCCGGCGCGTGGAGCAGGAGATCGGAATCACGGTCTCCATCGGCCTCTCCTACTGCAAGTTCCTGGCAAAGGTGGCTTCCGATCTGAACAAGCCCCGAGGCTTTTCCGTCATCGGCGAGGCCGAGGCGGTGGAGTTCCTGAAGCCACGGCCGGTGACCACCATCTGGGGGGTCGGCAAGGCTTTCGCCGAAACCCTTGCAAGGGATGGCATCACCACCGTCGGCCAGCTTCAGGTGATGGACGAGACGGACCTGATGCGTCGCTATGGCACGATCGGCCAGCGGCTCTCGCGCCTCTCGCGCGGCATCGACGAGCGCACGGTCCATCCGAACGAAGAAGCCAAGAGCGTGTCGGCGGAAACGACCTTCTTCGAGGACCTCTGGAGGGAGGAAGACCTCGTCCCGATCCTTCGGAGCCTCTCGGAGAAAGTTTCCTGGCGGCTGAAGAAAACCGGCACGTCAGGACAGACCGTCGTGCTCAAGCTCAAGACCGCAGACTTCAAGAGCCGCACCCGAAACCGGCGCCTCGAAGATCCGACCCAGCTTGCGGACCGGATTTTCCGCATCGGACGTTCCCTGCTGGAGAAGGAGATGGATGGAACCCGTTTCCGTCTGATCGGGATAGGGGTGAGCGACCTGTCGGAACCGGACCGCGCCGACCCGCCCGATCTCGTCGATCCCGATGCCGGAAGGCGGGCCGCCGCAGAGGCGGCCATGGACAAGATCCGGGAGAAGTTCGGAAAGGGAACCGTCGAGACCGGCTACACCTTCGGCACCCTGCGCCGCAAGGAACCACCGAAGCCCACCTGAACCAGTGCAACCGTTCGTTAACCCTGTAGCGAAGAATTCCCGCCCCGGATCCCCCTCCTGCTGCGGTATTGCCACCTGTACGGGAAGTCATTCTTAACAATCGTCTGTAACAGTTCAGTACAATAACGGGAGGAAATCGGCGCCGTCGCGCCTTTTGCATCCCCTGGTCGTCTTTTTGTTCTGCGTTGGACGGTTGTGAATGTTGTATCGCCTTGTGGTGGGCCTGGGAACGGCCCTGCTTCTCACCGCGCCTGCCCATGCCGGCTCATCCAGAGCACTGGCGATCGTCGTCTCGAGGGACAATCAGAGCCTTGCCGTCTATGACGGCGACAAGGTGGTTGCCACGTCGAATGTTTCCACGGGAAAGCCCGGGCATTCCACCCCGACCGGTATCTTCACGGTCATCGAGAAGAAGAAGTACCACGAATCCAATCTCTATGATTCCGCCCCGATGCCCTTCATGCAGCGGATCACGTGGTCCGGCGTGGCGCTCCATGAATCGAAGTCCGTACCGCGGCGACCGGCATCCCACGGCTGCGTGCGCCTGCCCCATGGCTTTGCAAAGGAACTTTACGGCATGACGGACATGGGCGTCCCGGTCATCATCGCCGACGAGGCGCTGGTGCCACAGGCGCTTCTGCATCCCTTTCTCTTCAAGCCCGAAAGGCCATCCGGAGGCGACACGCTTCTCTCGGATGCCGAGCTGCGGCTGAGCCCGATCTCCGATTTTCTGAAGCCCACCGAAGTTGCCCTGAACGAAGCCTCCATCGCTCCGCCTCGGGAGGCCAAGCAGGATGAAGACAAGGCACTGCGCATTCTCGTCACCCGCCGCGGTCTTTCCGAAACCATCAAGGATGTGCAGGCCGCCCTCAACGGCCTGGGCTTCAGCGCCGGTGAGCCGGACGGCAGGCTGGGCCGCAATACCATTGCGGCGATCAATGCCTTCAAGCTTACCCGGGATATGCCCGTGAAGGGCAATGTTCTGACGGAAGAGGTCGTCGACGCCATCTTCAAGGCAGCGGGCAAGGAGCGCCCGCCGGAAGGGCAGATCTACGTTCGCCGCAACTTCAAGCCGCTCTTCGACGCCCCCGTTGTGATCGCGGAACCTGAAGTGGCGCTCGGCACCCATGTGATGCAGCTTCGCGACATGAATGCCGCCACCGGCGCAGCCGAATGGTACGGGATGACCGTTCCGGATGGTCTTTCTGCGGCGACGCGGAAGAGGCTCGGCATTGCCAGCGATGCCCTCTCCCTGCAGGAGACGATGAACCGGATCCGCATTCCGGATGCCGTGCGCGAACGCATCGAGGCGGAACTGACTGCCGGAAGCCTCATCACCATCACGGACGGCGGGCTTGGTCAGGAGACCGGCACCGAAGGCACCGATTTCATCACGCTGACCCATCCGCCGAAGAGCGGAGGCTGACCTTCACAAACCGATTCAACGCGTTCGAAAACAGAGTCCGGAAACCGGCGGAAGGGGCTGAAACAGAATCTGTTTCAGCCCCTTCTCAATATTAGACGAGTTCCACGTCGATCACGCCGGGAGCCGTCCGCATGGCCGCCGCAATCTCCGGACTGATCCGGTACTTCTCCGACAGTTCCACCTCGATCTCCCGCCGGCCATCCTCCTTGATGACGATGAAGGAGACCAGACCGTCACCCTTGGCATTGAGGTGCGAGGCGACCGCCTTCAACGGGCCGCTGTCGCGCACGAAGACGCGCAGGGCCTTCTGCATCTGGACGGATTTTTCCTCGAGCGACTGCGCGGTCTGGATGCGCAGGCCGATGCCCTCGGGCCGTTCGTCCGCCTGCACGGTGATGACGAGCGACTTGCCGGGCTCGAGCAGGTCGCGATACTGGTTCAGCCCTTCGGAGAAGAGCACCGCCTCGAACTGGCCGGAGCTGTCGGAGAAGGTGACGATGCCCATCTTGTTGCCGGTGCGGGTCTTGCGCTCCTGCCGGGAGGTCACCGTGCCGGCAAGGCGGCCGGACGATGCGCCCTGCTTCACCGCCGCGGAGAAATCGGCAAACGTCTGCACGCGCATCTTGGCGAGCGTGGCCGAATAGGCATCCAGCGGATGCGCCGACAGATAGAAGCCCAGCACCTGGTATTCCCGATGGAGCTTCTCGGACGGCAGCCAGGGCGTGGTCTGCGGGAAGGTGATTTTCTCGGGTCCGGTCGCCGCCCCTGCCCCGAACATGTCGGACTGGCCGCTGACCTTGTTCTCCTGCGCGCGCTGGGCATAGCCGATGATCCGGTCGAGACCGGCAATCAGCACCGCTCGGTCGATGCCGAAGCAATCGAAGGCACCGGCGGAGATAAGGCTTTCGAACACACGGCGGTTGATCTGCTTGGGATCGATCCGGAGGCAGAAATCCTCGATGGAGGCAAAGGGCTTGTCGCCCCGCACCGCCACGATGTGATCGACCGCCGACTCGCCCACGCCCTTGATCGCCGCCAGCGAATAGTAGATCCGGTTCTCCCCCGTTTCGAAATGGCGGAACGACGTCTGCACCGACGGCGGGATGACCGTGATTCCCAGGCGCTTCGCATCCTGCCGGAAGTCGTTGATCTTGTCCGTGTTCGACATGTCGAGCGTCATGGACGCGGCAAGGAACTCGACCGGATAATGGGCCTTCAGGAAGGCGGTGTGATAGGACACGATCGCATAGGCGGCGGCATGCGACTTGTTGAAGCCGTAATTCGCGAATTTCGCCAGGAGGTCGAAGATGTTGTCGGCCTGCGCCTTGGAGACGCCGTTCTTCATCGCGCCCTCGACGAAGCGGGCGCGCTGCTTGTCCATCTCCTCCTTGATCTTCTTGCCCATCGCGCGGCGCAGAAGATCCGCCTCGCCGAGGGAGTAGCCCGAGAGAACCTGGGCGATCTGCATCACCTGTTCCTGGTAGACGATAACGCCCTGCGTTTCCGCCAGCAGGTGGTCGATCATCGGGTGGATCGACTCGATCTCCTCCTCGCCGTGCTTGCGGGCATTGTAGACCGGGATGTTCTCCATCGGACCCGGGCGATAGAGCGCCACCAGCGCGATCACGTCCTCGATGCGGTCGGGTCGCATGCCGATGAGGGCCTTGCGCATGCCGACACTTTCCACCTGGAACACGCCGACGGTCTCGCCGCGCGACAGCATCTCGTAGGTCTTCTTGTCGTCCAGCGGGACGCTCGGGATATCGACCTCGATCCCCCGCTTGCGGATGAAGTCCACCGCCGTCTTGATGACGGTCAGGGTTTTCAGGCCGAGAAAGTCGAATTTCACCAGACCGGCCTGCTCCACCCACTTCATGTTGAACTGGGTGACCGGCATGTCGGACCGCGGATCGCGATACATCGGCACGAGCTTGGAAAGCGGGCGGTCGCCGATCACGATCCCCGCCGCATGGGTGGAGGCGTGACGGTAGAGCCCCTCGATTTTCTGGGCGATATCGAGCAGCCGGGCGACGACAGGCTCCTTCTCCGCCTCCTCCCGCAGCTTCGGCTCCTCCTCGATGGCCTTGTAGAGCGGCGTCGGGTTGGCGGGATTGTTCGGCACCAGCTTGCAGATCTTGTCCACCTGGCCATAGGGCATTTCCAGCACGCGGCCCACGTCGCGCAGCGCAGCACGGGCCTGCAGCGATCCGAAGGTGATGATCTGGGCCACCTGGTCGCGCCCATATTTCTGCTGCACGTAGCGGATCACCTCTTCGCGGCGGTCCTGGCAGAAGTCGATGTCGAAGTCCGGCATCGAAACGCGCTCCGGATTGAGGAAGCGCTCGAAGAGGAGCGAGAAGCGCAGCGGATCCACGTCCGTGATCGTCAGTGCATAGGCAACGAGCGAACCGGCACCCGAGCCGCGGCCCGGGCCGACGGGAATATCGTGCTGCTTTGCCCACTTGATGAAGTCCGAAACGATCAGGAAGTAGCCCGGGAACTTCATCCGCTCGATGACGGAGAGCTCGAACTCGAGGCGGTCCCGGTAATCCTGCTCGGTGTATCCCTCCGCAATGCCGAGGCGCGCCATGCGCTCTTCCAGGCCCTCTACCGCCTGACGGCGCAGTTCGGCCGATTCCGCGCGCTCGGCTTCCTCGGGATCATCCGTCGCACCGGTAAAGCGCGGCAGGATCGGTTTGCGGGTCTTGAGGACGAAGGAGCACCGCCGCGCGATCTCGATGGTGTTGTCGATGGCCTCGGGCAGATCGGCAAACAGCTTTGCCATCGCCTCCTGGCTCTTCAGATAGTGATCGGGTGTCAGGCGGAAGCGGCTGTCATCGGAGACGATCGCGCCATGCGCCACCGCCATCAGGGCATCGTGGGCATCGTAGTCGTCGACCGTGGGAAAAAAGGCCTCGTTGGTGGCGACGATCGGCAGATCATGGCGATAGGCAAGCTCCAGCATCCTGCGCTCGTGCTTGCGGTCATAGCGGGCCTGCCGCTGCAGCTCCACATAGAGCCGGTCGCCGAAGAGCGCCTTGAGACGCAGCAGGCGCTGCTCCGCACTGGATGCATGGCCTTCCTTCAGCAGCCCGTCGACGGGGCCGCTTGACGCACCGGTCAGGGCGATCAGCCCCTCGGTTCCGTATTCGTCGAGCCAGGAAAGCTTGATGTGCACCGGCTTGTCGCCGCCCTCGCCGCCCAGATAGGCACGACTGACGAGATCGACGAGACGCTCGTAACCTTCCGCAGTTGCGGCAAGCAGAACAAGCGAGGCCATTTTTGCAAGATGCGCCTGCGAGCCGCGGCGCTCGATGTCGAGGCCGTCTTCCATGTCCACGGAGAGCTGGCACCCGATGATGGGCTGGATGCCGTCGCCGGTTGCCTTCTCGGCAAACTCCAGCGCGACGAAAAGATTGTTGGTGTCGGTGATGGCGATGGCGGGCTGATTGTCGGCCACTGCCTTCGCAAGGATCTTCTTCAGCGGCAGCGCCCCTTCCAGCAGGGAATAGGCGGAATGCACACGAAGATGAATGAACTTCGGGGCCTGCGGAGCCCCGGCACCGTTGCCCTCGCCGCTCGAGGAAATCTCTGCCATGTCTCTCTTGCCTGCCTGACTTTTGGAATCGCGGGATATTCCGACTTCAGGCAACCGGAGTCCAGTGCCCCCGGGCGACTATCCACCCCGGCGGAACCGTGGTGGCGTTCTCTGAGATTGCATGGGCTCTCTGCCCGTTATGGGGTTGAAGCGGCGGAGCCCGGGCCACTTGAGGCAAGCGGGCGGGCGCGGTCTCCGCCGCTTCAATTACATCGCCATGACGAACAGGGACAGGCTGGCGACGAAGGTAACAATGGAAGCAAAGGCTGCGGCATCACGGATGTATTCGCTCATGTCGGCTCTCCATTTCGTTTATGTTTTTATTTTGTTCTCTTTTTGTTCGTTGGTCAAGCCAAATATAGTCGTTAGCGGCCGAAGGCCGCGATGCGGTTAAGAAAGGGCTTACGGAGAGGAAAAGGCGTTAACGCATGCCGTCAGGCAGCGCATCGCAGGCTCGGGCCGATAGGGGATATCAGAGATCCACGACCTTGCCGCCGGAGATCGTCACGCGGCGATCCATGCGCCCCGCGAGCTCCATGTTATGGGTCGCAATGAGCGCCGCAAGGCCCGACTGGCGCACAAGGGCCTCCAGCGCCTCGAAGACATAATGGGCCGTCTCGGGATCGAGGTTGCCCGTCGGCTCGTCTGCAAGAAGCACCATGGGCGCATTGGCGACGGCGCGTGCAATTGCGACGCGCTGCTGTTCACCGCCCGAAAGCTCTGCAGGCCGGTGTTCGGCCCGGTGCCCGATCCGCATGTAATCCAGCAGGGCCTTCGACCGTTCGCGGGCCTCCGCCTTGGACAGACCGCTGATGAGTTGCGGCATCATGATGTTCTCGATGGCGGAAAACTCGGGAAGCAGGTGATGGAACTGGTAGACGAAACCGATCTCGGCACGGCGGATGGCGGTGCGCCGCTCGTCGGAAAGACCGTTGCAGGGCTCGCCGGCAATGCGGATTTCTCCGGCGTCCGGGTGCTCGAGCAAGCCGGCGACATGCAGGAGCGTGGATTTGCCCGTGCCCGAGGGGGCCACGAGCGCCACGATCTCGCCGGAGCGCAGGGTGAAATCGACGCCCTTCAGGATCTGGAGAGTGGTCTCCCCCTGCCCGTAGCTGCGCTCGACACCTGAAAGCTGCAATGCAATCCTGGAGGCCATCGCGTCCAACTCTTCTTATTCGTACCGGAGCGCCTGGACCGGATCCAGCCGCGAGGCGCGCCATGCGGGGATGATCGTGGCGATGAAGGAAAGGCCGAGCGCCATGCAGATGACGGCAATGGTCTCCCCGCCGTTCATGTCTGCCGGAAGCTGGCTCAGGAAATAGAGCTCGGGGTTGAAGAGCTGCGTGCCCGAAACCCAGCTGAAGAACTGGCGGATGCTCTCGATGTTGAGACACACCACGACGCCGAGAACGACGCCTGCAAAGGTCCCGGCGACCCCGATGGCCGCCCCGGTCATAAAGAAGATCCGCAGCACCGAAGCAGATGTCGCGCCCATCGTGCGCAGGATCGCGATGTCGCGCCCCTTGTCCTTCACCAGCATGATGAGGCCGGAGATGATGTTCAGCGCCGCGACGATGACGATCAGCGTCAGGATCATGAACATCACGTTCCGCTCGACCTGGAGGGCGGAGAAGAAGGTCTGGTTGCGCTGCCGCCAGTCGGTGATGAAGATCTGCCGGCCGGCCGCGGCCTCGACCTTCGGCCGGATTTCGTCGACGGCATCGGGATGGTCCACGAAAAGCTCGATCGACTGGACGATGCCTTCTGCATTGAAATAGAGCTGGGCTTCCTCGAGCGGCATGAAGATGATGCTGCTGTCATATTCCGACATGCCGACTTCGAACAGGCCGGAAACCTTGTAGCTTTTCACGCGCGGGTTGACGCCGAGCGGGGTCACGTCGCCCTCGGGAGAAATGAGGGTTATCTCGTCTCCCGCCCCGATCCCCAGCTGAGCGGCCATGCGGGTGCCGATGAGAACCCCTTCGCCGGAGGCGAAACCGACCATATCGCCGGACTTGATGTTGCCGGAGACGGACTTCAGCTTCGTGATGTCTTCCGCACGGAGGCCGCGGACCAGCGCGCCGGTGCCCGCCCCGCCCTTGCCGGAGGCAAGCGTCTGGCCTTCCACCAGCGGCAGGGCCATCGTCACCCCGGGGATCGCTGCAAACTTCTTTGCCAGATCGGGATAGTTGTCCAGCGGGCTATCCACCGGAGCGACGATCAGGTGGCCGTTCATGCCGAGGATGCGGTTGATGAGCTCGTTGCGGAAACCGTTCATCACCGCCATGACGATGATGAGGGTCGCCACGCCCAGCATGATCCCGATGAAGGAGAAGCCGGCGATAACGGAGATGTATGCCTCCTTGCGGCGGGCCCTGAGATAGCGCCACGCCACCATGCGCTCGAATACCGAGAACGGCCGTCCCATCGGGCTTGCTGCCGATGGGGCCGTTGCCGCTTCCGCTTCCTTTCCGGCCATGTCTTCTCCCGATCCCTAAGCTCAGCCGTTCACACGGTTGATGGCAGCCTCGACGGTCATCGTGTCGCGTGCGCCGGTTTTCCGGTCCTTTACCTCGACCTCGCCCTGGGCGATGGAGCGCGGGCCGACGATGATCTGGGTCGGAACGCCGATCAGGTCTGCGGTTGCGAACTTCTGGCCGGCACGGTCGTCCGTGTCGTCATAAAGCACGTCCTTGCCCGCCCGGGTCAGCGCCGCATAGATCTCCTCGCAGGCCTTGTCGCAGGCTTCGTCGCCGGCCTTCATGTTGATCACGACGACATCGAAGGGCGCGACGGATGCCGGCCAGATGATGCCGTTCTCGTCATGGGAGGCTTCGATGATGGCGGGAACAAGGCGCGTCGGGCCAATGCCGTAGGAACCCATGTGGACAATGTGTTCCTTGCCATCGGGACCCTGCACCTTCGCGCCCATGGCTTCGGAATACTTGGTGCCGAAATAGAAGATGTGACCGACCTCGATGCCGCGGGCCGACAGGCGCTCACCCTCCGGGATGGCATCGAAGGCAGCCTCGTCATGCATTTCGGAAGTGGCGGCATAGACCGAGGTCCACTGATCGAAGATCTTCTTCAGACCGCCCACATCGTCGAAATCGGTGTCTTCTGCGGGAATGTCGAAGTTGACGAAGTCGCGGTGGCAGAAGACCTCCGACTCGCCCGTATCGGCGAGGATGATGAACTCGTGGCTGAGGTTGCCGCCGATCGGGCCGGTGTCGGCGCGCATCGGGATCGCACGCAGGCCCATGCGGGCGAAGGTGCGCAGATAGGCGGTGAACATCTTGTTGTAGGAGTGCTCGGCTCCCTCGCGCGTGAGGTCGAAGGAATAGGCGTCCTTCATCAGGAATTCGCGCGAGCGCATGGTGCCGAAGCGCGGACGGATCTCGTCGCGGAACTTCAGCTGGATGTGGTAGAGGTTCAGCGGCAGGCTCTTGTAGGACTTCACCGTCGAGCGGAAGATGTCCGTGATCATCTCCTCGTTCGTGGGGCCATAGAGCATCGGCCGGTCCTGACGGTCCTTGATGCGCAGCATTTCCTTGCCATAGGCATCGTAGCGCCCGGATTCCTGCCACAGCTCCGCCGACTGCAGCGTCGGCATCAGGAGCTCGATGGCACCCGAACGGTCCTGCTCCTCGCGAATAATGCGGTTCACCTTGTCCAGCACCCGCTTGCCGAGCGGCAGCCAGCTGTAGATGCCCTGGGACTGCTGGCGAATCATGCCCGTGCGCAGCATCAGGCGATGCGAGACGATCTCCGCCTCCTTGGGATTTTCTTTCAGGATGGGCAGGTAATAGCGAGACAGGCGCATGACGACTTCCAGGAAAATGGCGACCCCGGCCTTGAGGCGGAATCGGCGCGACCGTGAGGGAACTGGCTGTGTTCATAACCGCTTCGCGCAGGGAAGAAAACCCGCCTGCGGCGTGCGCACAGAATTGTCGGGGAGAAATGCCTCAAGCCGCTTCCGGAAGGCGCAATTGCGGCAGACGCACGAGCGTTCGCTCGCCTGTATGGCAGAAATTTGTCAACCGGAAAATTTTCTTGGAGTGATGCAAAAATGTAGAAATAGGTGTCGACAAACGCCGAACCTTGGGCTAGTTTCTGCCCACAAAACAGGCAAGGGAGTTCAATCCCTGCCTATCTCGCGGTCAAGTCTTGGGAGGATTGGATCTTAGGCGCGTTTATCGCAGCCCCGGAAACGGTGAAAAGGTCACGCGAAACTTCGCAACAAGGCGCTCCGCGCCTTGTTTTTTTTTGCCCTTCCGCAAGATCCTCCGGTTCGCGATCAGCCGTTGCCCGGCATCGGCACGGGTAGAGAGTCGAGGCTGAAGCCGAAGCGGCTCACCGCAATCCACCAGACCGCACAGATGATTGCCGAGATGACAGTGGTCAGCAGCAGGACCTTCTTTGCCTGAAAACGGTGGGGAGCGCTTTCCACCGAGCCTGGCACGATTTCGTTCGCCTCGGCCTGGGTGCGCAAGCCGACCGGAAGGCAGGCAAAGAGCGTTATCCACCATACGACGAAGTAGATGGCGAACATCGAAAAGAAGTTCATGGGCGTCCTCCCCGATTGGCGCTGACGCCCCTTCCTATGGCGAGCGAAGGCGGCGGTAAAGTGGCACCGCGCCCCAATCGCATGGCTGC
The DNA here is from genome assembly GCF_014197145.1 of Gellertiella hungarica. Lineage (GTDB taxonomy): Bacteria > Pseudomonadota > Alphaproteobacteria > Rhizobiales > Rhizobiaceae > Gellertiella > Gellertiella hungarica. Next base: position 21,194 of record NZ_JACIEZ010000011.1, on the reverse strand, counting down.
GCCATTTGGGCGCAACCGCAACGGGTCACCAGGCCGTCACACCTGCTCGAGTTCGATGAGTGTGCCGAAGAAATCCTTGGGATGGAGAAACAGCACGGGCTTACCGTGCGCCCCGATTTTCGGCGTTCCGTCACCCAGCACGCGGGCGCCCGTTGCCTTCAGCTGGTCTCGGGCCGCCAGGATGTCCTCGACTTCGTAGCAGATGTGGTGCATGCCGCCCGAAGGGTTCTTTTCCAGGAAGGCCGCAATCGGAGAATTCTCGCCGAGAGGCTCGAGCAGCTCCACCTTGGTGTTCGGAAGCTCGACGAAAACGACGCTGACCCCATGCTCCGGCAGCTTCTGGACCTCGGATACCGTCGCCCCCAGCGTATCGCGATAGGCGGCAATACCCTTTTCCATATCCGGAACTGCAATGGCGACATGATTGACGCGGCCGAGCATGATGGACCCTCCTGAAACGGCGCCTCACCCGCAAACGGCTGCACGGTGAGGCGGATTGCAACCGCCTCTCTTTAGCCGCGCCATCGCCGCCGTCAAAGTGAGACTTTGGTCAGGAAGACGGTGACCATGGGCTTCTTGCCCCACATCTCGTTGGTGGCGGCGCGCACCGCACGGCGAACAGATTCCCGCACCATTTCCAGATCCTTGCGGCGGGCACGGGGGATGCTCTCTATGGCACCGACGACGGCATCATACAGGCTGTCGTCCAGCTCCTCGCCCTCGTCGTCGTAGAGGGGCAGACCGGTCGAGACCACTTCCGGATCGTCCAGGAAATCGTAGCGCGAATCCAGCAGGACGTTCACGGCGACATGCCCGACATAGGAGAGCTTCCGCCGCTCGCCGATCCCGAGTTCGTCGAACTCGCCGATCAGCTTGCCGTCCTTGAAGATACGGCCATGCGGCACTTCGCCGATCACTTCGGCGGGACCGGGCGCGAGGCGCAGGACATCACCGTTGCGCACCTTCGGCACTTCGGGGATGCCAAAGCTTCTTGCCAGTTCCGCCTGGGCCGTCAGATGTGCGGCTTCGCCATGGACCGGCACGAGAATCCGCGGCCGTACCCATTCGTACATCTGCACCAGCTCGCTGCGACGGGGGTGGCCGGAGACATGCACCAGAGCCTCGCTGTCCGTCACGATCCTCACGCCCTGTTCGATCAGTGCGTTGCGAATGTCCTGCAGGGCTTTCTCGTTGCCGGGAATGGCGCGCGAGGAGAAAACAACCGTATCGCCGGCGGCAAGCGCGACATGACGCATCTCGTCGCGGGAAAGCTTGGCAAGGGCTGCCCTCGCCTCACCCTGGCTGCCGGTGAGGATCACGACGATCTTGTCGCGCGGGATATAGCCATACTCGTCTTCGGCGATGAACGGCTTCACGCCTTCCATCAGGCCGATATCCGCCGCCACGTTGACAACCCGCTTCAGCGAGCTGCCCAGCAACAGGACCTCGCGGCCCGCCGCCTCGGCCGCCTTGGCGACCGAGCGGATGCGACCGACATTCGAGGAGAACGTGGTGATTGCCACGCGCCCTTCCGCCGTCTCGATCAGTTGCTGGAGGCTTTTGGAGACCTCCTCCTCGGAGGGCGAGACGCCTTCGCGTTGCGCATTCGTGCTGTCGCAGAGAAGCGCCAGCACACCCTTGTCGCCGATTTCGCGGAGGCGCTTTTCGTCTGTCAGCGGCCCGAGAGAGGGATTGGCATCGATCTTCCAGTCCCCCGTATGCACCACCGTCCCGAGAGGCGTGGTGATTGCCAGCGCCATCGGCTCCGGAATGGAGTGGTTGACGGCGATCGCCTCGATCTCGAAGGGGCCTAGATTGATACGGTCGCCGGCCTTGAACGGTGTCACCGGGACTTCCGCACGCTTGCCGTCGTAATCCCGCTTGGCTTCCAGCAGGCCTGCCGTGAAGGCGGACGCATAGACCGGCACGTTGAGGCCAGGCCAGAGATCGTTGAGGGCACCATAGTGATCCTCGTGGGCGTGGGTAATCACGATGCCCTTGAGGTTCTTGCGCTCCTTGGCGAGGAAGCCGATATCCGGCAGGACGAGATCGACGCCGGGAAGATCCGGTCCGGCAAAGGTCACGCCGCAATCTACCATGATCCAGCTGCGGTTAGCCGCCGGGCCATAGCCATAAAGCGCGAGATTCATGCCGATTTCGCCAACGCCGCCCAGAGGCACGAAAACCAGTTCGTCCTGACCACTCATCCGCGTTTCAATCCTGTCATCCGAAAAATACATCACCGGCCGCGACCGGTATCGTGCCGCCCGCCCCGGTATCGAGCATCAACACGCCATCCGCACCGATGCCGGCGAAAACGCCGGCCAGGGACCGGTCGGGCAGGTTGACCGTTATCCGTTCGCCGATGCCGCATGCATGCTCGCGCCATCGCGACACGACTGCGGCTATCCCCGCGCCCTGATCCCAGATCGCCAGCATAGAGGCCATGGACTCGAAAAGATAGGCAAACAGCTCTGCGGGGGAGATATGGATGCCGTGATCCGCAAGGCAAGTCGCCGGATAAGGCGTGCCCTCCGGCTTGAAGGCAATATTGACCCCGATGCCGATGACAAGCGCGTAGCGCCCGTCGGCAAGCTTTTCGCCCTCGAGAAGAATGCCGCTCGTCTTCTTGCGTCCGATGAGAAGGTCGTTCGGCCACTTGATCTCCAGCGCCTCGCCGCCCGGCTTCATCGCCCGACGAACCGCCTCGTGGACGGCGACGGCGACGGCCAGTGGCAGGGATGCAAGGGCCGGCAGGGGCGCAGGGTCGATGAGAAGCAGGGAAGCGTAGAGATTTCCGGGCTCGGAGACCCAGCTGCGCCCGCGGCGGCCACGACCGCCCGTCTGGCGGTCCGCCGTGATCCACAGCTTGCCGGGATCGCCTTCCCGCGCGCGTGCCATGCACTCCGAGTTGGTCGAGCCGACCTCCGCGAGCGCTTCATGACGGAACCCGCCGAGCGGGTCCCGTCGATATCCGTGAAAGCCTGTCAAAACAGTGCTTTTGCCGCTACGTCAGCCGCAGTGCCCAGCATGCCGCCGAACAGTACGTAGGCCGTGACGAACAGGCCGGAGAGGCCGTAGACCAGCTTGAGGCCGGCAGACGCGGGGGCAAAGCCGCCCCTCGGCTGATCGAACCACATCACCTTGATGACGCGAAGGTAGTAGTAGGCACCCACGACGGATGCCAGCACGCCGATGATCGCAAGCGCATAGAGCTTTGCCTCGATGGCAGCCACGAAGACAAAGTACTTCGCGAAGAAGCCTGCGAGCGGCGGAATACCGGCGAGCGAGAACATCAGCAGCGTCAGGATGAGCGCCATGAAGGGATTGCTGGAGGACAGACCGGCGAGATCGTCGATGTTCTCCGAGGGCTGACCTTCTGCGTTCCGCATGGACATGATGATGGCGAAGGTGCCGAGCGTCATGGCGATATAGATCGTCATGTAGATGACCAGGCCGGACACACCGGTCTGATTGTGCGCGGCAAGGCCAACAAGCGCATAGCCCATGTGGCCGATCGAGGAATAGGCCATCAGTCGCTTGATGTTCTTCTGCCCGATGGCTGCGAAGGAGCCGAGGATCATCGAGGCGATCGAGATGAAGACGATGACCTGCTGCCAGTCGTGGAAGACCGGATCGAAGGCGGACAGCACGATGCGGGTGAGCATGGCGATGGCCGCGATCTTCGGTGCGCCGGCAAAGAAGGCGGTGACCGGGGTCGGCGCACCTTCATAGACGTCGGGCGTCCACATGTGGAACGGCACGGCAGAGATCTTGAAGGCAAAGCCGGACAGCACGAAGACGAGACCGAAGACAAAGCCCAGCGAGCGGGTTTCGGACGAGAGGGCCGCCGCAATTTCGGTGAAGCCGGTGTTGCCGGTGAAGCCATAGACCAGCGACATGCCGTAAAGCATCATGCCGGAAGACAGCGCACCCAGCACGAAGTACTTGAGGCCGGCCTCCGTGGAGCGGACATTGTCGCGGTTGATCGCGGCAAGGACGTAGAGCGCCAGCGACTGGAGCTCGAGCCCCATGTAGACCGAGATCAGGTTGTTGGCCGAGATCATCAGCATCATGCCGAGCGTCGCCAGGACGACGAGGACAGGAAACTCGAACTGGTCGAGCTGCTCCGCCTTTGCGCGCACGGCGGCCATGAAGAGCGAGACCGCCGCTGCAAAGAGCGCGGCAATCTTCATGTAGCGGGCGAAGGCGTCGGCCTTGAACACCCCGCCGAAGGCAAGTCCCTCGAGCGGCGTGACATAGATCCAGCCCATCACGCCGACCAGCAGGAGGATGGCCAGGGTATTGACCAGTCCGGCAGACTTCGGTCCGGCAAAGACGCCGATCATCAGCAGCACCAGAGCGCCGATGCCGAGGATCAGTTCCGGTGAGGTGAGATGCAGACTAGCGGTGAGTGTTTCAGCAATCATGTCCAGAAGTCCTGTCCTCAATTCACCAGAGCCGCCACCTTGTGGGCGGCCTCGACCGCCGCCGCATAATGGTTGACCAGCTGGTCGACCGAAGCGGCGGTGGCGTCAAAGATGGGCGCCGGATAGACGCCGAAGAAGATGGTTGCAGCGATCAGCGGGTAGAGAACCAGCTTCTCGCGGGCGGAAAGATCGAGCAGGCTCTTCAGGCTTTCCTTTTCGAGCGCACCGAACACGACGCGGCGGTAGAGCCACAGCGCATAGGCTGCCGAAAGGATGACGCCGGTCGCGGCGAAGAGCGCGACGAAGGTATTGGCGCGGAAGGCACCCACCAGCGTCAGGAATTCGCCGATGAAGCCCGAGGTGCCCGGCAGGCCCACATTGGCCATGGTGAAGACCATGAAGGCGAGCGCGTATTTCGGCATGTTGTTGACGAGGCCGCCATAGGCCGCGATTTCGCGGGTATGGGTGCGGTCGTAGATCACGCCGACGCAGAGGAAGAGCGCGCCGGAGACGAAGCCGTGGCTGATCATCTGGAAGATCGCACCCTGCACGCCCTGCTGGTTCGCCGCGAAGATGCCCATGGTCACGTAGCCCATGTGCGCGACGGACGAGTAGGCAATGAGCTTCTTGATGTCTTCCTGCATCATCGCCACCAGCGAGGTGTAGATGATCGCAATGACGGACAGCGCGAAGACCATCGGCGCGAAGAAATCCGAGGCGAGCGGGAACATCGGCAGCGAGAAGCGCAGGAGGCCGTAGCCGCCGAGCTTCAGCAGGATGCCTGCCAGAATGACCGAGCCTGCCGTCGGTGCCTGCACGTGGGCGTCGGGAAGCCAGGTATGGACCGGCCACATCGGCATCTTCACGGCAAAGGAGGCGAAGAAGGCAAGCCAGAGCCAGGTCTGCATATGCGCCGGGAAGTCATGCGCCAGCAGCTTGGTGATGTCCGTGGTACCGGCATCCCAGTACATGGCCATGATGGCAAGCAGCATCAGCACCGAACCGAGCAGCGTGTAGAGGAAGAACTTGTAGGAGGCGTAGACGCGATCCTTGCCGCCCCAGACGCCGATGATGATGAACATCGGGATGAGGCCGGCTTCGAAGAACACGTAGAAGAGAACGATGTCGAGCGACACGAACACGCCGACCATCAGCACTTCCAGGATGAGGAAGGCGATCATGTATTCCTTCAGGCGATGCTCGATCGAGTTCCAGCTCGCGAGAACGCAGAAGGGCATGAGGAAGGTGGACAGGATGACGAACAGCATCGAGATGCCATCGACGCCGACGCGGTAGCCGATGCCGGTGCCGAGCCAAGCATGCTCTTCCACCATCTGGAAGCCGGGGTTGCTGCTGTCGAACCCGTACCAGATGAGCAGCGACAGCAGGAACGTCGCCACCGTCGTCAGCAGCGAGATGTTCAGGATATTGCGGCGACCGTTCGCGCCGTCTTCCCGCATGAGAAGCAGCAGCACCACGCCGACGAGCGGCAGGAACGTGACCGTTGAGAGAATGGGCCAATCGGTCATCAGAAGGAACTCCCGAGCATCATCCAGGTAACGAGGGCCGCAATGCCGACAAGCATTGCGAAGGCATAGTGGTAGAGGTAGCCCGACTGCAGGCGAACCATGCGGTTGGTCACGTCGACCACCCGGGCGGCAACGCCGTTCGGACCGTAGGCATCGATGAAGCCCACATCGCCCTTCTTCCAGAAGAACCGGCCAAGAGCCTTGGCGGAGCGGACGAAGAGGAGGTCATAGAGCTCGTCGAAGTACCACTTGTTGAGAAGGAAGTTGTAGAGCGCGCGATGCTGGGTCGCGAGCACCTTCGGCGTGGAGGGCGACTTGATGTACATGTACCAGGCCAGCAGGAAGCCGATGACCATCACGATGAAGGGCGAGGCCTTCACGATGAACGGCACATGGTGCGCTTCCTCGAGAATGTGGTTTTCCGGACCGTAGAAGAGAGCGCCCCTCCAGAACTCCGCCTGCTCCTCGCCGACGAAGTAGCCGTAGAACACCATGCCGGCGAGGATCGCACCCGCGGACAGGATGAAGAGCGGCAGCAGCATGACCTTCGGGCTCTCGTGGGCGTGATCGAAGGTGTGGTGATCCGCACGGGTATGGCCGAAGAAGGTCAGGAAGATCAAGCGCCAGGAGTAGAAGCTCGTGAACAGAGCGGCAATCACCAGCAGCCAGAAGGCAAAGCGGGCAACCGGCAGCTCGGACGCGAAGGCGCTTTCGATGATGGCATCCTTCGAGAGGAAGCCCGCGAAGCCGAACTCCGTGCCGGGAATGCCGACGCCGGTGATGGCGAGCGTGCCGATGACCATGGTCCAGAAGGTGACCGGGATCTTGGAGCGAAGGCCGCCCATGAAGCGCATGTCCTGCTCGTGGTGCATCGCATGGATGACCGAGCCGGCACCGAGGAACAGCAGCGCCTTGAAGAAGGCGTGGGTAAACAGGTGGAACACGGCGGCACCATAGGCACCCACACCGAGCGACACGAACATGTAGCCGAGCTGCGAGCAGGTCGAATAGGCGATGACGCGCTTGATGTCGTTCTGCACCAGGCCGACGGTGGCCGCGAAGAAGGCTGTGATTGCTCCGATCAGCGTCACGACGGTGAGCGCGTCATGGCTGTGTTCGAAGATCGGCGACATGCGGGCCACGAGGAAGACACCGGCGGTAACCATGGTCGCGGCATGGATCAGCGCCGAAACCGGGGTCGGGCCTTCCATGGCGTCCGGCAGCCAGGTGTGGAGCAGGAACTGCGCCGACTTGCCCATGGCGCCCATGAACAGCAGCAGGCAGACCGCGGTGAGCGCATGCGCCTTGTCCAGCTGCATGCCGAAGAGGTTGATCACCACGTCGGATGCATTCGCGGCGCCTTCTGCCGGGACATAGGTGGCAGCAGCCGAGAAGATGGTGTCGAAGTTGATCGAACCGAACAGCACGAATACGCCGGAAATGCCCAGCACGAAGCCGAAGTCGCCGACGCGGTTGACGATGAAGGCCTTCATGGCGGCGGCAGTTGCCGAGGGCTTCTTGAACCAGAAGCCGATCAGCAGGTAGGACGCCAGACCCACGCCTTCCCAGCCGAAGAACATCTGCAGCAGATTGTCGGACGTCACCAGCATCAGCATCGCGAAGGTGAACAGCGACAGGTAGGAGAAGAAGCGCGGACGATGCGGATCGGTATGCATGTAGCCGATCGAGTAGAGGTGGACGAGGCACGAAACGGAGTTCACCACCACCAGCATCACGGCGGTCAGCGTGTCGATGCGCAGCGACCAGGCGACGTCGATGCCGCCCGACTGGATCCAGCGCAGCACGTCGACCTTGATCATGCCCTCGCCTTCGCCATGGGCGCCGAAGCCCACATTGATGAAGACGATCCAGGACAGCACCGCCACGACCATCATAAGGCCGGTGGTGACATATTCGGAGGCCTTGGCACCGATCGCGCGGCCGAACAGGCCGGCAATGATCGCGCCGATCAGCGGAAGAAAGACAATAGCCTTGTAGAGAAGCATGAGCCGTTAGCCTTTCATCATATTGATGTCTTCCACCGCGATGGATCCGCGGTTGCGATAGAAGACCACGAGAATTGCAAGGCCGATCGCCGCTTCGGCGGCGGCGACGGTCAGGATGAAGAGGGCGAAGACCTGACCCGTCAGGTCATTCAGGAAGGAGGAGAAGGCCACCATGTTGATGTTCACGGACAGAAGGATGAGTTCCACCGACATCAGAATGATGATCACGTTCTTCCGGTTCAGGAAGATGCCGAAAACGCCGAGCGTGAAGAGAATGGCGCTGACGGTGAGATAATGGGAAAGACCGATTTCCATGTGCTTGTTTCCTTGACCTTTCCGCTCCTCAGAGCCCCTGCCCCGGCTTGACCTTCACCACCTCGACGGCGGTTTCCGGCGTGCGGGCGACCTGGGTGGCGATGTCCTGCCGCTTGATGTTCGTGCGATGGCGCAGCGTGAGAACGATGGCACCGATCATCGCGACGAGCAGTACCAGGCCTGCGATCTGGAAGAAGTAGACATAGGTTGTATAGAGCTGGTCGCCGAGCGCGGCCGTATTGGTGCGGGTGGCGAGATCCGGGATCGGATTGGCGATCGACTTGCCGATCTCCGGCGAGATCACGCTGCCACCGATGACCACGATCAGCTCCGCCGCAAGGATAAGGCCGATCAGGGCACCGACCGGGGCATATTCCAGCGCCGTGGACCGCAGCTTCGTGAAGTCGATGTCGAGCATCATCACCACGAAGAGGAAGAGAACCGCCACCGCGCCGACATAGACCACCAGCAGGATCATCGCCAGGAATTCAGCGCCCGTGAGCAGGAAGAGGCCCGCCGCATTGAAGAAGGTCAGGATGAGGAACAGGACCGAGTGGACCGGGTTCCGCGCCCAGATGACCATGAACGCCGACGCAATCGCGACAAAGGCGAAAAGATAGAAAAAAAGAGCCTGAAGACCCATGTTGGTGCCTTTTTCATCTTCCCCCGGGTGCCGGAGACCATGGTCCCCTCGCCCGCCGGGCATGCACCGGCCATCCGGCGCATCCCTCTTTATTGACTAGGATGCGGCCCTGAACCCTGGGTCAGAGCCGCCTGGAAGCCACCTGCCTCAGCGGTAGGGAGCGTCCTTTGCGATATTGCGGGCGATTTCCCGCTCCCAGCGGTCGCCGTTGTCGAGCAGGCGCTGCTTGTCGAAGTAGAGCTCCTCGCGGGTCTCGGTCGCGAACTCGAAGTTCGGGCCTTCCACGATCGCGTCGACGGGGCATGCCTCCTGGCAGAAGCCGCAATAGATGCACTTCACCATGTCGATGTCGTAGCGCACCGTACGGCGGGTGCCGTCATTGCGGCGCGGGCCGGCCTCGATGGTGATGGCCTGAGCGGGACAGATCGCCTCGCACAGCTTGCAGGCAATGCAGCGCTCTTCGCCGTTGGGATAGCGGCGCAGTGCGTGTTCGCCACGGAAGCGCGGGGAAACCGGTCCCTTCTCGAAGGGATAGTTCACCGTCGCCTTGGGCTTGAAGAAGTAGCGCATCGACAGCACGAAGGCGCCGACGAACTCCTTCAGGAACAATGAGTTGATAGCGCGTCCTAGAGCAGCCATCGAAAACCTCCAAGTCTTGAGTTCAGGCAAGCGGGCATCTTCATGCCCAGCCCATGAACTTCAGAACGAATGCAGTGATGATGACCATGGCGAGCGAAATGGGCAGGAACACCTTCCAGCCCAGCCGCATCAGCTGGTCGTAGCGGTAGCGCGGCACGAATGCCTTCACCATGGCGAACATGAAGAAGACCAGCGAGGCCTTGATCAGGAACCAGACGATACCCGGCACCCAGTTCAGGAACCACACGTCGACCGGGGGCAGCCAGCCGCCCAGGAAGAGGATCGTCGTGAGGGCGCACATCAGCACGATGGCCGAGTATTCGCCCAGCATGAACATCATGTACGGGGTGGAGCCGTATTCCACCATGAAGCCGGCCACCAGCTCCGATTCCGCTTCCGGAAGATCGAAGGGCGGGCGGTTCGTCTCGGCCAGTGCCGAGATGAAGAAGATGATGAACATCGGGAACAGCGACAGCCAGTGCCAGTCAAGGAACGAGGCCGGCAGCCCGAGGCGCGTGCCGAGACCGTCATGCTGCGCCATCACGATGTCTGTCAGGTTGAGCGAGCCGACGCACAGAAGAACGGTCACGATCACGAAGCCGATGGAGACTTCGTAGGAGACCATCTGCGCGGCGGAACGCAGCGCGCCCAGGAACGGATACTTCGAGTTCGAAGCCCATCCGCCCATGATGATGCCGTAGACCTCCAGCGAGGAAATGGCGAAAACGTAGAGGATGCCGACATTGATGTTGGCCATCACCCAGCCGGCATTCAGCGGCACGACCGCCCAGGTGGCGAGCGCCAGCGTGACCGCAACGAGCGGGGCGAGCAGGAACACGCCCTTGTTGGCACCTGCCGGAATGACGGGCTCCTTGAACACGAACTTCAGAAGGTCGGCGAAGGACTGGAAGAGACCCCAGGGGCCGACGACGTTCGGCCCGCGGCGCAGCTGCACGGCAGCCCAGATCTTGCGGTCGGCCAGCAGGAAGTAGGCGATCAGCAGCAGCAGGCAGACCAGCAGCAGGAGCGACTGGGCGACCATGATGACCGCCGGCCAGACATAGGTAGAAACGAAGGTATCCATGCTTTTCTGCCCTTACTCTGCCGCAGCCTTGAAATTGTTGCGGGCCAATGCCGAGCACTCGGCCATCACCTTGGAGGCGCGTGCGATCGGGTTCGTCAAATAGAAGTCTTTGACCGCCGGGGTAAACCCGGAGGAAGACATCTTCCCTGCTTTTTTCGAAAGCGCGATGACGTCTTCCGGATTGCCGGCAGCGATCTCGTCGATCTCGGCGAAGTGCGGATGCGCGGCGTAGAGCGCCTTGCGAAGCGCGGGAAGCGAATCGAACGGCAGGCGCTTGCCGAGCGTATCGGACAACGCACGGATGATCGCCCAGTCCTCGCGGGCATCGCCCGGCGGGAAGTTGGCACGGTTGCCCATCTGCACCCGGCCTTCGGTGTTCACCCAGGTACCCGACTTTTCCGTGTAGGCGGCGGCCGGCAGGATGACGTCGGCATTCATGGCGCCATTGTCACCATGCGAGCCGATATAGACCGTGAACTTCGCACCCTTTGCCGAGAAATCGACTTCGTCCGCACCGAGAAGGAACAGCACGTCCATGGACGCGACCATCGCCGCGGCATTCTTGCCTCCCTCACCCGGCACGAAGCCGAGATCGAGGGCGCCGACGCGCGAGGCAGCGGTGTGAAGGACGGAGAAGCCGTTCCAGCCTTCCGTAATAGTCCCGACATCCACGGCCAGCTTGGCAGCGTTTGCAAGCACCTCGGCGCCATTCACGCCGGTCAGTGCGCCCTGGCCCACGATGATCAGCGGCCGCGAGGCAGCCTTCAGCTTCTCGACGAAGCTGCCGTTTCCGGCGACGAAATCCGAAAGCGTGTCGGTGCCTGCGCCAAGGTAATCGTAGTCATAACGCAGTTCGCCACCTTCGCCGATCACACCGATCGGGAAGCCGCCACGGCGCCAGCGCTTGCGGATGCGGGCGTTCAGCACGGCTGCCTCGAAGCGCGGATTTGCCCCGACGATCAGCAATGCGTCAGCCTGCTCGATGCCCTCGATGGTCGCATTGAACAGATAGGTGGAGCGGCCGAGGACCGGATAAAGCGCAGCACCATCCTGGCGGCAGTCGAGGTTTTCGGAACCGAGCGAGCGGATGAGTTCGCGCAGCGCATACATTTCCTCGACGGAGGCCAGATCGCCGGCGATGGCGCCGATCTTGTCACCCGTCGTTGCGGAAACGGCGGCCTTGATCGCGCCGAAGGCATCGGCCCAGCTTGCCGGCTGCAGGCGGCCGTCGCGGCGCACATAGGGGCGGTCCAGACGCTGGGTCTTCAGCCCGTCCCAGATGAAGCGCGACTTGTCGGAGATCCACTCCTCGTTGATCTGCTCGTTGACGCGCGGCATGATGCGCATGACTTCGCGGCCGCGGGTATCCACGCGGATCGCGGAGCCGAGGGCGTCCATCACGTCGATGCTCTCGGTCTTGCCCAGTTCCCACGGGCGCGCCGTGAAGGCGAAGGGCTTGGAGGTGAGCGCTCCGACCGGGCAGAGATCGACGACGTTGCCCTGCAGCTCCGAGGTCATCGCTTGCTCGAGATAGGTGGTGATTTCCGCATCTTCGCCGCGGCCGATGAGGCCGAGCTCGGCAATGCCGGCCACTTCGGTGGTGAAGCGGACGCAGCGCGTGCAGTGGATGCAGCGGTTCATCTCGGTCTTGACCAGCGGCCCGATATACTTGTCCTCGACGGCGCGCTTGTCTTCCGTGTAGCGCGAGCTGTCGATGCCGAAGGCCATGGCCTGGTCCTGCAGGTCGCATTCGCCGCCCTGGTCGCAGATCGGACAATCCAGCGGATGGTTGATCAGCAGGAATTCCATCACGCCTTCGCGGGCCTTCTTGACCATGGGCGTGTTGGTGTAGACCTCGGGCAGCTCGCCGTTCGGGCCGCCGCGGATGTCGCGCACGCCCATGGCGCAGGAGGCTGCCGGCTTCGGCGGTCCGCCCTTCACCTCGACAAGGCACATGCGGCAGTTACCCGCCACGGAGAGGCGTTCATGAAAACAGAAGCGCGGGACTTCGGCACCGGCTTCCTCGCACGCTTGCAGAAGCGTGAAATGATCCGGAACCTCGATCTCTTTACCGTCAACTTTCAGCTTTGCCATTGTCTCAACTTCAGTCCTGTTTGCCGTTGCCGCCGGGCCTGGCCGCAATCTTCGAGCAGGCCCGCGCCGCGGGCTTTCGCCCCCGACCCGAGCCGGTACCATTTCTTGTCCTGAACCGTCCCCGGTTCCCGGCCGGTCCGGTCGCTCCGGGCCTGCCGCCTGTCCTTACTGGCCCCGAAAGGCCGCTTCCATTTCATCCCCTCGCGAGAGCGGCGGCCTTTTCAATCCACCGGTCCCGTTCGATCCGGCCGTCGAGGCCGAGTTCGCGGTCCAAAGCGGCCGCTGCATCCGGCGTCAGCGCCGCAATCGCTTCGAGCGTGCCGAGGCCCCTCGCCTTCAGCATCGCTTCCAGCTTCGGGCCGATGCCGGGCAGGGAACGCAGATCACGGACTGTTGCCGCCGGCCGCTCATCGGCACGCACGGGCGGCTTTGCCGTCACCTTGCCGCTCGCCGGCTTTGCCTTCTTATCCGAAGCGGGCTTTGCCGGAGCCTTGCGCGCTGCCGGCTGCGAAGCACCGACTGCCGTTTTTGCCGCGCGCGGCTGAAGCGCGTGGATCGTCGCTGTCTTCGCAGGCTTTTCGACGGCCTTGGACGCTTCTACAGGCACTTCCTCGGGCAGGTTGCCCTGCGGCTCGGGAGCCCCCATCACCTCGGCCATCAGGCGGGTCGTCTCGACGGCTCCCTTGAGGAAACCGAGATAGGCCCCGGCCATCTGGTTCGCAAAACCGAGACCCATGACTGTCGCTGCGGCGAAGGCTCCGGCGGAGGGCGCAAACAGCGGCGGCAGGACCAGGGGCGGAACGCCGGACAGCATTGCGTTGAGAGCTTCGCCCTCCCCGCCTGCCATCCCAGCCTTGTCCGCCCGGTCCGTGACCATGTCCGACTTACTCCGCCGCTTCCATCACGACGCCGTGGGCCACGGCGTTGCGCGTATATTCGTCGATCCGCGCTTCCATCACCGGACGGAAATGCTTGATGAGACCCTGGATCGGCCAGGCAGCCGCATCGCCGAGCGCACAGATGGTGTGCCCTTCGACCTGCTTCGTCACCTGGAAGAGCATGTCGATCTCGCGCTTCTGGGCATTGCCCTTCACCATGCGATCCATCACGCGCATCATCCAGCCCGTGCCTTCGCGGCAGGGGGTGCACTGGCCGCAGCTCTCGTGCTTGTAGAAGGCCGACAGACGCCAGATGGCCTTCACGATATCCGTCGACTTGTCCATGACGATGACGGCTGCAGTGCCGAGACCGGAGCCGAGCTCGCGCAGACCGTCATAATCCATGATGGCGTTGCGGATCTGTTCGCCCGGCACGCAAGGAACCGAAGAACCACCGGGGATCACGGCCAGCAGGTTGTCCCAGCCGCCGCGGATGCCGCCGCAGTGCTTCTCGATCAGTTCCTCGAAGGTGATCGACATGGATTCTTCCACCGTGCACGGGCGATTGACGTGGCCCGAGATGGAGAAGAGCTTGGTGCCGGTGTTGTTCGCACGGCCGAAGCTGGCGTACCAGCCGGCACCACGACGCAGGATGGTCGGGGTGACGGCAATCGATTCGACGTTGTTGACGGTTGTCGGGCAGCCATAGAGACCCATGTTCGCCGGGAACGGCGGCTTCAGGCGCGGCTGGCCCTTCTTGCCCTCGAGGCTTTCCAGCAGCGCGGTTTCTTCGCCGCAGATATAGGCCCCGGCACCGTGGTGAACCACGATGTCGATATCGTAGCCGAGCTTGTTGTTCTTGCCGAGCAGACCGGCTTCGTAGCACTCGTCGATCGCTGCCTGCAGCGCCTCGCGCTCGCGCATGAATTCGCCGCGCACGTAGATATAGGCATGATGCGCGCCCATCGCGAAGGACGCGATGACGCAGCCTTCGATGAGGGTGTGCGGATCATGGCGCATGATCTCGCGGTCCTTGCAGGTGCCGGGTTCGGACTCGTCGGCATTGACCACCAGGTAATGCGGACGCCCGTCGCTTTCCTTCGGCATGAAGGACCACTTCAGACCCGTCGGGAAGCCTGCACCGCCACGGCCGCGCAGGCCGGAATTCTTGACCTCGTTGATGATCCAGTCACGGCCCATCTCGAGCAGTTGCTTGGTACCGTCCCAGTGGCCACGCGCCATAGCGCCCTTCAGGGACTTGTCCTTGAGGCCATAGATGTTGGTAAAGATACGATCCTGATCTTTTAACATGCTTACCTCTTGTTACGCCTGCTCGTCTTCGGACTTCTTCTTGCGGGTGGCCTTCGGCTTGTCGGCGACGGGGGCCTCGCTGCTTGCGGGCAGCTCCTCGGTCGACTTGCTCTTTCGGGCCCGCTTCACCGGTGCGCCGTCCGACGTGGCGGTCTCGCCATCGGCGGGCGTCTTCAGCGCCGGATTGGTCTCCACCGCCGAGCTGTCCGGCTTGCCGGCATTGGCGGGGGGCACGGAAACGGCTGCCGCCGGTGCGGACTGCCACTTGCCAAGAAGCGCTTCCTGCAGCGGCGGCTTGCCCGTGTCCTCGGTCAGCGAGGTGAGCCCGCCCTGCGGTGCGGAATAGATGCGGTCGTTCTGCGGCCCCGGACGGATGTCCGCGCCACGGCCGGCCTCGAAACGATCGATGATGTGCTCGAGCTGGGTCGGCGTCAGGTCCTCGTAGGTGTCCTTGAAGATCGTCACCATCGGCGCGTTGACGCAAGCGCCAGCACATTCCACCTCTTCCCACGACAGCGTGCCGTCGGCGTTGGTGTGGAAGGGTTCCGGATGGATCTTCGACTTGCAGACCCGGATGAGGTCTTCCGCGCCGCGCAGCATGCAGGGCGTCGTGCCGCAGACCTGCACGTGGGCGCGGGTGCCGACCGGCTTCAGCTGGAACTGGGTATAGAAGGTGGCCACCTCGAGCACGCGGATATAGGCCATGCCGAGCATGTCGGCGATGGTCTCGATCGCAGCACGGGTCACCCAGCCGTCCTGTTCCTGGGCGCGCATCAGCAGCGGAATGACCGCCGATTGTTCCCGGCCTTCCGGATATTTCTTGATGGTGGCCTCAGCCCAGGCGGCGTTTTCCGCGTTGAACGCGAAAGTCGCGGGCTGGAACTGGTCTTCGGCTAGTCGACGAACGGACATTCTTCCTCACGCCTTGTCAATTTATGGATCCACACCGCGTATTCGCCAGATTGGTGAATTCGCAGGCATAGGCCGACTTGTCATTCTGCATAAAGATGATCAGCTTGTCGGTACCCGAGGGCACCGCCGCCTTGATCTCGTAACCATCCTGCACGAGCTCCGACATGGTCGCGACCTGGCCGGGCGTTGCCGTCGATCCGCCAGAGGCCTGATCGTCGGGAACGGCACCATCGCTGCTGCCCGCCGTCTGCGCAAAGGCAGGCGCGGCGAGAAGACAGAGGCCGATCGTGACGGAGCGGAGCCGGTGCATCAGCGGTCCACCTCGCCGAACACGATGTCGAGCGAACCAAGTACGGCGGACACGTCCGCCAGCTGGTGACCGCGGCACAGGAAATCCATCGCCTGCAGATGGGCATAGCCCGGGGCGCGGATCTTGCAGCGGTAGGGCTTGTTGGTGCCGTCGGAGACGAGGTAGACGCCGAATTCGCCCTTCGGCGCCTCGACTGCCGCATAAACCTCGCCCTCGGGCACGTGGTAGCCTTCGGTGTAGAGCTTGAAGTGATGGATCAGCGATTCCATCGACCGCTTCATCTCGCCGCGCTTCGGCGGTACGACCTTGCCGTCCAGCGACGAAACCGGGCCGACCTTCGCGTCGCCGAGCAGGCGATTGACGCACTGCTTGATGATCTTCACCGATTCCCGCATTTCGATCATGCGGATCAGGTAGCGGTCGTAGCAGTCGCCGTTCTTGCCCACGGGGATGTCGAAGTCCAGATCGGCATAGCATTCATAGGGCTGCGACTTGCGCAGGTCCCAGGCAGCACCCGAGCCCCGCACCATCACGCCCGAAAAGCCCCATGCCCATGCATCCTTCAGGTCAACGACGCCGATATCGACGTTCCGCTGCTTGAAGATGCGGTTCGGCGTCAGCAGATCGTCGATGTCCTGCAGGGTCTTCAGGAAGGGATCGCACCACTTGCCGATATCCTCGACCAGCTCGTGCGGAAGGTCCTGATGGACACCGCCCGGACGGAAATAGGCCGCATGCATGCGCGCACCGGATGCGCGCTCGTAGAAGACCATCAGCTTTTCGCGTTCCTCGAAGCCCCACAGCGGCGGCGTCAGAGCACCGACGTCCATGGCCTGCGTGGTGACGTTCAGGAGATGCGAGAGAATGCGGCCGATCTCCGAGTACATCACGCGGATCAGCTGGCCGCGGATGGGGATCTGGATGCCGAGCAGCTTCTCCACCGCCAGCGAATAGGCATGCTCCTGGTTCATCGGCGCCACGTAGTCGAGGCGGTCGAAATAGGGCAGCGCCTGAAGATAGGTCTTCGCCTCGATCAGCTTTTCCGTGCCGCGATGCAGTAGCCCGATATGGGGGTCCACGCGCTCCACAATTTCGCCGTCAAGCTCCAGCACAAGACGCAGAACGCCGTGCGCAGCCGGATGCTGCGGCCCGAAATTGATGTTGAAGTTGCGGACATTATGTTCGTTCATGTCAACGCGCCCCGCGCTTTGTCATCTTGTTCGTATAAAGAGCGCCCGTCGGGGCACCCTTCCCGCCAATCGTCACTTCGCCGCCTTCTCGTCACCCGGCAGCACGTAGTCGGTGCCTTCCCAGGGGCTGAGGAAGTCGAAGTTACGGAATTCCTGCTTCAGTTCGACCGGTTCGTAAACCACGCGCTTTGCCGCATCGTCGTAGCGAACCTCGACGTAGCCGGTCAGCGGGAAGTCCTTGCGAAGCGGGTGACCCTCGAAACCGTAGTCCGTCAGAATGCGGCGCAGGTCCGGATGCCCCGTGAAGGGAATGCCGTACATGTCCCAGGTCTCGCGCTCGAACCAGTCTGCGCCCGGAAAGACCGGCGTCGCAGAGGGAACCGGCTGGTCCTCGGCAACGGAAACCTTGATGCGGACCCGCTGGTTCAGCTTCGGCGAAAGCAGATGGTAGACGACCTCGAAGCGCTCTTCGCGCTCCGGCCAGTCAACCCCGCAGACATCGATCAGGTTGACGAACGCATAGCGCACGTCATCCCTGAGGAACGTCAGCAGTGCAATCAGGTTCTCGGGCGTGGAGACCAGCGTCAGTTCGCCGTACTTCACGTCTGCCGAAGCAATCAGGTTGCCTTTTGCTTCCTGCAGCCCCGTTGCGAGCGTATTCAGCACTTCAATGCTCATCGATCGTCCCTGCCCTTACCGTTCGATCGTGCCGGTGCGGCGGATCTTCTTCTGCAGCAGAAGCACGCCGTACAGGAGCGCCTCAGCCGTGGGCGGACAGCCCGGCACATAGATATCCACCGGCACGACGCGGTCGCAGCCGCGCACGACGGAATAGGAATAATGGTAATAGCCGCCGCCGTTTGCGCAGGAGCCCATCGAGATCACATAGCGCGGCTCGGGCATCTGGTCATAGACCTTGCGGAGCGCGGGCGCCATCTTGTTGGTCAGCGTGCCGGCAACGATCATCACGTCCGACTGGCGCGGCGAAGCGCGCGGCGCAAAGCCGAAGCGCTCGGCATCGTAGCGCGGCATGGACATCTGCATCATTTCAACGGCGCAGCAGGCCAGGCCGAAGGTCATCCACATCAACGAGCCCGTACGGGCCCAGTTGATCAGCTCGTCCGTGGAGGTGACCAGAAAGCCCTTGTCGGCGAGCTCGTTGTTGATCTCGCCGAAAAACGCATCTTCGCTGCCGACAGGCTTGCCGGTGCGAGGGTCGAGAATGCCCTTGGGCTGCGGGGCAACCAGGGTTCCATCCATCACTCCCATTCGAGAGCTCCCTTCTTCCACTCATAGATAAAGCCGATGGTCAGCACGCCCAGGAACACCATCATGGACCAGAAGCCGAACCAGCCGATGGCGCTGAAGGATACAGCCCAGGGGAACAGGAACGCCACCTCGAGGTCGAAGATGATGAACAGGA
This sequence comes from Gellertiella hungarica, assembly GCF_014197145.1. Lineage (GTDB taxonomy): Bacteria > Pseudomonadota > Alphaproteobacteria > Rhizobiales > Rhizobiaceae > Gellertiella > Gellertiella hungarica. Next base: position 2,430 of record NZ_JACIEZ010000011.1, on the reverse strand, counting down.
TCGACACCAGATAGAAGCGGATGTCGAACTTCATGCGCGCATCGTCAAAGGCATTGAAGCCGCATTCGTAAGCGGAGAGCTTTTCCGAATCGGGCGCCTTGTATGCGACGGCGAACGGCGCGATCAGCAGGGCAAGGCCGATAACCAGCGATATGCCTATGAAGATGGCGATCGGAACGTAGGAACTGAGAAGACCAGTCATTTTGTCCATCCCTGCTTGCCTTCGTGCCTGCGGGCACCAGCGACTCGAACGAGCCGGCAAGCCGATTAGAATATAACAATGCGGTTGTCGTTAGCGCAGCACGCGCGGGAGCGCAAGGCTTGCGCGCGCTTTTCAACCACTACCGGATTATCACGATTTAGGGAATCCGTGCCGTGAGAAAATGCTGCTAAATTCTAAGACCTTACGACGCACGGTGAAGGCTGCGTTTAAAGCGTTCCATTGCGGCACCGAAGGCGCTGGCGTTAACGCTTGTGCAACGCACACAAGACATTCAAAATCCAGCGGAATTTAGTCGACATGTAAGGATCGACCCCCGCCACACAAGGGCGAAAAGTGGTAATGGCAACATCTTGCATGGGGAAAAGAAGTGGCGCGAGTGACGGGGCTCGAACCCGCGACCTCCGGCGTGACAGGCCGGCACTCTAACCGACTGAGCTACACCCGCGCATCTTGTAGGAGAGCCTGGAGGGGCTCAACCGGGCTTTCCAAAAGTGGCGCGAGTGACGGGGCTCGAACCCGCGACCTCCGGCGTGACAGGCCGGCACTCTAACCGACTGAGCTACACCCGCACTTTTCTGGAACACCGCAAGGAAACAAGCGCTTCCCTCCGGTCACGACCGGCCCGCGCCGTTCGATGAGCGGCTAACTAAGGGGTTCGTTCGTGGGTGTCAAGCAGGTTTCAAGCACATAATCGACGGGCATGTGAAAATCCTGTGACGACCCGGCCGGGTCAAAAGCCCAAACACCCTGTGAACCGGGATCATCCTCCACCGCATACGAGACAGGTCACCGCGCAAAAAAGAATCCGGGTTCGCATCTGTGCCCGCCGGGGCGACAGAGACAACGTGAGACCGACTCGAACACGGCCTCCCTCCCCCGTGAATCGAAACACCGGCGGAGATTCGCCGCATCGCTGCGCTCTTCGCGGTGCAAAGGGTCCAGGACCCGGCAGGCGATTTTTTTCGCACCGCGCGGAAGGCCTGAAAATCAGGGGCTTTGGCCTGGCCGATGAAAAAATTTCGCAAAAACAGCAAAAACGCTCTTGCGGTTTTTCTCCGATCCGCATAGATCACGGCCACCGCAACGGCGGGGCCGAAACGGCCACCCGGACGGGCGATTAGCTCAGTTGGTAGAGCGCTTCGTTTACACCGAAGATGTCGGGAGTTCGAGTCTCTCATCGCCCACCATTCCTTCCCATTGATTTGATTGATATCCCTTGCACCGCAAGGCTTTTTGCCCATACTTGCGTCACAAAACGCGTCACAAAAAAATGGGTCTCTCATGGCGGGCAAGCTTCGGCACTGGAAAGAACGCAACGGCCGTTATTCGGCGCGAATCGTGGTTCCGAAAGAGCTTCGGCCCTATCTTGATGGGAAAACGGAGCTTGAGATTCAGTTGGGCGGCGACAAACGCGAAGCCCAAAGGAACCACGCGGCGGCTGTTGCCTCTCTTCAAAGGCAGATCGGTATTGCCCGCCATAAGCTAGCCGAAGCCACAAACACAAAACCTAAGCCAGCGCCCTACCCTTTGACCGCTCAGCAAATCGCCCATCGCGATTACCTTAGTCAGATCAGCGTCGATACCGAGTTTCGCGCCTTTGATCATCGGTATGCGCAGTTCGACCTTGGGGCTGAAGACGTTGTGGGCTTCCGGGAAGGTTATGCTGGGAAGCTATCGAATGAGCAGTTGGAAGAGCTTGTCGGATTCCGCTTGGCACGCGCCCAACTCGCAGGTTTGACAGATGCTAAGCGCGGTTCCCCGGAATGGCGTGAATTAGCTATGGCGCTTTGTGTATCGTCCTATGAGGCGCTAGCCCGACAAGCAGAGCGCAATGACGGCGTTTTTAACGGTAAGCCAGAGCATCCGCTATTGGCCGATTTCGATGACACGCCGGAAGAAGTTCAAGAGCCGGTTTCGTTCGACCGAATTATTGATGACGAGGTGGAACGAAGAGCGCGGGGGAAGAACGCCAAACCCCTGCCCCCGAGAACCGTGAAGAAATACCGCGACAATTGCGCATCATTCTGCAAATGGCGCAATGACACGAATGCCCTTTCGGTTAGAGCGATTGAGGGCAAGCAGTGGATGGAACACCTTCAAGACGCGGGTAAATTGATGATGTGGACGGCCCTCCGAACCCGTCGCGCGAGATGCTAAGATCATTCTGCGCAACTCAGAGAAGGAACCGTGTCATGACTTTCGAGAAG
>NZ_JACIEZ010000010.1 GCF_014197145.1 Gellertiella hungarica | reverse complement strand
GGGGCATGCGAAAACCCCGGAAGGAGCGCGATGGGCGCAGAGAGACCGAAGTTGCGTTGGCAAAAGCCGAAACGGGGCGCGGAATGCGCCATATACTCATTCATACGAGGTGCACCCCGCGCCCCGGCCACCCCCTCGTGTCCCGAGGGAAGGACATGATGCATCCCCCGGCCTTTCCATGGGTGCGGGAAGGATGACGCATGGGATTTGGAATGGGAATGACGGCGCCCCCTTCCGTGACGAGCGGGAGGGGGGCTGGGATTGGGTGGCGTCGGGTTTGAGGATGCGCACTGTTTCTGCCCGCAAACCGTCGCGTTTGCCGCACCGCACCCCCCTCTGTCGGCTTCGCCGACATCTCCCCCTCAAGGGGGGAGATCGAGCGTCGCGTTTGCGGATACGCACCCCCCTCTGCCCTGCCGGCATCTCCCCCTCAAGGGGGAGATCGGGATGGGGATTCTTGGGGAAGTCCCCAGCAGACGTTTCTGCAAATGAGACCTTCATTGTTTGAGGAAACCACAAAACCCACAGCCGATCTCCCCCCTTGAGGGGGAGATGTCCCGGCAGGGACAGAGGGGGTGCGGCGCGGCAAACTCGACGCGATGCGAGGCACCCTTAATCTCCCCCCTTGAGGGGGAGATGCCCCGGCAGGGGCAGAGGGGGGTGCAGCACGGCAAACGCGACATAGCGCAAGACAGAGGGGGTGCCGTACCGCAATCTCCACCCCATGCCAACAGAGGGCCGCGCAAAACAAAAGGCGGCCCATTTGGGGGCCGCCTTTCGGGGTCGGTCTCCGGGAGGAGATGTCAGGGCTTGGGCATCCAGGCGGGCATGGCGACATCCGCATGGGCGAACTGGGGCAGCTTGGCGCCGAGTTCTTCCATGTTCTTGATGTCCTGGTCGTTCAGGTCCTTCTGGGTGATCAGCGTCGGGGGCACGATGACGCTGCGGCCCGGGTCTTCGCCGGCGAGCAGCATGGCGAGCGCGCGGACGGAGACCTGGCCGACCACGGCCGGGTTGGTGGCAGCGGTGGCGGCCCAGGCGGAGCCCGGTTCGCGCATGGCGGCGATGTCGGAGGTGGAGATGTCGGCGGAATAGATCTTCACGCTGGAGGACAGGCCGGCCTCGTCGACGGCGATCTTCACGCCCTTGGCGAATTCGTCATAGGGGGCGAACATCACGGTGATGTCGGGATTGGCCGAGACGACCGAGCGGGCCTGGTTGGCGACGGAGTTGGCGATCGGGTTATCCATGGTGCCGAACTGGGCGGCTTCCTGGATGCCCGGATACTTCTTCTTGAACTCCTTCCAGGTCTCGTCGCGGCGGTCGAGCGGGGCGATGCCGGCGACGTAGACATAACCGGCCTTGAAGCTCTCGCCATTGTCCTTGATCGCCTGTTCGAGCGCCAAGCGGGCGAGGTCGCGGTCGGACTGCTCGATCTGCGGGATCTTCTCGTTCTCGACATTGACGTCGAAGGCGACGACCTTGATGCCGGCATCGACGGCGCGCTGGGCGGCTTCCTTCATGCTTTCGGTCAGGCCGTGCTGGATGATGATGCTCTGCACGCCGAGCGCGATGGCCTGATCGACCATGTCGGCCTGGAGAGCGGCATCCTGGCGGCTGTCGAGAACCTGGAGCTGGACGCCGAGCGCCTTGGCCTGGGCTTCGACGCCGGCGAGATAGGACTGGAAGAAGTCGCCGGTCGAGAGATAGCGCACCAGCGCGATCTTCACGTCGCCGGGCTTGTCGAAGGGCTTCGGCATGTCGGCGGCAAAGGCCGGCAGGCCGAAGCTTGCGGTGGCGGCGAGGCCAAGGGCCATCTTGCCGAGCAGTCTGCGGGTGATCGTCATTCTCGTTCTCCTCCGGTTAAAGAATGAAGTCTGTTTCTGGGATGCGAAGTCGCTCGCCGGGGCCCCCGGCCCTAGCGCTTGGCCTTTCTCGAGAAGGCAAAGGTGAAGACCAGGGCAATCACAAGGACGGCGCCCTTGACGAAATCCTGGGTGTAGTAGGGCGCGTTCATCATGGTCAGCCCCTGCAGGAGGGTGCCGACGAAGAGCGCGCCGATGGCGGTGCCATAGGCATTGGGCTTGGCGGCGCCAAGCACGGCAAAGCCGATGAGCGCGGCGGCGACGGAATCGAGCAGCAGGTTGTTGCCGGACGCGATGTCGCCGCGCCCGAGGCGGGCCGCGAGCAGGATGCCGCCGATGGAGGCAAAGACGCCCGAAATCACGTAGGCCGCGATCTTGTAGCTGTTGACCGGTGCGCCTGCGAGGCCGGCCGCCCGCTCGTTCGAGCCCACCGCATACATCATCCGGCCGAAGCGGGTGTATTCGAGGAAGAACCAGATGAGGATGGCCAGCACGATCAGCACCACCACCGAGACCGGAACGAGGTTCGGCAGGATGAAATCGAAGCGGTGGCGGCCGAGCGCCAGGAAGGCCGGGCTGAAGGCGCCGGAGGCGGTCGAGCCGTCGGGCAGCGTCATGCCGGTCGCGATGGAGCGCCCCTCCGTCGGAATGCGCTGCAGGCCGACGAGCAGGAACATCATGCCGAGGGTGGCGAGCAGGTCGGGGACGCGCATGTAGACGATGAGAACGCCGTTGATCAGGCCGACGATGACGCCGATGGCGATGCAGACCAGCGCCGCCGTCAGCGCATCGCCGCCCAGGATCACCATCACGTAGGAGGATGCCATCATGGCGGTCGTCGCGACCGAACCGATGGAAAGGTCGAAGCCGCCGACGACGAGGGTTGCGGTGACGCCGAGCGCCAGAATGCCCGTGATCGAGACCGATTGCAGGATGAAGACGGCGCTCTGCGGCGAGGCGAAGCCCGAGGTCGTCACCGAGAAGAACAGGATCATGCCGAGGAGCAGCACGAGGAAACCGTAGCGGATCAGGAGATCCCTCGGCCCCATCGCCCGTGCGGTGGCCGGCGCCGCTGCCGTCTTGTCGATGTCAGTGCTCATGATGCGTCTCGTGTCCCCATGGTATCGGCGGACCGGCCGGCGATTTCGGCCAGCAGGCGGTCCATGTCGATGCGGTCGTTGCGGTGCTCGCCAGTGATCGTGTGTTCCGACATGACGAGAATGCGGTCGGCGACCTCGAAGGCCTCGTCGAGTTCCGTGAGAAAGACGATGGTGGCCCGGCCGGAGGCCGACTGGCGAAGCTTGTTGCCGATGTCGCGGCGCGCGGCGATGTCGACTCCCTGGAAGGGTTCGTCGAGGATCAAAAGCCGCGAGGGCTGGGAGAGCCAGCGCCCGACCATGACCTTCTGCTGGTTGCCGCCGGACAGCGTCGACATCTCGTCGCGCTCGCCGCGGCAGACGATGCCGAGATCGGCGATCTGGCGGCGGGCGATGCTGCGCTCGGCGCGGCGGTTCAGCACGGAGGCGCTGGAATAGCGCGGCAGGAAGGGGAGGCTGACATTTTCATAGAGGTTGAAGTCGGCAACGATCCCGCTGGTCGCCCGGTCCTTGGCCACGAGGAAGACGCCGTCGGCAATGGCCTGGCGGGGCGAGGCGGGCGCATAGGCCCGGCCGTCGAGGCTCATGCGGCCGGCAACCGGCTGGCGCGCGCCGAACAGCGTTTCGGCCAGCGCCGTCTTGCCGACGCCGACGAGGCCGGTGACGGCGACGATCTCGCCATCGCCGAGCGCCAGGCTGAAGGGCCGGGAAGAGGGCGTGAGCCTCAGGTCGTCCGCCCGGAAGATCACCGAGGAACTGTCGGCCACGACGACGGTGCTGTGCGTCACCTGCTGGCCGAGCATGGCGTTCACCGCGCCCTGATAATCCAGCTCCGGCCCCTCGAAGCGGCCGGTGATGCGGCCATCGCGGAGCGAGACGATGCTGTCGGCGAGGCGCCGGATGTCGGACATGCGGTGGGAGATATAGAGGATCGCGACGCCGCGGGCCTTCAGCCGCTCGACCAGCGCGAAGAGCCGCTCGGCCTCGGCGCTGGAGAGCGAGGAGGTGGGCTCGTCGAGGATCAGCACCTTCGGCTCGTGCGCCATGGCGCGCGCAATCGCCACCATCTGCCGGTCGGCCAGCGTGAGATCGGCGACGGAGGCGGAGAGATCGATGTCGAGGCCCATCTGCGAGGCGACGGCGGCCGCCTCGCGGCGCACCCGGCGCGGATTGAAGAAGAGCCGCGCGCCCTTGCCGGACAGCCGGTCGAGGGTGAGGTTGGTCGCCACATCCAGATCGGCGACCACGCCGTCATTGATGTTCTGGTGCACGGTGACGACGCCGGAGCGGATCGCATCTGCCGGGCTTGCCGGTTCGAAGGCCTCGCCGGACAGCGTGATGGTACCCGCGTCGCGGGGATAGACGCCGGAGAGAATCCGCACGAGCGTCGACTTGCCGGCCCCGTTCGCGCCCATCAGCACGGTCACGGCGCCTGCCCGCAAATCGAGATCGACACCCCTCAGGACCGGCACGGCCCCGAAGGATTTCAATACGCCCGCAATGCGAAACACAGCTTGATCGCCCATGTTCTCCTCCCGATGACTGGCAGGTTAGGACAGCATTCCGTCAAATGTCAATGGCCTTGACATTTGACAGCGTGCGCATTTAGCTCAGGAGAAATGACCCGCATCGGGCCCGGTGGAGGCCGGACCCCGCGCATGAGGAGGAGTTCATGGACAGCCAGACTTTCCAAGCCCTGACACCCGAAACGCTCCCTGCCCGTCTGGGCGGCAATGAGGTGCTGAAGGCCAAGATCGGCCCCGACGCGAGCCGCTGGTCGGTGCGCGAGGTGGGCGACGGCAATCTCAATCTCGTCTTCATCGTGGAAGGCACGTCGGGTGCGGCGGTGGTCAAGCAGGCGCTGCCCTATGTGCGGCTCGTCGGCGAAAGCTGGCCGCTGCCGCTCAAGCGCTCCTTCTTCGAATATCACGCGCTGACCCGCCAGGCGGCGCGCGATCCGGGCATGGTGCCGGAAATCTACCATTTCGACGGCACCCAGGCGATCATCGTGATGGAGTATCTCACCCCGCACGTGATTCTCCGCCGGGCACTGATCGAGGGCCGGCAGCTGCCGAAGATCGGCCGCGATCTCGGGCTCTTCCTCGCCCGCACGCTGTTCCGCGGCTCGGATCTTTCCATGGAGGCACGGGCCCGCAAGGAGGATCTGGCGCTCTTTGCCGACAATGTCGAGCTCTGCGACATCACCGAGAACCTCGTCTTCTCCGACCCCTATTTCGAGGCGGAACTGAACCGCCACACGCCTGAGCTCGACGACATCGTCGCGGACTTACGCTCCGACCGGGACATGAAGGTTACGGCCCAGATCATGAAGCACAAGTTTGCGGCCTCCGCCGAAACCCTGCTCCATGGGGACCTGCACACCGGCTCGGTCATGGTGACGGCGGAAAACACCCGCGTCATCGATCCGGAATTCGCCTTCTACGGCCCGATGGCCTTCGATGTCGGCATGCTGCTCGCCAATTTCTGGATGAGCTATTTCTCCCAGTCCGGCCATGAGACCGCAAAGGGCGAGCGCGACGGGATGCGGGACTACCTGCTCGACGTGATCGAGGAGATCTGGGCCACCTTCCGCACGGAATTCGCCCATCTCTGGCGCACGGAGCGCAAGGGCATCCTCTATCAGGCAAGCCTCTTCGAGAAGCGCGGCGATCCGCTGGCATCCGAACAGGCGCTGAACGGCGTGATCGCCGACATCTGGACGGACATGCTGGGCTTTGCCGGTGTGGAGATGCATCGCCGCATCCTCGGCCTCGCCCACAATGCGGATTTCGAAACCATCGCGGATACGGGCCGACGCGCCGCCTGCGAGAGGAAGGCGCTGAAGCTCGGCCGCCATCTCGCCGTCAACCGCCGCAGCATTCACAGCCTCGCGGACATCCGCGCCACTGCCGAACTCTTGGAAAAGGAGGCCCTGTCTTGAAGGTCGGAAACCGCCACTACCGCACCATCTGGGTCAACGAGGACGGCGTCTCCGTCGACATCATCGACCAGCGCTGGCTGCCGCACGATTTTCGCGTCGTCACCCTGAAGACGGTCGATGACGTCGCCGTCGCCATTCGCGACATGTGGGTGCGCGGCGCGCCGCTGATCGGCGTCACCGCCGCCTATGGCGTGGCCATCGCCATGCGCGCCGATCCGTCCGATGCCCATCTGGACAAGGTCTGGGACGAGCTCAACGAAACCCGCCCGACGGCCATCAACCTGCGCTGGGCGCTGAATGCCATGCGCGACTATCTCCGCCCCATCGCCGCGGAGAAGCGCGCCGAGGCCGCCTATCTGCGCGCCGCTGCCATTGCCGACGAGGATGTGGATCTCAACCGCTCCATCGGCCGCTACGGCCTCGACGTGATCCGCAAGATCGCGGCGACCAAGAAGCCCGGCGAGCCGGTCAACATCCTCACCCACTGCAATGCCGGCTGGCTGGCGACGGTCGATTACGGCACCGCCACCGCGCCCATCTATCTGGCAACGGAAGAGGGCATTCCGGTCCACGTCTATGTGGACGAGACCCGGCCCCGCAACCAGGGTGCGCAGCTCACCGCCTGGGAGATGAACGGCCATGGCGTGCCGCACACGCTCGTCGTCGACAATGCCGGCGGCCATCTGATGCAGCATGGCGACGTGGACATGGTGATCGTCGGCACCGACCGGACGACGGCCCGCGGCGATGTCTGCAACAAGATCGGCACCTATCTGAAGGCGCTGGCCGCCCGCGACAATGGCGTGCCCTTCTATGTGGCGCTCCCCTCCCCCACCATCGACTGGACCGTGCATGACGGGGTGAAGGAGATCCCCATCGAGGAGCGCAACAGCGACGAGGTGAGCTATGTGCAGGGCCGCCTTGCCGATGGCTCCATCACCACGGTGCGCATCTCGCCCGACGGCAGCCCGGCCGCCAACCCCGCCTTCGACGTGACGCCTGCGCGCCTCATCACCGGCCTCATCACCGAACGCGGCATTGCAACCCCTTCCGAGGAAGGCCTGAAGGCGCTCTTTCCGGAGCGGAGCTGAGACCATGACCCTCACCAACCAGAAGACCACCGAGGATATCGCGCTCGGCATCCGCCGGCGCGTCTTCTTCCACACGATGAAGCACAATGGCGGCTATCTGAGCCAGGCCTGCTCGGCGGCCGAAAGCCTTGCCCTTCTCTACAACGAGCTCTTGACGCTGGGCGCGCCGACGCTGCCGAAGGTGCCGCTGCCCTTCCGGGGCGTGCCTTCGGCCCATAATCCGGATGCCTTCACGGGGGCCGGCTATCACGGGCCCTTCGCGCCGGAATATGACCGCTTCTTCATCTCGCCCGCCCATTACGCGCTCGTCATCTATTCCGCCCTCATCGAGACGGGCCGGATGGACGAGAACGCGCTCGACCATTTCAACAAGGACGGCGGATCGGTGGAGATGATCGGGGCCGAACACAGCCCCGGCATGGAAGTGACCACCGGCTCGCTGGCGCAGGGGCTTTCCATGGCGGCGGGTGTTGCCTGGGCGCGCAAGCGCCGGCAGGAGCCCGGCAAGGTCTGGGTCTACATGTCGGACGGCGAGTTCCAGGAGGGGCAGACCTGGGAATGCCTTGCGGCGATTGCCTATCACGGCATCGACAATCTGCGGGTGATCGTCGACGTGAACCGGCAGCAATGCGACGGCGCCATGTCCTCCGTGCTCGATCTCGGCGATCTCGCCGCCCGCGTGTCCTCCTTCGGCGTCACCTGCCGGTCGGTGGACGGGCATGATCTCGATGCGCTCAGGCTTGCCGCCAACAGCGCGGAACCGGAGAAGCCGCTGGTCATCCTCGCCAATACGTCGCCCTTCCAGGGCATGAATTTCCTCAAGAAGCGGTTCCCCCGCCTTCATTACGTGCGCTTCAAGAGCGCCGAAGAGCGGCTCGAGATGCAGGCGGCGCTGGCCGCCGAGCTCGGCATTGATCCCGCACAGATCGAAGGGGCCTGATCATGGTCGAAATCGTTCATCGTCCCTATGCGAAAGCCTTCGAGGCCTTCGCAAGCGCGCGCCCCGAGGTGCTGTGCCTTTCGGCGGACCTGACCTCCTCCTGCGAGGTCGACGGCTTCCGCGACCGGCATCCCGACCAGTTCCTCTCGCTCGGCATGGCCGAGCAGAACATGCTGTCCTTTGCCGGCGGGCTTGCCATGCAGGGCTTCCGGCCCTTCATCCACACCTTCTCGGTCTTTCTCTACCGGCGGCCCTATGACCAGCTGATCAATTCCATCGCCTATTCCAACCGCAAGGTGCGCCTCATGGGCTTCCTGCCCGGCATCACCACGCCCGGCGGCATCACCCATCAGGCGATCGAGGACATTGCGGTGCTGCGCGCCGTGCCGAACATGACCATCCTCGAAACCGGTGACGCGACCGAGGTAGAAACCGTGCTCGAGGTGGCCGACAGCATCGACGGGCCGGTCTATGTCCGCATCCTGCGCGGCGAGGTGCCCCGGCTCTTCTCAACCCCCTTCGAATTCAACAGGCTGCGCACGCTTTCCGAGGGCGACGATATCCTCGTCGTGTCGTCAGGCGTCTGCACGGAAGAGGCGCTGCGCGCCGCCCAGCCGCTGAAGGCCCGCGGCATCGGCATCCACCATCTCCACGCCTCCACCCTGAAACCCTTCGACCGCGAGGGCCTTCTGAAGGCCGCGCGCGGCAAGAAGGGCGTGGTGACGCTCGAAAACCACACCATCGTCGGCGGGCTCGGCTCGCTGGTGGCGGAAATCCTCGCCGAAGAAGGGCTTGGGCTTCGCCTGAAGCGCCTCGGTCTTGACGACACCTTCGCGCACGGGGCCTCCAAGCCCTATCTGATGAAGAAATACGGTCTCGATGCCGGGGCGCTCGTCTCCGCCATCGGCACGCTTCTCGGCAAGCCGCTCGACATTCCGGAGGAGGAGCTGGCCGCCGTGCGCCTCGATCAGGTCCATTCGGCCCAGAAGGCGGAGGCGCTCTGATGGCGGAGCGCTTCACCGTCACCTATCTGGTGATCGCCGCCGACGAGCGGGAGGCACGCCAGCGGGCGCTCGACATCGCGCTCGAACAGACCGTGGAAATCCCGAGAGACGTGGTGCCGGCGGGCTATGTGGAAGACGAGATCCTCGGAAAGCTTGAGGATCTGAAGCCGGACGCGGAAGGCAGGCCCGGCTTTCTCGCCACCATCTCCTATTCGGAAGACGATATCGGCGGCGATTTTCTCCAGCTGCTCAACATCGTCTTCGGCAACAGCTCGATCAAGCCGGGGATCAAGGTGGAGGATATCGGCCTTTCGCCCGGCATTCTCGCCATCTGCCCCGGCCCCCGCCATGGCATCGAGGGCCTGCGCGCCCGGGCCGGCATCGGCCGGGTGCCGCTCCTCATGTCGGCAATCAAGCCGGTGGGCCTGTCGACGGCGGCGCTCGCCCGCCTTGCCCATGATTTCGCGCTCGGCGGCATGCATTACGTCAAGGACGACCACGGGCTGGTCGACCAGAAGACCTCTCCCTTTGCCGAACGGCTGAGGGCCTGCGTCGATGCGGTGGGCGAGGCGAATGCAAAATCCGGCGGCAGGGCGAGCTTCGTGCCCAACATCACCGGCCCGGCCGGCGCGATCGTCGAGCGCGCGCTGATGGCCGCGGAAGCGGGTGCCGGCGCCGTGATGCTGGCGCCTGCCATGACCGGCTACGACATCGTCAGGACGCTCGCCGCCCATCCGGATTTCACCCTGCCGATCGTCTCGCACCCGGCCTTCTCGGGCGCAAACGTGGTCTCCCCGACGTCAGGCTTCTCGCATCGCAGCTTCTTCGGCACGCTGCACCGGCTGATGGGCGCGGATGCGGCGATCTATCCGAACTATGGCGGGCGCTTCGGCTTCAGCCGCGCGGAATGCCAGTCGATCGCCCGCGCCTGCGCCGCCGATCTCCATGGCCTGAAGCCCATCGTGCCCGCCCCGGGCGGCGGGGTCAATTTCGACCGCATCCCCGACATGCGCGATGCCTACGGCCCCGACGTGATGTATCTGGTGGGCGGCGCGCTGCTGCAACAGCCGGACCTCGTAAGCGCCTGCCGGCGGCTCGCGGACGCGGTCGAGGGCCGGTCGGCCTGAGGCGTTCAACGGCATCAGGCGGCGGGGAACCGAAGCCGGCCTTGCGCCGCAAAGGCAAAGGACGGGCCCGAAGCCGTCGCCCGGAACAGGCAGAGCCTTGCCGCAGGCGCCGCGATGGCAAGGCCGAGCCGGTGGCCGGACGGCAGGCCGAGTTCCCCCAGGGTCCAGCCGTCGGCCTGCCCCTCGGGGAGGAGAAGCGCTGGCCTGCCTTCGGCATCCACCACCGAGAAACCGTCGAGCGGCAGGGCAAACCCCATCCGCCGCGCCTTGATGTAGGCTTCCTTCAACGTCTAGATGCGGAAGAAGGCCGCTCTCCTTTCCTCTTGCGCAAGCGAGGCGAGGAAGGCCCGTTCCGGCTCGGAGAAAAAGCTATCGGCCAGCGCCCCGTCGGCGCCATGCGGCGAGAGCCTCTCCACGTCGATCCCGAGGGGTGATGCGGTGGAGAGGGCGGCAGCCACCAGCCCCTCCGCATAGCTCACGCTGACATGGACGGGCCGGGAACGTCCTTCCCTCAGGGCGAAGGGCGCTCCGGCGGCATCGTGCCCGACCGTCCAGACCTCTTCCGGCCCGCCGAGGCGCTTTGCGAGAAAGGCGCGGATCAGGCGGGCGCCGAGCACGCCCGGAGGGCGGCCGCCCCCGGTGAAAAGAAGGGCGAGCTCAACGCTCGCCCCCAGGCTTGCCCGGGCACCGACGCACATGAAGAGGGTCCTTTGGCGGGCTCAGCACCGGCCCGGGGTGACGATCTGCAGGGCAAGCCCGTCGAGGCGCGGGCGGCGCGTGGCGGGGGCGCCGTGCCACTCGGTATGGGGCGGGATGCGCTCGCCCTTCATCACGATGGTCAGCGGCCCCAGACGGGCAAAGGCCCCGACCTCGCTGTCGTAGAGCACCGTGGAGCCGGCCTCGACGGTGACGCCGTCCTCCACCCGGACGCGGCCAATCTTCATCACCCGGTCCTCGTAGAGATGGGTCTGCAGCGCGGCGAAGCCGTTCACCGCCACGAAATTGCCGACGCAGATGCAGTCGAATTCGGTGATGTCGGTCATGTCGAGATAGACGCCCTTGCCGAAGCGGGCACCGAAGAGCCGCAGCACCCAGGGCAGGAAGGGCGTGCCGCGCAGGAAATCGAGCAGCATCCGGGCCGCCATGCCCGAATACATCACCGCGATCGCCTCGGTGCGCAGCGAGAACCACGACCACATCGGGTTGCTCTGCGGCCGGTAGGTGCCCATCATCAGCCATTTCAGGATGACGACGATCAGCGTCATCGCCGCAGCCATGGCCATGCCGAGGACCGGCAGCAGGAGGAGCGCGGTGCCATAGGCGCCCCGCTCCAGCGGCGCGCCGAGCGCCTCGATGGCCAGCGTGCCGAAGTAGATCATCGAGACGGTCGGCACCGACAGGTTGAAGAGCGCCTCGAAGAGGCCCCGGCCGACCTGGCGCAGCAGCGAAGGCTCGAAGGTGCGGGCCGCACCGCCATCGAATTGCTGGCGCACCGGCAGGCGGATCGCGGGGCTGCCGAACCAGGTCTCGCCCGCAGCCATCGCCCCTGCGGCCGGCGGCTTCGACTTGATGCCGATGAGGCAGCGATCCGGGATATCCGTGCCCACAGGCACGACCGCGCTGTTGCCGACGAAGACCTGATCGCCGGTGCGCACCCGCTTCAGCGTCATCCAGCCGCGGCGGATGTCTTCCTCGCCGAGCAGGACCTCGTCGGCGATGAAGCATTTCGCCCCGATCTCCACCAGATCGTAGCGGCCGGAAAGGCTGGTCGAGATTTCCGATCCCTTGCCGATACGGGCCCCCATCAGGCGGTACCAGCCGCGCATGTAGACGGTGGCATAGAGCGAGGAGAGCGTTTCCAGCGCGACTTCCGAGCACAGCGAGACGATCCACTTGCGCAGGTAGGTGCCGCCATGGACGGAATAGACGCCTTCCTGAAGCCGCGGCAGCACCAGCCAGCGGATCGCCACGATCAGCGCCACCGTCGCGGCCACGAGGCCGAGCGCCGCCGGAAGCGCCATCAGCGGCAGAAACCAGTGATGATCGAGCGCGGTCACGCCGGAGAGCCAGGCATCCGCCCGGTTGATCAGGAAGAAGGCAGGCACCAGCGGAATGAGGCCGATGGCGGGGATGGAGAGGATCGCGATGAGATAGACCGCAAGATTGGCCGCGCGGCGAAGGCGGCCGGCGGTGGCGGGGGCCGGAAGCGAAGCGTCGTCGACGGTGCCGATCCGCCGGGCGGGCGAGCCATCCCAGCGCTCGCCGGCCCCGATCACGCTTCCCGCCCCGATGGCGGTCAGGTCGCCCAGCTCCGCGCCGCGCCCGATGCGGGAATTCCCGCCGATCACGCAGGATGAGCCGATATAGGCATCGTCGCCGATCTCGATGGTGCCGATGACGAGCTCGTTGCCGATCACCTGCGCATTGGCAAAGCCGCAATGCCCGCCGACCGAGACCCCGGCCCCGATATCGAGGAGATCGATGGCACCGGCCTCGATTTCATAGAGAAGCGTGTCCCTGCCGATGCGGGCACCGAGCAGACGCAGCAGGCCGGACATCAGCGGCGTGCCCTGCACCCACTTCATGTGGATGAGCGAGATCAGCCGCTGCGCCAGCCACCAGCGATAGTAATAGACGCCCCAGAGCGGATAGCGGCCCGGGCGGGTGCGGCCGAGCACCAGCCACTTCAGCCCGATGGCGATAGCGGCGGTGAGAAGGTTGATGCCGAGATAGATTGCCGAGAGCGCCGCCATCTCGGCCAGAACGCCCATCTCGCCGGAGGCCATGAACCAGTAGGCAAGGAACACGCCGAGGAACTGGGCGGACATCAGCCCGAGCACCAGCGGCATGGCAGCCGCCTGGGCAAGGCCGCAGAGGAAGCGCCGCAGGAGCGGCGGCGGCTCGAAGGAAAGGTCGGCCGCACCGGCCGAACCCGCCGCATCCGCATCCAGCCGGGCGGCCATCGCCCGCAGCGTGCGGTCGCGATAGACGTCCTGAAGCCCGAGCCCGGCATGCGCCGGGTTCTGCCGCACGAGCGACAGGAAGCGGGCTGCCAGCAGCGAATGCCCGCCGAAATCGGTGAAGAAATCGGCTTCCATGGAGAGCGTGGCGCCGGGGAAAAGGGCGCAGGCGGCGGCATGCAGCGCCTCTTCCGTGGGCGTCTGCGGAGGATGGGCCGCCGCGTGCGGCGCAGCCGTCTCGGGAAGCGGCTGCGCCGCGAGCGCCTTGCGGTCTGCCTTGCCTGAAATCAGGACGGGCAGCCTCTCAAGCTCGACAAGCCGGGCAGGAACCATGTAGCCGGGAAGCGTGCGGGCAAGGTCAGCCCGCAGCGCGTCGGGATCCGCGCGGTGCGGCGGATCGCAGACGAGGAAGCCGACGAGGCGCTCGATCCCGTCGTCCTTGCGCAGCACCACCGCCGCCTGGCGGATGCCGGGAAAGGCCGAAAGGCGCGCCTCGATCTCCCCGAGCTCCACCCGGAAGCCGCGGATCTTGACCTGATCGTCCAGCCGGCCGTGAAAACGCAGATTGCCCTGCGCATCGACGCTGACCGCGTCCCCGGTCCGGTAGAGCACCGGGTCCATGCTGGAGAGCGGGAAGGGATTGGGCACGAATTTCTGAAGGGTAAGCTCCGGGCGGTTGAGATAGCCGCGCGCAACGCCCGGGCCGCCGATCAGCAGCTCCCCCTCTTCTCCCTCGGCCACCAGCTCGAGCGCCTCGTCGACCACGTAGCAGCTGTAATTGGGAATGGGCTTTCCGATGGTGATGGCCTCGCCGGGGCGGATTTCGGCGGCGGTGGCAACGACCGTCGCCTCCGTCGGTCCGTAGCTGTTGAAGATCCGCCGGCCCGGCCGGCACCAGCGGCTGGCGATCGCGGGCGGGCAGGCCTCGCCGCCGAGAATGATGATGCGCAGGCTCGGCACATCCTCCGGCAGGAGCGAAAGGAGCGTCGGCACCGTGTCCATCACGGTGACGCCGTGGCGGGAGAGCACCCCCGGAAGGGCGGACAGATCCGCCATCAGCGCGGGGTCGGCCACGAAGAGGCTGGCGCCGACCGCATAGGGAAGCCAGATTTCCTCCATGGAGAGGTCGAAGGCAACGGATGCCCCCTGAAACATGACGTCGGATGCCGCGATGCCATAGGTTTCGCGGGCTGCGAGCAGGAAATGGCAGATGTTGCGATGGGTGATCTCGATGCCCTTCGGCACGCCAGTGGAGCCGGAGGTATAGATGTAATAGGCAGGGTGATCCGGCAGGAGGCCGAGGCGCCGGGGATCGGGCGGAACGGCCCCCCGCAGCGCAACCGTCCGGTCGACCAGCACGGGAAGGCCGCTGCCGGCAAGAAGCGTGCCGCGCTCGCCATCGGTGAGCAGCGCCTTCGCACTTGCATCCTCCAGGCAGGCGCGGATGCGTTCGACCGGCGTATCCGCGTCGAAGGGAAGCCATGCGGCGCCCGTCCGGCTGATCGCGAGCTGCGCTACAAGCACCGGCACGCCCCGCGGAAACCAGAGGCCCACCACGTCGCGCGGGCCGATGCCCCTCTGGACGAGACCGGCGGCCAGGGCATTGGCCGCCTCGTCCACCTCCCGGTAGCTGTAGCGCTTGCCGGGCGTGACGAAAACCGTGCGGTCCGGTCCCTTTTCGAGGCCGGCGCGGAAGATGTCCGGCAGCACGAGGTCTGCCATGAGATCGGGACGGCTCTCGCCGAGCAGCAGCGAAGCGGTCGGCGCGAGTGCGGTGGCGAAGCGGTGGCGGGTATTGATCAGGTTCATGGCGCAGGTCCGTTCCGGCTGGCGCCGCGGACCGTGCAACATGCACGGCGGCGCCTTCGACGCGATCTATAGACCCCGGCCCCTTACGGTCGCCCGTCACCGCCTGACGACGTTTTGTAAGTTTCGCTGCGCTAGTCTATCCTCCTGTGCCGGATGCCGTGCGAGGCCCGGAAAAGGCCGTGACGAAGACGGGAAACGCCGAGATGCAGACATGTCGCATGATGATGCGGGTTCTCCTGCTGGCTGCCCTGCCCGCTGCGGCGCAGGCCGCAGGGGCCGCCCCGGCAAGCCCCGCGGCGCCCCCGCCGGTGCACCGCCCGGTCGCCCACCGGCAGTCCTTCAACGATCTGGTTCGCAGCCTCGTCGCCAGCCACGAGGTGCAGCCGCTGAAGGACGTGCTGGATGCGGCCCGCAAGGCCTCTACCGGCGAGGCGGTCAGCATCAAGCTCCGCCGGCAGAAGGCCCGCTGGATCTACCATGTGCGGCTTCTCAAGCCGGACGGGCGCCGGGTGGAACTCGACATCGATGCCAAGAGCCTGAAGATCCTCGAAAGGAAATGACGTGCGCGTGCTGATCGTGGAAGACGAAGCGCGGCTGGCGGAAGACCTCCGCCGGACGCTGACGGCACAGAATTACGTGGTGACGCTTTCCCGCGACGGGGAAGACGGCTGGTTTCGCGGCGACAGCGAGGACTTCGACCTCATCATCCTGGACCTCGGCCTGCCGCGGATGGACGGCTTCTCCGTGCTGAAGCGCTGGCGCGACAGCGGACGGGGCATGCCGGTTCTCATCCTCACCGCGCGCGATTCCTGGCGCGACAAGGTGGACGGCATCGATTTCGGCGCCGACGATTACCTCACCAAACCCTTCCGCATGGAGGAGCTTCTCGCCCGGGTGCGGGCGCTGCTGCGCCGGGCGGTCGGGCATTCCTCGCCGATCCTCACCAACGGGCTGATCGAGATCGATACCCGCCTGCGCACCGTCACCCATGACGGCAGCCCGGTTTCGGTCACGCCTCTGGAATACCGGCTGCTCGCCTATCTCCTGCACCATCCGGGCAAGGTCTTCTCCCCCGTCGAGATTTCCGCCCATATCTACGAGGAGGATCTCGACCGGGATTCCAACGCGGTGGAGGTCGTCATCGCGCGGCTCAGGCGCAAGCTCGGCGGCGGGGTGATCGAGAACCGGCGCGGTCAGGGCTATTTCATATCCGCAGAGGCCGCCCGTTGAACGCGCGCTCGCTCCGTCTCCGGCTGACCTACTGGGCGATTGCCGCCGTGCTCTGCGCCTTCGCGCTCGCCGGCGTCGGCATGGAATTCATCGTCGGGCGAACGGTGGAGCGCGTCGCACTCTTCGATGTCGAGGACCAGATGCGCATCCTCACCGGCGTTCTCGACATCGGGCCGGACAACCAGCTGGTGCTTTCCGAAGAGCCGCGCGACCCACGCTTCAGCCTGCCCTATGGCGGCTTCTACTGGCAGGCCGGGCGGAACGGCAAGGTGGAGCTGCGCTCCCAGTCGCTATGGGACCAGCAGATGGCCTTCACGCCCTCGCAACCGAACGGCACCAAGACCCGCTTTGCCGGGCCGAACGGCAAGATGCTCATCGGCGAACAGCAGAGCATCATCCTGAACACGCCTTCCGGCGAACAGACGGTAACGATCCTCGTGGCGCTGGAGGACACGCAGATCGAGGAGGCGCGGCGGGAATTCGTCTATGCGATGGCGCCCTCGCTCGCCGTACTCGCGCTCGCGCTGCTCGGCGCGGTCTGGATGTTCCTGCGCTTCGGGCTTGCGCCGCTCGACCGGCTGCGCGGCTCGCTGGCCGCCGTCCACGACCGCCAGGCGCGGCTGATCGAGGGAGACTATCCCTCGGAAATCCAGCCGCTGGTGGACGATCTCAACGCCCTGATCCTCAAGCGGGAAACCCAGCTGACCTCGGCGCGGGCGCGGGCCGGAGACCTCGCCCACGGGCTGAAGACGCCGCTCGCGGTGCTGGAAACCGTGGCGCGGGAGCTTGACCGCAAGGGCGAAGGCGACATCGCAGACGCGATCCGGGCGGAAGTGACCCGCATGGATGCGCATGTGCGGCGCACCCTCGCCCAGGCCCGCGCCGGTCTCGCCGCCGCCCGCAGCACCGGCGACATCGACATCGCGCCGCTCACCCGCCAGCTGGTCTCCACCATGCAGCGCATCTCCGCGCGGACGAACCTGGACTTCCGGCTTTCGGCACCGGATCGGCTGCTGACGGCCATGGAGGAGGCCGATTACATGGAGATCTGCGGCAACATTCTCGACAATGCCCGCAAATGGGCGGCCCGAGAGGTTTCCGTCACGCTTCTCGAAAGCGGCGGCCGCGTCAGGCTTGCGGTTGCCGATGACGGGCCGGGCATGCCCGATGACGATCAATTGCAGCACGTCGCGCGCGGGCGGCGCCTGGACGAGGCCGTGACCGGCTCCGGCTTCGGCCTCGCCATCGTGAAGGACCTCGTGGAAGCCTATGACGGCACGCTGTCCTTCGGCCGCTCGCCCCTCGGAGGCCTCGAGGTCACGGTCGACCTGCCCGGCCGGACCTGAGCCGTCTTGCGGCGGGCTGTCCGGCAGCGCCGACGCCATGAACAGGAATGACGACATGAACGCCGTTGAACAACCATCTCCGGAAGGGAAAAACGCCTTTTCCCTGCGCTTCGAGCGCTATCGCGCCTCGCTTGCGGCACTCGCCATCCTCGCCGTCTTCGCGGCGATGGCCTATGCGATCTACCGCGTGACCGAAGAGGTGCGCTACGAGAATGTCCTCGGGGCCTTCGGGGAAACACCCGTGCGCGACATCCTGCTGGCGGCGGGCTTCACGGCGCTCAGCTTTGCCGCGCTGATCCGCTACGATGCCAATGCGCTCGATTACATCGGGCGGAAGGTGCCGGCGGGATCGGTGGCGGTGATCGCCTTCATGTCCTATGCGATCGGCAACACGGTGGGCTTCGGCGCGCTGAGCGGCGGGGCGATCCGCTTCCGCGCCTATGCCCGCGCAGGGTTGCAGCCGGGCGAGATCGGCCGCGTGCTGGCCTTCGTCACCCTGTCCTTCGGGCTCAGCCTCGCGGCGATCACCTCGCTTGCGGTGCTTGCGGTCGCGCCGCGCATTGCCGCCATCGTCGGCATGGAGCCGCTGGCGCTGCAGGCGGGTGCGGTGCTCTGCCTCGGACTGCTCGGGCTCCTGTTCTTCGCCGGCAGGAATGGCCGCGAATTCCGCCTGTTCGGCTTCACCCTCCATCTCCCCGACAGCCGGACGACCTCCCGCCAGTTCCTGATCTCCGTCCTCGACATCGCCGCCTCCGCCAGCACGCTCTACGTGCTGCTGCCGGAAACCCATGTGGGCTGGCCGACCTTTCTCGCCGTCTATGCGACGGCCATCGGGCTGGGCATGCTCAGCCACGTGCCGGCCGGGCTCGGCGTCTTCGAGGCGGTCATCATGGCCGGCCTCTCCCACGCGATCAGCCTGGAGCAGCTGCTCGGCGCGCTCCTCCTCTACCGCGTCATCTACTATATCCTGCCGCTCCTTCTCGCCGTGCTGCTGCTGCTCGGCACCGAAACGCGCCAGATCGCGCGGCGTCCCGAGCTTGCGGGCGTCGTCCAGGTGGCGGCGAAGCTCGCACCGGCGCTGGTTTCCGCCTTTGCGCTGCTGACGGGGACCATCCTCATCTTCTCCAGCGTCGTGCCGACGGGACCGGACAACCTCGACTATCTCGCGCAGATGCTGCCGCTCCCCATCGTCGAGGGCGCGCATTTCATGTCGAGCATGCTGGGACTTGCGATGGTGATCAGCGCACGCGGCCTCGGCCAGCGCCTCGACGGGGCGTGGTGGGTGGCGACGGGCGCCGTGACCGCGGCGCTGTTCCTCGCCTTTCCGACGGCGGCGGCCTGGCATCAGTTCGTGCTTCTCGCGGTGCTGCTCGTCGCGCTCGTCCTCAACCGCCATGCCTTCGACCGCCCGGCAAACCTTTTCGGCCAGGCGCTCGGCCCCAGCTGGATCGCGGGCATGGGGGTGATCCTGCTCGCCGCCTTCGTCATTCTCCTCTTCGTCTACCGGGATACCCAGTATACCCACGAGCTCTGGTGGCAGTTCGAGTTCTCGAGCGAGGCGCCGCGCGGCCTGCGCGCGCTCCTGGGCGTCTCCATCGGGGCGTCCGCGGTGGCCATGTTCAGCCTGCTGCGCCCGGCGCCCATCCTGCCCGCACCGCCGGGGCGGGCCGACCTCGAGCGGGCGGTCGCGATCGCCATGGCGCAGGACAATGCCGATGCCAATCTGGTGCGGATGGGCGACAAGCACCTCCTCTTCTCGGAAACGGGCCGGAGCTTCCTGATGTACGGCATCCAGGGGCGCTCGTGGATCGCGCTGGCCGACCCGGTGGGCGAGGAGGAGGAATTTGCCGATCTCGTCTGGCGCTTCGTCGAACTTGCGCGCACCGGCGGCGGCCGCGCCGCCTTCTACCAGATCTCGCCGGCGCTGCTGTCGTCCTGCGTCGACGCGGGGCTGCGCGCCTTCAAGCTCGGCGAACTCGCGACCGTCGACCTGGAGGCCTTCGACCTCAGGGGAAGCCGCAATTCGGGGCTGCGCCAGTCCTACAACCGCGGCCTGCGCGACGGGCTGTCCTTCGAGCTCATCGCGCAGGCGGATGTCAGGGCGGGGATCGACGCGCTGAAGGCGGTCTCCGACGGCTGGCTCGCCCATCACAACACCCGCGAGAAGACCTTCTCGCTCGGCGCCTTCGACCCGGATTACGTGGCCTCCCAACCGGTTGCGGCGGTTCGCCTCGACGGCCGCCTCGTCGCCTTCGCGACGCTGATGGTGACGGATACGCGGGCGGAAGGCACCATCGACCTCATGCGCTTCCTGCCGGATGCGCCGAAGGCCACCATGGACTTCCTCTTCGTCAGCATACTCGAGCGCCTCAAGGCGGATGGATACCGGCGCTTCAATCTCGGCATGGCGCCGCTGTCGGGCATGGCACGGCGCGAGGCCGCACCCGTCTGGGACCGGCTCGGCGGCACGCTCTTCGAGCACGGCGAACGCTTCTACAATTTCAAGGGCCTCCGGGCCTTCAAGTCCAAGTTCCACCCCCGCTGGGAGCCCCGCTATCTCGCGGTTTCCAACGGAACCGGCGCCGCGCTGGCGCTTGTCGACGTAACCCTGCTGATCGGCGGCGGGGTGAAGGGAGTGATTTCCAAATGAGAGCCAAGATCCCCACCATCGGCCTTGCCCTGGCCGCGGCACTGGCCTTTCTGCTGCCGGCCGGGCTTTCGGCGCGGGCCGCCGAACCGACCTTCGACACGGGCATGATCCCGCCCGGGCACATCTTTCTTCCGGAGGGAGAGCCGGGCGCCAACATCTTCCTCATCTCCGACGCCGGGGGCTGGGGCGACGGCGAAGAGAGCCTTGCCAAAAAGCTCTCCGGCGATGGCGCGACCGTGGTGGGCATCGATTTTCCCGCCTATCTGAAGGCGCTTGCCGCCGACAAGGGCGACTGCGTCTACATGATCTCCGACGTGGAAGCGCTCTCCCAGCAGATGCAGCGCGCCGGCGGCGCGAAGACATACAATCCCCCCATCGTCGCCGGCATCGGCGAGGGCGGCGCGCTGGCGCTGGCGATGATCTCGCAGAGCCCGAAGGCGACCGTCGGGGAAGCCATTGCCGTCGATCCGCTCGCGGGCATCCCGCTGGACCGCGAGCTCTGCACGCCGGCGAAAAAGACCCGCCAGGGCAACCGCACGGTCTACGACATGACCGACGGCCCCCTGCCCGCGGCCGTCACCGTCATCCTCACGAAGAATGCGCCGGCCGATGGCCGCAGCCATGCCGAGGCCCTGCACGCCGCCCATGCCGCGATTGCGCTCCGCAACGACGACGGCACCGCGCTGGACAGCCTGTCCCAGGCCCTCTCCGACCGGGTCGATGCCGCCGGCGACGACGGCAGGACGCTCGGCCTGCCGCTCACCCTGCTCGAGACCGCGCCCACGCGGGACACGATGGCCGTGATCTATTCCGGCGATGGCGGCTGGCGCGACATCGACAGCCAGGTGGGCGGCGTTCTCCAGTCGAAGGGTATTCCGGTGGTCGGGGTGGATTCGCTGCGCTACTTCTGGTCGGCGCGGGATCCGCAGGAGACGGCCGACGACCTCTCCCGCATCATCGACACCTACAGCCGGCAATGGAAGGTCGGCCATGTGCTGCTGATCGGCTATTCCTTCGGCGCGGATATCCTGCCCGGCACCTTCAACCGGCTTCCCGAGGATGCCAGGGCGCGGGTGAGCCAGATCACCCTGATGGCGCTGTCGCACCGGGCGGATTACGAAATTTCGGTGGAGGGCTGGCTCGGCGGCGGCGGCAAGGCGAATGCCGGCGACCCCGTCACCGACATCGCGCGGATCGATCCCGCGCGCATCCAGTGCATCTACGGCAAGGACGAGGAGGAGGACGCCTGCCCGACGCTTGCCGGGAGCGGCGTGGAGCTGATCGGCATCGATGGCGGCCATCACTTCGACGGCGATTATGCCGCCCTGACCGACCGGATCGTCGCCGGCCTGGAGAAGCGCCTGAAGAACTAGCGCAGGCCGGCGGAAGGCCTGCCCCTCAGGAGGCCTTCTCGTGCTGTCCGAGCCGCGGCGAAGGCGCGTCGAGCTTCAGCTCCGCATCGGAGAAGGTGATCGGGGTTCTGAGCCCGGGAATGCCGCCGGGTGCGATCTTCATGCCGCGATGGATGAACTGCGGATCGGCAAAGACCTCCGCCACCGTGTTGATCGGGCCTGCGGGCACGCCCACCTTTTCGAGCGCTTCGAGGAGGCCCGCCTTGGTGAAGGTTACCGTGCGTTCGGTCAGGATCTCCGTCAGCCGGTCGCGGTTTGCCACGCGCTCGCGATTGGTGCGGTAGCGCTCGTCGGCGGGAAGCTCGCCCACGCCCAGCACCTCCGAGAGGCGGACGAACTGCTGGTCGTTTCCGCAGGCGATGATGATGTGCCCGTCGCCGGTGGGGAAAACCTGATAGGGCGCGATGTTGGGATGGGCATTGCCCAGGCGGCGCGGGCTGTTGCCCGACGCGAGATAGTTCATCGCCTGATTGGCCAGCACGCCCGACATGCAGTCAAAGAGCGCCATGTCGATATGCTGGCCGCGGCCGGTGACGGCACGCTGGAGAAGCGCTGCCTGGATGCCGACCACCGCATAAAGGCCGGTGAAGATGTCGGCGAAGGCAACGCCGATCTTCTGCGGCTCGCCCTTGGGATCGCCGGTCAGCTCCATGATGCCGGCCATGCCCTGAATGATGAAGTCATAGCCCGCGCGCGACGCATAGGGCCCGGTCTGGCCGAAGCCGGTGATCGAGCAGTAGACGAGACGCGGGTTGATCTTCGCGAGGCTTTCGTAATCGAGGCCGAACTTCTTCAGCCCGCCCACCTTGAAATTCTCGATGACCACGTCCGCATCGGCAATCAGCGCCTTGACCTTCTCGAGGTCATCGGGATTGCCGAAATTGGCGATCATGCCGCGCTTGCCGCGGTTGCAGGCGTGGTAATAGGCCGCCGACCGCTCGCCCTCGTTCTCGATCCACGGCGGACCCCACTGGCGGGTGTCGTCCCCTTCCGGGCTTTCAACCTTGATCACCTCGGCGCCGAGATCGGCAAGCGTCTGCCCGGCAAAGGGCCCTGCCAGGATGCGGGCGAGTTCGACGACCTTTATGCCTTCGAGCGGAGCGGTCATGGATGGGTCCTTTTGCTGAATGCGGGTGCGTTCCCCTCCCCCTGTGGGGAGGGGTCAGGGGTGGGGGCAAGCGGAAAAAGAGGCGCTCGGCTCCTAAAGGATGTCACCTTTTCGATCCTGTGGCCGACCCCCACCCCTAGCCCCTCCCCACAGGGGGGAGGGGGACTTTCATGAATTTCAGAAGAAGGCCTGGAGGCCGGTCTGGGCGCGGCCGAGAATCAGCGCGTGGACGTCATGCG
Source organism: Gellertiella hungarica (assembly GCF_014197145.1). Lineage (GTDB taxonomy): Bacteria > Pseudomonadota > Alphaproteobacteria > Rhizobiales > Rhizobiaceae > Gellertiella > Gellertiella hungarica. The sequence continues at coordinate 138,773 of NZ_JACIEZ010000010.1, read as the reverse complement.
TGCCCTCGTAGGTGTTCACCGTTTCGAGGTTCTGCGCGTGGCGCATCACGTGATATTCGGCCTGGATGCCGTTGCCGCCATGCATGTCGCGGGCCTGGCGGGCGATATCGAGCGCCTTGCCGCAATTGTTGCGCTTGACGATGGAGATCATTTCCGGGGCGAAATCATGGTCGTCCATCAGGCGGCCGACGCGGAGCGAGCCCTGGAGACCGAGCGAGATTTCGGTCTGCATGTCGGCAAGCTTCTTCTGGAAGAGCTGCGTCTGGGCCAGCGGCCGGCCGAACTGCTTGCGGTCGAGGCCGTACTGGCGGGCGCGGTGCCAGCAATCCTCGGCGGCGCCCATGACGCCCCAGGAAATGCCGTAACGGGCGCGGTTGAGGCAGCCGAAGGGGCCGGCAAGGCCGGAGACGCCGGGCATCAGGGCCTCTTCGCCCACTTCAACGCCGTCGAGCACGATCTCGCCGGTGATGGAGGCGCGCAGCGACAGCTTGCCCTTGATCTGCGGTGCGGTGAGGCCCTTCATGCCCTTTTCCAGGATGAAGCCGCGGATCTTGTTGTCATGGGCTTCCGACTTGGCCCAGACGACGAAGACATCGGCGATCGGGGCGTTGGAAATCCAGGTCTTCGAACCGTAGAGCTTGTAGCCGTTGGCGGTCTTGACCGCGCGGGTCTTCATCGAGCCCGGATCGGAGCCGGCATCCGGCTCGGTAAGGCCGAAGCAGCCGATGAGCTCGCCCGACACCAGGCCCGGCAGATACTTGTCCTTCTGCTCTTCCGAACCGTAGGAATAGATCGGATAGATCACCAGCGAGGACTGGACGCTCATCATCGAGCGGTAGCCCGAATCGATGCGCTCGATCTCGCGGGCGACGAGACCGTAGGACACGTAGTTGGCGCCGGCGGCGCCATATTTTTCCGGCAGCGTGACGCCGAGAAGACCTGCCTCGCCCATCTTGCGGAAGAGGGAGGGATCGGTCTTTTCTTCAAGATAGGCATCCGAGACGCGCGGCAGGAGCTCGGCCTCGGCAAACGCCGCCGCCGCATCGCGGATCATGCGCTCTTCTTCGGAAAGCTGCTTCTCGAAGCGGAAGGGATCGTCCCAGGTGAAAGGCGTCATATGGCTCATGCTGTTCCTCCGGTAGGGCCGGCAAGGCCTCGGGCTGCTTCAGCACGGCCTCGCCATCGATGATGGTGGCGCCATAGTGCCTCCGACAGCAGGACTCCACAAACCATATTTACTCCGCCCGCTTTGAGCTTTACTCATAACGGAATGAAGGAAATCCAGCGACGCCTCATCCCCTCCACCGCCGCCCTCACCGCCTTCGAGGCGGTGGCGCGGCTCGGCAGCTTTTCGGCTGCCGCCAATGCGCTGTCGCTGACGCCGGGGGCGGTCAGCCGGCATGTGGACGGGCTGGAGGGACAGCTGGGCGTGGTGCTGGTCAAGCGCACCAACAAGGGCGTCGAGCTGACCGAGAAGGGCCGGCGTTATGCCGCGGGCGTGGCTGAGATCATCGACCGGCTGCGGCTGCTTTCGCTGGATGCCATGTCCAACATCCATCCGGGCCAGCTCGATCTTGCCATCCTGCCGACCTTCGGCACGCGCTGGCTTCTGCCGCGCATTCCCGATTTCGTCTCGACCAACACGGATGTGACGCTGAACTTCGTGACCCGCATCGGGCGGGTGGATTTCGAACGGGACCGTCTGGACGCCGCGATCCATGTGGGCCGGCCCTTCTCCCCCGATCTCGTCTTCGAGCACCTGATGCCGGAAGTGGCGGCACCGGTCTGCAGCCCGGCCTTCCGCGCGGCAAACGCCATCGCCGCGCCGGCGGCGCTGCTCGACATGCCGCTGCTCGAGATGGTGTCCCGCCCGGATGGCTGGCGCAACTGGTTCGCGGCCGCCGGGATTGCCGAACCCTACCGGGAAGGCATGCGCTTCGAGCAGTTCATCCATGTGGCGCAGGCCTGCATGACGGGGCTGGGCGTGGCGCTGATGCCGCTCATCCTCATCCAGTCGGAGCTAGAGAGCGGACAGCTGGTGGAGCTCGACGTGCCCCGCTTCAAGACCGGAAACGGCTACTATCTCGTCTATCCCCGCCACAAGGCCGACAACCCGTCGGTGCGGCGGTTCTCCGCCTGGCTTCTCGAGCAGGCGCGGCGCTTCGTCGAACGGGAGGAGCAACCCGGACAGCCCCTCTCCGCCATGCGCTGAACCGGGACGGGTGACGCCGCTTCATCGGGCTTTTTAGGTAATAATCATTTACCAAGTCGCCACTATTCGTCATAATCGTAATAGATAAGAAAGGCCCGCAAGGTCCGGGTTAAGGATAGCAGGTATATGGTAATAGCAATGTAGAGCGACAGAACCCTGCCGGGACGCGGCACGAAAGCCCGATGCGATGCTGAAGATCATGAATTTCCTGAAGGTCCCGAACGACAACCCCGCGCTGACGGTGGCCCAGTTCGAGGCATTCTCGAAGCAGGTGCCCCTCCTCTACTTCATCCTTCTGACCAACATGGCATCGCTGGCCTGGACCCATCGGGATGTCGCGCCCGCCTGGCTGGTGATCTATCTGCCCTCGGTGCTGGGGATCGTCTTCATCAGCCGCGCCATAGGCTGGATCGTCGGGCGCAACCGGACGGTGGACGCCGCGCAGGCCTATCGGAAGCTCCGTTCCACAAACCGGCTGGCGGCACCCATCGCCATCCTGTGCGTGCTGTGGTCCATCGCGCTGCTGCCCTATGGCGATTCCTACCAGAAGGCCCATGTGGCCTTCTTCATGGCCATCACCGTGATCGGCGTGATCTTCTGCCTGATGCACCTGCGATCGGCGGCGCTTGTGGTGACGGTGCTCGTCAACGTGCCCTTCTTCATCGTGATGGTGGCGAGCGGCCAGCCGACCTTCATCGCGACAGGCATCAACGTGGTGCTGGTGACCTTCGCGCTGATTGCCGTGCTGCTGACCCATTACCGCGATTTCCGCCAGCTGAACGAATCCCGCCAGCGGCTGCTGGCCCAGCAGGAGGAGCTGACCCGCCAGCACCGGGAGATGCAGGCGCTTTCCGACGAGAACCTCAGGCTCGCCAACATGGACAGCCTGACGCTGCTGGCCAACCGGCGCAGCTTCTTCGACGTGCTGAACCGGGCCTTTGCCCGGGCCGAGGAGGAGGGCCGGCGGCTTTCGGTCGGGGTGCTCGACCTCGACGGCTTCAAGCCGGTCAACGACATGTACGGCCATGCCGCCGGCGACAAGGTGCTGGTGGAGGTCGGGCGGCGGCTGAGCGGCTTTGCCCGGAGCGACATCACCGTCTACCGTCTCGGCGGCGACGAATTCGCGATCATCCATGCGGGCGCGCACCGGGACGAGGACCTGCTGGCGCTGGGCGAGCGGGTCTGCCAGGCGGTGGCCGCCAGCATCGACATCGGCACCAGCGTGGTGCAGGTGACCACATCCATGGGCTTTGCGGTCTATCCCGACATCGGGACGAGCGGACAGGATCTCTACGAACGGGCCGATTACGCCCTCTACACCGCCAAGCGCACCCAGCGCGGCGGCATCGTGCTTTTCAACGCGGCGCAGGCCAAGACCCTGTCGCGTCACCGCGAGGTGGAGGAAGTGCTGATGGCGGCCGACATCGAGAAGGAGATGTCGCTCGTCTTCCAGCCGATCGTCGACGTGGCGACGAGCCGCTGCGTCGGCTTCGAGGCGCTGGCGCGCTGGACGAGCCCCACCCTCGGCCGGGTTTCGCCCGGGGAGTTCATTCCGATCGCCGAACATTCCGGCCGCATCGTCCTCATCACCCGGCACCTGCTCGCCATGGCGCTTGCCGAGGCGCGCGGATGGCCCGGCGAAACCTTCCTCTCCTTCAACCTCTCCCCGCACGACATCGCCACGCCCGAAAACGTGCTGCGCATCATTTCCGTCGTCGAGGCGAGCGGCTTCGACCCCAGGCGGATCAATTTCGAGATCACGGAGACCGCCGTCACCCGGGATTTCGCCCAGGCGGCAAAATCCATCGAGCTCCTCCGCCATTTCGGCTCGGGCATTTCGCTCGACGATTTCGGCACGGGCTATTCGAGCCTCAACCACGTGCACAAGCTGCCGCTATCGAAGATCAAGATCGACGGCAGCTTCGTCGCCCAGATCGACAGCCGGCCGGCGAGCTACAAGATCGTCAAGTCGGTGCTCGCCATGTGCGAGGACATGGGGCTGGAGGCGATCGTGGAGGGGGTGGAGACGGAAGCGGAGCTTTCCGTGCTGAAGGACATGGGCGTCGAGGTGGTGCAGGGCTACCATTTCTCGCGGCCGCTGGAGGCCTCCGCCGCGCAGGACCTGGTGCAGGCGGAAGCCGGCGAGCGCGACAGGCGCCGCGTCAGCGCCGACTGACCGCTCAGCCGATCCGGCCCGCCGGGCTCGACCAGTTGTCGATCACCGTTTCCATGGCCACATTGGTGGAGGTGCTCGCCACATAGGGCAGCGCGGAAATCCGCTCGCCGAGAATGTAGCGATAGCGCTTGATGTCGGGGGTGCGGATCTTCAGGAGATAATCGAAGCGCCCGGCGATCATGTGGCACTCCTCCACCTCCACGATCTTCTTGACCGCCTGGTTGAAGGCCCTGAGCGCCTCCTCGCTGGTGTTGGTGAGCTTTACCTCCGCGAAGGCGACGTGATCGAGCCCCATCCGGGCCGGATTGAGGATCGCGCGGAAGCCGTCGATATAGCCGTCGGCGACCAGCTTGCGGAAGCGCTGCTGGCAGGGCGTCTTCGACAGCCCGACCTTTGCCGCGAGATCGGTGATCGACATGCGGCCGTCCTGCGCCAGCGCCTCGAGGATTTTCCGGTCGAAGGCGTCCAAATCACCACCAACGGGCATTTTCATTGTCGTTTTTCCTTCCGAATGGCCTTTCAAAAATCCAAATGGACTGGAAAAACCATGAAACAAGACTGAACGCATTGCAAGCTTGTGATATCTTTCCGCTCAAGTCCGGCCAAGACCCCAGAAGGCGCGGCCGGACACCATTTTCCGGGACACGATGCGGCCATCCGATGCCGCCAGGAACGCTGAGACAGACTGATGACGAACCCCGCCTTTGCCAGCTTTGCACCGCCGATCCACACCCAGACCCCGCTTCGCCAGGCGATCACCGCCGCCTATCGCCGGCCGGAGCCGGAATGCCTGCGCCCGCTTGCGGATGCAGCCCGCATTGCCCCGGAGATGAAGGCTGCGATTGCCGGTACCGCCCGCACGCTGATCGAGGCGCTGCGCGCCAAGCACAAGGGCACCGGCGTCGAGGGGCTGGTGCATGAATATTCGCTCTCCAGCCAGGAAGGCATCGCGCTGATGTGCCTGGCCGAGGCGCTGCTGCGCATTCCCGACACCGAAACCCGCGATGCGCTGATCCGCGACAAGATCGCCGAGGGCGACTGGAAGTCCCATATCGGCGGGCAGAAGTCGCTCTTCGTCAATGCCGCGACCTGGGGCCTCGTCGTCACGGGCAAGCTGACCTCGACGGTCAGCGACCGCAGCCTGGGCGCGGCCCTGACCCGGCTCATCGCCCGCGCCGGCGAACCGGTCATCCGCCGCGGCGTCGACATGGCGATGCGCATGATGGGCGAGCAGTTCGTGACCGGCGAAACCATCGACGAGGCGCTGAAGCGCGCCCGCCCGCTGGAAGCCCGCGGTTTCCGCTATTCCTACGACATGCTGGGGGAGGCCGCGACGACCGCTGCCGATGCACGGCGCTACTACCGCGACTACGAGAACGCCATCCATGCCATCGGCCGTGCGGCTGCCGGCCGTGGCGTCTATGAAGGTCCCGGCATCTCGATCAAGCTTTCCGCGCTGCATCCGCGCTACAACCGGGCCCAGTCCGCCCGGGTGATGGGCGAACTCCTGCCCATGGTGAAGCAGCTCGCGCAGATCGCCAAGCAGTACGACATCGGCCTCAACATCGACGCCGAGGAGGCAGACCGCCTGGAGCTGTCGCTGGACCTGCTGGAAGAACTGGCGCTCGACAAGGATCTCGCCGGCTGGAACGGTCTCGGCTTCGTGGTGCAGGCCTATGGCAAGCGCTGCCCCTTCGTTCTCGACTTCATCATCGATCTCGCCCGCCGCGCCGGCCGCCGGATGATGGTGCGCCTCGTCAAGGGCGCCTATTGGGATGCGGAGATCAAGCGCGCCCAGCTGGACGGCCTCGAAGGCTTCCCCGTCTATACCCGCAAGGTGCACACGGACGTGGCCTATATCGCCTGCGCCCGCAAGCTGCTGGCCGCACCGGCTGAGATCTTCCCGCAGTTCGCCACCCACAATGCCCAGACGCTCGCCACCATCTATCATCTGGCCGGCCCGGATTTTGCCGTGGGCAATTATGAGTTCCAGTGCCTGCACGGCATGGGAGAGCCGCTCTATGACGAGGTTGTCGGCAAGGGCAAGCTCGACCGTCCCTGCCGCATCTACGCGCCCGTCGGCACCCATGAGACGCTGCTGGCCTATCTGGTGCGCCGCCTGCTGGAAAACGGTGCGAACTCCTCCTTCGTCAACCGCATTTCCGACCCGGCCGTTTCGGTCGAGGACCTCATCGCCGATCCGGTGGACGTGGTATCCGCCATGCCCGAGATCGGCATGCCGCACGACCAGATCGCCCTGCCCGTCAACCTCTATGGCAAGGACCGTCCGAATTCCGCCGGCATCGATCTGTCCAACGAAGTTGCGCTTCAGGCGCTGGCAGAGAAGCTGAAGCAGACCGCCGCGACCGAATGGCATGCGAGGCCCATCCTTGCGGATGGCTCCGCCGAGGGCGAGACGCGCGACGTGCTGAACCCCGCCGATCACGCGGATGTGGTGGGCAAGGTCACAGAGGTGCGCCCCGAGGATGCGGGCAGGATCCTGAAGCTTGCCCGCGAGGGCGTCGAGGCCTGGGCCGCGACCTCGCCTTCCGATCGTGCCGCCTGCCTCGACCGCGCGGCCGATCTGATGCAGGACCGCCTGGAGATGCTGATGGGCCTTGCCATGCGCGAGGCCGGCAAGACCGCGGCCAATGCCGTCGGCGAAGTGCGCGAGGCCATCGACTTCCTGCGCTACTACGCCAACCAGGCCCGCCGCACGCTGGGCGCAAACCACCGTCCGCTCGGCCCCGTCGTCTGCATCAGCCCGTGGAACTTCCCGCTGGCAATCTTCACCGGACAGGTGGCCGCAGCCCTCGTCGCCGGCAACAGCGTGATTGCGAAATCCGCCGACGAAACGCCGATCATCGCCCACGAGAGCGTGAAGATCCTGCACGAGGCCGGTGTTCCGCGCGGCGCGCTGCAGTTCGCCCCGGGGGACGGCAGGCTCGGTGCCGCGCTGGTGGGCGCGCCGGAAACCGCAGGCGTCATGTTCACCGGCTCGACGGAAGTGGCCCGGCTCATCCAGGGCCAGCTCAACGAGCGCACCTCCGCCGCCGGAAAGCCGATCCCGCTGATCGCCGAGACGGGCGGCCAGAACGCCATGATCGTCGACAGCTCGGCCCTGGCCGAGCAGGTCGTCGGCGACGTCATCGCATCCGCCTTCGACAGCGCGGGCCAGCGCTGCTCGGCGCTGCGCGTGCTGTGCCTCCAGGAAGACGTGGCCGACCGGACGCTGACCATGCTGAAGGGCGCGCTGAACGAACTCATCCTCGGCCGCACCGACCGGCTTTCGGCCGATATCGGACCCGTCATCACGGCGGAGGCCAAGGAGGGCATCGAAGCCCATATCGAGCGCATGCGCTCGCTTGGGGCAACCGTCGAGCAGCTGCCGCTGCCGGAGGAAGCCGCGCGCGGCACCTTCGTTGCGCCAACCATCATCGAAATCGGCAAGCTCTCCGACCTGAAGCGCGAGGTCTTCGGTCCGGTGCTGCACGTCATGCGCTTCCGCCGCGAGGACATGGACAGCCTGATCGACGAGATCAACGCCACCGGCTACGGCCTGACCTTCGGCCTGCACACCCGTCTCGACGAGACGATTGCCCATGTCACCGAGCGGGTGAAGGCGGGCAATCTCTACGTCAACCGCAACATCATCGGCGCCGTGGTCGGCGTGCAGCCCTTCGGCGGACGCGGCCTTTCCGGCACCGGTCCGAAGGCGGGCGGTCCGCTTTACATCGGTCGCCTCGTGCAAAAGGCGCCGGTTCCGCCGCAGGTGAGCTCCGTGCACATGGACCCGGCGCTGCGCGATTTCGCCACCTGGCTGGGAAGCCGCGGCCACAATGCGGATGCAGAAGCGGCCCGCGAGATGGGCGGCCTTTCGGCCCTCGGCATGATCAAGGAGCTCAGCGGCCCGGTCGGCGAACGCAACATCTATGCGCTTCATGCGCGCGGCCGCATCCTCGCCGTGCCGGCAACGGCGCGCGGCCTCTACCGGCAGATCGCGGCGGTACTGGCGACCGGCAACGACGTGGCGATCGACGCCGCTTCGGGGCTCGAGGGGGCGCTGGCCGGCCTGCCGGCGAGCGTGGCCGGCCGCATCGGCTGGACGAGCGACTGGCAGAAGGATGCCCCCTTTGCCGGTGCGCTGATCGAAGGCGATGCCGCCCGCGTGCTCGAGGCGAACCGCAAGATCGCCGCGCTCGACGGCCCGCTGGTCCTCGTGCAGTCGGCCACCACGCAGGAGCTGGAAAACGATCCGGAAGCCTATTGCCTCAACTGGCTGCTGGAGGAGGTGTCCACCTCGATCAACACCGCAGCCGCCGGCGGCAATGCCAGCCTGATGACCATCGGCTGATCCAGACACGGGAGTGCCCGCGGCTGCCTTTCCGGCACTGCGGGCACGCCATCCGCCGGGAGAGGAGGACGCGGCATGAGCATGAACCAGAATGGCAAGGGCGGGGCGGTCGATCTCGTCAGCCGCTACCGGCCTATCGGCATCCGGGCCGTTTCGGCCGCGGCCGCGATGCGCGCGCCCGCAGGCGGAACCGCCGCGCCCTCCATGGCAACCGAACCCCGCGAATGGTCGCCCTCGGCCCTGCCGGAGGGGTTTCACATGCCGCCAAGCGTGCTGGACGACTGACGGGACGGACCGTCAGCCCGGCCGGTAATCGTGCCGGGCAAAGAAACGGTCGAGCTCCCGCCGCTCGGGCGGCTGACCGGTGAAGATCTCCACGTAATCGGGAATGCGCTTCATGCGCAGCGCCAGATCCTCCCGCGTCTGCATCGAGATATAGCCGATCTGCACGAGATAGAGCGTGCGGGCGCGCACGTCTGCCACGCCGGGTGCGTGGCCGAACCGCTCGAACATGCGCGTGAGCGCCTCGAGCCTCAGCTGGTCTGCCGCCTGCACCTCCGCCAGGATTTCAGGCGACTGGATCGCCCAGCTGCGGATCGCGAATTCGAAAGGCGCGTCGAAGACGCGCTTGTCCAGCCAGCAGTCGAAGACGTTGAGGACCGCCTCGGCGATGGTCTCGGCATAGGCTTCAGACTGGCGCACCAGATTGCCGGTATTCTTGTCCCGCCAGCGGGTGAGAAGGGCCGCCAGAAGCTCCTCACGATCCTTGAAGAACCAGTAGAAGCTGGTGCGCGACAGGTTGAGCCGCTTGGCGAGCGGCAGGATCTTCACCGAATCGACGCCCGTTTCCAGAAGCGAATCGTAAGCCGCCTCGAGCCAGAGTTCCGGCGAGCCGCGCCAGCCGCTTTCGCTTGTGTTCTGTTCCATGCCCCTTCCTAGCATGCCGCCCCCGTTCCGGCAAGAAAATGTACACCTCTGTTTCTTTTGCGGACCACCCTGATTTGAATATTGACACTAGTGTACATTTCTCATTAGGGTCTGGCAAATCCTCACCCCGGGAGCAACAGCCATGTCCAACGATCCCCTTCTCCAGCCGTTCCAGCTGAAGCATCTGACGCTCAGGAACCGCATCATCGTCACCTCCCACGAGCCGGCCTATCCGGAAGACGGCATGCCGAAGGAGCGCTATCTCCGCTACACGCTGGAACGCGCCCGGGGCGGCGTCGCCATGACCATGACCGCCGGTTCCGCCGCGGTCTCCAAGGACAGCCCGCCGGTCTTCAACAACCTGCTCGCCTACAAGGACGAGATCGTGCCGTGGGTGAAGCGGATGACGGATGCCGTGCACGAGGAGGGGGCGGCGATCATGATCCAGCTCACCCATCTCGGCCGCCGCACGCGCTGGGACAAGGGCGACTGGCTGCCCGTCGTCTCGCCCTCCCACCACCGCGAGGCGGCCCACCGCGCCTTCCCGAAGATGATCGAGGACTGGGACATCGAGCGGATCATCAAGGATTATGCCGATGCCGCCGAGCGCATGAAGGCGGGCGGCATGGACGGCGTGGAGCTCGAGGCCTATGGCCATCTGCTCGACCAGTTCATCTCGCCGCTCACCAACGAGCTTGACGGCCCCTATGGCGGCTCGCTGGACAACCGCATGCGCTTCTGCTTCGACGTGCTGAAGGCGATCCGCAGCCGCGTCGGCGACGATTTCATCCTCGGCATCCGCTATACGGGCGACGAGGACATGGCCGGCGGCACCGACAAGGCCGAGGGTCTGGAAATCTCCCGCCGCCTCAAGGACAGCGGCCTCATCGACTACCTGAACGTGGTTCGCGGGCACATCGATACCGATCCGGGCCTGACCGACCTCATCCCCATCCAGGGCATGGCAAGCGCGCCCCATCTGGATCTCGCCGGCGAAATCCGCGCGGCGACGAATTTCCCGACCTTCCATGCCGCGCGCGTGCCCGATGTCGCCACCGCCCGCCACGCGATCGCCTCCGGCAAGGTGGACATGATCGGCATGACCCGCGCCCACATGACCGACCCGCATCTGGTGCGCAAGATCATCGAGAAGCGCGAGGACGACATCCGCCCCTGCGTCGGGGCGAACTACTGTCTCGACCGCATCTACCAGGGCGGGCTGGCCTTCTGCATCCACAACGCGGCCACCGGCCGCGAGGAAACCATGCCGCACCTGATCCCGAAGGCGGACCGGCGGCGCAAGGTGGTGATCGTCGGCGCCGGACCGGCAGGCCTCGAGGCGGCGCGCGTTTCGGCCGAGCGCGGCCACGAGGTCGTCGTGCTGGAGGCCGCCGACGAGGCGGGCGGCCAGATCCGGCTCACCGCCCAAAGCCCCCGCCGCCGCGAGATGATCTCGATCATCGAATGGCGCGTGGCGCAGTGCGAGAAGCTGGGCGTGACCTTCCGCTTCAACACCTGGGCGGAGGCCGAGACCGTTCTGGCCGAAAAGCCCGACGTGGTGATCGTCGCGACCGGCGGCCTGCCGCACACGGAGGTGCTGACCGCCGGCAACGATCTCGTCGTCTCCTCGTGGGACATCATCGCCGGCGACGTGAAGCCGGGATCGAACGTGCTCGTCTATGACGATGCGGGCGATCATGCGGGTCTTCAGGCCGCCGAAATCATCGCCGCTACCGGGGCGAAGGTGGAAATCATGACGCCCGACCGCGCCTTCGCGCCGGAGGTCATGGCCATGAACCTCGTGCCCTACATGCGCTCGCTGCAGAAGCTCAACACCACCTTCACCGTGACCTACCGTCTGGAGGCGGTGGAGAAGAGCGGCAACGCCCTGACGGCGACCGTCGGCAGCGATTACGGCGGCATGTCGCGCAAGCAGACCTTCGACCAGATCGTCGTCAACCATGGAACCCGTCCGCTGGACGAACTCTATTTCGAGCTGAAGCCGCAATCCTCGAACCTCGGCGCGGTGTCTTACGACGATCTCATCGCGGGCAAGCCGCAGGCGGAGCGGCGCAACCCCGAGGGCACCTTCCAGCTCTTCCGGATCGGCGATGCGGTTGCCGCGCGCAACACCCACGCGGCGATCTACGACGCGCTCCGGCTCGCCAAGGATCTCTGAGCGTCGCATCGGCGCCAATCGAAAGGGCGGGTCCGGCAGACCCGCCCCTTTTGCGTTTGTCCCGGGGCGTTCACTTGCTGCTGCGCAGCCGATCGTCGTGGCTGTGCTTTTCGTCCCGCTCGCCGCCGCCGCCGGACACCTGGCTGACGCGCGGATTGGTGGGCGTGCCGTCCGGGCGGGGATCGTGCTTCTCGGGCATCGGCTTCGAACGGTCCTCGTGGCTGGCGCCCGGACCGCCCCAGCGGGCGGTGTTCGGATGTTTCTCTGGCATGGCGCATCTCCTTCATGGTTTCGCCGGGACGGCGGGCGACCGCGCGGCTCCTGCCCTCCCCTCGGGTAACCCGCCGGCGGCGGCAGGGTTCCCCCCGTCGGAACCAGCCGCATCCTCCGCCGGTTTACCGGGAGAAGAGCCTTCGGGCTCGCACCGTTTCAGCGAAAGGAGCGACAGCATGGCGAGGCACACGGAAGACGGGCATGGCAACGAACTCGGGCGCGACGGCATGCGGATGGACCGGCAGCGTCCCCGCCCCGAACGGCCGCACCCGGCGGGACGCGAGGGCTTCGACCGGGATCAGGCCGACTGGGAACCGGAGGGCGACGAGCGCTGGATCGCCGAGCCGGGCTTCCGCGGCAAGCATGCGGAAAGCCATTTCGGCAGGCGACCCGGCGGCTACCGCGAACCCGACCCGGGCGGGGCCGCGATGCCCGTGAGCCGGGGACGGGCCACGGGCCGCGAGGACGAGGAGGAGCCCGTGCGTCCGGGCCGCGGCTCCTACGATCCGGACTACTACTATCCCGAGGACGGGCGCGAACGGCGCGTGCGCGACCGCGACGCCTATGCCGTCGGCCGCAACGACCGCCGCCCGATGACCTTCGACCGGGCAAATGGCGAAGTGACCGCCTGGCTGGACGGCCGCGATGCCGTGGAGCGCCGGCAGGCAGATGCCGACCATCGCGGGCGCGGGCCGAAGAACTACACCCGGTCCGACGAGCGCATCCGCGAAGACGTGAACGACCGCCTCTCCGACGATCCCGACATCGACGCCTCCGAGATGGAGGTTTCGGTATCCGGGGGCGAGGTGACGCTGGACGGCACCGTCACCGAGCGTTTCGCCAAGCGGCACGCGGAGGACATCGCCGAAAGCGTTCCGGGCGTGCGGCACGTGCAGAACAACCTGCGCATCCGGGGACGGTGAGGCGCAAGCCCCGCGGCGAGGAAAGGCTCGAACAAGTCTTTCCCCGCATGCTGGCCTCGCGATATCCTCGACCCGGAACCCGAACCGCCTGCGCCTGACCGACGACGATGACTGCCGACACTGACACGCCAGCCCTGATGGCGCTCGATGAATTCCTTGCCTATACCGGCCTCAACAGGAACGCTCTCCACCAGTGGGAGCGGCGCTATGGCCTTCTGCCGGCGGAGCGCAATGCGGCCGGCAGGCGCTTCTACACGCTCGAACAGGCCGAGCGCTTCCGCAAGCTCAAGCTGTGCAGCGATGCCGGCCACCGGATTAGCCAGGTGGTCGCGCTGCCGGAAGAAGCCCTCGACCAGCTGGTGCGGGAGGAGCGTCCCGTGCAGTCCTTCCGCGAACTCATCGACGCGGCGCGCCTTCTCGATCACGAGCGGGTAGCCGGGCTGCTGCGCATCCGGCTCCGGTCGCAGGGAACCCGCAGATGGCTTCTGGAAACGGTCATTCCGCTGCTCCGGCAGGTGGGGGCGCTCTGGAGCGAGGCGCAGCTGCCGATTGCAGGCGAGCACGTCATCTCGCTCGGGGTGAAACAGGTTCTCGTCCAGTGCCTGCACGATACGGAGGTCACCGGGGGTGCGACGGTTGCGGTGGTGACGACGCTCGACGGGGAACAGCATGAATTCGGCGCGCTCGCGGCCGCGCTTCTGGCGCGGCTCGAGGGGGTCATGGCCCATTATCTCGGCCCTTCCCTGCCCGTGCGGGAGATCGCCGCTGCCGCCTCGCGGCTGAAGGCAAGCCATGTGATGGTGGGCAGCCTGACGCTGCCCGGGGAGACCGCCTCCGCCCTCGTCGGGGATCTGCGGGCGCTGCTGCCCGCCGATGTCACCCTCGTGGTGGGTGGATCGGCGGCAAGAAACGGGACGAGATCCGGAAACCTCATCCCGATCCTCGATCTCGAGGCGCTGCCCGAGATCTTCCAGAAAGCCGGGCATCGGCGTCAGCACCAGCCCGAAAGGGGCTGATCAGGCCATTTCCGGCAGGACCTTGCCGATCACCCGCAGCATGTCGTTCGGCTGAACGGGCTTCACCAGCCAGCCGGTCGCGCCGGCGCGCTTGGCTTCATCCTTGCGGCTCGCCTGCGATTCGGTGGACACGACGATGATCGGCGTGAAGCGCAGCTTCGCGCGCACGGCCTTGATGAGGGCAAGCCCATCCATGTTGGGCATGTTCAGGTCGGTGAGGATCAGGTCGGGCTTCAGCCCGCTGTTGATCCGTTTCATGGCTTCTGTTCCATCGGGGCAGGATTCCACCCGGAAACGGGCACCTTCAAGCGTCGTCTTCAACGACCACTGCATAAGTGTGGAATCGTCGACAACAAGGATCGTCTTCATCTGTAAGCTCCTGGCATTGGGAGGCGAGGGAAAGGTGGTAACGAAAGCGGTGCGGGGTAAGCCGTGGCCAGTGCACGACCCAGAACCGGAGCCTGCTTGCCTGTCGGAAGACGGAATGTCTCGCCACACGGACGGTCTACGGGAAAAAGCCTTACTCAAGTTAAACTGTATATTTAAATGTTTACATATCTGGCTCTACGACGGGCGTTCTCCACCGCCGCCATCGTGCGGCAGGACATTCAGCCGATGCCAATGCTGCGCCTCGTGAAACCAAAGCCGCTCCGGATGCATTCACCTCGCGGAATGGAGGAGAATCATGACGGACGAAGGCTTCTTTCTGCGCATGGCCGTTTCGATACCCGCCTCCGCCGTGGTGCTGGGCGGAACCTTCACCGCACTCGCCGTCGCCCAGCCGGGCGCAGACATGGCGGAGGTGATGAACCGGTTCCGCTGGATTGCTGCCCCGGAATGCGTGATCATTGCCACGCTCTCCAACCTCATCGCGGCACGGCTTCTCGTACCCCGCACGATCAACGACTGGCCGCTCCCGCGCCGCCTTCAGATGTAGCGCGCGAGAATCTGGCCTCCTGCCCTTTACCCCCCGTTAAGCGGACCCTACCTAGATGCCGGGCGACATGAAGTCGGCGATGACCCGGGGAACGGAACGCGTTGTGGCGCGCCTCCCCGCTGATGACGGCCATGAACGAGACAACCCCGAACCGCCGCGTCCAGGGCAGGGTACGCGCCCTGAAAGGCGCACGAATCCTGCTGAACAACCGCGCCAGCGCGCTGGACTGCACCATCCGCAACCTGTCCGATACGGGTGCGAAGATCGCGCTTTCGACGCCCACCAATCTTCCCGACGAATTCAGCCTCCGCTTCGAGGACGGGCGCGAGCGCCAGTGCATCGTGCGGTGGCGCAAGCTGTCCGAGTTCGGCGTGGAATTCCTGACCCTCTAGAGCGCGGGCTTTCCCGCCTGCGCGGGCGTGAAGCGGGCGACGATCGCGTGGGTTTCCGCCGGATAGGTGATCTTCACGAAGGTCACCGGCCCCTGGTCGCTCCAGGTGCGGCGCTGGACGACGAGGCAGGGCGCCCCCTCCGGCAGGGCGAGCCTTTCGGCCACCACTCCCCGGGCGCCCGTGGCATAGATCTTGTGCTCGGCCGCTGTCCACGGTACCTCCACGCGCAGCCACTGGCCGGGCGGCGTCTGCGCGAAATCCACATCCGCCGCCTGCGGCACCACGCCGAGATGGATCAGCCGCTCTTCCGTGCAGAAGGGCATGTCGCCGGCATAATGCACGCTGGAGAGAGCCAGCACATCCGTCTTTCCCGCAAGTTCAAAGGCGGCGAGCTCCGGCTCGCTCGCCTTGCGCCTGCGCGCCTCCACCAGCCGGTAACGGTAATCGCGCTTCAGCGACCGGACCTCCGCCTCGATGTCGTGAATTTCGAGAATCGCCGACTGGACCTGCGGCTGGGCCACGAAGCTGCCGGACTTCTTGCGCCGCTCGATGAGGCCGGCATCGGCAAGCTTCGTCAGCACCTTGTTCACGGTCATGCGGGAGACATCGTAGGATTTCGCCAGATCGACCTCGAAGGGCAGCCTGTGGCCGGGCGGCCATTCCCCGGAAACGATCCGGGTTTCGATGTCGCTGAGGATCTGCTGGTGCAGGGTCGCAGCCGCCGGCTTCTTGTCCTTCATGGTGCTTTCCGCGGGACCATCAGGCGGCCCCGTCATGTGAAACGGGTAACGAGGGCCTGCATCCTATCACGAAAACGCGCGCGGATACGCTCGCGGTCGCGATGGCGGCCGTTTTGAACAAGCTTTCGTCCGCCGACCCAGACGCAATCGACCGCAACGCCGCTGGAAAAGATCCAGTGGTCGAGGAGCGAGGCGGCCGACGCAGCGGGTGCGTCTCCCGGGTCCAGCGAGACGAGATCGGCGGCAACGCCGGGACGAAGGCCGCCGCCCCCCTGAAGCGCCTGTGCCCCGCCTGAAACCGCCTCGGCAAAAAGCCGTTCGCCCGTCGACTGGCCGGGCGCCGCCACCACGTTGCGGGCGCGGAGCGCCAGACGCTGCGAATATTCGAGCTGCCGCAATTCCTCCGGCACGGAAATGCGGATGTTGGAGTCGGACCCGACACCGAATTGTCCGCCCGCATCCAGAAAGGCCGGGGCGGGAAAGGTGCCGTCGCCGAGATTGGCCTCGGTGATCGGGCAGAGACCCGCGACGGCGCGGCGGGCGGCCATGCGGCGCGTTTCATCCGCGGTCATGTGGGTGGCGTGGATGAGGGTCCAGCGGTCATCGACGGGCGCATGGTCGAGGAGCCATTCGACGGGCCGCGCGCCCGACCAGGCAACGCAATCCTCGACCTCCTTCACCTGTTCGGCGATGTGGATGTGGACGGGCCCCTCCCGGCCAAGCGGAAGGAT
Organism: Gellertiella hungarica; assembly: GCF_014197145.1. Taxonomy (GTDB): domain Bacteria; phylum Pseudomonadota; class Alphaproteobacteria; order Rhizobiales; family Rhizobiaceae; genus Gellertiella; species Gellertiella hungarica. The sequence continues at coordinate 121,913 of NZ_JACIEZ010000010.1, read as the reverse complement.
CGCCTCCAGCTCCTGCGGCGTGACCGCGCGCAGGCTGTGCGGGGCGATGCCGAGCCTTGCACCGGCCAGGCCGGAGGTGATGGCGCGGCAACGCTCCATCAGCCGGGCAAAGCCGTCGATATCGTGGATGAAGCGGCGTTGCGCCTCCCCCGGCGCGAGCCCGCCGAAACCTGCATGGGCATAGAAGACGGGAAGCAGGGTGAGCGCGATGCCGGTCTGCGCGCTTGCCGCGGCGATGCGGCCCGCCATTTCCGCCGGATCGGCAAAGGTACCGCCGTCGATATCATGGTGGAGATAGTGAAACTCGCCGACCCGGGTGAAACCGGCTTCCAGCATTTCGACATAGAGTGCCGAGGCCACCGCCTCGAGATCGTCGGGCGTGAAGGAAAGGGCCACCCGGTACATGGCGTTCCGCCAGCTCCAGAAGCTGTCGTCGCCCGGCCCCCGCACCTCTGCGGCACCCGCCATGGCGCGCTGGAAGGCATGGCTGTGAAGATTGCCCATGCCGGGCAGGACGAACGCGTGCCGCTCGTCGTCCGGCAACGGTGCGGCATCCGTTTCGATCTCCCGCACCATCCCGTCGGCGAGCGTCAGGCGCACATTGCCGGCCCAGCCATCGGCGAGGAGCGCCTGCTTTGCGAAAAGCCCCTTCGTTGCCCGTTCCATGTGCCAGTTGCCTCCTCGAAAGAAATCCGTTGCATTGCTTGGATTATGTATATACATGTTTTGTCCGGAAGCAAAGACGGAAAACGAGATGAGCCCCTCCCTTTCCCATCGCCAGACCCTCTTGCGAAACGGCCGGATCGCCACGCTGCGGCCCGACGCGCCCGGCCTCGGCATCGCGGAAGGCGGCGCGATCCTGATCGAGAACGGCCGCATTGCCGCCGTCGGAGCCGCGGCCTTGCAGACTTCGGCGGACAGTGCCGACGTCGTCGATCTCGAAGGCCGGTGGGTGACGCCCGGGCTCATCGACTGCCACACCCATGTGATCCACGGCGGCAACCGCGCCCGCGAATTCGAGATGCGGCTGGAGGGGGCAACCTATGAGGAGATCGCCCGCGCCGGCGGCGGCATCGTCTCCTCGGTCACGGCCACCAATGCGCTCTCCCCGGAAGAACTTCTGGCCGCAAGCCTGCCCCGCATCGACACGCTGCTTGCCGAGGGCGTGACGACGCTGGAGATCAAGTCCGGCTACGGGCTTTCGGTGGAAGGCGAACTGAACATGTTGCGCGCTGCCCGCCTTGTCGAACGGGCAAGGCCGGTCCGGGTCGTCACCTCCTATCTCGGGGCGCATGCCACACCGCCCGAATACCGGGGCCGCAACGGCGATTACATCGCCGATGTCGTCCTGCCGGGCCTCGACCGCGCCCATGCGGAAGGGCTGGCGGATGCGGTGGACGGCTTCTGCGAGGGCATCGCCTTCTCGCCGGAAGAGATTGCCCGCGTCTTCGACCGCGCGCGGACGCTCGGGCTTCCGGTCAAGCTGCATGCGGAGCAGCTCTCCAATCTCGGCGGCGCGAAGCTTGCGGCCTCCTACGGTGCGCTTTCGGCCGATCACGTGGAATATCTCGACGATGAGGGCGTGGCGGCGCTGGCCGCATCCGGCACCGTGGCCGTGCTTCTGCCCGGCGCCTTCTATGCCATCCGCGAAAGGCAGAAGCCGCCGGTCGAGGCGCTGCGCAAGGCAGGCGTGCCGATCGCGATTGCCACCGACTGCAATCCCGGCACCTCGCCGCTCACCTCGCTGCTGCTGACCATGAACATGTCGGCCACGCTTTTCGGCCTGACCGTCAGCGAATGCATCGCGGGGGCCACCCGGGAGGCGGCGCGCGCGCTCGGCCTCATTGCCGAAACCGGCACCATCGAAGCCGGCAAGTCCGCCGACCTCGCCATCTGGACGATCGATAGCCCGGCGGAGCTCGTCTACCGCATGGGCTTCAACCCGCTGCACAGCCGCTATTTCAAGGGACAGAGGATCAGCCCATGACCATCACCCTCACCCCGGGAGCCGTCTCCCTTCAGGATCTCATGGCCATCTACTGGGACGGCAAGTCTGCCCGGCTCGACCGTGCCTTCGATGCGGGCATCGAGCGGGCCGCCGCCCGCATCGCCGAGATCGCCCGGGGCAATGCGCCGGTCTATGGCATCAATACCGGCTTCGGAAAGCTCGCCTCGATCAGGATCGACGCGGCCGATGTGGCCACGCTCCAGCGCAACCTCATCCTCTCCCATTGCTGCGGCGTCGGCCAGCCGCTGCCCGGCAATATCGTGCGCCTTATAATGGCGCTGAAGCTCGTCTCGCTCGGGCGCGGTGCCTCCGGCGTGCGGCTCGAACTGGTGCGCCTCATCGAAGCCATGCTGGAAAGGGGCGTCACGCCGCTGATCCCGGAAAAGGGGTCCGTCGGAGCTTCAGGCGATCTCGCGCCGCTCGCCCACATGACCGCTGTCATGATGGGCGAGGGCGAAGCCTTCTTCGCAGGCGAGAGAATGCCGGGTGCGGAGGCGCTGAAGCGGGCGGGCCTCACCCCCGTGACGCTTGCCGCCAAGGAGGGTCTGGCGCTCATCAACGGCACGCAGGTTTCGACGGCGCTGGCGCTCGCCGGGCTCTTCCGCGCCCACCGGGCGGCTCAGGCGGCGCTGGTGACCGGTGCGCTTTCGACCGATGCGGCGATGGGCTCCTCCGCGCCCTTCCATCCCGACATCCATGCGCTGCGCGGTCACCGCGGCCAGATCGATGCGGGGGCGGCGCTGCGCAACCTGCTCGAGGGTTCGGTGATCCGCGAAAGCCACATCGAGGGCGACGAGCGCGTGCAGGACCCCTATTGCATCCGCTGCCAGCCGCAGGTCGACGGCGCCTGCCTCGACCTGCTCCGCTCCGTTGCCGCGACCCTCGTGACCGAGGCCAATGCGGTGACGGACAATCCGCTGGTGCTCTCCGACGGCTCGGTCGTGTCGGGCGGCAACTTCCATGCGGAGCCCGTCGCCTTTGCCGCCGACCAGATCGCGCTTGCGGTCTGCGAGATCGGGGCGATTGCCCAGCGCCGCATCGCGCTTCTTGTCGATCCCGCGCTCTCCTACGGCCTGCCGGCCTTCCTCTCGAAGAAGCCGGGGCTGAATTCGGGGCTGATGATCGCGGAGGTCACCTCCGCCGCGCTGATGTCGGAAAACAAGCAGCTCTCGCATCCGGCGTCGGTGGATTCGACCCCCACCTCGGCCAATCAGGAAGACCATGTGTCCATGGCCTGCCACGGCGCGCGCCGCCTGCTCCAGATGACCGACAACCTCTTTGCGATCCTCGGCATCGAGGCGCTGACGGCGGTGCAGGGCGTCGAGCTGCGCGGGCCGCTGACGACGAGCCCGGAGCTGCAGAAGGCGATTGCCGTGCTGCGCGCCGCGGTGCCGGCGCTCGAGGAAGACCGCTACATGGCCCCCGACCTGGAAGCCGCCGCCGGGCTGATTGCCTCCGGCGCGATCGTCGGGGCGATCCGCCCCGGCCTGCTGCCGACGCTCACGGTCTGAGCCCGCCGAACCAACGACATTTGCCCATCCGCCGATCAGGGAGACCACCGATGACCGCCAATCCCCGCCATAACATCCGCGAGATCCGCGCCGCGCGCGGCAGCGAACTGACCGCCAGGAGCTGGATGACCGAAGCGCCGCTGCGCATGCTGATGAACAACCTCGACCCCGAAGTGGCCGAGAACCCGCATGAGCTGGTGGTTTATGGCGGCATCGGCCGCGCCGCCCGCACCTGGGGCGACTTCGACAGGATCGTGGAGTCGCTGCGCGACCTCAACGAGGACGAGACGCTGCTCGTGCAGTCGGGCAAGCCCGTCGGCATCTTCCGCACCCACAAGGATGCGCCGCGCGTGCTGATCGCCAATTCCAACCTCGTGCCCCACTGGGCCACCTGGGACCATTTCCACGAGCTCGACAGGAAGGGCCTTGCCATGTACGGCCAGATGACGGCCGGCTCCTGGATCTATATCGGCAGCCAGGGCATCGTGCAGGGCACCTACGAAACCTTCGTGGAGGCGGGCCGCCAGCACTATGGCGGCAATCTCAGGGGCAAGTGGATCCTGACCGGCGGCCTCGGCGGCATGGGAGGCGCCCAGCCGCTCGCCGCCGTCATGGCCGGCGCCTGCTGCCTTGCCGTCGAATGCAACCCCGACAGCATCGATTTCCGCCTGCGCACCCGCTATGTCGATGCGAGGGCCGAGACGCTGGACGAGGCGCTTTCCCTCATCGACCGCTGGACGAAGGCGGGCGAGGCGAAATCCGTCGGGCTCCTCGGCAATGCGGCCGAGATCTTCCCGGAACTGGTGCGGCGCATGCAGGCCGGCGGCCCGCGCCCCGACATCGTCACCGACCAGACCTCCGCCCACGATCCGCTGAACGGCTACCTGCCCAAGGGCTGGACGCTGGCGGAATGGAAGGCGAAGCGCGAGACCGACCCGAAGGCCGTGGAAAAGGCCGCCCGCGCCTCGATGCGCGAGCATGTGGAGGCGATGCTTGCCTTCTGGAAGGCCGGCGTGCCGACGCTCGACTACGGCAACAACATACGCCAGGTGGCGAAGGACGAGGGCTGCGAGAACGCCTTCGATTTCCCCGGCTTCGTGCCGGCCTATATCCGCCCGCTCTTCTGCCGCGGCATCGGCCCGTTCCGCTGGGCGGCGCTGTCAGGCGATCCGGAGGACATCTACAAGACCGATGCCAAGGTGAAGGAGCTTACCCCCGGCAACACCCATCTGCACAACTGGCTGGACATGGCGCGCGAGCGCATTTCCTTCCAGGGCCTGCCCGCCCGCATCTGCTGGGTCGGTCTCGGCGACCGCCACCGCCTCGGGCTCGCCTTCAACGAGATGGTGAAGAATGGCGAGCTGAAGGCCCCCGTCGTCATCGGCCGCGACCATCTGGATTCGGGCTCGGTCGCCTCTCCCAACCGCGAGACGGAAGCGATGAAGGACGGATCGGACGCCGTTTCCGACTGGCCGCTCCTGAACGCCCTCCTCAACACCGCCTCGGGCGCCACCTGGGTATCGCTCCATCACGGCGGCGGGGTCGGCATGGGCTTCTCGCAGCATTCCGGCGTCGTCATCTGCTGCGACGGCACGGAAGATGCCGCCCGCCGCATCGAACGCGTGCTGTGGAACGATCCGGCGACCGGCGTGATGCGCCATGCGGATGCGGGCTACGACATCGCGCTCGATTGCGCCCGGGAGAAGGGCCTTCGCCTTCCCGGCATTCTCGGCAACTGAGGCGGCCATGCGGCTGATCCGCTTTCGCGACCTGGAGCCCACGCCCTGGAAGAACGGCGGCGGCGTCACCCGCGAGGTGGCGCGCCTGGCCGACCCGGAAAAGCCGGGTGCGTTTCTCTGGCGGGTCAGCATCGCGACCGTCGACGCCCCCGGCCCCTTCTCGCCCTTTCCGGGGATAGACCGGACCATTGCCGTCCTCGACGGCGACGGCATCCGGCTCGACATGCGGGGCGGGGCGCGGACGCTGACGCCTTCCGACCCGCCCTTTGCCTTCGATGGCGAAGAGCCCGTCCACTGCACGCTTCCCGGCGGCGCCACCACCGACCTCAACGTCATGACCCGGCGCGGGCGGTACCGCCACGACATGACCCGCCTCGCCGTCGGACGGGACAGTCTCGTCCGACCGGGCGCCGGCATCTGCCTGCTGGCGGCATGCGGGCCCCTGCGGCTTCAGGCAGAGGGGACGGTATGGGAGATGGAAACCGGCGATACGCTGGCTGAGCCGGGCAGCGGGCCCATGCGGCTTTCCGCGGCGGCTGCCGAAACCTCCGCCTGTCTCGTCACCATCGTCTGAAGCGCCGGCCGCTCAGGCGGCAAGGTCGCGGAAGCTGCAGGAGGTGCCGCGCTGCCGGCGCTTTGCCTCGTAAAGCGCCATGTCCGCCGCCTTGAAAAGCGGCGCTGCGCCGGCCATGTCCTCGGTGAAATAGGCATGTCCCGCGGTGACCGAAACCACCGGCCCTTCATGAAGCCGGTACTGAAGCTTCGACGGCAGCTTGCGGAAAAATTCCGTCGCCGCATCGCGTCCGCCGGTGGCGTAGAGCACGGCAAACTCATCCCCGCCGAGACGGCACAGCACCGAATCGGCAGGACAGGCGCTGGTCAGCAAGGTTGCCAGCGACTGGAGCACACGGTCGCCGGAATCGTGGCCGTAGCTGTCGTTGATGGTCTTGAAATGATCGACATCGAGCAGGCAGAGATGCACGGCCGTGCCCGTCCTGCGGCTGACAGCGAGCATCGCCTTCATGGTCTCGTCGAAGGTGCGCTTGTTCCAGAGGCCCGTGACGTGATCGGTCGCGGCCGCAAGCTTGGCGATCAGGAGGAAGCGCAGCAGCGCGCCCAGACGCTTGAGATGGTCGAGCTGACCCTCCTCGAGCCTTCCCGGCGCCGAATCGAGAACGCACAGGGTCGCGTCGAACTCGATGTTCCCCACCTTCACATGCAGCGGCAGGCCCGCATAGAAACGGATCCCCGCTCGCCCGGAAACCGCCGGGAGGGATGCGAATCGCGGGTCCGAAGCGGCATCGTCGACGATCAGGATCTCGCCCGCCTCGACGCAGGCCGAGCAGAAGGAAAGCTCCCGCGGAGCCGGGGGAACGGAAATCCCGCATTCCGCCTTGGACCAGCGGATCGGTCCGTCGAGAACCGAGACCAGCGCATAGGGCTTGCCGGTCACCGCCGTCGCAAGGACCGTCAGTGCATCGATATCGGTATCGCCCTGACCGCCGATGATACGGGTACGGACAGTCTCGAAGGGGGTATTTGGAGTCATGTCGAGGAGGCCTTGGCTATTCCCGAAGATAATATTGGGAATCTACTTTCCGAATGTTTCCGAATATATGTCAGTTATAACAGGCAATAAATTTGGCCTAGTGGCGGTTTGTCGCGGTCATCGGCCATCGACACGTTACCATCCGGAAAGTTCTGCGGGATGGTTAAGGATTCTTCACCCAAGCGAAGCGAACCATAATTCTTGGCGGGATTTCGCTTCGCCTTTCGTTGCCCTTTCGCAAGCGGATTTCAACCACAGATTTTCTTTCGAAGCGAGGAGCGCCATTCATCCCGAATAGCGCGATTGTGGTGTGACCGTGGCGCAACAGCGGCATAAACATGAGTCTATGAATCAAGATTAAATCTTGCCGCTCGGGAAATGTTGAGTATTGGAGTCATCTTATAACCATTTCCGAGAAGGCATTCCCATGTACCGCTTCCTTCGCCACGCCCTTGCGGGCACGTCCCTCCTTGCTCTTGCTGCCACCGCCGCCGCCCAGGATCAGGCCGGCTCCGGCGAGGCGACCGTCCTCGACAACATCGTCGTCGATGCCGGCAGCGGCGGGGTGATCCAGGCGGATGGCTATGTGGGCAAGAGCAGCGCAACGGGCGCCAAGACGGACACCCCCTTCATCGAGACGCCGCAATCGGTTTCGTCCGTCACGGAAGAACAGCTCAAGGACCGGAACCCGCAGACGCTGCTCGACACCATTGCCTACACGCCCGGGGCACGCGTCGGCGCCTATGGCTTCGACCCGCGCTTCGACAGCTTCACCGTGCGCGGCTTCGACGTGACCTATACGGGCGTCTTCCGAGACAACCTGCGCCAGCCGGGCGCAGGCTCCTCGCTCTTCAAGACCGAACCCTACGGCCTCGAAGGGGTGTCGATCCTGCGCGGCCCCTCCTCCGCCCTCTATGGCGCATCCGGCGCCGGCGGCCTCTACAACCTCATCAGCAAGCGTCCGACGGAAGATAGCCTGCGCGAGGTGGGCGTGCAGTATGGCAGCCACGGGCGCAAGCAGGCGCAATTCGATTTCTCCGGCGCCTTCTCGCCGGAAAGCCCCTTCACCTACCGCATGACCGGCCTTCTCCGGGATTCGGGCACGGAACAGGTCGGTGTGCCGGATGACCGCGCCTATATCGCGCCCGCCTTCACCTGGCAGCCGGACGAGGATACCCGCTTTACCCTGCTCAGCGAGTATTCCCGCACCCGCACCGGCGGCACGGCCGCCTATTACAACGACCCCGTGACCGGCGTGTCCGACATCTTTGCCGGCAATCCCGCCTTCAACGATTCGCTCCAGACCCAGGGCCGCATCGGCTACGAGTTCGAGCACCGGCTGAACGATGTCTTCGTGTTCCGGCAGAATGCGCGCGCCTCGCGGCTGGACATCGATGCGGACTGGGCCTTCGCCTATCAGCGAAACGCCGCCGACCCCCGCTATCTCGACAGCAGTGCCGGCAGCTTCTCGGAATCGCTTGTGGCCTATTCCATCGACAACCAGCTAGAGGCCGAATTCGATACCGGGCCTGCGGCGCATACGGTGCTTGCCGGCATCGACGTCACGCGGCTGAACTGGAACTCGAAGAACGGCTACGGCGTCGCGCCGCCGCTGGACACGCTCAACCCCTCCGCCGGGCGCCCCATGGCCTCCATTCCCTTCCAGACGGAAACGGACCAGGACCAGCTGCTGACCGGCCTTTACCTTCAGGATCAGATCCGGGTGGACGACCTTACCCTGACGCTCGGCGGCCGCCGCGACTGGGTGGGCACCGACACGCAGAACACGACGCTCGCAACCGGAGCCGCCAGCACGGTCACCCAGGACGACAGCGCCTTCACCTGGCGCGCGGGCATCACCTACCAGACGCCTTTCGGCATCGCGCCCTATGCGAGCTATTCCACCGCCTTCTCGCCCAATGCCGGCATCAACCAGGAAACGGGCAGCGCCTTCAAGCCGACCGAAAGCCGTCAGCAGGAGGTGGGCGTGAAGTATCTGCTGCCGGACAGCAACACCATGCTTTCGGCCGCGCTCTTCAACATCGACCAGGAAAACGGGCTCTATTACGAGGTGGTGAACCTGCCGACCGGCCCTGCCAACATTCAGGTCCAGCGCGGCAAGCTGCGCTCGCGCGGTCTGGAGCTGGAAGCGAGCACCAGTCTCGACAACGGCCTCTCGCTGACGGCGGCCTATACCTACACGAAGGCCGAGATCGTCGAGGGACCGGCCGGCACCGTCGGCAACGACGTCTCCTCCATTCCCCGGCACATGGCCTCGCTCTGGGCGCATTACGACATGCCCGAGGACGGACCCCTTTCAGGCCTCGGACTGGGCGCGGGCGTCCGCTTCATCGGCAAGAGCTATGGCAGCGACTACAACACCACCGAGAACGATGCGCGCGCACTCTTCGATGCCTCGCTCGACTTCGACATGGCCGCCATCGACAAGGCCTATGAGGGGCTGACGCTGCAGGTCAACGCAACCAACCTCTTCGACAGGCGCGAACCCGTCTGCTCTGCCGGCTTCTGCTACAAGGATCAGGGCCGCAGCGTGATCGGCAGCCTGAAATACACCTGGTGAATGCTGTGACCCGGCCTGCGCTCCAGCCGATCATCCCGCCGGCCCGGCCCGGGCTTGCCGAGATCTTTTCCGGGGAGCAGGCCTGGTGCGCGGAAAAACTGAGGCCGGCCCATACCTTGACGGCGGCCGTGCCGCTTAGGACTTTCCTCGAGGGTCCGCTTCTCGGCGAGGCGCTGGATTGCCTCTCCGCCCGGCACGCCGGCGCTGATCGCCGGGCGGTTGCCTCCTTCTGGACGCTCTACTACGTCTCGGCGCTTTCCATTCCCTATGTGGTGGCGCGAATGGCGGGGCGACGGCTTTCGGCTGAGATCGACCACCTCACCCTCCTTACCGACTAGACCGGCCTTCCGCAGGCCTTCGGTCTCCCTGACGAGGGGGAATGGGTCGGTCCTTCGGCGGATCCGCTGGAAATCGCCGCTCCGCTTGCCGCAGGCCATCTCCAGGAAGCCGCCCTGCTTCTCAGGACGAAAGCCGGGCTGGCGCCGAAGCTCTTCTTCAACAATGCCGCCGTCTACATCGATCACGCCCTTGCCGCATCCGGCGGGGCGGCTGACGGGGTGACCGGCACCCTCTTTACCGCGGCATCCCTTCCGGACGGAAGCCGCAACCCCTTCTTCGGTCTTCTCCGGCATGAGCGGGAGGACGGCCAGATCCATTGCCGGCGCAAGATATGCTGCCTTCGCTACATGCTTCCCGGCATTCCGGGCTGCGGCGAGCTTTGCGCCCTGCCGGAGCTCAGAAAATCATGACCCGCCGCCTGATCGCCATCCTGCTTTTCCTCCTGCTGGCCCTGCCCGCAGCCGCCGGGGTCCGCTATCCCCTGACCGTGACCGATGCTATCGGGCGTGAGGTTACGCTTCCCGCTCCGCCGAAGGCGATCCTGCTCGGCAGTGGCTTCAACCTCGTCGCCATGTCGCTGATCCATCCGGACCCCGTGAGCCTGCTCGCCGGCTGGGCCGGGGACATGAAGGACGACAATCCCGAGATATACGAGCGGTTCCGGGAGCGCTTCCCCGCCATCGGGAAGCTGCCGCTGATCGGGGACGGTGTTGCCATATCGCTCGAAGCGGCCTTGCCGCTGAAGGCGGATCTCGCCCTGCTGGCGAACTGGCAGGCGGAGACGGAGCCCGGCCGGCAGACGATCGCCATGCTGGAGCGAGCCGGCGTGCCCGTCGTGGTGGTGAACTTCAACACGGAGGTTCTCACCCGCACGCCGGAACAGATCCGCCTTCTGGGAAAGATACTCGACCGGGAGGAGCAGGCGGAAGCCTATGCCACCTTCTACGAGGCCCATGTTCAGCGCATCCGGGACAGGGTCTCGGCGCGAAAGCAGCCGGGACCGCGTGTCCTGCTCGAAGCCTTTCCCAATCCGGACCAGTGCTGCTACGCCTATGGCGAAGGCGGCATCGGCAGCTTCATCGCCCTTGCCGGCGGGCAAAACGTGGCCGCCGGCCTGCCCAGCCAGGGGGCGGTCGTCAGCAGCGAATTCGTTCTCGCGTCCGATCCGGATGTCTATATCGCCACGGCTTCCCCCGGTGGCCGCTACAGCCCCCTCTCCGTCGGTCCCGGCGTTTCGGCTGAGGAAGCGCAGGACAGCCTGAAGGCTGCCGTCGCCAGCCCCCACCTTGCCGGGCTGCGGGCGGTGCGCGAGGGACGCGTCCACGGCCTCTGGAACTTCTTCAATGCCGTTCCGGTCAATCTGCTCGCAGCGGAAGCGGTGGCGCGCTGGCTGCAACCGGAGCTCTTTGCCGATATCGACCCTGCCGAGACGCTTGCCGAGATCAACAGGCGCTTTGCCGCCGTTCCCTTCGAGGGCAGCTACTGGACCGGACCTGCCCCGCGCTGAGGTCAGGCATCCGCAAGGCCCCGTCCCTCGAAGAGAGGCCGGGCTTCCCGGACAAGGGACGTCATGCGGGCGGCAACCGTCCGCACCTCGGCCCGGTGGCGGCCATCCGCATGGGTGACGATCCACTGGCGATGGCGCAGGGCGGCGATCTCCGGACCCGCCCGCTCCAGCCGTCGGTCCTGGTCCCCGACGAAGCACGGCAGAACCGCAAGGCCGGCACCCGAGGCTGCCATGTCCCGCAGCGACCGCGGGCGGTTCACCAGAACCGCGACGGCCGCTGCGTGATGCCGGTGCGGCCATGCCAGATAGGCAGAGATGGCAGCATCCTCCGCCACCGCGATCCAGCGCTCCTCTGCCGCGGTGGAGCCCCGGAGCCGATAGGCGGCATAGGCAACGTCGCAAAGCTTGCGGGCCGCGAGATTGGGCTCCTCCGGCTCCACGGCGCGGATCCCGATATCGCTTTCGCGGTGGGTGAGGCTCGCCCTTTGCTCGGCGATGGTGAAATCAAGCCGGAAGCGGTCGGCCTGCGTCTGGAGCGCCGGCATGTGCCGCGCGAAGAACCAGCCAAGCCAGGTGCCGCAGGCAATGCGGACAAGCGGCCGCCCCTCCCCTTCCGCCTGCCAGGCCTCGATATCGCGGGCGCTTGCCTCCATCGGCAGAAGCCGTTCGAAGAGGGCCTGCCCCTCCCGCGTCAGGCGATAGCCGGTCTGCCGCCTGTCGAAGAGCGGCTGGCCCAGTGCCTCCTCGAGCACCAGCATCTGCCGCCCGACCGTCGCGGGGCTGAGGCCCGACGTGCGTGCCGCCGCCGAAAGGCCGCCGCCCCGGGCAACGTGAAGAAAGAGATGGAGATCGTCCCAGGAGAGCTTTTTCATGGATGAAAAAGCTAGTGCAATCCTCGCTCTATGGAAAGAGAAAAGGGAGGTTTATCAGGGAGACAGCCTTTTCAGAAAGGAGTTGACCATGCTGATCATTCCGCCTCCGAACCACCCCACCTTCGAACGGGAAAGCCGATCTTCGCCAGACGAGCGGGAGAGGGCCCGGGCCGAACAGGCATTCTACGACGCCTTTGCGCCCCGGAGGACGCTTGCCGAACGCCTTGCCCGATGGCTGCCCATGCCGCGATTGCCGGGAGGCGCGGCGGGTCTGGCGAAGCGAAGGGAGCCGGTGCGCCCCTCCCCTTCCCGTCTCGTGCGGTGCGATCCGCACGAATGCTGACGCGCCTGCGAGGCTCTCATCCCTTGCGGGCGGCAAGGGATATCAGGATGTCCGCCACAATGCCCTCCACGGGCTGATCGATCGACACGGTTACCGCATCCTCGTCCGCATCGGGCCGCTCCAGCGCGGCAAACTGGCTGTCGAGCAGCGAGGCGGGCATGAAATGCCCCCTCCGATCCTGCATGCGCGCTTCGATCAGCCCGCGCGGTCCGTCCAGATGGATGAAGGTCACCGGCTCGCCGGCGGCCTGCCGGATGCAATCCCGATAGCGCCGCTTCAGGGCGGAACAGCCGATGATCATGTCCCCCGCATGGGCTCGCAGGGCCTCGCCCACGGCTCTGAGCCAGGGCCAGCGGTCTTCGTCGGTCAGCGGGATGCCCGCGCTCATCCGGGCGATGTTTTCTGCCGGATGCAGGTCGTCGCCATCGGCATAGGGCACGTCCATGGCTGCGGACAGCGCTTCGCCGACCGACGACTTTCCGGAGCCGGAAACCCCCATGATGACATATTTCATCCCTGCCTCCTTTCGGACCCACGCTTCAGCCTGCAGGCAATATGCCTCTCGCGGCAGCAGAAGGGAGAGGAGCTGGCGAAAAAAGGCTTTCGCGCGCGGATGCAATCACGCCTGAAGCGGCTCACCGGCGGCCAGGGGCGGCATGGCCGGCTTGCCCAGGCCTTCGAAGACCGGTCGGGCAAGCACGTAGCCTTGGATCAGGCTGACGCCGAGTTCCTGAAGAACCTGCAGTTCCGACACGGTTTCCACCCCTTCGCAGAGCGGCACGATGCCGAGCTCTTCCAGCATCCGCAGCGTATGCTTCACGATGGTCCGCCGGACAGGATCGGTGTCGATGCCCCGGATCATGTTCATGTCCAGCTTGACGATGTCGGGCTGGAAATCGGCGAGCAGGGAAAGCCCCGCATGCCCCGCGCCGAAATCGTCGATGGCCGTCTTAAAGCCCATGCCCTTGTAGGTCCTGAGGATGTGCAGGACGTGGGTGGTGTCCAGCTGCTCGTTCTCGGTGAATTCGAAGATGATCCGGTCGAGAGAGAAACCGGTCTTCAGGGCCGTTGCAAGCGTGAGGCGAATGCACGCGCTCGGTTCGTAGACCGCGTTGGGCATGAAATTGATCGAAAGTCTGGCGCCGTCCAGCGGATCGAACAGACGCGAGGCGAGTTCGATGGCCTTTACCCGGCATTGCTGATCGAAGGCATAGCGGTTGTCATCCCGGACCTGGGACAGCACGCTGCCCGCGCCTTCGCCGTTCGGTCCGCGCACGAGCGCTTCATGGGCGAAGACCCTGCCCGTGCCGATATCGACGATCGGCTGGAAGGCCATGGAAAAAGGCAGTTCGAATGCAGCGCCGTCGCGGCACCCCTCGCATCGTTTCGACATGAACTCCCGACCTCAGCCTCCGTTATATTCGATATATAACCGAAATGGGATTAAGCATGTGTTTCCGCGACCGCCTCAGATCTTCGCACGGATGCGGAGAAGGCGGCAGAGCGCAGGCATGCGCGGCCTTCAGCCGTGCTTGTCCCGAATCCCGGTGAGGTTGCGCAGATCGTCCACCTCGTCCGGGGCGAGCGGCCGCACGGCGCCCTTCTCCAGGTTACCGAGCGTCAGGCCGCCGATGGCAACCCTGACAAGCCGGAGACAGGCGATGTCGAGCGCCTCCAGCATGCGGCGGATATGCCGGTTGCGCCCCTCGTCCAGCACGATTTCCAGCCAGGCATTGCGCTCGCCCTGCCGGAGAACCGCAGCGCCGGTCGCCCGCAGGTGTTCTCCATCGTGCACCACGCCCTTCGCAAGCGCCGCGAGCAGGGCTGCATCCGGCTGGCGATCGATCTGGACATGATAGGTCTTTGCCACATGGGTCTCGGGATCGAGGAGGCGCTGGGCAAAGGCGGTGTCGTTGGTGAACAGAAGCAGCCCTTCGCTCGCCTTGTCCAGCCGTCCGACGGGCGAGAGATGGGCCTGATCGAGGCCCTTGAGACAGTCGTAGACGGTCGCCCGCCCCTGCGGATCGTGGCGGGTGGTGACGAGGCCGCGAGGCTTGTTCAGCATGTAGTAGACGGGCCTTTCCGCCGCGACCCGCTGGCCATCGACGGCGATGCGGGCCTTTTCAACATCCACCCATGTTTCGAGATCGCGCACCACCCGGCCATCGACCGTGACGCGGCCTTCGGCGACCAGCCTTTCCGCCTGGGTGCGCGAGCAATAGCCAAGCTTCGAGAGGGCGCGGGCAATCGTTGCGCGCCTGCCCGTGTCGGCCGCAGCCGCTGGCGCCTTTCGCGGGGGCCTGTCCTGCCTCTTGTGCCGATCCTTCATCGTCGAACCGTTCCCGTCGGCATCCGGCCCTTGCTGTTGACCGCCATGCCCATGCCATTCTAAATCCGTCCCGTCTTACAGGAATAATGGCGGGAAGTGAGAGCATTTTGAGCCACGACATCATTACAGCCGAACTCGTGACGCTGCGCGATTACTGGCGCTATGCGATCTCCCGCTTCAACGCCGCCGATCTGAGCTACGGACACGGAACCACGACCGCAGGCGACGACGCCGCCTTCCTGATCCTCGACTCGCTCGACCTGCCGATCGACGCGCTCGATCCCTTCCTCGATGCCCGGCTTCTGCCCGAAGAGCGCAGGCTGCTCGCCGAGCGGATCGATCGCCGCGTGACCAGCCGCAAGCCCTCGGCCTACATCACCGGGCGGTCCTATATCCAGGGCATGCGCTTCCATGTGGACGAACGGGTGATCGTGCCCCGCTCCCATATCGGGGAGATCCTGTTCAACGAATACATCCATTCCGGCGGGTCCTCGTTCCTGCCCGACCCCCTTGCGGTGGAAAGTGCCGTGGACATCTGCACGGGCTCCGGCTGCCTTGCGGTCCTGGCCGCGAAATTCTTCCCCCATGCAGCCGTCGACGCGGTGGACCTTTCGGAAGATGCGCTCGAGGTCGCGCGCATCAACCTCGCCGAACATGGGGTGGAGGATCAGGTGGAGCTGCTCCGGGGCGATCTCTTTGCGCCGCTCGCCGGCCGCACCTATGATCTCATCATCACCAATCCGCCCTATGTGGACCACGAAGCGCTGGCGGGCTATCCGCCGGAATTCCGCGCGGAGCCGGAGATGGCCCATGACGGAGGCGTGGACGGGCTCGATCTCGTGCGGCGCATCCTCGCGGACGCCCCCGCCTTCCTCAATCCGGGTGGCGGCATGATCTGCGAAATCGGTTCGGGCCGCGAAATCCTCGAGGAGGAATTCCCGCATCTCGACTTCCTGTGGCTGGAAACGGCGGAATCGCAGGATGCGGTCTTCTGGATCACCGCCGAGGCGCTGGGCGTCGCGTAATCCGGGGTTCCGGGCGCAGCTCCGGCTGACTGCCCGCCCGATCCCGTGACCCGCGGCCGGTTGCCGGCTGTTGCCGGGACCGTCCTCATCGTCGGCCAGGACTGCTGGTCAGTCCCCGGCGGGCGGCGTATGAATGGCAAAAGGGTCGGCCGAGGCCGAAGGGAGAGCGCATGTACAATCCGCCAGCATTTGTCCTTGCCGAAAAGGCAGACATCCACGCCCTCATGCGCGCCTGCCGCATCGCGAACTTCGTCACCGCCACCAGGGACGGCCCGCAGGCGACACCCCTGCCGGTATTCCTGGACGAAAGCGAGGGAGAATACGGCACCCTCTATGCCCATCTCGCCAGAGCCAATCCGCAATGGCAGGCCGCGCCTATCGGCGATGGCCTCGCGATCTTCATGGGTCCCGATGCCTATGTGACCCCGTCCTGGTATGCCTCCAAGGCCGAGCATGGTCGCGTGGTTCCCACCTGGAACTACGAGACCGTGCAGGCCAGCGGGCCGGTGGAATTCTTCGACGATCCCGAACGGTTGCTCGACGTGGTGACACGGCTGACGGACCTGCACGAGAAGGACAGGGCGGATGCATGGGCAGTCGGCGATGCTCCCGCGCCCTTTGTCGCGGCGCAGCTGCGGGGCATCGTCGGGCTGCGCATGCCGATTGCACGGCTGGCCGGCAAGCGGAAGATGAGCCAGAACCGCAACGAAACCGATCGCGCCGGCGTGCGCGCCGGCCTGTCTGCCGAAGGTCACGACGCGATTGCGCAACTGATCCCGTAATGTGCGTTGCCGCCGATGACGGGGTAGCATCGCTTTTCATGACGACTGTCATATTCTGAAAACGCCATTCCCGGGCAAGCCTGCCCGTCCTCAATCGTCCCCGGATCGACGACCGAGGACGGCTGAAATGATCGACGTGAACCGCCTGAGCCCCCTGCCCTTTTCCATCCGGCAACGCAAGGATTCCGCGGCTGCCCCGGACAACCCGAACCAGGAAGCGCCGCAGCCCAATGCGCAGCGCGGATCTGCGCCGGTGCCCGAGGAAGCCGAACCACCCCGCTATTCCAAGCTGTCTGCCGCGCTTTTCAGCTTAAGGCAGCCCGGGGAAGACGGGGAAACCTCCCTGCTCGGAAACCTGACGATTGCCGGCATTGCACGCGCCGTCGTTCTCGAGCGTTTCAATCTCTCCGAAGCCGAGCTGCGCAACCTGCCACCGGAAAAGCGGCACGCGGTGGAAAAGGCGATCCGCGACGAAATCCGTCGCCGCATGGGCCTGGGGGACGAGGAGACTTCCGGCGAGGAGGATCCGCTGGCGCTGTCCAGAATGCTGCAAGACCCCTGAAACCGGCGGCGCCAGCATTCGTTCGCGAGCGGTTTCATACCGGTTTTATCCCTCAATGTGCACGGTTAACGCATTTCCTGTGTTGTCCGATAATCTTGCATTATCGGACTTTTTCCGTTAAGCCGGTCAACAGGTGCCCGACCCGGAACGAGCAGGGGGAAGCATGCAGCAGGACGATGCCTCGCGCGAGACGACGGCGCTTGAGGAGAGGATCATCTCGCCGCTCCCCGCCCATCTCGACCACCTCACCGAAAGAGCCCGCGACTATGTGGAGGCGGCAAGCTCTGCGAACACGCGCCGGGCCTATGCCTCCGACTGGCGGCATTTCAGCGGCTGGTGCCGCCGGCAGGGTCTCGAGGCAGCACCGCCCGACCCGCAGGTCATCGGTCTCTACATCACCGCACTCGCATCCGGTAGCCCGGCCATGAAACCCCTGAAGGTCTCCAGCATCGAGCGACGCCTTTCTGCCCTCGCCTCCTCATATCGCGAGGCGGGCTTCTCGCTCGACCGGAGCGACCGGCATATCGCCACGGTGCTCGCGGGGATCCGGAACACCCACGGGCAGCCGCCGCGGCAGAAGGAAGCCATCCTTCCGTCCGATCTGCTGGCCATGCTCGAAACCCTGGACAGGGGCTCGCTGCGCGGCATGCGCGATCGGGCGATGCTGCTCGTCGGCTTTGCCGGCGGTCTTCGCCGCTCCGAGGTCACCGGGCTCGATCTCGGCCGCAACCAGACCGAGGATGGCCGGGGATGGATAGAGATCCTCGACAAGGGGATGATCGTCACGCTCCGCGGCAAGACCGGATGGCGGGAGGTCGAGATCGGCCGGGGCTCCTCCGACATGAGCTGCCCCGTTCACGCGGTCGCAAGCTGGATCGCCCATGCCCGGCTGGCGCATGGCCCGCTTTTCCGTCGGGTGACCGACCGCGGCACCTCGGTTGGCTCCGAGCGGCTCAACGACAAGGAAGTCGCCCGCCTGGTGAAGCGCGCGGCCCTGGCAGCCGGTCTCCGCTCCGACCTCAGGGAAGGCGAGCGCCTCCAGCTGTTTTCCGGCCACTCGCTGCGCGCCGGCCTTGCCTCCTCCGCCGAGGTGGACGAACGCCATGTCCAGAAGCAGCTCGGACATGCCTCCGCCGAAATGACCCGGAAATACCAGCGCCGTCGCGACCGCTTCCGGATCAATCTCACCAAGGCGGCTGGGCTCTGACATCCCGGTCACGCCCGCTGCCTCTGCCCTGCCCCGTTGGCGCGCAGGAGAGCCATCAGCATCGGACCGACGGAGAATTCACCCGCTTCCGCCTTTCGCGTCAGGTTCCGGAGATAGCCGCCGGCGGACTGGATATGCCCGGCCCTTTCGAGAATGCACGCCATCACGACCGCAGCCGTTTCCGGTCCCATCGCATGGCAGGCCGCCTCGTAGGCCGAGGGGCTGACGCCCAGCATGGAGCGCACCACAATGGCTGCGGTCATGAGGTCGCGCCAGCTGCCTATGCTCCCGCCCGGACCATAGGGCAGTATTTCGGGACACGCCGAGAGAACCAGACCCAGAGGGAACACCTTGGGCGGTGCGCGCATCCCTTTCCGTTCCTCCGCCGGCGTTTCGCCTTGCTCCTTCTCGAGGAGCTGTTCAGATTCATGGATAGAGTCGGTATTTGAATTCTGTATGTGGCCGCCAGAATGGCGGTCATTGCCGTCCTCTTTCTTGAAAAGAGCGATATTTTCCATCGCCTTGAGCACCTGCGCGCGCAACGTTTCGAGACGGTCGAGACAATCCCTGGCGGCCATGGCATCGAGGGAACGCGGCATGGCGGATACGATCTGCTGATAGGCGAGCGTGAAGCCGGTCCAGTCTCCCGGAAGCCCCTCCTCGAGGGCTGCGGCGACCAGCTTCGAGATGTCGCGGCGGCAGACCGTGATCTCCTCCCGCAGGCGCTGGAGCGCCAGCCGATCGGCAACGACGCCGGCGGCAATCGCCTCGATCTCATCGGCGCGGGCGAGAAGCGGCATCAGCGAGAAGCCATAGGCCTGGTCGACCTCCCCTTCCCTGTCCCGGCGGGCAAATCTCTTGCCGTTGGCGCTGTCCTTCCGCTGGAGAAGGCCCTTCTCCACGAGCAGCGCGATGTGGCGGCGAATGGTGGTTTCGGCCATGCCGTTCGCCCGCAGCGAAAGCTGCGCGTTCGACGGAAAGACCACCAGGCTCTCCTCCGCGGAAAGCACCGCATGGGGATGGAAGGACAGGAGCGCGTTGAGGAGCGCCAGCGCCCGGTCGGTTATCCCGAGGGCCTGACGCGCTTCGCATAGCGCTCTGTAGAGCTTCCATTTGTCGATCGTCTTGCCCTCCTCGACCGCAGGCAGGCTGCGCTGCGCGGCGATCTGGCCAAGCGACATCGGCCGCCGCCCGAAGGGCGTCGTCACAAGTCCGGGCTGCATCTTTCTCACCTTTCGAAAAGGCAGCAGAAATCAGCGCACCAAACGATGCCAAAGACTCTTGACAGTGATTCGGGGAAATGCGATTCTCGGTTTGCTACAACACGGAGAAGGGCTTCCACGACGGAAACGTTTGGGGGCCTTTTTCTTTTGCGGTTTCATCTCCTTGCATCGGGGGTGGAGGACATCGCGCCCTTCCCCGCGTTTCCTAAATGCCACGCCCGAAGGCGCGGCCTCAGCTCTCCCTTGACCGACGATAGGCCTCGTAGAGCGAGGCCAGGTTCTCGGCCATGTATTCTCCAAATCCCACCGCATCCCGCGCCTTGAGCGCCAGCGTATAATTCTTGCCGTCGCTCTTCATCTCGGCAGCCAGACGCCGGTCTTCCGAGGCCCAGCTGCGCGAGACCGGCTTCGGTTTCGGCTTCGCTGCCTTGCCCGCGGATTTTGCCTCGGCGACGACCCGGTGGAAGCGATCGTCGCTGGACGGGATGGAGCGGAAGGCGGGATCGGCAACGGCGGCGAGCGCCGCCTCCAGCGCCGGCTTGCGTTCCAGCAGGATCTTCAGCTCGTACCAGCGATCCCGCCCGATGCCCCGTGCGGGGCCTATCGCCTCGAGAATGGGCGCGGGCAAGGCGCTGACCGAGAGCAGCTTCGACAGCGTCGCACGATCCACCGAGAGCGCGGCCATGACCGTCTGGTTGTCGCCATCATAGTTCAGCCGCGCAAGCGCGCCGGCAAAAAGAGCCTTCTCGATGAAGGAGAGATTGGCGCGCGCGGAATTTTCCTGTCCCTGGGCAACCACATGTTCGCGGTCCGAGATCTCGCGGACGACGGCCCGGACCTTTCGCCCGAGATCGCGGGCGGCGCGCACGCGCCGGTGGCCGAAGACCACCATGTAGCGGCCCGGCTGGCGCGGGTGCGGGCGCAGCAGAACCGGGCTCTGCTGCTGCTGCTCCCGGATTGCCTCGAGCAGGATCCGGTACTCCTCGTCATCCTCGGCCAGACGGTCCTTCACGAAGGAACCGTCGATCTGCGCGGGATCGACCTCGACGACGGTCAGCCCTTCCAGGAGCTTGTCCGCTCGTTCGGCCATCTCGTCGATGGAGGAGAGGATGGACCGGGACGCACCCTTGATCGTATAGTCGAGCTTCGGCCGGAGAGCCTCATCGGCCTTGTCGTCCATCAGATTTGCAAACGGGTTCTTCCGCGCCATCAGAAGGCCTCCCGCGGTGGAGCATCCAGTTGAATTTTCGAGAGAAATTCCCCGTTTTTACGGCCGTCAACGCAGGTCATAGCCGCCCCCACGCCTTGTGGATCAGACCCTGGATCTCGAAATTCACCGCATCGAGGCAATCGATGGCGCGGTCATAGGTTTCGCGGGTGAAGTTCGCCCGGTCGACCTCGTAGAGGGTCTGCTTGGTCAGGCCAGCATCGGAGATGGCTGTCGTCTTCACCATCGGTGTCTTGAGGATTTCCTCGGCCAGCATCGACTGCATGAAGCCGAGCATCTGCACCTGCGGCACGTCGCTCGGCTCGTAGCGGGTGATGAGATAGCGCAGCCAGTCCATGCGGACATTCGCGCCGGCCTTCTTGATGGTCTTGGTGATGTTACCGAGCATCAGCAGGAACTGCGACATCGACATGAGGTCGAGCATCTGCGGGTGAACGGTGATCAGCACCGAGGTCGCCGCCGTCAGAGCCGTCAGCGTCAGGTAGCCGAGCTGCGGCGGGCAGTCGATGACGACGACATCATAGCGGTCGTCCACATCGGCCAGCGCCTTGCCCATGCGGGTGAAGAAGCGCTTGCCTTCGTTCGACTGCTGCATCGCCAGCGGCGTGTCGTATTCGTATTCCTGCAGCTCGAGATTTGCGGGGATGATATCCAGCCCCGGGAAGTTCGTCGGCAGGATGATGTCCGCGATCGGCTTGCGCTGATCGTCGTAGCGGATCGTGTCGTAGAGGGAAGGGTTGCGGTCGAGCTCCGGCTGGAAGCCGTGCAGCGCCGAAAGGGATGCCTGCGGGTCGAGATCGACGGTCAGCACCCGGTGGCCGGTCAGGGCCAGGTGCTGCGCCAGATGGGCCGCCGTCGTCGTCTTGCCGGAACCACCCTTGAAGTTCACGACCGCGATCACCTGAAGCTTGTCGCCGGGCTTGCGGTGGGGCACATATTTCTTGGCTTCCGCCTTGCCGGTCTTGTCCAGGAAGAAGCGCAGCTCGAGCATCTGCTCGGCGGTGTAGAACCGGCGGCCGCCCGTCGAGGTGGTGGGCACGGGTCCCTTGCCCTCGAGATGAAGGCGCTTGAGATTGTTCGGGCTGACGCCGAGATAATGCGCCACCTCCGCCATGGAAAACTGGCGCAGGGTCTTGCGGGCATTCGGCGGGAACTTCTCGAAACGCAGCTGGTCGAGCTTGCGCGAGATCTCCGCACCCTGCATCAGGATCTTGTCGTCGAATTCGAACGACGGCAACGGGGTATAGGCATTCATCGGATCAACCGTTCTGGCGATAATTTTGGCATGAAAGAAGATTTGCCGCCATTATCGCCGATTCCCGCAATCTGACAAGAAAAATAGCGTTAACAAATGGTTAACGGCACTGCCCGCCTGCTCTTTGCCGCGGCCTCTCCAAGGCGGCGTTATGCATTTGAAATCAGCACCTTAGGTTTCGCCGCCGGCTGCCTGCGTATCGCGCGGTGCGCAACCGCCGTGCAAGCTTCGAGGCAGGGAGGCGTCCGCCCGGGCGCGAACTGCACCGCCTGGGAGGCCGACTCATCACCCCGATGAATCGGTCGGCGACAACCGATTCATATCATTCGTTGGACGCCGACGGGGGAAGGAATCAGACTCTTTCCCATGAAAAATCGCTTCCAGCTCCATCTCCAGCGCATCGACCCGCGCCGCAACATGCAGCGTTTCTACGCACTGTCCATCGAGAAAACCCTGCTTGGAGAAGTCGCCCTCATCCGGCGCTGGGGCAGGATCGGCACGTTCGGGCGGCAGCGGGTCGAGCTCTTCGGCAACGAAGGGGAGGCGCTGCGCGCGCTGCTTCTGCATGCCCGGCTGAAGCGGCTCCGGCACTACAGGCCGGCCCCCTGATCAATCCCGTTCATCCGACCTGTCAGAAAATCGCTCTCGCAGCGGTCCGAACCGGATGCTAGGGTCCGCGACCGATTGCAGGAGCCGGGACAAAAACCGGCCAGAGACAGGAGAGATGCATGGCAGGAGAAAAGGTAGCCGTCATTACGGCAGGCGGCAGCGGAATGGGCGCAGCGGCGGCACGCAGGCTTGCGGCGGATGGCTATGCCGTTTCCGTGCTCTCGTCTTCGGGCAAGGGCGAGGCGCTCGCCAAGGAGCTCGGCGGCATCGGCGTGACCGGGTCCAACCTCTCGAACGACGACCTGAAGCGCCTGGTCGACACCACCATGGAAAAGTGGGGGCGGATCGACGTGCTGGTCAACAGCGCCGGACACGGGCCCCGCGCACCGCTGCTCGAAATCACCGACGAACAGTGGATGACCGGCATCGAGGTTTACCTGATGAACGTCATCCGCACCGTAAGGCTCGTCGCACCCATCATGCAGGCGCAGAAGAAGGGCTCGATCGTCAATATCTCGACCGCCTGGGTCAGCGAGCCGACACCGATGTTCCCGACCTCGGCCGTGGCGCGGGCAGGGCTGAACGCCTATACCAAGCTCTTCGCCGACAGCTTCGCCGCCGACAATGTACGCATGAACAATGTGCTGCCCGGCTGGATCGACAGCCTTCCGGCAACGGAAGAGCGCAGGCAGGGCGTGCCCATGGGCCGCTATGGCCGTTCTGAAGAGGTGGCTGCGACCATCGCCTTCCTCGCATCGGACGAGGCAAGCTACATCACCGGGCAGAGCATCCGCGTCGATGGCGGGCTGATGCGCTCCGTTTCGCCCTGAGCGGAAAAGGGGAGGGGAGGCGGCTTCGGCCGCCTCATCCCTTGTAGCGATCGAAGGCGGTGAGACGCCGCACCGGCGGATCGGCATCGCGCCAGCGGTAGATTTCGGTGCCGAGATAGGCAAGTTCCGCCTCGAGCGCCTCTTCAGGCAGTTCGACCCACCAGCATTTCGGCAGACCCGCCGAACCGTCCGACCAGCGATAGCCGCGCGCCTTCAGATGGTCCTTCATGTCGAAGGGACTGTTTTCGGCGAAGATCCGGACATTGGCGCGCTGGCTCGCGGCATGGAGTTCCGCGAAGGGGGAGGGGGAGCCGGCGCCCCGTTCCATCACCTCGAGCAGGGCAAAGCAATCGTCCACGGCGCGGTGCCCGTCGTGGAAATAGCCGGACTGGCCGATCAGATAACCGAGCTTGGTGCCCTCGTAACCCCTCTTTCCCCAGTCCACCTCCTTGACCGAACAGGCCCAGGCCTTGGTGCGGAAGACATCCATGAAGGCTTCGCAGAAGGGCCGGTCGAAGCCGGCATTGTGGGCGATCACGAGATCGGCGGGCTCGACCAGCCGCATCACGGCCTCGGGATCGATCCGCTGGCCCGCCACCATCTCGTCGGTGATGCCGGTCAGCCGGGTGACGTCGGCTGGAATGGGCTGGGACGGCTGGTTGAGCCCGCCATAGACGTCGGTCACCTCGCCGATCCGCCCTTCGGCGTCGAAGGAGAAGGCGACGAGACCGATCTCGATGATTTCGTCCTTCCTGTGGTTGAGGCCGGTCGTTTCCGTATCGAGAACAATGCCGCGCAGGGGAAATTCGGGCCGCGCCACGGGCTGCACGGCACGCGGCTCCAGCCGCCTGAGGACGCGGTAGCGCCCCGATTCCACCAGATGGCGGGCCATGTCCTCATGGCTCATGGCGCGGGCCGGCGCTCTTGCAGCCGTCTTCTCGCCGGCAGGGGAGGGGGCGTCCTCGATGCCGAAGAGGTCGAATTGGGAAGGGCTGGCTGCAGATCGGCTCATCGTCGCTCCGGATTTCTGTCCTTCGCGATTATATATGGCCCATAGCAACCCACCAATGCGGGACAGGCGGGAAACGGTGGATATCTCCCCGCTCCATTTTCCGGAGAAAGCAATCCTGATTCAAAAGAAGGGCTTGATCTTGCCCTTGCTAAGGCCGAAGTTTCCGCTCAATTAGGCAAGGGTAACGGCCGGCAGGGGAGTGCCGGGCGAACCATCGAGGAGGAAGATGCCCATGGACATGAACGGATCCCAGAGGATCGAGGCGAGCCGGGAGGCGGTCTATGCCGGGCTGAACGATGTCGATGTGCTGCGCCAGTGCATCCCCGGCTGCGAGTCGATCGAGAAGACCTCCGACACGGAGATGACCGCGAAGGTCACGCTGAAGATCGGGCCGGTCAAGGCGAGCTTCTCCGGCAAGGTGACGCTCTCCGATCTCGACCCGCCGAACGGCTACACCATCAGCGGCGAGGGATCGGGCGGCATGGCAGGCTTTGCCAAGGGCGGGGCGAAGGTCACGCTGGAGGCCGATGGCGACGCGACGATCCTGCACTACACCGTCACGGCGGATATCGGCGGCAAGCTTGCCCAGCTCGGCAGCCGCCTGATCGACGGCACCGCCAAGAAGCTGGCCGGAGATTTCTTCTCGAAGTTCGGCGAGATCGTCGGGGGAGGGGCTCCGGCACCCGAGCCCGAACCGACCGAAGGCGAGAAGAAGGGTTGGCTCGGAAAGCTGATGGGCTGAGCGCCGGTGCGCTCCGGCAAAGGGGCGGGCAGCCCGTTCGGTCAGCGATGCTGACATTTTTCTTCGCGAGAGGTGCTCCGGCTATTTTCAACGGCAGGCCCTCTACGCTAGAGCTTGAAACGGATTGATGCGGTGATGCTCCCGCGGGCGCCATGCGGCCGCCGGCGTGACCGGAAACGAAGGTTGATAGGATGAACGCTCACACCAAGATTCCCGACTTCCAGATGGATCTGCACAAGAACCCCGTCCCGGAAGCGGAACGCAACCGCCTGATGGAGTCGCTCGGCTTCGGCAAGGTCTTCACCGATCACATGATCACCATCCGCTGGACCGCGGAAGAAGGCTGGCACGATGCCAAGGTGACCGCCCGCAAGCCGCTGGAGATCGATCCGGCAAGCGCTGTGCTTCATTACGCGCAGGAAATCTTCGAGGGCATGAAGGCCTACCGCGCCGATGACGGCCGCATCCTGCTGTTCCGGCCGGAACAGAACGCCCGCCGCTTCAACCTCTCCGCCGAGCGCATGGCGATGCCGACCATGCCGGAGGAGCTGTTCGTCAAGGCCGTGGAAACGCTGGTCTCGGTGGACAAGGCATGGGTGCCCTCGGGCGATGCAAGCCTCTATCTGCGTCCGTTCATGTTCGCGAACGAAGCCTTCCTCGGCGTGCGTCCGTCAAACGAATATCTCTTCTGCATCATCGCCTCGCCGGTCGGCGCCTACTTCAAGGGCGGCTCCAAGGCGGTGACGCTCTGGGTGGAAACCCACTTCACCCGCGCCGCCAATGGCGGCACCGGCGCTGCCAAGTGCGGCGGCAACTATGCGGCAAGTCTCGTTGCGCAGGCCGAAGCCTACAAGCACCAGTGCGACCAGGTGGTGTTCCTCGATGCGGCGGAGCACCGCTATATCGAGGAGCTCGGCGGCATGAACGTGTTCTTCGTGATGACTGACGGCACCATCGTGACGCCGCCGCTGAAGGGCACCATCCTTCCCGGCATCACCCGCTCCTCCGTGATCGACCTTGCCCGTGACCGTGGCATGAAGGTCGAGGAACGCCCCTATACCTTCGAGGAATGGCAGAAGGACGCCACGAGCGGCCGTCTGCAGGAATGCTTCGCCTGCGGCACCGCCGCCGTTCTGGCCGGCATCGGCACCGTCAAGCATGAAGGCGGAGAGTTCAAGATCGGCCATGGCGAGACCGGTGACTTCACCACCGCCCTGCGCGAACAGCTGGTCGGCATCCAGAAGGGTGCGTCGAACGACGAGCGCGGCTGGAGCCACGTCGTCAGCCTCTGAGACCCGCTTCGGAGCATCGAGAAAGGGCCCGGCAAGCGCCGGGCCCTTTTTCTTTGCGGGTTTCGAAAGACGGGATCAGGCGATCTCGGTCACGAAATTCTTTCGGTCGCGGCGGACCTTCTTGAGATTGACGAGCCAGTCGTTGGCCGCATCGCGATAGCCGATGGGCATGATCGTCACGGAACGGAGCCCCTTTTCCCGGAGACCGAGGATTTCGTCCAGCGCCGCGGCATCGAAGCCTTCCATCGGCGTCGCGTCGACTTCCTCGAAGGCGGCGGCCGTCAGGGCAAGACCGAAGCCGATATAGGCCTGGCGTGCGGCATGCTCGAAGTTGATTTCGGCGCTGCGCGGCACATAGGTTTCCAGCAGCTTCTGGCGATAGGCTTCCCAGCCCTCGCTGGTGAATCCGCGTTCCTCGTTCACCAGATCGAACATGCGGTTGATGCGCTCGGCCGTGTAGTTGTCCCACGCGGCGAAGACGAGGAGATGCGAGCTGTCGGTCACCTGGGCCTGGTTCCACGCGACGGCGCGGATCTTCTCCTTGAGCTCCGGATTGGTGATGACGAGTACCTCGAAGGGCTGCAGCCCGCTGGAGGTCGGGGCAAGGCGAGCCGCCTCGATGATGCGGTCGACCTTTTCCTGCGGCACCTTGCGGGCCGGGTCCATCTTCTTGGTCGCATAGCGCCAGTTCAGTTTTTCGAGCAGCATGAGCGTGGTCCTTCCTTTGGCTCCAACTGCTCCGGGCCTTCCGGAAACAAGCACCCGAAGCAGTAACAAATAGTAACTTGGATAAAATAGGGTACTTGCAATCGGGCGCAAGAAGGCACAAATTTGTGACCAGGTCACCGCGAGGGAACTTTGCCATGCCGAACTATTACGAGCCCTGCCAGTGCGGCCGCGTCAGCGAGGTGCTGCAACGCGTGGGCGACAAGTGGAGCGTCCTGGTCATCATGATGCTCGGCGACGAGGCGCTGCGCTTCAACGAGCTGCGGCGGCGGATCGGCGGCATCTCCCAGCGCATGCTGACGCTGACGCTGCGCACCCTCGAACGGGACGGCATGGTGAACCGCACCGTGCATCCGACCGTGCCGCCGCAGGTGGAATATGCGCTGACACCCCTTGGCCGCTCGCTTTGGGAGCCCGTCGAGGCGCTCGGCAAGTGGGCGCACCAGAACCTGCCCAACATCGACCGCGCGCGGCAGGCCTATGACAGCGCCAATGGCGTTGCCGCTTCTGCCCATGAGGCGGAAGAGGCCTGAGGCCATTGATTTTTTGTGGCTCCTTCGCCTTCTCCGCTGCCTCGGGCGGCGCTAGCCTTTCCCGGACAGGGAACAGCAGGCTGGGAGGATCTCATGGCACGGAGCGAGGACAACAGCATGGGCGAACCGGGCCCGGAGGCCCTGGCGGCGCTTCGCATCGATCTTGCGGCCGCCTTTCGGCTGGCGGTGAAGTTCGACTGGCATGAGTCGGTCGGCAACCATTTCAGCGCGGCGGTTTCCGCCGACGGAAAGCGCTTCCTGATGAATCCGCGATGGAAGCATTTCGGCTCGATCCGGGCGAGCGACCTGCTTCTCCTCGACGCCGATGATGCAAGCGTCATGGAGGGACCTCAGGCGCCCGACCCCTCTGCCTGGTGCATCCACGGGACCATCCACCGCGAGCGCCCCTCCGTCCGGGTGATCCTTCACTGTCATCCTCCCTATGCGACGGCCCTTGCCTGTCTCAAGGACCCCGCAATGCTGCCGATCGACCAGAACACGGCCCGCTTTTTCGGGCAGGTCGGCATCGACACGAATTTCGGCGGGATTGCCGACGAGGCGGAGGAGGGCAGGCGCCTTGCGGCCGCCTTCGGCAATCACTCCGTGCTGCTGATGGGCAATCATGGCGTCACGGTCACCGGGCCCACGGTGGCGGAAGCCTTCGAGCATCTCTATTTCTTCGAAAGAGCGGCCAAGACGCTGGTGCTTGCCTATTCCACGGGCAAGCCGCTGGCGGTGATGGCGGACGATCTCGCCCAGAAAACCGCGGAGGACTGGCTTCCCTATCGCGGGATGGCCTACGAGCATTTCGACTATCTGAAATCGACCCTGGACGCGGAAGACCGATCCTGGCGGCTTTGAATGGGGGCGATCCTTGCCATTTGGCAGAATATCTCTATATTCATGCCAAAGAAGGAATGCATTCATGTTGCTCCAGCCCATCGAAACCACGCCTTCGGCCAGCCAGACCCCTGTCATCACCGAAGAGGAGGCAGGCGCGCTCGCCCGCACCACGGTCAACCTGTTCCGCGCCTGGAACCTCAGCGATGCGGAAGCCTGCATCCTGCTCGGCGGGCTTTCCGCCCGCACATGGGCTCGCTGGAAGGAAGGGCAGATCGGCCGCATCGACCGGGATCTGCGCATGCGGATGGCCCATCTGATGGGCATCCACAAGGGCCTCCGCTATCTCTTCAAGGACCCCGCCCGCGGTTATGCCTGGATCCGCAAGCCCAACGACGCCTTCGCGGGGCAATCCGCTCTCGACCTCATGCTGCGCGGTGAAATGGCCGACCTGTCGGCCATGCGCGAATGGCTCGATGCGGAGCGCGGCGCATGGTAGACGGCCTGCCGCGACCGATCCGGGTCCGGTGGCCACAGACCTTCCGCATCATCCGGTCGATCCATCCGCCGATTGATCTTTTCGAGGACATCGCCGATCCCCGGGACTGGGAAGCGCTCGCGGCCGTGGAGGAAAAAACGAACCCCCGCATCCGGCTGGAAATTGGCGATCTCGGCAAGGTGCCGGCGAACCGCCGCGTATCGGGGCCGGGCGCGAGCCTCGTGATGGCGCCTTTCGTGCACTGCTCGCCGCTCCGTCCGGGCCGCTTCACCGACGGAAGCTACGGCATCTATTATGCCGGCAGCAGCGAGGACGTGGCCCTGGCCGAGACGATCCACCACCACGAGAAATTCATGGCGGCAACCCGCGAAGAGCCCGGCTGGACGTCCGATTTCCGTGTTCTGATCGGGTCGCTCGACCGGGACCTGCATGATGTCAGCCACATCGAGGGCGCGCTCGATCCCGTGGACTACGGCCCCTCGCAGGCGGTGGGGCGCAGGCTCAGGGCAGCCGGCAGCGACGGTCTCCTCTGGAGCAGCGTGCGCATGCCCGGCGGCCTTTGCGTCGGCCTCTTCTGGCCCGACATCGTTCCGATCCCCGTCCAGGGTCGGCATTACAGCTACCACTGGAACGGAACCCGGGTGGATTTCGTCCGGCAGCACGATACGGGCAAGGTGTTGCAGGTCCTGTGAGGCGCCCTCAGTGGTGCCGCTCGTCCTCGAGCGCCCGCTTGAGGCGGCGCAGAAGCACGCGCCGGGCCTTGGCATCCCCGGCCCTGGCGAGCGCGTCGTTGAGATCGAGCAGGAAGGCCTGCGTGTCGTTGTGCCAGTCGGGATGACCCGCCGCCACCGGATCGATGCGCGGCTTGGTCTCGTCCGCCTCCAGCAGCACGGGGCCAGCGGCCTCCAGACGGTAGGCGGAATCGAGCGCGGGCGTGAAAAGCCTGTTCTCGCCGACCAAGGGTGCAAGCCGCCCCTTCATCCCGACGACGGCCTCGTCTTCCCCGTGAACGAGGAAGAGGCCAGCCTTTACCGGCAGGCGTGCCTTCACCCACCTGGCGAGATCGGGACCGTCCGCATGGCCGCTGTAGACGTCCAGCTTGCGGATGCGGGCGCGCACCGCGATTTCCTCCCCCTGGATGCGTACGGTATGCGCGCCGTCCTCAAGGATGCGCCCCAGCGTTCCGGCGGCCTGAAAGCCGACCAGAAGCACCGTACCCTCCTCGCGCCACAGCCAGTTTTTCAGCCGGTGGCGGATGCGGCCGGCCTCGCACATGCCGCTTGCGGCGATCACGATGTGGAAACCGTGCATGAAGTCGATGGCCTTCGACTGCTCCGTCGTTTCGGTGAAGCGGACATTGCGGGCGCGCATGGCCCTCGAGAGCAGGTCGCCATTGTCCATCTCGCGCGCATGGTGCTGGAACACCCGGCTCGCCCGGGAGGCGAGGGGGGAATCGATGAGGATCGGGCAGGTCTCGATTTCGCGCCGCTCCATGAGCAGCACGAGATCCGCCAGAAGCTCCTGCGTGCGTTCCACCGCAAATGACGGGATGACGAGCGCGCCATCGGGACGGGTCGCCGCCCGCACTTCCGCACGCAGCATCGAGAGCCGCGCCTCGTCGGTCGCATCGTCCCGGTCCCGGTCGCCATAGGTGCTTTCGCACAGCACGTAATCCCAGCCGGAAGGCGCTTCCGGATCGTGCTGGAGAAGCTTGTTGGCCGGGCCGATATCGCCCGAGAAGAGAATGCGCCGCCCCGCGCCCGTCTCGACTTCGATGGAAGCGGAACCCAGAAGATGTCCCGCATTCCAGAAGCGGAATTTCAACCCGCCATTGCCGATCGCCTGCCACTCCTTCAGCGGCACCGCGCGGAACTGGGTCATGCAGGCGGTGGCATCGGCTGCGGTGTAGATCGGCTCGACGCCCTCGCGGCCGCGCGTGCGGTTGCGCCGGTTCAGATGCTCCACCTCCATTTCCTGGATGTGGCCCGAGTCGGGCAGCATCACAGCGGCAAGATCAACCGTCGGGCCGGTCGCATAGATCGGCCCGCTGAAACCGTCCTTCACCAGCTTCGGAACGAGGCCCGAATGATCGATATGCGCATGGGTGAGAACGAGGGCATCGACCGACCGGGGATCGAAGGGGAAGGGGCGGTAGTTCAGCTCCTTTTCCGTCTTCGAACCCTGAAACATCCCGCAATCGACGAGAATCCGGACCCCGTCCGTCTCGAGCTGGAAGCAGGAACCGGTAACGGTGCCCGCGGCCCCGTGGAAATGCAGGACGGGATCTGACGACATGGCATTCTCTCTCTTTGCGATTGCATTGCACGGCAAACGAGCAGGAATGCACCCGCGAAGTCAAGGCCGGCTGCGCCTCAATCCAGATCCACGATCTCGGCAATCAACCGGTCCCGCAGGCGCCGGTCGTGACGATCCATGGCCCGGACGAGGCCGTGCAGCGTCTGCCTGAGGCCATGCATCTGGTCGATCAGCCGGATGGCCACGTCGACGCCCGCCTCGTTCACGCCCATGTCGTGCACGAGGTCGCGGATCAGCAGCGCCCGGGCAAGGTCGGCATCGGTGAATTCCCGCCCTTGCGGCGTCGTGACCGGTATCAGCCAGCCATGCGACACCCAGCTGTCGAGCATAGTGACCTCGATGCGCAGTTTCTGCCGGAAATCATGCTCCCTCATGGCTCACACTCCCATTGCACGGCGGGGATTGTCGCCCTCGGCCGCCCAGTCCCTGACAAAGGCTTCCAGCGCCGCATCCGGTTTTTCCGGCAGCACCAGGCGGATCGTGATGTAGATGTCGCCGGCACCGCCCGCACGGCTGACGCCCTTGCCCTTGAGGCGCAGCACCTTGCCGCTCGAGGAATGGGGCGGCAGGGTGACGCTGACCGGACCTGTTGGCGTGGGAACGCGGATCTTCCCGCCGAGAACCGCCTCCTTGATGCTGACAGGCACGTCCAGGCGGATATCGTCGCCATCCCGTTCGTAGAAGGGATGCGGCTTCACCGTGATGTCGATGAGCGCATCGCCCTGCGGGCCGCCGTTCAGCCCCGGTTCCCCCTTGCCCTTCAGGCGCAGCGTCTGGCCGTCACGGGTGCCCGGCGGGATGCGGATGTCGAGCGCACCGCCCTCCGGCAGGTTCACCTTCATCGACCCGCCATTGACGGCATCGAGGAACTCCACCGAAAGCGCGTAATGCCGGTCCCGGCCCCGGAAGGGCTGGTTGCGGTCTGCACCGGCCCTGCGGCCGAAGATCCCGGACAGGAAATCGTCCGCATCGCCGAAATCGGAGAAGCCGCCGGAATAGGTATAGCGGCCATGATCGCCGCCGGCATTGGCATATTCGCGGTAGAATTCACGCGAGGGCTGCTCCATGCCGGAAGCATCGATTTCGCCCGCGTCGAATTTCTTGCGCTTCTCCTCGTCGCCGAGGATCGCATAGGCGGCCGACACCGCCTTGAACTTCTCTTCCGCTGCCTTGTCGCCCGGGTTCAGGTCCGGGTGCAGTGTCTTCGCCAGCTTGCGATAGGCGCTCTGGATGTCCTTCTGCGAGGCACTCTTCGCCACGCCGAGGATCTCGTATGGATCTTTGGCCATGAAGCCCTCCGGTTCCGCCGGCGGCCGGGGATCGGCCCGCACCGCCACGCTACAAGATTTTATTCTTATGTGGGGAAGGCAAGCCGGCAATTTCAACGGTTGCAGGACCGGCGGAGGCCGAAAACAGCGGTTTTTTTAATCTTCGTAATTTTTAATTTTTATCAATGACAAGTAGTAACGGCTTTGCTACGGTTCGCTTCGTTCAGCGCGCGCGTGAACCCCTCCAGAAAACAATGACCACCAGGAGAAAAGGGAACCGGGAATGAGCGAACTCAACCGTCTGATCGAGAAATATGCGGCGGACCTGAAGGCCAAATGCGGGATCGATGCCGACATGGCCCTGCTGACCAAAATCGCCAAGGCAGCAGGACCTTCCATCTACAATGACGACGCCTCGACCGTCTCGTCCTCCGACGAGGCCGAACTGGACCGGGTGCGCAACAACTTCCTCGTCAAGAAGCTGGGCCTTTCGGCCGGCCCCGAACTGGAGAAGGGGCTGAACGCCGCCCTCGACACCTACGGGCGCTCCAACCGCAACAAGTATCGCGTCTGCCTCCAGTATCTGCTGGTGAAGCACTTCGGCAAGGAAGCGGTCTACGCCTGAGGCGAGATAAGGTCCTCCGGCCCGTCGTGAGCGGCGGGCAGACGGAAAGCATCGCCTTCCATGAGCGGTCGCAGCCGGTTGAGTTCGGCTGCGACGAAATCCATGAACAGGCGTATGCGCGGCGACTGTTTCAGGTCTGCATGGGTGAGCAGCCAGAGACCGGCCGAAAAGGCCGACACCGGATCGGACAACCGGACGAGCGCCCGGCACTGATCCCCTATGAAGCAGGGAAGATGCCCCACGCCGATGCCGGCCTCCACGGCGGAGGCCAGCGCCAGCACGGAATTGGCCCGATAGACGCGACGCTCGGGCGGCACTTCCTCATGCGCCCAGCGAACCACGTTGAGCGACGCCATCTCGTCACCGAGGGTCACCCAGTTGGCCGAGCCATCGGCCACCGCCAACGATAGCGGCGGCTGGCCGTACAGCGCCCAGGCAAGCGTTCCGATACGCCGCCCGACGAGCGTGTCGGGCGGATTGTCCGTGGCGCGGATCGCCACATCCGCATCGCGCCGCGAGAGATTGAGCGGCAGATTGCCGATCACCACATCGAGCCGGATGCCCGGATGCGATGCCTGAAACCGGGCAAAGACGGGCGTCAGGAGATGGGCGAGCAGGCTGTCTGCAGTCGCCACCCGCACCTCGCCAGTTATGTCGATCGCCTTGCCCTTCAGACGGCGGCCGAACTCGAGAATTCCCGATTCGAAGCCATCGGCGAGCGCAACCAGCTCTTCGCCGATGGCGGTCGGCACATAGCCCGTGCGGTGGCGCTCGAACAGCGTGCATCCGAGATGCTTCTCCAGCGCCCCGAGGCGGCGATAGACCGTGGACGGATCGACCCCGAGAAGCGAGGCGGCACCGGCCAGTCCGGCGGATTCCGCCACCAGCCGCACCAGCCGGACATCGTCCCAGGAAAGATCGTCGATGGCTTTCATGTTCACCTGCAAGGTATTCTGCCCGTGTGCAA
Source organism: Gellertiella hungarica (assembly GCF_014197145.1). Lineage (GTDB taxonomy): Bacteria > Pseudomonadota > Alphaproteobacteria > Rhizobiales > Rhizobiaceae > Gellertiella > Gellertiella hungarica. The sequence goes on along the minus strand of NZ_JACIEZ010000010.1, from coordinate 87,594 downwards.
GACTAACCTTGCATCGATGCAAGCGCAACCGCGTGCAATCCGCCGCGGGATCTCCTACCTCTGTGCCAACAGCAACGGCGGTATCCGCCACAGGATACGGAGAACCAAGATGAGCAACCCGCTCCACCACATCACCGCCATCTCGGGCAATGCCCAGCGAACCTACGATTTCTACACCCGGACCCTCGGTCAGCGCTTCGTCAAGAAGACGGTGAATTTCGACGATCCCGGCACCTATCATTTCTATTTCGGCGACGAGACGGGACGGCCCGGCACGATCATGACCCATTTTCCCTTCGAAGGGGTCGGTCCCGGCCGGCTTGGCATCGGCGAAACCGAGGAGAGCATGTATCGCGTGCCGAAGGCTGCGCTCGGTTTCTGGATGCACCGCTTCATCGAGAAGGGCGTGCCCCACGGCGCCATGGAAACGCGCTTCGGCGAGACCGTTCTGCCCTTCCGCGACCCGGACGGAATGCGCCTCGCGCTCGTCGGCATCGACGGGATCGAAGCCGAACCGGCCCGGGCGACGGAAGACATCCCGGCGGATGTCGCGCTTCGCGGTTTCCACGGCGTCTCGCTCCTGATCGAGGACGGCGAAGCGACGGCACGCGTCCTGACCGCCGTCTTCGGCTTCGAGCGGATTGCCACCGAGGGCACGACCACGCGCTACGCAATCCGGTCGGAGAAGATCGGCGGCATCGTGGATATCCATGCGGCCGGCGGTTTCCTGCCCGCCCGCCAGGGAGCCGGTTCGGTGCATCACATTGCCTTCCGGGCAAAGGACGATGCCGAACAGGCCGCACTTGCGGAGAGGCTCCGCTCCGAACTCCGGATCCCGACGACGGAGCAGAAGGATCGGGACTATTTCCGCTCGGTCTATTTCCGCTCCCCCGGCGGCGTGATCTTCGAGATCGCAACCGACGAGCCGGGCTTTGCTGTGGACGAGCCGGCGGAAAGCCTTGGCGAAGCGCTGAAGCTGCCGGCCAATCTCGAGCCCTATCGCGAGAAGATCGAGGGCCTGCTGCCGCCGCTCGCCACGGACAACAGGCCTCTTGCCTGACCCGGACAGGGGCTTCGCGCCTTTCCGCGAAGCCCGCCCCAGAAAACGAGGAAGAGAGCCATGACGGAAAACGGTCTTTCCCATATCCACCGCTTCGTGCCCGCAACGGCACCGAACCTGCCGCCGCTGCTGCTCCTCCATGGAACCGGCGGCGACGAAAACGACCTGCTCGGGCTCGGGCAGCAGCTGTCGCCCGGCGCGGCGCTGCTTTCTCCGCGGGGGAAGGTGCTGGAAAACGGCATGCCGCGCTTCTTTCGCCGCCTGTCGGAAGGCGTCTTCGACGAGGACGACGTGCGGCACCGCGCAAGCGAGCTTGCACACTTCGTCCAGGAGGCGCGGCAGGCTTACGGACTGGAGGCGCCCGTCGCCATCGGCTTCTCGAACGGCGCCAACATCGCCGCCGCGCTGCTTTACCGCCACCCGGACGTGCTGGCAGGCGCCATGCTCCTGCGCGCCATGGTTCCGCTTGCTGAAACGCCCGCCGGCGGGCTTCAAGGAAAGCCGGTCCTGCTGCTTTCCGGCGGGATGGACCCGATCGTGCCGGCCGACAACGCCGCCCGCCTTGCCAGCGCCCTTTCGACGGCGGGTGCGGATGTCACCCACGAGGTCCTTCCTTCCGGCCATGGCCTGACGCGGATGGATCTCGAACTTGCGAAGACATGGATGGCGAAGCGCGCCTGAGCCGCAGGTAAGGGGAGGGGAGGGAGAAGTCCAAACCCGCCCCTCACGCCCAAAACAAGACGCCGCACCTTTCGGCGCGGCGTCGGAAGCAGATGGCATTGCGGCCGGTCAGTCGATCAGGCGCAGGAGCTTTTCCAGCGACGCTTTCGCATCGCCGTAGAACATGCGGGTATTCTCCTTGAAGAAGAGCGGGTTTTCGATGCCCGAATAGCCCGTTCCCTGTCCGCGCTTGGAGACGAAGACCTGCTTGGCCTTCCAGCATTCGAGAACCGGCATGCCGGCAATCGGGCTGTTCGGATCTTCCTGTGCGGCCGGATTGACGATGTCGTTCGAGCCGATGACGATCGCCACATCCGTTTCAGGGAAGTCCTCGTTGATCTCGTCCATCTCGAGAACGATGTCGTAGGGCACCTTGGCCTCGGCGAGCAGCACGTTCATGTGTCCCGGCAGGCGGCCGGCCACCGGATGGATCGCGAAGCGGACATTCTTGCCCTTGGCGCGCAGCTTGCGGGTGAGTTCCGAAACCGCCCCTTGCGCCTGCGCCACCGCCATGCCGTAACCCGGAATGATGATGACGGAATCCGCATCGTTGAGCGCGGCCGCAACGCCTTCCGCGTCGATGGCAATCTGCTCGCCCGAGATTTCCATCGCGGGGCCCGTCGTGCCGCCGAAGCCGCCGAGGATGACCGAGATGAAGGAGCGGTTCATGGCCTTGCACATGATGTAGGAGAGGATCGCGCCCGAAGAACCGACCAGCGCGCCGACGACGATCAGCAGATCGTTCGACAGCGAGAAGCCGATGGCCGCTGCCGCCCAGCCGGAATAGCTGTTCAGCATCGACACCACGACGGGCATGTCTGCGCCGCCGATGCCCATGATCAGGTGATAGCCGATGAAGAGCGCGGCAAGCGTCATGACGATGAGCGCGATCGACGAGCCCGTCTGCAGGTAGACGACCAGCAGGACGACCGAAAGGATGGCCGCTGCCGCATTGAGCAGGTGGCCGCCCGGCAGCTTCTTGGCCTTGCCGTCCACCTTCCCGGCAAGCTTGCCGTAGGCGATGACCGAGCCGGTGAAGGTGACCGCGCCGATGAAGACGCCGAGGAAGGTCTCGACCCGGAGGATGGAGAGTTCGACCGCATCCTTGTGGGCGAGGATCGCGGCAAAGCCGGATAGCGCTGCCTTCGATGCCTCGTCGAGGCCGATCACGCGGGCCGCCTCGATATGGGCGTTATAGCCGATGAAGACGGCGGCAAGGCCGACCAGCGAATGCATGGCGGCCACAAGCTGCGGCATCTCGGTCATCTGCACGCGCTTGGCGGCAATCGCGCCGAGAACCGCACCCGCGACCAGCATGAGGACCGTCAGCACGTTGACGAGCGTGCCATTGGCCGACTGGCCGATGAAGGTGGCGATGACGGCAAGCGCCATGCCCGCGATCCCGTACCAGACGGCGCGCTTGGCGCTTTCCTGGCCGGAAAGGCCCCCGAGCGACAGGATGAAGAGAACCGCCGCGACGACGTAAGCGGATGTCGTGAAACCCATTGTTCTCTCCCCCTCAGGACTTCTGGAACATGGCCAGCATGCGCCGCGTGACCATGAAGCCGCCGAAAATGTTGATGCCGGCCATGAAGACCGAAAGCGCGGCGAGAATGATCACCAGCCAGCTGCCCGAACCGATCTGCATCAGGGCACCGAGAATGATGATCGAGGAGATCGCATTGGTGACGGCCATCAGCGGCGTGTGCAGCGAGTGGCTGACATTCCAGATGACGGAGAAACCGACAAAGCAGGAGAGCACGAAGACGATGAAGTGGCTCATGAAGGCCGCCGGCGCATAAAGACCGGCGAGCAGCATCAGCGCGCCACCGACGACCAGCAGGCCCACCTGCGTGGTCGTCTGCTTGCGGAAGGCTGCCGCCTCCTGCGCCCGCTTTTCCTCCGGCGTCAGCTCCTTCGCCTTTTCCTTCGGCTTGGCGGCGGCGATTGCCTGGATCTTGGGCGGCGGTGGCGGATAGGTGATCTCGCCCCCCTTGGTGACGGTCGCGCCGCGGATCACGTCATCGTCCATGTTGTGGTTGATCACGCCGTCCTTGGCGGGCGTCAGGTCCGCCAGCATGTGGCGGATGTTGGTCGAGTAGAGGATCGAGGCCTGAGCGGCCATCCGGCTCGGGAAGTCCGTGTAGCCGACGATCACCACCCCGTTCGGCGAAACGATGCGCTGGTCCGGCACCGTCAGATCGCAGTTTCCGCCGCGCTCCGCGGCGAGATCGATGATGACCGAGCCCGGCTTCATCATCGCCACCATGTCTTCCGTCCACAGCTTCGGGGCAGGGCGGCCGGGGATAAGGGCGGTGGTGATGACGATATCCATTTCTGGCGCCAGCTCGCGGAACTTGGCAAGCTGCTTTTCGCGGAATTCCGGCGAGGAGGGAGCCGCATAGCCACCCGTCGCCGCTCCGTCCTGGTTCGCTTCGAACTCGAGGAAGACGAAGCTCGCCCCCATGGATTCGATCTGCTCGGCCACTTCCGGGCGAACGTCGAAGGCATGGACGATGGCGCCCAGACTGACAGCCGTGCCGATCGCGGCAAGACCGGCAACGCCGGCACCCACGACCAGCACCTTGGCCGGCGGCACCTTGCCTGCTGCCGTGACCTGGCCGGTAAAGAAGCGGCCAAACTGGTTGCCCGCCTCGATGACGGCGCGATACCCCGCGATGTTCGCCATCGACGACAGCGCGTCCATCTTCTGCGCGCGGGAGATGCGCGGCACCATGTCCATGGCGACCGCGGTGATGTTCTTCTGCCTGAAGAGCTCGAGAAGCTCCGGATTCTGTGCCGGCCACAGGAAGGAAATCAGCGTCTGCCCGTCCTTCAGGGTCTGCGCCTCATCGGGTTCCGGTCCGCGAACCTTCACGACGACATCCGCGGCGGCGATCACCGCTGCCGCATCGCCGAGGACCTCCACGCCCGCGGCGCGATAAGCATCGTCGGAAATCCCGGCGCGGGCCCCGGCACCTGCCTCGACCACGCTGTCATGCCCGAGCTTCTTCAGCTGCAATGCCGAATCCGGCGTCAGCGCGACGCGGTTTTCATGCTCCGCGCGCTCTCTCAATGCACCTATCTTCATAGGTCTGCCTCCATCATCCAGCCGGAAATGCCGGCCAGTGCTCCACCACGTATCCCTGCAACCTGTGCCACGGTGTGCTGGAAACCATCAGGTTCTTTGACGGACGGCAAGTACGGATTCGGCCACAGATGTCCTATTCCGGCATTTTTTTGGCGTAATCCGGCGAGGATCGGCCTGCCCGGGGGATCACCGGGGGTGCGATCCCGCCGCGCGTGCACAATGGATCAACTCTGATAGAGATTGTCGAGAACCGCATGGAAATGCCGTTCCAGGGCGGCGCCGCAGCTGCAGGAATGGTTGCGCAGGGCCTGCTCGTTCACCACGGTGAAAACCCCCCGACGGCTCTCGATGAGACCCTCGGCGCGCATGGCGCTGACCGTCCGGGTCACGAATGTGCGCCCCACCCCCAGCATCTCCGCAAGCTGTTCCTGCGTCAGCTCGAAGCGGTTGCTCTGCGTGCGATCCATGGCCGACACAAGCCAGCGGGCGGTGCGCTGGGTAATGGTGTGCTTGGCGTTGCAGGCGGCATTCTGGAAGGACTGCGCCAGGAGGTAGTCGGAATAGCGCGAGAACCAGTGCCTGACATGGATGCTTTCGGTCTTCAGCTGCTCGAGCGTCTGGCTGCGGATGCGGATGAACCGCCCTGCCATGCGAACGGACGCGGTGGCATAGGCCGCAATCGAGCCGTCGGAGACAATGCCGCCCACCGCGCCTTCCCGCCCCACAAGCGCCACCTCGACCGCGTCGTTGTCCCGGTAGGTCGCCACGGAGAAACTTGCGAGGGCCGCATCGAGCGGAAACCAGGTTTCGAAAACCTCCTGCCCGGACTCCTGCAATACATCGCCTGGTCGTAATTCGTGGATCATCATGTGCGGCATGAGCCGCCGGCGATCCTCTTCCCTGAGTGCTGAGATCAGCGCGTTCCCGGCAAGATCCTGGAGCGTCGGAGCAGACAATATTTCACCCTCCGGTTTTGTTTCTTATGGATTCGTCCACAAGTAGACCGACCCGGCGAGCGCCTTCTGTTAATCGTGAACACAAGAATCAAGAAGCCCGCCGACCCGAGCCTTAAAGACGGAGGGCGCGATTTGGTTCCGCACGATCGTCGCCTCAGGCTTGAACGCCCCCATTCGAAAGCCGCCGCCTTGAATCTGCCTATCGAAATCCTGCATGCCGATTGCGATGCCCGCTTCTGGCGTGGCCGCGTCCAGAGCCACGGCCGCCTGCTGGCCTTCAGCGAAGAAAACCTCAGGCTGGTGTCCTGGTCGGGCACCTGGCCACGGCCATTGGCGACGGATGACGAACTGGAGGACGTGATCGGCATGCAGGCTGCCCATGCCCTGCGCAATCTGCTGGCGAAAACGGGCAGCACGCCGTCTCCCGGCATTCTCAGCGGAGTCGAGCTTTCCGGCGAGGAGCAGAGCTTCGATGTCTTCATCCACCGCTACAGCGGCCATGTGATCGTCGAGCTGGAGGAGGCGACCGCCGGCGAAAGTCTCATCCAGTCGGCCATCGATCCGGCCCAGGCTCTGGCGCGCCGCCTCCAGGCCAGCATGTCCGCGGAACGGATGGCCGCCACGGCAACCCGCATTGCCGGCGCCCTTCTGGGTTACGACCGGGCGCTTCTCTATCGTGTTTCCAATACCGGCGAGGCCCGCATCATGGCCGAGACCCTCCGGGCCGGATCGCGCCTCGGAAGCCTTGCAGACAGTGCGCCCCTTGCGGAAGCGGTCTTTCTTGCGGGCAATCCGCCGCTGCCAGCCATCCGGATGATTGCGGATACCGGCTCGGAAACGATGCCGATGATGCCGGACGGGATGGCGAACGAGCAGCCCGATCTCGCCCATGCGCAGTTGCGCTGCTTGCTGCCGGAGCACGCCGCGGCGCTTGCCCGGCACGGCATTGCGGCCAGCCTCATCGTTCCGCTGATGGGCGAGAACGGGCTGTGGGGAGTGCTCTCCTGTCATCATCCCTCGCCGCGGCGGCTGACCGCACCCGAGCGCGCCGGCCTGGAACTCTTCGGCCGCATTCTTGCGCTGCAGCTCACCGAGGCAGAACGCCGCGATGCGCGCCTGCGAGAAGAAGAGGCGCGCCAGCAGCTGCGGCAGATGACGCTGGAAATCCGGCAGGAAGCCCGGGCGGCCGACATGCCCTCGATGCATGCCCATGTGCCGGCCCTCGCCACCCTTCTGCGTGCGGATGGCGTGGCCTATGGCGAAAGCGGCCGCTGGCTGGCGCATGGCGCGACGCCCGACATGCACGGACTGGAGCAGATCACCGCCCTTTCCGACTCCACCGGCGACATCTACGAGACCAATGACCTTGCCGGCCTTGGACAGCCGCTCGGACGGGCCGACCTGCGCGCGCTCCTGATCGTGCCGCTCAGCCTGTCTCCGCGGCGGCATCTGATCTTCTTCCGGGTCGCCGGGCCAGCGGGCGTCACCGGTCAGCGCGGCCCCTTCTGCCGGGAGGATCGCGCGCGTCATCGCGGGCGAACTCAAGGGCGCCTTCGCGGATATCGCGGAATTCCAGCGCGACCGGCGGGCGCTCCAGGAAAGGCGGCGCCGGCTGATCCAGGACGCGCTGAACCACCGGATCAAGAACATCATCACGCTCATTCTTTCCATCGCGCGCCAGACCGGCGTCCATGCCGCTTCCGTCCCGGATTTTTCCGCAACGCTGGAGGGGCGTCTTCAGGCACTCTCACGCGCCCATGACCAGTCGATCTCGGGGGCAAGCTCGCGCTCCCTTGCCCGCATCGTCGAATCGGAGGCGGTTCTCTACCGGCCGCAGCGCCAGCCGGACCGGCTGCGCGTCCACGGTCCCGAAATTGCGCTGGACGAACGGGCTTCGGGCGCCGTGGCGCTCGTCATCCACGAGATGATGACCAATGCCGCAAAATATGGTGCACTCAGCACGCCGGGCGGAACGCTCGGGGTCAGCTGGACCATCCGCGACGACGGAAGCTGCTCCATAGAATGGCTGGAGAGAGGCGGCCCCACGGTTTCCGAACCCTCCGCACAGGGCTTCGGCACGAAGCTGATCGCAAGCTGCATGGAGTACGATCTCGGCGGCGAGGCAGACATGCGCTTCGTGCCCGACGGGCTGCAGGCGACGCTGGTCATTCCGGCCGCCTATGTGGTCGCCGAAGTGCCGCGCGATACGGTGCTGGAGGAGACCTCCGCCCAGAATGCGGACCTTTCGGGCAGCCATATCCTCGTCGTCGAGGATCAGGCGCTGATTGCGATGGAAATCGAGGATACGCTGCGCGCCATGGGAGCGACCGTGACGCTCGCCGCCCATGTCCGCGACGCGCTCGGCGTGCTCGACCAGGCAACGCCGAACCTTGCCCTTCTGGACTTCAACCTGGGGCAGGGGACCTCCGAGGAGATTGCCGTGCGGCTGTCGGATCTCGGCATACCTTTCCTGTTCGCCACGGGTTACGGCGACCGTCTGGTCATCCCCGAGCGGTTTCAGGATACGCCGATCATCGGCAAGCCTTTCGAGGGCCGCGAACTCGGCCGGGCGATCCTGCAGGTGCTGAAACGCCCGGCGATCTGACCGGTCCGAAAGTCACGGCCTCACCTGAAGCAGGGCGCTGCTGAGCTCGAACTCGCTCTTGCCGGACCGGGCGGCTATCGCGGACAGGGGGAGTGACGGATCGGCCGCACTGTAACCGGCCTGCCGGAGCTGCGCGGCAAGCGCTTCTCCCGACATGCCGAGGACGGGAGCGAATTCGGTCGCGGTGCGGGCGAAAAGCGCGTGGGTGAGGGCAATCTGCGGGGGCCCGCCGGTCCGGCCTTCGCTCATCGATGCAAGGCCGAAACCGGCAGCGGCCATGAGCGACAGGGCCAGCGCGGCGACCATCGGTCCTTTCCAGAAATAGGTCGTCAAGGCCCGCCAGTTCTTCCAGAGATGAAGCACGAAAGGCAGGATCAGCACCATGCTGAGCCATTCGTGCATCGCGTTGAAGAGGCCGCCGCCGACGTGGAAGAAGAGGGCGATGCCCGAGACGAGCGATACCAGGAAAAGCCCGGTGATGGTGGGTGTCGCGTAGCGCAGGATGGTGGCTCGCATGGTTGTTCTCCGTTTCGTCTGCCTCCCTCCTTGCTTGTAGACGAGCCCGTTTGTCCCGCCGAATTAAATCCTTGTAATGTCAGCCGTTTCCGACCGTCCAACGTCCATCCGGACGCCCTCTCGCCCGCTTCGCATGGAACCGAACTTCTTCATTGTCCGTTTTAGGGGCACAACGACAAAGGAGAAACGTGATGCGTAAGACCATGATTCTTGTCGCCGCGCTTGCCTCGGCAGCCGGCTTTGCCACCACCGCCGCTGCCCAGCAGAGCACCATCAACGGCGCTGCCGGCGGTGCGGTGACCGGCGCCATCGTCGGCGGTCCGGTTGGCGCAGCCGTCGGCGGTGTTGCCGGCGCGCTTGTCGGGACCGCCATCGATCCGCCGCCGCAGAAGGTGGTCACCTATGTGCAGGAACAGCCCGCACCGACCCAGCGCGTGGTCGTGGAGGAAAAGGTCGTGGTGGGCAAGCCCCTGCCGCAGACCGTGGAAATCGTTCCGATCCCGGACGAGCCGAAATATGCCTATGCCGTGGTGAACAACGAGCGCGTGATCGTCGATCCGCAGTCCCGCACTGTGGTTCAGGTGTTTCAGTAATCCGCCCCGATGCGTGAGACAAAGGGAGGTGCAGGAATGCACCTCCCTTTTTTCTTGGCGGCAGGACGGGGCGAACCCGGAAACGGCAGATCCGGCTTGCATTGCACCCCGCTTTGGGGAACATCAGCCGCCCCGCCCAGCCAAGGAGCCAGCCGATGCGGCGTTTTCTGCCCGACCTCTTCACCACACTCCTCGTTCTCTGCGTGGTTCTGGCGAGTGTCCTGCCGGCGACGGGAGGGGCGGCGGATATTCTCTCGCAGGCCGCCGTTGTGGCGATCGGGCTTCTGTTTTTCCTGCATGGGGCACGGCTTTCCACGGATGTGGTGATCGCCGGTTTCCTGCATTGGCGGCTGCAGCTTTTCATTCTGGTCATGACCTTCGCGGTCTTTCCGGCCATCGGCGTCGCGCTCGGCTTCCTGTCGCCATGGCTGGTGCCGCAACCGCTCTATCTGGGGCTGCTTTACGTCTGCGTGCTGCCATCCACCGTCCAGTCCTCGATTGCCTTCACCTCCATGGCGGGCGGCAATGTGCCCGCGGCCATCTGCGCGGCGTCGGCCTCCAACATCTTCGGGATCGTCCTGACGCCGCTGCTCGTCGCGGCTCTCTTTTCGGCGGGCGGCCATATCGGCTTTTCCGGCGACATTCTCGTGAAGATCATGACGCAGCTCTTCCTGCCTTTCGTGGCCGGCCAGTTGCTTCAGCCCTTCATCGGCAACTGGGTGAGGGCGAGGAAGCAGCTGCTCACGCCCTTCGACCGGGGCTCCATCCTGCTGGTCGTCTATCTCGCCTTCAGCGACGCGGTGGTGGAGGGCATCTGGAAGACGCTGGACCTTAAGGATCTCGGCCTCATCATTGCCCTCGACTGCGCAATCCTTGCGCTGGTGCTGACCATCACCACCATCGGCAGCCGGCTTTTCGGCTTCCGGCAAGGGGACCGGATCGCCGCCATCTTCTGCGGTTCGAAGAAGAGCCTGGCAAGCGGCGTCCCCATGGCGAACGTCATCTTTGCCGGACAGAGCATCGGCGCGATCGTCCTGCCGCTGATGATCTTCCACCAGATCCAGCTGATCGTCTGCGCATGGATCGCCCGCTCCATTGCAGAGCGGGCAAAGGCTGCGGCAAGGGTGGCCCCCGTAGCCTGAAACGTCAGTCCGCCTCGTCACCTTCGGGCGCCAGATCGCCCTCATCGGCGGTTTTGCGCCGGCTGAGCAGGCCCGCATCCTCGAGCATCTCGATATCCGGCAGATCGCGCAAGGTCTGGAAGCCGAAGGCGGACAGGAAGAAGCGGGTGGTGACAAAGGTGTAGGGCGCGCCCGGGGCCGGACTGCGCGGCCCGGCGCTGACGAACCCGGCCTGCCGCAGCGCGGCGATCACCTCCCGGCCGATCTCCCGTCCGAAGATGCGGGAGAGCTCCGTGCGGGTCACCGGCTGGAAATAGGCGATCGCCATCAGCACCGCCGCCTCCCGCGTGCCCAGATCCGCGACAGGAGGAAGCGAGGCAGACGAGGCCCGGATGACATCGGCATAGGCCTTCCGCGTGCGATGCTGGAAGCCGCCGGCCACGGCCATGATGTCATAGGGCCGCGCCTTCAGTTCCTCCCGGATGTCGGCGATCAGCAGATCGAGATTGCAGTCGCGTCCGACGACGCGGGACAGCTGGTCCCGGGGGACGGGCTCCCGGGCCGCGAAGATGATGGCTTCAACGCGCATCATCCATTCCCGCCACCGCTGGGGCGGGGTGAGATGCGGGAGCTCTGCATCCGTCGGCCCGGCCTCGGCGCCGGGGGAGGGGGCACGCCGGGCGGTCATAGGCCATAGATCCTGAAACTGTTGCGCCCGGAAAGCTCGCGCACGGCGCCGAGGCTTTCCAGTCGCTCGAAAAGGCGCCCCGCCGCCCAGCGCGACAGCCCCGTGCCCGGGGCGGTGGCGAGAACGGCGTCCCGCTCAAGCAGCAGGCGGATGACCTTTGCCGCTCCCTTGGTCCGCACCTTGCGCGAGACATCCTGAAGCTGGGCCGCGCGGCGGGAGAGTTCCGCCGCACGCCGGCAGGCATCCGCCGCGGCCAGTGCGACGGCTGCGCACAGCGCGGCACGATAGCCCGGCTCTGCGGGCTTGCACCGTCCCCTCCCGCCCGCGGTGCGGAAGGGAGGGCCGGACCGTTGCGTCATGATCAGGGGAAGGGGGCGGGGCCAGCGCAGGCGCCGGGCGATCATCCAGTCGGCAAGCCAGAGGCCGAGGGGCTCTGCATCGGGACGATCCCGCGCAATCGTCTCGAGCAGCACCGCTGCGGAATGGAGCGGCGACCCGGCCGCCTGTTCGAGATCGTCGAGAAGTGCCGGAATGTCGAGCAGGATGCCATCGAAGCGGATGCCGAAATCCGCCGCGAGGTCCCGGAGCAGCGGCGTGGCAATCGCCGCGCGCCGCTCGGACAGCGCCTGCCAGGCACGCAGCACATGACCGTCGGGACCGGGATCCCCCTGCGGGGGCGTCAGAAGAAGCGCGTCACGCAGTGCCTCCGCGCTTTGCTGACGGCGGAAGAATGTCAGCGTTTCCTGCGCAGCGGCGAGTGCGAGGCGCGCCTGCCAGACGCCCGACCACTCCGGCTGGCTCCGGACGATGCCATCCAGCACCGCGAGCGCCGCGCCGGCGCCGAACGCCGCATCGGCTTCCGATGGGGACGCGCCGGGGCGCGTTGCCCATTCGGGAACGAGGGCAACCGGCGAAGCCTCCGGGCCGGCTTTGAGAGGAAGCGAATCCATGCCGAGAGGATAGCGTCCTCTGCCGCCGCATGCACCCCTTCACAAATGCGGCATCGCCCTTCTGCCGCTCTTTTTCCGGGGATGGCGCACCCTAGATCATGGACGATCTCCGGAGACACCTGCATGACGACCAGCGCCTTTCGATCCTTACTGCTTTCCCTTGCCCTTGCCGCTGCGATGCCGGCGGCAGCAGCCTCCATCAATGCCGGGGACCGACCGGCGACCGCCAAAAAGCCCTTCGAGGCGACGGCTATCGCCGAATTCGACACGCCCTGGGCCATTGCCTTCCTGCCGGACGGGCGTCTGCTCGTGACCGAAAAGCCGGGCGGCCTTTTCCTCGTCACGCAAAAAGGGGAGAAGAGCGGGGTTTCGGGCGTTCCCGAGGTCGCGGCGTCCGGCCAGAACGGCCTTCTCGACGTGGCGGTCTCTCCCCGCTACAGCGAGGACGGCACCATCTACCTCACCTATGTCGCACCCGACCGGGGCGGGACTTCGCTCGTCCTGGCGAAGGCACGGCTGGACGAGAGTGGCGGCGGGGCGCGACTTTCCGAGTTCTCGGAGCTTTTCCGACAGAAGCCGGGCGGGCGCGGCCAGCCGGGCGGCATCATCGCTTTCGATCCCGAAGGTACCCATCTCTTCCTGACGGTGGGGGACCGCATGGAGCCCGAGACGGCGCAGGATCCGGACATGGCGCGCGGCAAGGTGTTCCGGCTGACGCTCGACGGCAAGCCCGCCCCCGGAAACCCTGAAGCCGGCAAGCCGGGCGTTGCAGCGATGACCTGGAGCACCGGACACCGAAACCCCTATGGCCTTGCCTTCGCACCCGATGGCCGCCTGTGGCTGCATGAAATGGGCCCCAAGGGCGGCGACGAATTCAACCGGATCGAGCCGGGGCTGAATTACGGCTGGCCCGTCGTCTCCAACGGCGACCAGTACAGCGGCGCGCCGATTGCGCGGCACGAGACACGGCCCGAATTCGCCGCGCCTCCGCTCTACTGGAACCTGGTTATCGCGCCGGCAGGCCTTGCCTTCTACGAGAGCGGGCTTTTTCCGGAATGGAAGGGATCCGCCCTGATCGGCGGCCTCGCCGGCCTCTGCCTCGTCCGCGTGACCTTCGACGAAGGCGGAAATCCGGACGAAGCGGAGCGCTTCGACATGGAGGCCCGGATCAGGGACGTGGCTGTCGCACCCGACGGCGCCGTCTGGATTGTCGAGGACGATCAGCCCGGACGGCTGTTGAGGCTGGCGCCGCCCGGGAAATAAGGCGGCGCCGAGGAGGCTTACTTGAACTCCGAGACTCCGCGCCAGAGGTCGATGCCGCCATCCCTGGCATGGGCATCGATCTCGGCCAGTTCCTCGGCCGTGAAGGTGAGGTTGTTCAGCGCGTCGAGCGAATCGTCGAGCTGCGCCACGTTTCGCGCGCCGATGAGCGCCGAGGTGACGCGCGGGTCGCGCAGGACCCAGGCAATCGCCATCTGGGCCAGCGTCTGGCCGCGGCGCTTTGCGATCGCATCGAGCGCGCGCACCATCGCGAGGTTCTGCTCGCTCAGCATGTCCTGCTGGAACGAGCCGCCCTTGGCGGCGCGGGCATCGGCGGGAACGCCGTTCAGATACTTGTTGGTCAGCATGCCCTGCGCCAGCGGCGAGAAGGCGATGCAGCCCGTGCCGAGCTCCTCGAGCGTCGCGAGCAGCTTGTCCTCGATCCAGCGGTTCAGCAGCGAATAGGACGGCTGGTGGATGAGCAGCGGCACCCCTTCGGCGCGCAGGATCTTCTCCGCCTGCCGGGTGCGTTCGGGACCGTAGGAGGAAATGCCGACATAGAGTGCCTTGCCCTGGCGGTGCATCTGCACCAGTGCGCCCATGGTTTCCTCCAGGGGCACATCCGGGGTGGGGCGGTGCGAATAGAAGATGTCCACGTAATCGAGCTTCATGCGCTTCAGGCTCTGGTCGAGCGAGGCGAGCACATGCTTGCGCGACCCGCCAAGACCGTAGGGCCCGGCCCACATGTCCCATCCGGCCTTGGAGGAGATGATCAGCTCGTCGCGGTGGCTGCGGAAATCGCGCTCGAGGATCAGGCCAAAGTTCTCTTCCGCCGAACCATAGGGCGGGCCGTAATTGTTGGCGAGATCGAAATGCGTGACGCCCCGGTCGAAGGCGCGGCGGATGACGGCGCGGCCCGTTTCGAAGACATCCGTGCCGCCGAAATTGTGCCAGAGGCCGAGCGAGATCGGCGGAAGCTTGAGGCCGGAGCGGCCGCACTGCCGGTAGGTCACGTCGTCATAGCGGTTCTGCGCGGGTACATACATGAATGGAACCTCCCATCATTGACGGGCCGCCCGGCGGGGCGGCCACTTGCGTTCCTGGTTAAATCGATTCAGTCCGGAGGAAAAGACGGAATGGCGCCTTTGCGGATCCGCCGCCTCAGGCGTGATCCGGTATCCGGGGAAGGAAGATGGTGAGCAGGCCAAGCAGAGGCAAGAAGGAAACCACCGCATAGACCGTCTCGATGCCCTGGCGGTCCGCAAGGACGCCCAGCACTGCCGCGCCGATACCGCCAAAGCCGAAGGCGAAGCCGAAGAACATGCCGGCGATCAATCCGACGCGGCCCGGCACGAGCTCCTGCGCGAAGACCACGATGGCCGAGAAGGCGGACGAGAAGATGAAGCCGATCACGATCACCAGCACCGTCGTCCAGAACAGATTGGCATAGGGCAGCAGCAGCGCGAAGGGAATGACGCCGAGGATGGAGAACCAGATGACGGCGCGGGCGCCGTAGCGGTCGCCGATCGGTCCGCCGAGGAACACGCCCGCGGCCGAAGCGCCAAGAAACAGGAACAGCATCATCTGCGCGCTCTGCACGTCCACGCCGAACTTCTCGATGGCATAGAAGGTGAAATAGCTGGAAAGGCTTGCGAGATAGGCGTTCTTCGTCGCCGTCAGCACGACCAGGATGGCCAGTGTCCAGATGACCCGATTGCGGGCGAGTGGCAGGGTGCGGCTTGCCGGCTTCCGGCCGGCGGCCGAACGACGGTGACGCACGTACCACACGCTGACCCAGGAAAGAACCGCAAAGCCGGTGAGCGCGATGAGCGTGAACCAGCCGAGGCTGCGCTGGCCATGCGGGATGACGATGAAGGCTGCAAGCAGCGGGCCGATGGCCGTTCCCGTGTTGCCGCCCACCTGGAAGAAGGACTGGGCCAGCCCGTGCCGCCCGCCCGAGGCAAGACGCGCCACGCGCGAGGCCTCCGGATGGAAGATGGCCGAGCCGATGCCGATGAGGCAGGCGCCGAGCACGAGGAAGGGGAAGCTTCCCGCATAGGCCAGCGTAAAGAGGCCGGTCGCCGTCGATACCATCGCCACCGGCAGCGAGAAGGGCATGGGCCAGCGGTCGGTGATGACGCCCACCGCCGGCTGCAGCAGCGACGCCGTTACCTGGAAGGCGAAGGTCAGCAGCCCGATCTGGACGAAATCGAGCGCATAATTGTCCTTGAGCAGCGGATAGAGGGACGTCAGAAGCGACTGCATGATGTCGTTCAGCATGTGACAGAAGCTGGCGGCGAGGATGACCGAAAAGGCCGTGCGCTCGACGTTGACACCGGTTCCCGTGATGCTGGCCATGATGCCTCTCCCGTTCATGCCTGATGGCGGCGCGCAGCGCCGAGGGGATGTCATACAAGTGTTGCCGATGGCCCGCTTTTGTGCTCTGGTCGACTTCCTTCGCGAGTGGGCCAGATGCGCAATTTAGATTTCATCAAGAACGATCACGCGACCGCGGACGAGCAGCATTTCAGAAGCCTGCGATGGATCGAAGGCGCCAACGAACCGGTCGTGGCCCTCGGTCGCCTCTATCCGGCGGGCCTGCGCGTGCCGGAACACCAGCACAGCCGCACGCAACTCTGGTTCGCCCGCCGGGGTGTGGTGCTCGTCACCACGGCGACAGGCCGCTGGATGATTCCCCCCGGCCATGCTCTGGTCATACCCGCCCGTCTCGATCATGCGACCGAGATGGTCAGCGATGTGGAGATGCATTCGATCTATGTGGATGCGGGGGCCGAGGGGGCGAAGGGCCCGCGGGTTGTGGAGGTCACGATGCTGGCGCGCAGTCTCATCGAGGAGCTGGTGCGGGTCGAGGAAAAGCCGCTTTCGGAACGGCGGCAGCTTCTGGTCATGGAGCTCCTTCTCGACGAGCTGGCCTGCCTGCCGGAAAGACCGCTCGGACTGCCTTTTCCGTCCGAGGCACGGCTCGCCGCCCTGTGCCGGGCCTTTCTCAAGGCGCCTTCGGCTTCGGCCAGCATCGATGGCTGGGCGCAGGCGCTCGGCATGAGCCGTCGCTCCTTCACCCGTCATTTCCGCCAGGAAACCGGAGTAAGCTTCGTGACCTGGCGTCAGCAGGCATGCATCTTCGCCTCGCTGCCGCGGCTCGCGGACGGGCAGGCCGTGACCTCCGTCGCGCTCGATGCGGGCTATGAGAACATTTCGGCCTTCACCACCATGTTCCGGCGGATGCTGGGGAGTTCCCCGAGCTCCTACCTGCGCGCCCGGGGTGGCTGACCGACGCCGCCGGGGCATGCCGCGGCCATCTGTTGCAAAGATGTATCGTCCTCACATTAATCGACGGGATCACCACCCAAGCGAGCATTATTTACTCCCTGCAGTTGACCTTCGTCGCCTATTACCATCCCCAGGGATGTGCGGACCCGAAGCAGGAAAGCGCCCCGGCTTCCCGTCATGCGAGGATGGAGCCGGGGCCTTCTCTTTTTCAGCACCCCATGTCTAGCGCGCCCGGTCGCGGATTGCCCGAATGGCTGCCAGCGCCCGGCGTGTTGCCGCCGGATTGACGAAATCCGGCCAGCTCGACAGCTTCACGGCGACGAAATCCGCCTCGAGATCGATGTAGATCAGCTGTCCGAAAACGCCCCGGCACAAAAGGACCTGCCTTCCGGCTTCCTCCACCCAGAACTGGTTGCGATAGGCGCCCTGCGGCAGCACCACGCGCGATTCGGCATTGAAGAGGGCCGGATCGCCCCTCAGGCAATCCTCGATCCAGGCAGCGGGAACGACCTGTCTGTCCCCGGCCCGACCGCGCCGCGCCACCATCAGCCCGAAGCGGCCGAGATCCCTGAGCGTGGCATTGAAGCCGCCGTCCGCCAGGGCATAACCGCTCGGGTCGACGGTAAAGGACGCATCGCTTTCCGCGCCCATCGGTGCCCAGACATGGCGCGAGACCAGCTCGGCGAGCGGCAGCCCGCTTGCCCGCTCCATGGCGAAGGCCAGCACATCCGTCTCGATGGAGCGATAGCGAAACGAGGAACCATGTGCGCACTCCGTTTCCCCCAGGGACAGGACGAGGTCGAAAACGGTCCCCGGCCACTCCGGATGCCGGCGCGGCTTCCAGCCGGCCGCGGCGTCGAGACGCGCGCAATGGGATTGAGGCGCGGTGTAATCCTCCTCGAAGACCACACCGCTCGTCATGTCCAGAACGTGGCGGATCGTGGCGCCGGCATAGGCGGTGGAGGCAAGCTCGGGCAGATGCCGGGTGAGGGCATCTTCCGGGTCCAGAACTCCCTCGGCGACGAGACATCCCGCCACGGCAGAGGTCACGGATTTCGAGACCGACTGGACAAGCTGCGGGGTGCGTGGGCTCATGTGGTTGTCGTAGATCTCGGCGGTCACGGCGCCGCCTTCGATCACCAGGAAACCGTCCGTATGGCTCGTTTCAAGCCAGTTCCCCACGGTATCTTCTTCGCCATCGAGGGAGAAGGCGACGGTAGCGAGGGTCTCGTGACGGGCGGGCAGGGCGCTGGCATGCCCGAGGCCTCGCGCCACGTTCACGGTCGGCACCAGTTCGCGCACATGCTGGAAGGCCCAGCGATTGAAGGGACCCCGGTCCCAGTTGTCCGCCGTCAGCCCCTGAGGGCGACCATGAAAACCCTTCTCCACGCGTGTTCCTCCCATACCGTTGCCCGGTGTCGCGAACGCGAGCTTAGGAGAGAATGACGCCCGATGCACGCGGCCTCCGGTTGAAGCGGATACTCAGCCCTTGGCCCGCAGCAGCATGCCGAACAGGTCGCGCGGATCGTCGGGATCGGCCAGCAGGTCGAGTTCGAGGAACAGGTCCGTCCCCTTCAGGCGGTTGCGGACATAGCGCAGGGCAGAGAAATCCTCGATGGCAAAGCCGACGCTGTCGAAAAGCGTGATCTGGTTGGTGTCGCGGCGTCCTTCGGAGAGGCCGGTAATCACCCGCCACAGTTCCGTGACCGGGTAATCGGGATCCATCTGCTGGATCTCGCCTTCGATGCGGGTCTGGGGCGGATATTCCACGAAGGTGTCGGACCGCAGGAGAATGTCGCGGTGAAGCTCGGTCTTGCCGGGGCAATCGCCGCCGATGGCATTGATGTGAATGCCGCGCCCGATCATGTTGTCGGTGAGGATCGTCGCGAACTGCTTGTCGGCGGTGCAGGTGGTGACGATCTGCGCGCCTTCGATGGCCTCCTCGGCACTCCGGCAGGCCACGACCCGCAGCCCGCTGTCGGCGAGGTTGCGGACGGCCTTTTCCGTTGCGCGGAAGTCGATATCGTAGAAGCGGACCTCCTCGATGCCGACGACGACCTTCATCGCCAGCGCCTGGAATTCCGACTGCGCGCCGCTGCCGATCATCGCCATCACGCGGGAGTTCTTCGGCGCCAGGTGCCGCGCCGCCATGGCCGAGGTCGCTGCCGTGCGCAGCGCGGTGAGCAGCGTCATCTCGCTCAGCAGGACCGGATAGCCTGTCGAAACTTCCGCCAGCAGACCGAAGGCGGTGACCGTCTGCAGGCCCTGAGACATGTTCTTCGGGTGGCCGTTCACATACTTGAAGCCGTAGGTCTCGTGATCGGAGGTGGGCATCAGCTCGATCACGCCTTCGGGCGAATGGGAGGCGACGCGGGGCGTCTTGTCGAAGCTTTCCCAGCGGCGGAAATCGTCCTCGATCGCATCGGTCAGCTCGGCCAGCATGGTTTCGATGCCGACATGATGGACGAGGTGCATCATGTTTTCGACACTCACGAACGGCACGAGAGCTTTCTTCGAGGGCTGCAGCAGCACGGGCGGGCCTTCCTTTTTCCGAATTGTAGCGAGGCGCTCAGGCTAGCAGGCCACATGGTCTGGCTGAAATCGCAAAAGAGTGCTAATTTCGGCCAGCTTTTGCCAGATTTGACCAATCGGACTGAACACTATGCCCAGCAATGTCAGGGAAGCCACCATCGCAAAATACATTCCCGACGATCTCGATCGGCGGATCATCGCCCATCTGAGAGCCGACGGGCGCGCCTCGCTGGCAAAGCTATCGGAGGCGCTGGGCGTGGCCCGCGGCACGGTGCAGAACCGCCTGGAGCGGCTTTTCGAGACGGGTACGCTCCTGGGCTTCACGGTACGGGTGCGGGACGATTACGACGGCCAGACCGTGCGGGCGGTGATGATGATCGAAGTGACAGGCAAGTCGACCACGCAGGTGATCCGCAAGCTGCGCGGCATGCCGGAAATCCACTCTCTCCACACGACGAACGGCAACTGGGACCTGATTGCCGATATCCGGGCGGCCAGCCTGTCCGATTTCGACCGCGTGCTGCGCGAGGTGCGCATGGTGGACGGGGTGGCCAACAGCGAAACCAGCCTGATGCTGTCGAGCGTCTGACCGGGCAGGCCATGCGGCCCGGAAGAGCGCACCGAACAGGCTTTGCATTTGCCGCTTCGATGCGTCTAATGTGTAGCAACTATCCAACATCATCATATGCAGCGCGAATCCTCATGGCATCCTCCCTCAACTCGGACATCTTCGATCTTTCGCCCATCGCCATGTGGATCGAGGATTTCAGCGAGGTGAGGGCACTGTTCGAGCGCTGGCGCTCCGAGGGCGTGACCGACATCCGGCGTTTCCTCGGCGAGGACGTGGCCCGGGTTGCCGAATGCTCCGCCCGGATCCGCCTGCTGGCCGTCAACCGCAAGACGCTCGAACTTTTCGAGGCAGCCGACATCGACGCGTTGCGCGCGGGCCTCGACAGGGTCTTCCGCGACGACATGCTGGACAATCACATTCACGAGCTCGCCGAACTCTTCGACGGCAGCCGGAGCTTCTCCAGCACGACGGTAAACTACACGCTTTCGGGAAGGCGGCTGGACATCCAGCTGCGCGGCACGGTGATGCCGGGGCACGAGGAAACCCTCGAGCGGGTGCTGCTGACGACGGAAGACATCACCGAACGGGAAAATGCCCGGCGCGCCGAAGAGGAGCAGCGGCGGCTCGCCGAAGGAATCTTCGAACATTCTCCCGTCTCTCTCTGGATCGAGGATTTCAGCCGGGTGAAGGCGCTGATCGATGGCATAAGGCAGCGCGGCATCCTGGATTTCCGGACCTTCATGGATGTCCACCCCGAATTCGTCCGTCAATGCATGAGCGAGATCCGGGTGATCGACGTCAACAAGGCGACGCTCGATCTTTTCGGTGCTCCGGATCGCATGACGCTGCTCATGCGGCTCGGCGATGTGTTCCGCGGAGAGATGGAAAAGCCCTTCCGGGAACAGTTGCTCGACCTCTGGAACGGTGTTCTCTCCCACCACCGGGAGGTGATCAACTATGCGCTCGACGGCGGGGAAAGGCATCTCCTGCTGCACTTCTCCGTCTTTCCCGGTCACGAGGCGGACTGGTCCCGCGTGCAGGTCGCCCTGACCGACATTACCGCCCGCAAGAAGGCAGAGGCCTATCTGGAATATCTGGGCAAGCACGATGTCCTCACCAAGCTTTACAACCGCGCCTTCTATGTGGAGGAGGTGAACCGGCTGGAGCGCAGCGCCCTGCGGCCGGTTTCGGCAATCATCATCGATCTCAACGGGTTGAAGGATGTCAACGATCGGCTGGGCCACGCGGCCGGGGACGGGCTTCTCCAGAGGCTGGGGGAGATCCTGAACGGCGCCGTCTCCGCGCCGAACCACGCTGCCCGCATCGGCGGCGACGAATTTGCGATCCTGATGCCCGGTGCCGACGAAAAGGCCGTCGTTACCCTGCTCGACACGATCGGCGAACTGCTCAAGATCAACAACCAGTTCTATTCCAGCTGCCCGCTCAGCCTTTCGAGCGGCTATGCCACCAGCGCGGCGGGAGAAACCATCGAGTCGGTCATAAGGCGGGCCGATGCCGCCATGTACGAGCACAAGAAGGCGCATTACGAGGCCCTTCGGCTCGGCTGAAACGGTGCCCTGCGCTTGAGGCGAATGGCCCCGCCCGACAGCTGCTCGCTCGGGCGCAGCCGCATCAGCAGCAAACGCGGTTCCTCCGCAATGCAGATCTCTGCCCGCTTTGCCGGCAGGACCGAGGGGCGCATGCCCCGCTTCATCGGACGGCTGTCCTGTATCGTCGGACTGGCCTTCGCCTTTGCCATGGCCCTTCAGGGAGCAGCCGCCTGGCTGCTGGATCCATGCCTGCGCTAGCGGCGGGCCGCCGCCACGGCCCCGTCCCTGCCGCCGCCGTTTTCATGGTTTTGTCGGCCGCCTGGCCGGCGGCAGCCCATGGCGGTTCGGCACATAGGGCCGAGTTCGGCTGGACGCTCGATCCATGGGTGGTGGTGCCGCTGCTGGTTGTCTCCGGCCTTTCCATCGCCGGCGCCGCACGGCTATACCGCCGGGCAAGGCGGGGGCGCGTGCAGCTTCACGGACGCGTCACCTGCCTCTGCCTCGGCCTTCTCTGCGTTGCGGGCGCCCTCCTCTCGCCGCTGCACGCCATCGGCGAGGCGCTCTTCACCGCGCACATGATCGAACATGAGATCGTCATGGCCGTCGCAGCCCCGCTGATCGTGCTGGCAAGACCGCTCGGCATCCTGCTTTTCGCTCTGCCGCGCCACATCCGGCATCGGGCGGGACGGGCATTCCGCCAGCCGAAGCCGCTCGCCCTGTGGCGGATCGTCAGCAATGGCGGCGTTGCCACCCTGCTTCACGGCGCTGTTATCTGGATGTGGCATCTGCCTGCCCTTTTCGATCCCGTGGTGGAGACGCTTCTGCTGCACCGCCTGCAACATGCGACCTTTCTTCTGACCGCCCTCCTGTTCTGGTGGGCGGTGCTGTGGAAAGCGGCACGGGGCGTGGCCGCATGGCACCTCTTCACCACCATGATGCATACCAGCCTGCTGGGCGCGTTGATCGCGCTTTCGCCCGTGGTCCTCTATCCCGTGCAGACCCGCCTTGCGCCCGAATTCGGCCTCACGCCGCTCGAGGACCAGCAGATGGCCGGCATGCTGATGTGGGTGCCGGCGGGAACGGTCTATGCGGCTGCCGCGCTATATCTCATCGCCGCATGGATCAGGTCGTCGGGAAAGGAGATGCACCGTGAAGCAAGTCCGCTTTGATCATCCCGGACTGGCGGGCCTCTCCGGCCTGGGGATCGGGATTTTTCTCGCCGTCGCCGCGGGATATGCCGTCAACGGCTGGCGCAACGCCGACGACCGGCGCATCGAGGCCGAGGCGATGACCGGCGGCGTCGCCGCGCGCGCACCGGCGCTTCTCCGACGCTACGGGTGCAGCGGCTGTCACGAGATATCGGGGATCCCCGGCGCCGACGGCAGGGTCGGCGGCTCGCTCGACGGCCTGCGCGAGCGGGTCTTCATCGCCGGCGTGCTGCCGAACTCGCCCGACAATCTCCTGCGCTGGATCGTGAACCCGGAACGCCAGGACCCCCGCACCGCCATGCCGTCGACGGGAATAGGCCCGGCAGAGGCCCGGGACGTTGCAGCCTATCTCTACAGCCGCTGAGCCTCCGCCGTCAGGGTTTCGGCGTCTCGCGCGCCGGCAGGGACTTGATGTAGCGCGCGATGGCCACGAGATCGTCGCGGGGCAGCCCCCGAAGATTGACCACCACATCGGCCATGGACGATCCCACCCTTCCATGGCCGGGTGTCTGGCCGGTCTGCATCATCCGCACCAGATCCTCCTCGGACCAGGCCCCGATCCGGCCCGGCGTGATGTTCGGCACGAAGCCCGTATCCTCCGGATCCGGGCCGCCGGCAAAGCGGGTAGCCTTGCTGACCGCGCCGAAGACATTGCGGCTGGAATGGCACTCGGCGCAGTGAAGCAGCGTTTCCGACAGATAACCGCCCCGGTCGTGCACCGGTTCTCCCGTCATCGTCGCCTTCGACTGCCGCTCCCGGAAGAACGCCAGTTTCCAGAGGCCGATCGCCCGGCGGATGCGGAAGATCGCCGGCAGGTCGTGGTCGGGCGCCCTGCCGGAAACGGGCGGAAGCGTCTTCATGTAGGCATAGAGGTCGGCAATGTCCTGCACCTTCATGGCCGTGTATCCGATGTAGGGAAAGACGGGATAATAGTGTTCGCCGGCGGGCGAAACGCCGCTGACCAGGGCATTGCCGAATGCCTCCGGCGACCAGCGCCCGATGCCGTCGGCGGGATGGGGCGAGATGTTCGGCGCCCGGAACGTTCCGTAAGGCGACGCGATCGCAATGCCACCGCCGAGTTTCAGCCGGTCGGGCTGGCCGGGCGATGCGTGACAGGAGGCGCATTGTCCCGCGAGAAACACCAGCTTTCCCCTCTCCGGATCGCCGGAGGGAAGGGTAGCACCGCCTTCTTCGAAAAAGACGGTCGGCGCCGAGAGAAACCACCCCGCCGCCACCGCACACGCCATGGCCAGCCCGGCCGCAACGAGGCCGATCGTCATGGCGGATCGCGAAGTGGAGGCAAAGTGGCGCATGTTTCTTCTTTCCCGAAGCCAGCCGTTTCACCATCAACAGGGCAGGTGCAGGTGGAGTTCCGCTGTCGGAAAACGGCAGGCGGTGCCAGCCCTGCCGCAAGGACTTCCCGCCGCAGCACCCCTGCCCCGCAACGGCCGGTGCACCCAACTTGGCTGTTGTCTTTGCGATTGGCCGGGTTGACCAAGCGGGTCCGGGGCGCGACACTTCCCTTCAGCAGGACAAGAGGAGGAACCGTGATGGATCAACCCGACCGCTGGCGCCACATGCCGAGTGCGCCGAAAGATGGCAGCCGCATCCTCGTCACCATCCGCCCGTCGGAACAGGGCCCGGCCGAGGTCGACCTGGCCTACTGGTCCAATGGCGACCGCTTCGGCGGAGAAGGCTGGCGCTCCTCGGACTCCTCCCCGGGCCGCATCATCGCCTATGCCGAACCGGAACTGAAATGCTGGATGCCCCTGCCCACCGCCAACCTCGACCGCACCTCCCTGCCCTCACCATGGGAAGGCAAGGATGCCCGGGAACTCGACGGCTCGGGTATCTGATTCCGCGAATACAGGTCTGGTCTGCGTCGCTTTCGCCCACGACAGCATGAACTTGCGTCCGGGCGTTCATGCTTTTGCAAGCAGCCGGTCATAGACTGTGGAAATCATTTGCGGTGGATGCCCAGTTTGAAGCGGTCTTCGATCAACAGCCGGAATGCAGCAATGTCGGTTCGGAGATTTGCCGAAGCAACCGACCTCTCTCTCATCGTCATCAACGGCGAAGGCGACATCGAGTTTGTCAACCAGTCCGCCTGCGATCTCTTCGGCCACACGCGGGAGGAGATGATCGGCCAGCCGATCACCATCATCATTCCCGAACGCATGCGCGGCGCCCATATGGCGGGTCTCGCCCGGGTCGCCTCCGGCGAGAAGCCCAGTCTCGGGGGCAAGGCCGTCGAGGTTTTTGCGGTGAAGAAGGACGGAAGCGAATTTCCGATCGAGATCACCCTCTCCGTCTGGAGAGGACCGGCCGGCTTTGCGGCGGGAGCCGTCATCAAGGACATCACGGAGCGGCGCGAGCGGGATGCGAAGCTGATGCGCCTTGCCTCCCAGGATGCGCTGACGGGGCTTCACAACCGGCACCAGTTTACCAACCTCGTGGGCGAGAGCCTGGCCGCGGGGCCGTCCGCCACGGTGATGCTGTTCGATCTCGACGGCTTCAAGGAGGTCAACGATACCTATGGGCACAGCGTCGGCGACACGCTGCTGCAGGCGGTTGCGGTGCGCCTTTCGCACATTTCCGGCCCAGACTGGGCGCTTGCCCGTTTCGGCGGAGACGAATTCGCCTTCCTTGTACCGGCAGTGGGCGATCCAACCCATTGGCAGAAGGAAGGCGAGCGGGTGATCGAAGCCTTTCGCAAGCCCTTCCACCTCGGCGGCCTGGTGCTCGATCTCTCCGCCAGCGTCGGCGTTGCCACCGGTCCGCAGGATGGCGCAGAGGCGGAGGAGCTGATTGCCAGTGCCGATTTCGCGCTCTACCGGGCCAAGGCGGCCGGAGGGTATTACTGCCGCCTGTTCGACCCCGGCATGCGGGACGAGGCGCAGGCCCGGCGGACGATGCGCGACGAGCTGCGCCAGGCCCTGCGCAACGGCGAGCTGGAACTCCACTATCAGCCACAGGTGCAGCTTGCGACGGGCCGCATCTACGGCTTCGAAGCGCTGATCCGCTGGAACGACCCGCAACGCGGCCTGCTTCCCCCGGGCCTCTTCCTGCCCGCGCTGGAACAAAGCGCCCTGGCGCTCGACATCGGCTGGTGGACGCTCGACGAGGCGTGCCGGGTCATTGCCCGCCTGAACGCGGGTGGCTCGGACCTGCGCATGAGCGTCAATCTCTTTCCCATCCAGTTCCGCGCGCTCAATCTTTGCGACAAGGTTTCCGAAGCCCTGAGGAAACATGGCGTACCGCCCGAGCATCTCGAGCTTGAAATCACCGAAGAGGTTGCGCTGGGGGACGAACGCTCGCTGCACACCCTCACGGAGCTGCGCGACATGGGCGTCGGTGTCGCCTTTGACGATTTCGGAACCGGATATGCCTCGCTGCTGTCGCTTCAGCGCTACCCGCTGACCACCCTGAAGATCGACCGCGGCTTCATCCGCGATCTGGACAACAGCCCACAGGATGCCGCCATCACCCGCGCGCTGATCGGCATGAGCCACGATCTCGGCCTTCAGACCATTGCCGAAGGCATCGAGACGGAAGCGCAGGAAGCCGCGCTCATCGCCATGGGCTGCCCCTTCGGACAGGGCTTCCGCTACGGAAGGGCCGTTCCCGAATCGGAGCTCGACGCCTTGCTCCGGCTGCCGGTCCTGCGCGAAACGGCCTGAGCGCCGCTGCCGGCACAACCGTTCCCTACCCTATCCGGCTGAAAAGGGCCTGACGGTCCTGCCTGCCGGCATTCCCGCCTCCCCAAGCAGCCGGCGGAAGGTGGGACACTCCATGTGCGAGGGCGCGGGGCAATCCGCGATATGGCGCAGCATGTCGGAAAGCGCAGCCAGTTCGCGGATCTGCGCATCGATTTCCTCTGCCTTTCGATGCAGCATCGCCCGCGGCAGATCCGGCATTCCGTTGGCGCCGAACATGCCGCCGATATCCTTCAGCGAAAAACCGGCACTCTTCGCCATGGCGATGAGCTTGAGCTGCAGCAACACTTCCGGCGGAAACTGCCGGCGCAGGCCGCGCCGGGAGACCGAGGAAATGAGTCCAGCCTCCTCGTAATATCTGAGCGCCGAGGGCGCGATGCCGCTGAGGGCGGAGACTTCGCCGATATCGAGAAACTTCATGCTTGACCTCAAGTCGACTTGAAGTGGCAGCATGCGCGTGAAATCGACGAACCACAAGAGGTCTCCCCATGAAATCCGCAACCACGACTGTCCCTCCCCTGCGGCGACGCGCGGCAAGCGCGAGTCTCGCGCTTTCCATGCTGCTCGCCTCGCTCGGCACGAGCATTGCAAATGTTGCCCTGCCGTCGCTTGCGGCCGCCTTCGACGCCCCCTTCTCCGAGGTGCGCGCCGTTGTCGTTTCCTATCTCGCCGCGCTGACGGTTGCCGTCGTTCTGGCGGGCAGGATCGGCGACCGATACGGCCTGCGGGCGGGCATCGCGGGCGGAGCCGCGCTTTTCGCGGCCGCGGCGGCACTGGCGGCGCTGGCGCCGGACCTCGTCTGGCTGACCGCCGCCCGTTTTGCGCAGGGCCTCGGCGCCGCGTTCCTGATGGCCCTGTCGATGGCGCTGATGCGGAAGCTCGCAAGACCGGAAGAGATCGGAAAAGCGATGGGCCTGCTCGGCACCATTTCCGCCCTGGGCACCGCGCTCGGCCCGGCGCTCGGCGGCCTCATGATACCGGCGTGGGGATGGCAGAGCATCTTCTGGATCCAGGTGCCGCTCGCATCCGCCGCCCTGATCCTGACCCTGACCACGCTGCCGAAGGACGGTGCCGAGGAGCGGCGTACCTCCCTGAGCCTGCGTGCCGTGCTGGATGCGAGCCTGCTGCCCGCCCTGGCCGTCAACCTACTGGTTGCCGCGGTCATGATGACGACGCTGGTGGTCGCGCCCTTCTATCTCGCGCTGGGGCTGGGCCTCGACGAGACCCGGACCGGCCTGATGATGGCGGTGGGACCGGCGATTTCCATCGCGAGCGGCGTGCCGTCGGGCCGGCTGGTGGATGCGTTCGGCGCCAGGCGCGTGCTGGCGGCGGGCCTCGGCCTCCTCGCGGCGGGCGCCTTCATGCTGTCGGTGCTGCCGAACGCCATCGGCGCGGCGGGCTACCTGCTGGCGATCGCCGTGCTCACGCCCGGATATCAGCTCTTTCAGGCCGCCAACAACACCACGGCGCTTGCCGATGTTCCCCCTGCCAGCCGCGGCACCGTTTCCGGTCTGCTCAGCTTCTCCCGCAACCTCGGCCTGATCGGCGGTGCGTCCTGCATGGGGCTCATGTTCAGCCTGGGCACCGGCACGGATGATCTCGCCCATGCGGCACCGGCCGCCATTGCCCGCGGGATGAGGGTGACCTTTGCGGCCGCAGGCGTGCTGGTTATGCTTGCCTGGGGCATAGACCGCTTCGCGAAGCGCCGTCGCGCGGCAGAGGCGTGAGCCCCGGCGCGCGTCTCAGACGCCCGCCTTCTCCTCGTCTATGGCGATGGTTGCGAGCATGGCGGAGTGGGCGGCTTCGGGCTCGCCCCTTTCGACTGCGGAGACCAGCGTGCGGTGAGCGGCGATGATCTCCTCCAGATCGTGCGGACCGGCGTCCTCCACCAGCGGCCTGTAGGCGAAGGCATGCGAGAGTTCGATGACGCCGATGAAGCTGCGCATGAAGGGGTTTTGCGATGCATCCGCTATGATGCGGTGCAGCTCGAAATCCGCCAGCGCGAAGTTCTGGATTTCGGAGGCGGAGGTTTCCATCTGCCGCACCCAGTATTGCATGAGGCGGAGATGATCGGCCGTCCGGCGCTGGGCGGCACGGGCAGCAGCGGCGGGTTCGACCACCCGTCGCATTTCCCTCAGGCCCGCCAGAAACTCGCGTTCCAGCGGCTGTCCGAAATGCCAGGCCAGCACCTGCGGATCGTAGAGGTTCCAGCGCGTGCGCTTGGCGACCTTGGTGCCGACCTTCGGCCGTGCCTCGAGCAGACCCTTGGCCTCCAGCGTCTTCAGGGCTTCGCGCAGCACCGTGCGGGAGACGTCGAATTCGGCCATGAGTGCCGCATCGTTCGGCAGGGTGCTCCCCACGGGGAAGCGGCCATTGATGACGCCGGCGCCGATCTCGTTGATCACGTAGGAATGGAAATTCCGTGCCGTTGTTCGCCCGGCAAGGGAGCGAAGGAGGCTCCCCGGTTCGCTCATGCAGGGCCTTTCCTCAGGTGCGCAGGCCCGTTTTGCCGATTGAAAACCAGGTTCTGCAGAAGAATGAACATGAAGAGCAGGAACCCGATCGCGATTTTCGTCCACCAGCTCGAAAGAGTGCCGTCGAAAACGATGAAAGTCTGGACCAGACCCTGCAGCATCACACCGATCAGCGTGCCGAAAATGAACCCGTAGCCCCCCGTCAGCAGCGTTCCGCCTATCACCACGGCGGCAATCGAGTCAAGTTCGATGCCGACCGCCGCCAGCGGGTAGCCGGCCGAGGTGTAGAGCGAATAGATGATGCCCGAAAGACCGCCCAGAAAGGACGACAGCGCGTAGATGGCAACCGTCGTCCGGCCGGTCGGCACGCCCATCAGCGCCGCGGAAACCGGATTGCCGCCGATGGCATAGACATAGGAGCCGAAGCGGGTCTTGTGCGCGACGAGCCCGAAGATGGCGAAGACGGCCAGCATCGTCAGCCCGATGGCGCTCAGCCGCCCGCCGCCTGGAAGCTTGATGTAGAGCGAGGACACCGTGCGGTAGAACTCGTGGTCGATCGGGATGCTGTCCTGCGTCAGCACCGAGGCAAGGCCGCGGGCGAGAAACATGCCGGCAAGCGTCACGATGAAGGGCGGCACCCGGAGGAAGTGGATGACGGCGCCCATCACGGCACCGAACAGGGCCGCGAGCGCAAGCACGAGCGGAAAGACCACGAGGGGGTGCAGGCCGAGGCGGGTGATGAGGATGGCGGTGACCACGCCGGTGAGCCCGATGACCGCCCCGACGGAAAGGTCGATGCCGCCCGAGATGATGACGAAGGTCGCGCCGACGGCGGCGACGCCGAGAAAGGCATTGTCGGTGAGGAAATTGCCGAGCACGCGCGTCGACCACATGCCGGGATACTGGCTGACGCAGAGCGCGTAGGCGACGATGAAGATCAGCGTTGTGGCCATCAGCGGCCGGTAGCGCGCATTCATGGCGTCTTCCTCCCGAGGGGATTCTTGGTGCGGATCGCGGCCACGATTTCGCCGAGCCGGGCCGATTGCAGGATGAGGATGATCATGATCACGCCGGCCTTGACGATCAGGTTGAATTCCGGGGGAAAGCCGGAGACGAGGATGCCGGTGTTCATCGCCTGGATGATGATGGCGCCGAGAACAGACAGCGGAATGGAGAAGCGCCCGCCGAGCAGCGAGGTGCCGCCGATGACCACCGCGAGGATGGCGTCCAGTTCCAGCCACAGGCCGGCATTGTTGGCATCGGCCCCGCGAATGTCGGCCGCCGCGATGATGCCGGCGACGCCCGCGCAGAAGCCGCCGAAGGCATAGATGGCGAGGATCAGCGACCGGCTTCTCAGACCCGTGTAGGTCGCGGCAGAGCGGTTCGTTCCGATCGCCTCGATGAAGAGGCCCATGGCCGTCCGCCGCACGAAGAGATGCGCGCCGAGCATCAGAAGAAGGGCGATCACCGCGGGCATCGGCAAGCCGAGCAGCGAGCCCGTGCCGATGAAGATGAGTGCGGGATCGGAGAAGGTGACGATGGACCCTTCGGTGATGAGCTGCGCGAGACCCCGCCCCGCCACCATCAGCACCAGCGTCGCGACGAAGGGCTGGATGCCGAGGAAGGCGATCAGCAGGCCGTTCCACAGGCCGCAGGCAATGGCGACGGCAAGGGCGGCGGCGAGCGTGACGACCAGCGGATGGCCCGCCACGGTGAAGGTGGCGGCAACTGCGCCCGCCACCGCCATGACGGCACCCACGGAAAGATCCACGCCCCGGGTCGCGATGATCGGCGTCATGCCGATGGCAAGGATCGCCACCGGCGCGCCGCGGTTGATCACGTCGATCAGGCTCCCGAAGAGGCGTCCGTCCTTCCACGTCACGTCGAAGAAGCCGGGAAACACCATCCAGTTGATGAGGAGAACACCCGCCAGCGCGATGACCTGGTGGCTGAAGAGATGGGAAAGGCTCTGGGCTCTCATTGTTCTGCCTCGGCATGATGGCTGGCGATGGTCTCGACGATGCGGGCCACGTTGATGTCGGCGCCATGCAGTTCGGCAGCGATGGCCCGGTCGCGCATGACGACGACGCGGGACGAATAGCTCACCACCTCGTCGAGCTCGGAGGAGATGACGACGAGCGCCAGCCCGTCCTCCCTGAGCCGGCTGATGACGCGGACGATTTCCGCATGCGCCCCGACATCGATGCCACGGGTCGGCTCGTCGAGAATGAGGAAGCGCGGATCGGTGGCAAGCCAGCGCGCCAGGATCACCTTCTGCTGGTTGCCGCCGGAGAGGAGCTTGACCGGCAGCTCGGCGGAGGCGGTGCGAATGTCGAGTGCTTCTATGTAGTTTCCGGCGATTTCCATCTGCTCGTCCCGCGTCAGCGCGCGGAACCAGCCGAGCCGGGCCTGCATGGCCATGACGATGTTTTCGCGGACGGAGAGATCGCCGAAGATGCCGTCGAGCTTGCGGTCCTCGGGGCAGAAGCCGAAGCCGAGCGCGACGGCATCCCGAGGAGAGCGGATCGTCGCATCGCGCCCGTCGACGGCGATCCGTCCGCTGTCGGCGGTATCGATGCCGAACAGCAGGCGGGCCATTTCCGTCCGGCCGGAGCCGAGCAGCCCGGCAACGCCGATGACCTCGCCCCGGTGGATGTCGAGATTGATCGGTTCCACGCGGCCCTTGAGGCCATAGTCGCGGAGAGAGACAAGCGTCTCGCCCACTTCCGATTCCTCGGCGAGGATCTCCCCGTGGTGGAGCGCGAGATCCTTGCCGAGCATCATCTTGACCACCTCGGTCCGGTTGATGTCGGATATCGCCCGCGTGCCGATCAACTGGCCGTTGCGAAGCACGGTGACCCGGTCGCTGAGGGCAAAGACCTGATCGAGGAAATGGGTGATGAAGACGATGGCAAGACCGCGCGCCTTCAGCCGTCGCACGATGTCGAAGAGCTTCTCGACCTCGGCCGCATCGAGACTCGCCGTCGGCTCGTCGAGGATCAGCACCTTGCCCGACAGCGCGACGGCGCGGGCGATGGCGACGATCTGCTGCACGGCGACGGAAAAGGTCGAGAGATCCGCCCGCACATCGATATCGAGGCCGTAGCCGGAAAGAACCGCCCTCGCCTCGCGCTCCATGCGCTTGCGGTCCACGAGACCGAAACGGCGCGGCTGGCGGCCGATATAGAGATTGTCCATCACCGTCATGTTCGGCAGCAGGTTCACCTCCTGGTAAACCGTGCCGATGCCGAGCGCCTGCGCCTGCAGCGGCGTCGCGAAGGAGACCTCCTCGCCATCGAGCCTGATCGTTCCCTGGTCGAGGGAATAGGCGCCGGTGAGTATCTTGATGAGTGTGGATTTGCCGGCGCCGTTCTCGCCGAGAAGAGCATGGACCTCGCCGGCCTGAAAGGCGATGTCGACATTCTTCAGGGCGGCATGGCTGCCGAAGGTCTTGGTGATGCCGGTGGCCTGGAGCACCGCGCGCTGATCGTTCGTCATTCGCCTGTCGTCCCCCCACGCCAAAGCCGGTCGATCCTAGCCGGAATGGTTACAGGTTAGAAGCTTCAAAAAGCCCCCGCCGGCGAACCGGCAGGGGCTTTCCCGGGAGGACATCAGTAGCCGAGGCCCTTGCGGGCTTCATACTCGCCCTGCGGATTGTCGGCAGGCGTGTAGAGCTTGGATTCCGTGATGATGAACTTCTCCGGCTGCTTGCCGTCCTTCTTGAAGGCTTCCAGCGCATCGAAGGCAGGGCCGGCCATGTTCGGCGTCAGTTCCACCGTTGCATTGGCCTCGCCGGCCGCCATAGCCGCGAAGATATCCGGCACGGCATCGATGGAGACGACGAGAATGTCCTTGCCCGGCTTCAGGCCGGCATCCTTGATCGCCTGGATGCCGCCCACGGCCATGTCGTCGTTATGGGCATACATGGCGCAGATGTCCTTGCCGCCGTTTTCGGCCTTCAGGAAACCTTCCATCACTTCCTTGCCCTTGGCGCGGGTGAAATCCCCCGTCTGGCTGCGGGCGATGGTGATGTTCGAATGGCCGGAAATGGCCTCCTCGAAGCCCTTCTTGCGGTTGATCGCCGGCGTGGAGCCGACCGTGCCCTGAAGCTCGACCACCTTGCAGGGCTTGTCGCCCACGGTCTTGACCAGCCATTCGCCGGCAACGCGGCCTTCCTTGACCTGATCGGATGCAACCGAGGTGAGGTAGAGATCCTGCGGGGCCTCGACGCCGCGGTCGAGCAGCACCACGGGGATTTCCGCTTCCTTGGCTTCGCCGAGCACTTCCTCCCAGCCGGTCGCGACGACGGGCGCGACGAGGATTGCATCGACGCCCTGCGCGATGAAGCCGCGGATGGCCTTGATCTGGTTTTCCTGCTTCTGCTGCGCGTCGGCGAATTTCAGGGTGATGCCGCGCTTTTCGGCCTCCTGCTTGGTGACCGAGGTTTCCGCCGCGCGCCAGCCGGATTCGGAGCCGATCTGCGAGAATCCGACGGTCATGCCGGCGGCCATGGCTGCCGTAGAGACGAGTGTTGCCACACCTGCGCAAAGCGCAAGTTTGAAGATCCTGTTCATGATTTCCTCCCATTGAGCGGCCACCACCTCCAATGGCGGCCGACACAATTCATTCATCATTCACGGCTCGCTGTAAAGGGCAAAAGTAATATTATATATGCTGCAATGCAGCATTCAACGCGGCCGGTACCCGGCGCGGCACCGGTGCCGTCACGCAAAAAGACCGGCGCGGGTCACGCGCCGGCCTGAGGGCGGGAAAAGGACGGCAGATTACCCGCCGTCCGCCACCTTCTTCGCAAGGAGGCCCGGTATTCGAGCACCGGCAACCCGCCGATGCCCCAGTCCTCCGGTTCCACCTCGTCGATGACGACGAAAGTGGTGGCGGGGTTCTTGTTCAGCACCCTGACCAGCAGGTCGGTCACGCCGGCAACGAGGTCTGCCTTTGCTTCGGGAGTTACCCCCTCGCGCGTGATCTTGATGTTGACATAGGGCATGTCACGCCTCCGTTTCGGTGTAGTGAAAGACCTTCGAAATCACCTGCCAGCGGTCATCGATGAAGATCAGCGTCAGGAAGTCGATGAAATCCCGGCTGCCGATGCTGCACCGGAGATTGACCCTGGCGGTCACGGGACCGGCAAACTCGATCGAGACGATCTCGTCGCGCCGTGCCTCCCCGCGGGATGCCGGGGATGGACGATGGTCCACCACATCGAAGTAGGTTTCCATGTCGCGATGGAGCAGGCTTCCGTCCGTGACGCAGACATACTGCGCCATGGGATGGAAAACCCGGCGCAGGCGCCGCGTATCGGAATGGTGGAGCCCGTCGAAATAGGTCTGCACCACCTCGATCACGGCCCCGAAGGCCTGGGTGTTGCCGGCGCTCATGCCAGTCCCTCGGCGCGAAGCGAGGCCTGCACGCTCGGACGTTCCGCAACGCGCTGCATGAAGCCGGAGAGTTTCGGCCAGGCGGAAAGGTCGATTCCGGTGAAATTGGCCCAGTTGGCGACGACGAAGGCATAGGCATCGGCAACCGTGAAATCGCTGCCCGTCAGATAGGAACGCCCGTCGCCCAGACGGCTTTCCAGCCAGTCCAGCTTCGCCGATACCGCCTTGCGCGCCGCCGCCTTGCTCGCCTCGTCCGACGCGGGATTGAAGAGCGGTCCGAAGGCCACATGCAGTTCCGTACCGGTGAAGTTGAGGACTTCCAGGAGGCGGGCACGCGCCATGCCGCCCGGTTCCGGCGCCAGGTCCCTTCGGCCTTTCCGGTCGGCGATGAACTGAAGGATGGCCGGGCCCTCGGTGAGCACCTCGCCCTCCAGTTCCAGCGCGGGAACCTTTCCCTTCGGATTGATGCGCAAATAATCCGCGCCCGAGGCCGTGCGCCGGCTGGCGGTATCGACGGATTCGAGGGCGAAGCGCTCGCCGACCTCGTTGAGGATGATGTGGGAGGCCAGCGAGCAGGCGCCGGGCTTGTAGTAAAGCTTCATGGTGAGCTCCTCTGTTGTGGTTTGCAGAGGCACGCTAGCCGCATGGTCACCTTAAGTAACGTGGAAACTTGAAGTAAGCTTCAGAATGAGGTATCCCTGCGGTAACCACCGAAAGGAGCCGCCGATGCCCCTCAAGCGCCGCAAGAACAGAACGCCGACGCCTCTCTGCCCGCTTTCGGAATGCATGGCGGTGCTGGGCGGCGCCTGGACGCCGAACATCATCTGGTATCTGTCCGAAGGTCCGCGCCGCTTTTCCGAATTGCGCTCGGACATCCCTCTCGTATCCGCCAAGGTGCTGACCCAGCGCCTGCGGGAGCTGGAGGACAGGGGCGTCATTGCCCGCAACGTCATGCCCACATCCCCGCCATCGGTCGAGTACGTCCTGACGGAACATGGCGCCGAGTTCCTCCCTGCGATCCGGGCGATCGTCGAGGTCGGGCATCGCCTGAAGCAGAAAAGGAAGCCGGAGGCACCGCCGGCCTCACCCGGCGGCCCCACCGCCGCCCATGCGGCCGGATAGTCGTGAAACGAACCCGGCAGGAACAGCACCAGTAGAACGCAGGATATAAACGAAGGTTTCTCGTTTAGATCCGCTCCACTTCGGCGATTTCCTGCTTAAGTGAAAAGCAACCAAAAAAGGTTGTTGCATTGTTTTGCGCTTTCGACAGTAAACCTTTGCTCATCGATACATGCAACTATGGCCCTCATGGCACTGGCGACCAAGGCAAGCGGGAATGAGTGACGTGAGTACGAACCAGTCTCTGGAAACGGCATCGGCGAAGTGCAGTTGCGGACAGCAGCGCACCGGTCGCTCTGCCACCCGTTGGGCGCATGAACACGCCCGGATCGTCGGGCATGAAGTATCGGTAACCGTCACCTATCGCGTTGCAGCCGTGGCCCATGAGGCCGACCAGCAGCACGAGCTGGTTGCCGTCTCCTGAGGAGGCGCGGTCGCGGTTTCCGCCTGACGACGGGCCCTCGTCCTCCACGCGCCGAGGCACGCACCGCCCTCTTTCTCCTGATCACAGGTCCATAAAAGTCTTCCGCTGACTTTGACCGACGCCTGCGAGTGTTTTATTAGACATCTTCGTTTATATACGATGTTTAATCGTAAATAACGATGTCGCTCGCAATGGCTTTATCCGGAAGATCCCCGCCAGACACTCTGCGCCGTGATCGCCGCCGGTTTTGGGTTGGTACCTGCGTTTCATGTTCAACAATGCGGAAATACGGTCTGTCCTTTCCAACCTCCGGGGATATTACTCGGTCGCGGCGGCGTTCAGTCTGGCGATCAACCTGCTTTATCTGGCGGGGCCGCTCTACATGCTGCAGGTTTACGACCGGGTGATGTCCAGCGGCAGCCTGGTGACGCTGACCATGCTCAGCCTCATCCTTCTGGTGTCTTATGCCGCACTGGTCCTGCTCGACGGCGTGCGGAGCCGCATTCTGAACCGCGCCGGACTTCGCATCGATGCCCTCCTTTCCCGGCGCGTCATGATGGCCGCGCTGGAGCGGCCGGAGCTTCGCAGCCAGCCCATGCGGGATCTCGATACGGTCCGCTTCTTTGCCACGGGTGCGGGTGTGCAGGCGCTCTTCGACGTGCCGTGGATCCCCATCTATCTCATCGTGCTCTTCCTGCTGCATTCGGCGGTGGGCATCTTCGCCCTCTGCGGCATGGCAGCACTGGTGCTGCTCGCGGGCCTCAACGAGGTGGTGCTGAAGCGCAGCCTCAGCCAGTCGGGCGACGCGGCGAACCGCAACTACGCCTTCACCGATGTCAGCATGCGCAATTCCGATTCCGTGCGCGCCATGGGCATGGCCGAAGGGCTTCTCACCCGCTGGTCCGAGGACCGCGACCGCATGCTCCATGCCCAGGTGGTGGCGAGCGACCGCGGCGGCGTGCTCAGCGGAGCGATCAAGTATCTGCGCATGTCGATGCAGTCGATGGTGCTGGCCGTCGGGGCCTATCTAGTCATCGAGCGGCTGGCAGCGGGCGGCATCATGTTCGCCAGCAACATGCTGCTGGGCCGCGCGCTCCAGCCCGTGGAGCAGCTCGTCGGCAACTGGCGGAACTTCGTCAATGCGCGCGATGCGCTGGCCCGCCTGACCCAGCTGCTGGAGAGCGTGCCGGCGGAAAAGCCGGCGCTCACCCTGCCATCCCCCATGGCAGGCTGATCGTCGACAACGTCGCCTTCGTTGCGCCGAACAGCAACAGGCCGATCCTCCAGAAGGTCGGCTTTACCCTGGAGGCCGGCGAGGTTCTCGGCATCATCGGCCCCTCGAGCGCGGGGAAAAGCACGCTGGCCCGCATCCTCATGGGCATCCTGCCTCCCACAGCCGGAACCGTGCGGCTCGACGGCGCGAACATCACCCAGTGGCCGAAGACCCATCTGGGGCGCTATCTCGGTTACCTCCCGCAGGAGGTGGAGCTTTTTCCCGAGAGCGTTGCGGCCAACATATGCCGCTTCGAGCGGGTCGACGACCACCTCGTGATCGAAGCGGCGAAGCTTGCCGGCGTGCACGAGCTCATCCTCCAGCTGCCGCAGGGCTACGACACGATCATCGGGCCCGGTGGCACGCTTCTTTCCGGCGGCTACCGTCAGCGCATCGGACTTGCCCGTGCCGTCTACGGCATGCCGAAATTCGTGCTGCTCGATGAACCCAGTTCCAATCTGGATGCCGTGGGAGACCAGGCGCTCGGCCATGCCATCCATAACCTGCGGGCCAATGGCACGACCGTGATTATCATTTCCCACCGCAGCGGCACCATCGCCTCAGTCGACAAGCTGCTGCTGCTCAAGGACGGGCAGGTCGAGGCCTTCGGCGACCGCCAGTCCATCATGAACCGGTTCGCCGCGCCCACGACGCCGCAGAAGCCCGCGCAGCCCGTCAAGGTCATCAACGTGAAGCCGCCCGCCGCGGCCGGTCAGGGAGGCCAGGCATGAGCACCGCGCTGACCGTTTCCGATGGCACCAGCGGCCGCCAGTGGATCAGCCATCGCCCGCCGGACGATTTCCGCCAGACGGCCCGTTTCGGCTGGGCGGTCATCATTCTCTTCTTCGGGGTGCTCGGCGGCTGGGCCGCCCTTGCCCCGCTCAATGCAGCCGTCATCGGCGACGGCGTGGTGAAGGTCGAAGGCAACCGCAAGAGCATCCAGAATCTCGACGGCGGCACCGTCAAGGACCTTCTGGTGCGCGAAGGCAGCCATGTGCGGGAGGGCGATACGCTGATCATCCTCGACGATGTCCCCGTACGCACGCAGCTCTCGATCCTGCAGCAGCAGGAGGCCCAGCTTTCCGCCGTTCTGGCGCGTCTCACGGCGGAAGCGGAAGGCCGCGGCACCATCTCCTTCCCGTCGAACCTCGCCGGCAAGCGCAACGATGCGATCTCCGCTGCCCTCATCGAGCAGGCGGCGGAGTTCCGCTCGCGCCGCATGGCGCTCGAAAACCGGAAATCCGTGCTCGTGCAGCGGCGCCTTCAGTATGAAAGCCAGATTTCGGGCGTAGCCGCCCAGAAGCTCGCGCTGGAGAGCAAGCTCGTTTCGCTGGACGAGGAGAAGAAATCCGTGGCCGGACTGGTGGAACGAAAGCTCGCCACGCGAAGCCGCCTGAGCGAGCTCGAAAGGGCCTCGACCCAGACCGCCGCGGAGCTCGACGCCCTGAAGACCAACGAGCAGGTGCTGCTCCAGACGAAGACGGAGGTCGAGGCCCAGATCAAGCAGATCGAGACGGACTACCTCGAGGATGTCGCCCAGCAGCTGCGCGACACGCGCATGAAGCTCAACGACGTCACCCCCCGGCTGGATGCCGCCCAGAAGGCGCTCGACAACACCCACATCAAGAGCCCCTATTCCGGCACCGTCGTCGGCCTTTCGGTGTTCAGCGTCGGCGGCGTCATCCGCCCCGGCGAGAAAATGATGGATATCGTTCCCGATGACAGTCCGCTCGATGTCGAGGC
Organism: Gellertiella hungarica; assembly: GCF_014197145.1. Taxonomy (GTDB): domain Bacteria; phylum Pseudomonadota; class Alphaproteobacteria; order Rhizobiales; family Rhizobiaceae; genus Gellertiella; species Gellertiella hungarica. Next base: position 48,734 of record NZ_JACIEZ010000010.1, on the reverse strand, counting down.
GAAGATCCGCGTCGAGGACATCTCGGAAATCCGCCCGGGCATGAAGGCCGAGGTGCACTTCACCTCCTACAAGCAGAAGACCCTGCCGCTGATCCATGGCAGCGTGCGCCAGATTTCCGCCGACCGCTTCACCGACGAGCGTACCCAGATGCCCTATTACACGGCGCTGATCGACGTGGACGAGAAGGAGCTGGCGGATGTTCCGCAGATCGAGCTTTATCCCGGCATGCCGGCCAGCGTCGTCATCACCACCCATGAGCGTTCGGCGCTCGATTATCTGCTCGGGCCGCTCATTCCCTCGCTCGACCGCTCCTTCCGGGAGCGCTGAGGGGCCAGGCCCGGAAGGCAGGCGCCTCAGAGCGTGCTGGGCGCCCGCTGGAAGAACATGTAGGAGCCGTTGGCGATCTTGAAGATGTCGCAGGTGCGGCGCACATGGCCCGCCTTTTCCAGCCGGAACACGCCGAGCGAGCCGGAAAAGCCTTCCGGCGCCATCATCGCCTCGGGGCTGAAGGCCTGTTCTCCCCATCGGTTGACGAGGCCGATGGCCATGGCCATGGCATCGAAGCCGTAGCCGACATCCGTGGAGGCCGGCATGCCGGAATTCGCCAGATAGGACTTGCCGATCCGCGCCTGCACCTCCTGCCCGAACCGGCAGGCAATGCTGCCGGTCAGCTTGGGATGGCTCATGTCGGCCTGCGGCATGCCATCCGCCAGCACGATGCGCCGTCCAGGGCGCGGCGGCTTCTGCTCGTCCGTCCGGCGGATGACATCGCCCGGAGCCTTTACCCCCGGCATGATCACGACCATGTCGACCTTGTTCCAGGCCTCGATGGACCGGCCGGAGACCGAACCGCCGCTGACATCCACAGGAGGCGCAACGCCCGCGCCGAAGGAACGCAGCTCCGCCGAAACCCGCTCTGCGGCAGGCTTTTCTGCCGGCGAGGCATAGAGCACGATGGCCTGGGAAGAGCCCTCGGCCATGGCGAAGGAGGCACCCTCGACCAGACCGTCCGTCTGGCTGGAGAGGAAGGAATGGGCGCTTTCCGGGACGGCGGTGCCGTTCGGCTGGAAGGAGAGGATGGGCACGGGCCGGCCACCCAGACCGGCCTTCACCGTATCGACCTCGGGTCCCCGCGCCGTCGTCAGCATGAAGGAAACACCCTGCCGGCCGAGCGCGGCTGCACCGTCGCTGATGGCGGCAGGCGCTTCGGGCACCTCGCGGACGATCAGCTGCACGGCATCGCCGCCCAGCCGGTTCACCGCAAAGGCCGCACCGCTGCGATAATCGCTGTCGGCCTGGCGCAGGCTCTGGTTCTGGCGCTTGATCGCAAGGAAGCCGACGCGAACCGCGCCGGCTCCGAATGTCTGGTTGGCTGCCTGGGCAGGCTGTTGCGCCGTCGTCGCCGCCGGAACCTTCGAGCCCGAGGAAGCGGGCACGAAGTCCTTGGTCTGGCATCCCGCGAGCAGGAGCCCCAGAACGGGGAACACCCACCTCGCTCCACGAGAAATACCCGTGGAGCCCATTCGTGCGGTTCCCATGCCTGCCTCCATTGCCATGCGTGTGCCGCCCCCCGGCGGAGCGAAGCAGACCCTATCAGATCTGCTGGGCCGTCGCATGGTGATTTTCATCACCGAACAGCACGCGGATCGTGTCGGCATTGACGGCCTGGGTGAAGTTGTTCAGCGTCGCAACCGTCGTCCAGTTGTTGCCGCCACCGTCGACATCGACCTGCAGCAGGGTATTGGCGCCGCTGGTGACCGCCTGGACATAACCACCGGCTTCGAGGTCGGTGCTGGAAGCCAGTCCGCCCAGCAGCGAAGTCAGATCGACCGTGTCGCCCTGCAGCGGCGAGTAATCCATGATCACGTCCGCGATGTTGAGGTCCGTGAGCACGAACGTATCTGCACCAGTGCCGCCATAGAGCGTGTCCATTCCATGACCGCCGATCAGCATATCGTCGCCGTCGCCGCCATAGAGAATGTCGTTGCCATGGCCACCGATGAGCACATCCTTGCCGCCGTTGCCGGTGAGCGTGTCCGCGCCGTTGTTGCCGTAGAGCACGTTGTCGCGGCTGTCGCCGGTGAGCGTGTCGTTGTAGTACGAGCCGATGACATGCTTTTCGGTCGCGGAGGTGACGGTGAAGGGCTGCCCGCTTGAAAAGGCAGAGAAGTCCTTGATCGCATCGGTCGATGCGGTGAGCGTAACACCGATGTTGCTGTGGGCGATGTCGCCATCACGGTCGATGATCTCAATCGGAACCGAGAAGCTTGCGGGGGCGGTCGTCGGGATGGACGTGCCGAAGCCGGCCAGCTGGAAGGGGTCGCCGGATACGTAGGAATATTCCACGCTATTGTAGCCGTTTCCGGTGTAGACCCCGATCTGTGCGCCGGTGACGACACCGCCCACATCGACGGAGCCATCCGCGTTGAGATCCACAGAAAAGATCTTTCCGCCGACATTATAGCTGGTCAGGGTGGTGGTGGCGGTGACGATCAGCGAAGCACCGCCATACGAAATCGCAACCTGGGTGATCGTATCCTTCGCACCGTCGCCCACGACCAGGTTACCATCCGGATCGTCGAATGCCGTGATGTTGATGACGGTTCCCGCCGTGCCCCTGAACCCGACGGACGCACCGTTGGTGGTGTAGTGGGCATCGAAAAGATGGTTTCGGTTTCCGGAAACGCCATAGTCGTTTCCGTTGGGGCTGTTGCGCAGGTCGCGGACGAAGTCAACACGCATGGTCTCGCCTGCATTCACGAAGGCATTGTTCACGCCACCGCCATTGGCATTGGTGTTGATCGTGCCGTCGTTGACGTTGTTGACCTTGGGGGTCAGCAGCAGGTCGTAGCTGTCGTTGTTGACGGGAGAGCTGAGGTACTCGCCGGTCGGGACGAAGCCCGCCCAGGACTTGTTGGCCCCTTCAAAGTTGTATCCGCTGTTTCCGTCGAACACGACGCTGGAGAGGCTGTCGACAACCCCGTTCATGTCGACCGAATATTTGCCGGTCGCCGGGTTGAGCGTCATCACGAAGACCGAGGTGGAGCCGGCCATGCCCGTCAGCGTCAGGCCGCCGTTCGAAATGACGTAGGTGATCGGAACGCCATTCGAGGTGAGGCCGCTGTCGTCGCCGTTGATGAGCGGGCTGAACCGGACCGAGCCGCCATCCGCGCCGTAGTTGTTGACGAGGGTGGTGTCGGGGTCGAGATCGAAGGTGACCGGGTTGCCGGCGCCGTTCTTCAGATAGGCATATTCCGGCTCGGCGCGGATCGGCGAGTCGTCCTCGATCGTCAGCGTGATGTTCTGCGTCGCCGTCGCGATCCCGTCGGTGACGTTGACCGGAACGGTCAGCGCCAGGGTGTTTTCGCCATTGCCGTTCGGATGATCGATCGGGCCGCTGAGGGTTGCCGTGTAGGAACCGTTCGACGCCATCGTCAGCGTGATGATGGTGTTGACCCCGGCCTTGCCGATCATCTGGTTGCCCACGGCCGTCCAGACGATGGCGACGCCGCCCGAAGTCAGCGCTGGAGTGGTGGGCGTTCCGAAGGAATAGCTGAGCGTATTGCCGTCCACATCGGTCGCCGTGACAGAGCCGCTTGCGATGACGCTGTTGGTCGTGTCGGTGGAGCCGACCGTATCCGGGATGCCGTTCGTCAGCCCTTCTTCGGAAACCACCAGGTTCGTTGCGTTGCCGATGACAGGCGCATCGTTCGTGCCTGTGATCGTGATCGTCACGTCCTTGGTGACCGTGCCGCCCTTACCGTCGTTGAGCGTGATCGTGTAGGTCTGGACGATCTGCTGCCCGGCCTTCAGATAATCGATGGCGCCGTCATTGACCTTGAAGGTCCAGCCGATGGTGCCGGTGCCGTCGCCGGTCGCCGCATTGGTGATCGAGGGTGTGAAGGTGCCGAGCGCTGCCGGAGCACCGACAACCGAAGACAGCACATAATTGACCGTGTGGACATCGCTGAGATCGACATCGGTGAAGGCAATCGAACCGGTCGCCGTCCGGTCAGCCGTGTTCTCGCCCGTCTGCCCGTCGGCGATCTCGGTGATCGAACCGGTGGTGACGCCGGCGCCGATCACAGGCTTGTCGTTGGTGCCGTTGATCTCGATCGTCACCGTCTGGGTCGAGGTTGCGCCCGAGCTGTCGGTCACGGTGATCGTGTAGACCTGGGTCACCTTCTCGCCAGCCGCCAGATAGTCGATGGCGCCGTCATTGACCTTGAAGGTCCAGCCGATGGTGCCGGTGCCGTCGCCGGTCGCCGCATTGGTGATCGAGGGTGTGAAGGTGCCGAGCGCTGCCGGAGCACCGACAACCGAAGACAGCACATAATTGACCGTGTGGACATCGCTGAGATCGACATCGGTGAAGGCAATCGAACCGGTCGCCGTCCGGTCAGCCGTGTTCTCGCCCGTCTGCCCGTCGGCGATCTCGGTGATCGAACCGGTGGTGACGCCGGCGCCGATCACAGGCTTGTCGTTGGTGCCGTTGATCTCGATCGTCACCGTCTGGGTCGAGGTTGCGCCCGAGCTGTCGGTCACGGTGATCGTGTAGACCTGGGTCACCTTCTCGCCAGCCGCCAGATAGTCGATGGCGCCGTCATTGACCTTGAAGGTCCAGCCGATGGTGCCGGTGCCGTCGCCGGTCGCCACATTGGTGATCGTGGGCTCGAAGGTGCCGAGTGCTGCCGCAGCACCGGTGACCGAGGTCAGCGCATGGGTGACCGTGTGCGTGTTGGTGAGATCGACATCCGAGAAGGCAAGCGAACCGGTTGCCGTCAGGTCGGCGGTCGTCTCGCCCGTCTGTCCGTCGGCGATCTCGGTGACCGAGCCTGCGTCCGGACCGGAGGTGATCACAGGCTTGTCGTTGGTGCCGACGATGGTGATCGTCACGGTCTGGGTCGAAGTCGCGCCGTTGTTGTCCCTGACGGTGACCGTGTAGGTCTGGGTGAGGGTTTCGCCGACCGCGAGGTAGTCGACATCCGCATCGGCGACCGAGAAGGTCCAGTTGATGGTGCCGGTATTGTCAGTGGTGGAGTCGTCGCCGATGGAGACGGAGAAGTCGCCGAGGTATTTTTCGCCGGCCGGGGTGAAAGTCACCGTGTGGGTGTCGATGTCGTCGACATCGGTGAAGGCGAGCGTGCCGTTCGTGGCGAGATCATCGACGTTTTCACCTTCCGTGCCGTCGGCGATTTCCTTGACGGATTCCGTTACCGGACCGGTGGTGATGATCGGGGCGTCGTTCGTGCCGGTGATGGTGACCGCGACGAGCTGGGAGGTGAGGCCACCCTTTCCGTCGTTCACCATGACACCGTAATACTGGGTCAGGGTCTGGCCGGCAGCGAGGTAATCGATGGCGGAGTCCGGAACCGAGAAGTTCCAGGCAACCGTGCCGGCATTGTCGCCGGTGGAGTCGTCGGTGAGCGTTACGGAGAAGGTGCCGAGGTAATCGCTGCCGAGCGAGTAGTAGCTGACCGTATGGGTGTCGACATCGTCTACGTCGATGAAGGAAAGGGTACCCGACGCCGGATGATCGAAATTGTTCTCGAGCTTGTCCGTATCGGTCAGCTCGGTGATGGAGCCGGAGGTCTGACCGCCGGTGATGATTGGCCGGTCGTTGCTGCCGATCAGCGTGATGGTCACGGTCTGGGAGGACGACGCGCCGTTGTTGTCGGTCACCGTCACGGTGTAGGTCTGGGTGCGGGTCTGGCCGGCGCCGAGATAGTCGAGCGCGCCGTCCTGCACGGTATAGGTCCAGGAGATCTGGCCGTTGTTGTCGCCGGTGGCGGTGTTGGTGATGATCGGCTGGAAGCTGCCGATATAGCCTTCGCCATTCGGGGTGACGCTCACGGTGTGGGTGTCGATGTCATCCACATCGGTGAAATCCAGGGTGCCGGTGGTGGAATGAATCATCGGCGCCGCTTCGCGCGGGCCTTCCCACTCGCCTTCGGAACCCCACTCTTCCTCGCCGCGGTAGGAATATTCCTTCACCGAGCCTTCGCCGGGCCCGGACGTGATGATCGGGGCGTCGTTGGTGCCGACAAGGGTGATCGTCACGGTCTGGGAGGAGGTGGCGCCGTTGTTATCCGTCACGGTGACGGTATAGGTCTGGGTGCGGGTCTCGCCGGCCGCCAGGAAATCCAGCGCGCCGTCGGAAACGGAAAAGGTCCAGCCGATGGAGCCGGCGTTGTCGCCGGTGGAGTCGTCGGCAAGCACCGGCGTGAAGGTGCCGAGATAGCCTTCGCCAACAGGAGCGGCGCTGACGGTGTGGGTGTCGAGATCGTCCACGTCCGCAAAGGAGAGCAGGCCCGAGGTCGTCAGCGTGGCAACGGTTTCCCCTTCGGCGTTGTCGGCGAGTTCGGTCACGGAGCCTGCGCCCGGGCCGGAAATGATGACCGGCGCGTCGTTGGTGCCGACGAGGGTGACGGTCACGGTCTGGGTCGCGACGGCGCCGCTGCCGTCGGTGACGGTGACCGTGTAGGTCTGGGTCAGGGTCTGGCCGGCGGCGAGGTAGTCGAGATCCGCATCGTCGACCGAGAAGGTCCAGCGCACGGCGCCGCTACCGTCACCGGTCGCGGAATCGGTGATGACGGGGGTGAAGGAGCCGAGATAGCCGGCGCCGCCAGCAATGGCGCTGACGGAATGGCTGTCCTGCAGGTCCGCATCGGTGAAGCGGAGCTCGCCGGTGGCGGTCAGCGCGGTGCTGTTTTCGCCCGGGGCGCCGTCGAGAATTTCCGTCACGGAGCCGATGCCGGCAGCGGAGGTGAAGACGGGCGCATCGTTGGGGTCGATGCCCGCGATGACCTCTTCTTCCGTCGCGCCGCCGAACACGAGGTCGGTATTGCCGAGAAGGCCGATGACACCGCCGGCATCGCCGATGTCGCCGTTGCCGTCGGACAGGTTGCCGCCCGAGCTCTGGGTGCTCACGACGGAAACGGTGCCGTCCGGACCGGCGGCCACGTTGATGCCATTGGCCTGCAGGGCGGCCACGAGGGTCTGCTGCGGCACTTCCACCTGGCCGATCAGGAAGGTCGGAACCTTCACGGCGCCGTCGGTGATGATGATGCGCGTACCGTCGGCCTGGACGAGGATGATGTCCTTACCCTGGATGACGATCTTGTCGATCGAAACGCCTTCCGGCAGCGTCACCGTGTTCGACTGGTCGGCGGCAAAGCGGGTGCCATCGGGCGTTGCAGCCGGCGCCTGATCGGCGGGAACGGCGCTGCCGGTTGCCGGATCGGTGAAGACCGGGTTCTGGTTTGCCTGCGCGACTTCGATCCCTGCAGGTGCATTGCCTTCGACGCGGCTTTCCTCGCCGGAGGCGGCTGCGTTGTTGTGGATGTCAATGTCGCGATCGAGCATGGTAAACTCCCGGTTAACTTAAGGAGAGGTAAACCATCGAACGCCGGGCAGTGCAACTTGGAAAATACTCAAAACGGGCCATCTGACATACCCGGTTATACATCTAGCCTGGATTTTTATTGGTTGGTTAACTTGCAGGCATAACCGGTTATACATGCAGCCTGCGGAGAAATGAGCCATCCTGCCGCCTGATGCCGACATGTCTCGTAACGGGATGATGTCTCGCCCGATCCCGTTTCGGCACACCGTCGATTCCCCGCGACCGTCAACGGTCTCGCCCGCCGCAAGGCCATGTGCCGCGCGGTTTCGCCCGGCGCGCGGCGGTGCGGGAGCGCGCCGTTCGGCAGCGCCCGATTTGATGAAAATTTTATCGAAAAGATCAATCTCTTATATTCCAAGTCTCTAAACAGTATCTTTGAGCTTTCGAACTATAAAACTCCTCAAAAGGAGTGTTCGACATGAATAACAAGAACAACAAGACGCTTGCTCTCCTCGCTGCCGCGGCCGCCGCCCTGGTGACCGGTCCCGCCGCTGCCGGCCCCATCACCCCGCTCGCCGTCCCCGCGGCTGTCCACGAACTGGACGCCGCCTATTCGCTGGCATTGCGTGCCCGCGACAACCTCTGGTCGATCGTCGAGCACTATCGAGCAAACCCGGTCGCCACGGCGCTCACCATGCCCGTTTCCGGCAGGGCGGCCACCCCGGCCGATCTCGGCGGACTGACCACCGGCTCCGTCAGCCGTGGCCCGTCCAGCGCCTCCGCCATGCCCAAGGGCGTTTTCGCCTCGGTTCTCGTTCCGTTTTCCCGTCTTCCGGCGGCCGAAAGCTGGAAGAAGGTCCGCAGCTCCGTATCGCTGGACGGCATGTCCTGCGGTGGCGGCTGCGCCGAGCGCCTGGCGCGTCTGCGCACCGTCACCGGCAGCGGCAAGCCCGCCAGCCTTCGCGAACAGCTGGCCGCGGTCAACAACACCGTCAACGCCATGATCCGCTACACGCCGGACCAGGCGCTGTATGGCCGCAATGATTACTGGGCAAAGCCGCAGGAAATACTGTCGCGGGGCAAAGGTGACTGCGAAGACTACGCACTGCTCAAGATGGCGGCCCTGAAGAAACTTGGCGTGCCGGAGCGGTCCATGTCGATCGTGGTTCTCAAGGTGACCGATCGCCGGCTGTTCCACGCGGTGCTGGCGGTCTCCACCAGCGAGGGGCATTTCATCCTCGACAACCTGCGCCGCAATGCCCCGCTCGATGTCTCCTATTCCACCTACATGCCGCTTTATTCGATGAGCGGCGACCGCTCCTGGCTGCACGGCTTCAAGGCCGGCGGCGCGGTGGCGGAACAGGCGGGTCTGGATCCGATGTCGGTTCCGGGCTGAAGGCAGCCCCCACGGACAGGAAACGGAAGGGAGAGGCAAGGCCTCTCCCTTTTTTTTATCTCATCCGGCGAGATAGCCGATGATTGCGCCCTCGCCCACGGCATTGGCAAGAACGGCGTTCAGCCGCCCGCGCAGGATGCGGTCGTTTGTGGCGATGACATATCCGGCCGATACCGGCGTCTGGGGCTCGTTGCGCAACCGCGACATGAGCGCGCCGAAGGGAATGTCGAGCTGGAGCTTCAGACCGGCCGCAAGCGCTTCGGGCGAGAGATGGGAGAGCCGCGCCTGCAGGAAACTCAGGAAGGGCGGGTTGTAGGTCAGCACCTTCTTGCCGCCGGAAAGCGCGAAAGCCGCCGTCGGGCAGCCCGCCACCATGCCGATGATCGCCTGAAGGCTCATCGTCGCCTGGCGCTGCATTTCCCGCTCGCGCAGGCCCTCGAGTACGCCGAGCCGGACGGCTGCGGTGACATTCCCGTTTTCGCCGTACTGGGCGGCATAGCGGCTGATCAGCTGCCCCGGCTTCACGCCCAGGTCGGTCGCCAGTTCGGCAAGGGCGTCCCAATAGGCTTCCTCGAGGCGCAGTCCCTTGCGCACGCCGTCGACAGGCACGGCGCGAAACCGCAGCTGTGCGCCCGAGGCAATCTCCGTATGTTCACGCATCAGTTCCATGGTCAACGCTCCCGCAGCGCTTCCTGTCGTGCCTTGATCAGAGGTTTCAGCAGATAGGCGAGCACGGTCTTCTTGCCCGTCATGATGTCGACGGAAGCGACCATGCCCGGTGAAATCGGATAGGAATGGCCGTCCTTCTCCAGGGCCGCCTTGTCGGTCTTCACGCGCACCTGATAGAAGGTATCGCCGGTCTGCTGGTCCACCAGGCTGTCGGCGGAGACGTTGGCGACCGTTCCCGTGAGACCGCCATAGATGGTGAAGTCGTAGGCGGTGATCTTGATCATGGCCGGCTGGCCGGGCCGGACGAAGGCGACATCGTTCGGCGAAAGCCGTGCCTCGATCAGAAGCTTGTCGGATGTCGGCACGATGCCGGCCACCACGCCGCCGGCATTCACGTAGGCGCCGACGGTGTTCACCTCCAGCGTGTTGACGATGCCGTCGACCGGCGAGCGGATCTCGGTGTTCACCACCCGGCTCTCCGCGCCCTTGATGGTTTCCTCGAGGATCGAGAGCTGCGCCAGCGCCTCGGTCTTTGCGGCAAGCGCCTCCTGCTGGGATTCGAGCTTCAGCTCGTCCATTTCCAGCCGCGCTTCCTTGGCGGCGGACTGCAGCCGCGCCAGCGTCTCGTTGTAGAGGCTGATCTGGCCGGTGGTGTCGGCCAGTTCCTTCTGGACCTTCAGAAGATCGGTCTGGGCGGCGAGCTTGCGCTTGACGATCGGCTGGAGGAGATTTTCCTCCTGCTGCGTGATCTCGAGATTCTTCTTCAGGCGGGCGATGTTCTCGGTGGCCTCGTTGATTTCCTTCAGGCGCTGCTGGTAGCGGCTTTCCAGAACGGAGGCCTTGGTGAGGAAATTGTCCGCGCGGGCGCGGTAGAGGCTCGCCTCGTTGTCGCAGATGGCGGGCGCGTTCTTCAGGATGTCGTCCGGGCAGACATAGGCAATCTTGAAGTCGCCCTTCTGCTCGAGATCCAGCCGCGCGATCTGCGCGGTCAGCGAGCGGGACTTCGCCCGCGCCTCCCCCAGCGACGATGCGGTGATCGCCTTGTCGAGGCGGATCAGCAGCTCGCCCTTCTTGACGACCTGCCCCACCTGCACGTTGATCTCCTGGACCACGCCCGGCTCGCTCGACTGCACGATCTGCGTCTTCGAAACGGGAATGACCTTGCCGACGCCCCGGGAAATCTCGTCCAGCTCGGCGAAAGCCGCCCAGATGACGAAGGCGGTGAAGGCGGCGCAGATGGCATAGAGCACGTGCGGCGCGCGATCCGGCTCGACGGAATCGCTTCCGAAGAGGGCTGCACCCTTGCGCCTGCGGTTGTAGAGGGACTGGAGCATCGGCCTAGACCCTCGCCCGTACGGGTGGCTGCGGCTGGGCCTGCGGCGGCGCCTGGCCCTTCAGCTGGTCGATGACCCGATCCTTCGGCCCGTCGGCGACGAGGCGTCCCTCCTCGAGCACGAGCAGACGGTCGACAAGCGACAGCATGCTGTACCGGTGGGTGGAGATGATGAGCGTCACGCCTGCCGGGAAATTGGTGGACAGCCGGTCGATCAGCTCCTTCTCGCTCGCCATGTCCATGGACCCGGACGGCTCGTCGAGGAAGACGACCTTCGGCTTGCGCAGCAGCACGCGGGCGATGGCAAGCGAGTGCCGCTGGCCGCCCGACAGCAGCGATCCGCGCTCGCCGACCGGCATGTCGTAGCCCTTCGGATGGCGGGACACGAAGCCGTCCACGCCGGCAATGCGGGCGGCAGCGATAATCTCCTCGTCGCTGGCCTCCGGCGCGGCCATCAGCAGGTTTTCCTTTACGGTTCCGGAAAACAGTTCGGAATTCTGCGAAACGAAGGCAACCGCCTCGCGCACCGCGGCCGGGTGATACTGGCGGATGTCGACGCCATCGATGAGGATGCGGCCCTTGTCGACCGGGTAGAGGCCGGACAGAAGCCGGCCCATGGTGGTCTTGCCGGAGCCGATGCGGCCGATCACGCCGACGCGCTCGCCGGGCCGGATCGATACCGACAGGCTGTTGACGACCTTGTTGTCCGTGCCGGGATAGGTGAATTCGGCGCCCTGGAAGGCGACCGCGCCCGAGGTGATCGTGCGGCTGACGAAGCCGCTGGTGTTTGGGCGGTCTTCCTCCTGCTCCATGATGCCTTCGAGAATGCGCAGCGACATGATGGCCTGGCGGAAGCGCGACAGGGTGAGCGCCAGCTGCGCGAGCGGCCCGACCGCCCGTCCCGCGAGCATCGAGGAGGCCACGATGGCACCGGAGGTCACGTGGCCTTCCGCGAATTCATAGACACCCGCCACCACGATGACGACGGTGACGAGCTGCTGGATGAAGCCCGTGCAGTTTGCCGCCCAGGCGGAGATTTCCTTGATGTCTTCCGAGGTGTGGGAGGCGTTGCGCGACAGCTGCTGCCAGCGGCGCAGGAGCGGCTTTTCCGCGCTCAGAAGCTTGATCGTTTCCAGACCGGAAATCGATTCGAAGAGCAGCGACTGCTTCATCGAGCCCTCGTTCAGCGATGCCGTCATCACCTGGCCGATGCGGATCTGCGCGTAGTAGCCGATTGCCGCGGCGATGAAGAAGGCGACAACCGGCACGATGGCGATCCAGCCGATGATCAGGTAGATGGCGCCCACGAAGATGAACACGAAGGTGCAGTCGATCAGCGTGCTGATCGTGTTCGAGGTGAAGAACTCCCGCACGAATTCGTACTGCGTCACCCGGTTCGCATATTCGCCCGTGGACATCGGACGCGACTTCAGGGACGAGTTGAGGATCTTCTCGAACAGCAGGTAGGACAGTTTCAGGTCCGCCTTGCGGCCTGCGCTGTCGATGATGCTGGCCCGGATGCTCTTCAGCGTGAAATCGAACAGAAGCCCGAGGCTGACGCCGATCGCCAGCACCCAAAGGCTGGCGATGGCCTTGTTGGGCAGGATGCGGTCATAGACGTTCATCGTGAAGAGCGGGATGGCGAGCGCCACCAGGTTGATGAACAGAGTGGCCAGCACCACGTCGAGATAGGAACGCCAGAAAGGCTTGAGAACGGATTTCAGCCAGTGCAGGCGGTCGATCTGCTCGGCGACCCCGGAAACGCCCTCTTCGGAGCGGTTGGCATAGACGAGCGAGAAGCTGAAGGCGCCGATCGGACCGAGCGCGATGCATTCGGGAACCGTGACGATTTCAGGGGTGCCGTCGGCGCTCTTCTGGTTGGTGACGTAGCGCCGGGCGTCGTCTCCTCGAGAAGCGAGATGGCGCCACCGCCGTTCAGGATGAGGATCAGCGGCGTCTCGAAGGCGCCGCGGGTAAACTGCTGGGCGGGGATCGGCTGGGATTCGAGGCCGATGCGGGTGCTGAGCTGCTCGATTTCCTCGATCGTCGGGCGCTGCTCGTCGAAGGGCACGCCCGAAAACAGCACGGTCTCGGAGGTCGGCCGGCCGAGAAAGCCGGCGACGCTCTGAAAGGCGGCTGCGAATCCATTTGACATCGGGTAAACGCCCCAGCCCGCTATTGTTTCGGCACTTTCCGCGCGAAATCGGTTTCCGCGTCAGTTCGCCGGAGCGAGCAGATCCAGCGGCAGGCCGGCCTCCTGCTCGGAACGGGCGCGCTTGTACTTGCTGCCGTCTAAGCCGGTGGGCGTGTTGAACTCCTGCCGGGCATAGGCGGTCGCCTGCTTCGGCGCGGTGATGTTCATGGTCTTCAGCAGGTGGTCTTCAGCAGGCTGCCTGTCGCGGCAAGCACGCGGTATTCGGCAAAGCGCGAGGCCGCATCCGCCGTCAGGGCGAGGATGGCGACGTTGTAGCGCGTGTTCTGGGCACCCAGAACGTCGAGCAGCGAACGCTGGCCGATGCCGAGCTGCTCGCGATAGGTGGAAACCAGCTGCGAGTTGGTGGAGGACTGTTCGCGCAGCAGGCCGGCGAGTTCCATCTGCTTCAGGCGGCGGTCCCAGGAAACGCGTACCGCTTCCTCGATTTCGCGGTAAACCTGATGCAGGGCAAGGCGCTGCTCGGAGGCGCGGCGGATCTTCTCCTGCTCGTTCGCCACGTCGATGCCGCCGCGATAGAGGTTCCAGCGCGCGACGATGCGGACCTGGCCGTCAGCGGTGCGGCCCTCGGAGCCATCGATGTCGCGGCCGGTGCGGACGCGGGCTTCGGCAGAGATTTCCGGCATGTAGGCGTTGCGTGCGCCGCGCACCTGCGCGTCTGCCGCATCGATGTCGGAATTGGCGACATGCACGCGCGGATTGTTGCGCATGGCGATGTCGAGCGCGGCCTCGAGGCTGCGCGGCAGGGCCTTTGCGACGGACGGCGGCATGCTGGGCTTGGTCAGCGGCTGGCCGAGAAGGCGGTTCAGCGACGCCTTGACGGCTTCCAGAGCTTCCTGGGCTTCCTTCAGCCGCGCCTTTGCCGAAAGCAGACGCTCGCGCGCCTGCTGGCGGTCGGCCTCGGTCAGGGTGCCGCTCGAGATCAGCGAACCGATGTTCGACACCATGTCCTGGTGGAAGGCGACGTTCTTCTGGGATTCGGCAACGATCTGGGCCTGGAGAACCAGCTCGATGTAATCGCGGACCACCTGGAGCGCGATGCTCTCGGAGCGCTCGAGAACGCGGAAGGAGGCGCTGTCGACGCGGGCTGCCTGTGTATCGAGCTCCGCGCGGCGACCACCGCCGTCGAACAGCTTCTGGGTGATCGACAGGCCGACATCGGCGGGATGCAATTCGTCATCGTCGGTGCCGGTCAGGCGACGGCCCGGAGAGTCCAGCTGGCGAACGCCGACGGAGGCTTCGAGATCGATGCTCGGAAGATAGAGGCCGCGGGCCTGCCGCAGTTCGAACTCCACCGCTTCCCGGTTTTCAAGCGCCTGGCCGACCTCGGGGTTGGAGGAAACCGCAATCTGCATGGCTTCCTTCAGGGACATGGCATTTGCTCCTGTGGACAGGAGTGCCGTACTGGCCAGAAGACCTGCGGCAAACAGCATGCTCAAATGCAACTTCATCACTTCCCCCGAAACGCAAAGGTCGCCTCGATCCCGTCAGGATCTGCCCGCTCCCCGACTGACCGCAGCCCCACCGCCCCGCAGTGGACCCGTCTGCAACACATCGGAGAATTCAGCCGGTATCTATAATAGCGGGATTATCAGATGTAAACGACTATTTCTCGTTTGATAGTGATGCATTATTACTTAAACCCGTGGAAAAGAGGCACTTAATCGCCTGCGGCATGATGACCCCGGCAGCCTGCAATCGACCAATTTTGGACTCTTCTCGGCGCTTCCGGTGCCGCAAAACGGTACAGAGCCGAGTCGATCCGGTCGCAACCGGGTTCTGGAAGGCAGGCTGCATCCGCTCTCCCCTGGGTTTCACCGCCAGAGGTTGAATTCCCTTTCCGTAAACTCCGGGCAGCAGATTTACTCGATTTGGAGTTGCCGATTCCAGAGTTTATCGCAGCTCCTGATTGCCATCCCGCGCGCCATGGATCGCTCCGCTTCAGCCCCAAGCAAGCAATGTCAAATAATATTTATAATGTATATCTTTATTGAAGGAGACTTTACATGGTTCAACAGGTAGGACCCAAAGGCCACGCGCCGGATGTCTCCGGCGCCGGCAAGACGCGGTCCGCAGACAAGCCGATGCCGGAACAGTCGAAAAGCAGCCAGAGCGTCGGCCATCTGGCAAAAGCTCAGGTTGCGGAGAGCGGCGACACGGCCCCCAACGCCATCGGCAAGGCCGCTTCGCTGATCGCCAAGACGATGCTCGATGCCGCACCGGCACCGGATCCGGTGCCGCCGACCGATCCTGCGCCGTCGGACCCGCCGGCCGCACCCGGTCCCGCCCCGGACGAAACCCAGGCCTGACAAGGCCCGCTGGTTCCGCTCCGGCACTGCAAACGATCCGGCGGCCCCCGTTCGGGGCCGCCTTTCGTTCTGTGTGTTTTGCACCCGTTCCGGTGCCCAGGGGACTATCTTTTCCCCGCAAGTGGCACCATTGTATGGCCTTCATCCGGTTTATGCCTGTCTGAGGGGTGCTGCGCGCCCGCAGAGCCGGCAGCCCGCCGCGGACTTCATTGATCTGTCGGCACGGTTTCGGCATGATCCTGTTCATCCGCCCTGGCGGGCCGCGCGAGGCAGGCCCAGAACGGCAGTCGCATTGGCATTCTAGTTGCTGAGGGAACCATGACACTGAATTTGCAAACGAACGATCTGGGTAAGGTGATCGAGGCGGACCGCGCCCATGTCTGGCACCATCTCAGCCAGCACAAGGTCTACGAGACCGTCGATCCGCGCGTCTTCATCGAAGGCAAGGGCATGCGGCTCTGGGATGCCAAGGGCAACGAATATCTCGATGCCGTCTCCGGCGGCGTCTGGACCGTCAATGTCGGCTATGGCCGCGAGAGCATTGCAAACGCCGTGCGCGACCAGCTGGTGAAGCTGAACTATTATGCCGGTGCCGCCGGCACCGTCCCGGGCGCGCTCTTTGCCGAAAAGCTGATCGAGAAGATGCCGGGCATGACCCGCGTCTACTATTCGAACTCGGGCTCCGAGGCGAACGAGAAGGTCTACAAGATGGTGCGCCAGATCGCGCATCGTCGCCATGGCGGCAACAAGTGGAAGATCCTCTTCCGCGAGCGCGATTATCACGGCACCACCATCGGCACGCTCGCCACGTCAGGCCAGCCGCAGCGCGCCGCCCAGTACGGACCCTATCCGGATGGTTTCGTGATGGTTCCGCACTGCCTCGAATACCGCAAGCAGTGGGACGTGGAGAACTATGGCGAACGTGCCGCCGATGCCATCGAGGAAGTGATCCTGCGCGAAGGCCCCGCGACCGTCGGCTGCCTGGTGCTTGAGCCGGTGACCGCCGGTGGCGGCGTGATCGTGCCGCCGGAAGGCTACTGGAAGCGGGTGCAGGAGATCTGCAAGAAGTACGACATCCTGCTCCATATCGACGAGGTCGTCTGCGGCCTTGGCCGCACCGGCAAGTGGTTCGGCTACCAGCATTTCGACATCCAGCCGGATTTCGTCACCATGGCCAAGGGCGTGGCGTCGGGCTATGCGGCGATTTCCTGCACCGTCACCACCGAGCGCGTCTTCGAGATGTTCAAGGACGATGCCTCCGATCCGATGAGCTATTTCCGCGACATCTCCACCTTCGGCGGCTGCACGGCCGGCCCGGTGGCCGCACTCGAAAACATGCGCATCATCGAGGAGGAAGGCCTGCTCGAGAACTGCATCAGGATGGGCGATTACTGCCTGTCGCGCCTCGAAGAGCTCAAAGGCAAGCACAAGGTCGTGGGCGACGTGCGCGGCAAGGGCCTCTTCCTCGGCGCCGAGCTGGTGGCCGACCGCGAGACCAAGGAGCCGCTCGAGGAAAAGCTGGTGCAGGCCGTTGTCGCCGACTGCCTGAAAAACGGCGTGATCATCGGCGCGACCAACCGTTCGCTGAACGGGCTGAACAACACGCTCTGCCTTTCGCCGGCGCTGATCGCCACCAAGGCCGACATCGACCGCATCGTCGATGCGATCGACAGCGCGCTGACCACCGTTCTCGGCTGAGGGCGGACCAAAAGATAAAGGAAAGGGCCGCGGGAAACCGCGGCCCTTTTCCGTTCAGGCGATGGAAACGACCTCGAGCTCCTGCCCGTTCAGCGTCACGACATCGCCGACCGCCTTGCCGGAGAGCAGGCGCGCCACCGGCGACACATAGGAAATGGAGCCGTTCTTCGGATCGGCCTCGTCCTCGCCGACGATCCGGTAGGTTTGCACCCGCCCGTCTTCGCGGGAGAAGGTGACGGTGCTGCCGAAGGCCACCACCGCGTTCGAGGACGGTGCCGGCATCACCTCGGCCGTGCGCAACCGTTCGGCAAGATAGCGGATGTCGCGCAGCGGCCCCGCCGTCTGCCGGCGCCGCTCGTTGACATCCTCGACGAGATTGGCCGCGGCATAGGCATCGCGCGCCTCCTGCAGCTGCGCCTCGAGCGCCTTCAGACCCGCCTCGGTGACGAGATTGGGGTGGGGCGAGATGGGCCTGTCGGGCAGCTGGGTTTCCGCTGCGGTCTCGGCGCTCTCTTCCTTCACGAAGGCGACGCTCATTCTCTTCTCCTTCCGATGCAATGCCATGCCGTCAGGCGGGCCGGAAGCCGCCGGATTCGGTCACAGGATAGGCCCGGCCGTCCGAAAGAACCAGAGTCTGCCGCAGGACATGAAAAAGGGGCGGGTTTTCACCCGCCCCTCTCCCGTCCACGAAGGGCCGGTTACTTCTTGACTGCCTCGACGTCGATGTCGAGCTTGATGTCCGGGCCGAGGCCGAACTCGGTCATCTTGGCGAGGCCGAAATCGGGACCGCTGAACGAGCCGGTCGCGGAGAAGCCGGTCTTCACCACGGAGGCATCCCAGGGCAGCGACGCTTCGGAATTGAAGGTCACGTCGAGGGTCACCGGCTTGGTGGTCCCGACCACGGTCAGGTCGCCGGTCACCTTGGCAGTCTTGTCGCCGGTCTTCTCGATGGCGGTGCTCTTGAAGGTGATCGCGGGGAATTCCGCGGCGTTGAGGAAGTCGGGGCTCTTCAGGTGTTCGTCGCGCTTGGCGTCATTGGTGTCGATGCTGCCGGCATCGATGGTGATCTCCACGCTGCTCTTGGTGACGTCGTCCTTGTCGAAGGAGATCGAACCCGAGACCGTCTTGAAGATGCCGTGCGCATTGGACCAGCCGGCATGGTTGGTCTTGAAGGAAACCCAGGCATGGGTCGGGTCGATGTCGTAGGAATCGGCCGCAAGAGCGGGCGAGGCCAGAACGAGGGCCGAAAGAGCGCCGGCAAGCAGGGTGAACTTCATCCGTATGATCTCCAGTGATGTTGATGGATGGTGGGGGGTGGGCCCGGTTCCGCCGGTCAGGCGAGAACCGAAACGAGGATGGCGGCAAGCGCCGGAACGGCACAGATCGCACCGGCGGCAACCGGCTGGAGCGCCCGCGGCAGATCGGGTCCGCGCCGTTCGAGCCAGGCGGCGAGGGCAAGCGGAAGGGCTGCAAGCACCAGCGCCACCGGATTGGCAGAGGGCGCTAGAAGCGCGGTCACGGCCATCAGCAGCGCCGTCAGCACCAGCCAGGCCAGCAGGGGCTGAGGACCGGGATGCATCGCGGCGTCATCGCCTCCGAGATAGGCGACATAGGACAGAAGGAGCCAGCCCCCGGTTGCGGCGGCGGCGGCGCCGCACACCTGTGCCATGCCGATATAGCCGCCCGTGACCGAAACGACGGCCGTGGCGATGAGCGCAAAAAGCAGTGCCGCGAGCGGCGCCTGTCCCTGTGCCCGGGACCGGGGCGACGGCGAGAGCAAGGCCGCGGCGAGCGCGAAGAAGAACAGGAGCCCGAAGACCAGGAAGGCCTTCACGGGCGCTGCGGAAAGAATGCGGTAGCCGATCCAGACCGCCGGCACGGCGGCGGCAAGAAGCACCGTTGCTGCCGCCGGGAGCCGTCCGGCCGGGCGGCGGACATGCCCGAGGAGGAAGAAGAGAACCGCAAGGCCCGCCAGCACGAAAGGCAGCTTCTGCTTGCCCGCGACCGGCGGGAAGACCGGCATCCCCTCGATGGCCACAACGGCCAGAAGCGCCAGGACGAACAGCAGCCCGCCACCGAGCGCGCGCCGCTCCCCCGCATGGCGGCTGAACAGCCCGAGGGCGAGGCCGAGGGCCAGGGGGACCAGCACGGTCCAGAGGATCAGATCGGCGATCAAGCGGCGTTTCTCCCTTCAGGCATGGAACGGAGCGGACGCTACTGATCATGATATTTTACAACAAGATGGCGGACCCGGCTGTGCAATCACGAGCCCGTGAGATCGGCCGGTTTCCGCAGAGACAAACCGTTCAATATTTGTGAACGACATCCCAAATGGCATCAATAATCACTTTACAGTGATCGCCGGCCATCCGCGAGCGGTGGCCGGAGAGGCGCGGGCGAATCGCCGCCTCAGCCCCGCGCCACCCTTCCCTGGGCCGGCGGCAGATGGCGCACGTCATGGGTCTGGCGGCAATAGGCGATGAAATCCGTCAGGCAGAGGGCCGGGGAAAAGAGATAGCCCTGCCCGATCTGGCAGCCCATCTCGACCAGCAGCGCCCGCGTCTCGACATCCTCGATGCCTTCGGCCACCACCGTCTTGCGCAGGTCCCGGCCGAGCGCGACGATGGCGCGGGTGATGTGATATTCGACGGGCGAGTTGCGCAGGGCCCGGATGAAGGACCGGTCGATCTTCACCGTATCGATCGGCAGCGAGCGAAGATGGTTGAGGGAGGCATAGCCGGTCCCGAAATCGTCGAGCGCGATGGAAATGCCGAGCGCCGCCAGCGCGTTGAGATGCCGGGCGGTGCCGTAGCGGCCGTCATTGATGATGACGCGCTCGGTCACCTCGATCTGGAGATTGTCCGCCGTGATCTCGCGCTCTTCGATCAGCCGGGCAAGGTCCGTCACGAAACCGGATTCGATGAACTGCGCCGTATCCAGGTTGATGGCCACATGGCCGAAGGCGGGCAGCACGTGCCGGCACTGGCGGATCGCCCGGACGGCCTCCACCAGCACGAAGTTGCCGATGTCCCGCTGGAAGGCGGCATCGTCGAGGGCGGGGCCGAAGGCGCCGGGCGTCAGCCACTCGCCGCCTTCGCCGCGCATGCGCAGCAGCCCTTCGGCACCCACGACATGACCGGTCGCCAGATCGTGCTTCGGCTGGAAATGCAGCGAGAACCGCCCCTCCTCCAGGGCGCGGTGGCTGCTGGCGATGATGTTCGCGCTCTGCAGCGCCCTCAGCAGCAGCGAAGGCGCGAAGGAGCAATGCCGGTTCTTGCCCTTGTTCTTGGCCTCGTAGAGCGCGAGATCGGCGTGGCGGGTGAGGTTCTCGATATCGGAGTCGGGATCGGCGGCGCTGTCAGCGGAGCCGATGGAGGCCGAGACATGCAGAATGTGCGCCTCGACAGGGATGGGCTCCTGGAGGCCGGAGAGGATCCGCTCGTAATAGGCTTCGGAGGCATCCGCGCCATCGGCGGCGGCGGGGCGTACGACGGTGAACTCGTCGCCCCCCTGGCGGAAGATCCGCGCCTCGGGCCCGCACAGGCGGCGCAGCCGGCGCGCGACCTCCCGCAGGCAGGCATCGCCCACGTCGTGGCCGAGGGTATCGTTGATCAGCTTGAAGCCGTCGAGATCGATCATCTCCACGATGACGTTGCCGCCCCCTGCCCGCGCCTCGTCGAGAAGAAGCTGGGCGCAGCGGAAGAAGTGCTCGCGGTTGAAAAGCCCCGTCAGCGGATCGTGGGTCGCCTTGTGCTCGATCTGCCGGACCAGCTGGCGCTGCTTGCGGATGGCGGCATTGAAATTGTCCACGGTAACGCCGAACCGTCCCGGCTGCGGCGTGGGGATCTGGTATTCCAGGTTGCCGATCGCGACCTCGTTGATCGCATGTTCCAGAATGTCCAGCGCATCGCGCTGGCTGGAGAGAATTTCCGCCTTCCGGGTCTCGCTGAGGTCGCGGGCGCGCTCCAGCTCGCGGTGATAGACCTCGATGGAAAAATGGATGTCGGCCAGCACGCATTTGATGAGGGCGGATTTTGCCGCAGGCCCCACCCGGTCGTGGCTGAGCCGGGCCAGCATGTGCAGGGCCTCGGTGAGCAGCAGCGTATGCGCGCCCACCATCAGTCCCGGTGTCACCCCGAGCGAGGCGTGCACTTCGCCGATCTTCAGCACCTCCGCAATATAGGTATCGTCGAAGCCATGGGAGAGCAGCCGAAGCCAGTGGCCGCGCTGTGCAGCCTTGGCGCGCTCGACCGCGTCCTCGTCGCGGAAAAGGCCTGCGACCTCGGGGGTCACGCGGATCTGGTCGTAGAGATGTTCGAGCGCGGGGACGAAGGCTTCGGTGATTGCCTCGTGGGCGAGGGTCAGCGCCTTGCGGTCCTCTGCCCCGAAGCCGATGAAGGCGAGATGACGGGAAAGGGCTTCGCGGGTATGCGACAGGGTGGATGCGGCCATGGACATGCGTTCTCGTATGCGGCGCGCGATCATGCGCAGGGGAAGGCCGGTCATCGGCGTTTGGCGCGGACGCTAGACCGAGAATCTTAACGAGATCTGCATCAGGAAGCATAAGCTTTTATATTTATACATAAAACTAAAAACCACGATCCATGCCGGTCCCCCGGCAGGGGGCCGGCAGGCCGGCGGCCGGCGCGGTCAGGCCTCGTCGAGTGCGATGGCCTTCAGCTTGTCGATGCCGAGCGCCTGGAGCGCGAGCTTTTCGTAGAAGGGTTCGGACTTGCCGAGCTTGACCTTGTAGAGGAAGTATTTTTCGAAACCCACCTTGGCGGCATGCACCCATTTGCCGGACGAGGACCAGTTGACGTTGCGGGGCGGGATCTGCGGCTGTGCGACGAAGGCAATCCCGCCATCGCCGAAATCGGCCAGGCAGACCGCATTCCAGGTGCCCTGCGCATTGGGTGCCTTCCCGTCGATCAGGCGGGCGATGTTGTGGGCGGTGGCCGTGACCATGCTTTCGATCATGAAACCGGTCTTCGGCACGCCGACGGGCACGGGCGTCTTGCCCATGGGCGGAATGGCGACGCCGACGCCCACCGCAAAGACATTCTGGAAGCGGGCGTTGCGCTGGTGCTTGTCGACGGTGATGAACCCGCGCGGATTGGTAAGGCCCTCGATGTCGCGCACGGCGGCCACGCCGCGGAAGGCCGGCAGCATCATGGTGAAGACCGAGGGCACCTCATGGGTGGCCCTGACGCTGCCATCCTCGTTGATCTCCTCCGCCACCACTGCCTTTTCGTCGAACCGGGTGACGCGGGCATTGGTGATCCACTTGATGTGGTGGTTGCGCAGTTCGCTCTCGAGCAGCCCCTTGGTATCGCCGACGCCATCGAGACCGAGATGGCCGATATAGGGCTCCGAGGTGACGAAGGTCATCGGCACCCGGTCGCGCACCCGCGCATCGCGCAGCGCCTTGTCGAGGATGAAGGCGAATTCGTAGGCCGGCCCGAAGCAGGAAGCGCCCTGCACCGCCCCGATCACCACCGGCCCCGGATTGGCGACGAGCCGCTCGAAGGCCTCGCGCGTCATCATGGCGTGATCCACATGGCAGACGGAGTGGCTGTGCTGGCCGGGGCCGAAGCCGGGGATCTCGTCGAAGGCAAGGTCCGGCCCGGTCGCGAGCACCAGATAGTCGTAGGAAATGCTGGTGCCGTCGGCGAGGAGTACCCGGTTCTCCTCGGGATGAACCCGCTCCGCGCCCTGGGACAGAAGCCGGATGCCCCGCCGCTCGCAGGCTGCCTGCAGGTCGACCTCGATGTCCTTGCGCTCGCGCCAGCCCACCGCCACCCAAGGATTGGACGGCACGAAGGAATAGGTGCTGCCCTTGCTGACGAGGGTGATGCGGCTGCCGGGCGGCACCTGATCCCTCAGCTCGAATGCCATGATCGTCCCGCCGAGACCGGCTCCCAATACCACGATGTCTGTCATGTTCCGCCTCCTCCAGCGCTTGACCTATTTAGATACTAAGCTTCGTAGATACGGAAATCAATTGATTTATCCTGCAACTAAATGCTAGGAAAGATCACCGCCCGCACCGGCGCCTGCGGGTCCCGCTCCCCTCAACTGCGGGCCTGCCGCCGGGAGGGCCATTCCCACAAGCGGAGGCGTTTTTTCATGTCGCGCATCATTCCCTGCCCCCATTGCGGCCAGATGAACCGTCACGCGGACGGACGCGAGGCCGCAAAGGCCCGTTGTGCCAGCTGCAAGGCGCCGCTCTTCGACGGCAAGCCGGTTACGCTGACGGCGGAGAATTTCGACCGGCAGGTCAAATCGCCGGATCTGCCCGTGCTCGTGGATTTCTGGGCCTCCTGGTGCGGCCCCTGCAAGGCCATGGCGCCGGTCTTCGAGCGGACGGCGGCGGCCTATGCGGACAGGCTGCGCTTTGCCAAGGTGGACACGGATGCGGAACAGGCGCTTGCGGCGCGGTATCAGATCCGCTCCATCCCGACACTCGTGCTCCTGCGGGGCGGTCAGGAAGTGGCCCGCGTGAGCGGCGCCCTGCCGGAAGGCGAGCTTCGGCGGTGGATCGCCGCGCACGGCATCGCGTGATCCCGGGCAGTTGACCGGGAGCCCGCGGCAGGCCATTCAGAACCCGCGCGAACCATGGAGATTCCGGATGAAGCCCCGCCCGATCACTGAAGCCCCTGCCGATGCCGATGCCCGCAAGGCCGTGAAGCCGGTGATCTGCTATCCGGTCCAGAGCCTGCCGCGGCCCGACCTTTCCGCCTATCGCGCCCTGCGAGACGGGCTGGAGCTCGTCGAGACCGTGACGGTGCCGCCGCGCGAGGCGGCCACCTGGGAGGTGCCTGCCGGCCACTTCTTCCGGATCCTCTGCTCGGAGGGATCTCAGGTGGGCGATCTCAACCTCTTCAACCGGGACAATCTCTCGGAGCGCTTCTACAGCGGCAAGACCCGCGCGCTGAACGGCACCCATGTGGGGCTCGGGGACCAGCTGTTCTCGAGCTTTCCCTACCTGCGCCCGATGGCGACCATCACCCACGATACGCTCGACTGGTACGGTTTCGACGCCTTTGGCGGTTCCGTGCACGATGTCATCGGCACGCGCTGCGACCCCTATACCCACAATCTTCTCAGCCATGGCGGCCAGTATCACCACTGCTGCCATTCGAACCTGACCCGGGCCTTCGCGGCACGGACGGGCAAGCCCCTCGCCGAGGCGGAAACCTTCATCCATGACGTGCTCAACGTCTTCATGTGCACCGGCTTCACCCGCGACACCGGCCAGTATTTCATGAAGGCAAGCCCGGTGCGGCCGGGCGATTATCTGGAGTTCTTCGCCGAGATCGATCTTCTCGGCTGCATGTCCGCCTGCCCGGGCGGCGACTGCTCGGCCGAACACTCCTCCGACAGCGCGGCCTGCTATCCGCTGGTCGTCGAGATCTACCGTCCGGCGCGTCTGCCGGAGGGCTGGAGCCCGCCGCCGGTCAACGGCTACAATCGCAGCCACGGCCTTTAGGCGATTGCCCGGCGGCGGCCTGCCGCCGGCCGCGGCTGTCCCGATCGGAGACGCCATTCCTGCACCGAAATGAGATTTCCCGGGGGCGCGAGCCCCATTCCGGGAAACCGGTTTGCCATTAACCATCAAACACTTATGCGGTCGACAGCCCGATCCGAAATATCTAATACATAACCATTCGTTAACTGTGGCAGGCCGCAGAACATCCGTCTCCGAACGACAACCAGCATCGGTTCCCGATCATGGACTTCGAAATTGTGCAGATCATCCAGGAATTCACCACCGCCGGCGGCGCCGAACGGGTGGCCTGGGATCTCGCCATGACCTTCGGCAGGCTTGGCCAGAAGAATTCCGTGGTGGCCTCGAAGACGCCTGAGGTGCCGCCGGAAAACGTGACGCTGCGCCCCATCGTCGAATGGCTGTCGCGCGTGCCGAAGCGCGGGCTTTTCCGCCATGTCGGGCGGCTCGTCGTGGTGCCGCTCTTCACCATCGCGGCGCAGTTTGCCCGGCTGCCGGAGCGCAACACCGTGCTGATCAGCCACGGCGACACCTTCTATGGCGACATTCTGGTGGTGCACGCGGTCAATGCGGAGAACCTCAAGGAAAAGCGCCAGGCGGGGCAATGGGCCTGGCTTCTCAATCCCATGCATGCCTGGGTCGCGCTGCGCGACCGGCTGATGATCGGCGGCCTGCGCTACAGGCGATACGTCGCCGTTTCCAGCCGGGTGAAGCAGGAGCTGATGTCCTATTACCATGTGCCGCCGGCAAGGATTGCCGTGATCCCCAATGGCATCGATCTCTCCCGCTTCCATCCGGAACCGGGCTTCCGCACCGCCATCCGGGAGAGCTTCGGCATTCCCGACAAGGCCACCCTGCTGCTCTTCGTCAGCCATGAATTCGGCCGCAAGGGCCTTGCGCCGGTGATCGAGGCGCTGGAGAAGCGCGACGATCCGGATCTCTGGCTGCTCGTCGTCGGCTCGGACAATCCCGAACCCTACGTGAAGATGGCCCGCAAGACCGCAGGCCGCATGGTCTTTGCGGGCGAGCGGCGCGACATGGAGCGGATCTATCCGGCGGCCGATCTCTTCGTGCTGCCGAGCGCCTACGAGACCTTCTCGCTGGTCTGCATGGAGGCGATGGCCTGCGGCGTGCCCGTTCTGGCCACCAGGGTCGGCGGCATCGAGGAATATCTGAAGGACGGGGTGAACGGCTATGCCATCACCCGCAATGGTGACGACATTGCGGAGAAGCTCGACCGGGTGCTGAAGGACGGGCATGCGCTCGACAGCCTGAAGGAGGGCGCGATCCGCACCGCCACGAGCTATGGCTGGTCCGAGATCAGCCGCAAGTACCTTTCGCTTGCCGAAGAAGTGCTCGAGGAGAAGTATTCGTGACGGCGCCCTGGCGCCGGATGGCGTGCCTCGCCGCTGCCGCCGGTCTTGGCCTTGTCCTCGGCGCATCCGGCGCCCTTGCGGCGGATGGCACGCTGAAATGGCGCATCGGCGGCGGCAATCTCGTGACTCACCTTGCGGGCGCTCCCACGGACTCGCTCTACGAGGCGCTTCGCGGGGTCGGCGCGCGGCTCGGGCGGATGAACTCCTATGGCTGGCGCGACCTCGAGCGGGTGCCCACCCCGCATGATTTCGATGCGGCGATGATGCAGGCCTACCGCAACGGCATCACGCCGGTGATCCTCTTCGAATACGAGGGCAGCTACCAGTATCTCGACCCGCCCCAGCCGATCGGTTCCTATGACGACTGGTACAAGGCCGGCGTCATCTATGCCAAGCGCTTCCGCCCGAACGGCGAATGGGGCCAGGAACACCGCATCAGGGATTTCGGCGCGACCATCTTTTCCGCCGTGAACGAACCCGATGTCCAGAACACGATCCCGAAGAAGGACTATCGCGACGCGCTGGAAGGGCTGGCCGACGGTATCCATTCGGTCGATCCGGCGCTGAAGGTGGTGCCGGCCGGCTTTGCCGCCTGCAACATCGATGGCGATGCCACGCTGCGCGGCTACGGGCCGGCAATCGCGGACCTTCTCGAGTCCGGCAAGCTCGACGGCATCGACCTGCACACCTACTACAACGACCGCTGGTATCCGCTGACCGAAGGCCGGCAGTTCTCCGCCCAGACCTGTTTCGACCGCATCAAGCAGACGCTCGGGCTGAAGCGGGACATCAATTTCTATTCCACCGAATACAACATCTCGCGCAGTGCCGGCTGGTCGGACGAGAAGGTCGCGGCAAGCCTCTTCCTCACCGCGATCTGGGACAATCTCGGCGTCGTGGGCGCGAAGGGGCAGCCGATCACCGTCTTCGCCTTTCCCTGGAACCTTGCCGATACCGGCCACGGCGAAGGCGCGGGCTATGCCATGGCCAAGGATGGAACGGGCTGGGTGCCGGAGGAGCGCTCCCGCGTGCTGATGCGGGTGATGGAGCTTGCGGCGGACATGACCATCGTCTCGTCGGACCCCTACAAGTCGGGCACGATGCATCTCACCGGGCCGAAGGGGGATCTCTTCGTCTGGCACAACCGGCGCGGCTGGACCGATATTGCCGGCGGGCGCTGGACGATCCCGCTTCCGGAAGGCGCTAGACGCATCGAGCTGTGGGGCTGGGACGGCCTGCGCGACATCCGCGATGCCGGTGGCGAGAGCTTCACCTTCGAGGCGCTGCCCGGCGGCGAGACCTATATGGCGCTTGTGACCCGCTGACGCGCCCGATCAGCGATATCCGCGCGCCGCATCCCTGTAGGCACCGAGGAGCTGCCCCGCGATGGCCTCGTAGGTGAAGCGCTGCCGGACGTTTTCCTCGCCGAGGGCCGCACGGTGCTTCCGCTCGGCGGGATCGGCCGCAAGCCTGCCGATGAGGGTGGCCAGCGCGGCGGGGTCGCGCTGCGGCACGATCCAGCCGCCCTCCCCGATCACGTCGGGGATCGCGCCCGACTGCGCCCCGATGACAGGGACGCCGGCGCTCTGGGCCTCGATGATCACCCGGCCGAACTGTTCCTTGACGACAGGCGTGGTGTGGGTGAGCAGGATCAGCGCGTCGAGCGAGCGGATGAAGGCGGCGACGCCTTCCGGCTTGTCCCAGGGCTGGACATGCACCCGGTCCGCAAGGCCGAGGCCTGCCGCCTTCTCCCGCAGTGCCGCCTCGTAGGGGCCCTCGCCCATCAGCTTCAGCGTCACGGGAACGGGGCTCCGCGCCATGGCATCGAGCGCATCCTGAATGCCCTTTTCCTCCACCAGGCGGCCGACATAGCCAAGCACCAGCCCCTCGCGCCCGGCCGTCTCCGTGCCGCCGGGCGCGGGCGCGAAGACCCCCCGGTCGACCCCGTAGCCGATCATGCTGACGGGGCCGCGATAGCCCCGCGCCTCCACCACCATGGTGGCGTCGTTGCTGCGCGAGAGGATGTGATCGGTGTTTGCCAGCACATGCCGGCGGATCGCCTCGAAGGGCGGCGGAAGCCGCTTGAGGATGTTCTGGTCCACCTCGAGCACGAAGCCCGCCTTGCCCTTCAGCGCCAGGGCCTGCAGGGCGACGAGGCTCCAGGGCTCCTCCCACAGGTGGATCACATGGGGGCGCACCTCGCGGATGAGGCGGCCGAGCCCGCGATAGACGTGCAGGTACCAGCTGAACGGACCCGCATGGGGAAAGAGGATCGGCAGCACATGGGTGGTCACGCCGGGGTCGCCGGGCGGATCGGCAACCATCTCCCGGCCGAACTGCTTCCAGCGGGCGGGCACGACCAGATGCACGTCGAGATCGTCGCGTCCCGCAAAGGGCGCGTAGCGGAGCCGGCCCGCGGACCGCGAGACGGCGGTGTGGGCGATGGAGATGACGCGAAGCTTCTCAGACACGGCCGAGCATCCTGGCTGCGACGGCGGATGCACCGGCCAGATGGAGCTCCGGCACCACGAGGTTCTGGTGCGCCCCGTTCAGCGTGATCCGCGGATAGGCATAAGGGGTGGGGCCGCTCTTCAGCAGGCCCTTGGTGGTGGTGGCGACGCTGCCGTAACCGGCCTGCCGGGCGATCTCGAAATCGCGCGGCCCGCAATCCTTCCTGCGGCCATAGGGGAAGGCGAAGTGCTTCACCGGCAGGCCAAGCTTTTCCCGAAGCCGGCTGCGGCTGCCGGCCAGCTCTCGGCTTGCCTCCTCGTCGGAGAGCGTGGAGACGCGGGGATGGGAGACGGTGTGGGAGCCGATTTCGACGAGCGGATCGGTCGCCAGTTGCGAAAGCATGTCCCAGGTGATGGCGTGCTTCCAGTGGACGGCTTCGGTGTCCACGCCGTTGTCGGCGGCAAAACGCGCGTAGTGGTCGGGCGCGCCCGGTCCGTCCCAGCGGGCCTGGAGCGAGAGATAGGTGGCGATCTTGCGCTCCGTCGTGTCCGTCTCGTGCCGCTCGCCATCGACGAGAACGAAGTCGCGCGTGAAAATGGTGTCTTCCAGCCCGATCCACCACAGGGGCAGGGTGCCGTCGGGAATGCCGGTCGTGACGAAGAGCGTGATCGGCACGCCGTGGCGGCGGAAGAGAGGAACCACCTCCTCGAAGGTGTCGCGGTAGCAATCGTCGATGGAGAAGTTGACGAAGGTCTCGCGGCTTGCGGGATCGGCGGCCAGCGCCAGCCCCTCCTCCACGGTCACGACCCGCCGCCCGCTGGCGGCGAGATGGCCGAGCAGCGTGTCGAGAAAGCCGAGATCGATGTAGAAATCGCGGTTCGGGAGGCTCGGCCACAGGGAGGAAGGCGCTGCGCGGTGGAAGGTGAAGAAGCACCCCCTCTGGCCGCGCAGGGCATCCATCCAGCGGGCCGTGGTGGCGAGCATGCCGCCGGGCACGGAGATTTTCGGGATCATGCGGTCAGGCATCGGGCTTGGTTCCCTTTCTGGACACCGCAAGGGCGTAGAGCTTGCCGAAGATTTCGGGGGCGAGGAGAGCCGCCCCGATTGCCACGGCCAGCAGGTAGCAGCTGAGGCCGAGCGCGAGCCGGACCAGCGTGCCGTCGAAGGTTTCGATCACCTCGAGCCCGGCAAGCGCCATGGCCGCGGCGGGAATGAGCCCGCGGGCCAGGAGACGCAGCAGCGACAGCGGCGTGCCGAGCGCAATGATCACCGAGGCGCACATCACGAAGCTGCGCACCGTTTCCCCGAAGCCGAGGAAGAGGGTGCCGTAGGTCTGCGCCTCGGCGAGCGTCGCGGTGGCGGCATTGATGCCGATGTTGGCGAGGTAGGATGCAACGAGGATGCCGGCAGCAAGCGTGCTGCGGTTCGCGCGGTTGAGAAGCCTGAGCAGGATCCAGCCCAGCGTCGAGGCCCAGAGACCGATGGAAATGCCGCGCAGCGCCTCGCTCGTCAGCTCCACGCCGAGCGCGTTGAAGGCGCCGCGCTGGAAGATGAGGCGCACGATGTCGGGCGCGAAGACGAAGATGAAGGCGGAGGCCGGCATCATGACGATGGCGACGAAGCGGGTGATCGCTTCGGACTGTTCCTTGATCCGGTCCTCGTCTCCGTGGGAAAGCACCGCAAGACCGATGGGCTGGCTGACGAGCAGCAGCGCGCTGTCGGTGAGCGTGCGGGCATAGTCCATGGAGGCGATGGCGCCGGTCGTCAGCTTCGAGGCCAGCAGGCGCTCCAGCCAGATGTTGGTCTGCTCCGCCGCCGGCAGCGGCAGGAAGGGCACGAGCCGGCTGAGGAAGATGCGCGTTTCCGACCAGACGTCCCCTGCCGTCAGCCGCTCGAAGGAGAGGTTCCCCTCCCGCCACAGCGACCAGGTGGCCCAGATGGCGAGCGTGTTGAAGGAAAGCGTGAAGGCGATCGCCAGCATCGCGCCCTCGTCGGTCAGCACCAGCATGGCGAGCCCGAGCATGACGCCGACATTGAGGATGCTGGCCCGCGCATTGGTGACCCGCGTCTTGCCGAGCGCGATCTCTCCCGCCGCAAGGCAGTTGATCGCCACCGAAGCGGGCATCGAGAAGGCCATGATGTGCACGAAATAGATCGTCGTCTGCCGCTCCGCGACCGAGACGCCGGCCAGCATGGCATCGACGAGCAGGTTGGCGATGATCATCGTCAGCACCATGAGAAGCGCGCCGATGGAGGTGAGCGCGATGGTCATGGCGGCAAGCCGGTGGGCGGCTTCGCCCTGGCGGCCGGCCTCCTGCATGCGCGGAATGAGGATCGCCGGCACGCTCTCGTTCTGCAGGAAGGCGAGCGGCACGAGGATGATGGTGATCGAGCTGCGGAAACTGTCGGCCAGCGCCGCGACGCCCACCACATGCGCCATGAAGATCTCGCGCACGAAGCCGAGGCTCTTGCTGAACAGCGCGCCGCTGGACAGCTTCGCCGCCACCTTCTTGATCGAGGGCGGCGCGGGAGCGTTGTCCTGGGTGTCGAGCGTGTTGTCCATCATGGAGTCCCGCTGATGCGATGCTGGAAGGAGGGGATGAGCACGACGAAGCTCCAGAACAGGAAGCCGGCCTCCGCCGCGCTGATGTTGGCGAGCGGCATCTGCAGCATGCTGCCCATGGCCATGGCACCGATCATGATAGCCTGGCGGGAGCGTTCCAGAAGCGCGCGGATCACGGCGCGGCCGATCGCCCAGAAGAAGGCGCAGAGGCACAGGATGCCGAAGACGATGCCCATCATCAGCCAGCAGGCGATGATCATGCCGTCGATCGGCATCTGCCCCGCCGAGCCCACGTCCGTAATGGTGAAGCCGTTGCCGATCAGCGAGCTGTCCGGCAGCGACCACAGGGTGGAATACTGCGTCAGGCGCTCCTGGAAGGAGCCGTCCTGGCTGCCCTGACCAAGCGTCGCCAGCCGGTCGCCGATGACGTCGGAGAAGGGCGGGATGGTCACGGCAACGGCGCCGGCAATCGCCAGCGCGACCGCAATCATCTGTGCCTTGCCGCGGGTGCGGGCAAACAGCAGACAGAAGAGCAGCGCCAGCGCCATGGAAAGCCAGGCGGTGCGGTAGAGCGACAGGAGAAGCGCCAGCATCGAAGGTGCCGCGACGAAGAAGGAGACCCAGCCCGAGCGCAGGAAGGCGACAAGCAGCAGGCCGGCGGCGGTGAAGCTCGCAAAGCTCGCCGGGCTGTTCATGGTCGAGAAGACGCGCACGCCATAAGGCACCGGCTGGCCGATGGAGAGGATCGGCGCGAACTCCATCCAGTAGCGGTCCCAGGCTTGCGGATCGACATATTGCAGGATGCCGTAAAGCCCGGTCAGCGGCAGGATGACGAAGAAGGCGCGGACGGCGGCGTCCAGCATCTCGTCCCGGTTTGCCCTCAGCACCAGCACCGCGCCATAGAGCACGGGCGTCAGCCATTTCAGCAGACCGCTTGCCGCGTCGTTCATCTTTCCCTGCAGGAGCGAGAGAATGCCGGCATAGACGATGCAGGCCCCGGCCAGCAGCAGCGGACCGAACCTTATGTCGAGCGGCTCGCGCGGATCCAGCAGCCGGCGCAGCTCCACCACCGGCACCAGCAGCGCCATCAGCGGGCCGATCAGCATCAGGCCCAGCTCGTCATAGCCGGCGCCGTTGTCCACGATGCGGCGGATGAAGGGGGCGAAGGAGAACAGGACGAGGCTTGCCTGAAAATGTGCGGCGATGCCGTCGCGATAGGCGATGATGGCAACGCCCATGCAGCCGAGCACGAAGAGCGGCCTGCCGAGCCCGCCGGCAAAGCCGCCGACAAGCGCAAAGACGGCGATGAAGATGAGCGCCGGCACCCAGCCCTGCCGGGAAGGCGGGCGACGGATGGCGCCGTCGATGGGAAGCGGGCTCGTTCTCATGGGCGCCGTCCCGCCTGAACGGCTGCCACGAGGCCCAGCACCGTCTCGCGCATCCGGGCTATGCCGTAAACGGCGCCGACCCGCTCGCGCGCCAGCGCCGCCTTTTGCCGGGAGGGGGCGGGATCGTCGAAGAAACCGCGCAGGGCACCGGCGAGCGCGGCCGCATCCCCCGGCGGAACAAGGGTGCCCGCCTGGCCGCCGGCCAGGATTTCGGCAGAGGCGCCCGCATCGGTCGCGATGACGGGCGTGCCCGCCAGCATCGCCTCGACCAGTGTCAGCCCGAAGGGCTCCGGATCGACCGAGGGGTGAATGACGGCATCGACGGCCTGCATCAGGGTGGGCACGTCGGATCGCTGGCCGAGGAAGGTGACGCGCTCGGAGAGCCCCTGCTCCGCGACCATGGCGAGAAGCCGGTCGCGATAGGCGTCTTCGCCGAAGAGCGCGCTTCCGACGAGAATGCAGCGGATGCCGGGGCAGGCCTTCAGCGCCTCGATGACCACATGCTGGCCCTTCCAGGGCGCGAGCCGGCTGAAGACGCCGACGAGCGGACCCGGGGGCAGGCCAAGCGCCTCCCGCGACAGGGCGGGCGGCGGTGCAAGGGCAATGCCGTTCGGCACGACCCGGACGAGATCACGCCGCCCCCCGGCCGCGACGAAGGCATCGGCCGCCGCCTTCGAGGGCACGATGACCGAGGCGGCCCGGCGGTTGGCAAGCGCAATCTGGATCAGCCGCTGCTTTCTGCCGAAGTGCCGCTCGTCCATGATGTCGTGCAAGTGCCAGACCAGCGGGCGGCGGAAGAAATGGGAGGCGAGCGCGGAAAGCAGGAAGGCCTTCTGCGAATTGGCATAGACGATATCGTGGCGGCGGGCGGCGCGGATGATGGCGAGGACAAGGCGCTGAAGACGCAGGACCAGCGGCAGTGCCTTCAGGAGAGACTGGTCGCGCCTTATGGCGCCGAGCTGTGCGCCCGCGGGCGCAACCTCGACCGAAAGCCCGTTTTTCCGCAGCACGTCCTCCAGCGGCCCGCCCTCGAGCAGGAAGGCGGAAGCGCCTGCCCAGCCTTCGGTCAGGCTGGCGAGCACATATTCCGCGCCCGACATGACCCCGGTCTGGCTGACGAACAGAACGCGCGGCCCATGCATCACGCGATCTTTCTGCGTTGCCGGGCGAAGGGATCCGCCCGGCGGTCCTCCCGGCCGATCTGCGGCATGAGGACGGCACCGGCGGCGTTCAGGCCGAGCTCGCCGGCAAGACGTCCCGCCTCCTCCAGCCGGTCCGGCCGGTTGAGGCAGACGACGACATTCATCCCGAGGGCCGAAAGCGCCCGGAGCGCGCGGCGCGACTGGCGGTCGAAGAGCGCAGGCCCGCTGAACAGCACGAGGTCATAGGGTTCGGCCCAGGCCATCAGCGAGCCGTAGCCATCGAGTTCCCCCCGGGCCAAAAGGTCGAGATCGGCTACCGAACCGGTCACCACGTGAAGGCCGGGAATGGAGGTCCGGGACACGCTCGCGGCCGCTTCCGCCGCGCCGGTCATCACTTCGGCAAAACCCGGCTGTGCCGGCGGCAGATCGAAGGCTTCGGCAAGCGAGGCCTGCGCGGGCGCGCATTCGACGACCAGGACATTGAGGCCGGATTTCGTCAGCGCCTGCGCGACGGCGAGGGTCAGGAAGCCCGCATCCTTCAGATGGCTGTCGCAGGGAAGCACCAGAAGCGGCCGGTCCGCCCCCAAAGGAAGCAGATCGTTGGCGAGGTGGCGCACGCCCTGCTGGAAGCCGACCCCCAGCATGCTGCGCCTGAGGAGCGAGAGCACGTTGCCCTCCCCCGCCTCGCTGAGGCCGGAGGCGGCGAGCGGCGGAAGCGTGCCGATCAGTTGCAGCGGCATGGCCGCGGCCGGGGGCGGCGCGCTGGCGACCACCGGTGCTGCGGCCTCCGGCACTTCCTCCTCCGAGGCTGGCGCCTTCATGCTGCCGCGGAACCGGTCCCAGACCAGGCAGGCGGCGGCAGCGAGGAACAGGCCGAGGGCGAAGCCTGCGGCCACCATCGGCGTCTTCTTCGGGAAATAGGGCTTGGTGGGCTTTTCCGCGAGGCTGACGAGGCGGGCGCCGCCGTTCAGCGAGCGGCGCTCCGATTCCAGTTCGCTCGCCCGCTGGTAGAGCTGGGTGTAGAGCTGGCGCTTGGCCTCCACGTCGCGCACCATGCCTTCGATGGAGGACTCGTCGGTGAGCGCGTTGGCGGCATTGTCCTTGGCGGCGGCCACCTGCTGCTCGAGCGAGGCGACCAGATTGACCGCCGTATCGTAATCCTTCTGCGCGCTGGCCGAGATGCGGTCGATTTCCGCGTCCAGCTGGCGCTGAAGAAGGCCCAGCGAGGCTTCCAGCATGCGCCGCTGCGGATGGCGCGGCCCGAGTACGGTGCTGCTTGCGGCAAGCTGGTTGCCGATGGCGGCCATCTGCTGCTTGATGTCGGCGACGGTGCGGTTGTCGAGCGCCATGGCGGAGGACGACATGTCCTGGTCGTTGCGCATGTCGCGGATGGCATCGAGGCGCGCCTGGGCCTGCGCCTTGGACTGTTCGGCCGCGGCAAGCTGCTGGCTGATGTTGGTCAGGCTTTCGGAGCTGATCGAGGCTGTCGCGCCCTGCACCAGACCGTTCTGCCGGCGGAAGGCTTCGATCTTGGCGACCCGTTCGCGGATCTCGCGGTCGAGATCGGCAATTTCCTGCCACAGCCACTTGGCCGCCACCTCGCGGCTGTTCGACTGGGTGCCGCGCTGATCGTCGAGATAGGCGGTCACCAGCGCATTGGCCATGGTCATCGCCGTATCGGCAAGGGCGGAATTGTAGGAGATGGACAGCACGCGCGAACGGCCGACGGCGCCGACCGAGTAGCGCTCGGCGATCTTTTCCATCAGCTGGACGGAGTCCCGCTCCATGGTGGCGCAGGCATCGCCCGCCTTCTCGCATTCGGCAATCGCCGCCTCGTAGGCGCCGGGCTGGGCAAGCGCCAGCTTCATCAGCCGCGAGGAGCGGAGGATCATGATCTGGCTTTCGAGGTCGGCGGGGTCGCCCTGCTTCTGCGCCCAGACATCGGAGGTGCGCGTGGCGGGGTCGGCCTCGGCAACGATCACCATGCCGGTGGCGAGATAGCGGGCGGGGATGACGAGCGAGGCAATGACGGCCAGCAGGACCGAACCGAAAAGCACGGCCAGGAACAGCAGGCGGTGACGCCAGATGCTGAGCAGCAGCCCTTTCTGGATCTGAAAGGGGCGCGTGTCGAACAGCCGACCGTCCATCATGTCCTGTCTGTCGACCATTCCGTCATCTGCTTTCCGTCGAGAACCTGTTGCCGGGAACGTAGCCGACCGAGGAGGAAGTATAGGCCGAAATGGTTTCGGCAACGTAAGCACGAAGATCGTCGCGGAAGCGGTCGGCGGAGAAGCGGGCGGCCTGCTCCCTGCAATTTTCCGGGGTAAATTCAGCCTCGCGCGTCAGGAACTGGCGCACGCAGGCGGCGATGGCCGAAGGCTCGGGCGTATCGAAGAACAGGCCCGTCCGGCCGTCGACCACGGTCTCGCAGGAGCCGCCCTTGCCGAGCGCGAGCACGGGCGTTCCCTCCGACTGGGCCTCGACCGAGATGATGCCGAAATCCTCTTCCGCGGCGAAGACGAAGGCGCGGGCCGTCGCCATCAGCTCGCGCAGCGCGCCGTCGCTGACGAAACCTGCAAAGGTCACGTTGGGGCCGGCGATCTTGCGCAGCCGCGCCCCTTCCGGTCCGTCGCCCGCCACGACCAGCTGCTGGTCCGGCAGCTCGGCAAAGGCGCGGACGATGGCCTCGATGTTCTTGTAGGGCACCAGGCGGCTTGCCGCGAGGAAGTGGCCCTTCTTCGGCAGCGGCTCGCTGCGGGTCGACAGCAGAACGGGCGGATAGAGAACCTTCGCCTTGCGGCCATAGACCTTGCGGATGCGCCGCGCCACGAAATGGGAATTGGCAATCATCATGTCCGGCCCGTGCGCGGTGCGGGTATCCCAGACGCGCAGCCAGTGCAGCAGGGGCCGCGCCAGGAAGCTGGTGATCGGGTTCGGATTGCGCGCCAGATAGGTGTGCTGGAGATCCCAGGCATAGCGGATCGGCGAATGGACATAGGAGACGTGCAGCTGGTCCGGCCCGGTCAGCACGCCCTTGGCCACCGCATAGCTGCTCGAGATGATCAGGTCGTAGGGCGAAAGATCCAGCTGCTCGATGGCGATCGGCATCAGCGGCAGAAACACGCGATGCGAGCGCTTCACGAAGGGCAGCTTCTGCAGGAAGCTCGTCTGCGTCGACTTCAGGCCGATCTTGGCCCGATCCTCCGGCTTCAGGAAATCGAAGAGGCAGAAGACATCCGCATCGGGATAGCAGGCCAGCATTTCCTGCAACACGCGTTCGGCGCCGCCAATCGTATAAAGCCAGTCATGTACAATCGCCACACGCATCACAAAAGCCCTCTGTACCCATACTCTCGTACAGCGCGAGGGCATAACATTTAGTTAATATAACCATTTACGATAAGAAAGGTTAACCAGTCACAACCGCCAATATAGGCCACTCCTGCTTTCCGTATTGCCTCGCATTATAAAGTATACATTGAGCAAGAATGCATGTATCGCGCCGGATGAACGTATTCCGCAGTCCGCATCCTCCCCTTTCCCGCACCGTTATAGTGGGGTCCACCTGGAATGAATGCCCGGCAGGCACCGGGCACTTCCCTTTCCACTCCCTCGTGACGGACGAGACCTTGACCCCCGCCCGAAGAACGGGCCGCGAGGGCCGGCGCCAGACGGTCTCCCTCAGGCCGCCGGGTCGAGGGGTACGGCCCCGCTGTGCCGCGCCGCGACAGTTTCCGCCGCATCGATCATGGCGGAGAGGATGGCCTGGCGGGCGTGGGGGGCGGTCATGTTGTGCTCCGCGTCGGGCACGAGCCGGACGATGGCGTGGTCATGGGTGCCGGGCTCGCGCCGGCCGAAGAGGCGGGCAAGATCGTCGAGCCCGCCGTCATTGTCGGCATAGACCAGGTAGGCGGCGGCTCCGCGCGTGCGGATCGCATCGGCCTGCGCCCGGGCCGTCCGCGCCACCGCATTCCCGCCCGTCACCATGCCGAACAGTGCGGGGAAGCGCACCGCGAGCTGCGTCTTCACCATGCGCGCGCCCTTGGCGGCGATCGAGGCAACGGGCACGCGCCCCGTGAGGATGTCCTTCAGAAGGCGCGGCGAAAGCGCCCGCTTGCGGTAATCGGCCAGCGAGGAGGTTCCCCCGCTCATCACCTGTTCGAAGGTTTCGCCGGGGGCGAGCGCCAGCCGGGCGGGATTGACGGCAACCATCCCGGCGATGCGCGGATCGCCGGCCGCGGCCTGGAAGGATGCATAGCCGCCGCTGCACCGGCCCGAGACCAGCACCGGCCCGAGACCCATGCCGGCCACATGGCCGACCGCCGTCAGGACGTCGCGCACCTGCGCCGGGTCGTAGAAGAGCGGGCCGCTGGTCGCCTCGCTGTCGCCGATGCCGGCGGTATCGATCCGGAAGGAGGAAAAGCCGCGCGCGGCAAGCTGCCGGGCAAAGTCCACATGCATGCGCGCCCAGCCGACATGATAGTTGTCGCCGGAATTCACGAGAACATAGACCCCGCGCGAGGGCTGGCCCTCGGGCCGGCAGAGAATGCCGAACAGGCGGCCTTCCTCGCCGAAAAGCTGCGGCGTTTCGCTGAAGCCGGGGCCGTGCAACGGCTCGATGGCCGTCGGCTGACCGGCCGGCTGCCTTCGGTCGCCGGGCGGCACGCTTGCCGTCAGCCAGTCGCGCACATGGGCAAAATCCGCAAGCGGTGGCACCGAGGCCATGGTGTGGGCAAGAAAGCCGTCATAACCGGCATAATCGGCAACGGTCACGGAAAAGCCTGCCTCGGCGAGGCGCTTCGGCCATTCCACAGCGCCGAGCGTGCCCGCGCGCAGCACCGCGAGCACCGGCAGGGCCGGCTGCTTCGTGGCGGCGATGCGCAGCGCGGCGATCTCCTCGGCCAGCTTCTTCGAAATCGCATGGCCCGCGACGTGAATGCGGTCCTCCGAGCTTTCCGGCGGCAGGCGCAGGAAGGAGGCGATGAGCTTGCTCCAGGCCTCGAGCTCGCGCAGGCCCGCCCGCCCCTCGCCCTGCGGCGCCATCGTCACCACGGCATCGGCCTTCAGGCCGGCGGCAAGATGGGGCGCCAGCAGGGCCCCGACGCCGTGGCCGGCCAGCACGATCCGCGAAACCCCATGGCGGGAGCGCAGAAAGTCTGCGGCAGCCTCCACGGCGGCCGTCCAGTCGGCCAGCGACACGCCGCTGCCCGCATCCCCGAGGCTGTCGCCGGCGCCGGGCCAGTCGAAGCGCAGGCAGCAATAGCCGGCATCGGCCAGCATGGCCGCCAGGCCCGCCCAGCCCCGCCGGATGGTGAATTCCTCGAAGCCCCAGGCCGGCAGCAGGAGGATCCCCGTCGTGCCACCGCCATCATGGACGAATCCGGCGCAGGCGCCGAAGGTGACCGGTATGCCAAAGTCGCGTTTCAAGACTTCCTCTCGCGCAAAGTCATTTCCACGAGGTACGGGTGAATCTGATCTTCGCAATCTCGGTTGCATGAAGGCCCCCATCCTAGAGGCCTAATCTGAAGATTTCGTTTTATAGGATAACGGCAGCCGGAGGCCGCGCAGGCCCCGTCACCGGCCGGCGCGCCGGACGAGAAGCGGGATGGCCACCAGCGCCAGCGTGCCGGAAAGCCCGGCCGCCACCACGATCAGGAGCGCCGGCTTCACCCCGACCGCCTCCATGGCGAACGACATGCCGAAGGGCGCGACCGCCGAGGCGATCTGCTTGGCGGAGGTGGACCAGCCCATCAGCCGGCCGTAGCCTTTGCGGCCGAAGAGCTCGAGCGGCAGCGTGCCGCCGACGATGCTGGTGAGGCCGGAACCGAGGCCCATGCAGACCGCGAACACCACCGCGCCGGCAAGCGAAGGCGTGGTCAGCAGCAGGATGACGATGCCGGCCGGCATCAGCACGGCGGCGATGACCGCAAGCCAGGCCTGCGACAGCCCCTGCCCGAATACCAGGTTGATGAACCGGCTTGCCACCTGGGAGGGACCGAAGAGCGAGGCCACCAGAAGCCCCGCGCCGCCGAGCCCGAGCGCCTGCGTCAGCGGCACCATGTGCACCAGCATGGCCGAGAGCGCATAGCCTTCGATGGCGAAGCCCGCGAGCATCAGCACGAAGATCAGCCGGTTGCCGGGCGGTGCGTGCCCGGCCTCCGGAGCGGCCTGCCCCTTGCGCGCGGCAAGCGCATGTCCCGTCAGCCCGGCGATGCCGAAGTGGATGGGCACGCAGAGCAGGGCATTGAGCGCCGCAAAGACGAGATAGACCTCCCGCCAGGAGAGGAAGCCGTGCAGCCAGGAGGTGAGCGGCCAGAAGATCGAGGAGGCAAAACCGGCCATCAGCGTCAGATGGACGATCGAGCGCTGGGCCTTGGCGCCGCCCGCCTGCACGATGGCGGTGAAGGCGGTGGCGTAAAGCACGGCCGAGGACACCACCTGCATGAGGCAGAGGGCGGCGGCAAAGGCGAGCGCGCCGGGCGCAAGCGCCGTCGCCACCAGCGAAAGGGCCGCCCCGGCGGAGCCGACGGTCATCACCCGCCCCGCCCCGTACCGGTCCGCCAGCCGTCCGGAAAAGGGGGCCGCAAGGCTTCCCGCCAAAAGCGCCACGGAAAAGGCGCCGAAAACCCATCGCTCGGGCATCTGGAATTCCCGGGCCACGTCCGGCACCAGCACGCTGAAGGCATAGTAGAGCGTGCCGTAACCGGCGATCTGCGTTGCGCCGAGGCCGATCAGGCCCGCGCGGGGAAGATGGCCTTCGCTCATCGCAGGACGTCGCCCTGTGGCGGGCCAGGCCGGTTCGCCTCTGTGTCGATCGGGAAATGGTGCACGGCGGGTGGTTTCGTGTTGGTGGGAACATCTCCACACTAGGCGATCCGCCGGCGGATTTGAACCGCCCGGAACAGCCGGACCCGGCAATTCCGGCGACCGATAACCTTTCGGATATCATTTTATCGTATAACCGGGATGGACCTGCATCCCCGCAACGCGCCAATGATCTGAAGGCCATGGACACTATGGAATCGACGCTGCAGACCCTGCAGCTCTTGGAGGTCTCGGGAGCGCTCGTGGCGGCCTATGACGCCGACGACCGGCTGCGCTATGCCAACCGCGCCTTCCGGGACGCCTTCTTCGTCGAGGAAGCGGAAGCCCTGCTGTGGAGCGAGCTGATGCGGCGCAACTACCATGCGGACCGCGGCACCATCGTGAAGACAGGCGATTTCGAGTGCTGGCTGCGCTCCACCAGTGCCCGCCGCGGCAAGACCGGGTTTCGCGCCTTCGAGACCGACCTGCATGACGGGCGATGGCTGTGGATGACGGAGACCATGCGCGCCGATGGCTGGATGATCTGCATCGCCACCGACGTGACGTCCATCCGGCCGGACGAGCGAACGCTCCGGCAAGACCGGGACCAGGCGCTGAAGGCATCCCAGACCGACGAGCTGACCGGGCTGCCGAGCCGCCGCTTCGTGATGTCCAAGCTGGAAGAGCTGCTGGGGGACGGCATCGGCGCGGCCGGCGGCGTCACCTGCCTTGCGGTGCTCGACATCGACCATTTCAAGCTGGTGAACGACCGC
Source organism: Gellertiella hungarica (assembly GCF_014197145.1). Classification (GTDB taxonomy): domain Bacteria; phylum Pseudomonadota; class Alphaproteobacteria; order Rhizobiales; family Rhizobiaceae; genus Gellertiella; species Gellertiella hungarica. The sequence goes on along the minus strand of NZ_JACIEZ010000010.1, from coordinate 7,767 downwards.
TTCGGCCACAGCGTCGGCGACATCGTTCTGAGGGATTTCGCCGCGATCATCCAGAACTTCGTCCGCAAGGTGGACATCGTCGGGCGCATCGGCGGCGAGGAGTTCATCCTCATCCTGCCCAACACGACGCCCGAGGAGACCCGCGCCATTCTGGAGCGCATGCTCCGGGCGGTCAGGCAGTCGCGCCCGCTCGCCGATCCCGCGGATTTCGGCTACACCTTTTCCGCGGGCATTGCGCGCGCGGCGCCGGGCGACGACACCAACACGCTGTTCCGCCGCGCCGACCTGGCGCTATATGCGGCCAAGCTTCGGGGCCGGGACCAGATCCAGATGGATGGCGAGGCCGCCCCGATCAAGCGCATGACATTCTAGTGCGGAGCCGTTCGCGCGTTCGGCGCCTTTCGCCGCAGCGGGCAACACAAAAAGGGGCGCCGGAGGCGCCCCTTTTCCATTCCTGTTCTTCCGTCCTCAGCTGAGGATGAAGTCGCTGCTGCCGAGGGCCGTCAGGCCCGAAAGCGTCGCATGGAACTCTGCGGTGGCAAGGTTGCCATCGGTATCGGCCAGCACATGGACGCCGTCGGCGGCGGCATACCAGGTGATCTGATAGGCCTTCACATAGGCACCGCCGACCTCGCTCACGGCCGAGAACTGCTGGGTGCCCGCCACATTCGCGTTGGCGTCCATCTGGCTGAAGTCCAGCTTGTCGCTGCCCCGTTCGAAACCGCTGATGGTGTCGTTGGTGTCGCGAATGTCGAGGAACTTGAAGATGTCGTTCGCCTCCCCGCCAACCAGCGTATCCGCGCCGTAACCCCCGACGAGGGTGTCGGTGCCCTTCTCGCCGTCGAGGCTGTCGTTGCCGGAGCCGCCATAAAGCGTGTCGGAGCCCACACCGCCCTTGATGGTATCGTTGCCGCTGCCACCGTAAAGGGTATCGGCACCGCCACCGCCCGTCAGCGTGTCGCCGTCCGCACCGCCATAGAGCGTTTCGGCGCCCTTGCTTCCGATTTTCTGTATGCCTGCCGATCCCAGATTGTCGAAATCGTTGGGATCGCCGGTGCCGGTATAGGTCGTCGGCATGGACGCAAGGACCAGATCGTCGGTGCCATGGATGGCAACCTTGATGGTCTTTTCGGCCGTACCGTCTGCCGACTTGATCGTCAGGCTGTCATAGACCGTGTCGCCGGTGTTCAGGGCCTGAACATTGGCAGCAGCGTTGTTGAGGTCGTAGACCCAGCCGCTGTTGGTCAGGGTGAACTTGCCGTAGGTGCCGTTCACCGACGTGGTGGCGCTGAAGGCGTTCTCGCCCGAGTCCACATCGGTGATGGACAGCGAACCGCTGGCCTGAAGCACGCCGTCCTCGGTCACGTCGCCCGTGAAGGAGCCGGTGATGGAGGCAGGATCGTTGACCCCGGTCACCTTGATCGTCAGCGTCTGTTCCGCCGAGTCGACATGGGTGTCGTTGGCGACGAACTTCACCACCACATCCTGCGTCTGGCCGGCCTTGAGGCTGTCATAGGCAGAATTCGACGGATCGAAGCTGTAGGAACCATCGGCATTCAGCTTGAAGCCTGCGGGCGCATCGCCGACGAGCTTGAAGGTGAGCGCATCCTTGTCCACGTCCGTCGCCGTGACACTGCCGGTGACAACGGCTGCGCCTTCCGTGGCCGAAGCCGTTGCTGCCTGCGCGACCGGGCGGTCGTTGGTGCCGGTGACGGTGATCTTCAGCGTCTGTTCCGCCGAGTCGACCATGCCGTCGTTCGCAACGAACTTGACCTCGACAACCTTGGTCTCGCCTTCCTTCAGGCTGTCATAAGCGCTGTCGGTCGGATCGAACTTGTAGGTGCCATCGGGCTTGAGCTCGAAACCGGCAGGAGCCGAGCCGGCCAGCTCGAAGGTCAGCGTATCGCCTTCCGCATCGGTTGCTTTCAGCGTGCCGGTTACGGTGTCACCGCCTTCGGTGGCCGAGTTGACGGCGGCTTCCGCGACCGGCTTGTCGTTCGTGCCGGTGACGGTGATCTTCAGCGTCTGGACATCGGAATTGACCTTGCCGTCATTGGCGACGAACTTGACCTCGACGACCTTGGTCTCGCCTTCCTTCAGGCTGTCATAGGCGCTGTCGGTCGGATCGAACTTGTAGGTGCCATCGGGCTTGAGCTCGAAACCGGCAGGAGCCGAGCCGGCCAGCTCGAAGGTCAGCGCATCGCCTTCCGCATCGGTTGCCTTCAGGGTTCCGGTTACGGTGTCACCGCCCTCGGTGGCCGAGTTGACGGCAGCTTCCGCGACCGGCTTGTCGTTCGTGCCGGTGACGGTGATCTTCAGCGTCTGGACATCGGAATTGACCTTGCCGTCATTGGCAACGAACTTGACCTCGACGACCTTGGTCTGGCCTTCCTTCAGGCTGTCATAGGCAGAATTCGACGGATCGAAGGTGTAGGAGCCATCGGCGTTCAGCGTGAAGCCCGCCGGGGCTGCATCGACAAGCTTGAAGTTCAGCGCGTCGCCATCCACGTCGGATGCCTTCAGCGTGCCGTTGACGACGGCATCGCCTTCGGTGGCCGAAGCCGTTGCGGCTTCCGCAACCGGCTTGTCGTTGGTGCCGGTGATGGTGATCTTCAGCGTCTTGACGTCCGAGTCCGCCTTGCCGTCATTGGCGACGAACTTGATCTCGATGACCTTGGTTTCGCCGTCCTTCAGGCTGTCATAGGCGGCATTGGAGGGATCGAAGCTGTAGGAGCCATCGGGGTTGAGCTTGAAGCCCGCCGGGGCTGCGTCGACCAGCTTGAAGCTCAGCGAGGTGCTGTCGACATCCGTTGCCTTCAGCTGGCCGTTGACGACGGCGCCGCCTTCGGTGGCCGAATTCACCGCGGCCTCCGCGACGGGCTTGTCGTTGGTGCCCTTGATGGTGATGGTCAGCGTGCCGACAGAAAGGGTGCCGTTGGCCATCTTGATGGTGTACTGGATGGTATCCGTCAGCGTCTGGCCCTCGCCGAGAGCCTGGACCTTGGCGGCAAGGGCGCTGTCGGGATTGACCTTGTAATGGATCTTGCCGTCGGAGCCGATCCAGAAGGTGCTGCCGGCAAGGTCGCCGCCCTGATCCGCTTCGGCCGCACCGACCGTATCCTTGATCAGCAGATCCTTGTTGTAGTCCTGGAAGGCCTTGTTGGTGACGTTGATGTCCGCGCCGCCGTCATCGTTCTTGACGCCGTCATCGACGGAATAGATCTGCGCCCCCGCGCCGCCGCCCGATGCCGCCAGGACATCGAAGACGAACTCGTAGCCGCTGGCATTATCCTCACCCACCGACTGGGAGAGATTGGCAGCCGCAGATGAGTTCGAGAATGCAACCGTGCTTCCGCCGACAGTTGTCGTTGCCATTACTTGCGTTCCCTCTTCCGACGGAATGACGACAGTCGTAACATTCCGTAAACCATAATAAATTACTAACGTTCAAGATGACTCATTTCAAGTCCGCTCCGCTTATCTGAAGTTGGAAATGGCGGGTCGCCCAAAAAAAGTTTGCCCGTAAAAACTTGTAGTGCCACTGCCGGACACAGCCGCCGCTGCTGCACTGTGCCATAAAGGCGCAATCCCGTATTCTGATGTATATTTTATGTTCAAATTTCCGAATTATCTTTTCATCAATGCTTGATCCAGATTTGCCTTGGTCATGATCCGGATATTATTTATACATCCCGCCAAAAGCATAACAGGTTTTACAGTATTGACCCCGGCATTACGAATTTACATGTCCACTTCATGACTCATGACCGCTCCCTGGCAAGAATAATTCACGTCAAGAAAAATTTCCGAGACCGCAGGCTTGAAATTCCCGCGGACTGCCCCTCGCCAGAAGCCCCGCCTGGCACGGATCGGACATCCTCCGGGGAAGCTCGCTCAGGTTGTGGCTTTCGCCCCGCGAAGCGCGTGGCCCTGCCGGAGCCGCCCGGGCGCCCCGGCAAGTCTAACGGGAGAGTGGCCAAGAATAGATCCCGGCAACGCCGGACATGCTCTTGGCGGCTTCATGCCGGACTTGGCCACAACGGCGGGGGCAACGCGGCGGGCGGGCTCGCCCGGCCCCCGGCCAGCCGCATCCGGGCCACGCCAGCCCCCTACTTTCCTGCCGTAACGGGAGGGGTGTGCCGGCCGCTCCAGCCGGTGGACTCTTCCGGAAAATCGGTGACAATCCGGGCTTTGCGGGACGAGCGGACAAATGCTTTGACTTTTGTCACCGTTCTTGAATAATGTCACCACGCCTTTGATTGAAGGACTTCCATGCCGATCCGCACCACAGACCAGATCTTGCACAAGGCTGCCTGGCTCTATTACAGCCACGGCCTTCGGCAGGACGAAGTTGCCCAGAAGCTGAACATTTCGCGGGCATCCGTCGCCACCTATCTGCGCCGCGCGCGGGAGATGGGCATCGTCACCATTTCCACCTCCTCGCAGCTCTTCACCGACGACGTGCTTGCGCGCGAGCTGGAGGATGCGCTCGGCCTCACCTCCGTCTGGATCGTGCCGGAAGATCGCTCCGCGCTCGATCCGGCGACGGAAATGCCCGTGGTTGCGGCATCCGTCTTCCAGAGCCTGATCCGCAAGGGCGACCGGGTTGGCGTCGCCTGGGGCCGCACGGTCTACCACATTGCCGATGTCATGCCCTTTGCCGACCTGCAGGATGTGACGGTCGTGCAGCTCTGCGGCAATCTCGGTGCGCCCTACTCCTACCGGCCGGACCAGTGCACCACGGAAATCGCCCGCCGCCTCAATGCGCAGGGCATCAATCTCTACGCGCCGCTGGTGCTCAGTTCGGAGCGTCTTGCGGAGGAGCTGCGGGCCGAGCCCGTCATCCGCGAGCAGCTTGCCACCATCGCCGACTGCCGGCTCGCGCTCTATTCCGTGGGCGGCATCGAGGACGACAGCCATCTGGTGAAGTGCGGCGCGCTTTCGCCCGACGACATGCGCCGGATGGGGGAGAAGGGCGCTGCCGGGGTCATTGCCGGGCAGCTCATCGATACGGAGGGGCAGTGGATGGATTGCGCGCACAACCGGCGCTGCATCTCCGCCGATCTCCAGTCGATCCGCACCATCGAGAAGCGTCTCATGGTGGTGCAGGAAGACGAGAAATTCGCGCCGCTGGTGGCGGCGATCCGGGGCGGCTTCGCCTCGCAACTGATCGTCACCACCTCCATGGCGCGCCGCCTTTTGAAGAAGTGGAACAAGGGCTGACGTCGGGCGCGAAAGCCGGACGGTCTGCCGATGGAGGACAAGAGAATGGAAAACCTGTGGCGCGACGACGAGGCCGAAGCCATGGTGGCGGCCTATGCCGGCAAGGGCATCAATCGCGACTGGGCCTTGAGGACCTACACGACCCGGCTTCTGGGCGGCGAGCCGCGCCTGGTGCTGCATGGCGGCGGCAACACGTCCGTGAAGACCACCGTCACCGATCTCGTCGGCGACAGCTGGGATGTGCTCTGCGTCAAGGGCAGCGGCTGGGACATGGGCACCATCGAGCCGCAGGGCCTGCCGGCCGTGAAGATGGCGGCGCTTCTGAAAGCCCGCAAGCTCGACCGCCTTTCGGATGAGGACATGGTGACGCTGCTGCGCGCCAATCTGGTCGATCCCGCCGCGCCCAATCCCTCCGTCGAGGCGCTGCTGCATGCCTTCCTGCCGCACAAGTTCGTCGATCACACCCATTCGACCGCGATCCTTGCGATTGCCGACCAGGCCGAAAGCGAGGCGATGGGCAAGCGGCTCTTTGCCGGCAAGCTGGGCTATGTGCCCTACATCATGCCGGGCTTCGCGCTCGCCAAGCTCGCGGCCGAAGTCTACGAGGCCGATCCTTCCGTCGAGGGCCTCTTCCTCGACAAGCACGGCATCTTCACCTTCGGCGAGACGGCGAAGGAAGCCTATGACCGGATGATCCATTACGTCTCCATGGCCGAAGACTATGTGAAGACGAACGGGCGGAACCCCTTCACCCCGGCCGCCCTGCCCGCAAATCTTGCCTCTGCCCGCGATATCGCGCCCCTGCTGCGCGGTGCGGTCGCCGTGCCGAAGGGCGAGGGCCGCTTCGAGCGCATGGTCTCCACCTTCCGCACCTCGCCCGCCATTCTCGATTTCGTCAATGCGGCCGAGGTGGAGGACATGGCGTCGCGCGGCGTCTCGACGCCCGATCTCTCCATCCGCATCAAGACCGGCCCCATGGTGCTGCCCGCACCCGATGCGGCCGCGCTCGGGAGCTACCGTGCCGTGATCGAGGAGCGGGTGAAGGCCTTTGCCGACGCCTATACGGAGTATTTCCGCTCGAACGACGCGCGCGACGACGTGAAGCGCATCATGCTCGATCCCATGCCGCGCCTCACGCTCGTGCCGGGGCTCGGCATGTTCGGCCATGGCCGGACGCTGAAGGATGCGACGATTGCCGCCGATGTCGGCGAGATGTGGATCGAGGCCGCGCGCGATGCGGAATCCGTCGGCCGCTTCCAGCCGGTCAGCAAGCCGGATCTCTTCGATCTCGAATACTGGTCGCTGGAGCAGGCAAAGCTCGCCGGCGCCAAGCCCCGGCCCTTCACCGGCCAGGTGGTGCTGGTGACCGGCGGTGCGGGCGCCATCGGCGCCGCCACGGCAAAAGCTTTCGTGGCCGAGGGTGCCCATGCGGTCGTGCTCGATCTCGACGGGGCGAAGGCCGCTGAGGTCGCAAAGGCCATCGGCAACCAGTCGATCGGCATCGGCTGCGACGTCACCGATCCCGCTTCCGTCCGCGCCGCCTTCGACGCCGCTGTCGACCGCTTCGGCGGTGTCGATATCGTGGTGTCCAATGCGGGCGCCGCCTGGGAAGGGGCGATCGCCACGCTCGACGATGCCCTGCTGCGCAAGAGCTTCGAGCTCAATTTCTTCGCCCACCAGTCGGTGGCGCAGAACGCGGTGCGCATCATGAAGGCGCAGCAGACCGGCGGCGTGCTGCTCTTCAACGTCTCCAAGCAGGCGGTCAATCCCGGCGCGAAATTCGGCGCCTACGGCCTGCCCAAGGCCGCGACGCTGTTCCTCTCGCGCCAGTATGCGCTGGAGCACGGCGCCGACAACATCCGCGTCAACGCCGTCAACCCGGACCGCATCCGCTCGGGCCTGCTCAACGACGACATGATCGAAAACCGCTCCGCCGCCCGCGGCGTCACGGTCAAGGACTACATGTCCGGCAACCTCCTCGGCCTCGAAGTCACCGCCGAAGACGTCGCCCGCGCCTTCGTCCACCAGGCACTCGCCGAACGCACCACCGCCGACGTCACCACCGTCGACGGCGGCAACATCGCGGCAGCGCTGCGGTAGGGGGCCACTGACCGGCACGGTGTGGAGTTCGCCGAGGTGCAGCCCGCTCCGGCTCGCGTGGCGTGGGGGTTGCGGATGTGCACCCCCTCTGCCTCGCGTGGCTTGCGTTTGACGTACCGCACCCCCCTCTGCCCCTGCGCGGCGTGGAGTTTGCCGTTCTGCACCCCCCTCTGCCCCTGCCGGGGCATCTCCCCCTCAAGGGGGGAGATCGGGATGGGGATTCTTGGGGCAGTCCCCAGCCACCGTTTCAGCAAAATGAGACGCCTCTTGTCTGGGGAAACCCTAAAACCACTGTCGATCTCCCCCCTTGAGGGGGAGATGTCCCGGCAGGGACAGAGGGGGGTGCGGGGCGGCAAAGAAAACGCCGCGCGAGGCACCCCCACTCCCCCCAAATCCCTAACCCCCTGTTTCTCCACCGATAAAAATTTGCATCCCGTTCATCCC
>NZ_JACIEZ010000009.1 GCF_014197145.1 Gellertiella hungarica | reverse complement strand
CCGCTCGGGCTACGCCCTCCCGCGGGTCTCATGCGCGCGCCAAGGTGGCCGACTTTTGCGCCGCCAAGTGGCCGGTTTTTACTCCGCCGTTGACATATTGGGTATCCACCAGTTGACGGGCGAGAAAGCCACCTTCTGCTTCGAAACGCTGCATGGCGTCGGCGGCGAAGCGCCAGCGCTTGTTTTTCGGCAGTCGTGCGGCGCGGGCAACGATCGCGTCATAATCAGCCTGCCATTCCGTCACCTCCGCCGGTGCGCGGTTGCGCTTCACCCGGTTTGCAGAGCGAAGGCATAAAATGCGGTTCGCCTGGCTGTCATCCAGCGTCCGGGACCAGGGCAGGATATGGTCGATCTCGACCTCGTCGGAAAACAGCATCGAAATGCTGATCGCCTTGCCGGTATAGATGCAGACACGGTCTTCGGGCTTCGCCGGGTTAAGCTCCTCCCAGAGCTTCAGCAACATCCGGTTTTCGCCATTATCCTTCTGCTTGAACTCCTCCAGAATGCGAGAGCGCCGCTCCGCGTCCCGGGTGTTTCGGGCAATCTCGCGGTTTTTCTCGGCCCTCTGCAGGTCGGAAAGCGGAAGATCGCGGGCCAGTTCCACGGTGATTGTTCCCGGCTTTCCATGCCGCTTGATCAGCCGGTTCACCAGACGGCGCAACTGATTGAGGCCGATATGGACGGTGGGGTTGGTGATCCGGCCGCGATAAAGGTCATAACCCACCGGCGGGGCGCGATCCTTGCCGTCGCGAAAATGATTGAGCACCAGCTCCCGGCCCTCCTCGCTCATGTCCAGCGGATTGCCGGAACCCGGTGGAATGTGACGCTCTAGGATTTCCTGATAGGGCGGCAGAAAGGGCTCGCCTTCCCCGTCGTAACCAAGCTGCGCATGGTCATAGCCACAGGCCTCTGCTGCTGCCGCCTCCGTAACGACCGACTTCTTCAGTACCTCGAGAAGATTGGCCAGGGCGGAAGCCCCGTACCGGCCATAGCCATCCGGCAGCGGGCAATTGGCAATCGCATCCGCCTGTTCGCCGGTGATCGAAAACTCCTGTTCGATCCAGCGATAGAGTGCATCCGGATTTTCCTCATTGCGCAAACGATTTATGATGCGCCACTGCTCGTCGCGGGAAAAAAGGCTCCAGCGATTACCAATACGCTTCTTGTCGGCAAGGGAGGCATACACCTCGTCGCCCTTGAGTTTCAGGCGACTGTCGCTCTCCTTGTTGAAGCGGATATCCCGCGCAAGCTTCAGATCCTTGCGCAGCTTGGAAAATGCGATTTCACGGGCGCTGCGCAACAGGCTGATCAGCGTGTCGCGCTCTCCAAGCGTCAGTTTCCGTTTGCTTTGATCGGGCAGAACCAGTTCCAGTTCGTTCACTTCCTTATAGAGGCGAAATTCCTGAAACAGCGGATGCGCCTTCGCAAGGCGCTCTTCCAACGGGTTTAATGCACATCCACCGATTTTCGGCTTTTTCAACGGGCGCTGGTAGAAAATGATGCGGAACAGATGATCCCGGCGTTCGTCTGTCATGATCTGCGGATAGTGCTGCGCCTGCGCGTTCCAGATGGCCAAGAATTCCGCTTCCAGCAGAGCGCGGTCCGGATAGAAGACATAGCCTTCCGAGGTCAGCGCATCAGACCCTGCTCGCAGCCGCGCGACGAGACCTGCCTCGCGCCGCATGGCGAGATATTCGCCATAGGTCCGCGCGTCGCTCTTGCGGATCTCCGCATGCAGTTCCCGCACGCCGGTAGCGATCTTGCCGAGATCATTGTCTTTGCTATCCGTCTTGCGGTTCGACTTGAAGCCGCGCCGCTGGTTCAGATGGAAGAGCGCCCGGCCAATCTGGTAAAGAGGCAGCTTTTCGTCCAGTGCGCGGCGCCGCAGCGCATAGGGCACATCGCTGGCAATACCGCTTTCCTTTGGCCGGTCACCCAGCTCCCGCACCAATTTCTGCCGTTCGGCCTTGTCCTCGGGCATCAGCCCGAATTCTGAAAGCGTGCGCAGCATGGATCGGCGCCGCCGCAGATACCGGTCCCGACGCCGCGCCATCGCCCTCGCCTCACGGCGCGCAACGGCAAGCGAGGTTTTTGATTGCGGGTCTCGTCCATCGGAGTAAATTCGGACACCGATATCCCGGATGCGATAAGGCTCGCCTTTCGTATCCAGATCGAAAACGCACCAACCTATTGAATTTGTTCCGATATCGAATGAGAATATGTGCCGCTTCATGAGTGTCTCCAAAAAAGTGGTTTTGTAGGTAATAAAATTCGAATTTTATTAAATTAAGGAATGCTGTCAATCAACTGCGTACAACTCTCGGTATCTTGAATAGTTATGCGCCTGAAAATAAACACATTTCGATAGCCCCGGCTCCGTAATATCAATCTTATGGAAAAGTGGTTTTGTAGTTGCGGCTTGGCGCTTGACAACCTGAGAGAGATTGGTCACATTCTAATGGCCTAATAGATCAGAATTTACGCGTCCTGGCCGTTAACAAGCTTTGACAGCACCAGATAAGGCCGATCCTCCGGGATCGGCTTTTTTGATTGTTGAATTCAAGAAGCAGATGCCCGCTTCATAGCGGCGAACGATTTCTGCCGGGAATATCCACCTCGCGAATCCTGTTGCAGGTTGCGACTGGAAAGATACTATCCCAACAACAAGTCTTTGTCGGGCATGTCTAGCGATGTTGCGTGTTTTTTGTCTTTTATCATCACTGTTTTTGGCAACGAAGTCATGGGCTGCTTTGAAGATAGAAGTTAAAGTGCTGGATGGTGACATAAAGCTTATGCTGGTCAGCGGTGATTTTGCCGACACGGATACGCTCTACGACTTCTATCGCCTCACATTTTCCGAGCATCCCGTGGCTGTCGCATTCAACAGTCCCGGCGGCAATGTGATGAAGGCAATGGAACTGGGCAGAGCCATTCGGGCGGCCGGATTATGGACCTTTCAGATAAGGGGAGCCGAATGCGCCTCTGCATGTTCGCTCGCATTCATGGGCGGCGTGAAGCGATATGCTGAGCCGGGTTCGATCGGGGTCCACAAGTCATCCTTCGACAATACGACAGGCATGGCAGTCGAAGATGCTGTTTCTGCCGTGCAGCAGATGACGGCACAGGTCATTGTCTATATGGGGGAAATGGGCGTGGACCCGGCCTTGCTGCAACTGGCCTTGAGCTATGACAGCAATGACATCCGCTATCTTTCCGGAAGCGAGATGGCGCAGTACCATCTGACGACGGTCGGGGACAACCAGACAAATCCATCGCTTGCAACCTCGGCATCACCGAACCTCTCCGCACCAATCCCGGCATTGCCGGGTTCCGCGACTGCTCAGGCCATTGAACCCGTATCTCTTGGAATACCGGTTCCCCGGCGAGGTGAGGTGATGCACCCGAAATGGGCAGCGCCGATGCGGGCTGCTCCCGGGCCGAATGCTCCTAAGAAAAAGGATGTTCCAAACGGCACGCCGATCAGGATTGATATGGTGAAGGGCAACTGGTTCAAGGTTCATGTGGGTGACGACACGGGATATATGCACAAGACTTGGGTGCGGGTTGCCGAATATGAGGAGAACTCAGGCGAACAACGGTTCATCCAAGTCAAGAGCCTGGATACCTATGAAGCCGCACGAAGCTTCGCACAGGCTCAGCCAATACCGCTTGATGTGCATCTTGCCTCCAATTCCTGGTTTGCCATTACAATTCGCGGCACGTTCTCAGAAATAGAAGCCAAAGCAATTTCGAAACGATTGAAGGCGGACGGCAGCATCCCGGACGATGCCATGGTAACACTCGGAAATACCTACGTTCGAAAGCTCTGCTGCGAATAACCATCAGGCCATCTCTCAAGTTTCGGAGTCCGAAACATTCGGAACGGATAAACATCGCAGTAGCGTCACAAGACCTTTCTGATATTGTTTGTACCGCCTCGACGGAAATCTTGAGAACCGAGTGATCGCGATACACAGAGTACTATCTGCCACTGCCATGCCCAATTCGGTGTGTGAAACTTGGCGATTCCAGCATGCTTCTGCAGACTAAAGGAAGGCCAATAGTTCGGCAGCCTAACCACCTACACTTTCTGTCTGATCGTAGACCCCACAGGCCTGCTTCACCCTCGCAAAAGAACCCTGATTGCCTGAAGTTTTTCAGGGGATGCTACTCGAATAAGGTCGATCAGTTCGTGCTCGGTGGTTGCGGGGCCGCGGTTCCACATCGTGCTCATCAGCCGCGCCTGTGTATCCGTGTCGAGCTTGCCATAATATATGGCCGTGGTGGCAAGGTGGTCGTGCCCGAGGTTCTGGCTCCACGCCTTCTGTTCTTCCATGGTCAGCGCAATTCGATAGCCGAGCCGGGCAAGTGTTGCGCGTATTGCATGCGGTCGAAACGGCTGTTGCCCGCTTCGCTGGATCGCTGCCTTGACGATCTTTCTGAGCGGGGTCGCCGTTACCCATGGCTCCCTTGGATCACGCTGGCCGAAAGTCGGCCTGGTCTGTGGAAAGAGCGGATCCTCGTCTTGAGCACCGGCCTGCCGCAGCTCACCAATCCAGCCGGTGACGATCCCGGCAAACTCTTCGCCAACCGGAAACCAGGAACTGCGCATGGTCTTGGAGTTCTTGGTGCGGATTTCCCGGGGGTCTTGCAGGATCTCGCGCCGCTCCACATCCACATGCTTTAGGCGAAGACCGATCACGGCACCGTCTCTCATCCCGGAGAGGTAGAGAAAGGCCACCAGCGCTCTGTCGCGACGATCACGCCAACGGGCATCCGGCATGGCGCGGATCAGGGTGAGCAGATCCTCATGCGACGGCACATGCTTTTCGGTGGGCGCCCCCGCGACCTTCCTGTGATGGCGTGAGGGGCGGAAATGGCTGGGAATATCAGCCGGGATTTTCCGGTATCCGGGCCGATCACGCAGCCAGTTGAAGAAAGCCTCCAGATTGCCGAAGCAATGAACGATGGTGGAGGAGGAGAGCATCTGCCGATCCGCGTCAGTGCCACTTGCATTCTGTTGTTCTCGCCGGAAAGCTCCCTCCTCGAACGCTGTCTTGAACGCTGTCACCTGCGCGATCGTGGTTTCCGAAAGGCGGGTTCCGGCCAGATAGCTCTGGAAAAGGCGGATGGCTCGCAGGCTGGCATCGACGGTTTTCTCATGCCGCCCTTCAGTATGGATCAGGGCGCGCTGGTAGCAATAGATGGTATGCTCGTCCTCTGGAATGATATCATCCGGTAGAAACGAGCCGTTTTGCCCAAATCCAGTGCAGGCTGGAGAAGCAGTATAGTTCTGACTCTCTGCTCTCGGTCTGGATGGATCGAGACTCAGAACACTGTCGATATAGGCGTCCGACACGAATTTGCGGATGGATTGCCCGGTATCAGGACATATCAGCTCCACATGGCAGCCGAAACGGCTTGTTACAACCTTGAACGGCTCAACCAGCAGAGAATGAAGGGTCTTGCAGCGGATGCAGAAGATCTCGTGTGGCTCTCCGCGCCGCTTCGCCTTTTCGCGCCGTACGCGCTGGAATTCGTTGAGATCGCAGCCGCGAAACAGGCACTCCTCGGCCTCGATCTGCCGCAGGCCGGCCTTCGTCCAGTTCAGCACCGTATTCCGACAGACGCCGTAGAGCGTCATGACCTCCGTCTGGTTATAGAGCCAATGGGTCTTGGCCGCATTGAGGGTTTTGCGGATTCTGCGATTGCGCCGCGCTGCCATGATCAGGCCCTCTCGTGGCAACGCAGCTCATAGGCTTCGATATCATCGAGAGACCAACGGGAAACACCAGGTCCGAGATGAACGGGGCTTGGGAAATCCTGTCGCTCCCGTGCCCATCTCCACACCGTAGGGACGCTGATTGACAGACGCTGGGCGACGGACTGGGCGTTGAGATAGAGCGCCGGTGCGGATATAGGCTGCATGGGCCTGAGGCTTGCAGTATAGGCTGAAATCGACGGATGCGGTTCGATCGCTTCACGGATGCAGCGCGTGGCCGGATCAGGCATTGCCTCTGCAGGCTCGGTCGCGGGCTTTGCCTTCGCGGACCTCTTCCGTTTCGCTGATTCCTTGATGTTGAGTGGAGCGAGTAGATCAAGTTGACCGGAAGGGCGCATTGGTGCTTCCTCTCCAAAAAACCGGATGGGAAACACGCACTCCTGCGCGTGCATATCGATTGGGATCGCCTTATGCCAGGCTGCATCGATAGTTGTTAAATTAGATTATTCGGTCGAGATTGGCAAGCCACCGGATTTCGACCGTGTGAAAAGAACATTCGACAAGACAAAGGAAACCGTTTGTGATGGGCCAGATGATGGGCTGACAGCAAGTCGCCATCAAAAAGTGTATTAAAAACAAGAGTTTATGTGAGTTTATGGCGGAGGGAAAGGACTCATCCTCTAACTCTCTGATAAGCCATGGCGAATCGCCCACAACTCCCGCCCACTTCCAAGCATTTCCTCGTATGCGCAGCTTTACGCAGTTCGTAAAAGGGAGTGGCCAGCCGCGCTCATGCGGACATTTCACGTAGCCCTGCTCACCATTGCGCAACAATCTGACTGGTTTGTGCAAAGAATAGCGCTCAAGAGTGAATCTGGGAGAATCGTGGCGAATTGCTTCGTAAATCTTGGAGGGAGAGGACTTTTCGACAAACTCGCTCGAAGTATGCCCCACATCGCGCCAGCACGCCTTCGTATTCGCAAGTGAATCTTCGCCACCGCAGAATTTTTCTGTTCAAGACAGGGAAGCGCAGCGCCCTATGTTTGGCGCTCCGGACAGTATTACCTTGATAGTGTTTTCCGCCCACGCCTTCGTCGTGTCGCAGTCAAACTGGCCCGAGCGAAAGGAAGCGGAAATGAAGGAAACTCATTTGAACCAACTTGAACTGGCTGTCCGCTGGAGGATCAGCCATCGCACACTTGAGCGGTGGCGTTGGACCGGTGAGGGGCCGAAGTTCCTCAAAGTGGGCGGCCGGGTGGTCTATCGCCTGTCCGACGTCGAGGAATACGAGCAGTCGATTATCCGCTCCAGCACCTCCGACCCTGGTCAGGCTCAGCAAACCGGCGCCTGACCATAGCTACAGGATGGCGGTTGGCCGAGACGCAGCCGCCATCCGCGCCTTCTCCCTTGCTTGCAGATCCTACCGATTTCGATTGAACCCACACGGCTTCCCAGATAGCTTAGCAGAAAATCCAGAAACTGGGCTCGCCTAGTTTCGGGACGGATCATGTCACTGGGGAATGCATGGTGGGAACAGAGAAGGCTGATCTTCGGTGGGGCGTCGAGCGACGGCTCGAATTCATCGAGTTCCGCCTGTTTTGGGAGGGGCATGTGAATCGGGGCGATCTGATGGAAGCGTTCGGCGTGTCGGTGAACCAGGCGTCCACCGACCTGAACCGCTACATCGGCATGGCTCCGGACAACATGACCTACGACAAGAGCGCCCGGACCTACATCCGAGGCAGCAAGTTCGATCCCCTGTTTCTGAAGCCGGACGCAAGCAGCTACCTCTCTCAGCTGCGATCCGTCGCCGACGGCATCCTTGACCGCGCTGACGCCTGGATTGGCCAGTTCCCTTCCTACGCCGCCGCACCGACCCCTGTGCGGGGAGTGAATGCCAAGACCCTGCGTTCGGTGGTCGCCGCAATCCGGCGATCAGAGGCGATCGAGGTCAAGTATCAGTCCCTGTCCCGGCCGGAGCCGCGCTGGCGGTGGATCGCGCCACACGCGATCGGGTTCGACGGTTTCCGCTGGCACACACGGGCCTTCTGTCTCACCGATCAGAGCTTTAAGGACTTCCTGCTCTCGCGGATCATCGAGACCCGCGGCACCAAGCTGAGTGAGGTCGGTGCCGATCGCGACGCCGACTGGAACGAGCAGGTGACATTGGAGATCGGACCGCACCCGGAGCTGTCCGACACGCAGCAGAAAGTCATTGCCCTCGATTACGGGATGCGTAGCGGCCGGGCGAAGATCCCCGTGCGCAAGGCGCTTCTCTACTACGCGCTGAAGCGGTTGGGTCTCGACACCGACCCGGGCGCACGTACACCTCAAGACCAACAGATTATTCTGATAAATCGCAGCGATGTAATGGCAGTCACATCCGGCGATTAAAAAAGCGGCAGACATCCAGTAACGGAATGACTGTTTGCTGCTGAAAAATGTGACCTGTGAGAATAGAGGGCTTCGGCGGATGATGAACTCGGAGAAACAAACCAAGGGACTGTTGTCCCTCTATGACAGCTGCACGCCTCGTGCTGACATTATAAAGGGAACTTTCAATCCAGAGCTTTTTACCGCGAGCCTGAGCCAGGTGATGGATAGCTACGCAGGCCAGAAGGTTGCGGAGACTCCCTACACTGATGCCACCGTTTTCTTCGGAGAGGCGACATACCCCACGAGTGGGATGCGCGACCTATTGTCTACCGTCCTTCTAAGGGTCTCTGGAGACACAACGGCGAGCGCGATCACGCGCCTTGAGACCGGGTTTGGCGGCGGGAAGACCCACTCCCTAATCGGGCTGGTCCACTGCGCCAAGCGCGGAACGGAGATCCGCGACCTTGTTGACCCCCTCTTCCCAGGGCTGCCGCTGCCGGCGCCGGGCACCTTGGACGTCGTAGCGATCGCCGGGGACGTCCTTTCCGTGAACAAGCCGTCTGGTGCCGCTCTAATCCCCCACACCCTCTGGGGCGAGCTTGCAATGCAGGTGGGAGGCGAGGCGCTCTACAGGGATTTGGAAGGGGACGTCACCTCGGTTGCCGCGCCCGGTAAGGACTTTTTCAAGCGGGTACTCGAAGGGCGCAAAGTGATCATCCTGATCGACGAGCTTGCGCAGTACGTCGCCCGATTCGAGGCCGCGCATCCGGGAAAGGGAGCGACACAGGTCGCCGCCTTCCTCATGTCTTTGTCGACCTTTGCCCGGTCCGCAACCGGCATCGCGGTCGTGATCTCCCTCGCCAGCTCATCGGACGCTTTTGCCCGCCAGAGCGAGAGCCTTGGCTCCGAACTCACCCGGATCACAGGATCCGAGGTCGCCCCAGAGGAGGCCGTGCAGCGGGCTGCGCGCGCCGTCGGTGAGACCGAGAGTGTCGTGGCGCGTGACGCGCTCCCTATCAAGCCGGTCCCACAGAGCGAGCTTGCCCGGGTTCTCGCCCGCCGCCTTTTCTCGCAGATCAATTCCGAGGCGGCACAAAGGGCCGCAGAGGCCTATGCAGCCCTTTACGCCAGTTCCCCGGCCGACCTCCCTTCGGAGGCGAAACAGACCGACTACGCGGACCGGATCCGGGCCAGTTACCCGTTCCACCCGACTTTCCTGCGGTTCCTGAACGAGAAGCTAGCCTCGATCGAAACGTTCCAGGGGACCCGCGGGGTTCTCCGGGTGATGACCCTCGCGATCCGGCTCCTCTGGGAGAAACGCCCGAACGCGCCCATGATCCATGTGGGGCATCTCGACTTCTCGGATCGGCTAATGGCGGACGAGATCGTGGGGAGCCGTCTGAAAGCGGGCGACATGCAGATCGTCCTCAACACCGACGTCGGGGGGCCGCAGTCGGATGCTCTCGCGTCGAACCGGAGCCGGGCTCAGATGCGCGACGCCGCGAACCCGCTCCCGTCCGGGATCCCATACCACGAGATGACTTGGCGCGTCGTGCTGGTGAACAGCCTAGTTGGCCGAGCCGGCGGGGTGTCCAGCAATCTGTTCGGGATCAACGAGGCCGACGCTCTCCTGTCGGTCCTTATGCCGGGGCTCCCTGCGACCGCTGTGAAGACCGCCCTCGAGGCGATCCAGAAGCACGCCTACTACCTGCGCGAGGATGGGGGAAAGTTCTTCGCGAACACCGACCCGACCATCAACCGGGCCCTCAGCGACATCCGTGAGGGGGTGAAGCGGGATGACGCGTTGCGGCTTATCCTCGAGGCGTCCCGGAAGGTAATCACGAACCAGAACGGGATCTTCGAGGTCCGGGAAGACGTGACCGCCCCTCAGGACATGGCGGAGTCCCCGCGTCGGCCCTCGATCGGGATCGTCCGGGTCGATGCCCCGCGTATTGTGGTCGACGAATTCATCCAGACGGTGGGTAACGGGCAGCCCCGCATATCTCAGAACCACGTGGCGCTCCTGATCCCGAACACAGTTGCGACGGACCGGGATAGTGACGGAATGTTCGGTGATCAGCGGGCGCAACAGAGCCTGGACCGGCTCCTCGAGTTGGCGCGCGATGTCCGGGCAATGGAGAAGCTGGCGGCGGACCCCGGCGCCTATGGGCTCACGCTCCGGCAACTTGATGACGATTTCCAGGGCCGCCGAGCGCGGGCCCGGAACGACCTAAACGTAGCGGTCAGCAAGAGCTACACCCGGCTCGTCTATCCGGGAGCCGACGGAATCGCGATCCGAGAGATCCGGGTCGCTGGCGGTGAAGGTGGCGCCCCAGTCGCCGAGCAGGTCAAGGAGATCTTGCGCAAGGATGGAGAGGTGATCGAGGCTGATCGGGCAGCGACCGTGGAAATCGTTCGTGGCCTTGCCCAGCTTTTTTTCGGCCTCGGCGGGGACACGCCGACCGTAAACGGGATCCGTGACGCGTTCGCGCAGCAACGGCGCTGGCCGATCCTAGAGAACCCGAGCGTCTTGAATCGGGTCATCTCCGCAGGCGTGGAGCGAGGGGTCTGGTGCTTGTTCCGCTTTGCCGACGCCAAGAGCGATCGGCCTGACGAGATTTATGACGCGCAAAACCAAGTCCCTCTGAACGCAGATCTCTCTGCCGACGGGTGGTCTATCATTCAGGTGACGAAGGCGCGGGCCCGCGGCTGGATCAAGGGGGAGAAGCCGTCCGAGGATAAGATCAGGGAATGGGCAGCAGAGGTGGCGCGGCAATCCGCTGAAACCCGCGTCTCGGAGATCATAGAGAAGGTCAAAGAGAAATCCGAGGCCGTGACGGACGCGGATGTTCTAAACGTTATCCCGAAGGTGATCGCGCAGGACCGATACCTTGTTCACGACGGCGAACCGGAGCAGCAAGAGAAGCCGAATGGCTTTCGAGAAGGTATTGAGGCGACTATTCGTCCCCCTCGTCCCGATGACTTCCTGATTGTCCGGGCTGAAGCTGCCAAGCGCGGCTGGCTCGCGAGCGCACCGCAGACCCTCCTGATCGAAGAAGAAGGGGACGCTCCGAAGGTTCTCCTGCCCTTGGTTAAGCGTTTGGGGCGCGTTGGTGCCAATGGGACCAAATCGACCGTGGATGACCTCAGGATCCAAGCCCTCAAGGTACCCGGAGGAGCGTCGATCGACCTCAAGATTTCAGGTGCAACACCAGAAAGCCTGAAGGCACTGGATGAGTTGTTCGAAACTCTTATGACGGTCGGCCGGGTCGATGCCGACACATTTGCGTCGATCGAAATCGAACACCCGGATGAGGAGTGCGCCTTGGTGGCAGAGCTCAAGAAAGGTGCTGAATGACTACCAAGAAGGGGCGTCCGCACCGGCATGCGGAACTATACAAGACGCTCCACGAAGGCGCTCTCTCCGCGGCGCCCTTCGCGTTACGGATCACTCGGCACAACGACGTGCCGCCCCCGGTCCTTGTGATCAAGGAGCGGCGGGCTCGTGATGGGGACGAGGGGGATGCGCGGACGGGACATCTTCAGGATCGGGGGCGCCTGCATGGGGACAGCCTCCGCCGCCTCCTGCCGGTCGTCCGGGCGATCGCATCCCGGGCCCGGAACCAGCATGACGTCCCGCTGGAGGTGGACGCCTTCCTGTCCGAGGAGGGGATGCGCACGCAGCGGACCCTCGTTCTCGATGAAGAGGCCGGGGCGAAGCTCGGGATCATTTTCAAGCTTCAGGAGCGGCTGATGGACCTTGACCGGTCGGAACTCCTGTCGCGCCGGGTAGCGACCTTTTCGCGGGAGGAGGCCGTCTACTGGTTCTCCCGGATCACACATTATGGGCCGGTCGCCAACCGGTGGGCCGTATCCGGACTGCGGGTGATGCTGTGTGGGCAGGGAAAGGGACCGGACGCTGAGGTCGAATCCATGCTCACCAAGCTGCGCGCGCGCCAATAACGGGAAAAGAGGGAATGGTATGAAGGATTTGTCGATCGATCTGCGGCTCATGGAGAGCGGCTTCCCGTGCCACCAGGTGGGCGCGGAAACGCAACGGGAGCGTGGGTCCAGCTCGGCCCTTCCGCCCCTCTACTTCCTCCATGTCTGGTGGGCGCGCCGTCCCCTGATCCCGTCCCGGGCCGCCATCCAGGCGTCTCTCCTTGGGTCCGATGCCGATCCGGACGCCTTCGTCCGGGACCTCGGAATCATGAAGAAGGTCGCGATCGTCGGCGACCAGGAATGGACCCTCGTCGGGAAGCCGCTGGCTCATGTGCGGCGGGACGCGTCCGGCGAGGTGTTCTTCCTCGACGAGAAGGGGATGAAGTTCCTCGAGGCGGAGGTTGAACGGCGCGAGCGCAACCGGGAGATCATCGACCGGCTGACCTCCTTTGATCCGTCCTTCTCTCGTGACCCCGTCGTGACACGCTGGGCGCAGGACTCTCTCGCATTTCGGTTGCCGCTCCCGGCGGAAGGCACCCGGCTCCGCGTCGAGGAGCGCGCGGCAGACCCGGCCCATGTGAACGACCGCGTCACCTTCGCCAAGCTCGACCGGGTGAAGCAGGCGCTCGGAGAGACCATCCGATGGGACCCGGAGGATCTTTACGCGTACGATCGAGCCTATGCGAACTCACCAGAGTATCGACCGACCGGGTTGACGGTTCTGGACGCGACTGCCGGAGGCGGCAGCATCCCGTTCGAGGCGCTGCGCCTCGGGCATACTGTGATCGCCAACGAGCTGAATCCGGTGGCGACGACGATCCTTCACGCGACGCTCGATTTCCCGGCCCGGTTCGGGCCGGACCTCCTGAATGACATTCAGAAATGGGGCGAGCGGCTCGTTTCCGAAGTCGAAGCGGAAATGCTCGACGTCACCCCCCGCTCGCCGTTGCCTGAGGCCGAGCGACAGAAGCTGGAAGGGGTCGTGCGCGGTGATCCGGAACTGATGCGCCTCTATGGTCAGACCGAGCATGACCAGAACGGGATCCTCTATTGCCGGATGGTCAAGTGCCCCTCCTGCGGGGGAGATGCGCCTCTCCTGAACAGCTTCTGGCTTCTCAAGGTGCCAGGGGATCAGTGGGGCGTTCGGATTATTCCTAACAGGGACAAGACCGTCGATTTCGGTGTGTACGAGATTTCGAGTGGGAGGGGTCCGAACGGAGAAAACCCAGAAGATTCGACCGTGACTCGCGGCATAGGCCAATGTGTGCATTGTCGTCAGGCGATCTCTGGGGACGAGATCAAGGCGCAGGCACGCGGAGAAAGTCGACATGGGACCTGGTGGGATCGCGTATACGCAGTTCACGCCGCTCGCCTAGAGCCCAAGATGGATGCCCGCGGGCGTCCACAGCGTTACGCTACCGGCGAGCGAGCGGGAGAGATCAAGACTGGTAAGGTGAAGTTCTTCCGCGCTCCAACTGATCAGGATGAAACTGCCCTAGCTGAAGCAAAACGGCGGCTCGATGAGAACTGGGCCCGCTGGGAGCGTGATGACTTGATCCCGACGGAAGCTTTTCCGGAAGGAAATGACATGCGCCCCGTGAACTACGGCATGCCGAGGTGGTGTGACATGTTCGCTCCTCGCCAGCTACTCGGGCACCTGACGCTGGTAGAGCGGCTCCGCGCCTTGCAGCCCGAGATACGAGCGACCCTCGGTGAGGTGCGTGGCAATGCTGTCATCACCTACCTCCAGTTCATGGTGGACAAGTTCGTCGACTACAACAGCAGACAGACCCGTTGGGAGTTCACCCGTGGCGTTGTTAAAGGGACATTTGGACGGCACGACTACTCATTGAAATGGACCTATGGAGAAATGCCCTACGCCGGTCCCTCGAGCGGACTTCGATGGGCTCTCTCTCAGGTTTTGGACGCCTACCAGGGGATATCGGAACTCGCTCTTTCCGTTCACCAGGCCCAAGGCACGAAACTGCCGCTGAAGATCATCAACGGACCCGCAGGGAACATGTCCGAGGTCGCAACAGGATCCGTTGACCTGGTCTGCTTCGACCCTCCCTACTACGACAACGTACAGTACGGAGAGCTGTCCGACTTCTACTACGTCTGGCAGAAGCGCGGGCTGCGCGACGTCTTCCCTGGCCTGTTCTCCCGGCGCCACGTGAACAAGAAGGATGAGGCGGTCGCCAACCCGGCCCGTGACGGATCGGCGGCGAATGCCAAGGCCGCCTATGAGCGGATGATGGGCGAGATCTTTGCCGAGTGCCGTCGGGTTCTCAGCGATGACGGCGTCATGACCCTGATGTTCACCCACAAGAAACAGGAGGCATGGGAGACGCTGACCCGGTCGCTGATCGAGTCCGGCTGGGTCATCACCGCCTGCATGCCCGTGGAGTCCGAGTCTGGATACTCGACCCACCAGATGAACATGGCCTCCGCTGCGTCGACCATCTTCATCACCTGCCGCAAGCGGGTCGATGAGGACACCGAAGCTGCCGCTTGGCAGGGCATCGGCGGAACCGGGGTCGCGGCGCGGATCCGCAAGGCGGTCCGGGACGGCTTGGCCGAGTTCGACCGTCTGAACCTCAGCCCGGTCGACGAGATGATCGCCAGCTTCGGGCGGGCGCTTCAGGTCCTGTCCGAGCGCTGGCCAGTGTATGACGGGGACGAGGTGGTCTCGCCGGTTCAGGCGATGACCGCCGCCAGCGCCGTTGTGGCCGCCCACCAGATCACTCGGATCACCGAGGGACGCCTCTCGGTCGAGGAGCTGGACACAGAAACCGGTGTCGCGCTCACCATTCTAGGGGCCTTTGGCACAGGTGAGTTCGCCTTCGATGACGCCCGGAACCTCGCGAACGCTCTGAACGTCGCGATCGAGGGGAAGAGCGGTAACTATACCGTCGCCGATCGCCGGGTGGGCCTCGCGACGCTGCAGCCCGGGGCGAACTATGCCGCCCCCCTTGTGAAGTCCGGCTCGAAGGTACGCCTTGCGGCCCCCGAAGAGCGAGCCCCGGCGCGCCTTGAGAAACCGCAGACTGCTTGGGACCGGCTCCACGGTCTGATCGCCGCCTATCGGCAGGGGGAGGACGTCCTAGTTCGCGCCTACTTCGAGAAGCACTGTCTGCCGCAGGCGCAACTGCTGCGAGACCTGTTGGAGGTTTACCGGGCCGAAATCGGGGATGAGCGACTCCAGAAGGAGGTCGACTGGGTGCGCTTTGCCCTTGAGAGCTTCGGGCGCGCGCAGTGACAGAAACGGCCGGCGTGAAAGGGACGCCAGCGTCCTTCCGGGACGTCGAGTGGCGGGACGAGTACCGGACCTCGGAGATCCGGCCCGGCGAGCCCGCGACCGACATCCTGAAGGAGTTCTATATCCCGGCCCTGGAGCGGTCGGTCCGCTATGACCGGGTCGCCGGGTATTTCCGGTCCTCGTCCCTCGCGGCCGCCTCCCAAGGGTTCACGGCCTTCGCTCGGAACGGGGCGAAGGCCCGCTTCCTTGTCGGCTGCGATCTGGACGCGGAGGACGTGAAAGCGGCGCTAAGGGGTGCTGACGAGGCGCTCGTTGCGCACCTGACGGCCGCCCTCGAAAATGACGGGTCCTGGAGCGCGGAGACGACCCGGGGCGTCGACCTGTTCGCCTATTTGGTCTCCAAGGGGATTCTCGAGGTGAAGGTAGCCTTTCGGGTTCACAAGGGAACCGGCGATCCGCTCTCAGTCGAATCCACGGCCGACGGATACGTTCACGAGAAATGGGCCGTGTTCGTGGACGGAGAGGGAAACGTGATCCGGATCGACGGGTCCCTGAACGAGTCTAAGACGGCCCTGTCGATCAACGCCGAGAACGTCCTGCTGCACTGCTCCTGGTGGGATGAGCGAAGTCGTCGTCAGACCGGTAAGGCCCTGAAGGATTTCGAACACCTTTGGCGTCATGGGAGCGACGGGATCCGGGTGATGGCCCTGCCGGAGGCGGTCCAGGCGCGTCTGATCCGGATGGGACGGGACGTGATCGAGCCGAAGGAGATCGACGGGACGGAGGCGCCCGCCCCGCCCAAGGCTCCGGAAAGCCCATTCGCCGCGCTCGCCCCGGTCGATTATCTTCGGTGGCGCCTCATAAAGGACGGGCCGCGATTGCCCGGTGGGCGGTTCGTCGGGATCGAGACCGCCCCAGTAGTCCCTTGGCCGCATCAGGCTTTCGTCGCCCGACGCCTCGTGACCTCCTGGCCCCACAGCTTTCTGATGTGCGACGAGGTGGGGCTCGGGAAGACGATCGAGGCAGGTCTCGCGATACGGTCTCTGACCCTTTCCGGTATCGCCTCGAGGGTGTTGATCGCCTCCCCGGCCTCGCTGACGCGTCAGTGGCAGCGCGAAATGAAGTCGAAGTTCTTGCTCGATTTCGCCAGGACGGCCCCGAGGGGGCGGATGAGCCATGAGCGCCTGAACGAGGACTCGACCCCGTTCGAGGTTTCCGAAGGGGGCCTTCTCGCCCCGGATCTGGTGATCGCCTCGACCGGCCTACTGACGCACCGGACCAGGCGTGGCGAGGTCCGGGGCGCCAAGGGGTGGGATATCGCGCTCGTAGACGAGGCCCATTATGCGCGTGCGGTCAACCGGCAGAACCAGCTCTACTCACTCATTGATGAGGTGATCCGGCCGAAAGCCCGCGCCCTTCTACTCGCGACGGCGACCCCAATGCAGCTCTCGATGCAGGAGGCGTTCGACCTGATGCGGCTCACCGGACGGGTCGGCAGCTTCGGGCTCGATGACGACATCTCGCGGCAGTATTACGAGGCGGTTCAGGAGTTCGTCCAGAGCCGGGGCCGGATCTCCGACGCGACGCTGGAGTTCCTGCGCCGCGCCATTCTCGAGATCAAGCTGCTCGACCCGGAGTACTGGACGTTCATTATGAGCGCCTACCGTTCGCCAGCGGATCAGCGGACCGTGGCCCGTTGGGTAGAGGAAGCGCGCCCGTTCCCGGCCGGGGATTGGCGACTTATCGCCCGGGTGCTGCGCGCGGCCGCCCCGCTCTCGCGCGTCATGCTGCGTCACACCAGGGACCTTCTCCGCCTCTACCGGGACAGCGGCAAGCTGAACGCGAACCTTGCCCAACGCCACGTGCGGCCCCTGGACCCGATCAACTTCTCCCCCACCGAGCGGCGGGTCTATGACGCGCTCGAGGCGTACTGTCGGGATTTAGACGCCCGCGTTCGGGCCTCTTCCCGCCAGGAAGACCAGCGCCGCGTCGCCTCTGTCGGCTTCTATCTGAGCTTCCTTCGGCTCCGGTTCGCTTCCAGCCTTCACGCGATCCGCAAGACACTGGAGCGACGCACAGAGAAGGTGAAAGCCACCCTCCGGGCGCATCAGCACGCCGGGTTCAACCCGACCGACGAAGAGCTGGCAGAGGCCGTTTTCGAGGGGGATGATGAGGGGGACGAGGTCGCTGTCGAGGCTCTGCTGGACGGGCGCACCGAAGCTGACCTCCTATGGGAGCAGGAGGCGCTCCGGGGCTTATTGGACCGCCTCGACGAGTTGGTCGGCGTACCGTCAAAGCTCGACCGGCTCCTGTCCGAGCTGAACGCGCGGCGCCAAGGGAGCCGAATTCGCCAGGCGGTGGTATTCACCCGGTTCAAAGACACGCTCGATCACCTGGTCGACGAGCTCCGGTCCCGGATGCCGAGCGCGCTGGTTGGCACCTTCTCCGGGGCGGGCGGTAGCCGTTACGACCCTGCCGCGGGCAAGATGATCAGCACTACACGCCTCGAGATCACCCAGAGCTTCGTACGCGGTGACATCGACGTCCTGCTCTGCACGGACGCCGCGGCAGAGGGGCTGAACCTCCAGACCGCAGACCTGCTGATCAATTTTGACCTTCCCTGGAACCCGGCGAAGGTGGAGCAGCGGATCGGGCGTATCGACCGGATTGGCCAGAAGTATCAGGAGATCTTCGTCGCCAACTACGCGTATGCGGGCTCGGCGGAAGAGCGGGTCTACGGGCGTCTCCTCTCTCGGCTCGCTGAGGCGGGTCTCATCGTCGGTCCCCAACAGATTGCGCTGCTTCCGGTTACAGAGGCAGATTTCCGGGCGCTCGAGAACCCGAAGGTGTCGGCGGAGGAAGTCCGGCGGATAGAGGCGGAGGCGGCCGAACGGCTCCGCCGGTCCAAGGCGGCCGCTGAGGCGCTCGAAATCCCGCCTAAGGAGTTGCAGGAGTTCTACCGGGCGTGGGAGCGGTCCGGAGATTTCGCCGCCCCGGTCACGCTAGACGACATCGACGCCGCGCTGGCTTCCCTCGCGAACGTAGCCCCGGACCTCCTGTCCCTGACTGAGCATCCGGGCGTATTCGCCCTCCGCCACGAGGACGGCCGTGTCTCTTATCTTACCGCGTCACGGGATATCTTTGACCGGCCGCCCCTTGAGGTGCGGACCGGTCTGGAGTTCGCCTCCTATGGGGCCCCCGCGTTCGACCAACTTCTGGAGCTGATCCCGGAACGGGACGCCGCCTCCTGGATGCGTCGCGTCAGCGTCACGAGCATGATCGGAGACAACCGGATTGAGCGGGTCGGCTTCTCTGTCGCCACCTGCACCGGTCCGGTGAGCGTAATGGGGGTGTCGGACCTGCGCGAAATCGAGATCGACCCAGACACTATTATCGGGGACGCGGAGGCGCGTCGGGTTGAGGCCGGGCTCGCTTCGGCACTCGCAGCTGAGATCCGCACCGTCGAGAAGGGGGTTGAGGACGTCGACGCGAACAGACGGGCCTCCGCAGAGCAACTGGTCTTGTCCTATGAGATCGCCGCGGCCTACATGGAGACCGCGACCGGCGCAACTGACGCGGATGACCTGCACCGGCGTCTCCGGGATGAGTTGATCCCGAACAAGCCCCACGGGCTCTTGGTCCGCATGCGGCCGACCCGTCTCGCGCACCGGACCCCGATGCTGTCGGAGACCTCCTTCCGTGGCATCCCGGGGGAGGAGGCGAACGTCCACATCTCCCCCCCGCAGCTGAAAGGGGCGGAGGTCAAGATTGACGGGGTGATCAAGGAGATGCGGCGTCAGGGGGAGGAGATGTATCGGGAAGAAGCAGCCACTCGTTTAAGGCGGAAAGTGGCTAAGCTCTGAAAGCCTATGCTAATCCCGATCAAGGGTCTAGCGAAGGCCAGCCGCAATTCTCACCTTGCTTGAGCGACAGCGCTCGCGCCGAATTGCGCTGGCAGGCTCCGATCCCGTTGACCGACAAGCATCGGAAGCGACTGACCTGGCACCGCTCGAACGTATTTCAGAGAGCATCAAATATGACGGGCAGCCCCAAGCCTTAACGCAGGACGCGAGAGACAGAGACATAGGTAGATAGTCGATGGCAGCGCGCAATTATTCAGACCGGACACTAAAACTGCTCTGGGGACGCGCAGGCGGCCGCTGCGCAATGCCTGAGTGCAGGGTTGAGCTGCTCGCTGATGCAACCACTTACGATCCTATCGTCGTCATCGGTGAAATCGCGCATATCGCAGCTGCGCAAAATGGTGGGCCCCGTGCGGATCAAGCAATGCCTGCAGCGCAGCGGAATGACTACGACAACCTGATCCTCCTTTGCCAGAACTGTCATGCAGTTATCGACGGCCAGCCGGGCACCTTCACAGTCGAGCGTGTGAAGCAGATCAAGGCCGATCATGAGCTTTGGGTAAGGGCATCGCTGCCGGAACGAGGCCGTTCTGTTACTGGTTGGTCAGTTCTCTGCCTGCGGGGTGACCACCCGATTGATCTTGGCACCGTGACCGCCGCGTTGTCGCCCGACTACATTGCGGGAGAGCCCCAAACCCTTCGGGTCCCCGGCGAAACCGATGACTGGCAGGCAGTGGACACCGCCATCGCTTCATGCGTCGCAGAACTGATGGCAGGCGCCGACGCCTTCGATTTTCGTCTGGCGGTGTTTCCGCTGGCGCCCGTGAGCGCCTGTCTTTCTCTCGGATTTCAGCTTACCAACCGCCCACATCTGCGCCTCTTCCAGTTCCATCGTGATGATCGCACCTGGGTTTGGCAACGGCAGGATCCGCCGCCGCGGAACATAGAAGTAACAGGGCTTGAAGAAGAGGACCGGGACTGCAATGAAGTCGCGTTCGTGTTCCACCTCAGCGCCATCGTTGCGGATGCCGCGATCGCCGATACCCCGGCTGCTGGAGCAAGGCGAGTCAATATTCGGGTACCGGAGCCTAGCACGGCGTGGCTCCAGCATCCCGAGCAACTCAAGGAACTTGCATCGGCTGCACGGCGGGCATTCGAGTCAGCGCTCCGCCTTTTCCCCGCGGCAGCGCACTGGCACCTGTTTTATGCTGGACCCGCCCCGGCGGCGATCGCAATTGGACAGCAGGTCAATCCTACGATGTGCCCACCGGTTCAGCTTTATGAGTTCAGGATGCGAGAAACACCGCCCTACCGGTCCAGCATCTGTCTGGGAGCACGGCCAGCATGAGCGCAGAACAATACCTCAGGAGGCTCCTTGCTGAGCAGGATCTTTCCGAGGCGGAGTTAAGCGCCCTGCGCGGACTTCGCGACGATATTCAGCAGAAACTCTCAGTTCTCGAGGGTGGCCCTCGATTTTATTATGCAGGGTCGTTCGGGAAGAAAACGATTATCCGCCAGCGCTACGACCTCGATATCGTCATGTATTGGCCGAATACGGTTAACTATACCATTAAGGGAATTTACGATGCTGTTGGCAACGTTCTTAAGAGGCACTGGGCCTACGTGAACGAAAAGACCGTGTCCTGGGAGTTGCCATTTCAGGGAGGTTTTCACATTGATGTTGTTCCCGGACGGGCACTTGATTCTCAATTCTTTGAAGCCAACCTTCATCGCACCGACACCGGAACGACATTAAAAACGAGCCTGAAGACGCACATCGATACTGTCCGGAGCAGCGGACGGCGCGACGTGATCCGGCTCATGAAGCTCTGGCGCGAGCGGAGAAATGTCCCTTTCAAAAAATCGTTCCTGCTTGAACTCATGACCATTGAAGGCTGCAAGGGAACTCGGTTTGAAGATCTAGGAAGTCAGGTTCAAGCCAGCCTTTGTTACATTCGAGATAATATTCTGACCGGCAGTGTTCGTGACCCGGCGAACTCGAACAATTCGTTGTCCGACGACTTGGATCGCACACGGCGTGCTCAGATTCAGGCCGCAGCCGCCGCTGCAGCGGCGGCGACGTCTTGGGGCGCGGTGTTTGAGCCTTAAACGCTCATCCGAGTCCCTCGACAGAGGATCATGGCCGAGCCAAGCACGCTCGCGCCTGATCCCGCATGACGCTGTAGTCGGCGAGCATTTCGGCGATTGCCGACCCATCCGGCAGCAGATCGAGCTCGTCGGCTGCGCGCGCCTGGAACTCGCGGCTATACTCGACAACGGGTGGGCAGATGGTGGGGATTCGGGGTTCAGAACCGCCCGTCGCGCAGCCGGTCAGCGAGATCGCTGCGATCACGAGGACGGCGAGCCGCCGCATCGAGCATCTGGCGTTGGACGTCATTGGTCTTCTCCGAGGTTTCGAGGCGTTCGGCGAGGCGTCCCGCTCGCTCGCCGGAGCGCCGGAGTGTGAGCAGGAACAGGCAGACCGCGAGTGCGATGGTGCCGTAGCGCAGGGCTGTCCGTACCCAGGGGCTGGCAGCGATCCCGGTGAACGGAGCGACGATCATCGACGCCCCCGCTTCCAGTCGTCGATGCGGGCGTAGATCGTCACGGCGACGCCCGCGAGCGCCACGGCGATGAATACCCAGCGCAGGGTGTCGAGATGCGGGACCAGCGGTAGGACGGCGCTTTGCGTCTCCGCCAGCACCTGCTGGGCCACTTCCACCCCGGCCACGCCGAGCGTCGCGACACCCGCCGCGCCGCCGCCCTTCATGGTGCGGCTTTCGGCCAGCACCTCGCGGGCGGGCGGCGCCTCGGCTGCGAATGCGGTCGCTCGGACCGGGAACCGCTCGCCCCACTGGCGTGCGGGGCCGAGGTCCACATGGATGAACCCCGAGCGCGGATAGAAGCCGAAGCCGAGGAACCCGACCTCGCGCGCCGCGGCCTCGAAGGTCATGGGGTCGTGGTTCGCCATGGCGATGTCAAAGGCGGCGCCGTCCATGTGCTTCGACCTCGTGGCGCCACCGACGGCGCGGTTGTGCTCGGGGCTGCGATAGGCCGAGCGGACGATCAGCGGCTTGCCCAGCCGGTCGCGCAGCGCCTGCAGCTTGTCGAGCGCGGGCTCGTTGATCAGCAGCTTGCCGGTACCCCGGCAGGCGATTTCGGCCGGGCTGAAGTTCGGCCAGCGCCAGGTGTGCTCCGGCACGTCGCGCCAATGTTTGTAAGTCATAGTCGTCATCGCAGGTCTCCAGGCACAAAAAAGCCCGCTCCTCGACGAGGGCGGGCGGTGGGACTTTCGGACGTGGCCGAGGCTTATGGCGACGGACCGAAGATCTTGAGCTTGATGGCGATGCCCGCCATGAGGGCGAGCAGGACGCCAGTGGTGATGATGCGGACGGTGGTCTGCACCGCGGTGCGTTTGGCCAGCCGGAACCCGGCCAGCAGCGATCGGAGGTCGCGGATGTCCTCCGCGGCGTCCGTTCCGAGCCCGACCTCTTGCAGGGCGCGTCGCGCGCCTGTTTCGGCTGCGCGTGCCAGCAGCACCTCGAACTCGGTCTCTGACATGCGGAACTGCTCGTTCGCTTGCGGCGGCGTCATAGCGGTTCTCCCGGAGAGTCTGGTTTTGGCTCGCGGCTTTGCCGGTGGCCGCTCAGGTCGCGACACCGGCCTCGCACAGCATGGTGATGAAGCGGCGGCGGCGCTCCATGTCGGCGGCGGTGCGGATGTTGTAGATCATGCCGGAACGGGCATCGATCAGGCGCCAGGCGGCGGTGATGGTTGCCGTTTCGGCATCGAAGCGCACGATGATCAGGGCCGGCTGGATTTCCTGCAGGCGCGACGCAATGACCGTCTCGCCGCCCTTGGAGGGCAGGATGCAGGCGTCACGCTCGAACTGTGGCACCCACTGGCCATAGGTGTTGCCATAGCCATCATCGATCTCCTCGCGCTTTTCGAGGCGGACGCGGTCGCGCAGGGCATTGGCGGTGATCCTGGCCATCAGATCGGGCTTCTGCGATAGGGTGCGATCAGGGCATGGACGGTGTGCTCGATGCCGGCATCAATGCTGGTGTCTGCACCATCGAACAGGCGCTGGACGATGAGCAGGATGGCCTGACGGATGGGCTCCGGCACGTCGGCCGCCGCGCCATAGCCGGCGGTGAAGATGATCGAGACGGCATCCGCGCGACGGAAGGTAGCCGGCCAGGATTGGCCTGACCGCCGGGTGACATAGGCACCGCGCGCGTCGGCAAACAGATCGTAGACGCCGGTGTCCAATGTCTGCTGCACATTGTCGCCGTCGAAGTAGCTGATGCTGTCTATCGCGGTCACCGGCGCCAGCGGCAATGGCAGGTGGACGGCAAAGCGGCCAAACTCCTGCCGCCAGGTTTGGGTGACGAGTGCACGCCCGAGAATGCCGGACCAGCCGTCGAGCCAAGCGGTCGCCGCCCTGATCTGGGCGCTGATCAGATCGTCCTGGTCATCGTGATCGACGCGCAGATGGGCTTTGGCCTCGGCCAGCGACACCGGCATGGTCGCGGGCGCAACCGTGCGGACGGGAGCGAGCATGGCTGTCTTCCAAACAGGTTGATGAACGGGGGGGGCCAGAATCTCGGCGCTGCCGACTGTCTGGCCGCTCTGACCGATCAGGCGACCGGCGCGTCGTGGGGATGGCCGAGCGCAAAGATCGCACCCGCGGCGATCGACGTGCCGGAGGTCTTGGTGATGACGGCGCGGATATAGCGCTTCGTGCCCTTGTAGCCCCGCTTGTAGACCGTGTTGGCCGCAAGCTCTGCCGGCAGGGTTCCAAGCAGATCGCCGACCGCCACATCGGCAAAATCGCCATCCGTGGTCGTGTTGCTCTCCTGGATGGCGACGACAAAGAGGCCATCGCCGGCAATCGCGCCGGTGTTGATGATCAGGGTTGCGGAGTTGAAGCCCTGCAGATCGGCATGGCTGCCCTTGGTGGTGGCCGTGACCACGGCCGGAACCAGAGACGCAACCAGGCTGAGGCCGGAGATACCGTCCTTCATGACAGGAGTCCTTTCGATGAATGGGAATTGTGAAGAGACGGGCAGCCGGAGCCGCCCGTCATGTGGATCAGGTGCTGACCTTCAGCAGCTTGAGCGCCTCGAAGTTGACCACGCCGCCGCCGACCCGCTTGGTGGTGTAGAACAACACGTTCGGCTTGGCGGTGTAGGGATCGCGCAGGACGCGGATGCCGATGCGGTCGACGATCAGATAGGCGCGGCCGAAGTCCCCGAAGGCGACGGGAAAGGCGTTCGCCGCCACCGCCGGCATGTTGTCGTCGGTGTAGACCGGCTTGCCGAGGATGGTCGCGACTTCTGCAGCACCCGACGGTGGCGCCCAGATGTAAGCTCCTTCCGCGTCCTTGAACTTGCGCACTGTGTTCATGGTCGCATCCGACATCAGCCACGACGCCCCGTTCCGGTAACCGGACTTGAGCGCATAATAGAGATCGATCAGCGCATCGGCCGGGCTGACCGAAGCGGTGGCAGCCAGGAAGCCATCCGCTTTCCCCGAGGCAATAAAACCGAGCTTGCCCCATGCATGGGAGGCATTGGCCACCGTGTCGTAGGCAAGAATGCCGCGCGGCTTGTTGATGCCATCGCCATTGGCAAAGGCTGCCCCTTCCTGCTCGGCGAACTCGATCGACACCTCGTCGGCCAGCCATGCCGCCAGATCGATGCGGGCATCGTCGAGCGAGGTCTGCGTGGCGCCCGGCATGGCGTAGATCTCGCCGGTATTGATGGCGATTTCACGCAAGGTCGGCGTGGCGGTGCCGGGACGATCCTGCTCCTCACCGACCCAGCCCGACGTCGCCCCGCCCATATTGACCAGCTTCTTGTAGGTACTGGTCGAGATCGAGATGGTGCGGGCAAGCGAGCGGATGGTCGACACCGTACCAAGCACGCGGTCAATGCCAGCTTCGGTTTCTTCCGGCACCAGATAGCCACCGTCGGGGTCGGACTGCGTGGTCAGCTTGGCCCTGACCTCGAGATCACGCAGGCCGGCATCGACGCCGCGGCGGAAGAAGCGGTCGAAGGCCTGTGCATGCTCGGCCTTGTCCGGATCGGTCGTCCCGCCGACACCACCGACCTTCACCGCTGCCAGCATGGCGTTGGTTTCGTCGAGCGCCTTTTGCAGGGCGGTGATCTCGGCATTGATGCGATCGACCTTTTCGGTCTGCACCACGTCGGCCATGCCGGCCTTGATGTCGGCCAGCTCCTTGTCGCGTTCGACCTTGAAGTCCTCGAAGGTCCTCTGGAGTTCGGCGAGGATCTTGGTGGCGCTGCCGGAATCGGCGCGCACGCCGAGGATACCCCGGACTGGCCCGCGGCCACCGGGGTTCAGTTCGATACCCATCTCGGGTCTCCTATGATCTAATGGTGTCGATCAGCCGCTGAATGGCGGCTGCATGGAAGCCAGCGTCATGCGTGGCCGTGTCGGCAGCGTCGTGCATGCCGGCAATCTGGTTGAACATCTTGCGCCGCTCCGTGCGCGAGACGCCCTGTTTCGCCAGGGCGGCATCGATGCGGCGCCTGGCTTGGATTTCGGGGCGGATCGGCGCGGACGCATTGGTCTCTGGATGGATTTGGGCATCGTCGACGACATCGGCAAAGCCGTATTCGACAGCCTGTGCCGCCGTCATGAAGGTTTCCGCATCCATCAGCTGCTCGATATCGGAGCGCTTCATGCCGGTGCGGACCTCGTAGATGTCAGCGATGGCCGCATCGAACTGCTCGAACACGATGGCGGCCTCGCGCATGTCATGGCGATTGCCGATCACCATGCCCCAGGCATTGTGCACCATCATGAAGGAGCCGAGCCCCATGCGGATGTCGTCACCGGCCATGGCGATGATGGAAGCAGCGGAAGCCGCCCAGCCCAGCACCTCGACCGTGACCTTCGCTCGATGGGCCCGCAGGAGATTGTAGATCGCGATCCCCTCGAACATGTCGCCGCCCGGCGAGTTGATGCGGACGGTGATGTCCTGGCTGCCGATCGAGCGCAGTGCGGCCGAGATGCGGTTTGCCGTGACGCCGGTGCCTGACCAATAATCCTCCCCGATGACGTCGAGGATGGAAATGGTGGTGTCGGCATCAGCACGGGGCACAGCGGCAAGCGGATGCTCGGCCCATTTCGTCAGCACGCCGCTCGGCGCATCCCACTGGTAGTTCTGCGGCCGAGGGAACGTTCGCGCCTCGGGCAATTTGCGAAGGCTCATCGAACGTTCTCCAGCGCCAACAGGAAAAAGTATCCGCCAAGCGTGATGCCGGCGATGAATGTGCCGAAGTGGAAGGCGGGGTTGATGACCGCGACGCTGACAACGCCCATGACCACCATCGTCGCGGCCAGTTTCAAACTATCCAAAAGGCTCATCTGCTTGCGTCCCCATCATCGGGGTCAACATCACCATCGCTGCCGCCATTATTTTCATGGCGATCACGATCCTCATCTGCCGGCACGCCTGCCGTGTTCGGCGGTGGATAGAAGACATCACCGCCATCACGCGGGTTCTGGTCTTCGAGCGCGCGGATTTCGTTGGGGCTGTAGACGCCCCATTGCAGGCCTTTGACGTAAGCCTCCCAGCGCGCCTTGATGTCGCCCTTGACCAGAGCCGCCCGGTTGAAGCGGGCATAAAGCTGCTCTTCCGCGCCGATCAGGTCGCGGTTGATCGCCTCTTCCCACATGGTCAGATGGTCTTCGAGCGTATAGGCGACGAAGCCGATCGACTGCTGCTCGATGCCGGTGCCCCAGGACGTGCTCTTTTCCGTGTCGCCGATCATGTGCGGCGGCACGCCGAAGAACATGGCGATGTCAGTGCGGCTGAACTTGCGGGCCTCCAGCCATTGCGCATCCTCGGCCGTCATGGCGATGCGGGCATAGTCCATGCCCTCTTCGAGGATCAGGTTCTTTCCCTCCTGCTCGCCGCCAGAGCGGAACTCTTCGAGCCCGGCCTTGAGATTGGCGACGGCCTCGGGCCCGAGCTTGTTCGGATGCTTCAGCACCCCGCTGACACGCGCGCCATTGCGGAAGGTGGCCGCGCCATGATCTTCCATGGCCAGCGACAGCCCGATGGTCTCGCGAGCGTAAGAGATTGCCGACACACCATGGACGCCGTCGAGGGTCAGGCCAACCAGATGGAACACCTCCGTCTGAGCCAACCGGATGCGCCGGCCATCCTGGCGGGTATACGAATATTCCAGCCGGAGGTCGTCGCCTTGCTTCACCTCGACGCGATCGGGGTGCAGCGGGATCAGTTCCTGCACCAATCTCCGCGAGCGCACGATCATAGCATAGGCATTGCCGCGCAATAAGAGATGCGCCTGCAGCATGCGCCGGAACTGCGATGGCGTCTGCCAGCGGTTCGGGCGTCGTCGCAGCACCTTCCAGATCGGCGTGTCGGACGCATCCTGCCGGGTGCGCTCATCCACCCGGCGCTTGATGTGCAAGGGCAGCGTCGCCACAGCGCCCGAGATGATGCGCACGCAGGCATAGACGGCCGCCACCCGCATGGCGCTGTCGGGCGTCACCGCAGCCCCCGAGGCGGTCACCGTTCCCGAGCGCAGCGCCTCTTCCAGCTGCTGCGCCGTGGTGATGACGATCCCGCCACCCGCATCCTGGAACGACGCGCGCGGAGAGGCGGCCGGCGGTTTTGCGCCGCCGAACCAGTTCGACCAGAATGCCATTGGGTTCTTTCGTCAGCTCTTTACAACATCAGGATGCCGCGGGTCTCATAGACCGAGCGGCCGGCATTGACGTCACGGGCCAGAGCCCGGCCGAGCGCGTTGCAGATCGCGACAATTCCGTCGATACGCTCGGTGGAGCGCTCCTTGTCCGGCTTGATGTTGCCGGCCGGATCATGGCGCACGGCGACGTTGGAGGCGTTCCAGCGCAACACCGGATGCCCGCCATGCCAGAGAGAGCGCGACACCGACAGGCGCTCCAGTTCCGCCGTCGGAGCGGCCATCGACAAGAACCCCTGGCCGAACTGGACAAGGTTCAAGCCTTCATCCTGAAGATGCTGGACGATCTCGCCGGCAAAGGTGCGGTCGTAGGAGAGTTCACGCAGATCGTAGCGGCCGGCAAGGTCGAGGATTTCTTTCTCGACGAAGGCGAAGTCAGTGGCGTTGCCCGGCGTGGCGGTCAAAAATCCCTGGTCGCGCCAGACATCATAAGGCACGCGGTCGCGCCGCACACGGCGGACTATGTCGTCCTCGGGAATCCAGAACCGGCAGGTAACGATCCATTTGTCGGCAAGCGCTCCGAGCACGTCATCCAGTGTCGGCGGGAAGACCAGCACGAATGCCGACAGATCGTTGACGCGGGCAAGATCGAGCCCGCCATAGCATTCACGCCCCAGCAGCTTGCCTTCCAGTTCCTCCAGTTCGTGTTTGACGATGCGCCAGTCGGTGGCAGCTGGCAGGCCGCCTTCCTCCCACACGCTCATGTCGAGCCAACGGGTGACCTGCTCGGTCCATTCGTTGAGGCGCAGCCGGCGGATCGCATTCTGCTGCGCCGGCATTTCCCTAGCCTCGTCGATCTGCCGCTTCAGGTCATCCAGCTTCACCGTCACGCCAAGGCTCGGATTGGCCTTCACCCAGACCTTTTCGTCGGTCCAGTCGTCGCCCTCATCGATGGTGGCGATATAGGCAAACCAGCTGTCCGACGACTCCATCGGCACCGTGCCTTCCAGCGCCTTCACCGAGAACTCGTGATGCTGGCGGCAGACCGAATGGCGATCATAGCCGGCCGTCGTGATCTCGAAGATCAGCGGCTGGCGCCGCGCACCGGTGGCGGTGTTCAGCTTCTGGATGATCTCCGGTCCCGGATGTTCGTGCACTTCATCGACGGCCGCAAAATGGATGTTCAGCCCGTCCATCTTGCTGGCGTCCGCCGACAGCGGCCTGAACCAGGACGAGGTCGGCAGCACGGCTAGATTGTTCACCGTGCGTGTGATCCTCGATTGCAGCGCCGAACTCGCCGCCACCATGCGCTCGGCCTCGCCAAAGACAATGCGCGCCTGATCGCGCGTCGTTGCTGCCGAATAGACATGCGCACCCGGTTCAGCATCGGCGATCAGGGCATAAAGTGCGGTGCCGGCCAACAGCACCGACTTGCCGTTCTTGCGCGCCACCTCGACATAGGCCGTGCGGAAACGGCGCAATCCGTTCTTGCGCTTCCAGCCATAAAGCGAGCCGACGACGAACTGCTGCCAGTCCTGCAGCACGAAGGGCTCGCCGGCCCATTCGCCGGTCGAATGGCGCAGATGGCCGAAGAAGTCGATGGCGTGGCGTGCGGCAGCACCGTCCCAGACGAGGCCACGCTTGCCGCCGGATTTGAGATCGGCGAGATGCCGCTCGCAGGCAAGCTTCACCAGGCGACCGGCGACGATCCTGCCGCTGACGACAGCGCGGGCATAGGTCGTGACCGGACAGGATGACGCTTTCCTGACCGAGCCGGATTTACGCTTTTCGGCCACGGGTCAAAAAGTCCTCGAAGGGGTCGCTGGTCTCGGCAGGCTCTGCCATGCGGATGCGCGAGCGGCTGGAGGGTGTGAGCCCGAACTCGCTTTCGATCTGTGCCATCTGCGCCAGGCACTTGTTGGCAACCGCCAGGAACGGGTTCTGGATGATGTTGTCGTTCGCCGTCTTCACCACATGGCCGCGGCGTTTGACTTCCTGCTCGGCTTCCAGCCAGCGCCGCCAGATCACCACGTACCGGGCCAGCGCATGCGTATCGAGCTCGGTCATCACGCCATGGCGGGCCAGCAGCTCGGCCATCTCGGAGAACTTTTTCCTGACGTCCTCATCAAGATGATCGGGCGGCGCAGGAACTGCCACCACCGGTTTCGGCTCGGCCTTGTTCAAACGGTGCGGACGGGCCGTGCCCTTGACCAACTTCAGATGCGTTGGCAGCGGCTTGCGGCCGGCCATGTCAAAACTCCATGCATTATCCAGTGCCGTCACCGCGAAGGCGTACCGCCTCGAACAACCTGCGCAGACAGTAACTGCGTGCGATCGACACCACGGTGAAGATGGCGCCCATGGCCATGTTGTCAGCCAGCGTGGTGGACAATCCGAACAGCGGGAACACCAGGATCTGCGTCACCACGGCAATGCCATAGCCGATAGCGACGTTGGTCAGCGATTCCACCAGCGACATGGTGCGGGATTGCTTCATGCCGCTGCCGCATCCCTGGTCGCGGACCCGGCATCAGGCACTCGATCGGCGGCGATCGCGTCAAAGCTGCGGCCGTCGCCCTCGAGCGTTGCCTGCTTGCCGGTGAATTCCTGCCAGCGTCGGACGACGACATCGCAGAAGGCCTCCGACAGTTCGAGGCCATAGACGCGGCGGCCGGTCTTCTCGCCGGCGATCAGCTGTGAGCCCGAACCGGAGAACGGCTCGTAGCAGATGTCGCCCGGTCTTGTGTGCAGCTGCATCGGCAGCGTGAACACGCGCACCGGCTTCGAAGTCGGATGCTCGCGGGTTTCGATCTCCGAGGATGGGATGTTCCACACCGTGGTCGGCCAGCTCTCGAACCCCTCGCGGTTGATGCGGGGCTTCTTACCGCGACGCCATCCGAACAGACACGGCTCATGCGCCCACAGCATCACCGAGCGCGTCAGCACCGGGCGCGATTTGGCCCAAATGATCTGCTGGTGATGCAACACATCGAACTGATCCCAGACCGTTTCCAGCATGCGTTGGCGGCGCGAGGCGTGCCAGCAATACCATGCTACATCCTCGGCAATGGCATGCTCAATCGCCACCTTGCAGAAGGCCTCGTAGAACTGCGGTCCTTGGGCAGAATCATCCCAGTGTGGCTGCTCGATATAATCGTCGCCCCAGTCCTTGTTGGCGATTTTCTTCGCCCGCGCCGAGGCGGTTTTCTTTGTCGGATGGTTGGTTCCGTCATAGTCGACCAGGTAGGGCGGATCGGTGGCAAACAGCGCCGCCCGTTCGCCGTTCATCAGGCGACCAACATCTTCCGGCGAGGTGCTATCACCGCACAGCAGCCGGTGATCACCCAGCAGCCACAGATCGCCGCGCCGTGTGACAGGCGTTGCCGGAACTTCCGGAATGGCGTCGTCCTCGGTCAGCCCATCCTGTTCGTCATGGCTGCCGTAAAGCAGGCTCTGCAACTCGTCGTCGCCGAAGCCGGTGAGGCCAAGGTCAAAGCCGGCCTCCTGCAGGTCGGAGAGCTCGAGCGCCAGCAGCTCCTCGTCCCAGCCGGCATTCATGGCAATGCGGTTGTCGGCGAGCACCAGCGCCCGGCGCTGCGTCTCCGACAGTCCCGTCAGCACGATCGTCGGCACCGTCTCCATACCGAGCTTGCGCGCCGCCAGCACGCGGCCATGACCGGCAATCAGCGTGCCATCCTCGGCAATCAGCACCGGGTTGGTGAAGCCGAAGGCGCGGATCGACCCGGCGATCTCGGCCAC
This sequence comes from Gellertiella hungarica, assembly GCF_014197145.1. GTDB lineage: Bacteria > Pseudomonadota > Alphaproteobacteria > Rhizobiales > Rhizobiaceae > Gellertiella > Gellertiella hungarica. Next base: position 145,720 of record NZ_JACIEZ010000009.1, on the reverse strand, counting down.
CTGCGCATCCGAATGCGTGCGGGCATTGCGCGCATAGGGCACCAGGCTGTCGAGCGGCCGGTATTCGACCGCAAGCTGGCGGTCGGCAACGCCGAGATCAACAGGGCCAAGATCAGTCGCAGGCACGAGTTTATCCTTCAATTCGCACGTTCATTTTATCGTCGCACCCCCCATGCTCCATTTTGGCCACGGATGCGCGTTTGGTGGCGCGCGGTCCTGGGAGCGAACTCTCCAGAGATTTGACCTCCCCGGGGGGAGGGCTTGGGCTCACGAGCGGCGGCGCGCATTGCCGAAGCCGCCATCCTGCGCCGCCGTCTTGCGGCCATGGCACGAGGCACACAGCGCCTGCCAGCGGCTGCAATCCCAGAACACCGTCTCATCACCACCATGGGGATCGATGTGGTCGACGACGCTGGCCGGTCGGATCAGATCATGGCGCGCGCATTCCACGCACAGCGGATGATCGTGCAGGAACGCGGCGCGTTCCGTTCGCCAGCGCTTCGAGCGGTAGAGCGCACGTGCCACCCGATTGCGCTGGCGGGCATAGTCCTGGTCACGCTCACGCTTCTCGCGCCGGCCAACCGGACGATGGATCGGAGGGCGGACGGGCATGATGCTGGTCTCGATGATGGTGACGATGGCAATGGCGACGACACCGGAAACGACAACGCCCGCAAGGAAGGGGACGATCCGTCGCGGGCGCGCCTCTCCCGAGCATAGCCAGAATTTACCCCATTCAAGCCGTTTCCGTCCGTTCGAAAACTGTCCGCCGGACACCTTCCTCGCCCCCGCTCACCGCTGCGACGCGCCAGCCAGCTCGATCACTTTCCGCTTCGACAGGGTGCGGTTGAGCCGCCGACCGTTAAGCCGGAATGCGATCACGCAGAGCGCGTAGAGCCAGTGCTCGTGCGCCGCCGAGCGCTGCAATCCGACGGTCCAGCAGATGGTTTTCCATCGCTCGCCGTAGGCGCGCAGCCAGACGATCTTGCCGTCGATCGGATCGAGCCCCACCGTCCAGCTGAGCGTCTCCTCCATCCGGCTGATCGCGGCGGGTGACGGGATGACGCGCATCGGCTTTGGCTCCTGTCCGACCTTGTCGGCGAAGCTATGGATGACCTCCGGCCAGACGCTGAAATATCCCTGACGCCGGGGTTCGGGCAGGCGCTTGAGCACGATGGCCGCTTCCGCGAGACGTTCCTCGACGAGGCTCGGCGTCCACCTCACAGCACACCTCCCCGGGTCTCCATCGCCCAAAGCAGGATCGCGATCGCGTCGGCCTCGTTGTCGTCGGCGGGGCTGAAGCCGCGGGCGCGAACGGCGGCGACGACTGCATCCTTGCCGGCGTTGCCCTTGCCCGTAGCGAAGCGTTTGATGGTGCCGACAGGAACGCCCTGATAGACGACGCCCTCACGCTCGCACCAAGCGGTCAACGTCGCCAGGAAACCGCCGTAGAGGTGGGCGGCGTCAGTGCCGATATGGCGCCGGACCTCCTCGAAATAGATCGCGGCCAACCCACCGCTGTCGTCGGCCAGTTGTTCGAGCCAGTGCTGGAAGCGCAGGTAGCGCATGCCGCCGCCGTCGTAGCGGCCGGAGCGGAGGCTGGCGGTTCCGCTGTGCACGATCCCGCCCGCCAGGCTCGCCCAGCCCGTGGTGGTGCCGAGATCCAGGGCGAGAATGGCGCTGCCCGCGGATGTCGAGATGACCGGGGCCGGATGGGGCGCGCTCTTGGGGAGGGGTGACGGGCACTGGCTCATGGTGGTGGGTCCTTCTCGTCTGATGTCGGTGAGTGGATGGACGGCACGGTGCCTGCGCGCGCGAAGCCCCTGGGGGTGGGAGTGGGAGAACCCGCTTGGCGCGGTTCTCCCCCACCCCCGAAGGGGGTGGCTTTCACCCCCACAACTTCGAGAGTGCATCAACGCCTTGAATCGTTTGGAGAAATCGAAGTTGGGACAGCCCGTGGCGTGGGTCGCGTTCCCAACTTGAATCTGCGAAAGGCCGCGCAGCGGGGCGCGCGGGAGCCAAGGTAGTTGGGACGAGCTTTCCCAACTTGAATGTGCGCGGGATGGCTGGGCGGAGCGCGGCGGCGCGAAGAGCAGCGAAAGTAGTTGGGAAGCTGGCCGCCCAGCTCGCCGCAACTTGCCACAACTTGATCCTGCGTAAGTCCGCGTAATCGGAATGAGCTGGCGCATCACGAGGTCACCTCCGTCTGATAGACCCAGACCAGAGGGTTCTCGACCGGCAGCGCCGCGCCGCTCTGCGGGCATTTGTAGGTGCTGGGAAGGACAGGGATCCGGACGGGCACGATCTCGCCGGTGTCGGGGTCTGCCGTCTCTTCTCCGGTCGGGAACGTCATGCCCTCGACGCAGAGATAGCCGAACTTCGAGCGCGAGGTCGGCAGACCGAACGGCGCGCCATCGCGAACGAACTTGATGAAACCCTTTGTGGCCAGCACGCTGATCCGTTCGCGGATCGTGTCCTTGCCGCCGAGCCCGGCCTGGTTCTCGAAGCTCTCGGCGAATTGCAGAGCGGTGTAGAGCCGGCCGGCCTCGGCCTCATCGAAGAGCAGTTGAAGGATCACGTCGTGTTTGCGCGCGCGCTCAGCGTCGAGCTTCTCGCCGAACTCGCGACGCACGAGCCTTGTCTCCGAGCGGTCGATCGCGATCCAGCGTCCGTCCGCCTTGTCGACGATCATCGGCTCGATGCCGGGGCCGTTGCGGAGCTCGAAATGCAGCATCCGCTCCGGTCGGTCCTCGTCGGGCCGGTGCATGATCACCCCGGAGGTGTAGAAGCTGCGGAGGCTGCCCGCGCCCGAGAGCGCCATGAACGGGTCCTCGACGAGCTGCTTCTTGGTGATCTTGCGGGTGTGATGGCAGAGGATCAGGCCGGCATCCGGGGCTACGGCGTCCCGCAGCGCTTCGACCCGCTCCTGCAGGAAGAAGAGCATCGCGGTGTTGTCGTTCTCCCCGCCGCCGTCGGGGCCCCCATCGAAGAGATTGCGGATCGGGTCGATGCAGAGGATATCGGGCGCGCCATGGCCGTAGTGGTCGCGAACCGCGGCGATGGTCAGGCCCACGCCGCCGGCGTCGAGCAGCATGCGGACCTTCGGCGTGGCGACGAGATTGTCGCGCGCCGCGGCCAGGAGCGCCGGCTCGATCCGGATGGCCTGGAGGCGCTCCCGCAGATAGTGGTACTGGATCTCCGCCTGCAGATAGAAGATCCGCAGCGGCCGGCTTGGCGCAAAGCCGAGGAAGGGCACGCCCGCCGCCATGTGGACAAGCAGACTGATCAGGAAGTCGCTCTTGCCGACTTTGGGCGCGCCGCCGAGCACCAGCATCCCGCCGGGCGTCAGCAAACGCGGCGCGATGATGTCGTCGGGCATCGGGCTCACGTCGTCGAGCAGTGCGCCGAGCGTGAAAACCGGCAGCGCGGACATCGGCGAAACGGCAATCCGTTCGAGAGCCGGTCCGTGGCGCTCTTCGTGCAGCCGCCAGAGGCGCTGTGCTTCCGAGGCGAGACGTTCGAGCGGCCAGCTGGGACGGAGCTGGGCGGCGTTGTACTGGCAGATCGCCTCCCACGCGTCGTCGCGGCTCATGCGGCCCTCATGCGCCATGCGGACGTAGTGGCCGATCGCGGCGCTCGCCCCCTGGAAGCGCGTCCAGTCGTCTTCGCCGCCTTCACGGACCGGGGTGGTCAGGATCTCCGTGATCGAGGGTTTGTCGCTCGATGGTCCTGGCTCTGATCCCACGCCGGCAAGCGGCGGCATGTCGGCGACGAGCTCGGCGAAGTCGCGCAGATGGACCTCGACCCGCGGGCTGTGGCGGCGGATGTTGACCAGGCGCTTGAACCCGCCTTTGTGATAGACGGAGCCGGCCAGACGGATCGGCTGGTGGGCCGATCGGAAATGCGTGTCGCCGCCGACCTTGACCGCGATGTCGCCGCGCAGCCGACAGAGAAGCCCGATATCCTCGCCCTCGGCCGGTTCGCTCAAGCGCCACCAGACATGCAGCTTGTCGAGACCGTCCGGCGTCCGGCCGCCGCTTTCGACGAGCAGTGTCGGCTCGCCGAGATGCCGGATGAGGTGGTCGAGCTTGGCGGCGATGTCACCCGCGTCGAGGTCGACCAGGACCGTCTGCATCTGCTGGACATCGGCGGCCTTGGCCTTGCCGGTCTCGGCGACCGTTCCCGGCACCACATAGAAGGCCGCCCCTTCGCGTGCTGCCCAACCGGCGAAGGAAACCGCCTTCTCCAGCAAACTGTCGTCGATCTCGATCCAGGCGTTGTGGGGACGGCCGTCGATGCCTTGGCCCTTGTCCACGAACCCGCGCAAGGGCACCCTGCCATCGCAGTAACCGAAGACCACATCGAGAAAGACGGCGATCTGCTCGGGATCCGGCTCGATGTCGAACGGATCGGCCTGCGGCGCGGCGTCGTTGAAGTCGCGCCAGGCATCGAGGGAGATGACCTTGTTCCCGCTCATGCCGGCAGCCCCCAGCAGCGTTCTGCCCACGGGCACATCCGGCACTCGTGGAAGTCACGCGTCGTGGCGATGCGCGGCAGCAGATCTCCTGCATCCGTCGCCTGAAGGATCCGCACGGCGCGGTCGCTCATGCGTTGAGCGAGCCCCGCGTCGAACGGCACGAGTTCGTGGTGCAGTTCGGCGGTGTCCTTGTTGATGGCGGTGAAGAGCGCGGGATTGTCGGAGATGCCGGGGACTTGCGCCTCCATGTAGGCCTGGTAGAGGGCCATCTGGGACGCATAGACAGGCTTCGCGACAACTACGCCCTTGGCCACGGTCTCGCGCCAGTTCCTGGCGTTCATCGTCTTGCATTCCCAGAGCGCGGGAACGCCGATGCCCAGCAGCTGGGGTGCGGCGGCGATGATCCCATCGACATGACCGCGGATGCGGCCACCAGCGACCGAGAAGCCGAATTGCTCGCCATCTGGACGGTTGCCCTTGCGGGTATAGAGATCGAACCCGGCACCGCGCAGCCAGCGGATGGCAAGATCTTCGAGCGCGTGTCCGATCTCGAAGATCCGCAGAGTCTGGCCGGAGAACTCCTGGCCCTCATCCTTCGGCGCACCCGCGAACTCGAATTGCAGAGCGCGCTCACAGCCGTGTCCAAGGCGGGAGCCGCCGAGGTAGGTCCTGGGCGCAACCGCCGCGCGTTCAGCGGCGATCGCTTCGTCGATCACCGCATTGATGCGTTCGGCGCAGGTGGGGCGGTGGTTGTAGTCGAGCATCAGAACGGCACCCCCGCATCGGCGTCGGCAGCCATGGCATGCATGGCGTCCTGGAAGCCGCCGACGGCGACCTCGATGAGCGTGAGCACCTGCGCCTCCGTGAGGTCGGAGAAGCGCGCCTGCCAGCCGATCTCCTCCATGATCTCGGCGACCGGCTTCATGGCAGCGCGGATCGCCGCCTTCTCCTGTTCAGTGAGATCAACCATGGCCCAGCGCTCCCGCGCCAAGCGCGTCCAGAAGCCTTGGCAGGCCATCGAGCAGAACCAGACCGAGGGGCGCGGTTGCTTCGACCGCACCGGGTCGAACCAGCCAAAGCCACGGGTGGGTCGCCGGCAGACAGCACAGAGCATTCCACGCGGATGCCAGAGCCGCCGCCGGTCCTCGGCCGTGATGGGGGTAGGACAGGCCATGGCTCATGCAGCCCTCCCGATGGCTGCTTCGGGCGCGGCATCGGCCGCGCCGAAGACGAGGGAGCGGATAGCGTCGCGGTTGAAGCGAAAGGCCAGCAGCGCTGATGCCTGATAGCGGGTGAGCCCGAAATCCTGCCGGTACTCCGGCGGCAGGAAGGCAAGCTGCCGGTCGGTGGGCGGCTGGTTCAACCAGCGGCGCGTCTTGTGGGCGCTCTCGTCGCTCTCATGCTCGTTGAGCCAATCGTCGGCCGCCGCGAGGCAAACGGTGCGTTCGCCCACGGCCAGCAGATGAGGGCGCTGCTTCTGGAGGCCTCCGATGCCGTACCACCGGCCGTTCAGGAAGAAGACACCGCCCCAGGCATTGAAGCCGTTGGCGATGAGCGCCGCATCGTCGCCGAAGAGATCGCACCAGCGGAAACTCGACCGCTTCAGGAGGTCGATCTCGGACATCACGAAGTCGCCGAGCGGCGCTGCTTCGCCGCCTTCGGGACGCTCCCAGACATGACCGCACAGCGGGCATTCGATAGTGGCGAGCGGCACGATGGCTCCGCAGTCCGGGCAATCCTTAGTGGGCGCTTCGCCGGAGGGCTCACGACCGTCCAGGTCGACGTCCTGCTCCAGCGATCCGTGCATCAGGGTCGAGGTGCCGAAATCGAGCACGATGCAGTCGGTCTTGATGATGCCGGGATGCTCCTCGGGCGAGACCGTGCGCAGGCCGCGACCGACCATCTGGATCATGGTCGACTTGTAGGAACTCGGCCGTAGCAGCACGACGCAGCTCGTCGGCGGGTGATCCCACCCCTCGGTCAGCACCGCGACATTGACGACGACCCGCAGCTCTCCGGCGGCGTAGGCGTCGAGGGTCGTCTTGCGGTCGGTATCGGCCATGTCGCCGTGGATCAGCCCGGCGGTGACATCGGCCGCGTTGAAAGCGGCGGTCACGTTGCGCGCGTGGTCCACGGTCGAGCAGAACACCACCGTCTGGCGCTCGCCCGCCTTTTCCCGCCAGTGGCGGATGACGGCGTCCGTGACCGGCGACCGGTTCATGATCGCGTCGACCTCGGCCATGTCGAAATCGTCGGCCGTGCGGCGCACCTTGGTGAGCTGATCCTGGACGCCGACATCGATCACGAAGGTGCGCGGCGGCACGAGATGACCGGACGCGATGAGCTCCCCGATCCGGATCTGATCGGCGACGTTCGAGAACACCGGGCGCAGACCGCGCTTGTCGCCTCGGTTGGGCGTCGCCGTGACGCCGTAGACCCGGCACTCGGGATTGCGCTGCAGCGCGGCGTCGATGATGCGGCGATAGCTGTCGGCGGCCGCGTGGTGCGCCTCGTCGATCACCAGGAGGTCGAGCGCGGGCAGCTGGTCGAGATTGCCCGCGCGCGCCAGCGTCGGCACCATCGCGAAGGTGACCTGTCCAGCCCACGACTTCTCCTTCGCATCGACGACCGAGGTCGTGATCTTCGGGTTCACCCGGCCGAACTTGCTGCGGTTCTGAGCGGTCAACTCGTCGCGGTGGGCGAGCACGCAGGCCTTGGCGCCCGTGCTCTTCGCTGTTTCGCCGACCATGCGACCGACGACGCCTGAGAGCATGATCGTCTTGCCGGCTCCGGTCGGGGCGACGCCGAGGGTGTTTCCGTGTTCGCCGAGCGCGCGGACGCTGCGCTCGACGAACTGCTTCTGGCGGGGACGCAGCAGCATGGCCGCCTCACTGCGCCCAGGACGGGCGCGTGCCCGCCGCCGGTGCTGAAGATTGGGGCATGGAGGGCTGGGAAGGCTGAGCCTGCGGCTGCGGCGCCGCACCGGGCACGCCCATGAGGGCGGCATAGTCCTTGTGATCCGGCGTCACGGCCGCGCGGATCTCGTTTTTCTCCTCGCCGTTGGTGTCGGTGCCGATGTCGATCCGCGCCACGAACTCGAGCCCGTCGAGATCGGCAAAGCCGCTGATGCGACGCGCGGCCTGGGCCTGAGCGGACGTGTCCTTGTCCGAAATGCCGCGCGCGGAGTTGAGCATGCCGCGGATCAGGCTGCGGCCCATGTTCGCCCAGTCCGGTCCCTTGGGGCTGTAGAGCCCGATCAGGGTGAAGATCTTGCGCCGGGCGAAGGGCCCTTCGAGAACCGTGAACTCGCCCGAGAGATAGACCGAGCCGGTGGTCCCCCGTGTGGCGTATCCGCCGGTCCAGCCCTGCGCCGGATCGTCGAATCCGCCCGGACGGATCGTCAGGCGCACCTTGGCCAGCGTGCCCTTGGGGATGATGTTGCTGTTCTGCTTAGCGTCGTTGAAATCGTTCCAGGATCCAGTCATGGCTGGGGTCTCCTCGGTCAGGCGTTTTCGGAAAGGGTGGAGGCGTCGGCGGTCGGCGCCGTCGCGGCCGGGGGCGGGCTGCGATAGGCCAGCCGCTCGGAGGCGGGCTTCACGGGGCCGCGGATCTTGGCCATCAGGCGGCCGAGATGCGGCTCCTCGATCAGGTCGAGACGGCCGGATCGGTCCTTCGCCGGGAAGTTCCAGGGGTTGATTGTCTGGCAGACGAAGGCACGGTACGGCGCGCCGGACTCGTCCTTGATCTCCGCCATCGTCAGGACTTCATCGACGATGCCCGGCAGCTCGAGGCCAGTCTTCGAGCCGTCGATCTGCGGCTGGAAGATGCGCCGATTGAAGTCGTCGAGCTTCTCGTCGAGGATCCCGACGAACCAGACGTTCTTCGCCCGCGTGTGCTGGAGATGCGTGAGCCACGCGATCATCTCGCGGCCGTGCAGGCCATAGGCGCCGCGGACATCGGGCTTGCCGGTCTTCTCCGAGAACGCCTCGGGCTGCCCCTTGCACCATTGGAAGCAGAGCCGCCCGGCGACGGTGATCGAGTCGATGAAGACCGTGTGGTAGCGGTCGAGCGAAGCCGGATCGCCGAAGCGCTCGCACACCGCCGCGAAGTGGGCCTCGCTGTAGACCTGGTCGTCCCGCAGCGCCGGATTGGGGCCGCCGATGAAGACCGCGAAGTCGCGGCACTCGGCCCATGTGCGCGGCCGCACGCTGTCGCCGGGCCATCCCTCGATGGCCAGGTCGCCCGCCTCCAGGTCGATGAACAATGTAGTGGCGGGGTCGAGCGTCCAGAGAAGGCTGGTCTTGCCGATCCCGGACTTGCCGAAGATCGTGCCCTTGACGCCGCGCGGCTCGGCGAGCCGCTGATCGGCGGAGATGATCGGGAGGGCCATCACTTGCCTCCCTTCGCCGCGATCAGAGCGTCGATCGCGACATCGGCTCCGAACGCGCCGGCCTTGCGGGCCTCATCGTGGAGGGTGCGCACCGCGTCGATCTCGCGGTAGAGCGCCGATGCCCGCTCGTTCAGCCCGATGAGGGCGAAGGCTAGGTCGTCGATCGAGGCCGCCCCGACCGGCTTGACGGTCTCGTCACGACGCTCGCCAAGGGCCGGTACCCGGATGGTCTCGGGCAGCTTGTCCAGCCCGTAATGGTGCTCGCGGAGCACCGCGAGCTTCTTCGTGATGCTCATGACGTCACCTCGGTGTTCAGGGAAAGACGGAAGCTGGGCTTGCCGGTGCGGACGGTGCGCGCGTCCTCGAAGGCGGAGCGGATGTGGCTCGGCCAGGCCGCGAACTTGCGTTCGGGCACCTTGATCGCGACATCGACGTATTCGGTGGGGTCGTCGCCCTCGGCCCGGATGCGTTCGACGAGAGCGGCGAGCTTGTCCTGGTCCCAGTCGATGCGCTTCGGCAGATCGGCGATCACGGTGACCGCGCCGTCATCGAAACGGACCGTGCCGGTGTCCTTGCCGGCGGCTTGGCGCGTTGCGTGGGCACGATCGCCGTACCTGAGCGCGACGGCCCCATCGAGCCAGTCGCAGACGGTCTTGGCGCGACGCAGAGCGTCGGCGGCCTCGTCCTGCAGGAGGGCGAGCTGTTCGGCGGGCAGAGCGGCGATGTCGCCGACGGCCATGCGCCGGAGCTCATCGAGGGAGATGCGGTTGGAGATCGTCATCACCGCCCCCTCACGCCGCAGGCTTGCTGGGGTGATCGGCAGTGCTCGCTCGGATCTGCTCGCGCTCGTACTCCTCGACGTCTTCGAGGCGATACACGACGCGACCGCCGAGCTTGACGAAGCGGGGGCCTTCGCCCGTCCAGCGCCACCGCTCAAGCGTTCGGTGGCTGATGTTCCAGCGCGCAGCCAGGTCGATCTGGTTGAGGTGTTTCGTAGCCATCTGTTTCTCCTTCGGTTTTGGTCGAAAACCTGCGGAGACGATGGCTGGCCGGGAGGGAGAAAACCGACCCGGTCAGAGGGAGAAGAACAGAGAGAATTTCGTCAGAGCGCGAAGCCCCAGAGACCGTTCTCGGACTTCAGATAAGGTTCGAGGTCTGCCCATCGCTGCGCACCAAATGCTTGACGCAGCGTCTTCGCGCTGGAGTGGGCATGATCAAGGAGTTCCCGAGCGCTGAAGCGTCGGCCGTCCTGGTGTCCCTCAACCAGCTTGCGAATGATGGCGATATGGATGTCCGACTTGAGATCGATCGTGACGTTGCCATGGATGGTGAGTCGCTGCCCGCTCGGTGAGAGGGACAGGGGCGTATGAGGGCTGACGGCGGGTGTGCCATCGAGAAGTGCCGATAGGATTTCAGGGCTGACCGCCATTCCGTCATCGAAATCGATGGCATCGCCGATGGACACGACGAGGTGCCCCGGCAGCCCCGGTTCATGGAGCCGACTACTGGGCGTGCTGGTCAAGAGAATGCGGACATGGGGTGTTGGTCGCCTTCGGGCCGTATCAGCCACATCTGCCCAAATCTTCCGGTCCGAAAGGCGGCGCGCGAACCATATCGGGACTCGCTGAGGGCGACGGCCGATGCGTGTGTTGCCAAGCTCCCACAAAGCTCGTGGAACGAGCACTCTGGCGCCGTCGCGGGACGCAATGTCCAGCCCGACCAGCAAGCGGGCGAAGAGGACCGGGAAGTCGACCCCGTAGACTCCCATCCGCTCTTTCGGGACACCGACCCAGCCAGCAGACGGGCTGAAGTATCCGTAGCCGTTCCGTTCCGAGGACCAGATCAGGGAGACCGGCTCGTCTTCGAAATCAGCCAGCGAGGCGGCCGCCGCGTTATGGCCATCGGGACGCAGCACATTCGCCGCCAGCAATTTCCCCGCGCTGTTGGCGTGATAGTCGGAGAGCACGGCGCCGGCGACTTTGGCATCCGTGCTCTCCACAATTGAGAGGAGCAGATCAACCGCCCTCCGATCAATCGACGACGACACCGCCGTCTCCGGAAAGGATGCCCCAGCGCCGGAGATACTTTTCGCCGATCAGTTGCTCCTCTTCGGTCTGGTCCTTGAGATTGCAGCCATGCGGCATCGTGATCGTCAACGGCAGCGTCCGACCGCGTTTGGCATCGCCCTTGGGATGGAATTTGATGGAGAGTTTGGCCTGTGTCGCCACCCAACCGCCAGCCAGCGGATCGTTGGCGCCGAACCGCTCCGCCGACATGCTCCAGATAGTGCGGTCGGCCTTCCGAAGACATTCCAGCGTGACGCGCTCGCCCACATTGTCGATGGGCATCAGACGCAGCTGCTTGACCTCGACGGACTCGATCCCATCCTCCGGGTCGGTCGGAAAATCGAAAGGATGAAGCAGAACCGCGAGGTCGTAGGTGCGGAAGGGCACCTTCTCGCTCTGGAACTCGATCCCCAGCAGGTCGCGCGCCATGAAGCGAACCATCTCTTCCCGGCTCTCGCGGTCGTTGGCGACGACTTCGATGACGCCGGTCGCCGGTTCATAGGTCATGGCCGCCTCGAACACGGGACGGCGGGCGCGGCGGACGAGCGTTCCCGCGTCATCGAACGCCAGGAAAGCGTCGAGGAGGCCTTCGCGGTAAATCGCGATCTGGACAAGCTCGCAATCCTCGCCGTCGAAGGTCGGCCGGTAGCGCCCGAAGATATCGATGTGGATGTTGTTGGAAGCGAACCGTTCGCGCAGCGCCGCCTTGAAGGCATTGATGGATGCCTCGTCCCGCCGCAGATCGAGGTTCGGCTCGCCGATGAACCCGTCCCAGCTCCGACCACGGCGCCGCTCATCGGTGTAACGGACCTCCTCGGCATGGCGGAACCGAACCGGTTCGTTCAGGAACATCCAGAGCGAACGCGCATGGCCATTTGCCAGATCATCGAGCACCGTGCGGTCGTCGATCACGCTGTAGAGTGCGGTCTGCCCCGCATCATCGGCCAGGGCGCTCACACGCTCGGCGTCATTGACGATGCGGGCGCGGGCTTCGTCGTCCAATTCGTCGACGGCCCGCAAAGTGACGCGGGCGACTTCCGGCTCGGGCGCCTCCCAATCGACCTCGGTCGGAAGCTCGATGCCGGTGTGGTGGAAATAGGCCTGCAGCGACGAGGCAGGCATGTTGCGGATGAAACTCGTCACTGAGGCCATGGTCGATCTCCTTAGCCCTTGATGTTGCGGGGGTCGTTGCCGTGGGAATCGGACTGGCCGATCCGGCCATCCTGATTGTGGATCTTGAACTCCGTCCCAGCGTTGCGGCTGATCTCCCGCCCACGGTCGATCGCCTCCCGCTTCGTATCGAAGTGCCCGCTGGCGCGCTCGGCGCCGCCGCGGCGGACATCCCATCCGCCATTGGGATTGGGGACCACGTGATGGGTGCCCGAACCGTTACCTGCTTTAGCCATGACGGCCTCCTGTCTCGTGAAAGCGCGAAAGTGGGTTCGTAACTACGAACTTGTGAGCAAGATAGGTATTGCAGGTGCGGCGTGTCAAGGACTAGATGTATCGCGATAACGAACCCGGCGGACAAACAGGAGAACACCCGGTGCCAACACCCTTGGGAGAGCGCGTTCGCGAGCTCAGACTGAAGCGAGGATTGACCCTGGAGGCGCTGGCCGAAAGGGTCGGATCCAGCAAGAGCTACATGTGGGAGATCGAGAACAAGGACGTCGCGCGCCCTTCGGCCGAGAAACTTCACCAGATCGCAGCCGCCCTCGAGACGACGACCGACTACCTGATATCTGCCGACGAAGTCACCGAAGCGGACGCGACAGACACTGCTTTCTTTCGCAAGTATCAGAAGATGAAACCGAAGAGCAAAGAGAAGCTTCGCGAGATGCTCAAGATCCTGGACGATGAGGATGAATGAGCAGTAGCGGCAGAAAATCGCCCAGAAGGGCCGCGAACGATCTGACTGTGCTTCTCCGCACCGTGCTGGGAGAAGACCGGTTCCCCGTGGACGTGGAGGCGCTGGCGCTCGAAGTCTCCCGAAACCACGAGGACCCGATTACGGCAGTGAAGGGCGTCGACATCGACGGCTTCGAGGGCATGCTCCGGGCACGGCGCAAGAAGCCCGGTTGGCAGATCCTCTACAACACTCAGCCCCGCTACCGCGGACGCGAGCGCTTCACACTCGCTCATGAGTTCGGGCACTACTTGCTGCACCGGCGCCCGCTGACCGCAGCGCACTACCGTAACGGCGAGCTCTCGGACGATTTCGACTTCGAGTGCCTTCCGCTGCAAGCCAACGGCTGGAAGGATGCGGAGAAGCAGCGTGAAGAAGAGGCCGATACCTTCGCCTCCTTCCTGTTGATGCCGATCGACGACTATCGGAACCAGGTCGGCAGTCAGGAGGTAACTCGCGACCTCCTTGGCCATGTGACTGACCGATACGGAGTTTCGCTTCTTGCGGCGGCGCGCAAGTGGATCGAATTCACCGACACCCGAGCGGCCATGGTGGTTGCGCGAGACGGATTCGCGTTGTGGGGCAGAGCGAGCACGCGCGCCTACAGAAGCGGCGTGTTCATTCAATCGGGCATGCCGATTCCCGACGGCTCCATCATGGCCATGGGGTCGGCGTCGCAGCACACCAGTTCTCAGCGCCCGGTGGCTTTGCCCGCCGGCATCTGGACATTTAGTCGGGGCTCCGAACCCGTCCGAGAACTGACCTTCTTCTCTGACCGGCTCGGTTTGGCGGTGTCTCTTCTGCAGTTCGATCGCGCCGTCGATGGAGCTGAGGTCGAGGACGAAGAACCTTGGGATAGCTACGACCAGTTCACCCGCGATGATTCGAGGTAACGACCCGACAATGCTGCGGGCAGCGCCGCTCCGGGCGACTTGCACAGATGTTCACGCTGGAAAGGCCTGACGAACGGCTTCGATCTACTTCTAATGATTCCGCTGTGACGCGATAAGCCGTTGAATCTTATTGCGTATCTTCGTTTTGCGACTACCGTTTCGCCAGTCATCTTCTATTGCGAACGGTCTCATGCAAGACGCCCGATCCGGTCCGAACCCTTTGTTGCCCGTCCGTCTGTCGACGGGCGAACGCCTCGATGAACTCGCGTTCATTCTTGCCGCGGGGCTGAGGCGTATACTGCCGGAACAGTCCAGTTCTTTATCTGCACCTGGCGAAGACAGTTCATTCGACATTCTCGCCCTCAAACGCCGTGTTGGTCGTCGCAAACCGAGCAACCGAGTTGGAGGGCAATGATGCCAGGAACAGAGAGAAAGACTGACGCTGCGCCATGGCAACCGGGCAACCGCGATGCGGCGGAAGCGAGCGTGGTCACGCAGCTTGCAGCGCTGAAGCGAATGACGGTGGTCGAGCTGAAGGCGAAGTGGGAAAGCATCTTCGGCACCCCCGCTCCGAACAACAGCCGCAGTTACCTCGAGCTGAGGCTCAGCTACCGGGTCCAGGAACTGACCCTCGGCGGCCTGTCCCGCGAGACGCGGCGGACGCTGGACTTGCTGGCTGACGAAATCGAGGGCCGGGTCGGGCGCAAGACGATCATCGCGGATTCCCGCAACCCGGTGGTCGGCACCCGCCTCGTGCGTGAATGGGACGGGGTGGAGCACACCGTCACGGTGATGAAGGACGGCTTCGACTGGCAGGGGCGCAAGTTCAAGTCGCTGTCGGCGGTGGCGCGGGCGATCACCGGCACGCAGTGGAACGGCTATCGCTTCTTCGGCCTCCGCGAGGCCCGGAGGGACGACCGATGAGCCGTCATCAGGAAGCCGTCGCGGTCGTTCCGCGCCGCCAACGCTGCGCCATTTATACCCGCAAATCGAGCGAGGAAGGGCTCGACATGGAGTTCAACAGCCTCGACGCCCAGCGCGAGGCTTGCGAGGCCTTCGTGACGAGCCAGAAGGCGGAAGGCTGGGCCACCATTCGCGAACGCTACGACGACGGCGGCTTCTCCGGTGGCTCGCTGGAGCGCCCCGGCTTGAAGCGTCTCATTCAGGACGTCGAAGCCGGTCTGATCGATGTGATCGTGGTCTACAAGATTGATCGGCTGTCGCGCTCGCTGATGGACTTCGCCAAGCTGGTCGAGATCTTCGATCGCAATCAGGTGACCTTCGTTTCGGTCACGCAGTCGTTCAACACCACGACCTCGATGGGCCGCCTGACACTGAACATCCTCCTCAGCTTCGCACAGTTCGAGCGGGAGGTGATCGGCGAGCGCATCCGCGACAAGGTCGCGGCATCCCGCAAGCGCGGCATGTGGATGGGCGGTCACGTCCCGCTGGGCTACGACGTGCGCGACCGCAAGCTGGTCGTCAACGAGGCCGAGGCCGCGACGGTCCGGATGATCTTCGAGCGATTCGTCGCCATCGGCTCCGCCACGACGCAGGCGAAAGCGCTCGCGGCCGAGGGCGTTCTGAACAAGCGCGGCAAGCCGATCGACAAGGGCTTCCTCTACAAACTGATCAACAACCGGGTCTATCTCGGGGAAGCCGTCCACAAGGGCACGGCCTATCCCGGCGAGCACGAGGCCATCATCGATCAGGTCCTGTGGGACAAGGTGCACAGCATCCTGCAGGAGAGCCCGCGCCTGCGGGCGAAGAACACCCGTCGCCAGACGCCGGCCCTGCTGAAAGGGATCATCTTCACCGAGACAGGGACGGCGATGACGCCGACGGCGACAAAGAAGGGCACGCGTCTCTACCGCTACTACGTGTCCATGGATCTGATCCGAAACCGCGCGACCGGCAACGCCTCGGGCCCGTTGCGCTTGCCCGCAGGCATGGTCGAGGATGCCGTCGTCGGCGAAATCCGCCGCATGATCCGCGCACCCGAGATTGCAGCCCGAACCATAAAGGCCCTGCGCGATGAGAACTCGGCCGTCGATGAGAAAGCGGTCGTCCAGGCGCTCGGCGAATTCGACCAGCTCTGGGCGGCGCTCTATCCGGCGGAGCAGACCCGCATCGTCCAGCTTCTGGTGGAGCGGGTGACCGTCGGGGAAGACGGCATCGCCGTCGATCTGCGCCACGAGGGGCTAGGCTCGGTTCTCCGGGACATGATGGCGCCCCGCCAAACGGAGGCCTGCGCATGACCGGCACGGCGGACACCATCCGCGTCGTCATTCCGCTGACGATCCGCAAACGCAACGGGCGGCCGAAAATCCTGCCGCCTGACGATGTGGACGTGCGAAACGGCCGGGCGCAGGATCCGCATGTGCTGCGCGCCATAGCCCGCGCCTGGAGCTGGCGGCGGCAGCTGGAAACGGGCGCCGCGTCCACGATCCAGGACATCGCGGCGGCCGAGAAGGTTTCCGACCGGTTCGTAAGCCGAATGATGCGGCTCGCCTATCTGTCGCCGGAGGTGCTCGAACACCTCGTCATCAGGCGCGTGCCACCGGCGCGTTCGCTGAACGACCTCGTTGCGCTTGCCGATCGGCCATGGGCAGAGCAGATGGACATAGCGTTCGATCAACACCCACTTCAACCGGCACAGCAAGACAGCTTCGCCACGTCCTTGTCGAACGTCTGAGCCGCCAGCTTCAGGCCTTCGACGGTCGTCAAATAAGGGAAGATCGTCTCGCCCAGCGCCTTTGCGGTCATGCCGAACCTGAGCGCCATGGTCAGCGTCTGGATGCTGTCCGCGCCTTCGGGCGCGAGGATCTGACCGCCCAGCAGGCGGTCGGTCTTGGCATCCGCCACCAGCTTGACCAGACCGCGCGTGTCGCGGGCGGCCAGCGCACGCGGCACCTGGTCGAGCGGTACGATGGAAGTCTTGACCTCATGGCCAGCGGCCTTGGCCGCCGCCTCGCTCAGGCCCACGCCCGCCACCTGCGGGTCGGTGAACACCACCCACGGCATGGCGCTGTTGTCATAGGTGAGGGTGTTGCCGTTCAGCGCGTTCTTCGCGGCGAGCTTGGCGCCATAGGCCGCCATGTAGACGAACTGGTCGCGGTCGGTCACATCGCCCGCCGCATAGACGCCGGCTTTCGAGGTGCGCATACGGCCATCGACGATGATGGCACCGTGGCCGTCTTGCGCGACGCCGACCTCCGCCAAGCCGAGGGTTTCGGTATTGGGGATGCGTCCCGTCGCGACCAGCAGCCGCTCCGCCTTCAGCTCGACCGGCTTGCCGCCTTCGCTGACGCAGACGGTGACGCCGGTCTCATCTTCACGGCAGGCATCGTAGGTGATGCCGCAATGAAGCGTGATGCCTTCGGCGCGCAAGGCCGCAGCCAGCGCGTCCGACACTTCCGGTTCCACCTGCGGCAGCAGGCGTGACCGGCAGATCACCGTCACCTCGACGCCCATGCGCGCCATCATCTGGGCAAGCTCCGCGCCGATATACCCGCCGCCGATGACAATCAGGCTCCTGGGCAGCGTCTCCAGTTCCAGCAGTGTCGTGCTGGTCAGGTAGGCCACGGTCTCGATGCCGGGAATCGGCGGCACGGCAGGTCGTCCGCCCGTGGCGATGATGATCTTGTCGGCGGCGACAGGGCCGCCTTCGACGAGCACGCCGGCACCGTTCAACCGTGCCGCGCCCTCCAAATAGGTAATCCCGCCATACTCGGGCAGCAGGTCGGCATATTTCTTCTGCCGGAGGGTCGAGACGAGGTCGTCCTTGGCGGCGATCAGACGCTGCCAGTCGCCGACATGCGCCTCTCCCACGAGGCCGGGAAAGCGGCTTGCCGCGCGCGCGCCATGGAGAGCCTCGGCGGCGCGGATCATGGTCTTCGACGGCACGCAGCCGACATTGACGCAGGTCCCGCCGATGGTGCCGTGGCCGATCAGGGCGACGCTCGCCCCGTGCTCGGCCGCCGTGATGGCGGCGGAAAAGCCTGCCGAGCCCGCGCCGATGACGGCGAGGTCGTAGGTGTTCTTCTTTCCGTCGGTCGTGCAGCACTCGACCATGTCAGGCGCTTTCCTTGGTGGTTTGCGTTTCATCTGCGCAACAGGCCGCCGCACGCTGTCTCCGCCAGAGTCCATAAACCGTCATGGCCAGAAAGGCTGCGAGCGTTGGGAGCAGCACATAGTCGATCCAGCCGAGCCAGGCCGATAGGCCAACGGCGCCCAGGGCGATCACCAAGACCGGTGTGGCGCAGCAGATGGCGGCGATTACCGAGCCGACTATGCCCGTCTTCAGGATGGTGGCGTCCTTCATCAGTTCAGCCTCTGACCTCCGCCGGATAGCCTGCGTCGGCCGAAGCGGCGGCTATGGCTTCAACGGACGTCACGGCCGGGTCGAAGACGACGGTCGCCGTTCTGGCGGCGAAATCGATCTGAACCGACTGCACGCCGGTCACCTTCTCCATGGCCTTCTTCACCGTGACCGGGCAGAGCGCGCAGGTCATGTTCTCCACCGCGAAGGTCGCCGACTGCACAGCGGCCACCTGGACGGCGGCGGACTGCGCGGAAACAGGTGAGACGGCCGTAAAGCCGAAAGCACCGAGTCCGCCGAGAGCGAGCACGGCGGCCGCGAGAATGAGGGGTCGTTTCATATCGAGTGCTCCTTAGTAGAAGAGTGGCGCCCACCAGTCGATCGTCAGGGCCAGGAGGACCAGCACTGTCGCCAACCAGAGGGCGGTTTTGGTGATGAGAGTGGATTGCGGCTTGGCGCAGTACGATCCATCGACACAAGCAGGCTTGGCCTTGAAATAGACCTGCCGGAAGCCAAGCCCGATGAAGATGAGCGCCACGACGGCGAAATACGGCTTGTAGGGCTCCAGCGCCGTGAGCGTGCCGATCCAGGCGCCAGAAATTCCCAGCGTCAGCAGCACCAGCGGCGCGATGCAGCAGGTCGAGGCTAGGACGGCGCCGATGACGCCGCCAGCGGCAAACCAGCTCCTTTTTCGGTCAGCCACATCGCGTTCGATAGGGGGCCCCTCTTGCTGGATAACATTCATAAGGAATCCTTCTCGCCATTGTCTTGAGACGTGTGTACGGTCTGTAGCAACTACAGACTCAAGAGGTATTTTCACCAATGGGCGATCACGCTTCGGGCAAGGGATTGCAGCGGGCCGCACTGGCGCGCTGGACAGGCTGTAACCTGGAGACAATCAGATACTATGAGAAGATCGGCATGCTGCCGGATCCACCGCGCACGGCTGCGGGCTACCGGG
Organism: Gellertiella hungarica; assembly: GCF_014197145.1. Lineage (GTDB taxonomy): Bacteria > Pseudomonadota > Alphaproteobacteria > Rhizobiales > Rhizobiaceae > Gellertiella > Gellertiella hungarica. The sequence goes on along the minus strand of NZ_JACIEZ010000009.1, from coordinate 126,706 downwards.
TTTATCAAGAGGATCACGTAGCGCGTTTGCGGTTTGTCCTTCGTGCGCGCGAGCTTGGCTTTTCCATCGAGGAAATCCGTGGACTGCTCGATCTCGTCGACAGGGGAAATCAGACCTGCGCTGAGGTGAAGGAGCGGACCGAGCGCCATCTCACGGACGTGCGTTCGAAGATTGCAGACCTCAAGCGGATCGAAAGGGTTCTGGCCGCAACGGCGGCACACTGCTCGGGCGAGGAGGTGCCGGAGTGTCCGGTATTGGACGCGCTGGCGTCGTAATCCGCGGAACTGGCAATGGTGAGCGTTTGCACCCGATCGATGTCGTACTCGATGTTTCGCAGGCACGCTCCGAGTAACGCCTACCTCGCGTTCTCGGGGCCCGGACGCCAGCCAGAAGAACAGCCGCAGAATTTTGATCAACGCAGAGCGCGGAACTTACTGAAAACACCGGCTTTCGCGAAGCCGAACCGATTTGGACGAGGTTCGCTCGGAAAGAGACAAAAGCCGTTCAGAGACCGAAAGTCGGCGCTGCGCCAGTCTCTGAGGTTCGGGCGGCTTCAGCAAACCCCTTTGAAACTTGGGATAAATTCGGCTCTCTGGGAGCGTCGCTCTGGGTTCGCGACTGGAAACTGGCGGACAGAGAGGGATTCGAACCCTCGATACGCTTTCACGTATACACGCGTTCCAGGCGTGCGCCTTCAACCACTCGGCCACCTGTCCAATCGCGGATCGGTTCGCAAGAACCGCCGGACGGGCGGGATATATACAGAGGTTCGCGGGCCGATCAACCGAAATCTGACAGAAATTTGAATTGGGCCCGCAAATCTCTTTTCCCTCTCTCCTTGCTCGCCGGCAGGCTCCGTCCTACATCTCTTGCAAGCGGTCCGCCGGACAAGGGGCGGGGAGGATTTGAAGCATGCGTCTTGTGTTGCGTTTCGCCAGTTTTCTCCTGCTGGTCGCGGCGGTCTTCGCGGCGACGCTGGATACCATCACCTCCGTGGCCGATTCCGGCATGAGCCTGACGTCGCTCCAGATGGCCTGGAACACGATCGATCCGCAAAGCCTTTCGCGGGTCGAGACCGGTGTTCTCTCCGCCGGCCTGCCCGCGAGCCTCAATGGCGCCATCCAGTGGACCCTCGGCCAGCCGGCCTTTGCCGTGGCGCTGGCGCTTTCGCTGCTGTTCTGGGTAGCCGGCTACCGGCGCCTGCCTGCCGCCGGCCGCTTTGCGGCCTGAGGCTTTTCCGCCCGCCATTCGAACGCCCGGGAGGCGATCATGTTCGCACTTGATATGCTCAGCAAGAAGACCACCATGCCGACCGCGCAGACCGCTCTGCCCGGACGGCCCGATCCCATTCCGACGGCCGAGACCCATTTCGTCAACGGCCGCCCGCTGAAGGGTCCCTATCCCGAGGGGCATCAGGTCGTCTATGTGGGCATGGGCTGCTTCTGGGGTGCCGAGCGCCTGTTCTGGAAGATGCCGGGCGTCTGGGTGACCTCCGTCGGTTACTCCGGCGGCCTCACGCCCAATCCCACCTATCACGAGACGACGACCGGGCTGACCGGCCATGCGGAGGTGGTGAAGGTGGTCTTCGACCCGGCCGAGCTGCCGCTCGAGCGGATCCTCAAGGTATTCTTCGAGGAGCACGACCCCACCCAGGGCATGCGCCAGGGCAACGACATCGGCACCACCTATCGCTCGGCGATCTATGCCACCACCGACGAACAGCTGGCCGTGGCGCTACGGATGCGGGATGCCTTCCAGCAGGCGCTGAAGGAGAGCGGCGTCAGCCGTCCCGTGACCACGGAGGTCGGGCCCGCGGGCATCTACTATTACGCGGAAGACTATCACCAGCAGTATCTGGCGAAGAATCCGGGCGGTTATTGCGGCCTGCGCGGTACGGGTGTGTCCTGCCCCGGCGCCTGAAGTTCAGCGGTTTCTTATTCAGTGGAAAAACCGGCGCCGCCCGGCGTGGCTCGCGCCGAAAATGAATTGTTTTCAAGGAGATCGGCCGCCCGCTGCCCGGCGGCCCGGCTTCTTTACCAATTGAAAAATTTCTGATGAATTTTTCCCGAAGCCGTGCAAGGATGCTTTCAGCCAGGCTTTGGATAAGGGGCCGGCTCAACCGCAGACATGTCCGGAAACGGGCTTGCGGGAGGACCCAACAAGATCATTAGAAGAATAGGGCTGCACTATGAAGAAAACCCTTCTCAGTCTCCTCGCCATGGCGGCCATGTCTGCCACCGCGCTGGCGGCAGACATCAAGCCGGCACTGGTCTATGGCACCGGCGGCAAGTTCGACAAGTCATTCAACGAAGCAGCTTTCAACGGCGCAGAAAAGTTCAAGGCCGAAACCGGCATCGAATTCCGCGACTTCGAACCCACGGGCGACACCCAGGGCGAGCAGGCGATCCGCAACTTCGCCTCCAAGGGCTACAACCCCGTCGTCGCCGTCTCCTTCGCCTGGACGTCCGCCATCGAGAAGGTCGCGGCAGAATTCCCCGACACCAAGTTCGTCCTCGTCGACTCCGTGGTCGACAAGCCGAACGTCCGTTCCGTCGTCTATGCCGAGCATGAAGGTTCCTACCTCGTCGGCGTGATTGCCGGCATGGCCTCCAAGACCGGCAAGGTCGGCTTCATCGGCGGCATGGACATCCCGCTCATCCGCAAGTTCGAATGCGGTTACGAGCAGGGCGCACGCGCTGCCAACCCGAAGATCGAAGTGTTCCAGAACATGACCGGCACCACCGGCGCTGCCTGGAACGACCCGGTTCGCGGCGGCGAGCTGACCAAGAACCAGATCGACCAGGGCGCGGACGTCATCTATGCGGCAGCCGGCGCAACCGGCCTCGGCGTGCTGCAGACCGCAGCCGACAACGGCAAGCTGTCGATCGGCGTCGACTCCAACCAGAACCACCTGCACCCGGGTTCGGTTCTCACCTCGATGGTCAAGCGCGTCGACCTCGCCGTCTACAACGCCTACATGGATGCCAAGAACGACAAGTTCACCCCCGGCCTCCAGGCTCTCGGCGTGAAGGAAGACGGCGTGGGCTGGGCTCTCGACGACAACAACAAGTCGCTGATCACGCCCGAGATGCAGGCTGCCGTGGACAAGGCAAAGGCCGACATCATCTCCGGCGCCGTCAAGGTTCATGACTACATGAGCGACAATTCCTGCCCGAAGTGATGGGATGAAGAAGGGCGGACGCCAGGATGATCGTCATCCGGCGTCCGCCTTTTTGATTTTGAAACAGGGGAAGGCGCCGCGGCTCTCTCGGGCCGCCGGTTTGCCCGAGGGGATGGCCGAATTCGCGCGGAGCCCGTCCGGGAGACGAGGCTTTCACGGCACGCACGCGATGCGGTGCCGCACCCTCGGCGCATGATGCGGAAAGCCGCACGGGGCGGAAGGCAGGCTGCGTGGCTGGCCGATCCGTCGCAGCGGCCCTGCCATCCCTCAACTGGAGCCGTATCGTGACCGATCAACCAGCTATCGAATTGGTGGGCATCGACAAGAAGTTCGGTGCCGTGCATGCAAACAAGAACATCAACCTGACCGTGGCAAAAGGCTCCATCCACGGCATCATCGGCGAAAACGGCGCCGGCAAGTCGACGCTGATGTCGATCCTCTATGGCTTCTATCAGGCCGATAGCGGCGAAATCCGCATCAACGGCAAGCCGGTCAACATCAAGGACAGCCAGACCGCGATCAATGCCGGCATCGGCATGGTGCACCAGCACTTCATGCTGGTGGAGAACTTCACGGTGCTGGAAAACATCATGCTGGGCGCCGAAGGCGGCGCCTTGCTGGCGAAGGGCGTTGCTTCCGCGCGCGCCGAGCTGAAGCGTCTGGAGACCGATTACGGGCTCGACGTGGATCCGGATGCGGTGATCGAGGAGCTGGCGGTCGGCCTGCAGCAGCGCGTGGAAATCCTGAAGGCCATGTATCGCGGCGCCGAGATCCTCATCCTCGACGAACCGACCGGGGTGCTGACCCCCTCCGAGGCCGATCATCTGTTCAAGATCCTGGGCGTGCTGCGCGACCAGGGCAAGACGGTCATCCTGATCACCCACAAGCTGCGCGAGATCATGGCGATCACCGACACGGTTTCCGTCATGCGCCGCGGCGAGATGGTGGCGACGCGCAAGACGAAGGAGACCTCCGTGGAGGAACTGGCCGAGCTGATGGTCGGCCGACGCGTGCTGCTGCGGGTGGAAAAGGGCGAGGCAAGCCCCGGTGACGTGGTGCTTTCGGTGCGCAATCTCACGGTCAAGGACAATCGCGGCGTGACGATGGTGGACAACGTGTCCTTCGACGTCCGGGCGGGCGAGATCGTCGGCATCGCTGGCGTTGCGGGCAACGGCCAGTCCGAGCTGCTCGAGGCACTTTCCGGCATCCGCCAGCCCTCGTCAGGCGAAATCCTCATCGACGGCCAGCCGATCGGCAGGGCAAGCCCGGCGCGGCTTCGCGAGCTCGGCCTGGCCCATATTCCCGAAGACCGCCACCACATGGGCCTCGTGCTGAAGTTCGAGGAATATGAAAACGCGGTCCTCGGCTATCATCGCGATCCGAAATACGGCCGTGGCTTCATGCTTGACCTCGATGCCATGCAGGCCGATGCGACGGAAAAGATCGAAAAATACGATATCCGCCCGCCGAACCCGCGCCTGAAGACGGCGAACTTCTCCGGCGGCAACCAGCAGAAGATCGTGGTTGCCCGCGAGATCGAGCGCGATCCCCGCATCCTGCTGATCGGCCAGCCGACCCGCGGTGTGGATATCGGCGCCATCGAATTCATTCACCGCCGGATCATCGACATGCGCGACCAGGGCAAGGCGCTTCTGCTCGTCTCGGTCGAGCTCGACGAGATCCGTGCCCTTTCCGATCGCATTCTCGTGATGTTTGCCGGGCATATCGTCGGCGAGAAGACGGCGGAAGCCGGCGAACAGACACTCGGCCTGATGATGGCCGGCATTGCCGCATGACGAGGCCCTGATGAGCACTGCATCCGTATCGCTACCCAACTGGATCACCTACGGCCTCATGCCGCTCCTCAACCTGACGCTCGCCTTCGTCATTTCGGGGCTTGTCGTCTGGCTGATCGGGGAAAACCCCTTCGAGGCCGTCAAGCTGCTGCTGATCGGCGCGCTCGGCCGTGGCGAGGGCATCGGCTTCACGCTGTTCTATGCCACGAACTTCATCTTCACCGGGCTTTCCGTGGCCGTTGCCATTCATGCGGGCCTGTTCAACATCGGCTCCGAAGGCCAGGCCTATCTCGGCGGCCTCGGGGCGGCGCTCGTGGCGCTTGCGCTCGACAACTACCTGCCCTGGTATGCCACCATGCCCTTCGCCATCCTCGGAGCGGCGGCTGCCGGTGCGGCCTGGGCCTTCATTCCGGCCTGGCTCCAGGCCAAGCGCGGCAGCCACATCGTCATCACCACCATCATGTTCAACTTTATCGGCGCGGCCCTCATGGTCTATCTGCTGGTGAACGTGCTGATCGTGCCGGGCAAGATGGCGCCCGAAACCCGCACCTTCCTCGAGGGCGGGCAATTGCCGAAGCTCGACTGGCTGATGGAGCTCTTCGGGCTGAAGCTGGGGGCCGCACCCTTCAACTTCTCCTTCATCATCGCGCTCGTCATGTGCGTGGTGGTCTGGTTCCTCATCTGGCGGACCAAGTTCGGCTACGAGATGCGCACGCTCGGGATCAGCCCTTCGGCGGCCAGCTATGCGGGCATTCCCTATGCGCGCACGGTCATCATCACCATGCTGATATCGGGCGGTCTCGCCGGCATGATGGCGCTCAACCCCGTGATGGGTGCCTCCGCGCGCCTGCAGGTGGAGTTCGTCGGCGGCGCCGGCTTCGTCGGCATCGCCGTATCGCTGATGGGCCGCAATCATCCGCTCGGCATCGTCCTGGCCGCGCTCCTCTTCGGCATTCTCTACCAGGGGGGCGGCGAACTCTCCTTCGACATGCCCAACATCACCCGCGACATGATCGTCGTGATCCAGGGTCTGGTGATCCTCTTTGCCGGCGCGCTGGAATTCATGTTCCGCCCCGCGCTGGTGCGCATCTACCAGAACTTCGTCAAGGCCTGAGGAGAGCACCATGGATTATATCGACATTCTGATCTCCATCCTCGGCTCGACCATCCGCCTGTCGATTCCGCTGATCTTCACGGCCCTGGCCGGGCTGTTCTCGGAGCGCTCCGGCATCTTCGACATCGGCCTCGAGGGCAAGATGCTGGCCTCCGCCTTCGCGGCGGCCTGCGTCGCCTATCTGACGGGCAATGCCTGGGCCGGACTTCTGGCGGGGATTGCCACCTCGGTGGCGCTGTCGCTGGTGCACGGCTTCGCCTCGATCACCAATCGCGGCAACCAGATCGTCTCCGGCGTCGCGATCAATTTCGGTGCGGCAGGGCTTACCATCGTGCTGGGGCAGGCCTGGTTCGGGCAGGGCGGGCGCACGCCGCAGCTCACGGCCGATGGCCGCTTCGGCGAGATCCGGTTCCCCTTTGCGGCGGAGCTGCGCGATTCCGGCTACCTCGGCAAGTTCTATGCCGACGTGATTTCCGGCCACAACATCCTCACCTACATGGCCTTTGCCGCCGTTCCGATTTCGTGGTGGATCCTGTACCGGACCCGCTTCGGCCTGCGGCTTCGCGCCGTGGGGGAAAATCCGGGTGCGGTGGATACGGCGGGCATCTCCGTCAGCTGGCTGCGGTATCGCGCCGTCATCTGCGCCGGCATTCTCTGCGGCTTCTCCGGCACCTATCTCGCCATTGCCCAGTCGGCTGCCTTCATCAAGGACATGTCGGCGGGCAAGGGCTACATCGCGCTCGCCGCCCTCATCTTCGCCAAGTGGAAGCCGGTGCCGGTGATGTTCGCCTGCCTCCTGTTCGGCTTCCTCGATGCCTTCGCCAACTTCATGCAGGGCAAGTCGGTGCCCGGCATCGGCGAAGTACCGGTACAGATCTTCCAGGCACTGCCCTATGTCCTTACCTGCATCCTGCTTGCAGGCTTCATCGGGGTGGCCCATCCGCCGAAGGCCGGTGGCGTGCCCTACACCAAGGAGCGTTGACCGATGTCGCACGATCTCTTCGAAGCCGCGAAGGCCGCCATGGCCTTCTCGCATTCGCCCTATTCGAAATTCCCCGTCGGCGCGGCGATCCGGGCCGATGACGGCAAGATCTATACCGGCGCGAATATCGAGAACCTGTCCTTCCCGCAGGGCTGGTGCGCGGAACCGACGGCCATCGGCTGCATGATCATGGGCGGCGGAAAGCGCATCGTCGAGATGGCCGTCATCGCCGAGAAGCTGCCGCTCTGCCCGCCCTGCGGCGGTTGCCGGCAGAAGATCGCGGAATTTGCCGACAAGTCCACGCCCATCTATCTGTGCGACGAAGTGGGCGTGAAGAAAACCATGACGCTGGAGCAGATGCTGCCCGGCAGCTTCGAGACGGACCTGCTCGGATGAAGGCGATCCTCGACATCCTCGCCGCGCGCTTCGGCGCGCTCAAGCCGCGCCACGCGGTCATTCTCGGCTCCGGCCTCGGTTCGCTCGTCGAGGCGGTGGAAAACCCGCTGCGGGTTGCCTATGGCGACCTTCCGGGCTTTCCGCAAAGCGCCGTGTCGGGCCATGCGGGCGAGCTCGTCGGCGGCACCATCGCCGGCGTTCCCGTGCTGATGATGTCCGGCCGCATCCATTACTACGAAAAGGGCAATGCGGCGGCGATGCGCCTGCCGCTCGAGGTGCTGAAGGCCTTCGGCATCGAAGTCCTCGTGCTGACCAATGCCGCGGGCTCCGTCAGGGACGACATGCCGCCGGGCTCGGTGATGCAGATCACCGATCACATCAACTTCTCCGGCGAAAACCCCCTGATCGGCGAGGAGACGGACCAGCGCTTCACCGGCATGACCTCGGCCTATGATCCCGAGCTCGCCGCTGCCATGCATGCCGCCGCCAGCCGGACGGGAACGCCCCTCCACACCGGCGTCTACATGTGGTTCTCCGGCCCGAGCTTCGAAACGCCGGCGGAAATCCGCATGTCCCGGATCCTCGGCGCCGATGCGGTCGGCATGTCGACGGTGCCCGAAGTGATCCTCGCCCGTTTTCTGGGCCTCAGGGTTGCCGCAGCCTCCGTCATCACCAATTTCGGGGCGGGCATGACCGGCAACGAGATCACCCATGCCGAAACCAAGGAAATGGCTCCCGTCGGGGGCAGAAGGCTCGCCGCGATCCTGACCGACATGCTGGCGGCCGAAGGAAAGAACAATGGATAATCTCGATGCCGCACGCCGTGCGCTTTCCGTGCTCGACCTCACCAATCTGAAGGAAGACTGCACCCCGGAGCAGATCGATGCACTGGTGGAGAAGGCTGCGACCCGCCACGGCAATGTCGCGGCCATCTGCATCTGGCCCCGCTTCGTCGCGCAGGCGCGCGCCCGTCTCGGTCAGGGTTCCGCCATCAGGATCGCCACGGTGATGAACTTTCCCTCGGGCGATGCCGGCATCGCCGAAACGGTGGCCGAAACCCGCCAGGCGCTGGAGGATGGCGCCGACGAGATCGATCTGGTCATTCCCTACAAGGCATTCGCGAAGGGGAATGCGGATGCCGTCTCGGCCATGGTTTCCGGCGTAAGGGCCGCAATCGCCGCGCCGGCCCGGCTCAAGGTCATCCTGGAAACGGGTGAGCTGAAGGATGCCGGCCTGATCCGGAACGCGAGCGACCTTGCCATTGCGGCGGGCGCGGATTTCATCAAGACCTCCACCGGCAAGACCGCCGGGAACGCGACGGAAGAGGCGGCCTTAATCATGCTCGACGCGATCCTTGCAAGCGGCAGGCCGGTCGGGCTCAAGCCCTCGGGCGGCATCGGTTCGGTTCCGGTGGCCGCGCGCTACCTCGCGCTTGCGGACGAAAAGATGGGCGCAGGCTGGGCTGTTGCGGAAAACTTCCGTTTTGGCGCTTCGGGCCTGCTCGACGACATTCTGCGGGTGCTCGACGGCGGCCAGTCCACGGCGGGCGGAGCGGGCTACTGACCATGCTTCCCCAGGAGGTCATCCTACGCAAGCGGAATGGCGAGGTGCTGAAGCCGGAGGAAATCTCCTTCTTCATCGAGAAGCTCGCGCGCGGTGATCTCTCCGAAGGGCAGATCGGTGCCTTCGCCATGGCTGTCTGGTTCCGCGGCATGACCCCGGCAGAGACCATCGCGCTGACGCTTGCCATGCGCGACAGCGGCGACATTCTCGAGTGGAAGGATATCGGGCGGCCCGTGGCAGACAAGCATTCGACGGGTGGCGTCGGCGACAATGTCTCGCTGATGCTGGCCCCGATTGCCGCAGCCTGCGGTCTCGCCGTGCCGATGATATCCGGCCGCGGCCTCGGCCACACCGGCGGCACGCTCGACAAGCTGGAGTCGATCCCCGGCTATGCGATCATGCCCGGCGAAAGCCGGTTCCGGGATACGGTGCGGCTGGCGGGCTGCGCCATCATCGGCCAGACGGCGGTGCTGGCCCCTGCCGACAAGCAGCTCTATGCCGTCCGCGATGTCACCGCCACGGTGGACAGCGTCCCGCTGATCACGGCCTCCATCCTATCCAAGAAGCTTGCCGCGGGGCTGGAAAGCCTGGTGCTCGATGTCAAGGTCGGGAACGGTTCCTTCATGACCGACATGGACAAGGCCGAAACGCTGGCACGCTCGCTGGTGGCGGTCGCGAACGGTGCGGGGGTGAAGACCACCGCGCTGCTCACCGACATGAACCAGCCGCTGGCCGATGCCGCCGGCAATGCGGTCGAAGTGCGCAATGCCATCGCCTTTCTGGCGGGGGAAAAATCCGGAACCCGGCTCGAGGAGGCGGTGCTCGCCTTTGCGGCCGAAATGCTGGTGTCCTCCGGCCTGGCCGACACGCGCGAGGCCGGACACGATGCCGCGATGGCGGCGCTGCGCTCCGGAAGGGCCGCGGAACATTTCGGCCGCATGGTGCACATGCTCGGCGGCCCCGCCGATCTGCTCGAAGCGCCGGACCGTCACCTGCCGAAGGCACCCGTTGTCGTGCCGGTGCCCGCTGCCGAAGACGGCTATCTCGCCGCCTGCGAAACCCGCGACCTCGGCATGGCCGTCATCCGGCTGGGCGGCGGCCGCCTCAAGCCGTCGGACAGCATCGATCACAGCACCGGTTTCTCGGATATCCTGCCGCTCGGCACGGCAGTTTCGAAGGGGCAGCCGATCGCCCTGCTGCATGCGCCGGACCGGGAAAGCGCCGAGCATGTCTCCGGGGAGGTGGCGCGCCTGTTCCGCATCGCGGACAATCCGCCCCCGGCACGGCCCGTCATCATCTCCCGGATGTGAGCGCTACTGGCGCAGCACCATCTTCCCGTCCTCGACGCTGTAGGATTTCAGCTTGCGTAGGAAGCTCATGCCGATGAGCGTGCCCGTCAGCGCATTGTCCTTCAGCACGAAGGCTTCCACGCCCTGGGCGCGCAGGGAGCCGATCTCGACGCGGTCGATGACCACATGGGCAGCCTGCGCCGGTCCGTTGGCCGTGTTGACCGCGTAGCGGAAATCGAGGCTGTTCCCGGTGAAGCCCAGCTGGCGGGCGACGGATTCGTTCATGGCGACGAAGGTGGCGCCGGTGTCCACGAGACCGCTCACGGAACGTCCGTTGAGCCGGAAGCTGTCCTGGAAATGGCCTGCCTCATTCGCGGTGATGCTGTAGCTTCCGGGCGTGACGGGCAGGGCAGCCTCGGCCGTCGCGGCGGCCGCCCGGGCCGGCAGCCCGGATGGCGTGACCATGAGCTTCGGGATCTGCGACATGGCTACCGCACCGATTGTAACCAGGAAAAGGTTACGCGCAATCATGGAAGCTGTTCCTTCTTCTTCGTCTGCAGGAAGACTAGGAAATCTGCTTCAAAATCTCGCTAACATTCAAAGTAAAGGCCGAGGTAACACTGTTATCCCCGGCCCGATTTGATCGGTTGGTTAAGGCTTCGTGCCCTTTACTTCGTGCCGTACATGCGGTCGCCGGCATCGCCGAGGCCGGGCACGATGTAGCCCTTTTCGTTCAGGTGGCTGTCGATGGAGGCCGTGAAGACCGGCACGTCGGGATGGGCATTGCGGAAGTTGCGGATGCCCTCCGGCGCTGCGAGCAGGCAGAGGAAGCGGATGTTCTTCGCACCCCGCTCCTTGAGCTTGTCGATGGCGGCGATGGAGGAATTGCCCGTGGCCAGCATCGGGTCGACCACGATGACCAGACGCTCGGACAGGTTTTCCGGCGCCTTGAAGTAGTATTCGACCGGCTGCAGGGTTTCGTGGTCGCGGTAGACGCCGATATGGGAGACGCGTGCGGAAGGCACGAGATCCAGCATGCCCTCGAGCAGGCCGTTGCCGGCGCGCAGGATGGAGGCAAAGACCAGCTTCTTGCCTTCGAGGATCGGCATGTCCACCGTTTCCAGCGGCGTCTCGATGGTCTCCATGGTCAGCTCGAGATCGCGGGTCACCTCATAGCACAGTAAAGTGGAGATTTCGCGCAGCAGGCGCCGGAAGCTCGCCGTGGAGGTCTCCTTGCGGCGCATGATGGTGAGCTTGTGCTGTACGAGCGGATGATCGATTACGGTGACGCCGTCCATGGGTTCCTGCCTTCGGTGCTTGTCTTGCATGTGGTTTTTCTTTCATGGAAAAGCCCGGACTCGCAAGTGCGCAGCGGATGTTTGCCCCCAATCTCCCCAGTCACCCGCTCGCAAATCGGTCAGAGCATCGCCAGCAGACGGTTTCGGGTCGCCTCGTCCACGAAGGCTGCCTCGATGGCGGTCCGCGTCAGGCCGTTTATCTCCTCGTCGCTGAAGCCGAAGGCATCGCGGGCGAGCTGGTATTCCCGGCCGAGGGACGTGTGGAAGAAGGGCGGATCGTCCGAGCTGATGGTCACGCGAACGCCCGCCTCCTTCAGGGCCCGGAGGGGATGGGCGTCGAAATCGGGATAGACCTTGAGCGCGATATTGGAGCCGGGGCATACCTCGAGCACGGTTCCGAGTTCGGCGAGACGACGCACCAGTGCGGGATCCTCGATCGCGCGCACCCCGTGGCCGATCCGCGAGGGGCGCACGAGATCCAGCGCATCCGCCACGCTGAAGGCACCGCAGACCTCGCCCGCATGGATGGTCAGGCCAAGGCCCGCATCCCGGGCGATGTCGAAGGCGCGGGCATAATCGGCCACGCGGCCCATCCGCTCTTCGCCCGCCATGTTGAAACCGGTTATCAGCGGATTGTCGGAGCGGGCGGCATAGTTTGCGGCCGCGATCACGCTTTCGGGGCCGAAATGCCGCTCGCCGACGACGATCAGGCGGCATTCGATGCCGGTTGCGGCAGCGGCACGCCGGACGCCTTCGCTGATGCCGGCAATGTAGCCGTCCGCGCCAAGCCCGATCCTGTCGCCGTGGTCGGGCGACACGATGAGCTCGCTGTAGATGGTGTTCACGCCCGCCAGTTCGCGCAGGTAGGTCTCGGCGAGCAGGGCATAATCCTCCTCGGTCCGGAATACGGAGGCGACCTTGTCATAGCAGGCTATGAACGCGGCGAAATCGGACCAGACATAGGCCCCGTCGCTGAGAAAGGCGGAGGTGTCGATGCCGTATTTCCGCGCCTGTTCGGCAACCAGCGCGGGCGGGGCGGCACCCTCCAGATGGCAGTGCAGCTCGACTTTCTTCAGGTTCATGGTCAAAGGAAGCTTCTCCCGTGCGGGCCTGCCGGCAGGCCCAGGTGCTGGGCCATGGTTTCGGCGATATCGGCAAAACTGGAACGGACCCCGATCAGCCGGGCCCGGATGCCCGGCCCGAAGGCCATGATGGGCACGCGCTCGCGCGTGTGGTCGCTGCCCCGCCAGGTGGGATCGCAGCCGTGATCGGCGGTCAAGAGGCAGATGTCCCCCGGCCGCATCCGGCGATGCACCTCCGGCAGGCGCCGGTCGAAGGACTCCAGCGCCGCGGCATAGCCGGGCACGTCGCGCCGGTGACCGAAATTCATGTCGAAGTCGACGAAATTGGAAAAGACGAGATCGCCCTGTGCGGCCTCTTCCATGGCCTTCAGCGAGGCTTCCATGATGGCGGCATTCCCGCTGGCCTTGATGACGCGGGAGACACCCTTGTGCGCGAAGATGTCGCCCACCTTTCCCACCGCATGCACCTGGTGGCCGGAGGCGATCACCCGGTCGAGGAGCGTTGCCTCCGGCGGGGTCACGGAGAAATCCCGGCGATTGCCGGTGCGTTCGAACGTGGCGGGCGTCTCACCGACGAAGGGCCGGGCGATGACCCGTCCGATGTTCAGCGGATCGAGCAGCCGGCGGACGATCTGGCAGAGTTCGATCAGCCGCTCCAGCCCGAAATGGGTTTCGTGCGCCGCGATCTGGAAGACGGAGTCGGACGAGGTGTAGCAGATGGGCTTGCCGGTCCGGATGTGCTCTTCGCCGAGGCGGGCGATGATGTCCGTGCCGGATGCGTGACAGTTTCCCAGAATGCCGGGCAGCCTTGCCTCCTCGCAGATGGCGGCCACGAGCTCCGGCGAAAAGGCATCTCCCTCCCGCGGGAAGTATCCCCAGTCGAAATCGACGGGCGTGCCCGCGATCTCCCAGTGTCCGGAGGGCGTGTCCTTGCCGCGGGAGGTTTCGCTCGCCGCACCATGCAGGCCGAACACCCGCTCCGGCTTTGGCATGCCCGGCGGGTAGGAGCCCGTGGCGAGGCGCGCGGCTTCCAGAAGGCCGAGGGCGGACATGTTGGGAAGCTTGAGGGGGCCTTCGCGCAGATCTGCCCGGTCGCCCGCGCCGGACGCGCAGAACTCGGCGATATGGCCGAGCGTGTTGGCGCCGAGATCGCCGTAATTGGCGGCATCGGGTGCTCCGCCTATGCCGAAGGAGTCCATGACGAAGAGAAAGGCGCGTGCCATCGGGTCTTCCTGCGTGAATTCCGGTCCTGGTTCGTGGCTGCGACAAGCGCAGCCGGATGGACTGGTCTAGCCTCTGGCGATGGCCAATGCAATTCGCGTGAAGGGGCGGCGCTCAGCAGTCGCCGCAGGTCACCGCATCGCCGACGCGCTGGCGGAAGTAGAAGTCCCGCTTAATCGTGACCGTGCGCGTGCTGTAGGACATGGTGTTGGCCAGGAACATGCCGAGCTGATGGTCGAGCTGGAGTTCCGCGTGAACGAGGAACGAATTGGGGTTCCGCAGATCGGTCGGGATCGTGACGACCGCGTTCAGCGTGTAGGGGCGGGTATTGTCCTGCTGCCAGGACCAGGTGATCCGGGCGACGCCCGTGGAGTCGATGTTGATGCCGGAAATCTTCAGCTTCAGGTTGGCCGGGTTGTAGGGCGCGAACACGCTCTGCGCCACGCCCACCATGGTGGAGAGGGTTGCCTTCGTCCACGGGTTCGACTGCTGGGTGACGAGGTCGGCAATGGTGCCCGCAGCACGGCTGGCCCGCTTGGCCACGCTCATGCCCACGGTGATCTCGAAGGCGCTGATATAGAGCATCAGCAGAATGGGCGCGAGGATGGCGAATTCGACCGCGCCAGCGCCCGAGCGGTCGCGGCGAAGCCGGCCCACCCGCGCGCCGACCTGCCGCAGCGGCTCCGCAACGGCCATGCAAACGCCTGCCGCCAGCACGCGCCAGCGCAACAGGGGGGAAGGGCTGTCCGGTCCGGCCATCAGGGATACCGCTCGTTCTGGAAGGCTGCCGTGGAGACGATCAGGAAATCCCGGGGCATTCCGCCGCCCGCAGGACGGATGGTCGTCAGGTAGGGACGCACGAGATCGGTCATGATTTCCCAGCGATAATAGGCGCGCAACATGTTGATCGAGCCCGGACCGCCGGGCGTGTACTTGAACTTGGTCGTGTCGAGATCGGCATATTTCGCCGTCGAGACGCGCGGGATCGTCTTCGGGATGGTGGAGAAGCTCGCGAAGGTCTGGACGTCGAGATAGAGCTTTTGCGGGTTCGTCACCTCGGTTGCAGAGCAGCGGATCAGGACGGCAATCTCGTTGCAGAAGGCCTGGCGGAACTGCGCCTGCGTCATGTCGGTGGTGCGGCCGAGATTGTAGGTGATGCGGCCGGTCCGCAGCTTCCGGCTCAGGGTGTCGGTGGCATTGGCCACCACCTGCTCGCCCGTGAAGGCCAGGAAGGTCTCGAGGATCGCGATCACGATCATGAAATAGGGGAGGGAGAGAATGGCGAACTCGATGGCTGCCGAGCCATCGCGCGAACGGAAAAACCGCTTCCAGCGAGACATCAGTCCCTCCGGTGACACGCCATCATGACCTGCCATGGTATTTGAGCCGTCCATCTATCCGATCCGCCCTAGCGACTACGACCCGAGCATATGGTCGGTGTCTTTAAAAATAGTTTAGCGTGTCCTGTTTATTCGACTCAAACCCGAGGATACCCGTTTAGGCTGTGGTCACATCTCAGCTGCCGGTGGCCGTGGTGCCGCCCGAGGACGACCCGCTGCTGTCGGAGCCGCCCACCTTCTTGGTTTCGCAGTTCGGGGCACACGACAGGACAGCTCTGTCCGTCTGCCTGTAAACCCTGACAGTCTTGGCTTCGTCGAGCGCCACGAGGATCTTCTCGTCCACGATCGCATTGCCGTCCGCATCGAGCAGCACGAGGTTCGTGGTGCCGAAATTGCGTCCCGTCAGCACGATGGTCCTGGCATCCGCCACGGTGGCGTCGGCAATCTCGTCATTGCCGATGATGACCTTGGAAACGGATCTGTCCAGCTTCAGCACACGGGCATGATCGAGGGAAAGCTGCAGGTAGTCTTCGCTATCCTGCGCGTGAACGGCGCCGGCAAGGGCCAGGCAACCCGCCAGAAAGGCGCCGGCGGACAGGGAGGCGGACTTGGATAACGGCATTGCGAGCCACTTTCGTTCAAAATCTGCCCAGTCACAGGGCGCTTCCGCCGGTGAGCATGGCCGAGAATGGTAAATGAAGGCTTAAGTTGCACCCTGCAGGGAAAAGCGGCCTCCTGCGGGCTCCGGTGAGACGCCGCCTTTTCGGCCCCCGAGAAACCCACGGTTTTTCAAGGCCTTGATGCCTCCCTCGCGGGCACGCGCGCGTATTTCAATGCGACAGGCTGCGCCTCGCCGGTCTCATATCGCTGCATTATTTTTATTTGATATAAGTATGTTTGAACAACATTTACCATGCCAACGGCAAGTTTCTGTTAACGGGCCGATAACCCTGTTCCTTAAGCCGATGGCAACAGGCCTCCGCTAAGTTGCAGCCATCCGATCAACGGAAACAGTTGGCGGAAGTGCTGAACAACACGTAGAGTAGGAGTGACCCCCATGACCAAGCTTTTTGCACGTTTCCTGAAGGACGAATCTGGTGCGACCGCCATCGAATACGGCCTGATCGCAGCCCTCATCTCCGTAGCGCTGATCGCTGGCGCAACGGCTCTCGGCAACCAGATCGGCACGACCTTCAACAACCTGAACACCAAGCTGGACAACGCCAACGGCTAATCGCCGCAGCGACACCGGCAGACGCAGGTCTTGGCAAGGCCGCTTCCCGAACGGGGAGGCGGCTTTTGTCATTTTTGTCCTTCGGGCGCAACCTCCGCGCGGCTTTTAATCCCATTTCAACAAATGGCGGCCTACACTGCCGGCATCCGCTCCTCGCAAGGCAGGGGTGGGTCCACCCAACCGGAGAGAAAGAATGAGCAAGGTTTTTGCACGTTTCCTGAAGGACGAGAGTGGCGCCACCGCAATCGAGTACGGCCTGATCGCTGCACTGATTTCGGTCGCGCTCATCGCGGGGGCCACGGCGCTCGGCAACCAGATCGGAGCCACCTTCAACGCCCTCGACACGAAGCTCGACAACGCCAACGGCTGAGGCTTCGCACCGGTTGTCATGAGACGCCGAACCAAGGGGCCGACAGGCCCGGCAGATGCCGTTTCCATGAGGGGTGCGGCTTCTCTTCGCGGCGAAGGCTTCAAGCCGGTGCCGGAATGATGCGGGCCGGCCATCCGCCCGATCCCCGTACGGCTCTACCGGTTTGGGGAATATTTAGTTTTCAGCCCTAGAATGCGGCTTCCACAGCATGAGGAGCCTTCACCGTGGTTGCTGCTGCGATTTGCGCCATATTTCCTTTCTGCCTGGCAATGGCGGCCTTTACCGACCTGTTCTCGATGACGATCCCGAACAGGATATCCCTCGCCCTGATCGTGGCCTTCCCGGTCGCAGCGGTCCTTGCCGGTCTTCCGCTTGCGGATATCGGACTGCATGTCGGGGCGGCGGCCGCCGTTTTTGCGGTTTGTCTCGCGCTCTTTGCCGCCAATGTCATGGGCGGTGGCGACGCGAAGCTGCTCACGGCCTCCGCGCTCTGGTTCGGCCTCAACATGTCGCTTCTGGAATTCGCGATCTATGTCTCCTTCATCGGCGGCTTGCTGACGGTGGTCATCGTCATCCTCCGCTCGCAGGCCCAGCTGATCCACGCGATGGGCCTCAACCTGCCCGGCTCCGTGCTGATGGCAAAGAAGATCCCCTATGGCATCGCCATCGCAATCGGCGGTTTTCTTGCCTATCCGAGTTCGCCCGTGGCCCAGGCGCTCCTGGCTCAGTCCGCCCTCTGGTAAAATTTCATTAACCAGCTTTATAAGGACGTTGTTAACCATAATTAAAGGGTTTGCTGCTCTTCTCTGGGGAAGAATTCCGCTTCGTCCAAGGAAGAACCATGAAGCCCGCTCGTATCATCATTCTCGGCGTTGCCGTCGCAACTGCGGGTCTGGCAGGTGTCCTGGCCATGAAGATGGCCGGGCGCAGTTCGCCGCCACAGCAGGAAGTGATTACCGAGAGAGAGCCGACCGTCAACGTGCTGGTCGCCGCCGAGAACCTTCCGACCGGCACGCGCCTGCAGCTGCAATCCATGAACTGGGCGGCCTGGCCGGAATCCTCCGTGACGGATGGCTCCATCACGGACACGCAACGCCCCAACGCCATCGATGAGCTGAAGGGAAGCGTGGTTCGCCTGCCGATCTTCGCCGGCGAACCCATGCGGGCGGAGAAGATCGTGGACGGCAAGGGCCCCACGATGTCGTCCATGCTTCCGGCCGGCAAGAGGGCGGTTGCAACCGAAATCAGCGTGGCGACCGGTGCCGGCGGCTTCATCCTGCCCAACGACCGGGTCGATGTCATCATGGTCCGCAAGGCCGACGACGGATCCTTCGTGACCGAAACGGTCCTCACCAACATCCGCGTTCTCGCCATCGATCAGCAGATCGAGGAAAAGAAGGACGAGACGCGCTCCGTGGTGGGTGCAACCGCCACGCTCGAACTGACCCCTGACCAGGCGCGCGTCATCACCGTCGCGCAGCAGATGGCGCAGCGCCTGTCGCTTGCGCTCCGCTCCGTCGCCGACAGCCAGGAGCCTGATACCAGCGCCCCCGATTACCTGCTCACGGGCTCCGGCTCGAATGCAGTCCAGGTGATCAAGGCCGGCAATATCGTCAAGTCTACCAGCACGCCTGCAAGCCAGTAACGGAGACCGGAAGATGTCTTTGAAGAAAAACGTTCGCTCCACGCTGGCAGGCAGCCTGTCCTTCTGCCTCGCGCTCTCCGGCACGCCCGGCTTCGAGCCTTTGGCGAAGCTTCTCCTGTCGCGCGCCGAGGCCGTCGAAACGGTGATCCGCATCGCACAGGCAGGGCCCGGCGCCCACAAGCGGCTGAAGCTCGGGCTCAACAAGGCCATTGTCGTCGATCTGCCCGAAGATGCCCATGACATCCTGGTGTCGGACCCGCAGATGGCGGATGCCGTGACGCGCACCTCGCGCCGCATCTATCTTTTCGGCAAGACCGTCGGACAGACCAACATCTTCATCTTCGGCGCCAACGGGCAGGAGATCGTCAGCCTCGACCTCGAGATCGAGCGCGACATCGCCGGCCTTCAGGACAATCTCCGCCGATTCATCCCCGATTCCAACATCAAGGTCGAGATCATCTCGGACAACGTCGTGCTGACGGGCACGGTGCGCACGCCGCAGGATGCCGCGCAGGCGGAGCGCCTGAC
This sequence comes from Gellertiella hungarica, assembly GCF_014197145.1. GTDB lineage: Bacteria > Pseudomonadota > Alphaproteobacteria > Rhizobiales > Rhizobiaceae > Gellertiella > Gellertiella hungarica. The sequence continues at coordinate 107,667 of NZ_JACIEZ010000009.1, read as the reverse complement.
GAGCGCGTTCCTCAAGGGCGGTGAGGCCACCACCCGCAACCAGACCGTCACCGGCGGCAACTCCAACAGCGGCGTCGCCATCTTTGCCGAAGACCGCCAGCAGTCGCAGATCGTCAACCTGCTCACCATCGAGGGCGAGGATCAGGTCACGCTGAAGGTCACGGTGGCGGAAGTCTCCCGCACGGTCCTGAAGCAGCTGGGCTTCAGCGGCTCCATCGGCGGCGCAGATGGCGCGATCACCTTCAAGAACCCGACGAACCTCGGTTCCTCGAGCGACTGGTATCCGCAGAACTACCTGACCGGAAACATCGGCGGCCTCGGCATCACCTCCTATCTCAACGCCCTGGAACAGGCCGGTGTCATGCGCACGCTTGCCGAACCGAGCCTGACCGCCATCTCCGGCGAGCAGGCCAAGTTCAAGGTTGGCGGCGAGTTCCGCCTGGCGTCCAGCCAGACGATCAAGAAGGATCAGGCGACGGGCGAACTGGAAATCTCCCGCGAGGCCGAGTCGACGGAATACGGGGTCGAGCTGAATTTCCGCCCCGTGGTGCTGTCGCCCGGCCGCATCAGCCTGCGGATCGAGACCAAGGTCTCCGAGCCGACCTTCGAAGGCAATTTCATTTCCGGCAATACGAGCAAGAACATTCCGGGTGTCACCTATCTGGGTCTTCGCAAGCGCGAGGCATCGACCAGCGTCGAACTGCCCTCCGGCGGCTCCATCGTCATCGCCGGCCTCGTGCGCGACGATGTCCGTCAGGCCGTCTCCGGCTTCCCGGGACTTGCCCGGGTGCCGATCCTCGGCACACTGTTCCGCTCGAAGGATTTCCAGCGCAACGAATCCGAAATGGTGATCATCGCGACGCCCTATCTGGTGCGCCCGGTGGCGCGCAGCGAGCTGTCGCGTCCCGATGACAACTTCAACCCGGCAAACGACGCCGCGACCTTCTTCATGGACCGCGTGAACAAGGTCTACGGCCGGCGTCAGGATGCTGCGGCGGTCGGCCAGTACAACGGCGCCATCGGCTACATCTACAAGTAAGGGGAGCGGACATGCAGGATCTCATCGCACGCACCGGCCTGACCGCCCGGCTTTTGAAGGAAAAGTTCATGTCTCACCGCAAGCTGCTCCGCCTTTCGGCGCTCGGCCTTGCCGCCATGGTGCTGCAGGCCTGCGGCACGCCGCACGACGATCTGAAGACCGGCGCCATTCCCGACGATTATCGCACGAAGCATCCGATCGTGCTGGCCGAAGTCCAGCAATCGGTGGACATTCCCGTCGCCTCCGGGGACCGGGCCCTGACCATCGGCACGCAGGACGTGATTTCGGGCTTCCTGGCGGATTACCGCAACCAGTCCTCCGGAGTGCTGACGATAGCCTATCCCTCCGGTTCGGTGAACGCGGCTGCCGCGCAGGGAATGCGCCGCCAGTTCCGTCAGCTCGCCATCCAGGCCGGCATCCCGCCCAAGCGCATCCGCGAAAGCACCTACCAGGCTGAGCCCGACGGCGGGCTTGCACCGGTGCGGATGAGCTTCAATGCCGTCAAGGCCACCACCGAGCAGTGCGGGCAGTGGCCGAGCGACATCCTGCACACGAGCGAAAACACCAACTGGGAAAACTTCGGCTGCGCCACCCAGAGCAACCTGGCGGCTCAGATCGCAAATCCGACCGATCTGGTTGCTCCGCGTGCCATGACCCCGATCGATGCAAAGCGCCGCACCACCGTGATCGGCCTTTACCGCGACGGCAAGTCGACGGCCAGCAACTGACGACGGCAACCGGCGAAGAACACAGGATTGAACGATGAGCGCGATTGACTACGAGATCAGGACAGACGGCCTGAACGAGCCTCAGGGTTTCGAGCCGGTTTCCGTGGGCGACCTCGAGACGCTCCGGCCCCTGCCGCGCATCTCCATCCATGCCTTCTGCGAAACCGCGGAGACGCAGGCCGTGATCGAGCGGCTGCAGCAGGACCGCCGCATGTCCAAGGTGAACCTCCGGGTCACCGCGGGCGGCGTCGGCGCTGCCGCGAACATGTTCACCAGCACGCCGACCCCCAACCTGCTGATCCTCGAAACCGCGACCGAACCCTCGAACATCCTGCACGAGCTCGCACCGCTTGCCGAGGTCTGCGACCCGTCGACCAAGGTCGTTCTGGTGGGGCGCTACAACGACATCTCCCTTTACCGGGAGCTGATGCGGAACGGCATTTCCGAGTATATCGTGGCGCCGGTCGGCATGGCGGAGCTGATGGCGGCGATCTCCGCCATCTTCGTTGATCCCGATGCCGAGCCGCTGGGCCGCAGCCTCGCCTTTCTGGGCGCGAAGGGCGGAACGGGGTCCTCCACCATCGCGCACAACTGCGCCTTCGGCATCTCCAACCTGTTTTCCACCGAGGTGATCCTCGCCGATCTCGACCTGCCCTATGGCACGGCCAATATCGATTTCGACCAGGACCCGGCCCAGGGCATTGCCGAGGCGGTGTTTTCGCCCGACCGGCTGGACGAGGTGTTTCTCGACCGCCTGCTGACGAAATGCTCGGAGCATCTGTCGCTGCTGGCGGCCCCTTCGCTTCTCGACCGTCCCTACGATTTCGACCGCACGGCCTTCCAGCCGGTGATCGAGGTGCTGCAGCGCAGCGTGCCGGTGACGGTGCTCGACATCCCCCATCAGTGGTCGGATTGGACCCGCACCGTTCTGGCCGAAGCCGACGAGGTGGTGATCACGGCGGTGCCTGACCTCGCGAACCTGCGCAACACCAAGAACCTGGTGGACAGCCTGAAGCGCCTCAGGCCCAACGACAAGCCGCCGCATCTGATCCTCAACCAGGTCGGCATGCCGAAACGTCCCGAGATCTCCATCGCCGACTTCTGCGAGCCGCTGGAGATGGAGGCCGTGGCCATCATTCCCTTCGATGCACCGCTTTTCGGCAATGCGGCCAACAGCGGCCGGATGATCTCCGAGATGGACAACAAGTCCCCCACCGCGGAAACCTTCTCGCAGCTGGCCCATCTGCTGACCGGCCGCGCGACGATCAAGAAGGGCAAGAAGAGCGGCGGCCTCGGACGCATGATGTCGCTTCTCAAGCGCAAGTAAGACGGGCAGCTAGCAAGATCGGGAAGAACAGGCATGTTTGGCAAGCGTGGCACAGAAGGTTTTGGAAAGGGAAGCGGCCCGGCAGCGCCGGTCGCCCCGCCTCCGGCCGCGGCACCGTCCGCAGCCCCGGTCGCCCCGGTCCTCAAGGAGCCGGTGCGGGACGAAGGCCCGCGCCAGTCCGTTTCCCCGCCGCCCCTGGCGCCGGCCCCCGGCGGCCGCAAGAGGTCGCAGCGGACCGAGAGCTATTACGACACAAAGGCCCAGGTGTTTTCCGCGCTGATCGACACGATCGACCTGTCGCAGCTTTCCAAGCTGGATGGGGAGAGCGCGCGCGAGGAAATCCGCGATATCGTCAACGATATCATCACCATCAAGAATTTCGCGATGTCGATTTCCGAGCAGGAGGAACTGCTCGAGGACATCTGCAATGACGTGCTGGGCTTCGGTCCGCTCGAGCCGCTGCTCGCCCGCGACGACATTGCCGACATCATGGTCAACGGCGCCGGCCAGACCTTCATCGAAGTGGGCGGCAAGACCATCGAGTCCGAGATCCGCTTCCGGGACAACGCCCAGCTGCTGTCGATCTGCCAGCGCATCGTGTCCCAGGTGGGCCGTCGCGTCGACGAATCCAGCCCCATCTGCGACGCGCGCCTTCCCGACGGCTCCCGCGTCAACGTGATTGCCCCGCCCCTTGCCATCGACGGCCCGGCGCTCACCATCCGCAAGTTCAAGAAGGACAAGCTGACCCTCGATCAGCTCGTCAAGTTCGGCGCGATCACGCCCGAGGGCGCGACGATCCTCCAGATCATCGGCCGCGTGCGCTGCAACGTGGTCATCTCCGGCGGTACCGGCTCGGGCAAGACCACGCTGCTGAACTGCCTGACCCGCTATATCGATACGGACGAACGCGTCATCACCTGCGAGGACACGGCCGAACTGCAGCTCCAGCAGCCGCATGTGGTGCGCCTCGAAACCCGCCCGCCGAACATCGAAGGCGAGGGCGAGATCACCATGCGCGATCTCATCAAGAACTGCCTCCGCATGAGGCCGGAGCGGATCATCGTCGGCGAAGTGCGTGGCCCGGAGGTGTTCGACCTCCTCCAGGCCATGAACACCGGCCACGACGGCTCCATGGGAACGATCCACGCCAACACGCCGCGCGAATGCCTGAGCCGCATGGAATCGATGATCGCCATGGGCGGCTACACCCTGCCGGCGAAGACGGTGCGCGAGATCATCTCCACCTCCGTCGACATCATCATCCAGGCCGCCCGCCTGCGCGACGGTTCGCGCCGCATCACCCACATCACGGAAGTGATGGGCATGGAAGGCGACGTCATCATCACCCAGGACCTTCTGCGCTACGAGATCGAGGGCGAGGACGAGCGCGGGAAGCTCATCGGCCGGCACGTCTCCGCCGGTATCGGCAAGCCGCATTTCTGGGATCGTGCCCGCTACTACAACGAAGAGCGCCGGCTCGCCCAGGCCCTTGAGGACCTGGAGAAGAAGTCGAGATAAGGACCCGTCATGGACATCAACGTCATCGCGATTGTGCTCCTGGCCGCGATTTCCGCTGCAGCGGTGTCCTATGGCATTCTCTTTTCGCGGATCGAGACCGAGAAGAAGACCGAGGGCCGCATGGCCAAGGTCAAGTCCGCCGAAACCGACCGCAACAAGGTGAAGGCGGCGCGCGACCGCGTGCAGGATCTCGCCAAGCGGCGCAAGTCCATCCAGGACGATCTCAAGGCGCTCGAGAAGCGCCAGCAGGAGAACAACAAGAAGAACCTGACGGTCAAGGCGCGCATCGCCCAGGCCGGACTGAAGCTGTCGCCCGGCCAGTTCTACCTGATCAGCGCCGGCGTCGGCGTCGGTGCCTTCGTCATGATGCTGATGTTCGGCGCGTCGCTGTTCGTCGCGCTCGGCCTGTCCTTTGCGGTCGCCTTCGGCCTGCCGCGCTGGATGCTCGGCTACATCATCAAGCGCCGCAAGAACAAGTTCCTCGACGAATTGCCGAACTCCCTCGACGTCATGGTGCGCTCGATCAAGTCCGGTCTTCCCCTCAACGACGCGCTGCGTCTCATCGCTGCCGAGGGTCAGGAGCCGGTCAAGGGCGAGTTCCGCAAGGTGGTGGAAGCGCAGGCCGTGGGTCTCAGCATCCCGGAGGCGGTCTCGCGCATGTACCAGTCCTTCCCGCTGCAGGAGCTGAACTTCTTCTCGATCGTCATCGCCATCCAGTCGCAGGCCGGGGGCAATCTTTCCGAAGCGCTTGCAAACCTCTCCAAGGTGCTGCGCGAACGGCGCAAGATGAAGCAGAAGATCGCCGCCGTCTCCATGGAGGCAAAGGCCTCTGCCGCCATCATCGGCTCGCTGCCCTTCATCGTGGCGTTGCTGGTCTACCTTACCTCGCCCGATTACATCAGCGTGCTCTTCAACGATCCGCGCGGACATTTCATCATCGGCTTCTCCGGCATCTGGATGAGCATCGGCATCATCGTGATGCGCAACATGATCAACTTCGACATCTGAGGAGACAGCCCCTTGTCCGAGGAACTTGCCGCCCGTCTCACAGATCCGAGCCTCGTGCTGGCCCTGCTGGTCGCCATCTCCGTCTTCGCCACCCTCTACACGCTTGTCGGCCCCTACTTCGCACGCGGCGATCTCGACAAGCGGATGAAGGCCGTCTCCACCGAACGCGAGCAGATCCGCGCGCGCGAACGGGCCCGCGCAAATGCCGAGGCAAGCAGCCGCGGCTCGCTGCGTGGCCAGAACAACGCCTCGGTGCGCACGATCGTCGAGAAGTTCAATCTTCGGAAGGCACTGGTCGACGACAACACGATGAACAAGCTGCGCGCCGCCGGCTTCCGGTCGCAGAACGCGCTGAACATCTTCCTCGTCGCGCGCTTCCTGCTGCCCTTCCTGTTCCTGGCACTGACGGCCCTCTTCATCTTCGGTCTCGGCTACATGGAATCGAAGACCTTCATGGTGCGCATGCTGGTGGTGCTCGGCGGGGCCTATCTCGGCTTCTACCTGCCCAACCTCTATGTCTCCAACACGGCGACGAAGCGGCAGCTGTCGATCAAGCGCGCCTGGCCCGACGGTCTCGATCTCATTCTCATCTGCGTGGAATCGGGTATTTCCATCGAAGCTGCCATGCGGCGCGTTTCGGAGGAAATGGTCGAACAGTCGCCGGAGCTGGCCGAGGAAATGGTGCTGACCACCGCCGAGCTTTCCTTCCTCCAGGAGCGCCGTCAGGCCTACGAAAATCTCGCCAACCGCACGCAGCTCGACATGGTGAAGAGCGTGACGCAGGCGCTCATCCAGGCCGAACGCTACGGTACCCCGATCGCGCAGGCGCTGCGCGTGCTGGCGCAGGAAAGCCGTGACGACCGCATGGCGGAAGCGGAGAAGAAGGCGGCGGCACTTCCGCCCAAGCTCACCGTTCCGATGATCCTGTTCTTCTTGCCGGTTCTGATGGCCGTCATTCTCGGGCCGGCCGGCATCCAGATCGCCGAAACCTTCAAGTGAGGGGCAGGGGCACGGGCCGCGTCGAAACGGAAATGCAGAAAGGGCCGGATCGACGATCCGGCCCTTCTTTCTTTTTCGTCCTGCCCGCTCAGTTGACGGCGCTTGCCGCCTTGCCGCCCTTGTCCTGCTGGGCAAGCTTCGACCAGGAGTTCTGCTGCGTCAGCATCGAGCGGAGATAGGCGACATTGGCGGTGGCCTGCTGCGGATCGAGCTCGCGCATCGCAATCTGCTCCGCTTCCTCGAAACGGCCCTGAAGACCGACGACCAGGGAAAGGTTCTGGCGGACGCGGCTGTCTGCTCCGGGTTGGGCGGCGGCGTTGCGCAGGTAGGTTTCCGCCGTGCGGGCATCGCCCGTCAGCAGGTAGGACATGCCGAGATTGGAGAGGACCGAAGGTTCGTTCGGCTTGATGTCCAGCGCGCTGCGATAGGCCAGGCGGGCTTCTTCGGTGCGACCCATCTGGTCGAGCACGGCGCCGCGCGCCGATTCCAGACGCCAGTCGGGCCGATCCGGAGTCTGGGCGCGACCGATCGTCTGGAGCGCCTGCTCGAGCTGGCCCGCGCTCGCCTGCGCCTTGCCATAGGCGGCAAGGACCTCGCGATCGGTCGGGAAGTTGATTGCCACCTGCTGCATCACCGCCAGGGCCTGCGTGTTCTTGCCCGTCATGCGCAGCAGATTGGCGTAGTTCAATCCGGCATTGCGATCCTTTGGACTTTTTTCATAAGCTCGGCCGATACTCTCCTCCGCCTGCCGGAGTTCGGTCTCGTTCATTTCCTCGATGGGCTTCGAGAAGGAGCGGGTGATCGAACCGGTGGTGAGGTTGCTTCTCGCGGTGGTGCAGCTTGCGAGCGAAAGGGTACACAGGACCAGACATACACCTTGAAGAAGACGGCTCTTGCCTGGTGTCGATTGCGCCAAAGCTGTCATGAAAAGCCCCTGGATTGCATTTTGTGGCCATGTCCCTGCGAAGGCCACGTTCCGCCTCTGGGGTAAGCAATAATCTGTTAACCTTAACAGACGGTTAAACATCCGCATTGCCGAAAGGCTGAAAGTAAAGACCATGGCTCCGTATCAGTATATCGAACGCCCCACGCCCTTCACCACGAAAGGGGGGAAGACCCTGCCGATCTTTGCCGTCACCCCGGCGCATATCGAGACCGGCACCATCGATCCGATTGCGCTGGACTGGGCGCGCAAGGCCGGCTACCGGGCAGAGACGGGCTCCGTGCTCCCGATCCCCTCCGCCGATGGCCATCTGGGCGGCGCGCTCTTCGGCCTTGGCAAGAATCCTTCCGACGCGCCCTTTCTGACAGGCAAGCTCGCCCGGGCCCTGCCGGCCGGCGAATGGCATGTGGAAACGGCCCCGCTGACGGCGAACCGGCTGGCGCTCGGCTTCGGGCTCGGCAGCTATCGCTTCGAGAAATACCGGACCGAGGCCGAGCCGGGGCCGAAGCTCCTCATCCCGCAGGATGCGGATGCCACCGACATCAAGCGGCAGCTTGCCGGCGTCTTTCTGGCCCGCGACCTCATCAACACGCCCACCAACGACATGGGCCCGGTACAGCTCGAAGCGGCATTCCGCCAGCTTGCGGCGCATTACAAGGCGGAGGTGAACGTCATCAGCGGCGAAGCGCTGCTGCAATCCAACTTCCCGCTGATCCACACCGTCGGGCGGGCGAGCGCGGATGCGCCGCGGCTTCTCGAGATGCGCTGGGGCAAGAAGGGGCACCGGAAGGTGACGCTGGTCGGCAAGGGCGTCTGCTTCGATACCGGCGGCCTCGACATCAAGCCGTCCTCGTCCATGCTGCTGATGAAGAAGGACATGGGCGGAGCCGCAAATGTCCTCGGTCTGGCGCTGATGATCATGGATGCGAAGCTCAAGGTCGATCTGCGCGTGCTGGTGCCGGCGGTGGAGAATTCGATCTCCGCCAATGCCTTCCGCCCCGGGGACATCTATCGCAGCCGCAAGGGCCTGACGGTCCAGATCGACAATACCGATGCGGAAGGCCGGCTGATCCTCGCCGATACGCTTGCCTATGCCGACGAGGACGAGCCGGACCTGCTGATCGACATGGCCACGCTGACGGGCGCTGCCCGTGTCGCTCTCGGCCCGGACCTGCCGCCCTTCTTCACCGACAGCCGCGATCTGGCCGAGGCGATCGAGGAATCGAGCCTCGAGATGGACGACCCGCTCTGGCGGTTGCCGCTCTACCGGGGCTACGAAAAGGACATCAACGCGCGGATTGCCGACCTCACCAACGCCCCCTCGGGCGGCATGGCCGGAGCCATCACCGCGGCGCTGTTCCTGAAACGCTTCGTCACCAGGACCCGCAACTGGGCGCATTTCGACATCTATGCCTGGACCCCTTCCGAACGTCCGCATTCGCCGGTCGGCGGAGAGGCACAGGCCATCCGTGCCCTCTATCACTGCATACGAAACCACGGCTGAGGCGCGCCGGCGAAGCCCCCGATGCAAGGACCGTTTCCGCCATGACCGTGGAACTCAGCGCGCTGCAGGCCCTCAGCCTCTGGCACCGGGTGCATGTCGCCCAGGTGCAGGATGACATGCCGGACCTGACGGTCCGGCAGATGGCAATCCTGCTGCAGATCTATCTGGTGCCGCCACCGCACACGGTCAGGGGGCTTGCGGCCCTGTTGGCTGTCACGAAGCCGGTCATCACGCGCGCCCTCGACCGCATGGGCGAGCTCGGCCTCGTCGACCGCGAGCGGGATCCCCGCGATCGCCGGAACGTCGTGATCAAGCGCACCGTCAAGGGCGCGCTCTTTCTCGAACGGTTCGGGGACCAGGTCATCGCGGCCGCGCAGGCGCTCGACTGAAACGCCCCCGCGCTGCTATTGAGGCCATACCGATTCAGACCTCGCGCGAGGAGCCATCCGCATGAGCAGAATGCCGGACCGCCGAACCCATGCCTACCGCCCCGATCTCGCAAGCGCCGCGCTGAAGGGCGTGGTCGAAGCCGAGCGCTTCGTGGAAGGCCTTCCCGCTCACGTGACGGTTCCGGTTGCCGATCTGCGACCTGAGCCCGACATGGCCGCCGGCATCGATACACAGCTTCTGCGCGGGGAGGAGGTCGCTGTCTTCGAGAGACGCAACGGCTGGGCCTTCGTGCAGGCGCGGCTGGATCATTATGTCGGCTATCTGCCCGAGAACCAGATCGCCGAGGGCGAGGCTGCCGCAACCCACATCGTCGTCGTGCCCCGCAGCTTTTCCTATCCGGGGCCGGAACTGAAGCGGCCTCCGCTCTCGGTCCTTTCCCTGGGCAGCCGGCTGAAGGTGGCCGGCGAGGCGGAAACCCGCGGAACCCGCTACCTGCTGCTGGAAACCGGGGAAGCGGTCATCGCAGCCCATTGCCTGCCGCTCGGCAGCTGGGCATCGCCCGACCCGGTCTCGATTGCACTTCGCTTCCTGGAAACCCCCTATCTCTGGGGCGGACGGTCGGGTTTCGGCATCGACTGTTCCGGGCTTGTCCAGCTCGCCCATCAGATGACGGGCCGGCTGGCGCCGCGCGATTCCGACATGCAGCGGGACGGTTATGGCGATCCGGTCGCGATCGAGACGCTCGAGCGGGGCGATCTTGTCTTCTGGAAGGGGCATGTGGGAATCATGGAGGACCCGGAGACCTTGCTGCACGCCAGCGGACATACCATGTCTGTCACGCGGGAAGGCTTCCGGGAGGCGGTCGAGCGGATAGGATATCTGTACGGACCGCCCACACTTTGCCGCAGACCTGTGTGAGACGCTGTCATGCTAGGATGAAGAAGGTGAATGTCGTGACCCTGAGGACTTCCGCAATTGCTGCATTCTCTGCCGCGCTCTTCGGTGCCGGGATGCTCGCTGCGCAGGATTTTTCCCCGGGCGCCATGGACAAGGCCTTTCCCTACAAGGACCTTCCGGGGGTTCAGTCGCCGGAAAAGGCAAAGGAGCCGGAAGACCCGGCCACGTGCACCCAGGAAGTTCGCATGCGCAGTGCCCTGCGGCGCGACCTCTATGCATCCGACAGCCCCGGCATGGTCTATCGCTGCGAGAAGGACGGCATCGTCATCGAAAGCGCGCGGCCTCCGCTGCGGAAATACTGGAATCCGCTGGACGAACAATAATTACCTGATATTGCCTTTTGTTAAGTCTTCTTCGCCACAATCCCGGCTCCCTGGGAGGAATGCGCATGAAGACCGTGGAATGGCCGAAGGCGGAGAGCCTCAGTCTCGCCGAGCTGATCGGTGCCCTGAGCCATGCGCTCGATATCACCGAGGGCCAGCCGCAGGGTCACTGCGCCCGCTGCTGCTATATCGGCACGCGGATCGGTGCCATGATCGGCCTGCCGGAACCGGTCCGAAACGATCTCTATTTCATGCTCCTGCTCAAGGATCTCGGCTGCAGCAGCAATGCGGCGCGCATCTGCGAGCTGTATCTGACCAACGATCTCACCTTCAAGGGCGACTTCAAGACCATCGGCGACAGCCTGCCCCAGGTGCTGCGCTTCGTGCTGGGTCATACGGGGCTGAAATCCAGCATGGCCGAACGATTCCGCGCGATCGTCAACATTCTGCAGAACGGTGGCGAGATCGCGCGCGAGCTGATCGAAACCCGATGCCAGCGGGGAGGGGAGATCGCCCGCAAGCTGCGCTTTTCCGATCAGGTGGTTTCCGGCATTCTCAGTCTCGACGAGCACTGGAACGGGAAGGGAAAGCCACTCGGACTGGAGGGCGAGGCAATCCCGCTCTTTTCCCGGATCGCGCTCCTGGCGCAGGTTGTCGACGTCTTCCAGCAGGAGGGCGGGACACAGGCCGCGCTCGCCGAGGTTCGCCGGCGAAGCGGAACCTGGTTCGATCCCGCCCTCGTGAAGGCTTTCGAGGGACTGGCGGCCGATCCCGGCTTCTGGGAGCAGCTGCGCTCGCCCGACCTGATGCGCTATCTCCTGACCCTGCCGCCCGCCAGAACCGCCGCGGTGCTCGATGACGATTACCTCGACGATATCGCCGCGGCCTTCGGAGAGGTGGTGGACTCCAAAAGTCCCTATACCAGCGGTCACTGCGACCGCGTCAGCATCTTTGCCGACCTGATCGCCGAGGAACTCGCCATGGGTCCCCACGAGCGGCGCTGGCTGAAACGGGCCGCGCTGCTCCACGACATCGGCAAGCTGGGCGTCTCGAACAGCATTCTCGACAAGCCCGCCAAGCTCGATGACGACGAGTGGGACGAGATGAAGCGCCATGCGGTCTACAGCGAGGAAATCCTCAACCGCATCGCCGCCTTCAGCGAGATCGCCCGCATCGGCGGCGCCCATCACGAGCGGCTGGACGGCAAGGGATACCCGCGTGGAATAGAAGCCACCGACATCAGCTTCGAGACCCGCATCATCACCGCAGCCGACTTCTTCGACGCGCTGACCGCCGACAGGCCCTACCGGGCGGCCATGCCGGTGGCGAAGGCGCTTTCGATCATGGAAGAGGTGCGCGGAACCGCCATTGATCCCCTTTGTCTCGATGCGCTGAAGCGGGCGCTTGCCCGCGCCGACCGGTCGATGGCGGCCTGAGCCGGACCGGGCCCGCAATATAGGCCGCTCCGCTTGATCTAGCGCAAAGTGAGGCCGCTCCCCGAGGCGCACTCTTGGCAAAGGCCAAGGAAAAGGAGGGGCGGACATGAGTGACATGGAACAGGCATTGGCGTTGGAGACGGGTGTGGACGCGGTGGCGCCCGGCACCGAGGCACCGGTGGCGGAAGCACCGGATCCGGCAGCAGGAGAGGCGGGCCGCGGGCAGGCGGCCGAAAACAGCGCTGCCTATCCCATGGATCTCAGGAGCCTCAGGCGCGACCCGGAGGCCATCCGCCACACCTTCGAGACCGGCGAGTATCCCTACAAGGGGCGTCTGTCCAACAAGATCTACATGGCCCAGATCGCCGAGTTGCAGGTAGAACTGCTCAAGGCGCAGGCCTGGATCAAGGAGACGGGCCAGAAGGTCGTCGTGCTCTTCGAGGGCCGGGATGCCGCCGGCAAGGGCGGCACGATCAAGCGTTTCATGGAACATCTCAATCCCCGCGGCGCGCGGGTCGTCGCCCTGGAAAAGCCGACCGAACGCGAGCGCACCCAATGGTATTTCCAGCGCTATCTCCAGCATCTGCCGGCGGGCGGCGAGATCGTCTTCTTCGATCGCTCCTGGTACAACCGCGCCGGCGTCGAGCGGGTCATGGGCTTCTGTTCCCCGTCCGAATATCTGGAATTCATGCGGGAATGCCCGGAGCTGGAGAAGATGATGGTGCGCTCCGGCATCCGCCTCTTCAAATACTGGTTCAGCGTTACCCGCGAAGAGCAGGCCCGCCGCTTCGAGGCCCGCGAAACGGATCCCCTCAAGCAGTGGAAGCTCTCGCCGATCGACAAGGCTTCGCTTGGCAAGTGGGACGAGTATACGGAAGCCAAGGAGGCGATGTTCTTCTTCACCGATACGGCGGATGCGCCCTGGACGATCGTGAAGTCGGACGACAAGAAGCGTGCGCGGCTCAACTGCATGCGCCACTTCCTCTCCTCGCTGCCCTATTCCGAAACCGTGCCCAAGCACGTGCATCAGCCCGATCCGCTGATCGTCGGCTCGAGTGCCCACGTCATCGGGCGGGACGACGGGATCCTCGGAAAGACGCTGCATCCCCAGAGCCGGCGCAACACACGCTGAACCCCGTGCGGGGCCTCCAGGCCCCCGCCTGCCCGTCAGCCCGGTCCATTCCAATTTCGCATGATGTCATCACGCTGTTTCATGAACTCGCGTGCTAAGCCCGCTTGACTCCGATCCTGCGAGCCGTCAATTTGATGTTGTCAGACATCTTACATAAAATTCGGCGGAACACTGACGGATCAGATCAAGGAGGAAGGCGTGAAGAAGCTGATGATTCATCTCGCGGCTGCGGCTGCGGCCGTGGCCCTTTCGGTACAGGCGCATGCGGGCGAGACGCTCGATCGCGTCATGGGCAAGAAGGCCATGGTGGTCGCCACCAACAGCGGCTGGCCGCCCCAGAGCTATCTCGACGACAACAACGAAATGGTGGGCTTCGACATCGACGTGTCGCGCGAGATCGCAAAGCGTCTCGGGGTCGAGGTCAGCTTCGAAACCCCCGACTGGCAGACCCTGACCGGCGGCCACTGGCAGGGCCGTTACGATCTCGGCGTCGGATCGGTCACGCCGACCAAGGCACGCGCGCAGGTCATCGACTTCGCGGGGATCTATTACTACAGCCCCTATGTCTTCGTGGTTCACAAGGACAGCCAGGCAAAGGGTGTCGCCGATCTGAACGGCAAGGTGATCGGCGTTGAAACCGGCACCACCTCGGAAGACTATATCCGCCGCCAGCTGCAGATCGACGCTCCGGGCCTGCCCCCGGTCGAGTACAAGCTGGAGCCGGGCGAGGTCCGCACCTTTGCCGATTCGATGCTGCCCTTCGACGATCTGCGCCTCGGTGACGGCATGCGCCTCGACGCGGTCATCGCCCCCGAACAGACCGCGCTCAACGCGATCAAGAACGGCTACCCGCTGAAGGTGATCGAAGGCGAATACGCCTTCCGCGAGCCGCTCGTCGTCATCGCCGAGAAGGGCGATGCGGAGTGGACGGCCAAGATCGGCGAGCTGATTGCCGCCATGAAGGCCGACGGCACCCTCTCCAAGCTGACCACGAAGTGGTATGGCAAGGACTACAGCGCCGACTGACATCGACAGGAAGAGCGTCACGCCCTGCGTGGCGCTCCCTCTCTTTCTGGGGACACCGCAATTCCATGACCTATCCCGATACCTACTACAAGCGCACCCTCTCTGATGGCCGCGAGCGCGCCTCGCTGAACGGCACGGTCGAGTGCGACACGGTGGTCGTCGGCGGCGGGCTCGCCGGCCTGACCACGGCGCTCGAACTCGTCCGCGGTGGCCAGAAGGTGGTGCTTCTCGAAGAAAAGGCCGTGGGCTTCGGCGCCTCCGGGCGGAATGGCGGCTTTGTCAGCCCCGGATTTGCGACCGGCTCGGACGATATCGCGCGCCGCGCCGGTGCGGCTGCGGCAAGGGACATCCATCGGCTCTCCATCGAGGGCATGGAATATGTCCGCCAGACGATTGCCGATCTCGCCGTCGCCGATGCCGGCATGACGCCGGGCATCATGAGCGTCCTGCGCTATAGCGCCCCCGACGATCTGAAGGCCTATGCGGCCTCGCTCGCCAACACCTATGGCTATGAGCTGAATTTCCTGGACACCGCCGAGGTGCGCCATGTCCTGAAGTCCGAACGCTATTTTCAGGCGCTGCGCGATCCGCGTGCCTTTCACATTCACCCGCTCAACTATCTCAGGGCCATCGCCGCCGAGATCGAACGCCTGGGCGGCCGGATATTCGAACAGTCACCTGCCGTTTCCGCCGATCTGGATGCTGCCGAGAAGCGCGTGAGGACGCCGGCCGGCGAGGTGCGCGCGCGCCAGGTGGTCATCACCACAGGCGGATATACGGGCAGCCTCCTGCCGCGGCTCAAGCGCTCCTATCTGCCGATCGCCACCTATGTGATGGTCAGCGAGGAAGCGCCGGACCTCATCGCCAGCGCCATCGCCACCACGGATGCCATCGGCGACAATCGCCGGGCGGGCGATTACTATCGGGTCGTCGATGGCGGCAGGCGTCTTCTGTGGGGCGGTCGCATCACCACCCGCGCCGCCTCGACGGAGGGGCTGGTGCGCGAACTGCGCGCCGAGATGACCGGCACCTATCCCCAGCTGAAGGGCCTGAAGACGGAACTCGCCTGGTCCGGCCTCATGTCTTACGCCCGCCATCTGATGCCCCAGATCGGTCCGATTGCGCCCGGGGTCTGGTGCTGCACCGCCTTCGGCGGGCACGGCCTCAACACCACCGCCATCGGCGGGAAGGTCGTCGCAGAGGGTATCCTCGGCACCAGCGACCGCTACCGGCTGTTCAAGCCTTTCGGCCTCGTCTGGGCCGGCGGCATTGCGGGCCTTGCCGTTGCACAGCTGACCTACTGGAAGCTCCAGGCACAGGACTGGTGGCGGGAGCGCGCCGCCTGAGCGGCGCCTTCCACAACGACAGGAACAAGCCGGAGGGGGCGTAGACATGATCGGCAGACTGATTCTCATCCATCCCGATGCAGCGCGGCGCATCTTCGTCGCGCTGCTTCTCCTCGTCATCACGCTCGGACTGTATGCCCTCGGGGTCAGCGCCGCCTGGATCGGCAAGCTCGTGCCTCCGGCCGCCCCGCTTCTCGAAGCCTATCCGGAGACGGCACGGCTCGCCGGCGGCCTCGCGGTGGCGCTCATCCTGGCGCTGAACTGGGTTGTGCTCCGCCTCCTGCCGCGGCCGCACCAGATCGCCGGGGTCTGGATCGAGCTCTTCGTGCTGCTGATGCTCTTCTTCTATTCCTTCAACCTGTCCTTCGCCTTCATCGGCAAGAAGATCGGTTTCCTGATCACGCAAGGGGTGACGACCACACTCTATATCTCGGCGATCTCGATCCTGATCGCCACGATCATCGCGCTGGCCGGTGCCATCGCCAAGCTGTCGAAGAACGGCGTCATCTACGGGCTTGCGACCTTCTACACCTCGCTCTTCCGCGGCCTGCCGCTGCTGATGCAGATCTACATCATCTATCTCGGACTGCCGCAGATCGGTTATGTCATCGGAGCCGTTCCTGCCGGGATCATGGCGCTCTCGCTCTGCTATGGCGCCTACATGACCGAGATTTTCCGCGCCGGCATCGAAAGCATCCCGCGCGGCCAGACGGAGGGCGCAACCGCGCTCGGCCTCAGCCCCGCACAGACGATGATGCTCGTCATCCTGCCGCAAGCCATGCGTGTCATCATTCCGCCGACCGGGAACCAGTTCATTGCGATGCTGAAGGATTCCTCCCTCGTGTCGGTTGTGGGTGTTTGGGAAATCATGTACCTCGCCCGTACCCAGGGCCAGACGGAATTCCGCCACATCGAGATGCTCATCACCGCATCGATGATCTACTGGATTCTCTCCGTCGCGCTCGAACTCCTGCAGGCTCGCATCGAGGAACGCTTTGGCAAATTCAATGTCCGATAAGGCCGGTTCGGCGGCCGTACCCCATGCCGTGTCCGGCCGGTCCAACCTGAAGGCGATCCTGATCGTCCTCCTGTCCTTTTCGGTTTTCTCCGGCACGGATGTCACCGTCAAGCTGATGGCGGAGACGGTGCCGGTGCCGCAGGTCACGTTCCTGATCACCGCCATCGCCCTGGCGCTCAGCCTGCTGCAGGGCCTCTTCACGGGCAATGCGGCCGACCTGTTGCCACGCTACCCGACGCTTGCGATCCTGCGCGCGGCACTGCTTTCGATCGATACGCTGCTGATCTACTACGCCTTTGCGCGGCTGCCGCTGTCCGAGGCCTACATGATCGCCTTCACAACGCCCATTCTGGTCGCCGGGCTTGCTGCGCTCTTTCTCGGGGAGCGGCTGTCGCTCGTCGCCTGGGGTGGCATCCTTCTCGGCTTTGCGGGTGTCGCCCTTGCCCTGAGGCCCGGCGTGCAGCCGCTCAACCTGGGGCATGCAGCGGCCCTCGGTGCGGCACTGTGCTTCGCCTTCTCGCTCATCCTCCTGCGCCGCGCCAAGGCTGCCGAATCCGATACCGCGCTGGTGGTCACGCTGATGACGCTGCTGCTGGTGATATCGGGTGCCGTGACGATGCTGAACGGCGGCTTCGTTTCCGTCAGCGCCTGGGGTTGGTCGCTTGCGGTCGCGGGCGGGCTGATGCTCTTCGGCGGTCACATGCTGCTGGTGCGCGCCTTCCGGATGGGGGATGCATCCGTCATCGCTCCCTTCCAGTACAGCCAGATCATCTGGGGCTGCCTTTATGGCCTGCTGATCTTCGAAACGCCGCTCGAGCCCTTCACCCTTGCCGGCGCGGCCATCATCATCTTTTCCGGCTGGCTCGTGCTGCGCTGAAGGCGCTCCTGCGCCTACTTGCGCACGAGGCTGAAGGAGAAGTGGCTGCCGCGGTGATAGTCGATGGCATAGATGACCGGCACGCCCGAGAGATTGAAGCAGGTCTCGGTTATCAGCAGCGCCGGCCCGAAATCTCCCAGATCATGCCGCTCCACCACGTCGCGCGGCAGCGGCACCGCGGTCACGGTTGCCGATGACATGCGCGGGCGCTGCTTGTGCTCTTCGAGTATGCCGAGCAGCGAGCCGCTCCAGTCTATGTCGTAAAGCCGCGCGGGAATGAGGGAGCGCGGCACGTAATCGATGCAGTAGAGGATCGGCTCCTCGTCCTGAAGCCTCAGCCGTTCCAGACGGATCACCCGCTCGCCCGGCTCGAGCTTCAGCCTGGCGGCCACCTCCGCATCGGCGGCCTCCTCCGAGATGGAGAGAACCTTGTTGGAGGTCCTGTAGCCGTAATGGCGCGTCATGTCGGTGATGCTCTCGAACACCGTTATCGGCCTCTCCACCTGGGCAGCGGACATGGCGGAAACGAAGCGTCCCCGTCCATGCTCCACATAGATGATGCCATCCTGCTCCAGAAGCTTCAGCGCCTCGCGCAGGGCAGGGCGGGAGATGTGAAAGCGGGCCGTCAGCTGCGCTTCGGTTGGCAGCTTGTCTCCCGGCTTCATGTCCTGCTCGCGTATCAGATCCGCAATGCGATCTCGCAATTGCACCACCAGGGTGCGTGTGTCGCGCAGGGGTTCGTCCACGGCCTTGACTCCAGATGTAGGTTCTTCCTTCATTGTCAGACAAATATGCGGGGGTCAAGCAAGGCCAAAGGCCCTGCGTCCGTTGTTATACGGTCGAATAATGGGAGGCGCGGCCTTGACAGCCAAAACACAAGATGTCAGTTGTCTTACAACTTTGCGAGGGCAAAGCGTTTCAGCGGCCATGCGCCGGCAGCCAGAGAGAGACCGATGCTGAATTTTGACGAAGAACGTTTCCTGAGGATCCAGACAGGTGCGGCGGAGCTTGCGGATCGCTTCGATGCGGTGGTGGGCGAGTGCCTCGAAAAGGGTGCGGAGAACATCTATTTCCTCGGCACCGGCGGTGCGGCGATCCTGATGCAGCCGGCGCTCGAGCTTCTGCAGCGCGAGTCCCGCTTTCCGGCCTTCGGCGGCATGACCGCCGAGCTTTCCATCTCCGGCTCCGTCAATCTCGGGCCCCGGTCCATCGTGGTCATGCCTTCGCTCTCCGGCACCACCAAGGAAAGCGTTGCCCTGCTCGAGCAGCTGAAGGCCCGCGGCGCGATGACCATCACGCTCGTCGGCCATGCGGAAACCCCGCTTGGAAAGGGCGCGGATCACGTCTTCCTCAACTTTGCGGAAGACGACACGTCCTGCGAATCCTTCTACCTGCAGTCCCTCTACATCGCCCTTGCTGTCATGAAGCATCGCGGCGAGTGCCCCGGCCATGCGGATATCGTCACCCAGCTCAAGCGCCTGCCTGGCCTGCTTCTCGACGTGAAGAAGGCCTTCGAGCCCAAGGCGGACGCCTTCGCCCGGGTGCTCGCCGGTTCTGACTACCACATCATGACCGGTGCCGGTAACGTCTGGCCGGAGGCCCATTACTACGGCATGTGCATTCTGGAGGAGATGCAGTGGATCCGCACGCGGCCCGTCCACGCCTCCCACTTCTTCCACGGTACGCTGGAGCTGGTGGAGAAGGGCGTCAGCGTCATCCTGTTCAAGGGCGAGGACCAGTTCCGTCCCCTGGCGGATCGGGTCGAAGCCTTCGTTCCGTCCTACACGGACCGCTTCACCATCCTGGACACGCGCGACTTCCCGCTTCCTGGTCTGTCGGATACCGTGCGTGCCATGGTCTCGCCGATCGTGCTGGCCACCGTTCTGGAACGGGCGAGCGCGCATCTCGAGGTGATGCGGAACCATCCCCTGACCACGCGCCGCTATTACAAGCGGGTCGCCTACTGACCAAGCAAGGCTGGCGACCCAAGGCCGCCAGCCTCGTCTCTCCGGAGGAACCGACATGAACGTCTTGCGTCTTGCTGCCGTGGGCGACAACTGCGTGGACCGCTTCCGCCCGCCCGTCAGTCAGGTGCTGATCGGTGGCAATGCGCTGAATGTCGCGGCCCAGTGCGCCATGGCCGGCCACGAGAGCTGGTATTTCGGTGCGGTCGGCCCGGACACGGCGGGTGAGGCGACGCGCGAGGCCCTGGCCGCGAAGAATGTCTGCCTGGATCATCTGGTCACGCTTCCCGGCGAAACGGCCTATACCGACATTGCCGTCGAACCGTCGGGGGAGCGGGTCTTCCTGCTCGAGGAATTCGGCGTCTGCCGCGGTTACCGTCCGGACGAAGCCGCCCGTAAGGCCCTGCTCGGCATGGATCATGTCCATATCGGCTGGCTGGACGATGGAGGAGCGCTGCGCCGATGGCTGGTCGAGGCGGGGGTGAGCTGCTCCCAGGATCTCTCCATCAATATCGCACCCGAGCATCTCGGCGTCGAAGGTCTCGAGGTCGCCTTTCGTTCCGGAGGAGACGCGGCCGACCCACGGCAGCTCGCCGTGGCAATGCTTGCCGGTGGCGCAAGGCTCGCCGTGGTCACGCGCGGTGCCCGCGGGGCCTACGGCCTTTCCGCAACGGGCGAGGAAGCGCAGGTGCCGGCCGTGCCCATCACGCCGGTCGATACGACCGGAGCCGGAGACAGCTTCATCGCCGCCTTTCTGATCGCCCACCGCGCTGGCCAGCGGCTGCACGAGGCACTTCTTGCCGGATGTGCGCAGGCGGCGCGGACCTGTGCCCATGCGGGCGGTTTTCCGCAGGTGCCGGGCCGGTTCTAGAATGCGGTTCCGCCGGATGCCGGGTCATGGCAGGACATGGCCCGCCGCGCGGAAAAGACGGTACCATTCCTCCCGCGTGAGCTCGATGCCGGCACCGGCGACACATTCCCTTACCCGTTCGGGCCGCGTCGAGCCCACGACCACCTGCATGCGCGCGGGATGGCGCGTGATCCAGGCGACGGCAACCCCGGTCGGCGTTATCCCGTGACGGGCGGCCAACTCCTCCAGCGCGTCATTCAGCAGGGGATATCCCTCCCGATCGCCGATGAAGGTGCCTTCGAAGAATCCCTTCTGGAACGGCGACCAGCATTGCAGCGTCATGCCCTCCCGCCGGGACCGGTCAAGCAGACTGCCGGTCCTGTCGACCGATTGGTCGAGGCCCTGCATGTTGAGCGCGAGGCCGGCCGCAATCAGCGGCGCATGGGCGACCGATAGCTGCACCTGATTGACCGAAAGCGGCTGGCGGACAGCCGTCCTCAGGAGTTCGATCTGCGCTGCACTGTGGTTCGAGACACCGAAATGCCGCACCTTTCCCGAGGCGTGCAGGCTGTCGAATGCAAGGGCGACCTCTTCCGGCTCCATCAGAGCATCCGGACGATGAAGCAGGAAGAGGTCGAGATAATCCGTCCGCAGCGCGGCAAGCGAGCCTTCGACGCTCTCGGTCAGATGCCGGGCGGAGAAGTCGAAATAGCCGTCGCGAATGCCTGCCTTGGATTGCAGGACGACCCGATCCCGCTCGCTCGGGGTCAGCTTCACGGCCGCTCCGAACCGGGCCTCGCAACCGTGGCGCTGATTGCCGTAGATATCGGCATGGTCGATCACGTTGATACCCGCCTCCAGCGCGCTTCGCACCAGCCGGTCGATCTCCGCGTCGCGCAGCGTTTCGATGCGCATCATGCCGAGGACGATCGAAGAGGCTTCGAGACCGGTCCGGCCGATCGAAAGGCGTTTCATTCGGGCGCTCCATTTGCGAACAGTGGGAGAGGTGAGGGCGAAAGCCAAAGCCCTATCGGAAAAGCACGGCCGGTGAAAGGCCGTCCCGCGCCCGCGACGGGCAGGGAAAGGCAACTTTCCGTCAGCAGTTGCTTACGCTCTTCGTCGGGGAGCGGAAAGCCGTGCTTGAGCACTCCACCCTGCGAATTCAAGGGGTTGAAAGCAGGATCGGGGAGAGCATCTTCTGGAGCGGCCAAAGGAAGGAAGGGTGGAGCAACGCATGTTCGATCACGTGAAGTTCGGAGTGACCGATTTTCAGGCGAGCCGTGATTTCTTTGTCGCGGCCCTCGAGCCGCTGGGCGCAAGGATCGTCTCCGAAGGCGCGCCCGACCAGGGGGTGGAGATCCTTGTCGGGGGCAACGAGTCGCTCTGCTTTTACCAGACCGAGGAAAAGCCGGCGCATCTGCACATCGCCTTTTCGGCCGGGACGAGACAGGAGGTCGATGCCTTCTACCGGGCAGCTCTTCGGGCTGGCGGCCGCGACAACGGTGCGCCCGGCCTTCGCCCCCGTTATCACCGGAACTACTACGCCGCCTTCGTCATCGCGCCGGACGGGCACAATATCGAGGCGGTCTGCCACAAGCCGGCAGAATGAAGCGCGAGGAGGTCCTTGCCCGCCGGAGGCCTTTGTTGCGCCTCAGGGCGTGCCATTGCCGGACAGGATCTGTGCAGCTCCCCGAATGGCAACCCGGAAGGCCTCGTCGAAGTTGACGCCCCTGACCGTCCACTCATGCGCCGTCCCGTCCACCTCCAGCCGCCAGGTTGCAACCCAGCCGAGATCGGGGTCGCTCCAGAAAAGACGCCCCTCCAGGGGCAGGTCCGCGCCTGCGGCCCTTGCCGCGCGGGAGAGATGCGGCAAGCCGGAACCGGTGGCGGCCAAGGCTTCGTTTTCTGCCCCGGGAAAGGCAACGGCCATCGCCATGGGCGAAGCGCTTGCCTGGAAGGCTTCCCGCATGGCCTGGTCGCGTGGATTGTCTCTCGACAGGCGATAGGAAACGCCGTTCCGCTCCACATCGAGAAAAACCGCCAGGCGCGGCCGGTTCGCAAGCCACGGACGGCTGCCGAGACTGCGGAGCAGGCTGTCCACCACGGGAGGGTCATAACGGCAGGTGAGATCGTGGGGCCGGTCGTAGGTGCCCTGTTCGTCGTGAACGGGTTTTCCCGCCAGCCGGTCGCGATAGGAGAAGGACAGCACAAAGCGGCCGGCCTCTGCCTTCAGTCTTTCGAGTTCCGGCCTCGCGGCAAGGCGCTGGTCTCCCGAGACACGCATGAGAACGCGGGTGAGGCAATCGCGGAAACCGGGCTCCCGGTTCCTTGCCCCTGTTCCCGTGACGATTGCCCGCGACGAGTAGAGCGCGTCGAGCGGCTCGCATCGCAGGGACGAAAACGATGCGGCGATCATCAGGAGCGTGAGCACCCGTTTCGGCGGTCTTCGCATGATCCTTCGCCTTTCCGCCCGGCTCTCCGGTGGCCGGACTGCGATCCGAAGCCTAACTCACCCGTCGGCCGTGGCAATCTGCCAGACTTTGCCTGCCGAGAGGCAGCGCCTCAATGGGAAGGGTGCGGTGCGTCCCCGGACGTCTCGGGCTTGCGGATGAAAAAGGCGGTGGCGAGGGCCCCGATGGAAATCACGGCGCCGCAGAGGAAGGCGGCGCGAATGCCGGCGGCCGTTGCATCTGCCGGCATGGCGCCGGCCCCTGCTGCCGCTGCCGCCTGCATGGTCATGATCGCCACGAAGAGAGCCGTGCCGGCGGCACCCGCAACCTGCTGCGTGGTGCCGATCATGGCGCTGCCATGCGAATAGAGTGCCGGCGGCAGAGAGCCGAGGCCGGCCGTGAAGAGCGGCGTGAACATCAGCGCCAGCCCGATGCTCAGCACAACATGGGCGGCAAGCAACAGCCAGACGGGCGTCCCGGCATGGATGAAGGTCAGCCCCCACATCAGCGCGCTGAAGAGAAGGGCTCCCGGGACGACCAGCGGCCGCGGTCCATGAGCATCGTAGAGACTTCCCACCTTGGGCGCGCAGAGCCCCATGATCAGCCCGCCCGGCAGCAGCAGCAGGCCCGTTTGCAGCGTCGTGAGCTTGAGCACGTTCTGGAGGAAGATGGGCAGCAGGATGAAAACGCCGAACATCGACATCATCAAGATGGCCATCATGACAGCCGGCAGGGTGAAGGCGGGAATGGCCAGGGTGCGCATGTCGAGCAATGCACGGTCCTGGCGCTGCAGGGCGCGTTGCCGCAACACGAAAAGCACGATCACCACCGCACCGAAGGCAAGCGGTATGGAGGGCGATACCGCCTGCGGCGCGACGGCGGCCTCTCCAAGGCCGCTGAGACCGTAAACGAAACTGCCAAATCCCAGCGCGGCCAGCGGTACCGACGGGATGTCGATGGGCGCGCGGGAAGGTTCGGTCACGTTCCGGATCTTCCACGCGCCGAGGCCCAGCGCGCCGAGCGCGATCGGCAGCACGAGCAGGAACATCCAGCGCCAGTCGAGCACCGACAGGATCAGGCCGGAGATGGTCGGGCCGATTGCCGGCGCAACGGAAATGACGATGGAAATGTTGCCCATCGTCTTCCCGCGGGTTTCCGGCGGGACGAGGTGCATGACGGTGGTCATCAGCAGCGGCATCATGATGGCCGTGCCCGAAGCCTGGACAATGCGGCCGAGCACCAGCGTCGGGAAGCCGGGCGAGACGGCCGAAACCAGCGTACCGAGCGAAAACAGCGACATGGCCAGAATAAAGACCGGCCGCGTGTTCAGCCGCTGCAGCAGGTAACCGGTCACCGGAATCACCACTGCCATGGTCAGCATGAAGGCCGTCGACAGCCACTGCGCAAGGCTCGCGGAGATCTCGAGGTCCGCCATGAGCCGCGGCAGCGCCACCGCCATGATCGTCTCGTTGAGGATGACCACAAAGGCCGATACCAGCAGGAGCCCGATGACGAGGCGGTTGCGGGCGGCGATGTTCTCCGGCGGTGCTTCCCGGCCGGCCTCAAGTTCGGTCTGACGATCGACGGTCATGTGAAGGCCTTCCGCTGGAAAAGATGCGCAGGACGAGAGTGACGTGCCTAGCACAGTCCGCATGCCCGGCGAAAATCAGAAAAAATCGCAGGTTGTCAGATTTAATGGCCTGATATCGGGAATTGAAGCGGCGCCGGCCGTGCCCCTTCCACACACCGGGCGGGACATGGGGAATTTCCGCGCCGTCAAAGCTCGCTTTGGCCGGGCCTTTCTGGCAGCATCACGAAAACGGGCAGCCTCTCGCATGGCTTCGCCGCAGACCGGGAGGACGGAATGGAGAAAATGCGCATCGCCCTGGCAGGGGCCGGTATCATGGGGAAGGGCATGGGTGAGCGGCTGCTCGCCGCCGGTCATGCGCTGGCCGTCATGGCGCACCGCAGCCGAACCAATGTCGAGGCACTCGTGGCGCAGGGGGCTCGCGAGGTGCATTCGCCCGGCGAGCTCGCGCGAGGTGCCGGCATCATCATCCTGTGCCTCCCGGACACCGATGCCGCCCGTTCGATGATCGAGGCCTTCGAAGCAGACCTCGAACCAGGCCAGATTGTCATGGACATGGGCACGTCCGAGCCTGCCCTTGCAGAGGAGATGGTGGATCGGCTGGGAAGGCGGGGCTGCTTCTTTGCCGATGCGCCTGTTGCCGGCGGGGCGGCACAGGCCGCCGAGGGAACACTGGGCGCGCTCGTCGGCGCGAGTTCCGAGGTGCTGGAAAGGATCACGCCCGTGCTCTCCGTCCTGTGCGCCCGCATTTCCCCGATGGGCCCCCCGGGATCGGGCGCAAAGGCCAAGCTCATCTCCAACTATCTGGTGGTAAGCATGGTCGCGAGCATCACGGAAACCTTCCGCATGGCACGCCGCGCGGATGTGGATTGGGCCATGCTGTACGGGGCCATGCTGCAGGGATCGAACAATTCCGTTGCCCTGCGACGCATCGTCGAGCCCGCCCTGGAGGGCAATTTCGACGGCTACCGGTTTTCCGTCGCCCATGCCCTCAAGGACCTGACCTACTTCCTCTCGATGAGCCGGGACCTTGGCGGAGCAAGTGCCTGTGCGGAAGCGACCCTGTCCTTCTACGAACGGGCGGTTGCCGCCGGTAAAGGGGACTGGAATGTTTCGCGCCTGCTTCAGACCGACGAAGACTGATCATGGTTCCGTTCGCGCTGCCGGGGCACCACCATGATCGGCGCCGGCACCGCGAAGGGCCGGGTTGTCGGGGACCGATCAGGCGCCCGCCTTGCGGTACAGCGCGGCAAGCTGGGTGCGCGATGACGGCAGCTCCGGTACCACGACCAGCATCTTGACCTCGCCGCGCTTGAAGGCCCTGAGGAAGGGCTCGTAATTCTGAAACGCCACGCAGCCGTGCGAGCCGATCCGTCCGCGCAGAAGGTTCGTATGGGTCAGAAGCCCGGTGCGGTTCTTCGGGTCACGGCCGTCGATCGAGGTCATCCGGATCGCCTCCACGCCATAGAAACGTTTCTCGCGCATGGACAGGCGATAGATCCCGGCCGGCGTCGGGCCGTTCATCTTGACATGCTCGTAGCGCGGATTGTCGCGCATGTGGCCGATGCCGGAATGGGCGCGCAGCTTGGTGCCATCGGGCATGTATACGGTCGCGTTGGATACATCGTAGATCGCGACCCGCGTGTCATTTCCGGGCCACAGGGCATCATCGTTCTTGCGGCTGAACAGCCCGCCGAAAATCGAGCGTTCCGGCTTGGCATAGGCGAGCTCCTGCCGTGCGGTGCTGCGCTTGCCGAGGACAGGTTTCTCATCGGAGGCCTTCCGGTCCGCAGTGGCCTTGCCGATCTGCGGCTTCGTCTCCGGCAGCGGAACCTCGCTCGGAAGCGCGAAGGTTTCCTCCTCCTCCGGGCTCGCCATCACGAGGTTGAAGGGCTCCATGTCCTTGACGGGAACATCCTCCACCAGGGCGGTGACGACAGCCGGTTTCTCGTCCGTTTTTTCCTCTGCCTGCGCCGGAGAAATGCGCGGGGCAGACATGGCAAGAAGCCTCGCGCTCTCTTCCCGCTTCTGCTTCTCGGCGAGTGCCAGCTGGGCAGCAAGCGTGCGCTGATGGGCCACGCGGATTGCATCATCGGTGAGCTGATGCCCCCTCACGTCGTGTTCCGACAGCCTCTTGAAACGGGAGGACTTGATTGCCAGGGGCGCGGATTGAGGGCCGGGGGCACTCGCCACCGCCACCATGATGTCGAGCCGTCCCTCGGACAATGTGCGGGCAGCGCCATGCATGGCGCCGAGGGTCGATGCAAGACCCCAGGCAGAGCCGGCGACAACGCTGCAGGAAAGCAGGGCGCCCATGGCCATCTTCAGGGAAAAACCACGGCGGGATATCGCCGCGGAACGCGCAGACTTGTTCACAGACGCCATGACTCGATTACCCGATACTCGCTACTCGTTGCGGGCGTTAACCACCGACCCGCAAGACACCACACCGTCCGGGAAGCACGCAGACCGAGCTGCCGCACCTGCCGAACGGTCAAAGCATGAACAAATATGGTAAGCAAATCCTAAACGGCCGTGCCGTTCCGGATCGAAAGCCAGATTTTGGGTCTGGCGCCTCCCCGCCTTCGCTGGCCTCGGCCGGGTCGCCCTCACGGCCGCGCCCCGTCAGAGCCGCGCCTGACGGAGCGTGACGCGTCCGGGTCTAGAGCGCTTCGGAGGCAGGCGGCTCGTGCCCTGCAAGGCGGGCGGCGAACACCTCCCTGGCCGCAAACAGTCCGTTGAGGGCTGCCGGAAAGCCGGCATAGACGGCCATCTGGATGATGACTTCGGTGATTTCCTGCCTGCTGAGCCCGACATTCAGGCCCGCCTCGATGTGAACCTTCAGCTGCGGCGTCGCCGTGCCCATCGCCGTCAGTGCCGCGATGGTGGCGATCTCCCGTGCCCGCAAATCGAGCCCCGGCCGGCTGTAGATGTCGCCGAAAGGAAACTCGAACACGTAGTTCGCGAAGTCCGGGGCAATGTCCGCAAGGGCGGCAATGACCTTGTGGCCGGCCTCGCCGTCGATTTCAGCGAGCGCCCGCTTGCCGCGTTCGAGCCGGCTTTCGCCGGCGCTCTGGAGTTGCTGCGTCATGATCATCAATCCTCTTTTCGTGGCCGGCATATCCGGCGATCTTGGTGTCGAGGACGACAAGGCAGGCTTGAAGTTCGAGGATATGGGCCCGCACGCGTTCGCGATGCTTCTCGAGCAGCGCACCGCGCTCGGTCTCGGTGCCGGAACCCTGCTCGCGCAGCGCCGCATAGCGCAGCATGTCCCGGATCGGCATTCCCGTGGCCTTCAGGCGGTCGAGAAATTCGATCCATCTCAGGATCGATGCGTCGTAGTCCCGCTGACCGGACCGGTCCCTGTCCGCATGGGGAAGCAGCCCGATCCGCTCGTAGTAGCGGATGGTATGGGCGGACAAGCCCGAACGCTTCGCAAGCTCCCCGATCTTCATGAGCACCCTTCTTTCGTCACGACGCCAGGGAAGCTACCGGTTAGAGCGCACTCCAAGTCAAGCCCGTTCGAAGGGTGCGGGCGGAATTGGTCGCTGCCGCGGCCGGCAGGGCGGGGAGGGCCCTGCCAATCCGTCCGGATTTTCCGGCGAAAAGGGGTGCCGGCGAACTCGAGAAAGGGGGAAGACGGCCCTCAGGCCGCCTTCTTTTCCGCATCATGGGGAATTTCGACATCGACGAACAGCGTCGACACCGGGATGCCCCGTTCCAGTTTGACGCTGACCTTGTCTGCGTCGACTTCCATGTGCTTGGAAATCGCGCGGAGGATTTCGTCGCGCAGTTTGGTGACCAGTTCCGAATCGCCCGTTGAGGCGCGGTCATGGGCGAGAAGCACCTGAAGGCGCTCGCGCGCGGCCGCTCCGGATTGCTGCCGTGTAAAGAAACGCAGAAGATTCATGCTGCTCTCCTGCCGAAGATTTTCCCGAACAGGCCGCGCTTGTCTCCGGGCACGACAACCGGCAGGGCCTCGCCATTGAGCCGGCGGGCAGCCTCGAAATAGGCGATAGCCGGCGCGCTGCGGCCATCGGCCAGGGTGACGGGGGAGCCGACATTCGACGCCCTGAGCACATCCATGCTTTCCGGGATGATGCCGAGCAGCGGGATCGACAGGATCTCCAGCACATCGTCTACCTTCAGCATGTCGCCGCGATCGGCACGGGCGGAATCGTAACGGGTCAGCAGAAGGTGCTTCTCCATCGTTTCGCCGTTCTCGGCCTTCAGCGTCTTGGAATCCAGCAGCCCGATGATGCGGTCGGAATCGCGCACCGACGAGACCTCCGGATTGGTGACGACGATCGCCACATCCGCATGGCGCATGGCAAGCGTCGCGCCCCGTTCGATCCCCGCCGGGCTGTCGCAGATGACCCAGTCGAAGGCCTTCTTCAGCGCGGTGATCACCCGTTCCACGCCCTCGGGCGTGAGGTTGTCCTTGTCGCGGGTCTGCGAAGCGGGAAGCAGGAACAGCGTTTCCACGCGCTTGTCGCGGATCAGCGCCTGGGTCAGCTTGGCTTCCCCCTGGATGACGTTCACGAGGTCGTAGACCACGCGCCGTTCCGCACCCATCACCAGATCGAGATTGCGCAGGCCGACATCGAAATCCACGACGACCACCTTTGCACCGGTCTGTGCAAGCGCGGCACCCAATGCGGCCGTGGACGTCGTTTTGCCGACGCCGCCCTTGCCAGACGTAACGACTATGACCTTGCCCATATCATCTCCATTTTTTTCCAAACTCTTGTTTTCAGCTCAACGCGGCCACTTTGATCGTCTCGCCCTCGAGCCAGATCTGGACGGCCTTGCCGCGCAGGCCCGGTTCAAGATCCTCGGCCGTCTTGTAGAAGCCGTCGATGGCGATCAGTTCCGCCTCCAGCTTCCTGCAGAAGATGCGTGCGGTGGCATTGCCCATCGTCCCCGCCATGGCCCGGCCCCTCAGGGCGCCGTAGACGTGGATGGAGCCACCCGCCACCACCTCGGACCCCGATGCCACCGAGCCGATGACGGTCACATCGCCATCCGCGTGATACAGGGACTGGCCCGAGCGAACCGGCTGGTTGAGCACCAGCGATGCGTGAGCGCGCGCCTGAACCGGCGCGGGACCGGCCGGTGCGGGGCTTGCCGCAGGAACGGGCGCGGCGGTCTCTTCTGCGGGCGGTATCTCGATGTCGGACGTTCCCTTGCCGTCGGTCAGGGCGGGCGGCAGGTCGGGAGCAAGCAGCGAAGCCCGGGCGCCTTCGATGCCCATGATGCGCACGTTTCGCGCCGCGAGCTTGGCCAGAAGATCGCGAAGCTCGGCCTGCCCGATATCGAGGTTCGCCAGATCGAGCACGATGGGCTTGCGCAGGAAGAACCCGGCTGAGCGGGCCGCAAGATCGTCCAGCCGTGCCAGCCAGTCGTCGACCGGCAGCTCGGGGCTCAAGGCCAGCGCAAGGAAGGACCGTCCCTTGAGGCGGATGGGGCGAGGTTGGGTTAACACTGTGTTCAACTTGGTTAATTTTGCGTTACAGGGATGTAGCGAGGGAATGGTTAACAAGAGGTTAACGGCCCATGGAGTGATCTCCCAAACTCACCCCGGTAGCTTGCGCGAGGATGGAGCGGGGATGGCTGCGGCGGTCCGAACGGGCTGATCTCGATGTGCCATCAAGGGCGCAGCGGCAGGACGTCAAAGGCTGTCGGCACATCCACGAAGCCTGGGGGCAGCATGGCCCCCGCTGCCAAGAGTGCAATCCAGAGGCAAGCCGAAACACGACTGTAATGCCTCGAAGAGGATTGGGCTCCCAGAAAATCAAAATACTGAGTTGATCGTATCATACACAGGGCGGGCGCGTATCGGGCAGGATTGTATTGCTGGACTCGAAAACCCCTATACTTCATCCTTCAAGCGGCTCACCGTCGAACCACAGTTGGAACCGACCGAACCGCAGAGCCCTACACCTCGTCCTCAAGGACGAGGCTGCCGACTGTTATTTCAGCATCATCGGGAAACGCCACGATAGCGTCTCGTGGATCGCCCACCTTCATGGACTCTGCACGGGCTGGAAATGACAGTACCACTGGCCTCGGCGGTGAGCTTGATTCGATGTCATTGCGCAGAAACCCAACAAAAAACCCCGCCGAAGCGGGGTTTTTGGATGTTCCGGGATTTGCCGGAACTTGAAATTGGTGCCCAGAAGAGGACTCGAACCTCCACGCCTCGCGGCACAGGTACCTGAAACCTGCGCGTCTACCAATTCCGCCATCTGGGCGACGAGGAGCGATGTAATTGGGGGGCGTTCCGGTGTCAACAACGATTTTCACCTTTTTGCCAAAAAAGCAAAAAACCCTTCTCACCCATGGAGTTGCTGGAAGTCCCGGATGAGCTCCAGCCCCTTGGCCAGCAGGGCCCTGGCCGCTGCTGCATCCGCCGCCTCCACATAGCAGCGCATTTCCGGTGCGTTGCCCGAGGGACGGAAATGGATGACGGAGCGGTCGCCAAGCGTCACCCTCAGCCCGTCGATGTCGCTGATCCCGGAGACCTGTCCCACAGGTGCGAGAAACGCCTGTAGGTTTGCCGGCGAGGCGCGGAGATGGGCCATGAGGGCACTGCTTGCCTCCTGGGGGAAATTTTCCAGCCGGTCGGCATCGGCCACCGGCAGCCGGTACTCCGCCGCAAGCGCCCTAAGGCTCAGCCCGGCTTCCGCCGATGACGCGAGGACCGCAAGGATCGGCAGGAAACAGTCCCTTGTCGGCAGGGGCGCGACCTTCCGCCCCTCGATCCGGAAAGGGCTTGCCGTCAGCAGCCCGCCATTGGCCTCGAAACCCATCACGCCCGTCCTGCCCTCCTTCAGCGCCGCCATCATGCCTTCGATGACGAAGGGCGAGCCGACGCGGGTTCGCCGCGTCTCGAAGGTCCCGGCAGCCTCGATGCCGGAATTCGATGTCACGGGCGTCACCACCACCTGCGCGCCGAGAAACCTCGCGGCGATGAGCCCCAGCAGGTCACCGCGCAAGGGTTCGCCGCGCTCGTCCGCCACCAGCGGCCGGTCGCCGTCGCCATCGGCAGAGACAATCGCGTCGAGGCGGTGTTCTGCAGCCCATGCCTTGAGACGCGCGAGCGTCTCGGCTGAGACCGCCTCCGTATCGACCGGGATGAAGACGTCGGAACGCCCGAGCGCCACGACCTCCGCTCCCAGGCCGGACAGCAGGTCGGCCAGCATGTCGCGCGCGACCGTGCTGTGCTGATAGATCCCGATCGTCTTCCCGCGGAGCAGGTCCTGCGGCAGGAGCGCGCGGTTGCGTGCCATGAAGGTGGCGACAGTCTCGGCATGCTCGTCGGGAAAGCGCGCGGGCGTTGCAACACCGATCGCCGGATCGTCCGCCAGCCTCGCCGCCATGGCGCCGATGGCCTGTTCGTCCGCCTTGTCGATCTCCCCGTCGGGGCGATAGAACTTGATCCCGTTCCGGTCCGCCGGGATGTGCGAGCCGGTCACCATGAGGCTGGCCACGCCCTCGGCGAGGCCGCGCGCGGCAAGCGCAGGCGTGGGCAGGGCGCCGCAATCGACGGGCCTGAAGCCGATTTTCTCCAGCGCTGCTGCAGCGGTTGCGGCAATCTCGGGGCTCGAGGGGCGGAAGTCCCGGCCGATCAGGATGGCGCTGCCGGCAGCGACGATCCCGGCCTCCAGCAGGCTGCGGCCAAAGGCGGTGGCATAAAGGGCGGATGCCCGGCCCACCAAATCCGTCGACAGGCCGCGGAGGCCGCTGGTTCCAAACTTCAGGCTCATCGAAATGCAACTCCAAGGCTATGATGGCCGCATTAAAGCCCCCGGCGCTTTAAAGAGCATGAATCCCCGTTGCCTTGTGCGCAAAATTGGTGATTCAGTAAAAGCGAGACGTATCGCAACGTCGGGGGCGGCGGAAACCAAAGCGATAAGGAAGGAACCAATCATGCTTATTCGCAGCAAGTTGGCGATGGCCATGGCCCTTTCCCTGGGGATTCTGGCACCGGACATGGCGCTGTCCATGCCCCGGGGGGTGACCGCCGGCGATGATTCGCTGGTCGTGAAGACGGGCGGCATCGTGTGCGACCTCAATGGTTGCCGCACCTACGAGACCCGCAGGCGCATCTATGTGGAGCCGCCACCGCCGCCCTATTACGACGATCCCTACTATTATGACGATCCGCCGGTCTATGTCCGCCCGCGTGTCCAGCGCCGCATCTATGTGGAGCCGCCGCCGGTCTATCGCGAGCGGGTGCAGGTCATGCCGCGGGCGCATGTGCGCTGGTGCCTGGAGCGCTATCGCTCCTACAATCCGCGCACCGACCTCTATCTGGCCCGCAAGAACGTCTACCGGCGCTGCATCTCGCCCTATAGCTGAGCCTTGCAACAGGCTCCGGAACCTCAGGGATCCGGGGCCTCGTCCTTCCGCCTGTCCGTATGGCCGAGATCCCGTTCGGGGTCGATCACGTCGCGGATGCGCTGCTTGAGCTCCTTGGGCCCGGGAAAGCCGCCGTCGCGCTTGCGCTCCCACACGATCTCCCCATCCACCCGGATCTCGAAATTGCCGCCCGTGCCGGGAATGAGCATTACACCCGCAAGGCTGTCCGGGAAGGTCTGGAGCAACTCCTGCGCCATCCATCCGGCGCGAAGCAGCCAGTTGCACTGGGTGCAATAGAGAATGCTCACGGTCGGCTTCGGTCGTGTGTCCTGCATGGGGTCCTCCCGCGGCTGGCTGTCTGCGCCGTATTTGCCTGATTTCTACCGCCTTGCGAAGCGGCGCGCACCGTGATCATGTCCGTCATCATCGCAAATCCGGGGAATCAGGAACAGAAATGCGCGTCGCCGTCGTTGAAAATACCGTCATTTCCCATCTTGGCCAGGTCGGGGTCGCGCTTGAGGAGGCGGGAGCGGAGATCGTGCTTTACCGTCCCTTCCGCGGAGAGGTGCTGCCGGATGTGACCCGTTATGACGGGCTCGTCGTGCTGGGGGGCGAACAGAGCGCGATCGATGACGACCTGCATCCCTATCTGCCCCATCTTGCCGCCCGCATGCGGCAGGCGGCCGAGGCGGGAAAGGCGGTGCTCGGCATCTGCCTCGGCAGCCAGATTCTCGCCCGCGCCTTCGGCGGGCGCAACATCCTCGGACAGACGCGGGAGTTCGGCTGGCACCGCATCTACCGCACCGATGAAGGCAGGAACGATCCTGTCCTCTCCGCCGTTGAAGAAGGCTTCCCGATCTTCCAGTGGCACAGCGATACCTTCACCCTGCCGGAAGGGGCCGTGCACCTGGCAAGGAACGAGGCGGTCACCAACCAGGCCTTCCGGATCGGCCGCGCGGCCTATGGCACCCAGTTCCATTTCGAGGCAAGCCGACCCGTGGTCGAGGAATGGAACAGCAATTTCGGCCACCTGATCGAGGCGATGGCACCGGGCTGGATCGATTGTCATCCTGCCCTTGCCGAAAAGGACGGCGCGGAAGCAGACAAGGCAGGTCTGGCGATTGCCCGGGCCTGGGTAAAACAGATCCGGACTTGACCTCGGTCAAAACGGCCATCTCCGCCAGCTGCTAAAGCCGTGGCATCGTTCCTCGCCATCTGGAGCCTACCCGGTGTCGCCCCTCATCTTTGCGCTTGCACTCAGCCTGCTGCTTCTGACCCCCGGTCCGACCAACACGCTGCTGGCCCTTGCCGGAACGGCGCGGCGCAGCCGCACCGGGCTTTGCTGCATGGGGGCCGAACTGGCGGGCTATTTCACCACCGTTCTGCCGGTGCATGTGCTGGCGGCACCGGTGCTGGCGGCGCATCCCGAGCTGGGACGGGTGGTGAGCGCAGTCGCCGCGCTTTGGGTGCTGACCCTCTCCATCCGCCTGTGGGGCCGCTCCCTTGAAACGGATGCGACGGTCGCGGTCACGCCGCGCCTCGTCTATGTCACGACGGTGCTCAATCCGAAAGGGCTGGTCATAGCGCTGGCCTTGCTGCCGGGGCAGCCGGGAGCAGACCTTTATCTGTGCCTCGTCCTGATGGCGGTCCTCATTCCCGCCGCGGCCCTGCTCTGGCTCAGCCTTGGGGCAACCGCCATCCGCCGGCTGTCGGAGCGCCATCCCGCACTCATCATGCGCGCGGCCTCAAGCGCCCTTCTCTTCTTTGCGGCCGGCCTTGCCGGAAAGGCTGCGGGGTTGATCTGAAGATCCTGCCGGCCCCTCGGGAAGACGGGGTGCCCCGAGGCCCGCCGGTCAGGTGGCAGGCCCCGCGCGGCCCCTCGTCGAGGCCGATGCCCGGCGAAGCAAGGCGCGCTGCCGGGGCAGCGTCACTCGTCGTTCATCTTCAGCGCGGCGATGAAGGCTTCCTGCGGGATCTCCACCTTGCCGAACTGGCGCATGCGCTTCTTGCCTTCCTTCTGCTTGTCCAGCAGCTTGCGCTTGCGGGTGGCGTCGCCGCCATAGCACTTGGCCGTCACGTCCTTGCGAAGCGCCCGCACCGTTTCGCGGGCGATGATCTTGCCGCCGATCGCGGCCTGGATCGGGATCTGGAACATGTGCGGCGGAATGAGCTCCTTGAGCTTCTCGCACATGGCCCGGCCGCGACGGTCGGCAGCCGAGCGGTGCACCAGCATGGACAGCGCATCGACCGGATCGCCGTTGACCAGGATCGACATCTTCACCAGATCGCCCTCGCGGTAATCGGTCAGATGATAGTCGAAGGAGGCATAGCCCTTGGAAATGGACTTCAGCCGGTCATAGAAGTCGAACACCACTTCGTTGAGCGGCAGTTCGTAGGTCAGCATCGCGCGGCTGCCCACATAGGTCAGTTCCGTCTGGATGCCGCGCCGGTCCTGGCAGAGCTTCAGGATGCCGCCGAGATATTCGTCCGGCGTCATGATCGTTGCCTTGATCCACGGTTCGCGGATGTGGTCGATCTTGACCACGTCGGGCATGTCGACAGGGTTGTGCAGCTCCCTTTCGGTGCCGTCGGTCATGGCGATCTCATAGACGACCGAAGGTGCCGTCGCGACGAGATCGAGGTTGAACTCGCGCTCCAGTCGCTCCTGGATGATCTCGAGGTGGAGAAGGCCGAGGAAGCCGCAGCGGAAGCCGAAGCCGAGCGCGGCCGAGCTTTCCATCTCGAAGGAGAAGGAGGCGTCGTTGAGGCGCAGCTTGCCCATGGCAGCGCGGAGATCCTCGAAATCCGCCGCATCGACGGGGAAGAGGCCGCAGAAGACTACCGGCTGTGCCGGCTTGAAGCCCGGCAGGGCTTCGGCCGTCGGGCGGCGGTCGTCGGTAATCGTGTCGCCGACGCGGGTATCGGCCACTTCCTTGATCGAGGCGGTAATGAAACCGATTTCGCCGGGGCCGAGGCTGTCCACGTTCACCATCTTCGGCGTCAGCACGCCGATGCGCTCCACGCCGTAACGGGCGCCGGTGCCCATCATGCGGATCTGCTGGCCCTTGGTCAGCACGCCGTCGATGATGCGCACCAGAACCATGACGCCGAGATAGGTGTCGTACCAGCTGTCGACGAGGAGCGCCTTCAGCGGCGCGTTTTCCCCGCCGGGGCTCTTCGGCGGCGGCAGCTTCTCGACGATGGCTTCCAGCACGTCGGGAATGCCAAGGCCGGTCTTGGCCGAAATCAGCACCGCTTCCGAGGCATCGATGCCGATCACTTCCTCGATCTGTTCCTTGATGCGCTCCGGCTCGGCGGCGGGCAGGTCGACCTTGTTGAGAACCGTCACCAGCTCGTGATTGTTGTCGATCGCCTGGTAGACATTGGCGAGCGTCTGGGCTTCCACGCCCTGGGAGGCATCGACCACCAGCAGCGAACCTTCGCATGCCGAGAGCGAACGCGAGACTTCATAGGCGAAGTCCACGTGGCCGGGGGTGTCTATGAGGTTCAGGATATAGGTCTCACCGTTCTTCGCCTGGTAGTGCAGGCGCACGGTCTGGGCCTTGATGGTAATCCCGCGCTCTTTCTCGATTTCCATGTTGTCGAGCACCTGCTCGGACATCTCGCGTTCGGCAAGGCCGCCGCAAGTCTGGATAAGCCGGTCCGCCAGCGTCGATTTTCCGTGGTCGATATGGGCCACGATCGAGAAGTTGCGGATATGGTCGAGGGGAGTGCGGGTCGAATTGGTGCTCATGGCCCGGCATATATCAGCGGGCGGGCCCTGCGCAAAGCTAAAAAGCGGTTCAATTTCGCCGCAGCCGCCGGCTATTTCCGCACGATCATCCGGCTTGCCACGAAGAGTGCATAGGCCAGGCTGAGGATGAGGATGGCAAAGATGAAGGTTTGCGGTCCGAATTGCGGCGTGACAGTCGTGATCAGCATGGGCACGATCGTCGCTCCCGTCGACCAGGAAACCAGGAGCGCGGAGGACAGGGGTACGAAATGGTCCGGTGCCGAGCGGTCGTTCGCATGGGCATTGGCGAGCGAATAGATGCTCTCGATGGCGCCTGCCCAGACGGCAAAGGTGATCATCAGCAGCCCGAGGCGGCCGAAGTCCATGGTCAGCGCCGCGAGCCCCGCGCCGAAGATCAGCCCGCAGGTGATCAGGATGACCAGACGGCGGTCCATGCGGTCGGACAGCATGCCGATGGGGTACTGCACGAAGAGAAGGCCGGTCTGCATGACGAGCGACAGCATCGCCACATCGGCCTGCGGAATGCGGGCGGCGGTGGCATAGATCGGCGTGAAGCCCTGCACCGCCATGGAGATGCCGCCGGCCGTGAGAACGCCGATGAAGCCGACGGGCGACACGCGCCAGGCGAGCGGCACCGCCTTCACCATGGAGAGCGCAGGCGGCATCGGCGGCGCGGGAAGCCGTGTCAGGCCGATCGGGATGATGGCGAGCGAGGTGAGGAAGACGGTGGCGAGCGGCCCGAGATTGCCCGTCGCCGGAAGCTGCCCGAAGATCCACGACCCCGCCCCGAAGCACAGGATGTAGGACATGTAGAAGAAGGAGAGCGCCTTGCCGCGCCAGGAATTGCTGGCGGCATGGTTTATCCAGCTCTGTGCGAGGATGAAGTTGATGTTGGAGGCAAGGCCGTAGAGCCCGCGCGCCAGCACCCAGACCACCGGATAGAACCCGACGGCGATCATCAGCGCCGCGATGATGACAAGCGCAAGCGAAACCGGAAAGAGCCGTGCATGGCCGACGCGCCGGATCAGCGGCCCGGCGAGCACGCAGCCCGCCAGTCCCCCGAAGGCCACTGCCGTCACGGCGGCGCCCGCAAACCAGGGTTCGGCGTCGCGGCTGCCGAGAACGAAGGGCACGTAGGTAAAGAGAAGTCCGTTTCCGGCCGCAACCAGGGACATGGTGCCGATCAGGCTGATGATCGAGAGCGGCGAGGGGGACTGGGTCATGGCGGGATCCTGGAGGGCGAAGCGGAGTGGAAGCTAACGGTAGGGGGAATTGTCTGACAAGTCTCTCCCGCCGGCGAAACGGCAGCGTCGCAAATTTTCCTTGCCTTTCTCAGGCAGGCAGGCAATTCTACGATAATGGAAAACGGTGATCATAAAATGGAAGAGTTCGCGGCGCGGCGTCTGCGGGCCCTGCGCGCCGAAAGCGGCATGACGCTCGAGGCGCTGGCGGAGGCCTCCGGCGTCAGCCGGGCGATGATCTCCCGCATCGAGCGCGGCGAGGCAAGCCCGACGGCGGTGCTGCTTGCCCGGCTCTGTGCCGCGCTCGGCCAGTCCCTGTCGTCCTTCTTCGCGGAGGAGGAGGCCTCGTCACCGCTCCAGCGCCGGGAAGAGCAGCATGTCTGGCAGGACCCCGAGACCGGCTATGTCAGGCGCGCCGTCTCGCCGCCGGGCACCGCCTCGCCGGTCGATCTGGTCGATGTCACGCTGCCTCCCGGAAAGGCGGTGCGCTTTCCGCCGCAGGCCTCCAGCGCCGGCATCATGCAGCATGTCTGGGTGCTCGACGGCCGGCTCGAACTCTCCGTGGCCGACGCGGTCTTCACGCTCGAGGAAGGCGACTGCCTCTACCACGAGATCGGCCGGGGGCATGTCTTTCAAAATATCGGCGGAAAGCCGGTGCGATACATGGTGGCGCTGGAGCATGGCCGGCGCAGGCAAAAGGGGATGTGAATGACCGTGAGACTGCTCGACGCCTCGGCAGCGCGTGCTGCGATGGACGATCTCTGCGAGATCCTGGTGGATTGCGTGGAGGGCGGCGCTTCCGTGGGCTTCATGTCGCCCTATGATCACGCCCAGGCCCGTCTCTACTGGGAGGGGGTGCTGCCCGGTGTCGAGAGCGGCGGCACGCTGCTTTTTGCCGCGGAGGACGAGAATGGGCGCCTCGTGGGCACGGTCCAGGTGGGCGTCCAGCAGTTTCCCAACCAGCCCCACCGGGCCGATCTGAAGAAGCTCCTTGTGCACTCCGCCGCCCGCGGACGCGGAATCGCCCGACGCCTGATGGCCGCGGCAGAGGAGGAATCGGTCAGGCGCGGCAGGATCCTGCTGGTGCTCGATACCGCCACCGGCAGCCCGGCGGAGGAGGTCTACCGCCGTCTCGGCTGGACGATGTCGGGCACGATCCCGAACTATGCGCTTTTCCCCGACGGGCGCTTCTGCGACAGCACATTCTACTACAAGCGGCTCGACCAGCCTGTTTCGCCGACAAAAACTGGGTGAAAGCGAAGCGGGCTCTTTCCCTAGAGATGGTTGTGTCTTAGTCCTTTCCCGGGGAACGGGAGAGTGATCATGATGCCTATTGCAAAGCGGCTCGTTGCAGCTGCAGTCGTCCTGGCCGGCATGCATGCCACGGGTTTTGCGTCGGATGTAACCTTTGTCATGCGCAACAGCCATCCGAACGCCGTAGAGGTGGAACTGTACAGCCAGGATCGCGAACATGTCTGGCCCGGCGGCAGCGAGGTCTACTATCTCGACGATGGCGAGACCAAGGAGATGTCGCTGTCCTGCGAGGAGGGCGAGAAGATCTGCTACGGCGCCTGGGTCGCGGGCGACCAGGGCACCTTCTGGGGCACGGGGCCGGACAATGCCCAGCGCTGCACCGATTGCTGCTACACCTGCGTCGGTGGCGAAACCGAAGAGATCAACCTCGTCGAATAGGGCAGGGCGCTGCCTTGACGTGCGGCGGCCTCAGCCGGCCGATGGAAGACCGCTTTTTGCCGGATCGTCGATGGCGGGGTTGTAGAAAAGCGCGAGCTGAAGGCTCTTCGCGATGCGCTCCGCCGTCGCCATGAACCACGCGCGCGCCCGTTCATCCGGCACCACGTCCTGAAGCGTTTCGGCAAAAAGCGCCAGCCAATCGGCGAAAAGCGGCTCGCGCATGCCGGAAATGCCCAGATGGGCCTGCACGGGCTTGCCGCCATAGGCGCCGCTCTTGAAGGCGATTGCCGACCAGAAACGCTTCATCTTGGCGAGGTGATCGTCCCAGCGCCCCGCAAGCCGTCCCTCGAAAACCGGCCCGAGCGTGCGGTGGCGGGCGATCCGCCCGTAGAAGGTTTCCACCACGCGCTCGATCAGCGCCTGGTCGATGCCGATGGCCGCCATCTCCGCCTCGGCCTTCTGCCGGATGGCCTCCACATGGGCCGCGCGGCCCACCAGTTCCTCACGCATCGTCCGTTTCCCTGCTTTCGGTCTCACCGCCTTCCCATGTGAGCCGCTTGTAGTCAAATCCGTATTCCAGCGTCGGTTTCACAACGCGGAAATAGGGCGAAAGGTCGAAATCGCGCGGCGTGAACAGCGAGTGATGGCGGATATGCAGGATTTCGTCGCGCGAGAACCGGGAGACGGCGCGCGCGTGTCCTGGTGTCGGTTCTATGTCGGGCAGGATCGGATAGCGTATGGATTCAAAGGCTTGTGCAATCAGCGTCGAGCAGATGGCGCGGGTCGGGTCGCCGGAGCCGAAGGCAATCATGCGCCTGCGCCAGCGGACCGGAACCGGTGGCGTGGGCAGGAAATAGCGCAGCATGTCGAAGATGTTCTTCAGGTCGTAGCGCAGGCCGAGCCGCGACACCATGAAGCGGACGACGGCTTCGCGGTCCTCCGCCGTCAGGCCCACCGGGCGGCAGATCCGCGTATTGTAGGTGGCGTACTTTCCAAGCGGGGCGCTGACGCAGCCCTCCCCGAGATTGACCTCCACCAGTTGCGGCCGCTCCGGAACGGGCAGGGCGCGCTGCTCCTCCGTCAGGGGCATGTGGGCGCCCACGAACATCGCGGCATGAGACCAGGTCGATTGGGTGAGGTACTTGATGGCCGTCGAAACCTTGGCGTTGCCTTCCACCAGCAGGATGTCGCCCGGTTCCAGAACCCGCCCGAGCGTATCCGGATCGGACGGCGTGTAGGGCTGGTATCCCGAGGTCTTCTGCTCCAGGCGTGCCGCGAGAAAGCGTCCCAGCTAGTCCAGGAAGGTCTCCGGGGCCTGTATCGGTCCGCTCATCTGATATCGTTTTCCCTGTGCGTCGTCGCGCCATGTCAGCAGAAGGTCGAAGAGCTGTCGAGACCCGCGGTGCTTGACGCGGCGCAA
This sequence comes from Gellertiella hungarica, assembly GCF_014197145.1. Classification (GTDB taxonomy): domain Bacteria; phylum Pseudomonadota; class Alphaproteobacteria; order Rhizobiales; family Rhizobiaceae; genus Gellertiella; species Gellertiella hungarica. The sequence goes on along the minus strand of NZ_JACIEZ010000009.1, from coordinate 66,773 downwards.
CGTCGCCATTAGTTTAGAATTATTCTAAGAAATGGAGCCCCTGATGCTTGGCAAGTTCTTCCCCACAGGCCGCCGGTCCTTCGATTCCCTCACCGAGCAGGAGATCCTGGGACTTGCGATTTCCTCCGAAGAGGATGACGCCCGCGTCTACCTTGCCTATGCGCAACGGCTGAAGCCCGACTATCCCCAGAGCGCCAAGGTTTTCGAGGACATGGCCGAGGTCGAAAACACCCATCGTGCCATGCTGATCGACATGCACCGCCGACGCTTCGGCGAGACGATCCCGCTCATTCGCCGCGCCCATGTCAGCGGCTTCATGGACCGCAAGCCGGACTGGCTTCGCGCCAATCTCACGCTCGACCAGATCCGCGCGGAGGCCGAATCGATGGAGGCCGAGGCGCACCGCTTCTATCTTGCCGCGGCGCAGCGCACCTCCGATGCCTCGACCCGCAAGCTTCTGGGAGAGCTCGCGCTGGCCGAGCAGGGGCACGAGGATACCGCCCGCATGCTTGAGGAGCGCCACCTTCCGGAAGAGGCGCGGGCCGAGGAAAACGAGGCTGCCCACCGGCAGTTTGTGCTCACCTATGTGCAGCCGGGCCTCGCCGGGCTGATGGACGGTTCGGTGTCGACCCTGGCGCCGATCTTCGCCGCCGCCTTTGCCACGCAGGATACCTGGCAGACATTCCTCGTCGGTCTTTCGGCAGCGGTCGGTGCCGGCATCTCCATGGGCTTCACGGAGGCGGCCCATGACGACGGCAAGATCTCCGGCCGCGGCTCACCCTGGAAGCGCGGCCTTGCCTCGGGCGTCATGACCGCCATCGGCGGTCTGGGTCATGCCCTGCCCTATCTCATCCCGCATTTCTGGACGGCGACGATCGTGGCGGTTGCCATCGTCTTCGTGGAGCTGTGGGCCATCGCCTTCATCCAGAACAAATACATGGAGACGCCCTTCTTCAAGGCGGCGCTCCAGGTCGTGCTGGGTGGTTCGCTGGTGCTGGCCGCCGGCATTCTCATCGGCCAGGGCTAGCGGTTCCGGAAAGCGTCGACGAAAAGGGCCGCGAGAGCGGCCCTTTTCATGTAACCGAAGCTTCGAGACTTACTGAAGCGCGCCGACCAGAACGTCCGCGCCGTTCTCGATGGATACCCAGCGGCCGGAATCGAAGGTCGCCTGACGCTTCAGATAGGTGTAGGGCGTGCGGTACCAGGGCTTCACCTCGTCCTCGAGATTGTCGAGCACGAAGTCGCCGGAGGCGGTCCGCAGGGTGAGCACCGCATGGCCTTCGCCATCGGGCTTGCGCACCACGGTGATCAGCAGGGAGGATTCCGGGAAGCCCTTCTGCATGAGGATCTTGCGCTTGGCGAGCACGAAGTCCTCGCAGTCGCCGGCATTGACGGGATAGGCCCAGACCTCGTCGCGGCCGAACAGCTCCTGGTCGGTGACGGGGGTGATTTCGCGGTTCACGGCAAGATTGATGTCGCGCACGACCTTCCAGCCGGCCTCGGTGATCCGCGGCGCTGCAAGGCTGCTCTTGATCGCGTGGCATTCGGAAGGGTTGGTGCGGCAGAACTCGTAATGACCGATGGGCTGCGAGGTGACGCTGCCGGTGATCATCGCCACCATGGCGTTCGGCGAGGGCGTGGCGGCCGATGCGGTCGCTGCGACGGCGAGCAGTGCTCCCAGAAACTGTGCAACCTTCAAACGCTTGATCATGACGCCGCCTCGCTAATCCTTAACAAAGAATTAAGGGCGGGCGTGCCGGGGAGTCAATCTGTTAGGGTTCTGTTAACCATACCCATCCGGAATTATGGTTAAGATCCGTCGAGCCGGGGGATGCCCGAAAGCTCGGTGATGGCGCTGACCATGCGCTCGAGATCCTGCGGACGGGAGAGGCGATGGTCCCCGTCGCGAATGAGGGTCAGCACCGTGTCGTCGGCGGGCAGGTGGTCCAGGAGCTTCAGTGCGTGGGAGAAGGGAACGTCGGGGTCCTGCATGCCCTGCAGGATATGGATGGGGCATCCCGTCTCGATGATCCCCTTCAGCACGCGGTTGTTGCGTCCGTCCTCGATGAGCGCACGGGTGAAGATGTTGGGCTCGGGACTGTAGGCGGAGGGTTCGTCGAAGAAACCGCGCTCCGCCAGAGAGCGCTTCTGCGCGTCGGTCAGGGCAGGCTCTATCAGCTCGCTGGTGAAATCCGGGGCAGGGGCGATGAGAACCATTCCCTTCACCTTCGGCGCCCGGCCCCGGCGGCGCAGCTCCTCCGCAAGACGCAGCGCGATCCACCCGCCCATGGACGAGCCGATCAGCACCAGTTCCTCCGGCTCCAGATGGTCGATGACGGCAAGCGCCTCCTCGAGCCATCGGCTGATCGTGCCGTTGGTGAAGACGCCGCCCGATTCCCCGTGGCCGGAATAGTCGAAGCGGATGCAGGCAATCCCCAGGCGCTCGGCCAGCTGGTCTGCGGCCACCGCCTTGGAGCCCAGCATGTCGGAACGGTAGCCGGACAGCCACAGGAGGGCGGGCCCGGGGCTGTTGCGGGTCGCCGGGCGATGGCGGATCGCGATCGGTCGCCGCTCCTCGCCGGTGCCGACGTCGATGAATTCGGGTGCTGTGGTATCGCCGGTCATGGGTATGGGCTCGCTCGTGTGGGGCAAGGTTCTTTTCCGCATAAATTCGCCTTTGGCAATCGGCAAGGCGGGAAGGGCAGGCAAAAGTTGCGGACCTGCCGCCACATATGCTGATTTTCTCCGGCAAAAACGCCCGTCGCGGGCCGCACGGGAGGTGATTTTTTCCGGGAGGCATGCTACATAGGCCCGCGTCGCTGAACCGCACGGCAGGCCATGGGCGTCCTGCAGGTGCCGCAAGGGCAGCGGCAAATATCCACAATTGAGGAGAATACGACCATTCGCAGACCTTTCAAAGCCGATGCCCCGACCCGGGACGGGCCGCGCGCCAACCGTGAAATCCGCGTTCCCCGCGTCCAGCTTATCGATGCCGAAGGCCAGAACCTGGGCATCGTTCCGATTGATCAGGCACTCCGCCTTGCCGACGAGGCAGGCCTCGACCTCGTGGAGATTTCTCCCAACGCCGAGCCGCCGGTATGCAAGATCCTCGATCTCGGCAAGCTGAAATACGCGACCCAGAAAAAGGCGGCTGAAGCGCGCAAGAAGCAGAAGATCGTCGAGGTCAAGGAAATCAAGATGCGGCCGAACATCGACACCCACGATTATGAGGTGAAGATGAAGGCGATGAACCGGTTCTTCGAGGAAGGGGACAAGGTCAAGGTCACCCTGAAGTTCCGCGGCCGCGAGATGGCCCACCAGGAACTCGGTCTGAAGCTGCTGCTGCAGGTCAAGGAAGATACGCTGGGCGTGGCCAAGGTCGAGGCCGAACCGAAGCTCGAAGGCCGCCAGATGATGATGGTGCTTGCGCCGAAGTAATCCTGCCCGGCCGCGATCGCGATGGATCAAGCCGTCCCGTCCGGGGCGGCTTTTTCTTTTCCGCTTCCTGACAGTTTGCTGACAGCCCGCATCGGGTTTCTGTCAGCAAGGGCGTGGCAGGATCGCCCCATCGAAATAAGCGAATTGAGGTGACCCATGACCGTCCGTCTGCGAAAGATCCTGCTGCTGTCCTTCTCTGCCATCGCCACCCTGTCACTCGCCCCTGCCGCCCATACGCTGGTGCCGAAGGGCGTTGCTCCGCTGCTGGACAGCGCGGCCCAGGCCAAGGACGGCGGGCACGATTCCGACGGCGGCGGGCGGGGCTCGGATGGCGGCGACCACGACTCCGACGGTGGCGACCACGATTCCGATGGTGGCGATCACGATTCCGATGGCGGCAAGGGCGATCATGACTCGAACGCCGGCGGCAACGGCAAGGGCCGCGGCCACGATGACAGCGCCTCCGATGACGACGGCGACACCGAGACGGAACATGGTGTCGAATCCGAAGACCATCACGACAATGGCCGTCGTCGCCACGGCAATGACGTCGCCCGTGCCCATGCCAACGAAAACAGCCGCGTTGCCATTTCCGCCTCCGATGATGCCATCGAAGGATTGAAGGATGGCTCGCTGAAGGCCGTCGACAGCCTTGGCCGCGAACTGGAAGTGGAGATCGAGGTCGAACACGGCACGACCCGCGTCGAGGTGAAGCTGCACGACGATGTCGACGACAGCCAGCCGATCACCGGCGTGAGCATCGTGCCCGCCACCTGACCCACCCCATTGCCGGTCCACACGCCCCCGTTTCATGTGGACCGGCAAGACAGGAACCCTGCCCTGGTCGCCGCCGCCCCGGGCAGGGTTCCTTCTTTTCGTGGTTGAGCGCTTGAAACGCCGGTCGAGAAGCGTAACCTTGACGACATGATCATGGATCGAAGCCCGATGGATCGCCGAACCTTCATTCTTGCCTTGTCCGCTGCCTGGCTTGGCCTTGCCGCGCCCGTCCTTGCCAAGGATGGCGAGGGCAAGGGCGGCGATGGGGACGGCGAGGGCGAGGGCGAGGGCGAAAGCTCCGGAAACGGCGGCGAGGGCGGCTCAGGCAAGGGCGGCGACGGCGACAGCGATTCCGATGGCGGCAGCGATCATGGCTCCGGCAGTGGTTCGGGCTCCGGCGACAAGGGCGGCTCGGGCAGCGGAAGCGGATCCGGCCGGGGCAATTCCGGGTCGGGCAAGGGCAATTCGGGAAAGAATTCGGACGACGACGACGGCGACGACGATGCATCCGGGGCCCCGATGGCCCATGATGCCGCCCGCAGCGCGGTGAGCCGTGGCGAGGTCATGCCCTACCGCGACGTTCTCGAGAAGCTTCGCTCCCGCAGCTCCGGCCGGGTTCTTCGCGTGGAGCTCGACCGTGCTGCCGGAAAGCCGGTCTATCGCATGCGGGTCGAGGACGAGGCAGGCTTTGTCTCGACCGTGACCGTGGACGCGCGCACGGGGCGCGTGCTGATGAACGGGATCCGGTAAGATGCGCCTTCTTCTGGCGGAAGACGATGCCGACATTGCGGAACACACCATTGCCCGGCTGAGTGCCGAAGGCTTCGCCGTCGATCATGGCAATACCGGCCCGGATGTCTGGGATCGCGGCGAGACCGGCGACTATGCCGCCATCATTCTCGATCTCGGCCTGCCCGGCATGGACGGGCTCTCGATTCTCAAGCGCTGGCGGGCTGCAGGGGTCAATACCCCTGTCCTCGTGCTGACGGCGCGCGGCTCCTGGATGGAGCGCGTCGACGGCTTCGAGGCCGGGGCTGACGATTACCTGCCCAAACCCTTCCGGTCCGAAGAGCTTGTCGCGCGTCTCAAGGCGCTGTTGCGCCGCGCATCGCAGACACCGTCCGCCGTGCGGGCGGCCGGCCGCTTCGTCATCGATGATGCGGCAAAGCGCGTGACCTTCGATGGGCGGGTTCTGGATCTCAGCCCGCAGGAATACCGGCTGGTCTCGCTATTCATCAAGGAGAAGGGCCGCGTCCTTTCCCCCATCGAGATCGCCAATCACGTTCAGGGCCGCGACGACGACGCCGCGAAGAATGCGGTTGAGGCGATGATCGCCCGGCTTCGCCGCAAGACCGATCCGTCTGCCATCGAGACGCGGCGCGGTTTCGGTTACTGCATGCCGGATGTTGCGGAATGATGCGATCGCTGCGGTTCCGCCTGGCGGCCGGCGCATTGATCGCCATTGCGCTTGCCCTGCTGGCCACCGGCTCCATTCTCGGCGGGGTCTTCACCGATTACGTCGTCGACCGCTACCGGGCCGACATGAATGCCATCATCGATCAGCTCACCGCCGAGGTGGAGGTGCGCGACGGCCGGCTGGTGCTCGACCGGGAACCGGCAGACCCGCGCTTCCGTCTTCCGGCAAGCGGCCGCTACTGGCAGGTCGTGCCGGCGCGCGGCGATCCGCTGCGTTCCGCCTCCCTCTGGGACACGGTGCTCGCACCCGACCGGGCGGGCGGTGTGCATGGCTTCGCTGCCGCTGACGGGCCGGATGGCAAGCCGGTGCTGGTGGTCGAGCGGGCGCTGGTCCTGCAGGTGGGAGAGGGCGGGGCCCTGCCGTTGCGGATGATGGCGGCCTTCCCGGAAGAGGAGCTCGCCTCCGCGCTTGGCGGCTACCATTCCACCCTGCGGCTGATGCTGCTGTCGACGGCGGCCGTGCTGATGTCAGCCGCCTATCTGCAGGGTGCGATCGGGCTGAGGCCGCTCACCCGCCTGCGCCACGACGTGGCGCGGGTCCGGGCCGGCACCGCGAGCCTGATCGAGGACGACGGGCCGAGCGAGCTTTCCCTGCTGGTGAGCGAACTCAATTCTCTTCTTCGGGAGCGGGAAAACGCCGTCGAGCGTGCCCGGGCCCGGGCAAGCGATCTCGCCCACGGGCTGAAGACGCCGCTGACCGTTCTGCTGCAACTCGCCGATCATCTGCCGGAGGCCGAGAGGGCCCTCGCGAGGCAGCAGGTGGAGCTGGTCCGCCAGCGCGCCGACCGGCAGCTTCAGGCCGCCCGCCTTGGCGTGGAGCAGATGGTCAGCACCCATCTTGCGAGCCTCTGCGGCAAGCTGGTGATGGTGCTCTCCCCCGTCACCCGCGGCAAGGGCATCGAATGGCGTCTCGACGTGCCCGGCGATCTTGCCGTCCAGGCGGATGCGGCCGACGTGGCCGAATGTCTCGGAAATGTCCTCGACAACGCCACCCGCTACGCCCATGCGGCCATCGAGATCTCGGCAGGACCTGCCGTTGCGGGCCGCATCGCGATCCGCATTTCCGACGACGGGCCGGGGATTGCACCGGCAGATGCGGCGCGGCTCCTCGAACGGGGCGAGATCGGGTCTCTGCCGCCGGGAGAGGGAAGCGGGGGCAGCGGTCTCGGCCTTGCGATCAGCCGCGACATCGCGCGCGCCTATGGCGGCGATCTGACGCTGGGCGAGGCTCGCCTGGGCGGCCTTGCGGTCACGATCGATTTCCCCGCCGCAGCGGGCATCTGAGCGAAGATTCTGGCGTCGCTCCCGTTGCACTTTTTCAAGCCTGCGGTTATAAGCGCCCGTCCGAACGGTCCGGCAGGGCATGCCGTGGCCGTTCTTTATGCTTGAAAACGGGCTTCGTCTGCCTGTTTCGATACAAGAACAATGGAGTAGCAAAATGCCCAAGATGAAGACGAAATCGTCTGCCAAGAAGCGGTTCAAGATCACCGCGACCGGCAAGGTGAAGGCCGCAGGCGCCGGCAAGCGCCATGGCATGATCAAGCGTACCAACAAGTTCATCCGCGACGCACGCGGCACGATGGTTCTGGCCGAGCCCGATGGCAAGAAGGTCATCAAGAACTACCTGCCCAACGGTCTCTGAGACTGTCAGCCCGCGTAACTTCAAGGAGATCATGACATGGCACGCGTAAAACGTGGCGTAACGTCCCGCGCCAAGCACAACAAGGTATTCAAGGCAGCCAAGGGTTTCTACGGCCGCCGCAAGAACACGATCCGCGCCGCAAAGGCCGCTGTGGATCGTTCGAAGCAGTTCGCCTACAAGGACCGCAAGATCAAGAAGCGGAATTTCCGCGCTCTGTGGATCCAGCGTATCAACGCCGCTGTGCGTGAATTCGGCCTGACCTACGGCCGCTTCATCGACGGCCTGAACAAGGCCGGCATCGCCGTTGACCGCAAGGTCCTGTCCGACATGGCCATCCATGAGCCGGCAGCTTTCGGCGCGCTCGTCGCAGCCGCCAAGAAGGCACTCGCCTACCTCAAGGAAACCGGTACGGCAAACGAGTTTGAAAGCGCGGTCAAGTAAGCCAGCGCTTCCCAAGCTTTTGCACTAAAACCGATTGGGAAACCCGCGCTGGCTGGGCTGGCGCGGGTTTTTCTTATGCCCGCCTCCCTCTGCCTTTTTCCGATCCCGACTCTGTCCGATTCAAGCCAGGAAAACCAGGAATGTCCGATCTCGACACTTTGAAAACCGAACTGCTGGGCGCGGTGGCCGGGGCCGCCGATGAAGCCGCCATCGAGGCCGTGCGCGTATCCGCCCTTGGCAAGAAGGGCTCGGTCTCAGAACTCCTGAAGACGCTGGGCGCCATGAGCGCCGAGGAGCGCCAGACCCGCGGTGCCGCCATCAATGCGCTCAAGAACGAGGTGACGGAGGCCATCGCCGCCCGCAAGGCCGAGCTGAAGGAAGCCGCCATCGCCGCTCGCCTCAAGGCCGAGACGGTGGATGTCAGCCTGCCGGTTCGCTCCTCCCCCGCCGAGCGCGGCCGCATCCATCCGATCAGCCAGATCGTCGACGAGATCACCGCGATCTTCGGCGACATGGGCTTCTCGATTGCCGAAGGCCCCGATGTCGAGACGGACTATTACAACTTCACGGCCCTGAACTTCCCGGAAGGCCATCCGGCCCGCGAGATGCACGACACCTTCTTCTTCCATCCGGACGAGAAGGGCGAGCGCAAGGTGCTGCGCACCCATACCTCGCCGGTCCAGGTGCGCACCATGGAAGCCGAGACCCCGCCGATCCGCATCATCATTCCGGGCAAGACCTACCGCCAGGACAGCGACGCCACCCATTCCCCGATGTTCCATCAGGTGGAAGGTCTCGTGGTCGACCGCAAGGCGAATGTCGCCAACATGCGCTGGGTGCTGGAAGAGTTCTGCAAGGCCTTCTTCGAGGTGCCCTCGGTCACCATGCGCTTCCGGCCGTCCTTCTTCCCCTTCACCGAACCGTCCTTCGAGGTCGACATCCAGTGCGACCGCTCCGGCCCCTCGGTGAAGTTCGGCGAAGGCAAGGACTGGATGGAAATCCTCGGCTGCGGCATGGTTCACCCGAACGTGCTGCGCGCGGGCGGGCTCGATCCGGACGAATATCAGGGCTTTGCCTGGGGCATGGGCCTCGACCGTATCGCCATGCTGAAATACGGCATGCCCGACCTGCGCGACTTCTTCAACGCCGATGTCCGCTGGATGACCCATTACGGCTTCCGCCCCCTCGACATGCCGACGCTGTTCGGGGGCTTGAGCCAGTAAGATGCCGACGGTGCTCCGCAAGTACGGCCTGCGCTTTCACTTCTATTCCGGCGACCGTTACGAGCCTCCACATATCCATGTGGAGGGAAACGGCGGCGAAGCGAAGGTCTGGCTGACGGAGGTCAGGGTTGCGGAGGCCGGGGGCTTCAGTCAGAAGGACCTCGCGCGTATAGTGGCGGTGGTCGAGGAACACAGGCAGATGATGCTGGAGGCGTGGCATGACTATTTCGCATGATAGCTATCCGGAGGCCGAGCGGCCCGTCGAGGCATGGTGCGACCTGCATGAAGTTCATGTGCGCCTGGCGGACGGCCGGCATGTCGCGACCCCGCTCTGGTGGTATCCGCGCCTCCTGAACGCAACGCCTGCCCAGCGCAACAATGTCCATCTCATGCTGGCGGGCGTGCACTGGCCTGATGTCGACGAGGATCTGTCGATCAGGGGCATGCTCTCCGGCTGGAAAGCACCGGGGGCCAAGGCGCCGGGCAAGGCCGCTTGAACGAGTTTACCGGGTGTCCGGCAGGGCCTGAGGGCCTGATGAAAGAGACGATGAAGGTTTGACACGATGAAATTCACCCTTTCCTGGCTCAAGGATCACCTTGAAACCGATGCGACGCTTGAGGAAATCTGCGAGCGCCTGACGGCGATCGGCCTCGAGGTCGAGGATGTGGACGACAAGGCGGCCTACAAGCCCTTCGTCATCGCCAAGGTCGTCTCGGCCGAAAAGCATCCGCAGGCCGACCGGCTGAAGGTGCTGATGGTCGATATCGGCGCGGGCGCGCCGGTTCAGGTCGTCTGCGGCGCGCCGAATGCGCGTGCCGGCCTTGTCGGCGCCTTTGCCGCGCCCGGCACCCATGTGCCCGGCATCGACGTGACGCTCGCCGTCGGCAATATCCGCGGCGTCGAGAGCCGCGGCATGATGTGCTCCGAGAAGGAGCTCGACATGTCCGACAATCACGACGGCATCATCGACCTGCCCGAGGATGCACCCGTCGGCGAAAGCTTTGCCGCCTATGCCGGCATCGACGATCCTGTCATCGAGATCAACCTCACGCCGAACCGCTCCGATTGCACCAGCATCTACGGCATCGCGCGCGATCTCGCCGCCTCCGGCCTCGGTCGCCTGAAGGCCCCGAAGCCTCCGGCCTTCAAGGTCGAGGGCACGACGCCCACCGAGGTCATCCTCGATCTGGACGATGCAAGCCTTTGCCCGGGCTTTGCGCTCCGCCTCGTGCGTGGCGTGAAGAACGGCCCGAGTCCGGCTTGGATGCAGCGCCGTCTCACTGCCATCGGCCTTCGTCCGATCAATGCGCTCGTCGACATCACCAACTACCTGACCTTCGATCAGGGCCGCCCGCTGCACGTCTTCGATGCCGCCAAGGTGAAGGGCAACCTCACCGTCCGCCGCGCCGCAGAAGGCGAAACCGTGCTGGCGCTCGATGGCCGCGAATACAGGCTCGGGCCCCAGAATGTGGTGATCTCCGATGAGAATGGCGTCGAATCCATCGGCGGCATCATGGGCGGCGAACATTCGGGCTGCGACGAGAACACGGTGGATGTGCTGATCGAATCCGCGCTCTGGCATCCCCTCAACATCGCCAAGACCGGCCGCTCGCTCGGCATCATCACCGATGCGCGCTACCGCTTCGAGCGCGGCGTCGATCCGGAATACATGGTTCCCGGGCTGGAGCGCGCGACCGAGCTGGTGCTCGAACTTTGCGGCGGCACGGCTGCCGAAGCCCGCGTCACCGGTTACAAGGGTTATGAGCCGAAGGTCGTCGATTTCCCCTTCTCCGAGGTGAAGCGGCTGACGGGCCTCACTGTCTCGAAGGAAGAATCGGTCGAAATCCTCACCGGTCTCGGCTTCACGGTTGCCGGCTCCGGCGAGCGCGTGTCCGTCTCGGTTCCCTCCTGGCGACCGGATGTGGATGGCAAGGCGGATCTCGTGGAAGAGGTCATGCGCATCCATGGCGTGGACAACATCAAGCCCGAGCCTCTGGAGCGGGAGGTGCCCGTCAACGGCCGCATTCTCACCACGCTGCAGATCCGCACCCGCGCGGCCAAGCGGGCACTTGCCGCGCGCGGCATGCTTGAGGCGGTCACCTGGTCCTTCATCTCCGAAGATCAGGCGAAGCTTTTCGGCGGCGGCTCCGCGGCGCTGAAGCTCGCCAACCCGATTGCTGCCGACATGTCCGACATGCGCCCCTCGCTGTTGCCGGGCCTGCTCACCGCTGCCCAGCGCAACGCCGACAAGGGCTTTGGCGATGTGGCGATCTTCGAGGTCTCCGGCACCTATGAAAATGACCGGCCGGAAGGCCAGCGGCGTGTGGCAGGCGGCATCCGCCGCGGCACGGCGACGCTCTCGGGTGCGGGTCGCATGTGGTCCAACGCCAAGACCGGCGGCGGCAAGAATGTCGACGTCTTCGACGCCAAGGCCGATGCGCTGGCGGTGATCGAGGCGGCAGGCCTGCCCATGGCCAATATCCAGATCGAGCAGGGCGGACCCGACTGGTACCATCCCGGCCGTTCCGGCACCATCAAGATGGGCCCGAAGATCGTGCTCGGCCATTTCGGCGAATTCCATCCCAAGGTGCTGGAAGCGCTCGACGTTTCCGGTGCGTTGGCAGGCTTCGAGGTCTTCCTCGATGCCATGCAGGAGCCGAAGAAGAAGGCGACCCGCACCAAGGCCGCGCTCGAGCTCTCGCCCTTCCAGGCGGTCAGGCGCGACTTCGCCTTCGTGGTCGAAAAGTCGGTCGATGCCGGTTCGATCCTGAAGGCGGCAGCAAGCGCCGACCGCAAGCTGATCACCGCCGTCAACGTCTTCGACGTCTTCGAGGGCGCTTCGATCGGCGAAGGCAAGAAGTCGGTCGCCATCGAAGTCGTCATCCAGCCGGTCGAGCGCACGCTGACGGACGAAGATTTCGAGGCACTGACCGGCCGCATCATCGGCAACGTGACGAAGACCACCGGCGGCACGCTGCGGGCGTGATGGGTAGCGGTGGGGTGCCGCGCTCGGCGTGGAGTGTGATGCGCCGCACCCCCCTCTGCCTCGCAAGGCGTGGAGTTTGCCGTGCTGCACCCCCCTCTGCCCTGCCGGGCATCTCCCCCTCAAGGGGGGAGATCGGGATGGGGTTGATGCGGGCAGTTCCTCGCAAACGTATCTGCAATTGAGACGCTTATTGTCTGGGGAAACCACAAAATCACGGTCGATCTCCCCCCTTGAGGGGGAGATGTCCCGGCAGGGACAGAGGGGGGTGCGCATCGGCAAACTCGACGCCATGCATGGCCAGCCCGCCTGGACCAATGCACCAAATCGGGTGGCAACCTCTCCCCGTCGCCCTTAATCTCTCTCCGACGAGAGGGAGGTGTGCGATGCGAAAGCCGAAATCCATGAAGGGCCTGGAAGATCTGGGCCGGGTGCGCCTGTCGAAGAACTTCTTCCTGCGCGATTTCCTGCATTCGGAAATCGCCGCACTTCATGGTTTCTCCAACATCCCCGACGACCCCGATCTCGCCATCGCGGCGGGGAGGAAGCTTTGCGAGGAGCTGCTGGAGCCGCTGCAGGAGACTTTCGGGCGGTTGCATATCCGTTCCGCCTATCGCTCGCCCGAGGTCAACGATTTCGGCAACCGGAACGGCTTGAACTGCGCGCAGAACGAAAAGAACTATGCCGGCCACATCTGGGACCGGCGGGATGCGGCGGGCAACATGGGTGCCACGGCCTGCATCGCCATTCCCTGGGTCTGGGACCGGTTCCAGGCGGAAGGCGACTGGCGGCGGCTCGCCTGGTGGATCCACGATCATCTGCCCTATCACGGCCTTGAGTTTTTCCCGAAGCTCTGGGCGGTGAACGTCAACTGGCGAGAAAACCCCGAGCGCATCATCACCAGCTTCGCCAATCCGCGCGGCGTGCTGACGAAACCCGGCATGGCGAACCACTCCGGCAACCATGCGGCGGAGTATGAGGGGTTTCCGGAGCTGAAGCGGGTGGGGTGATTTCCCTGGGCAGGCTTTAAGGTGCCGGCAGTGGGTGCACCCCCACCCCTGACCCCTCCCCACAAGGGGGAGGGGGAAAGCGCCGCCCTGCCCACGGTGTCAAACATGCCGACCCGAGACCGGGCGGTCCCGTCAGCCGAAAGGGCTTTGGCAAGACATGAGCCTTCCCTCCCCCTTGTGGGGAGGGGTAGGGGTGGGGGTAGCCGCGCGAGAAAAGCCAGCGAGGAGGCCCAGCCCCACCCCAACCTCAGAAACTCGCCGGCGTGTTGATCCAGATGAGGATGGTCTCGGATTTCGAGCTGTTGCGCCAGGAATGGGGGCGGTGGCTTTCGAAGGTGAAGCTGTCCCCGGCATTGAGTTCGAAGAACTGGTCTCCGTCGAGAACGATCTCCAGCGAGCCGGTCAGCACGTAGATGAATTCCTCGCCGTCATGCTGGTAAGCGCCTTCAGAGGACGCGCCGGGGGCGAGCTGGAAGCGGTGGCACTGCATCTGCTTGGCGCCTTCCGCCAGCACCTGGACGGTGACGCCGGAGGAGGTGGCCGGCCAGGTCGGCCATTCGCCGTAGCGCACCAGACTTTCGTTCGGCCGGGTGGTGTCCTCGCCGCAGAGGATCGACACCGTCGTGCCGAAATAATGGGCGACCGCGTGCAGCGCCGTCAGCGACAGCCCCTGAGAGGTGCGCTCGAAGGTGGAGAGAACAGAAGTGGTCACCCCGATTGCCCGGGCCACCGTCTCCAGCGTGTCGCCCGCCGCCCGGCGCATGCGCCGCACCTTGTGGCCGACCGGAATCTCGTCGGCACCGGCCTTGCGTTCGGGAAGCGAAGCGGCCGCGGGCGGAAGGGGCATGTCCGGGCCGGCATCCTCATCGGTCTTCAGAAATTCGCGGATCGCGGCCGGGTTCAGTCCCTGTTCCTGGCGCAGCCAGGCGATCCGCTTCAGCCGCTCGAGGAGGTCGCCATCGTAGAGCCGCTGGCCGGATTCGGTGCGGATCGGCTCGAACAGCGACTGGCTTTCCCAGAGGCGGAGCGTCGAGGGCGAGACACCCACCATGCGCGCGGCTTCCGCAATCTTGAACCGTGTTGTCTGCATCGGGGCCAGCCGTTTCTGTCGTGCGAATTCTCTTTAACGATGGAAATCCATATTGCAAATCTACAGAAAAAATGTAAGTAAATTTTCGGCCCAAGTCGAGGGCCGTTTTCTTTGACCAGAGCGCGGAGCCCCGCGCCCCTCACCATCCCGGGGATTTCACCATGTTGAACGCCGAAATTTCAGCACGCAAGAACGAAGCCATCTCTCGCGGCGTCGGTATGACGACGCAGGTCTATGCGGAGCGTGCCGAGAATGCCGAAATCTGGGATGTCGAGGGCCGACGCTACATCGATTTCGCCGCCGGCATCGCCGTCGTCAACACCGGCCACCGCCACCCGAAGGTCATCGAAGCCGTCAAGAGCCAGATCGACCGCTTCACGCACACCTGCCATCAGGTCGTGCCTTACGAAAACTATGTCCGTCTTGCCGAGCGCCTGAACAAGCTCGTTCCCGGCAATTTCGCCAAGAAGACCATCTTCGCGACGACGGGTGCGGAAGCCGTTGAAAATGCGATCAAGATTGCCCGCGCCGCCACCGGCCGCTCGGCGGTCGTCGCCTTCACCGGCGCCTTCCATGGCCGCACTTTCATGGGCATGGCGCTGACGGGCAAGGTCGTGCCCTACAAGGTCGGCTTCGGCGCGATGATGAGCGATGTCTTCCACGTGCCCTTCCCGATCGATCTGCATGGCGTTTCGGTGGAAACCGCACTCGACGTGCTGGACAAGCTGTTCAAGGCCGATGTCGATCCGAAGCGCGTTGCCGCCATCATCGTCGAGCCGGTTCAGGGCGAAGGCGGCTTCTATGAAGTGCCGCGCGCACTGATGAAGGCGCTGCGCAAGCTTTGCGACGATCACGGCATCCTGCTGGTCGCCGACGAAGTGCAGACCGGCTTTGCCCGTACCGGCAAGCTGTTTGCCATGGAACATCACGATGTGGTGCCCGACCTCACCACCATGGCCAAGGGTCTTGCCGGCGGCTTCCCGCTGTCTGCCGTCACCGGCCGCGCCGAAATCATGGATGCCCCCGGCCCCGGCGGCCTCGGCGGCACCTATGCCGGCTCGCCGATCGGCGTTGCCGCCGCCAATGCGGTTCTCGACGTCATCGAGGAGGAAAACCTCTGCGAACGCGCCAACACGCTGGGCGCCCGCCTGAAGCAGCGCCTCCAGTCGCTGCGCGATGCGGTCCCGCAGATCGTCGATATCCGCGGCCCGGGCTTCATGGTCGCCGTGGAATTCAACAACAAGGGAACCGGCAAGCCGGATGCGGATTTCGCCAATGCGATCCGCCTCAAGGCGCTCGAAAAGGGCCTGATCCTGCTTACCTGCGGGGTTTATGGCAATGTCATCCGTTTCCTCGCGCCCATCACGGTGCAGGACGACGTTTTCAACGAGGCGCTCGACCTTCTCGAAGCCTCCATGCGCGAAGTAGCCGCGGAGGCAAAGTAATGACGATTTCGGATACACTCCTCTCGAAGCTCAAGGACAAGTCGCTCGTAACCGACAAGGCACTGGTTGCCGGCGAATGGCTGGCGGCCAGCGAAAGCGGCCGCACCTTCGACGTGACCAACCCGGTCAATGGCGAGGCGCTGGCGACGCTCCCGAACCTGACCCGGGCCGAACTCACCCGCGCCATCGACAAGGCGCATGAGGTTCAGAAGGCCTGGGCGAAGAAGACCGGCAAGGAGCGTGCGGCCGTGCTGCGCAAGCTCTACGACCTGATGGTCGCCAATGCCGACGACCTCGCCACCATCCTGACGATGGAAATGGGCAAGCCGCTGGCGGAAGCCAAAGGCGAAATCCTCTATGGCGCGGCCTATGTCGAGTGGTTCGGCGAGGAAGCCAAGCGCGTCTATGGCGATACGATCCCGGGTCACCAGGCCGACAAGCGCATCATCGTCATCCGCCAGCCGGTGGGTGTGGTGGGTGCGATCACGCCCTGGAACTTCCCGAACGCCATGCTCGCCCGCAAGATGGCGCCGGCGCTCGCCGTCGGTTGCACCATGGTCTCGAAGCCCGCCGCCCAGACCCCCCTTTCGGCGCTGTCGCTGGCGCTTCTGGCAGAGCGCGCCGGCGTGCCCGCCGGTGCCTTCTCGGTCTTTACCGGCACCGAAGCCTCCATGGTCGGCAAGGAATTCTGCGAGAACGAGAAGGTGCGCAAGCTCACCTTCACCGGCTCCACCAATGTCGGCCGCATCCTGATGCGGCAGGCCGCCGACCAGATCAAGAAGCTCGGCCTCGAGCTGGGCGGCAACGCCCCCTTCATCGTCTTCGACGATGCGGATCTCGATGCGGCGGTCGAAGGGGCCATGGTCTCCAAGTACCGCAATGCCGGCCAGACCTGCGTCTGCGCCAACCGCATCTATGTCCAGGCCGGCGTCTATGATGCCTTTGCCGAAAAGCTTGCAGCCCGCGTCTCCGCCATGAAGGTGGGCGACGGTCTCGAGGCCGGCGTCAACACCGGTCCGATGATCGACAGCAATGCGCTCGCGAAGGTGCAGGAGCATGTGGACGACGCCGTCTCCAAGGGCGCGAAGATCGCCGTTGGCGGCAAGCAGCCCGATCTCGGCGGCCTCTTCTACCAGCCGACGATCCTGACCGGCGTCACCTCGGACATGATGGTGGCCCGCGAGGAAACCTTCGGCCCGGTGGCTCCGCTCTTCAAGTTCGAGACGGAAGCCGACGTGGTCGAAATGGCCAACAACACGGAATTCGGCCTTGCCTCCTACTTCTACTCGAAGGACGTGGCGAAGATCTTCCGCGTTGCCGAGCAGCTGGAATACGGCATGGTCGGCATCAACACGGGCCTTATCTCCACGGAAGTGGCGCCCTTCGGCGGCATCAAGCAGTCCGGCACGGGCCGCGAAGGCTCGAAGTACGGCATCGATGACTATACCGAGCTGAAATACATGTGCCTCGGCGGCATCGAGTAAGCCGATACTTACATAAACCTGCAAGGGCCCCGGCTCCGGAAACGGACCGGGGTCTTTGCTTTTCAGCCGGTCCGGCCCATGGCGACGGTGACGATGCCGAGTGCGGTGATTGCAATGCCGATCATGGAAAGCCGGCTGATCTGTTCGCCGAGAATGAAGACGCCCGAAAGCGTGGTGATGACAATGCCAAGCGCCACGAAGGGATAGGCGAAGGAAACGGGCACCTTCGAGAGCACGAAAAGCCACAGAAGCGTGCCGAAGCCATAGGCGGCAAGGCCGCTCCAGAGATAGGGCGAGAGCAGCAGCACCCGCAGGGTTCCCATCCCGTCGGCGGAGGGCGCCAGCGCTGCCTGCACGTCCGGCCGCGTCATCCCGATGCGGAAGAGGGTCTGGGCGAAGGCCGACAGGCAGACGCTGATGAGAATGAGGAGGATCGGCATCTCAGCTGTCTCCCGCTTTCGTGACTTCATAGATGCAGAGCTCGCCGTCGCGATGAATCGGCGCTGCCGTGATGGCCGGATTGCAGAAGGTGATCACGTGGCTGATCCCGTGACGCGCCGCATAGGCAAGTCTCTCCGGTCCGTCCTTCAGGGCGCGCACGGCATCGTAACGCTCCCGCCAGACTGCATGGGTGGAGGGCGACCACATGGGTGTGGCGCCGAACTTGTAGTTCGTCCAGACAGGCCGTCCGGCCGTGGCGAAGAAGCCGGTGACGTCATAGGCGAGCGCCTGCGCGGCCGGATCCGCGCCGGTGGCGGGGCGCTCCGTCCCGACGGGCAGCAGCAGCAGGGAACGGGAGGGCGTCTCGCGCGCCACCCATGCGCCGATCCGCTCCCAACGATCGGAAATCGCGATGCGGGCCTGCATGTCGCGAAGGCCGGGTATCAGCGCCGAAGGTACGGCATAGGCGGCGGCAAGGAGGGCGAGGTAGCCGGCAATCTTCGGCGCCGCCGGCCGGTCCAGAAGGGCAAGCGGTCGCCGGTGCCGGAACCATCCCAGATAGGCAAGAACGAGGAGCGCGGCCGGCAGCCCGGGCTTTCCGAGGATCAGAAGCGCCGTCAGGAGGAGGCCGACGGTCCTTGGGGCAGACGCCCGGCCATCGGTTGCCAGTCCGGCGGCGATCATCGCCATGCCCAGCACCGCCAGAAGCTGGATCAGCACGGCGCTGCGGATGAAATGCAGGTTCAGGATCATCCTGTTTTCGGTGACGAGCGGCAATGCGCTGCCCACCGCGAGCAGCAGGATCGCGGCAAGGACCGCCGCTGCAAGGGGGCGGCCGCCCTTGCCCAGCGAAAGGGCGGCGAAAAGCCCGGCAAGTGCCAGAAGCCCGATCGCGGCCAGTTCCCCGGCGGAAAGGCTGTCGAGGAAGAAATGGAACGGGAAGAAGCCGCGCAGATAGGCGGCGTAGGAATATCCCGACGGGGCATCGTCGCGGGCGTGGAGAATGGCCGCGACCACGGGAAGGACGAAAGGCAGGCCCGCCACAGCCCCGATCGAACCGCGAACGGCGAGCGTCTTCAGGCGGATTTCGCCCTCCGCAAGCCGCGTCAGCATGACCGCGATCAGGACCGGTGCAAGCCACACCGCCATGAAGGCATTCAGGAAGAAGGTGATGCAGGCCAGCAGCAGGGATGCGGCCACCCCGCCCCTGATCGCCAGGGAGAGCGAGAGAAGCAGCGTCGCATTCGCAAGTTCCGAGTGGGAGAAGTAATCGATATCGAGCCCGCCCCCGCCCGGTGCATAGCCCCGCATCAGCGGCGTGGCGGCAAGAAGGGCCAGATAGAGGACCGAGAAGCGGAGCCCGCGATAGCCGAAGCTTGCCGCCAGATGCAGCGCTGCCGCCATCATCAGCATGCGGGACAGAAGGAACGCGCCCAGGAGGAAGAGCTTCGGCGGGACAAGGGTCGCGCTGCCCGCAAAGACCATCCAGAAGCCCGAGGAAAAGTGGCGGAGCGACTGGACGAAGGTATCGTCCGCAAAGGCCGGCAGATCATAATCCGCCCGCAGGATCGGCAGGTGATAGATGTTGTTGTTGAAGAACGGCACGTAGCCGGAAAACAGGATCGAGAGCAGCGCTGCCCCGGTGACCACGAGGGCCCCGGTGATGACAGTCATTCTTCCGGCTTCCGGTGCCGGCATGGCTTGGTGTGCAGGCGCAGGCATCGCTCAGGCCGCCAGTGCCATGAGCGCGAGGCAAAGCGCCCCGACAAGCCAGCTCCGCACGTCCTTCAGGGCAAAGACGATCGGATCGTCATGGAGCTGCCGGCGATGGGCGAGCAGCAGCACCCGCGACATCCAGTAGAGGAAGAGCGGGCACAGAAGCCACAGAAGCGCGGGGTGGGCGTAAAGCCGCTTCACGGTTTCGGAGTTCACGTAGAGGGCCAGAACCGTGATCGCGTTCATGCCGGCGGCAGCGGCAAGCGCAGCCACGACCGGCAGGTCGGAGATCCGGTAGTCGCGATTGGAGGGATCGGGAAGGTCCCGGTCGAGCCGCGCCGAAAGCTCCACGTAGCGCTTTGTGAGGGCGAGCGCCGTGAACATCAGCAGCGAGAAGGCAAAGAGCCATTCGGACATGTCCACGCCGATCGCGGCAGCCCCCGCCACGACCCGCAGCGTGTAGAGGAGCGACAGCACCGTCACATCGGCCAGCATCATCTTCTTCAGGGAGAAGGAATAGGCCGTGGTCAGCCCCACATAGAGGGCAAGGAAGAGGCCGAAGAGGGGAGGAAGGACCGTCGCCGTCAGGCCGGCACCGAAGAGCAGCAGCGGGATCAGCGAAAGCCCGAGCGCGGGAGGCACGGTTCCTGCGGCGAAGGGCCGGCGCTTCTTCGTCGGATGCGCGCGGTCGGCATGCATGTCGATGAAGTCGTTGAGCACATAGACCGCAGACGCCGTCAGCGAGAAGCAGACAAAGGCGAGGAGCGCGGCGAAAAGGGAATGCAGGCCCATCTGGTGGGAGGTCAGCAGCGGCACCAGCACCAGGAGGTTCTTGGCATACTGATGCGGGCGCAGCAGCTTGAGGAGCGCGACGATGGAAGAGCCGGGCGCCGACAGCGGCAGAACCGGGGCATCCGCCTTGCGGAAGGCGGCCGCCTGCCGGGCCGTCATGCCGATCGCGAAGGCCTGGCGCGCGCCCTGCCAGGGGCCGCCTTTCGGCGTGGCGGAACCTGCATAATCGAAGACCGGCCCCAGGCCCGCCTCCTTCAGCGCGGCAGAGGGGGAGGCGGTGAAGCTCTCGAGCGGCAGAAGCCCGTCGATGGGCCCGAGGCGCGCGGCAAGCGCCCCGCCAAGCGGCAGCAGCCTTTCCGGCACGAGCAGATAGACGGGCCGCGCGCCGGCCCTTGCGTTTTCGATCAGCCGGACCGTTTCCGGAACCAGCGGCAGGGTGCCGGCGATTTCCGCAGCCATGGACCCGCAGCCGCCGCGCAAGAGGATCGCCAGCGCCTCTGCTCCCTCTCCGGCGGAAAGGGCGGCTGCCAGCGCCTCGAGGCGGACAGGGGTGGAGATCAGCCCGCCTTCGAGCGCGACGACGAGGGGAATGGCACTGGCCGGGGCCGCCTGTTCATGGGGCGTCCCGATGTTTTCGATGTCTTGCAGCGTCATGCGCACGGTTCGAAACCCCGTCTTATCCGGTTCTCTCTCCAGCGGTTATCGGGGAATTGAATAAAGGTACTCTTAAACAGCCGGCCCCCGCAGGGCGCGGGACATGAAAAAAGCCGCCTGTCCGGAAGGAGAGGCGGCTTCGCGTGCGTGCTGTCGCGCGGGGGATCAGTCCTTCGCGCGTTCCACGTAGGAACCGTCTTCCGTCATGATGACGACGCGGGTGCCCGCGGTGATGTGCGGCGGAACGAGCGTGCGCACGCCGTTCGACAGGATGGCCGGCTTGTAGGAGGAGGAGGCCGTCTGGCCCTTCACGACCGGCTCGGTCTCCGCGATTTCCAGCGTCACGTGACGCGGCAGCTCGATGGCGAGCGCCACGCCTTCGTGGATCGACAGGATGCAGCTCATGCCTTCCTGCAGATAGGCCTTCTGGTCGCCCACGGTTTCCGCATCGACGGCGATCTGGTCATAGGTTTCCGGGTTCATGAAGTGGAAGCCTTCGCCGTCCTCGTAGAGGAACTGGTAGGGACGGTCTTCCACGAAGGCGCGCTCGACCTGCTCGGTGGTGCGCCAGCGCTCGGAAACCTTCACGCCGTCGACGATGCGGCGCATGTCGACCTGGGTCACCGGGGTGCCCTTGCCGGGGTGGAAGTTCTGGGCGGTGAGCACCACGTAGAGCTTGCCGTCGACTTCGACGACGTTGCCCTTGCGCAGCGACGATGCGATGATCTTGACCATGAAGACGTCCTTGTAACTCTTGTTCTGGCGTCGTAGAGGGACGGCAACGAGGGGCCCCTGAAGACGGCTTTGTTCTTTTCAGGGCCGGGACCTATCCTAATTTCCCGCAAAATGCCAGCCTCGGCGCATGAAATAGAGCGAAGAAAGCAAGGAAAAGCCATGGCCGCGATACCGCATCGCCCGTCTCCCTGGTGGACCCCCGACGTGCATCGGGACCGGCGGCCGTTCCTTCTCGGCCGCAATGCGATCCAGGCGGCCTTCCGTGGCTATTTCGCCCGTCACGACTTCATCGAGGTGGATACGGCGACGCTGCAGGTCTCGCCGGGAAACGAGGCGCATCTCCACGCCTTCGGCACCGAGGCGATCGACCATGCCGGCGGGCGGCATCCGCTCTTTCTCCATACCTCGCCGGAATTTGCCTGCAAGAAGATCCTCGCGGCCGGCGAGCCGCGCATCGCCTGCTTTGCCCATGTCTACCGCAACCGGGAGCGGGGGCCGCTGCACCACCCGGAATTCACCATGCTGGAATGGTACAGGGCCGGCGAAACCTACCACGTGCTGATGGAAGATTGCGCAGCGCTTCTGCGCCTTGCGGCCGAAACGACCGGCACAACCCTCTTTTCCTGGCGGGGGGAGACCTGCGATCCCTTCCTGGAGCCGGAGCGGCTGAGCGTCGCGGAAGCCTTCCAGCGCTTCGCCGGCATCGATCTGCTTGCCACCGCGAGCGCGTCGGGCGAGACAGACCGGGATGCGCTGGCCAGGGCCCTCGCGGCGGCCGGCATCCGCCATGCGGCGGACGATACATGGGCCGATCTCTACAGCCGCGTTCTGGTGGAGCGCATCGAGCCGAAGCTCGGTTTCGGGCGCCCGACCATCCTCTACGGCTATCCGGTCAGCGAGGCGGCCCTTGCCCGCCGGTCGGCCGAAGACCCGCGGGTGGCGGAGCGTTTCGAGCTCTATGCCTGCGGTGTCGAACTTGCCAATGCCTTCGGGGAACTGACCGACCCCGTCGAGCAGCGCCGGCGTTTCGAGGCGGAAATGGCGGAGAAGCGGCGCGTCTACGGAGAGGAGTACCCGCTGGACGAGGATTTCCTCGCGGCGCTGTCGATCATGCCCGATGCCAGCGGCATCGCGCTTGGCTTCGACCGGCTGGTCATGCTGGCGACTGGTGCCACCCGCATCGAGCAGGTGCTCTGGGCACCGGTTGCGGAGGTCTGACCCTTGGCCGCACGCACCATCACGACGGCGGAGGGCCTGCTGGAGGCCGGGCTTCTGTCACCGGAGCGGCTGCAGGAGGCCCGCGCGGTCGCGCAGCGCTACGCGATTGGGGTCACGCCGCTCATGGCCGGGCAGATCCGCGACGCCGACGATCCCGTCGGACGCCAGTTCCTGCCGCAGGCGGAGGAACTCGCCACCCGGCCGGAGGAGCTGGCCGATCCGATCGGCGATCACGCCCATTCCCCGGTGGAGGGCATCGTCCACCGCTATCCGGACCGCGTGCTTCTCAAGGTGCTGCATGTCTGCCCGGTCTATTGCCGCTTCTGCTTCCGGCGCGAGATGGTCGGGCCGGATGGTGACGGCACCCTCGCGGGCGACCGGCTGGAGGAGGCGCTTGCCTATATTGCGGCCCATCCGGGAATATGGGAGGTGATCCTCACCGGCGGCGACCCGATGATGCTGTCGCCGCGCCGCATGGCGGACATCATGGAGCGGCTCTCCGCCATCCCGCATGTGCGGGTGGTGCGGCTGCACAGCCGCGTGCCGGTGGTCGATCCCGGCCGGGTGACGCCGGCGCTTGCGGAGGCGCTGCGGGCCTTCGGGAGGAGCGTCTATGTCGCGCTCCATGCCAACCATCCCCAGGAGTTCACGCCGGCCGCCACGCAGGCGCTGCGCCGACTGTCCGATGCCGGTGTCGTCCTGCTCAGCCAGACGGTCCTGCTTCGCGGCATCAATGACGATACGCACGTGCTCGCACACCTCATGCGCCTCTTCGTCGAGCACCGCGTGACGCCCTATTACATCCATCACCCCGACCTGGCGCCCGGAACCGCCCATTTTCGGCTGCCGATCGCCGAGGGGCTCGGGCTGGTCTCCGCCCTGCGGGGCCATCTCTCCGGCCTCTGCCGCCCGACCTACGTGCTCGACCTTCCGGGCGGTCACGGAAAGGTCGATCTCGAAAGCAGCCATGTCCGGCCCGTCGAGGACGGTCTCTGGGAGCTGACCGATTTCCGCGGCCGGACCCATCTCTACCGCGACCGCCTCGCCTGAGCCTGTTCCTCCGCGGTACAGGACACCCGACAAGTCGGGCCATCTATTCTAAAATGAGACAGGCCGCGCGGCGAAAGCCGGAATTCTCCATCGCCCGAAACCCTGCCGCAGGTGCCAAAGCCTTGGCGTTGCAGGCCTTTCGAAACAATTCCGTTGCATTTGATCAATCGCCCTCATTCCCCCTTAACTACAAGATTTATCGGAATTTTATGGAATTACCTATATCCATTTGCGCCAATAAGTGATTGTGCCAGTAACGCCCGAGGGGAATACTATGAACGAGAAGATCCGTGAACTCTTGGCCAAGCTCGGAAATCTCCCGACGCCAGTGGAAACACTTGCTGACGACGCGGATCTCTACACCGCGGGCCTGTCCTCCTTTGCTTCCGTGCAGCTGATGCTCGGCATCGAGGATGCCTTCGACGTCGAGTTTCCCGATCACCTGCTGAACCGCAAGTCCTTCCAGAGCATCGCGGCCATCGAGAATACGGTCCAGCAGATCCTCGCCGCACGAAAGGTTGCCTGATGAACGTGGCGGCTCAGGTCCAGTTGGAAAGTCTCGACGTCCGCGCCGCCCGCGTTGCCGAAGTTGCCCGGCAACATGCGGATGCGGTCGACGCGGAAGGCCGCTTCCCGGCGGAAGCGGTTGCCGCCATGAAGGCGGAACGGCTGCTCGGCATCCAGGTGCCGGTCAGCGAGGGCGGCGAGGGTGCCAGCTTCTCCGACATCGCCGAGCTGTGCTCGGTGATCTCCCAGGCCTGCGCCTCCAGTTCGATGATCTTCGCCATGCACCACATCAAGCTGTCCAGCCTGGTGGAGCACGGTTTCCAGAGCCCGTGGCACATGGCCTTCATGGCCCGGGTCGCGCGCGAGCAGCTTCTGCTGGGTTCCGCCACGACCGAGGGCGGGATCGGCGGCAACCTGCGCAACTCGATCTGCGCCATCGAGATCGACGGCGACCGCTGCCGGCTCGAGAAGGACGCAACCGTCATCTCCTACGGCGCCCAGTCGGACGCGATCCTCATCACCTCCCGCGCCGGCAAGGATGCAGCACCGTCCGATCAGGTCATGACCGTCTTCCTCAAGGACCAGTATACGCTCGAGCGCACCCATGTCTGGGATACGCTCGGCATGCGCGGCACCTGCTCGGACGGCTTCCTGTTCAGGGGCGAGGCGCCCGCAGAGCAGGTCTTCCCGCAGCCCTTCGCCGAAATCGCGGCGCAGTCCATGCTCGCGGCCTCCCATCTGCTGTGGAGCGGCGTGTGGTATGGCATTGCCGCAGATGCGGTGGCCAAGGCGCAGGCCTTCGTCAGGGCGGCGGCCCGCAAGTCCCCCGGCCAGACGCCGCCCGGCGCAGTCCGGCTTGCCGAGATTTCCGCCCAGCTGCAGATGGTCAAGTCCAACGTGATCGCCGGCCTCAAGACCTACGAGGAGGCCCGGCATGACGGGGAAAAGCTCTCCTCCATGGCCTTCGCGGTGGCGATGAACAACGTCAAGATCTGCTCCTCCGAGATGATCCTGCCGATCATCAACGGCGCGATGCTGGTCTGCGGCATCATGGGTTACAAGAACAAGACGCCCTTCAGCCTCGGCCGCAACCTGCGCGACGCGCATTCCGCCCAGCTGATGATCAGCAACGACCGTATCTACGGCAACACGTCCTCCATGCTGCTCGTGCACAAGCAGGACACCAGCCTTCTGGGGTGAAGACAATGGACATGCAGGTTTCGTTTCTCGACCGCCTCTTCGAGGCGGGCCTTCTCATCGAAACGGGCGTCGACGGTCTTTACGGCCGCTCCGGCCAGTTCGAGGACGTGATTGCCGCCTTCGAGCGACTCATCGACCGCACCGGCGGGCCCGATGGCGCGGAGGCGATCCGCTTCCCGCCCGGCATGAACCGCGCCTATTTCGAGGCCAGCGGCTACATGAAGAGCTTCCCGCAGCTTGCCGGCACCATCCATTCCTTCTGCGGCTGCGAGCTGGATCACGTCAGCCTGCTGAAATGCATGGAGGACGGCCAGGACTGGACCAAGGGCCAGGAAGCCACCGACATCGTGCTGACGCCGGCCGCCTGCTATCCCCTCTACCCGACGATCGCAAAGCGCGGGGCGGTGAAGGCCGGAGGCCAGCTCTACGACCTGCAATCCTATTGCTTCCGCCACGAGCCCTCCAAGGATCCGGCGCGCCAGCAGCTCTTCCGCATGCGCGAATACGTCTTCATGGGGCCGCAGGACCAGGTGATGGCCTTCCGCCAGCGCTGGATGGATCGCGGCACCGAAATGATGAGGTCCGTCGGGCTCGACGTGCATATCGATGTCGCCAACGATCCCTTCTTCGGCCGTGCGGGCCGTCTGCTGGTCAACAACCAGCGCGACCAGAACCTGAAGTTCGAGCTTCTCATTCCGATCACCTCGGTCGAAAAGCCGACGGCCTGCATGAGCTTCAACTACCACCAGGACCAGTTCGGCCTGAAGTGGGGCCTGCACTTCGAAAGCGGCGAGCCCGTGCACACCGCCTGCGTCGGCTTCGGGCTGGAGCGCATCGCGCTCGCGCTCTTCCATACCCATGGCCTCGACGTGGCGGAATGGCCGGACGACGTGCGCCGGGTGCTTTGGGGCTGAGCGGAATGATAAGCGTATTTCCGGGTCTCGATCCGGCCACCTATCGCCCGCATGCCTTGCATTCGAGCGAACGGATGTGGCCGGAAACGAACTGCTATGTGGATCTGTGGATCGAGGCGGTCCATGCGCTCGGCGGCTCGCCGGAAGCGATGATGGGCTTCACCCTCACGCAGGATTTCGAGGGTGACCAGTTCACCTTCTTCAAGGTGCCGCTGGAGGACCTGGAGGCGCTTTACGGCATCCGCGCCACCGAGCTTGCAATCTTCGACCGTGTGGAGACGCATGTGGCGGAGCAGATCGCCCGCGGGCGGCTCTGCCTTGTGGAGATGGACAGCTTCTACATGCCCGACACCCATGCGACCGGTTATCGCCGCGAGCATGGCAAGACGACCGTCGGCATCAACCGCCTGGATGTCGAAGGGCGGGTGATGGACTATTTCCACAATGCCGGCTTCTATCGGCTGGCGGGAGAGGATTTCGACGGTCTCTTCCAGCATCACCTGAAGCCGGAGGACCCGCCCTTCCTGCCCTATACGGAGTTTGCCAAGCTTCCGGCATCCGTTCCCGGCGAGGCGGAGCAGCGGCGGGTGGCCGAACGCCTCCTGGCCTTCCATTTCGCGCGGCGGCCCGGGGCAAACCCGGTCCGCGCCTTTGCGGCGGTCTTCCCGGGGCAGGTGGAACGGGTGGCCGAGCGGCCCTTCGATTTCTTCCACAAATACGCCTTCAACACGCTGCGCCAGCTGGGCGCCAATTTCGAGCTCGCCTCCAGCCATCTCGCCTGGCTCGACAGGGCGCGCTTCGGCGAGGCTGCGGATGCTGCATCGAAGATCGCCGAGGTGTCGAAAACCGTCCAGTTCCAGCTCGCCCGTGCGATCGCGCGGCGGAAATTCGATCCGCTTGCAAGCGCGCTGGAACCGGCTATCCATGCCTGGGACCAGATGATGGATTCGCTTCGCCGCAGCCTTGGCTGAAAGCTGGTCCGGGGAGGAACGTTGCATGGAACGGCTTTGGGCACCGGCGGCGGAGGCCGTCTCTCTCGGCGGCACCTGGCGGCTCCTGCTCACCGATGCGGGCGCTTTCGAGACCCCCGCGGACCTTCCGCTCGGGGAGGCCGTCGAGGCGACGGTCCCCGGCACCGTGGCCGGAGCACTCTCGGCCGCAGGACGGTTCGATCCCGCCTCTGCACCCTCCCTCATCGAACGCGATGCCTGGTATCTCCGGGGAGAACCCCTGCCTGCCGGCGAGGCCGTGCTGCGCTTCGAGGGTCTCGCCACGATCGCGGAAGTCCATCTGGACGGTAAGCTGGTGCTTACGTCGGAAAGCATGTTCGAATGCCACGATCTGCCGCTGGTGCTGAAGGGCGGCGAGCGGCTGGCGATCTGCTTCCGCGCGCTGAAACCCCATCTCGAACGCTCCGGTCCGCGCGCCCGCTGGCGGCCGCGGCTGATGTCCCATCAGGGGCTGAGGCTCCTGCGCACCACCGCCCTTGGCCACATGCCGGGCTGGTGCCCTGATATCCATGCCACCGGCCCTTTCCGTCCCGTCTCGCTCCTCAGGCGTGGGGGCGCCGCAATCGGCGACCTGACCTTCCGGTCCGGGCTGACGGCGGAAGGCGAGGGGTGGCTTTCGGTGCGTTTCCGGGCCGAAGGCGCCGGCGACATCCGCCTCGTCTGCCACGGCGCGGAAGCGGTCTGCGAAGCGGGCGAGGATGGTTACCGGCATGCCGAACTCAGGCTGAACGGCATCGAGCCGTGGTTTCCCCATACCCATGGCGACCCCGTGCTTTACGATGTGGCGCTGAAGATCGACGGCACCACGCTTCCCGCCGGCAGGACCGGCTTCCGGCGGATCGAGGTCGATCGGGGCGAGGATGGCAAGGGCTTTGCCCTCAGGGTGAATGGCGTTCCCGTTTTCTGCCGCGGCGCCGTCTGGACGAATGCGGACCTGATCGGTCTGGCCGGCGACGAGGCCACCTATCGCCCGCTGCTCGAAAAGGCCGCCCGGGCCGGCATGAACATGATCCGCATTGGCGGTACCATGACCTACGAGACCCGCGCCTTCTTCGAATGCTGCGACCGGCTGGGGCTGCTGGTCTGGCAGGATTTCATGTTCGCCAATTTCGACTATCCGGTGAAGGACGAAGCCTTCGTCGCCCATGTGCGGCGAGAGGCGGCGGACCTTCTTGCGCCCCTCGGCCTGTCGCCCTCTCTCGCGGTGCTCTGCGGCGGCAGCGAAATCTACCAGCAGGGCGCCATGCTCGGCCTGCCCCGGACGATCTGGGAGGGGCCGCTCTGCGAGACGATCCTGAGCGCGCTTGCCGCGGAATGGCGGCCTGACGTGCCCTATGTGGCGAATTCGCCATCGGGCGGCGCCATGCCGTTCGCGCCCAACGAGGGCGTCACCCATTACTATGGCGTCGGCGCCTACGAGCGCCCGCTCGATGATGCGCGCCGGGCCGATGTGCGGTTCTCGGCCGAATCGCTTGCCTTCGCGCAGGTGCCCGCGCAGCGCACGCTGGATGTCCATCTGGGCGCCCCCGCCGTCCACGATCCGCGCTGGAAGGCCCGCGTCCCGCGCGACCGCGACGCCTCCTGGGACTTCGAGGATACCCGCGATCATTATCTGAAGCGTCTCTACGGCTTCGATCCCGCGCGCCTGCGTCGGGAGGACCCGGCCCGCTATCTCGACTTCTCCCGTGCCGTGACCGGCGAGGTCTCGGAAGCGTGTTTTGCGGAATGGCGCAGGAGCGGGAGCCGCTGCGGCGGCGCGCTGGTCTGGACACTGTCCGATTTCCTCCCCGGCCCCGGCTGGGGCGTGATCGATTCCACCGGCGAGCCGAAGCCCGTCTATCACGCGCTGAAGCGGGCCTTCCGCCCGCTCCAGGTGCTGCTGCTCGACGAGGGCACCAACGGCATCGATGTCCATGTGCTGCATGAAGGCGCCGCCGCGCTGACCGTGGATCTGGAGCTGGTCTGCTTGAGGCAGGGCGCGATGCCGGTCGTCTCCGGCCGGCGGCGTCTGGCGCTCGAGGGACGTTCCATCGGGAAGATTCCGGCAACCGATCTCTTCGGCGCCTTCTTCGATACCGCCTATGCCTTCCGCTTCGGCCCGCCGTCCCACGATGTGACGGTGGCCCGGCTTCGCGATCCGGATACGGGCAGGGTTCTGGCCGATGCCTTCCATTTCCCGCTCGGCCGAACGGCAGCGCTGCATGCGGCGGACCTGGAGGCGAGCCTCGTGCGGGACGAGGAGGGCTGGAGCCTTCGCCTTGCCGCAAACAGGCTCGCGCAATCGGTCCATGTGGAGTGCGATCTCTACCGGGCGGACGACGACTGGTTCCATCTGGCGCCGGGTGAGACGCGGGCGGTTCGGCTGTCACCGCGCGCGGGCACCGACGGGCAGGCCCTGCCGTCGGGCACCGTTCACCAGCTCGGATCGGCAGCCGTCACGGCCTTCTGAGAGGAAAGGGGGTTCAGCGCTTGAGGTCGCGTCGCAGCGGCCGCAGGCGCATGGGGATCAGGTCCCGGTCGAGCGGCGGCCCCTCGTAATCGCCCTGCAGCGTGGCACAGCCCAGGTTGCGCAAGAGCTCCGCCTGCTCGCGGGAGGAAACGCCATCGGCCGTGATCGTCATGCCGAAGGCCCGGGCGAAGTCGCTGATCGCATGCAGCAGGCGCAGCTGGTCGAGTTCCGTCGTCAGTGTCTCGACCATGCTTCGGTCGAGCTTCAGCCGGTTCG
The DNA here is from genome assembly GCF_014197145.1 of Gellertiella hungarica. Lineage (GTDB taxonomy): Bacteria > Pseudomonadota > Alphaproteobacteria > Rhizobiales > Rhizobiaceae > Gellertiella > Gellertiella hungarica. The sequence continues at coordinate 36,801 of NZ_JACIEZ010000009.1, read as the reverse complement.
GCCTGAGACGCAGCAGCCCGACCAGCGAGCCTTCGCCGTCGCGGATGCCGCTGACGGCGATCTCGCAGCCGAGCGCCTTCAGCTGGGCCGTGGCGCGCAGCGTCGCGTCGGTCATGTCCCGCAGCGAATCGGACGCTTTCAGCTCGAAGCAGATGCTGCCTGCCAGGCTGCCCGCACGGCGCATTTCCTCGATCAGCGAGGCGGAAGAGAACCGTTCCGCCGAAATGCTCAGCGATACCCTCGGCGCCGCATGGCCTTCGTCTTCCCAGTGCTGCAGGTCGCGGAACACGCAGGCGAGCATGTGCCGGTCCAGCAGCGCCATCAGCCCGCTCTCCGCCACCTCGGGCAGCAGGTCGCTGATGGAGAGAAGCCCCTTTTCCGGATGGTTCCAGCAGGGCACGGCCTCCAGGCCCGCCAGCAGGCCGGAACGCCCGTCCCACTGGCACTGGTAAAGCGGCAGGATCTGTTCGCTTGCGATCGCTTCCCGGAGCTCGGCCGCGCGGCGCAGATCCGCGGCATCCGTATCCAGCAGGTCCGCATGGAAAAACACCACCCGGCCCCGGCCGCGGCGCTTGGCGCTGTAGAGCGCCACGTCGGCATCCTTCAGGAGACCGTCCACCTGGCACCCCGTCTCGAGGGCGATGCCGATCGATGCGCCGGTCAGGAGCGGCTTGCCGTTCAGTTCGAGGCCCGTTCCCAGGGCGTCGATGATGCCCTGCGCCCGGCGGCGGAGTTCTTCCCGGTCGTGTTCGTCCAGGCATACGATCACGAATTCGTCGCCGCCCATGCGGGCCGCCATGTCCTCGGGGCCGAGCGCGGCGCGGATCGCGACTGCAGCCGTCCTGAGAACGGTGTCCCCCGCCTCGTGGCCATGCTCGTCGTTCACCTGCTTGAAGCGATCGAGATCGATATGCATCAGCGCCAGCCGGCGCGGCGTGCCCGTCTCGGAAAGCTGGCGGCAGAAGCGGTCGAAGGAGCGCCGGTTGGGAAGACCCGTCAGGTAATCGTGCTCGGCGGCATATTCCACCTGGGCCCGGCTTTCCTGCAGCGCGGCGGCCCTTTCCTCGGCCAGACGCTGCTGCTGGCTGAGCGCCCTGGTCAGCTCCACATCGGCCGTGACATCCCACTCCGCGCCGATGAAGGCCGGGTCTCCGTTGGCGTCCACATAGTAGTTCGCCATGGAGCGGATGTGCCGGACGGTTCCGTCGGCAAGCCGGATGCGGAATTCGGAGCGATAGGAGCCCTTCCGTCTTGCCGCATCCTCGAAATCGGCAACGGCCTTCTCCACATCCTCCGGATGCAGTGCGTTCAACCATATGTCGAGCGGAACGGGGGAAACGGGTGTGGTCCCGTAGAGCCGGTGCATCCGCGCATCCCAGTTGATCGTGTCATCGGAAATGGAGTGTTCCCACACACCGATGCCCGAGGCGCCGAGCGCGAGATCGAGGCGGCGCAGGAGCGACTGGAATTCCTCTTCGGAATGGACGGTCGCCGCGCCTTCGGCCGGCACCGGAACGGGCTGCGCCGCGCCCTGTCCGATGTCCTCGGCCAGAGGGGTCGCTTCGCCTTGTCCGGATTGGCCGGGAATGGGCGCGCCCTTCACTATCCCACAGTCTCCCTGATCTTGTTCGAGTGCGAATCATAGGTTGTGTTTTATGAAGGAATTCTTCAAAACCCGGCCTAAATGTTCTAGGCGCTATGTAATATGATTAATAACTTTTTTGGGCTTTAAGGCGGTGCGGGCCTCCATCATGGAGGATGAAAAGCCGGCAATTGAGGTGGAATCGCTGTGTTTCGCGCCTTCCCAACCTCGTTGGGCGTGATTAAAGTGAGCCCGATATTACCCCAGGGGACATAAATGACGAATGATGCGCTTCTTCAACGCATTGAAACGCCTAGGCCAGACGTGACGGCGGGAGAGGCAGCGGCAATCCTCGAGACCTTCTACGGCCTGCGTGGCGAAATTGTGGAGCTGGGAAGCCAGCAGGACCGCAATTACCGCATCTCCTCCGAGGAGGGGCGCTTTGTCCTGAAGATCTGCCGTTCGGACTATGCGACCGTCGAGCTCGAGGCACAGAATGCCGCGATGCTCCATATCAGCGGCAAGCAGGGGGCACCGCGCGTGCCGCTGCCGCGCCGGGCGCGCAACGGCGACGACATCCTGTTCCTGGCCGTGGGCGGCGTCGATTACCAGGTTCGCCTGCTCAGTTATCTCGACGGCGAGCCGCTGACCCGGCGCAAGCACCTGTCCCGTCCCGTGGTGGAGGGGCTCGGTGCGCTTGCCGCACGCGTGGCGCTTCATCTGGCGGATTTCTCCCATCCGGGCCTCGAGCGCGAGGTGCAGTGGGATCTGCGCCGGGCGGGTCCGGTGGCCCTCAAGCTTCTCTCGGCCGTGTCCGACCAGGCGCGCCGCGACCGCATCGCCAAGGTCATGGTGGCGGCCGTCAAGCGGCTTCAGCCGCTTGCGCCAGAGCTGCGCGTGCAGCCGATCCACCACGACATCACCGATGACAACGTCGTTGCGCGGCCCGACGCCCATGGCCGGATGATCGCCGACGGGGTGATCGACTTCGGCGACATCGTGCATGGCTGGCTGGCGGCGGATCTTGCCGTCACCTGCGCCTCGCTGCTCCACCATGCCGATGGCGACCCCTTCTACATCCTGCCCTGCATCCGGGCCTTCCACGCGATCCACCCGCTGACGGAAGCGGAGGCGCGGGCGCTCTGGCCGCTCATCGTGGCGCGTGCCGCCATCCTGGCGGCCAGCGGCGAGATGCAGCTCTCGATCGATCCCGACAATACCTATGTCCAGGACAATCTCGCCCATGAGCGCGAGATCTTCGAACTGGCCGCCCGCACGCCCCATGCCCTCATGGAAACGGCGATCCTGGAGGCTCTCGGCTTGCCCGTCGAGGAACTCGCGCTGCCGGAGATGGGACCGCTTCTGCCGGGCATCCAGCCGGAAGCGGTGCGCTTTGCCGATTTCACCGTCACCAGCCGCGGGCTGGTGCGCGACAACTGGGCCTCGCCGCAAACGGAGCTCAAGCTCCTCGAGCAGGCGGCCCGGGAGACCGGCATCGCGATTGCCCGCTATGGCGAGCATCGCCTGACGCGGACGGAGCTCCTGAGCCCGCGCGAGCCGGAAAGCGTGGCGCTGCATCTCGCCATCTGTCTGCCGGCGGGTTTTCAGGCCGCCGCGCCCTTCGCGGGCCGCATCGAGCGGGACGGCCAGCGCACGGTGCTGGTCGGGGCGGGCCTTGCGCTTCATCTCGAAGGCCTCGATGCCGCGCATGAAAGCGGCCTGCCGGTGGAAGCCGGCGAGCCGATCGGCACCGTCTCGGGCGAGGCGGGGCGCTTCGGCCACCTGGCGGTGCAGCTTTCGGTCGGCGGCGGCTTCGTCCCGCCGCTCTTTTCCACTCCGTCGCATGCGGCGGCCTGGAAGCGGCTCAGCCCCTCGCCCTCGCTGCTGCTCGGGCTGGACTGCGATGCGCCTCCGCTCGAGGGCGACCGCGTTCTCGCCCGGCGCCATGCAAGCTTTGCCCAGGTGCAGAAGAACTACTACCGCGACCCGCCGCAGATCGAGCGGGGCTGGCGCGAATTCATGTTCGATACCCGCGGCCGCGCCTATGTGGACATGCTGAACAACGTCGCGATCGCCGGCCATGGCCATCCGCGCCTTGCGGAAGCGGCCGGACATCAGTGGTCGCTGCTCAACACCAATTCACGCTTCCACTATGCGGGCATTGCGGATTTCTCCGAGCGGCTGGCCAGCCTTGCGCCGGAAGGCCTGGACACGGTGCTGCTGGTCAATTCCGGTTCGGAGGCGGTTGATCTTGCGCTGCGCCTCGCCTGGGCCTGGAGCGGAGCGAAGAACATCGTCAGCCTCCTCGAGGCCTATCACGGCTGGACGGTGGCGAGCGATGCGGTCTCCACCTCCATCGCCGACAATCCCGCGGCCCTGACGACGCGTCCCGCCTGGGTGCATCCCGTCGTCTCGCCCAACACCTATCGCGGGCCCTATCGCGGCCCCGACAGCGCCCCCGCCTATGCCGCCCATGTCCGCCAGGCGCTGGAGCTGCTTGACGTGAAGGGCGAAAAGCTTGCCGGCTTCATCTGCGAAACCGTCTATGGCAATGCCGGCGGCATCGCCCTGCCGAACGGCTATCTCGCCGAGGTCTACGCCATGATCCGGCAACGCGGCGGGCTCTGCATCGCCGACGAGGTTCAGGTAGGCTACGGCCGCCTCGGCCACAGTTTCTGGGGCTTCGAGCAGCAGGGTGTCGTCCCCGACATCATCACGGTTGCCAAGGGCATGGGCAACGGCCATCCGCTGGGAGCCGTCATCACCCGCCGCGAGGTGGCCGATGCGCTGGAGCGGGAGGGCTACTTCTTCTCCTCCGCCGGCGGCAGTCCGGTCAGCTGCGCGATCGGCATGACGGTTCTCGACATCATGGAGGACGAAGGCCTGCAGGAGAACGCCCGCATCGTCGGCGATCACCTCAAGGCGCGGCTGGAAAGCCTGTGCCAGCGCCATGCGCTGGCGGGCGCCGTTCACGGCATGGGCCTCTATCTCGGGCTCGAATTCGTCCGCGACCGCAATACGCTTGCGCCGGCAACGCAGGAAACCGCCGCCATCTGCGACCGGTTGCTGGATTTCGGCATCCTCATGCAGCCGACGGGCGATCACCTGAACGTCTTGAAGATCAAGCCGCCGCTCTGCCTCACGGTGGAGGCCGCGGACTTCTTCGTCGACATGCTCGACCGGGTGTTGAGCGACGGCTGGTGAGCCTGACGAAACGGCCATCGTCCGGAGCCCCGGTGCCCTGTCGCCGGGGCTTTCGTTTTGCGGCAAAACCGGTTTTCACGATCTTGCCGCCTTTCTGTCATCATGTCGAAAAGAAAGCTCCTTAAGAGCGCGGCTGTCGATGCCGGCAAGGAACGGGAATCGGAAATTTCGATGAAGTTTCTGGATCTTCCTCAAAGAGAGGAACCTTCCTTTCAGGCATGGCGTTTGGGAGCCGGAAAATGCGGCCGGCCCGGAAGGGCGGCCCGAAATCCGGTCTCGCTTTGGCGCACAGGAGACTGAAAATGCAAAGACAGGTCGTTGAATATGCAGGGGTGCCGGTTGGAATTCTCGTTCCCGACGCGGACCGCATGAAATTTATCGCCGTCAAGTTTCACGTCCATGATCTCGATGAACGCCACTTCGATTCCGCAAGCGATGTGAAGGCGGCGATTCGCGAGCTGCTCGACAGCCGCAAACCCACCTATTTCGGCTGATGCCGAAGGCCGCTCCGGGCGGCCACGGACAATCCCCCGACCGAAGGGCCCCGCCACGCCGGCGGGGCCTTTCCGTTTCAGGCGGCCTTCCGGGCCGAGGCGAGCTGCCGGCCGCTGAGCCTGAAATTCTCCAGAAGGCCGGCAAGCGACGTGGCCTCGTGGGCAAGCGTGTGGCTGGATGCCGTCGTCTGCTCCACCATCGCGGCATTCTGCTGCGTGTTGCGGTCGATGACGTTGACCGCGGTGTTGATCTCGCGCAGCCCCGTGGCCTGCTCGCGGGAGGCCTCGACGATGGCGGCCACGTGCTTGTTGATCTCAAGGACCTCGGTCACGATCTCGCCGAGCGCCTGGCCGACCTCGGAAACCAGGGTCACCCCGTCCTTCACCTGCGTACCCGAAACGGTGATCAGATCCTTGATCTCCCGTGCCGCGCGGGCGGAGCGCTGCGCAAGTTCCCGCACTTCCATCGCAACGACGGCAAAGCCCTTGCCGGCATCCCCGGCGCGGGCCGCCTCCACCCCGGCATTCAGCGCCAGCAGATTGGTCTGGAAGGCGATCTCGTCGATGACGGAGATGATGTTGTTGATCTCGCGGGAGGACTGCTCGATCGAGACCATCGCCGCCGTCGTGCGCTCTGCCAGCGCGCTCGACCGCTCGCCGCGATCCTTTGCGCGCTGAACCAGCGCACCCACTTCCTCGGCCCGCTTCCGGCTGTCGGCCACGGTCGTGGTGATCTCCTCGAGCGCGGCGGCGGTTTCCTCCACGGAAGCAGCCTGCTGTTCGGTACGGTTCGAAAGGTCGCTCGCGGCATGGCTGATTTCGCCGGTTCCGGAATGGATGACGGACACGCTCTGCCCCACCATGCCGAGAGCGGAATCGAGCTGGCCGACGGCCTCGTTGTAGTTCTGCCGGAGCGCATCGAGACCGGGCACGAAGGTGCGCTCGATGCGGAACTGCAGGTTGCCGCGGGCGAGGTGGCCGAGCGCCTCGCCCAGACCGTCGACCGCATCCTTGAGCTGCTCTGCCTCGAGCGCCTTCTCCGCCTCGCGCTGCTGGCGCTCGCGCTCGGCCTCCTGGCGCAGCTGCTCGGCCTCCTGCTCCATGCGCCGCTTCTCGATGGCGGCATCGCGGAAGACCGCGACCGAGCGCACCATGTCGCCGATCTCGTCGCTGCGGGCCTCGCCCACCAGAACGATTCCGGTATCGCCGCCCGCAAGGCGCTTCATCGCGTCGACGAGCAGCACGATGGGCCGTGTCAGCTGCCGGGAAAACAGCGTGCTGGCGAGCAGCACGGCGGCAAGAAGGCCCAGTGCGGCCAGGCACGCCATGTTGCGCATCAGGACCAGCGGGCCGTCTGCCTCCTCGCTGCCGATCAGCGCGCCGATGGCCCATGTGGTGCCATGATATTGCACCGGCTCCAGGGCGACGAGGCTTTCCATGCCACGATAGCCGGACAGCGTGCCGATTTGCGGCCTTCCCGCCAGCACCTCCGCAATCAGCGGGCTGTCGACCTTCACCTTCAGCGTATCGTTCTCGGGCGTGCGCACGGAATCGATGGTCAGCGTGCTGTCGCGGTTGATGAGGATCGTCTCGCCCGTCTCCCCAAGACCGGTATTGTTGGAGAGCGTCTCCAGGAACTTGTTCATCGGCATCTGGATCGCCAGCACCCCGATGGTCTTGCCGCCATCGCGGATGGGCGTGGCAAGGAAGGCGGCGGCATCCCCGTTGGACGGCGCATAGGGCGTGAAATCCGAATAGAAGATCGCGCCGTCCTCCTTCGCCGCCATGGCCTGCCGGTAGATTTCGCCGAGCCCCGATTGCGCATAGGGGCCGTTGACGAAGTTGGTGCCGAAATCCGCTTCCTTGAACACCGTGTAGACCGCATCGCCCGTCCCGTTGAACAGGAACATGTCGTAATAGCCATAGGTGCGCAGGTGCTTGCGGATGAAGGGATGAAGCGTCTGGTGCAGCGCGTCGTAGCCGGTCTTGCCGGCGCTATCGAGAAGATCGTGCTGGCCGGCGGGGTTGGGGTTGTTCTTCACATAGGCGTCGCGGATCTGGTCCAGCCCGCCCGCGCCGATCTTCGCCGCCTCCGCATCGAACTGCTTCAGCGCGTCGATCATCTCGGGATTAGCCGCCGTCAGGACGATGTCCTTGTCGATCGAGCCCAGGAGCTGCTGGAGATCGTTCCTGCGGTCCTCGGCATAGGCATTCAGCGTCTCCATGGTCTGCTGGTGCACCTGCCGGCTGGCGATGGTGAGGGCTATGGTGGTGGAAATGCCGACGGCGAAAACGGTCAGTGCGGCGGCTGCGATCGGCAATTTGCGGGATAGGCGCATTCTTCCGTCCTTGGGAAACGACTGCCAGCCGTTTTCATAACGGCACGCTGCCAAGGATCTGGCCGGAAGAAGGTCCTGTCCGAACCATTCTTCGAAAAACCAGTAACATTCATAAATTAAAACATAGAAAAAATGTAATACAATATTTTAGCCGGTCACTTCCAGCAGTGCCCGGCCTGTCGTCAGAAGGCGGTGAAGGTGAGCGTCGTCAGCGAGCGCACGATGCCGGGAATGCAGGCGATGTTTTCGTTGATGAATTTGCCGATGTCCTTCTCGTCCCGGACATAGATCTTCAGGAGCAGGTCGTAATCGCCGCTGGTGGAGTAAAGCTCCGAGACCAGCTCCGTCTTGTAGATGGCGTCGGCGACCTCGTAGGTCTTGCCCGGGGCGCACTGGAGCTGGACGAATATCGGTTTCATGGATGGCCTCTCGAATGTCACTCGGGTTCCCCGCACGGGAACCGCTGCACTATGCGGACAAGTGCGCGCCCTTCGCAAGGGGGCTGTCCGCCTGCTCTGCGCTAGCACGGGCTTCCTCGGTAATCCAGTTCCGGAAGGCGACGAGCGGCGGATAGGCGGCCCGCTCGAAGGGCACGGCCAGGAAATAGCGTTCGGCGCTTTCCATCGCGGGCCCGACGGTCACGAGGTCGCCGCGCTCCAGTTCCTCCCGGATGAGGAAGCGCGGCAGGAGCCCGACGCCGAGACCGGCGGTGGCCGCCTGTGCGGCGGTGGCGAACTGGTCGAAGAGCATGCCGTGCACCCCCTCCGCCTTGATGCCCTGCGAGGCAAACCATTTCTCCCAGGCATCCGGGCGCGTCGCCAGATGCAGGAGCGGCGCGTCGAGCAGGTCTTCCGGCCCCGTTATCGGCTGCCGCGAGAGGAAGTCGGGGCTGCAGGCGGGCACCGTCTCCTCCTTCATCAGAAAGGTCAGATCCGCCCCCGGCCAGTGGCCGAGCCCGAAATGGATCGCCGCATCGATGAGGTCGAGACGGAAATCGAAGGGCGAGAGACGGGTGACGAGGTTGATGGTGATGCCGGGATGGAGGCGGAGGAAGCGCCCGAGCCGCGGCGCCAGCCAGCGCGTGCCGAAGGTCGGCAGGATGGCGAGGTTCAGCGTGCCGCCGAGCGGGTTTGCCTTGAGGTTCAGCGAGGCGGACGAAATGCGCCGGAGCGCCTCGCGGATCTCGCGGGCATAGCTGTCGCCGGCAAGCGTCAGGCGGATCGTCTGCTTCTCGCGCACGAAAAGCGTCACGCCGAGCTGTTCCTCCAGCGCCTTGATCTGGCGGCTGACGGCGCTCTGGGTCAGGTCCAGCTCCTTTGCCGCCGTTGTGATGCTGCCCGTGCGGGCGGCGGCCTCGAAGGCTGCGAGGAGAGACGTGGACGGCAGGAATCGGCGCGGTGCGACCATGGACATCATTCCGTGAGCGAATGAACTCTTGAATAAATGCCGATATTCCGGAGGAAACGCGGGTTGTAAAGTCATGACAGAAGATAATTTTGGAATGATGGCCCGTGGCCATCCGTACCGAAGGTTCAAGACATGGCGCAGTCCCAGCAGGCATTCGTTTCCCCCGACACCATCCGCTCGCTCTTCACCGAGGCGATGTCGGCCATGTACCGCACGGAAGTGCCGCAATACGGCACCCTGATCGAGCTGGTCGCGGACGTGAATGCAGAGGTTCTGCAAGCCAATCCGGAGCTCAAGGCCCGGCTTGCGGCGCTCGGCGAACTCGACCGCATCAATGTGGAGCGCCATGGCGCGATCCGTCTCGGCACGCCGGAGGAGCTCTTCAACATGCGCCGCCTCTTCGCGGTAATGGGCATGGAAGCGGTCGGCTACTACGATCTGTCGATGGCGGGCGTGCCGGTTCATTCCACCTGCTTCCGCCCGGTGGACGAGGCTGCCCTGAACATCAATCCCTTCCGCGTCTTCACCTCGCTGCTCCGCCTGGAGCTGATCGAGGACAAGGCGCTGCGCGCCGAGGCCGAGGAGATCCTCTCCCGCCGCAAGATCTTCACCGAAGGCGCGCTGAAGCTGATCGCCCTCTACGAGGAAAAGGGCGGGCTCACGGAAGAGGAAGCCAGGACCTTCGTCGCCGAGGCGCTGGAAACCTTCCGCTGGCATTCGGAAGCCACCGTTTCCGCCGAAACCTACAAGCGCCTGCACGATGCCCATCGCCTGATCGCCGACGTCGTCAGCTTCAAGGGCCCGCACATCAACCACCTGACGCCGCGCACGCTCGACATCGACGCGGTGCAGGCCGGCATGCCGAAGCGCGGCATCACGCCGAAGGCCGTCATCGAGGGCCCGCCGCGCCGCAAGGTCGACATCCTGCTCCGCCAGACCTCGTTCAAGGCGCTGGAAGAGCCGGTGCAGTTCATCGGCGATGCCGCCACCGCCGGCACCCACACCGCCCGTTTCGGCGAGATCGAACAGCGCGGCGTGGCACTGACGCCGAAGGGCCGCGCGCTCTATGACAAGCTGCTCAACACCGTGCGCGGCGAGGTACAGGTGGGTGCCGCAGGTGCCGGCGCCGGCGACTACATGAGCGAGCTTTCCGCCCGCTTCGCCGAATTCCCCGACGATGCCGATACGCTGCGCCGGGAAGGCCTTGCCTTCTTCCGCTACACGGTGACCGAAGCCGGCCGCAGGGCCGTGGCCGACGGCGTGAAGCTGCAGGCGTCCGTCGAGGAGCTGCTCAAGGCCGGCTACCTCCGCTTCGATCCGATCGTCTACGAAGACTTCCTGCCGGTCAGCGCCGCGGGCATCTTCCAGTCGAACCTCGGCACGGACCAGCAGGTGAACTATGCGGCCCGCGCAAACCGGGCGGCCTTCGAAACCGCACTCGGCGGCAAGGTGGAGGACGAGCTGGCGCTCTATGCGGCCACCCAGAACAATTCGCTTGCCGCGTCGCTTCAGGCGCTGGGCTTCACCGCCCCGCAGCTGAAGTCCATCGCCTGAGTTCGTCCCGGTGGGCGCGCATGTCCTCATCGACCGGTTGGACGGGGAACGGCTGAAGCCGTTCCTCGACGCCGTTCGCGCGTCCGGATTCACCGGTGACATCGCGACGGACGAGGCAAGCCGCACCGTCCATGCGACCGACAATTCCATCTATCAGCGCAAGCCCGCCGCGGTCCTTTTCCCGCGCGACGGGGCGGATGTGGAGCGGGCCGTCAGGGCCGCTGCCCTTCATTCCGTTCCGGTCACCGCGCGCGGCGGCGGCACCGGCACCAACGGCCAGTCGCTCACCTCGGGCGTCATCGTCGACTGCTCGCGGCACATGAACCGCATCCTGTCCTTCGACAAGGCGGCCGGCACCGTCACCGTCGAGCCCGGCGTCGTGCTCGACCAGCTGAATGCCTTCCTGAAGCCCCACGGACTGTTCTTCCCGCCGACCGTCTCCACCGCGTCCCGCGCGACCATCGGCGGCATGATTGCCACCGATGCCTCCGGCAAGGGCTCGCGCATCTATGGCCGCACCTCCGACTATCTGGAGGCGCTGGACGTGGTGCTGGCCGACGGCTCGACCGGTCTCGTGCGCACGGAAGATGCAGCCGGCCTCCAGCGTCTGGCGGCGCAGGGCGGACGCCTTGCCGTGGCGGCAGGCGCGGTGCTTGCGGCGGTCGATCGCCACCGGGCCGAAATCGAGGCGGTGTTCCCCAAGATGAACCGCGGCCTCACCGGCTACAATCTTCTCGACGTGAAGGGCGCGGACGGGCTTTTCCGCCTGCAGAAGCTGCTGGCCGGATCGGAAGGCACGCTTGCCTTCACCCGTGCGGCAACGCTGCGCGTCATTCCCCGACCCGCCTTCCGCGCTCTGGCGGTGGTGCGCTACGGCTCGTTCAATGCCGCGCTCGACGATGTCGCCCGTCTCGTTGACGCCGATCCCGCCGCCATCGAGATCATGGACGACAAGGTCCTGAGGCTGGCGCAGGAGGATGTCGTCTGGGCAAGCCTGGAAAAGGTCCTGGGCGGCGCGACGGCGCGCCCCGTGGCCGGCCTCAATGTGGTGGAATTCGTCGGCGACACGGCGGAAGAGGTCGAGGCCGCGCTGGAGCGCATGGCGGCCCTTGCCGTTCCCGCAGAGTCCGAAATCCTCGATCAGATCACGGTCCGCGACCAGGCGCTCGTCGCCACCGTCTGGGATCTCCGCAAGAAGGCGGTCGGCCTGCTTGGCCGTCTCGGCGGCATTCCCTTCATCGAGGATACGGCGGTACCGCCGGAAAGCCTGCCCGCCTATGTGCGCGAGTTCCGCGCGCTTCTCGATGCTCATGGTTTGGATTACGGCATGTTCGGCCATGCGGATGTGGGCTGCCTGCATGTGCGGCCGGTTCTCGACATGCGCAATCCCGATCACGCGGCGCTGATCCGTCCGCTGAGCGATGCGGTGGCCGACCTGACCAGACGCTATGGGGGCCTTCTCTGGGGCGAACACGGGCGCGGCGTGCGCGGCGAATATTCGCCGCTCTTCTTCGGGCCGCATCTCTACCCCGTGCTTTCGAAGATCAAGGCCGCCTTCGATCCGCACAATCTCTTCAATCCGGGCAAGCTTGCGGTGCCCTTCGAGGGCGGCGCGGTGGACCGCATCGATGGCGTGCCCTTCCGGGGCGCCTTCGATCGCCAGCTCGATGCCACCCATGCCGAACGCTACGGCAAGGCGGTCGCCTGCAACGGCAATGGCGCCTGCCATGGCTGGGATGCCTTCGATCTCATGTGCCCGTCCTACAAGGCCACGCGTGACCGCAACCAGTCGCCGAAGGGCAGGGCGGCGCTGCTGCGCGAATGGGCCCGGCAAAAAAGCGTGGGCGAAGCCGATACCCCGGCCTTCGCCGCCTTCGAGGACGAGGTGAAGGCCGCCCTCGATACCTGCCTTTCCTGCAAGGCCTGCGCGAGCCTCTGTCCCGTCAAGGTCGACATTCCCGCCATGCGGGCGGATTTCTTCGCCTCCTATTACGAGCGGCGCAGGCGCCCGGCCCGGCACCGCGCGCTCGGGCTCCTGGAAGCCGGCCTCATCGCCGCGCGCCGCGTGCCGGTCCTTGCCCGCCTCGTCAGCCGCTCGAAATTCGTTGCCGCCCTTGCCGAACGGGCCTTCGGCCTCGTCGATCTGCCGGCCTATCATGCCGCCCGCCGCCCTTCGGGTCCCGCCGGTCCGGCCGGTGGCCGCCCGGTGGTGCTTCTGGAGGATCTCTTCAATGCGAGCTTCGACGGCGCGGCCCTCGAGGCTGCGGAAGCGCTGCTGGCCGCACTCGGCTACCGGGTGACGCGCCAGGCGGCGCGCAGGAACGGAAAGGCGCTCCAGGTTCTCGGCTTTGCCGCCCCCTTCCGGCGGATCGCGGAAGCCCGCCTCGCCGAAATCGAGGCACTGTCGAAGGCGGGTGCGCCGATCCTTGCCATCGATGCCGCGACGGGCCTGATGTTTGCCGAGGATTACGCCAAGGCTGCGGGGCGCAAGTCCGCGGTTCCGGTCCTGTCGCTCGAGCAGTTCCTCGCCGCCGAGCTCGATGCCGGCCACCTGAAGCCGCTGCCGGCGGCTGCGGGCGGCAACCTCACGCTTCTCACCCACTGCACCGAGCGCGCCGCCCGTCCGCTGACACCGAAGCTCTGGGACCGGGTGTTCTCGGCCTTCGGCCTGACGCTTCAGACGCCCGCCACCGGCTGCTGCGGCATGGCCGGCATGTTCGGCCACGAAAAAGAGCACAAAAGCCTCTCGGAAACGCTTTTCCGGATGAGCTGGAAGCCAATTCTTGATAGAGCAGAGCCGAAAGCGGTTCTCGCCAGCGGCTTTTCCTGCCGTTGCCAGACGGAGCGCTTCGGCGGCTTCCGTCCCCGGCATCCGGCAGAAGCGCTTCTCGAGGCCATTTCCGGTGCGGCAGGCCTTCGCGCCCGCACGGTTCAAACACAGGTGATACCCATGCTGAATGACCCACGATCCCACGGCCTTTGGGAAAAGACCGCGCCTCCCGCCCCCGAGACTCGCCCGCTTCAGGGCGACGTGACGGCGGATGTCGTCATCGTCGGCGGGGGCTATACCGGCCTGTCCGCCGCGCTGCATCTGGCGGAAGAGGGCACCCGCGTGGTGCTGCTCGAAGCGAAGGAAATCGGCTTCGGCGGCGCCGGCCGCAATGTCGGCCTCATCAATGCCGGCATGTGGGTCATGCCCGACGATCTGCCGGGCGAGCTCGGTGCCGTCCATGGCGAACGCCTGCTCGACCTCCTGGGCAACGGTCCGCGCGTGGTCATGAACCTCATCGATAAGCACGGCATCGCCTGCGAACTGGAGCGCAACGGCACGCTGCACTGCGCCGTCGGCGATGCGGGTCTGAAGGAAATCGAGGCGCGGGCCGCCCAGTGGCAGAAGCGCGGCGCGCCGGTCAGCCTGCTTTCCCAGGAAGAGACCGCTCGCCGGGTCGGCACCACGGCCTATCGCGGCGCGCTGCTCGACATGCGGGCCGGCACGCTTCAGCCGCTGGCCTATGCCCGCGGGCTTGCCCATGCCGCCATCAGGGCCGGCGCCGTCCTCCACACGTCAAGCCCGGTGGTGGCGCAGGTGGAGACCGCCTCCGGCTGGACGGTGAAGACCGACAAGGGCACGGTGACCGCCTCCTGGCTGATCGTCGCCACCGATGCCTATTCGGAAGGTCCCTTTGCGGCCGTCCGGAACGAGCAGGTGCATCTGCCCTATTTCAATTTCGCCACCGTTCCGCTCGGCGACAATATCCGCCGCACCATCCTGCCGGGCCGCGAAGGGGCCTGGGATACCAAGGAGATCCTCTCCTCCTTCCGCATGGATCAGGCCGGCCGCCTCGTGTTCGGCAGCGTTGGCGCGCTGCGCGGCGCGGGCACGTCGATCCACCGCGACTGGGCCCGCCGCTCGCTGAAGAAGCTGTTCCCCGAGATCGCCGACATCCCCTTCGAGACCGAATGGTATGGCAAGATCGGCATGACCGACAACGCGCTTCCGCGGCTTCACCAGTTTGGCCGGCAGGCGATCGGCTTCTCCGGCTATAACGGGCGCGGCATCTCGCCGGGCACCGTCTTCGGCAAGGTGCTGGCCGAGCACATTCTCGGCCGCATGCCCGTGGAGGCCATGCCCTTGCCGAGCACCGACATCGCGACGCCGTCCTTCCGGACAGCCAAGGAGGCCTGGTACGAAACCGGAGCCGCCGTGGCGCATCTGGCCGGCGCCCGCCTCTGAACCCCTTTCAACCGTTTCCACCCTTTGAACCTGGAAAGAACAACATGACGCTGACCAAGACTGCACTTGCCCCCGAAGTTGCCGCCATCATGGGCCGGCTTGGCGTTTCCGCCGACCGCTACACCGGCGGCACCCTTGCCGTGACCTCGCCGGTCAATGGCGAGAAGATTGCCGATGCGGCCCAGATCTCGTCGGGCGACGCATCCGACGTGATCGCCAAATCCCACCAGGCCTTCCTCGCCTGGCGCCTCGTGCCGGCTCCCAAGCGCGGCGAACTGATCCGCCTCTTCGGGGAAGAACTGCGCGCGCACAAGGCCGATCTCGGCCGCCTCGTCTCCATCGAAGTGGGCAAGATCACCTCCGAAGGCCTCGGCGAAGTGCAGGAAATGATCGACATCTGCGATTTCGCGGTCGGTCTCTCCCGCCAGCTCTACGGCCTCACCATCGCCACCGAGCGCGCCGATCACCGCATGATGGAAACCTGGCATCCGCTCGGCGTCGTCGGCATCATCTCGGCCTTCAACTTCCCCGTCGCCGTCTGGGCCTGGAATGCGGCGCTGGCGCTCGTCGCCGGCAATGCCTGCGTCTGGAAGCCCTCTGAAAAGACCCCGCTGACGGCCATTGCCGCCCATGCCATCTTCGACAAGGCGCTGAAGCGCTTCGTCGCCGAAGGCGGCCAAGCCCCGGCAGCGCTCTCGCAGCTCCTCATCGGCGGCCGCGACGTGGGTGAAGTCCTTGTCGACGATCCGAAGGTCGCGCTCGTTTCGGCCACCGGCTCCACCGCCATGGGCCGTATCGTCGGTCCGAAGCTCGCCGCCCGCTTTGCCCGCGCCATCCTCGAACTCGGCGGCAACAATGCCGCGATCGTCTGCCCGACGGCGGACCTCGACCTGACGCTGCGCGGCGTCGCCTTTGCCGCCATGGGCACCGCCGGCCAGCGCTGCACGACGCTTCGCCGTCTTTTCGTGCACGACAGCGTCTACGACCAGCTCGTGCCGCGCCTGATCAAGGCCTACGGCTCCGTCACCATCGGCAACCCGCTGGAAACCGGCACGCTCGTCGGCCCGCTCATCGACAAGGGCTCCTTCGACCGCATGCAGAAGGCGCTGGCCGATGCCAAGGCCAATGGCGGTACCGTTCATGGCGGCGACCGCGTTCACGAAGCCGATGCGCCGAACGCCTATTACGTCCGTCCGGCCCTCGTCGAGATGCCCGCCCAGTGCGGCCCGGTCGAGCACGAGACCTTCGCGCCCATCCTCTATGTCATGAAGTATTCGAACTTCGACGACGCGCTGGAGCTGAACAACGCCGTTCCGCAGGGTCTCTCCTCCTCGATCTTCACCAACAACATGCGTGAAGCCGAGGCCTTCGTTTCCGCCCGCGGTTCCGATTGCGGCATTGCCAACGTCAATATCGGTCCGTCCGGTGCGGAAATCGGCGGCGCCTTCGGCGGCGAGAAGGAAACCGGCGGCGGCCGCGAATCCGGTTCGGATGCGTGGAAGGGCTACATGCGCCGCGCCACCAACACCATCAACTACGGCGCCTCGCTTCCGCTCGCCCAGGGCGTGAAGTTCGACGTGGAATAAGGAGAAACGCCGATGGCTGACAGTATCGCAAGCGGGGCGGCCTTCCGCCCCGCATCCCGGATTTCGGCCATCGGCGTGTCCGAAATCCTCCAGATCGGGGCCAAGGCCTCGGCGCTGAAGCGCTCCGGCCGGGATGTCATCATCCTCGGCGCGGGCGAGCCGGATTTCGACACCCCCGACTTCATCAAGGACGGCGCGATCGCCGCGATCCGCGCCGGCCAGACCAAATACACCGCGCTTGACGGCACGCCCGAGCTGAAGGCGGCGATTGCCGCCAAGTTCAAGACGGACAACAACCTCGACTATGCCGCCGACGAGATCACCGTCTCCACCGGCGCCAAGCAGGTGATCTACAATGCCATGATGGCGACGCTCGATCCGGGTGACGAGGTCATCATCCCGACCCCCTACTGGGTTTCCTATTCCGACATCGTGCAGATCGCCGGCGGCGTGCCCGTGCTCATCCCCTGCGGCGCGGAAACCGGCTTCCGGCTTTCGGCCGAGCGGCTGGAAGCGGCGATCACGCCGAAGACCCGCTGGCTGATGCTGAATTCGCCGTCGAACCCGTCCGGCGCCGCCTATTCCCGCGCCGATTACAAGGCACTCACCGACGTGCTGCTGCGCCATCCACACGTCTGGCTTCTCGCCGACGACATGTACGAGCACATCCTCTATGACGGCTTCGCCTTCTCGACGCCGGCGGAAGTGGAGCCGCGCATCAAGGACCGGACGCTCACCGTCAACGGCGTCTCGAAGTCCTATGCCATGACCGGCTGGCGCATCGGCTTCGGCGGCGGTCCGAAGGCGCTGATCAAGGCCATGTCCGTCATCCAGAGCCAGTCCACGTCCTGCCCGTCCTCGGTCAGCCAGGCGGCGGCGCTGACGGCGCTCACCGGCCCGCAGGACATCGTGCGCGAACGCTGCCTCGATTTCCAGAAGCGCCGCGATCTCGTAGTCGAAGGCCTGAACGCCATTCCGGGCATCTCCTGCCCGAAACCGGAAGGCGCCTTCTACACCTTCGCCAGCTGCGCCGGCCTTCTCGGCAGGAAGACGCCGGATGGCAAGGTCATCGAGACCGACCGCGACTTCTGCGCCTGGCTGCTCGAAAGCCACGACGTCGCCATGGTCCCCGGCACCGCCTTCGGCCTCGCCCCCTTCTTCCGCATCTCCTACGCGACCTCGGAAAAGGAACTGAGGACCGCGCTGGACCGCATCGCCAGGGCGGTGGCAACGCTCGCGTGACGGATTGGGGGGCGGCGTCGGGTGTGCCGCGGCCGCCTCTGTCGGCACGGTGTGGAGTTTGAGGCACCCCCCCCCCCCTCTGTCCGCACGGCGTTTCCTTTGCCGTGCTGCACCCCCCTCTGTCCCTGCCGGGACATCTCCCCCTCAAGGGGGGAGATCGACCGTGGGTTTTTTGGCTTCCTCAAACAACAAGCGTCTCAATTGCAGAAACGGTGGCTGGGGACTTCCCCAAGAATCCCCATCCCGATCTCCCCCCTTGAGGGGGAGATGCCCCGGCAGGGGCAGAGGGGGGTGCGGCACGTCAAACGCGGCGCTCAATCTCCCCCCTTGAGGGGGAGATGCCCGGCAGGGCAGAGGGGGGTGCGCATCCGCAAACGCAGCGCCACGCGAGGGGTGCACATCCGCAAACTCCACATAGCGCCCGAGCGAGGCGCACCGCACCCCATGCCGTCATCCGTCGATCCCTCCGCAACACCATTCAAATCGCGCCCGTCCTGCTGTAGTGATCGCCCATGTTCATGCTGACGGAA
Source organism: Gellertiella hungarica (assembly GCF_014197145.1). Lineage (GTDB taxonomy): Bacteria > Pseudomonadota > Alphaproteobacteria > Rhizobiales > Rhizobiaceae > Gellertiella > Gellertiella hungarica. The sequence continues at coordinate 18,629 of NZ_JACIEZ010000009.1, read as the reverse complement.
GCGGGCAGCTTTGCCCAGGAAATCAAGAAGAGCCGCTTCATCGCCCATGCGGGGCCGGTGGCGACGGAGGAGGAGGCGAGAGCCTTCATTGCCGCCCATGCGGATCCCGCGGCGACGCACAATTGCTGGGCCTATCGCATCGGCCCGCGCGTGCGCTTCAACGACGATGGCGAGGTGGGCGGCACCGCCGGAAAGCCCATCCTGCAGGTGATCGAGGGCAATGCGCTGGATCATGTCGTGGTGCTCGTCATCCGCCACTATGGCGGCGTGCTGCTCGGCACGGGCGGGCTGGTGCGGGCCTATGGCGGGACGGCGGGCGAATGCCTGAAGCGCCTCGGCAAGGGGCCGATCGTGCTGCGGACGGCCTTCTCGGTCACCTGCGATTTCAATGATATGGCCGTGCTGAAGGCCCGCCTGCTGCCGCTGCCGGGGCTGAGCCTCGACGCAGAGGATTTTGCCGCAGAAGGCGCCGTGCTCCGCTTCTCGCTCCCCGCGGACCGGCTGGAACCGGTATCGGACCTGATCCGCGATCTCAGCCGCGGGCGGGCAAGGGTGAAGGTGGAGCCCTGAGCCGGCGGCCTTCGCTTGCCGCCGGCCCGGGCAAGGTCTGCCCGGCAAAGCGGCTTTCCGGATATACCCCTCAAGAACAGCCATTGCCGCGAAGCGGCCTGCTGGCGTATCGATAGGGCCTCGCCATCCCGTCAGGAGTGATTTCCGCCCATGTCCCGCTTCAACCCGCTTGTCGAACGCCTCAATCCGCCTGCCATTCCGACCGTGCTTGCCTGGGGCCGGGCCTATGACGGCCACCGCGGCAAGCTGATCGACCTGTCACAGGCGGTGCCGGGCTATCCGCCGCACCGGGACATGCTGCGCTACCTGTCGGAGGAGGCGCTGTCGCTCGCCAATATCAGCTACGGGCCGATCGAAGGCGAAATGCCGCTCCGGGAAGCCTATGCGGCCTATGTGACGGAAGCCTATGGCACCCCGGTTGCAGCCCGCAACATCCACATCACGGCCGGTGCCAACCAGGGCTTCATCGCCACCTGCCTTGCCACCATGGCCTATGGCGATACCATCGCCACGACCAACCCCTTCTATTTCAACGAAGAGATCACCCTCTCCATGCTGGGCATGAAGGTGCGGCAGATCGCCTGCCCGCCGGAGAACGGCTTCGTGCCGACGGTGGAGGCGGTGAGGGCCGCCATCGATCCCTCCGTCAAGGCGCTCTGCCTCGTCACGCCCAACAACCCCACGGGCGCCATCTATCCCGCACCCCTGCTCGAGGCGATCTTCGACATCTGCCGCGAGAACGGCACCTGGCTGATCCTCGACGAAACCTACCGGGATTTCCTGCCCGCCGCCATCGACCGCCCCCATGGCCTCTTCGGTCGCGAGGGCTGGGAGGATACGCTGATCGGCCTCTACAGTTTCTCGAAGAGCTTCTGCATTCCCGGCCAGCGCATGGGCGCGATCACCGCCTCGCCCGCTGTCGTGGCGCAGGTGGCTAAGGTGATGGACAACCTCCAGATCTGCGCACCCCGCGCGGCACAGGCGGCCCTGACCAAGGCCATTCCCGCGCTCAAGGGCTGGCGTCAGGACAACCGCGCCGAGATCGACCGTCGCGCCGCCGCGCTGAAGGCGGTGATGGAGAAGGCGCCCGACTGGCGCATGGATTCGCTCGGCGCCTATTTCGCCTTCGTCAAGCATCCCTTCCCCGGCGTGCCGGCGGCGGTGGTGTCGGAACGGCTGGCCCGGGATGCGGGCGTGCTCTGCGTGCCCGGCTCCTATTTCGGCAAGGAACAGGACCAGCACCTGCGCTTTGCCTTCGCCAATGCGGATGCCGAAACCATCGGGCTGATCGCGGAGCGGCTCGAGGGTTTTCGCATCAACGACTGAAAAAACGGGAGCAAGGGGCTTGAACCTCTAGCGACTGGAGGGATTAGGCAGGGGGCCCGACAGACGATCTGGAGTACCCGCGATGCAAGAAATGAAGTCCCGCTACCGGATAGAAGGCATGGACTGCGCCAGCTGCGCGCTGAAGGTGGACAAGGCCGCCCGGCGCGTCGATGGCGTCAGCGATGTCGCCGTATCCGTGACCGCAGGCACGATGACGGTGACCCACAGCGAGGGGTCCGATCTTGCCGCGCTCGAACGGCTGGTCAGCGGGCTCGGCTATGGGGTGACTGCCATCGGGTCAAGCGCCGAGGCCGGGTCACCGTCGCCTTCGGGGGCCGCCTGTCACGACGATCACGATCATCCGCATGATCACGAGCACGGGCATGAACCGGGCCATGATCACGGACACGACCACGGTCATGATCACGGGCCGATCAGCGGCCCCTGGTGGAAAAGCGGCAAGGCGCGGCTGGCGGGTCTTTCGGGCCTGGCGCTGGCGATCGCCTATGGTGCGGGTCTTCTGGTGCCGGGCATTGCCAGGGGCGCCTTCCTTCTTTCGCTGCTTGTCGGCCTCGTGCCGGTGGCGCGCCGCGCGCTGGCGGCTGCGCGGGCCGGAACGCCCTTTTCCATCGAAACGCTGATGGTGATCGCCGCCACCGGTGCCGTCGTCATCGATGCGACGGAAGAGGCGGCCATGGTGGTCTTCCTCTTCCTCGTGGGCGAGCTTCTGGAAGGCATTGCCGCCACGAAGGCGCGCGACAGCATCGGCGCGCTCTCCGCCCTCGTTCCGAAAACCGCGCTGAAGGAAACGCCATCCGGCCTCGCGGAGACCCGCGCCGATGACCTTCGCCCCGGCGATATCATCCTCGCCCGGCCCGGAGACCGCATCGCGGCGGACGGGGAAATCCTCTCCGGCGAAAGCGGCATCGACGAATCGCCCGTCACCGGGGAAAGCGTCGCGGTGTCCAGGGGGCCGGGCGCACCGGTCTTTGCCGGCACGATCAACGGCGATGGCGCGCTGCGCATCCGGGTCACCGCCCCCTCCAGCGACAACACCATTGCCCGCGTCATCCGGCTGGTGGAGGAGGCGCAGGAGAAGAAGGCGCCGACGGAGCGCTTCATCGACCGCTTCTCCCGCTACTACACGCCGGGCGTGCTGGCGGTCGGCGCGCTGGTCGCCATCCTGCCGCCGCTTGTCGGCGGGGGAGACGTGGCGGAATGGCTCTACAAGGGCCTGGCGATCCTGCTGATCGGCTGCCCCTGCGCGCTCGTCATCTCCACGCCCGCGGCAATTGCCGCATCGCTGTCGGCAGGCGCCCGTGCAGGCCTGCTGCTGAAGGGCGGCGCCGTGCTGGAGAAACTCCGCGAGATCGACACCGTGGCCTTCGACAAGACCGGCACCCTGACGACGGGAAAGCCGGTCGTGACGGACATCCTCGCCTTCGGGCGGGACGAGGCGGCCGTGCTTTCCCTCACCGCCGCGCTGGAGGCGGGCTCCAGCCATCCGCTTGCCAAGGCCATCCTCACCCGTGCGGAGGGGCTTTCCCTTCCGGCCGTCGAGGACAACCGCGCCATCGGCGGCAAGGGTCTTTCCGGCCGGATCGGCGGACAGGCGGTCTTCTTCGGCTCCCTGCGCGCCGCCGAGGCCATGGGCACGATCCCTCTCGAAGCCCGTTCGCGGATCGCCGCGCTGAACGGGGAGGGCAAGACCGTTTCGCTTCTCGTCGTGGACGGCGAGGTGGCCGGTGCGATCGCCTTCCGCGACGAGCCGCGCCCCGATGCCATCGTCGCCGTAAGGGAGCTGAAGGCGCAGGGCATCCGCACCCTCATGCTGACCGGCGACAACCACCTGACGGCGCAGGCCATCGGCAGCCAGCTCGGCATGGAGGTGCGCGCCGAGCTCATGCCCGAGGACAAGCAGCGCATCGTCTCCGGGCTGAAGGCCGATGGGCGCATCGTCGCCAAGGTGGGGGACGGCATCAACGACGCCCCCGCGCTTGCCGCCGCCGATATCGGCATTGCCATGGGTGGCGGCACCGACGTGGCGCTCGAGACGGCGGATGCCGCCATCCTCAAGGGTCATGTGGGCGATGTCGCGCGCCTCATCCGCCTGTCGCGCGCCACCATGGCAAACATCCGCCAGAACATCGCCATCGCGCTGGGGTTGAAGGCCTTTTTCCTGGTCACCACCATCCTCGGCATCACGGGCCTGTGGCCGGCGATCCTTGCGGATACGGGCGCGACCGTGCTGGTGACGATCAACGCGCTGCGGCTTCTGAAACCGGTTCGGTAAGCGCCGCCAGACCATTGCAGGAGGGGCGAAGCTCCGCTAGGCTCGCCCCGATTTCAATCGGTTCAAAAGGACACTCCCATGCTGCGTTTCGGCATACTCTCGACCGCCAAGATCGGCCGCGAACTGGTCATTCCCGCGATCCAGGACGCGGAGAACTGCGTGGTGACGGCGATTGCCAGCCGGGAGCTTTCCAAAGCCCGGGAGCTGGCCGACCGCTTCTCCGTGCCCCACGCCTTCGGCTCCTACGAGGAGATGCTCGCAAGCGACACCATCGACGCCGTCTACATCCCGCTGCCCACGTCCCAGCACGTGGAATGGACCATCAGGGCGGCGGATGCGGGCAAGCATGTGCTTTGCGAAAAGCCCATCGCGCTCAAGGCCGGCGAGATCGATGCGCTGATCGCGGCGCGCGACCGCAACGGCGTGCTGGTCTCGGAAGCCTTCATGATCACCTACACGCCGGTATGGCACAAGGTGCGCCAGCTTCTGCGGGAGGGCGCCATCGGCCGGCTGCGGCAGGTGCAGGGCGCCTTCACCTATTTCAACCGCGACCCCGCAAACATGCGCAACATCCCCGCCCTCGGCGGCGGCGGCCTGCCCGATATCGGCGTCTATCCCACCATCACCACGCGCTTCGCCACCGGTGCGGAACCCATCCGCGTCTCGGCCACCACGGAGCGCGACCCCGAATTCGGCACCGACATCTATTCCTCCGTCCGGGCGGATTTCGGCAGCTTCGAACTCAGCTTCTACATCTCCACCCAGATGGCCAACCGCCAGATCATGGTCTTCCATGGCACCGAAGGCTTCATCGAGGTGAAGTCGCCCTTCAACGCGGATCGCTACGGTGCGGAGGAAGTGGAGCTCACCAACCAGAGCCACGGCCTCTCCCAGATCTTCCGCTTCCCCGACAGTCGCCAGTACCGCCTGGAAGCCGAAGCCTTCGCCCGCGCCGCCACCGGCGGCGAGGCCGAGGTCGTCACCCTGGAAAACTCCCGCCGCAACCAGGCCTTCATCGACGCCATCTACCGCGCCAGCGAAAAGGACGGCTGGGAACCGGTCTGAGGCCCCAGGGCGCAAGCGATGCGCGTTGCCGCACGGCACCCCCTCTGTCGGCTTCGCAGACATCTCCCCCTCAAGGGGGGAGATTGGGCGTTGCGTTTGCCGATGCCACCCCCCTCTGCCCTGCCGGGCATCTCCCCCAGGCGGACGAGCTTCGCTCGCCGCGAGGGGGGAGATCGGATGGGGCTTATGAGGGAAGTCCCCAGCCACCGTTTCAGCAAATGAGACGTTCATTGTTTGAGGAAGCCAAAAACCGCAATGTCGATCTCCCCCCTTGAGGGGGAGATGCCCCGGCAGGGGCAGAGGGGGGTGCGGTGCCTCAAACTCCACGCCGCGCGTGCAGTCCGGGAATGCCGCCCCTATTTCTCTCCGAAGACGAAGCGCGAGTAGCCGAAATAGCTGAAGCCCATGGCGGCGAGGGAGGCGGCGACGACGGCGGCGACGGGCTGGAGGCCGGGCAGCAGGAAGATGAGGCTGGCATAGACCGCATAGTTCAGCACGGCGCCGAGGATGCCGACGAAGGCATAGCGGATGCCCTCGTCGGTGGTGCTGCGTCCGGAGCGGCTGAAGGTGGCGGTGCGGTTGATCTGCCAGGTGACGAACATGGCAAGCGCGATGGAGAAGATGCGGGCGATGTAGGGGCCGACCGCCGTATGGGTGATCAGGAGGTGGAGCGTGCCGGCGTCGGTGAGGAAGCCGGCCGTCCCCGCGATCACGAAGAAGGCGAGTTTGCGGATGCGCTCGCGCACGGTCAGGCCGCCTCGGTCCGGCGATCGGCGCTGCCGGTGCGGCCGGTCACGGCGAGCGGACGGCTGCCGAGCGCCGGCATGCTGTTGTACCACAGGCGAAGCTGCTCGGCCCGGGAGCGGGCGACCGAATCGAGGATGGTGCCGGCCGTCATCGCCACGAAGGAGATCATCATCAGCGCCATGGCAAGCATCCAGGTGGGCTGGCGCGGCACGAGGCCGGTCATCGCATATTCGTAGAGCACCGGCGCCATCAGCACCCCGCTGGCCGTCATGGCAAGCGCGGCGACCAGCCCGAAGAAGGCGAAGGGGCGCGTTTCCTTCATCAGCATCGCAAACATCCACAGGATGCGGAAGCCGTCGCGGAAGGTGGAGAGCTTGGAGTGGGACCCCTCCGGCCGCCGCCCGTAATCGAGCACGATTTCGGAGACGGGAAGCTTCAGCCGGAAGACATGCACCGACATTTCCGTCTCGATCTCGAACCCGCCGGAAACGGCCGGGAAGGTCTTGGCGAAGCGGCGCGAGAAGGCGCGGTAGCCGGAAAAGATGTCGGAGAAATCCGTGCCGAAAAGGGTTCGGTAGAGCGTGTTGAACAGCCGGTTGCCGACGGCATGGCCCTGACGGCCCGCATCGTCGTGCACGCCGCGGCGCGCACCCACCACCATGTCGGCCTGACGGTCGATCAGCTCGGCGATCATGTGGCCGGCATCGGCAGCGGAATAGGTGCCGTCGCCATCGGCCATCAGATAGATGTCGGCCTCGATATCGGCGAACATCCGGCGCACCACATGGCCCTTGCCCTGGCGCGTCTCGGTGCGCACGATGGCGCCGGCCATCAGCGCCTTCAGCGCCGTGCCGTCCGTGGAATTGTTGTCGTAGACATAGATGTCGGCGTCGGGCAGCGCGGCGCGGAAACCCTCGATCACCCCGGTGATGGTGGCCGCCTCGTTGTAACAGGGGATCAGCACGGCGACATGGGGGTCTGCAATCATTGCATCGGCCATCGGTTTCTACTCTCTACACAGGAAATCAGCCGGACCATCCACGGGCTGCGGGAATTTACTATTTCTTGAGAAGGTTAAGGCAAGGTTTCCGCCGATAGTCTTGGACGGGGCATTATGCGTGGAAATTGGATTGCGGCCGGGGATGAACGCGGCCTGACGCCCGGAACGCCGCTTTCATCGGGCAGATCCGGGCTGGCTGGCGTGCTTGCACCCCTTGCCGGCTACGGTCTCGCCCTCGTCGTTCTGCTCCTCGCCGCCCACCGCCTGGGCGGCGGCGATTATGTCGGCCCCGACAATGACGACGTGATGCGCCTTGTCGAGGTGCGCGACCTGCTTGGCGGTCAGGGCTGGTTCGACCTCGTGCAGTACCGCCTGGGACTGGAGGGCGGCACGCTGATGCACTGGTCCCGCTTCGTGGACCTGCCGATCGCGCTGCTGATCCGTTTCTTCTCGCTGTTTGCAGACCGGGCGGGTGCCGAAGCGCTGGCGCTGGCCGTCTGGCCGATGCTGCTCGCCTTCTCCATCGTCGTGCTGATGGGGCTTGCCGCCTTCCGGGCGGGGGGGCGCGTCGCCATGCATGTCGCCGCGGTCATGACGCTCTTCTATGTCTACGGCATGGGCCGCTTCATGCCCGGCTCCATCGATCACCACAACCTGCAGCTGACGCTCGCAACCCTGCTCGTCGCCATGCTGGTCGATCCCGAACGCCGCCCTGCAAGCCTTGCCGTTGCCGGCTTTGCCGCCGCGATGGAAATCGCCATCGGGGCGGAGGCCGCGCCCTTCGTCGCCGCGGCCTGCGCCACCGTTGCCTGCCTCTGGGCCTTTCATGGCGAGCGCTACCGCCGTCCCGCCATGGCCTTTTCGCTGGCGCTGCTCTTCACGGTCAGCGCCGCCTTCTTCGCGACCGTGCCGCCGCATCTCTACCGCATGGTCACCTGCGACAACCTCTCGCTCGGCTTCTATTCGCTTGCCTCCATCGGCAGCTTCCTGCTCTTCCTCGCCGCCACGGCCCTGTCCGGGCGGGGCAGGGTGGTGCGGTTTGCGGCGCTCGGGCTTGCAGGCGGCCTCGTCCTGGCGACCGCACGGATCATCGCGCCCCAATGCCTCGGCAATCCGCTGGCAAGCCTCGACCCGATGCTGACCGAGCTCTGGCTCGCCAAGGTCATCGAGGCGCATTCCTTACTGGCGCAATGGCAGGACCAGCCGGCCACGGTGGGCGGCTTCTATGCCGTCGGCGCACTCGGCCTCCTGGTTTCGGCCATCCGCATCCTGCGGCGGGAAAAGGTCGAGCTGCATCTCCTCGTCCTTGCCCTCCTCGGCGTCAGTTTCGCCGTGGCGCTGGTGCAGGTGAGGGGCGCGATGTTCTCGAACCTCCTCGCCATCCTGCCGCTGTCGCTCCTCGTCGCCGATCTCCGCGCCTGGCAGCAGGCCGCGCCGCAGAGCGCGCCGCGCATGCTCGCCTATGCCGGCGCCGGGCTGGCCTCGCTGCCGCTCGTCTGGTCTGTCGGCGGGCTGGCGTTCGACAAGGGCTGGAGCGGGCTTGCCGAACAGCTCGAGACACCAAAGACGACCGGCCCCATGGCCTGCGCCTCGCAAGAGGCGCTCGCGCCGCTTGCCGCGCTTCCGGCGGGCGTGGTGCTCGCCCCGTCCGATCTCGGCGTGCAGATCCTGCGCTACACCCCGCACCGGGTGCTGAGCGCGCCCTATCACCGCAATCAGGGCGGCATGCTCACCGAGCTCAACACCGGCCTTGCCATGCCGGCGGAGGCGATTGCGCTGCTCGACGGCGCGAAGGTGGATTACGTCCTCTTCTGCCCGGGCGAGATCCAGACGCGCGATCTCGCACGCCTGAAGCCGGAGGGTTTCTATGGCAGCCTGGCGAGGGGCGAGGTGCCGGCCTATCTCGAGAAGCTCGACAGCCCGGAAAAGGGCGGTCTTGCCATCTATCGCGTCCGGCGCGGCGCGCGCGGCTGAGGAGAGGGTTCTAAGGCCTGCGCTTTGCCGCTAGTGTCGGGACATGAGCAGCCTTTTCGATGCCGATTCGCCGAGCAACCTCACCGAATATTCCGTCTCGGAATTGTCGGGCTCGATCAAGCGTACCGTGGAAACCGCCTTCGATCAGGTCCGGGTCCGCGGCGAGATTTCCGGTTATCGCGGTCCCCACAGCTCGGGGCACGCCTATTTCTCGCTGAAGGACGATCGCGCCCGCATCGATGCGGTGATCTGGAAGGGCACCATGGGGCGGCTGAAGTTCCGGCCCGAGGAGGGCATGGAGGTGGTCGCGACCGGCAAGATCACCACCTTTCCGGGCTCCTCCAAATACCAGATCGTCATCGATACGCTGGAGCCTGCCGGTGCCGGCGCGCTGATGGCGCTGATCGAGGAGCGCAAGCGCCGCCTGGGTGCCGAAGGCCTCTTCGATCCCGCCCGCAAGCAGCTTCTGCCCTTCCTGCCCAGGGTCATCGGCGTGGTGACCTCGCCGACCGGGGCCGTCATCCGCGATATCCTCCACCGCCTGGCGGACCGCTTCCCCGTCGATGTGGTTCTCTGGCCGGTGAAGGTGCAGGGCGAAGGCTGCGGCGAGGAGGTCGCCCGCGCCATCAACGGGTTCAATGCCCTGACCGGCGCCGAGGGCATTCCCCGCCCCGACGTGCTGATCGTTGCGCGCGGCGGCGGCAGTCTCGAGGACCTCTGGGGCTTCAACGACGAAGTCGTGGTGCGGGCCGCTGCCGCAAGTGCCATCCCGCTGATCTCCGCCGTCGGCCACGAGACCGACTGGACGCTGATCGATTATGTGGCCGACATGCGCGCACCCACCCCGACAGGCGCCGCCGAAATGGCCGTTCCCGTCCGGGCCGACCTCCTTGCCCAAACCGCCGGCCTCGGCGCGAGACTGCGCAACGCGCAGGTCCGCCAGATGGAAAGCCGACGCCAGGAACTGCGCGGGCTGATGCGGGCCTTCCCCTCGCTCGACCAGCTGCTCGCCCTGCCGCGCCGCCGCTTCGACGAGGCCGCCGCCGCACTCGGGCGCGGCCTTGAGCTCAACACGCTTTCCAAGCGCCGGCGCTTCGAACGGGTCGCCGCCGAGCTTCGCCCCGAAACCATGGCCCAGCGCCTGCAAGTGGAGCGGCAGCGTCTTTCCCAGCGCATCGAGCGGATCGGCCGCAGCGTGGAGCGCCTCGTCGATCTCTCCGGCGCCCGGCTGCACCGGGTCTCCGGGGCGCTCGACGGCGTGCCGCTCCGCCTCGCCGGTGAATATCGCCGCCTCCGGGAGCGTCTCGAAAGCCTCTCCCGTCATGGCGACACGGCGCTCGTCAACCGGCTCAACCGTCACCGGCAGATGCTCGCCGCGCAGGATCGCATGCTGCAATCGCTCTCCTATCGCAACGTGCTGAAGCGCGGCTATGCGGTGGTCCGCGATGCGGAAGGCCGCCCGGTCAGCCTCGCGGCCTCGCTTGCCGCCGGGCAGGCGGTCGGCATCGAGTTTGCCGATGGCCGCATCGGCGCGACCGTGGGCGAAGGCCCGGCCGAGCCCGCCGCCCAGCCGCCGTCGCCGGCCCCCTCCCGAAAGCGATCCCCGAAGCCCGGCGAGGGCGGCTCCGGGCAGGGGAGCCTGTTCTAGCCCGTGCATATTCTCCTCGTCCTCGCCCATCCGCTGGAAGACAGTTTCAACGCCGCGGTCGCCCGCACCATCCGCGAGACGCTGGAGGCGAATGGCCACAGCGTCGATCTTCTCGATCTCTACCGCGAGGGCTTCGATCCGCGGCTCGGCGAGGCCGAGCGCCGCGCCTACATGAGCGATGGCTACGGGGCGGAGGCGGTTCGCGGCGAGGTGGCGCGGCTGAAGGCTGCCGACGGCCTCATCCTCGTCTTCCCGCAGTGGTGGTTCAGCTTCCCAGCGATCCTCAAGGGCTTCTTCGATCGCGTCTTCGCGCCCGGCGTCGCCTTCACGCATGATCCGGAGGGCGGTCGCATCCGGCCGGCACTCACCCGCATCCGCCTGTTCTGGGCCTTCACCACCACGGGCTCGCCCTGGTGGGTCGTGCAGTTCTACATGGGAAATCCCGTCCGCCGCATCCTGAAGCGCGGCATCGCCGCCTTCTGCGGCCGGGGGCTGGATTTCCGCAGCTTCAACCTCGACAACATGGACCGCAGCACCGAGGAGAAGCGCAAGGCGCATCTGGAGCGGGTCCGGCGCGCCGTCTCCGCGATCAGGTAAGGCCGGCGGCCCTGCGCTCGGCGGCTTCCAGCATCGCCCGCACCAGGGGGTCCAGCCCGTGTTCCTCCATGGCCGTCAGGCCTGCCGCGGTGGTTCCCCGGTAGTCCTTGAAGATCGAGACGAGCTCCGATGGCGAGCGCTCTCCGGCAAGCTCCTCCGCAGCGCCCGCAAGCAGCTGCCGGATTGCCCTGGCCGCGAGTGCCGCATCGAAGCCGCGGGCAACGGCATCCCGTTCCATCGCCGCGGCAAGCGCCGCGAAGAAGGCCGGGCCGGAGCCGGTCAACCCCGTGAAGTAGTCGAGCGCCCTTTCGTCCGGCAGCCATTCCGCAATGCCCGATGCGGCGAAAAAGGCCTCCGCGAAACGGCGGTCCTGCTCGTCCAGCGCCTCCCCCGCCACCATCGGTGTGAAGGATTTCAGCCGTCCGGCAGCCGCGTTCGGCATGGCTCTCACGATGCGGCGGCAGCCGAAACGGCCGGCAAGTTCATCGATCGGCACCATGGCCATCACGGACAGCACCAGCTTGCCCGAAAGATCTGCGTCAAGCGCATCGATATCCCCCGGCCGAACGGCGACAAGCACCACATCCGCCTGCGCGGCAGCCTGGCGGTTGTCCGCCGTCATGCCGAGGCCGGCAAAGGCCTCGAAGCCGTCCACGGCACCCCTGCGCGAGGTAACGACCGTGGTGGCCGGGGCGATGACGCCGGCGGAAAGGGCTGCCCGCACCAGCGCGCCGCCCAGCCAGCCGCCACCGCCGAGCGCGGCGAAGCGCGGAGCCGCCATCAGGCCCATTCGCCCTTGCGCATGACCGGCACGCGGCTGCCATCCGCATGGATGCCGTCGATGTCGATCTGGCCCGAACCGATCATCCAGTCGATGTGGATCAGGCTCGAATTGCCGCCCTGCGCCCGGATTTCCTCCGGCGAGAGCGAGGCGCCGTTGACGAAGCACTTCGAATAGCACTGGCCGAGCGCGATGTGGCAGGAGGCGTTTTCGTCGAAGAGCGTGTTGTAGAAGAGCACGCCGCTGGCCGAGATCGGCGAGGAATGCGGCACCAGCGCCACTTCGCCCAGCCGCCGGGCACCCTCGTCCGTATCCAGCACCTTCTTCAGCACTTCCTCGCCCTTCGCGGCCCGCGCCTCGACGATGCGGCCCTCCTCGAAGCGCACCTGGATCTCGTCGATCAGGCTGCCCTGGTGGCTCAGCGGCTTGGTGCTCGACACATGGCCGCTCACCTTGAGCGCGTGGGGCGTGGTGAAGACCTCTTCGGTCGGAATGTTGGGGTTGCACAGCACGCCGTTCTTGGCCACCGTTGCGCCCCCGTGCCATTCGTGCCCGTCCGCAAGACCGACCCTCAGATCGGTGCCGGGACCGGTGAAGTGCAGCGCCTCGAAGCGCTGGCCGTTCAGCCAGTCGGACCGGGCCGCGAGATTGGCGTTGTGCTGGCGCCAGGCCTCCACCGGATCGGCCACATCCACACGCGAGGCGGCAAAGATCGCATCGGCCAGCTTCGCCACCGCCTCGTCTTCCGGCAGGCCGGGGAAGACCAGCCGTGCCCAGGAGGGGTTCGGGTAGGAGATGATGTTCCAGTTGATGTCGAAGTTGGAGATCTTCTCCAGCGCCGGCTTGTAGGCGGCGGAATTGGCCCGGTTGGCGCGGGAAACCTTTGCCGGGTCTTCGGCGGCAAGCAGCATGGGGTTGTCGCCCGCGACGGCCAGCCGTGCCGCTCCGTTTTCATAGGCCCTGGCCATGCCCTCGTAGAGCCAGCCGGCGGCGCGGTCGAAGCTCTCCTCGCTGCCATGGCGGTAGCGGGCGAGCGTGCATTCCTCGTCCGAATAGAAGGTGGTCACGATGCCGGCGCCGGCGATGTAGGCGTGCTTGGTCAGAAGCCGGACCAGCGGCAGCGCCGCAACCGGCGAGGTGATGACGAGGTCCTGGCCCTTCTGCAGCTGGAGGCCGACCTTGATCGCCACTTCCGCGAGTTTCTCGAGCTTTGCGGTATCAATCGGAGAAGACATGCGAACCCTTTCGAATCTGAAGTGCGGGTGACTTTATGCGCTTTCACCGGCAGGAAAAAGGCGGCAAATTCAACGGGCCCGGGGCGGCTGTTGCAGGACTGCGCCGTCTTTTGCTACCCAGTTCTGCAAACGCGGCCCGGGGGAGCCCATGAACGCCATCGACCGACTGGATTTCCGCAGCTACCGCGCCGAGACGGAGCGCCATGCCCATGGCTTCTGGCAGGTGGTGCTGCCCGTCGAGGGCCGGCTCGACATGGAGATCGGCGGCAGGGGCGGGGCGGTCCGCGCCGGGCAGGGGGCGCTGATCCCGCCCGGGATCGACCATGCCTTCGAGGCCTCGGGCGAAAACCGTTTCCTCGTCGCCGACGTGTCGAGCGTGCCCCTCGGCGAGGCGGAGGCGGAGCGCTTTGCCGTCGAGGCCTTCTTTCCCGTGAGCAGCCCGGTCAAGGCGCTCGTCGATTATCGCGCCGCGACGGAGATCTCCCGCGAGGCCGTCGGCCACTGGTGCGCGCTGTTTCTCGCCGCTCTTTCCTCCGGCTCCGATGCGCCGCAGCCGGGAGAGGCGGGGCTGCTGGCCCGCGCGGTCGCCCATATGGAGGCCAATCTTGCGGGCACGGTCACCATCGAGGCGCTGTGCCGCGTCAGCGGTCTTCAGCCGCACCGGCTGACCCGCGCCTTCCGGCTGGTGCATGGGGAAAGCCCCTATGCCTTCCTGACGGGTCTGCGGCTGCGGGAGGCACGCCGCCTGCTGCGCAAGACCGGCCTGCCGCTTGCGGAGATCGCCGCCCGGACCGGCTTTGCCGACCAGAGCGCCATGACCCGCCACATGCGCCGCAAGGGCTGGCCGAGCCCCGCCGCCTACCGGCTCGCCCATCGCGCCCCGCCTCACCGGTCGCCTTGAACGATCGCCGCGGGCCGCGTCCGGAATGATCAAGACAGTCCGGCCCGCTTTTGCTAGAGCCTGCCCGTCTCAACGGGGGAAAGATCCATGGACATCAGCACCCGCGCCACGCTGATCGGCATCGTCGCCATCCTGCTCTGGGCGCTGCTCGCGCTCTTTACCGCGACCGCCGGCGCCATTCCGCCCTTCGAGCTGATGGCGCTCACCTTCGGCGTCGCCTTTCTGGGCGGCATGGTGGTGCTGGCGGTCCGGGGGGCGGATGGTCTTTCGGAGCTCCGCCAGGCGCCCGCGCCCTGGCTCGTCGCCTTCCTCGGCCTCTTCGGCTACCACGCGCTGTATTTCTATGCCCTGCAGAACGCGCCTGTCGGCGAGGCCAGCATCATCTGCTATCTCTGGCCGCTCTTCATCGTGCTCTTCGCCGCCCTTCTGCCGGGCGAGGGGCTGAAGGCGCGCCATCTGGGCGGGGCCCTCCTGGGTTTTGCGGGAACCGCGCTGATCATCTTTTCAAAGAACGGTGACGCTGCGCCTGCGGGAAGCGTCACGGGCTATGCGGCTGCCTTCGGCTGCGCGCTCGTCTGGTCCAGCTATTCCGTCGTCAACCGCCGGTTCGGCCAGGTGCCGAGCGGCATGCTGGTGGGCGTCTGCGGGGCCGTGGCGCTGGCGGGCCTTGCCTCCCATCTGCTGTTCGAGGACAGCGTGATGCCGACCGCGACGCAGTGGACGGCAATCCTCGCCCTCGGCCTCGGGCCCGTGGGGCTTGCGTTCCTCGCCTGGGACCACGCCACCAAGCATGGCAACATCACGCTGCTCGGCACGCTCTCCTATCTCTCGCCGCTCGTGTCCACGGCCCTCCTCGTGCTGACCGGCAAGGCCCCCGCCTCGCTTACCCTCGGTCTCGCCGCCCTCCTCGTCATCGGCGGTGCGGTGCTCGCGACCGGGTTGCCGGGGAAGAGGGCATAGGAGCCGTTCAGGCCTCGCGCACATAATGATGCCCGGCCTTCTGCGCCGCCCTCGCCAGTTTCCGATCAAACGTCACGAAAGAAAACGCGTTCGTCCCTGCCTGGGCGATGTGGATGGCATCGGCAAAGTCCACCTTCTGCTCAGCAAGCATCAATGCCGTGGATACAACCTCGGGCTGATCGAGCCGCACGCCGGGAAGTCCACAGAAAGCCCGCAAGGCATCGATCACGTCGCGCTGTTCGAACCGGTAGGCAGTCCGCAAGACCCACTCGCACTCCAGGATCACCGTCAGCGACAGAAAGACCTTATGTTCCCCGATGATTGCACGTGCCCGCGCGGCCTGTTGCGGATGGTCGGCGGTCAGGTAACGGACGACGACATTGGTATCAACGGCCTGCATGTCGGCTTGCCAGTTCGGCGGCGATGGCGCGGTCCATCTCTTCGAGGGAAAGGGGCGGCCCGCTCCGTTTCAGCATCCCGAAGACACCCTCCGGGCTCCTCGGCGGAAAGTGCGTGTCCGCGGGATGTGGCGCTGCCCTTTCGCTCATGCCGTCATCGGCCGGCCCTGCGACCCCTTTGCGGGTCGACCGGTCGTCCATCATGCGGGAGAGCGTCGCCTTCGGTGCCTTCACGGGAAGTCCTCTGTTTAGACGTTCCTAAGATACCGCATGGAAGCATCCCGTGCAACCGGAATTGCAAGGCCGCCCCAGGGGGCTCTTCCTTCAGCCCTTGATCTCCTGCAGGCAGTTGCCGCCGTCGACGACCAGAACCTGGCCGGTGATGTAGCTCGCGCCGGGGCTGGCGAGAAAGGCGATGGCGGCGGCGATTTCCTCCGGCGAGGCGGATCGGCCGAGGGGCGTCGCCCGGCCTGCGCGGGCTTCCACTGCGGTTTGGGAGGCGGTCTCGACCCAGCCCGGCGCGACGCTGTTGATGGTGATGCCCCGCGCCCCGACGTCGAGCGCGATCGAGCGACTCATGCCCGTTATCGCGGCCTTTGCGGCGCTGTAGGCTGCCTCGCCGGGCATGCTGACCAGAGGCCCGGTGACGGAGGCCACATGGACGATCCGCCCATGGCCCCGTTCCGCCATGCCCGGAATGACCGCCCTCGTCATGTTGAAGCAGGTGGTGAGGTTGCGCTCGATCAGCCGGTCCCAGGTGTCGGGCGCCAGCCGGTCGAAGGCGGTGCTCTCGAGGCTTGCGCCTTCCATGGCCATCCCGGCATTGTTGACGAGGATGCCGATCGGCCCGAGCGCGGTCTCGGTGGCCGCAACGATCGCGCCGACCGCCCCGCGGTCGGTGAGGTCTCCCCTGAGGGCAATCGCCTCGATGCCCTCGGCCCTAAGCGCGGCCGCCCGTTCCTCGATGCGCGGACCGGTGGCCGTGATGGCGAGCCTCGCGCCGAGCTCGCCGAGAAGCCGCGCCGTGGCAAAGCCGATGCCGCTCTCGCTGCCGGCGCCCGTCACCAGCGCCACCTTGCCCGAAAGATCGAAAAGCCGGTGCATGCCCATGGGTCCCGCGCCCTCCCCGGCCCGGAAGAGAAAAGGGGCAGCACCCGCCGCCCCTTTTTGCCTGTCTCAGTTCATTCCCACTCGATGGTGCCCGGCGGCTTCGAGGTCACGTCGTAGACGACGCGGTTGATGCCGCGCACCTCGTTGATGATGCGCGTGGCCGCGCGTCCGAGGAATTCCATGTCGTAGTGGTAGAAATCCGCGGTCATGCCGTCGACCGAGGTCACGGCGCGCAGCGCGCAGACGAATTCGTAGGTGCGCCCGTCGCCCATCACGCCGACGGTCTGCACCGGCAGCAGGACGGCAAAGGCCTGCCAGATGGCGTCGTAGAGGCCCGCCTTGCGGATTTCGTCCAGATAGATCGCGTCGGCTTCGCGCAGGATCTCGAGCTTCTCGCGGGTCACGCCGCCGGGGCAGCGGATGGCAAGGCCCGGGCCCGGGAAGGGATGACGGCCGATGAAGCTGTCGGGCAGGCCGAGCTCGCGGCCGAGCGCCCGCACCTCGTCCTTGAAGAGCTCGCGCAGCGGCTCGACGAGCTGCATGTTCATCCGCTCCGGCAGGCCGCCCACATTGTGGTGCGACTTGATGGTCACGGAGGGGCCGCCGGTGAAGGAGACGCTCTCGATCACGTCGGGATAGAGCGTGCCCTGGCCGAGGAAATCCGCGCCGCCCAGCTTCTTCGCCTCTTCCTCGAAGGTCTCGATGAACAGGCGGCCGATGATCTTGCGCTTGGTCTCCGGGTCGGAAACGCCCTCGAGCTCGCCGAGGAACTTCTCGGACGCGTCGACATGGAGAAGATGGAGGTTGTAGTGCTCCTGGAACATGGCGACGACGTTCTTCGCCTCGTCCTTCCGCATCAGGCCGTGATCGACGAGGATGCAGGTGAGCTGGTCGCCGACCGCCTCATGGATGAGGAGCGCCGCCACCGAGCTGTCGACGCCGCCGGACAGCGCGCAGATGACGCGCTTGTCGCCCACCTGCTTGCGGATCGCCTCCACCGCGCGGGCCCGGTAGGCCGACATGGTCCAGTCGCCGTGGATGCCGGCGATCTTGTGCACGAAATTGGCGATCAGCTTGGCGCCGTCGGGCGTGTGCACCACTTCCGGATGGAACTGCACGGCGTAATATTTGCGGGCCGGATCGGCGATGAAGGCGTAAGGGGCGTTGGGCGAGGTGGCGACCACGGAAAAGCCCGGCGGGATCGCGGTCACGCGGTCGCCATGGCTCATCCACACCTGATGGCGGGAGCCCACCGACCACAGCCCGTCGAAGAGCGGGCAGTTCTGCTCCACGTCGAGGAAGGCGCGGCCGAACTCGCGGTGATGCCCGCCTTCCACCTTGCCGCCGAGCTGCATGCACATGGTCTGCTGGCCGTAGCAGATGCCGAAGACCGGCACGCCGCTGTCGAAGATCACCTGCGGTGCGCGGGGGCTGTTCTCGTCGAGCGTCGAGGCCGGCGAGCCGGACAGGATCACGGCGCGCGGCTTCAGGCGGTGAAAGCCTTCTTCGGCGGACTGGAAGGGAATGATCTCGCAGTACACCCCGGTCTCGCGGACACGCCGCGCGATCAGCTGGGTAACCTGGCTGCCGAAATCAACGATGAGGACGGTGTCGGAAGGTGCTGTCTGGGTCATGCCGAGCCTTTAGAGAAAACCGCTTCGTTTTGCAATCGTCTCCTGCGATGCCGAACCGGTTTTATTGTGCCGATTGTCCCAGAGCACAGGGGTTTTTGCCCCCGGGGCGTGGAGTTTGCTGATGCGCACGCCACTCTTTCGGCAGGGTGTTGCGTATGCCGATGTGCACCCCCCTCTGCCCCTGCCGGGGCATCTCCCCCGGCGGACGAGCTTCGCTCGCCGCGAGGGGGGAGATCGGGGTGCCTCGCACTACGTCGAGTTTGCCGTGCCGCACCCCCCTCTGCCCCTGCCGGGGCATCTCCCCCTCAAGGGGGGAGATCGACATTGCGGTTTTTGATTTCCTCAAACAATGAGCGTTTCATTTGCAGAGACGTTTGCGGGGGACTGCCC
>NZ_JACIEZ010000008.1 GCF_014197145.1 Gellertiella hungarica | reverse complement strand
CCGAGTTTGGCCGTGGCTGAAGAACATGCTTACGCGGCGTCCGTTCAAGGTCGTAGCGGTGGCGCTGGCCAATAAGATCGCCCGGATGATCTGGGCATTGTTGACCAGAGGTGGAGTTTATCGAGACCCAATAGGAATTGAGGTAGGATCTGCCGCCGTATAAGCGCAGGACCGCCGAGACGAGCTGCCCGGCAACCGCCGGCAGGTAGGGTGCATAACAGACGATGAACCACGGGACGAAATCCCGAAGCAGGACAGGCCGAAACCCGTGACGCGCACAAAGCGCGCCCCCTTGATCCAGCCACCCGTTTCGCGGACTTCATCGAGGCCAGCGGTCATGACCGCACAAGTAGGCCGGACATATGACCGCACCGTTCCCATGTGGTGAAATCGACTGAAGAGCACCTTGCACCGCGGGCCGTTCCACATATCTCGGGTTGGGCATTTTCGGCCCCGGCATCGCCACCGGCCTCGTTTCGGGTGGCCCGCAGCTCGGCGCGGGCGCTGCCGTCGGGACCGGCCTCGCCGTTGGTGGTTCTGCTGTGGCGGCCGGAGGCGCGACCATGCTTGCCGCCAAGGCCGGAGGCGCTGCAATGTCGGGTGGTGCCACCCTTGCACGCGGTAGTGCCGCGGCCGTCGGTGCCGCTTCGTCGGCCTACACCCTCGGCTCGATGGGCGGCTCCGGCGCGGCCGGGATCGCTTCCGGTCTCGGAGGTGTTAGCCGCGCCGGCGCGTCGGCGGCCATCTCGCCTTTGAAGCGCGCCGCCACCCGTGCCGCCGACAGCATGAAATCCAGTTATTCCGATGGCGCGAGAGCCGGGTTCACAGCGTCCGGCGGCAGTTCCTCCATGGGAACGGTCGGGGGCGTCCCGTCACCCGAACAATCCCCTCCTTCAGCCGCTGATGGTTCGCCTGCCTGGGCACAGAAAATGCGCCGCAGCCAAGCGATGAGCCACGGCGTCACCGCCGCCGCCCATGCCGTCCGATCGGGCGACAGCCATGGCCCCGGTTCATCCGTCAGCCTTTCCGAAAGTGACCGCACATGAATATCTTCAAACGACCGACGACCCACTATGGCAAGGTGCCGGAACCCGAAACGCCCTATCAGAAGGCCGCGCAGGCTTGGGACGAGCGCATCGGGTCGGCTCGCGTGCAGGCGAGGAACTGGCGCTATATGGCCTTCGGCTCGCTGATCCTGTCAGCAGGCTTCGCTGCTGCCCTTGTATGGCAATCGGCACAGGGAACCGTCGTGCCTTGGGTGGTGGAGGTCGATAATCTCGGCCAGGCGCAGGCCGTCTCGGCTGCTACGGCGGATTATCGACCGACCGATCCGCAGATTGCCTTCCATCTGGGCGGCTTCATCGAGCAGGTCCGCGCCATCCCAGCCGACGCTATCATCGTCCGCCAAAACTGGCTTCGCGCATACGAATTCACCACGGACCGCGGCGCTGCGGCGCTGAACGACTATGCCCGCGCCAATGATCCGTTCACTCGCGTCGGCCGCCAGCAGGTCGCCGTCGAGGTCTCCAGCGTCATCCGAGCTTCCCCCGACAGCTTCCGCGTGGCGTGGTTGGAGCGGCACTATGAGAACGGTCAGCTTTCCACGACCGAGCGATGGACCGCGATCCTGACCATCGTGATCCAGACCCCTCGCACCGCCGAGAGGCTGCGCACCAATCCCCTTGGAATCTACATCAACGCGATCAACTGGTCACGGGAGATGAGTCAATGAATTCCTCGACTTTCCGTAATGACGCGTTTCCGGCTTTCCGTAAACTCGGCCTTCCGGCTTTGCTGCTTTCCGCCACCATGCTGACCGGCTGCGCGACCAACCGGGCGCCGCAGTTCAGCTACGATGATAACGTGCCGCCGCTGCCTGCCGCGCAGGTGGCCGCCCCGGACAACCGGCCCCGGCCGCTGCATGTGCCCCCGGCATGGACCGTGGCGCGGGGCGGCACCGCAGCCGGCACGCCTACCGGCCGGGTCGAGAACGCAAATGCTGCCGCCCGTGTCGAACCGCGGCGGGAAGGCTACTACAACGCCATCCAGATTTATCCCTGGTCGGAGGGCGCGCTCTATCAGGTCTATGCCGCGCCGGGACAGATCACCAATATCGCGCTGGAGCCGGGCGAGAGCCTGACCGGAACGGGACCCATTGCCGCCGGCGATACGACGCGCTGGATCATCGGAGATACCGAAAGCGGCTCGGGTGCGAACCGCCGCGTCCATATTCTCGTCAAGCCAACACGCGAGGACATCTCGACCAATCTCGTGATTACCACCGATCGACGGGTTTACATGATCGAGTTGCGGGCGCGAGAATCGCTCTACATGCCCTCTGTGGCATGGGCCTATCCCGCACCGCCACCAGGAAGCCGTGTCAACACACCAGCCGCTCCCACCATTCCAGCCGAGGCCGCGCGAAATTACCGCTACGGATTGCAGGTGCGGGGCGATAGCCCACCTTGGCGGCCGGTTTCCGTTTTCGACGACGGTCGGCGTGTCTATGTCGTCTTCCCGCGCGGCATCGTGCAAGGCGAGATGCCGCCGCTTTTCGTGCTCGGCGCGGATGGCGAGCCGCAGATCGTCAATTCCCGTATTCACCAGAACGTGCTGATCGTGGACCGCCTGTTCGGGGCGGCCGAGTTGCGCCTTGGCAGCGGCGACCGTCAGCAGGTCGTCAGGATCGTCCGCATGGAACAGACGCAGGCGGCCACGCAACCGGTCGGCACGTCCACGGGAGGATCGTCCTCATGAGCAAGACCGACACCGCCGCGCCCATGCGGCTGCGCGCAGAAGCCCCCCGCGTCACCCGCCTATCCCGCAAGATGCTGGCTGGCGTCGGAGCCGTCGCCCTGCTCGGCATAGGCGGGGCGCTGATCTACGCACTCCAGACTCGCGATGTCGCGCCGGGTGGCGGCGAACTCTATTCGACCGAGAATCGGCCCACGGCGGACGGCCTGGCCGGCCTGCCGAGTGACTATAGCGGCCCGGTCCTTGGCCCCGCGCTGCCGGGTGATCTCGGTCGTCCGATCCTTGAGGCGCAGAACCGGGGCCAGCCAGTTGCCGCACCCGCCATCACCGCGCCAGCGGTCGATCCAGACGAACAGCGCCGTCTTGCCGAGGAAGAAGCCGCACGGTTGAGCAGCGTCTTTTTCCAGTCCGGCCCGCGCACGGAAGCACCGGCAGGAACGGCTATGCCCAGCCTGGCTGGTCTCGGCGCGCAGCCGGATGCGGCAGGGCAGAACCGTCACGCGGCTTTCCTCAACGGCCCGGTGGACCGGCAGACCGTCGCCCCGGATCGCCTCACGCCCCCGGCATCGCCCTATATTCTTCAGGCGGGCGCCGTCATTCCGGCCGCGCTCATTACCGGCATCCGGTCGGACCTTCCCGGTCAGATCACGGCGCAAGTGACCGAAAACGTCTATGACAGCCCGACCGGCTCGCTGCTCCTGATCCCGCAGGGAACCCGTATCATCGGCCAGTATGATGATGGCGTGACCTTCGGCCAACGCCGCGTGCTCCTTGTGTGGAATCGCCTGATCCTGCCCGACGGCCGGTCCATCGTGCTGGAGCGCCTGCCGGGCGCCGACGCCGGCGGCTATGCCGGTCTTGAGGATGGCGTCGATTATCACTGGTGGGATTTGATGAAGGCGGCTGGCCTCTCCACGCTTCTCGGGATCGGCGCGGAACTGGCAACCAGCGACGAAGACCGGCTGATCCGTGCCATCCGCGAAGGGGCGCAGGACACCGTCAATCAGGCGGGGCAGCAGATCGTGCAGCGCCAGTTGCAGGTTGCGCCGACATTAACGATCCGACCGGGCTTCCCGGTCAGGATCATCGTGACTCGCGATTTAGTGCTCCAGCCGACAGGAGGTTGATCATGACCAAGTTGAAACTCGGCCCGCTGCCCGACGACAAGCCCGTGAAGGTCACACTGGAATTGCCCGCGACGCTTAACCACGACCTGATCGACTACGCCGATGTGCTGGCCCGTGAAACCGGCAAGCCCGTCGCCGATCCCTTGAAGCTGATCGTGCCGATGCTGGAGCGGTTCATCGCCACGGATCGCGGGTTTAGAAAGGCTAAGCGCTCGATACCGCCTGCGAGTAGTCAGAGCTGACGGCGATTGTCCTTGCCAGACTGAGTAGCCGACGAAAGGCGGGGTTATCATTGTTAGTCGACCACACCGCTGAGAATGGCAACAACTCGCCGACGATGGGCTTGTAAACCACCCCAGCGAACCGTGCTGATGTCATGGCCTCGCTCACGACAGTCAATCCTTGACCGAGTGCGACGAGAGCTATGAGATTGTCTCGGCTGGTGTGTTGTACCTTTATTTCGGGATGTCTGCCGAGGTCAGCCAGATATCGAACAAGATAGGCGTGGATTTCTTGTCCTGGCGCTGACTCGCTAACAACGAACGTTTCGTCGTGTAGATCACGCCATTCAAGTTCTTTCCGATTGGCCAATGGATGGTGGGCGGGCAGAACTGCAAATACGCGCTCCTCCCACAGAGGGGTTCGCTCGCACCCCGGCCAATCTCGTGTACCGGCGACAAACGCTACATCGAGGCTGAGATTTCGGATTGCTACAACGTGGTCTGCGGGGTTTCCGTCGACCAACTCTATTGTTACCTGCCCGTGGCGTTGGCCGAAGGTGCCCAACAGTTCCGCGAGGAAGCCGGAAGCAATTGAGGAATAAACGCCAATACGGATTCGACCCTGCTCGGAGCGACCCGCAAGCGCTACGTCGTATGCACCTTCTGCAATGCTCCGCATAGCTTCTCGTGCGCGCCTGAGAAAGCGTCGACCTGCATAGGTTTGAGACACGCCCCAGGAGTGTCGGTGAAATAGTGACGCTCCAATCTGGTCCTCAAGGTCGGCGATACACCGGCTTACTGCCGACTGTGAGAGGCCCAGGCCAATTCCCGCCTTGCGAAAGCTACCTTGTTCGGCCGCCGCCAGAAAATATCTAAGATGGCAAAGCTCGATTGCCTCAACGCTTTTCGACAACACCATTAGGAGACCCTCGCCAATTTAGGCTCAAGCAAGCTGTCGTCGCGCTTATGCGAGTCGGGCCAAGCAAAAGTGCCTGCGGGCTCGTTGCCGGCTCCGCGACGCACGCATAGTGGTGACCGCCAGGGCCTTATGTGTTCGCTATTTCCTGGCGAACGCATCCATAGCGTCGTTGATATAGTGTTTGACATGAAACACTTCCCCTTGCCGCCCTATCGACCATCATGGCGTGCGTTCAGCGATGGATTTATTCTGCCGTCTCCATTGACTCACCCGACGGATGCTCCAAGCGCGTGGACCAAGGCATCCGCCTCCAGCCGAAACCCGTTGTAAACAACGCGGCCGTCGGGCGCGATCACAACAAACCAGGGCGTCCCACCCGTTTGAAACGCCTCCATAATCGCCGGCACGGTTTCGCCTGGCCCCTTACCGGGAGCGGCGTGCCCAAAGGGGATGCTCAGTCCATATCGTGACTGGTTTTCCCGCAAACGGTCGAAGGTGTTCACATCCGAGCCTTCGAACACCGTCTGCACGGCGGCAAAGCCAACGCCTTTGTTTCCGAGATTGTCTGCAAGTGTCACAAGCGTGGGAAAACCATGTGTGTGACAGCCGGCGCACCAGTCTTGAAAGAAATACAGGATCTTGAAGCCCGTACCCAGCTCTTCCAGAGACAGCGGATCACGCTGATTGCCATTCCCATCGATCCACTGAACATTCTCCAACGGCGGAGATGGCGACCCTACAATTCCAGTTTTCATGATGTTCTCCCGTTGGTGGCTCGCGGCATTGCACCGCGAGCCACATACCTGTTAGGCCGCCGTGTCTGTTCGGCGCGGCAGAACCCAGTTGGGGCGCGCGAAATGGCACGAGTATCCGTGCGGGATGCGCTCCAGGTAATCCTGGTGTTCCGGCTCGGCTTCCCAGAAGTCACCTACCGGCTCGACCTCCGTGACCACCTTGCCGGGCCACAAGCCGGAAGCTTCGACGTCCGCGATCGTATCCAGAGCAACATTCTTCTGTTCGTCACTCGTGAAGTAGATCGCTGAGCGATAGCTCTTACCGAAGTCATTGCCCTGCTGATCCAGCGTGGTCGGATCATGGATCTGGAAAAAGAACTCCAGCAGTCGGCGATAGCTGATTTTCTGAGGATCGAAGATGATCTCGATCGCCTCGGCATGCGTTCCGTGATTGCGATAGGTCGCATTGGGCACGTGCCCGCCGGTATAACCGACTCTCGTTGAGATCACGCCCCACTTCTTTCGAATGAGATCCTGCATGCCCCAAAAGCAGCCACCAGCTAGTACAGCACGTTCGGTTGTCATCTAGATATCCTCTACCTGGTTGAGATAGTCACCGTATCCTTGCGCCTCCATCTCCTCGCGTGGGATGAAGCGCAGCGACGCGGAATTGATGCAGTAGCGCAAGCCGCCACGGTCGGTCGGCCCGTCAGGGAAGACGTGGCCAAGATGGCTATCGCCATGTGTCGAGCGCACTTCCGTGCGGACCATGCCGTGACTGGTGTCACGCAGCTCGTTGATGTTCAGCGGCTCGATCGGCTTCGTGAAGCTGGGCCAGCCACAACCGGACTCGAATTTGTCCGACGATGCGAACAAAGGTTCACCCGAGACGATGTCGACGTAGATGCCGGCCTCATCATTGTGGAGAAGAGCACCGGTGCCCGGCCGCTCGGTGCCGCTTTGCTGCGTCACCCGGTATTCCTCGGGTGAGAGCCTTGCGATCGCGGCGTCTGTTTTCTTGTATGTAGCCATGTTTTTCTCCTTCGAATGTCTGCCGCTAAAGTGGCTATTCAATCCGAAGGTGTCCAATACGGCACGGCTATAGTTTCAATGCTTCGCCTCAGTGTTGCCAGCGGTCAAGCCAACGCGATGGTCTACACTACCACCCATGGCGTTCGACCAGCATTCGAAGCTGGCGCAGGACCGCCGCTGTTCCTGAGCCAGAAACTGACTGGAAACCGATCGTCCGGGTAAGGTCGAGCGTTTCAACCGGGCGCAGGGTCAGGCCGGCGACGATGGCCGAGTTTTCGGGCAGCATGCAGACACCGGCGCCTTCGGCCACCGCCTGCTGGATTAGATCCTCCCGTTCAGATCTTAGCCGCGGGACCATGACGATAGCGCGTTCGCGAAGATGCTCGTTGACGCGAGAGCGAAATTCACAATGAAGGCGATCAAGATAAGGTTGCTCAGCGAGTTCGGCGAGCGAGATCACTTCCCGACCGGCTAAAGGGTGCTGCTCCGCCATGGCCAATAACAGCCGCTCGCGGAACATCTCAGCGGTGGCGATCTTGGCGTTACCCGCCATCGGATCGGAACAGAAGCAGCCATCGAGCCGACCGCTCAGCAGACACTCAACGGCCTCTTCGCGGGTGATCGGCCGGACAACCAGTTCGAGCATTGGCAACTGTTGCAGGGCATGGGCGATGAACCCAGTGATTAGCCTTGGTGCAATCGTGTTGACGACGCCCACGGTTAACGTCTCTCGTCTTCCCCGAACCCGATTGAGGGAGAGTGCGCGGACCCGCTGTTCACCTTCCGCTATCGAAGCAAACTCTGAACGGATATCACGGCCTAGAGCTGTGAGACGGCTGTCTTTCCCATCACGATAAACCAGGGTGCCACCCAGTTCCTCCTCAAGTCGTTGGATCGCGCGTGTGAGCGTGGGTTGCGAAACACCGCTGCGCATGGCCGCTTCGGTGAAGTTCAGAGAATCCGCCAGATTCAGGAAATATCGTATCTGATTGAACTCCATGCCTACCGCCGTTCTGTCTATTGTTTCATTACTATGGGGCCGAACGTTTCCATTGGACATGAGGTGCAACGTTTCTCGTCGCAATATCGGCATGTCGTCAGCGCGGAAAGTGGGTCGCTCGCCAGCGCTGCAACCAAGGTCTCGGCGACACTCTCGAAAGCAGCGAGATGCTCGTGTGGCACGTGTCCGACTGCCCACGTCAGCGCTTCTCGACGATGTTCCAGCACCTGTTCGCGCTGTTGTTTCGCGCTGGGCGTCAAGACGAGGTTGAAGGCTCGGCGATCAGTGCGTGAAGGGCGTTTCTCGACAAGCCCCCGTTCTAGCAAACGGTCGACCAACCGGACAGCTCCACCATGCGTGATGGTCAGAACCCGGCTCAACTGTTCAATCGTCATTCCGGGGGCATGACCGATCGCTACCAGGGCGGCAACGGTTCCTCCACCGTCCTGCATTGTTTGCGCAATCGCGGCGTGCATGCGGTCGTTTACCCCTACGGCCAAGGCGCCCAGAAGGTTCACCAGCCGCTCGGAGACGTTTCTATCCATTGCGCTCTCAGCCACACAGCGTTATAAGTATGAGTCAGTCATATATTATCTGCTGCGACAGGTCGAGGTCTGTGTAAAGCGGCCTTTTCAGGCCGGAACATCTCCGCGGGTGTCGACTCACTAGAAGCAAGGGGACTTCGAATGGCTACCAGAGGGTTCACCGGCCGCCCATCGGGAGGAGACCAGTCGGAACGGATTCCGCCCGGTCAACATCTTGTCGACTATTTTCCTGTCCTCACCGCAGGGCCGACGCCGAACATCGAGCCGGGGGACTGGAAATTCACACTCAAGATCGGCCCACGGCCCGTGAAGGCTTGGAATTGGGCGGAGTTCAACTCCCTGCCGATGACGAAGATGACGCGCGACATACACTGCGTGACGTCTTGGTCGAAGCTGAACACCGCATGGGAAGGTGTGCTGATCGACGATATCCTTGCCGACGCCGGAGTCGAGCATCCTACCGACTTCCTTCTCGCCCACAGCTTCGATGGATACTCGACCAATGTCCCGCTAGCGGATCTTGCGTCCGGCAAGGCGATGGTCGCGTTGAAGTATGAAGGAAAAGCGATCCCGCGCGATCATGGAGGACCCGCACGCCTGCTCGTTCCACACCTTTACTTCTGGAAGTCTGCAAAATGGGTGAACGGGCTCCAGTTCACTGAACGCGATGAGCCCGGATTTTGGGAACTGCGCGGCTATCATATCTACGGCGATCCGTGGAAGGAGCAGCGATATTCCGGTGATTGAGCATACCACGCCGATCGGTTGGCAGATCGGAACGATCTCCGAGATCGTCCAACGCACGCCGAGCATCAAGAGCTTTTTTCTGCGTCTGGCACAGCCTTTCACGCATGTCGCCGGACAGCATGTCGACATTCGACTGACGGCCCCCGATGGATACTCGGCGATGCGAAGCTACTCGATCGCATCCGATCCATCTCGCTCTGACACTATTGAGCTCGTCATCGAAAACCTGCAGGGCGAGGTCTCTGCCTATTTCCACGAAGTCGCCGTCGCTGGAGACGAAATTGAACTGCGCGGTCCCCTAGGGGGCCACTTCTTGTGGCCGGAGCACGAAAGCGGCCCAATCCTTTTGATCGGCGCGGGGTCCGGTGTGGCGCCGTTCATGTCGATGATCCGGCACAGGCGCTCAGGCGCACTCACCGTTCCGACAGCGCTTCTCCTCTCCGCTCGTACGAGAAACGACGCCCTATTCGCCGAGGAACTCATTTCCAGCGAAGACGGCGACCCCAACTTCGTACTGGCATTGGCGATTACCCGCGAGGCACCTTGGCGGGCCTCGGATTTTTCGCGTCGGGTCGACGAAGCAATGATCAAGGACGTCGTTGGCCGCATGCCTTCCGCGCCTTCGCATGTCTTCATCTGCGGATCGAACGGTTTCGTGAATGTTGCCGCTGATGGCGTTCTCGCTTCGGGACTGGCCCCGAGTGTGATCAAAACTGAGCGGTATGGGGGGTGAGGGCTCTGGCGGGCGCATCGCGTACAGCACGAAATATTTTCACAAGAGCCGGTCTCTTCCGCCTAACCACGACGGCGCAGCCATCGCTTGTGTTTTGAACAACTCCATCACTTCACAAATCTTCACATAGGCCATGAACGGCGGAAACGCCGGGTCAGCATCTTCGGTTCGTCGCGGCAATCAAGCCGTGGCTGACAAGGAGACATGACATGGCAAAAGAACGTAGCCGCTTTCGTGTGACGCTTCTGGCCAGCGCAGTTGTCGTCGGGGGGCTCGGTCTCATCGGGGCTATCGGAGCAGTACAAGCGCACGGCCCTTTCAATCCGATGAGAGGGTTCGGTCCAGGCTTTTCTGGGCACTTCGCCAGCTCGGTGCTTGAGGAGGCGCTGGTATCGGTCGATGCAACCGACTTACAGCGTGAACAAATCCGCAGCATTCTCGATGAAGCGGGCGCCGAAATACGCTTGAGAATGTCGGAAGCTGGCACTCGCAAGCAGCAGTTCGCATCGCTCCTTGCAGCCGAAACCATCGAGGCTGCGGCTTTTGAAAGCCTGCGTCAGGAAATGCTCGAAACCGGTGACACCGTTTCAGCCCGGGCTCTAGAGGCATTCCTTGATGTCGCAGAGGTACTCACGGCCGAGCAACGAGCAGAACTCATTAGGCGGCGTAGCGGTTTTGGTCACGGCTTTGGGGGCAACTGAATGCGAACGGCGTCAACGCCGGAAGGTCATTTGACGCCGACGCTACTCAGTCCCCAGATTCTTGGAGTTCACCTCAAATGAAAAGTCGTAATGACCGTTATGGCGGCGTAGCCGTCACAATTCACTGGCTCAGCGCGGTCGCGGTCTTCGTGGCGGTCGGCTCGGGCTTCGCAGCAGCAATGGCGGTCGATTCCGCCGATAAGGCACGGTTGCTGCAACTGCATGTTCCCATGGCGACCGCGGTCCTTGTGCTGACAGTTGTCCGTATTGCTTGGTGGCGACTGATGGACTGTAAGCCCGGACCGGTTTTAGGTGTACCAAGATGGCAGGAAAGAAGCGCGCGGGCCGTCCACGCTCTACTCTATATCATCCTCTTTCTTATGCTCGGCAGCGGCATAGCGTTGCTGGTGGTAAGCGGCGCCGGAAATGCCCTGTTCGGCGGTTACGGGACCCTTCCCGATTTCACCCAATTTGCTCCACGCACCGCCCATGGTGTCGGCGCGTTGCTCATCGTTCTTCTTATCGCGGCACATGTCGGCGCGGCGCTTTACCATCAGTTTGTTCGGCGCGACAGTATTTTGCGGCGCATGTGGTACGCACGTTCCGGTTAAATGAGGGAAAGGACGAGGTATGGCGGAGCAAATCCTGATCATCGACGACGATACGCGGCTTTCCGCCATGCTGCGTGACTATCTCCAAGGGAATGGATTCTCGGTTCAGACTGCCGCCAATGCTGCGGCAGGGCTGGCCGAGGCCGGACGCCACAGGGTGGACGCGGTGATCCTTGATGTAATGCTACCTGATCTGGATGGCTTCGATGTGCTGCGCCGGATACGCGCGGCGTCGGACGTGCCGGTGCTGATGCTGACCGCCAAGGGTGATGAGACCGATCGCATCGTTGGTCTGGAGATCGGCGCCGATGACTATCTGCCCAAGCCCTTCAGCTCCCGTGAATTACTAGCCCGCCTTCGCGCCGTGCTGCGCCGCCGCACCGGTGGAGTGAACGCACCCGGCGTTCTGCATTTCGGTCGGCTGGAGATCGACCCCGGATCGCGTGAAGCCAGGCTCGACGGCATACGGTGCGACATGACCGGGCATCAATTCGATATCTTGTTAGCTCTCGGAGAGAGCGCCGGGCGCATCCTCTCGCGCGACCAGTTGCTCGATCGGGTGCGCGGGATCGGGAGCGAGGCTTTCGACCGCTCGATCGATGTGCATGTTTCCCGAATCCGCGCAGCCATCGAGGACGATCCGAAACATCCCCGCCGCATCGTAACCGTTCGCGGGGCGGGCTATGTCTTCGCCCGTCGACAGGAGGAGAACGGCTGACTATGACCAGCCGCCTATTTCTCAAGATCTATCTGACGCTTCTTGGCAGCATCGCGCTTCTCGCGGTCACCGGAATCGCAACTGTGGTGTGGCTGGTCGGATTTGGGAATGATCGAAATCTCTATACCGAACGCGCCGCGGTGCTCGCTGCCGCCTTGCCAGAAGACGCCGACTCCGTAACGCTTCAATCCACGTTGGACCGTCTCGGAATGGCAACTGGGGCAGAGCTGACCGTGCGTGACGCCGACGGCTTAGCTCTCGCGAGCTATCAGCCATCCACACCGCCGGCACCAGGGTTCGATCCCATCACGGTCGCGCTATCTGAGGGCCGGACGCTGGTTGTCAGGCTACAGCCGCCCTTTGGCCCGCCGCGCGGCAATCCTCTTATTTTGCTCCTGGTTGTGAGCAGCCTTACCGCGCTGCTGGCCTGGCCAGTGGTTCATCACTTGACGAAGCGCCTTGAACTTTTACGGCGGAACGTCGAAGCATGGGGTACAGGCGATTTGTCGGCGCGCGCTCCAGTCCAGGGAGGTGATGAAATCGCAGTCGTGGCCAAAACCTTCAACTATGCAGCCGCGCGCGTGGAGGCGTTGATTGCATCCAATCATACGCTGTTGGCCAATGCCAGCCACGAACTGCGCTCACCGCTCGCCAGGCTGCGGTTGGTGATGGATCTGTATGAGCACGATCCGAGCGTTGAGCGGCGTGAGGAAATCTACCGCAACCTCGATGAACTCGACACGCTGGTCGGTGAAATTCTGCTCTCCAGCCGACTGAGCCACACCGATATTACCGATCCGAGTGAGCGGATCGATCTACTGGCTCTCGTGGCCGAGGAGGCCGCGCGATCAGGACTGGAGGTCTCAGGCACTTCAATGGAGGTGCTGGGCGATAGGCGTCTGCTTCACCAATTGGTGCGCAATCTGGTACAGAACGCAATGCGCCATGGCAGACTGCCGGTTGAAATCTCGGTGTCGCATGTGAAGGGTCGAGCGCAACTTGCAGTCTGCGACCATGGTCCCGGTATCCCGGCCAACGACGTCAGCAAGGTCTTCGAGCCCTTCTACCGTCCAGGCGGCTACGGGGAAGCCGCTGGTGGGTGGGGCCTCGGCCTAACCCTCGTCCGGCAAATCGCAGAGCGGCACGGCGGTACGGTTAGGGTTGATACTCGGCCGGGCAAAGGCGCGCTTTTCGTCGTCTCTTTGCCGATGGCGGAAAAGGATGTCGACAAGCACGATGGCGCATAGGGGTGGCGCGACCGCTTTCACACGTTTCTTCAAAAGCCTTGATGGACATTCGCCAATTCTATGATCAGGAAGTCGATCAAAGCTTTCACTTTTGCGGATGGGCGCGGTCCACCTGGTAAGACGGCAAAGATGTCATCACCTTTCATCTCGTACTCAGAAAGAACCTGGCAAAGTGTTCCGGAGCGCAGTTCAGCGGAAGCCATCGCATCGGAGACCATGCAAATTCCTAGCCCGGAAATAGCGCTGGCAAGGATTCCCGAGGCGGAATCGACCTGGAAGCGAGTTTGAACGTTTACCGAGGTCACAGTCCCACTGCGTCGGAAGCTCCAATCCTCGCGACCAACGCCACCCAACCCCAATATGCAGTCGTGATTGGACAGATCGGCTGGGTTATTGGGGACGCCCCGCCGTTCCAGATAGGCCGGTGAGGCCACGACCATCCGTTTGAGGGTGGCCAATTTTCTCGCTCCAAAGCTTGAATCGTCAAGTGTGCCAACGCGAATGGCAAGATCCACTCCATCGGTGACGAGGTTCTGCCGCTCGTCAGACATCGTGATTTCAACGCGAAGATCCGGATGCATCGCCAGAAAGAGCGGCATGCAAGGAATAACCGCCCGCGTACCGTACATCACTGGCATAGCGATCCGGATCACACCGCGCAGGGAATCCGCCCCGCGTGCGGCATCCTCCGCATCCTCCCAGTCATTGATCACAGGTTTTGCACGCTCCAGGAAGATCGCGCCAGCATTCGTCAATGAGAGGTGGCGTGTCGTGCGAAGGAGCAGCTTCACGCCAAGGCGTGCTTCCAGCTCTCTGATGATACGCGATACCGAAGGCTGCGACATACGCAACTCGCGCGCGGCGCGCGAAAAGCTACCCCCTTCAGCAACACGGACAAATACGCTCAGTTCTTGCCATCGGTCACTCATTTGGATTCCGAATAAATGTTCTTCAAAATGAGCTTATACCGACAGATACACAAATAAAATACATCCTCCTTCCGTAAGGTCCACGAAGGAGAAAGCCATGACGTTGCAAGACCAACTTGATGCGTTCCGCGAGAGGTTCGAATCTGGAGAGCTGCCGAGAAAGCCGACCCAGGCCCAACTCGACACGATGCGTCGAGCGACGGCCGACCTGATAGAAAGCGGCCTGGCTGATCGCGCACTCAAGGCGGGCGAAGTCGCGCCGGATTTCAAGCTGGAGGGTGCGGACGGAAACGCTGTCAGTTCGCAGGAGCTGCTGGCAAACGGTCCATTGATCGTCAGCTTCTATCGAGGCGTCTGGTGTCCCTACTGCAACATAGACCTGAAGGCGCTCGAAGCGACACGTCCTGAATTCGAATCTCGTGGGGCGCAGCTCGTCGCCATCTCGCCGCAGACGCCTTCAAACAGTCGCAAGTCGAGGCGGGATAACGGTCTCAACTTCCCGATTCTCAGCGACAAGGGAAGCAAAGTTGCGGCGGCCTTCGGCGTTCGCTTTGCGTTGCCGAGTGATCTCGTCAATCTCTACAAAACGTTCGGCAACGATTTGCCGACCATAAACGACGATCCGTCATGGGTTTTGCCCATGCCTGCACGCTACGTCATCGGCGGCGACCGCGTTGTTGCCTACGCCGAGGTGAATCCCGATTACACGCGCCGACCGGACCCATCCATACTGCTGCCGGTGCTTGAGCGACTGAATTCATCGGTCCTCGCCTGAGTCTCATCTTCGGTTGAACCTCTGGCGCCCGCCCGTAAAGCCGGTTTGCGCCAGAGACGTCCCGTTACCAACCCGCTGTCCAGGACAACGCCGCGTGGTTCGCATCGACGCCCGCTGCTCCGATCGCGCTCGAAATCCAGAATCCAGTAAGGAAAATTTTCAAATGAATAAGCCTCTCGAAAACAAGCTCGCCCTTATCACCGGTTCCTCCAGAGGGATGGGCGCTGCGACAGCAATCCGCCTGGCTAACGACGGCGCCTCGGTTATTGTCAATTACGCTGCTAGCGCGGCGCGCGCCGACGCGGTTGTCGAAGAGATTCGTCGCACCGGCGGCAAGGCAGAAGCAGTCCGTGCCGACCTCACCACTCTCGACGGTATCGCGGTACTGGCCTCTTCCGCTGACACAGCTTTCGGAGGAGCCTTCAGCGGTCGGGTCGATATCCTGGTGAACAGTGCAGGCACCGTCGAATTCGGCCCGTTTCTTGAGTCCTCTCAGGAGGCCTACGACACTCATTTCAATCTCAATATCCGTGCGCCCGTCGAACTGACGAAGAAGCTTGCACCCCGTATGGTACAGGCTGGATGGGGGCGTATCATCAATATCAGCTCGGCCTTCGGCGAAGCGGCGCCCCTCGCTGGCGTCACGCTCTACATCGCCAGCAAGTTCGCACTGAGTGGCTTCACCCGCGGGCTTTCGCGCGAGCTAGGCCCGACTGGTGTGACCGTCAACGGCATCCAGCCAGGCCCGATCGACACCGAGCTTGCACCTCCTCCTGGGACACCAGGCTATGATGCGAACGTGGGGCTCACAAGTGTAGGCCGTTATGGAAAGGTGGAGGAAATAGCCGCAGCTATCGCTTTCCTGTGCAGCCCGGATGCTGCCTTCATCAACGGCGAAAACCTCAACGTCGACGGCGGCTGGAACGCCTGAGAAGTGATCGCGCCAGCATGGCGCGACATGCCTGCTCCGTATGAAAACTATAGTCACAGCACATTGGGAATTCGTTCGTCAGGATGCAATCATAAGCATGGTGTTCGTTGATACTTCCGGGCGCCCCTGATGAGCGAATAACACCAAAGGAGATGCAGATGAGACTAAGAGTATCTGATGTTGTTGAAGCGGTGAACCAGCTCGTAAGCCAAGGTTATGAGCGTGAATACCGCATAAGAGATGGCAGACTTTTTGATCTGGCGCTCGGCTCCGAGCTCGAGACGAGCAACATCCAAGTCGACTCCGCCCTCCGCTTGGTGAGCGGCCGGGATGGGGAGGATGCTTCAAACATCTATGCCATCTCCGACCGAGAGTCCCAAAGCAAGGGATTGCTGGTGGATGCATTCGATATATTCGAGGAGATCGGCAACAGTGGATTGGCCGACCGGCTGCTCGCAAAGCGTGACACGGATGTCGTTGGCGACAACGATGTCCCGAGCAGATACGGCCTACGCAAAGTCTACAAGCGGGAGTTCGATAACGATCCCGAGCGCTACGTACTGCGTATAGGCTTCCCGGACTTTCCTGACTGCCCGTTCGGTCAATCGTACTCGGTGCTCGGCTTTGACACCGCGGAGCAGTCGTATGTGTGGCTGGTCACGAGCATTCTGCGGGATTCCCGACTGAACCGGATTCCATATCAGGGCACGGAACTCCCCGACGACGAGTGAGCACCGTCCGGCCATCAGGTAGCGTCCATGGCCGGTCGTCAGAACCCAGACAATCAGACCCCAAGGAAGAGCAATGATGGACAAGAACCTGATCAAAGAGACCATGCTTTCGCTTGAAGCTGCCGCCTTTCAGAGCGCCCGGGAAGAGTATCTCGACTATGTTGCAGACGCTCGGCTAGATCGCAGCGAGCCGATCGAAAACGATGAGCAAGCCCAGGCTGAAACAGCGAGCGATTTTTCCGAGGCTCTCGATGACACCCTTCACGACTATGGCGACAAGCTCGAAACGTTGAGAAAGATCGACTTTGGCCCGAAGTCGACCGTAACTGCTGGCGCTCTCGTCCGGCTATCGGGTCGCGACTTCGTCATAGCCGTGTCCACCGGCAGATTCACAATCGACGGTCGCGAGATGATGGGGATTTCTACGATGGCCCCGATCTTCGAAGCACTTGAAGGCGCGCAAACTGGCGAAACGGTGGAGTTCAAGGGGCGGAAGCTGGTGGTCGAAGATGTTGCCTAGCGATCGGACGACCGGCGATCCAGTGGCTCTCGGAAAAGGTCCTGGCCAGCGTTACGGATGCGCGGTGCGATCGACGTGCGAGAACGTTGATGGAAATGGTGATTTCGAAACTGCACTAGACGCTTTGCCTTCGGGCTACAGCGAAGGTGTTTACCAGGGCAGGCGGTATGGCGTCAGTGTCCGTCGATCTGACGACGGGCGGCGCAACAGCCTGTTCGCTCGCGAATTGGCGGGAGCCGATATCGTCAGTTTCAATATGTATCGTCTGGGGTCGGGCAACACGTCGCTCAAGCCCTGTGAGATGTCCACTGAGAAGGTGATCGACTTCGTTCGGGGCTTTCGGTTGCTGGGGAGGAAATCTTCATGAGTAGTTTCAAGGCGCTGGTTATAGAAAAGACCGACGACGGCCAGACTGTCGCCCTCAAGGATTTCAAGGTCGCCGATCTGATGGATGGTGACGTCACAATCAGGGTGACCCACTCCACGCTCAACTACAAGGACGGGTTGGCCTTGACCGGCAAGAGCCCGGTGGTGCGCCGGTTTCCCATGATTCCGGGAGTTGACTGCGCGGGTATCGTGGAGGCTTCCGACAACCCTGACTTTCAGGCGGGTGATCGTGTTATCCTCAACGGCTGGGGGACCGGCGAGACGCACTTGGGGTCCTATGCCGAGAAAGCAAGGGTCCGCGGCGACTGGCTTATTCCGCTGCCGAAGGGGCTTACGCCATCTCAGGCCATGGCAGTTGGCACGGCGGGCTTCACCGCAATGCTGTCGGTACTCGCTCTGGAACGGCACGGGTGCAGCCCGGCTGACGGCCCAGCGATCGTGACAGGCGCGGCTGGGGGCGTCGGCTCGATGGCTATCGCCTTTCTCGCCAAGGCCGGCTGGCACGTTGTTGCCTCGACGGGACGTGTCAGCGAAACGGATTATCTCAGTGAACTCGGAGCGACCGAGATTATCGAGCGTTCCGAGCTTTCAGGTCCGGGCCGCCCGCTGGCAAAAGAGCGTTGGGCGGTCGGAGTCGACTCGGTCGGCTCCAGCACCTTGGCCAATCTTCTTTCGAGCATTCAATACGGCGGAGCCGTCGCTGCTTGCGGCCTTGCCGGTGGCATGGATCTGCCAACCTCTGTCGCTCCTTTCATACTGCGAAGTGTGGCACTACTCGGCATCGACTCGGTGAGAGCAAGAAAGTCTTTGCGACTGGAAGCTTGGGATCGGATCGCCCGTGACCTCGACCGTGACAAGCTGGCCGCCATGACCAGTTCCATTCAGCTTGCCGACGTGCAGTCGGCCGCAACCGATATACTGGAAGGCAAGATACGTGGGCGAGTGGTCGTCGACATAGGATGAACGGCGACTGCCGAGCAACTTGTCCAATGATATCAGCGTAGCGACACGCGCCGCGACGCCCAAGCAATGGTTATGAAATGACGAGCATTTTCCCTGAACTATCGTTCTCCAGCATGTCCGCAACAGACTGGCTGGGCGCATTGTTGATTGCGGCGCTCGCGTTCATCCTCGGATTTGCGCTCAATCGCGGTTCGATATGCACCGTGATCGCTACGGCCGACTGGGTGTTGCGTAAGCGGCCTGCCAGATCGATTGCCCTGCTGGAAAGTGCTCTATGGGCGGGAGTTGTCTACGCCATTCTTGACGTCGCACCGTTCATGCCCGCAGGTTGGCTACCGATAGAATATCTGCTTGCGGGTGCAATCCTTTTCGCGCTTGGCAGCTACGTAAATGGCGCCTGCGTTTTCGGATCCATTGGCCATATCGGCAACGGTGATATCCAGGTCAGCCTGGTGTTTGTGGGCATCTTCCTTGTCACCTTCGTCGAACCGATCGCAAAACTACTTCCTGAGCACCCTCCGCTGAGCTTGCCGTTGCTCGGGGGCGCCATGCTGTTCGTTGGGCTGATCATTGTGGTCGTTGGAATCCGATTTTTTCTCGCCCGTCGCGACCGTGCCAACTTCCGTGTTCTTACCGTTTCCATGGGCCTGATTGGCGTAAGCTTTGCAACGCTCGCGAGCGTAGCGCCGCTTTTCTCGATAACGGCCTCCATCGAGGCCGTGGTGAGCGTGCCCGTTGCCGGTGCGGTCGCTGTGATGGGAATGTCTTTGGGGAGCATCGCCTCTTCACTTCTTCGCAACAGAGCGTTCCGCTTCAAGCTTCCGACCTGGGGCGGCATGCTACGTCATCTGACGGGCGGAATTCTTATGGGCCTGGGCGCAGTGCTCATTCCAGGTGGCAATGACACCCTGTTGCTGACCGGATTCCCAGGGGCGGCTTGGCAGGCATTGCTCGCATATGTGGTCATCGTCGGCGTATTGGCCACGCTTATCGCAGGCTTTGGCTCCAAAGCCATGGCGTGGGGCGATTGAGCATAGTTTGAAAGGACCGAATGATGGAAGATATCGACGACATTTGGAAATCCGTGACATCGGCATCTGTTTGTGATGCCCTTGGGCGCATCTGCAACCACCGAGCCCACGTGCTCGATCTCGTCTCTCCGACGCCTGGGAAGGTGCTCTTTGGGCCGGCCGTCACCATGCGTATGCTGCCATTGCGCGATGATCTCTTCGACGAGAATGTAAACAGCTTCTCCCGTCTGTTTTACGAGGCCGTCGGCGCAACACCCAAAGGCAAGGTTCTCGTGTTGGACAGCAGCGGCCATTCGGACGTTTCGGTTGGCGGCGGAACGAAACTTTCGCGGCTGCACAATCTGGAACTCGCCGGCATGATCACAGACGGTCGCCTGCGCGACTTCGAGGAACTCGCGACTTACGAACCAGTCTTCTATTGCCGGGGGACCACGCTAAGGGCTGGAACGGGGGACTTAATGCCTGTCGCAGTAAACGAACCCGTCAATCTCGCGGGCGTAACGGTCGTCCCCGGCGACTACGTATTTGCCGACGGTGCCGGTACGGTCATCCTTCCGGCCGGGCTTGCGCGTCAAGCGCTCAAGGCGGCACAGGAAGTCCAGGCGCAGGACAGCTACTATCTTGACGTCATCCGCGGCGAACTCCCGGCGAGCGACCGCGGATCGGCAAGCGACAAGGCATGACGGGTGGGCGTAGGGGGCAGCTAGCCTGACTACGCCAGAAGTCCCGAAGCCATAAATTGAAACGCCTCAACGGCTCTGGGAAGAGCCGCTCGCGGTTCTTCGCTCGCCGCTACCCACAAGGCGGCCGTCAACGCTGCGCCCGAAAGCAGTCGAGATGCTGCATCAACATCTACCGGCTTGATAGTCCCATCTGAGACCAACCCGGTGACGGCCTGCTTCGTCATTTGGAGACACGCATTCTGGCTCGGCCATTGCGATGGGTCGCCCAGAAAGGCCGGGCCATCCAGTAAAACGATCCGCTGGACTTCGGGTTCAAGTGCCATTTCGATATAGGCAACGCCTTCCGCCAACAATTGCTCCCACCCGCTTTTCTTCCCTAACGCTGCCTTTCGCGCACGCATTGCCATCTCTCCATCGACCTCGGCAACGACGGCGGCCAACAGGCCCTTCTTGTCGCCAAAATTATGGTAGAGGGCGCCTCGCGTCAGCCCTGCATCGGCGGCCAAGTCGTCCATCGACGATGCGGCAAATCCTTTCTCTGCGAACGCTTTGCGCGCTGCCGCGATTAGCTTGGCACGATTCTCTTCCATCGTTTCGACGCGGCTTCGGGGGGGCATGTCCAACCTCTTCTCATATACGGTCCGTATGCAGGTTGACATACGGGCCGTATATGAATTAATTCCACATACGGCTCGTATATCAAATGTGCCAGTTGCTGTGAAGTCCCGCGGCCCGATCGGCCTTATGCGGGAGAAGAGACCTGAAAGGACCATGTCATGCCCCAGCCTCAAGCTGTTTTCCCTGCTGACCGCCACTCACTCTATGAAGCTCATGGATATTCGGCTGCGATCCGTTCTGGCGATCTGCTGTTCGTGTCTGGCCAAGTCGGTAGCCGAACTGATGGCTCACCAGAGCCGGACTATGCCGAGCAGGTTCGCCTCGCCTTCGCCAACCTGCGCGCCACTCTCGCCGCCGGGGGCTGCACGTTCGACGACATCGTCGACGTGACGACCTTCCACACCGATCCCGAGAGGCAATTCGAAACATTTATGACCGTGAAGAACGAAGCCTTCCCGCAAGCTCCGTATCCGAACTGAACGGCCATCGGCGTCAACTGGCTCGCCGGCTTCGACTTCGAGATCAAAGTTATTGCTCGCATTCCTACCGGAGCCTGACGCAGGTTAGGCCGCTACCGCGACAAAGCGTACTCGGGCGGACCATGGCTCGCCTAAGTTGCGCAGCGGTCGGCAGATAGGTCGGCCGCCTCGGCCGGTATAACGGGAGGTCGGCGATCCGCGTGTGGAGTTACGTAACCCGATTTGCCGGATCGCCACCATAAACTCCTTATGCACTACAAGAGACACTGGCCGAGCGACGCATTTCTATGTTTTGGGATATTGATAAATCCCGATATCCAGTTATTGTGATGAGGAGATCAACGACAGCGAACGGAATCCAGACCATGTATCAACCCAGTCCAATCTCCTACGATCAGCACCGCGGATTCCGGCACACGTTCAGGCGTGGAAAGCTCAGCGTCGGCTTGTTTTTCCCTATCGAAGCGTTTGACGGCGATATGCCAACCATGCGCAACCAGGTTGAGCTGGCAAAGCGCTCGGAGGAGCTGGGGTTTTCAACGCTCTGGTTTCGCGATGTGCCCTTGCGCGACCCGAGCTTTGGCGATGTAGGGCAAGTTTTCGATCCGTGGGTCTATCTCGGCTTCATCGCCGCACAGACGTCGAAAATTGCGCTCGGCACCGCATCAATCGCGATCCCCCTGCGCCATCCCCTCCATACAGCGAAGGCCGCAGCTAGCGTGGACCAATTCAGTGAGGGCCGGCTGCTTCTAGGCGTCGCGTCGGGTGATCGACCTGTCGAATTTCCCGCCTTCGGGTTGGATCCTGATAAACGGGGAGAAATCTTTCGCGAGAACTTGGATATCATTCGGCGCGCGCAGCGTACCAGCTTCGAAACCCTGCAATGGGGTCGCGGACTTCTCGCAAACGCTGACTTGATCCCGAAACCGACGACGAATGAAATTCCGTTCTTCGTGACCGGAAACAGTCGTCAATCGCTTGAATGGATCGCGCGGGAAAGCAGCGGATGGATAACATATCCACGCCCGCCTCAGGCGCAGCAGCAAGTCGTGGAGAGCTGGCGCCAGACAGTCGCGACGCAAGTGGGCGACGTCTACAAGCCATTCCTCCAGTCCCTTTACATCGATCTCGACACGCATCCCGCGACGCCTCCGACTCCGATCCATTTGGGGTTCAGGCTTGGGAGAGACTATCTCCTGAAGCTGCTGGAAGCCCTCGAGGGGATCGGTGTGGATCACGTCATCCTCAATCTCAAATACGGTCGTCGACCAGCTCCCGAAGTCGTCGAAGAGCTTGGCTCGCACATCGTGCCCCGGTTTGGCGCCCAAGCTGCCTGAGCCGGTACATGTCATGGGGCGCGAAGTCCCGAAAACAGCAATTCAAAGCAATTCTCCAATGGTGGAGATCGTCAAAGAAGGAGATACGTCATGACCAAGGTCTTGGTATTGGGCGCTGCCGGCAAGATAGCGCGCCATGCGGTGAGTCAATTTGTCGATGAGGAAGGTCTCGACCTGACCCTTTATCTGCGAAGGTCCGAGCGCCTGCGAAATCTGGCAGGAGATCGCGTCGAGATTGTTGAGGGTGACGTCACCGACACCGACCACCTGCGACAGGTCGTAGAAGGCAAGGACATCGTCTATGCCAATCTGGGAGGGGACGACATTGAAGACCAGGCAAGGTCAGTCGTCGCGGCACTGGAAGCGGCGGGTGTCGGTCGCCTGATCTGGATATCGACCCTGGGCATTTACGACGAGGTCCCAGGGGAGTTCGGTAAGTGGAATCACCAGATGCTCGACGGGGGATACCTGGAGCCCTACAGCGCGGCTGCTCAGGTTATCGAGGCTTCGAAGCTGGACTATACCATCGTGCGGCCGGCGTGGCTCACCGACGTCGACGAGGTGGAGTATGAGCTTACCCAGAAGGGCGAGCCCTTTAAGGGCACGGAAGTGTCCCGCAAGAGTATCGCCGACCTCGTGGTGAAACTGTCGCTGGACCCGACGCGCTATGTGCGCGGTTCAGTCGGTGTCAACAAGCCCGGCACCGAAGGCGACAAGCCCTCGTGGTACTAGCCCCTTCACGGTCAGCCAGCGGGAACCGGTTTGGATTCCTGCTGGTCGTGAAGATTGGCGGTCCGTTGCATACGATACCGAGGTATCGTAATATCGTGAAAAATCTCTACGGCGGAAGATCATGGCTATCGATGTCAGTGAAGCCCTCAAGGCACTCGACAATCCAGCTCGCTTGGCAATCCTGGCCAAGCTCAAGGAGCCACGAAAGAACTACCCCGAACAGGATGTCGATCCCGACGAAGTTGGGGTATGCGTGAGCATCATCCAGGAGCGCGCTGGCTTATCCCAATCGACCATTTCGCAATACTTGACGGCTTTGCAACGCGCAAAGCTGGTTACATCGCGCCGGGTCGGGCCTTGGACGTACTATAAGCGTAACGAAGAGAACATCGCTGCGTTCTTAAAAGAGTTGCATGACCTGATTTGAGATCCGTAGCAGCTCGTCTGCA
This sequence comes from Gellertiella hungarica, assembly GCF_014197145.1. Taxonomy (GTDB): domain Bacteria; phylum Pseudomonadota; class Alphaproteobacteria; order Rhizobiales; family Rhizobiaceae; genus Gellertiella; species Gellertiella hungarica. The sequence continues at coordinate 155,115 of NZ_JACIEZ010000008.1, read as the reverse complement.
CGATTCCCCCAGATGCTTCTACGCTGAGTTCGCGGTGCTCTCTCTGCACCTGCCAGATTCTCGAAGACTAGGGAAATTGAAGGAAGAATAGCGCCGCCCCCACCACCCGGCTCCGTCCTTCCTCTAAGCTGCTGTCTGAAAAAGATTTGTGAGAAAGCTTTGGACTTCACCTACAGCTTCCTCAGCGGTGACCATCGACGGTTTATTGCAAGAGGCTCGCAAGTAAAGATGGTTGCGCCCTCCCGCAACCATCTTTACCGGCGTCGATCGCAAGTTATGATCGACGCCGGTCCCCGCAACCATCTTTACTTGCTCGGGCAACAAGTGAAGATTAGATCCTGCCCCCGCAACCAAATCCCCAGACATACAAAAAGCCCGCAACGGTAAAACCAAGGCGGGCTTTCTTGCGTCCAACAACCAGATCCCAAAAACTCAAACCGATCCGATCAAGCCACCATCAACACGGATCTTGCTTCCCGTAACATACGAACTGCAAGCAGAAGACAGGAAAATGGGTTTCGGATCTATCTTCTTGCGATCCGGGTGTCGTTATCGGCTGCGACCGGGGCAGATCATTGCATGATGAAGGTCGGCGTCCCTCAGACAGCAGGACGTGCGGAGATGGTGGAACGGTAGCGCCCCGCGCTTAGCCCGAAGCGCGCCTTGAACAGGCGGCAGAAGTGGGACACATCGCTAAAACCATAGATGTAGGCGACTTCGGTCACGCCATGCCTGCCCCGCTGGAGCAGTTCGGCGCAGGCCAGGAGGCGCATTTCCCTCCAGAACTCGAGGGGGCTCAAGTCCAGATCGCGGCGGAAACAGCGGTAGAGAACGGAGCGGCTGACGCCGAGCGACGCGCATAGTTCGCTTATCTCGCAAGGCCGGTCCATCCGATGCTCCATGAAACGAACGGCCTCCTGAGTGAGACGCGCAGATTTTGCAACGGCTTCTCCCAGAGGGCCGAGACTGGCGCGAAGGCGCACCGTTCCCGGACGGAACAAGAGATAGTCGTAGGCCTTCGCGGCGTAGTGCGGCGCGGAGAACTGACGGATGAGATAAGCCGCAACCTCTATGGAGGCCACGCTTCCCGGGCAGGTTATGATGTTTCCGTCGGCGATGTAGTTTTCGCTGCTGGTGGCACTGGCCTTCGGGAACCGATCCTGGAACCGGGTGAGGACTTCGAAGTGCAGCGCGCACCGCCTTCCGTCGAGGAGGCCGCACTGGCCCAGAATGAAACTGCCGGTACAAAGGCCGACGACGGGAATGCCACGTTCGGCTGCACGGCGTATGGGCTCAAACGCGCTCCTGGGCAAGCCGTCCATTTCCGAGAGAAGACCGCCGCAGACGACGAGGCCGTCGAAGCCATCGATGTCAGCCAGCGCCTTTTGCTGGCCTACCTCCAGTCCGCAGCTCGCTCTCACCGGCTCGGGGGTAATCGAGAGAAACTCCCAGGCGAAATAGATCTGACGACTTCGGTCCTCCCTGTCTGCGGCAAGGCGCAGGGCGTCGACGAAGCTGGCCATGGGGGTCAAGGTGAAGCCCGGACAGAGGACGATCGCAATCCGCATGTAGGGCAGGTTTCGCTTTTCCGGTCTCTGCCGGGTTGTGGGCTGCGTCATCCTCAGTCCCGCTTCGCTTCGGTTGATTGGCACGCATGTTCAATTATTGGAGACGCCTGTTCAATCCCCGTTCGCCCGAAGACGTAATTTCTGTCTTCACGGCCAGCCGTCTGGCGAGGATCATGAGGGGGAACGTCATCGTGCAACCGACATCCAAATTGTTCGAGCCGCTGACCCTGCGGCACAGGACGCTTCGCAACCGCGTCAACTTCGGCGCACATACGGCCAACATGGCGGAGGACGGGCTGCCGGGCGCCCGGCATCTGGGCTATTATCTGGAACGGGCCAGAGGAGGCGCGGCAATGATCGTCGTCGAGCCAATACCCGTTCACCAGACGGCCCGGCTGACCCGGGGAAACTTCCGCCACCAGGACGATGCCGTCATTTCGGGATTCCGGAGGATCACGGAGGCCTGCAAGGCCGAAGGATCGGTCATGATCCACCAGCTTTATCACGTCGGCCAGCATGGAGACTATGACCTGTCCTATGCAGCAAACTGGTCTCCGTCGGGATTGCCTTCCTATCATGATGGCGATGGCAGCCATCGCATGAGCGACAGCGAAATCGAGACGATCATATCCTGCTTCGTCGAAGCTGCCCTGCGGGCGCAGGCCTCCGGTTTCGATGGCATAGAGCTGTTCGGAGCCTATCATGCGCTGATAGACCAGTTCTGGTTGCCATGGTCCAATCGCCGTGATGACCGCTGGGGCGGTACCTTCCTCAACCGGATGCGCTTCTCGACGGAGATAACAAGCCGCATTCGGAAAGCCGTGGGCGATGATTTCATCATCGGGATGGCTACCAGCGTGGATGAATCCGTCGACGCAGCCATGCAGACGGAAACCCTGCAGGAGATTGCCCGTTACCATGACGAACGTGCCCTCATCGATTACATCACCTGCGGGACGGGCAGCTACTTCGACTATGGCGGAATCATCCCGACTTTCCATTATGCGGACAAGCTCGGCGCACCCTATGCCGAAGCACTGAAGTCCGTGTGCAGACACACCCGCGTGCAGGCTGAAAGCCATCTGCGAACGCCGGAAAATGCCCTTGCCGTCATCGCATCCGGCCAAGCCGACATGGTATCGATCGTGCGGGGTCAGATCGCCGACCCCTACTGGGTGACAAAGGTCGCTGATGGGCGGCACGACGAGGTGAGGGGCTGTATCTCCTGCAACCAGATGTGTTGGGGCCGCCGCTCGCGCGATTACTGGATTTCCTGCCTCGTGAATCCGTCAGCGGGACGGGAATTCGAATGGGGCGGGGATCGCTTTGTGAAGACGGATGCGCCGAAGAAGGTGCTGGTTGTCGGCGGCGGTCCAGCCGGTCTGGAAGCAGCCCGCGTGGCGGCCGAGCGCGGGCATCGCGTTACTCTGGCCGAAGCCGGAGCCCAGCTTGGAGGACAGTTCCGCCTGGCCGGAATGCAGCCGCGCCGGGAACAGATACTGGATCTGCTTGCCTGGTATGAGCGCCAGCTCAACAGGCTTGGAGTCACGATCTTGATGAATGCGCCGCTCGATCCGGACGAGATTGCCGCATGGGATGCGGACAGGGTGATCGTGGCAACGGGCTCCCAGCCCGCAGGAACGGGGTTCCAGCGTTCCCTTCCCGATATGGCCACCCTGCCCGGCGTGGAGAAGCCGAATGTGTGGTCGGTGGAAAACGTGATGACGCGCGCGGCGCGCCTGGGCGAGCATGTGATCCTGGTGGACGACACCGGGGACTGGCGTGGTCTGGGCACGGCGCTTGAGATTGCAAGGCGCGGCCATCGCGTTACGGTGGTGACCGGTTGGGCGACATTGGGCGAGTTTCTTCGAAGGACCGGCGGAGACAAGATTGCCCGTGCGCGTCTTCGCCAAGCGGGTGGCTCCTGGATAACGGAATCCTGCGTGACAGCCTGGGAGGGGAAATCGGCACGCGTTCGCAACAACCTGGACGGGGCGGAGCAGCGGATCGCCGCCGACAGCCTGGTGCTGGCTACGACCAACGTGGCCGATACCTGGCTTCATGACTCCCTTCGCGAAACCCATTCCGAGCTTGGCGTTGAGCTGATCGGCGATGCACTGGCTCCGCGCCTTGCCGTTGCCGCCATTTACGAGGGGCGGGTGCTTGGGCAATCGATCTGACAGCCGGTTCAGCGGAAAAGGGGAACGCCGATGCCTGAGACCGTGACATTATCCTTCGACGAAGCGGAGCACCTCGCCACCCAGGCATGCCTGGTTTGCGGTTCCGATGGTGCAACGGCCGAAACGCTTGCTCATGCAACGCTGGATGCGCATCGGCACGGACGCCACGAGGTCGGCTTGCCTCATCTCCTGGATTATCTGCATGCCATGAAGGCGGGTCGGTTGAATGGTCGCAGCAATCCAAGGATCAGCCATCCGTTTCCCGCATGGATTGCGGCTGATGCGGATGGCGGCATCGCGCAGCTGCCTTTCGGTTTGGCTTTGGATCAGATAGCAGCCATTGCCGACAGCCTCGGGATTGCAATCTTCACCCAACGCAACAGCTTTACCACCGGCGAACTGGGCTACTATGCAAGGCAGCTGGCCTATCGAGGCCTGGCCTGTCTGGCCTTTACCAATGCGAACGCGATGGTGACACCGCAGCCCGGCTGTGCGCCGGTGTTTTCGACCAATCCCCTGGCCTTCGCGTTTCCCCAGCCCCGTGGATTACCGCCGGTCGTGATCGACCAGTCTTCGTCTGCCACGGCTTTCGTCAACGTCATCGCGGCTGCCGCCCGTGGCGAGGATTTGCCGGAGGGTTTTGCCGTCGATGCCGAGGGAGTGCCGACCTGCGATCCCCGGGCGGCGCTGAAGGGGGCGCTGCTTCCCTTCGGGGGCCGCAAGGGTGCGAACATGGCGCTGCTGGTGGAACTCATGTCCGCTGGCATCAGCGGCGGCGACTGGTCGACGGAGGCCGGCGACTTTCGCCAGGCAGACGGTCTGTTGGACACCGGCCTGACCGTGATCGCCTTCAAGCCGGGAACCGAGCCGGAGGTTTCGCTTGAGCGCAGCCGTACGCAGATCGAGTCTCTCGCGAGACGGAATGTTTACATTCCCGGCCGGAAGGGTGCCTCTTCGGATCTGTCCATCGATCTGGATGCTCCCGTTTACCGCGCGCTCTCTGCACTTGCGGCTGGCGGCTGACCGCGCGCCTTTCCGGCAGACTGTCAGGAAGGGGTCAGAAGCAGACGCTGTCAGGAATAACTTTGTGCAAGCAGGACGGAAATTAGAATACTAAATCTATAGAATATTATGGAGCGGGAGTATCACTGGGGAAGTTGCACATCGCGGGAGCACATCCATGAAGGGCCTCTGGCACCTCACCATCTCGGAAAGCGGTATCGCCGATCAGCAGGGAGCCATGCTTCGGCTTCATCATCTGGTCGCGGTTGCGTCCTATGGTTTCATTGTAGCATTGCTCCTGCTGTTGTAAGCCTCTCCTGACATCGAAACGGTCGCACCGGCTTCAGCCGGACCGAGGCCGAGGACGTTCCCTTTTTCCATCCGATTTGGAGTATACAATGACACTCAGGATCAACCAGGTCGCTCCGGACTTTACTGCAGACACCACCACGGGAGAAATCCGCTTCCACGAGTGGATCGGTGATAGCTGGGCAGTGCTCTTTTCCCATCCGAAGAATTTCACGCCCGTCTGCACCACCGAACTCGGCGCCATGGCCGGGCTTGACGAGGAATTCCGCAAGCGGAACGTGAAGGTGATCGGCATCTCCGTCGACCCGGTGGAAAGCCATGTTCAGTGGAAACAGGACATCAAGACGGCGACGGGGTTCGATGTCGATTATCCGCTGATCGGCGACAAGGACCTCAAGGTTGCCAAGCTCTACGACATGCTGCCGGAGGATGCCGGCGACAGCTCGGAGGGTCGCACGCCTGCCGATAACGCGACGGTTCGCTCCGTCTACATCATCGGCCCGGACAAGAAGATCAAGCTGATCCTCACCTACCCGATGACCACGGGGCGCAACTTTGCGGAAATACTGCGCGCCATCGATTCGATCCAGCTGACCGCGCGCCATCAGGTGGCGACGCCTGCCAACTGGCAACAGGGGGACGACGTGATCATCACGGCGGCCGTTTCCAACGAGGAAGCCGTAAAGCGCTTCGGATCCTACGAGACGGTTCTTCCCTATCTGCGCAAGACCCGGCAGCCGGCTGCCTGATCCATCCGCTGCATCCTGAAAAGACAGTCATGGCGCGCCTTCGGGTGCGCCATTTTTCGTTCCTGTGCTTTTTGTGGCTATCGCCAGAGCGCCTCGGTCCGGCTATGTCTTTCCCACAAGGGAGATCGGACCATGGCTTCTCGTGCAAAGGGTGACAATACGGCTTACGGCGGGCTTGCGGCGCGCTTTGCCGTGGCAAGGGAGATTGCCCGGGAAGCGGGCGCACTTGCGCTGGACTATTTCAACCGGCGCGACAGCCTTGTTGTCGAAACAAAGCGGGACATGCAGGATCTGGTCTCCGTCGCCGACAGGGACGTCGAAACCCTGATCAGGAACCGCGTCTCGGCAGCCTTTCCCGAGGATGGTTTTCTCGGTGAAGAGTTTGGACTTCAGGAGGGGCATTCCTCCTTTGTCTGGGTGGTCGATCCGATCGATGGGACGAGCCCGTTCATCAACGGCATGCCGAACTGGTGCGTTTCCATCGCCGTGCTCGAGGCGGGAGATCCGGCCATTGGTGTCATATACGCTCCTCGGCACGACGAATTCTACGTGGCGGCCCGAGGATCTGGTGCGACACTCAACGACAAGGTGCTGAAGCTGGATCCGTCCCGAACCATCCGGAACGCCGTGACGGGGCTCGGCTCGAACAGCTATGTCACGCCCGATGTGGCGGCAGGCATGGTTCGTGATCTGCTTGCTGCCGGGGGCAATTTCATGCGCAACGGATCCGGCGCGTTGATGCTTGCCTACGTCGCCGCGGGCCGTCTGGTCGGCTATTACGAACCGGTGATGCACGCCTGGGACTGCCTTGCCGGCTATTGCCTGATCGCAGAGGCAGGAGGGTGGCATCACCCGTTCCCGTCCGATCGGGATGGGCTGACCCGCGGAGCGCTTGTCCTTGCGGCGGGCCCGGGGGCCATTGAAGATCTGCGAAAGCTCGCCGGGCTTTGAGCAGGCAGGAGCGATACCTCCCAATTTTCCGGTTTGACACAGGGATCAACCGCTCGTTACGCAAGGGCGTGAAAATCCGGCGGCCATTCCGGTCCTGCCGGGCAGGGGATGCGCCATGATCCTGATTGCCAATTCCGAGGCCTGGCCGGGCTTCTCCAAAAGCATCGAGTGCCTGCGACGCGGCGAGCGTGCCGTTGACGCCCTTGTCGCCGGAATCTGCGAAGTGGAGCGGGAGGCCAAGGTCCGGAGCGTCGGTTATGGCGGATGGCCGAACATGCTCGGTCGCATGGAGTTCGATGCCGGCGTCATGGACGGTGCGACGCGCCAGGTAGGGGCGGTTGGCGCCGTCCCCGATACACTTCCCGTTGCGGCCCTTGCCCGGGAGGTGATGCGCCGCCTGCCGCATGTCATGCTGACGGGGGACGGGGCGCGGCGCTTCGCGACCGAACTGGGCTTCCCGATCGACGAGACCCTGCACCCCGACAGCAAGCGCGTCTGGTGGGAACGGTTGCAGAAGGAGCTTTCTCCCGAAGCGCTTGCCGCCTTTCCGGACATTCCGCTGGCGCCTCTCAGCCACGCCATCACCGATCCCGAGCGGGTTCGAGATAACACCGTCTTCCTGGGCAGGGACAGCGCCGGAGATCTCGCCAGCGTGACCTCCACCTCCGGCTGGGCCTGGAAATATCCGGGTCGCCTGGGTGACTCTCCCATCCCCGGTGCCGGATACTACGCCGATAGCCGCTTTGGCGCAGCGGCGTGCACCCACACAGGTGAAATGACCATGCGATGCGGCACTGCCCGAACCATCGTCCTGGCTTTGCGCCTCGGCCATAGTCTGCGGCAGGCGGTTGATCTCGCAGTGGAAGAACTGAAGGATCTGAGGGATGGGTTTATCGGAGGCGTCGTCATCCACGCGATCGATGCCGATCAGACGCACCGGGTTGTCAGTCTGAATTGCGAAGAGCCCATCCATTACTGGTTCTGGCAGGAAGGCATGAACGAGCCGGAAAAGCGTGCCGCCGAACGGGTCTGATCCGCGAGACCGGAGGCGCGCTGGCTAGGCAGGCCTCGCGCTGCGGGCACGGGTCAGCAGCCAATGATCGAGCGAGATCAGCCCCGGCCCCCTTGCCACGATGAGAAGCAGGCAGGCTGCCCATGTGCCATGCGTTGGCCAGGCCGCCGGATAGACGAAGATCTCGATGACGGCTGTCATGCCCAGAAGCGCCAGTGCGGACAGGCGGCTTGCAAGTCCGATCACCAGAAGCAGAGGAAAGAGATGTTCGGCCGTCGCCGCCATGTGTGCTGCGAGCCAGGGATCTATCAACGGCAGACGGTATTCGTTCTCGAAGAGATAAAGCGCGCTGTCGTTCACCGACCAGCCGTCGACCTTCGTCTGCCCCGACTGCCAGAAGACAGCGGCAATCGAGACCCGGGCAAGCAGGGCCAATGCGTCATGCGGTATTCTGTTGAGGCGGTCCGTGATGGCCGCGATCAGGTTCATTTCTCTTGCTGCTTGCAACTCCATGGATCAGTCCTTTCTTCCGGTAAAGGCACCGGACTCCAGCAGGATGCGCATGGTCCAGGCCGCGTCGAAGGACGCGTCACTGGCTGTGGCGGAAACGAATGCCTCCCCCAGCGTGCCCCCTTCGGCAAGCCGTTGCACGAAAACGGCAGCGCCTGCCGGCAGGCGACGCAGCTCGACCCGCAGGGCCGGGCGGGTCACCAGAACACTTTCCGGCATCCAGACGAGTGCGGCGTCCGGTTCTTTCCCTTCTTCATGCATCTCCACGATGCTTGCGATCGGGTAGGCTGATCGAACGAGGCCGAGCGAGGGATGAGCAACAAGGCGCAAGTCTGCCAGCTGCCCCGGGGACAGGGCTTCAAGATCTACGGCGCCAATCGGGGCGACGTCTTCAGCGTGGTAGGCTCTTGTCTTTGCCGTTTCGAGACGGATGACGTCGGGCAGGTAAGGCAGCACCGAAGCAGGCGGAAAGACTGCGGCAAACTCTGCCAGATCTTCTCCCCATTCCAGCAGAACGGGAGATCGGGGGGGATGGACCTCAAGGAAGGCCCTTGCCATGCCGCCGAAGAACTGCGCACCGACCAGCCGCTCGGTGACGGGATAGCGGGCCGCAAGGGCATCGATGAGCCCCTGCAGAACATTGTCGCGGTAGACGCCGAAGCGTCGTGCGGGTTGTTCCGTGTTCCAGGAGGAAACGAACGCCGGAATGGGGGCCTCGACGTTCCTTATCGCCTGGGCAAAGCAGGCCAATGTCTCTTCTGCGGTCATGGCTGTCACGCTGCCGCTGCTCTTGGACAGGCATCCATGAGCGCCTGCGCCGTTTCGGCCTCGTTCAGCAACACGTCCCATGCGGGCACGTTGTTATCCCATTCGATCAGTGTCGGAAGCGGGCTGGTCTGGCGGAGCACTCTCTCGTAAAGCGCCCAGACCGGATCGATCACCGCTGCATCATGGCTGTCGATCAGCAGCGGCGCACCCTCTTCGTCTGCCGTGCAGTGATGGCCGCCCAGATGAATCTCGCTCACTTGCTCGAGCGGGAAGGTCTGGAGATAGTCCGCGGGGTCGGTATTGTGATTGGTGGCCGACACGAAGACATTGTTGATGTCGAGAAGAAGGCCGCAGCCGCTGCGTCTGGCAACCTCCCGCAGGAAATCGGTCTCGGAACGGGTGCTGTCCCTGAAGATCAGATAGGTTGCAGGGTTTTCCAGAAGCATCTGCCTGCCAAGGCGGGTCTGCACCCGATCCACGTGTTCCACCACGCGACCAAGCGTTTCCTCGGTGTAGGGAAGCGGCAGAAGATCGTTGAGATAGGTACCGTCGTGGCTGGACCAGGCAAGATGCTCGGAAAAGCTCTCCGGCTGGTATCGATCGCACAGCATCGCCAGCCGTTCGAGGTGCGCTTCGTCCAATGGCTGCATCGATCCGATGGACAAGCCGACACCATGGATCGAAAGCGCGTAGTCTTCGCGAAGGCGCGAGAGCCGTGCATGGGGTGGGCCACCGGCACCCATGTAGTTTTCCGCATGGATCTCGAAGAAGCCGACCGGCTGGCGTTGCTGCAGGATGGCATCGAAATGCTGCGGCTTGAAGCCGAGCCCGGCTTTTCTCGGAAGGTTTGAAGTGCTGGAAAAAGTCATCCGTGTCCCCTCTCGTCGAGACTGCGGACGGCATCGGGATGCCGCCCGCCTTCCGGTCAGACCGGCGCAGGCCCCTGTGTCAGGGAGCCGTGTCCATCCGGGGTCTTGATCGTCTCGCAGGTTCCCGCAGGCACCAGTTTCCAGGCATTCTTCTGATAGTCCACCTTGGACGTGCCGGCGCAGGTGGTACCCGCTCCCGCGGCGCAGTCGTTCTGTCCCTTCAAGGCAATGCCGTAGCATTTTTCCTTTGCATCTTCCGCCGCTGCCGGCGTTGCTGCCGCACCGATGGCGGATGCGAGCGAGCCGGCAAGCGCCAGCCCAACCAGGGTCTTGTTGGTCATCATGGTCTCCCTTCAACGAGTCCGCAGGTCCCTCCATGGATCTGCCATGGAGAGATACGGAGCAGCGGTCCGCCCCGTTACAGGAGGATCATCACGAAACTGTGAGGACGCGACAAGAGCCGGATTTTCAGTGGGCGATGCAGACCCGATTTCGACCTTCCCCCTTCGCACGATAGAGGGCGGCATCCGCACGCCGGACGATGTCTTCGAACCTGTCCTCCCGATGGGCGGTCAGCCCGAAGCTCGCCGTGATGCCGGGCAGGGGGACACCGTCAAACTCGACGGCAAGAGCGGCGATTTCCACCCGCAAGCCGTCGCAGAGCGCCGTGGCAGACGAGAGGTCTCCGCGAAAAAGTATGGCAAATTCCTCTCCACCAAACCGAGCCGGCACATGCCCCATTGCGGGCAGCACCTTGAGCAGTGCCGCTATGCTGCGCAGAACGTTGTCTCCCGCGGGATGGCCGAAGCGATCATTGATGCTTTTGAAGTGGTCGATATCGATCAGGATAAGGCATGTGCCCTGCAGCGCCTCCGCCGTCCGCATCAGTCTTTCGAACGCCGCCCGGTTCAGCAGTCCCGTCATGCCGTCGGTCTCTGCTTCTGTCTGCAACCTGCTCATCAGCGCGGCACGTTCCACCATGCGGTCCGTCAGGACCGAGAGCGCTTCGAAAAGGCGGTTGAGCTCGGCCCCCTTCGGTCGACGAGGCGATTTTTCGGGAATGCGTCCGTCTGCCAGATCGATCACCATCGCGCTTGCGCGCAAAAGGGGACCAAAGAGATAGGCCTGCACCGCCGCTGCCAGGCCGATGAGGAACAGCGTGATGACAGCGGCGCCCCACGAGACGGCGACCAGCATGTACCAGGCATGCCTCTCCTTCTTCCGCAAATCGTCTATGCTTGCCTGAAGGAATGCCTTGCGGACCTCTTCCACCGGCTTGATGGTAGCGACGAAGTCGCGGGAGAGTTCTCCGGAGGTCTGGCGGTAGTTTGCTCTTCCATTGCCTTCGGCGATGGTCCTGTCGATCAGCCGGAGACCGGGACCGAAGAAGGCCTCTTCGAAAATGCGCTGTTTCTCCGCAATGTCGGGATTGGCGGGATAGGCGGCCCGCGCGATGGAAAGCAGACGCCAGAGCTCCATGACCCGTCCCCGGGACAGCCGGCTTTCGATCTGATTCTGGAGCGGAATGGGCTCGCGGGCGATGACCGCTGCCATGATGTGCGATGCAATGCGGCCGGTATAGTCCCTGAGATGGCTGAGGATCTGCCCACTGATGACAGGGTTGGAAAGCTCCGGATCTTCGGCAACCAGCGATTCGCTCATCCAGCGCACGCCGTCGTCCATCATGTCAGACGTGGCGATCATGGCCTCGATCGCTGACTGGATATCGGCAAAGCTCCGTTGTGCCCGCGGCTTGTTGATGGCTGCATCCACCGTCCGCCTGGCGCGGAGAAGCTGGCGCTTCATGCTGTCGATCAGCGAAGCGGGTATCATGTGCTTGCTGCTTACCGCCTCCAGGGCCTCGATCGCGGCGATCCCCAGATCCGTCTTTTCCCGGGCCGAGGCAAGCGCCTCTATCCGTGCCTTCATGCCCGCATCCGCTTCTCCCATGGCGGAGTTCGCAGGGCCGCGCTCCGCTGCCAGTGCCGTTGCGGCGTCGAGCACCACGCGAAACTGCTCGATATCCGCCACGTTGTGCCGGCTTCGGTCATAGCGATTGTAGAACTGGAAAAGGATGGCCCCCGACAGCAGAAGGGTGCAGCAAGCCATGAGAACAGCCGCTGCCCAAAGAACGCGAAGAACCGGATGGTCGGTGCTTATTGCGGGGTCGGGGGAAGAGAAGCGGGGAATGGAAAGCAAAGTTTCACCGTCTGGCTTTTGGTGGGGGCGGCTCGGTCGAGCGAAGGCTGACGGGCATTCTCAAACTGTGAATGATCCTCACTTTCTAGATAGTTATAAATTATAATTTAATGAATGCAATACCCCGTGCAGACCGGCTACAGGCACAGGCCATTCACAGGAAGGGAGGTGTCAGGCGACACTTTCGAGAAGCAGGCCATAGGCGCCAATGCGGCGAAGAAGACCTTGAGGGGCTTGCGGAAGGCGCACATCCAGTTCGACAGGCGAGAGATTTGCCAGCAGCAACTGCTTCCCATGGGGGTTTTCGATCTGCATCCCGACCACTCTTCCGCCGGCGGGATCCTCCAGAAGTCGTGCCATTTTGCCTGCCTGTGTGGCAAGCGTCAGGATCGGCTCGGCGAGCGGGCGCATCCCGCCCTCGGCGACCGGTTCCCCGGGCCCGGCAAAGAGCCCGAACGGGCCCGTCAGTGACGATAGCGTCAGATGCGACGGGCCTCCCGGCAGGACTGCCGCCGCATATCCGAGGGCAAAGGCGGCGCCGAAGGCGGCATTGTGTCTTGGGTCTCGATTGGCCATCGGAACCCGTTCTCCGTCCGGATTGTCCATCGTGCGGCTGCCATAGGGGTTCTGCCGCATGGCGATGGTCGATGGTCCCAGTCGATACGGCTTCGAGCCATAAATGGCCCGGACGGATCGGGTGATGAAGGGAAGCGCTTCGAGGGTCTGCATCACGCTCAGATCGTCCGCCGCATGGACGATGGGGTTTGTCGCGTGGCTGATGTAGGAGAGCGTTTCTGCCGGCACGCGCTTGCGATTGAGCTCGGTGAAGTAACTCAGCATGCCTCCGCCGATGGGTATCGATCCAAACGCCTCATGAGCGGCAGCGTACACTTGCTGCAGCGGCGGGCATTCCGGCCAGCGGCTCCCCGGCGGGGTCGACTGGCGGTCGACGGCAGGAGAAATCATGATGCTGCCGGGCCTGAAGCCGCAGCGTTCAAGGACCGCCGCAATGCCGCTGCATTCCTCGGCGGGGGAGAGCCGGCAGGGCAGAGCGATTTCGATTGCCGTCTCGCCTTGATGCATTGCCGCCATCGACGCGAAATCCGCGATGGCTTCCTCGTCGTTGCCCGCAAGCGGATCGAAATGGAAGAGCAGCAATTGCGGCCGGCGATCGTCCGCCAGAGACGTGAGCGCGGCGCGGGATGCCTTCGCCTCCTCGGGCGTAATGACCACGCCAATCGACGGCACCTGATGCAGGGCGTCATCCAACGCCAGTTCGACGATATTGGCTTCGGAGTTTTGTCTGACGGCCAGCCGGTTCGTCCGCTTGTCGGTGAGAGACAGGGTGATGGTCTGCTCGAAAGCCTCCCCCGCCCGCAGATGATAGGGCCATGGCAAGGCAAGCGGCCGAACATAGGTCTTGTAGGAGGCGTCGGACCAGTTGCGCTGGTCTTCCATTTCGAAGATGTCTCCCTCCATGCGGCATTCCGCCAGGACGCCGGGGAGGACTTCGTGACTGATCGCCCTCATGTCCTTGAAGGGCTGCCAGGGGTCAATCAGCTCGGGAAAACGTGTATTCTCGATCGTACCGTCGACATGCTCCACCCTTGCCCACTGCCCGGAGATCCCGACGATGGGGTGCAGGATGCAGAAGCCGCACCGGTTGGTCTCGAACCCGCTGGGGCTGAAGGCGATTGCGCGGAACACGACGCGCTCCTCGCTGCCCTCGATGAAGACATCGACAACGAGTTCGCTTGCGGAGGGACTTCCATACCGGGCTCGATACCGGACCTGAAATCGACCCTCTGCCTCTTCGACGGCAAGGCCGGTGATGGATGGAGAATGGGTACCCCAGTCGCGGTCTCGCACCAGATAGGAAATGCTGCGGATAACCTCCACGCCACCGTAGCGGATCGTCCGCAGGCCGTCCTGCAGAAGTTCCGCCGTGAGCAGGCCGGCCCTGAGCACGCGTGCGGGCGGCTCGGTCTTGCGGGTTCCGGTCAGGCGGAAGGCGTCGGCGTTTTTCATGCGAGCAGCGTTTCCACCGGGATGCGCTCACCGGTCCGGGCGCTGGCATAAGCTCCCTCAACCAGCGCGAAGGTTTTCAGATTGTCGGCTCCTGACGTCGAGGTTTCACGCCCTGCGGCGAGACAGTCTGCCCAGTGTTCCTGGATGGCGAGGACGCTTTCCTGAATGTTGTGCCAGGGCCTCGATGCCCATGGCAGCAGCCGTGGGCTCGCATCGATATGGCGTGTCCCCGAAGCATTGTGAACCTCGAGGCGGTAACCCTGCGTGAGACGCAGGCTGCCGACGGTTCCATCCAGTTCAATGAGGGTCTCCGGAAAGGGTTCTGTGGACAGCCGGCTCGCGTAGCTTACGTCGACGATCGATGTCGCGCCGCCTTCATGATCGAGGAGAATGGTGGCCACGTCTTCCCCGCGAATGGATGGGTTGACCCGCTTCGTACGTGCCGTGAGATGGGTGACATCGCCCAGGATGAACCGCGCAATGTCAAGCGTATGGATGCCAAGGTCCTCGATGATGAAGCGTTCGCCTTCGGCGAGGTAGGGCTGGCCGGAAAAGACATCGAAGGCCGACCGGAAGGAGAACCGGCCCCAGAATGGTGTGCCGATCGCCCCTTCATCCAGAATCCGGCGCACTGTCTGGATCGGTGTCTGCCACCGGAAGTTCTCATGGATCATGAGCGGCACACCGGCATCGCGCATTGCCGCCACCATCGCCTTTGCGTCTCCAAGCGTCTCCGCAAATGGCTTCTGGCAGATGGCCGGGATACGGTGCGAGGCCGCCATTTCCACCAGAGCACGATGGCTCCGGACGGTTGTCGCTATATCCACGAAGTCAAAGCCACCCGCTGCGAACAGCTCGTCCGCCCCGAGATAACGCCGCTCTATGCCGAACCGCTCACCCATGGAGCGCAGTCGCTCCGGGTCCGTGTCGCAAAGGGCCACGATCCTGACATTCGCCACATCCTGCCATGCCAGCATCTGGTTCAGGGCAAAGAAGCCGCAGCCGATCAGTGCTCCCTTCAGTTCCCCCATGCCCCTTGCTCTCCCTGGCTCGTGTCTTTCGGATGGGACCCTTCGGCAAAAGTCCGCCAGACTGCCGAAGGGCTCCGGCTGCACATACCTGGTATCAGGTAATGCGCCGGATGCTGTCGGCTATCTCTTGTGGTTCGAAGACCTTCTTCCAGTCGTCCCGCATGAGAGCAGGGATCCCGAACTCTATCGCCTTGTTGCAGGCATCCGAGAAGACCCCGTCGACCTCCTTGAAGATCACCGCACCCAGCACGTTCATGTGACCCAGCAGGAAGTCGCGTGCGGCTTCGGCCGGAACGCCGCGGGCGATGCATTCGTCCATCGCCTGCCGCATGACAACCAGCAGCGATGCGCACACCGTTTCGGAAAGACCGGGTTCAAGCAGGGCCATCTGTTCCACGGTTACGCGATGCGAACGCATGACCGGCGCCCAGATTACCTTCGCGATCTCCTCGCCAAGGGTATAGGCTTCTTCCGGTCCCTGCATGAGGGCGGATACGATGTGCTGTTTCGCATGCACGCCGCCGAAGAAGTCGCGCTTGGCCTTCATCTCCGTCTCGTCGTTGAAAATCGGCGGATGGCAGGGATGGGTGACGAAGTAGGTGAGATCAGGGCGCTGAGGCAGATGGCCCGCAAAGGGCGCGGCTGCATCCAGAGCAATGACCATGGTACCGGGCTTCAGCTTCCCGGAGATCCCCGCCGCAACCTTGCCGATCAGTGTGTCCGGCACGGCCAGAATCACCACGTCCGCTCCGGCAAGCGCTTCGTCCGAAGGACGGCAATCTATCCCGAGGTCGGTCCTGAGCCGCGCCTGCCCCACCTCGCTCACCTCCACGTGGCGGATGTCGAAGCGCGATCCCATGAAGTTCTTGGACAGGCGGTATCCCATTTTCCCGCCGGCACCGAAGAGCGCAATTGCAGTCATGTCCGGTTTCCCTGTTGGTCTGATCCGGTGCTAACGTAACTGGTATGATGAGTCAATGAGTATTCCACCTACCGCCGCCCGTCCCTGATCTGCAGGAAGTAATCGTCCCGCCCCACCTGGCCGCCTTTCAGGGCGATCTGCAGCCCGTTGGTGGCCGGATGAGGCCCATGGGCGACGGCAAGGGGCGATCCGGGCGTGGCCGGCAGCGGCATGCAGGTGGTGAGGGCCTTGATCTTCAGCTCCCTGAGGGCATGGCTCGATGTGTCTCCCCCGGCGATGACGGCGCGGCCCAGATTCTCCTCCTCGATCAGCCTGAGGAGAAGTCGACCGAGTTCCGCCCCCAGCCGATGGCGGGCCTCCGGGTCCCTGTCGAGGGCTTCGCCCCTGTCGCTCGATGGTCCAAGGGCCGTATGGACCAGGACGCTGCGGCCCTGCCTGAGAATCTGCAGCGCATCCGCGCACGCCTTTTCCACCATCGAAGCGGCATCGCCGTGGGCGAGAGCGACGGGATCCACCGCCACCAGGCCAAATCCGTTCAAGGCTGCATGCCTGATTTGCCGTTCCGTTGTCGGGGAGACGCTGCCCGAAACCGCAGCCATCCGTTCCACCGGTCCCGCGTCTTTGAAACTGGCGGGTTCGCCAATCATCCCGGCCTGGCGCCATGCGCGGATGAGGGCGTATTCGATGCCGGACGATCCCGTCACGAAACGGCAGCCGCTTCCGATCAGGCGCAGGAGGTGCCGTCCGGCCGTCAACTGACTTTCCCTGCTGTCGACATCCATGAGGAGGATGGCCGGGCCCTTCTCCATCAGGCGGTCCAGTGCATCCGCGGCCTCCACGGAAGCCAGGAGCGCGAGGTCGGCCAGCCGGACGGGAAGATCCGTCTGTGCGGCAAGGTGAACGGCAAGGTCCGCCTCATGCATCGGCGTGACCGGATGGCGGCTCATGACCGGGTGGCGGTCGATGCGGTAGATGCCGTCCTGGTATCCGGCGAAAAGATTGCCGAAGGCCGTGTAGCGCCGAAGTTCGGGCGTGCCGACGATCAGCGGAACATGCGTGACGCCAAAGGCGGCCATGCCGATCTCGATCGCTTTGCCGATGTTTCCGATCCGGGGACTGGAATCGAAAGTGGAGCAGACCTTGTAATGACTGACGTCTGCCTTTAGCCCCTCCAGCCACCGAAAGATTGCCGGAAGCTCCCGGGACATCCATTCGGGTGTCTGGCTTCGGCTGGTTCCTGCAAGGCCGAAAGCCCTGAAATCGCCGAATCGGGCAAAGAGCGCGTCATCCGGTACGTCGAGAAAAAGCACTGTCGGCACCCCGTTGGAGGCCAGTGCTTCCATGACATCCGTGGAGCCGGTGAAGTCGTCGCCATAATAGGAAAGCAGCGGTTTGTGCATGGTCAAGCGTCCTTGGCGTTGGCGAACTTGTCCAGCGATTGCTGCAGTTCCGGATGCTCACGCGCATACTCATCGAGTGCGATCCCCGCGACCGCAGCCTCCCAGGCCTGACGGACGGCGCGAACGCCGGCACCCGGTCCAGCGGGGTGGCTGACGATCCCGCCGCCGCACAGATAGAGAAGATCGGTGGTTTGTCCTGTCCGACGATAGGTTTCCGGTGCCTGCCCGCCCCATTGGCCCGAACCGGCTACCGGGAGCGGACGATCGTCCGGTGAAAAGAGCGGTGCCTGCAGCGCCTCGAAGGACCGGACGAAACTGTCGTCCGGCTCCCAGTATTTGACCCCGATCCCGTTGATCTGAAACTGGTCGACACCCAGGAGGCGCCAGAACTGCTGGTATACCCGGAAGTCCATGCCGATGCCGGGGTGGCGGGTCAGTACATCCCATCCGTTCCTGTGGGCGTGCAACACCAGCCCCGAGCGCTTGCGCAGAAAGGCCATGCCACCCATTCCGATCGACTGGATATTGATGACCGCGCAGTTGCCGCCCGCTGCCAGCACCATGTCATGATTGCGCATCATCTGGTCAGGGTCGGTATGGCTTATTCCGAAAGCGTACATGACCTTCTTGCCGGTTTTCTGCTCGTGATCCAGAATCCGCGGCATGATCGCCTTCACGCGATGCTCGAGCGGGGAATAGGCGGGGCTCATCAGCTTCTCATCATCCTTGATGAAATCGACATCGGCCTGGAGGAGGTCCCCGACCAGCGCCGCCGTTTCTTCGGGAAGAAGGCCAAGCGCCGGCTTGACGATGGTCCCGATGATCGGCCGACCCTCGACGCCCGTCAGCCTTCGGCTGCCGGAAATCCCGAACTGCGGACCCGGATGCGCCTTGCCGAATTCCGCAGGAAGCTTCATGTCGATGACGCGAATGCCGCTCATGCCGCGTATGGAGTACACGCCGCCGATCGCGATCGTCATCAGCGCAGAGAGATCCGTTCCAATTGCGTCGAGGGGAAAGCCGATGTCCACATCGGCGCGCCTGACCGGCCCTGCTTCCGCATCGGGCTCCGGCCATGACGGCCGGTTCGCCGGAGCCAGTTCGTGAATGGCGAGAACGCGGGCCGCAACGCGGTTCTTCAGTGCTTCGGTCTCCCCGGGAACGGCGACGAAGGTTCCTGTGGACTGGTCGCTCGCAATCTTGGCTGCCATGGCCTCTATGCTGCCGCCTGTTTCGATGCGGTAGGTCACGATGATCATGTCGGGGTCCTCGGGCATGCGCTTCTTTACAGCAACTGGTATAATGAGTATGCCAATGTTGCAACGGGCAATCTCCGACCCAGACTGCTCTCTTTTCCTCCGGACAGGGAGCAGGCATAAGAGGGAAATGATGAACAAGCGGATAGCCATGACAAAGCCAGCCGAACAGATCGTCCGCCGCAAGCTGTCGGATGAAGTCTTCGACCGTCTCGAGCGCATGATTACCTCGGGCGAACTGAAGCCCGGTGATGAAATGCCGTCCGAACGGGAGCTGATGGAGCGGTTCGGTGTGGGGCGTCCCGCGATACGCGAAGCCATGCAAGCCCTCGCGGGCAAGGGGCTGGTGAGCATCTCCCATGGAGAACGCGCCCGGGTGCTCCGCCTTACCGCGGAATCGCTCTTCCGACAGGTGGACCTGACAGCGAAGATCATGCTTCAGCAGTCGACGGATTCGCTCGAGCATCTGAAGGCGGCACGGATCTTTTTCGAGAAGGGCATGGCCCATGAAGCTGCCCTGCGCGCCTGTGACTCAGACATTGCCGATCTTGCGGAAATCCTGGAAACGCAGAGGAGAGCACTCGGCGATGCCGAAGCTTTCATTGCCGCCGACATGGCATTCCATACACGCATTGCGGCCATTTCCGGCAATCCCATCTTCCGCGGCCTGAGCGAGGCAATGCTCGCCTGGCTTCGCACCTACCACACGGACATGCTGATCTGGACAGGCAAGGAAGAACTCACCCTCGCGGAGCATCGGGACATTCTGGAGCGGTTGGCGGCGCGCGACGCGGATGGTGCGGAGCAAGCAATGCGAAAGCATCTCGAGCGGTCCGCGGCGCTCTATTCTCACTGAGACGGAGGCCGGTGAAGCCGGCCTCCGTCCTCCCGTCAGGCTGCGGCCATGGCGATGTCGGCCCGGGCAGCGAGTATCTGCCGGGCTGCATGGGCGGCTTCCTTGCCCTTGATCACGAAGTGATCCTTGAAGAAGGCGATATGGGCCGCCGACTCCTGGAAGTTATGGGGTGTCAGTACGGCGGAAAGCACAGGGGTTTCGGTATCCAGGCTGACGCGCATCATGCCATCGAGAACGGTGCCGGCGACGAAATCGTGCCGGTAGATTCCGCCGTCCACGACAAAGGCCACGCCCAGCACTGCCGCGTATTTGCCGGTGCGGATCAGGGTCTGGGCGTGCAGCGGAATTTCGAGGGCGCCGGGAACATCGATGATGTCCACATTGCCGGCGTCGCCCCCCAGGTTCGCCCATTCGGATACGAAGGAATGAACGCAATTGTCGACGATATCGGCGTGCCAGCGCGCGCGGATCACGGCGATGCGGTTGCGTTCGGGTTTCACGGTCATGGTCATGTCTCTTTGCCTTTCAAGGGTTTGCCGTCTCCGGCAAGTTTGCCATCGGGCACTGCAGCCTTGCCGCAGATGCCGGTGATCCCTTGGGCGAACAGGCACATGAGGGCGCACGCCAGCCCTGGCGAGGCGACCCGATCTGCCGGTTCTCTTTCATCCGGACTGTAACCGTCGGCTCCGGCATGTCACCGGATCTGCTGACCCTGCCCGTTCGGGCAGGCGCTCGCGGGCTCCGGGACAAGCCCGATACCGCCGGTGGGGAATTTCACCCCGCCCTGAGAACGATACCAATCTAGCCACTACCGTTGGTCCGGACAAGCTTTCAAGCGGCATCCCTACGGGCATTTGCGTCGTTGTCAGCGATACGCTGTGTTCACAGGCGAACGCCATGATCGGCCGACAGCACCCGCAGGGCGTCAGCCAGTTCGTTCTGCCTGCGCGCCTGATCCCAACCCAGCGCATCTGCCGCCAGATCCGCCATGGTCTCCAGCGTCGGGCGGGTCATGCGGCCCTGTACCGCCAGCATGCACCGTCGAAGGGCGAGGTCCGAAAGATGAGCCACCATCTCGTTGCGGATGATCCAGTCGAGCTCGCGCCGCGAATAATCCGGTGCGTCCGGCAAGCGGTCGGCATCCGGATAGGGGCTCGGATCCTTGAGGATCGCTTCTGCCGTTGTGCCGTAGCGCGCCAGCAGTTCCTCCGCGCGTTCCGGCGTGACGCCCGTTTCCGCAGCGAGCTGCGAAGACCATGCCGCCCGGGCTGCAAAGTCACGGGGCATTCCCCGCCCTCCGCCGATCGGCAAGCTGCGTGTCGAGACCTTTCTCGGCTTTCCGACCCGCTGAAGAACGAGGTCGGCCACTTCTTCGGCAAAACCGCGGAAGGTTGTCCATTTCCCGCCGACGAGAGAAATGACCGGGAAAGGACGCCCGGGCACGGGCTCCAGCACAGGCGCGCTGTGATCCCGGCTGATCAGGCCGGGATTGGCCGCAT
Organism: Gellertiella hungarica; assembly: GCF_014197145.1. Lineage (GTDB taxonomy): Bacteria > Pseudomonadota > Alphaproteobacteria > Rhizobiales > Rhizobiaceae > Gellertiella > Gellertiella hungarica. Next base: position 134,006 of record NZ_JACIEZ010000008.1, on the reverse strand, counting down.
CCGAAGCCGGCAGCGGGCGGATGCCGGCATAGGTATAGACGATCTGCTCCCGGTCGAAACGCAGGCCCGGAAGCAGGCTTCTCAAGCTCTCCAGAAAATAGTCGATTTCCCAGTCCTCGCATCGGACATCCTCGGGATTGGCGGCCTTTATGTCGGTCGATCCGACGAGGGCACGTCCGAGATAGTCGAACACCAGGCAGATCCGCCCGTCATCGGCTTCGAAGTAGATCATCCGCCCATCGAGCTGACGCACGAGTTCGTCGTGTTTCAGGAGGATGTGGGAGCCCTTTGTCCCGCCGATCAGACGGGTTGGCGTTCCCAGCTGGCTGTTGGCTTCGTCGATCCACGGTCCGGCGGCGTTGACCACGATGCGGGGCCGGACTGTCAGCAGATCGCCCCCTGGCCGACGAAAGGTCAGCCGGCCGTCTTCCGATGTGATCAGCCGCGCACCGTTGAGCGCGACGGACTCGCCGCTTGCGGCCATCCCGTCCTTGAGGAGTTCCATCACCAGCCGCTCGGGTGCGCTGATCTTGGCGTCATAATACAGACCGGCCGCAACGATTGCAGGCGTCAGGGCAGGCAGGTCCGCAAGCGCCCTGGATTTCATCATCATGCGGTGGCGCGGCATCGCGCGGGCGCGCGAACCGTAGAAATCGTAAAGCCAGAGGCCGATCTTGACGAGAAGGGCGCCGCGGCTGCGGGGAGCCGTGGTCGAGCCGAAAAGCGTCCGCAATGCCGCCCCGACTCCCTTCATCCACGAAAAGACCGGAATGACCGTCGGAAGCGCCTCGACCAGATGGGGCGCATTTCGCAGCAGAAGGTTTCGCTCCAGCGTCGATTGCGCCACAAGCCGGAATTCCCCCGTCTCGAGATACTTGATGCCGCCGTGGATGAGACGCGAGGGAGCGGCGCTTGTGCCCGATCCGAAATCCGCCTTGTCAACGATGAGGCAGCGCAGCCCCTGTTCGCAAAGATCGCGGAAGAGCCCGGCACCGTTGATGCCGGCGCCGATGATGCAGACGTCGATTTCGCTGCCGTCGAGTGATCGAAGCCGGTTCCGGATGTCGTCCTGGAAGGAAGATGTCATGTGCGGGTTGTCCTGACGAGCATTAAGGGTACGCCGGCCTTTTCCAGCCATACGGCTTCGGCCGGTGGAAGGCCGTCGGTCACCAGCACGGCGTCGAAGGCAGTGAGATCCTCGAGGAGATGGAGGGCGGTCTTTCCGAACTTCGAATGATCGAGAAGCAGGATCTTTCGCGCTGCCGCGGCCATCATGGCCTGTTTGACCGCAACCACCTGCTGATCCTGAATGAAGGCCGACAGTCCCTGGACGGCTGAGGCCGAGCAGATCAGAAGATCCGTTCGCAGCCCCCGGAGGGCATTCAGGCACAGGTGACCGATATAGGCATTGTAGGTGCGGTGATACTGCCCCCCGACGGAGATCAGATCGATTTCGTCCATCTCCCGAAGCACGTTCGACGCGGTCACGGAGTTGGTGACGACCGTCAGCGGAGCGCATGCTCCCAGAAGCGGGGCAACGGCGCTGGCCGTCGTCGAATCGTCCAGCATGATCACCTGGCCTGGCTGGATATGGGAGAGGGCGGCTTCGGCGAGTGCCTGTTTCTCGCGCGAAGCGACGCCCGACCGGTAGCGGAAATGGCTTTCGTAGATTCCGGAAGGCTGAGCGCTGACGGACCCATGCAGTTTTCGCAGAACGCCCTGCTGTGCAAGGCGGTCGATGTCCCGGTGAATGGTCATGCGCGACACGCCGAAATGGGCGGCGAGTTCGTCGATTCTCACCTCTCCGCGTTGGGTGACAAAGTCGGCAATGGCCTCGATCCGCGTTCTCTCTGGTGTCATGCCTGCCCCCTCTCGGCCAGGGTCTCGATGCGTGGCCAGAGCGGCTTCATGGCGGCCGCCATGTCCAGGAAAAGCGCGTATCGCTCATTCATGTCACCTGCCCGGGCCGCATCGGGTTTATAGACGCGAGACAGGGCTTGGAGATCGCGGGGATCATCGAAGGGCGAGGAAAAAAGCCCCGCGCCGGCACCTGCACAGAGGGTCGCACCCCAGGCCGCGGCCTCCTCGGTCTCGGTAACCGTGACAGGCATGTCGAGGATATCGGCAAAAAGCTGTGCGAAGGCAGGGTTGCGCGATATCCCGCCGGTCAATCGCGCCACCTCGACATCGAATCCCTCTCTCAGGGATTCGACATGAATGCGGTGATTGAAGGCAATGCCTTCAAGAACGGCGCGCAGCATGTCTCCCCGCCCATGCCATCCGTGCAGGCCGGCAAATGCTGCGCTCGCCTGGGCGCCATAGGGGGATCCGAAGAGGAAGGGATGGAAAAGCACGCCTGACGGCCGCTGACGGGCATGATCGATCTCGGCGCGGAGCAGATCATGCACCGACATTCCGCTGCGCGCCGCCTCCTGATGGGCGTCCTGGCAGAGCGTATCGAGGAACCAGTCGTAATTGGCAGCCGAGGCCGGCGAGATCGACATGTTGTTCCAGGTGCCTGCGTCGATGCCGTTGCGGCAGAACCACCGGGGATCGACCTTGGGCACGCGTGACAGAACCTCGTTGATCGAGTAGGTGCCTGCCACGATGGCGACCGTTCCCTCGCGATGACCACCGATGCCCAGCGCGGATGCCGTGACGTCGTGCAGGCCCGCGACCACCGGGGTACCCTCGCAAAGGCCGGTGACAGCGGCAGCTTCCCGGCTGACATAACCGACGATGTCGGCGGGCCCTGACACCGGCGGCAGTGCACCGAACAGAGCCTCGAGACCGAAGATCCGGAGCGCCTGAAGCGAATAATCCTGCCCCCGGACGTCGGTGAAGGAGGTGCTCGCTTCGGTCCTGTCCGTTCCGATCGTTCCGGTCAGGCAGAAACGCAGCCAATCCTTGCAGGCGAGGATATAGGCGATGCGCGAGAAGCGCTCCGGCTGGTGTTCCCTTATCCAGCCAAGAATGGCGGAGGGCGCAGAGGCATGCGGTTGCTGACCGGTGACCTTCAGCGCGTCACGCGCCACTGTGCCTGCATTCCATTGGTCCGCAATGGCACCTGCCCTGCTGTCGAGGGAGAGGATCCCGGGTCCGAGAGGATTGCGGTCGCGGTCGAGCAGATAGACGCCATCCCCATGCGCGGTGGCCGCCACACCTGCAATCTCGGATGCGGCACGCGCGGAAAAGGCAATCGCCTCAGCGATTGCCTCGGCCGTGGCCCGCCAGAGCCCGGTCATGTCCCGTTCCACAAAGCGCGGCTGAGGCATGTCCTGTGGAACCCGCCGTCTGGCAACCGCTATCGCCCTGCCGCTTTCATCGAAGATTACCGCCTTCGTGACCGTAAGGCCGTTATCGATGCCCAGAAGCAATGCCATTTGCACTCTCCACCATGCGTGTTTCCGTCACCGGGTTACCACAAGTCAGAGAAGAACGTAACGCAATTTCTTGTTACGTATTGTGATATCTAACGTTATAATCTCAGTCAGTTCGGGAGAGCGGGGCAATGATCACGTTGATCCGCTTGGCCTTCATCCGTTCCAGGTGCTCGCGCGAGATGTTCTCGTCGACGATCACCATGTCGAACTCGGAGAGGGCCGCAAAGCTGTGGAGTGCGCGTCGTTCGAACTTGGTGTGGTCTGCAAGCAGTATGCGCCGCGCCGCGCAATCGAACATGGCACGTTTCGTTTCCACCATTTCCGGTGACTGGTGGAACACGATGTCGTCCATGATCGCCGACATCGACATGAACACGGTATCCGCCCGTAGCCTGCGGATCTCGTTGGTGGTCATCCGGCCCATGAACGCGTTGCACCAGTTGTAAAACTGCCCGCCGAGCCCGAGAAGGGTTACATCCCGGATATCCTTGAGCTCGTTCATCAGGGTCAGCGAGTTGGTGATCGCGGTGAGCGGAACCTTTGCCGGCAGCCCTGTCGCCATTTGAAGGACGGTGGTGGAATCATCGAAAAAGACCGCCTGTCCGGGCTCGATGAATTGCAGGGCGGCTTCGGCAATGGCCTTCTTTTCAGCAGCCTGCCGAGTTGCACGATAGAGATCGCTCGATTCGATCAGGCTTGTCGGGGCGGCGGAGACAACGCCTCGGGTTTTTCGGAAAAGGCCCCGGCTGACGAGTTCGTCGACATCGCGGTGCGCGGTCATCAGCGAAATGCCGAACCGCTCCATGAGGTCCTCGATGCGCATCGAGCCCTCAGCAAGAACAGCTTCCGCGATCAATTGCCGTCTGGCGATCTGGCGCGCGTGCCGGCTGTCGCTGGGCACCTGGTCCGCCATCAATTGCCCGACTCTGGCTTTCTGTGTCACGGCTCCCCCCGCAATCCCGCTTGATTGGTGAAGTCTCCTACATCGAAATCCGGGCAAAAGGCAAAAGCGAGCCGCTGCGCCGACGAAGCAGCGCGCGATCGGTTCTCGAGCCTCTCTGCGGTTTTCGGACGCGCAACCCTTGCTGCAGCGCCATGTCTGGTCCCGGCGGGTCGAGCCGGGGAAAGGGAGGGCGCCGGAAGCGCCCTCCCGGGATATCGGTTACTGGCTCAGGGTGAACGGGCCGGTATACTTGTCGACGTTATCCTTGGTGATCAGGAGGCAGTCGAACAGCTGCTTTTCGGTCGCAGCACCGGTCTTGCCGGTCTTGATGAAGCTGTCGGCCTGCTTCACCGCTTCGGCGGAGAAGACAGCAACCGGCTGCAGGACGGTGTACTGCATTTCGCCAGCCTTGATGGCTGCAACAGCGTCCGGCGAACCGTCGAAGCCGCCCACCTTGACCTGTGCGAGCTTGCCGGCTTCCTTGAGTGCCGCGATGGCGCCGAGGGCCATTTCGTCGTTACCGGAGATCACGCCGATAATGTCCGGGTTTGCCTGCAGCATGGACTGCATCTTGTCGTGGCCCTTGGTGCGGTCCCAGTCGGCCACTTCCTTGGCAGCCTTCACGAGATCCGGATACTGGGTCAGCACGGTTTCATAGCCGTTCGAACGGGTTGCGGCGTTGTTGTCCGCCGGGTTGCCGAAGAGTTCGGCATACTTGCCGGACTGGCCGACGCTTTCGACCCACTGGGTAGCGCCGAGGGCAGCGCCCTGTGCATTGTTCGAAACCAGCTGAGCCTTCGCCAGGCCTTCCTGGTTGATCTCGGCGTTTACGAGGAAGACGGGGATGCCGGCATCCACGGCCTTCTTCACGGCGCCAACCGAACCGTCGGCATTGGCCGGGTCGAGGATGATGGCGACCGACTTGTTGGTGATGGCGGTGTCGATCAGCGTGCTTTCGGTGTTGGTGTCACCCTTGTGAGCGCTGACGGAAGCCGTGTAGCCGAGCTTTTCGGCGGTTTCCTTGGCCACGTTGCCTTCGGTCAGCCAGTAGGGGTTGGCCGGGTCGTTGACGATGATGGTCATCAGGCCGTCGGCCCAGGCCGAGCTGGCGAACATGGTTGCTGCAGCGGCTGCGGCCAGCAGGACGCTCTTGGTTTTCTTGAACATGTCTCTCTCCCATTTGATGAGCTTGGTCGTTTGCCGGTCACCCGGCGGTGCTTTCCCGCAGCTGGCGCGCCTTCGATTTTTCGTTCGGCCGTGGCGGAGAAGGTCGGAAAATGGACGTCAGGCGGATTTTGCCCGACGGCCACCGTATTGGATGCTGTTGAGCAGAACGGCGAGAACGATGACCGCGCCGGTAAACACCGTCTGCCAGTAGGACGAGACGCCGATGATCACGAGGCCGTCCGAGAGGAAGCCGATCACGAAGGCGCCAAGCATGGTGCCACGGATCGTCCCGCGCCCGCCGGTGAGGGCAGCGCCTCCGATCACGACGGCTGCAATTGCGGTCAGCTCGTAGGTGGTGCCGGCGGTCGGTCCTGCCGAGGTGAGCTGCGACGAGAGGACCAGGCCTGCAATGGCCGCACAGATGCCCGAGAGCACATAGACGGTGATCTTGACGCGCTTCACCGGTACGCCCGAGAGATCGGCGGCGCGTTCGTTGCCGCCCGATGCGTAGAGCCATCGCCCGAAGGCCGATTTCGACAGCATGATCCCGCAGAGGATCGCGAGCGTCGCCAGCACCAGCACGCCGATCGGCACGCCGAACAGACGGTTGAAACCAAGCCAGTCGAAACCGGTATTGCCGAGCTCGGGGCGACCCGAAAGATTGTTGAAGGTCAGCCCGTTGGTCATCAGCAGTGCAAAACCCCGGGCGCAGTACAGTACGCCCAGCGTTGCCACGAAAGCCGGGACGCGCAGATAGGCGATAAGAACGCCGTTCACTGCTCCGATCAGGGCGCCCAGCGCACAGGTCAGAACGACCACCGCCCAGACCGGCGGGTAGAGAATGACGCCGAAATAGTTCAGGGTGACGCCCTTCATCAGGTATCCCGCGACCACGCCGCAAAGCCCCAGTGTCGAGCCAACCGACAGGTCGATGCCCCCGTTCAGGATCACGAGCAGCATCCCGATGGCGAGAAGGCCGAAGATGGCCACATGCGACGCCATGATCAGGAAATTGTTGAGCGTGAAGTAGTAGGGCGACAGGAAGGAGAACACCGCGATGATGACGATGAGCGCGAAGAAGGCGCGGCCTTCCAGCAGCAGATGGCCGAGATCGAAAGACCTTTTGGCCGGTGCCGCCTGAGAGGTTTTTGCGTTGGTGACTGACATGATCAGCGCTCCATGTATTCAGGCTAGTGGGCCACGGACTCGCCCGAGGCGGCCATGATCTTTTCTTTGGTGACGTCCGACGTGAATTCCGCCGAGATGCGCCCGCGGCGCATGACGATGATGCGATGGGCGATGGAGAGGCACTCGCCCACTTCCGAGGTGGAGTAGATGACGGCAAGCCCGCTCCTGGCGCGTTCCGCCAGAAGCTTGAAGACTTCCGATTTCGCGCCGATGTCGATCCCGCGGCTGGGTTCGTCCAGAAGGATGACCTCCGGGTTGGTGGCCAGCATCTTGCCGATCACCACCTTCTGCTGGTTTCCGCCGGACAGCGAGCCGATGGCTGCCGCGCCCCCATCGGTCTTGATATGAACTTTGCGGATCGCCTCGTCGACGATCGCCTGTTCGGCGCTCCGCGAGGTGAAAAGGCCGCGGACGAAATTGCCGATGCTGGCGAGCGAAAGATTCTGTCCGACGGACATGGTCTGGACGAGTCCGTCGCGCTGGCGGTCCTCCGGCACGAGGACAAGGCCGCGGTCTATTCGCTCTGCGATGGAAAGACCCGATACTTCCTGTCCCTTGAGCCGCACCCGTCCTGACGATGCCGGGAGCCGGCCGGCAACGCATTCGAGGAGCTCCGTGCGTCCCGCACCCATCAGGCCGTAAATGCAGACGACCTCGCCGGCGCGAACGCTGAGCGACATGTTGTCCACCACGTTGTAACCGGCACCGGCGGCATCGGGAACGCAGAGATTTTCGACGGAAAGGGCCACGTCACCGATGGCGTGACCCGTGGGGGGCGTGCCGAGATCGAAGTTTTCGCCCACCATGTTGCGGACGATCCACTCCAGATCGATGTCCTTGCGCTCCGCATAGGCGGTCATGTTTCCGTCGCGCAGGACGACGGCGTGGTTGGTGATCTGAAGGGCCTCCTCCAGGTGGTGCGAGATGTAGACGATCGAGACGCCCTTGCTCTTCAGGTCGCGGATGACCTTGAAGAGCACTTCGACCTCGGTCGCGCTCAGGGCCGAGGTGGGCTCATCCATGATCAGGATCCGGGAATTGACCGAAAGGGCCCGGGCAATTTCCACGATCTGCTGCTGTCCGAGGCGCAGGTCTTCGACCAGCGTGAGCGGATCGATGTCCTCTTCGAGTTCGGCCATGAGGGCGCGCGTCTGCCGCTCTTCCTCGGCGAAGTCTACGCCGGTCGACGTCATGATCTCCCGGCCCATGAAGATGTTGTCCCGCACGTTCATGTTCGGTGCGAGCGACAATTCCTGGTGAATGATGGAGATGCCGCTGTCGCGGGCATGCGACGAGGACGAGAAGACCACCGGCTTTCCATCGAGGATGATTTCGCCCGAGGTGGGCTGGACGACGCCGGAGAGGATCTTCATCAGGGTCGACTTGCCTGCCCCGTTCTCTCCGAAAAGGGTGGTTACCTGCCCGCGGTGAACCTCGAAGTTCACTCCCTTGAGCGCGTGGACGTTTCCGTAGGATTTGGCGATGTTGCGCGCCGCCAGAACCACTTCGCCGATCTGGTCCGTTGCGCTCATTGCACGTTCACCTTCACCGGCGTCACCATCCAGCCCTTCGGGTTTATCAGCTTGAAGACCCCCGTGATCTCGACGGTCTTTCCCGTAAGGGTCGCCGGATCGAAGGCGGAGAGAACCTGCTTCTTCATCTCGTTGTTGATGGCGGAGCCGGCGTCCTGGTACTCGATCTGGTTCTTGAACTGCCCGAATTCGATCGTGCCGGTGGCGTCGCGCAGGTCCGTGCCGTTGATGGCCGGGCCAGTCTGCACGCGAACGACGATATCCTCCGGCAGGCCCTCGACCTTCACGACATGCATGTTGCCCTTGCGCTCTCCCACGACGCCCTTGAAGCTCACGGGAATGACGGGACCCACGCTGGTCGCAACACCATACTTCTTGCTTGCGGCAGCCTTGTCGGCGGTGATGGCGGCGAGGAGTTCGGCGGCGGGAGCGGCACGCTTCAGGATGTCGGCCTGAGTCTTCGGAAACTGTTCCGCACCGAATGCGGGTGCCGAGAAGCTCTTCACCTGGACGTCGTGCTCGGAGCCGATCTTCACGACCGTCGTATCCAGTGCGATCGCCGCAATCACCACCAGGCCGGCGGCGATGCTCAGCAGCACACGCCTTGAAGCTAGAGGCGCTTTCGACGAGGTGGCTTCAGCCTGGGAGCTCATGGGGGTTCAACCTTGCAGTTCGTTACGGTCCGTTCGGGCCAGTCGGTCTGGCGGGTGTGCAGTCGTCAGCTGTGAAAAACGCTCGAGAACAGGCGAGAGCCACCGATGGCTCCGCGAAGCTGAGGGATGATCATGGCGACCAAATCCTTCATGGAATCTCCTCCACCTGCTCGGGCGCCAGCCGCACGTTCCTCCCGCGCCCCGCTCGCCCATCCTTGAAATCTCATGATGTGATAGATCTGTGTTATCAACATAACAAAGGATGGTATAAAAGGAGGGGCCTGTCAATGCCGCTTTCGGCACCTCTCTGCTGGTTGAGCGGGCAAAATCTGCGCAAAAAATGTGCTGCGATGCACTCGTCTAGGTCGGGTTATGGGTGCGGCGCAAAATATGTCCGGGGGACAGTGCAGGACCTGCGAGGTGCGTGTCCGGCAGAAGGAGAACTGAGAAATAGTCAATATTGTCAGTAAATTATCCAGATATTCCCGTCGAAGGCAAGGCTTGTGTCGAAGTTCGCGTGGCGATGCTGACGGACAGGTGTCAGTGCTCTTGCGGACGTCTCGCGACCCTCAGGCGCTGGAGTGGTGTTTTCCTTCCGGGAGGCTGTTGACAGGACGGGACGAGTATGAAAAAAAATTCGTAAGCAGAAAAATATTACGGATCTCGCGTTATCATTGTGGGATATGTCTCCGGCGGTTTTGGCTTCCGGGTGACCCATGCGCTCGTGTCGCTCGTTGCTGAGTGTGCGGGAACTGCCCAGTATGCGGACCTGGCGTCCTTCGGGAGCCGGTTCGAGGAGCGCGGGAGGAGGATGCAAGGGATGATCGGCATTCGGTATCAAAGGCTATGGGCGCCGCTGCAGGGAGAGCGCCATGGTTGACATGCGTGATCTGATCATCGGCATCGATGCCGGAACGTCCGTGATCAAGGCTGTCGCCTTCGGCCTTCGCGGTGAACAGCTCGAGACGTCGTCCGTGCGCAATCGCTATGCGATGGGGGCCGATGGCTCGGCAACCCAGTCGCTTGAGCAGACCTGGGCAGATTGCGTTGCCGCCCTCAAGGGTCTGGCGCTGAAGGTGGAGGGGCTTGCGCGGCGCACTGCCGCGATCTCCGTGACTGCCCAGGGCGATGGAACATGGCTGGTGGGCAGCGGCAACAGGCCCGTGGCGAATGCGTGGCTCTGGCTCGATGCGCGCGCCGCACCGACCGTACGCCGGCTTTCGGCCGGTGCTGCCGATCGTGCCCGCTTCGAAGCGACCGGAACGGGCCTGAATACGTGCCAGCAGGGCAGTCAGATGGCCCACATGGACAGGCATGCGGCGGACCTGCTCGACCGGACGGAAGTAGCCCTGCACTGCAAGGACTGGCTCTATCTCAACCTGACCGGCATCCGTGCAACGGACCCCTCCGAGGCCAGCTTTACCTTCGGCAATTTTCGCAATCGCCGGTACGACGACACCGTGATCGCTTCGCTCGGGCTCGAGCATCGGCGCCATCTTCTGCCGGAAATCATCGATGGAACGCAGATTACCCACGGGTTGACGGCAGCTGCTGCTTCGGCAACGGGCCTGCTCGAAGGGACCCCCGTATCGCTCGGCTATGTGGACATGGTGATGACGGCTCTCGGTGCCGGCGTCCGTACCGGCGGCCTCAATGCGGCCTGTTCGACCATCGGCTCGACGGGTGTGCATACGCAGGCAAAGCCTGTGGACGCGGTTGCCCTCAATGCGGAGGGAACGGGATACGTGATCTGTCTGCCGATCCCTGGTATCGTCACGCAGGTCCAGACCAATATGAGCGCAACGCTCAACATCGACTGGGTGCTGGGCCTTGCCGGGGAACTGCTGACCGAGTTCGGCGCGGCGGCATCCCATGCGGACCTCGTTGCCAGGATCGATGGCTGGATGGCAGCCGCGCAGCCGGGCGCCGTTCTCTACCACCCATATATTTCCGAGGCAGGAGAGCGCGGACCCTTCGTGAATGCGGATGCCCGCGCCGGATTTGTCGGCCTGTCCATGCGCCATCGCTTTCCCGATCTTCTGCGGGCGGTGATCGAGGGGCTCGGCATGGCCACGCGCGATTGCTACTCGGCCATGGGTGAAATGCCGTCGGAGCTGCGGCTGACGGGCGGTGCTGCCCGGTCCCGGGCACTGCGCTCCCAGTTGTCCGCTGCCGTGCGGGCACCGGTGCGGATCTCCGCGCGGGAAGAGGCGGGCGCTGCGGGTGCGGCCATGATGGCGGCCGTGGCCATCGGCGCCTATGACGGCATGGATGCCTGTATCGCGGATTGGGTCACGCCCCTGCTCGGGGAGGCGGAGGCACCCTCCGGTGAACTCGCTGACCGGTATGACCGGCTCTATCCCTCTTACGTCAACACGCGGCAAAGCTTGCCTTCCATTTGGGATGCGCTGGCTGCGGAACAGGGGCGCGGCGCGTCCTGAACATGAAGGACGTTCGGCAGACGTCCCTATCAAGATGAGCGGGTGCGACAAGCGCATCCCGAGGAGAATGTGATGGCAGATGCAAGTATGGTCGATCTTTTCGTGATCGGCGGAGGGATCAACGGTGCGGGGATTGCCCGTGATGCGGCCGGCCGCGGCCTTTCCGTCATCCTCTGCGAGAAGGGTGATCTGGCCGAAGGCACATCCTCCCGGTCCGGCAAGCTGGTCCATGGCGGTCTGCGCTATCTGGAATATTACGAGTTCCGTCTGGTCCGCGAAGCGCTGATCGAACGCGAGGTGCTGCTGAATTCCGCCAGCCACATCATCTGGCCGATGCGCTTCGTGCTTCCCCACAGCCCTGATGACCGTCCGGCATGGCTCGTCCGCCTGGGTCTCTTCCTGTATGATCATCTCGGCGGTCGCAAGCGGCTCCCGGGAACGCGCAGCCTCGATCTCCGTCGCGATCCGGAGGGCGCGCCGATCCTGGGCAAGTACACGAGGGGTTTCGAATATTCCGACTGCTGGGTGGACGATGCCCGCCTCGTGGTCCTCAACGCGCTGGATGCTGCCGAAAGGGGCGCGCGCGTGCTGACCCGCACCGCCTGCATCAGCGCCCGCCGGGACAATGGTGCATGGACGGTGACCATGCGCAACGAGCGGACGGGCGCAACCGAGACAGTGCGCGCACGCCTGATCGTCAATGCCGGCGGTCCTTGGGTCAACGATATCGTCGGCCGGGTGGCCGGTTCGAACAGCAGCCGCAATGTGCGGCTGGTGAAGGGCAGCCACATCATCGTGCCGAAGTTCTGGGAAGGCAGCCAGGCCTACCTCGTCCAGAACCACGACAAGCGGGTCATCTTCATCAATCCCTATGAGGGTGACAAGGCGCTGATCGGCACCACGGACATTCCCTATGAGGGCCGGCCGGAGGAGGTGCAGGCAGACGAGGCGGAGATCGATTATCTCATCGCCGCCGTAAACCGGTATTTCAAGGAAAAGCTGAGCCGCAAGGATGTGATCACCAGCTTCTCGGGCGTGCGCCCTCTGTTCGACGATGGCAAGGGCAACCCCTCGGCCGTCACCCGGGACTATGTCTTCGATCTCGACGAGACCGGCGGTGCGCCCATCCTCAATGTCTTCGGCGGCAAGATCACCACGTTCCGCAAGCTCTCCGAACATGCGCTGCAGAAGATCGCCGTCCATTTCCCCAGGATGGGGCCCGACTGGACGAGAACGGCGACATTGCCGGGCGGGGAAATACCGGACGCCGACTATGTCCGCTTCATCGATGCGACGAAGTCCGCCTATCCCTGGATGCCACGCAGCCTGATGCAGCATTATGGGCGTCTTTACGGCGCGCGCCTGAAGCAGATCGTGGCCGGCGCAACCGGCCTGGACGGACTGGGCCGTCATTTCGGTGCCGATCTCTACGAAGCGGAAGTCCGCTACCTGGTGGCGCGGGAATGGGCCGAGACGGCAGAAGACGTGCTTGTCCGGCGCACAAAGCAGGCCCTGCATCTGACGCCTGAAGAGAAGGCGGCGTTCGAGAGCTGGTTCGCTGCCGAGTTCGACCGCGCCGCCGCCTGAATTCAAGGATAGACCAATGCCGCTCTCGCTTTCATTGAACACCAACCCGCTCGTCAATCGCTTCGCCGATCCGGACGACCTCATCGATACGGTTGCCCGCGACCTGCGCATCCGTGATCTGCAGCTTACCCATGAGTTCATCAATCCCAGCTGGCAGGCGCCCGTCATCCGCCGCCTCACGCGGCAGATGGACCGTGCTCTCAGGCGAACGGGGGTGCGTGTCACGTCCGGCATGACCGGCCCGTATGGCCGGCTCAACCATTTCGGCCATCCCGATGCCGAGGTGCGCCGCTACTATGTGGACTGGTTCAAGACCTTCGCGGACATCATCGGCGATCTCGGCGGCAAGTCGGTCGGAACCCAGTTTGCCATCTTCACCTATCGCGATTTCGACGATCGGGTCCGGCGCGAGGAGCTGACATCGATCGCCATCGATTGCTGGGCAGAGGTTGCGGAGCACGCCAAGGCTGCCGGGCTCGACTATGTCTTCTGGGAGCCGATGAGCATCGGCCGCGAATTCGGGGAAACCATCGACGCCTGCCTGGCGCTGCAGGACCGGCTGAGCGCAGCAAACATGGCCGTGCCTATGTGGATGATGGCCGATATCGACCACGGCGACGTCACCTCTTCCAATCCCGCGGATTACGACCCCTATGCCTGGGCACGCGCGGTCCCGAAGGTATCGCCGATCATCCACATCAAGCAGAGCCTGATGGACAAGGGCGGGCACAGGCCATTCACCGCCGAGTTCAACGCAAAGGGGCGGATACAGCCCGAGCCGCTGCTTGCGGCCTTTGCCGAGGGCGGTGCGGTGGACAACGAGATCTGCCTTGAGCTGTCCTTCAAGGAGCGGGAGCCCAATGACCGGCAGGTAATCCCCCAGATCGCCGAAAGCATCGCGTTCTGGGCCCCGCATATCGACACCGGGGCCGGTGATCTCGCGGGGTAAAGCCGGCTCTCCGGGAAAACACTGGATTTTGGTGCACTTTCCGGCGAAAAGCGGATGCGGGCCGCCGCCCGCCGCCGCATGACGGCGTGCGTTTCTTTGAGATGCCATGCGATGGAGCACGCCGCTCCGTGCGCGACGGCCGATATCGGAAGAGGACCATGACCCTGCAATCGCTTGTCTTCCAGACCGCCGGTGAAATCCTGTTTGGACGAGGCAAGGCCTCGGAAGCCGCCCGCCGCATTCTGCCGTTTGGCCGCAAGGTCTTCCTCGTTCACGGTCGAACGCCGGCGAGAGCCGACTGGATGGCCGCGGAGCTGGAGGCGCTGGGGGCCGAGATCTCGGGATTTGCCGTTCCCGGAGAACCGGACCTTCCCTTGATCGAGATGGGAATTGCAGCCGCGCGGGCTTCCGGTTCCGATGTGGTGGTGGCGATCGGCGGCGGTTCCGTCATCGATGCCGGAAAGGCCATAGCGGCACTGGTCCGCGCGTCCGGGCCCATCATCGATTATCTCGAGGTCGTGGGAACGGGGCGCGTTCTCGAAGACGACCCGCTCCCCTTCATCGCCCTGCCGACGACGGCAGGCACCGGTGCCGAAGTGACGAAGAATGCCGTGATCGGGGTGCCCGAACACCGGCGGAAGGTAAGTCTGCGCGACCCGCGGATGCTTGCAAGACTTGCCATCGTGGATCCCGCGCTGACCGACAACTCTCCCAGACGCGTCACGCTGGAATCCGGCCTCGATGCCGTCACGCAGGTGATCGAGCCCTACATCAGCAGCCGCGCGAACCGCCTCACCGACGCCCTTTGCCGCGACGCCATCCAGTCCGGCCTTTCGGCGCTGCGAATTCTGATGCTTCGGGAGGAGGAGGCTGCGCGTGACCAGATCGCCTGGACCAGCCTTTGCGGCGGGCTTGCGCTTGCGAATTCCGGCCTCGGCGTGGTCCACGGTCTGGCGGGCCCGCTCGGCGGCCTCAGCGAGGCCCCGCACGGCGCAATCTGCGGTGCCCTGCTGCCCTATGCCCTTGCCGCCAATCGGGATGCGGTGACCGAACCGGAGAAGGCTCGGCGGATCGAGGAAGTGCTCGGCTTCATCGGGCAGGCCTTCGAAACGACGTCCGGGAAGGCGCTCTCGGCTCTGGCGAACTGGTCGCGTGCTTCTGGTCTCATGACGCTCGGCGGCATGGGAATCACGGCACAGGACCGGCAGGCAGCCGCCGAAGCCGCACTGGCGTCATCCTCCATGAAGGCCAATCCGGTGCCGCTCGATCAGGCGACACTGCTTGCCATCCTCGAGGCCGCAAGCTGATCGCGGCAACCCGTTCCGCTGTTGAGGAGTCCCCATGAAAGACCGGCTGCCCGTTGTGGATACCGACGAATCGCTCGCCGTCAGGGCGGCATGGCTGCATTATGTGGGCGGGCTGACCCAGGCGGCCGTGGCAAAGCAGCTCGGCGTGCCTTCGGTGAAGGCCCACCGGCTGATCGCTCGTGCAGTCGCCGATGGCGTCGTGAAGGTCTCGATCGACGGCGACATCACCGGCTGTGTGGAACTGGAGACCCGACTTGCCCGTGTCTTCGGCCTCGAATACTGCGAAGTGGCTCCCGATCTGGGCGAGGAGGGGCTGCCCCTGAGAGCGCTCGGACAGGCTGGGGCGGGCTTCCTGAAACGCGCGATCGAACTGGGCGAGCACCGGGTGATCGGGCTTGGTCACGGACGCACCCTGGCGGCTGCCGTCCATCTCATGCCGCGCCTCGCCGCGCGGGACGTGCGCTTCGTTTCCCTGCTTGGCGGGCTGACGCGGAACTATTCGGTCAATCCCCATGACGTCATGCACCGCATTGCCGAAAAGACGGGCGCGCTTGCCTATGTCATGCCGGTTCCCTTTTTTGCCAATTCCACCGAAGACAGGGAGGTCCTGCTGGCGCAGCGCGGCGTGGGCGAGGTCTTCGATCTTGCCAATAATGCAGACCTGAAGATCGTCGGCATCGGAACGGTGGAGGCGGACGCGCAGCTGGTGGCCTCGGGCATGATCGAGCCGAAGGAGATCCGCGCGATTTCGCGTGATGGCGCGGCGGGCGAATTGCTCGGACACTTCTTCGATATCAACGGACGCATGCTCGAAACGCCGCTGACGGCGCGGACGCTGTCCGTTTCGTTCCGCGGCCGCGACGACGACCGGATCGTCGCGGTGGCAGGAGGGCCGGCCAAAACCGGTGCCATTCGCGCCGTCCTCGAAAGCCGTACCCTTTACGGCCTGATCACCGACGAGCGGACGGCGCAGGCGCTTCTCGAAGGCCTGTAAAGGGGGAGGAAGCGACCGCCCCCCTCAAGCGATCAGAGGATCGTCTGACCGGTCGCGGCCCAGTCTCTGGCAAACTGCTCCAGACCCTTGTCCGTGAGCACATGAGAGGCGAGACCCTTGATGACCGCAGGCGGTATCGTTGCCACATCGGCCCCGGCGAGCGCCGCTTCCCGCACGTGATTGGCGGTGCGAACCGAAGCGGCCAGGATCTGCGTTTCGAAGCCGTAATTGTCGTAGATTACGCGAATGTCCCGGATCAGCTCCATCCCGTCGATGTTCAGATCGTCCAGGCGGCCGACAAAGGGCGAAATATAGGTTGCGCCCGCTTTGGCTGCGAGCAGCGCCTGATTGGCCGAGAAGCAGAGCGTGACATTGGTGCGGATGCCGCTGGAGGCAAAGTGACGGCAGGCCTTGAGGCCGGCAAGCGTCAGCGGCAGCTTGATCACGACGTTCGATGCGATCCTTGCAAGATGCTCGCCCTCCGCCACCATGCCTTCGAAATCCAGAGCCGCCACCTCGGCCGAAACCGGACCGTCGACCAGCGCCGATATCTCGGCAATCACTTCCTTGAAGTCACGACCGGATTTCGCGATCAGCGACGGGTTGGTGGTGACCCCGTCCAGAAGACCGTAGTCATTGAGCTCCCTGATATCGGCGACGACCGCCGTGTCGGCAAAAAACTTCATAACAACTCCTTGAAGGGCTGATGCGATGGGTGGCCTGACCTCCCTACCACTCCCTATGCGCATGTGACAAGATATCATCACAATATCACATAAATTGTCTTGATAATGTTACATGGTGTGTTATTTTCCCGGTCATGAAATATCTCGGTGAGAGACGTCCATGAAACGGGAAGATCGCAGACAGGCCATCATGGACCTTCTGGTCGAACAGCGGATGGTGGAGCTCGATGCCCTCTCGGAGCGGTTTGGCGTCTCCCGGATGACCATTCACCGGGATCTCGACGATCTCGAAGAGGCCGGCATGCTGCGCAAGGTGCGCGGCGGTGCCACGATCGAATCGAGCACCCAGTTTGAAAGCGATTTCCGCTTTCGCGAGCGGCAGGAGGGCGAAGCCAAGCGCCGCATGGCCGAAGCCGCGCTGGAACTGATCGAGCCTGGAATGACGGTGGCGGTCAACGACGGTTCGATGGCGGCTGTCCTGGGGTCAATCCTGCCCCGCAAGCGCCCGTTGACGGTCATCACCAACAATGCGGCCATCATCGAGACACTGCGCATGGAGCCGGGCATCACGACGATTGCCCTTGGCGGCGTCTATTCGGCCAAGTTCAACGCCTATTTCGGCGTGGTGACGGAGGAATCGATGGCGCGCCTGAGGGCAGACATCGCCTTCATTTCGGCGCCGGCTGTGTCCGGCGGCATGGCGTTCCACATGGACGACGGCGTCATCAGGGCAAAACGTGCCATGATCGCCTCTGCATCGAGGGCCTGCCTGCTGGTCAATCACCAGCGTTTCGGCAAGAGCGCCCTGCATGTGCTGGCCAGGATCAGCGATTTCGAACGGGTCATCACGGACGATCTGCCGCCGCGGGAGGCGCTCGAGGCTTTTGAAAAGAATGGCGCCATGCTGGACGTGGCGAAAGACAAGGAACCGGTAGCATGACGGAAAAGCCGCAATTCTGGATCGGCACGAGCTGGAAGATGAACAAGACGCTGGCGGAAGCCCGCCAGTTTGCCGAAGGCCTCAAGGCAGCGGATGGCGGGCGGGATCCCCGCACCCAGCGCTTCGTCATTCCGCCCTTCACTGCGGTGCGCGAGGTAAAGGCCCTGCTGCGGGACACGTCCGTGAAAGTGGGCGCCCAGAACATGCACTGGGCGGATGAGGGCGCTTGGACGGGCGAGATATCCCCTGTCATGCTGAAGGACTGCCATCTGGATCTGGTGGAACTCGGACACTCGGAGCGGCGCGAACATTTCGGCGAGACCGACGAGACCGTGGGTCTGAAGACGGAAGCCGCCGTGCGTCACGGGCTTGTTCCCCTCATCTGCATCGGCGAGACACTGGCCGAACGGGAGAGCGGCAGGGCGCGAGAGGTGCTTGCGGCGCAGGTGCGCGGGGCACTTGCAAGGCTTTCCGGCGACCAGAGGAACGCGGATATCCTGCTGGCCTACGAACCCGTCTGGGCCATCGGCGTCAACGGAATTCCGGCCACGTCCGATTACGCGGATGCCCGCCAGGCCGAGATCATCGAGGTGGCCGGGGATCTTCTCGGGCGCCGCATACCCTGCCTCTACGGTGGTTCGGTCAATCCGGGCAACTGTGAGGAACTCATCGCCTGCCCCCATGTGGACGGGCTGTTCATCGGGCGTTCGGCCTGGAACGTCGAAGGCTATCTCGACATCCTGTCGAAATGCGCCGCCACCCTGAAAGGAGCATGACATGAAACTCGCCATTGCCGGAGACAGCGCGGGGGAAGGCCTCGCCAAGGTCCTCGCGGACTACCTGAAGGACCGGCACGAGGTGTCGGAGATTTCCCGCACGGATGCGGGCCCGGATGCCTTCTACGCCAATCTCGCCGATCGGGTGGCTTCGGGCGTCATCGACGGCACCTACGACCGCGCCATTCTCGTCTGCGGTACCGGCATCGGCGTCTGCATCGCGGCGAACAAGGTGCCGGGCATTCGCGCTGCGCTCACGCATGACACCTATTCGGCAGAAAGAGCCGCGCTGTCGAACAACGCGCAGATCATCACCATGGGCGCGCGCGTCATCGGCACGGAATTGGCAAAGGCGATTGCAGACGCCTTCCTCGCCCAGACCTTCGACGAGAACGGACGGTCTGCAGGCAACGTCCGGGCGATCAACGACGTCGACGCCAAGTATAACGCTCGCTGACGGTCGATCCGAGGGTCCGGCGGCGGCTCATGCCCGCCGCTGGGTCTGCTGCGCGCCGTTGTTCCAGGAGTTGCCCTGCGCCAGGAAAGCCGCGAAGGAGCGGATATCCACCGGCCGGGCGATGAAATAGCCCTGGATGTAATCCACGGGAACAGAGAGCTTGAGGAGCTGATCGAACCGCTCCGGCGTTTCAACGCCCTCCACCACCGTGGAGCGCCCGATGGCCTTTGCCATCTTCAGCGCGAATTCCAGCATTTCCCCCATCAGGCTGTTTTCCGGGGCGAGGGCGAAGCTCTTGTCCAGCTTCACGGCATCGACGGAAAGGCGCGCCAGATTCTCGAGATTGGAATACCCCGTTCCGAAATCGTCGATATAGGTTCGGATGCCCTTTTCCCTGAGCCGCTGTATCAGGTGCTCGGCATCCTCGAAGGACATTCTTTCGGTTTCCACGAGCTCCACCGCGAGGGTAAAGCGGCGGGGCTCCTGAAGGAAGCGGTCGAAGAGGCCCGGGAGCGCAGGGTCTGGAACGTTCTGCGGCGAGATGTTGATGTTGACCTGCAGTTTCTGGCCGGGCGGGAGGCAGGTCGACAACTCGACCCAGGCCTTGTCGACGACCATCCGGGTAAATTCCAGCATGCGCTTTTCGCGCTCCAGGATGGGCAGGAACCGGTCGGGATAGACGATCGAGCCATCGAGATCCTTCCAGCGCGCCAGGACTTCGCAACCCGTGATACCGCGCGTGCGGGTATCCAGGATCGGCTGGTAGCAAAGCTGGATGCGATCGGGAACCAGATTGCGCATCAGGCGCGCTTCCAGCCGGAAGGTTCGCTGGAGGAAGGCAGTGAAACGGCTGGCGACGAAGCTGCCGAAAAGGGCGCTGAAGGCCAGTGCCAGCAACCCCCAAGCAAGGCCGTTCCGTGCCAGTTCGGCAAGCGAGATGCTGCCGGTGGCGCACAGCACGCCGTCGGCAGTGCAAAGCAGACGCGTGGTGGCGAGGTGGCCGCCATCGGGATTGGTTCTCTGATGGTCGAAAAACAGATCGACCTGTCCGAACAGCCGGTAGGGAACATGCCGGGCCGCATTCCAGGCCAGTCCTTCCAGCGCCAGCCACGAGGGAGCGGCACCCGGCATGTCGGGAGAAGGGAGGATGGCCGCGAAACGTCCCTCCTGGACGATGGAGGCATATTGACCCTGATGGCCGAGGGCCGACAGGTTCACCCCGAACCGGTAGATGCGTCCGCCTCCGGGCAGCGCATCAATCGAGGGGGTTCCGAGCTCGAATGGTGTGGCAAGCAGCCCCAGGGTGCTCGTGCATTCCACCTTTCCGTCATTGACGAGCATGAATTCGTTGATGCCGTCGGGGAGAAACGAGGCATCGCGAAGCCGCTCGACGAGTTCCTCCGAACAGCGATCGTTGCGGGGAGCGGCATTCAGCGCCTCGAATCCCTTGCTGGCCGCAGCGACCGGGGCTTGGAGGTTCTCGAGGGCACGGTTCAGGAACCGGTCCACGATGTTGTCGACGGTGTTGGCGTAAAAGCCTGCGAAAAGTCCAAGGGCAACAAAAAAGCCGATCGTTGCAGCCGCTGCCGAAAAGGCGCGCTGACGCTCCGGATCGATAAAGTAACCCAACGGATTTCGCATGTCTCAAGCCCCGGACGCCGTCCTTGCCCACAGGGGAATTTCGCCCAGACTAATGCAAAGCTCTTAACTTTCAACTCATCCACGAAAACACTTCGGGGGGATTTCGTCATGGCTGGAATGGTGCCGCTCTCGCCTGCTGCGCCTGGCGCAACCATTGCAGGACCCGGAGTTCATCCTCGTCCAGCCAGCGGCGCAGCCTCTCGCTTCGCGACAGACGAAGGGTCCAGAGGTCCTTCAGGCTGCCCTCTTCAAATCCTTCGAGCACGGTCGGGTGGATGTAGGAGGAGCGGCAGACCGCGCGGGTATTGACGAGCCGTGCCGCAACCTTGTCGATCACGCTGTTCGTCATGCGCTTGCGTTCGCGCTCGCTGACGTTCTCGTCAAGCCTCGACAGTTCGACCGCGGCGAGCCGGGTTGCTCCCCAGGTGCGGAACTGACGTGATGAGAAGTCTGCTCCCGTGGCTTCCCGGATGTAGGCGTTCACGTCCTGCGAGCGCACCGGGTGAAGAGCGCCCTCGGCATCCATATACTGAAAGAGCTGTTGTCCGGGCAGTTCCTGTAGGGTTCTGAGCGTCCGCGTGATCCGCCGGTCGCGATGGGAAAGGCGCCACTCCTTGCCTGACTTTCCGCGAAACCTGAAACGGACTTCGGAGCCGTCGATGGCTACATGACGGTTTCGGAGCGTCGTCGCCCCGAAGGATCCGTTATCGCGGACATAAGCCGGATTTCCGACGCGGATGAGGAGGTTGTCGATGATCCATACGACGGAGGCCAGTGCCTTGTCGCGATCCGGCTTTCGCCGGCGAAGATCGGCGTCCACCCGCTCGCGGATGAGAGGAAGTGCTTCGGCAAAGTCCGTGAGCAGTGAAAACTTTGCCTCGCCGCGCCCTTCGGTCCACAGGGCGTGATAGCGATATTGTTTCCGGCCGCGCTCGTCCCAGCCGACCGCCTGCAGATGGGCGCGCGGGTCGGAGGCGATGCGGACGTTTCTATAGGCTGGCGGCACCGCGATCCGGTTGATGCGTTCGATCTCGGCGCGGTCCGCGATACGATGCCCCTCCGCGTCGTAATAGAGAAAGCCGCGCTTTCCCAGCTTGCGGGTTATGGGCGCTTCGATATCCGGCGCATAGACGAGATCAGGCAGACTGGAGGGCACTGCCTGAAGCAGGCTGCCCTCGGCTAAGGTATCCATGGTGCATTCTCCGCCACTTGATGCAGACGGTAAACACCGTTGCACGCCGGCGGTTGCATGGCTGTCGCTCTGCCTCAGGCAGAGTAATGCCGCTCGCCAAGGACGCCCGTTGCGCCTTCTATCAATTCCTCGCCGCTGAAGGGTTTGGTCAGGATGGGCCGTCCGGCGAAGTCCTTGGGAAGGTTCTGCTCTCCATAGCCGCTGACGAACAGGAAAGGGATCGACTTTCCATCCAGCGCCTGGGCCACGTCGTCCACGGGATATCCCCGAAGATTGCCGTCGAGGAGAGCCACATCGATCTCGGAACGGGCGATGAAGTCGAGTGCCTCACCCACGGTCGCAGCGGTGCCCACCACCTCGAAATCCGCCGCCTCCAGCAGGCTGGCGATATCCATTGCCACCAGCGGTTCGTCCTCGATGATGAGGACCCGGCGGCGCCCGGCTGCCGAGGGCATGTCGCTTCTGGGCGCCGGAACGCCCATCCCATTTTCCATCTCCACAGGTTCCGGATTGCCCGTCGGCTCCTCCGGCATTTTCCCCTGAAAGCGCATGCGGATGGTCCAGCTGAGCCCGTCGTCTCTGACGACAAGCTCGGCCGCGCCTCCCTCGGACCGCGCGCTCTGCTCGATCAGGGTGGTGCCGAAGCCCCTTCTGACCATTCCTCCCGGCGCGGGACCGCCTGCTTCGGTCCAGACAATTACCAGTGTTTCGCCTTCCAGCCTCCATTCCACCGAAATCCGCCCGCTTGGCATGGAATGGGCGCCGTACTTGCTGGCATTGGTCGCCAGCTCGTGAACCATCATGGCAATGTGCAAGGCCTGCTGAGGCACGAGCTCGAGCAAGGGACCGTTCGACTGGAACCGGTTGACATCGAGAGCGCCAAGATCGAGCTGATCCCGGATGATGTCGTTCAGGCAGGCTCCGCTCCAGGTGGTGGCACTCAGGAGCGAATGCGCCTTGGCCAGGGACTGGATGCGCCCGTTGAAGGTCCGGGCGAACTGGGCGGGGTCGCGCGTGTGCCGAAGCGCGTGGGCCGCGACCGCCTGCACGGTGGCGAGCGTGTTCTTGACGCGATGGTTGAGCTCGCCCATCAGCAGACGCTGGGTCTCTTCCGCCTTCCGCCGCTCCGTGATGTCCAGTATCTGGACGCTGAGCGACGTCAGGTTGCCCTTGCAGTCGTAAAGAGCGGAGAGGTACCATTCCCCCTCCACCATCCGGCCGCTGCGATGGCGGGCGCCGAATTCGGCCACGTCGCGTCCGGTCGGATGGCCTTCGATCAGGCTGGACGCAACGGCGGAGAAATCGGTCTTTGTCTTTTCCGGCAGCCATGAGACGTGGCGATAGGAGCGTCCCTTCATCTCCGCCGCGTCCCAGCCGAACAGGCGACTGGCGCCGTCCGACCAGCCGGTTATGCGCAGGAGGGGGTCGAAGCTCACATAGGCGAGCGGCGAGTTGTCCGTGTGGGCCTGCAGCTGGCTGAGTGCCTGCCTCAGCTTGTCGGCATTCTCCTTGAGTTCGTTTCGCTGCCGCGCAAGTTCGAAGAACACGCCGGTCTTGCTGTGCAGGATCTGCGGATCGATCGGCTTCTGCAGGTAGTCGACGGCACCCGTTTCATAGCCGCGGAAGCGCCGGTTCTCGTCGGCCGGCAGCGCGGTCACGAAGATGATGGGAATGCGCCGCGTGCGCTCCAGCCCTCGCATCAGCTCGGCCAGTTCGAAACCGTTCATTTCCGGCATCTGCACGTCGAGGAGGGCAAGCGCGATGTCGTGCACCAGGAGCAGTTCCAGCGCCTCTGCTCCGGAGCGGGCCCTGATGAGTTCCAGACCATCCCGGCGGAGCAGGGCCTCGAGTGCCACGAGGTTTTCCTCCAGGTCGTCGACCAGCAGGAATTTTACCGTTTGCTCAGCCATGGAAGGCCCTTTCTTCGGTCGGGACGAACAGTCGCTTGCGATAGACCTTCTCATCGCGTGCAAAGGTATCGAAGCGGTCCTGATGGGGGGAGAAGGCGAGCGTTTCCTGCATGCCGAGACCGAGGAAACCGCCGCGCACCAGTGACTGCTCGAACAGGGCAATGGCGCGGTCCTGCAGTTGCTTGTCGAAGTAGATAAGGACATTGCGGCAGCTGACCAGATGGACTTCCGCAAAGACCTGATCGGAAACCAGGCTGTGCTCCGAAAACACCGTCTGTGCACGAAGGCTCTTGTCGAAGACCACCGCACCATAAGCCGCCGTGTAATAGTCGGAGAGCGAGGTCCGGGCGCCCGAGGCGTGATGGTTGCGGGTAAACTGCGGGATGCGGTCCAGCGCGTAGACGCCAGCCTCCGCCTTCCGCAGGGCGGCGGGGTTGATGTCCGTCGCATAGAATATGGTGCGGGATTCCAGCCCTTCCTCCCGGAAAAGGATCGCAAGGGAATAGAGCTCTTCCCCGTCGCTGCAACCGGCAACCCAGACCTTCAGAGAAGGGTAGGTCTTCAGATGCGGAATGACCTGTTCGCGCAGAACTCTGTAATAGTCGGGATCGCGGAAAAGCTCGCTGACCTGCACGGTCAGGAAGTTGAGAAGCTCGCGGAATACCGACGGCTGATGCAGCACCTTGTGTTGAAGCATGGAGAGGCTTTCGCAGCCGAAATGCTGTCTTGCCTGTTCCATGCGCCGTGCGAGCGAGGCCTGCGAGTAGCCGCGGAAATCGTAGTGGCTCTTCTGGTAGATCGCTTCCAGCAGGAGCTGCAGTTCGATCTCCTCGACCGGCCTCGGGGTGATCCTGGGCGTGCTCATCGGGACATCCACACGCGAACGAGGGACAGCAGCTTCTCCACATCGAGTGGCTTCGGCAGGTAGTCGTCAGCTCCGGCGGCGAGGCACTGCTCCTGGTCCTGCGGCATGGCCTTTGCCGTGAGCATGATGATGGGGAGATGGTCCATGCCCAGCCGGTTGCGGATTTCCCGGGTCGCGGTGAGGCCGTCCATTTCCGGCATCATCACATCCATCAGCACAAGGTCGAAGCCCTGCGGCCCCGCCTGTTCCAGGGTCTGGACGCCTTCGAGCCCGTTGCGTGCAATGGTGACTTCGGCACCATGGGTTTCGAAGATGCTCGACAGCGCATAGACATTGCGCACATCGTCCTCGACGATGAGGATCTTCCGGTTCAGCAGCGCTTCATCGCGGTTCAGCGACTTTGCCAGCATCTCCTGCTGGCGATTCGGCAGTTTCGAAACCACCTGATGAAGGAAGAGGGTTACCTCGTCCAGCAGACGCTCCGGCGACCGCGCGCCCTTGATGATGATCGACTTGGCATATTTGCGAAGCCTGAGTTCGTCGTCCGGCGAAAGTTCGCGGCCGGTATAGACGATGACCGGGGGAAAGGCGATCGAGGTATCGCCTGCGAGCTGATCCAGAACGTCCAGGCCCGAGGCATCAGGCAGGGTGAGGTCGAGCACCATGCAGTCGAACTCTTCGCTGCGGAGCTTCTCCAGGCATTCGGAGGCACTCTTGGCACCGACGGTGCTCACATTCCGGGAGCCGAGCAGCAGCTGCACGCTTTCCAGCTGGGTTGCATCGTCCTCCACCACCAGCACCCGGCGAACGGGCTCCAGCATGTTGCTTTCCAGACCTTCCAGCACCTCCACCAGCTCTTCCCGCTTCACCGGCTTGAGGGAATAGCCGGCGGCCCCGAGCGCCCTTGCCTTCCGCACGTAATCCCCGGCGGAGACGACATGAACCGGAATATGCCGGGTTCTGAGGTCGTGCTTCAGGCGATCGAGCACGAAGAGGCCGGTATGATCGGGCAGGCCGATGTCGAGGATGATCGCCTGCGGCAGATATTGCCGCGCCATGATGACGCCCTCATCCGCGGTGCCTGCGACGACACACTGGAAGCCCGCCTCGTGCGCGAGATCGTAGAGGATTTCGGCAAATTTCGGATCGTCTTCCACAGCCAGCATCAGCCGGCTGCCGGCGGTCAGCGTGGAGCGGTCATCCTTGATGATCGAGGGACGGCTTTCCGGTGCGCTTGCGGCGGGGGCGGACAGCGTGGCGGAGGCATGCCGCGACGACACCGAGGGCGAGCGCCGCTCCGGCGCCGCGCCGGTCAGGGGTCGCACCTCGTCTTCCGAAAGCGAGACCGGAATGGTGAGGGTGAAGCTGCTGCCCTTGCCCTCCTTGCTCGACACCGCGATATGCCCGCCGAGCAGTGTGCTCAGTTCACGGGAAATGGACAGCCCCAGGTCCGTGCCCCCGTACTTGCGGCTGATCGTGCCGTCCGCCTGCCGGAAGGGTTCGAAAATCGCCTGCTGCTGCTCCGCCGGAATGCCGATCCCGGTATCGCGGACGGTGAAGGCGATTTCCGCTTCTCCGCGAGGCGCGAGATCGAGCGTGACCTCGCCATGCGCGGTGAACTTGATCGCATTCGACAGGAAATTCTTGATCACCTGTTCCAGCCTCTGCGGATCGCTGGCAATCTCCTCCGGCAGATCGGGCGCGGCGGTGATGCGGAAGGAGAGGCCTTTCTGCTCGGCCAGAGGCCGGAAGGTTCCCTCAAGCTTGGCGGCGATATCAGTCACGCGAACCGGCTGGATCTGGAGCTCGACCTGGCCCGCCTCGATCTTCGAAATGTCGAGAATGTCATTGATCAGCACGAGCAGGTCGTTGCCCGAGGAGGTGATCGTGCGTGCGAACTTTACCTGCTCCTCCGTCAGGTTCCCGGCCTTGTTGTCGGCCAGCAGCTGCGAGAGGATGAGCAGCGAGTTCAGCGGTGTGCGCAGTTCGTGCGACATGTTGGAAAGGAACTCGGACTTGTAGCGGCTTCCCTGTTCGAGATCCCGCGCCTGCTGCTGGAGCAGCAGCTGGCTGCGCGCCAGATCGTCCCGCTGGGCTTCCAGTTCCTGTGCCTGCGCCTCCAGCTGCGCGTTGCTCTGTTCCAGTTCGCTTTGCTGCAATTCCAGCCGGGCCTGGGATTCCTGCAGCGCACGGCTCTGGGTCTCAAGCTCGTCATTGGCGGCGCGAAGCTCCTCGCCCTGCGCGCGCAGCTCTGCTGCCTGCTGCTGGGTTTCCTCCAGAAGACGGCGCAGGGTGAGCCGGTATTGTGCCGATCGAAGCGCGACGCCGATCGTGGGCCCGACACGCGAAAGCAGCGCTTCCTTTCGTGGCTTCGGCTGATTGAGGAAACCGAATTCCATGACCCCGTTGATCACGTCATCCGCATTGGCGGCTGACAGCGCGATATGGCGCGGGACGGCCCGTCCCAGCGACGAGCCGACATAGAGATAATTGTCGGGCACGTCCTTCAGCATCATGACCTTGCCGTCACGGGCGACCTCGCCGAGGAGACCGTCGCCCGGTGCGACCTGCGACGGCACGGGCGCATCCGCGGGCACGCCGAAGGTGGCCGTTCTCTGGAAGGTGCCATCGCGGTTGACGAAGATCGCCCCGCTGGCCGCACCCATGTATTCGCACAGGAAAGAGACGATGTTCTGGCTGAGTGCCTCGACGGTCTGTTCCCCCGACATGCGTTTGGCGAGGCCGACCTCTGCGCGCTGAAGCCATTCCTGCCGCCGTACATCCAGCTTGCCTCGAATGGAAACCATCCCGGCCCCGCCGAGGATCCAGGCGGTGACGATGCAAAGCGAGCGGTTGACCTGCGCGAGCTCGAGCGACACGCCGGGGGGTGCCAGGAAATAGCCGATGACGATCAGCACGGTGGACACCGCGGCGAGGATCAGCGGCACGGCAGGCTGCGAGACAAAGAACGAAAGGGCGATCGCCAGTGTAGCGTGACACGGATTTCCGGAATTTTGACACGCAAATCCGGAATTTTCGATTTTCCGATGGTCCCTGTCAAAGCCGTCGCAAAGCCCCTTCAAAGACCCTTCGAGCGAGTTCTCGCCCGCCTCTAACCCGCCGCGCTCGCGTCGCCTTTGGCAGAGAGTTCGATCGACATTAGCCATCCCCCGCTTTCATCGAACGTGAAAGTATGGGTAATCGTTTGGGCGACGAGATCGAAACCAGACCAGCCGCCGAACTGCACCAGTTCGACTGGCGCCCCTGCTATGGCCCCTGCGCGCCCCTCCAGCGAGACACTGCCCGTTATCGCAGCGCTCTCCATCTCTTTGCGCTCCGCCTGACTACGCTGCTTTGCTTCGGAGGCAGAGGGGGCGGAATGCAGCCCGAAGAAGGCGGCGCTTCTTCCACTGCCCTTTGCCACTGCGAGTGCGGGCAGGCCCTTTTCCTCGTCAAACCAGGTTGCGCGCACTTCTGCAAATTCAGGGCGCCCTTCAGTGGTGAGATCGCAGCCTGTCGCCTCGTCGGCTGAGATGACGATCGGCGGAAGTGTCGATCCAAGAGCAGTCTGGCCGCTATTCTTGAGGGGAACAAGCCACTGTCCATTCGCAAGCTTCAGGGTCGCTCCCAGCTCGTCGGCGAGTTGCTGGGCAAAGCCGACTGCGGACTGCTGCATCCTAAGGCGATAGGGGATTGGAATGGCATCGATCACAGGATGTACGGTCGCTTTTTTCCCGACGCCTTCGGCAAGCTGGCGGAATATCTCGCCTGCTGTCGTCTCTTCGAAATGCTCGACATCGGCGGCCTTATCGGCATCCACGAAGTCAGCAGAACGGCTGACAACGCTCATTGTCCACCCGCCTTCAGCTTCAAACGAAAGGCTTGCGCTTTGGAAGGTGAAGAGGCCTGCATCGCGCAGAGCTTCGCCCTGCCAGTTAAAGAGAAGACGGTATTGCTGGCCCTTTTGCGGTGGTGCCTGAAGGGGTGTTGTGACCGAGAACTGGAACTCCAGCTCATCGGCGTCTCCACCGGAATTGTCTGTGAAGGTCACCGACATCAGAGACGATCCCCATGCCGGCAGAAGGTCACTTCCCGTCTCACCAACGATCCGCACGACTGGACGCTTCATCACCTACTCCCAGGGCAAAACAGTTGGTGAGCCTGGGGCAGGTGGCGACCAATCTCTCGGCACCCTTATAACGGTGCCGGCGGGCACCAGGCCCGAGACAGCAGCGGTCGCCAATCCCTCGTTCGCGTCGAGCAACGCCTCCACTGTACCTTGGCGCTCTGTCTGCATTAGCTTCTTCGCGATCCGGTCCAAGCGCTCCCCGCCAAAGGCGACAACATAGCTCATCCGAACAGGCCTCCCAGAGTGACGATCTCAAGCCGCCCGCCGAGGCCGGCGGTTGCTGGCAGCAGCATGAGCCCCACGCTCACATCGACTTTACGGCCGACGCCATCGAAGGGGTGCAGCCGCTCTTCATCCGTATCGAGGGTTTCAATCACGCACAGACCTCCGGCCTCCCCGAGGTAGTTCCCCCGGAGACGGATAAATGGAACCACGGACTGAGAGCGGTGATGCGCCTTCAATATCGCGTAGGCATCCATGCCACCCACCACATGCGGATAGGTCTGGGCATCGATCACGATTCGCTCGGGATCTGCCCCTGTTGCCTGGACGCGAAAACCTGCCTGGACAGAGTGGACCGGGAAGCGCGTTGTGGAGGAATAGCCAATTCGCTGAGGATTGAGACCCACGGTGTACAGGATCGCACCACCAATGGACAGCAGAGCGCCGTGCGGCCGAAATACGCTCATGCGAGCCTCCTGCCTGTGTCATAAAGCGTTCTTGCCTGAGCCCGGCGGATTTCGCGGGCCGACTGGACTGCCGCGTGCTTTGAGTTGGGAGACGTGATCGTCTGGTTAAAGGTGTTCTTCTGCGACGGTGCTGTAGGTGCGGGAGTTGCCGCTGGCGCAGAGGGTGCACCAGGATCGACATAGGTCGGAGCGATGACGGGCGAAACGGTGAAGCCGAGCAGAGCCTTGATCCGCTCAGCAATGCCTTGCGCCTCCTGTTCGGCTTTGGCCCCCTGTTCTGCCAGTCCTTGCGTGTAGCTCTGCATAGAGTTCTCGGCAGAAGGTCGCAGGTCTATACCAAAGTGCTTCTTCGCATCGAAGTCCGGGTCAGCCGCCTGGCCGTAGAGGAAGCGGTCGATGAGGGACGGGCCTTTCGGCTTTGTCGCTCCGTGCTGCAACCATATGCGAATGCCTTCCTGGATCAGAGGCGCATTTGGCACAAGCGACAGCGGATCCTTTTGCTGATTCTCCCTGCTGTCTTCCATGGCCTGTGACATGACGCGTGCAATGCTCGTCAGATATGGAAGCAGCGGGGCGGCCAGATCCTTTATATTCTGCCCGACATTTGCTGAGAGGCGCTCGCTTTGAGAGGACAGGTTGTCGGTTGCGTTGCCGAAGTCCTTGTCAATCGTGCCCTTCGCATCCTCCATTCTCTTCATTAGTGCCTCGATGGCGTCGAGGTCTTTGAATACGGCCGCCAGGCCCTTGAAGCTTTCTTCGTTGCGGAAGAGACCACGCATCTTCTCCTGATCTCCGCCGACGGCTTTCCGATAGGCCTTGATCAGAGCAAGAGTTGGGTCCTCGCCGTCCTTCTTCGCTTTCTCCTCGATGGCGAAGGCATCAATGCCATAATCTTTTTTTGCACGATCCGTGACCTCCGGAGCAACCATGTCACGTAACATAGCCTCGAAGGACGTCTTGGCCTGATCCGGCGAGCCGGCGCCGTTATTGATCGATTGAATCATGGCAGTCGCGAGGCTGACTCCGCGGGGGCCGTTTGATCCATGCACCGCGAGCGCTGCGAGCATTGACGGGAAATTCCGCGCCATGTCGGGGATCTCGAACATGCCCTCCTTGCCCCCCACGGCCATCATGTCGAATACCGCCATGAGGTCCTGAGGCTCTATCTTCATGTTGTTTCGAAGGGCGGTCGCAGTCTTCGCCGCATCGACGGGATCGGAGCCGGTTGCCTTGGCAAAGCGGAGAACGCTTTCCATCATCGCAGAGGCTATACCATGCTCAAGGCCACCCGCTTGAAGCGATCCGAAGACCTGCATCGCGCCTTGCTTTCCAACACCGTATTTCGCACCGACCTTTCCCAGCTCGAAATCGTAGCGCTTCTTTTCCTCGTCGCTGAAACCGCCCGTGTTCTGGATCTGATCGAGCGTAAACTCGTCTGCAGCAGATCGGCGGATTGCCTCACCACCGGCAACCGCTACTGCGGCGGGAACAGCTCCCGCCAAATAGGCGCCGCCTGCTCCGAGTGCTACCGGTGCTCCGAACTGGTCCAGCGCACCTTCTGCCGCACTTGCCAAACCTCCTGTGTGCGGTCGCCAGGGTCCATCCGCCATCGTCACGCGCCCGCCTGGAGGCGTCATGGTAAGAGGCCCGCTTTTAAGTTGGCGGAGCTTCGCCTGCGCTGCGTCAGCTGCTGCGCCTATCTCAGTGATGGCCTGTTTCGCGTTGGCTGCGTCCGACTTCAACCCATTTAGACTGCCGTTGTCCAAGGTGGAAAGGGCGGATCGGGCCTCAGTCGCTTCGGTCTTGATGCGCCCGATCGCTGTTGCCGCACCTCTGGCCTCGCCTGCTACGCCCTGAAAGCCCGTACCAATTTCCCTGATCTTTTGTCTTGCGTCGTCGGCGGTGCGGCCGATTGCGCGGATGTCCTGGTTCAGGCGATCGCTGCCATTCGAACGGCCAATTCGGTCTGCTGCTTCCTTGATGTCCTTCAGGTCCCGCTCAGCTTCATTGGCCGGGCGGGACAGCTGATTGACCATCCGCAGTCTGAGAGAGACATCCAGATCACTCATCTTCGACCCCAAGTTTCCGAATAGATCGCTTGTGCCTCCGGGTACCACCGCAAGGCCTCGTCCCATGGCATTGCTCTGAGAGCGTCAAGCGATGTGGCGAAGCTGTGCGATACGCGCGCCATGACCGCGCGCCATGCCCCCAGATCTATGGCGACGCGCGTCAGCCCGTTTGGGCCGGACGCAACAATGGGGGCAAAAAATCAAAACAGGCTCCTGTTACGCGTTCACCATCGCTTGCTTCCAATCCACGCAACACCTCCGGTGTGAGACCTGTCATTGCCGCATAGATGTCGAAGAGATCGGGGGCGCCCTTCGCTCTGGCGTCAAGGATGTCCCCCACCTGGCCCACCGTCAGGCGATGAACGACAATCGCATGAATTTCCCCGAATTCTGGATGCTCGAAGGGAAAGGCGAGAGGGACCTCCGACGCCATCGATTTAATGAAGTTGAGCTTGGCGATGGGCCTTGCCCCGGCCGCAGTATCATTCTCCTTCGGCGTGACGTCGGCTAATGTTGACTTCGTCGGAGTGCTGTTGTCGAGCTCTTCCCACTTGTCGGCCGGCGGCATTGGTATTTCCTCGATCTTGACATCGAAGGGATCGTCTTTCGACTGCGGAGTGGCAATGACGGCAGTTTGAGGACGGTTCGAAGTCATCGTGTAGGCCTCTAAAACTAATGGCTGGCCGCCTCACCGCTGCAGCCAGCCTGGATCTCGCGCCTGTCGGTGAGCGCGCCGAGGTATTCGCTTAAGCGGCGATCAAGCGGTTGTGCTCTGCGGTGTAGTTCACGCCGTCGATGATCAGGGTGTTGTTCTGAAGGTCGAACTTGTGCACGGTCTTACCGTTGAAGATGTCGTGATAGAGCACGATCGATGACCAGCGCAGCCGGGTCGCGCCGCTCGACTTCATGCCCTTCACCCCTGCCTGGGCGTAACCGTTGAGCAGCCCCTTCAGGAACACGACGCGCCCGGTCAACTGGGGCTTTGCACCGGCCTGGACTTCTCCGTTCGCCGACTGCGGGAAAACGTTCAGGAGGTTCTCGTAGTAGGTAACCGTCGTCCAGTCCCCCGGCTCTCGGCCGAACCGCGACTTCAGATCTTCATGGACGCCGTTGACCGTCTGCTCGCAGGTGAGCGGCTGGATCTCGGCCGGCAGCTCCATAGCGAAGTAGCCACCTCCCATGACGAAGCTCATCATTTCGCGGGAGAGTTCGGGCAGCGTCGTCTCATCGACGCGCAGGCGCTGGTTGATCTCGTTGCAGTACCAGTTCGCGCCTCGAATGATGCGGTCCATGACGTTTCTCCTTTAGGCGGTTACGCGAATGTTCGGAAGACCGAGCTGCGAGAGAGCGGTGGCGATGGCCGCTTCGAGAACGTCGAATGCTTCCGGCATGGGTTCGTCATAGAGCTGGAGATCGACAAGGTCGGGTGTCTCGGCCCAGCGCATCTTTGTCCTCAAGCCTCCCGCCTCGAGAAGCGAAGGCGGGTTCATCGACTTCGACCAGACCAGCTCATAGTCAATGATTGCGCCGAGGGTGACCAGATCGGAAAGGAACTGGTCGGCTGCGCGATAGATCAGGGACACCATATGCGGCGTGATGTCCTCGCTCGCATACTGGCGCAGCGGGCGAAGCATTGCTTTTTCGACGGCCCGACGGGTGCGGATCTTCTTGATGGAACGCCAGGACTTGACGGTCGGGTCCGTGGCAGTGGTGAAGGGAGCCCAAAGCAGGTTGCCTTCGATGATCGAGCCGACGCCGGCCTGTGCAAGCTGGTTGGCTTCCGAGTTGATATCCCCGTCCGTGTACCCGACCGGCACAGACGGGCCCAGCACGCCCTGCAGCGAGCGGTTCCAGAACGCCTTGTAGGGTCCGCCAGTCTCCTTGTCGCGCCGGACCATGGCTGCGGCAACATGCGGGGAGAGCGGCCGGACCACATTGCCCGCACCGAGGTTCACCATGCCACCGGGATAAATGCCGATGACATTCAAGGCCGCGGCAAAGTCTTCGGCCCAGGTCATGGCGGCCGCGGACGAAGTTGCAGGAGTGTCCGCGATCACGATGCAGTCGATGATACGATCTGCAACCGTTCGGGCGGCCGCGACGATCGGGTTGGCCGCATTGCCGATGCGATGAGACATATAGCCGGGGGAGATGATGCAGCCCGGCTCCAGCTTGATTTCGCTCTTGGCGTCCAGCAGTGCCCATACCCCGGTCTTTGCGCCGGCGCTGCCGACGATGCCGTTGATTTCGGCCTCAAGCTTGAGCTGCGGGTCGGTGAGCACCGAATGCGCGGTGCGGACGAAGGCGACATCGGTGACGATGCCTTCCGAAAGCATCTGGTCGACGGCGTCCCGCACGATACCGGCCCCCAGGAGAGCAACCTGTGCACTGTCGTCGAGCGAGAGGGCGACGGGCTCATTGAGCGGAAAGGCGGTGTTGTCTGCCAGTGGAGCCGGGGCGACGAGACCAACAATGGTCGAGTCGCGGGTATCGATCTTGGCGACAGTGCTTGTGAGGTTGGAGAACCGGCGTACGCCGACGAAATCCGTGGTCCCTGACATCGGTCATCCCTGCTGCTGCTTGAAATAAGGGTCGTCAGCAAGGATAGGGATGATGGAAAAAAGAAAGGGCTGACAGCTGTCAGCCCCAAATGGTTCAAGCCAAGTTCAATCAGCCGTAAAGATGCGCGTTCCAGACGCGAAAATCAAGTCGCGCGCCAGAGCTTACAATGAAGCTGCATCCCGCCAGAGATCGTCGATATCCGATGGCTCCATCCCATAGAGGGCACCGAATGCCGCTGTAAGGGGATGAGAGCGCCGGAAGATGGTGGCGCCCTCGAGGAGCATGCGAGCGTCGAAGCGATCGTCCTCGGGAAGGGTATTCACGAAGTCGTTGATCGCCTCAGGCATATCGCCGGTCTTCACTGCCGCCAGTGCTTCGGCCTCGGTGATGAGGCCCGCCTTTGCCAGGGCATGAAAGAACTGCCGATCGCTGATCTCCTCGGGCACCGGAAGCGGTGGTGGAACGAAAGCCGGGATCGTATTCCCTGCCGCCTCCCATTCCGCAATCATCTGCCGGTGACGGTTCGCCGGATCGTCAGGGACCGTCATCTCCCTGCCTTCGATCTCTGCCCAGATGTTAGCGTCTTCAGTGTATCCAATCACACGCATGCTCAAATCTCCGCGTCTGCGTCAATATCGGTGTAATAGTAGCCGACGCCCGTGCCAGTGGCGGTGCGCATGTCCGTGAGATTATTTCCTCTGTTCACCGAGGCAGTGGTTCCCGAACCGAAGTTGCTGTTTGCGGTCGATGTGGCGGTAAGAGATGGATAGGCACGCATCGCGGTCTCCAAGTAACCCGATGCGCGGTAGCTGGCACCCGAGGTAACATTCCCCCAGAACACAATGCGGGTCGTCTGAAAGTATCGCTGGCAAAGCGCCAACTCCTGTTGCGGGTGACGCGGGCTGAAGGGGTCGCTTTCGCCCGTCGCATCACCTTCGACAATCGACACATGCGCAATGTCAAAAGTCCCTGACTGGTTACCCAGGGAATTCGTCCGCGCATCGAAATCACTGCCCGCGCTGAACCAGAAAATCAGCGCCAGGTAGTCATTCTGGCCAGTTCCGATCGTCTTCCCAGAGACAGATGGAATTGTCGTGGTGAACTGGTATTTTGCCCAACCCGTCGTGAGTAGAAACTTGTTTACACCGATCCCGGCCACAGCAGCAGACGGAGAGCCACCTGTGCCAAACGACTGCATCAGTTCGACAGACATCGGGCGGCCCGCAAAATCGGCTTTTGCGTAAAAAGTGACTGTTACAAGTCTGCCCGAGAGCGTTGTGACATCCTCAATCAACTGGGCCGTCTGCGAGAAGCCGGCCGAGTCAACCGTTGCGGCCGTAATTGAGTGACGCAAGCTCCAGGCCGGGTTTCCGGGAACAAGTGTCTGCCCCGGCGTGAAGGCCATGCGGGAAATAGTTCGGGTAACACTGAGGAAGTTGCTTTTCCATCGGTCAGCGGACCCGTACCCGGCAATAGTCTGCGAAGCTCCGCGTCGCCAGAAATCGAAGTTGCCGTTGATGAGCTTGTTGCGGAACCCGGAAAGAAGGCCTCGATCGGCGATGTTCTGCTTAACGGACAATGCCGCCCGAACCGCCTTCTGCGACGCGATTTTCGCATCGCTGTTGGCAGTCATGGCTGCATCCGTGTCAAGCTGGGAGTCGTCCAGTTTGGCATCAAGCGCAGCATCAAGTCCGTTGACCTGGGCGGTGGTGTGGTTGTGGTTTCCCATGGCCGTCGCGGCCGACGCGGGCACCCACCCAGCAGCGGTCTTGACGAGAATATAGCCGTTCGGGGCCGCGTCTGCACCATCGACATCCGTCAAGCTGTCGAGCTTGAAGGTCATCGAGGCGCTCATCTTGCCGTTCAAGGCGTCGATGAGGCCGATGATATCCGCCAATGAATGCCCATGAGAGACCGGCGCCTTCTCGTCGATCTCAAGGTCGAGCCCGTGAAGGATGGTATCCAGCGTGTCGAGGGTATCCTGAAGCTGGTAGAACTCCTCATCGACGTACTTCTCAGTCGATGGCTTCACTAGCCCATAGTGCATCGTCGTTGCCATTGCCTATTCCCTTAGAATACTCCAGCGCCGAAGTCACCGCAGATGACACGGGCCGCTGGCCCGCCCGTCCCGGAAATCCTCAGCCTGATAGTGGAGCCGGCGAGGCCGCCGACCTTTTCGAACTTCCGTTCCGTCCAGCCGTTGAACTGGAGTGGCTCGGCCGAGACGAAGGGCAGGGAGTTCCAGGCGCCGCCGTCTAGCGAATAATGCATGACGGCAGTGGCCCCAGCAGGCAGGAACGCCTTGAAGTAGGCCGAGATCCTTGAAGCCCCGGTGATGTCGAAGGCGCGGGTGATGTAAGAGAAGGTCGTTTCGACACGGCCTGCAATGAGCTGCACCGGAGCAAAGAGGATCGGAGACAGCTTTGAAGTGCCCTTGAGGACGGCACGCAGCTGCACCGTCTCATTCAGGAATTCGTTCAGCTTCAGGACCTGCCCAGCGGCCAGCTTGTAAACCGTACCGTTGGGGCGCACGACTTCAAAGACAACGCTGCAGCCGGGACCAGGGATCTCGACAGACGCCCGAACCTGAAGGTCAGAGGCGTTGACCAGGGTGAAGCTGCCGAGGGCAACCGTCTTGGTCAGGACGTTGTACTTGGCTGCTACAATCTTGAAGGCCAGCGCTTCCTTCTGATGCGCCGTCCATGTCTGCGCATTGACAGAGTCATAGCGCGGCCCGACCACATAGGGATGCTGGGTGACATACTTCTGAAGCGAAGCGTCATAGGCACCCAGCGCCGCGAACGAAACCGAATGCGTGTTGTCATCGGTCTTGATCACGAAGGCATGATTGACCTCCGGCCTGGTGGTGACCGGGAGCTTGTAGCGCCCCGACTTCCAGCCGACCACGGCACCCGTCATCGGGATATCCGCCTGCGCAACGATATCCGTTGTGGGGTAGCCATTGTCGATCGTTACCTGGTCGAGGATCAGCCGCTTTGCTTGTGAACCGACTTTGCAGACATGGAAATCGACACCAACGATCTGACGCACTTCCGGCACTGCAAACATTTGCGCCTGAGGGTCTGGCGCCTCGCCTCCGGTCTTAACCCGGAAGACTGGCGTAGGCGTGGTCGGCGCCGGCGTTGCAGGCGATCCAGGCTCCGGTTCAGGCGCAGGCTCAGGCTCTGGCGCCGTCCAGTTCTCGATCGTGGTGATACGGCGCATCACGTTGATCTCGATGGTGCCCTGCCCGGTAAACATGGCCGTCGCTACCGTTTTGCCCATGCCAACAGCCTGCACAACCTTGGTGCCGGCAGTGATGGCTGCTGGAATAGTGAAGGTGCCGCTGATGACACCAGAGGCGTTGGCCGTCTGTGTTCCCGGCGGTTTAACGCTCTTTCCGTCGAAGGTCAGCGATTTGAGTACTTCTCCCGGACCGAAGCCAGATATCGTGAAGTCAACGTCAATGCGGCGCAGAAAATCTGCCTGCTCTTCCCGCTGATCCACCAGACGAGTAGTCCTTGTGACCTTCTGAAGGGGGCTGTCTTCATCTTCAGCTTCACCCCGGTTGAATTCCCGCGTTTCCGGAGACGTCCATTCCGTCTGTGACACGGTCCAGAAATCTACAGCCGGGTCCAGCTTCAGCTGACCGGGCAGCGGCGTGAAGTTGGCATAGGGGTTCACTTTGATGCAGCCGGTCTTGAAGAGCTGCTGCGCGATGATCTCCTCGACATGGTCCAACTTGACCGGAGCGGCCAGGTTGGCCTTGTAAAAAGTCGGAGTTACAGCGAGCGTCAACATGCCCTTGCCAACAGCCCCGTTCTGCGCTGCTCCTGCATCCCGGTAATAGTCCGACGTGAAAGGATCGACAAACATGCCGAGCTTTGCCACCGGCTCCTTCCGGTCGATGCCCGACTTCAGGCGCTCAAGCTCCACCAGACGCTCCAGATCGACAATCTTGTCGAAATAGGTCTGCATCTGGTCTCGGGTCATGAACAATGTGCCGTCATTTTTGACGACGGGCTTGTTAATCCAGTCGTTCCGGATCTGGCAAAGGTTCAAGAGCGAGGACGGAACCGCCGGCGGCAGAGGATTCTTCCATGCGGAAATCCCCTTCAAGTAGACCGGGCTGCCATCATCCTTTAGGCACAGACGGTCAATGCGAGGCAGTTTCGCCGTGTAGGAAACGATGATATCACCACCCGCCGCTCCGCCGGCAACAGTGAGGGTTTTATAGGTTTGGGCAGTCGGGGTTACCAACGCCCGATAGCGATAGGTAACATCATAGGACGACCCGACAGCAGGCTCTGCACCCGCCGGGCTCCAGTCGATGGTGTTGTTCAGGAGCAGGTAGGTCCCGGTGGCAAATATGGTCCCCCCCTGCTTGACCTGCGAAACAGAGATCACACTGGTATCGGGCAGAGCATCAACACCGCCTACAATAGCGCCGCGGGTGATCGTCACTGTGCGTTCCTTGGTCAGAAGGATCGAGTTCACCTGCGCGATCGGGGGGAAGTCCACTGTGAACGTATAGCTGGCACCGCCAGGGTAGGTCACCGTTTCGCCCGGAATGGAAAGCTCATCCCAATCCTCCGGCTCGGCATGGCGCAGAGCCGCATAGCGGGTCCGTTTCAGGCCACTGATGTTTGCCTCGCCCTGCTCAATGGAAAACTGCTGGGCACCGCCGTCAAGGCCGAGCGCCGTTACCCGGCAGCCGCGTACGATGTAGTTTCCGTTGGGACGGTCATACTCCTGAACAAGCTGCATGGCGGGCGCCAGCACGGCTGGACCAGACTGATCGAGGATGGTGCCATCATCCAAGGTGTAGACTGCGTAGAAGATACCGGGCTTGCCGTCGAGGGAATGCGACCAGACAATCGTTGCTATCTCGCGTGCGGCTCCAGGCTCGCCCTCGGCTATCGAGCCGGGAACAAGACCCATAAGCGAGGGGTCATCCTCGTGGGTGCGATAGGTCGTGGTGAGGCGCACGCCGATTTCGAGGCGACCGGTCATGGGAACACCGGTCAATACGGCTTCCTGGACTGAGAACACGTCACCAGCAACGTAGATCTTTCCGCCCGTAAGCGTTACAGTCCCTGCTGCGACATTAACCGCGGCGCTTGCGCGCTCGATGCGTGTGCCATCCCGAACGATGACATTCCCAACCCTGCGGATATTGCTCCGCAGGATGCTCTGCACCTCGTTCAGCTCCGCCCCTTGCAGCAAGGGGCGCTCGCCATAAAAGATAACCCCCTTCTGCTCCTCATGGCCTTCGGCGCGATCGAAAGCATAGGGAAGGCCGCTCTTGTGTTCGTAAGCCATTAGAACCTCAACATAAGCTTGAATTGATCCCTGACCGTTTCACGCAGCGGGACAGCGATTGGTTTAGAGGCGATGGCAACGCCGCCGCTCAATTCGCCGGCCTCAAGCCAGAGCTTGCCCTTTGGAACGCCGACAGCACGGGTGCCAGAGAGTATGATGTCGGCCATTTCGGCAAATTCGCGGGGCGCATCACCGAAGTCAGTGCGTGCCTCGATGTAGACCCGCTGTCCACTTTCATCTGGGGAGTAGAGAGCGCCGCCATGGGAGTAGAAGCCGGATGCAGATGGCGAGCATCCGCAGATGATGCGACAACGTCGATACCCGATGACGGAGCCGTCTCCCCTGCGCAGGCGCAGATAAGCGTCTTTGCCTGCAAACCACTGGGCCATCAGGATGCGGCGTTGGGCAGCAGGATTGGCGGACCAGGACAATAGGGCTGTGCTCCATCGGAAGTGCATATCAGCCCACCTCAGGCTCGCGCTGGTCGGCGGAACGATCCAATTTCCAAGCGCCGTACCTTCGGCTTCTGTCAGCGTGTGCTCCAATTCCGTCGTGCGTCCGAACGACCAGATCGCTGTTGTGGTGCCGTAGGCAACCCCGCTTTCCCGTTCGACGTGAGCACCGTCAAGCGGGGAGGCATCCAGCTCCACAGGCTGGACGTCGTAGCCAAACACACCACGCCGGAAATCCGACCGGAATGGCAACGACAGCTTCGTTACGCCCTCAATCCTCTCAAGAGCGGGCGTATCTGACCCTGGCAGTTCAGACAGGCGGAGCTGGTTCGAGTTCCACCACGCGCGGCCGTGCCACGCAGGCTCAAGAGCGGCCGTAACGTTGATAAACGAGAGACCCTTCTCGACCCCGGCGTAGGTACCGCGAAGCCGAAACCAGCGGACGCCCTCGTAGATGAGTTCGTAGAGGTTTGGGACGTACGGCGTCAGCATGCCGAGCCCGAACTCCCAGGCGAGGAACGGGATGAACGATGGCAGCGGCACTTCTTTGGCCGATACGACGAGAGGGACTGCCTCGTGCAATTGCTCCCAACGCTCGCCCAAGGCCTGCTCAAAAGCCTTCTCGAATACCCCGGAACTGGCGGGCAGAAGCGTGTTCAATACGCCCTCCCTTTCAGCGTCAGGTCAACGGCCGAGATCGAGATCGCCTGTGAGGGAGCGGCAACGATGTCCGCGGCTGGGTTGGTTGGCACGACCTTATGGACGCCGGAGATCATCAGCTTCGAAACCCACCATTCCCTGACCAGATCCCGACCGAGCCCTCGCTCCAGTTCCCAGGCCGTGAGAAGGGCCGTCTTCGCTCGCTCGACCGTCGCGCTGTCCGCGTCGGGCAACAGCCAGATGTCGGCCGAGAGCGTTACCGCGATCTGCACGGCCGAGGAGATCACGAATTCGTCGTTTGCCAGGCGGACACTCTCGTCCTCCAGGGCCGCTTTCACGGTTGCGAGAAGCTGCGGGCTGGCGATGCCATTTGCTTCGGTTGAAAAGACGGCGACGTAGATCACGGGGCTGCGGCCGATGCGGTACACTTCGACGTTGTCGACCTTAAGATCAGCCGCCATGGCAATGCTCTTGTAGCGCTCCTTTGGACCACCCGTTGATCGTCCCTGTATCGCGAGGATGACGCGCAGTTTCAGGCGGGCATCTGTTTCGCTGGGCAGACGGAAGACATCGTAAAAAGCGGCAAGATGATCGAGGTCGGAGCCTTGCGCAAAGGCCAGAAGCCGGGCCCGGGCGGCTTCGTTCACGCGTGCCCTCAGCCCCAGCTCTCGGTAAGATTCGCTTTCGTTCTGAATGACTGCCGGGTCAGTCTCCAGCATACCCACATCGTAAGGCGGCAGGTCGGGATAGGCTGCGCGAACGGTTTCCCACGCATCCTGGAAGCGCGCCTTCTGGCGGGATACGATCTGTTCGAAGTCCAGGGTCTCGACAACGGATGGTTTCGGCAGAGTGGAAAGGTCGAACGGTGCCATCATACCCCCAGCGCAGTTGGTGTTGTCGCCCGGAGGCCGAGATCGACGGCCAGGTCGTAGTTTCCAAGCCGGCCCTCGGGGAAGTAGATGCCGCCGTAGCGGATCCCGAGCTTGCCGGTCTCCTTCAGCGTCACGAGCTGGAGCTGGGTGATCATGAATTCAGGCTCCCACCGTGCGGCCGAGGCGACCATTTCGTTGTAGACCTGCATGGCAATAGCGGGCGTCAGGTCCTCGGAGAGCAAGGACCTGAGGTCAGATCCGAAGGCGAGCCGCATGACGCGGGTGTCGAGGCGGGTTGTCCAGATCTTCAGGAGCGACTGGGCAAGATGATCCGGGCCGGACAGAACTTTCCCCGTCCGTTCATCAATCCCCGTCCGGAAGCGAACGCTGCCCGCCATTCCTCACACTCCCTTCAAACCGTGTTCAGTCTGCCTTTGAAGCCGGTGTCTCCTCGTGGAGCGGCCGGATGTGCAAGGCAAGGAGTTCCCCGCGTGCTTCGGCCTCCGTCAGTGCAAGAACATCGCCCGGACTTGCGCGCCGGCCGGCGACCCGCAGCGGCGCTGCAGCCGTCACCACATACTCCCGGCGATCCGGATGATCGGTGGCCGCGGTCGGTTGCGAGGCCACGTCGAGCTTTGATTTCTGGGTCTTGGACATGCGCTGCTTCCTTCAGTTTTGGGGTTGGCCGGTGAGCCCGGCGCCACTCTCGACGCCGGTATGGCGATGGGTCTTTCCGATATCGACATCGTCATGATCCACGTCGCCGTCCCTGAAATGGATGTTGCCGATCAGATCGATATCGGGTGCGGCGACGACGATACGGCCGCCCTCTCTCTTGATGACGGTTCTGTCGCTCTCACTTGACGGCGCGGAATGATCCTTGTCGAACGTGGCGGGCATCGCGATCGAGCCTGCTCCGACCGTTCCGGATGCGGAGAGCATTATCATCTGCTCGCCTTTCGCGGGCTCACTGTGGATCGACAGAGCACCCACGCCGCTCTCCTGCCACCTGATCCATGGGCTCAGCACATCCTTGCCGTTCGCGCTCTTGCCGAGGTTCAGCCGAAGCCGGCGCTTGCCCGCGTCAACGATCTCGACCTTGCCGGTGATGACCATCATCGCCATACGCCTTTCGGCCGCTTCCAGCCGTGCAATCTGCCGCCTGAATTCGAGGGCTACCGGGTCACGCATCGTCAGGCTCCCGGAGCGCGGGGATCCACGGTGCGAGCTCGTCGATCGAGGAGGCATCGGCGTAATCGATGCGGCGATCCTGCTCGTTCCAATGGCCGGCAGGGTCCGGGAATACGGAGCTTCCACGATCGGCCATGATCTGGGTCCAGGTGACCGTGTAATAGGCAATCCCCTGTGCCTGGTCGCGGATGGTGAAGAGCGGCTTCAACTCTGCAGGCGGGGTGGTTTCGGGCGGGAGTATCCGGGTGAGGCCCCAGAGTGAGTGCTCCATGTCTGCCAGTATTTCGAGAACGCGGCCGCCAAGGGCAATGCCGACGGCCTCCTTCTCCACCCGTCGCCCGCCGATGATCCGAGCCTCGGCGACGACGTAGACCACCCATTCCACCGCAAGGTAGAAGTGCCCTTCCGCATGCTGCCCGGTCTTGATCCGGCTCCAGCCGACGCTCAAGCCGGGAGCCTTGACAACGGTTTTTGAGACCAGCTCGGAAAGGTCGACCTTACCCGGATGAGGTTCGATCGTCACGCCGGGGTTCAATGTTCTGAGCGTCGCCACAATCGCAGCCTGAAAGGATGCCAAGGCGTCGGCTGCGAGGATCTGGTCAAGAGTGCGTGGCT
Organism: Gellertiella hungarica; assembly: GCF_014197145.1. Classification (GTDB taxonomy): domain Bacteria; phylum Pseudomonadota; class Alphaproteobacteria; order Rhizobiales; family Rhizobiaceae; genus Gellertiella; species Gellertiella hungarica. The sequence goes on along the minus strand of NZ_JACIEZ010000008.1, from coordinate 90,834 downwards.
CGATCATGACAGAAGCGCCCCGAAGTGATCGGTGACGACATCGATAATCTCTTGTCGGTTTTCATCCGAAAGGCCGACGAAGGGGCGCGCGGGGATCGTCACCTTCTTTGCCTGGACAACGCGCCCGCCCAGCTGGAACACGAGACTTTCAGCCGACTTGGGGACGATCGTCATGCCCTCCTGATGGACGTGGGCAAACTTCCAGGTGGCTCCCCATTCGGCTTCCGTCGAAGAGGCCTGCCAGGAGAGCGACGACAGAAGATGCTGACCTGTTTCAAGAAGGATAGATGTGCCTTCGGCATTGGGCTGCCACGGGCTTCCGTCAGGCGCGGTTTTCTCCTCCAAGATTCGACGGCGCGTTTGTTCGGTTCCGATCCCGGCAATGTTGCTCATCAACTCCTCAGGCTCGAAATCGAAGAGCGGGCGCAAGCGAGCAAACGCTTGATCGAGGTCGGACACGTCAATGACGATCGATGTGCTCATATCCGGCCGAGCCTCTCGCGGGTAAAGACGCGCTCGGGCGCTTGCAGCGCCACTTCGTTCTGGCCAATCTCGCCGACATCTGCGCTACCGTCGCCGCCGGCCGGAGGCATGGTGGTGGTCAGCGCACCCTTGCCGGCCGCGATCTGCTCCAGGCGCTTGACGGTCTGATCGTAGCGCTCCTTGATGTTGTCGGTCGATCGCGAGAAATCGAGCGCAATCCGATAGAAGGCCACGTCGATGCAGTAGATCTTCAGGAGGGCAAGAGAGTCCGCATCAAGCGCGGAGAGCTCCGAAGATGAGTATCGGCCGGCGAGAATTCCGCGGATCTCGATCGAGGCATCGATCAGACCCTTTTCGACACGCATGTCATCGCGCAGCCCCGTCTGTTCGTCAGCCGCCACGAGCGCAAGCTGGTCGCGGAACCGGGCTTCGATGTCTGCGATAGTGGCGTAGGGCTGCATGCTTGTCCTCGACGATAAAGAGGTTGGGAGGCGGGCTGTGCCCCTACGTTCGTGACGTTCCTAAAAGGTGCTGGGAGCCTCGCGAGCCGTACCAGACCTCCCTCTGGGTTATTCCTGGGCGTCTTCCTTCGCGCGTTCTCCGAAGCGGGCGTCGAGCTTCAGGAACGGATCGGCGCGCAGCGCTTCGATCACCGCCTCCGGATCGTCGCCGAGATCCTCAACGCTCAGTTCGACAGGCACCGGCCCGAAACTGAAGCCGGCGCGCCGGCGCGGGCCACCGGGGGCTGAGACGACGAGAACCTTGGCAGAAGCTCCGGCTTCCGGTGTTGCTGCATCTGTTGACTGGTTATCGGCGGGTTTGCTCTTTGCCATAGTTCGGTCTCCTGGGTGTTCGGGAAAGAGACACGGTCTGGCTCTTTCCGGAAAACCCGCCGGCCCGTGACAGGGCCGGCGGACTTCTCACTCCTGGCGGATACGGCGGTCAGCCGAGGAGGGGAGCGTGCAGCAGCTGGACGAGATTGCGGTCGACGTTGGTCGAGCCGTTGATCTGCTCGGACATGAGGATGTCGCGTGCCTTGAAGTGGTTCGTATTGCCGACGATCAGGTGGGTCGGCTTGATGTTGAGCTTCCGACCTTCGTCATCCTTGAACTCCGTCATGGCGGTGTAGGCCGCCCGGAGGTTGGCCGAGGTCAGTTCGGCCTTCGACCCGAAAGCCATCTGCCAGAAGCCGAAGCCGGCCGCCACCCGCGCGTCCACGCCGTAAAGGTACTGGTCCTTCATGAACACGTGGTCGGAGGTCCGGCCATCTTCCTTGGTCGTGAACTCGTAATCGCGGCGCTTCTGGAAGATGAAGGGCTTCAGCGGCCGGGAGAGATCTGCAAGGATCCAGATCTCGCCGGAACCAGCCTGCATGTTCGAGACGGAGGTTTCCTGGCCGGGCTGACCGACGGGGTGATCCGTATCGAAGAAGTTCTGGCCGTCGTAGCAGAGCGTCGAGAAGCCGCCGTTGATCAGCTCGAATACGATTTCGTCGGGGTGCTGCGCAGCCGACTGGCCCATCATCTGGAAGCGAGCATTGTAGAGGGAGAGCTTGTCGTCCTCGATGTCGTCGCGCTCGACAGCAATGGTCATCTCGAACTTGCGGTTCGTGATGCTGTAGCCCTTGGCGGTCAGCTGCTTGACGCGGCGATCACCGATCCACTCGCGCATCTTCGGCATATCGCCGAGCCAGGAGTAGATCTCCTCCCGTGTCGTCGAGGGAACGATCGTCGCGACAGACGCATACATCGACGGAGCGGCAGCGAAGGCGTTCTGATAGATCGTCTTGTAGCCGCGAAGTGCTGCATCAAGCAGGGCGGCAGTGATAACTCGTGCCATTGGGTTCTAGTCCTTTCGGGCGTTAGTAGCCGACGCGGACGAAGACGCCGTCAGCCTCGACTTCGATGACCTTGCCCGCGATCGAGCGGGTATTGCTGCCGGAAGTCTTGGCCACCGTCTGGTCATCGACGATGTAGCAATCCTTCTGGATATCGGCGGCGGTGACGGCGTCAGCGCCGTGGTTCGCAAACTTGAAGGTGCCGCGCTCGACGAGCACCTTCTTCGCGCCGTCCGCGCCCGTATTCGCGACCGTATGCTGGGCGACGCCCGCAGCGATGAGGTCAACTGCGGTGCGGCCGGGAACAGCGAGTCCTGCGTCCATGACGACAAGGCCGCCCTGGTAGATGGTGGTTGCACCCTTCACGGGCAGGTTGGACTGGCGGCCCTCGGTCTGGACGACGGGGCGGGCCTGGCTCAGAGCGGTCATCTTGGTCTCCAGCAGGTTTCAGGGTTCAGGCGGCAACCGTCAGGCCATTGGCCTTGCGGTAGTCTTCTTCGGAGATGCCGAGCATCTTCATGACTTCGCGGTCCTCGGCCGAAAGCGTCGCCATCTGGTCGTTCGGCTGCTTCTCGTCGAGGCCGGAGGCGTTCAGCGTCGAAGTCATGGTGGCGAAAAGAGCGGTGACCTGGGCAAGACCCTCGGGGGATCCACACAGCGCGGCGTACTGGTCGCGCTGCGCCGGTACGATCTTCTTCGCCTTCAGCGCATCTTCGAGCAGCGCGTCGACCTTGGCCTGATGATCGGCCTTGTTGCGCGCCTCCAGCTCCGCCGACAGGGTCTTGACCTGGTCGAGAGCCGCCTGGTGGACGGCCGGGTCGACGCGAGCCTTCAGGTTGGTGACGGCAGAGAGGCACGAGGCCTCGGACGCGTCCTCGGAAAGGCCGAGGGCGGCGGCAATTGCTTTCAGCATCTTGGGATCCTCATGGGTTGAAAGGTCAGATGATGCGACTGCCGCCATCGCAGCAGCCGGCGCAGCAACGAGCGCGGCCGAATGCAGCCAGTAGGCCTTGCCGTTCTCGTCATGCTTAAGGGTGGGAGAGATGTAGCGGTGCGTGCGTGCCGCGAGCACTTCAATGCCAGCGGCCAGCCACTCGACCTTGCCGTACAGTCCGTCTGCCCGAGCTTCGAGCTTCGAAACCCAGCCGACAGCCGGAGCGGCCTCGCCGAACATGGCCTTCTTGACCGTGGCATGGTCGATATCGATCGGCAGATCGACGCCGTCTTTCTCGAAGCGCGCTGCGAGCAGTTCCGGATCGACGTCGAAGACGCGGCCGTCGCGGGCGGTGAATTTGCCTCGCGGTGCCAGCTTTACCCATTCCGGGCCGTGCTGCCGAGCCGCCGCCGACGGATCGGCGATATAGGCGTCGAGGACGGTCAGGCCGGTCATGGCCTCGGCAATGCCGTGGACATCAGGAGCGAGCGTCGATAGGGTGAGTGGCGGGGTTTTCGTGATCATGGCGGCAACCTGCCACCACTTCGGCCGAGGCGAGGGCTGACAGGTGTCAGCCCTGACGAGCTCAAGGGCTCAGGACCCGATGCGCGCCTCTCGTACGCGCATGTAAACCCGATCACACGAACCGATCAAGAGCAAGATCGATTTCGAGGCGGTTTCAAAGCCCGTGGAGAGGTTTTCGGCATCTGGGGCGTGTCGTCTTCCACATGAAAGGACGATGCCCTTCTACGGCCCTATTTTTCGGCTGCCCTGGAACGGATGCTGTGTGCCAGCGGATGTTGAAGATCGACGGTGCCTGCGCTACATTATGGGAAGCGTGGCAGCGAAGTCCGTTGGCCTCGATGCCCACAGGGGGAGCCGGGTAAAGGCCCGGATGCGGTCCCTCCCTGCCACGCTTCATTCCCCAAACGGCCATTTGATACCCGCCCGCTCCATCTGCCGGCGCAATTCCTTCTCGTCCTTCTGATGCAGTGACGTGGCACGAAGGTACCCATTCTTCGAAACCGTCACAAAGGCCCGCCACCAGGTCTTGCCAATCCTGGCAATGATGGCCCGGACGACGTCTGATCCTTTCGGATCTGCCGCGATCAGCCCTTCAGCAAGGACATCAGGAAGGATTGAGAAATCCTCCATGTCGAGCTTGTGCCTGGTGATCCGTTCCGCGACCGTCTCGCTCGTGACCGAGATCACCGGTGACACCGCGCCCAGTTCTTTTGCCAAGTTCTCGCTGTGGCCCGCAGGAAGCCACGACTTGCTGGGAAGCCGGGGGGCAAGCCGGAGGTAGGGATCGCTCCAGAGCTCCTTCAGCACGCGCGTTGCATCCATTGGCGCGGCTACTTCGAGCCTGGTTTCGAGATTGCGGATGAGAGTGGACGTCCTCGCAAGACCCGGATTTGTATGCCAGCCGGGATCGATGCCCTGAGGAACACTCTGGACTTCACCAGTGCGCCGGTTCCGAAACTCGATATCGGGACCGAGATCCGGGACCTGATCCGTGTAGCGGATCTTGATCTCTTCCCCGTTCGGGTCCCGGCCGAGAACCCGCTCGGTTCCCATCAGCCTCTCGCGTTCCGCAGCTGAGATCATCCGCACCTGGCATTTGCACTGCCAGCCGTTGGGCGGCCAATGTGTCGACCAGAACGGATCGTCGAGCGGCAGGATCAAGCCGACCCACTGGAGATGCTCAGGGCGCGGATCTCCTGATGTCGTTCTGACGTAGAGGACGTACGGGAGTACCCGCTTTGATCGTTGCGCCCGCTCCCACTGGCCGGCGGACCGCGCCGAGTTCATGTTTGCCCAGAACGTGGTCTTGAGCCGCCGATCGCTCGCGAAGTTCACCATCCGGTCGGGCTGCTCACCCGATGGATCCGCCACCATTCGCGGACCCCACCAGCCGAGCTTGGTCAGCTCGGATTGGATAAGCGGTTTCCAGCTCTCGAAGCCACGGCCTTCGGCAATGGCCTGGGAGATGGTACCGCGAAAAGCGTTCAGCACGTCGAGCTCGACAGCCTTGGCGACCGTGAACTTATAGGCGTGCTCCTCTGCCCAGACATCGAGCCACGAGAACGCGGGTGTCACCGTCTTGCCGTCGAAGTAGCGCGTGACCTCGGCGGGAACGGCGAAAGGTTTGCGTATCTGTGCCATCGTCAGTCCACGATGTCGCCGACGCCACGGGCAATTGCAGTGAGCCGCCCAAGCCTATCGGCCAAACTTGAAGCATCGGGAAAGCGGCTTTGAAGCATCATTGTGGCTTCTTCGAAACTTTGGGCCTTCTCGAATATTTCGGCGATCGGCGCGACGATTGGATCAGCCATAGCCTCCCAGTCGTCCATGGCGCTGGCAAAAAGTGCGTCGAGCTGATCCAACGCTGCCGGCTCGCCCGCCTCGGCCGCCAGCAGCGACGTGCAGGCGCCGCAACGGCAGGCTCGCTTGTGATCGGAGACAATTGCCGAGAGCGCAGCAACCTTTGACTTCACGTCTTCAGCCTCGTTCTCCGGCGTCTGTGCTGCCTCGCTTCCTGTCTCCTTGCCCGAGCGGTTTGCCCCGGCTCCCGGAAGTTCAGCCGGAGCGGAAGGGGAGGCGAGAAGCTCGTCGTCGCTCGCCGGGTCTGACAGGCCGAGCTTCTCGCGAACCTCTGACTGCTTTACCCGCAGGCCGAGAGGCACGAGGACGCCGAGGCTTTCAGAAAGGGCCTTGACGTCTTCAGGATCTGGAACCGGCAGCTCGATCAGCGGGTAGCGGTCCTGGACGCCGAAGTTCATGTCGACGAAGGGCTTGATCAGGTCGCGATTGATCGTGGCGGCCAGTTGCTTGCAGTCAGCCCTCAGAATGTCGAGGCGCACCTCGTTATGGATTTTCGCCTGGCCCAGCGAGGAGCCGTCGTCGCTGGTCATGGTCTGGCCGACGATCAGCTTCGAAATCTGCTTGTCGATATAGTCGAGCAGCCCAGAGAACACGGCAGCGCCGTTGGTGCCGTTTATCTCGTGAAACTCGATGTCCATCCCTTGAGGAATGATCGCGGCCGCATCATTGGCGATCGAGGCTACCGCCTTAAGGAGGGTCCGTTTGTCGGCAGGGCTGGCGCTGGCATTGTACTTGCCAACTCTCAGCGGCATGCCATAGACCTCGGAGAATGCCGCCCAGTCCTGCAGGGTAAACTGCTGGATGAGATACCCCCAAGCTGCCGGCCGGGCCATACCCCTTCGCAACGGAAGGCCCAGTTTGGTTCGCGGCATGTGCCGCAGGAACTTCGCCTGAGGCAGCTCTTCACCCTCGACAGAGCCATCCACCGCCAGACGAAGTTGGGTGAGCCTCAGCTGGTCCAGCTGGAAGAAGCGGGGATCTCGATCGAAATAGGCAACAGGGCGAAGACGCTTGCGCTCGTACTCCCACATCATCTCGACGACGGCGTAGCCTTTCGAAATGCCGTCCGGAAGATGGCCCCGCGCTTCCTTAAATCCGTCATCGTGGACCAGTTCCGTCACAGCATCGACGATCGTGGACGGGACACCCTGCGACTCCACCGTGAAATCGACACTCTCGATGGCAAGACGGCGTGTCTGGAGCTGGGACGCGTAGTGCAGATATCGCTCCTCCATCTCCTCCGCCAGCGTCAGATAGGCGCGCGCGTTTCCAATGGCAGCTTCGCGCAGGATCGAGCCGAGCCGCTCCGGTGTAAGGCCCGAGGCCACACGATCCTCGTGCGTACGCCTGACACCGGCAATCGTTGGTGTTGCGACCTCTTGCGACAGCGCATGGATCACGATGGGTTTGCCGTCTGGCCCCAGGATGGATGATGTCCGCTCTACCAATGCCGTCTCCCGATATCTGTGTCGTCGTCGTCCAGGGCAGGGCCCCCGTTGTGGCCGTGCATCTGTTGCTGGAGATCGCGTATCGACGTGTACTCGTACTGAAACCACTGCTGACGGCTGGCCCAATGAGCGAGCGCAAGTGCGATCGCGAAGTCCCCGTGCCGCTTCTTCGAAGTTTCGCCGGTGCGCACCTCGGGCACCTTGGGCACACCGTTGATGTCTCGCACGAGACGAACATCGGCCAGGTGGTCGTCATCTTTGATGAGGGCAATCGCGTCGTCTTCGAAAGCGGCTTTCAGAGGCGGCATGTTGAAGCGGTACCAGTCGGTCGAGAATTTCACGGGAGCCACAAGACCCCCATCATTCTCATCCGTCCGGAAGCCGAAGATGCGCCCCATGTCTTCCGCCACGGTCCATCCCATACCCGTCGCGTCGAAGGCCGCGCCAACCAGACGCGGGGCCTGTTCAAGGATCGTGCGCACGATCAACTTCTGTTCGTCGCCAGGAACGTTGCGCATCTCGATTGTCAGCGCTTCCTCCCGCTTCAGCATCCGGTCTATCGAGAGCAGCGTGGCGACTGAAAGGTCGGCAACGCGGGCGAAGTCGAAGCCAAAGGCATGCCGGCGCTGCTTATCGAGTCCGGCGAGTGCCGCTTTCAACTGCGCGAGCGCGTCTGCCATCAGAACTGCGCGCTCCAGACGGGACAGGTGCAGGAAGTTCGGCGGCAGCTCCAGACGGATGACCGGGTTCGTCAGCGTCATGCGCGCTTCGATCAGCGGTGCGGGCAACCAGGCTCCCGTTCCTGCTGTCGGAATGCAGAAGAGCTCTTCCGACGCGCCGTCGGCGTAGAAGTCGATGATCTCCTGACGCCACTTGGCTTCACCTTCCGGTGTCCACTTCACCCCGTTGACGAGACAGATCCTCTCGTAGAGGCCTTCCTTGAGCGCCTGGTCGAAGTCGATCCTGAGATGGTGGTAGGGCTTCCGGCCGGCCAGGATATCCTGGATCTGCTTGTTGAACTCGTTCTCGGTGCCATTGTGGGTCGAACAGACAACCACCTGGCCACCCCACATCAGGAAGGCGAGCGCTGCCTTCAGCAGCTCCGGCAAGCTGTCGACGAAAGCCGCTTCGTCAATCATGACCACGCCTTGCTTGCCGCGCAGGGTGCGCGGCGCAGAGGAAAGTGCCAGGATCTCGAAGCCCGAGGCGAAGCGGATGCGGAACGCCTGGATGGAGCGATCGCCGTCCTTGTCGCTGTCATCAAAGAGAAACTCGTCCACGGCGAGCGCCGCATTCGAGAAGGCTCTTGCCCACATAGCGCAGGCGTCGATGAACTCGCGCGTCATCTCCTGGGAATAGGAGATGTACATCACATCCATGCCGCCTGCCGATTTGGCCCGGCCGGCGCGAAGTGCAGCGTAGGATGCAAAACCGAAGGTCAGGCCGATGCGTCGGCTCTTCTCGATGAAGAGCACACGACAGGCGCTGTCTTCCAGCAGCGCCAACGTGCGTGCCTGGTAGGATATGAGCGCTTTGGGCAATCCAACCTGAGCGACAAGGCCCGGCAGAACCTCTGTGGCGGTTCGCCGGGCCTCCGCCCACTGTGCCTCGGAAATAGGTGCGGTCATGTCTTAACCCCGAGGATCTGCCCGAGGATTTCCTGAGCGGTTTCAGCGGTCAGCCCCTTGGTCTTGGCAACCTTTGAGACTGCCTCTTCTGCCTGAGCCTTGAACTCGGCCTCGATTTTCTTCCGGCGGTCATTCGAAACGGTTTGCGCCTGGGTAGCCGACCTTAATGCCTGGGCCAGCGCCATTGCGCCCTTCGGGTCTATCCCCTGCGGATTGGTCATCATTTCGAAGACCAGGCTCTTGATAGCCTCTGCTGCGATCAGGGTGAGATTGTCTGATGCCTGGGGATCGAACTTACCTGCAATCGCTGTGGCAATTTCCCGCGTTTCATCCAGCCTGCGCGTCATCGTCGCGAGCTTGATCGAATACCGGTTGAACGCCGTGAAGCTCGGGATCCGGATCTCGAGTTCACCGCGGTACTCCTTATCGAGCGCCTGAAGCTTCTCGACAAACTCCGCGTAGATCTCAGTCTGAGTGCGATTGCGATCCTGCAGAGCGTCGGCCGCCCAGGCGACGATCGGGCCACATTCCTCTGGAAGCAACTCGATATGGTTCAGCCTGCCGCGCCCCATCGTCAGGCTCCAATGCTCGGACGCGCAATACCTGCGATGATCGACCGGCGCTCGACATGATCAAGGCCTGCCTGGGTCAGCGAGGCGATGACAACGGTCCCGGCCTCGACCGTCCGCACGGCCCCCAGTTCCTGAAGCTTCAGCAGCTGCGTTCGCACCCACTCACGGGAGCGGGTGTGACCGAACGTCTCCAGCACCTTTGTGAGGATCGACTCGTTGAGCGTGTTGTTCGATTCCTGCGCCAGCGCCTTCAGGATCACCAGCCGCGCATCCTCGGTCAGAAAGACATCGAAGCTCATCAGTTGGTCCCCTTTTTAAGCAGATATTCCTCGACGCGATGCACCGTGCGGGACATGCTGGAGATGTTCTCCTCCATCCGGCCGAACACGCCCCGCATTTCAGCGAGCTCCAGCTTGAGCTGCGTCAGCGCCTTTTCGTCAGGCAGGTGCTTGATCTCTGCCTTCATTTCCAACAGTCCGGCCTCCATCTCGTCGATGCGTCCGGTCAGCTTTCCAAGCGCCTCGGTATTGGCGCGGGATCCGGCAGTGAGCCAGGCGTAGATAACGCTGCCGATGGAAATGAAGGTGGCGATGATGCCGCCCCAGTCCTTGAAGAATTGCGGGTCCATCACTTCATCACCTGCTCGCGCTCATATTCCTGCTGGCATTCGAGGCAACGCACCGCGCCGAACTTTTCCCGGCGCAGATCGCTTATCGATCCACCGCATTCGCAAATGAACCGGCCGCGCCTTGCAACCGCCATGCTGGCTTCTGCGACCTTGGCCTCACGCTCTTTCTCGACGCGCATCTCGCCGACCTCGCGATCGAAGTCACTGTACATTCGAGCCCCGCCACGTCTTCACAGCCTCGACAGCCTGCCTGCCGATTTCCTTGACCGTGTGGCCGCCCATGTAGAGGCTGATGAACCAGCCGGTGAGCGTCATGAGGGTGGCGGTATCGATGGGATCGATGCGAACCTCGAAGATTTTGAGCGCCGGGAACAGAACGAAGGCGCAGACCCAAAGAATGGCGAGCAGATACATCCAGCCCCAGCGCCAGGCACTCTGCCAGAAGCCTTCGGCATTCTCGGTTTCCAGCAGCTTGAACTGGGCCTCAAGACCGGCGCGATAGAGAGCGATGACTTCGGGCCCGGCCGCCTCAACCTCTTTCACGGCCGCTTCGATGACGGCCGGTTCTGCGGTCGCCAGCTGATCAGGCTCCACGCCAGCGTGCTCTGCCACCTGATCGATTACTGCGCCCGCGAGGCTGCCGGGAATTCCGCCGACGTGCTTTTCCAGAATGGACTTGACGACAGGTGCCCCGACCTTGGCAGCAGCTGCGACGATGAGGGAAATGATGGGCGCCATATCAGAAACTCCGAAGGAGGGCCGCAAGACGCGGCGCCATGCCGTCGATCGACGAGGCGATGACGTCGCGATAGCGAACGGCCTGGATGACAAGATAGAGGGCGGCGGCAGCAATAATGCCGACGCCAACGAGCGTAGCGACCTGGTTGGGAAGCAAAGCGGAGGGGTCGGCCGGAAGCGGGTTGGTAACCACGTTCGTTACCTGGTCGCCGGCAACAACACTCGTGCCAGCTGCGGCACCCAGCCCGGCGCGCTTGCCCTTCAAGCGCGCGTCGAGGTCGCGCTGAAGGCTCGACAAAGTGGCAATGCCAACCTTCCCGTCGACGAGCAGATCACGGCTCTCCTGGTACTTCAGAACCGCGTGCAGGCCGATACAACCGCGTGGCGCCGTGGCGTCGAAACCGAGAGACTTCAGCCCTTCCTTGATGTTTTCGATCTCCGCAGCAGAGAGCCGAACAAGGATCTGTGCGCCGCCTCGTGGCGGGATGGCAGGCGGAGGTGCGGCCAGCGCATAATCGCCGTGGACGAGCAGATCATACTCTGCCTCGCGACGGCGCTTGAGGCCTGGCAATACCTTGCCGCCGCCCTTCGTCCACAGCAGAAGGCGGGCATGGGTCTGCACAAAGTCCTTGCCGAGAAACGCCTTGACCCAGGAGGCCTTGTGGATTGCTCCGGTGTTGTAGTCGAAGGATGCGCCCGCATCGAGAGCCTGCTGGCTGCACTCGGATCCGAGCGCTGCGAGCACACGCGGCACATAGTTCTTCGAAAGGGCGAGATCGACGAGACGATCGTTTTCCGCCTCGGTGATAATCATCCCCGGCGTGACCTTCACCACGCCGGACTTCGACGTCAGGCCGGCTCCGATGGTCCATTCCCCGGCCGGGCAACGGTAGGCTTTCGTCACCACGCCCTCATGGGCGTAGAGAAATTTCCGCCCCAACGGGCTGACCGATCTCTGCATGGAAGGCTCCCCGACATGCCAAACGCCGGAAGGCCGGCGACAGGAGCAACTATGCTACGGGGGAGTATTTTGAGGGGCTGACAGGTGTCAGCCTGTTCAGAAGAGACTGCCTTGCTCGTCGTCTTCCTTGGCTTTCATGCGCCAAATCGTACGCTCATGCAAGCCTGCAATGCGTGCTGCCTCGCGCGCGCTTTTGCCTTCCTGGAGAGCAGCATGAGCGCGGCGGCGCGCGGCTGTCAATACGGCGGCCGGCCCGCGCGGGATGATCTCGTTCTGGACGCCTCTCAAGCGGCCATCAGGGTCGAGGGTGGACAGGCCCTGGCATATCCGGTCGGCCGTCTCGAAACCGAGCAGCTTGGTCAACCAGTGATCCTCCGTAGCGCGGGGAGGGATCGATACACGTGTGCCGCCATGGCTGCGGGCGACCTCATAAGCCGCCTCCAGTCCGGCTATGTCCGCGATTTCCGCAAGGATGCCAGGGAGGTTGTTCATGATCTCGACGCCATTCCGAGCCGCAACTCGATCTCGATTTGTTGTGCGGTCAGCTGCTTCAGCATGTCTTCACGGTGGATGCGCGTGCGGGCATCCACGTGGCCGCGGCGCAATTTCTCCAGCAAGCGCGCTCTCTCGACCTTGATCCTGTCCAGTTCAACACGGTCAAACAGGGGAAGTGCGCGCTCCATGTTCAGGACCTCCAGCGGATCAGAACGCCTTCAAACCGGCTTCCCGGTTGTGTCGATCGCCAGAAGCGCCCCATGGTTTCTCGGGCGGTCGATGCGACCAGCGCAGCCGGGGCAATACCGCGCAGCCGGTCCGGGCTGAAGCCGTCCGAGACTGCAAATGGCTCGATCTCGTCACGGTGTAGAGGCAAGCCGTCTATTTCGATGTAGGCAATGCCGCAGTCGATAAGATCGCTAGAAATGATCACGATCGGCAGGACCGCAACGCAAATCGGGTCCGGGATGATCTTGCGGCAATGCAGCGAGCGCATGCCCTCAAAAAGCTGAAGCTCCTCGCCCTGATGGGCGTGACGCCGGCGATGGCCCCGGATCGTGTGGGTCTTGGTGCCGTCCTGGATTTGTGGGGAGAACCACCTTTTGAAGCCATAGGCCACCATTACGCACCGCCTTTTTTCATGGCCCGAAGGCGACGCTTTTCCTCTGCTTTGGCAATGTGAGCCGCGTCATTACGAGGTGGGGCCCGGTATGGTTCCGCCCTAATGCTTTCGCGGCGCAACGCGTCATAACCAACGAAAGAGGCAACAAGAACCGCGGCCGCGGGAATGATCCTTTTCATAGTGAGCCTGCCTTTTTGGCGCGGACCTGCTCGCCGAGAACGTTCATGACGGTCTGCCATTGGCCCGGCGCTATGGCGTCCATATAGACGGGTGCGATTCCTAGAATGTTAAAGACCGTCTCGTCGAAGCCCATCCGAACGATCAGCGAGGCAGCCGGATTGAGGATGCGCCACTGTGCCCAGGCGATCTTTGCGCCGTCAGGTTTCAGCCAGTCATAGCCATTGGTATTGCCGAAGCCGACGCGCGCCTCCCGGTTCATCCATGCCTTGAGGCCATCAATCGCGCGGCTCGCGTCGTCATGATGGTGGAGGAAACGGGTGTGATCGATCCCTGTCTGTCGCCTCACGAAAGCGAGCAGAGCCGCGTCATCCCGGTTCTCGACCAGGCCGAGGTTCCATGCCGCGATCCAGAGTGCCTGGAGCTTCTTGGCGTACTTGCCCGTCAGCTTCTGCCGGCCGTCCTGGCGACGCTCCGCCGGCTTCGGCTCGAAACCCTCCTTGCGAAGAACTTTGAGCACATTCTGACGCTCGGCCTCGGACATGTCCTTGGCCGAGCGCTTGCCGGTGATGTTGTAGAGCTTGGCCCGGTAAACATCGTCATCGAGCCCGAGCTGCTTCTTGGCAACGTGGATGGCTGCAATCGAGGAGGTCATGTCAGCCTCCTGTCGATCTGGCTCGCCAAGGTGTGGAGGTTGATCTCCGCGAGCACGATTGCCCCCTTGGATGTTTTTTCGACGAGGCGTGCGTATGCCTCGCCGTCATGATGGATGATCTCATGACCGTCCCGCTGGTATTCATCAACGAGCACGGCCAAGATTTCAGCGTGGGTGGAAGACAGGCGTCTGGGCGCGCCACCAATCGCTCCTCGACGGCTGTACGCGGCGATGAGGTTGGCTTGGACGGTCGATGGTGTAGGACAAAGGGCAATCACTCGGATCGACCCGGCCTCTGCAGCGAATGCCGCGCCGCATTCATAGGTCACTCCTTGCTCCGGGTCCGTTATGAGCAAGGTTGCTTCCGAAGCTCCCGCCCCGCAAACAGGGCACCGCTTCTCTGCCTTGAGAGATGAGAGGAGAGCATCCGCCATAGCAGGTTGCTCCTCAAGCTCTCGCGAGGTCTATCGTCACGGCCGTCCAAGGCGCGTCGATAGCACTGCGAGTATAGAAGCGGACGTATTCCTTTGAACCGGTCACCCGAATGGAAGCCCTGATCGCCTCCATGGCCCGGTTCCAGCGGTCATCGGCGATCTCCAGACGCAGGAGCATGAACAGCTCCGACTTGTTGATCTGGCCCTCCTTGTCGGTGTTGAAGGCACGTGTGACGATCGACTGTATTTCCGGCCGGCTGTCTGCTGACCATTCATTCAGGCACTCGTCGATCAGAGCTTTTGCGATCTGGAGCTGAGGACCGAATGCGATCTGATCGGCGACCTGCACCTGGACCCGCATCAGTCCGTCGAACGTCTGGTAGGTCTTGTTGCCTTTTTTCCCGCCGACCGATGCACCATACTCCTGAGCGAGCAACTGGTCGAAGGACGAGATGTCGGCCATGGTGTGGTCTCTGAAACGGGTAATCTGTGCGCTCAGGTCGCGGGCAAAGGCAATGATCTTGCGGACCATTTCGTCCTCAAGCCTGTCTTCGGGCTTGATGTTTGCGGCCGGTACGAGGTTACCCTTCGCATCGTGCATGTATTCGCGACCGTTGACGAAAGTGACACCTTCAGCGGCTGCTCGTGTTTCAGTTGCGGCGTCCATCTGACTTGATCCTCTGTTTTGCATACGCGGTTCGAAGCTCGCTCACAGCCCTCATGAGGCGGTCGCGCGCAGCCCTTTCACCAGGCGTATTGGTGGAGATTTCGAGTTTGTTGAGGGCGCTGACGACGCCCTCAACTGCGAGAAAGAGTTCCTTCGTTGCTGCGCGGAGACTTATTTCCTGTCGCTTCTGGCGTCTCCGGGCGCTGTCCAGTTCCTCGCCGATCGCAATGGCGATCTCGTCGAGGGGGAACTCGAAAGTCGCAAGCGCGGTCAGAGCAATGGTCCTGGTCATGCCGCGTCACCTCCGCCAGGACCGCTTGCAATCACATGGAGCCTCGGCTTTGGGCGGAACATCAAAACCTGCGCTCCCTCCTGTTGAGGTGCGTCCGACCGGGCTGGTGTCGGGATCTCACTGAGGATTTCAAATTCCTCTTCGAAGTCCTTCGTCACCTCGTAGGCCATGTTGAGCTGGCGCTGCAGGTCGCAGATCTGGATTGCGTCCAGCACTCGTCCTGGCTGGACGACCGCACGGAACTTGCTGCGGAACTGCGAGAGGATGGTGGACGGCTTGATCTCTTGCGGCGTCATGACTTCCTCCCAAAATTCGGGCGGACGATTTTTTCGCCATCGAGCATCATGTTCCCCATGGCCTCGCCGGCTAGTTGTTCAACGATGCTGCGGCCTTGCTTACCTGCCTGGTCAAGCCGGAAGACGCGAAGCTCGTGCTCGTCGACTTCCGCAAGTTCAACGAGCGCGGTGAGGTTTTGGACGATGGAGCGGATCTCCATGGGTCCCAACGAGCGGCCCGCAGAAGCCACCATCATGAGCTGATCTCGGACAGCTTTCAGTTCTTCGGAGAGCCAGATCGTCATGCGATGCTCTCCACGTTCCGGTTCTTCCAGGCAGTGGCTACATGCTTGACCGTCAGGGTGTCGTCCTCACCCAGCAGCATCATCGCCAGTTTCACGGTCTTCTCGATCTGCCGCAGCGCACCGCCCTTGAGACCGATGCCGACCAGATATTCAACCACATCGTCGGAGAAGTTGCCCCAGGCGTGGATGTAACGGACGAGGTCCTCAGTATACGGGTTGTCGATCAGGAGGCGCTTGCCGATCCGACTTTTCAGCTGATCATAGGAGGGCCCAGAGCGATCCGTTTGAAAGCGGTCATAGACTTCCTTGTTGCCGACGATCGCGACCCCGCATTCGTAGATGTCGACAAAATGCCTGAGCTGGTTGAGCGCCTGGTCGTTGAGATGCTGTCCCTCGTCGACGATGAGCAGCGTGCCGTCACCCATGCGCCGGAGCTTGTTTCCGATGGCACGGGCAAGACGAGCCGGGTTGTGCTCGTTGACCCCCAGTTCCTGCGCGAGCTCGACGAGCATACCGTGTACGGTCTTGGTGTTCTCCGACACGGTTGCCTGGTAGACGTGCGGCCTCGTCCGTTCGTAGTGCCGGCACGTCTCAGTCTTGCCCACGCCGGCGCCGCACGTGATCATCACAAGGTCAGGGCAGTAGTGCGCCCATTCCAGGGTATCGATGATCTCCGTCGATGCCTTCAGGTTGAGGAATGCAGGGGGCCTCGGGATCCGTGCAACAGCGTTCCGGGCTTCGCTTGCTGCTCGAAGCCATTTGTCGATATCATCGTTCACTGAGGACAGAGTGCCGGTGTACTTTCCGGAGAGCCACTGGCTGAACGTCGAGTCAGCGACGCCGGAACGTCGTGCAACTTCCGTCTTGGTGAAGCCGCTGGCCTTGGCAAGCTGAGCCACTTCGATACGCAGCGCTGACCAAATCTGGATCTCACTGCCTTGATGTTTTGCGAGGAATTCTGCCGTCGCGTTCGGAAGTTCCCAGCCGGTTGTGTTTGCCTTGATATTCATGTAAACAGGTTCCCATCAGAGATGCCCGAAAGGGCCGATTGATGGGCGGGGCCGACCCCGCCCTTTCTTTTTCGGAACCGTACGCACTACATTCTCGGTTCATTGCTCCGGTTTTCACCGGCATTCGGCAGGCCTACGCGATACAGAGCGCCTACCGCTTCCCTCCGTTCGGAGTTGGAAAGCTCACCACATTTGCAGTGACGCGGCTCATGCGTGCGCGGAAGCGTTCGCTGAACTCGTCCTGGCTCATGACCTCGGTGTCGGTCTCGACCTTGCGAGCGACGCTCGACGTGGCGATCCGGCGGACCACCGCGCGGGGCGGCTCCGGTGCCTTCGGCTGCTGGTCGAGCGTGACTCGACCGAGGGTTTGCGGATTGAGAAGTTGGCGGGCCGAGAGGAAGGCGCGGGTTGCAGCCAGATACTCCTTCTCGCTACGGGCATGAGCCCGTGCGTCGGCCATCGAGGCGAAACCTGCATCCAAGATGCAGCTTGCGTCGCAGATCAGCCGGCCCTGAGGATCGTAGACCTTCAGCGGGTCGTGAAGGCGGTCCGGGTCAAACCGGAAAGTGACCTTCTTGCCGATCCACTTCTGGAGCGCCTGCGACCAATAGCGGTTGCCTTGGTACTCGATGTGCCCGTCAGGCTTGCGAGCGGTGCGCTGATCGACTGCCATGAGCCAGAGAGAGCGCTGCTCGGAAGTCGGGCTCGGTATCAGGTGGCTGTTTGCGGCATAGCTTTCAGCGAAAGCTTCATTGAACGAGCGTCCAGCTGCAACGCGCGAGGTCCGTCCGACCCGTGCATTGTGCTCCGCGATGCGGTTCGCCACGAGGGCATACACCTCATCCAGCGACACCGCGCGCGCACCGTAGTTGTGCGGCTTCGCCTGTGGATTGCTGCCGGTATAGGCGCCGTCCATGCTTGGATGGAGCGAAATCTCCTCCGCCAGATCCTTCCAGGCGCGTTCGATGGGTTTGGCCTGGCCGCGATAAGGCGTCGTGAAGTGGACTTCGACACCAAGGGCCGTCAACAGTCCACCGATCTCATCGTCTCGCACCTTGAACCGGTTGCGAGACTTCGTGCCTCCCGAGATCTTCTTCGATGCGAATGCCTTGCCGTTGTCCATAAAAATGTGCTGCGGGATGCCATGGTTCTCGACCATGTCGCCGATTGCGGAGCGAACTGCTTCCCATGTTTCGGCCTCGCACAGACGCCACGACAGGATCTTCGCCGAGTAGATGTCCTGGATCCCGAGAAGTGTGATGCGAACGGGATCCTTTGACCAAGGCGCGCGGATGCGCAGATCAAGCACGTGGCCGTCCGTGTTGACCATCTGCATCGCGTGGAGCTTGGTTTTGTCGCGGCGCTGGGCTGGATACATCCTGCGTGCAGCCTCGCGACCTTCCCGCGCCAGAACCTGCACAGCTGGCTCAAACTCAGCAGCCATGCGGCGGCGCAGGGTTCTCTCGGACGGGATCGGCTCCCATCCATTCTTGGCGGCTTCTTCCTTCATGCGGCGGAAGCAGGCCGAGAACTTCGGTTCGCCAGCGCGCAGGTAGTCCGAGCAAAGATATTGCCAAGCCATCGGATGGCATTCGGCGACCTCTACCACCACGCCATTTCCGATGCTGACGTTCGATGGCGCAAGCGCCGGGAGCCAGTCCTCTCGGGCAATTCCTCCGACCATTGCTCGCCACTCGTAAAGAGCGGACTTGCCAACGCCATGCCGGCGCTTGATTTCGGAGAGGATCGTATGGCCGGGAATGCCTGCGTGCCGCATTGTCTCGGCATCCGTCAGCACCTGAAGGCGGAAGCGGCACGTCTCGCGCTGGGTCTCCGTCAACCGCTCAAAGCGCTTCCAGAGCATCTTCGAACGCTCCTTATCGGCCGAAGACGCGTCATAGGTCGTGTATTTGACCGCAAGGCGCTGGCGAGCCGCAGGCGGCAGAAGGCGCAGATGGTACTCGCGCGCGCCGCCTTCGCCGATGCGGCTGAGATCGGGACAAGCATCCCATCCCTCTCGGTCCGCGACGTTGCGAATTCCCTGATAAGAGCTCGGCAGGTCCGGCAGTCTTTCCGACAGCAGTTGTGGTATGGAGAACCATTCTTTCATGCCGCACCCCCGGCCTTCTTCGAGGCCATGTAGGCTCGGATGTCTGCTTCGTGTCTCTTGCAGAAATGCAGCGTTTCCCGGATTGCCAGCACGCGCTGCATGCGCATCTCGGCCTCTTCCTGACGCATGCGGCCCTCTCGAACCAAGCGAGGGTAATCCCGCTGGCGCTGCGCGATATCGTGCTCGATCTCGGAGATCTGACCGACGATGGAGATTTTCTTTGCGCCCCTTGGTGTCATCAGCGCACCCTCTTGATTTCGACGGGACGCTGCCTTTGACGACGGATTTCCGCCTCAATGCGCCGGCGCTCTTGCTGAAGGCGCGCGAGTTCTGCGAGCCTTGCTTCATCCCCGATCAGGACGGTCACGCCCTGGATGGAGGCGACCTCGTCCCACAGCCACATGGCGCCCGTTGCATGGACGAATGCAGTGAACCGTATGAGTGAGATGTCGTGGCTCGACTTGCTTTCGGCCGTATAAGCGTCAAGCGATGCGCGGCTGACATTCGGGAGGCCGAGATATTGCGCCATGCGCGCCGCGATCACCGGGCGGCTGTGCGGACACTCACGGATCGCTCGCGCCATGGCTCGCTTTACCTTGGAGCGGTAACGGTCGATGTCGATGCTCTCGACAG
This sequence comes from Gellertiella hungarica, assembly GCF_014197145.1. GTDB lineage: Bacteria > Pseudomonadota > Alphaproteobacteria > Rhizobiales > Rhizobiaceae > Gellertiella > Gellertiella hungarica. The sequence continues at coordinate 71,545 of NZ_JACIEZ010000008.1, read as the reverse complement.
GTTCCCGAACAGGGAAAACCGGCTCGGCGAACATGTCGATCTGATAGGGATCGGAGATCATGCTGCGTCCTCCAGATTGGACCAGTCGTCGGCGCTGACGACCTCATCGAGGAAGCGGCGGCGGGTCGCCTCATCGGCCTTGCTCCAGATGTCCGAAAGGCGGGCGAACAGCATGCCCTGGAGATCGAGCGCCGGCGGTTCGGCCTTCGGCGCGATCAGGGCCATGGCGGCCTTGAAGGTCGCGCCCTCCCGCATCGCGGCGGCAAGCTTCAGCTGCGCTTCCACGTCGAGCTTGGCGAGTTTCAGGAGCTTGGACTGATCGTCTTCAATCTCCGTGGCGCGAACGGCTTGACGAAGATCCTGGTGAAGGTGAACGGCGATCTGCGAAATACGCTTATAGGTGCGATGGCTGATCCCGAGGCGCTCCTGCACTCGCTGAGAGAGCTCTTTTCCGGGCAAAGCGAAAATTGGGCCATCGTGGCCCTTTTTCGGTCGCCCACGGTGAATATTCCCGACCATCTCCTCAATCGTCTCGCGATACTTGGCGACGAAAAGCGCCCGGTTGAGCGCGGACAGGTCGTTGCGGATCAGGTTTTCCGAGATCTCGATCAGGACAGCCTGGGCGGCGTCCGCCGTGACCACCATTGCGTCGATCTCGGTCCACTCGTTGATCTTGGCAGCGGTCAGGCGGTGACCGCCGGCCACCAGCGTGTAGGGGGTTGCGCCCTTCTGGGCGTTTGGCGTGCGGCGCACCGTGATCGGGTTGATCAGGCCGCGCTCAGCCATTGAGGCGGCGATGGCCTCGGCGTGATCCTGGTCGATCGGGCGCTGGCGCTCGCCGACATGGATGCTGGAAACGGGAATACGCGCAAAATCTGCGGTCATGCTGCCACCTGGTCTCTCTTGATTTCGCGGAGGAAGATCGCCTTCGCGTATTTTCCCATGCGCAAGAATGCGGCATCGAAAACAGGGCACTCGCGGCGAACTTCGATGATTTTGGTGATGGTGCAGATCCGGCCACGCTGGCGGTTAAGCATGATCGCGATGCGCCGGCGGGGAACGCAAAACTCATCCCACATCAGCGTTATTGCTACCTGGCGGGCGAGCAACGCATCGAACAAACCATGGGGCGGATCGATAATGTCTCGTATCGCCAGATGGCTGAAATGCTCGCTTACGGCGAGGTAGCACGCGCTCATCATCAACTGCAGTCGGGCGTCGGCGTCGTGGACGTTCATCATGGCCGGGTCTCAATGAACCATGCGGCAGGTGCCGCCCGTTTCCCGACGCTCTATTCGACGCTCGATTTCTTCGGTCAGCTTTGATGCCGGCCACCCCTCGCGGATTGCGCGGCCGACCAGGTGGTCAACCTCTGCCGGGGGCAGCTCCGAGATGGACGGCGACGCCTGCTCGGCGGCGAAACGAAGGGACTGGAAGCGTCGAACGTGGGCTGTCACGGCAGAGTCACGCCCTTTCCTCGGGGAATCAGCCATATTGGGGTGTGCCAGGGCGGAGAAAGCGCCCTGGCACTCTTCAACCGCCAAAACGTGAAAGGAGAAACGTATGGCGATCGATTGGGAAGCCCGCATAAAGCGGAACATGGAGGCAGCTCGGAAGCTGGACCCAAATTTCTGGAGGCACCCGCTTGCAGAAGCGACGGTCGCTCTGCTTGAGGCCGGGCAACCGGTGACAGTGTCCAGCCTGATCTCACGGCTGGAAGCGTTCGGGGACGGCCCCGAAGAATTGATGCGAAGGGAGATTTCAGAGGCAGCCATCGAGCGCCTCCGCAAGATTGTCGTTGAGTAGAATGGCAAACAGGATCTGCACTGCGACCTGTTCGTCGTCGCGATAGGGCAGCAGCTCGAGCGCGATATCTACGGCTCGGGACAAAGGTTCGTCGCCGATCCGCTGATAGAGCTTCTTCACTGCGCTGTCCGCAGATTGAAACATGTCAGATCCCTCCCCTGAAAAAGAGAAGGGCGAAGACAGCAGCAAGGATCACCGCCGATGCAACGGCGACGATCACAAAGGCCTCAAAGCCATCGTAAGCCGGTTTCGAAACCGGCATGAAGGGGTTTCGAGCGCCAAATTCAGACGCCACTTCAGACGTTGTGGAGCCGCTCCGCATCGTCGATGCTTCAAGCGTGGCACGGCAAGAAGGCCGGACAGCCGGGATCGCAGATGCAAGGTCCTGCCGGTGAAAACCCGGATGGTAAAGGCTAGAACGGTCAGCCGCGCCACACATTATGCGGCCTCGCGACGGGCAGTGGACTCTGCCAGATATTCGTGAGACAGAATCCGGGTTGTTTTTTTGGGGTATCGGTCGGGGAAGATTTCTTCCACCGGCCGCCCAAGGAATTCGGCGATGATCGCCTCATTGATGGCATTGGGGCGGGTCCAGATGTGTCGGAAGCTTGCAGGGTTTCTGCCATGCAGCTTCGCGAGCGCTGTCAGCGTCATTTCTCGGCGGCGCAGCTCGGCGAGAATGTCGTGACGGTCAGGTCCAGCCTTTTTGGGCTTGGCCATGTTCTGCTCCTGATCAGCGGCGTTGCAGCGCCGCTTTTTTGGGGTTCAGTGTGTACAATCGCGGACTGCTTAGGCGGGCCGCTAAGGAAGGGATAGCTCCAAATTTGGAACTGGTCAAGTCCAAACTTGGAACTATAGAGTCGATGGAAGAAGATGCTGAAAGCGCCTTGCGAGATCGGATTGCCGAGGCACTGAAGATGATTGGCGAGGGGAAAGCGGTTGCCGAGAAAATCGGTATCGCGAACGGAACCTTGAACAAGTACCGCGCCAAGACATCGACCGCATCTATGGTGAACGCAGCTGTTATTGCGGAAGCTGCGGGGCTGTCACTGGAATGGGTGGCAACTGGAAAGGGCGAGAAATTGGCACGGAAGGCGACGGCGCTTTCAATTTTCGCCTCGACCGGTGTGGACCCTATTCTAATGGAAAAACTCTACAAGGCAGTCGAGCGCGTCTACCGCGACGCAGGTCAGCGCCCGCCTGGTCACCGTATCGCAAACGAGGCGACAGAACTGTTAAACCTCTTGCTTGAAAAGGTCACCGACATTCGGGATGAGTTGGTCGTCGATGCCGTCATTCCTGTCTTGGCGCAGCAGCTCGTAGAGCGTCTGGCGCAAGCCGCGGCCGAGCCTGGCACTGGCAAACGTTCGGCTTCATGATTGTAAAGTCCCTCATTGTTTGGCCGGCCCTTGGGTGGTTACCTTTGGAGGTAGTCAACGCTGTTTCTACTGGCATTTTTTGTACCATCTGAGGTTATTCAACAGCAATTTTTGGTAATGGGGCCGGCAATATGAGTGAGGAAAGAATATCGAAGGTTGTCTGCGGTGTGATCGACTGGTCCAGAGCTCCGCGTCGCGCGAAATGGTGGGCTCTGGATGCCGATGGGAATGCTCATTGGTTTCTGGAGCCCAACGTCGCGGCCTTCACCGACTTCTGGTTTGGTGAGGTGGTCGATGCCCCCACCTTTGACTTCCAGGGCGACTGGCGAACGAGTTTGGCGATGAGGCCAGTTGAATCGAGCGAATAGACACGCTGGTCGTAAGTGATTGTTTTGATGTTATTATCCCCTCGGTTCCACGAAGTTGAATTTCGATTTTGGAAGGGCGAGCGGAGAATTTGAGTTCCAAAGGACATTTCAGTAGGGCGTAATGTGCCTTCAAAGCTTGTTTTTCAATAACTTGAAGGTGTTTCAAACTCTCGAGCGCTTTTTCAAAGGCGATTTGAAAGGCATAGGATTATGTCGCCTTGTCCGTTATTTCGGACGAACTCGCGGCAATTCCCTGGTTTTTTCCGGACAGGCGCAGCGGCGTTTCTTACGGCACAAGGTATTGAAATATCGATTAATCCCGGCTGTTCGCGGTTATTCCCGGATTTCCGGAGTGCCGTGTCAAACTACAGCCAGAAGGTACACAACCCATATGGCGGTGCCGAGCGGAAAGATGAGGTCGGAGATGAAAGGTACAACTGTCAGGATGCCCAGCAATGCATAAAGCCAGGGTTCGGCTTTCTCTTCGAAATTCATTTGTTTCCGCCCAGATCCCGGCGCATGGACAAAAATAGCGCCGTAGTAGGCCCCCGACGGGGCATCTCGCCGGAAAATAGGTCTTGAAAACGATAAATCCAGATGGAAGGACAAAGTTGGACGCCAACCGCCTCGCGCAGGGATGCCGTGATAGAGGCAGGCGACGGCAATCATAGCGGGAGCCGAAAAAAGCCCGCGGTCGATAGAGGGAGAGACATGACAGACCGGACCTATTACGCGCCCACGGGCGGCAATCCGCCCCAGACCCAGCTGCTGACCGGACGGGCGGTGTTCACGGAAGCCTATGCGGTCATCCCGCGGGGCGTGATGATGGACATCGTCACGAGCTACCTTCCGTTCTGGGAAGGTACCCGCTTGTGGGTCCTGTCGCGGCCCTTGTCGGGATTTGCCGAGACATTCTCCCAATACATCATGGAGGTGCAGCCCGGTGGCGGCAGCGACCGGCCCGAGCTCGATCCGGGTGCCGAAGGCGCATTGTTCGTCGTGGGTGGCGAGATCACGGTAACGCTCGAGGGCAAGGCGCACGGGCTGACCGAGGGTGGCTTTGCCTTCCTTCCGCCGGGCAGCCGCTGGACGATCCGCAACGAAAGCACCGCGCCGGCCCGCTTTCACTGGATCCGCAAGGCCTACGAGGCGGTGGAGGGGCTGGATACGCCCGAAGCATTCTTCGTCAACGAAAAGGACATAAAGCCCTCGCCCATGGCGCATACCGAGGGGAAGTGGGCAACGACGCGCTTCGTCGATCCCGCCGACCTGCGTCACGACATGCATGTCACCATCGTCACGTTCGAGCCGGGCGCGGTCATTCCCTTTGCCGAAACCCATGTGATGGAGCATGGCCTGTATGTGCTCGAGGGTAAGGCCGTCTATCGCCTGAACCAGGACTGGGTGGAGGTCGAGGCCGGCGACTTCATGTGGCTGAGGGCCTTCTGCCCGCAGGCCTGCTATGCCGGCGGGCCGGGGCGCTTCCGCTACCTTCTTTACAAGGACGTCAACCGTCACATGAAGCTGAAGCTGGGCTAAGGCATCCACCGATCCTGAAGTCTGGAGGGCGACGCGTCAGCGTCGCCCTTTTGTTTTTGGCTGCCTCCCTTTCCTTCGGCAGGCGAACCCTCCGGCGCGCTGAAAATGGACCAGACCAATTTCGGGGAAAACCCTCGTTCTGGTCTCCTCCCAAAACGTCAATCATGAAAATGAATTTCATAATCCGCGGCGAAACGGTGTTTCGGGTTGACGAGAGAGAAAATTTGCCGCAGGTTGACGAAAATAAATTACGAAAAGGGGATGCAGGCAGCATGAGAGTGGGCATCATCGGATTGGGCTTCCGGCTGGGCTACCTTGGCTATGTCCTCAAGGCAGTGGAGCCGGATTTCGAGATCGTCGGTTATGTCGATCCGGATCCCGCAGGGCTGCCCGGCCTCCAGGCAAAGGGTATTTCCGCGGGCAAGGCCTATGCGACGCCGGAGGACCTTATCGCTTCCGAAAAGCTCGATCTGCTGATGATCGGCTCGCCCAACCACATGCATCTCGATCACATTCGCCTCGGCCTCGAGGCCGGCCTCAAGATCTTCTGCGAAAAGCCTGTCGTCACCACTATCGGGGAGAGCATCGAGCTTGCCCGTCTGATGAACAGGTACGGTCACGAAAGGGTGCAGGTCGGCCTCGTCCTTCGTTATTCACCGCTCTATCGCGATCTGCGGGCCCTTCAGGCCGAAGGAAAGCTGGGCCACGTGGTGTCCATCGAGGCGGCGGAGCACATCGAGCCCTATCACGGCGCATTCTTCATGCGCGACTGGCGTCGATACGGCCGCTATTCCGGCAGCTTCATGCTGGAAAAATGCTGCCACGACCTGGATCTCTACAACGGCGTCGTCGGCGCGCGACCCCAGCGGGTTGCAAGCTTCGGCGGACGCAAGAGCTTCGTGCCGGAGAACGATCCGGCCCGCGAAGGCATCAACGACGTTGAACTCTTCCATCGCAAGCCCTCCGGCTGGCTGGGGTCGAACCGGGTTTTCGACAGCGACGGCGACATCATCGACTATCAGGTCGCCATCGTCGAATACGAGAACGGTGTCGGCATGAACTTCCACACGAACCTCAACGTGCCGGACCAGTTCCGCCGCTTCGCCATCATGGGATCGCGCGGCAAGGCCGAGGGCGATTTCGTCCGCGGCTATCTGAACGTCCACGAACAGCTGACCGGCAAGCACATCGTCGCCAATACCTACAGCGCCACGGCGCTTTCCGAACACTACGGCGCCGACGAGCAGATGGCGGCTGACCTTCTGGCCAATGCCCGAAGCGGCGTGCCGCTTCCCGTCTCGACGCTCAACGCGCTGGAGGCCGGAATTCTGGCGCTCGCCATGGATGAAGCCCGCATGACGAAGAGCGTCATCGATCTGCGGCCCGTCTGGGACCGTTTCGACGAAGCGCTGCACGGCCGCACCGGTTGAGGAGGGGGCGATGACGGTACAGAGGAGCGCCGTAGTTTTCGCCTGGATCCTGCTTCTGCCGGCGGTTCTCTACGTGGCCGTGATTGTCGCCTATCCGCTTGTGGATACGATCATCCTGTCCTTCACCGATGCCTCCCTGAAGAAGGTGACGAACTGGGTGGGATGGGCCAATTACCGCAAGATCTTCAGCCCGACCTTTGCCGAGGTCATCACCCGAACCTTCGTCTGGACCTTCTTTTCCGTTCTCTTCAAGATGATCATCGGCGTCTTCGGCGCCACCATGCTGAATGCCGCCGTCCCCGGTCGTGCGCTGTTTCGCGTGCTGACCATGCCGCCATGGATCGTGCCGATGGCCATCGGCATCTTCATGTGGGGGTGGATGTATAATGGCCAGTTCGGGATGATTTCCGGCGTGCTGCAGAACATGGGCGCGGTGGACGGGCCAGTGGCCTTCCTAGCCTATGGAAGCACCGCCTTCTGGGCCACCATCATCACCGACGTCTGGATCGGCGTGCCGATGGTGACGCTCTACATGCTGGCCGCGATGCAGGCCATCCCGCAGGATCTCTACGAGGCGGCATGGACGGATGGGGCCGGGCGCTTCTATCGCTTCCGTCGCATCACGCTGCCGCTGATCCTGCCGGCGCTCATCACCATGTCCATGCTGTCGCTGATCGCGACCTTCAATTCCTTCGACATCATCTGGATCCTCACCCGTGGTGGCCCGAACGGCGACACCACCACGATGATCATCGACACCTACAAGACCGCAATCGGCTCGAAGAAATACGGGGAGGGCGCAGCGCGCGCCGTGCTCATCTGCATCTTCCTGTCGCTCTTCTGCCTTGCCTATTTCCGCATCACCAGCCGCCTGACTTCGGGAGACCGGAAATGAAGACCTCACAGATGATCGCCCGCTACAAGTGGTACGAGATCGTCGGCATCTATGCCGGGATCGCCATCTTCCTGGCTTTCGTGCTGGCGCCCTTCATCGAGGGCTTCCTGGTTTCGCTGAAGCCGCTCGGACTTCTCTTCTCGTCGCCCTACCGTTTCTGGCCGGAAAACGGCTCCTTCAGGGCCTATGTGACGATGTGGCAGAGCGTGCCCGGCTTCGGCTGGTACATCTTCAATTCCTTCTTCATCTCCTCCGTCGTCACCGTCATCGTGCTGGTGCTGGTGGTGCCGGCGGCCTACGCCTTTGCCCGGTTCGACTTTCGCGGCAGCGGGCCGTTGCTGGGGGCATTCCTCGCCGTCAACATGTTCTCAGGCGCCGTTCTGCTCATTCCGCTGTTCCGGCTGATGCGTTCGTTCGGTGTCCTGAACACCTACTTCGCGATGATCGTGCCCGGCGTGGCCTTCCTCATTCCCTCCGCCATCTGGCTCTTGCGCACCTACATGATGCGCATCCCGCGGGAACTGGACGAGGCGGCCTTTGTCGATGGCGCCAGCTACTTCTACACGCTGCGCCGGGTGATCCTGCCGATTGCCATGCCGGGCATCACGGTGGTCGCCATCACCACCTTCATCGGCGCCTACGCACAGCAGTTCATTTTCGCGCTGACCTTCAACTCCAAGACCGAATACATGCCGCTGCCTGTCGGACTGTTTGCCTATTTCGGCCGGCAGGAAGTGGTGTGGAACGAGCTCATGGCCGCAAGCTTCGTGGGCATAACCCCGGCCATGATCCTCATTTTCCTGATGCAGCGATATCTCGTCGCCGGCCTCACCGCAGGTGCCGTGAAACAATAGGCCTTAATCAAAAGCTTCAAAAAGCAAGGGGAACTGACATGACAAAGACAATGACCATCCTCGCCGGCAGCCTGGCGCTTCTCGCAAGCACCGCCATACCAGGCTTCGCGGAAGACAAGGAGCTTTCCTTCATCGTCTGCGGCGATACCATGAATGCGGTTCAGGAGCGAACCATGCATGAGTGGGAGGCGAAGAACCCGGGATACAAGGTGAAGCCCGAGGTCGTCGGCTGGGATCAGTGCCAGGACAAGGTGACGACCCTTGCAGCCGCAGGCACACCGGTGGCACTCGCCTATGTCGGCTCCCGCACGCTGAAGGAATTTGCCAGCAACGACCTCATCGTGCCGATCCCGATGACCGACGAGGAGAAGGGCGCCTATTATCCCAACATCGTGGATACCGTCACCTTCGAGGGCCAACAGTGGGGCGTTCCGGTCGCCTTCTCCACAAAGGCTCTTTACTGGAACAAGGAACTCTTCAAGCAGGCCGGCCTCGATCCCGAAACGCCGCCGAAGACCTGGGACGAGCAGCAGCAGATGGCAAAGACCATCAAGGAGAAGACGGGCATTCCCGGCTTCGGCGTCGTCGCAAAGACCTTCGACAACACCATGCACCAGTTCCTGCACTGGGTGTACACCAACAACGGTTCGGTCATCGACAAGGATGGCAACATCACGCTCGACAGCCCCCAGAACCTCGCGGCACTGACCGCCCTCAAGAACATCGTTCCCTATGCCGAGGAAGGCCCGACCGCCTACGAGCAGAACGAGGTCCGCGCCATCTTCCTCGATGGCAAGGTGGCCATGATCCAGGCCTCGGTCGGCGCGGTCGTGCGCCTGGCCGATACCAAGATCAACTGGGGCGTCACCAACCTGCCGCTCGGTCCCGATGCCAAGGGTCCGGGCACCCTGCTGATCACCGACAGCCTCGCGGTCTTCAAGGGCACCGAGGTGGAAGACAAGGCGATCGATCTCGCCAAGTTCCTGACGGCTCCGAAGCCGCAGTTCGAATACGAGCTTTCCGAAGGCCTGACCCCGCTGCGTCCGAGCCCCGAGGTGGACAAGCTGGTGGCCGAAAAGCCCTACTGGAAGCCGTTCATCGACGGCATTTCCTTCGGCGGTCCGGAGCCGCTCTTCACGGACTACAAGAACTTCCAGAATTCGATGATCACCATGGTACAGTCCGTGGTGACCGGCCAGGCCGAGCCTGCCGACGCCTTGAAGAAGGCTGCGGCGGAGATCGAAGAGTTCAAGTAAGATCGTGTGACGGAGGTGTGCTGCCCGGCATGTTCCTGCCGGGCGGCACACACCTTCCCAATCGGGCAGAAAGCCCGGCGTATCGCTGGAGTGGGATATTGGGACAGCTGAACATCAACCGGGTGCAGAAGTTTTTCGGCCAGTTCGAGGTGCTGAAGAGCGTGGATCTCGAGGTCAGGGAGGGCGAGTTCGTCGTCTTCGTCGGCCCGTCCGGCTGCGGAAAATCGACCTTGCTGCGCATGATCGCCGGTCTGGAAGACACCACAAGGGGTGACATCGTCATCGATGGGGTAAGGGTCAACGACCTGCCGCCCGTCAGGCGCGGCATCGCGATGGTCTTCCAGTCCTATGCCCTTTATCCGCACATGACGGTTTTCGAGAACATCGCCTTTCCGCTCCGGGTGGAAGGCATGGAGGAAGGAAAGCTGCGGCAGAAGGTCGAGGATGCCGCACGCATTCTCCATCTGGAGCAGCGGCTGGAGCAAAAGCCGGGCATGCTGTCCGGTGGCCAGCGCCAGCGCGTGGCGATCGGTCGGGCAATCGTGCGCGAACCGAAGATCTTTCTGTTCGACGAGCCGCTGTCGAACCTCGATGCGGCCCTGCGCGCGGACATGCGGATCGAGCTTGCGAAGCTCCACAAGCGGCTCAAGGCCACGATGATCTACGTCACCCACGACCAGGTGGAAGCCATGACCATGGCCGACCGCATCGTGGTGATGAATGCCGGAGGCATCGCCCAGACGGGGGCGCCGCTCGAACTCTATCACAAGCCCGCCAATCTCTTCGTCGCAGGCTTCATCGGGAATCCGAAGATGAACTTCATGCCGGTCACCTGCGTGTCTGCGAGTCCGGATGGCGTTGTCATCGATTACGCGGGGCAGCGGATGACGGTTCCCGTCGAGCCGCGCCCGGGCATGGAGGGACAAAACCTCACCCTTGGCATCAGGCCGGAGCATATCGATCTCGCCGGCGGAGACATCACTCTTACCGTGCGGCCGACGGTGATCGAACGTCTCGGTGCAGAAACGGTCGCTTACGCGTCGCTGGATGGCGAAAGGGAAAATTTCTGCGCCACCCTGTCTGGCAGCGTCGGCATTCGGGCCGAGGAGCCCCTGACCCTTGGTATCCGTGCGGCCGACTGCCATCTGTTCGATGCGGATGGCGAGGCCTTCGAGCGTCGCGTCTCGCTTACCGATATCGACATGAAGCTTCTCGAGCCGGCGCGGGCGCCGGCCTGATCGGATTTCCGCGGCAGGGCTCCCTGTGCCGTGACGGGAGAGAGGCAGCGAAGGCCGTGTCTCTCCCTTTTCTCTTGCGTTACCAGACGAGGCCGCGGGCGGCCACCGGTTCGACGCGGGTCACCTTCCCGTCGCGATGAAACACCATCGTGTCGAAAAGGTTGGACACGACGCAGGTGTGGTTCGGAATGATGCGGATCTTCTCGCCGATATCAGGCCCCCTCTGTGCCGCGCTGAGATCGATCACGCCATGTTCCTCGGAAAGCGCGGTGATGGCAGCGCCCGGATAACCCACGACCGTTCCGTAATCCTGGAAGCCCAGAAGGTCCGATGTCAGTGCTTTCGAACCGGCATCGATGACCGCGCGCGTCGGCGTCGGCCGGGACACGACGGTTGCCAGAACATGCATGGCGCAGTCGTCCTCGGTGCAGTGGCCCGCCCGGACCATGGACCTGTCATTGAATATGTAGGTGCCGGCGCGATGTTCCGTCGCTGCGGTGACCAGATGCGCCTCGAAGAGGCTGGGCGTACCGCCATTGCTCACGATGGGGCAGGACATGCCTGCTGCCTCCAGCCTCGAGAGAGCCTCTTCGAGGAAGGTCTGGACGGCCTGATAAGCGCCGGGCTTCGGATAGGTCAGAAGGCCTTCAAAAACGAGACCGGGCGCTTCGGCGATCCGCCGCGCAAGAGCGACGGCCTCCTGTGGCGACTGCACGCCGCACCGGCCCGCTCCCGTATCGCATTCCACCAGAACCTTCAGCGGTTTTCGGGACGCAAAGGTGGCCGACAGGCCGTCGATGGTGACGGCGCTGTCAGCCACGACCTTCAGATCGTCGATACGGTCGTTGAGGGCCGCCAGGCGTTCAAGCTTTTCCGTCCCGAGGATGTTGAAGGTAATGAGGATGTCCTGGAAGCCGGCGGCGGCAAATACTTCCGCTTCCGTGATCTTCTGGCAGTTGATGCCCCGGGCGCCTGCCTTGCACTGCTCGGCTGCAAGGGCGGGGATCTTGTGGGTCTTGATATGGGGGCGGAACCGCAGGCCATGGGCGTCCATGTAGGCCTGAGCGCGTGCGATATTGGCGGCCAGCCGGTCCTCGTCGATGATCGGACGGGGGGTGGAAAGGGCTTCCACGCTTTGTCCGGGGCGTGCGATCTCCTGATAGGTCGCGTTGTCCATCTTATCCCATCCTCCGTTCGAGCCCGTGCGGATCCTCCACCATCGGCCAGATGGTGCGGGGCGCCCGCTGATAGGGCGTCTTTGCCGGATTGTTGGGATAGGGGGTTCCGGCGGAGCAGTAAATGATCTCCGCAGCGATGCGGGAGAAGGAGGCGTAGAAATGATTGGTCGACTTGATGACCAGGATCCTGCGTGACGTGGGGTCTATGCCCATCGCCGAGAAAAGGCTGGGGTCGAAGCTCTGCGCTCTGGTCGAGTTCAGGATGATCTCGATGCCGCCCATCGTGATCAGCGCCGAGTCGCCGAAGGGGGCATAGCTTTCGCCGAAGCGCATTTCTGCATTTTCGACGATCTTGACCACCTTCACCCGACCGTCGATGGGGTTGCCGGTTCCCGGCGCGGACTTGGCGCCGAATCGCAAGGGAATTTCAGCCCCTTCGCCTGCCGCCATGCAGATGCTGACCGCCATCGGGTCCCAGATGGTGCCGATCGCCACGCCCTCGGCCCCGCGCGCCAGCAGTTCGGCGAGCAGAACGGTGGCATCGCCGGCTGTTCCGCCACCGGGGTTGTCCCAGACGTCGGCGATGACCACTGGCCATCGCGTGGCGCGAAGCGCGCGTTCCACCGCGGCCTTTTCGTCGATCTGCGGCATGATGAAGGTGCCGCGCTTGGCGAAGAGCTCGAGGCCGAGGCTGCGGGCAAGCGCGTCTCCCTTGCCGGCATGGTCATTCGTCACCACGAGCATCTTGGTGCCCATCTCCGGCACGTCCCCGGCCATGAAGCCATGGACCACCGAGATGGAAAGCACGTCCGGGTCTTCCTTCTCGATGGTCTGGATCTTGTCGACGAAGGAGCGCATCGGTTCGCGCGAGGTGGGATAGACGTCGATCATCCGGCAGTCGAATACCGACATCACCGGCTTGACCCGGCCCTCCAGCGTGTCCACTGCAATCCGCCAGAGATCCTCTGCCCTGTCGACGAAATCGGTGTGGGGGAATTCCTTGAAGTAGACAAAGATATCCGCCGCGGCGAGGCGTTTTGCGGTGAGGTGGCTGTGGGGATCGAGCTCCGCGGCCACCAGCACGTCGGGGCCCACCAGCGCCCTGACGCGGGCCAGGATATCGCCTTCGGTGTCTTCGTAGCCGGAAGCCACCATCGCGCCGTGGAGGCCGAGAATGACGGCGTCGACGGGCAGGGCTGCCTGCAACTGGGCAAGAACCTCGTCGCGCAGGCCCTCATAGGCCTGCCGGTTCACGAGGCCCGCCGGGTCGGCCCAGGCTGCCGTCCCCTCGATCAGCGTCCAGCCCTTCTCCCTGCACACCCGCCTTCCCACCGTGATCGGTGCGGAACAGAGGGTAGGCGTTTCCGGATGCGTGCCCGGAGGTGCATAAAGCGATGCCTCGAAAGCCCGCCTGTCTATGCAGATCGGGGAGAAGGTGTTGGTCTCGGTCGCGAGCGCCGCCGTGAAGATCCGCACGATTGAAGCCTTTATCCGTTCATGCTGCAGGTGTGGGCCGTCCGGGCTCAGCCCATCGGATTGGGAAGGTAGCCGGTGAAGCCGCAGATCTTCCAGCGGCCCTGATGGAGCCGGCAGTAATAAAGTGTCTGCCAGGCCATGATGTCTCGCGTGCCATCGCTGCGGGTAATGCCGCCATCGAACTTCTTGCGCACGAGTGCCGCCTCGCCGGTGATTTCTATGACCTCGAGGCGCGTGGTGTTGAAGATCGCCGTGCGGGCATCCTCGGCGAAGGAGAGGGTTGCAAATTCCCTTGCCTGCCGGAGCCATTCATCCCGATAGGCTTCCAGCGTGGGAAAGGCGAGGCGCCAGCCATCCGGATTGACCTGCTTCCCCGCATCGATGCCGAGAAAGCCTTCGGCGATGAAATCCCCTTCCACGGCCGCCCAGTCCGCCGCCAGGAAAGCATCGATGTCACGGGGGACGAGCATCTCCCAGATCTGGTGACGGGCCGCATCTTCAGACGGAAAGGGATTGCGAAACGGATCGCGCATTCAGGTCCTCATTAAAATTCTTTTCATGAATGGTGAATTTCACTGGCCAAAATCAGGCCAATGTGGTCATTTGTCAACTTATCACGAAAATAATTTGCAGGATTGGATATGGCAATCAAACGTTATGGAGCAGTGCAAACCGGTGCGGGCGGCAAGCCGCTGCCCTTTGCGAGGGCAGTGGAGGCCGACGGCTGGCTCTATGTCTCCGGTCAGGTGGCAATGGAAAACGGCGAGATCATCGAGGGCAATATAACGGCCCAGACCCACAAGACCATCGAGAACGTACTCGCCATCCTGAAGGAAGCGGGCTACGGGCCCGAGCATGTGGTACGCTGCGGCGTCTGGCTTGACGACCCGCGCGATTTCTGGACATTCAACGCCATCTATCAGCAGTATTTCGGCGAGCATCCGCCGGCGCGCGCCTGCGTGCAATCGGCAATGATGGTGGACTGCAAGGTGGAAATCGACTGCGTCGCCTACAAACCGAAGGATGCCTGAGCCATCAACACGGGAGCGACGGCATGGATCTCTTCTCTACCCTTCAGGAAGAAAAGGCGCGGCTCTCCCAGTCCGAGAGCCGCATCGCGGAGATCATTCTGAACGATTTCGAGTTTGCGGTGAACGCCTCCATCATCGAGCTGGCGGAGAAGGCGGATGTTTCGCCGCCAACCGTGACGCGATTTTGCCGCCGCTTGGGCTGCGAGAGCTTTTCCGACTTCAAGATCCAGCTTGCCCGCACGGCCTATATCGGCGTGCGCTATCTGAAGCCGGAGCCGCAGAGCACCGATCCGGGAGATGTCGCCAAGGATATCATCGCCAAGGCGCAGAATGCGCTCTACATGCTGCACCAGTCGCTCGATCTGGAAGCGGTGGAACGGGCGACGGCGCTGCTTGCCAGGGCGGAAATGATCTATGCCTTCGGTGCCGGCGGCAACTCCTCGATGATAGCAAGCGAGATCCAGAACCGGCTCTTCCGGCTGGGCCTCAGGGTGACGGCGAGCCATGACCACAGCATGCAGCTGATGATGGCGGCGGCTGCGAAAGCGGAAAAGGACGTGCTGATCGGCTCTTCCTTCTCCGGCCGCAACACCGAGCTTGTCCGCGCCTTCAACCTGGCGCGGGAGGGCAAGGTGCCGACGATTGCCCTGACCCAGAGCGACAGTCCCGTCGCCCGGGCAGCCGATGTGGTGATCACCATCGACATGCCGGAAGGGACCAACATCTATCGTCCGACGTCCACCCGCATCGCCTATCTGGCAGCCGTGGACATCCTGGCGAGCCTCGTCGCACACAAGATACAGCCGCAGGCAACCCAGACGCTGCGGCGCATCAAGCAGCAACTGGTCACCCACCGCGACGGCGATGACCGTCAGCTTCTCGGGGACTGAAACAGCAGAAGGAATTGCCATGGCAGGCAGCATTGCCATCGTTACCGGCGCAGCAGGCGATATCGGCCGCGCCATTTCGCTTCGCCTCGCGAGCGACCACGACCACGTGCTTCTGGTCGATCTGGATGGCGATGCCGCCGAGCGGGCGGCGCGGGCGATGGGGTCGGCAGACCGGTTCGAGGCCTTTGCCTGCGATATCACCGATACGGCGCAACTCGAAAGGCTCGCTGCCCGCGCCGCAGCGCTCGGCACTCTTTCCACACTCGTCAACAATGCCGGGGCGGCCCGCGCCGTCAGCCTGCACGAGACGACGCCCGACATCTGGCGCATGGACAACCAGCTCAACCTCGAGGCCGCCTATCTCACTTTCCGGGCGCTTGCCGAACAGTTGAAGGCTTCCCGGGGGAGCCTCATCAACATTGCCTCGGTGAACGGGCTGAACGTTTTCGGCCATCCGGCCTACAGCGCGGCCAAGGCCGGCCTCATCCACTTCACCCGCCTCGTGGCCGTGGAGTACGGGAAGTTCGGCATCCGCGCCAATGCAGTGGCGCCCGGGACCGTCCGCACACAGGCCTGGGAGGCGCGCGCTGCCGCCAATCCCAATGTCTTCGAGGAGGCGCGCCGCTGGTATCCGCTTCAGAAAGTGGTTGATCCGGAGGATGTTGCAGAGGCCGTGGCCTTCCTCGCAAGTCCGCTCGCCCGCGCCATTTCGGGCGTTTGTCTGCCCGTCGATTGCGGGCTAACGGCCGGGCAGGCGGAGCTCGCCCGGACCTTTTCCCAGTCCGAACACTACTGAGACCCGTGCAACTCCCTCCTGCGGGACCGGGTGCAAGCCCGTCCGGTCCCGCATCGTTTTCACTCCCGGCATTCAGGAAGACCATGTTCCGTCACCTGCCGCCTGTCTTTCTTGAGCCGACTGTCCGCGTGACGATGCTCGCCATCCTGGCCTTCGGCTTCTCGGGCGCTGCGACCTCGCCCTACCAGTCGGTGGTCGGCATCCGGGAGCTCGGGCTTGGAAATGGCACCTATTCGGCCCTTATCTTTGTGGCATCGATCGTGAACGTGACCGCCAGCATCGTCCTTGGCAATCTGGCAGACCGCATCGGTTCCTACCGGAGGATGATGCTCGGGATTTCCGCGGTCGGCATTCTGGCCTTCGGCCTCGTCTACGCCGTTCCGACACAGGCGGTCTTCGTGGCCAGCCTTCTCCTGCTGCTTCCGCTTTACGGCGCGCTGTACAGCCTGCTTTTTGCCAATGTGCGCAGCATCACCCGGGACATGAACCCCGAGGATATCGCCACCGTCAATTCCGGCGCACGGGCGATGATCTCCGTGGCGTGGATCGCCGTTCCGGGTATCACGGGTCTGCTTCTCGCCCGTTCGCCCAGCATGCTGCCCGCCTATCTCTATGCCGCACTGGCCTGTTCCGCGTGCTTTGCGCTCATTCATGTCCTCATGCCGCGCGAAGGGGGTGGGGCCGGCGCGGTCGCGGAACGGCTCTCGCACCTTGCGGCTCTCGGGGAGGTGCTTTCCCCACGGGTCTTCGTGCGGCTGACGGCCATCGCGCTGATCTGCGGGATGCTCCACATGAACGGCATGCTCCTTCCGCTCATCCTCACGGGAAGCGCGCAAGGGGAGGTGGCGGATATCGGTTTCATCGTCGGTATCGTCGCACTGCTCGAGGTCATCTTCATCTTTGCATGGGCGCGCCTGCAGCGTCGCATGGGGCCAGTGCGGGCGCTTGCTTTCGGTTCGGCGGTCTATGCGGCTTATCTCGCGGCGCTGGGATGGGTCAGCGCGCCCTGGCAGGTCTATGCCCTGACGATCGTCAGCGGTTTCGGAGCGGCGGCGATCATCACGATCCCGATCACCTACCTTCAGGATCTGATTGCGGAAAGACCGGGGCTGGGAAGCGCGCTGATATCGGTCAACACCTTTGTCAGCAGCGGCCTCAGCGCGCTCCTCTTTGCGGCGGGAACGGGACTGAGCTCCTATCCGGGAACGGCCATCCTGTCCTCTCTCGCGGGTGCCGGCGGCGTGGGGCTGCTGCTGTTTCTGGAACGGCGGGCGTGAGCGGCGTCGTTGGAAGCCGTCACTCGAAGGTCTTGAGGTACAGGGAGAGCAATTGTGTCTGCGAGGAGATGCCCAGCTTCCGGTAGACATTGCGCCGGTGAACCTTCACCGTGCCGGTCGAGATATTGAGCTTCAGTCCGATCGATTCCGACGAGTGACCCTGCAGGACAAGGTCGATGATGGCCGTTTCCCGGCTGGTCAGCTTGAGATCGCGCCAGACGGCTTCGGCCCTGTTCTCCGGCTGCCGCCCGCTGGGCTTGCCCTGACCGGCCTTGCGGCCATTGCGCCGGGATGCCTCGAAGCGCCGGGACAGGTCTTTCCAGTTTTCCCGGACGAGGGCCGCAACGAGTGGCTCGGCCTTCTTGAGCAAGGCAAACTCGGCCGCGGGGAAGGGACCTGTCTTTTCCTTCCGCATGAGGGACAGCACCACGGTCACGCCATCGCCCGCATCGATGAAGTAGCCTACCTCCTCGGCGAGCCGCGTCTGCATGTAATAACTGCGGTAATACTCGCTGGAGAAGAACCGGTCGGGTGCCAGCTCCCGCATCCGGAAAAGCCCGAAGCGGCCTGCTCTCGCCGTATGATAGAAGGGATCGAGAAGGAACGGCCCGGCCTGGTACATGGTCACGTAGATGACCTTCTCCTCCGCATCGAAGGTGCTGTAGAGGTCGATCGGGGTCTCGGAGCCCTGATAGGCAAAGACCACCACGAAATCGAACCGCACCAGCGACGCCATCAGCTGGCGGAACATGGTGCCGGTGTCGTCGTCGCGTGCCTCGCTGCGTCCGACCATGGGAACGATGGCACGGAACAGCGCTTCCAGATCGATGCTCATGCCGCCAGTCCATCCTCCGCCATGCGTCCCTGCGGGACGCGGGGTATACTTCCCGTCGAAGCCACGGGGGCCGGACGGCTCTCCGTGATGCTATATACCTTCCACAAGCCAAATCCGCATTGAATACCTCTTTCGGGGTATATACCACCCGAAGCGGCTGCCGATAGTCTTCCGATAGAAACGGTGGCAGGGCGGCGCAAAGACCGCCAAAACGATCAACCGTAGGGAACAGTTGTGGCATCCGCTCATCCGAACGACATCGAGTTCCGTTCGGTCACCAAGGCCTATGGCGCGGTGACTGCCGTCAGGAACATCAACCTCGCCGTGCCGAAAGGCTCATTTCTGGCGCTGCTCGGCCCGTCGGGCTGCGGCAAGACCACATGCCTGCGGATGATCGGCGGTTTCGAGCAGCCAAGCGAGGGCTCCGTCCTCATCGACGGCCGCGAGATGAACGGCGTGCCCGCCTATCGCCGCCCCGTCAACATGGTATTCCAGCACTATGCGCTGTTCCCCCACTTCAATGTCGAGCAGAACGTCGCCTATGGCCTGAAGCAGATGCGCCCGCGCATCGACGCGAGAGAAATCGACCGCCGGGTGCAGGAAGCGCTGTCGATGGTGCGCCTCGACGGTTTCGGCAAGCGGCGCACGCATGAGATGTCCGGCGGTCAGCAGCAGCGGGTTGCCCTTGCCCGCGCCATCGTGAACCGTCCGTCCGTGCTGCTCCTCGACGAGCCGCTCGCCGCGCTCGACAAGAAGCTGCGCTCCGCCATGCAGATCGAACTCCAGACCCTGCAGCGGGAGCTCGGGATAACCTTCGTTCTGGTGACCCACGATCAGGAAGAAGCGCTTTCGATGGCAGATCAGGTCTGCGTCATGAGCGCCGGCCGCATCCGGCAGCTGGGTTCGCCGCAGGAGGTCTACGACCGTCCCGCCGATCTGTTCGTTGCGGATTTCGTCGGCAAGATCAACCGGCTGAACGGCAGGCTGGAGCCCGGCGGCCAGATGCTCCGGCTCGCCGACGGCACGGCGCTTGCCACGTCGGGAGAACACAGCCTTCCCGCGGGACCTGTCATCGCGGCCCTGCGCCCGGAGGCCATACGGCTTTCGCGGCAGGAAACCGGGCCTAACGGCCTTCGCGGCACGGTCACGCACCGGATCTTTCTGGGCTCCGGCGTCGAATATGCGGTCACGGTGGCCGGGCTCGGCGATTTCCTCGTCACGGCGGATCGCGGTCAGGGCAGCGAAGCGGACCTCGCTGCCCCCGGCGACGCCGTGACCCTCTCCTTCGACCCGGCCGCCGTCCATCTCTTCAGTCCATCGGAAGCAGCATAAACAGCAAAAGACAAGGGAACAGCATCATGAGCAAGAAGCATCACGAGAATGCCCCCATCACCGCCAGACAGCTGACGGACGAATTCATGCGCCTGAAGAAGGGCTCCGTCAGCCGCCGCCATTTTCTTGGCGTCACCGGTCTCGGCCTTGCCGCGGCGGTCATGAGCCGTTTCCCGGGAGCGGGCGCCTTCAATTCGGCAGCCTATGCGGCAGAAGACCTCGGCACCCAGTTGTCGATTGCCACCTGGCCCAATTACCACGATCCGGCGACCTTCGAGAACTTCAAGGCGGCGACGGGCGTTGCCGTGGAGGTGAATGTTTTCGGCTCCAACGAGGAGATGCTCGCCAAGATCCAGGCAGGCGCGTCCGGCTGGTCGCTCTTCGTGCCGACCAACTACACGATTTCCACCTACCAGAAGCTCGGCCTCATCGAGGAGCTCGATCTCTCCAAGATCCCGAACTTCAGCCAGGAAAGCCAGAACGCCCGGTTCACCGATCAGGGCAAGATCGACGGCAAGACCTATGCGCTGCCGAAGAACTGGGGCACCACCGGCTTTGCGGTGAACACCTCCAAGGTAAAGTCGCCGATCAAGACCTGGAAGGATTTCTTCGATCTGGCGCAGACGGAAGCGGATGGCCGGGCCATGGTCCACGACTATCAGCTCACCACCATCGGCAGCGCGTTGGTCGCCCTCGGCTACGACTTCAACTCGATCAAGGCCGACGAGCTCGCCAAGGCCGAGGAACTGCTGATCAAGGTGAAGCCGCACCTCTTCGCAATCAACTCCGACTATCAGCCCTCCATGCGTTCCACCGACGCCTGGATGACCATGTGCTGGACGAATGACGGGGCGCAGCTCAACCGCGACATGCCGGAAATCGCCTATATCCTCGGCACCGATGGCGGCGAGATCTGGACCGACTACTACGCAATCCCGAAGGACGCGCCGAACAAGGCCGCGGGTTACGCCCTGCTCAACTACCTGATGGATCCGGCGAATGCCGTGAAGGAGCACATCGCCAATGGTGCTCCGACGACCGACAGCCGTGTGATCGCCCTTCTGCCGGCCGAAATCACCGGCAACAAGATCGTCTACCCGGACGAAGCCGCGCTCACGCCGCTGGAATTCGGTGCTGCCGTAACGCTGACCGATCCGGGCCGCGCCGAGCTGATGGCCCGGTTCAAGTCCGCCTGATCAGGAGAGATTTTGCGCCGATGCATTGGGGGCATGGCGCAAAATCACGGCCACCGGGCGGGTGCGGAAGCACCCGCGCCTGCCCGGTGCCTTCGCTTGTTGCCCCAATCGCAGGCCCAATGCAGGACCTTCCGCCATGGTGATCACGCAGGAATTCCGGAAAAAGCTGGTAACGCTCGCCCTGATCGGGCCGGCGGGCCTGTGGCTCTTCGTCTTCCTCGTTCTGCCGTTCATTGCCATTCTCGTCTTCGCATTCGGCAAGCGGGCGCCCGAGGGGGGGTACCAGGCGGCTTTCACCATCGAGCAGTTCGCCAATCTCGGTTCACGGGCGGCAGCCTTCGTCAACACGCTGATGCTGGCGCCTGCCGGGGCCATTGCCTGTCTCCTGATTGCCTATCCGGTCGCCTATTACCTCGCGGTCAAGGCGCATCCGCGCCATCGCCTGCTGCTGGTCTCCCTCGTCGTGGTGCCCTTCTGGACAAGCCTTCTGGTGCGCACCTATGCGTGGATGTATCTCCTCGGGGCAAGGGGCATTCCCCATCTCCTGGAATTGATCGGCATCGAGAATGTCCGGCTGATCAACACCCCGGGCGCGGTTCTGCTCGGCATCGTCTACGGCTATCTGCCGCTCATGATCATGCCGATCTATGTTAGCCTCGAAAAGCTCGATCGCCGACTGCTCGAGGCGTCCGCCGATCTCGGGGCGCGTCCCGTCTCCACATTCTTCGGCATCACGGTGCCGCTTTCCCTGCCGGGCGTGATGACGGGCATGGCGCTCGTCACCATCCTTCTGCTCGGCGAATATCTCATTCCGCAGCTGCTCGGCGGCGGCAAGGTGTTCTTCATCGGCAATGCCCTGGTCGATCTCTTCCTGCAGTCGCGAAACTGGCCCTTCGGTTCTGCCATCGCCGTGACCCTGGTTGCCGTCGTGGTCGTGGTGCTCATGGTGGCCATGCGGATTGCCTGGCGCTTTGCCGGCACAAGACAGGTGGATCTCGTCTGATGCGCGCGCTCGTCACCTTCGTTTACCTTTTCCTCTACACGCCGATCGTGCTGATCGTCCTGTTCTCCTTCAATGCCGGTCGCAATGCGAGCGAGTTCGTCGGCTTCTCGACAGAGTGGTACGGCAAGGCGCTTTCCAACGCCTTCCTCATGGAGGCGCTGCAGAACAGCCTGATCGTCGGCTTTACCAGCGCCGGCCTCGCCACGCTTTTCGGCACCATGGCCGCGCTGGGGCTCGAGCGGGTATCGGCGAAGACGCGCGCGGTGTTCGACGCTCTGTTTGCGGCTGCCATCGTCGTGCCGGGCGTCGTCATCGGCATTGCAACGCTGGTGGCGCTGGTCGAGGTGTTCGGCCTTGCCAACAGCCTGATCGCCTCGGTCTGGCCGGGCGAGGCGCCGCCGCGCATGCAGCTCGGCTTCGGCTCGATCATCGCAGCACACGGGCTCTTCACCATGGCGCTCGTCACCATGATCGTGAAGGCACGGATTGCAAGCCTCGGGCGGGATATCGTCGAGGCATCGAGCGATCTTTACGCCACGCCGATGACCACTTTCTGGCAGATCGTCTTCCCGCAGATCCTGCCGTCGGTGCTGGCCGGCTTCCTGCTTGCCTTCACCTTCTCCTTCGACGATTTCATCATCGCCTTCTTCGTCGCCGGCTCGAAGACCACGCTGCCGATCTATGTCTTCGCCTCGATCCGGCGCGGTGTCACGCCCGAAATCAACGCGATCGCTGCCATGGTTCTCGTGGCCTCCCTCATCCTCATCCTGTCGGCGCGCTTCCTGATGCGCGACCGGACGGCGAACAGCTAACGGAACTGATGCGAGCATGACTGGAATTCTCAACGGACGCATAGCCATCGTCACGGGCGCCGGCTCCGGGATCGGCCAGGCCGGTGCCGAAATCATGGCGCGGGAGGGCGCGCATGTCGTCATCGTCGATCGCGATGCCGCGCGCGCCGAAGAAACGCGCCTCAGGATCGAGGCGTCCGGCGGGCGTTCGGAAGCGGCAGTTCTCGACGTCACCGACGACGAGGCCCTTCGCCGGCTGATCGATGGCGTCGCAGACCGGCATGGGCGGATCGACATCCTGCACAACCACGCCGGTGCGCAGGTGGCAGGCGATCTCGAAAGCGTGGATATTGCGGGTTTCGACAAGTCATGGGCGCTCAACGTCCGCGCCCACTTCATGGCAGCCCGCCTGGTTGCCCCGGTCATGAAGGCACAGAAGAAGGGTGTGATCCTGAACACGTCCTCTTCATCGGGCGTTCTCTACGACCGGGAGATGATCGCCTACACCACATCCAAGCATGCCGTCATCGCCATGACCCGGCAGATGGCCGGGGATTATGCGAGGTTCGGCATTCGCGCCAATGCGCTCTGCCCCGGCTGGGTGGACACGCCCTTCAACGAGCCCTTCATCGCCCAGATGGGCGGGCGTGATGCGATAGAGAGCTACATCGCAGACAAGGTACCCATGGGGCGGTGGGCCGATGTATCGGAGATCGCCGAGCCCATCCTATTCCTCGTGTCCGACCGGTCGTCCTACATGACCGGCCAGATCCTCGTGGTGGACGGCGGCGAGACCGTGGTCTGAGCGCGAGGCTTCAGACGATGCCGCCGCCGGTACCGGTTACGGCCGGGCGTTCCCGGGCGACGCGGGCGCGATAACCCGAGGCACGGTAGGCGGAAACGGGATTGATGGCCCCGCCCTTTTCCAGGCGCGCCATGGCGAGAATCGGCTCCACATCGGTCCGGAAGGCGGTCTTCAGGGTCGAGGTCGCCATCAGCGCATCGTTTTCTTCCTGATAGGCAGAGAGTGCGCGGCGATCCACCAGCAGCGCCTGGGCATAGGCACGCACCACCTCCATCGCCGATACCATCAGGCTCTCTATGGGGTCGGTGACGTTATGGCTCTGGTCCAGCATGTGGGCGGGATGGAAGCCTTCGATGCCCGCTGTTTCCGAATCCACCAGCTCGTTGAAGACGAGAAACAGCCGGTAGGGATCGATCGAGCCCGTATCCAGATCGTCGTCCCCATATTTCGAATCGTTGAAGTGGAAGCCGCCGAGCTTGCCGAACTGGATGAGCCGGGCGACGATCATTTCGATATTGGTATTCGGTGCGTGATGGCCGAGATCGACGAGGCACTGCGCCTTGGGGCCGAGCTCCGTTGCAATGATGTAGTTCGTTCCCCAGTCCTGCACCACGGTGGAATAGAAGGCCGGCTCGTACATCTTGTGTTCGGTGAAGATCCGCCAGTCGTCCGGGAGTGCCTTGTAGATTTCGCGCATCGAGGAAAGGTAACGCTCGAAGGCGCGGGTGAAATGGCTCTGCCCCGGAAAGTTCGAACCGTCTCCCAGCCAGACGGTAAGCGCCTTCGAGCCCAGCTTCCGGCCGATCTCGATGCATTCGATGTTGTGTGCGATGGCCTGTTCCCGTGCGGCGGAGGAAGTGTTGGTCAGCGATCCGAACTTGTAGGAATGCGCCTGATCGGGCTGGTCCTGGAACGTGTTGGAATTCATGGCGTCGAAGCCGAGTCCGAGCCTGTCTCCCGCCTCCCTGAGCGCGGAGATATCGTCCACCCGGTCCCAGGGAATGTGAAGGGAGACGGTGGGGGTTACCCGCGTCAGCTGCTGGATGACCCCGCAGTCCTCCATCTTGTCGAAGATGTGCCGGGGCTCACCCTTGCCCGGGAACCGGGCAAAGCGGGTCCCTCCCGTCCCGACGCCCCATGAGGGGACGGCCACGCCGAAGGCTTTAACCTTCCGCTTGACGGCATCGATGTCGATGCCGCGCCGGGCGAGCGCGGTGCCGAGGTAATCGTAATCGGCCTTGAGACCATCCATGGCCGTCCGGTTTGCATTGTCGACCAGATCGCTGTCGATCATCGCAGATGTCATGCTCAATCCTCCCGGGCTGCCGGCTCCTCCGCCGCCCCCGTCCGTCTTCCAGGTTTGCTCAGCGGGTGAAGGACTGGGCGTTGCCCGCATCCACGTTGATGATGTTGCCGGTCGACTTGGCGCTCATGTCGGAGGCCAGGAAGAAGGCGGCTTCCGCGATATCTTCCGGATAGACGCTGCGCTTCAGCATCGAGCGCTTGCGGTAATGCTCTTCCAGCTCGTCCGGCGACATGTTGTAGGCGGCCGCGCGCTGCTCGCGCCATTCGCCGGTCCAGATCTTCGAGCCGCGAAGCACCGCGTCCGGATTGACCACGTTGACCCGGATTCCGAACTCCGCGCCCTCGAGCGCCAGGCATCGGGCGAGATGGATCTCGGCAGCCTTCGCCGTGCAGTAGGCCGCGGCATTCGGAGATGCGGCCAGGCCGTTCTTGGAGGCGACAAACACCATCTCGCCCCCGATCTTCTGCCGCTTCATCAGGCGGAAGGCCGCACGGGACACGAGGAAGTAGCCCTTTGCCAGAATGTCCATGTTGCGGTTCCACATGGAAAGCTCGGTCTCGTCATAGGGCGCGGAAGAGGAAATGCCGGCATTCGACAGAAGGATGTCCACTCCGCCGAACTCCACCGCGGACTGGCGGAAGGAGGCATCCACGGCCGCCTCGTCGGTCACGTCGAGCCTTATGGAGCGGACCTGATCGCTGCCGTGAAGGGAGGCCAGCTCTCGATGTGCGGTGTCCAGCGCCTCGGCATCGATATCGGCGATCACCACGCAGGCGCCATCCTGCAGGAAGCGGTTTGCCGTCGCCTTGCCGATGCCGCCGGCCCCGCCGGTGATGAAGGCCACCTTTCCCGCAAGCGCCTTGGGTTTCGGCATGCGCTGGAGCTTTGCTTCCTCCAGCAGCCAGTATTCGATGTCGAAGGCCTCCTGTTCCGGCAGGCCGCAATAGCGGGAGACGGAAGAGGCGCCGCGCATCACGTTGATCGCGTTGACATAGAATTCACCGGAAATCCGTGCCGTGGCCTTGTCGCGCGCAAAGGTGATCATGCCGACGCCGGGGATCAGATAGACGACGGCGTTCGGATCGCGCATCGGCGGGCTGTCGTGGCGCTTGCAGCGCTCGTAATAGGCGGCATAGTCCTCCCGATAGGCGGCGACCGCCGCGGGAAGGCCCGCCACCAGGCCCTCGATGTCGGGACGTGCCGGGTCGAAGTCGAGCACGAGCGGCCGGATCTTGGTGCGCAGGAAGTGGTCCGGGCAGGATGTGCCGAGGGCTGCAAGGTCCGGAAGACGATGGGAGCAGACGAATTCGAGCACGGCAGGGCTGTCGTCGAAGTGGCCGAGCTTGCGCTCCGCGCCGCTGATCATGCCGCGGATCACCGGCATCAGGCGCTCGGCTACGGCGCGACGGTCGGCGGCGGCCAGCGCCTTCACCTTCTCGCCACCGAAGGCGGGGCTGCCACTCTGGCCGTCGAACCAGGCCATGGCCTTGGAGATGATCTCGATCGTGACCCGATAGCATTCCTCCGCCGTGTCGGCCCAGGTGAACAGCCCGTGGCTTTCCAGGATGACGCCCCGGGCGGTGGGGTTCTCCAGGCAGAATTTCTCGAGCCAGAGGCCAAGCTCGAAGCCGGGGCGCTTCCACGGAAGCCAGCCGATGTCGGTCCCGAAGATGGCCTGCGTCAGCGCCTTCGAATTTTCCGATGCGGCAATGGCGATGATGGCGTCGGGGTGCATGTGGTCCACATGCTTTTTCGGCACGAAGGCGTGGAGCGGCGTGTCGATCGAGGCGGCGCGCGGATTGAGGTTGAAGGTGCAGTGGGGCAGGTACCCCACCATCTCGTCCTCGTGCGCGAGCCCCCGATAGAGCCGCTTCAGGGCCTGCAGCTTGTTCATGTAAAGCGTCGCAAAACCGTCAAGCCTGATGGTGCCGACATCGCCGCCGGAGCCCTTGACCCAGAGCACCTCGACCGTCTCGCCCGTCAGCGGATCCTTTTCCATCACCTTCGCCGAGGTGTTGCCGCCACCGTAATTGGTGATGCGCTTGTCGGAACCGAGCAGGTTTGATCGATAGACGAGACGCTCGGGCTCGCTCATGGCCTGGGCGCGGTTCGCATTCCAGAGATCGGCAAGCGGCTTGTTTCGCTCGTTGGGCGAAGAATTCTGTGAGGGCATGGTCCGTTTCCTCCCGGCCGCGGATTTCTGACGGCAGAAACCGCGCTATTGTCTCGGAGGTTGAATCCCACGAGCCGCCGGCGATGTCAATCAAAAATGATCATTTCCAATCATATTGCGCTGCACAATGAAATAAAATGATCAGAACTGATTGACATTGAACGGAAGTGATGGAAGCATGACGATATTGGAGGAGCCATGCACGAGAAAGAACGCCACAGGATCATCTTGTCCGCGGTGCAGGAAAAGCCCGTCGTGACAGTCGCGGAGCTGGTCGAACTGACCGACAGCTCCGAGGCGACGATCCGCCGTGACATCGCGGCTCTGCACGTCCAGAAGAAGCTCCGACGGGTGCGCGGTGGCGCCGAGGCGCTGCATCCGCCGCAATTCGTGGGGCTCGCGGGCCGGCCCTTCTCGGTCAACGAGACGATCAACATCCGGCAGAAGCAGGCCATTGCCAAGGAGGCTGTGACCCTGTGCGAGGATGGGGATCCCATCATCATCAACGGCGGCACGACCACGTTCCAGATGGTGCATTTCCTCGCCAACCGCCGTCTGCAGGTATTCACCAACTCCTTTCCGATCGCCGAGCACCTGCTGAAGAACTCGAAGAACACCATCATGCTCTCCGGCGGCACGATCTACCGGGAGCAGAACATCATCCTGTCGCCCTTCGAGAACGACGTGACGCGCAATTTCTATGCGAAGCGCATGTTCATGGGAGCGCAGGGTCTCGGGCCGCTCGGGCTCATGGAGGCCGACCCGCTTCTCATCCAGGCAGAGCAGAAGCTGATCGACCAGGCAGACGAACTCGTCGTGCTGGCGGATTCGTCCAAGTTCTCGAAGCGCTCCAGCCTCATCCTGTGCGGCCTGAAGCGGGTCGCCACCGTCATTACCGATTCAGCCATCGAGGACCGGCACGCCGCGATGCTTGAAGCAGCAGGCGTCAACCTGATTGTCGCCAAAGTGCCAGAGGTGAAATCGAATCCATCCGCCGCGCTGGCGTGAGAACGACCGCGCGGCATTAGCAGACCATCTACGGGAGGAAAAAATGGGATTGCTGAAGAAAGTGCTTGTAACGGCCGCCATTTCGACGGCCCTCATTGCGAATGTCGCGCATGCGGAAAACAAGAAGATCGCGCTTGTCGTGAAAGCGCTCGGCATTGGCTTCTTCGATGCCGCCAATAAGGGCGCTCAGGAAGCCGCCAAGGAACTGGGTGATGTCGACATCATCTATACCGGGCCCACCGACACGACGGCCGAAGGCCAGATCGAGGTGATCAACTCGCTGGTTGCGCAGAAGGTGGATGCGATTGCCATTTCCGCCAATGACAAGGACGCGCTCGTTCCCGCCCTGAAGAAGGCGATGGAGCGCGGGATCAAGGTCATCTCCTGGGATTCGGGCGTGGCGCCGGAAGGCCGGATGATGCATCTCAATCCCTCGTCCAATCCGCTCATCGGCAACATGTGCGTGAAGATGGCCGCCGACAACCTGCCGGAAGGCGGCGATGTCGCAATCCTCTCCGCCGCAGCAACCGCCACGAACCAGAACACCTGGATCGAGGAAATGAAGAAGGTTCTGCCGAACTACAAGGGCATCAACATCGTTGCCACCGTCTATGGCGACGACAAGACGGACAAGTCCTACACCGAGGCACAGGGCCTCATGAAGGCCTATCCGAACCTCAAGGCCATCATCGCGCCGACCTCGGTGGGCATCGTTGCCGCCGCGCAGGCCGTGACCGATGCCGGCATGGTCGGCAAGATCAACGTCACCGGCCTCGGCCTTCCCTCGGAAATGGCCGGCCACGTGAAGTCGGGTGCGTCCAAGTCCTTCGCGATCTGGAACCCGATCGACCTCGGCTATGCCGCGACGATGATCTCCTACAACCTCGTCACCGGCAAGGAAGAGGCAAAGCCCGGCGCGGAGCTCTCCATGGGCCGCATGGGCAAAGTGAAGCTGGACGACAACAGCGAAGGCGCCATGGCAGATCCCTTCGTCTACGACGCCAAGAACGTCGAGGAATTCGCCAAGATCTTCTGATGACGGCCGGAGGGCCGGGCATGGCCTGGCCCTCCGCTTTTCCCCGCCCCGGCCGTATCGCCAGGGGCTTGCCATTCCATCATGCCAGCAGGACCGATGCCTGTGACCCCACAATCCTTTGCCGCTTCACCCGATGAAGCCGGCCCGATCCCGCATCCGGCTGCAGCAGGAGCGCCTGTGATCAGGCTTGCGGGCATAGCCAAGACCTTTCCGGGCGTACGTGCGCTCGGCGGTGTCGAGCTGTCGCTCTTTCCCGGCTCCGTCACCGCCCTGGTGGGCGAGAACGGCGCCGGCAAGTCGACCCTGGTCAAGATCCTCACGGGCATCTACCAGCCGGACGAAGGCCATATCGAGCTTGATGGACGTCCGGTCCGCTTCGCAACGACCATGGATGCCGCCCGTGCGGGCGTGACTGCCATCCATCAGGAAACGGTTCTTTTCGACGAACTCTCCGTCGCCGAAAACATCTTTCTCGGCCATCAGCCGCGCACCCGCTTCGGCTTCATCGACTGGAAGCGGATGAATGCGGAAGCCCGCGCGCTGCTGGAGCGCATCGGTGCCCGGCTGGAGCCCGACATGCGGCTGCGGGATCTCGGCATCGCCAACCGCCACCTGGTCGCCATCGCCCGTGCCCTTTCCATCGATGCCCGCGTCGTGATCATGGACGAACCGACGGCGGCGCTGTCGCACAAGGAGATCGGGGAGCTCTACGAGCTAGTCGAGCGGCTGAAGGCAGAAGGAAAGGCCATCCTCTTCATCAGCCACAAGTTCGACGAGATATTCCGGATCGCCGATCGCTACACCGTTTTCCGCGACGGCGAGATGGTGGGCGCCGGCCTTCTGGCCGAGACGACGCAGAGCGAACTGGTGCGGCTCATGGTGGGCCGCGACGTCGGGCAGGTCTTTCCCAAGGTTCCGGCCGCCATCGGCGAGCCTGTTCTCACCGTGGCCGGCTACTGCCACCCGACGGAGTTCGAGGATATCGGCTTCGAGCTGCGCCGCGGGGAAATCCTCGGTTTCTACGGCCTCATCGGCGCCGGGCGTTCCGAAGTCATGCAGGCCCTGTTCGGCGTGACCCGGCCCTCGCGCGGCGCGGTGCGGATCGATGGCCAGGTGGCCGTCATCAGGACGCCCGCCGAAGCCGTTGCGCGGGGCATCGTCTACGTGCCGGAAGACCGAGGTCGTCAGGGCGCCATCATCGGCATGCCCATCGTCTCCAACGTGACGCTGCCCTCCCTCTATCGTACATCGCGTCACGGGTTCATCCGGATGGCGGAAGAATTTGCGCTGGCGCGGGACTATACCGCGCGCCTCGATCTGCGGGCGGCGGCGCTCGATCAGGACGTCGGAACGCTTTCGGGGGGCAACCAGCAGAAGGTCGTGATCGCCAAGTGGCTCGCGACCCGCCCCAAGGTCATCATCCTGGACGAGCCGACCAAGGGGATCGACATCGGCTCCAAGGCGGCGGTGCACGCCTTCATGAGCGAGCTGGCGGGGCAGGGGCTTTCGGTGATCATGGTCTCGTCGGAAATTCCCGAGATCATGGGCATGGCGGATCGCGTGGTGGTGATGCGCGAAGGGCGAATGGCCGGTACCTTCGCGCGGGACGGGCTGACCCCGGAAATTCTGGTGCGTGCGGCTGCCGGCATCGGGGAAGAAGCATGAAGGCGCTGCTGAAACATCGCGAAACCCAGCTCGTGGCCGTCATCCTTGCCATGGTGGGTCTCATTGCCCTTCGTTTCCCGTCTTTCGTCGCTCCGGCAAGCCTTGGAAACGTGTTCAACGATACGTCGATCCTGATCATTCTCGCGCTCGGCCAGATGACCGTCATCCTGACAAAGTGCGTCGATCTCTCCACGGCTGCAACGCTGGCGCTGAGCGGCATGGTCGCGGCCATGCTGAACAACCTGTACCCGGATCTGCCGGTGCTCCTGCTTGTTGTCGTCGCCATCCTGACCGGCGTTCTGGCAGGGGCGATCAACGGCCTCCTCGTATGGCGGCTGGATATCCCGCCGATCGTGGTGACGCTCGGGACCATGACCATCTATCGCGGCATCATCTTCCTGATCTCCGATGGCAAGTGGATCAATGCCCACGAGATGACCGATGCCTTCAAGGCTGTGCCCCGGGCGGATTTCCTCGGCATACCGGTTCTCAGCTGGATGGCGCTTTCCGTGACCGCGATCATGGCCGTGCTGCTTCGCCGTCTGGCGACAGGGCGCGCCTTCTATGCTGTCGGCGGCAATCCGCATGCGGCGGTCTATACGGGGATCGACGTCGGCTATACGCGGTTCCTGTCCTTCGTCCTTTCGGGCGCGCTTTCGGGCCTTGCCGGCTACCTCTGGATCGCGCGCTATGCGGTTGCCTATGTGGACATCGCGCTGGGTTTCGAACTCGACGTGGTTGCTGCCTGCGTCATCGGCGGCATCTCCATCGCCGGTGGCATCGGCACGGTGTTCGGCGCCGTTCTCGGATCGCTTTTCCTCGGCACGATCAAGAACGCGCTGCCGGTCATCAACATCTCGCCCTTCTGGCAACTGGCGATTTCCGGCAGCGTGATCATCCTCGCGGTCGCCTTCAATGCGAGGGCGGAGCGGCGCAAAGGCCGGGTGATCCTGAAGAAGGCGGAGGTGGTGGCATGAGCAGCCAGGAAATGCAGGCGCGCTTCATCAAGGACCGGCTGCAGGGTCGGGGTGAACGGCTTCTCAGAAGCTGGGAGGCCCTGCTTCTCGCCGTCGCGGTCATCATCTTCGCCATCAATGTCTGGTCCTCTCCCTATTTCCTCGATCCCTGGAACCTGTCGGATGCGACCTTCAACTTCACCGAAAAGGGACTGATCGCCTTTGCTCTGGCGCTGGTCATCATATCCGGGGAGATCGATCTTTCGGTGGCCGCCATCCTGGCGCTTTCATCCACGCTGATGGGGCTTGCGATGAGCCACGGCGCGGGTACCCCGGAGCTGGTCGCCATCGGCCTTCTGACCGGTCTTGCCTGCGGTGCCGTGAACGGCTTCCTTGTCAGCGGCCTCGGTCTTCCGTCGATCGTGGTGACCATCGGCACCATGAGCCTCTTCCGGGGCATTGCCTTCATCATCCTCGGCGACAAGGCCTTCACCGGCTATCCGTCGGATTTTGCCTGGTTCGGCCAGGGCTATGTGTTCTGGGTCATCTCCTTCGAGCTCGTGCTCTTCGTCCTGACGGCGGTGGTGTTTGCCGTGCTGCTGCACGCGACGAGCTTCGGCCGGACCGTCTATGCCATCGGCAACAACCCGATGGCGGCCCGCTTCTCGGGCGTACGGGTGGAGCGGGTGAAGTTCATCCTGTTCCTGCTCACCGGGCTGATGAGCGGACTTGCGGCCGTCTGCCTCACCTCGCGGCTCGGATCCACCCGTCCTTCCATCGCCACGGGCTGGGAACTCGAAGCGGTGACCATGGTGGTTCTCGGCGGCATCAACATTCTCGGCGGATCCGGGCGCATCGGCGGTGTGGTCCTGGCCGCGCTGATCATGGGCATGGTGACCTTCGGTTTCGGCCTCCTCAACGTTCCCGGCATCGTGATGTCCATCTTCGTCGGACTTCTGCTGATCCTGGTGATCGCTGTTCCCAAGCTGGTCACCCGTATCCGCCAGGTCAGGCGGAAGGGCTGATCATGGCGACACCGCAGCGCATTGCCGTCATCGATATCGGCAAGACCAACGCCAAGGTCGTGCTCTTCGACGCCGGCGCCGGGCGCGAGACCCAGCAGCATTCCTTCCGGAACACGCCTGCTCCGGCTCCCTACAGTCATTTCGACACGGATGCACTGTGGAGCTTCATCCGGCACGCGCTCTCCGAGATCGGCCGCAACGGCGGCATGGACGCCATTTCCATCACCACGCACGGAGCCTGCTTCGCGCTGCTCGACGGGGCGGGAGAGCTCGCCATGCCGGTGATGGATTACGAGGATCCGTCGCCGGACTCGCTCGACGGCGCTTACCGCGCCCTGCGTCCTCCCTTTGCGGAAACCGGGTCGCCGCGCCTGCCCATGGGGCTCAATGCCGGCGCCATGCTTCACTGGCAGGCAAAGACCCATCCGGAGGATTTCAGGCGTGTGCGTCACATCCTGCCCTGGCCGCAATACTGGGCCTACCGGCTGACCGGCGTGATTGCGAACGAGCTCACCTCGCTCGGTGTCCATACCGACCTGTGGAATCCGCACCAAAGCCGCTTTTCCAGCCTGGTCGCAGACCTCGGCTGGGAGCGGCTGATGCCGGAAATCCGCCCGGCGAGCGCCGTGCTCGGGGCGGTGCGCCCGGCGCTTGCGGCGGAGCTGGGCCTGCCAGCCGGCATCCCCGTCCATTCGGGCATCCACGATTCCAACGCCTCGCTTCTCCCGCATCTTCTTACACGGCGCGCGCCCTTCTGCGTGATGTCGACAGGCACCTGGGTCGTCACGCTTGCCGTCGGAGGCCGGGAGATGGCGCTGGACGAGGAGCGGGACACGCTGTTCAACGTCAATGCACTCGGGGCGAAAACGCCATCTTCCCGCTTCATGGGCGGACGGGCCTTTGAAATGCTCGTGCCGGGCGGGTTGGTTCAGATCAGCCCGGAAGAGCGGCGGCGGGTGCTGAGTGACGGGGTCATGCTGCTGCCGTCCGTACCAGCGGGTTCAGGACCCTTTCCCCATGTCGCCGGGCGCTGGATGGCTGAGCCGCAGACGCCGGGCGAAAGGCTCTTTGCCGTCTCGCTTCATCTGGCACTGATGGCAGGTGTCTCGCGGGAACTGATCGGTGCCGAGGGCGACACGATCGTGGAGGGGCCTTTTGCCGGGAATGCCGATTTCATCTCCATGCTGGCCACGCTCACAGGCCGCCAGCCCATCGTCAGCGAAGGGCGAAAGACGGGGACCTCCTTCGGCGCAGCCTGTCTTGCCCTTGGACCTGCGGGCATTGCGCTGCAGCCCGATCACTCCCCCGCCGCCGAGCCGGACCCGCAGCTTGCTGCCTATGCCGCGCGCTGGCGTGCGCTTGCCGGCCCCTGATCAAGGAGGACTCCATGGCCGAGACGATTGCCTTCCGCATGAACCTCTTCCCCGGCATGGCCGGGGAATACAAACGCCGTCATGATGCGATCTGGCCGGAGCTTGCCGCTCTTCTGAAAGAGGCGGGCGTTGCCGATTACTCGATCTGGCTGGACGAGGAGACGAACCATCTCTTCGGCGTCCTGAAGCGGAGCGACGACCATGGAATGGATCGCCTGCCGATGGAGCCCATCGTGCGCCGCTGGTGGGACATGATGGCCGACATCATGGAGACGGAGCCGGACAACACCCCGGTTCAGGTGCCGCTCGCGAAGATGTTCCACCTTCCCTGAATGCGAAAAGGGCGCCACCGGGGCGCCCTCCTGAAGGGTATGCGGTTTCTCTCAGGCCGTCATCGGGGTATCGCGCATGGCGCGCACCAGGGCGGGCTTGTTTTCCTCGACGAGCGAACGGATACGCTCCACCCGCTCCGGGGTGAAATGCTGTTCGATATCCAGCAGGTTGACCGTGCCGATCACCTCGCCCTCCTCGATGACGGGCAGGTTCATCGCGGAATGGCATCCAAGGCTGTTGATCAGCGGATGATCCGGGAAATAGGGAGAGAAGCCGTCCGTGGTGTTGGCAATGAAGGTTTCGCCGCGGTCGATCACCTTTTCGCTCCAGCCGTCCACCAGCATGGGCTTGACGCCCGAGGTCGGATACTCCGCCGGATGGGACGTATAGGCGCGGCGGGCAAGCTTTGCCTTGCGGTCAAGCACGGTGACGGTGAACAGGCGTGCACCGACGGCCGCGTCGATTGTCCGGTGAAGATCTGCAAAAACGGTCTGGGGATCGGAAGACATGCGCAATGGTCCTGAATCAGTGGCTCTGAGTGAAGCGGGGCCTGAAGGCCCCGCCAATTCGCAAAATCGGTTCGTCGCCGCGATCAGTTCTTCTTGACGAGGCGGTAGTAGACGAAGTCGGAGATCGCGCCGTTCACGTAGCCGGTGACCTTGGCATTCATGGCGACCTGCTTGACTTCCTGGAACATCACGACGATCGGCGAGCTGTCCTGCACGGACTTCTGCAGTTCCTCATAGAGCTTCAGGCGCTTGGTCGAATCCTGCTCCTTGAGGGCGTCCATGGTCTTGTCGTTCAGCTCCTTCGGCGGCATCCAGGCATTGCGCCAGGTCGTCGTCGAAGCGTACTTGTCATCCGCATTGTCGGCATTGTGCGCAAAGGCATAGGCGTTGGAGTGCGGATCCATGAAGTCCGGGCCCCAGTAGAGCAGCATCGCCTCATGGGTACGGGCACGGTACTTGGTGATGACCTGCGAGCCGGTGCCGGGCACGATCTCGAAATTGATGCCGGCGGGTGCGAAGGACTGCTGCAGCGCCTGGGCCATGTCGTTGAACGGGTTGGCGTTGATGACGTCCATCTTGATGGTGAGCGGCAGCTTCACGCCACCCTTCTCGAGGATTTCCTTGGCCTTGGCCACGTCATAGGTGAAGGGCGTGTCATTCAGTGCGCCGGGGAAGCCCTTCGGCCAGAAGGCCTGGTGAATTTCCATCTGGCCCTTCAGGATGGTGTCCGTCATGCCCTTGTAGTCGACGAGGTAGCGGGCGGCTTCCCAGAAGGCGGGATTGGTGAGGGCCTCGACCTTCTGGTTGAAGGACAGCCAGTGAACCGCGGCCTGCGGATAGGTCTCGACCTTGATCGAGGCATTGGTGGACAGGCCGGCAATCTGGTCGGGGGTAAGGTTCTTCGCCATGTCGGCATCGCCCGATTCCAGCATCAGACGCTGGGTGGCGGCCTCGGCCACATGGCGGATCACCACCTTCTGCATGGTGGGCGCGCCGCCGAAATAGTTCGGGTTTGCCTTCAGCGACAGCATTTCCGCCGGGCGGAAATTGACGAGCTCGAAGGGACCGGTGCCGGCGGAATGCTGGTTCAGCCAGGCCTTGCCCATGTCGCCGTTTTCCTCATGCGACATCACCGTCTTCATGTCCACGACCGATGCCGGGCGGGATGCGAGAACGTTCAGAACGAAGGAGGGCGAGAAGTCGCCGGTCCACTTGGCGGTAACCTTGTTGCCGTCGACCTTGACCATCTCTCCGATGTTCTCGGGCGTCCAGCCAAGCTGGGTCAGGATGAAGGCCGGGGCGTCGTTCAGCTTCACGACACGCTTCCAGGAGCCGAGCACATCCTCGCCGGTCACCGGATTGCCGGAGGTAAAGGTCACGCCGTCGCGCAGGGTGAAGGTGATGGACTTGCCGGCGGCATCTTCCGTCCACTCGCTGGCGAGGCCAGGCGCAAGCTTGGACGGGTCGGCAGCGTCGTAGCGCACCAGCGGGTCGTAGACGTTGGCTACATATTCGCCGGAGCTGAATTCATAGGCGGTCGCCGGGTCGATGGTGACGATGTCGTCGATGTTCTGGGCGACGACGAGCGCATCGTCGGGCGTGGCCGCGATTGCCGGCGCCGTGGCGAGCGCCAGAAGGCTGACGGCAAGTGTCGTTCTGAAAATGGACATGTTCCCTCCAGTTCGTTTTTTCAGATTTTTGTCGTGCCGGTCCCGGAGCCTGTCGACGCCGGAGACCGAAAAACCCCGCCCCCTCGGGCTTATTCAGGGGTCTTGCCCAGCAAGCGCGGCGCCGTGCCGGTCCACAGGAGACGGGCAGGACGGTCGCCGATATTGCCGAAGGAATGCGGGGTATCCCCCATGAAATGCAGGCTGTCGCCGGGATAGAGCACCATGGCGGTATCCCCGAGCGTCTGCCGCACGGTGCCCTCAAGCACCAGAAGCAGCTCTTCGCCCGTATGCGCGGTGATTTCGGACTGGTAGCCCGGCGGTATCTCGATGATCAGCGAAGACAGCGTGCCGCCGGGAAGGCTTGTCGTGATGCGCTCATAGACAAGCGAGCTGTCCGCCAGAGAAAATCGTTCGCGTTCCCCGGCCCGTGTTATGCTGTCGCGAGGCTTGGGTGTGGCGATGAACCAGTCGATCTCCACCCCGAGTGCGGAGGCAAGCGCCGCAAGGGTGCCGAGAGAGGGAGTCGCCTTGTCGCGCTCCACCTGGCTCAGGAAGCCGACCGAGATGCCCGCCTGATCGGCAAGCGCCTGAAGCGTCAACTCATTTTTTCGGCGCAGCTCGCGGATGCGGCTGCCGAACTGGGGAGAGTAGGGACCCTCGGATCTGGGAAGTGGCGAGTTCATGCGAAGCTGTTCCGATATTTCTTTTGACCCTAGTAAAAATTTTTTGCTAT
The DNA here is from genome assembly GCF_014197145.1 of Gellertiella hungarica. Taxonomy (GTDB): domain Bacteria; phylum Pseudomonadota; class Alphaproteobacteria; order Rhizobiales; family Rhizobiaceae; genus Gellertiella; species Gellertiella hungarica. Next base: position 34,383 of record NZ_JACIEZ010000008.1, on the reverse strand, counting down.
GTCAAAAAAACTTTATGGGGGACCTATTATGACACAAAAGGGAAGCGGCCGTCTTCTCCCCGCCTGGGCAAAAACGGCGATCGGCTTTGTCCTTTCGCTGGCATTGACCGGCCTGGGGTTGCTGGCGATCACCTTCTTCATCGGCCGGGTGGTGCCCATCGATCCGGTTCTGGCCGTCGTCGGGGACCGGGCTCCGCCCGCCGTCTACGAGGCGGCGAAGGAGCGCATGGGCCTCAACGATCCCCTGATCCTCCAGTTCGTGCATTATGTGGCAGGCATCCTGCGCGGCGACTTCGGCCTTTCGGTCAGCACCCAGCGTCCCGTGATGGAGGATATCGCCCGCTACTTCCCGGCGACGCTGGAAATGGCGACGCTCGGCATTCTCATCGGCGTGGTCATCGGTGTGCCGCTCGGCGCGCTTGCCGCCGCCCGGCAGGGCAGCATCATCGATCAGGTGATCCGGGTGATCGGACTTGCCGGCTATGCCATTCCGGCCTTCTGGCTGGGCCTGGTCGGGCTCGTCCTCTTCTATGCGCAGCTCAAATGGGTGGCCGGTCCCGGCCGTATCGATATCTTCCTCGATGGCATGGTGCCGCCGGTGACGGGCCTGCTTCTGGTCGACAGCCTGATTGCAGGCGATTTCGAAAGCTTCACCAATGCGTTCAGCCACATCATCCTGCCGGCCACCATCCTCGGCTTCTTCAGCCTTGCCTATATCGCCCGGATGACGCGCAGCTTCATGCTCGACCAGCTGGGCCAGGAGTTCATCATCACGGCGCGGGTGAAGGGCGTGCCGGCGCGCGTGATCATCTGGCGGCATGCCTTCCGGCCCATCCGCGTCCAGCTGATCACCGTGATCGGCCTGTCCTATGCGGCCCTTCTCGAGGGCTCTGTGATGGTGGAAACGGTCTTCTCATGGCCCGGGATCGGCAACTACCTCACGACGGCGCTTCTCAATGCGGACATGAACGCCGTTCTGGGCGGCACGCTGGTCATCGGCGCCGTCTTCATCGCCATCAACAAGATCTCCGATGCGCTCTACCGCATCCTTGATCCGCGCGCCCGCTGAGGAGACGCCCGTGACCCTCTCTGTTCTTTCCCGTGACTGGCTGCTGGACGAAAACCCCGAAACGCGCCTTCAGGCGAAGCTTGGCCAGTCCTACCGGATGACGCGCGCCCTGATGCGCAATCCGCTGGCGGTTCTCGGTCTGGTCATCATCCTCGCCCTGCTCGTTGTCGCGGCCTTCGCGCCCTGGCTTGCTCCCTATTCGCCGATCGAGGGGTCGCTCTCGAACCGCCTCCTGCCACCCTCTGCCGAACACTGGATGGGCACGGACGAACTCGGGCGGGACATTCTCTCCCGCGTCATCCACGGTTCGCGGATCACGCTCTACATCGTTCTGCTCGTGGCCGTTCTCTCGGCGCCTATCGGCCTGGTGCTGGGGGCCGTCGCGGGTTATTTCGGCGGCTGGGTGGACCGGGCCCTCATGGGCGTGACCGATGTCTTTCTCTCCATGCCGCGGCTGATCCTGGCGCTTGCCTTCGTCGCCGCGCTGGGGCCGGGCATCGGCAATGCGGTCATCGCCATCACCATCACCGCCTGGCCCGTCTATGCCCGCATCGCCCGGGCAGAAACGCTGACCATCCGCAACAGCGACTTCATCGCCGCCGTAAGGATGCTGGGCGGAAGCCACTGGCGGATCGTGGCCCGCCACATCCTGCCGCTCTGCCTTTCGTCCACGATCATCCGCGTGACGCTCGATATGGCCGGCATCATCCTCACCGCGGCTGGCCTCGGCTTCATAGGTCTCGGCGCACAGCCGCCGGCACCCGAATGGGGAGCGATGATCTCCCGCGGACGTACCTTCATCCTCGATCAGTGGTGGGTCGCGACCATGCCCGGTTTCGCCATCGTCGTCGTCAGCCTCGGTTTCTGCCTCTTCGGCGACGGGCTGCGCGATGTTCTCGATCCTCGCCAGCGGAGCAAGTGACATGGCCCTTCTCGAAGTCGAAAACCTGAAAGTCCGGTTTCCCTCCGAATCCGGCATGGTCGAGGTGGTGAAGGGCGTGAGCTTCTCGCTCGGCCAGGAGCGCCTCGGCATCGTGGGCGAAAGCGGATCGGGCAAATCCATGACGGGCCGTGCGCTGCTCGGCCTTATCCCGAAGCCGGGCGTGGTCACCGCGGACCGCATGCAGTTCGACGGTATAGACCTTACCCGCCTGAACGAAAGGGCGTTCCGCCGGCTGCGCGGGGCGCGGCTTTCGATGATCCTGCAGGACCCCAAATTCTCCCTCAACCCGGTGATGACCATCGGCGAGCAGATCGGCGAGGCGCTGGCCTTCCATGGGCGAATGTCGGCGCGCGAACAGAAGCAGCGCGTGCTGAAGATGCTGGAGGCGGTGCGCATCACCGATCCGGAGCGGGTCTACCGGCTTTATCCGCACGAGGTTTCGGGCGGCATGGGCCAGCGGGTGATGATCGCCATGATGGCCGTGCTCGAGCCCGACCTGATGATCGCGGACGAGCCCACCTCGGCGCTCGACGTTTCCGTTCGCGGGCAGGTTCTGGAGATCCTCGACGATCTCGTGCAGCGGACCGGCATGGGCCTCATCATGATCAGCCACGACCTCAACATGGTCGCGCGCTGGTGCGACCGCATTCTCGTGATGTTCAACGGCCGGGTGGTGGAAACCTGCGCCGCCGGAAAGCTGGGCGAGGCGACCCATCCCTACACGCGCGGCCTGCTTGCCTCGCTGCCAAGGCTCGACGAGACCCGCCAGACGCTGCCCGTCCTCGACCGCCAGTCCCTGGGAGGCCTGTGACATGATCCGTATCGACAAGCTCAATGTGCATTATGGATCGGCCCATGTGGTGCGGGATGTCTCGCTCGACATAGCGACCGGGGAGAGCTTTGCCCTGGTGGGCGAAAGCGGTTCGGGCAAGTCCACGGTGCTCAAGGCACTGGCCGGGCAGATCCGGGACTGGAGCGGCACGGTCGATCTCGGCGATGTCCGACTGTCACCGGGCAAGCATCCCAGGGAGCTGATCCGCCGTGTCCAGATGGTGTTTCAGGACCCCTACGGCTCGCTGCACCCGCGCCGCACCGTGGACGACCACCTCGACGAACCGCTGCAGATCCACGGTCTCGGCGATCGCGACCAGCGGATTCTTTCGATGCTGGATGCCGTCGGTCTCGCGCGGAAATTTCGCTTCCGCCTGCCGCATCAGCTTTCGGGCGGTCAGCGGCAGCGCGTCGCCATCGCGCGTGCCCTCATGCTGGAGCCGGACATCCTGCTGCTCGACGAACCGACTTCCGCCCTCGACGTTTCTGTGCAGGCCGAGATCCTCAATCTTCTGAAGGGCCTGCGTGCCGAGCGGGGGCTGACCTTCCTGCTGGTCACCCATGACCTGCCGGTGGTGTCCTTTCTCTGCGATCGTCTCGCGGTGCTGAAGGCAGGGCAGATCCAGGAAATTGCCGGCGTCGAGCAGTTGCGTCACCGGAACCTCGGCAGCGCCTATGGCCGCGAGCTGGTGGCCGCTGCGGAAGGCGTTGCCGCCGAACAGGCCTGACACAGGCGCGCCATTCCGGCGAACCGCCGGGATGGCCTTGTTTCCACACGCCATTTGTCACTCGAGGACTCATGGCCAAATCTCTCACCCACATGCAACGATTATCCGTTTCAGCGGTTTCGGATGAACGCTGAGGATGGAATCGCGCACGCCTGGCCCGCTTACCCGGGCCAGCCTGCCGCTTCGATCGGGACGGGCGCTCCCCATTCCTGCCGGCGTATCGTGATCGGTCAGGGGGCCTCGGCCCCATCTTGCATTATGGGCATGCGTATGAAGGCGGGTGGGAAAGATCTTGTGGAAAAAAAGCATGCACGGGTCCGTTACCGCCTCGACCTGAACCAGTCGAAATGGCACCGGGAGCGCGCCGATGCGCTGCCGGAACTGCCTGAGGCAGAGGCCCATCGATCGCTGCTGGCTGCGCAGGATGCCGCAGTCGCGGCCGTTTCGGCGCAAGGCGACCTGCTTTACGCCAATCCCGCGCTGCTGCGTCTCCTCCAGTCCGATCCCTCCCGGAGCGATCTCGAGCGTAACCCCCGAACGGTGCCGGAAGGCGCCGAGACGCTCTTCCGGTCTCTCGCTCCCAAGGCATTGCAGGCAGGCAGATGCGAGTCCGAGCTGCGTCTTCCCCTTGCCGGGGTGCAGCGGGTGCTGCGCGTGGTCGCCGTGCCCTTCGAAGCCGGCGACCGTCCCGCGGTTGCCATGACCTTCTACGACATTTCCCGTCAGCTGCTGATGGAGCAGCAGGCTGAACAGCTGATGCGCGAAGTCGAGCATCGGGTGAAGAACACCCTCGCACTCGTGCTGTCGATCTCCAACCGCACTGCTTCTTCGGCCGAGACGGTGGAAGGTTTCCGGACCGCCTTTTCCGGGCGCATGCGGGCGCTTGCTGAAACGCACAATACGCTCGCGGAGCGGTCCTGGTCGTCGATCCTGCTTGCCGACATCATCAAGGCGGAGCTTCGGCCCTTTCCGCCCGACGTGTCGAAGCGTGTCCATCTCAAGGCGCAGGAGATTGCCCTTCTGCCCCGGGCCGCGATTGCGCTCGGGCTCATCATTCACGAACTGGCGGCGAATGCGGTCCGGTTCGGAGCGCTTTCCGCGCCGGAGGGGCGGGTCGATGTCGAACTTCTGTGCGAGGCCGGCCGCGCCTACGCGGAGCTGAAATGGCTCGAAAGCGGCGGCCCGCCGGTAAGCACCCCCGGCAACAGCGGCTTCGGCCAGACCGTCATCACCCGCAGCCTGCAATATTCGCCGGCCGGCGGGGCAGATCTGGATTTTCTCCCCGAGGGCATACGCTGTCGGATCCGCATTCCGATGGAAGATCTGGCCTGAGCGCAGCGAGGCTTGGCGCTTGTTTCGTCCGAGATCAAAATGAGCAATAAAATTGCGCAACGACGTAACAATAAAATAGAATTTGACGGTCTCGCCACTTCTCAAGCCCGCTCGACTGTGGCATCCTTTTTCACCAGGTGATGGCTTAAGTCATTGATTTAGAAGGACGTAGAGCGGCTAGCGGGAGAGATGCCGCGCTGTCCCGGAGGAGCGGTTTCCATGTTTCAGGCAACGATGCGCTTTGCGCTCGGTGAAGACGTTGATGCGGTCAGGGAGACGGTCGAGCGCTTTGGTCGCGAGCGGTTGGCCCCCCGAGCGGACGAGATCGACCGGAGCAACGAATTTGCCCGCGATCTCTGGCCGGAACTGGGGGCGCTCGGCCTTCTCGGCATCACCGCCGATCCGGAATTCGGCGGTTCGGGCCTCGGCTATCTCGCTCATGTGATCGCCGTCGAGCAACTCGCCCGGTTCTCCGCTTCCACCGCTCTGTCTTACGGCGCCCATTCCAATCTCTGCGTCAACCAGATCAACCGCAATGGCAACACCGAGCAGAAGGCGAAATATCTGCCGCGTCTGTGCAACGGCGAGCATGTGGGTGCGCTTGCCATGTCGGAGCCCGGCGCCGGGTCCGACGTGGTATCCATGAAGCTCAGGGCGGAAAAGCGCGGCGACCGCTACGTGCTGAACGGCAACAAGATGTGGATCACCAACGGACCGGATGCGGACGTGCTGGTGGTCTATGCCAAGACGGATCCCGCGGCCGGGCCGAAGGGGATTACTGCCTTTCTGGTGGAGAAGGGCTTTGCCGGCTTCACTACGGCGCAGAAACTCGACAAGCTCGGCATGCGCGGGTCCAATACCTGCGAACTGGTCTTTACCGATTGCGAGGTGCCGGAGGAGAACGTGCTCGGATCGCCGGGCGGTGGTGTCAAGGTGCTGATGTCGGGGCTCGATTACGAGCGCGTGGTGCTGGCGGGGATCGGCGTCGGCATCATGCATGCCTGCCTGGACGTGGTGATGCCCTATGTGCACCAGCGCCGGCAGTTTGGCCAGGCGATCGGCGAATTCCAGCTCATCCAGGCAAAGATCGCCGACATGTACACGGCGATGAATTCGGCGCGCGCCTATGTCTATGCCGTCGCGTCCGCCTGCGACCGCGGCGAGGTCACGCGGCAGGATGCTGCCGCCTGCTGCCTTTATGCGTCGGAACAGGCAACGCAGCAGGCGCTGCAGGCGATCCAGGCGCTGGGGGGCAACGGCTACATCAACGACAACCCCACCGGCCGTCTCCTGCGCGATGCCAAGCTGATGGAGATCGGCGCCGGCACCTCCGAAATCCGGCGCATGCTCATCGGGCGTGAACTCTTCAAGGAAACCGCCCGATGACTGTCCTGAAGTCGTCCTACAATCCGGCGAGCGCGGAGGCCGCTGCCAATCGTGCTGCCATGGCCGAGAAGATTGCGGAGGTTCGCCACGCGATCGAGATCGCCCGTGCCGGCGGCGGCGCGGAAGCCCGCAGCCGTCATGAAAAGCGCGGCAAGATCCTGCCGCGCGAGCGCGTCCAGCGCCTTCTCGATCCCGGCTCCCCCTTCCTCGAGGTCGCGACCACGGCCGCGCACGGGCTTTACGAGGGGGCCTCTCCATCCGCCGGCATCATCACCGGGATCGGACGCGTCGAGGGCCGGGAAGTGATGATCGTGGCCAATGATGCCACGGTGAAGGGCGGCACCTATTATCCGATGACCGTCAAGAAGCATCTGCGGGCGCAGGAAATCGCCGCCGAAAACCGTCTGCCCTGCATCTATCTGGTGGATAGCGGCGGGGCGAACCTGCCAAACCAGGACGAGGTTTTTCCCGACCGCGATCACTTCGGGCGGATATTCTTCAACCAGGCGCGCATGTCCGCTGCGGGCATCCCGCAGATCGCCGCGGTTATGGGGTCCTGCACGGCCGGCGGCGCCTATGTGCCGGCCATGTCGGACGAATCGATCATTGTCGAGAAACAGGGCACGATCTTTCTCGCCGGCCCGCCGCTCGTGAAGGCGGCCACGGGCGAGGAGGTCTCTGCGGAAGAGCTGGGCGGCGGCGATGTCCATACCCGGCTGTCCGGCGTGGCTGATCATCTGGCCCGGGACGATGCCCATGCGCTCGCCCTGGTCCGGCGCGCGATTGCCTCGCTCAATCACCGGAAGCGCCCGGACGTGGCGCTTCAGCCGGTCGAAGCGCCCCTCTACGATCCGGAAGAAATCGCGGGCATCGTGCCGGCCTCGCTCACCACCCCCTACGATATCAGGGAAGTGATCGCGCGCGTGGTCGACGGCTCCCGCTTCGACGAGTTCAAGGCCCGCTACGGCACGACGCTGGTGACCGGCTTTGCCCATGTCATGGGCATTCCCGTGGGGATCATCGCCAATAACGGCGTGCTCTTCTCGGAAAGCGCGCTGAAGGGGGCGCATTTTGTCGAGCTCTGCTCGCAACGCCGGATCCCGCTGGTCTTCCTGCAGAACATCACCGGCTTCATGGTGGGTCGGAAATACGAGGCAGAAGGGATCGCCAAGCATGGCGCCAAGCTGGTCACTGCCGTTGCCACCACCTCGGTTCCGAAGATCACGCTGCTGGTCGGCGGCTCCTTCGGCGCGGGCAATTACGGCATGTGCGGAAGGGCCTATTCGCCGCGTTTCCTCTGGACATGGCCGAACAGCCGGATCTCCGTGATGGGCGGCCCGCAGGCGGCCGGCGTTCTGGCCACCGTCCGTCGTGAGGCGCTCGAAAGGGCAGGCAAGGACTGGAGCGCCGAAGACGAAGCGCGCTTCCGACAGCCGGTCATCGACCAGTTCGAAACCCAGGGTCATCCGCTCTACGCGTCCGCGCGCCTGTGGGACGACGGCATCGTAGAACCCGCGAGAACACGCGAGGTGCTGGCCCTCAGCCTGTCTGCCGCGCTGAATGCCCCCGTGGACGACACCCGCTTCGGCGTGTTCCGGATGTGAGGAGACTGGACGTGATCAGCAAGGTCCTCATTGCCAATCGCGGCGAAATCGCCGTCCGCATCATCCGCACGTGCCGCAGGCTCGGGATTGCCACCGTTGCGGTCCATTCGGATGCTGACAAGGATGCACTGTTCGTGGACATGGCCGACGAAGCCGTGTCGCTTGGCGGGCAGACCGCATCGGAAAGCTACCTGCGCGGGGACCTCATCATCGAGGCTACGCGGAGGACCGGCGCCGACGCCGTTCATCCGGGCTACGGCTTCCTCTCGGAAAACCCCGATTTCGCCGAGGCGGTGACGAAAGCCGGGATCCGCTTCATCGGTCCGCCCGCATCGGCCATCCGCGCCATGGGGCTGAAGGATGCCGCAAAGGCCGCCATGGAGCAGGCCGGCGTCCCGGTCGTTCCCGGCTATCACGGCGAAAGCCGGGATCCGGCCGTCCTTCTCGAGGAGGCGCGGCGCATCGGCTTTCCGGTGCTGATCAAGGCGCGCGCCGGGGGCGGGGGCAAGGGCATGCGCCGCGTCGAGCGGCCCGAAGACTTTCTGGCGGCACTCGAAAGCGCCGAGCGCGAAGGGCAGGCTAGCTTCGGCGATCCCGCCTGCCTGATCGAGAAATACGTTTCCCATCCCCGCCACATCGAGATCCAGGTCTTTGCCGACGATCACGGCAACGTGGTGCATCTGTTCGAGCGGGATTGTTCGGCGCAGCGCAGGCACCAGAAGGTGATCGAGGAAGCGCCCGCTCCCGGCATGCCGCCGGAGATGCGGCAGGCGATGGGCGAGGCCGCCGTTCGCGCCGCCCGGGCTATAGGCTATTCCGGCGCCGGCACGATCGAGTTCATCGCCGATGCCTCGGAAGGGCTGCGCATGGACCGGTTCTGGTTCATGGAAATGAACACCCGGCTCCAGGTGGAGCATCCCGTCACGGAGGCGATCACCGGTCAGGATCTGGTCGAATGGCAGTTGCGGGTTGCCTCCGGTGAGCCGCTGCCGCTCCGTCAGGAGGATCTTTCCATCGAGGGCTGGTCCTTCGAGGCCCGGCTTTACGCCGAAAACCCCGCGAAAGGATTCCTCCCCTCCACCGGCACGATCACCCATCTCCATCTGCCGGAAGCAACAGCCCGCATCGATAGCGGCATCCGGGAAGGCGATACGATCACGCCCTTCTACGATCCGATGATCGCCAAGGTGATCGTCCATGGGAAGACGCGGGCGGATGCGCTTGCGAAGCTGCTGACCGCGCTGGATGGGGCGGAGGTGGCGGGTGTCGAAACGAACAGCCGCTTCCTCGCCCGGCTGGCACGGCATCCCGATTTTGCCGACGGCCGGCCCGATACGGGGCTGATTGCCCGGGCGCAGGATGCGCTCGTGGCCGAGGATCAGCCGTCCCTGCTGGAGGAGGCCGTTGCCGCCATCGTCCTGTCCGGCCTTCACCAGCGCCCTGCCGACGCCGATCCGTGGTCCTCGCTTGCCGGTTTCAGGCTGTGGGGCGAGGCGGAAGAAGTGGTCCTGCTCGAGGGCAGCCATGGGCCGCACTGCATCCGTCTCCTGCCGGGAAGCGCCGGGCAGTGGCAGGCGAAGCGGGATGACGAGACGGTTTCCTTCCGGCTGAAACCGCTTTCGAGGAGCATCCTCCATGTCGAGAGCGACGGCCATTCGAGCCGCTGGCGCGTTCTGGAGACCGCCGGGTCCGTCGAACTGCGCAGGGGCTCGCGTGCAAACCGCTTCCGCCTGCACGATCCGCTGGAGGGCAGTGTGACGACCGGTGCCGGCGGGGATACCATTGCCGCTCCCATGCCCGGCCTCGTCAAGCGGCTGATGGTGGAAACGGGACAGATCGTGAAGGCGGGCGAACCGGTCGCCATGATGGAAGCCATGAAGATGGAGCTCACGCTCGCCGCGCCCTTTGACGGCAAGGTCAGGACGGTCGGCGTATCGGAGGGCCAGCAGGTTGGCGAAGGCACGCTGATCGCCACATTCGACGCGGCCGGGGAAAGCTGATCATGGGAGATTTCGTGCTCATCCATGAAATGTCCCCGCGCGACGGGCTTCAGAACGAGAAGGCGCTCATCCCGACCGCCGACAAGATCCGGCTGGTCGACCTGTTGTCGGCCTGCGGCTTTCCCCGCATCGAGGTGACCAGCTTCGTGCGGGCAGACTGGGTGCCGCAGCTTGCCGATGCGGCAGAGGTGATGGCCGGCATTTCGCGGCGCCCCGGAACCGAATACACCGCCCTTGCGCCGAACCTGCGCGGCTTCGAGGCAGCAAGGCAGGCGAGAGCCGACCGCGTCGCCATCTTCGCCGCCGCCTCGGAGAGCTTCAGCCGCAAGAACATCAACTGTTCGATCGAAGAGAGCATCGAGCGCTTCCGCCCGGTCATGGAGGCTGCCCGGGCAGCCGGCATTCCCGTGCGCGGCTATGTCTCCTGCGTCACCGACTGCCCCTACGAGGGACGTGTCGAACCCGCCGCGGTCGCCCGCGTTGCGGAAACGCTGCTCGGGCTAGGCTGCCACGAGGTTTCGCTGGGCGATACGCTGGGCCGGGCGACGCCGGACCGCATCGGCGCCATGCTCGATTGCGTGCTGGAACGGGTGCCGGCTGACCGACTTGCCGGGCACTTTCACGATACGGGAGGGCGGGCGCTCGACAACATCGCGGTCGCCCTCGGCAAGGGGCTTCGCGTCTTCGACGCGGCAGCGGGCGGCCTCGGCGGCTGCCCCTATGCTCCCGGCGCCGCGGGCAATGTGGCGACGGGCCCGGTGGTGCGCTTTTTGGAAGAGGCCGGTTACCGGACCGGCATCGATCTCGTTGCACTGGCGGAAGCGGAAGCGTTCGTCCGCCGTCTCAGGGAGGTAGCCTGATGTCCTTCGAAACCATCGATCTCAGCTGGGACGAACGGGGAGTGGCGACACTGCGCCTCGCGCGGCCCGAAAAGCACAATGCGCTCAACGAGGCGATGATGCACGAGCTGGTCGAGGCCGCCGATATCGTCGAAGCCACGCCGGCCGTTCGTGCGGTCATTCTCAGCGCCCATGGAAAGAGCTTTTGCGCGGGAGGCGACCTCAACTGGATGCAGGCGCAGGCAGCCCGGGACCGGCACGGTAAGATCGAGGGAGCCCGCCAGCTCTCCACCATGCTCTCCCGGCTCGATTGCCTGTCCAAGCCGCTGATCGCGCGGGTGCAGGGCAATGCCTTTGGCGGCGGCGTCGGCATGATGGCCGTGGCGGATATCGTCGTTGCCGCCGAGAATGCCCGCTTCGCCCTTACCGAGACACGGCTGGGCCTGATACCCGCAACCATCGGCCCCTATGTGATCCGCCGCATCGGCGAGGGGGCGGCGCGCCGCACCTTCCTCAATGGCCACCGTTTCGGCACGGACGAGGCGCTCCGCTTCGGGCTGGTTTCGCGCTCCGCGGCGCCCGATGCGCTCGATGCCGCCGTCGAGGAAGAGGTCGCGCTGCTGCTCGACTGTGCGCCCGGCGCGATTTCCGAGGCCAAGAGCCTGATCCGCACCCTGGCGCGGGGGGAAGTGGAAGATCCCGTCGCCTTCAGCGAAAAGGCACTGGCCGACCGGTGGGAAAGCGAAGAGGCGCAATCGCGCATCCGCCGCTTTCTGAACCCGTGAACCTCCCGGCAACGCACAGTTCCCCGACGGTGAACGGGCGGCCATGGGCTTGAAGAAAATCTCGTGCTAAAATTGAGATTAACGAACCGGGCCGGCCCGGGAATGGCTCCGTCGCCCTCGCGTGCGGAATCACGCCCGCATGGCCTTCTTTCGCGATGAAAACAGCTGTCTTTGGCTTGACTTGGAGCTTCGGTACACCACCCTAAGAGTTCATTGGCCCGCTTGAGCAGGATTGTCGGGCGCTCGCCGATTTATTCTTTTTTGTTTATCTGAGGACCAAGTGATGAAGAAAATACTTGTAACCGGAGGTGCTGGATTTCTGGGCAGCCACCTCTGCGAACGTCTTCTGGATGAAGGAAACCAGGTGACGTGCCTCGACAACTACTACACGGGAACCAAGGCAAACATTCGCCGCTTTATAGGGCGAAACGGATTTTCACTCATCGAGCAGTCGGTCATCGATCCGCTGGATGGGAATTATGACGAGATATTCAACTTGGCTTCACCCGCGTCCCCGCCCCATTATCAGGCGGATCCCATCTACACCTTCAAGACGAGCGTTCTGGGAACGCTCAACATCCTCGAGCTTGCGCGCCGGACCGGAGCGAAGGTGCTGCAGGCATCCACCTCCGAGATCTACGGGGACCCACTGGTCCACCCCCAGCGGGAGGAGTACTGGGGCAATGTCAATTCCATCGGCATCCGCTCCTGTTACGACGAGGGCAAGCGGGGCGCCGAGACGCTGATGTACGATTATCACCGGGTGCACGGGCTGAACATCCGGGTCGTCCGGATCTTCAACACCTACGGTCCCGGCATGAATCCCCAGGACGGCCGCGTGGTATCCAATTTCATCATCCAGGCGCTGCGTGGCGACGACCTCACCATTTATGGCGACGGCAGCCAGACCCGTTCCTTCTGCTATCGGGACGATCTCGTCGAGGGTATCATCCGCCTAATGAATGCGCCGGACGCGGTGAGCTTCCCGGTCAATTTCGGCAACCCGTGCGAGTTCACCATCCGCGAGCTGGCCGAGCTCGTGCTGGACATGACGAAATCCCCCTCGAAGCTCGTCAATCTGCCCCTGCCGCAGGACGACCCGACCCAGCGCTGCCCCGACATTTCCCGGGCGCGGGATCATCTGGGGTGGGAGCCCCGGACGCCGCTGCGCCAGGGCCTCGAGAAGACCATCGATTATTTCCGCCAGTTCGTAGACATGCCGTCCTTTTCCAGCGCCGGCCGGGCCTAATTGGAGTATCCCAGATGAAAATCGTCATTATCGGATCAGGATACGTGGGGCTTGTCGCCGGAGCCTGTTTTGCCGAAACGGGCAATGAGGTGGTCTGCGTCGACAACAACGAGGCGAAGATCGAACGGCTCCGCAAGGGCATCATGCCGATCTACGAGCCGGGGCTGGACGTGCTGGTGAAGACCAATCTCGCCGCAGGCCGCCTGTCCTTCACCCAGGACCTGTCCGAAGCCGTCAGGGATGCGGATGCCGCCTTCATTGCCGTCGGAACGCCGCCGCGGGCAACGGACGGCCATGCCGACATGAAGTATGTCTACGCCGTCGCCCGCTCGCTCGCGGAAAAGGCAACGGGCGACCTCGTCGTTGTCAACAAGTCCACCGTTCCGGTCGGAACGGGCGACGAGGTGGAGCGCATCCTCAGAGCCGCCGGGCGGGACATCCGCTTTTCGGTGGTCTCCAATCCGGAATTCCTGCGCGAGGGGGTCGCGATCAACGATTTCATGCGCCCGGACCGGATCGTGATCGGCAGCGAGGACGAATGGGCGCGCGAGATCATCTCCAGGATCTATGACGCCGGGGCTTTCGAGGGCGTTCCGATCCTGCAGACCTCCCGCCGGTCTGCCGAGCTTCTGAAATATGCCGCCAACGCGTTTCTGGCGATGAAGATCACCTTCATCAACGAGATCGCGGATCTTTGCGAGGCCGTCGGCGGCGATGTCCGGGATGTGGCGCATGGCATCGGCCTCGACAGCCGCATCGGCGAGAAGTTCCTCAATGCCGGGCCCGGCTATGGCGGCTCCTGCTTCCCGAAGGATACGCTGGCGATCTCCAAGACCGCGCGCGACTACCGCGTGCAGCTGCGGACGGTGGAGACCGTCATCCAGGTGAACGAGCATCGCAAGCGCGCCATGGCGCTGCGGGTGGTGGATGCCTGCAACGGCAATGTGCGCGGCAAGACGATTGCCGTGCTCGGCCTCGCCTTCAAGGCGGATACCGACGACATGCGCGACAGCCCGGCCATTCCGGTCATCCAGGCGCTGCAGGATTTCGGTGCGATCGTGCGGGCCTACGATCCCGAGGCGATGGACAATGCCAGGGCCATCCTGGGGAACGTGGAATATGTGAACGATCCCTACGACGTGGCAAACGGTGCCGACGCCGTGGTGGTGCTGACGGAGTGGAGCGCATTCCGCGATCTCAATCTTCAGAAGCTCCGCTCGCGCGTGCGGCTGCCTCTCCTGGTGGACCTGCGCAACATCTATGACGAGGAAGCGGTCACGGAGGCGGGTTTCGAATACTGGTGCATCGGCCGCAAGAACACGGGAGCGCCCATTCTCAGCCAGTCGCTGGCTGCGGAATAGCCGCGGGCCGGGCGAGGGCAAGGATAGGGTCGGGGAGCGCCGGTCCGTCGCGCGGGACCGAAAGCGGTGGGAGAGGCCGCCTTGTCGGGACTTTCGCTTGCCAATCGCCCGATCGGAGGGCTAACTCGCTCCTCGCGTCAGGGGGAGGAACTCGAATCGCATGGATGACAAGGATCTTCAGCTCTTGAAGGCGCTCCAGACCAATGCGCGCCTCACATCCATCGAGCTTGCGGACAAAATCCACCTGTCGCCGTCTCCTGTCCAGCGCCGGCAGAAGCAGCTGGAAAAGGATGGCGTGATCCAGTCCTACGTCACGCTGCTCGACCAGGAAAAACTGGGACTCAAGGTCAGCGTCTTCGTCTCCGTCCAGCTTGTCAGCCAGGATGACGAGAACATTTCCTCCTTCGAGCGGGATATCGCCACCATCCCGCAGGTGATGGAATGCTACCTGATGACCGGCGATTACGACTATCTGCTGCGCGTGGTCACCCGTGATCTCAACGAATTCGAGGAGCTTCTCCGCTCGCGCCTGATCAAGATGAAGCAGGTGAAGTCGATCCGCTCCAGCTCCGCGCTGCGCCGCGTCGTCTACAAGACGGCGCTGCCGATCGGCTGACCGGCAGCGCCGTCACGCTCACATGTGCAGGCCGTGGCCGAGGGCGGCCATGGCAGCCTCGGGGAAGGCCTCCGAAAGCGTGGGATGGGCATGGATCGTGCCGGCCACATCCTCCAGCCGCGCCCCCATTTCGATCGCGAGCGCAAAGGCGGCAGACAGTTCGGACACATGCTCCCCAACCGCCTGGATGCCGAGCACCAGATGATTGTCCGCCCGGGCGACGATCCGGACGAAGCCGTCGTCCGAGCCGAGCGTCATCGCGCGTCCGTTGGCAAGGAAGGGGAACTGCCCCTGCACGGTTTCGTAACCGGCGGCCTTTGCCTCCTCCGGCGACAGTCCGGCGCTCACCACTTCCGGTGAAGAGAAGCACACAGCCGGGATGACGCGCTTGTCGAAAAGACGGGAACGGCCGGCGACCAGCTCCGCCACCATTTCCCCCTGTGCCATGGCGCGATGGGCAAGCATCGGCTCGCCGGTCACGTCGCCGATCGCGTAGATGCCGCGCATGGAGGTGCGGCAGCGCTCGTCGATGCGAATGAACGGCCCGGCCATGTCGAGCACCAGTTCCTCCCTGCCCCAGCCTTCGGTGACGGGGCGACGCCCGACGGTGACGAGTACCTTGTCCGCGCGTATCTCGCGCGGCCGGCCATCCGTCCCCTCGATCGTGACCAGGCCATCCTCGGAGCCGCCCTTGATCCGGGTGCCGGTGAGAAGGGTGACGCCCAGCGATGCCAGGCGCTTCTCGACGGGACGCACAAGAGCCGCATCGTAAAGCGGCAGGATCCGAGGCTGTGCTTCGACGATGGTCACCCTGGCGCCAAGCTTGGCATAGGCGGTTCCGAGTTCGACGCCGATATAGCCCCCGCCGATGACCGTCAGGCTTTCCGGCACCGCGCCGAGCGACAATGCCTCGGTCGAGGAAATGATGTTGCCGCCGAAGGGCAGCACGGGAAGCTCCACGGGGGCGGAACCGGTGGCGATGATGGTGTTTTCCGCATGGATCACCTGCGTCCCGATCTCGGTCTCGACGGCCACCGTCCGGCCGTCACGGAAACGGGCGTGGCCGACGACGGTCTTCACGCCGGCCTTCTTGAGAAGGGCCGCCACGCCCCCCGTCAGACGGCCGACGATGCCGGATTTCCAGGCCTGTGTCGCCGAAAAGTCGAGGCTCGGCGCGCCGTGGCTGAGGCCGGTTGGCGAGGGTTTCCCGGCCCGGCCCACGGCCGCGTGGAAGTCCTCGGCGGCGTGGATCAGCGCCTTCGACGGAATGCAGCCGATGTTGAGGCAGGTGCCCCCGGGGCGGGCGCGCTCGACGATGACCGTGTCGATTCCGAGCTGGCCGGCACGGATGGCCGCGACATAGCCGCCGGGGCCGGCGCCGATGACGAGAAGCTTGCAGTGGATTTCCTTCATGTCAGTCCTCGACGAAGATCATGGCCGGGTTTTCGAGCAGCGCCTTGATGCGCTGCACGAAGGTTGCTGCATCGTAGCCGTCGATCACGCGGTGATCGAAGCTGGAGGAGAGGTTCATCATCTTGCGCGGCACGAATTGCGTGCCGTCCCAGTGCGGGCGGATCGCCATCTTGTTGACGCCGATGATCGCGACCTCCGGGTGGTTGATGACGGGCGTGGACACGATCCCTCCGAGCGCGCCGAGGGAGGAGATGGTGATCGTCGATCCCGAAAGTTCTTCCCGGAGCGCCGTGCCCGTCCGTGCCGCCTCGCTCAGGCGCACCACTTCCCGGGCGCAATCGTGGATGTCGCGGGCCTCCGCATGCCGCACAACCGGCACCATCAGCCCCGAGGGGGTCTGGGCCGCGATACCGATATGGACGCCGCCGTGCTGGCGGATGATGCCGGCCTCGTCGTCATAGAGGGCGTTGAAGATCGGCTGATCGGCGATGGCCTTCACCATGGCCCGCATCAGGAAGGGCAGCAGGGTGAGCTTCACGCGTCCGGGCTTCAGCGTCCTGTTCATGCCGGCGCGCAGCTCCTCCAGTGCCGTCATGTCCACCTCGTCCACATAGGTGATGTGCGGAATGCGGCTCTTCGAGCGGCTCATCTGCTCGGCGATGCGCCGGCGAAGACCGGCCATCCTGATCTCCTTGACGGAGAGATCGGCCTTGCGGCCTGCAGCGGCCGGCGCTACGGGACCCTGCTCCAGGAAAAGATCGATATCCTCGTGGGTGATCCGCCCTGCCGGGCCGGTACCCGGAACCTGCCGCAGATCGACACCGGCCTCGCGCGCCCGAAGGCGCACTGCCGGGGAGGCGAGGGGCTTTTCGCCCTCCGCTCTCGGAGCGCCGGGCGTATGGACGGGCCTTGCTGCGGGTGCGGCAGCGGCCGCAGGCGCGGGCCGCTCCGTCTGCATCCGCGCCGGTGCCGGTGCGGCTTCGGCGGGCTGGGGAGCCGCTGCCGGCCTTTCGGTCGCGGCGTCCGGCGCCAGCGCCGGTATGTCCTCGTCCGCGCCGGCATGGTCTTCTCCCTCGTCGGCATGTTCGATCCGGAGGATCGGGGTTCCCACGGGAACCATGTCGCCGATGGCCGGTCCGATCCAGCTGATCCTGCCTTCGACGGGTGAGGGGATCTCCACCGTCGCCTTGCCGGTCATCACCGCGGTCAGCACGTCGTCCTCGCGCACGAGATCGCCGACTTTCACGTGCCATTCCACGATTTCCGCCTCGGCGACACCTTCGCCCACATCGGGCATCTTGATCGTTTGCATCGCCATGATCAGGCCTCCATCATGTCCTTGAGTGCCTGCCCGACGCGGGCCGGGCCGGGGAAGTAGTCCCATTCCTGCGCGTGCGGATAGGGCGTGTCCCAGCCGGCAACGCGGACGACGGGGCCTTCCAGATTGTAGAAGCAGTGCTCCTGGACCAGTGCCGCCAGCTCCCCGCCGAAACCGGAGGTGAGCGTCGCCTCGTGTAGCACCATGCAGCGTCCGGTCTTGCGCACGGAGCGGGTGATGGCTTCGAGATCGAGCGGAAGGAGCGTGCGCAGGTCGATGATCTCGGCGTCGATCCCCGTCTCCTCTGCTGCTGCGGCGGCCACATGAACCATGGTGCCGTAGGTGACGATCGTCACCGCAGAGCCTTCCCGCACCGTTGCCGCCTCGCCGAGCGGCACGACGAAATGCCCTTCCGGAACATCGGCCGCGGGATGACCCGCCCAGGGTGTTACCGGCCGGTCGTGATGGCCGTCGAAGGGGCCGTTGTAGAGCCGCTTCGGCTCAAGGAAGATAACCGGATCCGGATCCTCGATGGAGGCGATCAGCAGCCCCTTGGCATCATAGGGGGTCGAGGGGACGACCACCTTCAGGCCGCACACATGGGTGAAGAGCGCTTCCGGGCTCTGGCTGTGGGTCTGGCCGCCGAAGATGCCGCCGCCGGTCGGCATGCGCACCACCATCGGGCAGGTGAACTGGTGGTTGGAGCGGTAGCGCATGCGCGCCGCTTCCTGGGTCAGCTGGTCGTAGGCCGGATACATGTAGTCCGCGAACTGGATTTCGACGCAGGGTTTCAGGCCATAGGCCGCCATGCCGATCGCGGCGCCGACGATGCCGGATTCGGAGATCGGCGCGTCGAAGCACCGGGTGCGGCCATATTTCTGCTGGAGGCCCTGGGTGCAGCGGAAGACGCCGCCGAAATAGCCGACATCCTCCCCGAAGACGACCACCCGGTCGTCGCGCTCCATGGAAACGTCCATGGCGCTGCGAATGGCTTCAATCATGGTCATGCGTGGCATGGGTCAGACTCCCGCCTGCTGGCGCTGGCGTTTCAGATGCGCGGGCATTTCCGCATAGACATCCTCGAACATGTCGCGGGCGGACGGCTTTCCGCCCGCATGCAGGGTGCCGTGGCGCTCGGCCTCCTTCTGCGCGGCGATCACCTCCGCGCGGATTTCGGCTTCCGCCTGGCGGTGGCGCTCCTCGCTCCACAGGCCCCGCAGGGTCAGATGGTTCTTCAGCCGCAGGACGGGATCGCCGAGCGGCCAGGCGTTGGATTCCTCCTTGGGACGGTAGGCGGACGGGTCGTCCGAGGTGGAATGGGCGCCGGCCCGGTAGGTGACGTGCTCGATGAGGGTCGGACCGCCATTGCGGCGGGCGCGGTTCGCAGCCCACTGGGAAACCGCATGGACGGCGAGGTAATCGTTGCCGTCCACCCGGAGCGCCGGGATGCCGAAGCCGAGGCCGCGCGCGGCAAAGGTGCCGGAACCGCCCCGGGCAATCCCCTGAAAGGTGGAAATGGCCCACTGATTGTTGACGATGTTGAGGATGACCGGCGCGCGATAGGTGGAGGCAAAGACGAGCGCGGCATGAAAATCCGAAGCCGCCGTCGAGCCGTCACCGATCCAGGCGGCCGAAATCTCCGTTCCCTGGCGAATGGCGGAGGCCATGGCCCAGCCCACGGCCTGGATATACTGGGTGCCGAGATTGCCGGAGACCGAGAAGAAACCGTGGCTGCGCGCCGAGTAGAGCACCGGCAGCTGCCGGCCCTTCAGGGGGTCGGCATCGTTCGAGTAGATCTGGTTCATCATGTCGACCATCGGATAGCCGCCCGCGATCAGCAGGCCCGCCTGTCGATAGGTCGGGAAGTTCATGTCACCAGGCTTCAGGGCCTTCTGGAAGGCGCAGGAGATCGCCTCCTCGCCCAGATGCTGCATGTAGAAGGAAGTCTTGCCCTGCCGCTGCGCCATCAGCATGCGCTGGTCGAAAGCGCGCAGGGTCATCATGTGGCGCAGGCCCTCGATGATCTCGTCGTCGCTGAGCGAGCCCGCCCAGGGGCCGACCGCCTCGCCGTCTCGGTTCATCACCCGGATGATGGAATAGGCGAGGTCGCGCATGCTTTCTGCTTCCGCGTCCTCCGGCGGGCGGCGCACCGATCCCGCCTCGGGAATCTCCACCCGGGAAAAGTCGGGCTTGTCGCCGGGGCGCACCTCGGGCTCCGGCACATGCAGGCTCAACCTGTCATTCATGGGCATGTCTTTCCTCCTCCCGGCTGATGTCCGGGTTCAACGCGCAGCCATGCGGAGCGCTCCGTCGAGACGGATGACCGAGCCGTTCAGCATGGTGTTCTCAATGATTTCCGCGGCAAGGCGGGCATATTCCGCCGGCCGTCCGAGCCGCTGCGGAAAGGGAACCGACTGGGCCAGTGCCGCCTGCACATGGTCGGGAAACCCGGCCATCATGGGTGTCTCGAAGATGCCGGGGGCGATGGCCATGGCGCGAATTCCGCTGCGGGCCAGTTCGCGCGCGACGGGCAGGATCATGCCCGCAACGGCGGCCTTCGACGCGGCATAGGCCGCCTGGCCGATCTGGCCCTCGAAGGCGGCCACCGAGGCGGTGGCGATCAGCACGCCGCGCTCGCCGTCCTCCAGCGGCTCATTCTCCGCCATGAGCTTTGCCGCATGACGGATCAGATTGAAGGTGCCGGTGACATTGACGGAAAGGGTCCTCTCGAAGCTCTCGAGCGCATGGATCCCGTTTCTGCCAAGCACCTTTTCCGATGGCGCGATGCCGGCGCAGGCAATCGCACCGCGCAGCGGGCCGAAGGCCACGGCGGCTTCGGCAAGCGCCGTCTCCATCCCCCTGTCGTCGCTGACGTCGAGGGCTGCGAAGCGGGCATTGTCTCCCAGCTTCCCGACCAGCGCCTGCCCCGCATCCGCATTGCGATCGGCGAGCGTGACCTTCGCGCCGCGCGACAGCAGATGCTCTGCCGTCGCAGCCCCCAGTCCGGAGGCCGCGCCGGTCACGACGAAATGATGTCCTTCGATCTTCATGCCCGTTCCTCAGTAGAGTTCGACCGCCAGCGCCGTTGCCTCGCCGCCACCGATGCAGAGCGAAGCGACGCCCCGCTTCAGGCCGCGTGCCTTCAGGGCATGCAGAAGCGTGACGACGATCCTTGCGCCGGAGGCGCCGATCGGATGGCCGAGCGCACAGGCGCCCCCATGGATGTTCACCTTCTCCCGGTCGAGGCCGAGTTCGCGGATCGCGATAAGGGCCACGACCGCAAAGGCTTCGTTGATCTCCCACAGATCGACCTGACCGGCCTTCCAGCCGATCCGGGCGAGAAGGGTTTCGACCGCGCCGACCGGAGCGGAGGTGAAGTGCGCCGGTGCCCGCGCATGGCCGGAATGGCTGAGCACCCGTGCCATCGGCTCAAGACCGCGGGAACGCGCCTCGCTCTCCCGCATCAGGACGAGTGCGGCGGCTCCGTCGGAGATGGACGAGGCATTGGCGGCAGTCACGGTTCCGCCTTCGCGGAAGGCAGGCTTCAGGCGCGCGATCTTTTCCGGATCGGCCTTGCGCGGCTGCTCGTCGTGGTCCAGCCGGACCCCGTTTCGGCCTTCGCCCTGGGAAATTCCGATGATCTCATGGGCAAATGCGCCGCTTTTTTCCGCCGCAAGGGCCCGCTCCAGAGACTGGCGGGCATAGGTATCCTGTGCCTCGCGGCCGATGCCGTAGGATGCTGCGCTATCCTCGGCGAAGGTGCCCATGAGACGGCCCGAATAGGCGTCTTCCAGCCCGTCGAGGAACATGTGGTCCTTGAGCTCCACATGCCCGAGCCGGGCGCCCGAGCGGGTCTTCATCGAAAGGTAGGGCGCGTTGGTCATGGACTCCATGCCCCCGGCCACCACCACGCGGTTGCTGCCGGCGATCAGCCCGTCATGGGCGAGCATCAGCGCCTTCATGCCGGAGCCGCAGACCTTGGAAACCGTGGTCGAAGGCGTCTTCTCGGGCAATCCGCCCTTCAGCGCTGCCTGCCGGGCCGGGTTCTGGCCAAGCCCGGCGCTGAGCACGTTGCCCATGAAGACCTCATCCACCTCGCCGGCCTCCACGCGGGAAAGCTGGACGGCCGCGGAAATCGCGATCGCTCCCAGTTCGGGGGCGGCAAGGGGCGCCAGCGCGCCCTGGAAGGCGCCCATCGGCGTGCGCGCCGCTGATACGATGACGACCGGATCGGAGGTGAAGGGATAGGTGGATGTCATGATGCCACTCCGCATTGAAAAGCCTCGGGACGGAATTTCGTGGCGCGGGGGAAGGCGGCCGGGACCGTGACGGCTGCCGGCGGCTGGCAGAGATCCCTGCCATTTCCCAGATGCATCGCTCAATCCTCCCGTGTTCAGCGAGGACCCGATGATAGCGTGAGCGCCTGAGAGGAATCTCGGCGATCTCGAGGCAAAAGGAAAGGGTGCGCGCAGCCTTTATGCGCAAAGGCACGCTTCCGCGCCGAACTTGCTCGTTTTCACCGAAACGGGCGAGGGGTTCTATGCGCCAGCGGCGAGATAGGTGTCGATTCCGGATGCCGCGGCATCGCCGGTCGCGAGGCAGGCCGTCAGGAGATATCCGCCGGTCGGGGCCTCCCAGTCGATCATTTCCCCGGCGACGAAGAGGCCGGGAATACGGCGCAGCATGTATCGCTCGTCGATCTCCGACCAGGGGATGCCACCGGCGGAAGATATCGCCTCCTCTATGGGCCGCGTCCGGTCCAGGCGGAGGGGAAGCGCCTTGATGCGGTGCGCGAGGTCGGCGGCGGACAGGCCGGGCGCATCGGGGGAAATCTCGCGCAGGAGGGCAATCTTGACGGGATCGAGGCCAGCCGCCTTTCTGAGCCTGTTGGAGAAGGAGGCCTTGCCGCCCTGCCGGTGCAACTCGCCGATCAGCCTCGCCCGGTCGCGTCCCGGTGCCAGGTCCAGCGCGAGAACGGCGTGTCCGGAGCGGTCTATGGCATCGCGGAGCGCCGCGGCATGGGCGTAGATCAGGCTGCCCTCGACGCCGCTTGTACTGATGACGAACTCGCCCTGCACGGTGCCGGCCTCGCTGGTGGCGGTCACCGACTTGACCGGTGCGCCAGCGAAGCGCTCCCGGAAGTACGCCGACCACGCCCGTTCGAAACCGCAATTGGCCGGACGAAAGGGCGTGACCTCGACATCGAGGGCGCGCAGGCTGTCGATCCAGCCGCCATCCGATCCGAGCTTCGGCCAGCTTGCACCGCCGAAGGCAAGCAGCGCCGCTTTCGGCCTGACGATCCGCTCCCCGTCCGGCGTTGCAATCCTGTGGCCGCCTTCCGCGGCCATCCCCAGCCAGCGATGCCGGGTGTGGATGGTGACGCCCTGCAGTTGCAGCGTCTTCAGCCAGGCTCGCAACAGCGGCGAGGCCTTCATGACCTTCGGGAAAACGCGCCCGGAGCTGCCGACAAAGGTCTCCGCGCCGAGATTGTCCGCCCATTGGCGCAGCCGGTCCGGGGAGAGACGGCGAACGGCCTGCTCCAGAACGGCCCGCGCCTCCCCGTAGCGGCCGAGGAAGCTTTCCAGTCCTTCCGCATGGGTGAGGTTCAGACCGGACTTGCCGGCCAGCAGGAACTTTCGCCCGACCGTCGGCATCGCCTCGTAAACGGTCACGGCATGGCCCGCCGCCGAAAGCCGGTCGGCCGCCATGAGGCCGGCCGGACCGCCCCCGAAGATCGCAACGCCTGCTGCCGCCATGGCCTGGAAATCCTTTCGTCCGTCTCCTGTGGGCCGTGCCTTACCCTATCTCCGGCGCCGGCGGGAGTGCCTTTGCCAAACGCTGCCGCATACCGGCTCTGGCGCAAGCCGAAGTCATCCTTATAACTGGATTTCCGGGGCAAGGGCACAGGCGCGATTCGCCGCCCGACAAGGGACGACATGAGCACGCAGCGACCGACGATCAAGACCATTGCGCAGGACACCGGCTTGTCCATTGCGACCGTTTCGAAGGCGCTTAACAATTCCCCGCAGGTGCGGCCGGAGACCCGGGAACTGGTGCTCAAGTCCGCCGCCCGCGTGGGCTACGAGCTCAATCTGCACGGCGTGCAGCTCAGAACCGGCAAGACCTATCAGGTTGCCGCCGTGATGACCGCGCCGGCGGCTGGCGAAAGCGAGTGGGAAGGCGTGGAATACGCCCAGCTGCTCAGCGGCATTTCCTTCGCGCTTGAGGAAACGCCCTATCGCGTGGCCCTGCATCCGGTGCGAGACTTTACCGAAAGCCTGGCCGCCGTCCGCCAGATCGTCACGCTGCGCAAGGCCGATGGCATCATCATCTCCGGGACCCGGACGGACGATCCGCGCGTGCAGCTGATGCAGGATGCGGATTTTCCCTTCGTCACCTATGGCATGACGCTGTCCAACGGAGTGCACGCCTTCGTCGATCAGGACAACAGGCAGATGATCCTTGCGGCAGTCGCCCGCCTCGCGGAGCGGGGGCACCGGCGCATTGCGCTGATCAACCCTGTCGCCGAGCTCACCTATTCGGCGGTCCGCCTGGAAGCCTATCGGGAGGCGCTGGAAAAGGCAGGTCTTTCCTTCGATCCGGCGCTTGTCGCGCAGGGACGGCTGATCCCGGCCTTCGGACGGGAGAACGTGATCGCCATGTCGCAGATGCCGGACCCGCCGACGGCCTATATCTGCGCCAACGAGGCGTCCGCGCTCGGCGCGCTTTCCGGCTTTCATGCGCGTGGCCTCGTCCACGGGCGCGATGCCGTCGTCAATGCCACGGACGACCTCAACATCAGCGGCTACTTCGCCCCGCCCATCACCACCTATTTCCTGCCGATCAGCACGCCAAGCGCTCTGCTCGGCCAGTTCATCCTGCGGCGCATGGAAGGCGAGCCGGCGGAGCGCCTTCAGGCCCTGCTGATGCCCGACCTGATCGAGCGCTCGGACGACCGCCTGGCGTGCTGACCGGGCGCCGGCCGGCTTTCAGCTGTGCTGCTCCAGCGGGAAGGTCAGGATGTAGGTGATCTCCGTGTCCGTCAGCCGGTAGTCCGCATCGCCGCCGACGGAGGCAGGCACGACATGCTCCAGCACCGTGCTGCCGAAATGCTTCTGGTATCCGCTCGTGGTCAGGCGTTTCCACTCCGCCTCGAAAGGTTCGCGCCATTCGAACCGGATCGCCTCGCCGTCGGACTCGTGGATGCGCGTGCAGGTCACCGATATCGGCGCGTCGCGGCTTTCGAAGACGGTGCCGTGATTGGCGGCATTCACCATCAGCTCGTGCATGGCCAGCCCCAGATGCATGGATGCATTGGGGGTCAGGAAGACGTTGTCGCCCTCGATCTCGAGCAGCCGCCGGTTTTCCGGGGAAAGATGCTTGGTCTGCTGGTAGACGAGATCGAAGAAATGGGCGCCGCGCCAGCGCGAACCGGTGATCAGGTCCTGTGACTGGGACAGACAGTGCAGGCGATCCCTGAACTTCTTCAGGAACTCCTGCAGCGAGGCCGAATGGCGCGCCGTCTGGGAGGCGATGCTCTGGATCACGGCCAGCATGTTCTTCGAGCGATGGCTGCCTTCCCTTTGCAGCGAGTGCAGCATCTGCTCGCTGTTGCGGGCATCGGTGATGTCCTCGATGCGGGTCTGGTAGAAAAGGCCGCCCTCCCCATCGGCGATGCGGGTGAGGGTGAAGCGGAAGACCTGTTCGTCGACCTCCACCTCGAGGCTGCGCTCGACGCCCGATGCCTCCAGGTTGCGCTTGAGATCCGCGAGCTTCTCGGCGATTTCCGCGCCGAAGAGGCTGTCGTCGGTGCGCACGCCGTCTTCCGTTTGGTCGCGCTGCCAGCACTC
This sequence comes from Gellertiella hungarica, assembly GCF_014197145.1. Lineage (GTDB taxonomy): Bacteria > Pseudomonadota > Alphaproteobacteria > Rhizobiales > Rhizobiaceae > Gellertiella > Gellertiella hungarica. The sequence continues at coordinate 9,059 of NZ_JACIEZ010000008.1, read as the reverse complement.
CGGAAGGTTCGCCACCAGCAGATAGTTCCAGGCTTCGTCCTGCATGAGAATGCAGCTTGCCGACCCTGACAGGGCCAGGGCCAGCAAGCTGTTTCGGCCCGTGCCGCCAGGTGCGGGCTGAAGCCAAAGAGCGCGTGTCATGGTAAAGTTCGCTCCTCTACCGGAACTCCCGTGACCGGCAATGCCGGTCACGCGGGGTTCGAGACGCTCGCATTGAAGAACAGGGCCTGACTGATCATTGCCTTGACGACGTCAGGATTGAACGGCTTGGTCACCAGGAAGGTCGGCTCCGGACGCTCGCCGGTCAGCAGGCGCTCGGGGCAGGCGGTGATGAAGATGACCGGAATGCTTGCTTCCTTGAGGATGTCGGAAATCGCGTCGAGACCGGAGCTTCCGTCGGCGAGCTGAATATCGGCCAGCACCATCTTCGGCTTCGTCTTGTGGAACAGTTCCACCGCTTCCCGGTGGGTGCGGGCGATGCCGGTGACGAAATGGCCGAGCTCCTGCAGCATCTGCTCGATGTCCATCGCGATCAGAGGCTCGTCCTCGATGATCATGATGTCGGTGGCGATCTGCTCCAATATCTCGCGCGAGGCCTGGTCGAGGAGCGGCTTCACGTCGTCTTCCGCAACCTTGAGGATCTCCGCCGTCTCGGACACCGTGAAACCTTCGACGGTTGTCAGCAGGAAGGCCTGCTTGGCACGGGTGGGCAGCGAGGCGAGGTTTGCGGCGGCCCGCTTTTCCCAGGCGAAGGGCGACTCGACCTCGGGAATTTCTATTTCAGCGGAACCAAATATAGTTGCAAAGAGTTGGTAGAGCGAAACGCGATCGCTGGACGTCTTCGGGAAGATGCTGATGTCCGCGATCAGGGCCTCGAGCGTGGCGGCAACATAGGCGTCACCGGAGGTCTGGGAACCACTGACGCTGCGAGCATAACGACGGAGGAGGGGAAGATGGGCTGCAATGCGAACCGATAGAGACATTTTGTAGCTTTCCAGTTGCGTCGGTATACCCCGACGGTCGACTAAACGCGCACGAAAAAATAAAGTTCCTTTCGCTTGGAACTTTTTCTCCCGGCGGACATTTACCCCGTAACAAACCAATACAGGTCGCCATTCATCATGCACGAAAAACCGAACGAGGCTGACGAAAATGTTCAGACTTATGCGGAATCCCACATCATAGACCCGAACTCTCTGGTGTCGCGCGTTCTGCGGGAACTTTATGACAGCGTTCAAAACGAAGCCATCCCCGAGCGGTTCCTCGACCTCCTCGAGAAACTGGATATGGCGGAAAATTCTGCCAAGGCGACCGAGAATCCATGAACGATACAGTTGAATCCGACAAGCGCCGTTTCAAACGCGAGCTTCTGGCCGCGCTTCCCAACCTGCGTGCCTTCGCGGTGTCGCTGGTGGGGCGCCACGACCGCGCCGACGACCTGGTGCAGGACACGATCATGAAGGCCTGGGCCAAACAGGACAGCTTCGAGATCGGTACGAACATCAAGGCCTGGCTGATCAAGATCCTGCTGAACAGCTTCTACAGCCAGATGCGGAAGAACGGACGCGAGGTGCAGGACAGCGATGGCATCCTGACAGAACGGCTTTCGGTGCATCCGGCCCAGCACGGTGCGCTGGATCTCCAGGATTTCCGCATGGCGCTGAACACCCTTCCTCCGGACCAGCGCGAGGCGATCATTCTGGTCGGTGCATCCGGCTTTTCCTACGAGGAAGCCGCCGAGATCTGCACTTGTGCCGTCGGCACGATCAAGAGCCGCGTGAGCCGCGCGCGTCAGCGCCTGCAGGAGATCCTCGGGGTTTCAGGCGAGAGCGACTATGGCCCCGACGCCGCCTCGACCGCGGTCACGTCCCGTCCCGTCACCAATTCGCCGCTCTGAGGGAGCGGCGGCGGGGGAGGCGGGCGCCGCGCCCCCGGAACCGCCCGGGCCTTCGATATTTCAGGCTTTCAGAAGACGCCCGAGCGCTGCGGTCAGGTCCGTATCCGCAAAAGGCTTCGTCAGCTGCTCCGTCGGCCCTTCGGGAAGTTCGCCCACATCCACATGGCCGGTGGCCAGAAGGACGGGCAGGCCGGGACGCAGGTCCCGCACCCGGTGCAGAAGGTCGACCCCCGTCATGTCGGGCAGGCCGAAATCCGTCACCAGCACATCCACCTCCGTGGTTTCGAGCGCCGCCAGGGCTTCCGCCCCGCTTCCGGCCTCCAGCACGGCGTAATTCTCCTCCTCCAGGATTTCCGCCGTCGTCAGGCGGATGAGGTAATCGTCCTCGCACAGAAGCACCACGCGCTTTCCATCGGGGCGCGCCTGCCGCTGATCGTCCGGCGTCTCGCTCGCGGCTGGCGCCGACGGTGCCTGCGATCTTTGCGGAAGGCCGGGTTCGCCCGCGCGGGCGCCATCGAGGGCCCGGCGCACCTTGATCGCCAGTGCCTCGCGCGAATAGGGCTTCTGCAACAGTTCGATGCCGCTGTCCTGCAATTCCGGTTCTCCTGCCCCCGCATAACCCGATGTCAGAAGAATGCCGATCCGCGGGCGCTGCTGGCGGGCCAGATGCACCAGATCCGCAATCTTCATGGCACCCGGCATGATCATGTCGGTGAAGAGAAGGTCAATGGGGGCGCCGCTTTCAAGCACGGTCAATGCGGTCGCACCGTCACGGGCGCGCAACACCCGGTAGCCGAGATCGGCCAGGATCGCCACCACCGTTTCGCGCACGGCCTCGTCGTCTTCCGCCACCAGGATGGTCTCGCAACCGCCGCTGACCGGCAGCCCCTCTTCCTCGCTGGCGAGCTCGGATTCCTCTCCCGCTGCCGAGCGGGGCAGGTAGAGGCGGATCGTCGTTCCGCGTCCTTCCTCGCTTTCGATCATGACGTGGCCGCCCGATTGCTTCACGAAGCCATAGACCATGGAAAGCCCGAGGCCCGTTCCCTTGCCTTCCGGCTTGGTGGTGAAGAAGGGCTCGAACACCTTTTCCATCACCGCCTCGCTCATGCCGCAGCCGCTGTCGCGGACGGCCACCATCACATACTGGCCGGCTGTCAGCTCCATGTTGCCGCGCATCGTGTAGGTATCGATGATGACGTTGCGGGCCTCGATCACCACATGACCGCTGTTGTCCATCGCGTCGCGGGCGTTGATGGCCAGGTTGAGGATGGCATTTTCCATGTTCCCGGGGTCCACCTCCGTGTTCCAGAGATGGTCGTCGACCAGCGTTTCCACCGTGATGGCTTCTCCCAGAGCCCGGTGGAGAATGTCGTCCATGTTGCGGATCAGGCGGCCGATATTCAGAACCTTGGGCGTCAGCGGCTGGCGCCGCCCGAAGGCCAGCAGCTGCGAGGCGAGCTTGGCGCCGCGGGTCACGCCCTTGATCGCGTTCTGCAGCCGCGCCTCGAGAACGGGGTTGCCCGTCATGTCCTTGGCGATCAGGTGGAGGTTGCCGCTGATGACCTGCAGCAGGTTGTTGAAGTCATGGGCGATCCCGCCCGTCAGGTTGCCGATTGCCTCCATCTTCTGGCTCTGGCGCAGGGCATCCTGGGTTTTCAGAAGCTCGGCGGTGCGGGTTTCCACGCGCTGCTCGAGGGTTGCCGCAAGTTCTGCCAGGGCTGTCTCTGCGCTCTTCTGATCGTCGATATCGGTGTTTGTCCCGATCCAGCGCTTGATGTCCCCGGCTTTGTTGCGGACCGGAACCGCGCGCACGATGTGCCAGTGGTAAACGCCGTCGCGGCGGCGAAGCCGAAGCTCCGCCTTGTTGTAGAGGTGGCCGTTGGCGACCGCGGCCTGCCATGCCTCGCTGATCCGCGGCAGATCCTCCGGATGAACCATGCGGATCCAGTTTTCCCCGTCCAGCGTGCCGCGCGCCAGGCCGCCGAAGTCGTAGACCCGCTCGTTGAACCAGTCCAGATGCCCGTTCGCACGGGCGGTCCAGACATGGTTGGGCATGGACTGCGCCAGAAGCCGGAATTTCGCCTCGCTTTCGGTGATTGTCAGCTCCGCCTGCTTGCGCGAGGTCACGTCCAGCAACAGCACGCCGAGCCTTTCCTGTGACACCTTCTGCGCCCGCGCCTCGTACCAGCGCAGGGGCGGGCCGTTCAGGCTCAGCTCGAATTCCGTCGGCTCCCCGCTCGACAGGGTGCGCCGCAGCGCCTCCAGCACCGGCCCTTCCATATGCGGCACGACATCCCGCAGCGACCGGCCGGATGGCCGATCCGGGGGCAGGCTGAACTGCTGCTGCAGGGCGGTGTTGAACTCCAGCAGGCGGAAATCCTCGATCTCGCCCTCAGTCGACCGGACAGCCTCGCCGATGAAGAAGCCTTCCTTCATCTGTTCGAAAAGCGCTTTCCAGCGGCTTTCGTTCTCCCGGATCTCCTGCTCGGCGCGCTTGCGCTCCGTGGTGTTCTTCATGATGCAGAGAGCGCCCGCGATGGAGCCGTCCTCGTCCCGCAAGGGGCTGTAGTCGAGGGTGACCCAGATATCTTCGGGCCGGTCGTTCTGGCGGATGGTGAGCGCCTGATCGCGCATCGAGACGCATTCGCCCTTCAACACCGCGTCCAGGGCGCGGGCGTGCAGGCTGCAAAGCGGATGGTTGAAGGCGCCGATGGGCTTGGCAAAGAGATCGGGATGCAGGTCCCCGGCGAGCGGGGCAAAGGCGTCGTTGTAGAGCGCGATGCCTCTCGGGCCCCACAGGATGATCATGGGGACCGCGGCATCCACCACGAGATTGACCGTGGCGCGCAGCGATGCCGGCCAGGCCGAAACGGGTCCGAGCGGTGTGTCCGACCACTGGAAGGGAACGGTACCGTCGTCACTGGCGTCGGATGGGGATGGCCTTGCATCAGCGGGCGGATCTGCGGCGAGGCTCATCAGGCATTCTTCCTTCGTGTCCATGCGTGGATATGGGAGGATCAGGCGGGCATTCGGTTGAGAGAGCCCTCGGGATAGGAGAAGAGCATCGCGTCGGGGTCGTCCCGGCCGTGAATGGCGGCAAGCACGATGTCTGCGGCGATCTGGCTGAAGGTCATGCCATTGCTGCCATAGCCGAGAATGGCCCAGGCCTGCGGAAGCCCGGGGATTTCCCCGATCACGGGAAGCCCGAGGGGCGTCGTGCCGAAGGCGCCGCTCCAGGCATGTTCCGGTTTGCCGATGTCCATGCCGATCAGCGTCGAGACGCGATCCGCCAGACGCGCCGTCTTTTCCGCCAGCTTGTCGGGGGCGTGATAGGCGAACGGATCGGGTTCTTCCTCGCCCCTGGCCAGTATCCGGCCGTCCGGCGTGGTGCGGATGTGCAGCCCGTGCGCCGATGCCTCGCGGAGGAGGGTGGCATCGAGCCACCGGGGCCGGGCGCAGCCCGCCTCGCTCGCGATCGCCCAGGTCGACATTATCTGGCTTTCGTGCGGCTGAAGGCCATCGGGTATGTCATAGCCGGTGCAGAAGATGACATGCCCCGCGCTGAGGAAATCGCCGTCGGAGGTGAGAAGGTGGATCCTTCCGCCGCTCTGGCGGGCATCGAGCACCTCGGTATTGGCGACGATCTCGCCACCGCGGCGGGCCACGGCTGCCAGGAGCCCGGCCGTCAGCTGCACGGGATTGAGGGCCGCCGCCATCGACGACAGCAGGGCGGCAGGACGGTCGATGCCGTACTGCGCCATCAGGGCGTCGCGCGGAATGAACTGGCTGCGCAGGCCGGTGAGGTTGCGGGCGCGCGCTTCCGCCGCCATGGCCTCGGCATCCATCCGGTCTCCGGCAAGGTAGAGGCTCTTGCGGGTGGAAAGGCCACAGTCGATGCCCAGCCGTGCGATCAGCGACAGCAGCTTTTCCACCGCCGTCGCGGACCGGTGCCAGAGACGCTCCGCCCGCTCCTGCCCGATCGAGGCGGACAGCGCGGTCAGGGGCGCATCGAGTTCCGAAAGGATGAGGGCCGCGCTGGCGGAGGTGCTGCCGGCCAGCGGCATCCGGCGATCGACGACCAGAACGCTGCGGCGCCCGTCGCTCAGGGCTTCCGCGGCCAGAGCGCCCGTCAGTCCGGCGCCCACGATGACCACGTCATAGGATCGCGACGCCGGCCGCTGGGCGACGGGAAGCTCCCGATAGGGCAGGGCGGTCCAGTATGGATAGGTCGCACCGAGTGCGAGCGCATGGGAGCGCCCGCCCGTGTCTGTCCGGTTCAACGGTCCTCTCATGTCGTGCTGCCTCCCTCAGGGCGCGGCATGGATGCAATGGCCGCTTTGCGCTGAACGCCCGGAAGCGGCGCGGGTTCCAACCTTCGGCAAAAAATCTCCCGGCTCGAGGCAATAAAGGAACCGGGCAGTATCGCCGGCGTTCTAGACGAGACCGGATGCCGACGGCGAGGAAAGAAGATCATGATTTTCAAGGAACGCAGATTTCATCAGTCCGAGCCGGAAGACGAAGGCGTCTTGCCCCGTGCAACGAGCGATGCGGCCGCCCTCGAGGCCGAGGGCGCGGATTTTCTTGCCAGCCTCGCCGAGCTCGACGTGACCCAGGTGTCCTTGGTAGTCGCCGATGGCCGCTTCGTGCTGAGCGGTTTCGTGAATTCGGCTGCAGAAGCCGAGCGGGCGGAATTTGCCCTGCGCGAGGCCTTCGAGGGCGTCGATGTCGACAACCGGCTTGCCATTGCCTGAGGCACGCGTGACCGGGCCGGGGCCTGAGAGCCGGACTTTGCCGATCTCCCGCGCTTTTTTCGATCGGCCCGCGCCCGCGGTGGCGCAGGATCTCATCGGATGGGATTTCAGGATTGCCGGTATCGGCGGCGTGATCGTCGAAACGGAGGCCTACACGCGCGACGACGAGGCGTCCCACAGCTTTCGCGGCCCCAGGACGGCCAATGCCGCGATGTTCGGTCCGCCGGCAACCGCCTATGTCTACAGGATCTACGGGCTGCATCGCTGTCTCAATTTCGTGTGCCGCGATGCGGGCGCCGTGCTGATCCGGGCGCTGGAGCCGGTCTCCGGCCTGAAGGAGATGGCCGAACGCCGGGCCCTCGAGGATGCGCGGCTGCTGTGCAGCGGCCCCGGCCGACTTGCCCAGGCGCTGGGCGTGGGGCTCGGCCTCAATGGAGCCAGCCTTCTCGAGGAGCCTTTCGCCCTTCTGCCGCCGCAGGAGGCGAGCACCGTGGTGACCGGCTTGCGCATCGGGATCAGCCGCGCCGTCGACAGGCCGTGGCGCTTCGGCAGGCACCGCTCGCGGTTTCTCAGCAAGCCCTTTCCCCCGGACGCGACGGTTGTCGCTGGCAAACGTCCCCTCATGCCCCGTCAACAGGAAGGAGAATCCCGATGACCCCCATGGATGCTTCCCAGGAAACCGAAAAGCCGAAGACGGATTATTTCGCCCTCTTCTCCAATGCCGTGTCCGAATGGGCGGGCAAGCCCGTCACCTTCGTGCTCGCCGTCGGCGGCATCTGCATCTGGGCGGCCCTCGGTCCCTTTCTCGACTATTCCGAAAGCTGGCAGCTGGTGGTGAATACCGCCACGACCATCATCACCTTCCTGATGATCTTTGTGTTGCAGAATTCCCAGAACCGCGACGCCAAGGCCCTGCAGGTGAAGCTGGACGAGCTGATCCTCACCAATGCGCGGGCGGAGAACTGCTTCATCGGGGCGGAGGCGCTGGGCGAGGCAGAGCTTCTACGTCTGAGAGCTCTGCTCGACGCCAAGCTCAAGGCAGCTGAGGAAGGCAAATCGGCGGAGGTGCGCCAGGATATCGAGGAGCACCTCGAGGAAAAGGTCCGCTCCGCCAAGATTGCGTGACAAAATAGGGAACGCTTTTGCTTCGTATCGGTTGAATAGGACGACGAGGGAACGTCAATCATCAAATCCGAGCGAGGTAATAATGAGGAAATACGTTCTTATCGCTGCCGTTGGCCTGTTCATGCCGCTGTCGGCCCTGGCCCAGACCCAGAACGGCACAAACAGTGGCACCGATGCGGAAACCCCCGCAGTGGCCACGCCCGATACCAACAATCCGTCGGCCCCGGTCCCGGGTGAAAACAGCTTCACCGAGGAGCAGGCGCGCGAGCGGATGCAGGAAGCCGGGTACACCGACGTCAAGGACCTCAAGCTCGACGACAAGGGCTTCTGGAACGCCACGGCCATGAAGGGTCAGACCAGCGTCAACCTGGTGATGGATTACCAGGGCAACGTGGTGACCAAGTAAGCCGCCAAGACAACATCACGACCGAAAGGATTGCCCCATGCGAACTGTAACGGGAATTTTCGACACCTATGCCGACGGCCAGGCTGCCGTGCGCGCCCTTGAGAATGCCAACATCCCGCGCGACTCGATCAGCATCGTGTCCCGCGACGAAGACGGAAACGTGCGGAACGGTGACGGCGCTGTCGACGGTGCCGAGACCGGTGCCGGGCTCGGCGCTCTCGCCGGCGGTGCCGGCGGTCTTCTGGCCGGCCTCGGCATGCTCTCCATTCCGGGCGTGGGCCCGGTCGTGGCTGCCGGCTGGCTTGCCTCGACCATCACCGGCCTTGCTGCGGGTGCGGTCGCCGGCGGTGCTGCGGGCGGCATCATCGGCGCACTGACCGATGCGGGCGTTCCGGAAGACGAAGCACATGTCTATGCGGAAAGCCTGCGCCGGGGAGGTACCCTGGTCACGGCGCGGGTGGAAGATGCCATGGCGCCGACGGCTGCCCGCATCCTCGATGAATCCCGCCGCGTCGACTGGAACCTCCGCCGCCGCGAATACAGCGAAAGCGGCTGGACCACCTTTGACGAGACGCAGCCCTACGACACCGCGCCGGGAAGCCTTTCCCGTCCGGAAGGCGGGCTGACGGGCCGCCTCTGAAGGCTGTCCGATCGATGAACAGGGGCCGGCTGGCAACAGCCGGCCCTTTTGCCTTGCGTCGACATGTGGACGCCACATCAAAAAGGCGAGCCAAAGCCAAAACTTCGCCTCGGTCCGAATTTCTCATTCATATTCAGCCACTTACGATTTTGTGATAGTTTTTTTGCGAAATGGTGTTGACTGTTTTGGGAGGGTAGTTCTATAAGGCGGTCACTGACGAGGGCGGCGGCGCTGCTGGCG
>NZ_JACIEZ010000007.1 GCF_014197145.1 Gellertiella hungarica | reverse complement strand
TCGCTCCCTCTCGGGAACCGGCGTCCCGCCTGCCCGGCCTTTGCCGGCCCGGCACGCGACGCGGATTCCTCCCGATTGCCTTCCCGGTCCGGCCATGCCGGACCCGCCTCCTCCCCGAGGCGAAATCGGACAAAGGCTAGCACGGAGGAATTGCGACATCCGATCCGATTGCGACGCACCCTAGCCCCAATCCGATCCGCGCCGAAGCGCGCCGGAACGGCCCTTTGCCGGGCAACCGGAAGGAGAACCGGACGGGCGGCAAAACCCGCCGGATCGGGGCCTTTCGCCTCGCCGGACGGGTAGGAAAGGCCCTACTCGACACGGTTCGCGAAAGAGATTGGCGGCTCATCCGGGCGGGTGTTGCGGGTGGAGGCCGTGGGCGAAATCATCCGCTCCAGAAGCGCCAGATCTGGCGGCGCAGACAGACGGAGGATCTTCATGGCAGGCCATTCCCATCTCTTCATTCCCGGACCGACCAATATACCGGACGAGGTTCGCAGGGCGATGAACCTGCCCATGGAAGACATGCGCGCCTGGTCCTTCCCCGAGCTGACCCTGCCGATCTTCAGCGACCTGAAGTCGGTCTTCCGCAACGAGACCGGCCGCGTCTTCATCTATCCCTCTTCCGGCACCGGCGCCTGGGAAGCGGCGATGACCAACGTGCTTTCGCCCGGCGACCGGGTGCTGATGTCCCGCTTCGGCCAGTTCTCCCACCTCTGGGTCGACATGGCCGAACGCCTGGGCTTCGATGTCGATGTCATCGATTGCGAATGGGGCACGGGCGTTCCGGTGGAGCTTTACGCCGAGCGGCTGATGGCCGACCGGGAGCACCGCATCAAGGCGGTCTTCGTCACCCAGAACGAAACCGCGACCGGCGTGACCTCCGATGTCGCCGCCGTCAGGCGTGCGCTCGATGCCGCCCGGCACCCGGCGCTGCTCTTCGTCGACGGCGTTTCCTCGATCGGCTCCATCGACTTCCGCCAGGAGGAATGGGGCGTGGATTGCGCGGTCTCCGGCTCGCAGAAGGGCTTCATGCTGCCCGCCGGCCTCGGCTTCCTTTCCGTATCGGCCAAGGCGCTGGAGGCGGCACGGACGGCCCGGCACATGCGCTGCTACTTCTCCTTCGAGGACATGATCCGCACCAACGACACGGGCTATTTCCCCTATACCCCGCCGACCCAGCTGCTGCGCGGCCTGCGCGTGGCGCTCGATCTCATTGCCGAGGAAGGGCTCGACAACATCCATGCCCGCCATCACCGCCTTGCCGAGGGCGTGCGCCGCGCCGTCTCCGGCTGGGGGCTGAAGCTCTGCGCGAAGGAGCCGAAATGGCACTCCGACACGGTCTCGGCGATCGTTCTGCCCGAAGGGATCGATGGCGCGCAGGTCGTCCGCCACGGCCTCGTCCGCTACAACACCGCCTTCGGCGCCGGCCTTGCCAAGGTCGCCGGCAAGGTCTTCCGCATCGGTCATCTCGGTTCGCTCGACGAGGTCATGGTCTGCTCCGCGCTGTCGGCGGCGGAAATGACGATGCTCGATTGCGGCGTGAAGCTGAAGCCGGGCTCCGGCGTCGGCGCCGCGGTCGATTTCTTCCGCAACCAGCAGAGCCTTGCCAAGGCCGCCTGAGGAGCAAGCGATGAGCCACACCATTCACCACCTGCGCAAGCTGCGCGTCCAGCGCTCCGAGCTTGCGGTGCCGGGTTCGAACGAGGAAATGATCCTCAAGGCCGCCAATTCGGCCGCCGACTATGTCTTCCTCGACATCGAGGACGCCGTGGCGCCGCCGGACAAGGAGCGCGCCCGCGCCAACATCATCCGCGCGCTGAACGAGATCGACTGGCGCGGCCGGGGCAAGACCGTCTCGGTGCGCATCAACGGGCTCGATACCCATTACATGTATCGCGACGTGGTCGACCTGATGGAACAGGCCGGCGACCGTCTGGACACCATCCTGGTGCCGAAGGTGGGCGTGCCTGCCGACCTCTACATGGTCGATGCCATCTGCAACCAGATCGAGATGGCGAAGGGCTACAAGACCCGCGTCGGCCTGGAAGCGCTGATCGAGACGGCGCTCGGCATGGCCAATGTCGAGGCGATTGCCGCCTATCCGCACCGGCTGGAGGCCCTGCATTTCGGCGTTGCCGATTATGCCGCCTTCAACAAGGCGCGCACCGTCAACATCGGCGGGCTCAACCCGGATTATCCGGGCGACCAGTGGCATTTCGCGCTCTCGCGGATGACCGTCGCCTGCCGGGCCTACGGGCTTCGCCCCATCGACGGGCCCTTCGGCGACTTCTCCGATCCGGAAGGCTATCGCGCGGCGGCCCGCCGGGCGGCGGCGCTCGGCATCGAGGGCAAATGGGCGATCCACCCCTCGCAGATCGCGCTTGCCAACGAGGTGTTCTCGCCGCTTCCCGCCGAGGTGACGAAGGCGGAGCGGATCATTTCAGCGCTGAAGGAAGCGGAGGCCCAGGGCAAGGGCGCGGCCTCGCTCGACGGCAAGATGATCGATGCCGCCTCCGAGCGCATGGCGAGGAACGTGATCGCCACATCAGATGCAATCAGGGCTGCGGCCCAGGCCATCGCGGCCGAGTGACGACCGGGAGGAACCAATGGACATTCACGAATACCAGGCCAAGGAAATCCTGGCCCGCTACAATGTCGAGGTGCCGCGCGGCGGCCTCGCCTACAGTCCCGAACAGGCCGCCTACCGGGCGAGCGAGATCGGCGGCAGCCGCTGGGTGGTGAAGGCGCAGATCCATTCCGGCGCCCGCGGCAAGGCCGGCGGCATCCGCCTCTGCGCCAACGACAAGGAGATTTCCGAAGCCGCGGAATTCATGCTCGGCCGCAAGCTGGTGACGGCGCAGACCGGCCCGCGCGGCAAGCTCGTCTCCCGCCTCTATGTCGAGGAAGCGATGGACATCCAGCGCGAGATCTATCTCGGCTTCGTTCTCGACCGGAAGGAAGAGCGGGTGATGATCGTCGCCTCCGGCTCCGGCGGCATGGAAATCGAGGAAATCGCCGAGCGGGAGCCGGATTCGATCATCCGCGCCGTGGTGGATCCCGGCACCGGCATGATGGAATTCCAGGCGCGCGAGATCGCCTTCGGCCTCGGGCTCGACAATGCCATCATCGGCAAGGCCGTGCAGACGCTGATGGGGTGCTACCGCGCCTTCCGCGAACTCGATGCCTCCATGCTGGAGATCAACCCGCTCGTCGTCACCCGCGACGGCCGGCTGCTGGCACTCGACGCCAAGATGTCCTTCGACGACAACGCGCTCTTCCGCCGGCCGCAGATCTCCGAACTGCGCGACAAGAGCCAGGAAGACCCGCGCGAGACCTTCGCCTCCGACCGCGGCCTCTCCTATGTGGGTCTCGACGGGCGCATCGGCTGCATCATCAACGGTGCGGGGCTGGCCATGGCGACCATGGACATGATCAAGATCGCCGGCGGCGAACCGGCGAACTTCCTCGACATCGGCGGCGGCGCCTCGCCGGAGCGGGTGGCCAAGAGCTTCCGCGCCGTGCTCGGCGACAAGAACGTGGAGACCATCCTCGTCAACATCTTCGCCGGCATCAACCGCTGCGACTGGGTGGCGGAAGGCGTGGTGAAGGCGATCCGCGAGGTGGGCGTGCCGGTGCCGCTGGTGGTGCGCCTTGCGGGCACCAACGTGGAGGAGGGCCGGCGCATCCTTGCCGAGTCCGGCGAACAGATCATCGTGGCGGAGACCCTGGCGGAGGCCGCGGAAAAGGCCGTCGCCGCGTGGAAGAGCGTCACCAGGGCAGCAGCCTGAGGAGGAAGACCGATGAGCATCCTACTGAACAGCAAGAACCGCGTCATCGTGCAGGGCTTCACCGGCAAGATCGGAAGCTTCCATGCCGAGGACATGAAGAGGTACGGCACCAATGTCGTCGGCGGGGTCACGCCCGGCAAGGGCGGCACGACCCATCTCGGCCTGCCCGTCTTCAACACCGTGAAGGGCGCCGTGCAGGAAACCGGCGCGGACACCTCCATCGTCTTCGTGCCTCCGCCCTTTGCGGCGGATTCGATCCTGGAGGCCGCGGATGCGGGCATCAAGCTCTGCGTCTGCATCACCGACGGCATTCCGAGCCAGGACATGATCCGCGTGAAGCGCACCATGCGCCGGTATCGCTACGAGGACCGCATGCGCCTGATCGGTCCCAACTGCGCGGGCATGATCACGCCCGGGGAATCGCTTCTCGGCATCATGCCGGGCCACATCTACCTGCCGGGCCGGGTGGGCATCGTCGGGCGCTCCGGCACCCTCGGCTACGAGGCGGCGAGCCAGATGAAGGCCTATGGCATCGGCGTCTCGACCTCCGTCGGCATCGGCGGCGATCCGATCAACGGCTCCTCCTTCAAGGACATGCTGGAGCTTTTCGAGGAGGATCCCGATACGGATGCGGTGGTGATGATCGGCGAGATCGGCGGCCCGCAGGAGGCCGAAGCCGCTCTCTGGGCCGAAAAGCACATGACGAAGCCGCTGATCGCCTATATTGCCGGCCTTTCCGCTCCCAAGGGCCGCAAGATGGGCCATGCGGGCGCGATCATCTCCGCCTTCGGGGAATCGGCGCAGGAAAAGGTGGAGATCCTCAAGAATGCCGGCGTGACCATCGTGCCGACGCCCTCCTCCTTCGGGGAGACGGTGGCAAGCGTGGTGGGAACCGGCGCCGAAGCCCTGCGCGCGGCCTCGTGAGAAGGGCGGGAGGGCAGGCCGGCCGGCCTGCCCTCCCCCAGGATATCGGGCCCCCAGCGGAACAAACAATTCTTCTCCGGATTATCCATCCATCGCCATTCGGGCGATATTCAGCGATTGGAGAAGAGACAATGAAACAGCTTGCTCGAATGGCCGTCGCGGCCTTCATCCTCACCGGCGGTTCCTGTGTCGCGCTCGCGCAGGACGTCGTCATAACCACCGAGCAGGAGCCGGTGATCACCGAATATGTGACGAAGCACACGGTGACGTCCGTGGACGTGCCCGATGTGGAAGTCACGGTCGGGACCGCCCTGCCCGACACGGTCGAGCTTCACCGGATCGAAGCGCCTGACGTGAACTACGAATACACGGTCGTCAACGGCACCACCGTCATCGTCGATCCCGGCACGCGCAAGATCATCAAGGTCGTGCAGTAACAGGACCGGCTCCCGCCCTTCGCGGGAGCCGTCTTCCTTTCGGCTTGATATAAATTAAAGTATCCGTATACAATTAGTGCATTTTATACTTTTTAGTATTATTATAAATTACAGGTTGTGCACTCGACCCCCCTGTATACTTGTTTCGTCTCCGGGGCCTCTTCCCATGTTTCCTACCATCACCCGCAAATCCGGCCTGAAGCTCGAAGCGCTGCAGGCGATCCAGGCGAATGTCATGATCGCCGACCGGGATCTCAACATCACCTTCATGAACGAGGCGGTCATCGAGCTGCTCAAGGATGTCGAAGCCGACCTGCGCAAGGAGCTGCCGCATTTCAGCGTCGACGGACTGATCGGCAGCAATATCGACGTTTTCCACAAGAACCCGGGGCATCAGCGCAAGATGCTGGCCGCGCTGTCCGCGCGCCACGAGGCCACCATCACCATCGGCCCGCACGTCTTCGACCTGATCGTCACACCGTTGAAGCGCAGGGGCACGGTAACCGGTTTCGTCGTCGAATGGTCCAATGCCCGCGAACGCCTTCTCAATCTCGACTACGCAGCGCAGATCGCGGCGATCGGCCGGTCCCAGGCCATCATCGAGTTCACGCCGACGGGCGAGATCATCAGCGCGAATGCCAACTTCCTCAACCTGATGGGCTATACGCTGGACGAAATTCGGGGCCGGCCACACCGGCTGTTCGTCGAGCGGGACTATGGCGAGAGCGCCGAATACGCCGCCTTCTGGGCCGGGCTTGCGGCAGGCCAGTACCGGGCTTCCGAATTCCGGCGCTTGACCAAGGATGGCAGCATCGTCGTCATTTCCGGTTCCTACAACCCGATCTTCGACCAGAACGGCAAAGTCGTGAAGGTGGTGAAATTCGCCAATGACGTAACCCGGCGCGTCAATACGGTGAATGCCCTCGGCGATGCACTGACGCGCCTGTGCGCCGGGGATTTCGGCTTCCAGCTCGAGGAGAAGTTCGCGCCGGAATTCGAGCAGCTCCGGGAGGACCTGAACCGCTCCGTCCGCCAGCTCAACGATACGTTCGTGGAGATCTCCCGCAGCGTCCGCACGATCAGCGACGGCTCGCACGACATCAGCGAGGCCATCCAGAATCTCTCCCGGCGCACCGAAAGCCAGGCCGCAACGCTTGAAGAGACTGCGGCCGCCCTCGACCAGATAACGGTGAACGTTTCCAACTCCACCAGCCGGGCCGGCGAGGCGAGCCAGGTGGCGGCGCGCGCGAATTCGAGCGCGGAGGAGTCCGGTGCGGTTGTTGCCAATGCGGTCAATGCGATGGGCCAGATCGAGGAATCGTCGCGCCGGATTTCCAGCATCATTTCCGTCATCGACGAGATCGCCTTCCAGACGAACCTGCTGGCGCTGAATGCAGGCGTGGAGGCAGCCCGGGCGGGCGAGGCCGGGCGCGGCTTTGCCGTCGTGGCGCAGGAGGTGCGCGAGCTTGCCCAACGCTCTGCCAAGGCCGCGAAGGAAATCAAGGACCTGATCCACTCTTCCGCCAGCGAGGTATCCCGCGGGGTACAGCTCGTCAGCGAAACGGGCGGCGCGCTGAAGGCGATCAATGAGCTGATCTTCGTCATCAACGATCACATGAAGGCCATTTCCGTCTCGTCGCACGAGCAGTCCTCGGGCCTCCAGTCCATCAATCAGGCGGTAAACACCATGGATCAGGGCACGCAGCAGAATGCAGCGATGGTGGAAGAATCGAGCGCGGCCTCCGGTACCCTTGCCGTGGAATGCAACAAGCTGCTGGGGATGATCGCGCAGTTCCGGCTTTCCGAACGGGGACAGGCGGCGCAGGGGCAGTCCGTCCGCCTGGCGCGCAGCGCAGCCTGAGCATCGGGAGAGGCGACGTCCTCTCCCGTCTCATGCGCCGAGCGGCACCTCTAGCCCGGTCTTGATCCGGTCCATCGCGACCAGCGTGCGGAAGCGCTTCACATTGTTGTTGCCGAAGAACAGCCGGCGCGTCAGCGCCTCGTAGGCCGCCATGTGGGGCACGAGGATGACGAGCACGAAATCGGCGTCCCCCGTCACGTAGTAGCATTGCTGGATCTCCGGCGTGCGGGCGAATTCCCGCTTCGCCTCCTCGATCTGCGCCGCCGTCTCGCTGATCACCTCCACCTCGACGAAGAGGGTGATCGGGTTGCCCAGCGCGGCGGGATCGAGCACCGCCACATTGGCGCGGATTATCCCGGCTTCCGTCATCTTCGCGATGCGCCGCTGCACCGCTGGCGCGGACAGGTTGATCGCCTCGCCGATGGTGCGCTGCGGCGTCAGATTGTCCTTCTGCAGGATCGCCAGGATCTTCCGGTCGAAATCGTCAAGCTTCATGCGGTTCTCCTGACGCGCGGACGAAACAAAATTGCAAATGGCCCTCTCATATTCAGCGCACATTTCGCCGGTGCTGCAATATCTTTCCGCAAGACAGAGAGAGAGAGGCAGCCATGTTCCTGATGAATTCCCACCCCGACCACCACGCCCCGCTCGACCCGCGCGACTCGGAGATGCTCGGCGTTGCGGCGGCGACCGAGGTCGAGCGTTTCCTGACCTTCCGGGAGAACAGCGCCCCGACGCCCCTCGTCTCCCTTTCCGGGCTGGCGAGCCATCTCGGTGTCGGCAGCATCCACCTCAAGGACGAGGGGCAGAGGCTCGGGCTCGGCAGCTTCAAGGCGCTCGGCGGCTCCTACACCGTCATCCGGCTCGTCCTCGAGGAGGCCGGGCGCCGGCTCGGGCGCAGCCTCGACGTTTCGGAGCTCCACGATCCCGAAGTCAGGGCGGTGGCCCGCACCATGACCTTCGCCTGTGCGACGGACGGCAATCACGGGCGCTCGGTGGCGCAGGGCGCCGAGCTGGTCGGCGCGCGGGCGGCGATCTTCGTCCATTCCCATGTCAGCGACGAACGGGTGGCGGCCATTGCCCGTTTCGGCGCGGAGATGATCCGCGTCGACGGCACCTATGACGAATCCGTCCGCGAGGCCGCACGGGTTGCGACGGAGAACGGCTGGACCATCGTGTCCGATACGTCCTGGCCCGGCTACGAGCGAATCCCGAGCCTCGTGATGCAGGGCTATACGGCCATTGTCCACGAGGCGCTGAAGGCGCTTCCCGAGCCCCCGACCCATGTCTTCGTGCAGGTCGGCGTCGGCGGCATCGCGGCCGCGGTCGCCGCCCATTTCGCGCTGGCGCTCGGCAGCGATCGCCCCTTCTTCGTCGCCGTCGATCCCGCCCGCGCCGCCTGCATGGTGGAAAGCGCCAGGGCCGGCAGACCGGTCGCCGTGCCGCCCGGCGAGCCGACCGTGATGGCCATGCTCGACTGTTACGAGCCGTCGCTCGTCGCCTGGCGGATCCTCTCGCGGGTCGGCGATGCCTTCATGACCGTCGACGAGGAGGATGCGGTTGCCGTCATGCGCCGCCTTGCCAGCCCGCTTGGCGGCGATCCCGCCGTCATTGCCGGGGAAAGCGGCGGCGTGGGCCTTGCCGGACTGATGCGGGCCGCCTGCGATCCCGCGATCCGGGAGGCGCTCGGCCTCGGCCCCTCCTCCCGCATCTTCGTCGTCAATACCGAAGGCGCGACCGATCCGGCGAAATACGAGCACCATGTGGGCCTGTCGCCCACGGCCGTTCTCGCGCGGGCGGCGGAACCGGCCTGAAACCTGCCTTCCCCTCCCCGCCCCGGCAAAAAGAACGGGTCAGCATTGACGCCGGCGATATTGCCGGGGTGGTGGCTGCCGCTATACAAGCGAGCAACAGGAGTGAACCGCCATGCCCCTCTTCGATGCGCTGACCCGTCACCTCAAGCGGCCGGACCTCTTTTCCGGCATCGATCGCCTGCCGTCCCTCGGCACGGTCGGCACGGCGAAGCGCTTCGCGGTCTTCAATCCCTCGACGGGCGAGAAGCTCGCCGAGCTGCCGGACATGGGCGTTGCCGAAACGGCCGCCGCCATCGATCGGGCCTACGCGGCGCAGGAGACCTGGGCCGCCCTCACCGCCCGCGAACGCTCCGACACCCTGTGGCGCTGGCACCAGCTGATCGTCACCCATACGGAGGATCTCGCCGCGATCCTGACGGCGGAGATGGGAAAGCCGCTCGCCGAGGCGCGTTCCGAGGTGTCTCATGCCGCCGCCTATCTGCAATGGTATGCGGAGGAGGCAAACCGCATCTATGGGGAGACGATTTCCGCGCCCTCCACCGACCGGCGCATGATGGTGATCAAGCAGCCCGTCGGCGTGGTGGGCACGATCACGCCCTGGAATTTCCCGGCCTCGATGGTGGCGCGCAAGATTTCGCCGGCGCTCGCCGCCGGCTGCACGGTCATCCTGAAGCCCGCCGAGCAGACCCCCCTCGTCGCCGGTGCCATGTTCGCCCTCGCGGAACAGGCCGGCTTTCCCGAGGGGGTCGTCAATCTCGTCTATGCCTCGGAAGGGGATGCCATCGGGCGCGAGCTCTGCGGCAACCTGAAGGTCCGCAAGATCAGCTTCACCGGCTCCACCGAAGTGGGGCGGCTGCTCATGCGCCAGTGCGCCGATCAGGTGAAGAAGGTCAGCCTCGAGCTTGGCGGGAACGCGCCCTTCATCGTCTTCGACGACGCGGATGTGGATGCCGCCGTCGATGGCGCGATCCAGGCAAAGTTCCGCAATGCCGGCCAGACCTGCGTCTCCGCGAACCGGCTATATGTACAGGCCGGCGTGCATGACGAATTTGCCCGGAAGTTTGCCGAACGGGTGCGTGGCCTGACCGTCGGCGACGGTTTTGCCCCCGACGTGGCGATCGGCCCGCTGATCGACGACCGCGCGCTCGGCAAGATCGAGGCGCATATCGAGGATGCCGTCGCCAAGGGCGGCGCGGTTCGCTGCGGCGGCCGGCGGATCGGCAATGGCGGCACCTTCTTCGAGCCGACGGTGCTGACCGGCGTGACCGGCGGCATGCGCATCGCGCAGGAGGAAACCTTCGGTCCGCTCGCGCCGATCATCCGTTTCGAGGATCCGGAGCAGGTCGTGCGCGAGGCCAATGACACGATCTACGGTCTGGCCGCCTATTTCTACGCCTCGAACCTGCGCCGTGTCTGGCGGGTGGCGGAAGCGCTGGAATATGGCATGGTCGGCATCAATACGGGCCGCATGTCCTCCGAAGCCGCCCCCTTCGGCGGCATGAAGCAGTCCGGCATCGGCCGCGAAGGGTCGCGCCACGGGCTCGAGGACTATCTGGAGATGAAGTATATCTGCATGGGCGGCATCTGAGCGGGCAGCGGTGCTGCCTGCTTTCCGAGACGCGGAGTTTCATGCTAGACGAAACCGGCAGGCGGGCGCGCGCGCCGCCTGTTTCCGAGCCCGCCAGCATGGACCTCCGACCGATGCCATCCGACATCCCCAGGACTTCTGACAACGGCCCCTACCTGATCGGTGTCGACGTCGGCACCGGCAGCGCCCGCGCCGGCCTTTTCGACATGAGCGGGCGCATGCTCGCGGTCGCGAAGCAGGACATCGGCCTTTTCCGGGAAGCGGGCGGCATCGTCGAGCAGTCGAGCGCGGAGATCTGGCAGGCGGTCTGTGCCACGGTGCGGGCCGCCGTGGCGAAAGCCGCGGTTTCGCCGGATGCGGTGGCCGGCATCGGCTTCGACGCCACCTGCTCGCTGGTGGTGCTGGGCCCGGGCGGCACGTCGCTTCCCGTCGGCCCGTCGGAGGATCCCGCCCGCGACATCGTGGTGTGGATGGATCACCGCGCGGTGGAGCAGGCGGAGCGGATCAACGGCTTCGGCCATGCCGTGCTGGACTATGTCGGCGGCCGCATCTCGCCCGAAATGGAGACGCCGAAGCTGCTCTGGCTGAAGGAACACCGGCCGGCGGTCTTCGCGGCGGCCTGGCAGTTTTTCGATCTCGCCGATTTCCTCACCTGGAAGGCGACGGGCGATCTGGCCCGCTCGACCTGTACCGTGACCTGCAAGTGGACCTATCTTGCCCACGAGCGTCGCTGGGACCCCGGCTATTTCCACCAGATCGGGCTCGGTTCGCTGGCGGACGAGGGCTTTGCGCGCATCGGCACCCGCATCGTCGAGCCGGGAACGCCACTCGGCGCGGGGCTGACGCCGGAGGCGGCGGCGGCCATGGGTCTTCGCGCCGGGATCGCCGTCGGCGCCGGCATGATCGACGCCCATGCGGGCGGCATCGGCACGGTCGGCATCGGCGGGACGCCGACGGACAATCTCGGCTATGTCTTCGGCACCTCCTCCTGCACCATGACGTCGACGGAAGCGCCCGTCTTCGTGCCCGGCGTCTGGGGTCCCTATTTCTCCGCCATGGTGCCCGGCCTCTGGCTGAACGAGGGCGGGCAAAGCGCGGCCGGTGCCGCGATCGACCAGCTTCTGGCCTTTCACCCGGCCGCCGCCGAGGCGGCCGCGCGGGCGCGGGACGGCGGCACAGGCCTGCCGGCCTTCCTTGCCTCGGCCGTCCTTGCGCGCTGCCCCGACGCATCGGACGCCGCGAGGCTTGCGCGCGGCCTGCAGGTCGTGCCGGAATTTCTCGGCAACCGGGCGCCCTTCGCCGATCCCCATGCGCGGGCGGTGATTGCCGGGCTCGGCATGGAGCGCGACCTCGACAGCCTCCTCGCGCTCTACGTGGCGGGCCTCTGCGGCATCGGCTACGGGTTGCGGCAGATCATCGAGACGCAGGATAGCGCCGGCGCGTCGGTCCGGCGCATCGTCATCAGCGGCGGTGCGGGGCAGAACGATCTCGTGCGGCAGATCCTTGCCGACGCCAGCGGAAAGCCTGTGGTGGCGACCGTCTGCGCGGAGCCGGTGCTACTGGGGTCGGCGATCCTGGGCGCTGCGGCGGCAGGTCTTTTTGCCGATATCGGCGCGGCCATGGCCGCGCTCAGCCGTGCGGAGCGGGTCTTCGAGCCAGCGGGCGGAGAGATCGCCGCGCTGCATGCGGCCCGCTACGGACACTTTGCCGCCCTGCAGGGGATTGCCCGCTCCATGCGCGACTGCTGAGCGGCCGGGGAAACCTCACCCGGACGCCTGGGGGCTCGCCGGCTTCCAGGCAATCGTCTGACGGAAGAGGCCGGAGCCGACCTCGCGGCGGTATTCGCCGCGCAACTGGCGAACGATCACCGTGTCGAGCAGCTTCGTCCCGAAGCCGGCGGCTTCCTCGTTGAAGGTGAAGACGCCCTCTTCCAGCCATTCCACCGTAAGGCGGTCCGCACAGGTCCACCGGATATGGAGGCTTCCCGACGGGTTCAGCGAAAGGGCGCCGTATTTCAGCGCGTTGGTGAGAAGTTCGTGGATCACCAGACCCACGGCCTGCGCCTCGTTTTCCGTCAGCCGCGCGTGCGGCCCTTCGAGCGTGACGTGATCCTGGCGGCCCCCGATGGAGGAAAGTTCGGCCAGAATGAGGTCCCGCAGGCTGGCGCCATTGGTCTTGCCGGTGTCGAGCACGCTCTGCGCGGCGGCCAGCGCGATCAGCTGGCGCTGCAGCGCCGCCTCGAATTCTTCCTTGGATCCGGTCTGGCGCGCCGACATCCGGGCGATGGCCGACATCCGGGCAATGACGTTCTTCAGGCGATGGCGGGATTCGTCCAGCAGCAGAGCGCGCAGCTCCGCGGCCTTCTCGCGCTCGTGCAGCGCGCTCCGCTCGGCTTCCATGCGGCGCTCCTTCTGGAGAAGCAGGCGATGGGTGAGATAGGCCACGAGCAGCCCCGCGGCGATGACCGCCAGCGAGCCCCGCCAGGGGGAAGGCCTTTCGCGGAAGGCAAGGCCCACCTCCCACTCCCGGTCCGCCACATGGATCGGAAAGCTTTCCAGCGCGGCCCGGAAATGCGGATCCGCATCGAGCATCAGCGTTCCGGTCGCCTTGTCCGTCACCCGGACCGCGACGCCGAGATCCGTCGGCTTGGACAGGACCTCGCGCATGAAGTCGCCTACCCGGTAGGGGGCGTAGACGACACCATAGGCCTTGCCCTCCCCCCCGAGCCTGACGGGCGTGTAGATGAGGAAGCCCACCTGCTTGTCCGGCGTGATTTCCTGCATCAGCTTGACAGGGGCGGTGGCCGCCGATTTTCCGGACCGCACGGCACGGTCGATGGCATCCCGCCGCACCGGTTCCGAATACATGTCATAGCCGAAGGCCGCACGATTGCGGGGGTCGGGAGGCTCAAGCAGCACGATGGGGTAGCGCTCCGGCTGATCGGTTTCGGGCCAGATGCGCTGGCTCGCGCCGTAGAATTCCCGGAGCCGGCCGAGGGCATATTCGGTTTTCGCGCTCTCCTGCCGCACGGCAATGCCGATGCCCTGCATGCCCGAGACGAGCCCGTCGCCCGAGACGAGGGCGAGATACTGGCGCACCTGCGCAAGATCGTATTGGAGGTTGTCGGCGACCAGAAGCGCGCGCAGCGACGCGAGCACCTGCGTCTGGCTGACGATGCGCTGCTCGATGCGGTCCGCGACGGCACGCAGGTCCGCCCGGGTCTTCAGTTGCCCCACATATTCCAGCCCACCCGCGAGAATCATGCTTCCCGCAATGATGGCAGCCCCCGCCGCAAGCCGAGCCCAAGTCCCCATTCCCAGCCCTTCTGCGCGTCCATCGATGCTTCGCGGATCATTAGATATCCGAAACAAGCATGATAGGGCTACCGGAGAAATGCAACCACTGGCCGTCGCAATGCGACAAATGCGCCATGTGTGGCCGCCCTACAGCGGAGCGAAGCTTGTGTAAGGAGGGTCCGACCGCCTGTCCCTCGAGGCGGGTACGGGGGGAGGGCCGGGCGCGATGCTGCCGGGAGCAGGAACGGAAACGGGGGAGAGGGGCGCAGGTGATCCGTTAAACCCGCACCCCTCCCCTTGTCCCGCGGCCTTACGGCTGCGGAAGGGTCGTGCCGCTTTCGGTGGTGTTGATGATGGGCTTCTGGCCCGGCACGTGGGACATGGTGCGGGTGTTGCTTTCCAGCGCGCCGTCCTTGACCCGGGTCTTGGTCTTCGACTTGCTGAAGGTGCCCTGATCCATGGCCTGTGCCTTGGACTGGGCCTTCAGCTGGTTCGGGTTCTCGTTGACCTTGGTCTGCGTCCTGGCCTTGCCGTCGACAGCCGCGGCGCTGCCGCCGGAGGCTATGGAGGCATTGGTGCCGTCATCGGTGGCACAGGCACCTGCCGTGCCGAGCGTCGTTGCCGAGGTGCCACCGGCGCTGGCGGTGCCGCCCGTGCCGACGGTACCGGCCGCGTTGCAATCCTGTGCCTCAGCCGCGAGGGGCGCGGCAAGCGTGAAGGCCGCAAGTCCTGCGGCGAGCAGAGTGATCTTCATGTCGTGTCTCCTTATCGGGCGGGCCTGGTGATGACGCATGTGCCATCGGAGCTGCGCGTCACCACCGAACCATCGGGGCGGGTGGTGCTTGTCGACGAGACGGCCTTGGCGTCCGCGGTGCCGGACGTGCTGCTGGAGCCCGCCGAGGCCGAGGAGCCGGAGCTCGATGTGGCCGAATGGGTTCCCCCGCCGGTGGTGGTCGATGCACTGACCTGGCCGCCGCCCGCCGTCACCCGGGAGGACAATCCCGGACCGGCGGAATTCTCGCTTTCCATCACCGTGCAGCGGGTGCCATCCTCGAGCGTTTCCGTTTCCTCCGCGACGGCAGCGCCGGCGGCGGCAAGCGCAAGCGCAAGCGTCAGCAC
This sequence comes from Gellertiella hungarica, assembly GCF_014197145.1. Classification (GTDB taxonomy): domain Bacteria; phylum Pseudomonadota; class Alphaproteobacteria; order Rhizobiales; family Rhizobiaceae; genus Gellertiella; species Gellertiella hungarica. Next base: position 189,661 of record NZ_JACIEZ010000007.1, on the reverse strand, counting down.
GAGTGCCGATGCGGGTCTGTAGATCTTGGGTGCCGAATTCATGTCGGGTCCTCCGGAGAGGCCGGCCACGGGCAGTGGCCGGCCGGGGGTGTTACTTGCAGGAACCGTTCTTCTTCTTGGACTGTCCCGGAGGGCACTTCTTGTTGCTCACGTCATCCTGGGCGGCGCCGGCTGCGCTGTTGGCGGTGCCGGTGGTGCTTGCCGAGTTGCCGTCGCCAGCGGTGGAACCGCCGGTGCCGACCGTGGAAGACGAGCCGCTGTCGTCACCCGAGCCGGCCGAAGAACCACCCGTTCCCACCGTCGAGGAAGAGCTGCCATCGCCCGAGCCTGCGGACGACCCGCCGGTGCCGACCGTGCTGCTGGAGGTTCCGCCGCCGGCCGAAGAACCGCCGGTGCCGATGGTCGAAGACGAGCTGCCGTCACCCGAGCCCGCGGCCGAGCCGCCCGTACCGACGGTGCTGCTCGAGGTGCCGCCGCCTGCGGACGAGCCGCCGGTGCCGATGGTGGATGCAGAACCGGAATCGCAATTGGTGGCGCCGTCGGCGCAGGCCGAACCCGACGACGAACCGCCGGTGCCGATCGTGCTGCTGGACGTGCCGCCACCGGCGGTGGAACCACCGGTGCCTACGGTGCTGCTGGACTGGGCGTAGGCCGAAAGAGCCGTGCCGGCGATGAGTGCTGCAGCCAGTGCAGCGCTTCTGGCGATCTTCATGTGTATCTCCTTGGCTTTCCTCTGATTTCCGATCGTTCGAGCTTCCGTGAAGCTGCCCCGACAACCCTCCGGAAGCCGCACCTGTTCCCCCGTCGGGACTTCAGTCTCATGGAGGATCGGACCTTCGTCCCGGACCCTGCAGCCGGAAGTCCGGCATCGGCTGGACAAGGGGCCCGGACCGGGGCGGAGCCGGCGGAACGGGCCGCGGGACTGCCGGAAAGCACCGGCATCGGGCGTGCCCTCCCTTCTTGTCCTCCGGCAAGGACAGGCCATCAGGTCCGTGCGAAGAAGGGGGCGAAACAGGGAAGGAGCCGGGATGAAGGCCGATCCGACGGAAGCGGGGGTCAAGGTGCCGCTATGGCACGCAGGCGGGCCGACGCCACAGGGACGCCTGTCGCCTGCGAGGGCTGCGCGCCTGCTCCTCGAAGCGCCGCACCGGCCCCTGTTTCTCCTTGCCGCGCTTTGCGGCGCTGCCGGCTCCGCCGTCTGGCTGCGGACGCCGGAAGGCGGCGAGGCGGCGGGCCTTCATGTCGGCCTGTTCCTGGGCGGCATGGCGCAGGCTGCCGTGACGGGCTATCTGCTCACCGCTCTTCCGGGCTGGACCCGCACCGCCCGCTTCGGGACCGGGACGAGTGCGCTCTTCACCCTTCTGTTCCTCGTCGCGCTCGCGCGGCTTCTCGGTCTCGTGGACGGGCCGGCCTGGCTAGCGGCCCTTCCCGCGGCGGCCGTCGGCGCGACCGCGCTCATCCGCTTCCTGGCAGGGGGCGGATGGCGCCGGGCTGCCGTCCTGCCGCTCCTTGCGCTGATGGGGGCCGGATGGGCGGGACTTCCGGAGGATGCCGCAGTACGGCCGGTCCCGCCGGTTGTCGCGGTCTTCGCGCTTGGGGGGCTGATCGCCCTTGTCGGCGGCCGGGCCCTCCCGGCCTTCGGCCGTTTCTGGCTGAAGGCAGATGGGGCAGCGTCCGGCCACGTTGGGCATCCGGCATGGGGGATCGGGGTGCTTGTGGCCGCCGGGGCCATGCATGCGGCGGGCGAGGACCGGCTCGCGGGGACCGCGCTTGCCCTGTCCGGCTGTCTGCTGCTTCTTGCCTGCTGCGGCTGGCCCTGGCGGATCGCCCGGCGATATGGGGCCCTGATGATCCTCTATCTCTCCTGGCTGTGGTTGCCGGCCGGGCTCATTCTCGCAGGCACGACCCTTGCCCTCCCGGAAACGCCGATCCTGCCCCATCAGGCGCTGCACGCGCTGGCCGCTGGCGCGATCGCCACGATGATCTACGGTTTCATGGCGCGTGCGGCGATGCGGCGGGAAGGCGGGCGGCTTCGCATCGGCGCGAGGCTGGGGACCGGATACGCCCTGATGAGCCTGTCGGCCCTCCTGCGCCTTTTCCTTGCGGACCCGGCCGGTCAGCCGGGGCTGCTTTTGGCGGCAGCCGGATCGATGTGTCTCGGCTGGCTTCTCTTTCTCGCCGCCTATCTGCCGAGCCTTGCCCGGCCCTCCCCCCGACCGGTCTTCAGCGCCGCCCGTGCGGGCTGAAGACGAAGGGGAAGGAGATCAGCTCCGCCGGCCGGTCGGCGCAGGAAGCAGGCCCTGCGGACGCACGAGCAGAAGCAGGATGACGAAGCCGAGCACGAATGCATCGCGGAACTCCACCATGCTCGGCGGCAGGACGACCTGGGCGAGCACCTCCACGATGCCGAGCAGCATGCCGCCGGCAACCGCGCCCGTCAGCGAGCCGAGGCCGCCGACGATGGTGGCAACGAAGGCCTTGAGCACGGGCACGAAGCCCATCAGCGGATCGACGGAACCGCGCTGCGCCACCCAGAGGAAGGCGGCGGTGGCCGCAAGCACCCCGGAGACAGCGAAGCTCGTGGCAACGACGCGGCCCGCCTTCAACCCGAGCAGGCGGACGACGTCGATATCCTCTGCCGCCGCGCGCATGGTGATGCCCATCACCGTGTGTTTCAGGAAGAGGTTCAGCGCAACGAGGGCAACCACGGTTATCGAGATCGACATCAGCGGGATGATGCCGAGATGGACCGAACCGAGATTGACCACCCCCGACAGCGCCTCGGGCATGGCGACCGCCCGTGGCCTTGCACCGATGGCATTCTGGAAGAAGGCCTGCAGGATCATGCTCATGGCGAAGGAGGTGATGAGAAGCCCGGTCATGTCGGCCTTGCGCATGGGGCGGAAGGCGACGCGTTCGATGCCCATCGCAAGGATCGCCACGGCGACAATGGCAAAGACGATCGCGAGCGGAAGGCTCACGCCCGCCGCCAGCATGAAGAAGATCGTGTAGCCGGCCGCCGTCATCAGCTCGCCATGGGCGAAATTGATGAGCCCGATGATCGAGAAGACGATGGCCAGCCCGAGCGAGAGCAGCGCATAGGTGCCGCCGAGGCTCACCGCATTGATGACATGCTGGAGGAGGAGATCCATGGTTTCAAAACCTCGGGCTACGGTTCAGGCGGAAAGATAGGCGGCCCGGATGTCCGGAGACGCAAGGAGATCGCTGGCCTTGCCCGATAGCGCCACCGCGCCATTGGCAAGCACCAGCGCGTGATGGGCGATTTCGAGCGCGCGGGACGCATTCTGCTCGACGAGCAGGATGGTGAGCCCCGTGCCGTTCAGCTTGACGATCAGCTCGAAGACCTGGTCGACGATCTGCGGCGCAAGGCCGAGCGAAGGCTCGTCGAGGAGCAGCAGGTCGGGCGCCGACATCAGCGAGCGGGCAATCGCCAGCATCTGCTGTTCGCCGCCGGACAGCAGTCCGGCCCGCTGGTGGTAGCGCTCCTTGAGGATCGGGAAGAGCGAGAGCATTTCCTCCCGCTTTGCAGCCGGATCGTGCTTGCCCTTGTGGGCGGCCCCGCCGAGCAGCAGGTTTTCCGCCACCGTCAGGCTCGGAAACACGCGCCGCCCCTCCGGAGTGAGCGCAATGCCGAGGCCGGAGCGCTTTTCCGCACCCAGGCCGGAGATGTCCGTGCCGCGGTAGGCAATGCGCCCCGTCGCCGGCGTCAGGCCGGACAGTGCCGACAGCGTCGAGGTCTTGCCCGCACCATTCGCCCCGATCAGCGCCAGGATTTCTCCCGGCGCGACCGAAAAGGAAATGCCGCGGACCGCCTCGACATAGCCGTAGCGGACATTCAGCCCCGCCACGTCGAGAAGCGGGCTTGCGGTCATGGTGCCGGAACCTTGGCGGCTTCCGGGACGACCGCCTCGACGAGGCTGCGCGCGCCGCCCTTCACCTCGACCAGCGAGATGGAGCGGACCGGCATGCCGGCCGTGCCCTTGTAGGTGATCGGACCCGTCACGCCCTCGACATTCTCGAGGTTGGCGATGGCATCGCGCAGGTCGCGGCCGCGCGGCGAGGCGGCGACCTTGGCGGCGGCGTCGAGAATGAGGCCGATCTCGTAGCCGTTGGCGATGTAGACGGTATCCGGCTCCTTGCCGGTCGCCTGCTTGTACTTGGCGTTGAAGGCCTCGAGGCTCGAACCCGGCACGGCAAAGCCCGCCGTGGTGTGGACGAGGCCGTCGGCGACCGAGCCGAGGGAGAGCGTGGTGGGCGTATCGATGCCGTCGGAGCCCAGCACGGGCGCGGTGACGCCGGCGGCACGCAGCTGCTTGATGAAGGCCGGGAAATCGGGCTCGTAAGCGGCGGTCATGATGACGTCGGGCTGCGGGTTCAGGCCCTTGATCTTGGTCACCTCTGCGCCGAAATCCTGCTGGCCCATGGTGTAGGTGGACTGCTCCAGCACCTTGCCGCCGGCGGCCTCGAAGGCGGTGGCGAAGTATTCCGGCAGCTTCAGCGTATAGGCGCTGTCGGCGGATTTCAGAACGTAGGCGCTCTTGTAGCCCTTCTTGGCGGCAAATTCCGCAAGCACCAGCGCCTGGGCATTGTCGGCGGGATAGGTGCCGAACATGAAGTCGCCGACGGCGGACGTGATCGTCGGCGTCGAGCCGCAGAAGGTGAAGGTCGGGATTTCCGCCCCTTGCGTGATCTGGCCGGCGGCAATCGAGGGGTCGGCGTCGCAGGGCGTGATGATGGCGTTGACGCCCTGGTCCACGAGCTCCTGCGCCGCCTGCACGGCAGCGGCCGTATCGGAGCGGGTATCCTTGATCTCGAGCTTCACGGGATACTTGCCGCCGAGGCCCCCGCGGGCATTGATCTCGTCGATGGCGAGCTTCAGGCCCGCCAGCGAGGGCTGGTCATAGGCGGCAAGGCCGCCGGTCTGCCCGGTCGCGAGGCCGAGCACGAAATCCTCGGCTGCGGCGAAGCCAGCAGTCGATGCGAGAAGCGAAAGTGCGAGCGCTGCGCGCCGGGTGTTTTTCCTGAGCATGGGCATGGTTTTCAGTTCCCCTTGTTGTCCTGTCTCGATGGTTGGTTTTCAGTGGCTGTTGCGGCTGCCGATATAGGCTTCGATGACGGCCGGATCGTTGCGCACGGTCGCCGGATCGCCCTCGGCGATCTTCGCGCCGCGATTGATGACGACGATGCGGTCGGACACCCGCATGATCAGCGGAATGTCGTGCTCGATGACGATGAGGCCGAGGCCGTAGCGGTCGCGGATGGCCTTGATTTCCTCGGTCAGCGCCTCGGTTTCTGCCGGGTTCATGCCGGCGGCTGGCTCGTCGAGGAGGAGATATTTCGGCTCCGTGGCGAGCGCGCGGGCGATCTCCAGCCGGCGGCGCGAGCCATAGGGCAGCGTGCCCGCAATGCGGTCGGCGATGTCGAGGAGGTTGAATTCGGAGGCGAGCGCGATCGCCTTTTCCCGCGCGGCGCCAAGGCTGCCGGTTCTCAGAAGGGCGGCCGCGGTGATGTTTTCCAGCACCGTCATGCGTTCGAACAGGCGGATGTTCTGGAAGGTGCGGGCAAGACCGGCGTCTGCCCGCGCCGCCGGATGCAGGCCGCTGACGGTCTTGCCGTTCAGCACCACCGCCCCCGCCTGTCCGGCGATCTGGCCGCAGATGAGGTTGACGAGCGTGGTCTTGCCGGCGCCGTTCGGACCGATGAGGCCGAGGATCTCGCCGGGGCGCACGGAGAAGCTCACGTCGTCCACCGCCTTCAGCCCGCCGAAGCGGCAGGAAAGGCCCGATATCTCCAGCCGGTCGCCCGCCGTTCCGGGCGCTGCGGCGGGGGCGACGGACCGGGTCCGTGCCGGCGCAAGGCGCGACGCGCCCCAGGGCAGGCTGAGTTCTGAAAGGCCGGCAAGGCCGAGCGGCCGGCGCCAGATGGTGAGCATCAGCGCAAGCCCGAGGCCCACTTCCGTCAGGCCGAAGAGCGGCGGCAGCGGGAAGAGGCCGAGGAAGCTCGACTGCCCCTCCGCCTGGCGGAGGATCTGCACCACGGCGAAGATCAGCGCCGTCCCGACCACCGCCCCGGTGACCGAGAAGAAGCCGCCGACGATCAGCATCGCGACCAGCAGATAGGTGAAGGAGAAGTAGAAATCCTTGGGCGAGAAGGCGCCGAGGAAATGACCGTAGAGCGAGCCCGCCGCCATGCCGACCACGACGGAGAGGATCCACCCGCCATAGCGCACGCGCGAGGCCTTGATGCCGAGGGCTTCCGCCGCCACTTCATTGTCGCGGGTGGCGCGGAGCTTCACGCCTGTTGCACTGTCCCGGAACCAGCGGGCGACGAAGACGGCGGCGATCGCCACCACCGCGACGACGACCGGGGTGGTCAGCCGCGGCACGCCGTAGAAGGTCTGGCTGCCGCGGGTGAAGTCCCGCGCGCCGACCAGGATGACATGAACGATGATGAGAAGCGCGAGCGTCGAGATCGCCGCCGCGCCGCCGTTCAGGCGGCTGAGCGGTGCGCCCGTCACCAGCCCGACGACCACGCCCGCGCCGATGACGGCAACGAGCGCCGGCCAGTAGGTGAGCGCCCAGCCCTTCAGGAATTCAGGCAGATGCGGCAGCGCCGACGCCTGCACGGCCGGCTGCATGGTGAGGATCGCCGAGACATAGGCCCCGAGCCCGAGAAAGGCCGCATGGCCGAAGGAGGTGATGCCGCTGTTGCCGGAATAGATCGAGAGCGACAGCACCGCCGTGAGATAGATGAGGAACATCGTGGCGATGCGCGGTCCGCCGGGCAGCAGGAAGTAGACGAGCCCGGCACCGGCGAGAACCAGCGCCGCAAGCGCCGCCGCATCCCTGAAGGTTCGTGCCCTTTCCAGCGAACGGGGGGCGGCAAGGCCTTCGCCCGCCGCCGCCTGCCGCCCGATTTCCGGCTTTTCCCCCTTGAGGGGCGCTGCCTCCGCCATGCTCATGATCCTGTCCGTTCCCCCGTACGGCCCGGCCTCGAAGGCACGGGCGACGCGGCCGTTTGCCGGCCCGGTTTTTCCATGGAGCCTAGCATTGGACGAAAAGACGGCGATGTCAAACATTTTTCAGTTTGCCATTTTCAATTATTTTTGTTGGAATGTTGACATCGGCAAGAACCTGTCGGATGACTGGATCATGAGCATCAAGGACCAACTCAAGGACGCACAGGCCACGCTGACGCCTTCCGAGCGGAAGATCGTCCGGGAGCTCCTGTCCAACTATCCGAGCGCGGCGATGACCACGGCGTCGCGGCTGGCCAAGCGTGCCGGCGTCAGCGATCCGACGGTTGCGCGGCTGATGGCGAAACTGGGCTTCGAAAGCTACGGCGCCTTTCAGGAGGCGCTGCTCGGCGAGGTCGAGGCAACGCTCAATTCGCCGCTCTCGATGTTCGGCGAGCGCACGCCGCAGGCGGGCGAGCAGAGCTATCTCACGCGCTTCCTCACGGCATCGGCCCAGACGCTCGGCACCGCCGACACCGGGATCATGGCGAGCGATTTCGATCAGGCGGTGGCGCTTCTCGCCGATCCGAAGCTGAAGATCCATTTTCTCGGCGGTCGTTTCAGCCGGTTCCTGGCGGGCCTCTTTCACCGCCACCTGCTTCTGCTGCGCGCCGGCAGCCACCTTTTGCCCGACGATTCCTCGGAGCGGATCGACCTTGCCGCCGATTTCGGCCCGAAGGACCTGCTGGTCGTCTATGATTACCGCCGCTATCAGGCGGATGTGGTGGCCTTTGCCGCAGAGGTGGCCGCCCGCAAGGCCCGCATCATCCTCTTTACCGACAAATGGAAATCGCCGATCGCCGACTGGGCGACGATCACCTTCACCGCCCCCGTCGACACGATTTCCCCCTTCGACACCATGATCCCGGCGCTGGCCCAGACGGAAGCGGTCATTGCCGCTCTTGCGGGCCGCCTCGGGGAGACATCCCGCCAGCGCCTCGAGAGCATCGAGGCGCTCCGCGCCCGCCTTCAGGCCGCCTCCAGGGGCGATGCCGACCAGGCCCCACCTTTCGGAAACTTCGAGGACAAGACGTCATGAATGCGCCGATCACCCGCCAGTCGCCCTACCGGGCCGACGATACCGCCCTGTTCTTCGTCGACATGCAGAAGATCTTCTGCCTGCCGGACCTCGACCCCAAGCATCCGGAGCTCAATGCGGAGCATTATTACCACCAGCGCCTGAAGAACCTCGTGGTGCCGAACCAGGTGAAGATGCTGGAAGCCGCCCGCGCCGCTGGCGTGCAGGTGATGCACACCATCATCGAGGCGCTGACGGCCGATGGCCGCGACATCTCGCTCGATCACAAGCTTTCGGGCATCTTCGTCGCCAAGGGCGATCCGCTCGGCCAGCCGATCGACGAGCTCGAGCCGATCGAGAACGAGATCGTGCTGCCGAAGTCCTCCTCCGGCGTCTTCAACTCCACCAATGTGGATTACGTGCTGCGCAATCTCGGCATCCGCCACCTGATCATCGCGGGCGTCGTCACCGACCAGTGCGTCGACATGGCGGTGCGCGATGCGGCGGACCGGGGCTATCTCGTCACCCTCGTCCACGATGCCTGCGCGACGCTCAGCCAGGAGCGCCATGATGCGGCGCTGCGCGCCTATGGCGGCTATTGCTGGATCACCGATACCGAGACCGTGCTGGCCCGCCTGGAGGCACTGAAGCCATGAGCGACCATTCCCTGATCACGCTCGTCACCACCGATCATGCCGGGATTACCCGCGGGCGCGCACTTTCCCGCGCCGCCTACGAGGCCGACACTACGAAGACCTGTGGCTGGGTGCCGGCGAATTTCTCGCTCACCCCCTTCGGCGAGATCGCCTTTCCGAACCCCTGGGGCTCGGCGGGCGACCTGCGATTGAAGCCCGATCCGCAAGCCCGCTTCACCTGCCATCCGAAGGGCGCTGCCACGCCGCTCGATTTCGTGATGAGCGATGTGGTCAACCTCGACGGCTCCGCCTTTGCCGCCTGCCCGCGCACCATCCTCCGCCAGGCCATCGACGCGCTGAAGAAGGAAACCGGCCTTTCGGTGACGGCGAGCTTCGAGCACGAGTTCCAGTTCACCGACGGGGCGGGCGAAGGCGCACCCTTCTCGCTCGCCAAGCTGCGCGGCATGGAGATCTTTGCCGAGGATCTCTTCACCGCGCTCGATCAGGCCGGGCTCGGGCCCGAAAACCTGCTGCCGGAATATGGCGGCCACCAGTTCGAGGTGACCGTGAAACCGGCCGCTGCCCTTGCCGCCGCAGACCGTGCGGTCGCGCTGCGGGCGATCCTGAACGAGGTTGCCCGCACCCATGGGCGGACGATCACCATGAGCCCGAAATCCGCGCCGGACGGCGTCGGCAACGGCTTGCACATCCATCTGAGCCTCACCGACGAAAACGGCAGGCCCGCCACCTACAGCGCGGGCGGTCCGGGCGGTCTTTCGGATCGCGCCGCACGCTTTGCCGCCGGCATCGTCCGCCACATGCGGGCACTGGTCGCCTTCACCGCATGCAGTGCCATTTCCGGCATCCGTCTCCAGCCGCACAACTGGAGTTCGAGCTACACCTGGCTCGGCGACCGCGACCGGGAATCCTCGCTGCGCATCTGCCCGGTCGTGACCATGGGCGGCAAGACGCCGGATGCCCAGTTCAACATGGAATACCGCGCCGCCGATTGCACCGCATCGCCCCATCTCGCCCTTGCCGTGCTGATCTTCGCCGGCCTGCAGGGCCTGAAGGAAAACCTGCCCTTCGCCCCCGTCTTCAGCGGCGATCCCGATCTGCTTTCCCCGGAGGAACGCCAGAGGCTCGGCCTTCACCGCCTGCCCACCTCCATCGATGCCTGCCTTGCGGCGCTCGATGCCGACGGCACCGTGAAGTCGTGGTTCGATCCCCTCATGATCGAGAGCTATACGGGCATGAAGCGCAAGGAAGAGGACCTGATGGCCGGACTTTCCGAAGAAGAGCGCTGCGCCCGCTATGCGGAGATCTATTGATGCTCGGCCGCGCCCTGACGCCCCCTCCCCTTCCTTCCCCGGGGGAAGAGGCCGCCGAGCGCCTGCAGGCGGTCACCGTCCTCAATCCCGAGGGCACCTCGCCCTATGTGCTTCTGTGCGAGCATGCCTCGCGCCACATCCCGGCGCGCTATGCGGGGCTCGGGCTTCCGGAGGCGGATCAGTCCGCCCATATCGCCTGGGATATCGGCGCCAAGATGATGGCGCTGGCCATGGCGGAGGCGCTGGACGCGCCGCTGGTCATGGCGGGTTTTTCGCGCCTGCTGATCGACCTGAACCGGCCGCTGCAATCGCGCTCCTCCATTCCCGTCGTCAGCGAAACGACGCCGATCAGGGGAAACGAGAACCTGACCGAGGCGGAACGGGATTATCGCGTCCGGACCTATTTCCAGCCCTTCCAGGAGGCGGTGGGAGCGCTGCTCGACCGGCGCCGGGAAAAGGGCGTGCCGACGGCCGTCATCGGCGTGCACAGCTTCACGCCCGTCTTCAAGGGGTTCAGCCGCCCCTGGGCATCGGGGGTGCTCTGCTCCCACTCGCTCGCCTTCGGCCAGGCGCTGGTGGCGGCGCTCGACCGTCCGGATGCGCCCTCCGCCGTCAACGAACCCTATGTGATCGAGACCGAAGAGGATTACACCGTGCCGGTGCATGGCGAGGCGCGCGGGCTGACGGCGGTGCTGATCGAAATCCGCCAGGACCTCATCGCGAACCGTGAAGGCGCGCTGGAATGGGCCGGTCACTGCGTGCGGGCGCTTCGCGCCTGCCAATCGCTGGTCGTGCCCCCGGCCGGCGGGGCCTGAACCACGGAAGACCCGCGTCCTCCCGGACGGGAAAAAGCCCCGGTTGCTGCTGGCACCGGGGCTTCTTCACGTCTGGAAGAGGCCGAAGGTCAGGCCGCCCGGCGGGGGCCGGCCAGCGCGGCGGGGCTGCCCGGTTCGCGGATCGCCTTGCGCCGGTTGAGCTTGAACTTCTCCACCTGCGCCGCAAGCAGGCCGGCCTGATCCGCCAGCGCCTGGCTGAGGGCCAGCGCCTGTTCGGCCATGGCGGCATTCTGCTGGGTGGTTCCGTCGAGATCGTGAATGGCCTGCGTCGTCTGGCGAATCCCGTCCGCCTGCTCGGTGATGCCGGTCGCGATGTGATCCACGTTCGTGTCGATGTCGCCGACGAAGTCGATGATCTCCGAAAGCGCCCGGCCCGCCTCGTCGACCAGCTTCACGCCGACGCTCACCTCCTGGGCGGAATGGGCGACGAGCGCCTTGATCTGCTTGGCGGCAGCCGCCGAGCGCTGGGCAAGTTCGCGCACCTCGGTCGCCACCACGGCGAAGCCCTTGCCGCTTTCGCCGGCGCGGGCTGCCTCGACGCCGGCATTGAGCGCCAGCAGGTTGGTCTGGAAGGCAATCTCGTCGATCACGCCGATGATCTTGCCGATCTCGGAGGCGGATGTCTCGATCCGCTGCATGGCTTGAACCGCATCGGTGACGACGACGCTGGATGCGCCCGCCCGGTCGCGCGCATCGCTGACCAGCTTGCGCGTCGACTGGGTGCTGGCGGTCAGGTTGGCGATCGTGCCGTTGATCTGCTCCAGCGCGGCTGCGGTCTCCTCGAGCGCGGCCGCCTGCTGTTCGGTGCGCTGGGCCATGTTTCCGGCCGCGGAGGAAAGCTCGGCGCTGCCTTCGCGGATCTCCCGCGTGCCGGCCATCACCCTTTCGAGCGTCAGCTGGAACGTGGCGATCGACCGGTTGAAACTGTGGCGGATCGCCTCGAATTCCGGCGAGAAGGGCTCGTCGATGGTCATGCGGATGTTGCAGTCGGACAGGCGTTCGAGGCCGGCGCCGAGCTGATCGACCACCGCCTGCGTCTGCTCCGCGCGCAGGCGCGCCTCCTCCTCGCGGGCAATCCGCTTGGCGCGGCGGGCGAGAAGCGCTTCCTCCGCCTCCCTTTCCATCTCCTGCTTGGCCAGCCCTGCCTTCTGGAAGACGAGCAGCGCCCGGGAGATCTCCCCGATCTCGTCGCGGCGCTGGCCATAGGGAATGTCCGTATCGAGCTTTCCATCGGCCAGTTCGCGCATCTTCTCCGTCATCCGCGCAAGCGGTGCGATGGCCCTTGCCCTGAGGAAGGCGACGCCGGCCAGGAAGAGAAGCACGCCCGTCGAGCCGGCGATGATCGCAAGCCGGCTCAGGCTGTTGGCATCCGCGCTTGCGGCGTCCTCGCTCTGCTGCAGGTTCCGCGTTGCCAGCCCGTTGAGCTCCATGACGGCCTCGCGCTGCTGCTGATAGGTGCTGACCAGCTTCTCGAGCACCGGATCGACGATCTCGTATTCACGGCCCGCGACCGGCACGAATTCATTCAGCAGCACTGCCCAGAAATGATCCGCCGAGGCGATCAGCTTCGTCTTCAGGAGCCGCTCCTCCTCCGCGTCCAGAAGGTTGCCGGTCCAGTAGGCACGGCGTTCGTCGTAGAGCTTCTTCAGCTCCAGGATGCGCTTGAGCGCCGTGTCGCGCTTCTCCGGATGGAACTGCGCCTCGTAGGCCGCGGCATAGGGCTCCACGATGTAAAGCGGCGGGGGCAGGAGATCGGCGACGAAATCCTTCTGCCGCACGATGCTGTTGTAGAGCGGACTGTCGATCTTGAGATGATAGAGCGCGTAGTTCTGGATCGCGAGCGCGGCAACGAGGCCGGAAGCCACCACGAGGGCAAAGACGACGAGGAGCCGCGAAATCGAGAGTTTGAGCATGAGATACCCGTCACAGAACTGAATGCGATTCCTGGACTTCATGCCCGTGCTGCCCGGCATCCTGCCGGGGGGAAAGCTCATATCCGCATTTCTGAATAGGATGTGAAGCTGTAGGAGTAATGTGTATTATACATGACTAACGGCCCGTTAATGGCTCGCTTCGCTGGCCTGTCGGGAGCACTTTTTCCATGCAGCCCGGCGGGCGGTGCCGGCCGCCGTCAAAGCGGCCGCGATAATCCGTGCGGACCCTGCCCGGTGCTCAGGCCGCGACCCGTGCGGAGAGCGCGTTGTTGATCTTGCCGAGTAGCCTCGTCATGTCCACGGGCTTTGTATCGAAGTCGACGCAGCCCACCTCGAGGCTCTTGCGGTGATCGCTGGACAGCGCATGGGCGGTCAGCGTGATCACGGGAATGGCGGCCGTCTTCGGATTGGCCTTGATGCGGGTGGTGGCTTCCCAACCGTCCATCTCGCCCAGCGCCACGTCCATCAGGATGAGGTCGGGCATTTCGCTTTCTGCCGCGCGGATACCGCTTGCCCCGTCGATGGCCGAGCAGATCTCGAAGCCGTGCCGCTGCAGGCGGCGGGTCAGCATGTCGCGGTTCATTTCGTTGTCTTCAACAATCAGGATCTTGGGCATCTCAGGCAACTTTCAGCCGTGTCTCGATGATGTCGTTCGGCCTGCCGGTTTCCGTCAGGCGCTCGGTTTCGCCGGAGGCCGCATCCGCCGCCCCGTTCTTTTCCGCCGCGATTTCGAGCGGCAGCATGATGGTGAATGTGCTTCCCTTGCCGAGCGTGCTCGCCACCTGGATCGAACCGCCCATCATCCGGCAGAGCTCGCGGGTCAGGGCGAGGCCGATGCCGGTGCCGCCATACTTGGACGAGGTCTCGTCATCCACCACGGTGAAGCGTTCGAAGATGTGCGGCAGGTCCTTTCCGTCGATGCCGATGCCGGTATCGCGCACCTCGATCCGCACGGCGGCGCCCGTCGGCAGGGTCGAAGGGCTGCACACCAGTTCCACCGTGCCGCCGTGGGTGTACTTGCTGGCATTGCGGACCACGTTTCCGATCACCGCCTGGGTCTTCATCTGGTCGCCCCTGATGGTGGGGATCGACGGATCGAAGGAGACGGACAGGCGATTGCCGTTTTGCTCCGCATGGGGGCGGACGTCCTCGATGACCGCATCGACCACGCTGCGCAGGCTGAAGGTCTCGACGAACAGCTCCATGTGCCCCGCCTCGATCTTGGAGAGATCAAGCACGCTGTTGACGAGGCGCAGCAGATGAACCCCTGCCGCATGGATGCGCTCGATGTCGGGCACATCCTCGAAATCGCCGGTTTCCTCCGCCTCCTCGAGCAGCATCTGGCTGTAGCCGATCACCGCATTGAGGGGGGTGCGCAGCTCGTGGCTCATCTTGGCGAGGAATTCGGCCTTGGCCTTGCTCGCCCGCTCGGCCTCGAGGGTGGCGATGCGCAGGTGCTGGGCCGTGGTGCGCTGGTGGCGCACGACCGCCTCGAGTTCCGCCTGGGAGGCAAGGGCGCGGGCATAATAGACCGCCATCATCGCCACATAGGCGGCGGCCGCCATGGTGGAAACGATGCCGAGGCCCTGCATCGCGGCCTGCGGAATGCCGTGTTCCGGCGCCGGCAGGTAGTAGGAGATCAACCCGAAGCCGATAGAATTCAGCGCGAACATCAGCAGCACCGCATAGCGCAGCTTCACGGAATCGTCGATATAGAAGAAGGCCAGCAGCGGGATGGTCAGCACCCAGGGCAGCGTCGGCGAGGTCACCCCGCCGTAGAAATAGCAGCTCCAGAGAATGCAGAACATCAGGTTCTGGATCGAGAGCAGCGCCAGCGTGTGGTAATGGCCGATCGCGCGCAGAACGAGCGGGAAGATCCAGAAACCGGTGATCGAGGCGGAAAGCACCGCGATGTCCCAGCTCGGCTGCGGATCGAAGAGATAGAGGGCCAGCGGCACCGTGTTGCCGATGAAGGGTCCGAGCAGGTGGCTGATGAGGAACAGCCGCGCCTGCTTGCGCAGGTCCTTGTCGGCGACGATGGAGGCGGGAATGAACCAGTCGACCGCATGGTCGAGCGCGTTGGTCAGCTTCGAGATCGAAAGGGTCATCGGCATCGCCCGAGTTAATTTTCACATGACAAATGTTGCCTGTGCTAACTTTAGGCATCCGCAATTGATAATACGTTAAACAGGCGCGGGGGGACCACCGGCGCCTGCAAAAATCCCGTTCTGCGGGTAAGGCCGATCTCAGAACTTGTAGCTCAGGGTGATCCTGATGTCGTTCAGCGACGGTTCCTGGGTGCCGGAAAGGCCGGGGAAGGCAACCGTCGAGACATTGGTGTAACGGTTGAACCGCGTGTAGCGGTACTCCAGGCCGGCGATCAGATTGTCGGTGAGAGCGTAGTCCACCCCGATCCCGGCGGTCCAGCCGTAGCGGGTATCCTCGATGGGTTCGGAGACCCGCAGCGGCACCAGCGTGTAGACGTTGCGGATGCGCGCGGCCGCAAGACCGCCCGTGCCATAGACCATGAAGCGGTCGAGGGCGATGCCGGCACGCCCGCGCAGCGAGGCCTTCCAGTCGTAATTGTCGTCGCCGCGGCCGAGATTCTCGATCGTATCGATGAAGGTGCCGCGCAGGTTGCTGAGCTCGAAATCCGCCTCCGCACCGAAAACGAAGGAGCCCTTCTGCATGTTCGCACCGGCCTTGATGCCGCCGGATTTGCCCTTGGGCTCGTAGTCGAAGAACATGTTGCGGGGTGCGCCGGTGGCCGTCACGTATTCGGTGGTCCGGTCCTTGCCCCAGCTGTAGCTTGCAGCCGCACCCACATAGGCGCCGGACCAGTCATAGGGGCCGGTCTCGTAAGGGGCGGCTTGCGCTTCCAGGTCCGCGGCCCTTGCCGTGGCAGCCGGCCCGCCGCCGATCGCCAGGACGGCAACCATGGCTGAAAGGACCGCCCGGATACGAGCACTATGGGGTTCCTGACGATTCACAGACATGGCAACGTCCCTGCGCAAACGAAGTTATCGAAGCCAACAATAGGTTTGTATGGTTAATGAATGCTAAAAGTAGCCGGAACTTTTACCTTGAATGCTAATGGTCGCGTATCTGGATATTCGCAGGCGCTAACGGGCCGCTAACTTTGTCGAGTAATGTACATTTATCCATACGAATAGTTATGGAGGCTAATTTAACCACCCCTTAAAGCCTGAGGGCGAAATCTCCGCATGCAAAAACTTGCACACCCATAAGAACAATCGCAAGCGGGGTTAATCATGACCAGGGATCTCTTCAACAATCAGGCCGTCAGCGCGCTCGGGGGCAGCATGCGCGACTTCCGTGTCCAGAGCGGGCCGGATCTCGCCAGGCGCGGCGACGCCTTCTATGCGTGGCAGAACAACCGCCGCGCCAATGGCCTCTGGCCCTTCTCCCGCTCGACGGAAGCCGGCCCCGGCACCGTCTGCGCCGCCGCCGACGACCGCGGCAACCCGATCCGGGGCGTGAACTTCGCCTCGCAGGACTATCTCAGCATGTCGTCCCACCCGGCGATCAAGGAAACGGCGATCGAGACGATCCGCACCTATGGCGTGCACAGCGCCGGTTCCTCGGCGCTGGTCGGCAACACCAATCTCTCCGTGGCGCTGGAGCGCCGGCTGGCCGATTACCTGCAGATGGAAGAGGCGATCCTCTACCCCACCGGCTGGGCTGCCGGCTATGGCATCATCAAGGGGCTGGTGCGTTCCGCCGATCACATCGTGATGGACACGCTCTCCCATGTCTGCCTTCAGGAAGGCGCCAATGCCGCCACCCGCAACATCTACCAGTTCCGCCATCTGGACCTCGAGCATTGCCGGTCGAAGCTCGAGTCCATCCGTGCCCGCGATACGGAAAACGGCATCCTGATCGTTACCGAAGGCCTGTTCTCGATGGACTCCGACACGCCCGACATCGCCGGCTTCCAGGCGCTGGCGGACGAGTTCGGTGCCCGCCTGGTCGTCGATGTCGCGCATGATTTCGGCGCGCTTGGCGACGGAACCGGCCATATCGGCCTGCAGAACATGCTGGGCAAGGTGGACCTGGTGATGGGCTCCTTCTCCAAGACATTCGCCTCGAACGGCGGCTTCGTCGCCTGCCGCAGCCGGGCGCTGAAGGAATATCTGCGCTTCTACAGCCCGTCGGCGACCTTCTCCAATGCGCTGTCGCCGATGCAGGCCGCGGTGGTGCTGAAGGCGCTCGACATCATCCAGTCGGAAGAAGGCGCCCGGCTGCGCGCATCGCTGATGAAGAACGTCCACCTGCTGCGCCAGACGCTGAGCGAGGCCGGTTTCGAATATTACGGCGATCCCTCCGCCATCGTCGCGGTGAAGATGGGCTCCGAAGGGCTTGCCCGCCTCGTCAGCCGCCGCATCCCGGAGCTCGGCCTTCTCTCGAACCTCGTGGAATATCCGGCCGTTGCCAAGGGCGCTGCCCGCTTCCGCATGCAGGTCATGGCCGGCCACAAGGAGGAAAACATCCGCGATGCCGTCGCTATCCTGCGCGAAGCCGTGGATGCGGCCCGCACCGATCTGGACATGCTGACCGGCTCCCGCGACAAGGCGTTCCTCGCCGCCTGAGACGTCGCGCGGCGGCGGGCTCCCGCCCGTCCGCACCGGCCATGAAAAAAGCCCGCCCCGCCCTTGAAGGCGGAGCGGGCTCTCGTGTTTCTGTCCCGGCGATCAGACGTCGAAACGGTCTGCGTTCATCACCTTGGTCCAGGCGGCGACGAAGTCGTGCACGAACTTTTCCTTCGCGTCGTCCTGGGCATAGACTTCCGCATAGGCGCGCAGGACGGAGTTCGAACCGAACACCAGGTCGATGCGCGTCGCGGTCCACTTGACGGCGCCGGTCTTGCGGTCGCGGATCTCGTAGAGACCGTCGCCCGCGGCGTGCCAGCTGTTGGCCATGTCGGTGAGGTTGACGAAGAAGTCCGTGGTGAGCGCGCCGACGCGATCGGTGAAGACGCCGTGCTTCGTTCCGCCGTGATTGGTGCCGAGCACGCGCATGCCGCCGACGAGTGCGGTCATTTCGTGAGCGGTGAGACCCATCAGCTGGGTGCGGTCGAGCATCAGCTCCTCGGGGCTGACGACGTAGTCCTGCTTCAGCCAGTTGCGGTAGCCGTCATGCAGCGGCTCCAGCACGGAGAAGCTTTCCGCATCGGTCTGCTCGTCGGTCGCGTCGCCGCGGCCGGGGAGGAAGGGCACCTTCACGTCGAAACCGGCGGCCTTGATGGCCTGCTCGAGGCCCACATTGCCGGCGAGCACGATGGTGTCGGCAATGCTGATGCCGGATTCGGCGGCGATCTTCTCGAGCACCGAGAGCACGCGGGCGAGACGCTCCGGCTCGTTGCCGACCCAGTCCTTCTGCGGAGCGAGGCGGATGCGCGCGCCATTGGCGCCGCCGCGCATGTCCGAACCGCGATAGGTGCGGGCGCTGTCCCAGGCGGTGTTGATCATGTCGGTGAGGCTGAGGCCGCTTGCGGCGATCTTCGCCTTGACGGCATCGACGTCGTAATCCCTGCGGCCGGCGGGAACCGGGTCCTGCCAGATCAGGTCTTCTGCCGGCACGTCGGGGCCGACATAGCGGGCCTTCGGGCCCATGTCGCGGTGGGTCAGCTTGAACCAGGCGCGGGCGAAGACTTCCGAGAAATACGCCTGGTCGTTCATGAAGCGCAGCGAGATCTCGCGATAGATCGGGTCGACGCGCATGGCCATGTCGGCATCGGTCATCATCGGGTTGTAGCGGATCGAGGGGTCTTCCACGTCGACCGGCTTGTCCTCTTCCCGGATGCTGACCGGCTCCCACTGTCAGGCACCGGCCGGGCTCTTGCGCAGCTCCCATTCATGGTTGAACAGCATCTGGAAATAGCCGTTGTCCCAGCGGGTCGGATGCGTGGTCCAGGCGCCCTCGATGCCCGAGGTCACGGTGTAGCGGCCCTTGCCCGACTTGTTGGGGTTGGCCCAGCCCATGCCCTGCTCGGTCACGTCGGCGGATTCCGGATCGGGGCCGATGAGGCTCGCATCGCCATTGCCATGCGCCTTGCCGACGGTATGGCCACCGGCCGTCAGCGCCACGGTTTCCTCGTCGTTCATCGCCATGCGGGCGAAGGTCTCGCGGATCTGCGCGGCGGTCTTCAGCGGGTCCGGCTTGCCGTTCACGCCTTCCGGGTTGACGTAGATCAGGCCCATCTGGACGGCGGCCAGCGGGTTTTCCATGGTCTTGGGATCTTCGACATTGCCGTAGCGGCCATCGCTCGGGGCCAGCCATTCCTTCTCGGCGCCCCAGTAGACGTCCTTTTCCGGATGCCAGATGTCCTCGCGGCCGAAGCCGAAGCCGAAGGTCTTCAGGCCCATGCTTTCATAGGCGATGTTGCCGGCAAGGATCATCAGGTCGGCCCAGCTGATCCGGTTGCCGTACTTCTTCTTGATCGGCCACAGCAGGCGGCGGGCCTTGTCGAGGCTGACGTTGTCAGGCCAGGAATTCAGCGGTGCGAAGCGCTGGTTGCCGGTGCCGCCGCCGCCACGGCCGTCGGCCAGGCGGTAGGAGCCGGCGGAGTGCCAGGCCATGCGGATCATCAGGCCGCCATAGTGACCCCAGTCGGCCGGCCACCAGTCCTGGCTGTCGGTCATCAGCGCGCGCAGGTCGGCCTTCAGCGCATCGACGTCGAGCTTCTTCAGCTCTTCGCGGTAGTTGAAGTTCGGGCCGAGCGGATTGGTCTTGGTGTCGTGCTGGTGCAGGATATCCAGGTTCAGCGCGTTCGGCCACCAGTCGGTGTTGCTGGCCTGACGCGTCGTGTGGCCACCATGCGCCACCGGACACTTGCCAACGATCTTCGCGTGTTCGTTCATGGGATTCCCTCCTTGTATTGCTGCATTGCTGCCGGTCCGTCAGCCATGGCACGCCCCGGCGACAGACGGATGAAGGCCTTGTAGGCCATTGGTTCCATAAAATAAAATTGCATTTTCTTAATGGCGCGATAGGTTTTGATTATGAACAACCTTTCGATGAAGCACATGCGCTATTTCGACGCGCTGGCGCGGCACGGGCATTTCGGACGCGCCGCGGCCGATTGTTCCGTGTCCCAGCCGGCGCTTTCCGTGCAGATCAAGGAACTCGAGGCGCTGATCGGCGCGCGTCTGGTGGAGCGCAGCGCAAGGCAGATCCGGCTCACCCCGCTCGGCGAACGCTTTGCCGCCCGCGTGCGCGACATCCTGCAGGCGGTGGACGAGCTCGACGATCTCTCCCGCGCCTCGCGCCGGCCCTTTACCGGGCAGTTCCGCATCGGCGTGATCCCGACGGTTGCGCCCTATCTCCTGCCCCGTCTCATCATGGGGCTCGGCGAAATCTACGGGGGGCTCGACATCCGTCCCCGGGAAGCCGTCACCCGCAAGCTTCTCGCGGACCTGGCCGACGGCCGGCTGGATGCGGCCATCGTCGCGCTGCCGGTTGCCGAGGCGAGCTTTGCCGAGAAAAGCCTGTTCGAGGAGGAATTCGTGCTGGTGCGGCCCATCCGGGAGGCCGGGGCCCCGGTTCCCGGCCTCGAGGAACTCCAGGACAGGCGTCTGCTGCTGCTCGAGGAGGGGCACTGCTTCCGCGAGCAGGCCATTGCCTTCTGCAAGATTGCGCCGACCCCCTCGCGCGACCTCATCGAAGGCAGTTCGCTGACGACGCTGGTGCAGATGGTCGGCGCCGATATCGGCGTCACGCTGATCCCCGACATCGCCGTGCCCATGGAAACCCGGTCCGCATCGGTGGCGGTCGCGCGGCTGCCCGAGCCGCGGCCTTCGCGCACGATAGGCATGGTCTGGCGCAAGACCAATCCGCTGGGTGACGAACTCGCCGCGATTGCAGAAACCATGGCCGGCATGGATCTTGCGCGGAATGGTTGAGGATGCACGCAGCAGCTGCTAGGCTGACGGGATGAGCGATCCCTTCGATCTCAGACGCTTCATCGAGGCGCAGGCCGGCACGTACGAAACCGCGCTCGCCGAAATCCGCCGCGGGCGGAAGGAGACCCACTGGATGTGGTTCGTCTTCCCCCAGCTTGCCGGCCTCGGCCACAGTGCAACGGCCCGTCACTATGCCATCCGCTCCCTCGGGGAGGCGCGCGCCTATCTCGGCCATCCCCTGCTCGGGGCACGGCTGAGGGAATGCGTCGCGGCGCTTGCGGCCCTCGACAGGCCGGATGCGGATCTCGTCTTCGGCTCCGTCGATGCCCTGAAGCTGCGCTCCAGCCTGACGCTCTTTGCGGCCGCAGGGGGCGGATCGCTCTTTGCCGACGCCCTCGGACGATGGTTCGGCGGACCGGACGAGCGGACGCGCGCGCTCCTTGAAGAGGGCCCGGCAAGCGGCGCCTAATCCTCGTCGCGGCTGCGGGTCTCCATCGCATCGAGCACCTGTTCCGGCTTCACGTCCTGCTTCAGTTCCTCGATCTCGGCGCGGGCCTCCACCTCGACCCCGAGCTTCTCGGCCATCGCGGACACGAGGTTGAGAAGCTCCGTCGTCTCGTGCTCGGCCAGCAGGGAGATCTGCAGGTTGAGGTCGGCGCGCTTGTCGTCCACCTCCGCCATGCGGTTCTGGCTGATCATCACGAAGGTGGAGATGAAGATCGCCTCCACCGAGGCCACCATGGCAAGAATGACCAGCGACGGATCGAAAGCGGGCAGAACCGGAAGAACGCCGGTATTGGTCAGGATCCAGAGGCCGAAGATGACCGCATGGATGTAGACGAAGGCCATGGACCCGGCAAAGCGGGTGATGGTGCGGGCGATCCGGTCCTCGAGCGAGGCGTTGTCCGCCTCCTGCTGGCGGCGCTCCAGAAGCGCCTCGATGTTGCGGTCGAGCCGGCCGAGCGTGGTGGTCGGGGGCTTGCGCGGCGAAGGCTGCATCTCGCATCTCCGGTTTCGGGGTGACGGAGAACCGGCAGCCCCCCGCACCGGTTCCACCGCCGTTTTTAGGGGAACCGCCGGCGACGCCCACCGGTTTACGTCCGTAAACTTCTGGGAGACGGCGGATGAACACGGACTGGTACTACCTCATCGGCGGTTCGACCAACACGGCCGCGGGCATGCCGCGCCTGCTGGCGGTGATCGTTCTCTACATCCTGGTCGGGGCCACGGTCTTCTGGCTGCTCTAGCCGCCAAGCCCCGGAACCGTCTCCACCGCGTAATGCCGCTCGCCGCGCCGGCAGAGATAGACCTCGCGCTCCGGGTGCTCCAGAATCGCAAAGCCGGCGCTGCGCAGCATCGCCTCGATCGCCGCCTTGTTCGGGATGAACCAGTTGGTCGGATCCGAGGCATAGCGCTCCTCGACGAAGAAGAGCTTCGGATAATCGGGCCGGTCGAAGACCGCCCATTCCGAGAAGGGATAGTCCTCTTCGAGTGGGGGTATGCGCTCGTCGCCGCGCTGCAGGCACTGGAACAGCATCAGGTCGCCGGCGACGTGCTCGTGGATGAGATCGAGCGCCAGAAGCGGATGGCGCAGGTGATAGAGCACGCCCATGAAGATCACGAGGTCGAACCGTTCGCCGAGCTTCGGCACCTCGTAGACCGACATCTGGCGAAACTCGATGTCGAGGCCGGCCGCCTCCGCGGCGAAGTGCGCCTGCCGCAGATAATGCGGGTCCGCATCGATGCCGACCACCCGGCCGGCATTGCGCCGCTTCATTTCCAGCGCATAGAAGCCCGCATTGCAGCCGATGTCGAGCACGCTGCGGCCTTCGAGATCCTCCGGGACCACATGGCGGAAGCCTTCCCACTTGAAGGCGGGATAATCGCCGAGGAAGTGATCGGGCGCGGTCTGCACGCCGCCGATCTCCAGATTGTGAAACCAGGGGCCGAGCTCCCTGATCCGCCGGGCGAGTTCTTCCGTGCTGCTGCCTGCCGTCCTGTCCATTCTCACTCTCCCATGGCGCGCGCCAGCGCCGCTTCCGGCCGCCTTTCGGCGAGCAGCCCGAGGGCGCCCGCCAGTTCGCGGGCGCGGGCATCGCCCGTATGGGCGGCCATCACCCGGGCCCGCGCCGCTTGCGCCATCGCTCCAGCGCGGCATCGTCGAGCGTCTCCAGCGCGCGGATCACGTCATCGCCGTCGCGGGCGATGATCAGCGCCTCGCCATTGGGCAGCAGGTCGTCCAGCCCGCGCCAGGCATCGCTGACGATCGGCGTGCCGCAGGCCGCCGCCTCGAAGAGACGGACGCTGGGCGACCAGCCGGCGGCGATCATGTCGGCCCGGGTGACGTTGAGGGTAAAGCGCTGGCGGCTGTAGAAGGCCGGATGATCGGCGGGGCCGAGATGCTCGATCCGCTCCACATTGGCCGGCCAGTCGATGTCGCCGGGATATTGCGGCCCGGCCACCACGAAGCGCCGGTGCGGCAGGCGCCGCGCGGGCTCGATGAGGAGCCGCTCCAGCGTCGGCTGGCGGTCGGGACTGTAGGTGCCGAGATAGCCGAGGTCCCATCGCAGTGGATCCCCCGTCGGACGGTAGCGCGCCGCATCCACCGAGCAATAGAGCGGCAGGGCTTTCCTTGCCCCGAACCGCGCCTCCAGCCTGTCCAGCACCGCGCCGCCGGAAAAGGAGAAATAGGCGTCGAAGAGCGGGATCTGCCGGCGCGCGAGGAATTCCTCCTCGCCGCGCTCCAGCCGTGCCAGCGTGACGGGCGTGTCGATATCGTAGAAGCAGAGCCGCCGGGGACCGAGCGCCGCCAGCCGGTCGATGAGCGCCACGCCGTCGGGCACATAGGACCCGACGATCACGGCATCGGCGCGAAGAATCCGCTCGCGGTGGTCCCCGAGAACCGAATCCAGCTCGCGGTAGAGCGAGAAGGCGCAGAAATCCGGCTCCGGCAGGTCGCGGTGGGCCGCATACCACGGCACGTCCCTTTCGAGGAACAGCACCCGGTGACCTTCGGCGGCAAGGCCGCGAAGGAGAGCGCGGAAGGTGGTGGCGTGGCCGTTCCCCCAGGAGGAGGAGAGCGAGAGGCCGAAGATGACGATGTCGAGGCTTCCGGTCATTCCGCCGCCTCCACCCGCGAGGGCCCGTGGGTGCGCAGCAGCCGGTCGACGGCCTCCGCGCGATGATCGTAGGTGTGCTCGGCAAGCACGCGGGCAAGCGCCTTACGGCCGATCTCCCAGGCCCGCTGCCGGTCGAGCCGGCCGATGATCTCGGCGACATCCTGCCCGTCGCGGGCGACCAGCACCTCCTCGTCGGGCTTCAGGAAAAGGTCGATCCCCTCCCAGTGGTCGGTGATCAGGCAGGCACCCGCACCCGCCGCCTCGAAGACGCGGGTGGCGGGCGAAAAGCCGTTCTCCGCCATGCTTTCGCGGGAGATGTTGAGGACGGCCTTGGGCGAGACGTTGAAGGCGTTGTGGTCGCGGGTCGAGACATGGCCGAGCGAGCGCACGTTCCCCGCCATCGGCTTGCCGTCCCAGCCGGAGCCGCCGAGAAGAAAGGCCTGGTTCGGGCTCTTCGCCGCCGGCTCGAGGAAGAACTGCTCGACGCGCGCTTCCCGGTCCGGCAGGCGGTTGCCGAGGAAGCCGAGATCGGCGACGAAGCGCGGATCGGAGGCGACCGGAAAATGCGTTTCCGGATCGAGCGCGTTGTAGACGGGGATGCAGTCGCGCGCGCCGAGCGCCCGGTAGGCGCTGACGACGGGATCGCCGCCGCCATAGGTCAGCACCATGTCGAGGCGGGGAAGGGCAAGCCTCAGCGGATGGTCCGGCGCGGCCTTCAGGTCGGCAAGGGTCGCCGGGGCGTCCACGTCCCAGAAGATCTTCAGCGCCTCCGGCCGGGCCGCGCCCATGACCTCGGACAGCAGCCGGTCGTCCTCGAAGCCGACGCCGCTCGCCTTCACCACCACATCCGCCTCGCCGGCCCGGGCGGCGGCCTGCCGCAGCGCCTCGAGGGTGCCGTCATAGACCACCACCTTGCACCATTCCGGCGGATCGATGTCGCGGTTCTTCTGGCGGTCGTAGACGTCGGGCTCGTAGAAGGTGATGTCGTGTCCGCGCGCGGCAAGGGCCCGCAGCAGCCCCCGGTAATAGGTGGCGGCACCGTTCCAGTAAGCCGAGACGATGCTCGATCCGTAAAAGGCGATCTTCATTCCGCGGCCTCCTTCGGCGCAAGTTTCTCCCTGACATCGAACGTGCCCCGCGCGGCGAGCACCGCCATCAGCTCGTCCACCCGGTGGCGGCAGGTATGCCGCGCCCGGATCGTCTCCAGACCCGCAGCCGACAGGCCTTCGGCGAGATCGCGGTCGGCGAGGATCGCGGAAAGGCAGCGTTCCATCTCCGCGCCGTCGCGCGCCACGAGATAATCCGTGCCCGGGCGGAAGAGATGTTCGGCATCGTTCCACGGCGCCGATACCAGCGGTATGCCCGAGGCCAGCGCCTCGAAGACCCGGATGGTCGGGATGCCGGGAAGCGCCTCCACATAGGGCCGGCGCGGAATGTGCATGGTGACCCGGTGGCGGGCAAAGGCCCGCGGCACCTCCGCATTGGCGATCCATCCGCCATGGGCGATGCCCGCCTCGTCCAGTGCCTGCAGCGCATGGGCGGGGTAGCGCACCCCCCTCACCGCGGTGCGGAGCTTCAGGGCGCGGGCCGGCCGGACGAGAAATTCGAGGATTTCGGCGGAGCGCTCGTCATCGCCCCAGTTCCCGATCCAGACGAGATCGCCCTCCTTCTCCACCTCCGGCATCGGATGGAAGAGGGCGTCGTCGGCCGCCTCGTGCCAGGTGAAGACATGGCTGCCCCAGCCGGCCGCGAGATAGCGCTCGCGCAGCGTCTCGCCGAAGGCAAGAACCGCATCATAATCCTCGAGCGTCAGCCCGGCGATGTCGCCCTCGGCGGAGACGGCCCGGTGGTGGGTGTCGTGGAAGAGAAGCGAAAAGCGCCCGCCGTTCCGCCGCGCCCGGCCGATGCGGGCCACGAGTGCGGGGTCCGTCCATTCGTGGACGATCACCACATCCGCCTGATCGAGCGCCGCCTCATGGTCGAAGTCCGGGCCGTAGCGGCGGCTGACGAGATCGGGAAAAGCGCGGTGAAAACCCTCCACCGCCGCCGCGCCCTGGTCGCGCTCCAGATTCTCGCGGCTCCAGGAATCCGCGGGCTCGAGGGCCTCCGCCCGATGGCCGCGCCGCAGCAGGTCGCGCATGATGCCGCGCAGGAAATGCGCATTGCCGTGGTTCCAGTCGGAGACGAGGGAATGGGTATAGAAGAGAAAACGCATGGCTACTCCGCTGCGGTCTGCGTGGTCGTGATGCCGAGAAGGCGGTCGTGAAGGCGGCTGACGGCTTCGGCCTGGGCATCCACCGTGTAGCGCCGGGCGCGCAGGCGGGCCGCACGGGCAAGATCGGTCCGGAGCGCTTCGCTTTCCGCGAGCCGGTTGACGGCAAGTGCGAAGGCCCCCGGATCGGCGGGATCGGCAAAGAGCGCCGCCCCGTCCCAGAGCTCGCGATAGGTCGGGATGTCGGAGAGGACGAGCGCCGCGCCCGCCCGTGCCGCCTCGAGTGCCGCAAGGCCGAAGGGCTCGTAGGTCGAGGGGGAGACGACGATCCCCGCCCGTTCCATCTCCGCCATGGTCCGGCGATGGGACAGTTCGCCGAGGTGCCGGGCATGGGAGAAGGCGAGGGCCTGCCCGTTCGGCCCCAGCGTGGCGCCCGCCACATGCAGCGGCCAGACCATCTGCGGGGCGGCGCGGTCGAGCACGGCGCCGTTCTTGCCGTCGTCCCACCAGCGCCCGGCGGAAAAGACGATCTCGTCCTTCGGCGGATGCCGTTCCGGGCAGGCGCTGCCGTTCAGCACCACCGCGAGATGGGGGATCGGGCCATAGGCCGCCTTCAGCATCGCCGCATGGCTGCGGCTCGGAGCCAGCACGGCATCGGAGCAGTCGAAGCCCGCCCGGTTCAGCCGCTCCTGCCACGCCCAGTGATCCGGGAGCCCATGACCGCGCACGCCCGCAAACCAGGTGACGACGCAGGAATGGGAGACGGTGACGACAGGAACCGGCAGGCTGAGGCCGGCTGCCTGGGAAGGCAGGTTGAGATGGACGATATCCGCGCCTTCGGAACGGGCGATTGAGGCGATCCGCTCCGGCACGGGCAGAAGGGCCCCGGCATCCCCGGCCATCCAGTCGAGCGGCAGGTCGAGCCAGAGGAGCCGGCCGATCGCCTCCGCTTCCGCCACCTTGTCAGGCGCGGGTTCCGGCCCGAGACCGACGAAGAGGATGCGGGCTTTCCGACAGGCGCGCAACCCGGCGGCGAGATCCATCGCGTGGCGCCAGACGCCGCCCACCGCATCCACGGTCATCAGGATCAGCCGTCCCCGGTCGTGCCGGCCGCCGGCCATCAGGCGGTTATCCTCTGGCGCTTGGCCAAAACCGGTTCGCCGCCGAAGCGATGCTCGACCAGCCATTCGGCGAGGTTGCGCAAGCCGTCGCGCCAGCGCATCTGGGCCCGCCAGCCGAGCGAACGCTCGAGCTTGCCGGTATCGGCGACGAAATAAAACTGGTCGCCCGCCCGCCATTCGCCGAAGGAGGTCTCGAGCGGCCTGCGGGTGAGCTTCTCGATCTCGCGCAGAACGCCGAGCACGCTGACGGCATTGTGCGGTCCGCCGCCGAGATTGAACACCTCGCCCTTCACCCGCTCGATCGAACCCAGCACGGTGCGATAGGCGGCCACCGCATCGTCCACATGCAGCACGTCGCGCACCTGCTTGCCGTCGCCATAGATGGAGATCGCCTCGCCGGCGAGCGCGCGGATGAGGAAATGCGCGACCCAGCCCTGATCCTCGGTGCCGAACTGGCGCGGGCCGTAGATGCAGCTCATGCGCAGCACCGCCGTCGGAATTCCGAAGGATTTGGCGTAATCCAGCACATACTGGTCGGCGACGCCCTTGGAGCAGCCTTAGGGCGTGCAGAAGCTGAGCGGCCGGTCCTCGCCGATGCCGCTCGCCCGGATCGCCTCGTCGGAGGGAATGTAGCGGTCGTCGAGCTCGATCATCTTCAGGTCCTCGAGCGCGCCATAGACCTTGTTGGTGCTGGCGAAGATCACGGGCGCGCGGCGCCCCGCCTTGCGCACCGCCTCCAGCACGTTGATCGTGCCGCGGGCATTGGCCTCGAAATCGTCCATCGGATGGCTGAGGCTCGTCGTCACCGCCGTCTGCGCGGCGAAGTGGAACACCGCCCTTGCATCGGCGAAGGCGGCTTCCATGCCGTGGTAATCCCTGACATCGGCAAGCACCGGATGCACCCGGTCTCCATGCCGTTCCGTCAGCCAGGCAAGGTTCTGGTCGACGCCGGGACGGCCGAGATTGTCGAGGACGATGACCTCCTCGCCATCGCGAAGCAGGCTGTCGGCCAGGTTGGAGCCTATGAAGCCGCTGCCGCCGGTCACGAGGATCGGCGCGGCCGCCTTGGCAAGATGGGGAACGGCGAGTTCGGTCACCGCCTTCAGCCGCTCCACTCCGCCTTCCGTCAGCAGGCGGGCGAGAAGCTTCGGCTGGCCCTCATGGGTGACTGCCCCCAGGTGATAATGCCGGGGATCGAACCAGAGGCCCTCCTGCACCGGCACATCCGGCGGCACGTCCCGCCAGGAATACCAGTACATGCGGTCCGCCGGCACCTGCAGTGCCTGCGCAAAGCGGCGCGCCTGCTCGAGCTCGTCCTGCCGCCAGGTGGAATAGCCGGTTTCGGTGATCCAGATCTCGGCTTGCGGGTTGAAGCGGTCGATGATCGCGCGCATCTCGCCGAGATGCATGTCCCAGCCGCCCCAGGTGCCGGCCTCGCTGTCCCAGGTGCCGGGAAAGCCATGGAAGCCCACCGCATCGACGACGCCGAGCACGCCGCGCTCGCCCATCAGGTTGAGCCAGTGGGGATCGAAGGGGCAAGGGCCGCCGAGCACGGGCCTGAAGCCGCGCTTCCCGGCCCAGTAGGCCGCGCCGCCCACCATCTCGCTGAACATCAGGAAGTCGGTATCCACCCGCCAGTCCCAGTCGAGCAGGTTGTTCGGCTCGTTCCAGAGCTCGATGTGGCGGAAGTGCCGGCCGTAGCGGGTGAGGACGTGATCGACGAAATCCGCATAGGACTTCAGGTCGACGGGCGGGCCGGAGGCGCGCCCCGTGCGCGACAGGGACGGGGGCGTGTAATGGATGCAGGGCAGAAGATCGATGGCCCGGCCGAGCTCGGGTATCAGCCAGTCGAACCAGGCCTCGCCGCCCGGCGCCAGATATTCTGCCCAGGACAGATGGGTGCGCAGGTAGCTCGCCCCGCTGGCGAGGATGTCCGGCAGGACCTCCAGCGTCCGCTCCCTCTCGCCGGGACGGAACCATTCCACGAACCCGTAGGGGCGTGCGGCACCCGCCGCCTTGTCTCCGCTTGCCGGTGTTTTCATGATACCAGACCCCGCTCTTCCAGCTGGCGCCGCATCTCGGCGCCGCGGTCGACCGCGGCCGTGCCGCGCACCCATTCCACGAAGGGCCCGAGCGACTGCTCCAGCCGGTAGCGCGGCTCGAAGCCCAGAAGCTCGCGGGCCTTGGAAATGTCGGCGAAGCAGTTCCTGATGTCGCCCGAACGGGCCTTGCCGAGGATCTCGGGCGCGATGTCGGGAACGCCCATCGCCTCGGCCAGCATCACGGCGACATCCGAGACCGAATAGCTCTGGCCGCTGCCGATATTGATGACGTGACCGCGTGCCTGCGGCTGTTCCAGCGCGAGGCGGAAGGCGAGCGCCACGTCCCGCACATGGACGAAATCGCGCCGCTGCTCGCCGTCCTCGAAGATGGTCGGCGGCTGGCCGTTGGCGAGGCGCGCGGCGAAGTTCGCAAGCACGCCGGTATAGGGGTTGGAGAGCGCCTGGCCGGCGCCGAAGACGTTGAACAGGCGCAGCGCCACCGCTTCCACCTCGTAGGCCTCGCCGAAAATGAGGACCTGCCGTTCCTGCGCATATTTGGTGAGGGCATAGATGGAGGCGAGATCGACGAGCTTTTCCTCGTCGGTGGCGACGGGCTGGAGCGCCTCGCCGTTCGGGCCTCTCGGCTCCCACTGCCCCGCGCGGACCCATTCGGGCCGGCGGCGGATACGGTTGAACCGCGTGCCGTCGGGTCCCTGGTAGAGACCCTCGCCATAGACGCTCATGGAGGAGGCGACGACGATGCGGCGGATCGGCAGGCCGATCATCGCCTCGATGAGGACGGCGGTGCCGAGATCGTTGCCGCCCACATAGCGGGCGATCTCGTACATGGACTGGCCGACGCCGACTTCCGCGGCCAGGTGGATGACCGCATCGACGCCGTCGAGCGCCTCGCGAACGGCCTCCCGATCCCTGACATCCCCCCTCAGGAGCTCCACTCCCTCCGGGATGGCAATCTCGCCATCCGCGTGAACCTGATCGATCAGGGCGTCCAGTATTCGGACCTCATATCCCTTCCCGACCAGTTCTTCCGTGACATGCCTTCCAATAAAACCACACCCGCCGGTAACCAAAATCTTTGACATAGCGCTCTCGAAGTTGGATTAATCGGCCCCCTGAGGAAGGTTGAACCGCTCACGGCTCAAATGGTTCCTCATCAATGACTTCATCAATGACATCCGCCGGCGCAGGCGAGCATCTTCTTCATCTTCTACCGCCCCCGGCGGAACCATTTGTCCGCTTGCCGGTTCAAGCCCCCGTGGCCGGCGGTCGGAACAAGGCACATTTCAGGATGCAGGCGGCGCCCGACCCGGCCCGAAAAGCCCCTGCACAAGGGAGCGCACGGGATGACGATGATGCCAGGAACCGTGGCCGGAGAGATGGCGGCTGCGGTGGTGACGGGCGCGGGCGAGATGCGGGTGGAGCACCATCCCCTGCCGGAACCCGGCGATGGGCAGGTGCTGATCCGGCTGGAAGGCTCGGGCGTCTGCGCGTCCAATCTCGGCCCCTGGGCGGGGCCGGACTGGATGACCTTTCCGACCGAACCCGGCGGGCTCGGACACGAGGGCTGGGGCGTCATCGCGGCGGTCGGGCCGGGCGTCGAGGGGCTCTCGGTCGGCGACCGCGTTGCCGCGCTCAGCTATCACGCCTATGCCACCCATGACATCGCCGACCAGTCCATGGTCGTTCCCCTCCCCGCCGCGCTCGACGGCATGCCCTTTCCGGGAGAGCCGCTCGGCTGCGCCATGAACATCTTCCGCCGCTCGGAAATCCGGGCCGGCCAGACGGTCGCGATCGTCGGCATCGGCTTTCTCGGCGCGCTTCTCACCCGTCTCGCCGCCTCGGCGGGGGCAAGGGTGATCGCGATTTCCCGACGCCCCTATTCGCTGGAAGTGGCGAGCCGGATGGGTGCGGCGGTGACCATTCCAATGGAGGACCACTGGCAGATCATCGAGGCGGTGCGCGGCCTGACCGGCGGCGCCTTCTGCGATTGCGTCATCGAGGCGGTCGGCAAGCAGTGGCCGATCGACCTTGCCGGCGAGCTCACGAAGGAGCGCGGCCGGCTGGTGATTGCCGGCTATCACCAGGACGGGCCGCGGCAGGTGAACATGCAGCTCTGGAACTGGCGCGGCCTCGACGTGATCAATGCCCATGAGCGGGATCCGGCCGTCTATGTCAGCGGCATCCGCGAGGCGGTGGCCGCCGTCGCCGAGGGCCGGCTCGATCCGCGCCCGCTCTTCACCCATACCTATCCGCTCTCCGGGCTGGGCGAGGCGCTCGATGCCACGCGCGACCGCCCCGACGGCTTCCTCAAGGCACTGGTGATCGCGCCATGAACGATCTTCTGCGAACCGCCCCCGCCGCGCGCCCTGCCGCGCCGGCGGATCCGGCCCTCCCGCGCCTTGCCTTTCTGGGCGTCGGCTGGATCGGCCGCCACCGGATGAAGTCGCTGCTCGAGGCCGGTCTCGCGGAGGCCGTCGCCCTTGCCGATGCCTCCCCGGAAGCGCTGGAGGAGGCCGCCCGCATCGCGCCCGGGGCGCGGGTGCACTCCTCCCTCGACGCGCTGATTGCCGAAAGACCCGACGGGCTGGTGATCGCCACCCCGAGCGCCCAGCATGCGGAGCAGGCTATTGCGGCGCTGGAGGCCGGCATCGCCGTCTTCTGCCAGAAGCCGCTCGGGCGCAGCGAGGCCGAGGCCCGGGCCGTGATCGAGGCGGCACGCCGGGCCGACCGGCTGCTCGGCGTCGACTTCTCCTATCGCCATACGGCAGGCATGGAGGCCATCCGCGAACTCGTCCGAAGCGGTGCGCTCGGCACCCTCCTTGCCCTCGATCTCACCTTTCACAATGCCTATGGCCCGGACAAGCCGTGGTTCTACGACCGGGCGCTTTCCGGCGGTGGAGCGGTGATGGATCTCGGCGTGCATCTCGTCGATCTCGCGCTCTGGCTCCTGGATTTTCCCGAGATCGCCCATGTGGACAGCCATCTGTCGGCGGGCGGAGAACCGCTTGTTGCGGGCATGGAGGCCGTCGAGGACTTTGCCGTCGCGACGCTCACCCCCCGCTCGGGGCCGGTGATCCGCATTGCCTGTTCCTGGCGGTTGCAGGCCGGCCGGGACGCCGTCATCGAGGCGAGCGTCTATGGCACCGGCGGCGGCGCGGCGATGCGCAATGTCGACGGGTCCTTCTACGATTTCGTCACCGAGCGCTTCCACGGCACCCGCCGCGAGGCGCTTGCCCGCCCGCCGGAAGACTGGGGCGGAAAGGCGATTGCCGCCTGGGCGGCGAGACTGGCACGCAGCAAGGGCTTCGACCCGTCCGCCGAGGGGCTCGCGGCCGTGTCCGCCGCCATCGACCGCATCTACGCCGCCGCCCGCTGAACCGGGCGCGGCAGACCGGCATTTTCCGTCCGGGCGGGAACCGCTCCGCCTTCCGGCGGTTTTGAGGCGAGGAACAGAGGATCGTCTCCATCATGCCGGCAGGACAGAGCGCGGAAGACCCGAAACCGGCACGGCGTGAAAGCGATCTGGTGATCCGAAGCCCCCTGCCCGCCTGGATCATCCGTGCCCTGAGGGCCGGCGGGATCAAGCGGATGAGCCTGCTGGACACGCTGAGCGACGCGGAGCTTCTCGCCGTTCCCGGCATCGGCAAGCGCGCCCTTTCCATCATCAGGACAGTCCTGCCGCCACATCGAGGCGCCGGTCGCCGCTCCCTCTGAACCGGTGCCGCAGACACGCGAAAACCGCCCCGGAAGGGGGCGGTTTTCCGTTCGGGTGACCCGTCTCAGAGACCGGCGCCGGCGCCGCGGCCCGCGCCGTCCCGGGACGGTTCGCGGAAGTTGCGGCTTTCCTCGATGATCCGCTCGCGGGCGGTGTCATGCAGCTCGTCGGCCATGGTCACGGCCTTCTCGTAGACATCCCCGGCCATCTTCTTGCCCTGATCCATGAGATCGGCCGAGCGCTCGCCGAGATCGTTCTTCAGCTGGTCGGCGGCCTCGCCCATCAGCTCGTCCTCGCGCTCCGTATGGGGAAGGGCCGCACCGATGGCCGCACCGGCGGCAAAGGCCAGTGCGCCCGCCACCAGCGGCTGGTCGCGGAAGTTGCGCAGGATCATGTCGTTGAGGCGGCTGGCCTGATCCTGGACGCCCGACATGGCCGAGGAGGAACCGGAGCCGATGGACGAGCCCATGCCCGACAGGCTGCGGGTGACGCTGTCCACCACGCCGCCGGCGCTTTCGCGTGCGGCGGCCCAGGTATCGGCGGCCCAGCCGAGCGCGTCGTCGATCAGCGATCCCGTTTCGTCGCGGAACTCGGTGATGCGGCGCCCGGTGCTGTCGGCAAAGCCGCGGAACACGCCGCCTGCCTCATCCATGAAGTCGCCGGCGCGGCGGCCCGACTTGTCGGTCAGCGCCCGGAAGCGCTTGCCCGTCGTGTCCACGAAGTCGGAATAGTGGTTGCCGTTCTCCATGCGCGGCGGGCCGGTGCGGCGCACCTCGCCGCTGACGGTCGCGAGCGGATAGTCCGAGGTCGCGATGCTTGCCCGGTTGGTGCCCGTGCTCGCGGAGGAGCCGTTGCCCGACCCGTTGCCGGCCATCAGCCACGCAAGGCTGATGCCCATGAGTGCCACCGGCACCGGATTGGATTTCATCGAGGAGCCGAGATTGCCGATATATTCGGCACCGCCGCTCGAGCGCAGGTAGCCGAGCGCCTCGTCGATCAGCTGCCCGGGGGTCAGCTTGTCCTGGATGGCGGACAGCTTCTCGCCGATCCGCTCCCGGTCGTTCTCGATCTCGCGCTCGATGTCGGCGGAGGATTTTTCGTAATCGTAACTCATGACAGTTTCTCCTTGACGACCTCGGCATCACGGCGCAGCGAGCGGCCGGTCCGGTCGAGCGAAAGGTCTGTTCCGCGCAGGATGGAAAGGCCGCGCGACATGGACATCCAGGCAACGCCCGCGACCACCACGCCGACGATGACCGCGGCCAGCGCATTGGCGCCGGGCTCGGACATTCCCTGTGCGACGAGGAAGGCGGCCAGGCCGCTGACGAGCGCCGAAAGCAGCACGCCGATGGCCCCGATCGCCAGCACCATGCCGGCGACCAGCATTTCCACCCCGCCCATGGCGAAGGTGAACTTTTCGGATGCCTCGCGCTTGGCCAGGTCTATTTCCTTGCGGAAGAGGCTGGAGAGATCGCCGACCAGGCCGGAGACCAGTTCTCCGAGGGGACGGTTATCGCTGCTAGACATGGGAACGGCCCTCATTGCTGGAGTTGTTGGGACGGTTGGACTGGCCCTGCGGCGAGGCGGGGCTCACGGAGGACTGGCCGACCGAAGTCTCGCCGATGGAGACCCGGCCCGCCGGATGGGGGTTGGGGCCGGAGGGGCTGAGCGTCGGCGTGTCGGTGCTGCTCGACGGACGGTCGCGCGAGGTACCGAGGCCCGTGCCGCCGATGCCCGTCGCCTCCATGCCGCCGGCCGGACGGGACGTGCCCTGATCGGCGCCGGAGCCGGAACGCGAGGCATCCTGCGAGAAGGGCGAGGGACCGCCGGGCAGCCCGGAACTGCGGCTGGCACCCGCCTGACCCGCGCCCGTTTGACCCATGCCCGACTGGCTACCGCCGGCCTGCATCCCGGAAGACTGGCCTACGGAGGACTGGCCGGTCGTCGAATGGGAGGCCTGGGGGGCCGGGTTCGAGGGGTTGGTGGCGCCGGAACCGGAGGCGAATTCGTTTGCCCGGCCCGCCATCGGATTGGCGGAGGTCATGGCGCCCGCGCCGGTGCGGGCCGTGCCGTGCGAACCGTGGCGATGGGCGGAAGCGGTGACGAAGCGGCTTGCGGCAAGGCCCGCAAGCGCGGCAAGGCCGAGGAAGGCCACCGGCTGGCGCCGGCCGAAGTTCTCGGCCATTGACACCACCTCGCTCATGTCGCGGTTCTTCAGATCGGTCGCGAGCCGCCGGGCGCTGCCGCCGAGATCGCGGGCGTAGCGCCCGATCATGCCGTATTCGCCATCCTTCATCTCGCCGCCCACCTTCTCGAGGGCTTCGGCAACGCCGGAAAGTTGTTCGGCCACATAGTTCTTCTTCTCGGCCGCCATCTCGGCGGACTTGTCGAGCGCCTGGCTTGCCTGGTTCTTGGCCGCCTCGCGGATCTCGCTGAAATCCTGGGCCGCCTTCTCCTGGAGGCTGCCGAGGCCCGAGGCCTGTCGCTCGCTGTGTGTGCCGGAGTCGGTCTGCGACGCGGAAGCGCCTCGGTTCTGCCCGTCTCCGCTTGTGGTTGGATAATCGGTCATAGGAAATCTCCCGGTGCTGGTGAGCGGCTGCCATCTGCAGCGTGCCGTACCGATAATCGCGGGAGGCCGACAAAGTTCCCTCGCCCCTCGCGCACCGGGCTGCGGATCGACGGGCCGGGCACCGGCCGCTGGAGCGGAACATCCGCGCGTCTCGCCGGTTTTCCCACCGCGAAACAACCGGAAGGACAGGAAACATCATGGTTACCATGGTCGGAAACGAATCCAGCATCAACGATCTCGTCACCAATCTCATCTATCTCGAACATGATGCGATTGCGGCTTACGAGTCCTGCATCGAAAGGCTCGACAGCCCCGAGCTCTCCAGCCAGATCGCCCGCTTCCGCGAGGATCACCTCCAGCACCTGCAGGTGCTGAACGAGATGGCGCGCGAAATCGGCACCGAGGCTCCCACCGAGGGCGACATGAAGCAGATGCTCACCACCGGCAAGATCGCGCTTGCCGACCTGATGGGCGATGCCGCCATCCTCAAGGCCATGAAGACCAACGAGGACGATACGGTCACCGCCTACGAGCGCGCGGCGCGCCATCGGGACGCCATCCCGAAATCCCGCGCCTTCTTCGAAAAGGCCCTGCATGACGAGGAACGTCACCGCGCCTGGATGGACAGCACCGCCGACCGGCTCTGACCGCGGCGGGATCGGAACAGCAAAAAGGGGCGCTCCGGGCGCCCCTTCTTGTTCTCATCCCGTTTCAGCGGGTGGCTCAACCCGAGGCGGCGGAAACGTCGCCGCCGTCGTCCTTGTCGGGCAGGAGCCCCGTGCCCGGCGTCTTCATGCCGTCTGTGAGCTTTTCCTCCGCATGGGGTCCTGCCGGCGGGCTATCCGCCTTCTTGGCCGGCACTGCCGTTTCCTCGATGGCTTCCTGCGCCTGCTTGTCCTTGTCCATGCCCGTTCTCCTTCCGGTCGCCGCGTGACGGATAGAAACGCCGGGGGGCGGCGCCCGTTCCCGGGAGTGGGTCCCGTCAGCGGGACGCGCCGCGCGCGGAAAAAAGCCCGGTCGCCAGAACGAGCCGCAGCAGCAGGACGAGGAGGCCGCCGACGAGGGTGCCGATGACCATGTCCACCAGCGCGGTGGACAGCCAGCGGACGGCCTCCGGAAAGAGGCCGAAGAGGCTGGCTGCATGCTCGCCGACGCCTTCGATCAGGTGTTCGGGCGCACCGAGGCCCCAGCTCGCCAGCCCGTGAACCAGAATGTTGCCGCCGACCCACAGCATCGCCGCCGTGCCGAGAACGGCCAGCGCATCGAGAAAAACCGGGACGCTGCGCACCAGCCAGCAGCCGAAGCGGCGGCGCAGGCCCGTCGCGCCCCGCGCCATGGCAAGGCCGATGTCGTCGGCCTTCACGATCAGCGCGACGGCCCCATACACGCCGGCGGTGATGACGACGCCGACGAGAGCGAGCACCAGCGCCTGGGACAGGAGCGATGTCAGCTCGATGCTGGCAAGCGACAGCGTCATGATTTCCGCGGACAGGATGAAATCCGTGCGGATCGCGCCGGAAACCGTGCGCTTCTCCAGATCGTCGGGGCTTGTCGGCTCGCCGTCCGCGCCGTCTTCGTGCTCGTCCGCCGCCCCCAGCGCCTCCATCAGCTTCTCGGCGCCCTCGTAGCAGAGATAGAGCCCGCCGATCATCAGCAGGGGCGTGACGAGAAACGGCGCAAAGCGCTCCAGGAGAAGGCAGAGCGGCAAGAGCACCAGAAGCTTGTTGCGCAGCGACCCCGCGGCGATCTTGCCGATGATCGGCAGTTCGCGCTGCGGGGCAAGCCCCACCACATAGCGCGGCGTCACCGCGGTGTCGTCGATGACGACCCCGGCCGCCTTGACGCTGGTGCGCAAGGCCTGGGCTGCGACATCGTCGAGCGAGGCGGCGGTGAGTTTTGCGAGGGCTGCGATATCATCGAGAAGCGCGATCAATCCGACGGACATGGTCTTTCCTGGTGGGTTGGCTTGCCGGAGCTAAACCCCCGATAGCCGGTTTTGTTCAGGAGGGGAGCTTCGGCACCGTGACGACGACGGACATGCCGGGTTCCAGCCTGCCGGCGCCGGCCTGTCCTTCCTCGATGGCAATGCGGATCGGCACGCGCTGCGCCACCTTAGTGAAGTTGCCGGTGGCGTTGTCGGGCTTCAGCACGCTAAACTCGCTGCCGGTCGCCGGCGAGAGGCTTTCGATCCGGCCCCGGAAGACATGGTGGTCCAGGGCGTCCACCGTAAAGGTGACCTGCTGGCCGACGCGGATGTCCGGCAGCTGGGTCTCCTTGAAGTTGGCCGTCACCCAGACCTTGTCCAGCACCACCGCCATCAGCTGCGTGCCCATGGTGACAAAGGCGCCCTTTCGGGCCCCGACCTCGCCAAGCCGCCCGTCCGCGGGCGCCGTGATCGCGGTATTGGCGAGATCGATGCGGGCAAGCTCGAGCGCGGCGCGGGCGCCGTCCACCGCCGCCTCGAAGCCCTGCCGGGACACCTCGATCGCCTCCACATCCTGCTCCAGCACCTTCTGGCTGGCCGATGCCACGGCAAGGGCGGCACGGGCCTGCTCCACCATGCTCTCGCTCTGCTCCAGCGCGCTTTGCGAAACCACCGTCTTTGCGGCGAGCCCCCGGTTGCGCTCCAGCGTGGCTTCGGCGGTCTTCAGCGCACTTTCGGCGCTGGTGATCTGCACCCGTCCGGCTTCCAGCTTGGCTTCGGCGGAGCGGCGCTTCTGCTCCAGGCTGGCGATCTGCGCCTCCTGAGCCTTCAGGTTGGCCTCCGCCTGCTTGACCTTCTGGCGGTAGATCCGGTCGTCGATTTTCAAGAGCACCTGCCCGGCCTTCACCCGCTCGAAGTCCTTCACGGTCACCTCGGCCACATAGCCGGAGACCTGCGGCGAAAGGATCGTCACCTGGCCGCGCACATAGGCATTCTCCGTCATCTCGGGCCGGTTGGCGAAGGGCGGCAGGTGCCACGCGAAGAGGATGAGGCCGATGCCCAGAAGGGCAATGGCGGCTGCGATGAGGGAGGCGACGAGGCGGGAGAGCGGTTTCATGGCTTTTGCACAATCGGATCGTTGGAAACGGAGGGTCGGGTTCTGAGGCGGCGCAGGGCGAGGTCGAGCAGAAGTCCCGCCAGCGCCACCGCGCAGAGAATGGCGATCAGCCGGAACAGGTCGTTGTAGGCGAGCACATAGGCCTCGCGGCTGGCCTGCTGGGAGAGAAGCTGCGCCCCTTCGGCCTGGAGGAGCCCCCGGTCGCCGATGGTCTTGCCATAGGCGCCGCCGAGCTGACCGATCCGCTGCGCGACCAGCGGATCGGTCAGGGTCAGATGCTCCACCAGCTGGCTGGAATGGAATTTCTCCCGCACCGTCACGAAGGTGCCGAGGAGGGCCGAGCCGATCAGGCCGCCGATATTCTGCGTGGTGAGAAAGACGACGATGAAGCTCAGGATGTAGTTCGGTCCATTCTTCAGCGCCATCATCATGCCGGAAGACAGGGCCGGCGGCAGGAAGAGCGCGCCGCCCGCCGCAATCAGCATCTGGCTCGCGATCATCTGTTCGGGGCGGGTGAGGCTGGTCGAGAAGGAATCGAGGAGGGCTCCGGTTCCGATCATCACCAGCGCCACCAGATGGATGAGCGGCTCGCGGCCCGGCTTCAGCACGAAGGCACAGGCAAGCCCCGCCACCACGGAGGACACCAGCATGGTGGCCCAGAGAACCGCGATCTGTGCCGGCGCGACACCAAGCTGGGTGAGGAAGGGGATCGCGCCCGCCGACTGCTCGGACAGCAGGATGCGGAAGGTGAGCAGCACCGCGGCAAAATGCAGGATCGGCGCGCTGGTGAGCCAGCGCACGTCGATGAGCGGCGCTTCCCGGTTCAGCTCGATGATCACCGAGACCGAGAGGCTGAGGAGACCGGTCGCCAGCAGCACGCCGAGCCAGGGCGCCTCCATCCACCAGTAGAGCCGGCCGACGATCAGCACTACGGAAAGCGCGCCGAAGCCGACCGCCAGGAACAGGTAGCTGACGATATCGGCAAGGGTGATGACATGGGTCCGCGGCTGCGGGCTGAGCGGCAGCCGGTAGACCGCGATCAGCGCCAGGAGCGCAAAGCCCATCTCCACCGTATAGACCGCATGCCACTGGCCGAGATCGAGGAGCGGCGGCGAGATGAGCCGCGCAACCGGCGTGGCGATCGCGATGTTGGCAAGCGACAGGCAGAGCCCGAGCGTCATCTTCCGGGCGGGCGCGAAGGGCTCGAGCATGTAGAGGAAGGCGAGCGAGGACATCGGCGAGGCCGCCATGCCGGCAAAGAAGCGCAGCACCAGCGCGGTCCGGAAATCGTCCACATAGAGATGAACCGCGGAGACGAGGGCGAAGAGCACGATGCCGATCTCGGCGAAGCGCCTGAGGCCGAACTGGTTGCGCACCTTGATGAGGATCAGCGAAAGGCTGGCATTGGGCGCCATGTAGGCGGCCATCAGCCAGGTGGCTTCGGTCGCGGTGACGCCGAAGGAGCCCTGGATCTGGTTGATGTTGGCGGCAATGGCATTCATGCCGAGGCCCTGCGCCAGCCCGAGGAGAACGGCAGCGCCGATATAGGCAAGCGCCCGCCCTCGCGACATGACGAGCGCCTGCGGCCGGTCCGCCCCGGCGGGCGGGGCGCCGATCGCGCCCTCGGCAGCGGCCGGCGCCGGCTGCGGGGAGGGAGCGCCGGCCGTTCCGCCGGCCAGCGCCTCATCTTCCTGCGATTCGTCCTTTCGCGGCAGGGGGGTCACGCCATGGTCTCCAGGTTGCCGAGCATCTGCCTGATAACGCGGAGCGTGACGTCGAGGTCCTTCTCGTCGATGCCGGCGAGGAGATCGCTCCTGAAGTCGTCGAGCGTGTCTTCCAGCGCATCCGCCTCGGCCTCACCGCTTTCGGTCAGCACGATGCCCTTGGCGCGGCGGTCGCCCTCGACGGCGATGCGGGCGATGGAACCGGCCTCCTCCAGGCTGTCGAGCAGGCGGACCAGCGTCGGCGCCTCGATGTCAAGCGCGTCGGCAAGCCGCTTCTGCGTCTCCCCCTCCCCGGCGCGCTTCAGCCGGAGGAGGATGCGGGCGCGGGCAAGGGTCAGGCCGCGCACCCGCACGCGCGCATCGAAAACGGTGCGCATGTGCCGCGTGAGGGCGGTGATTTCCTCGAGCAGGATCTGGCGGAGCGACATGATTAGCATCCATATAGTTAGGTTGCTATTTATATTGTCGCAGAATACGGCCCTTTCAAGATGCCGTGGCGAAGAAAGAGGCGGGAGAGCCATGTGCAGTTTTGCCGACCTGAGGCGGTGCAAACAGCACGGTTAACGGAAACTCCACAATGTCCGATAAGGTTCCATTATCGGACATAATCGGGCCGACGGCAGAAAGCCCCCGCAAGGCAGGCCTCTAGCGCTCCTGCGCGCCCTTTCCGGCGAGGATCTGATTGCGGAAGGCGGCGATGCGGGCGATCCGCGTCTCGGCCTTCTTCGCGCCGTTGAGATTGATGACATAGCTTCGCTGCCGCCCGGGCGTCAGCCGATGGAAGGCCTCGGCCATGTCGGGATCGGCATCGAGCGCATCGACCAGCTCTTCGGGAAGCTCGATCTCGGCCGGTTCCTTCGGCGGAAGCAGGCCCCTTTCCGCATAATCCTTCGCCTCCCGGAGATAAGCGAGGATGGTGTCCCTGCGCGCGGTGACGGACTCCAGCGAGGTGAAGCGGATCGAGTCTGGATGGCGGGTATTCGGCCCCTGCTTCTCCAGGATGCCGGCGGGATCGGTCATCAGCGCCGCGTGGAAGAAGTTCAGGCGGAAATCGCCGCGCAGCGCGCCGATCAGCGCCACGTTGCGGTCGCCGTGGCGGTAGCAGGGATGGGCCCAGCGCACCGTTTCCTCCAGCCCCGCCTCGAGACAGATCTCGCGGAGCGCGAGAAGCCCGGGGTTCCAGATCCTGACGGAACAGTCCGGCGTATCGAAACGCGCGCAGCGGCCACAGCCGCGCGTGAAGAAGTCCTCGATATTCTCGATCATGCGCATCTCCACGGGCTTGAGGTGCAGCCGCGTCCCCGCGGACGGGACTGCCATGGATACCGCCGGAAGGCGGACGGCGGCAAGCCGTGCCGCCCAGCGGATTTTCGGGGGAGGAGCGGGTGGCTACTGGCCGAAGACGGACCAGCCGGTGCGGTTCGCCAGCATTTCGAGCGCCAGCGATCCGACGAGCGAATTGCCGTTCTCGTTGAGCCCGGGCGCCCAGACCGCCACGGACGCCTTGCCCGGGGCGACCGCGAGGATGCCGCCGCCGACACCGCTTTTGCCCGGCAGGCCGACACGATAGGCGAAATCGCCCGAGCCGTCGTAATGGCCGCAGGTGAGCATCAGCGCATTGATGCGCCGCGCCCGCTGCTTCGACACCACGAGATGGCCGGTGATGGGGTTGTGCCCCGCGGCTGCCAGGAAGAGGCCGGAACGGGCAAGCTGCGTGCAGGTCATGGCGATGGCGCACTGGTGAAAATAGACCCCCAGCACATGCTCGACCGGATGGGTGAGGATGCCGAAGGAGCGCATGAAATTGGCAAGCGCGAAATTGCGGAAACCCGTCGCCTGCTCGGAACGCGCCACCGCCGGATCGATGGCGATGGTCTCGTCGTCGGCGAGGAAGCGGACGAAACGGACGATTTCCCCGATCGCCTCGCGCGGCGTGTGGCCGGCAAGGATGAGGTCGCTCACGGCAATGGCGCCGGCATTGATGAAGGGATTGCGCGGCTTACCGCCCTCGTGCTCCAGCTGGACGATGGAATTGAAGGAGGATCCGGAGGGCTCGCGTCCCACCCGGTTCCAGATCGCCTCGCCATGCTTGCCGAGCGCCAGCGTGAGGGTGAAGACCTTGGAGATGCTCTGGATCGAGAAGGGCTCGTCGCTGTCGCCCGCGCGAAACACGCGGCCCTCGACATCCACCACGGCCATGCCGAATTTCTTCGGATCCACATGGGCGAGCTGCGGGATGTAATCCGCCACCCGGCCCTCGCCGAGGCGGGGCTTCAGCGCCTCGTAAATCTCGTCAACGACAGGCTGCAGATCCGTCATGCACCGCTCCGTTACCTCTTGAGGGTGCTTTTAGAGGCCGCATGGCAAAGCGCAAGGGAAGAGATGCGCCCGCAGGCCGGAAAATGCCGGTCAAGCCTTGCCCGAGCCGGATCCTGTCAGGGTGCCGGCCAGTAGATGTCGGAGGCGAAATCCTCCGGCACGGGATCGAGTGCGGCCAGCCTTTCGGCGACGAAATCGACCTGCATCTTGTAATATTCGAGCGGCTTGGGGATCGAGATCCCGGTGACCAGCCGGCGCATGTGCTGCTGGGTGTAGCCCGCCTGCCGGAGCCGGCGGATCGCTTCCTGCCGGACCTGATGGGCGCCGATGGCGCCATTCGTCGTATCCGCGGCGGCTTCCGCCTGCCCGCCCCTGATGAGAGTGAGTGTCATTGATATGCCCCGTGGTCCATCCCCGGGACAAAGGCTCCCGCAGCGGACTTGCCCCGGGCTTGCAGGCCGGGCTGCAACTTGACCTTTGTCAGGAAGGCGGGGCGTCCCCCTCCGGCCTCAGGCCCGCAGCGGGCGGCGGCGTCCCCCCTCCCCTTCCGCCAGACGCGTCGCGAGGAGGGCATAATGGTTCATCTCGGCCGCGCACCAGCGCTCGAACTCCTCGACAAGCGCCGGTCTTGCGCCCCGCCCGACATCGATGAGATCCGCTTCGCTCAGGTAGGAGAAGACGTTTCCGACGTGGGATTTGGACACCTGGAACCGTTCGGCCAGCGCCTCGAGCGTCAGCGGCGGCGCGAGGCGGCCCGCCTGGCCTGCGTAATGCGCCGCCATCACGGCCACCAGAACGGGATAGCCGCTGTCGAAATGGGCCATGGCCGCAATCGTCGGGAAGGGCGAAATGACGGCCCCGCCGGCGAGGATCTGCCGGCCGGACAGGTGGATGATCGTGCCGATCCGTTCCACCGAGGAAGACAGAAAGGGCGCATGCGCCGTGCCGGCCAGCCGGTCGTGAACCGCAAGGAAGGCCAGGATGGAGCGGCCGATTTCCTCCACCAGCATGGGCTCGGGACGCAGGATCGTCTGTCGCCTGTCGACCGCCACGGGCTCGGAGGTGACGAAGCCGGCGGTCTTCAGGATGCCGACGAAATGGGTGGTATGGCGGGGGCTGAGGCTCGAGATCCCCTTCAGCCGCGACAGCGTGGGAAGCGCCGGCTCACCCGCCCGCCAGCCGTAATAGTTATGGATCAGCATGTAGGCCGCGTAGTAGCGGCCGAACTGGTTCAGCAGCTTGCGCACCGGCCAGCGGGAGGGGGAAACGGCGATGATCGCCTCGCAATAATCGGCAAGCGCGGAGGAAGCCATGAGCGGTGAATCATCCATTGGAGAAGCTATCAATACGCGAATAAAAAATAGGTGCAAACTTTGGATTGGTAGGGGCACGGCGGCTCGGCGATAAGGCTTGAGCGGCCATCGGTGTCGCAAAGACGGTGGAGGCGTCGCGTTTTGCGTATGCCGGACGGGGTGCGGACATCGATGGCAAAGAAACGGTCTAAAAATATACACTCTCCGGTTGATTATATTGAGGGGCGCACCTCGATCCGCCGCGCGGCCTGGCTGTCGAGTGTCTCCCTTCTGGCGCTGGTGGCCACGGGCCTGCCCGCCACCGCAGCCGACGTGACGCTCGACGGCGGCACGACGACGATCAACGGGGCCGGCGGCGGCACCTACCCCTCGCCCTGGGTGATCGACGGCAACCTGACCGTCGGCGCCTCGGTGACCACCCGGCTCGAGATCAAGAACGGCGGTTTCGTCAGCAACGGCACCATGACCGTGGGCAAGGGCTCCGGCCCGATGGATTCCTCTCTCCTCGTCACGGGTGCGGGCTCACGCCTGGAAAACACCTATTTCAGCATCGCGGAGAGCAGCGACGGCTACATCCGGATCGAGAATGGCGCCGTGGTGCGGACGAAC
The DNA here is from genome assembly GCF_014197145.1 of Gellertiella hungarica. GTDB lineage: Bacteria > Pseudomonadota > Alphaproteobacteria > Rhizobiales > Rhizobiaceae > Gellertiella > Gellertiella hungarica. Next base: position 145,144 of record NZ_JACIEZ010000007.1, on the reverse strand, counting down.
TGGCAGGCCATGGTGGGCGACCGCGACGGCGCCCACGGCTTCATCGGCGTCTATGGCCGGGGCACAGAATGGCGGGTGGACAGTAATCTCACCATCGGCAATTTCGGCATCGGCCAACTCAGTATCTCCGACGGCGCGCTCGTCCGTACCTTCCGGATCATGGTCGGCCAGGGCAATGACGGCACGGATTACGGCAGCGGCTCCGTCACGCTTACCGGGGATGCCACGGCGCGCGGCACGCTCGAAACGGCCATTTTCGAAACGGGACCCGGCAATCGCAGCCTGGTCTTCGAGGGCGGCATCCTCAGGGCCATGACGAGCAACAATGCCTTCCTGATGGGCAGCATGGAGCCCGAGATCCGCACCGGCGGAGCCTATATCGACAGCAACGGCCATGATGTCACCATCGGCACCGCCTTCCGGGGCCCGGGCGACCTGCACAAGATCGGCGCCGGAACGCTGACGCTCGCCGGGACCAATTACTTCCGCGGCAAGGCGATGGTCGAGGCGGGAACGCTGCTGCTCGACGGCAGCTACGGCGATTTCGATCCCCTCACCACCCCCGCCCAGGTCTTCGTCCAGCCGGGTGCGGCCTTCGGTGGCGCAGGCACGCTCGATGGCACCGCCACCTTCGACGACGGTGCGAGCCTCACCGGGCGAAGCGGCCGGCAGCTGACGGTCAATGGCGATCTTCTCCTCGCGCCGGGTTCCACCATCGATATCGCGCTGGCCGGCGCCTCCGCTGGTCCGCTCTTTTCCGTCGCGGGCAACCTTCGCCTCGACGGCACGCTCAACATCTCCGCCTCCCCCTACGGTCCCGGGCAGTACGGCCCCGGCATCTACAAGCTCTTCACCTATGGCGGATCGCTGATCGACGGGGGCCTCGCGCTCGGCAGCCTGCCAGTCGGCTCGACGCCGGACCAGTTCGCCCTCCAGACCGGCATTGCCGGGCAGGTGAACATCGTCCGCACCACGCTTGGCCTCGGCTACCGGTTCTGGGACGGGGCAAACCCCGCGCTCTACCAGAACGGCCAGATCGATGGCGGCAGCGGCACCTGGACGGCAAACGGGACAGGCTGGGCGGATCAGAACGATCTCGCGACGGGAACCTATGACAATCCGAGCTTCGCCGTCTTTCAGGGAAGCGCGGGCACCGTCACCGTCGACAATTCCGCAGGCGCCATCGGTGTCACCGGCCTGCAATTTGCCGTCAACGGTTACCAGCTCGCGGGCGATCCCGTCGAACTCCGGGGAAGCGGCGAAACCGTGGTCCGCGTCGGCGACGGCACTGTCATGGGCCAGCTGATGACCGCGACGGTCGCCTCGGCGCTGACCGGCGGTTCGGGCCTTTCGAAGACCGATCGGGGCACGCTTCTGCTCACCGGCGCCAACAGCTATGCGGGCGCCACCCGCATCGAGGGCGGCACGATCCGGGTGGATGGCGCGGGCACGCTCGGCGCCGGCACGGGGGCCCTATCGGTCGCGGCGGGCGCGAAGCTCGATCTTTTCGGTACGACGCAGCGGGTGGGCGACCTCTCCGGCGCCGGCACGATCACCGATACCAAGACCGGCTCCCCGCTGCTGGGCATTCTCGTTGCGGATCAGGCGGCGGATACCACCTTCACCGGACGCTTCCAGAACGGCGGCAAGGGCGTCTATTTCCGGAAGGAGGGGTCCGGCCGGCTGACGCTGACAGGGGCCAACACGCTCAACACGCTGGGGGTGGATGGCGGCGAGGTCGTGCTGTCGGGCGCAGGGGCAAGCCTGGCGGCCGCCTATTCCATCGATGCCGGCGCGCTTGGGCCCGGATTGATCCGCATCGAACAGGGAGCGACCGCCTCCTCGGATCTCATTCATGTGGCGACCTCGAGCGGCGCACCGGCCACCCTCACGATCGCGGATCCGGGCAGCGCGCTCACCACGCGCATCGCCGTGGTGGGTCTGCAGGCCGAGGGCAATCTCCGGGTCGAGAACGGCGGGCGGCTGACCACATCGGGCAATACCTTCTTCGGCATCGGCAGCGGCTTCGTCGGCCGCACGACGGTTACCGGCGCCGGTTCGCTCTGGACCAGTACCGGCAACATCATTCTCGGCCAGTCGGGCGAGGGCCAGCTGGTGATCGACAATGGCGGCGAGGTCGATGCCACCCTTGTCACCCTTGGCCAGGGAACCGGCAGCTTCGGCCAGACGACGGTGCGCGGCACCGCCGCCGCCCGCGGCGTCCTGACAGCCGGGGTCATCACGAGCGATACGGCGACGTCGAAGCTTCTCTTCGACGGCGGCATCCTGCGCCCGCAGGGGGATCAGACGGACCTGATCCGCGGCCTTGCAGCGGGCGAGGTGGAAATTGCCGCGGGTGGTCTCTACTACGACGACCGCGGCTACAACGTGACGATCAATCACGGGCTTACCGGAACCGGCGCGCTGGTGAAGCGCGGCGCGGGCACGCTGACGCTGACCGCCTACAACACCCAGACGGGTGGCCTGACCATCGAGGAAGGCACGCTGCGGCTCACCGGCCTTAATGGCGGCGTGAACACGTCAGGCGGACATCTCACCGTTGCCAGCGGCGCAACGCTGGCGCTTGGCGGCTCGAACCCTTTTTCCGTCGGATCGCTCAGCGGCGGCGGCACGATCACCAATTTCGCGGCCGGTACCCGCCGCTCCGTGGCCGTCAACCAGTCGGGCAACACCACTTTCTCCGGCAGCATCGTCAACGGACCCGGCGACGCGGACCTTCTGGTCTTCGGCACCGGCACGCTCACCCTGACCGGCAACAGCAATTACAGGCTGTCTGTGGCCGACCAGGGCAACCTTACGATTTCCGGCGGCGCCGATATCGTCAACGAGACGGTCTATGCCCGCTTCGGCTCGACGATCACGGTCGGCGGGCTGAACACGCGGCTTGCGACTGACCGGCTGGAGCTCGGCGATGCCGGCACGGGCACGCTCAAGGTCGAGAACAATGGCCGGGTGATCGCCGGCAGCGCCGTGAACATGAGCGGCAGCCTCAATCCGTCGGGCGTCGGCATCGTAGAGCTCAACGGCACGGCCGGGGCGCGCGGCTCGCTTGCGGCTCCCGGCCTCGTGCGCGGCATCGGACAGGCTTCGCTGCGCTTCAACGGCGGCACGCTGGTGGCGAACGCCCATGAAGCGGATTTCCTCAAGGGCTTCCAGGCGGGCGACATCACGATCGGCGCGGGCGGGGCCTTCATCGCCACCAATGGCTATTCGATCGGCATCGCCACGCCCTTTACCGGCGGGGGCGACATCACCAAGCAGGGCACCGGCACGCTGACGCTGTCGGGCCTCAACGATGCCAGCGCCGCCTATACGGGCGAGGCGACCGTTGCCGCCGGCACGCTTGCGATCACCGGCACCTTCGGCGATCCCCTCGGCGGGGCCGCAAGGGTCACCGCCGGCTTTTCCGGCACGCTGTCGGGTACAGGCCGGATTGCGGGCTCGGTCCTAGTCGATCACGGCGGCACGCTCCGGCAAACCGCAGGCCAGACGCTTCGCGTCGATGGCGATCTCGCCTTCGCCTCGAGCGGCATCCTTTCCGTCGGCCTCGGCGCGCCGGGCAATGCCGCGCTCGTCGATGTCGGCGGCGACGTGACGCTCGACGGGCGGCTCGACATTGCCGATACGGGCGGCTTCGGCACCGGCATCTACCGGCTGATGACCTATGGCGGGACGCTCACCGACCGGGGCATGAACATCGGCACGGTGCCAGGCGGCGCGCAAGCCGGTGCGCTTTCGGTGCAGACGGGTGTCGCAGGCACGGTAAACCTGGTCAATGCCGCGGGCCTCACCCTCGGCTTCTGGGATGGCGGCGCGCCATCCGGCCATTCCAACGGGCGGATCGAGGGCGGCTCCGGCACCTGGAGCATGGACACGGCAAGCGCCGGCCCCAACTGGACCGACCAGAACGGTGCGATCAACGGCGGCTACAACCCGAACCCCACCTATGCGGTCTTCTCCGGGACGGGCGGCACCGTGACGGTGGACGATGCGGGCGGCGCGATCGGCATCACCGGCATGCAGTTCGCCGCCGATGGCTACAGCCTCACCGGGGACGGCCTTTCCCTTCAGGGGGCAAGCGGCGAAACCGTGATCCGCGTCGGCGACGGCACGGCGGCGGGCTCTGCCATGACCGCCACGGTCGGCGCTGCGCTTTCCGGCGCCTCCCGGCTCATCAAGGACGATCTCGGCACGCTCGTGCTCTCGGGCATCAACACCTATTCCGGGGGCACCCAGATCAGGGGCGGCACGCTCCGCATCGCAGCGGACAATGCGCTCGGCGCTTCCGGCGGCAATCTGATCTTTTCCGGCGGCGCGCTTGAGATCGCCGGCAATCTCGACAGCCTGCGATCCGTTTCCATGCTGGGGCCGACAGGCGGCATCTTCAACGTCGCGGGGCCGGCGACGGCGAATTTCCGCGGCGTGATCTCGGGCGGCGCGCTGACGAAGCGCGGCGCGGGCACGCTCGGGCTCGGCGGGATCAACACCTATGCGGGCGGCACGCGGATCGAGGCGGGAACGCTGCGCCTCCTCGACGCCCGGGCCCTGGGTTCGGGGGCGATCCGGATGGCGGGCGGCACGACGCTCAGCTTTGCCTCCTCGCCCTATTCCAACCTCGGCACGGTGGCGCTCGACGGCAACGTGACCTTCGCCGTCGATGCGGGACAGGATGCCGGGCTTTACCGGACCATTTCGGGCAATGCGGGTTTCGAGAAAACCGGCGCCGGCACGCTCAGCCTTTACGGCGACAACAGCTTCACCGGCAATGTCCGGGTGCGCCAGGGCCGCCTCTGGCTCGACAACTGGAGCCGGACCGCCAACCGGTCGCTTGCCGATACCGCAAGGCTGACGGTGGATGCGGGCGCGCGGGTCGATTTCCAGCAGAGCGAAACCTTCGGCGAGCTCACCGGCGGGGGCCTTGCCGACATCACCTGGGCGGGGCCTGACGGGATCACCGTCGGCACGAGCGGCGGCGACTTCACCTTCGCCGGCAATCTCTCCGGCATGGCGCCGCTCTCCTCCGGCTACGGCCTGCAGAAGGTCGGCGCGGGCACCTTCATGCTTTCGGGCGCGAGCGATACGGACCACGCAATCCGGGTCGGCGGCGGGCGCCTGAGGGTCGACGGCTCCATCGACAGCCGCCGCATCGAGGTCGCGGGCGGTGCTTCGCTTGCCGGCACGGGCCGGATCGCCGGCACGGTCACGGTGGAAAACGGCGGCAGGCTCGAAGGCCGCGCCGGCCAGACGATGCGGCTCGGCGCGCTCTCCCTTTCCGGCGGCGCCATCCTCGACGTCGCACTCGGCACGCCCTCGGCAGTGGCGCTCTTCGATATCGGCGGCGACGTGACGCTCGACGGGCGGCTCGACATTTCCGATGCCGGCGGCTTCAGCGCGGGCGTCTACCGGATCCTCTCCTATGGCGGCAGCCTGACGGACAACGGCCTAGAGATCGGCGCGATCCCCTCCTCCGGCGAGCGCGACAGCCTGGCGGTGCAGACCGCCATTTCCGGGCAGGTCAACCTGGTATCCACCAAGGGTGCGGCGCTGGCCTTCTGGGACGGCGGAAACGCCGCCCTCCACGGCAACCAGCGGATCGACGGCGGCGACGGCAGCTGGAGCATCGGCACCCGCAACTGGACCGATGCAGCCGGCATCCGCAATGGCGGCTATGGCCCCTCCCCTTCCTTCGCGATCTTCGGCGGCACCGGCGGCACGGTGCGCGTGGACAATGGCGGCGGCGCGGTCCGCGCGACCGGCCTGCAGTTCGCGGCGGACGGCTACCGCCTCGCCGGCGGTCCCCTTTCCCTTGAAGGCGCGGGCGGCGAGACCGTCATCCGCGTCGGTGACGGCACGGCGGCGGGGGCTGCCATGACGGCAACCATCTCCGCCGCCCTTCAGGGCGATACGGATCTGGTGAAGGACGACCGGGGCACGCTGGTTCTTTCGGGCGCGAACAGCTACGGCGGCGACACGCGGGTGCGGGCGGGAACGCTTGTGGGCACGGCGGCCTCGATCCGCGGCGACCTCGGCAATGCCGGGACGGTTGTCTTCGATCAGGCGACCGATGGCCGCTTTGCCGGCACGATCGGCAGCCTCGGCGGCGTTTCCGGCACCATGATCAAACGTGGCGCGGGACGCCTTGTCCTTGGCGGCGCGTCGAGCCTCGACTGGACGGTGGAAGCCGGCGAGCTGCGCTCGGCAACCGCCCGCTTCCAGGGCGACATCGCGCTCGGCGCGGCCGGGCGCTTCACCTTCGACCAGGCGGAGGCAGGCAGCTATGCCGGCGATCTCACGGGCACGGGGCGCTTCTCCGTCACCGGCGGCGGCACGGTCACGCTCACCGGCGATGCCACGGGGTTTGCCGGCACGACCGACGTCACCGGTGCAACGCTCGTCGTCGACCGGGAGCTCGGCGGATCGGCCCGGATCGGCAGGGGCGGCCGTCTCTCCGGCATCGGCACGGTCGGCTCCGGAGCGGGATCGGTCGTGACCATCGGGGATGGCGGCACCGTCGCCCCCGGTCACTCGCCGGGCATGCTGACGGTGGATGGCGATCTGGTGATGGAAAAGGGCGGCCGCTACGAGGTGGAGGCAGCACCGGGCGTCGGCGCGGCGGATATCATCCGCGTGACCGGCTCGGCCAGGCTTCTCGGCGGCACCGTCGCCCATATCGGCGCGACAGGCGGCTACGATCCCGCAGCCGCCTACCGCATCCTCACCGCCGATGGCGGGATATCAGGACGTTTCGACCGGGTGACCTCCGACTTCGCCTTCCTCGACGCCTCGCTCCTCTACGATGCGAAGGACATTCGCCTGACGCTCACGCGGAACGGCACGGCCTTCGAGGATGTCGCGGCGAGCCGCAACCAGCGCGCCACCGCCCGGGCCCTGGACGGCCTTTCCCCCGGCGACCGGCTTCACGACCGGATCGTCCAGCTCGACGCCAGGACGGCCCGGATCGCCTTCGACCAGCTTTCGGGCGAGATCCACGCATCCACCGCAACGGGCCTCATCGAGGACAGCCGCCATGTGCGCGGCGCGATCAACGACCGGCTGCGCGCCGCCTTCGGCGAGACCTCGGGCCGCAGCGCTCCCGTCATCGCCTATGGCCCGGACGGCTCGTTCGCCAGTGCGGCCGCCGACGATCAGGGACCGGTCTTCTGGAGCGCCGGCTTCGGCTCCTGGGGCGAGACGGAGAGCGACGGAAATGCCGCCGCGCTTGCCCGCTCGACCAGGGGTCTGCTCTTCGGCGCCGATGCGCTCTTCCTCGACCGGTGGCGGATCGGCCTTCTCGGCGGCTACAGCCATTCCGGCTTCGAGGCGGCGGACCGGCTCTCGGAGGCGAATGCCGACAGCTATCACGCGGGCCTCTATGCCGGCACGATGCTCGGCGGCGTTTCGCTGCGCACGGGACTGGCCTATGCCTGGCACGACATCGATACCCGTCGCGGCATCGACTTTACCGGCCTTTCCGAGGCGCTTGCGGCAGAGTACGGCGCCTCCAGCCTCCAGGCCTTCGGCGAGGTGGCCTATGCGGTGGACCTCGGCAATCTCCGCCTCGAACCCTTCGCCAATCTCGCCCATGTGCGGCTGAACGGCGATAGCTGGCGCGAGACCGGCGGCATCGGCGCGCTTTCCGGCGATGGCGACGCGCAGGGCGTGACCTTCTCGACCCTCGGCCTTCGGGGAGAACGGGAGATCGGGCTCGGGGAAGCGACCGGCACGCTCCATGGGACGATCGGCTGGCGTCATGCGATGGGCGATACGGTGCCCCGATCCACCCACGGCTTTGCCGGCTCCGACCTCTTCACCGTCGGCGGTGCCCCGATCGCCCGCGACAGCCTCCTCATCGAAGCCGGCCTCGGCTTCGACTTCACACCGGCGGCCACGCTGGAACTTTCCTATACCGGCCAGCTTTCAGGCGATGCACGCGACCATGGCGTGAAGGCCGAACTCAATGTCAGGTTCTGAAATGCAGAGAAAAACGTCCCCCATGACGAGATCCGCAACCGCCACCCTTCTTTTCCTCGGCCTTTCCCTCATGCCCGCAAGGGCCGAGGACAAGGCGCCCGTGGCCGGGCTTCCCGGCGGCGCCTCCTCGCTGCAGGAGAGCTATGGCGACTGGAGCGTCGCCTGCCGGATGATCGAAAACACCCGCCAGTGCGCCGTTTCCCAGCAGCAGATGCAGCAGAACGGCCAGCGGGTGCTGGCGATCGAGGTGCGCGAAGGAAAGGCGGATGCGCTGGAGGCTACGCTCGTCCTGCCCTTCGGCCTTCTCCTCGATGCGGGCATCACCCTTGCGGTGGACGAGGATGCGGCGGGCGAAGCGCTTCGCTTCAGCACCTGCATCCCCGCGGGCTGCCTCGTGCCGGCCACCTTCGATGCCGCCCTGACGGAGCGGCTCAGAAGCGGCAAGGTGCTGAAGCTCGGCGGAACGAGCGCCGACGGGCAGAAGACGCCCCTTTCGGTCTCGCTGAACGGTTTCGCAGCAGCCATCGACCGCCTGAAGGCGCTGATGGCGCCGTAAGGGCCTTTCCGATACGGCCCGATGTCAACGGGGCGCGCGGCCTTGCCCAGGCAGCGCGCCCCTTTTTCGTGCTGCCGCGGGTAATTGCTGCCTCAAAGCCCGGCAGGCTTGCCTATTTTTTGTGCACGTTCCGCTCGCAGCGAGGCGCTGCGTGATGCCCGGGCAGTGCAGAGGCATGGCCGAGTGCCCGGATTCGGTATTTTTCGCGTCGTTCCGCCGCAGGGGCGGCATCTGGCACGGTTCCTGCAACTCTTGTGGGCGGCGGTTGTCGGGCACGGAAGAATGCCCGGGGCCATAGTGGAATCCAGCGTCACGTGAGAGAAAAAATGACCAAGTTCAAGCTCGAGTACATCTGGCTCGATGGATACAAGCCCACCCCGAACCTGCGCGGCAAGACCCTGATCAAGGAATTCGAGTCCTTCCCGACTCTCGAGCAGCTGCCGAACTGGGGCTTCGATGGCTCGTCCACCCAGCAGGCCGAAGGCAACAGCTCCGATTGCGTTCTGAAGCCCGTCGCCGTCTATCCCGATCCGGTCCGCACCAATGGCGTGCTGGTTCTCTGCGAAGTCATGATGCCCGACGCCAAGACGCCGCATCCCTCCAACACCCGCGCCACCATCCTGGACGACGAGGACGCCTGGTTCGGTTTCGAGCAGGAATACTTCTTCTACAAGAACGGCCGTCCGCTCGGCTTCCCGGAAACCGGCTTCCCCGCACCGCAGGGCCCCTACTACACCGGCGTCGGCTACAGCAATGTCGGCGACATCGCCCGCCAGATCGTCGAGGAACACCTGGACATCTGCCTCGCCGCCGGCCTCAACCATGAAGGCGTGAATGCCGAAGTCGCCAAGGGCCAGTGGGAATTCCAGATCTTCGGAAAGGGCTCCCGCAAGGCTGCCGACGAAATCTGGCTCGCCCGCTACCTGATGCAGCGCCTGACCGAAAAATACGGCATCGACATCGAATATCACTGCAAGCCGCTCGGCGACACCGACTGGAACGGCTCGGGCATGCATGCCAACTTCTCGACCCGGTACATGCGCGAAGTGGGCGGCAAGGCCTATTTCGAAAGCCTGATGGCTGCCTTTGCGGAAGCCCGCGAAGACCACATCGCCGTCTATGGCCCGGACAACCACATGCGCCTCACCGGCAAGCATGAAACCGCCTCGATCCACCAGTTCAGCTGGGGCGTTGCCGACCGCGGCGCGTCGATCCGCGTCCCGCACAGCTTCGTCAACAACGGCTACCGCGGCTATCTGGAAGACCGTCGCCCGAACTCCCAGGGCGACCCCTACCAGATCGCTTCGCAGATCCTGAAGACGATCTCCACCGTTCCCACCGACGTGGAAGCCCAGAAGGCCGCCTGATACGGCATTCAAGGCCAGAAACCGGAAAGCGCCCCGTGATCCCGCGGGGCGCTTTTTTCATTTTCCCTGGTCCTGCCCCCTCCCCTCGCGCAGGCGGCGGCTCTTCTTCACCCCGTCGCTGTAGTCCGGCGGCTTCTTCCGGATCCAGGCGACGAATTTCTGCATTTCGGGATGGGCAAGAATGGCCTCGACCGAGTGGTAGTCCCTCGCCAGCTCTCTTTCGGTAAAGAGCGCGTGGATCTGCCGGTGGCATATGCGGTGGAGGTCCTCCGTCACGCGCCCTCCCCTGCTTTTCGGAACGAGATGATGGGCGTCGCGCTGGCTTTCCGGGATGGGTCGCTCGCAGATCGGGCAGACGGGCGGCGGCGGCGCCTCGTACCAGGACTTGACCTCGATACGGTTTCGGCGCGGCATGACTGAGCTTCTCCCCTCGCTGCGTTGCGGAGACTGCCCGCCCCCGCATCCTCGCCAAAGATGACGCGGGAGAGGAAAAGGTCAAGCGGTTCGCACCGCCAGACACCGGCCCGCACCGCAAACGAAAAAGCCCGACGCGGGAGGAGGTGCGTCGGGCTTCTCGATCATGACCATCGGCTTGGGAGGAGGAGCGCCGGTGGTCGCCGCAAGGGGTTTGGGAGGAGGAGGACCCGCTTGCTGATGATCAAGATATTGTTGCAGCGCACACTTCACAACTACGATTTTCGCATTGCAGCAATGCAGGAAATGCAGCGCTGCCCGCCCGCCGCCGATCCCGTCCTGTGACCGGCGAGTTTACTGCCGTAAACCGCGAGGCCGGACAAGGATCAGGATGCCTGCCGGATGCCTCCGCCACGCCCGCGCAGCGCCGCCATCAGCATCGGCCCGACGGAGAATTCGCCCCGCGCCGCCCGCCGCGACAGGTCGCGCAGATAACCGCCCGCCGACTGGATCTCGTTCGCCCGCTCCAGAATGCAGGCCATGGCAATCGCCGCATTTTCCGGCCCCATGACCTCGCAGGCTTCCTGATAGGCCGAGGGGCTGACGCCCAGCATGGTGCGCACCACCACCGCCGCCGCCATCAGGTCGCGCCAGGACTTGACCGCCCCTTCCGGTCCGTAATCGGCAATATCGGGGCAGGCAGACAGCACCAGGCCAAGCGGGAAGGTCTTCGGCGGCACGGCCAGCCCCTTCCGTTCGGGCCCCGGCCTTTCGCCCTGCTCTTTTTCGAAGAGCTGTTCAGATTCATGGGTGGATTCGGTGTTTGAATTCTGTATGTGCCGCTCATCCTGTAAGGGATTGCCGCTTGGAATCTGCGAAAGTGCGATAGTTTCCAGCTGGTTGACGATTTCCTCCCGGAGCGCCTCCATGGCATCGAGCGCTGCCATGACATCCGATGCGGAAGGCTTCCGGCCAAGGCCGGCCAGGATGGTCCGGTGCTCTTCCAGCGCCATCGTCCAGTCGCCCGGAGCCCCCTCTTCCAGAGCTGCCTCGATCAGCTTGGACACGTCCCGGCGCGCGATCGTCAGCCGTTCCCTGAGCCGCTGGAAGGCCAGCCGTTCGGCAACCACATCCGCGGCCAGCCGCTCGATTTCGTCTGCCCGGGCCAGAAGCGGCGCGAGGGAAAAGCCGAAGGCCTCGTCCAGCGCCCCCTCGCCGTCCCGGCGGGCATAGCGCTTGCCATTGGCACTGTCCTTGCGCAGGATCAGCCCCGCCTCAACGAGTGCCGCGAGATGCCGGCGGATGGTCGCTTCGGCCATGCCGTTGGCCCGCAGCGAAAGCTGGGCATTGGAGGGAAACACAACCAGGCCATCGCCGGCCGCCAGCTCTGCCTTCGGATAGAAGGAGAGCAGCGCATTCAGCAGGGCCAGCGCCCGGTCGGTGATGCCGAGCCGCGGGCGCGCCTCGCAGAGCGCTCGGAAGAGTTTCCATTTGTCGGCGGTGCGGTCGGGCGCGATCTCCCGTCCGCGCACCTGGCTTGCAAGCATGCCAAGCGTCATCGGCCGCCGCCCGAAGGGCGTCGTCACGCTTTCCATCTGTCTTTTCCTTCACCTTTTCAAAGGCAAAAGAAATCTGCTCGCCGAACGACGCCTAAACGCTTGACAGGGATTCGTGGAAATGAGATTCTCAGGCTGCTTACACCATTGAGAAGGGCTTCCACGGCGGTTTCGTTGCGGGGGCCTTTTTCTTTTGCGGGTTCAGTCTCCGTTGCTGTTGGCGTTCTCGCGCTCGAAGGCCTCGTAGAGCCGGTCGAGCTGCGCGGTGAGATAGGCGCCGAAATCCGCCGCGCGGGCAGCCTTCAGCGCAATCGTGAATGTCTTTCCGTCGTCGGCGATCTTCGCCTTGACCGCACCATCGGGACGCGCCCAGTCCTTCCGGACGGTGGCGGGGCGGGATGGCGCCGCCTCGGCCGGCTCCTTCAGGAAGCGCAGGAGAAGCAGGAAGCGCTCCTCCAGGGTCTTCGCGGTGCGATAGGGACGCTGGTTCATGAAATGGCGGGCACGCTGGTCGGCACCGGGCGTGTCGAAGAGCGTCGCAAGCTCGTGCCAGCGGTCGCGCCCGATGCCGCGGGCGAGATCGAGCGAATGCAGGATGTCGCCCGGAATGCGGTTGCAGACGGAAAGCATCTTGGACAGCGTCGTCTTGTCCAGCCCGAGCGCCGTCATCATCACCTCGCGGCTGAAGCCTCTCTGCTCAAGCCGGGAGGCAAAGAGCGCCCGCTCGATGAAGGAGAGATCGGCGCGGGCGGAGTTCTCCTGCCCCTGGGCAATCACATGCTCCGTATCGGAAAGGGGCTTCACCACCGCCTTGACGGGAATGCCGAGCTCGCGCGCGGCGCGGGCGCGCCGGTGACCGAAGGCAATCTGGTAGAGGTTCGGCTTGTCGGGATGGGGCCGCACGAGGATCGGCGAATCCTGCCCCCGCTCGCGGATCGCCTCCACCAGCTGGCGGAAGGCTTCCTCGTCGTCGCCGATGCGGTCGCTGACGAAGGAGTTCTCGATCTGCACGGGATCGAGATCCACGATCACCGCGCCGGCGGCCAGCTGCGCCTCGAGCCGCCCGGCGGCCTCGGCCTTGGCGGCCAGCGCGTCGATGCTGCGCGTGACGGCGCCGAGCGCGCCCAGCCCGCGCGGCGGGACGGCGGATTTGGTCTCCGGGGCCACCGGCGGAAGCTCAGCCGGCTGCGGACGGTTCTGGTCGAGCAGGCCGCTCAGGATGTTCTTGCGCGCCATGCTGCCCTCCCTTCCCGGTGGTCAAGTTTACCGCAGTAAACTGTCTCGCCCCTCTTCATTTGCGCCCCCATGCCTTGTGGATAAGGTCGAGGATTTCCCCGTTGACGGCGTCCATGGATTCCAGCGCCCGGTCATAGGTCGCGCGGGTAAACTGCTGGCGCTCGATCTCGTAAAGCGTCTGGTTCGTCAGCGCGGCATCGGAGATGGCAACGCTGCGAAGCATCGGATTGGTGAGCACGTGATGGCGGAACATCGCCCGCATGAAGGCCACCATCTGCGTCTGCGGTCCGTCCTGCGGATCGTAGCGGGTGATCAGGTAGCGCAGCCAGTCGAGCTTCATGTTGCCGCCGGCGCCCTTCAGCGTGTTGAGCACCTCGCCCAGCATCTGCAGGAACTGGCACATGGACATCACGTCGAGCATCTGCGGATGCACGGTGATCAGCACCGCCGTCGCCGCGCAGATGGCGCTCATGGTCAGGAAGCCGAGCTGCGGCGGGCAGTCGATCACCACCACGTCGTAGTCATCGGAGACGGAGGCCAGCGCCTCGTCGAGACGCGCGAAGAAGATCCGGCCATAATCGGCCGAATGGCCCTGGGCGAGAATGCGCGGCGTATCGTGCTCGAATTCCATCAGCTCGAGATTGCCGGGCACGATGTCGAGGCCGGGGAAATTGGTCTTGCGGATGACGTCCTTCAGCGGCCGGCGCTCCTCGTCGTAGCGGATCGCCGCATAGAGCGTCTCGTTCTCGCCGAGATCGAATTCGGGCTGCAGGCCGTGGATGGCCGAGAGGGAGGCCTGCGGATCCAGATCGACCGCCAGCACCCGATGGCCGGTGAGGGCGAGATACTGGGCCAGATGGGCCGCCGAAGTGGTCTTGCCCGAACCGCCCTTGAAATTGACGACCGCGATGACCTGCAGATGCTCGCCTTCGCGGCGATGGGGCACGTAGCGGCTGCCACGGCCATTCTCGTCGAGGAAGGCCCGCATCTCCTGAAGCTGCTCGGCGGTATAGGAACGCCGCCCGGAGGGAGTGACCTGGGGCAGGGGGCCCTTGCCCTCCAGCGACAGGTTGCGCAGATAGCCGCTGGTGACGCCGAGGAAGCGGGCCGCTTCCGCAAGCTGGAACGGACGCAGGCCCTTCTGGGCGCGCGGGGGGAACATCTCCAGACGATGCTGCTTCAGCTTGTCGGAGAGTTCACGGGCCTGCGCGATGATCAGCTGGTCGACGTCTGAAACCGCTGACGTGACCGGGGACGACATATTCATGTTTTTCTCTAAGATGCGTTTTCAACGCGATAACGCGCTTCAAATCGCATTTAGAACCGATTCTCCCGGCGTGACAAGGAATTTAGGGTTAACAGAACCTTAACTCCAGCGATTCCCGGCGCATTTGCCACAACCGCACGGGGTGGCGGGCAGGGGGAGGGGGGCCTGCGCCCCCTCTCAGCTACCAGCCTCGCGCTCCCGAAGAGGGGAGGGGAGGCCGAATCGGCGACGCCCGTCCCGGCCTATTCCCGCAGGAAGCGGCCTGCGGCCCAGCCGATCGAGCCGTCGCGCAGTTCCACCCGGCACCAGCGCGTCGGGCCGGTCATGCGGCAGCCGAGATTGCGAAGCCGCATGCCGTTGGCGGCCCGGGCAACGATCGGGGCGCTGGCGCTGGGGCGGGCGCGGATGTTCAGGAGATCGCCCGGCGCGACATTGGACACCCGCCAGTAATCGGGGCCGCCGGCAAGCCCGTCGGCATAGTCCGGATCGCCGAGACCCGGATCGACCACATCCACATCGGGCGCGCCGGTGATGCCGACCGTCAGGGCGTAATCGGCAATCTCGCCGCGCCGCGCGGCGTTGCGGATCAGATAGACCTCGACGAAGAAATTGCCGCTGCGCGGGATCAGCAGCTGCACGCGATTGCCGTCGATGGCGCCCATGTGCAGCGGCTCGCCGCCGGGCCGGGTGCCGAGACTGAAGGTGGCGGAGGGATTGTTGGTGCGCATCGTGATCGAGAGGCGCTGGCCGGCCGAGGCCGCGAAGCGGTAGATGACGCTTTCCCGCCCGCGAATGGAATCGCGAATGGTGCGGCTGGATGCACCGCGGGCAAAGGCAAGGTTCTCCATGCGCTGCTCCTGCGCGGCAGCGGGCGACGACAGCGGCGGCAGGAGGGGAGCGCTGCCGAGGATGAGAAGGCTGGCAAGGGCGGCGCGGGCGATCCGGGCTGCACGGGTTTGTCTCGACATCTGTCTTCCTTTCGTCTTCCGGAGGCCGTTCGTGCCGTCCGCCTCGCTGGAGTTTTGCACGCCGGACGTGCCTTTTCCAGAACCCTCCCGCGGCGGGCACGCCATCGCGCCATGAAAAAATTTTCGCGCCGGCCCGGAACCTTTCGCCCGCCTCGGCGTTCTGACCCGCGTTATTCCGCCTTCATGCCCACATCGATCACAATCGCTCTCGGGAAGGTTCTGGAAATGCACGGCATATCGCTTGCCTATAACGGCCACGCCGACTCCCCCTCGCTCGTCTCCACCGTATCCGAATGGCTCGAAAGCGCCGACATCCGCCTCAACGGCACCCGACCGTGGGACATGCGCCTCCACGGTTCGGGCGCCCTGAAACAGGCGCTTGCCCGCGGCAGCCTCGGGCTGGGCGAGGCCTATATGGACGGGCTCTGGGATGCGGAGCGGCTGGACGAATTCTTCCACCGCCTCATCCGGGCGCGGATCGACGAGAAGGTGAAGCCCCTGGCGCTGCTGCTGCCGGCGCTGAAGGCGCGGTTCTTCAATCTGCAGACCATTGCCCGCGCCTTCGAGGTGGGGCGGGTGCATTACGACCTCGGCAACGACTTCTACGAGGCCATGCTCGATCGCCGCATGACCTATACCTGCGGATACTGGGCGGATGCGGCCAGCCTCGACGCGGCGCAGGAGGCCAAGCTCGAGCTCATCTGCCGCAAGCTCGACCTCCGGCCCGGCATGCGGCTTCTCGACATCGGCAGCGGCTGGGGAAGCCTTCTGTCCTATGCCAGCGAGCGCTATGGCGTGACGGGCGTGGGCGTGACCATTTCCGGCGAGCAGGCCGCCTGGTGCCGGAAGCGCTACCGCCATCTGCCGCTCGAGTTCCGGCTGCAGGACTACCGCGACCTGAACGAGCGCTTCGACCGCATCGCGAGCGTCGGCATGTTCGAGCATGTGGGCCACAAGAACCACCGGGACTACATGCAGGTTGCCCGCCGCTGCCTGCGCGACGACGGGCTCTTCCTGCTGCACACCATCGGCAAGAACCGCACCGAGACGGCGCCCGACCCCTGGATCGACCGCTACATCTTCCCGAACGGGGACCTGCCCTCGATCGCGCAGATCGCGGACGCCGCAGCACCCCATTTCGTCGTCGAGGACCTGCACAATTTCGGCGCGGACTACGACCGCACGCTGATGGCCTGGCACGAGAACTTCGAGGCGGCGTGGCCGCGCTTCGCAGACCGGCTCGGCGAGCGCTTCCATCGCATGTGGCGCTATTATCTGCTGTCCTGCGCCGGCGCCTTCAGGGCGCGCAGCGTGCAGCTGTGGCAGGTGGTGCTGAGCCCGGAAGGCGTTGCCGGCGGCTACCGCCGCCCCGCCTGAGGCGAAAGCAAAAAGCCTCCGCATCCGGGGGCACTGGATGCGGAGGCTGGAAGCGGCGGGACGGATCTGAGCGGACATTGAGCCGCCCCAGCCGTTTCTCGTGCGCGTCAGTCTTCCTGCTGGCCGGTAAGGCTGAGCAGCAGCTGGAAGATGTTGACGAAGTTCAGGTAGAGCGACAGCGCGCCGAAGACCGCGAGCTTCTGGTTGGCCTCGAGGCCGGCATTTTCGGCATACTGTTCCTTGATGTTCTGGGTATCCCAGGCGGTGAGGCCGGTGAAGACGATGACGCCGATCACCGAGACGGCGAACTGCAGCGCGCTCGACCCCAGGAAGATGTTGACGATGGAGGCGATGACCACGCCGATCAGGCCCATCATCAGGAAGGAGCCGAACTTCGACAGGTCCTTCTTCGTGACATAGCCATAGAGGCTGGTCGCGCCGAACATGGTGGCGGCGATGAAGAAGGTGCGCGCGATGCTGGCGCCGGTGAAGACCAGGAAGATGGAGGCGAGCGACAGGCCCATCACCGCCGAGAAGGCGTAGAAGGTCATCTGCGCCGAGGCTGCCGACATGGTCTGCATCTTGAAGGAGAAGAAGAACACGAAGGCGAGCGGGGCGAGCATCACCACCCACTTCAGCGGGCTGGAGAAGATCGGCACGTAAAGCGCCGGCGTGGTGCCGACGACGAAGGCGACGATGCCCGTGATCACGAGCCCGAGGCCCATGTAGTTGTAGACGCGCAGCATGTGCTGGCGCAGGCCCTCGTCATAGAGGGCGGCATTCATCGTGCCATAGGCGGTTCTGTTCTGTTCGGGGTACATAAAACGCAACTCCTTGACAATCAGTAGAGCGTGGATTTCAGGGTCTCGGCCTTCTCGCGCAGGCCGGGATCGCGGTCGCTGGAAACGACCGCATAGGCGACATCGCCGATCTGCCACCAGGCGGCCTGAGCCTCGCCGAGCGCGGTCGCGCTGACCGGTTCGACGGCAAAGTGCCCGGGGCGGACGGCGAAGAGGGAAAGCCGGCGGCTATCCTCGCCGACCAGCACGGCCTCGACGCTGGGGCCGAAGCTGGAGGGGAAGACTTCCGCCTCCGCAACCCGCCAGCCCTTCGGCAGCTCGGGCAGCACGATGCCCGTGGCCGAGCGGATCTCCTCGGGATCGAAGGTGCCCGCAAGCTTCTGCGAAGCCATGCCCTGGCGGATCTCCTGGGTGCGGTGCGCATCGACCGCCTGGGACACGAAATCCGGCGGGTGGGTCGAGGCATTCACCTCGCGCGGGCCGAACGGGTTGAAGGCATTGTTGGCAAGCCAGCCCGCCGACACGAAGAGCAGGATCGCCGCCGCACGGCGCAGGCCCGACCACATCTGCTGCCCGTTGAGGGCCGAGCCGAGCCGGCGCGCAGCCTCACGCGTTTCGGCGCGATCGGTGGCCGGCGGATCGGCAAAGGCCAGCTTCAGCGCCGAGCGCATGTGCAGGTCGGCCATCACCCTTGCGGCGGCCGCGGGATTGTGGGCCAGATGATTTTCCACCCGCGCCCGGCCGGCCAGGTCCAGCTGATTGTCGACATAGGCGTCGAAATCGGTCTCTGCGACGGGTTCGGGTTCAGTCATCGGCATTCCTCACAAGTCTGAGCGTCGGCGCTTCGCGTCCGGGTTCGTCGAGCGCGCGCAGACGCGCCCGCGCCCTCGAGATCCTCGACATCAGCGTGCCGAGCGGGATGTTCAGCGCGTCCGCGGCCTGCTGGTAGGAGAGCTCCTCCACCGCAACGAGGTGGAGCGCGGCGCGCTGCTCTTCCGGCAGGTCGAGAAAGGCGCGGCGCACATCCGCAAGCCGCATCGCCTCTTCCTGCCCGGCCGGCAGGACCGCCGACATCTCGTCCAGCTCCTCCATGTCCGCCTGCCGGCGCGCACGGGCGGCGCGCAGGCGGTCCACATGGGTGTTGTGCAGGATCGAGATGAGCCAGTTCCTGAGATTGGCGCCCTTCCGGAAGGTCGAGCGCTTCTCGTAGGCCCGCAGCAGCGCGTCCTGCACCAGGTCCTCGGCATCCTGTCCGTTGCGCACGAGCGCGCGGGCATAGCGGCGAAGGCTCGCCAGCTGTCCGATGATGTCGAAGGGTCGTTTGTCGCGGTCCATGCCCTCATATACGGATCAACCCGCGGATTTATTCCAGTGGCCCGCCTCGCATGATGAGAAAAAATGAGGGGAGGGGCATCCGGCGGCCGTGCGCGCATGGTCCTTCGCCCCGGCCCCGCCGCCGACATGCCGCCTCGCATCCCCGCCCGGCCTCGATTAGGCTGGCCTTTAAAACGATTCGCATGCGAGGGAGGAAAGCGGATGGGTCTCGGCGTCGGGTTGATCGGTTCGGGTTACATGGGCAAGTGCCACGCGCTGGCCTGGACCAGCGTTGCAACCGTCTTCGGCGACGTGGAGCGGCCGCGGCTCTTGGCGCTGGCGGATGCGACCGAGGAGCTTGCGCAGCGCCAGGGCCGCGCCTTCGGCTTCGCGCGCGCGACGGGCGACTGGCGCGACCTCCTCTCCGATCCCGCGATCGACGTCATCTCCATTGCCGCGCCGAACCAGTTCCATGCCGAAATGGCGGTGGCGGCGCTGGAGGCGGGCAAGCACGTGTGGTGCGAGAAGCCGATGGCGACGTCGCTGGCCGATGCGGAGCGCATGACGCAGGCGGCGCGGCGTTCGGGGCGCATCGCGATCCTCGGCTACAACTACATCCAGAACCCGATGATCCGGCTGGCGCGCGCCATCATCGCCGAGGGGCGGATCGGCACGGTCAACCACATCCGCCTCGAGATGGACGAGGACTACATGGCCGATGCGGCCGAGCCCTTCTACTGGAAGAGCGAGAAGACCTCCGGCTACGGGGCGCTCGACGATTTTGCCGTCCACCCGCTCTCGCTGCTGAGCGTGCTGCACGGGCGGATCGCGGAGGTGGCCGCCGACATGGCCAAGCCCTACCAGACCCGTCCGACCCGCGAAGGCGGCACGCGCACGGTGGAAAACCACGACATCTCCTCCGCACTTTTCAGAACGGAGGAGGGGGCCTCCGGCGTGCTGATGGTCAACCGGTCGGCATGGGGGCGCAAGGGCCGCATCGCGCTGCAGATCTACGGTTCGGAAGGTTCCATCCTCTTCGACCAGGAGCGGATGAACGAGCTGCAACTCTACACGACCGCCGATCCCGGAGGCCTGCAGGGGTTCCGCACCGTTCTTGCGGCACCGGTCCACCGGCCCTATGACCGCTTCATTCCCGCACCCGGCCACGGGCTCGGCTTCAACGAGCTGAAGGCCATCGAATGCCGGGAACTGCTGGCGGCCATCGAAGGTGCGCCGGCCCATGTGATCACCTTCGAGGAAGGGCTGCGGATCGAGCGCACGGTGCATGCCATGGCGGCTTCGGCGCTCGCCAGGGAATGGGTCCCGGTCGGCTGATCCTCAGGCGACGCGGCGCTGGGCGGGCGAGGCCGCCGCCGCGGCGGAGCCCGGCTCGCGGATGGCCTTGCGCCGGTTGAGCTTGAAGCGCCCGACGAGGGCCGAGAGGGATTCCGCCCCTTGGGCGAGCGCGCGGCTGACCGCGTTCATGCCGTCGACCAGCGCAATGTTTTCCTGCGAATTGCGGTCGAGCGTCTCCACCGCCAGGCTGATCTCGGACAGCTGCTGGGTCTGCTCCGCGGCCGCGGCCGCCATGGCCTCGACATTGCCGTCGATGGTGCGGACGAAATCCTCGATGCGGCGAAGCGCGTCGCCCGTGTCGCCCACGAGGCGGACGCCGCCGGTGACTTCCTCCGACGACCGCGCAATCAGCCGGCCGATTTCCCGGGCGGCATCGGCGGAGCGCTGGGCCAGCGCCCGCACCTCCTGGGCGACGACGGCAAAGCCCTTGCCGCTCTCGCCCGCGCGGGCCGCTTCCACCCCGGCATTCAGCGCCAGAAGGTTGGTCTGGAAGGCGATCTCGTCGATCACCCCGATGATGCTGGCAATCTCGCGCGAGGCGCCCTCGATCCGGCCCATGGCCTCCACGGTGGCGTTCAGGACCTTGACCGAATCGGCCGCCGCCTGCCGGGCATCGCGGACAAGGCCGCGGGTTTCCACCGTGCGGGTGCCGGCATCGCGGATGGTGCCGGTGATGGTGCCGAGCGCCGCCGTCGTCTGGCGCAGAGCCGCGACCTGCTGGTGGCTGCGGTCCTCGAGACTGTCGGAGCTGCGCCGCATGTCGTTGCTGCGCTCGTTCAGGCCCGCCGTTTCCGCCAGCACCAGCTCCAGCGTTTCCTGGAAGCGGCCGATGGAGCGGTTGAAATCCTGCCGCAGGGGCTCGAAGTCGGAGACGAAGGGCTCGTCGATGGTCATGCGGATATTGCAGTCGGCAAGCCGCCCGAGCCCTTCCGCAAGGGTCTGCATCGCCTGCACCCGGCCCGTGATGTCGGTGGCGAACTTCACCACCTTCACCACCTTGCCGGTATCGTCGATGATGGGATTGTAGGTCGCCTGGATGTGCACCTCGTTGCCCGCCTTGTCGAGACGGGTGAACTGATCGGTGAAGAACTCGCCCGCTGCCAGCCGCCTCCAGAAGCCGGCATAATCAGGCGACTGCACATGCGCCTGCAGGCAGAACATCGAATGATGCCGGCCGACGATCTCCGAGCGCTCATAGCCCATGGCGCGGCAGAAGTTCTCGTTGGCGTCGAGCACCTGCCCGTCGGGGGTGAATTCGATCACCGCCTGGGAGCGCGAGAGCGCCTCCAGCTTGCCGTTGCTGTCCAGCGTCCGAAGCTTGGCGGCGGTGATGTCGGTCGCGATCTTCACCACCTTGTAGGGTTTGCCGCGCCGCATCACCGGACTGTAGGTCGCCTCGATCCAGACCACCCGGTTGCCCTTGGCAAGCCGCTTGAACTGCCTTTGCGCCGCCTCTCCCCGGGCGAAGCTCTCCCAGAGCTGCCGGTATTCCGGAGAAGCCGCCTCGGCCGGATCGACGAAGATGCGGTGATGCTTGCCGACGATCTCGGAACGGTCATAGCCCATGGCGCGGCAGAAATTGTCGTTGACATCCAGGATGTGGCCCTGAAGGTCGAACTCGATCACCGCGAGCGAGCGCTTCAGCGCATCGAGCACGTGCTTCGAATCACCACTGAAACCGAGCGAAAGATGGGGCATGAAGGGATCTCGATGAACATCTGATTTTCGCGATTTACTCACAAAAGCGGTTAACAGGCGTATAATCCTTGCGCGAAATCGTTTTATTCGGCCGCCTTCTGCAACCGGGAAAGGCAGGGAAGGCGCAGGCGGCGTCCCGGCGGCTTTTCTGCGCAGGCACCGGCCCGCCTGTCCAAGATTTTGCTTTTCCTATGCAATCGTTCGCTGCTGAAACCGGCGGCTGCACGCAGCCGCCTGCCGCCTCCTCAGTTACATACCGGTAATGCTAATGCTAATGCCTCGCAATATCACAAATCCTTGTTTTAGCTGTGAATTTCAGCTTGAAACCGTCCCCTGCCGCAGCTATCCGCTTATCCAGCGGCGGCCTCGCGGCAACCCGGAGGCGCCGGTATCCTCCGGCTAACCTGTCTGAGGCCCGGCTCATCTCACGACCGTCAGACGGAGGCATTTCATGGACCGCACCATCAGGATTGCGATCGGCAGCATCGTGGTCGGCTTTGCCGTTCTCGGTCTCAAGGCCTTTGCCTGGTGGCTGACGGGCTCCATCGCGCTGTTGTCGGATGCGCTGGAAAGCACGGTCAATGTCGCCACCGCCATTGCGGCGCTGGTGGCCATCCGCGTCGCCGCCCGGCCGGCGGATGCGAACCATCCCTATGGCCACCACAAGGCCGAATTCATGAGCGCGGTGCTGGAAGGGGTGATGATCATCATCGCGGCGCTGCTGATCATGAACGAGGCGTGGAAGGGCTTCATGGCGCCCCGCGCGCTCGATGCGCCGCTGGAAGGCCTGCTGGTCAACGGTCTTGCCAGCGCCATCAACGGCATCTGGTGCTATGTGCTGATCAGCTATGGCCGCCGCCACCGGTCGCCGGCCCTCGTCGCCGACGGCCGCCACCTGCTCTCCGACGTGGTTTCCTCGGTGGGCGTCACCTTCGGCGTGCTGATCGCCATCCTTACCGGCTGGCAGAAGCTCGATCCGGCCCTTGCCGGGCTCGTCGCGATCAACATCCTGTGGTCCGGCTGGAAGGTGATCACGGAATCGCTGAGCGGCCTGCTCGACGAGGCGGTTTCCGACGACATGCTGAAGATGATCCGCGAGACCATATCGGATCAGGCGACCGGTGCGCTCGAGGTTCACGACCTGCGCACCCGCCATGCCGGCAAGGCCACCTTCATCGATTTCCACATGGTCGTGCCCGGCACCACCACGGTCGACGAGGCGCACGAGATCTGCGACCGGATCGAGACCGCCCTGAAGAAGAACATCCCCCAGGCGCTGATCACCATTCACGTGGAGCCGGAAAACAAGGCCAAGCACCAGGGCGTGCTGGTGCTCTGAGAGGGGAGGGGGCCGCTTATGGCCCCTGCCGAAGGCAGCTCCTCCCGGCCCTGTCAGCGCCGTTCCAGTGCGGCGGCGATGCGGTCGCCGATCACCTGGATGCCTGAGACGAGCAGGATGAGGATCACCACGACCACCACCATCACCGAGGTTTCGAAGCGCTGGTAGCCGTAGCGGATGGCGAGATCGCCGAGACCGCCCGCGCCGATGGCGCCGGCCATGGCGGAGGCGCCCGTCAGCGTCACCAGCGTGACGGTGAAGCCCGAGACGATGCCCGGCAGCGCTTCCGGCACCAGCACCTCCCGCACGATGCGCAGCCGGCTCGCCCCCATGGATTCCACCGCCTCGATGAGGCCGCGCGGCACCTCGCGCAGCGACACCTCCGCGATGCGGGCGAAATAGGGCGTCGCGGCGATGGCGAGCGGCACGATGGCCGCACCGGTGCCGAGCGCCGTGCCGACGATCAGCCGCGTGACCGGGATGAGCGCCACCAGAAGGATGATGAAGGGCACGGAGCGGAAGCCGTTCACCACCCAGCCGACCAGCCGGTTGATCCAGAGGTTTTCCGCAACGCCGCCTTTCGCGGTCGCGACGAGAAGGAGGCCGAGCGGCAGGCCGAAGACCAGCGAGATCAGCCCGGAGGCAAAGGTCATCACCACGGTTTCCACCGTGGCGCGCCAGACGAGATCAACGAGAACCGGGTTCATGGCCGAGGAACTCCACATGGATGGCAGGGCCCAGGCTTTCGGCCCGGGCGAGGATGGCAAGGCGATCGGCCTCGGCCCTGAAGAAGAAGCGGCCGACCGGCTGGTCCCCGATGTGATCGATGCCGCCGTGGACGAGGTGCACAGGCGCCCCGAGCGTCTCGCCGAAGAGGCGGGCGAAATCGCGCCCGGCATCGGCGCCCACCGCATCGACCGAAAAGACGGCGGGGCCCGTGCCGTTCACGCCGAGACGGCCTAAGAGAAAGGCCGGAAGCTGCGGCCGGATGCCGGCAAGCAGGCTCTGCGTCACGGCATGGACGGGCCGGGCAAAGACATCGGCCACGGCCCCTTCCTCGACGATCCGGCCCCGGTCGATCACCGCCACCCGTCCGGCGATAGAGCGCACCACATCCATCTCGTGGGTGATGAGCAGCACCGTCAGCCCGAGGTTGCGGTTGATGTCGCGGATGAGATCCAGGATCGAATGGGTGGTTTCCGGATCGAGCGCCGAGGTCGCCTCGTCCGACAGCAGCAGGGCCGGGTTGGCCGAGAGCGCGCGGGCAATGCCGACGCGCTGCTTCTGCCCGCCGGAAAGGGCGGAGGGATAGGCATCCGCCCGCGCGGCGAGCCCCACCAGATCGAGAAGCTCGAGCGCGCGCCGACGCCGTTCGGCAGGGGCGACGCCGGCGATCTTGAGCGGCAGGGCCACGTTGTCGATCACGGTCTTCGCCGAGAGCAGGTTGAAATGCTGGAACACCATGCCGATGCGGCGGCGCAGCGGCTGGAGCGCCCTGTCGGAGAGGTCGGTGATCTCTTGGCCCTCGATGCGGATCGAGCCGGAATCCGGCCGCTCCAGCCCGTTGAGGCAGCGGATGAGGGTGGATTTGCCGGCGCCGCTGCGGCCGATCAGGCCGAGGATCTCGCCCTTGCGGACGGTGAGCGAGATGCTGTCGAGCGCTCTGGCGGAACCGAAGGTGCGGGTCACGCCGCGGATTTCGGCCACGGCCGGCGCCGTTTCCGGCCCGGCGAGGGGCTGGCCGGCGATCGTCTTGTCCATTTTCATGTCAGTCCTTCCGGAGGAGGCGAGAACGGGATCGGCCGCCGCAGGCGCTTGCCCGCGGCGGCCCGTCCCGCTGTCGCGTTCGCGGGATCAGTAGGCGGCAAGCCCCGTGCCCTTGTAGACGCGGTCGAACTCGGCCTTCACGGTCGGGTTCTGGTAGGCGGCCACCAGATCCTTCACCCAGGGCTGGTCCTTGTCTTCCTCGCGGACCGCGATGAAGTTGCGGTAGGCATTGCCCTCGACCGGCTCCTGCGCAATGCGTTCGGCGGGGGTGAGGCCGGATTTCAGCGCCCAGTCGGTGTTGACGACGGCGGCATCCAGATCGTCGATGGACCGGCCGACGATGCCGGCATCGAGCTCGCGGATCTCGAGGTTCTTCGGGTTCTCGGCAATGTCGGCGATGGTGGCGAGGATGCCCGTGCCGTCCTTCAGCTTGATGAGGCCTTCGTGCGCGAGGAGGTTCAGCGCGCGGCCCTCGTTGGAGGGGTCGTTCGGCACGCCGATGGAAGCGCCCTCGGCCAGCTCGCCGACAGCCTTCACCTTCTTGCTGTAGAGGCCGATCGGCCAGACTGCCGTGAAGCCGACCGGAACGATCTTGTAGCCGTTGGTCTTGATCTGGTTGTCGAGATAGGGCTGGTGCTGGAAGGCATTGGCGTCGATGTCGCCCTGCGACAGGGCCTCGTTCGGCTGGGTATAGTCGTTGAAGACCACCGTCTCGATGGTGAGGCCCTTCTTGGCGGCCTCGGCGGTGACGACGCGCCAGACGTCCTCGTCCTCGCCGCTCATGATGCCGACCTTCAGCGTCTTGCCTTCGGCGCGGGCGGCTTCGGGCGCCATGCCGGCAAAGGCGACGACGGCGCCGAGAAGAGCGGCAAGACCGGCGCGGCGGGTAATCCTGGTGGTCGAGAGAAGAACAGTAAGGGCATTGGTCATCGGGGTCGTTCCTTGGGAGGATCAATCGGGAGCGAAACGGGCCTTGCCGTTTCTGTCCATGAAGGTGCCCGATCCCTGCCGCGGGAGCGAAGCATCAGAAACCTTTCTTTCGCGGATGCAGCAAACAGTTTTCGGCAGCGGGCCGGA
The DNA here is from genome assembly GCF_014197145.1 of Gellertiella hungarica. GTDB lineage: Bacteria > Pseudomonadota > Alphaproteobacteria > Rhizobiales > Rhizobiaceae > Gellertiella > Gellertiella hungarica. The sequence goes on along the minus strand of NZ_JACIEZ010000007.1, from coordinate 119,060 downwards.
GCCGGGGAATGAAAATCTACCGATTTAGTAGAGATAACGAAGCGCGCCGGTCGCCTCCTCCTCGCGGCGGACGGCCGGGGCAAAAACCGTCCTTGTGCTGGCGGCGAAGCTGTGGACACTGGGCGGCGAACGCGACTGCCAAGGAGGAGACGAGCCATGACCACCATTTTCGATGCCCCCGAGGATTTTGCCGCGACCGCGCTTCGGGGCTTTGCCGCACTCTATGGCCGCTACGTGCGCCTGGTGAGGAATGGCGTGGTGCGCTCCACCCGCACGCCGGAGGGCAAGGTGGCCGTCGTGGTGGGCGGCGGGTCCGGCCATTACCCGGCCTTTGCCGGCTATGTCGGCCTCGGCCTTGCGGATGCGGCGGTTGCCGGCGATGTCTTTGCCTCGCCCTCGACGGCGGCGGTTGCCCGGGTGTGCCGGGCGGCGCACCGGGGCGGCGGCATCCTTCTCGGCTTCGGCAATTATGCCGGCGACGTGCTGAACTTCGGCGTTGCGGCGGATGAGCTGCGCGCCGAGGGCATGGATGTCAGGATCGTCCACGTGACCGACGATGTCGCGAGCGCGCCGCGCGAAACCCCGGAGAAGCGGCGCGGGATCGCGGGCGATCTCGTGGTCTTCAAGATCGCGGGGGCGGCGGCGGAAGCCGGGCATGCGCTGGATGCGGTGGAGCGGGTCGCCCGCCATGCCAACAGCCGCACCGTGACCGTCGGCGTTGCCTTTGGCGGCTGCACGCTGCCCGGCGCGCGCGAGCCGCTCTTTACCGTTCAAAAGGGCCGCATGGCCGTCGGCCTCGGCATTCACGGCGAGCCGGGCGTCGCCGAAAGCGAGGCGCTCCCTGCCGCCGATCTCGCCCGGCTCCTCACCGACCGGCTGCTCGAGGAACGTCCTGCGGGCGTGACGCGGGTGGGCGCTCTGCTGAACGGTCTCGGCGCCACCAAATACGAGGAACTCTTCGTGCTCTGGACGCGCATTGCCGAGCGCCTGTCCGCGGAAGGGCTGACGGTCGTCGCGCCGGAGGCGGGCGAATTCGTCACCAGCCTCGACATGAGCGGCTGCTCGCTCACGCTCCTGTGGCTCGACGAGGAGCTGGAGAGCCTCTGGACCGCGCCCTGCGACACGCCCGTCCTGCGGCGCGGCGCGGCACCGCAGGCGCTGGAAGCCCCCGGAAGCGAGGACATGTCCGGCGAGGAAGGCGGGAATGCCGGTTTTGCCCGGGCACCCGAAGCCGGCCGTCGGGGGGCGGCCTGCATCGCCGGCACCTTCGAGGCCATGGCGGCGCTTCTCAGGGAGAAGGAAGCGGAGCTCGGCCGCATCGACGCGCAGGCCGGCGACGGCGATCACGGGCAGGGGATGGCGCGCGGTTCGGCCGCCGCACTTCTTGCCGCGCGGACCGCTGCCGAGGCAGGCGCCGGAACCGCAACGACCCTCAGGGCCGCGGCGGAAGCCTGGGCAGACAGGGCGGGCGGCACATCGGGCGCGCTCTGGGGCGTGCTGCTCAAGGCCTTCGCGGCGGAACTTTCCGACGATGCGGAACCGGCGGGCGAAGCGGTGGTGAAGGGAGCGCGCGCGGCTCTGGACGCCGTGATGCGGGCCGGTGGGGCGAAAGTGGGCGACAAGACGCTGGTCGATGCCTTCGTGCCCTTCGTCGACGTGCTCGATGCGCGCTTTGCCGCGACCGGCTCGCTGAAGATCGCCTGGACAGAGGCCGCCGAAGTGGCGGGCCAGGCGGCCGAGGCGACCGCGCCTCTCAGCCCGAAGCTCGGCCGGGCGCGCCCGCTCGCCGAGCGCAGCATCGGTCATCCGGATGCGGGCGCGGTTTCGCTGGCGATGATCGCCACCGTCATCGGCGCGCGCCTTTCATGACGCCGCTCGATGCACGCGATTGCGCGGGATGCGGCCTCTGCTGCCGCCTGCCCGACATCGATGCGCTGGACAAACCGGCGAACGAACCCTGCCGGCATCTGGCCGGGGAGGCGGGGTGCCGCGCCTATGACACAAGACCCGACACCTGCCGCGCCTTTCTCTGCCTGTGGCGGACGGAAGCGGCGCTCGGCGAGGAATGGCATCCCCCGACGGCGGGCATGATGGTCTACCGGCAGGGGCCGCAACGCACCGTTCTGGCCGACCCGCGCCGGCCGGACCGAAGCCGCTCGGAGCCCTGGCTGAGCCAGCTGCGGCGCTGGGCGGCGGAGGATGCACGGACCGGCGGCTATGTGATCCTTTTTGCCGGAGACCGGGTGGAGAAGATCGAACCGGCGCCGGGAGGCGAGGCATGAAACCCGTTTCCGGCACCAACCTGGAGCAGGCCAGGGCCCATAACCGGCGGGTGGTCATCGAGGCGATCCGCGTTCACGGCCCGCTGTCGCGGGCGGAACTGGCGCGGCTTTCGGCGCTCACCGTCCAGACCGTTTCCAACATCGTGGAGGATCTGGTCGCAGCACGGCTTCTGAAGGCGGAGGAGCCCCGGCGGCTGCCGCGCGGACAGCCGATCACGCCCTATTCCCTCAATCCCGACGGGGCCTATTCCATCGGGCTCGAGCTCGAGCGCGACCATGCGGGTGGCGTGCTGACCGATCTTTCCGGCGCAATCCGGGCGAGGGCGCGCAGGCCCGCGCTGCGTCCCGGCCCGGACGAGGCGATCCCCCTGATGGCGGGCCTTGTGGAGGAGATGATCGAAAGGGCCGGCATCGACCCGCAGCGGTTGCTCGGCGCGGGCCTTGCCATGGCCGGACGCTACCAGGGAGAGGGGGTGACATCGCTCAGCCCCGTCGCGCTGCCCGGCTGGGCAGGCTTTCCGGTGGCGACTGCGCTGTCCGGGCGGATCGGCCTGCCGGTTCTGGTGGAGAACGACGCCAGTGCGGCGGCGATCGGGGAGCGGCTGCACGGGGTGGCGCGCGGGCTCGGCAGTTTCGTCTACCTGTGGCTCGGCGGCGGGATCGGCGCCGGACTTGTTCTCGATGGCCAGCTCTATCGCGGAAGCCGGCGCAATGCGGGCGAAATCGGCCACATGACCGTCGTGCCCGGCGGGAAGCCGTGCCCTTGCGGCAAGCGGGGTTGCCTCGACCGCTACGTCTCGCTCGGTGCGGTCCATGCCCATCTCGGCATCGGGGACCCGCTGTCGCTCGACCCGGCGGAACTCGACCGGCGCCTGGAGGCGGGCGGGGAGGGGATCGAGGCCTGGCTCGACGAGGCGGTCGGTCCGATGCGGCAGGTGATCGACACGTTCGAGCTTGCCTTCGATCCGGAAACGGTTGTCATCGGCGGGGCGATGCCGCCGGGCCTTCTGAAGCGGCTTGCCGAGCGGCTGGAACCGCTGCCGCCGCCGCTCGACCCGAAGGCGGAACGGGCGTTGCCGCGGGTCATCCTCGGCGCGACGGGCAAGGACACCGCCATCCTGGGCGCGGCCGCCCTGCCGGTCTTTTCGCAAACCAACCCGCAATTCGACGTGCTGCAGAAGCGCGCCCGCTGATTTTCCGGGTTTGGCCGGTTCGCCGGCGCGCCTATGATGACAGCCCGAGAGGACGAGGGGAGACAGCCAGCATGACCGGGACGCAGGTGTTCGAGATCGAGACCGACTGGGGCCCCTTCCGCATGGCCTGGAGCGAGGCCGGCCTTGTCCGCACCGGCCTTCCCGATCCCGCAAGAGGCGGCGCGCCCGTGGACCTCCCCGTCCCCGAAGGACCGGTCGCCCGCTGGGCGGAGATGGTGATGGCCTATTTCCGGGGCGAGGCGGTCGATTTCGGCGAACTCCCGCTCGACGACCGGCACCTCGGCGACAAGGAGCGGGCGATCTATGGCGCGCTGCGGTCCGTGCCGCGCGGCCGCACGGTGACCTATGGCCGGCTTGCGGCGCTTGCCGGCCTTCCCGGCGAAGCGCGCACCGTCGGCGCGGCGATGGCCAGGAACCCCTGGCCGCTCGTCGTTCCCTGCCACCGGGTGATGGCAAGCGGGGGGCAGGCGGGCGGCTTTTCCGCGCCGGGCGGCGTGGCGACCAAGTTCCGGCTTCTCCGGCTGGAGGGCGTGGCCGGGCTGGAGGAGAACCTGCTCCTGCCCGGCCTCTTCGATCAGGGATAGCCGTAGAGGACCGGCATCAGCGCCGCGATCGCCTTGAAGCGCTCGAAGGATTTTGCGCCGGGGCGCGTCCAGGCGCTTTCCGCCAGCGCCGAAAGCCGGGGGAAGACCAGCCGGTCGACGATGGCGCGGTCGAGCGCCGATTCCGACCAGAGGCAGGCCTGGATGCCGCGGAGCTTGCGCCGTTCGGCCTCGCTCCAGCCTTCGACGGGATCGAAATGATAGAGCTTGTCGCAATCGGCCCAGCCGGCCCAGCTCGCGCCGGGTTCGGCCCAGTCGGGGCTGTTGGCCATGTCGAGGTAATAGACCTGGCCGGGGCAGACGACCATCTCGTAACCCTGCCGGGCAAGCGCGGCGCAGACTTCGACGCTGCGCCAGCCGCAGAGGTAGCTCTTCTCTCGGTCGATGACATTGCCATGGGCCGCCTCTTCCCAGCCGCCGGTGATGCAGCCGCGCGCGGCGAGCATCTTCTGCACCCGCTCGAGGAAGACCGCCTGCAGCACCGCCGCGCCCGAGCCTTCGATGTCGTCCGCGCCATGGGTATTGGTGAGCACGTTGAGACGGCGGGCATGGCTTTGGGCGGCCTCGCGCCCGGCAAGCCGCTCGAGAAGCGCCAAGGCTTCCGGCGAGCCCGACCAGGCGCCGAGCGGCACCTCGTCCGCACCCACATGGATGGTGCGGAAGGGGAAGAGCTCCACCAGTTCGTCGAAGATCGTCTCCAGCACCTCATAGGTCTTTTCCCGCGCGGGATTGATGCAGTTGTTGGGAAAGCCCTGAACCGACTGATATTCCCCCTGTTCCGCCGGATCCCGAAGCTCGGGCAGCGCGGCGAGCAGGGCGAAGGAATGGCCCGGCAGATCGATCTCCGGCACCACCTCGATCCCCAGCTCGCCCGCAAGCGCGACGATCTCGCGGACAGCCGCCTTCGTATAGTAGCCGCCGCTCCGCTCCGCTCCCGTTCCGAGGAGGGCGGGGATCGGCAGGCCCTCTCCGCGCCAGGCGCCGATCTCCGTCAGCGCCGGATAGGCCTCGATCTCGATACGCCAGGCCTCGTCGTCGGTGAGGTGCCAGTGGAAGCGGTTGAGCTTGTTCCAGGCGAGAATGGCAAGCAGGCGGCGGATCTCGGCCGTGGCATAGAACTGGCGGGCGACGTCGAGATGCATGCCGCGCCAGCCCATCTCCGGCCGGTCCTCGATGTGGCCGGTCGCGGGAAAGGCGTAGGAGGCGGGATGGAGCCGCGCGCCGCGCCAGATCTGGCCGAGCGTCACGAGGCCGTAGAGCAGACCTGTCCGCGTGGAGGCACGGACGGAGACGGCGTCGGCGGCAAAATCGATCCGGTAGGCTTCCGCGCCCATGCCGTCTGCCCGATGCAGGAGAACCGGAAGCCCGCCCTCGGCTTCGCTGCGCACCAGGCCGTCGGCCGGGAAGAGCGCCTCGACCAGCCCGGAAAAGGCGCCGATGGCAGCCTCGCCTTCCGCATCGGCGGCCTTCGGCGTCAGGCCGGCGGGCAGGGGTCTCCGCCCGCCCACCGCAACCTCTTCCGGCCAGGGGATGACCGACACCGGCACCGGCGGCACGGCGGGCACCGGCCAGAGCTCCGCGCCGCGCCTGAAGGGCGCATTGGAACTGCGCGAAGCCGTCGGCCGGACGGACAGCGCCACCGTGGAACCGTCCGCGAGCGTGAGATAGGCGCCGCGCGCGCCGTCGTTCCAGTGGCGGAACTGCCAGCTGAGCTTGCGCACCGTGATCGACCAGGTGTCGCCATCCGCCAGCACCATGCCTTCCGGCGGCACGAAGCGGGTGTGGTTGGAAAGCCGGATCTCGATGCGCGCACCTTCGACCTCGCCCGAGGGATCGACCCGGCCGGGGCCGCTCACCGTCAGGCTGAAGCCGGCGAGGCTCCGGCCCGACCGGTTGGTCATCCGCAGGATATAGGCGCTTTCGGTGCCGTCGGCGGCAGGCACCCATTCGGTTTCGAACAGAAAGGCAGGGCGGGCGGGCATGGTCGTCGGTCCTCCGGGGTCGTTCTCAGCGCCGGCAGCAGCGCGCCGGCGACAGACTCAATCAATTTGAATTAATGAAAAACCGCAAGGGAAAATGCCGGCAGGAGGCCCGTCATTTTGTGGGAGGCAGGGCAGGCAAACCCGCCGCACCCGGCCGGACGGGCGGACGATAGCCCCGCTTCCGCTTCGTCGCCAGCAGGGCGAGGAAGCGGTCCAGTGCCGCGCCCTCGCTCTCCATGGTTTCGATCCGCGCCCGGCCGCAGGTGCCGATGCGCCCCCAGCGCCGCACGAGGCTGACACCGAAGAGCGAGGGCTCGATGCTGAGCGCGTAAAAGCGCGCCATGTTGCGGCGAGGATCGGTGCGCTCGACATAGAGCTGGAAGCGGAGGTCGGTCATGGGGGGGAGTCTCGCGGGAATGGTCCCTCCCGTCCAACGAGAGTTTTGAATCGGTCGGACCCGACCGATTCACGGCCGTGATGAATGACCGTGCCGGCGGTTGACCGCCGTAAACTGTGACGCGCCGCGGTACTGCTCCAAAGGTCCAGTTATGGTTCTTTCCGGTTGGCCGACGCTGATATATCAAATCTCGTCAAACACTTCCTGCAAGATTGAAGATCATCAAATGGCAGATTTTCCGGAAAAGCTGGTGGCGCCCTCCGTCATTCGCTGGCTGCTGCTCGGCCTCTTCTCCTGTCTTCTCGCCGGGCTCGGCCTTCTGCTTGGGGTTTCTGCCGTTCTGCTTGTGGCGGAGATGAGGGAGGATGCCACGCTTCTTGTGCCGGTTCTCCTTCTCCTTGGCCTCGGCCTCATGGTGCTGGCGCTTGCGGCGGCCCTTCTGAGACTGGCGGTGATTGCGGCGCGGCACCGGATCGTCCTGCAGGACGGAGCGCTCATGCTGGTGTTGCCGACCGCCTGGGATGGCCTGATCGGCCTGCCGGCCATGGCACGCCATGCGGTGCCGCTGTCCGATATCGCGGAAATTGCCCGCCGCAACGAGGTGAGAACGCAGCTCTTCGTTCCGGTCGTGCGCGACTGCCTGTCGATCGGGACACGGGGCGGCGAAAGACTGGTGCTGCACAGCCTGCCCGCGGGGCCGGACGGAAAGGCACCCGCCATCGACCGGCTTGCGGCCCGGCTTTCCACGCTCGCGGACAAGCCGGTGGCCGTCTATCCGGCGGCCCGGGGCAGCGAACCCGGCTGGAGCTCCACCGAGGCAGGCCTCCCGCCGGCGGATGTGGCGGGTGCGCTCTCCCGCGCCGGACGGATCGCGGCGGGGGCAGGTCTGGTGCTCCTGGTCCTTGCGCTCCTCCGCCTCTTCCTGGCCCCCTGATGCACCTCTTCCACAAGAAGGCCGACTGATGAAATACCGGATTGCACTTCTCGCCCTGCTGGCATCGGGACCCGCGCTTGCGGGACCGGTCAACGGCACCTTCAACGGCACCTACGACTGCGGCGGGACCTCCATGTCGCTGTCGCTATCGGTCAGCGACATGACCGATCCGGTGACCGCGATCTTCAGCTTCACCAACCAGGGCGATGCCGCGGGCGCCTTCACCATGAGCGGCCGCTTCGACGCCGCCGAAAGCCGCCTGACGCTCGTGCCCGGCCAGTGGCTGCACCAGCCCGACGGTTACGTGGCGGTCGGGCTGACGGCGGTCCTTGACGGCGATGTCCTGCGGGGGCGGATCGACAACCCCGCCTGCGGCGCACTCCGCCTTTCGCGCAACGGTGCGGCACCGGCCCCCGATCCGGTTCCGCAGGCCGATCCGGAGCCGACGGCCATCAGCGGAGCGGCCAACGAACCCGCACCGGCCATCGCCGAAGGATCGCCGCTCGCGCCCTTCGCCCGGCAGGCTGCGGCCAATCCGGCCTCCGTCCCCGGCACGCCGGCCTACCCCTTCCCCGGCAACTGGATCATCGACATTCCGGGCGGCTCCGGCATCTGGAGCAAGGAGGTCGAGCGCGACTACATCCGCCAGATCGAGACCACCACCTGGACGATGGAGCACGGCATCGGCGCGAAGGGCGCGGGTGTGCTGCAGATCGATCCGGCCGGGACCTACCGCATCTCCTGGCTCACCGGACGATGGAGCGGGCGCTGGAGCGCCAATCCCGACGACCGTTTTCCCGGCAGCCTGCTTCTCAAGCACCCCGCCAACGACCATGACGACTGGATCGTGTTTCTGGACGAGGAAGGCCGCGTGCAGGCGCGCAAATATCCCTATGGCGGACTGGACTACAATCTCCTGAGACCCGTCGAAAGCGGCGCGCTGGCCGAATATCTGCTTGCCGAAAAGGACCCCTCCTCGCTCGTGGGCGAATGGACGCTGCTCACGCCCGGCACCGCGGACGAGACGGGCAGCCTGTCGCTGGCGGCGGATGGCACCTACCGCCTCGCCGATACGCTGATGGAGCGGGAGTCCACCGGCCGCTGGAGCCGGAAGGAGGACATGCTGGTGCTGTCCGGAGGCGCCTGGGGCGAGGGCGACGCCTATGCGAAGTTCGGCGAGCCCGGACGGATCGTGGTGATTGCCGGCGGTTCCGAATGGGACGGGAGACCGCGTTGAAAAAGGCGGAAGCATTCGTCATCGGCCTGGTGGCCGCCGCCTTCGGCGCGCGGGGCGTCCATGCGATCGTCTCCGGCCAGTCGTGGCTGGCGCCGCGCATGAGCCCGCCCAGCCTGGTGACCGGTTCTGCGGCCCTCTTCGCCGGGCTCGGTTACCTGATGATTGCCGCCTTCCTGGTGGCGGTCCTCGGCCATGGATGGCGGGGCGGACGGGCGCCGGTCGTGCTCGCGGGCCTCTGCCTGGTTGCCGCCGCGGCCTTCTTCGGGATGAGCTTTCTCGGCCCCGGCTGATCGCGCGCGCAACCGGGAGTGGCGAACCGGCCCGATCGCATGCCGAAGGGCCGACGACAGGAAATTGCGCAAAACGGGCCGCCACCGATCCATTCGCTCGATAACGAGGTCCGTTTCGATTGAGCACGATCAATGCACCGCCTCGCTTTGCCGTGCACAAGTGCCCAGTGCGACAAAAAGCACCGTGAGAAGAGGCTGATAAAGCCATACCCGTAAATTATCGGCAGTTGTGCCGGGCCGGCAGAGGACCTAATCCTAGGCCGGCAATCAGATCGCCTGAAAAAGGCGTTGAACAGGAGAGAAGACATGATCAAGCGCAAGCATCTCGCAGCATTCATCGGCGCGCTGATGTGCGGAACGGCCGCCTGGGCCGATGACGTCACCATCGCGGTGGCAGGCCCGCTGACCGGCCCGCTGGCTGCCATCGGCGACCAGTTCCGCCAGGGTGCGCAGGCCGCAGCGGATGCCATCAATGCCAAGGGCGGCGTGCTCGGTCGCCAGATCAAGCTTCAGTTCGAGGACGACCAGTGCGATCCGAAGCAGGCGGTTTCCGTCGCGAACCGCATTTCGGCCGCCAGCATCAAGTTCGTCGATGGCCATGCCTGCTCCGGTTCGAGCATCCCGGCCTCCGAGGTCTATGCGGAAAACGGCGTGCTGATGATGAGCCCGGCTTCCTCCAACCCCGTGCTGACCGATGCCGCCGCCGAAAAGGGCTGGCCGACCATCATGCGTCTCTACACCCGTGACGACGCCCAGGGCGCCTTCATCGGCCCGTGGATGGCCAAGCAGTATGCCGGCAAGAATGTCGCCATCCTTCATGACAAGACGGCCTATGGCCAGGGCGTCGCCGATGCGGTGAAGGCCTCCATGAATGGCGCCGGCCTCAACGAAGTGATGTATGAGGGCATCAATGCCGGCGAGAAGGACTTTTCCGCCCTCGTCTCCAAGCTGAAGGAAGCCAAGGTCGACGTGATCTATTTCGGCGGCTACCACCCGGAAGCCGGCCTCATCCTGCGCCAGTCGGCCGATACCGGCTACAAGTTCCAGCTGATCATGCCGGACAGCATTGCCTCGCCGGAATTCTGGCAGGTGGCCGGCCCGGCTGGCGAAGGCACGCTCTTCGCCTTCCCGTCCGATCCGCAGTCCAAGCCGGAAGCCAAGGAAGCCGTTGAGAAGATCAAGGCCGGCGGCTTCAAGCCGGAAGGCTTCACCCTCTTCTCCTACGCCGTCATCCAGGCCTTCGCGCAGGGCATCGAGAAGGCCGGCACGGACGACCCGGCCAAGGTGGCCGAAGTGCTGAAGAACGGCGAAGCCGTCTCGACCGTCGTGGGCGATGTCGCCTTCGACGAGAAGGGCGACCTGAAGAACGCCAAGTATGACATCAACCGCTGGAGCAACGGCGCCTACGCCCCGATCCAGCAGTAACGATACCTGACGTGGCGCGGCTGAGACCGCGCCACGCTCCTTGTCCGCGAAGGGACGGGGTTCCCCGCACGCATCGCGTCCGCGCGCCCATCGGAGACGCCCGGCCGGCACTTCCCGACGCTTGCCGTTCTGCTGCCGACCGCCTGCCCGGCGGCCCTGCCGCCTCCGCCATCGCGCGATACCGGGTACCCGCATGCCGGGAAGCGGCCCGCAGGGCTGCATCCGCCGCACGCCGCTCTTCCGGCAGAAAACCCCGCCAGAACCCCCGTAAAACCCGTTTTTCCGGTCATTCCGGCAACGGCGCCGCCCGCTGCGTCCCAAATGATGATCTTATAAAACAATTATACGTTTTACGCTTTCTCAATGCATTGTCTCCTAATTTTGGAACATGTGCATGATCTTTCTCGCGCAAGGCAGGGCAGAATGTTGAACCGGGCACTCCGAGTCATCGACTACTTCATCCCGGACGGTACGGTTCTCGAGCGATCCGAGCTCAGCATCGCCCGCAACTTCGTGTTCACCCATCTGATCGGCCCGCTGATCGCCCAGGGCATCGTCATCTATCTCTACCGCACGGACCCCGATCCGGGCCTTGCCTGCTGGACGATCATCGCCAGCGTCTATCTCTTCTGGACGCTGCCCTTCGCCTACAAGTATCTGCGCAATCTGAGGATCTGCGCCCTGATGTCGGTGCAGCTGCTCACCTTCACCTCGCTGTTCGGCACCTACTTCTACGGCGGCGTGAGCTCACCCTTCCTGCCCTGGCTGATCATCGCCCTGCTGCTCGGCTTCTTCTATCTCTCGGACCGGCCGCTGGCGGTGGTGGGCCTCTTTGCCGCCAATTTCCTGGTGCTGATTGCCGCCTATACCGCCTTCGGCTTTCCCGAGCTCGTCGCCATTTCCAAGCTTGCGCCCGTCGGCTGGATCTCGATCATCTCGGCCACCGTCTACATGTCGTGGATGGCCGTCTATTATTCGAACGTGATGTCCATGCGCTCCGAGATCGAGCGCGAGACGGAGCTGGCCCGGGTGGCGATGGAAAAGCTGCAGGAGGCCAAGAAGCACGCCGAGACCGCCAACCAGGCGAAATCCATCTTTCTCGCCAAGATGAGCCATGAGCTGCGCACTCCGCTCAACGCGGTGATCGGCTACAGCGAGCTGATGATGGAAATGATGAAGCCCGAGACCGCCTCCAGCCAGAAGGAGCAGGACCTCAAGCGCATCAACTCGGCGGGCAAGCACCTGCTGTCGCTGGTCAACGACGTGCTCGATCTCTCCAAGATCGAATCGAACACCATCGAGATCAACGAGGAGAGCTTCGACGCGGACGATTTCTGCAACCAGGTGATCGCCACCGCCGAGCCGCTGGTGAAGGCCAATGGCAACAGCTTCGTGGTGCAGAGCCCCGCCCGTCTCGGCAAGGTCACCGGCGACCAGACCAAGCTGCGTCAGGTGATCCTGAACCTGCTCAGCAACGCGGCGAAATTCACCCGCAACGGCACGGTTTCGCTGATCGTCCGGCGCAAGACGATCGGTTCGGGCGAATGGGTGGAGATCCAGGTGGTGGATACGGGCATCGGCATCGCCCGGGAGGACATCGCGCGGCTCTTCCAGAACTATGCGCAGGCCTCCGCCCAGACTTCGGTGAAATACGGCGGCACCGGGCTTGGCCTCGCCATCAGCCAGAAACTCTGCGCGCTGATGGGCGCCAGCATCACCGTCACCAGCGAACCGGGCAGGGGATCGTGCTTCACCGTGCGGATTCCCGTCGATGCGGCGCGCGAGGCGCCGGTATCCAACGATAACAACAATGAAACCGCAGAGCCGGCGCTTGCCAGTGCGGCGGGCTGAACAGCGGACAGGTCCACATGTCTCAGACGAAACCCCTCACCTACACCGAGACGCAGGCGGAGGCCTCCCGCAAGCCGCGCCTGCTGATCGTCGACGATGTCACCGACAACAGGGCGATCCTGCTCCGGCGCTTCGAGCGGCGCGGCTTCGAGGTGACGGAAGCCGACAGCGGCATGGCCGCCCTTGCGCTGATCGCCCGGCAGCCCTTCGACGTCGTGCTGCTCGACGTGATGATGCCCGGGATCGACGGGCTCGAAGTGCTGAAGCGGGTGCGCGAGAACTTCTCCCCCGTGGAACTGCCCGTCATCATGGTCACGGCCAAGAGCCAGAGCGAGGATATCGTCAGCGCGCTCGAGATGCAGGCCAACGACTATGTGACGAAGCCGGTGGATTTTCCCATTGCGCTCGCGCGGGTCAACGTGCAGCTGGAGCGCAAGCGCGCCAATGACGAGCTGAGCCGGGCAAAGGAGCTGCTCGAGGAGCGCGTCAAGGAGCGGACCTTCGAACTCATCGAGATCAACCGCAAGCTGGAAGGCGAGATCGAGCAGCGCCAGCGCTCCGAGGCGGAAAGCCGCTACATGGCCTTCCACGATGCGCTGACGGGCCTGGCGAACCGCGTTCTCTTCCGCGAGGCGCTGGACGCGCGCCTCGGCCAGCCTGTCGCCGAGGGCAACGGGGTGGCCATCCTGTTCATCGACCTCGACGGTTTCAAGAGCGTCAACGACACCCTCGGCCACACGATCGGCGACCTGCTCCTCAAGCAGGTGGCCACGGAATTCCGCGAGGTCATCGGCAAGGACGACCTGATTGCGCGGCTCGGGGGCGACGAATTCGCGATCCTGCATGCGGGCTGCGACAGCGGGCTGAACTCGGCGGCCGCCATCGCCGAAAAGATCATCGCAAGGGCGAGCCGTCAGCGCTCGATCGAGGGGCATGCCATCACCGTCGGCGCAAGCGTCGGCATCGTGGCGACCTTCGACGGGCAGGAAGAGGCGGACGTGCTGCTGAAGAATGCCGACCTCGCGATGTATCGCGCCAAGACGGATGGCCGCGGCACCTATCGCATCTTCAATCCCGAGATGGATGCGGTGGCCCAGGAGCGGCGCCTTCTCGAGCTCGACATGCGAAACGCCTTCGTCAACGGCGAGTACAAGCTCGTCTACCAGCCGCAGATCTCGCTTGATAACCAGGAGATCGTCGGCTTCGAGGCCCTGCTGCGCTGGGAGCATCCCGAGCGCGGGCTGGTTTCCCCGGAGTTCTTCATTCCCGTGGCGGAGGAAACCGGGCTTATCATCCAGCTCGGCGACTGGGTGATCCGCCGTGCCTGCATGGAGGCCATGCAGTGGCCGGACCATGTCCGGGTGGCCGTCAACGTCTCGTCGATCCAGTTCATGCGCGGCAATGTCATCAACAGCGTGATGAGCGCGCTGGCCGCCTCCGGCCTGCCGCCGCAGCGCCTCGAGATCGAGATCACCGAAACGGTGCTGCTCGAGAAGACGGAGCAGAACATCGCCATCCTGGAGCAGCTTCACGCGCTCGGCGTGCGCATTGCCATGGACGATTTCGGCACCGGCTATTCGAGCCTCGGCTATCTGCGCCGCTTCCGCTTCGACAAGATCAAGATCGACCGCTCCTTCATCCGCGATGTCGCGCAGAACCGCGAGAGCGGCGCCATCGTCCATGCCATCACCAAGCTCGGCGTCTCCTTCGGCATCCTGACCACCGCCGAGGGCGTCGAAACGCAGGAGCAGCTCTTCCACCTCGCCCGCGAGGGCTGCACCGAGGTTCAGGGCTGGCAGTTCTCCAAGGCCATTCCCGCCGAGGATGTCTCAAGCGTGCTTGCAGTTCCCGTCTCCGCTGCCATCGACCGCTGGCGGCGCGAGCACGAGGAACGGAAGGGCTGACGGCCGGACGACAGGGACGCAGAAAAAAGGGTGCCGTCGCGGCACCCTTTTTTCATGATCGGACAAGGTGAAAGGCCGGGCGGCAGACGCCATTTCGCACCGGCAGAAGCCCGGCGAGGCTAGAACAGCACCGCGTCGAGCGACATCTCGGCCGCTTCGTCGCCGAAGAGGTTGATCGCCTCGCAATCGCTGGAGTCGATGTCCAGCCAGAAGTGCTGCTTGTGCACCTCACGCTCGGAATTCATCGTGTAGAGGGCAAAGAGCCGCTCGCTGAGCTCGTCCACCCGCTTCTGGTCCCGAACGGGGGACTGGCCGGCGTCGCGATAGGCGCCCAGATGGTCCTGCACCGCCTGCGACCCGGCAGAGACTTCCGCGAGATGGGGCATTTCGCCGAGCAGCTGGCGGGAAAGCGCATTGAGCTGCGCCGGGCTGAGCCAGGCCTCGCGGGCGCGCTCCGCCATGGCATGCACCTGTGCCGACAGCCGCTCGTGCTCGGCGGCGAAATCCGGTTCGAGGCCGGTGTCGAGCGCCATCTGGCCGCCCTCGGCAAGCGCCTGCGTCATGCGCGGGCAGAGCGAGGCCATCAGGTCCGACGCCTCGCTGAGGATCTGGACGTGGCGGCGGATCTCGGTCGTCACGGGCGCTGCGGAGGCGGCGGTACCGCCGATGCGGCCGCAGCTGAGCGTCGTGTTGAGCGCCATGTAATAGATGTCGCGCACGGCCGAGCCGATCGCATCGATCGCTTCCTCGACCCGACGCGTGCCCGCGCCGTCGCTGCCGCCGGCAAACAGCGCCTGCTGCTCGCCCCGGCGCCGGAGCATCGACCGCAATTCGGCGAAATAGTCGTCGAGCCGCTTCTGAAGCTGGCGGTAATTCTCCGCAAGCCCGATGCGGTGCACGTCCGCATTGGCAGCCAGCACCTCGATGCGGCTGGCGATCAACTCGATATTCTCGGTGAACATGCCGCAGTTCACGCCGAGGTCCGCAATGGTCTGGTCGAGCTGCGCATCGATCATCGCGAGAAAGCGGGCCCGGTCCTCGGGGGTCAGCATGGCGTTCTCCACCGCCTCCACCGCCTGCACGATGTGATCCAGCCGCTGGCTGGCGATGTCGCCGCACTGGAGCGTGCTCATCAGCCGCGCGATCATCTGGTCGATCTCTTCCGCCGCGATGCGCATGGAGGCCGGTTCGGTCTTGAAGGCCTCGTCGAGGCTCGGGCGGTCGGAGCGGGTGTCGCCGCTCTCGTCCACCTGCCGCGCCATGCGAATCACGCGCTCGAGTTCGCCGGACAGCGTATCGACCGCGGCGCGGATGCGGCCGACATACTCGGCCATTTCTTCCGCAAAGCCCGAGATCTCCGGGTAGCGGGCGCTGATGACCTTCAGCGTGAAGGTGCAGCTGCGCAGGTGGATGCTGTGGTCGGTCAGAACCGCAAGCTGGCAATGCAGCGCACGGGCATCGGCGGATGCCCGGTCAAGGCTGGCCCGGAACGCCTGGCCCTCGCCATCGAACCGGCGCACGCCATCCAGGAAGGCACGGGAATAATTGGGCAACTCGATACCGGCGCTCAGGTCCTGCCGGAGATAACCCTGGAACGCGGCGGCAACGGCCGCAAGCTGGTCGAGCAGCCGGCCGATGGTGTGGAATGTCGATTCCACCCGGCTGCGTATCCCGGAAAGTGGCTGGCAAACTGTTGATTTGGTGGCATATTTGCCAGACTGGCTATAGGAGAGCACCGCTTTTCACCGGAGAAATAACTTTTGATCTTCCGGATGTTATGCGTCATAAATTAAATTATTGTGTAACACAGAAGGCTAAAATAAATGTATATTTTTATGCATTTTGCCGACTGAAGGAGCGGAGCCCGACGGCATGGATGTTCATTCTCTTTACATGGCGGGCGATACGCTTGCGGATCTTGCCGCCGATGGACGTGTCTCCTCCTACCTGCTCGCCAGCGAGGGCGGAAGGGCGCGGCTCGGCCTGTTCCTGAAGACGGGCTGCATGCCCGGGCTGATGACGGGGGAGCAGGGACCGCCGGTCGACATCATCTTCGCCTGGGGATATGTCGCCTTCCGCCTTACGCTCGCCGACGGAGCATGCGTGCTGACCCGGCCGGCTGCCCGACTCGAACCGGAGGAAATCGAGGAGCTGCTGACGGAGCCGCTCGCGCTCGTCTCGCTTGCGGTGGCCAGCGGCGGAAGCTGGAACCGCGCGGAGACGGCGCCCGCCATTCCCCGGCCCGACCTCCACGTCACCGGCGACACCATTGCCATGCTCCAGCGCCATGCCGCCGTCAGCGATCTCGTCTTCGGGTCGGACGGGCGGGAGTGCACGCTGCAGTTCCAGCTCCTGCGCTCCTTCGCCGGCGTCGATTCCCGCCCCGGCTTCGACTGGGTGGGCATCGAGTTCGACGAGGAGCGCGCCGATATCGGCTGGTTCGATGACCGCCAGGGTTTCGAGATGTCGTCCTATTGCCTGCCCGAGGATGCGGATGCGCTGGCTGCACTCCTCGCCGATCCGCTAGGCCATGTGCTCGCCGCCACCCGCCGGGCCGAGGGGGACGACGGGGCGGACGGCATCGCCGGCCTGATGGAACGGCTCAAGGACAGCTTTGCCCTGCCGCG
The DNA here is from genome assembly GCF_014197145.1 of Gellertiella hungarica. GTDB lineage: Bacteria > Pseudomonadota > Alphaproteobacteria > Rhizobiales > Rhizobiaceae > Gellertiella > Gellertiella hungarica. The sequence goes on along the minus strand of NZ_JACIEZ010000007.1, from coordinate 102,315 downwards.
CTGAGCCACGGGGGCCGGCTGCCCCGGAGAGCGGCGACCGGCTGTAAGTATATTTTTAACGATGATTGGCTGCCTTTCAGCATTTTCTAAATATTGAATTCCGCTTAATATCCACTGTTCTACGATGAAACAGTGTCATTTCGGCATACCCATAATAACTCATACAGTATGGGATAATGCACCAACTTGACCCCTTTGCTGGCCTAATATCAAACACTCTCACGAAAGCCGGAACTTAAACAGGTGCCGGCGATGGAGTGGTCAATTTCAAAGCAGCAGAGGTCGTCGCATGCCGATTGTAAAGAAGACGGGGGCATCGACGATGCCCGCAGCACAGGGCACCACGCAGGCACACAAGACCCTTCCCGCGGCCGCTGCCCGGGAGGCGGAGGCCCAGCGCAAGCGGGCCCGTACCTTCGCCAAGCAGCAGCAGGCTGCCGAGCGCATCGCGGCCGCCACCAGCCAGATCGCGTCCAGCACCGCCGAGGCCGCCTCGGCGGCCGAAGAGCTGAAGCGCGCCTCCGACCTGATCGCCGCCGGTGCCGAACAGGCGAGTGGCGCCGCGCAGGAATCGCTGGCCGCCACCCGTCAGGTGATGGACAGCATTTCCCGGCAGCTGAAAGTCGCCGAAACCAGCCAGTCGAAGGTCGAGGCCGTGCAGACGGTCGCCAACCGGACCGCCGACGACATCGCGGCGCTCGTGTCGAACGTTGGGGTCGCCGCCCAGCGCCAGGCGGGCTCGGTGCAGCTCGTCAAGGAGCTGGAGGCCCAGGCCGCCAATATCGGCGACATCGTCAAGGCGGTCGCCCGCATCGCCGACCAGACCAACCTGCTCGCGCTCAATGCCGCGATCGAGGCGGCCCGCGCGGGCAAGCACGGCAAGGGCTTTGCCGTGGTTGCCGACGAAGTCCGCACGCTGGCCGAGACCTCTGAAAAGAGCGCCCAGCAGATCGCCGAACTCGTGGGCCAGATCCAGACCGACGTGGACGCAATCACCACCGGCATCAACAATTCCGCCGAAAGCGTGATGGGCGAGGTGGAGCGCAGCAAGGTCATCACCGAGCAGCTCGGCGAGATCTCGAAGAACATGCTGGAGATCCTCAACGGCTCGCGCGAGATCGCCTCGGCCGCCATCCAGTCCAATGCGGCGGCAAACCAGGCGCTGCGCGGGGCGGAAGACATCGCCGCCGCAGCGGAGGAACAGTCCGCCGCCGCCGAAGAATCCGCCAAGGCCGTGGCGGCCCAGTCGGAATCGCTTGCCGAATGCGAGCAGACCGCCCAGTCGCTCAACGAACTGGCCGAAGACCTGAAGAACTCCTCCGACATCACCAAGAGCGCCGAGGAAGTCGCATCCGCCTCCGAGGAGCTTTCCTCCGCCATCCAGAGCATCAACCGGGCGGGCGGCCAGATCATGACCGCGCTCGAGCAGATCAGGAAGGGTACGCAGACCTCCGCCGCCGCCACCGCCCAGGCCGCCGCCGCCATGGGCCAGATCGAGAAGGGCGCGGACCTCGCCCTGAAGCGCGCCGATGCGAGCGCCGAGCGGGTCACGGCCATCCGCCTCCTCCTCGGCTCCAACAGGACCGCCGTCGACGAGCTGATCAGGGGCATCTCGTCCTCGGCCGAGGATACCCGCACCAGCATCCGCCAGGTGAAGGATCTCGGCGTGGTATCGCGCAAGATCGACAAGATCGTCGAGGCGATCGCCAATGTCTCGATCCAGACCAACATGCTGGCCGTCAACGGCTCCATCGAAGCCGCGCGCGCCGGCGAGTTCGGCAAGGGCTTTGCCGTCGTCGCCACCGACATCCGCAACCTTGCCCGGGACTCCGCCGAAAATGCCGACCGGATCAAGGACCTCGTGAAATCCGTTCAGGACCAGATCCAGATCGTCGGCCGCGATCTCGACGAGATCGTCGAGGCCGCCATGGGCGAGGTGGACAAGGCCAGGAAGACCACCGATGCGCTGAATGCCATCGAGAGCGACGTCAAGGAGGTGGAAGACGGGACCAGCGAGATCCTCACCAGCGCCCGCGAGATCGCCGTTGCACTCAGCCAGACCAAGCAGGGCCTCGACCAGATCGCGGATGCGGCGACCGAAGCCGAAAAGGCAGCCGCCGAAGCCGCAACCGCCGCCAAGCAGCAGTCGCAGGGCACGGAAGAAATGCTCGCCGCCATCGAGGAGATCGCCTCTCTCGCCGACGAACTCCAGAGCGCCGGCTAAAGGAGGTCCCCATGCAGGACGACATCAGGGAACAGGCCGATGACGGCCTTGCCGAGCGCGAGGACAGCCAGTTCGTGACCTTCATGGTCGAGGACGAAATCTTCGCCGCGCCCATGGGCCCGGTCCAGGAGATCATCCGCGTGCCGGATCTGGCGCGGGTTCCGCTCGCCCCGCGTTCGCTTCTCGGGCTCGCCAACCTGCGCGGCCGGGTGCTGCCGATCGTCGATCTCCGGCGCATCTTCGGGCTGCCGGACGTCCCGCACACGGATTCCACCCGGGCGCTGGTGATCAATTTCGGCTCGCCGCTCGGCTTCGTGGTCGACCGCGTGTCGAGCGTGATCGCGGTGAACAATGCGGAGATCGAGCCGGTCTCGAGCATCCGCTCCTCGATCCGCGACGACCTCCTCACGGGGGTGGTGCGCACCCAGAAGGACGATCTGGTGATGGTGCTGGATTTCCAGCACATCATCCGCCAGGAATTCGCCGCGATCCTGTCCGGCACCCGCAGCGCCACCAGCCACGAAGGCATCTTCCACGGTGCCGGCCCGGAGGATGCGGATCTCGAGGAAGTGGACGAGCTGCAGCTCGTATCCTTCTCGGTCTGCGAGCAGGAATATGCGGCCGACATCGCGGCCGTGCAGGAAATCGTCCAGATGCCGCAGCGGGTGGCGGTGGTGCCGAACGCGCCCCATCACGTGCTCGGGCTGATGACCCTTCGCGAACGGCTGCTTCCGCTCGTGTCGCTGAGGGCCATGCTGAACCTGCCCGAGAGCGGCGAGGACGAGACGCAGCGCGTGGTCGTCCTCGGCCTCGACGACGGCAATGCGGTCGGCGTGGTTGCCGATACGGTGGACGAGGTGCTCAGGGTTCCGCGCAATCTCGTGGAGCCGCTTCCGGGCCTGCTGGCCAAGGGTGGCGGCATCGAGGAGATCGCCTCGGTCTGCCACCTCGACAACGGAAGGCGTCTGGTTTCGGTCATCGATACGGGCCGGATGTTCCAGCTCGCCTCCTTCCAGGCGGCTTTCGACCAGGTTTCGCATGCGGAGAAGACCATGCACGACATCTATGCAAGCGACATCGACGAGGATGTCATCGAGGACGAGGAGCAGGTGGTCGTCTTCCGGCTGGGAAGCGAGGAGTTCGGCGTGCCGATCGCCACCGTGCAGGAAATCGTCCGGGTGCCGGAACAGCTCACCCATGTGCCGAAGGCGCCCGGTTTCGTCGAGGGTGTCATCAACCTGCGCGGTTCGGTGCTGCCGGTCATGGACCAGCGCCGGCGCCTCGGTCTCGGCGACGTCACCCGCAACGACCGCCAGCGCATCATGGTCTATGTCTTCGAGGGCAAGCGCATGGGCTTCATCGTCGATGCGGTGCTCGAGGTGCTGAAGATCCCCCGCAACGCCATCGAGCCCGCGCCGCGGCTTTCGGGCGAGCAGCAGAAGATCCTCGGCCGCGTCGCCAATCTCGAGAAGCAGAACCGGATGATCATGCTGGTCGATCCCGCCGCGCTGCTTTCGGGAACCGAAATGGCGCAGCTCGACAAGGTGGCCTGAGGGAGCAGGCGATGACTGCAGTGCTTGTTGTCGATGACTCCGCCCTGATGCGCAAGCATCTCGGCACGCTTTTCCGGGACGCCGGTCTCGAGGTGCGCACGGCCAACAACGGGGCAGAGGCCGTCCGCGAGGTGCTCAACAACCCGCCGGATGTGATCACGCTGGATGTCAACATGCCCGAGATGGACGGGCTGACCGCCCTCTCGCAGATCATGGCGGCCCGGCCGACGCCCGTCGTCATGGTCTCCTCGCTGACGACGAAGGGGGCGATGTCCACCTTCGAGGCGCTGGCAATGGGGGCGGTCGATTTCATCGCCAAGCCCGGCGGCACCATCTCGCTGTCGATGGACGACGTGGCGAAGGACCTCGTGTCCAAGGTGAAGGCTGCCGCACGGGCCCGGCTGAAGCCAAAGGGCACCGCGCCCGCCGCACGGGAGCCGGAACGTCCTCCGGCCCCGCCGGCGGTCCGGCCGAAGCGCGAGGCGGTTGCCGCGCCCGCGCCCGGGCCGGTGGAAGCTCCCCGCCGGCTGCCGCAGGGCCGGCCGGAAGGCGTGATCGTCATCGGCATCTCGACGGGCGGGCCGCGCACCCTCGAGGAGCTTCTGCCGGCGCTCCCGGCGGATCTGCGCTGGCCTGTGGTCGTCGCCCAGCACATGCCGGCCTCCTTTACCGGACCGCTTGCCCGTCGGCTCGACGGGCTGTGCGCCCTCACGGTGCGCGAGGCGGCGCAGTTCGAGCCGCTGCTGCGCGGCACCATCACCATCGCCAGGGGCGGGACCGACCTCGCCATCGGCGAGCGCAACGGCACGCTCGTCACGATCAACAAGCCGGAATCCCCCCGGCACAACTGGCACCCGTCGGTCGACGTGCTCGTCGCCTCCGCCATGGAGGTGTTCCGCCCGGACCGGATCCTCGCGGTGCAGATGACCGGCATGGGCAATGACGGGGCGGAGCAGATGACGGAGCTGAAGCGCCGCGGTGGCCGCACCATCGCCGAAAGCGAGGAGAGCTGCGTCGTTTTCGGCATGCCGCGCGACCTGATCGAAAGGGGCGGGGCCAGCGTCGTCCTGCCGGCTTCGGCCGTGGCCGCCAAGATTATCGAATGGGTAAAGTAGGAGACCCGCAATGCCGTTGAGGAAAACGAGGGCGGAAGACCTTCCGCAAGCCGGATCGCAGGCGGCCCTGTCCGCCGATGAGGCGATCGCGCTGCTCGGTGGCCCCGACGCTGCCGGACGCCAGGCGGCGGCGCGCCGCCTGGCGGGCAATGCCGCAGCGGCGGAGGCGCTGTGCGCCCGCTTTGCGGTCGAGACCGACATCCCGACCCGCGAGGCGATTGCCGTGGCGCTGATGCGCACGCAAAGCGCCGTGACCGTGGAGCGGCTCCTGCCGTTTCTCTCCTCGGAGGATGCGGCGCTGCGCAACACCGTGATCGAGATCCTGCAGGCGCTGCCGGCGGAAGTCGCCCCGCACATGGAGCGGCTCCTCGACCACCCGGATTCCGATGTCCGCATCTTCGCCGTCAATGTGCTGGAGGCGCTGCGTCACCCCAAGGTGGAAGAGTGGCTGATCGCCGTCGTCTCCGCCGACCGGCATCCGAACGTGGTGGCAACCGCGCTCGACCTTCTGGGCGAGGTGGGGACGGAGGCGGCCATCCCGGCGCTTTCGCGCATCGCCGCGCGCTTTGCCGACGAACCCTTCCTGAAATTTGCGGCCGGGAACGCCATGAAGCGGATCGGAGCCGGAAGCTGAATGTCTCATCCCGCCATCGGCCAAGAGGACTTCCACAAGTTCCGCGAGTTCTTCTACCGGAAGACCGGAATCCTGTTCGAGGACAGCAAGCGGTATTTCGTCGACAAGCGGCTGATCGAACGCATGGAGGCGACCGGCAGCGACAGCTTCCGCAGCTATTTCACCATGCTGCGCTTCCAGGCGTCCAGCGAGGAGCTGCAGGCACTGACGAATGCCATGACCGTCAACGAAACCTATTTCTTCCGGGAATCCTACCAGTTCGACTGTCTCGTGAACTCGCTGCTCGACGAGGTGGTGGCCACCAAGCCGCCGAAGAAGCCGGTCCGGATCTGGTCGCTGCCCTGCTCGACCGGCGAGGAGCCCTATTCGATCGTCATCTATCTCCTGGAGCACTGGGCGAAGCTCGACCGCTTCGACGTGGAGATCTTCGCCTCCGACATCGATACCCAGGTGCTGCAGGCGGCGGCAAAGGGCGTGTTCAGCCCGCGCTCCGTGCAGCACCTGCCGGCAGCGCTGCTGCGCAAGTATTTCACGCGGCTGGCCAACGGCAACTACAAGATCGACGAACAGGTCAGCGATTCCATCGACTTTTCCCGCGTAAACCTGCTGGACCCGCTGGATACCCGGCATTTCCGGGACATCGACGTCGTCTTCTGCCGCAACCTGCTGATCTATTTCGACGATACCTCCCGGCGCGCCGCGGCGGAGATCTTCTACAACGCCATGAGCCCCGGCGGCTTCATCTGCCTCGGCCATTCCGAATCCATGAGCCGGATTTCCGACCTGTTCCGTGTGCGGAAGTTCAAAGATGCCATCGTCTATCAAAAGCCGCTGTGAGTGAGAGCATGAAATCCATTCTCATCATCGATGACGCCTCCACGGTCCGTCTCTATCACCGCTCCCTTCTCGAGGAGGCCGGCTTTCATGTGGATGAAGCCGTGAACGGGATCGAGGGCGTGGAAAAGGCGCTTTCCCGCACCTACGACCTCTTCGTGGTCGACGTGAACATGCCGAAGATGGACGGCTATGCCTTCCTGCGCGAAATACGCAGGCGCAAGGAAATCCACCAGTCGCCGGCGGTGATGGTCTCGACCGAGGCCGAGGAGAAGGACCGGCAGCGCGCCTTCGCGGCCGGGGCCAATTTCTATCTGGTCAAGCCGACCAAGCCCAACGAGCTGCTCGAGGTGGCCGCCCTGATGACGGGGGGCCGCGCATGAACCCCTTGCTGCAACAGTTCATTACCGACGCGAACGACATCCTGGAGCGCATGGGCCAGTCGCTCCTCGCGCTCGAGAAGCGCCCCGACGACGAGGCGGTGATCGACGAGCTGTTCAGGGCCGTCCATACGCTGAAGGGCAATTCCGGCCTCTTCGACATCCCGATCTTCACCCGCGTCGTGCATGCGGCCGAGGACCTGCTCGACAAGGTGCGCGACAAGGCGCTCGCCATCGACAACGACCTGACCGACGAGCTGCTGGACAGCATGGACTTCATCCAGCGCATGGTGGAGATGGTCGAGGCTTCGGGCCGCATCCCCGAGGATTTCACCGACGAGGCCGACCGGCGCATCGAGCGGCTGAAGGCGCTGCTGCCGGAAGACCTGACCGGCGAGACCGAGGCCGAGGAAGAATGGACGGAACGCGTCCTGCCGCCGGAAAATCTTGCCTGGCTTGCCCGGCTTTCGGATGCGGACCGCGCTGCCGCGAGCGAGGCGGCCGGGCGCGGCGCGCTCACCGCGCTTCGCTACGTGCCGGAACCCGAATGCTTCTTCAAGGGCGAGGACCCGCTGCTGCTGCTGCGCAACCTGCCCGGCCGCACCGGCTTCGTGCTCGAACTTCTGGAGCCCTACGGGGGTGCGGAGGATACCGACATCTACCGTTGCAACATCGGCATCCACGCCGTGAGCAGCGCGCCCATCGCCGAGCTGCGCGACTATTTCCGCTATGTGCCGGAGCAGGTGGCGCTCTATCCGCTGACGGCGGAAGCGCTCGAAACGGGCGAGCTTCCGGTGTTTACCGCCGTAAATTCCCCGCAGACCGTCCCGGATGCGGTCGGGGAGGCTGCGCCGCGGCCTGCCGCGGCCTGGTATTTCGATCCGCACCGGGAGCCGCTCGCAGCCGAGATCGTCGCCACCCAGCGCCGCCTTCTCGACCTGCCCGCCTCCGCCGACCAGTGGGACGGCCGCCTGCAGGCGATCGGCAACACGCTTGCTGCACTCTTCGCCGCCCATGGCGGGCCCGAGGCGGTCGAGGAGCTGAAGGAGACCATCGCCGCCTGCCGGCGCGAGGAGAGCTTCCTGCCGCTCGCCTTTCTGCTCGAAACCCGCCTCGGCAGCGAGGAGGAGCAGGCATCGCCCGCGGAAGCGGATGTCGCCACTGCCACCGCCACGACGGCAAACGGAACCGCCCCTTCGGATCCTCCCGATGGCGCAAGGCCGGCGGATGACGGCATCGGCGACGGGCTGCGCGGGGCGGCGGACAGCGCCGACCGGGCCAGCCGCGTGCTCAAGGTGCCGCAGGAAAAGGTCGACCGGCTGATGGATCTCATCGGCGAGATGGTGGTGGCCAAGAACGCGCTTCCCTATCTGGCATCCAAGGCCGAGGAGGTCTACGGCTCGCGCGAGCTCGCCCGCGAGATCAAGGCGCAGTTCGCCGTCATCAACCGCATTGCCGAGGACATGCAGGACGGCATCATGCAGGTGCGTATGCTGCCGATGTCGTCGGTATTCCAGCGCTTTCCCCGCCTGGTGCGCGATGTTGCCCGCCAGCTTGGCAAGAAGGTGCGGCTCGTGCTCGAAGGCGAGGATGCGGAAGCCGACAAGCATATCGTCGAATCCCTCGGCGACCCGCTGATCCACATCCTGCGCAACAGCCTCGACCACGGCCTCGAGACCCCCGACGTGCGTGTTGCGGCGGGCAAGCCGGAAGAGGGGCGCATCCTGGTGCGTGCCTCGCAGGAAGGCGACCGGGTGCTGATCGAGATCGAGGACGACGGCAAGGGCATCGATCCCGCCGTCATCAAGCGCAAGGCCTTCGAGAAGGGGCTGATCGACGAGGCGCGGCTGGAGAGCATTTCCGATACGGAGGCCATCCAGCTTGTCTTCGCGCCCGGTTTTTCCACCGCCGAGACGGTTTCCAGCCTGTCCGGCCGCGGTGTCGGCATGGATGTGGTGAAGACCAGTCTCGAAAAGATCGGCGGTCAGGTGCGCCTGACGAGCGAGCGGGGCCGGGGCACGCGCATCGTCCTGACGCTGCCGCTTTCGGTCGCCGTCTCCAACGTGCTGATGGTCCGCATGAACGGCCAGCGCTACGGCGTGCCGATGGACATGGTGGTGGAAACGGTGCGCGTGCCGCGCTCGGAAATCCACGTGATCAAGGACCGCCGCGTGGCGGTGCTGCGGGGCCGGATCGTGCCGCTCTTCGGCGCGGACGAGCTGCTTTCCCTGCCCGAACCGCCGATCGCCAACGGAGAGGGCGAATATGCGGTGCTGGTCGCCCGGGTCGACGGCGCGACCGTGGGGCTGATCGTCGACGGCTTCGCCCAGACCACCGATGTCATCCTGAAACCGCTCGAGGGTCCGCTTGCCGCCCTTGCCGGCTTTGCCGGAAGCGCCCTTCTGGGCGATGGCAGCGTGCTTCTCGTCCTCGACCTGAAGGAGCTGATGCATGCCGCTTAAGCTGACCAAGAAAAAGGCCGAACTGTCCGGCGACGTGCTGGTGGACGATGCCGAAACCCTCTTCCACTGGCTGGCGGCCCATGCCGGCGGCACCGTGGTCTTTGACCGGCTCACCCACATGCACACCGCGGTGCTGCAGGCGCTCGCCGCCCGGCCGGGCCGCCTGAAGGCGCTGCCCGACGACCCCTTTCTGGCGGACTGTCTCCGCCAGCTGACGTCCCAGAAGCAGGAAAACTGACATGAAAACCATCTTTGTCGTCGATGACTCACCGCTGATCGTTTCCTTCCTGAAGACGACGCTGGAAGGGGCGGGCTACAAGGTACAGAGCGCGGCGGATGGCGCCCAGGCCATTGCCGCGCTGAAGGTGGCGATGTCCAAGCCGGACCTCATCATTACCGACATCAACATGCCGAACATGAACGGCCTCGACCTCATCAAGAACGCCCGCCAGCTCTTCCGCTTCACGCCGATCCTGGCGCTGACGACGGAGAACCAGGCATCGAAGCGCGACGAGGCGAAGAAGCTCGGCGCGACCGGCTGGCTGACCAAGCCGGTCACACCCGTCGATCTGCTGAAGGTGGTCCGGCACGTCCTGCCGAACTGACCGCGCCTTCTCCAAGACTCCTTCCGCCGGGCACGGCCCGGAACGGGCGCCCCTGGCCATCGGACAGGGGCCCGGCGGCGGGAAAATCCAAACAAATCAATAACTGTACTGCTTCGATTTCTTCTATATTGTTTCAGTAATACAGCAGGTTATTTTAATTTTCCTGTGAAACAGTATCCGCGACCCAACCACCCAGCGAGGCGTGCCAGAGACCATGTTCACGAGTGATGCCACCCGCATTCTCCAGGCGCTGGACAAGTCCCTCGCCATCATCGAATTCGCTCCCGACGGCACGATCCTGAGGGCCAACCCCACCTTCCTCGCCGTCATGGGATACAGTCTGGGCGAAATCGTCGGCATGCATCACAGCCTGTTCGTGGACGGGCAGGAGCGTGACAGCGCCGAATACCGTCACTTCTGGGAGAAGCTCGCGCAGGGCATATTCGACCGGCGCCAGTACCGGCGGATCGGAAAGGGCGGGCGGGAAATCTGGATCGAGGCCTCCTACAACCCGATCATCAGGCGCGGCCGGGTGCAGAAGATCGTGAAGGTCGCCACAGACATCACGGCCAGCAAGGGGCAGGCGGCCGAGGCCGCCTCCAAGCTCGGCGCCCTGTCGCGCGCGCAGGCCATCATCGAATTCACCCTCGACGGGCATATCATCGCCGCCAACGACAATTTCCTGCGCATCATGGGTTACCGGCTGGAGGATATCGTCGGCCGGCATCACGCCATCTTCTGCTCGCCCGAGACGACGGCCGATCCGGCCTATCGCGCCTTCTGGGAAGCGCTCCGGCAGGGCGAGTACTTCTGCGACCGCTTCACCCGCCTGGCGGCCGACGGGCGGCTTGTTCACATCGCCGCCTCCTACAATCCCGTCTATGACGCGGCCGGCCGGGTGACGCGCGTGGTCAAGTTCGCCACCGATGTCACCGACCTCGTGCGCGATGTCGGCAGGCTCGGAGACGGCCTGCAGACCATTGCCGCCGGCGATCTCACCGTGCGGCTGGACACGCCCCTCACCCCCGAGATGGAGCCGCTCCGCCGCGATTTCAACGAGGTGGTGGAGCGCATGGCGAGCACCATTCGCGAGATCCTCGAGGATGCGGAGAGCATCGCCCGCAGCGCCCAGCAGCTCAGCACGGCCACCGAGGACCTCTACAACAGGACCGAGACGCAGGCCCGGGCGCTGGAGCATATGTCCTCCAATGTCGGCTCCGTCAGCGAAAGGGTGCTCGCCGCCGCCGATCTCGCCGGCCAGTCCGGCCGGCTCGTGCACGAGACCCGCGGCGACGCCGAGCGGTCCGCCAGCGTGGTGGGGGATGCGGTGCAGGCCATGGGCGAAATCGAAAGCTCCTCGCGCCAGATTGCGAGCATCATCGGCGTGATCGACGAGATCGCCTTCCAGACCAATCTGCTTGCCCTCAATGCCGGCGTGGAGGCCGCGCGCGCCGGAGAGGCCGGCAAGGGATTTGCGGTGGTCGCGCAGGAGGTGCGGGCGCTTGCCCAGCGCTCCGCCCTCGCGGCCAAGGAAATCGAGGTGCTGATCCGCACCTCCGGCGGGCAGGTGGAGAAAGGGGTCGCCTTCGTGCATGGCACGCGCCAGGCGCTCGCCGGCATCGCCGCGCAGTTCGAGGTGATCAACGCCAATGTGGATCGCATCGTCGAGAGTTCGCAGACCCAGACCACCGAACTGAAGGACATTCACGAGGGGATCACCGGGATCGATCGCTCCACCCAGCTCAATGCGGGTATGGTCGAGCAGTCCTACGCCGCGACCGGAATGCTGGCGGAGCGCGCGCGGCATCTCTTTTCGCTGCTCGGCCATTTCACGGTCGCCGACAGGGGTGCAGCGGCCGATCTCGACCAGCCGGCCAACATCCAGCTCTGGGCGTGAGGGCTCAGGCGCCCTTGAGGATGGCGCTCAGGGATTTGGTGCCGGCACCGGCTGCCTGTGAGAGATCGAGACCCGAAAGAAGATCGACGATGTGGCTCTTCATCAGCTCTGCCGCATCCGTGCGGTTGCGGCTCTCGATGGCGTTCACGAGGGCGAGGTGGGCGTGGCGTTCGCAGGTGGTATCCCGCCGGCGCCAGTAGAGCGCGATGATCAGCGATGACCGCAGGATCAGGTCCTTCACCACATCCGTGAGGATGGTGTGATCGGCCATTTCGGCAATGCCCACATGGAAGCGGGCGGAGAGCATGATGGCGTCGCTGTCCCGGCCCGCATGGATTGCCTCGTGTTCGCGCTCCAGATGCTGGCGCAGGAGGGCGATCTGGTCCGGGTTGGTGTAGCCGCAGGCAAGCGCCGCCACATGGGGCTCTATGAGTGCGCGCGCCTCGAACACCTCGCGGGCCTCGCGCTTGCTCGGCTGGGCGACGAAGGCGCCGCGGTTCGGCTCGAGATTGACGAGGCGGTTGTGGCTGAGTGCCTGGAGCGCGGCGCGCACCAGCGTGCGGCTGACCCCGTAGATCGAGGCAAGCTCGTCTTCCGGCAGTTTCATCCCCGGCGGAATCTTGTGACTGACGATCGCATCACGCAGGTCGATATAAACCGGCGTCCAGCTCAACGCCGGGCGCTCGGCATCAAAGATGTCCATCGGGCATACTCGCTTATCCTGTTTTCGCGACGACTGTCATGAAGGACATAGGTCGCGTGCCCACACCTGTAAGGGGAGGGACCGTGCCGCGTCAATGGCCGGCAACGGACCCTTTCCGGTCAATTCGTGCCGGGCGAGAAGGCGGAAAAGCTGCCCGCATAGGCTTTGGCCCGCGGGCGCGCATAGCCGCCGTTCATGCTGGTGCGCAGCCCGAGCCCCACGAGGCCCTCCGCCAGCTTCACCGCGCAGGACACCCCGTCGAGAACCGGAAGCCCGTGCCGGTCGGCCAGACGGTTCGCAAGGTCCGCCATGCCGGCACAGCCCAGCACGATTGCCTCCGCCTGATCCTCGGCAATGGCCCGCGCGATCTCTTCCGAGATCCTGTCCGCCGCATTCGAGCCGGGGATCTCGAGGTCGAGCACCGGCACCTCCGACGCCCGCACGCCCGAGCAGCGCGTAGCGAGCCCGTAGCGGACCAAATTGTGCTCGATGGCGGGAATGGAGCGGGCAAGCGTGGTCACCACGCCGAACTTGCCCGAGATCAGGGAGGCGAAGTGGAAGCCCGCCTCGCCGATCCCGATCACCGGGGCGCCGGTGGCGCAGCGCGCCGCATCCAGCCCCGTGTCGTCGAAACAGGCAATCACCACCGCATCCGCCTCCGGATGCTTGCGGATCTCGCCGATCATGCCGGGGATGGCGAAGACCTCGTCATAATAGCCCTCGATGCTGGGCGGACCGAAATCCGGGCATGTGGCCGTGATTGTCGTGCCCGGACTTGCCGCACGCTCGGCAGCCGCGCCGATCTTTCGGGTCATCGACTGGGTCGTGTTCGGGTTGACGATGAGAATGTTCATGGAAGTTCCTTAGAGCTCGCCGCCGAGATAGAGCGTTTTCACCCTGTCATCATGAATGAGGTCGGCGGAATCGCCCGAAAGGGCGACCTCGCCCGTCGAAAGCGCATAGGCGCGCTGCGAGATGCGCAGCGCCATGCGCGAATTCTGCTCGACCAGCAGCACGCTGACCTTTTCGTCGCGGTTGATTGCGACGATGGAGCGGGCGATGTCCTGCACCAGCTTCGGCGCCACGCCGAGCGAGGGTTCATCGAGCAGCAGCAGCTTCGGCCGGGACATCAGCGCCCGGCCGATGACGAGCATCTGCTGCTCCCCGCCGGACATGGTGCCGGCGGCCTGGTTATACCGCTCCTTGAGCCGCGGGAAGCGCGTCATCACCCGGTCGAGGCTTTCGGCTATCTCGCCCTTGTCGGTGCGGGTGAAGGCGCCGAGCGCGAGATTTTCGGCCACCGTCATCAGCGGGAAGACGCGCCGCCCTTCCGGCACCATGGCAATGCCGCGCCGGACGATCTCGTCCGCGGGCGTGCCATCCAGCCGCTCGCCGAGATAATGGATCTCGCCCTGCCGGATGCGGTTGAGCCCGGTGATGGCCCGGAGGATGGACGACTTGCCCGCGCCATTGGCGCCGATCAGCGCCACCGTCTCGCCTTCGTTGACCGTCAGCGACACGCCCTTCAGCGCATAGACGTGGTCGTAATACATGTGGACGTTGGAGAACTGGAGCATCTGGTTCATGGTCAAAGCCCGATCGCCTCGTCTTCGGCGCCGAGATAGGCCTCGATCACCCGGTCGTTGTTCTGGATGTCCACCGGCGTGCCCTCGGCGATCTTCTGGCCGAAGTTGATCACGACGATGCGGTCGGAGATCTTCATCACGGCGGGCATGTCGTGCTCCACCAGAAGCACGGTAAGCCCGCGTTCCCTGAGACGACGGACCATGGCGACGGCCTTGTGGGTCTCGTCATGGTTCATGCCGGCAAAGGGTTCGTCGAGCAGCAGCACCGCCGGATCGGTGGCAAGGCCGATGGCGATGCCGAGCGCGCGCAGGTGCCCGTGCGGCAGGTTGCGGGCCTTCTCGTTCGCCAGCTCCGTGAGGTTCAGGAAATCGAGGATCTCGTCCGCCGAAGCGCCGAAGGCGCGCTCGTCCTCCCGGGCGGTGCCGGTGCCGACGAAGAAGCCGAGAAGCGAGGCCCGGGAGCGCAGGTGATGGGCGACGATCACGTTCTCGCGCACCGTCATGTTGCGGAAGATCGTGGTTTCCTGGAAGGTGCGGACCACGCCCTTGCGGGCCGCGATGTGCGGCGCAAGGCCGGAGATGCGCTCGCCCCGGTAGAGCACCTCGCCCGAGGTGGGCTTGAGGAAGGAAGCGATAAGCTTGAACAGCGTGGACTTGCCCGCCCCGTTCGGGCCGATCACCGAGAGGATCTCCCTTTCCCTGACGTCGAAGGAGACATTGTTGACGGCGGTTAGGCCGCCGAAGCGCCGCGTCAGCTCGCGGACCTGAAGGATCGTATCCATGGTTCAGCCCTTCCTCCGGCCTTCGCCGAGGCTCAGGAGCCCGTTCGGCAGCACGAGCATCAGAATGATCATCAGCGACGAGTAGATCAGCAGCTGGAACTCGCCCGTCTGGAACAGCAGGTTCCAGCCGAAATAGAGCGTCAGCGTGCCGAGCATCGGCCCGAACACGTAGCCGAGACCGCCGAGGAAGCAGTTCAGCATGAAGTTGACGCTGTCGGTGACGGTGAAGCTCGAGGGATAGACCGACTGGGTGACGGCGGCGAAGGTGGCGCCGCTGATGCCGCCCAGGAAGGAGGAGATCGCAAAGGCGATCAGCCGCAGATGGACGATGTTCACCCCGATCGAGGAGGCGAGCTCCTCGTTCTGCTGCAGGGACATGCAGATATGGCCGATGCGGGAATGCACCAGGCGGTACATGCCGGCAAAGCAGAGCACCATCAGCGTTGCGGCGAGATAATAGAAGGCGATGCGCGGGTTTTCGAGCGTCGCGAAGTCGGGCACGATGGTGAGCCCGAAGAGCGAGATCGCCCCCGGAAGCGGGATGTTGGTGATGCCCTTGGCCCCTTCTGTAACGGGAAGGGCGAGCGCCAGGAGCCGCGTCACTTCCGTGAGCACGAGGCTGACCATGGCGAAGTAGACGCCGCGCAGGCGCAGGATCGGCAGGCCGATCAGCAGGCTGGCGACCGCGCAGAACAGGCCGGCGGCCGGCAGCGTCCACCAGAAGGCGACGCCGTAATGGTTGACGAGCACCGCCGTCACATAGGCCCCCATCAGCGCGAAGGCGCCCTGGCCCATGTTGATCCGGCCGATGTAGAAGGTGAGCCACACCCCGGCGCTGGCGATCGACAGCAGGGCCACGGAGGTGAGCGTGTAATAGACGTCCTTGCGGCCCGTGACCGAGATCAGGAGCGGGACGACGACGAAGACCGCGACGAGGAAGGCGGCAACGCCGAGCAGGCGAAGAGTTCTGTTCATCGGCTCAACCCCATGGCTTGCCCATCAGGCCGTTCGGCCGGATGGCAAGGAAGATCATCAGTGCGGCGAAGATGACGAGATAGGTCACGTCCCCGTATTCGCGCAGCACGGTGAGCCCGACCGATTCCATCATGCCGAGGATGAAGCCGCCGGCAATCGCGCCGCCGACCACGCCCGCGCCGCCGATCATGATCATCAGGAAGGCCTTGACCGAAATCGGCCCGCCGATGCCGGAATTCACCCCGGTGATGGAAACAAGGAGGCCGCCGACCACGCCCGCCAGCATGGCGCCCAGTGCAAAGCCGATCATGGTATAGCGATCGACCTTGATGCCCATCAGCTGGGCGGCGACGCGATCCTGTGCAAGGGCCCGCATCGCCCGGCCTGTCCGGGAATATTTCATGAAGAGGATGAAGCCGAGGATCATCAGCGCCGCGAGGACCGCCACGACGATGCGGTCATAGGGCATGATCACGCCGAAATCGTTGAAGACGCCCTTGACGATCTTCGGAACGCCGCGCTGCTTCTCGCCGAAGATCAGCAGGATCACCGCGTCGAAGAAGAAGGCCGTCGCCGCCGCAAGCAGCATCGTGCTTTCCTCGCGGTGGCTGCGCCGGATGACGGTGCGGAAGAGATAGCGCTCCATCAGCCCGCCGATGACCGCCAGGCTGATGCCCGAGGCGACGACCGCGACGGGGAAGGGGAGCCCCAGCTGTCCGTAGATTGCGTAGGTGATGAACCCGCCGAGCACATACATTTGCCCATGCGCGAAGTTCAGCACGTTCATGAGACCGAAGATCAGGGTCAGCCCGAGCGCGATCAGCGCATACTGGGCTCCCAGATACAGTCCGTTGGCGATGACCTGTTCCATCCGGCTGCTTCCATTTGCGTGAACGATGGCCGGGGCAGGTCAGGCCTGCCCCGGCCGTGTGGCGTGCGACCGTGTCAGTCGACGGAGCCCACGAACAGGGTCTGGAAGGCCCCGTCCTTGTATTCGTTCACCACCATGGGCACCGAGATCTGGCGCTTCTGGCCGAAGGACGTCGTGCCCACGTAGGAGAGCTTGGAATCGCCCTTCACGTAGGGGTTGGGCGCGGAGAAGGTATCGATGGTCTTCTTGAACTCGTCGATGTTGTCGATGGCCGCCGGATTGGCCTTCATCGTCTCCAGGATGTAGTCGAGCGCATAGACCTTGGTGTTGGACTCGTCGTTGTACTCGCCGAACATCTTGGTGTAGCGGTCGACGAACTCCTTCATGCGGTCGGAGGCGATTTCCGGCGTGGAAGCGCCGCCGACCGAGATGAAGCCGTTGGCCAGCTCGCCGGCGCCTTCCTCGATCACCTTGGCATCCTGCGCCGTCTCGGTGGAGATCAGGCCTTCGTAGCCGAGCTCGCGGGCCGAGCGGATGAGAAGCGGCGCATTGGCGGGTGCAACGCCCGAGAGCACCAGCAGGTCCGGGTTGAGCCCGACGATCGGCGTCAGGACGGGGGTGAAGTCGCGCGTGTCGTTCTGGTAGGTGTCCTTGTCGGCCACCACCTCGAGCCCGAGAGCCTTGGCCGCGGCCACGCCGCCGTCGCGCTGGGAGAGCGGATCGGATTCGTTGGCGGCGATGAAGGCAACCGTCTTCACGCCCTTGTTTTCCTTGAGATATTTATAAATCGCCGGGCCGGACTGATAGTTTGCGATCATGCCGAGAATGGCGTTGGATGCCGGGGGCGTATAGAGTTCCTTGGGGAAGGCATAGGGGAAATAGATGATATTGTTCTTTTCGGCGACGGGGCGGACGGCGGCGGCGCCGTCATCGACGTTCGGGCCGACGACGTAGTGGATGCCTTCCTGCGCCATCTTCTCCATGCCTTCGACGGCGCGCTTGGGGTCCTTCTGGTCGTCGAAGGTGACGATCTCGATGTCATAGGTCTTGTCGCCGATCTTGACGCCACCGGTCTCGTTGTACCAGGCGGCAAGCGTCTGCATCGAGCGGACGTTGGACGTGCCCCAGGCCGCGGCCGGGCCGGAGGTCACGCCGACGAAGCCGATCTTCAGCTTTTCGTTGGCGGCTTGGGCTGCAAGGGTGCTGCCCATGAAAAGGGCGATTGCGGAAACCGTGCCGAGCGCGGCCGATTTCAGGGTGTTGCGGCGAGTAATCATTTTTTTGTTCCCTCTGGACGATGAGCACTTTTTTAGCTCACGCTGAGAGTGGATTTCAAAAGCAGCGTTTCGTCAACAAAAAATCGCACGATTGTATACAAAAGTGGGGGATGCTGTATTGCAGCATGGCTGGAGGCGCGGATGACCCCCGCAAATCCGGGGCATCGGCGCCCATCCCCGTAGGGCCAGGCCTTGCGCCAGTGTCGCAAGGCACATGCTGCAACGCAACAATCATCTGTGGCGGCCGGCGGCCCTGGCCTCGAGCGCATGCTGGCGCTCCTTGTTGTATTCCGCCCCGACTATGACGATGAAGATCGACAGCCAGATCCACACGAGCAGGCCGATCAGCGCGCCGAGCGCCCCGTAGGTCGCGTTGTAATCGGCGAAATTGGCGAGGTAGTAGGAAAAGCCTGCGGAGGCCAGCATCCAGACGAAGGTGGCGATCAGAGCCCCGCGCAGGATGTGCCGCAACGGCAGCGGCTCGCGGCTCGGTCCGTAGCGATAAAGCAGCAGGATGCTGGCGAAGACCAAAAGCACCACCACCGGCCAGGGCGCGAAGCGCACCACGATGTCGGTCCAGCCGTCGAGATGCAGGAAGGCGAGCGCCGCCGGCACGACCCCGATGCCGATGATCAGCAGAAGGCCGACCAGCATGGCGCCGATGGTGAAGCCGAGGGCCAGGAGGTTCAGATGGATGAACGAGCGCTTCTCGGTTTCGTCATTGGCAATGTTCATCGCCTCGAAGAGGGCCTTCACGCCGCTGATCGCGCTCCAGACCGCAATCAGAAAGCTGATGACGACGGTGATGCTGAGGGCGGCCGATTCGCGGTTGGCGAGATCGTCGAGCTGTTTCTCGAGGATATCGAGCGCGCCCGGCGGCAGGATGGGCGCGAGATTGTGCATCTGCCCGCCGAGGTCGCCCGGCTCCGCGAAGATGCCATAGAGGCCGACGAGCACCGCAAGACCCGGGAAGGAGGCCAGGAGGATGTAATAGGTCACCCCGGCGGCCACCATGGAAACCCGGTCGTCGGACACCTCGCGGACGGTATGCCTGAGGGACTGGCTGAAATAGATCTCCATCCGGTTCGTCATGTGCGTGCCGCCCTTTCCTTGTCCGTTCGCCTTCTGCGGGGGGATTACGCGCGCCTCGCCGGTTCGGTTCCGGCAGGATGACGGCGGTCGCGAAAAGGCACAGGACGGGTCGGACGGGCGCGGGCGCAAAGCGTGCAGTTTGCTTTCGGGAGAGCCCGAAAAGTGCACATATGGACACCCCGGAAGGGCGCCTCCGCGCCGCTTCGCCGGCCTGGAGAAAGACCGGACCGAAGCCCGGAAGCGCTTTTTTACCAATGATTTGGCCGGTTCCCCATATGCGGCGCGGTAAATTTGTCGGGGCCTGGGGAACCAGTGACGATTGCCGCGGTTAATTCCCCGAAATCACTTGAGGGATCATCCAATGACTTCAGATATCATCGTCGCCCGGCCGGTGCCGGCTGGCTCCCTGCGCGTGCTCGAAACGGCGGTATACCGCGGTCCGCACCTGTACAGCCGTACCCCGATGGTGCGCATCCAGATCGACCTTGGGCGTCTCGAGGACTTTCCGACCGACCGTCTTCCCGGCTTTGCGGACAAGCTTGCGACGCTGCTTCCCGGGCTCGGCGACCACGGCTGCAGCTACGGCGTTCCCGGCGGTTTCCTGAAGCGGCTCGAGGAGGGCACGTGGCTCGGCCATGTCTGCGAGCATGTGGCGCTGGAGCTGCAGGTTCAGGCCGGCGCGACCGTGACGCGCGGCAAGACGCGCTCCGTCGCCGGCCGTCCCGGCGTCTACGACATGATGTTTGCCTATGAGGATGCCGAATGCGGCCTCTTGGCCGGGCGCTACGCGCTTCAGCTGGTGGAAAGCCTGCTGCCGGCCGAGCTGCGCGGCTTTTCCGGGCTGGACCTCCTGCCGGAATCGCCGCTGGCCGTCTTCTCGCTCCCGGCAGCGCTTGCCGATCTGAAGCGCCTTCACGCGGCCCGCACCTTCGGTCCGACCACGCTTTCGCTGGTCCGCGAGGCGGAAGCCCGGGGCATTCCCTGGCGGCGTCTCAATGCCGACAGCCTGGTGGAGTTCGGCTATGGCCGCTTTGCCCGGCGCATCTGCGCAAGCTGCAGCACGCTGACCTCGGAGATTGCCACCGAGATCGCCAGCGACAAGGAGCTGACCAACCGGCTTCTCGACGAGGCCGGCCTGCCCGTGCCGCAGGCGCTGATCGTGGGTTCGGAGGAAGGGGCCGTCCGCGCCGCCGGGAAGCTCGGCTATCCCGTGGTAACGAAGCCGCTCGACGGCAACCATGGCCGCGGCGTGAATGTCGGCCTTGCCGATGCGGAAGAGGTGCGCTGGGGCTTTGCCCAGGCGCGCGAGCATTCCGCCGACGTGCTGGTCGAACAGCATTTCGAGGGGTCCGATCACCGCATCCTCGTGATCGGCGGAAAGCTGGTCGCGGTCGCAAGGCGGGTACCCGCCCATGTGGTGGGCGACGGCGTCTCGACGCTCTCGGCGCTGATCGAGAAGGAAAACCGCAATCCGAAGCGGGGCGAGGGGCACGAGGCGCCGATGACGCGCATCGCCATCGACGAATGCCTGCTGCATTTCATCGCCCGCGCCGGCCTGACGCTGGAGACGGTGCCGGAGAAGGGTGCCTTCGTGCAGCTGCGGCCGACGGCCAATCTCTCGACCGGCGGCAGCGCCATCGACCTCACCGACGTGATCCATCCCGACAACGCACTGATCGCGATCCGCGCCGCCGCGATCGTCGGGCTCGATATCGCCGGCATCGATTTCGTCGCGCCCGACATCACCCGCTCGGTGCGCGAGACCGGCGGCGGCATCATCGAGGTGAATGCCGGGCCGGGCTTCCGCATGCATCTCCATCCCTCCGAGGGCATGCCCCGCAATGTGGCCGGTCCCGTTCTGGACAATCTCTTCCCGCCGGGCACGCCGGCCACGATCCCGATCTTTGCGGTCACCGGCACCAACGGCAAGACGACGACGGCGCGCATGCTCGCCCACATCATGGCCGCCACGGGAAAGAAGGTGGGGCTGACCACCAGCACAGGGGTCTATGTCAACGGCCAGCGCATCATGGAGGGCGACTGCACCGGCCCGCGCAGCGCCCGTCTGGTGCTCGCCGATCCCGGCGTCGAGGTGGCGGTGCTCGAGACCGCGCGCGGCGGCCTTCTGCGCGAGGGTCTCGCCTTCCAGCGCTGCGATATCGGCTGCGTCACCAATGTGAGCAGCGACCATCTCGGCCTCAGGGGCATCGAGACGGTCGAGGACCTCGCGCGCGTCAAGGCGGTCATCGTCGAGGCGGTGCATGAAAAGGGCTGGAGCATCCTGAATGCGGACAATCCGCTGACCGCGGCCATGGCGGCCGAGGCGGGTGGCCGGATCTGCTACTTCACCACCCGGGCACGGCCCGACTGGCCGGTCTTCCTGAAGGACCATGTCCGGCGCGGCGGCCGCGCCATCGCCGGCGGACGCTCCACCGGCACCTCCGACATCGTGCTCTACGATGGCGGTGCGGCCTTCCTCGTCGGCCGGGTGGAGGATATACCCGCCACCCTTCAGGGGCTTGCCGACTTCAACGTGGAGAACGCGCTTGCCGCCTCCGCCATGGCGATCTGCCACGGGGTTTCGCTGCCGGTGATCCGCTCCGCGCTCGCCACCTTCGGCACCTCCTACGAGCAGTCGCCCGGGCGTCTCAACATCGTCGACCGCAACGGCTACCGCACGATCCTCGATTATGCGCACAACACCCATGGCCTGAAGGCGCTCGGCCAGCTGGTCGGCAAGCTGAAGCCCTCCCATTCCCGCATCATCGGCGTCGTCGGCATGCCGGGCGACCGCCGCGACAGCGACATCACCGAGATCGGCGAGGTTGCCGCGGGCATGTTCGATCTGGTGCTGATCAAGGAGGATGGAGACCTGCGCGGCCGCGAGCCGGGCTCGGTGGCGACACTTCTCGTCGATGGCCTGCGCAGGGGCGGGCTGAACGAGCGGGCAATCCGGATCATCCCCGACGAGCTCCAGGCGGTTCGCCAGGCGCTCGACCTTGCCCGCGAGGGGGATCTGGTGGTCGTCATGGCGGACGATCTCGATGCGATCTGGCACCTCGTCTCCACCCATGAGCGCGCGGCGGGGACGGAGGGCCGTTCCCACCACCTCGCGGCCGAATGAGGAGCGCGCCCATGTGGAGCATCATTCACGGCGGGGCGAAGACCATCGAGCCCGCGGACGAGGACGCAAACCGCAAGGGCTGCGCCCGGGCCGTCCGGGCCGGGCGGGATGTCCTCGCCGCCGGCGGCAGCAGCATCGATGCGGTGCTCGCGGCGGTGAAGGTCCTGGAAGACGATCCGACCTTCAATGCCGGCTATGGCAGCGTGCTGAATGCCCATGGCGAGGTGGAAACCTGTGCCGCGCTGATGGAAGGAAGCGGCTACAATGTCGGCGCCGTCGCGGTGGCGCAGGGCATCCGCAACCCCATCGAGGCGGCGCGCGCAATGCTGCACGAGGAGCCCGTCCTGATTGCGGGCGACGGCGCCCGGCTCTTTGCCGGGGAGGCAGGCGTCCCCCTCTGCGATCCGGCCGACCTCATTCCGCCCGGGGAAAGGTCGAAGGGACCCGAAGGCAAGCACGATACCGTCGGCGCCGTCGCGCTCGATGCCGAGGGCCGCATCGCGACCGCGGTCTCGACGGGAGGCGTGGAGGGAAAGCCACCGGGCCGCGTCGGCGACAGCCCGCAGCCGGGCTGCGGCTTCTATGCGGACGACCGGATCGGCGGCGTGGTCTTTTCCGGCGACGGCGAACACATCGCACGGCGGATGCTTGCGGCCGGCGTGATGCACGCGCTGGGAGGCCAGATCGCGCCTGACGAGGCCGTGCGCCGGGCTATCGGCCAGCTCGAGGAAATCGGCGGCGAGGCGGGGGGCGTGCTTTTGACGCCGCTCGGCCATTTCGGCTGGGCGCACAACAGCAGCCACTTTGCCGTTGCCCTTGCCTGCGAGGAGGAGCCGGAGCCCCGCGTCTATCTCAAGAAGGACGAAGACGATCGCCCGTGACAAGGAGGCCAGGATGGCACAGCGAAAGCAGGGAACACTCATCATCATCGGCGGACACGAGGATCACGAGGGAGACCGGGAGATCCTGAAGGAAGTGGCAAGCCACATCAGCGACGGCAGGCTGGTGCTCGCCACCGTCGCCTCGCACGAGCCGGACGGCTATCTGGAGCGCTACCAGGCCTCCTTTGCCGATCTCGGTGTCACCGAAATCAGCGAGCTTTACGTCGAGGAGCGCGACGAGGCGGCCAAGGAGGAGAAGCTGGCCGGCCTGGACGATGTCAACGCCGTCTTCTTCTCCGGAGGCGACCAGCTGCGCATCACCAGCCTGATCGGCGACACGCCGATCTACCAGCGCATCCACGAGATCTTCCAGGGCGGCGGCGTGATTGCCGGAACGTCGGCGGGCGCCTCGGTGATGAGCGACACGATGCTGGTGCGCGGCTCGAACCAGACCTCGTTCAGGATCGGCGATCTCAGCATGGCGCCCGGCCTCGGGCTTCTGCCCAACGCGATCATCGACCAGCACTTCGCAGAGCGGGGCCGCATCGGCCGGCTGATCGGCGCGGTCTCGCAAAACCCCCGCGTGCTGGGAATCGGCATCGACGAGGATACGGCGATCGTCGTCCAGGGAACCCGGTTCCGGGTCATCGGCTCCGGGGCGGTCTATCTGGTGGATGCGGGCGCCGTCAGCCATTCCAACATCGCGGAAGCCGCCGCCGACGAGGCGCTGTCGATCTACGACCTCACGCTCCACGTGCTTTCGGCCGGCGACGGCTTCGATCTCGAAACCCGCCGGCCGAGCCGTGCGGAACCCGGCTGAGGGCCGGGTTCCCGAAGACGGGCCTCAGCCCATGCGCTCGGAAGCGTAGGAGCCGGGGCTTGCCGGGAAAACCACGGTGCGGTGGCCGTCGAGGAAGACGCGGTGGTGGATATGGGCGTGGATCGCGCGCGCCAGCACCTGGCTTTCCACGTCGCGGCCGATGGAGACGTAATCGGAGGCCGACTGGGCATGGGTGATGCGGGCGACGTCCTGCTCGATGATCGGACCTTCGTCGAGATCGGCGGTGACGTAATGGGCCGTCGCGCCGATCAGCTTCACGCCGCGCTCGAAGGCCTGCTTGTAGGGGTTCGCGCCCTTGAAGGAGGGCAGGAAGGAGTGGTGGATGTTGATGATCCGGCCGGACATCTTCTGGCAGATCTCGTCGGACAGCACCTGCATGTAGCGGGCGAGAACGATGAGTTCCGCGCCCGACGTCTCGACGATCTCCATCAGCCGGGCTTCGGCCTGCGGCTTGTTCGCCTTGGTGACGGCCACGTGGTGGAAGGGAATGTCGTGATTGACGACGACCTTCTGGTAATCGAAGTGGTTCGAAACCACGCCGACGATCTCGATCGGCAGCGCGCCGATCTTCCAGCGGTAGAGCAGGTCGTTCAGGCAGTGGCCGAAGCGCGAGACCATCAAGAGCACCTTCATCTTGTGGTCGCTGTCGTGGAATTCGCAGGTCATGTCGAACCGCTTCTTCACCGGCTCGAAGCCCGTGGTGATGTCCTCGATGGTGGCGCCTTCCTGGCTGGTGAAGGTGATGCGCATGAAGAACAGGCCGGTTTCCAGATCGTCGAACTGGGAGCTGTCGATGATGTAGCAACCCTTGTCCGCAAGGAAGCCGGAAATGGCCGCGACGATCCCGCGGGTGGATTGGCATGTCACGGTAAGGACGTAACTCTTCATGCTGGTCTCTCTGTCTGTGCTGGTGAAATGACGATTGGCGAGGCGGTGAGCAAGGCCATCACACGCCTTGGCGGGATGATGAACGAGGCCCGGGATTTCTTTCTGTGGCGGCGGACGTCGGCCACGATGGCCGGAATGATGATGATTCCCTTGATGATCTCCTGATAATAGGCGCCGACCGCGGGCAAGGGGAAGCCCGATGTCACCACGCCGGGAGGGCTCGTGCCGATCATCGTGCCGGTGATGCCGCCGACCTTGTCTTTTCTAGCCGATACCCCTGTCATTGACCTTTCCGGATGCGCATATTTCAGTCGCGTTCACCTATTGTAACCGGTATGAGGTTAGCCTGACGGTGGATGGAACGGCAGGGAAGTGAGACACGGGTGACGGGATCGGCTGACCAACGCAATGACGATCGCTACTGGCTGCTGGGGCCGACTTCGGTCGCGCGCTGGCTTCTCGTGTTCATCCTGATAGCCGGCGTCTACTTCTTCCACGGCTTCATTGTGCCCGTTCTGGCGGCTCTGGTGATCTGCTTCGCCAGCTGGCCGCTCTACCGGCGACTGCTGCAGGCGGTGGGCGAAAAGCGCACCCTCGGCGCCGCCATCGCGGTGATGCTGGTGCTGTTCTTCATCGTCGCGCCGGTCTCGATCGCCTCCATCTACGCGGTCCGGGAAATCAAGGTCTGGGCCGTGTGGCTGATCCGCGCCAATGCGCTGGGCGCGCCCGTTCCGCAATGGCTGTTCGCCATTCCCGTGGTGGGGCAGTCGCTTGCCGAGGAATGGCAGAAGCATCTGAGTCATGCCGGAGGCCTCGGCGAGGTCGTGCAGCTCATCAGCGGCGCCAACATCGCCAACATCTATCGCGGCCTGCTCGTCGTCGGCACCTCCGCCTTCCAGTGGTTCCTGACGCTTCTCTTCATGCTGATCACGCTGTTCTTCGTCTATCGCGACGGGCGGCAGCTGGTGGAGCAGCTCGACCGGGTGGGCGAAACCGTGCTGCCGCAGCGCTGGGAGCGCGTCTCGCGCATCGTGCCGCAGACGATCAGCGCGACCGTGACCGGCATGACGATCATCGCCATCGGCGAAGGCATCGTGCTCGGCGTCGCCTACTGGCTGGTGGGCGTGCCGTCGCCGGTCACGCTCGGCCTCATTACCGGCATCATGGCGCTCATTCCGGGTGGCGCGCCCCTCAGCTTCACCCTCGTCTCGGTCTATCTGCTTGCCAACGGCGCCCATGTGGCCGGCATCGGCCTGTTTGCCTGGGGCTCCATCGAGCTTTTCATCGTCGACAAGACGGTGCGGCCCCGCCTCGTCGGCGGTCCGATCAAGCTGCCCTTCCTGCCCACCTTCTTCGGCCTGATCGGCGGGGTAAAGACCATGGGGCTGCTCGGCCTCTTCGTCGGCCCGGTGCTGATGGCGCTGCTGGTGGCCATCTGGCGCGAATGGATGCTGGCGATCACCGACACCTACGCCGCAGAGGCGGAGGAAACGGCCGCGGCCGCGGCGACAGCCCACGCCTCTCTTCCGGCCACGATGGAAGAGGCGGCATCCAAGCGCCGCGCCTGAACCTCCGGCCTTTCCACACCGCCCTTGCGCCGCGTCAAATTGCGCCCGCTCTTTAACTTGACAACCAAAGTCAGATTTATTTATCTCGGGCGCAGAAGAACCCGAGATCGAGCGCCTGCGGCAGAGTGGCAGGCGCTTTCAAGAGGCCTGCCATGCTCGTTTGCAGCTGCAACTTCATCACGGACAAGGAAATCCGCGAGACCATCGTGTCGATGCTCGAAGAGGATTGCTGGCAGCTGATCGTGCCGCTCAAGGTCTATCGCGCCATGGAAAAGCGCGGCCGGTGCTGTGGATGCTTCCCCAATGTCGTCGACATCATCGTCGAAACGACGGAAGCGTTTCATCGCGACCGGCAGTCTCCCCAGGAACAGGTTGTGACCTATCTAGATCGGATCAGGACGTTCCGCGACGAAGCAAGGAGGCTGGACTATGAAAGGCGAACAACAGGTCATCGAGCGGCTTAACGAGGCGCTTTTCCTCGAACTGGGGGCGGTCAACCAGTACTGGCTGCACTACCGGCTGCTGGAAGACTGGGGCTACGTGAAGCTTGCGCGCAAGGAGCGCGCCGAATCCATCGAGGAAATGCAGCACGCCGACAAGCTGATTGCCCGCATCATCTTCCTCGAAGGCCACCCGAACCTGCAATCCGTCGCACCCCTGCGGATCGGCCAGACCGTCCGTGAGGTGCTCGAGGCGGACCTTGCCGGCGAATACGACGCCCGCACCTCCTACAAGCGCTCCCGCGAGATCTGCGAAGAGCTCGGGGACTATGTCTCGATGAAACTGTTCGACGAGCTGCTCGAGGACGAGGAAGGCCATATCGACTTCCTCGAAACCCAGCTGGAGCTGCTCGGCAAGATCGGCGAGGAGCGCTACGCGCTGCTCAATGCGGCACCCGCCGACGAAGCACCCTGATCTGCAACGCGGATGGACAAGGCCCTGCCGGAAGGCGGGGCCTTTTTTCATGCTCCGATTTCCGCTGCCGAATTTAAACATGATTTTTTTAATCAACTATTGCCAGGGCCTCCCGGCCGCTCTATAGATCCTGACAGGCAGGACCGGCCGGACAGGCGGTCGGCTTCCTGAATTCGTCATGTTTCCGGCATGTCTGGCTGTGCTCTTGCGAGCGGCAGTGGCCTCGTGCTGTCCGGAAAAAGGCAGGGATCGCGCAATGATGGTTGCAGGACTGAGAAGACGTTACCGCCCCTTCGGACTATCGCCGGGGCAGAAGGCCGTCGCCGGGGCAGGGGTGATCCTGCTTACAGGCGCAACCGGCGCTGCCGCGGAGGAGAGCCTCCGCCCGCTTCCCCACGCGCTTTCGCCCTGGTCGATGTTCCTTGCGGCGGATAGGGTGGTGCAGGGGGTCATGTCGGGGCTCGCGGCTGCGGCCCTCCTCACCGTCGTCATCCTCCTTGCCAAGATCATGGAGCTGGCGATCGCACGCCGTCGCCTGAGACGCAGCCTCTCGCTGATCTCCGCTTCGGCCTCGCTTGCCGATGCGGCGCGCGCCGCGGCCGGGCGAAGCGACCCCGCCGCCCTGATGGTCGAGGCTGCCCGGGAGGAAACGGCGCTCAGCACGGCGGGGGCTCCCGTTTCCGGAGCCGGGGGCCTGCAATCGCGGGTGGCCTCTGCGCTTCAGCGGATCGAGATTCATGGCGGGGCGCGGCTTGCCCGCGGCACCGGCCTTCTCGCCACCATCGGATCGGTCGGGCCCTTCGTCGGGCTCTTCGGCACCGTCTGGGGCATCATGAACGCCTTCATCGGCATCAGCGAGGCTCAGACCACCAATCTCGCCGTGGTCGCGCCCGGCATTGCCGAAGCCCTGCTCGCGACCGCCATCGGCCTTGTCGCGGCCATCCCGGCGGTGGTGATCTACAATGGCCTTGCCCGGGCGATCACGGGTTACCGCC
This sequence comes from Gellertiella hungarica, assembly GCF_014197145.1. GTDB lineage: Bacteria > Pseudomonadota > Alphaproteobacteria > Rhizobiales > Rhizobiaceae > Gellertiella > Gellertiella hungarica. The sequence continues at coordinate 74,113 of NZ_JACIEZ010000007.1, read as the reverse complement.
GGCTTCTCGGCGATGCCGCAAGCGCCGTCGAGCGGCTGGTCAGCCGCGACCTGGACCGGGGGCAGGCCCTGCGGGCGGCCCCCCTCGCAGCGGCGGAGTAGCACCATGGCAGGCGGTATCGGCCGGGAGGGCGAGGGCGACCTTGCCGAAAACAGCGAGATCAACGTCACGCCCTTCATCGACGTGATGCTGGTGCTGCTGATCATCTTCATGGTCGCCGCCCCGCTGGCGACCGTCGACGTGAAGGTAGACCTGCCGGCGGCAAGCGCCAGGGCGGAGAAAAGACCGGACAAGCCGGTCTATGTCACGATTGCCAGGGATCTCGCCCTCTCCCTCGACGACAGGAGAATCGAGCGGGATGAGCTGAAGGCCCGCATCGATGCGCTGACCGGCGGCGATCCGGAAGCCCGGATCTTCCTGCGTGCCGACAAGGCGGTGGATTACGGGGCCTTCATGGACGTGATGAATGCGCTGCGCGAGGCGGGCTATCTGAAGATCGCCCTTGTCGGGCTGGAGCAGCCGGGGGCAGCCGCTGCGGGGGCTGCGCCATGAGTGCCGGCTGGCAGGACAGGCTTCACCGGCGGCTGACGCTCGGCGAGGCGGCAATCTGGACCGCCGCCGGACTGCTCGTCACCAGCGTCTGCGCCACCGCCGCGATCCTCCATCCGCCCGCGCTCGAAAAGGCGGGCGAAAACGCCCCTCAGGCCGCGATCATGATCGAGCTTGCGCCCGAGCCCGAGGCTGTCGAGACGGAACGGAACGACATCACCGAGGACCGGGTGGATGCCGCCGAAAGGCCGGTGGAAACGCAAGAGCCGCTTCCGCTGCCGGAGCCCCCGGCCGCAATCGAAGCCAAGGCGCCGCCGCCACCCGCCCCTCAGCCGGTTCTTCCGCAAGAGGTCCGCCCCGAACAGCCGCCGGTGCCGGTTGCCGACTCGGTCGAACAGCAGATGCTGGCCCTTCTCGAGAATGTCGAGGTTCCGCTGCCGGTCGCACGGCCGAAGCCTCCCCTTCCCGAAAAGCCGAAGGCAGAACGGCCAAAGGCCGACCCGCCGGAAAAGAGCGTGGTGCGGAAGAAGCCGAAGACGGAGGCGCCCTCGGTTGCCGCACGCAAGCCCGCCGCCACCGTGAAGACAGCCGACCGCAATGCCGCGACGAAGACGGTTGCCTCCTCGGCGGCCGCCAAGGGCGATGCCACCCGCTGGAAGGCGCGCGTCGTTGCCCATCTGGAGCGGCGCAAGCGCTATCCGCAGGCGGCCAGGGCGCGGGGCGAGGAGGGTACCGTTCTCGTCGTCTTCCGGATCGATCCCGGCGGGCGCGTCCTGTCGACCTCGCTGGCCCGCTCCTCGGGTCACAGTGCGCTGGACGAGGCGGCCGTTGCCATGGTGGAGCGTGCCTCGCCGGTACCCGCGCCGCCACCGGGAGCAAGCACCACGATCACCGCGCCCGTGCGCTTCGTCCGGCGCTAGGACGGATCAGGACCGGCGGCCGGGAGCCAGGCTGTGCAGCCCGAAGAGGCGGATCGGCTGGGCCCGTCCCTTCACCGCATGGGTGCCGAGATCGATGGCGCGAATGTCCTTCGGCAGGACCATGCGCTCCCGCAGATCGGCGGAGATGACCACCTGCTGGTCGAGCTCCTTGGCAAGCCCCTCCAGCCGGGCGGCGATGTTCACCGTATTGCCGAAATAGGTGATCTTGCGATGGTCGAGGCCGACCTCGCCCGTCACGACGGGCCCGGCATGCAGCGCCGCCCGCAGGCGCGGCACCCGGCCGTGGACCCGCTGCCAGCGGGCCTCGTGCCGGGCGATGTCGGCCAGGATGTCGAAGACGCAATTGATGCAGGCCGCCCGCTTCAGCCCCTTCTGCAGCGGCCAGGTGATCATCGCCGCGTCGCCGATGTAATCGTCCACCGCCCCGCCATGCCGCCGCACATGCGGATCCATCATCGCATAGAGCGCACCGAGAAGCCGCAGGGTCTCCGCGTCGCCGCGGGCTTCGGCGAAGCTCACGGAATCCACCAGGTCGATGAACAGGAAGACGCGTTCCTCCTCGACCGGGTTGCGGTAGCGCCCGGTCAGCAGGCTGATGAACACCCGGCGGCCGAGCAGCTCCCGGACATGCAGGAGGAACAGCACCAGGCCCGACCCGCCCAGGCTGTAGAAGAAGATGTCGGCGGGCAGCAGGTGGAGCATCCACCACTCGCCCTCGAGAAGGCCGAGCCAGTGCACCACCATGGCGCCGACGGAATAGCCGAGATTGACCAGCAGGAAGGCGACCGCAAGGCTGATGGCGTAGTAGAGCGGCGTCGGCCTCGAGCGAAGCCAGGCATGAAAGCGGCGGCTCGGAAAACCGCGCCGGAAGATCAGGATCGGCATGCCGCAGAACAGCGCGAAGATGGAGGAGGCCATCAGTTCGCCGCCCTCGAGGAAGAGCACGTCATAGACGATCCCCATCGCCACGATGACCGCCCCGATCATGACCCAGTAGAGGGCCGCCTGTAATATTCGCATGCCGACGAGTGCTCCCGAGCCGGCGCCTTTCGCCCGCTTCTGGGGATGCGCCGCGGCGATGTGTAGCCAAACTTTCCCCCTCCCGTCCATCCATCCCCTTTTCCGGGGGCGGTGAGCCGCGACAAGGCGGTGCGCCTCCGCCGCCAAGCCGCTGATTTTGCTCGGGCCACCTGCGTTCCGTCATTTACAGAGACTTAATGCTTAACATGTAAAATATATTAGTAGTGTTGGAGATACGCCCCCCATGTCCAGACTGTCCCTGCAAACGCTTCTCTATCTGATCGCCGCAGCGCCGCTGCTCGCCTTCCTCTGGCTGGGTGGGGATGCCATCCTCACGGCCTATCGCCAGTATGCGCTGCTCGAGCGCCAGGCGGTCGTCCAGCAACTCGCGGAGGCCGGGCGCAACATCGCCCAGGCTCTGCCGGCGGAAGGCTTTGCCACGCCGGAAACGCGCCCGGCGCAGCGCGAGGCCACCGACAAGGCACTTCAGGCGCTTTACGACGCCTTCGACGCCTGGAAGGCCGAGGGCCACAGGGACCCCACCATCGAGGCGGATCTCTCCGTCATCCGCGAGCGGCTCGGCCATCTGCCCACCTATCGCGGCCATGTGGACGCGACGGGGGTTTCCGACCTCCGGGAGGCGCTGACGATCCTTCAGCCGGCCTCTGCCGCCGGTCTCGATCTCGTGCGCCGGTCCGCCGCCACCATCGACGACCTCGATCTTTCCCGCCTGATCGACGGCTATCATGCGCTGCTGCAGATCGGCGATGCCGGCCTGATCGAACTCGACTACGGTCACCGGTTCCTGAACGGCGAGGCGCTCGCACCGGAGGATCTCGCCTTCGTGCTGCATGCGAAGAACCTGCGCGGCATCTACGGACCCAAGGTTCAGGAATATCTGCCGCCGGAGCTGGCGGCCAAGGTGGCCGATTTCCAGGCTTCCGGCGACGGAGCCTTCCTCGCCGCGACGCTGGCCGGCGTCTATGCCAACAAGCCCGGTGCCAGCGATCCCGCCGCCGTGGGCAAGTGGGACAAGGCCGCAGGCGCCCAGATCCAGCTGATCGCGAAGACGGTGGACGAAACCTCCGCCGCGCTTGGCGGCCGCATGGCCGAGCGCATCGCCGCACTCGAATGGCAGCTGAAATCCAGCATCATCGGCACCACCGTCGTGTTCCTCGGTGCACTCGTGCTCTGCCTCCTGACCGCGCGCACCGTGGCCGGCACCATCCGCTCCATCTGCCGGCGCATGCTCGACCTCGCCGATGGCGAAACCCGCGCGCCGGTGCCCTTCACCGACCGCAAGGACCTGATCGGCGAAATGGCGCGCTGCGTGGATATCTTCCGTGCCGCCGCCATCCGCAACCGGGAGCTGGAGACCGAGGCGGAGGAAAACCGCGTCCAGCAGGAAAACGAGCGGCGGCGCATCGAGGCAGAGGCTGCCGAGCAGGCCGAGCTTCGCCTGCAGGCCGCCACGCGCTCGCTGGCTTCCGGCCTGAACCGGCTGGCCTCCGGCGATCTCCTCTGCGAGATCGAGGAAGCCTTTGCACCGCAATTCGAGGCGCTCCGCCACGATTTCAACCAGTCGGTCAGAAGCCTGCGCGCCGCCCTTTCCCAGGTGGAGCAGACCGTGCGGGTCGTGCACAGCGGCAGCGCGGAGATTTCCGCCGCCTCCAGCAACCTCGCCCGCCGCACCGAATCCCAGGCAGCCTCCCTCGAGGAGACGGCGGCTTCGCTCGAGGAGATCAGCGCCAACGTCCAGACCACCTCCAGCCGCACCTCCGAGGTCCGCGATCTCGTCAGCGAAACCCGCGACAGCGCCAAGCGCTTCATGGGCGTTGCGGACGATGCCATCAACGCCATGCAGGCGATCGAGAATTCCTCGCGCCAGATCAACCAGATCATCGCGGTGATCGACGAAATCGCCTTCCAGACCAACCTTTTGGCGCTGAACGCCGGCGTCGAGGCGGCACGGGCGGGCGAGGCGGGCAAGGGCTTCGCGGTGGTCGCGCAGGAAGTGCGCGAGCTTGCCCAGCGCGCCGCCAAGGCCGCCAAGGAGATCAAGACGCTGATCACCAGCTCCCAGGAGCGCGTGGTCGACGGCGTCAAGCTGGTCGGCACCACCGGACAGGGGCTCGTTGCCATCGCCGATCTGGTGCGCTCGATCCATGAGCACATGGATGCGATCGCGCTGTCCGCCAACGAGCAGGCAGGCGGCCTGAACCAGGTCAACAAGACCGTCAACATGATGGACCAGGCCACCCAGAGCAATGCGGCCATGGTGCAGGAGATGAACGCCTCTGCCGCCTGCCTGGTGCAGGAGGCAGACAGCCTCTCGGCCATGCTTCAGCGCTTCAGCACGGGCGTGGCGGCTTCGGTTCCGGCAGGCCGCCAGGCCTATCGTGCGGCCTGAGCCTGTTTATCCACATCTGCGACCTGCAATGCCGGCGGACTGGAGAGTCCGCCGGCGTTTTGCCACGGCAGGCCACCTCCGAAGATAGTGTCAGTGCCCTGGTTCGCCTGTAATTTTCAATTCCAGATAGCGACATTCCGGGTTCTCCGCAGCAATATCCATATGCCGCTATGCATCGTTGAATTTGTTGGCTAGTGTCCCCCCGGTTGTTCTCGCTTCGCAGCGATGGACGGGAGGCAGGATGGTCGGTTTCAGGATTTGGCACGCTGAACCGCGTGCCCTGGATCTGCTGCGGATGGGCAGCACCGCGCTTGCGGTGGCTGGCTGCATCCTTTGGGGAAGCTGGGCCTATGTCGACCAGAAGAAGCTTGCCGTCGACAAGGCGAACGAGAACGTCACCCTCGTCCAGCAGTATACGCACCGGCTGATCCAGACGCAGACCACGGTGCAGAGAGCGGTGAAGGTGCGCGCCGCCGCGGAAACCGATCCCGCCTTTCTCGCAAGCCGCACCTTTCACGATTTTCTGGCGGGCGTCGAACAGGGGCAGGGCTTCACCAACGGCATTGCCGTCGTTTCCCTCGATGGATCGGTCATCGCCTCGAGCCGCAGCTTTCCGGTCCGCGCCCGCTTCGGAAAGCGCGATTATCTTGCAGCGATTGCCGGAGGTGCCACCTTCTATCTCGACCGCATCCGGCTGGAGCCCGGCGGGCAGGATTCGATGATCATCGTCACCCCGTTCAACCACCGGGATTTCAAGGGGGCCATCGCCTCGGCGATCGCGGTGGAATCGATCCGCAGCTTCCTGAAGACGGTTGCGGCCGGAGAGGGGGAGGCAGCCTCGCTTCTGCGCGAGGACGGGAAGCTGATGGTGCGGCAGATCCCCTCGGATCCGATCATGCTCGACCCCTCCACGCCGGCGCGGGTTGCCGTGCGCAACGGCACATCCGGCGTCTACGAGGCAAAGGCCGTCTCCGACGGAACCCCGCGCATCTATGCCTTCGCCCGCGTCAGCGACGATATTCCCGTCTATGCCAATGTCGGCATTCCGAAAAGCGCGGTGACACGGGCCTGGCTGCGGCGGTCCGTGCCGGTCTGGCTGCTGCTGATTTCGGGCGGCCTGTTCTCCTCCTTCCTTGCGGGCGTGATCCGCCGGAGCCAGAAGGAGAGCGCGTTGCGCGAAGAGCAGGTGCGCCTGCGCGAGGAGGCAGAACGCCGCGCCGAAGCCCAGGCGCAGTTCATGCGCGAACTCAATCACCGCGTGAAGAACAACCTTGCCCTCGTCGACAGTCTCATCTCCATGCAGATGCGCAAGAAGGGCCATGTGGATGCGGAGGAGCTGCGCTCGCGCCTGCGCGCCATCACCGATGTCCACGACCTGCTCTACAAGGCCGCCAACGGCTACCGGATCGATCTCGGCGAACTGGTGGAGCAGCTCTGCGAGAGCCCGGCCATCGTGCCGCGGGAGCGTGACATCCGCGTGGAATGCGCGGTGACGCCGGGGCTGCCCATCGACGCCACCAAGGCGACCCCGCTGGCGATGATCCTCGTCGAACTGCTCACCAATGCGGTCAAGCACGCCTTTACGGGGCGGTCATCGGGACGCATCCGGGTGGAACTCGGCCTTGAGGACGGCAAGGCGCGTCTGCTGATCGCCGATGACGGCGTTGGCCTCAGCGAGAAGCGGGAACGCAACTCCGGGCTGCGGATCGTCGCCGGGCTTGCCCAGCAGCTGGACGGCACGATCACGTCCGAGACAGGTTCGGGCACGACCCATATCCTTATCTTCCCGGTGTCGTGAGAAACACGGGCAACAGCAACGGGAAAGGGCGGGGAAGATGGCCATTCCAGTCGAACCGACGGACCGCGTGACGCGGCTCTACATCCTGGATTTCGGTCTCTTCCGGGTCCATTCGGGCAACCGGGTGATCGGCATCTGCGGCTATCTGATCCGGACGGCGGCCGGCCGGAACATCCTGGTGGATACGGGCTTTCCCGCAAAATACCACCGCGACGCGCGGGCGGCGACGCTGGAAGACCGCCTCGACAGCTTCGGCGAGATCGTCTCCCTCACGGACGAGAACGGACTTCGCCAGCAGCTTGAACGGGCGGGGCTGTCGCCTGCGGATGTCGACTGCCTGATCCTCACCCACACCCATATCGACCATGTGGGTGGCATCGGCGATTTCCCCCACGCGCCGCTTGTTGTCGGCAGGGCGGAGCGGGCCTGCCCGAGGCCGCTCTACTGGCAGGGGGCCCAGCCGCTCGAATGGCCCGATGTGGCAACGATCCCCGTGGAGGGCGATCTCGACATCTGCCAGGGCCTCCGGCTCCTGTCCACGCCGGGGCACAGTCCCGGCCATCTCTCGCTTCTCGTCACGCTGCCGGAGAGCGGCCCGATCCTTCTCACGGCGGATGCCATCTCCCGCCCGGCGGAGATCGACGAGCGCTTCGCCGGCTTCTGGGACGAGGCGCAGGCAATGGCGAGTGCAGAACGGCTGCTGGAACTCGCCGGCGCCTGCGGCGCGACCGTCATCTACGGCCACTGGCCGGAGCAATGGCCGACGCTCAGGAAGGCGCCCGCCTTCTACGGCTGAGAAGGCTTCGCCTCAGCGCACGTCGCGCCCCTGGTTGAGGATGATGACATTGCCGCTCGCGATGTCGCCCGCCGGCGAGACGAGGAAACCCACCCAGGCCGCCACTTCCTCCGGCCGCATCGCATGGCCGTGGGGCATGGCGGCAATCGCCTTCTCCAGCACGTCGACGGTCAGCACGTCGAACAGCGGCGTCTCGGTCATGGCCGGCGCAATCGAGTTGACGGCGATCTTCTCGCGCGCATAGCGCCGGGCGAGATCCTTGGTGAGCGTGTCCATCGCCGCCTTGCTGGCCCGGTAGTGGGGCGGATCGAAGACGTCGAAATTATAGGCCCCGTTGGAGGAGATGTTGACGATCTTCTTCACGCCCTTGCGGGTCAGCATGCGCCGGACCGCCTGTTGCGAGCAATGGAAGGCGCTTCCGAAATTCACTGCCATCTGCTTCTCGAATTCCTCGGCGGGAATACCGGGAAAATCGCTCATGAAGCACGTGCCCGCATTGTTGACGAGGATGTCGAGGCCGCCGAAGGTCTCGTCGATGCGCTCGAAGGCGCCGGCGATTGCCGCGGGGTCGGTGAGGTCGCAGACCAGCGGCAGGAAGGCCGGAGAGACGGGCAGGGCGGAGAGCGCCTTCTCGAGCGCGGCGAGGCCGGTGCCGCTGATATCGATGGCGACGATGTCGCATCCCTGGCCTGCCAGTTGAAGGACGATCGCGCGGCCCATGCCTCCTGCCGCGCCGGTAACGACGGCCACCCGGTTCATCATGCTCGCTCTCCCTTGTTGCGGAGGGGAGAGTAAACAGGCGCGGGCGCAGAGTGGCAAGCCCGAAAGGCCATGGGGCGGGGGAACCCCGGAAACGGTGACAGCCGCCCGCAAGGGGCGGCTGTCTGCTCGGGAGGGGGACTTACTTCGAGACGAGGTAGTCCACGGGAATGGCTTCGGAAATGGTCCATTCGTCGATGACGCGCGGCTTGCCCTTGTCGGTTTCGACGATCAGGTAGCGGCCGCGGTTCTGGTGGTGGATCTCGGACGAGAAGGAGCGCGGCCCGAAGAGGGTCGGTTCGTCCTTCATCTTCTCGAGTTCGGCGACGACCGCATCCGCATCGGTGGACTTGGCGCGCTCGACGGCCTTCGCCCAGACGTCGATCATCACGTAGCCGGGATAGACATACTGGCTCGACGGATCGGCGCCGGTGACTTCCTTGTACTTGGCGTTGAAGGCGGTCACGTCCTTGTTCGGGTCGTCGCCGTAGATCGAGCCCTGCACCGGGGTGAAGAAGTTCGACAGGTCAGGAACGGCGCTCAGCCAGTAGGAGCCGTCGACGCCCGAGCCGTTGAGGATCGGCGCGGTGATGCCGGCGGCGCGGATCTGCTTGATGGCCGAGACGACGCCCGGCATCATCGAGCAGAGCATGATCGCATCGGGCTGCTCCGGCAGGCTCTTGATGCGGGTGATCTGGGCGGCGATCGAGGCATCCTCGTTCTTGAAGGTGTCCTCGCCGACGAGCTTGGCGTCCTTCAGGCGCGGCAGCATCCAGTCGAAGCCGTCGCAGATGCCCTTGTTGTACTCGGTCCAGGTGTCGAGCAGGCGGTAGAACTTGCGGGCATTCTTCTTGTTGTAGGCCCATTCGGCCATGGTCGCGCCCTGCACGGGTGCGAGAACCGAGGCGGAGAAGGAGTGCGGACCGACCCCCTGGATGCCGGCCTTGATGGATTCGGCGCAGAGGAAGAAGGAGATCTTGCCGGCGCTTTCGGCGGCAAGCGCTGCCGGCGAGCCGAAGTCGTAGTCGCAGGAGACGACGACGAGATCGGCGCCCTTGTCGATCACCTCGAGGCCGGCCTTGGCGCCTTCGGCGCGGTCGGTCTTGGTGTCGGCGGTCACCACCTCGATCTGCTTGCCAAGCAGGCCGCCGGCCTTGTTGATTTCGTCGATCTTGATCATCGCGGCATCCTGCGCCGGCTTGTCGTAAGCCTGCATGAAGCCCGAAGCCGCAGTGGCGAAGCCCACCACGATCTTGTCGTCATCCGCATGCGCGAGCGTTGCGGACAGCACGAGGCCGGAGACGGCCATTCCCATTCCCAGTTTATGCCAGAGTGTCATGTTCTTCTCCTTTGGTTCCCTTTTTTCTCCGGGTTGAGGCCCGGAAACCTTTTCACGCCTTGCGGAATCCTTTCCAGCCGACCTCCCGGTTGCCGATGAGCCCTGCGGGCCGGCGCATCAGGATCACGATCATGATGACCCCGATGGCGATCTCCTGGACGCCGTTCGGGATGGTCAGCACCGTGTCGCCGAGCGCGACGCCCTTTTCGAAGAGGCGCAGGATCTGGATGATGGTGGACAGAAGCACCACGCCGATCACCGCGCCCGACAGGCTTCCCATGCCGCCGACGACGAGCATGGAAAGCGAGATGAAGGTGAGGCCAAGATAGAAGGTGTCGGGCGTGACGACGCCCACCGAATGGGCATAGAGCGCGCCGCCGCCGCCCATCACGAAGGCGGAGATGACGAAGGCTCTGAGCCGCTCCTTCGGGATGTCGACGCCGGAGGCCGCCGCAGCCGTCGCCTCGTCGCGGGCGGCGCGAAGCGCCAGCCCCGAGCGCGAGATCGAATAGGCATAGCCGATGGCAACAGCAACGAGGGTCGCGACGAAATAGGGCCAGATCGACCGGTTGATCGGAATGCCGACCACGGAGGAGGTGGCGCCCGTCACGTCTTCCCAGTTCGAATAGATCTGGTTTATGAGCGCGAGCATGGCGAAGGTGGCGATGGAGGCAGCGATGCCGGAGAGCCGCATCAGGATCTTGCCGAAGAAGAAGGCGATCAGCGCCGCGAAGATCGCCGCCGCCGGGACGCCCACCCAGAAGGGCAGCTTTGCCTCGAGCACGAAGCCCGGCAGGCCCGGCAGCGCCATCTTCTTCATCGGCGGCGGAATGGTCAGCCAGGCGGTCATGTAGGCGCCGAGGCAGGTGAAGCCGATATGCCCGAAGCTGATCACGCCCGAATTGCCGATGAAGATGTAGAGCCCGACGACGAGGATGACCCGGATGAAGATGTCGATGATCGTCTGGTTGAAGGGCCCCGAGCCCATCAGCAGGGCGAGAAGCGCGATCGCGGTCAGAAGCAGGCCGAGAATGACGGGCGTCGCGATGGTGCGGGAGAGGATGGAAGCGCGTTCAGCCATGGGTCACACCCTCTGCTTTGCGGATTTCGGCATGAAGATGCCGTTCGGTCGCCAGATCAGCGTCGCGATCACGGCGGCATAGACGAAGGCATCGCGGAAGGGCCGGGCCTCGGGCGGCAGCACCACCTGCATGACGGTGGCGATGGCCCCGATGAGGAAGCCCGCGAAGACGGCGCCCGGCAGCGAGCCGAGCCCGCCGATGACGGTGGCGATGAAGGCGATCAGCATGATGTTGCCGCCCATCTGGATGTCGGCGGTTCCCGTCTGTGTGACGAGGATGAGGGCAACGGCCGCCGCCAGCATGCCCGACAGCGCAAAGGCCAGCATGATCACCCGGTTCGCCCGGACGCCCAGCATGCGGGCCATGGTGAAATTTTCCGCCGCCGCCCGCATTTCCAGCCCGAAGCGGGTGCGCTTCAGGAAGAAGGTGAGCGCGATCAGGATCGCAATCGCCGTCACGATGGTGATGACCTGGAGGAGCGGAATGCGCGCGCCGAGGATCTCCACCGGCAGGCCGAGATTGGACCAGAGGTCGATGCTCTTCGGGCGGCTGGAATAGAGCATCAGCAGGAAGTAGCGGATGACGAAGCCGAGCGCGAAGGAGGCGATCATCATGGTCGCCGGATTGGTGTTGCGGAAGCGCCGGAAGACGATGATCTCCGACAGCACCGAAAGACCCGCCCCGACCGCGAGGATGAAGGGGATGAGCAGCCAGGCCGGCAGGTTGCCGGCAAAGACGATGGCCGCCGCATCCACCGAGGGCCAGAGCATGGCGAAGACGCAGAAGGCCATCGTGTCGCCATGGGCGAAATTGACGAGGCGCATCACCCCGAAGATGAGCGCGATGCCGAGCGCGCCGAGCGCATAGAGGCTGCCGAGGCTGAGCGCATCGAAAACGACCTGGAGGATCTCTGTCATTTGCCGTGCTCCCCATATCCGAAATAGGCCTGCTTCAGGGCGTCGCTGGAGGCGAGTTCGCGCGCATCGCCTTCGAGCGCCACTTCGCCGGAGCGCATCAGGATCATCCGCCCGCCGGTGAGCTTGGCGCGGGTGGCGCTCTGCTCGACGATCAGGAGGGTGAGGCCGATCGTGTCGCGCAGCTTCACGAGCGTCTGGTAGACGTCGTCGATCACCTTGGGCGCAAGCCCGAGCGAGGGTTCGTCGATGGCGATGAGCTTCGGCCCGGCCATGAGCGCCCGCCCGATCACGAGCATCTGCTGCTGTCCGCCCGAGAGCGCGCCTGCATGCTGGTGCCTGCGGCTCAACAGCACCGGGAAGATCGAATAGACCATCTCGAGGTCGCGGGCCGCCTGGTCGCGGTCGGCGCGCATGCCGATGCCGAGTCTCAGGTTTTCCTCGATGGTGAGCGAACCGAAGACCTCGCGACCCTCGGGCACCATGGAAAAGCCCATGCGGGCGATATCCTCCGGGCTGCGGCCCGAGATGGTTTCGCCCCTGAAGGCAATCGAGCCGCCGACGGGTTTCACGACGCCTGCAATGGCCTTCATGAGCGTGGATTTGCCGGCGCCGTTCGGGCCGGTGACGAAGAGGATCTCGCCCTCGTTGAGGGTGAGAGAGGCGCCGCGCAGCGCGGTGAGGCGGCCATAGCGGACGGTGATGTCGTTGACGGAAAGCAGGGTCACAGGATCTCTCCTTCCGCATCGGCCTGGGTGCCCATATAGGCGTGGCGCACCTTCTCGCTGGCCTTGATGGCGTCAGGGGTGCCGAATTCGATGATTTCGCCGCTGTCGAGCACGTAGATCGAATGGCAGGTCTTCAGCACCAGCCCGATATTGTGCTCGATGAGCAGCACGCCGCATTTCACCTCGTCCGTGATGCGGTGGATGAGGCGGGAAAGCTCGTCCGCTTCCTCCGCCGACATGCCGGCGGCGGGTTCGTCGAGCAGCAGGAAGGCCGGTTCGAGCATCAGCGCCCGGCCGATCGCCACGCGTCGCTCGTCCGTATAGGGAAGGCCGCCGGCCAGCCGGTCGGAAAGCGCGGAAATGCCGATCCAGTCGAGGAGCGCATCCGCCTTCAGCGAGGCTTCCCGGCGGGAAAGGCCGAGGCCGACGCCGGTCACTTCGAGATTTTCATGCACCGTCAGGTCGGCAAAGAGCCGGCCCGACTGGAAGGTGCGGGCAATGCCGGTCTGCCGGACGCGATGCGCCGGCAGACCGCTGATATCGAGCCCATCGAGCATCACGCGGCCCATGGACGGCTTCTGAAAGCCGGTGAGGACATTGACGCAGGTGGTCTTGCCCGCACCATTGGGTCCGATCAGGCCCGTCACCCGACCGGCGGGTATTTCCAGCGTGACATTCGAAAGGGCCCGCAAGCCCTCGAAGGCCACTGAAACCATATCTGCCGCGAGTTTCTGAGCCATTGGTCCCCTTCTTAACGATCGCGCGTGATGAGGTAGGAGTTGGTGGGATCGAGAACGGCGGTCCAGCCGGGCTCGATGACGATGGTCGTGGTGACTTCCTCGATGATCGCCGGGCCCTTGATGGGTTCGCCGGTGCCGATCCGGTCGCCGTCATAGACGGGGGTCCTCGTCGCGATGCCCGAGGCATCGAAGATCGCGTCGCGGTGATCCTTGATCGCCCCGCCTGCTGCACCCGCCTTCGGCTTTTCGGGAAGCTTGGGCTTCTCGATCCGGCCATAAAGGGTGGATTCGATGTTCACCACCTCGACCGGATTGTGCGGCTCGGCATAGGTGTAGAGTTCCTTGTGCCGGCGGTGGAAGGCTTCCTTCACCCGCTCGATCGAGGTGGCATCGATGTCGAAGGTGTCGATGTCGACGGTGCATTCATGCACCTGGCCGACATAGCGCATCTCCAGCGACCGGCGGATCTCGATGGTCTCGTCCGTGAAGCCGTCGGAGACGAGATGGGCGCGGCCCTCCTTCTCCAGCTGCTTGTAGAGATCGTCGACCCGCTTGTAGGCGGCGTCGTTGTCGAGACGCACCGGGGCGGTGGCCATGTAGTTGTACTTCACGTCCGAGATGATCTGGCCGAAGGCGCAGAGACCGGAGGCAAGCTTCGGCAGGATGATCGTGTCGATGCCGATCTCGCGGGCAAGCGCCGTGATATGGGCTGCGGTCGCCCCGCCGGCGCCGACCAGCACGAAGTCGCGCGGATCGTAGCCGCGCTCCACCGACACGCGGCGGATGCCGTTCACCATGTTGTTGTTGACGATGGTGTACATGCCGTAGGCCGCGCGCTCGACCGAAATGCCGAGCGGATCGGCCACCTTGCGCACCGCAGCCCGTGCCTTCTCGATGTCGAGCGGCAGCTTGCCGCCGAGCAGGCCGTCGGGCGAGAGATAGCCGAGCACCAGATTGGCGTCCGACGTGGTCGGTTCCGTGCCGCCCTGCCCGTAGCAGGCGGGGCCCGGCTCCGAACCTGCCGATTGCGGGCCCATCTGGATGATGCCGAGCGGATCGATCCAGCCGATGGAACCGCCGCCGGCACCGAGCGTCTCCACCTGGATCATCGGCACGCCGATGCGGTAACGCAGGAAGTCGATGTTCTTGTTGAGGTTCGTCTGCCCGTCCTTGGTCAGCGTGATGTCGAAGGAGGTGCCGCCCATGTCGACCGTGATGACGCTCTTCTTGCCGAAGGGCGCGGAGACATAGAGACCCGCCTGCGGCGCGGATGCCGGACCGGAATTGATCGCGTAGACCGAGCGGTCGGTGAGCACCTGGCCGATGGCAAGCCCGCCATTCGACTGGAAGTAGCGCACCGGCTGGGCGGCTCCGAGCTCGCGGAAATAGGCATCCACCGCCTTGACGTAGCGGCGCATGACGGGGGCGAGATAGGCATTCACCACGGCGGTGGAGGTGCGGGTATATTCGCGCACCTGCGGGTAGAGTTCCGAGCCGACGGTGATGATCGCGTCGGGCATCATTTCCCGGACGATCTCGGCGGCGCGGCGCTCATGCGCCGGGTTCAGCACCGACCAGACGAAGGAGATGGCAACGGTCTCGATGCCCTCCTTCAGGAAGAGCTCGCAGGCCGCCCGCACGTCTTCCTCGTGCATCGGCGTGCGCACCGAGCCATCCGAAAGCACGCGCTCGCGCACGCCCTTGCGGAGATAGCGCGGCACCAGCATGGTCGCTGCCGGATATTCCGGATCGTAGCGGTAGCCGTCTTCCTTGTGGCCGTTGCGGATCTCGATGGAGTCCTCGTGGCCGGCGGTGGCGATGAGGCCGGTCTTGCCGCCCCGGTGGGTGATCAGCGCATTGAGCCCGACCGTGGTGCCGTTGATGCAGAGGTCGCTGTTCGAGACGAGCTCGGTCGGCGAGACGCCGATGGCCTCGTGGATGAGCTTCAGGCCGTTCTGGATCGCGCGGGTCGGGTCCGTCGGCGTCGAAAGCGCCTTGAACAGCTTGGTTTCGCCCGTCTGGCGGTCTGCCACGACGAAGTCGGTGAAGGTGCCGCCGGCGTCGATCCCGAGGCGATAACGATTCTTGATGGAGGTCATGATCCTTGCTCCTTTCACGCTGCCGACCGGAGGGCCTGCGTTGCCGCCTGGTCCACGGTGAGGGTTTCGGGGTCGGTGATCACGACGCCATAGTCGCGGCGGGCGCCTTCGATGGAAACGAGCCCGTTCTTGACGTCCCAGAGGACCTTTTCGATGGGCCGTTCATGCGGATTGCCGTAGCCGCCTCCGCCGGGGTTCATGTTGGTGACCGTCTCGCCGGGCTTGATCGTCTCCATGATGTTGGTGCGGCGCACTTCCGTCTCGCCGCCACGGTTGAGTTCGACACGGCCGACCTTGGTGTCGATGTCGGTGGAATAGGCGCCCGCGGCACCCATGGCCGGAATGCGCCGGCCTTCGCCGAAGCCGATGCAGAGCATGTCGCCGTCGAGCGGCTCCACCTCCCAGGCCGTGCCGGATCCGCCGCGGAACTTGCCCGCGCCGCCACTGTCGGCCATCAGCGAATAGCGGTGGATGATGATCGGGTAGGAATATTCCAGAAGCTCCACGTCACCGGAGGTCAGCGCGCCGAAGCAGCATTCCGGGCCGACCGCGTGCCAGCCGTCCTGTTCGGGGGTCGCGCCGCCGCCGGAAATGATGGTGGCAAGCACCATGGTCACGTATTCCTCGTTGGTGCGCTTGTCCCAGCCGGCGATGTTGAGGCCGTTGGCATGGCCCCAGGAGGCGGCGACCTTGGAGGGCATGGCCTTTTCGAAGGCGAGCCGCACCGCATCGGTCAGCGTTTCCATCGGCGTCGTGGTGCAGTTCATGTGGGGCGCGGGTTCCTGCGCGTTGCAGATCGTTCCCTTCGGGCCGAAATCGATCGAGACGCAGCGATAGAGCCCCTCGTTGTAGGGCGGCGGCAGCGCCGCGAACATCATCAGGCCGAGATAGACGCCCGAATGGGAATTGCCCTCGTAGGAATTGATGAAATAGGGGATCTGCGGCGGGCTGGAGATGGCGATATGGCAATTGTCGCCGGTGATGGTGACGGTCGCCTTGATCTCGAAATCGCCGAAGCCATGGCCGGCATCTTCCAGGATCGCCGAGCCCTCGTAGGTGCCGTCGGGCACGGTGCGCATCATGTCGCGCATGTGCTTCTCGGCCATGTCAAGCAGTTCGTCGATGCAGGCATCGACGGTTTCCTTGCCGTATTTGTCGAGCAGCGCGATGAGGTTGCGCTCGCCCACCTGGCAGGCGCCGATCAGCGCGTTGAAATCGCCTTCCTGGTCGCGGCGGGCGCGCATGTTGGTGTAGATGAAGTTCAGCACGTCGTTGCGCGGAACGCCCTTGTCCCAGATCTTCACCGGGGGAATGCGCAGGCATTCGGCATAGATTTCCTTGGCGTTCGGGTTGTAGCCCGCCGGAACCGGCCCGCCGATATCGGTGAGATGCCCCTTGCAGACGGTCCAGTAGACCAGCTCGCCCTTATAGAAGACCGGCTTGTACATGCAGGTATCGATGGCATGGCTGCCGCCGAAGGCCGGGTCGTTGTGGAGGATGAGATCGCCCTCGTGGATGTCGCCCTCGAAGAATTTCGCGACCGCCTTCATCGCCGGGATCAGCGACCCCAGGTGGATCGGAATGTCCTGCCCCTGCAGGATCATCTCCGGCCGGCCGTTGAACAGCGCGGTCGAATAGTCGTGCGCCAGGTTGAACACCGAGGAACGGGCCGTCTTTTCGAGAGACAGCGTCATTTCGCGCTGGGTTGTCTCCAGAACGCCGCGCACCACGGAGAGCGTGATCGGATCGACTTTCGGTTTGTGGACTTCTTTCATGGCTCCCTCATTTCCGGGCCGGCGCCTGCCGCCCTCTCGATTGAGGAAAGCCTAAGGCCGCTTTTGCCGAGCGGTCTTTGCATCCGGCGCACCAAGCCTTGTCTTTTGGTGCAGCCCCGGAAAATTTTGCTGGACGAAGGGACCCGTCCTCCCCTTTCATAAGAAAAAAAGGGGAACCAAAAATGAAATCCATGATCACGACCGCGGAAACCCCGCGGCACGACCGAAGCCGTCATTGGCATGAGGCCATCGCCAGCGCCTATTTCCCGCTGGACCTGACCTTCGCTCAGGCCGACAACTTCACCGGCGACCTGATGATCTGGGAGCTCGGCGATGTCTCCCTTTCGCGCCTCGCCTCGGCGGCGCTGCAATATCGCCGCCTGCCGAAGCATCTGAAGGCGGAGCGCGACGAGCATTTCCTCATCACCATCCCGATCCGCAGCCAGGTGAACTTCAGCCAGTGCGGCAAGGAGGTCTATTGCCAGCCGGGCGGCTTCTTCCTCGAGCGCAGCCACGAACCTTACGAGTTCTGGCACGACGATTTTGCCGATCTCTGGGTGATGAAGGTCCAGTCGCAGGAGCTCGCCAGCCAGATCCGCCAGCCGGACCGCTTCTGCTCCATGCAGTTCAATGCGGCCGAAGGCGCGGGCGGCCTCTTTTCCGACATGCTGCAGCTGATCCCGGGCCGCTTCAACGCCATGACGCCGGAAGTGCGCCAGGCGGTCGGCAAGCAGCTGATCGATCTTCTGGTGCTGTCGCTGAAGGCGGACGAGCGCACGCTCACCTCGGGCAGCTCTTCCGTGCGCGCGGCGCATCTGACGCGGATCGAGGCCTATGTGCGGCGCAACCTCCACAACCCCGATCTCGACCCGGACACGATTGCGCGCGCCTGCGGCATGTCCACACGCTACCTGCACGAACTCTTCCGGGATACGAACCAGACGCTCGGCAGCTGGGTGCGCGACCAGCGGCTGACCGCATGCCGCATCGCGCTCGCGGATGTTTCCAACCGCCAGACGGTCGCGGAAATCGCCTATCGCTTCGGCTTCAGTGACCATGCCCAGTTCTCGCGTGCGTTCAAGGCGCACTTCAACGTGACGCCCAAGGAATTCCGGGATCAGGCACGGGAACGCCATCGCGCAGCAAACTGACTGCGCGGTCGGATCGCTGTTCCCCCGTCGCCCCCCGGCGATTGCGGGCCGTGCCCCGGTGGGGCACGGCCCTTTCTCATGGGTCAGGCCAGAGCCTGCCGGATGCGGTCGATCAGGCGTGCCCGGTCGTTGCGGGCAAGCAGCGCCTGTTCCATCGTGACCTCGACGAAGCGTGCCGGCGTGTGCGGCTGCAGCTGGCCGATCAGGTCCATGTCCGCCGAAATCACCGCGCCGACCATGAAATAGCCGCCGCCGGAAACCGCATCCCGGTGCAGCACGATCGGCTCGGTGCCGCTCGGCACCTGGATCGAACCGTAGGGATAGCAGGCATCGACGATGTTGGAGGGATCGGAGCCCGCGCCGAAGGGCGGCTCGCGCGGCACGAATTCGAGCGGCTTGCCGCCCTTGAACCGGTAGCCGATGCGGTCGGCCTCCGGCGCCACCTTCCAGGTATCCTCGAGGAACTGCCTGCCTGCCGCTTCGGTGATGCGGTGCCAGTAGAGGCCCGGCAGCATCCTCAGTTCGGCTGGCGCGCCCGGCGACCGGCGCAGTTCCCCGGCCACTGTCCGGCCTTCCGCGGCACCCCTGCCCGCGCCGACCGGCAGCACGTCGCCGGATGCGAGTTTCCGCCCCTCGAAGCCGCCAAGCGCGCCCAGCGTATAGGTGGAGCGGGAGCCGAGCACGACCGGCACATCGATGCCGCCCGAGATCGCGATATAGGCGCGCGCGCCCTTCTTCAGGAAGGCGAAGGAAAGCACGTCGCCCTTCTTCACGGCGAGTGAGGTCCAGGTGGCCTTTTCCTCGCCATTCACCTTCGGCGGCAGTTCCGCCCCGGTCACGGCAACCGTCGCATCCTGAAGAAACTCGATTTCCGGGCCCATGAAGACCACTTCGAGCAGCGCCGCTTCCTCCGGATTGCCGACGAGGAGGTTCGCCGCCCGCGCGGCAAGCCGGTCCATCGCGCCGGAAAGCGGGATGCCGATATGGTAATAGCCCGGCCGGCCGAGGTCCTGAACGGTGGTGGAAAGGCCGGGAGAGATGATCCTGATGCTCATTTCAGCGCCCCCATCAGCTTGGCGTTGTAGCCGTCCATGTCCGCCTTGAATTCGTCCAGCGAGAAGGTCACGTCCCGCATCACGGGCGCGAACCTGCCCGCATCCACGTCCGCGACCGTCGCGTCATATTCATCGCGGTTGATGGGCTTCCAGCGCACGATGTCGCCGGGCCGGAACAGGCACATGAAATCCTGGAGATACTTGATCTTCTGGTTCGGATCGTAGATCGGCATGGGCGTGATGCCGAACATCTGGTAGCCGCCGGCACCGCGCACGGAATAGATGCAGCCGAAGCAGCCGCCATGGCCGACGGTGAGCCGCGGCGTGTCTGTGCGGGGGCGCAGGTATTTCGGAGACTGGATCTGCCGCTTTCGGTCCACCATCTGGTAGAGGAAGGGCAGGCCCGCCACGAAACCGACCATGGAGACGAACCAGGGTGCCCCCGAATGGGCCTTGATGAAGCCGTCGACCCCGTCGAGATTGTTGATCCGGGCGGTGTATTCGATGTCGGTGGAGGTTGGGCCCTGATGCCTTTCGCGGAAGCGCATCAGCGTCTCGTGGGTCCAGGGATCGTTGTAGAAGACGGGGATCTCGATGATGCGCGTCCTGATGGTCGAGGGCGCTTTGGCCGCGGTCGCCTCGATCGCCTGCAATTCCTTCAGCATGGCGTCCGGCGCGATGACATCGGGATTGAACTTGATCTGGAAGGAGGCATTGGCCGGACAGATTTCCGTGACGCCCCGGATCTTCGCCTCCTTCACCGCCGTGGTGATGGAAAGCGATTTGAAGAAGGCTTCGAGCGACATTTCCTCATCGCATTCGACGAAGATGTGCTCGTCGCCTCCGAAGGAGTAGCGAGTCTTCATGAACCTGTTCCCTCTTGTTCTTGCAGTTCCTGCTGGTGGTGCTCGAGCCAGGGCTCCAGCCACCGCGTATGCACATTGCCGGCGCGCACGTCGGGATCGTCGGCAAGGCGGGCGAAAAGCGGCTTCGTGGTCTTCAGCCCCTTGACCTCCAGTTCGCCGAGCGCGCGCTTCAGCCGTTCGATGGCGCCGTGGCGGGTCTCGTCCCAGACGATCAGCTTGCCGAGCAGCGAGTCGTAGAAGGGCGGCACCGTGTAGCCCTGGTAGAGCATGGTGTCGAAGCGGGTGCCCGCACCCCCCGGCACCGTCAGCGCCGTGATCATGCCGGGGCCCGGCTGGAAGCTCTTCGCCGGATCCTCCGCATTGATGCGCACCTCGATCGCGGCACCCTTGGCCACCACATCGGACTGCCGGTAGGCAAGCCGCGCGCCGCCGGCGATGCGGATCATCTCGCGCACCAGATCGATGCCCGTGATCATTTCGGTGACGGGGTGCTCCACCTGGATGCGGGTGTTCATCTCGATGAAGTAGAATTCGCCGGACGCGTCGTCGTAGAGGTATTCGATCGTGCCGGCGCCGCGATATTTCACCGCCCGGGCAAGGGCGACGGCGGAGGCGCAGAGCCTTTCGCGGACGGAAGCGGGAAGTGTGGCGGCGGGCGCCTCCTCCCACACCTTCTGCCGGCGCCGCTGCAGCGAGCATTCCCGCTCGTAGCAATGGATCGCATCCTCGCCATCGGCGAGCACCTGCACCTCGATATGGCGCGCGCGCTCGATGACCTTCTCCACATAAAGCCCGCCATCGCCGAAGGCAGCCTTCGCCTCGGCGCTCGCCTGCGCCATCAGCGTCTCGAATTCTTCCGGATCTGCGGCAATGCGGATGCCGCGCCCGCCACCGCCGGCAGCGGCCTTGATCATCAGCGGAAAGCCTATTCTCGCCGCGACCGCACGCGCCTCTTCCGGGCTGTCGATCCGGCCGTCGGAACCGGGCACGCAGGGCACGCCCGCGGCAATCGCCGCCATGCGCGCCATGGCCTTGTCGCCCATGGTGCGGATCTGGTCTCCGGTCGGGCCGACGAAGACGAGGCCGGCGGCCTCCACCGCATCGGCAAAGCCGGCATTTTCGGCGAGGAAACCGTAGCCCGGATGGATCGCATCCGCGCCGGTATCGGCGGCGGCCTTCAGGATCGCCTCGATGTTGAGATAGGATTTGGCCGCGTGCGGCGGGCCGATGTTGACGGCCTCGTCGGCCATCTTCACGGCCAGCATGTCCTTGTCGGCAGCGCTGTAGACCTGAACGGTGGCGATGCCGAGTTCACGCGCCGCGCGGATGATGCGGACGGCGATTTCCCCGCGATTGGCGACGAGCAGCTTGCGGATGGCCATGGGCTCAACCCAGCTCGGCGAGCGGCTGGCCGGCCATGACCGGCTCCTCGTCATCGGCGAGGAAGGCGGTGATCGTGCCGGCCTCCTCGGCCTTCACCTCGTTGAAGCTCTTCATCACCTCGATGAGGCCGATGACATCGCCGACCGCGACCGGATCGCCGACATTCTTGTAGGCGGGCGCATCGGGCGAGGGCTTCCGGTAGAAGGTGCCGGGGAGTGGCGAGAGAAGGTGCTTGGACATTGGTGGACCCCTTTTATGATTGTCTCAGTGGCCGAGCGCGCCGCGGACGGCGGTTGCGATCTCGACCGCGTTCGGCGTGTCGGAATGGACGCAGATCGTATCTGCCTTGACCTCGATATCCACGCCGCCGACGCTTTTCACCAGTCCTTCCGTCACGGCACGGCGACAGATCGCGGCAGCTTTTTCCGGATCCTTCGCCTCGTGCTCGCGGGTGATGATCAGGCCGCCCTGGTCGTTGTAGTCGAGATCGGCATAGAATTCGGCGATGAAGGTGTGGCCGCGCTCGGTATAGATCGTCTCGTGCAGCGTGTTGATCATGCCGAGAAGCGGCACCCGGAAGACATCCGCCGCATCGCAGATCGCATGCGCCACATCCTCAATGCGCGCGGCCATGCCA
Source organism: Gellertiella hungarica (assembly GCF_014197145.1). Taxonomy (GTDB): domain Bacteria; phylum Pseudomonadota; class Alphaproteobacteria; order Rhizobiales; family Rhizobiaceae; genus Gellertiella; species Gellertiella hungarica. The sequence continues at coordinate 52,071 of NZ_JACIEZ010000007.1, read as the reverse complement.
TAGAGCGAGCCATGCGGCTTGATGTGGTTGAGGGTGAGCCCTTCCGCTTCCAGAAAGCCCTTCAGCGCGCCGACCTGATAGATGATGCAGTTGGCGAGTTCCTCGCGGCCGATCTTCATCTCGCGGCGGCCGAAGCCCTGCAGATCGGGAAGCGAGGGATGGGCGCCGACCTTCACGCCATGCTTCTTGGCCAGCTTCACGGTCGAGCGCATGTGGTTGAAATCGGAGGCGTGGAAGCCGCAGGCGACATTGGCAATATCGATCAGCGGCATCAGGCCTTCGTCATCGCCCATCCGGTAAAGGCCGAAAGCTTCGCCCATGTCGCAATTGAGTGTTGCCACAGTCATCCTCCGCAGATTTTTCGGTTCCCGGCCGGTTTTTCCCGGCTTTTGGTGGACCTTGCCGCAGGCGGGAAACATTGTAAAATACGAAGAAGTGATCCCTCGTATCAAAAAATCAGATAATGCCTCTGTCGATCAAACAGGTCCGCTACTTCATTGCAACCGCAGATTCCGGGCAGGTTTCGCAGGCCGCGATCCTGCTCAATGTCTCGCAGTCGGCGGTGACGACCGCCATCAAGCAGCTGGAGGACACGCTGGGCGTGAACCTCTTCCGCCGGCTCGCTTCCGGTGTGGTGCTGACGGCCGAGGGATCGCGGTTTCTCACCCATGCGCGCAACGTGATGGCGGCGGTGAATGCAGCCGAGCGCGCGCCGCTCAACGAGGAAACCGCCCTTTCGGGCGTGGTGCGGGTGGGCGTCACCTACACGGTTCTCGGCTACTTCCTGCCGCGGCTTTATGCCCGCTTTGCGCGAACCTATCCGAAGATCCGGGTGGAGCTGCAGGAGCTGCCGCGCAATCTTCTGGAAGAGCGGCTGAACGATGGCACGCTAGACATGGCGGTGATGCTGGTCTCGAACCTGCGCGACAAGACGCATCTGGCCTTCGAGACGCTGCTCCGCTCGCGCCGCCGTCTCTGGCTGCCTGCCGAGCACCCGCTGCTCTCGGTCGAGACGATCACCCTCGAGGACGTGGCGCGCGAGCCCTACGTGATGCTGACGGTGGACGAGGCGAGCGAGACGGCGGGCCGCTACTGGCAGCAGGCTGGGCTGGAGCCGAAGGTGATCTTCACCACCTCCTCGGTGGAAGCGGTGCGCAGCTTCGTGGCCGATGGCATCGGCATCACCATCCTCTCGGACATGGTCTATCGCCCCTGGTCGCTGGAAGGGCAGCGGATCGAGCTGCGCAACGTGGTGGCCGAAATCCCCACCATGGACGTGGGCGTGGCCTGGAACCGCGGCAAGCCGCAAGCGCCCGCAACCCGCACCTTCACGGAGTTCCTGAGCCTGTCCTTCGGCGGGGGCCAGCCGCTCTGACCCTCAATCGGCCAGAAGTTCGAAATCCCAGACCTTGGAGACGATCTTCCAGCTGCCGTTCGCCTTCACGAGCGTGAGCTCGTCGGTGAAGAACCGGGTGAAGAAGCGCTCCTGCACCCGGACATGCGCGGTGACCGGCGTCGGCACGTCGATCGACAGGATGCGCTCGAGCCGGGGCGCGGAAACCGCTGCGGGGGCCTGCCGGTTGGCGACGATCTCCAGATAGGCGGGGAGGTCGATGACGGTCACGGTTTCTGCACCCGCCGGTTGATCCTTCGCGACCGTGTAGAGCCGGGCATCGGGATGGAAGATGGCGGCAAAGAGGGCGGTATCGCCCTCGTAGAGCGCCCTGAAATAATCTGCCATCACGCCTGCGATGGCCTCCATCTCCGCTCCGTTCGACATCCGCATCCGCCCTTTCCGTCCTCCGCTGCAGGCGCCGAGACTTTCAGTTTTCGAAGGAAAGCGCAACGGCCAATGCGGCGGAAGGTGCACCCGGTCCGGTGCTCAGTGGCTGACGGAGCGGGAAAAGACATTGATCACGATGACCCCGGCAAGGATCAGGCCGAGGCCGAGAACGGCAGCCAGATCAAGAGCTTCGCCATACCAGAGCCAGGCGATCGCGGTGATGAGGACGATGCCCATGCCGGACCAGATGGCATAGACGATGCCGGCGGGCATCACCCGCATCGGGAAGGACAGGAGCCAGAAGGCCGCCGCATAGCCGACGATGGCGATCAGGCTGGGCACTAGGCGCGTGAAGCTTTCGGAGCGGGCAACGGCAGTGGTCGCAATGACTTCCGTGACGATGGCGAGAAGCAGAATGAGGTAGGTCCGGGCCATGATCGTCCTGCCGCTGTGATGGATGGCGCCTGTTTTACCACACCTTGTGAACGGATGCAAATCGCGGAAGCGACATCCGCTGTCCGATCCGGCGCTGCACGCACTGCGGGTAGGGCGACGCTTTCCCGCCCGGGACCCCGTCTGCAGGACCCGATTGATTCCGGTGGCCGAGAGGGTAAGCTGCCTCTCAGGCCGATCAACGAGCCTGGGAGGAATGCTGATGCGAAGGATGTGGCCCGAGGACCTGGATTTCGTGCTGGAGAAGGCCGAGGAGGTGACGCTGGAAATCCCGCTTGCGCTTCGCGACGAGGCCGCTCACCGCGGTTCGATCCACCGCAAGGCGCTGAGGGTCCGGCTGCCCGAAGAGACCTGCGCGCGCCTGTGGCCGCTGGCGGAGGCTCGCTACCGGCTCAGTGGCCGCAACACCGGCAAGGCCATCACCCTGATCGCCAACAATCCCCATTATCACAACCTCCACCCCGCCGATGGCGGCAGCGAGGAGAATGTCTCCGATAGCGGCAAGCACTACACCACCCGCTATCTCGTCGTGCACTTCCTGCTGGACGACGTGCGCGAGACCGCCGACAGCGCCTGAGCACCCGGCCTCAACCGGACAGCACGGAACGACGGGCCTCTTCCGGGACGGGAGAGGCCCGCCCACCGGCGAGCCTGGATCGCCCCACCGGGCCGGAAGGATGGATAAGGGCAGGGGCCGCTTCCCGTTCGCGACAGTCCTCAGGCGCCGTTACGGGTGGCGGGGCGGCAAATCTCCGCCCGGGCCCTGCGGCGACGGCAATTTCGCCAGATGCATAAACATCCAGCGATCCGTTTAGCGAACCATAAATGGTTGTTTCCTCATTATCATGCGACCGCAGGACGCAAGGACTGGATGCGTTCCGGACATGCGGTGCAGGATGACAAGGGGAGACACGAAGAATGAGTGATGCCAAGGCTTCGGGTAGCGGTCCGCTGGAACTGCTGGTCGTGATCCTCAAGGGCCAGGAATTCGGCATTCGCACCCACGCCATCAGGGAAATCCGCGGATGGACGCCGGTCACGCCGATGCCGCGCGCGCCCGCCGAAATGCTGGGCATCAGCAATCTGCGCGGAACCGCCATTCCGATCATCGATCTGTCGGTGAAGCTCGGCATGCCGGCCGTCGAGGTAACGGAACGCAGCGCCATCGTCGTCGCCGAGATCAACGGTGCGATCGTGGGGCTGCTGGTGGACGGGGTTTCGGGCATGATGTCGGTGCCGGCCGACGCATTGCAGCCGGTTCCGGCGGCAACAAGCGTCTATGCCCGCTATGCCGACGGCATCATTCCCACGGAAACCGCGCTGATCTGCTTCCTCAACCTGTCCCAGCTCTTCGAGGGGAATGGCGAGGACTACATGGCCGCCGCCGCCTGACAGGCTCGCCCGGCGCCTAGCGGGCGAGAACCGCCACATCTGCCACGCCATCGGTGGCCGCACTGCTGCCGGAGCCGGGAGAGCCGGCGCAAACCACGCGGTTTCGCCCGGCATTCTTGGCGCGGTAGAGCGCCTCGTCCGCCCGGTCTATGGCCGCTCCAAGCCCCGGGACGCCAGAGCCGATTGCCGCCACGCCGAAACTCGCGGTCACGCCGTCCGGCATGCCGGTCGCGCCCCAATCCGCCACCTCGATGGCGCGCCGGGCACCCTCCGCGATCTCGACCGCCTCGCCCGTCGTCACGCCCGGAACGAGCAGGATGAATTCCTCCCCGCCGACCCTTGCGATGTGACTGCGGCCATCCCTTTGGGATACCAGTATCCGTGCCACATCCATGATGACCCGGTCTCCGACGCCGTGGCCGTAACGGTCGTTGATCCGCTTGAAGTGATCGATGTCGCAGACGATGACCGCGCCCGGCGCTTCGCCGGCATCCGCGATCGAACCCATCACCCCCTCCAGCCCGCGACGGTTGAGAAGCCCGGTGAGGGGATCGGTGAGCGCTGCGCGCCGGTGCTGATCCGCCACCCGGGCCAGCATCGCGGTAATCGCCGAGAAGGGAAAGAAGAGGCAGAGGGTGATCGTCGAAACATGCACCTCAAGATTGTAGGCGGAATGCAGAAAATCGGAAAGGCTATCGCTCGACCGGTCGACGAAGGTGAAGAACAGGCCGCGGGACAGGCAATCGAACACCACAAGCCAGCTGGCGATCATGAAGGCGCGGTCGGCGGTGTTGCGCGCCTCGCGCCGCACCGCCCACAGGGCCACCGACAGAAGCGCTGCAAACACCATCTCGATGGCAAAGAGATCCCAGCGCAGGCTCTCGTTGATGAAGACGAAATAGACATGCGGCACCATGAAGCCGAGTGCCAGGGTCCGCCGGATCCGGCGCAGGCGCTGCTGGCCGAAATGCACGAGCAGGGCGCCGCCATAGCAATAGGCCGCACCCGTATAGATGATTCCGGACACGAACTCGTCGAACACGGGATCGATCGGAAAGGCCGAGAGCGCGAAACCAGCCCCGGTCTGCGCAAAGCCAGCCGCCCATTGCCAGGACGAGGACAGGCCCATCCGCCAGAGCAGCAGAAAAACGAGGGCGATGACCGTGTAGATTGTCACGGGCAGGTAGAAGATGATGGTGCTTGCATCCATGGGGGCGGGGACTTTGCGCTTCGCTGACCCGGCCGATCACATCCTGCCAGTCCGCTTTCTGACCGTGCGGATCATCCACACGATATAAGTACAATCTGTGCGATAAAAGTTTACGGAGACTTGCCGTTTACAGCGCGATTAATCTCGCTTCCGGCGGCACTTGCCGCGGTTGCCGGGGCCGGCGGGTGAGGCATCGCAAGATCCCCGCGTCCGGGACGCACAGCGCTGCCCCATCCTCGAGATCCCGACGGGCGCAGACGCGGCTGACCGGTCTTCTTCTTCACGCGGCGCTCAAAATTTGACCTGGCGCAAAGAATGCCGGGTCGCGGTGGGTTACGGTGTTCTCCGGTCACTGGTTCCGGTTGCTGCAGGCAAGCCTGCCTCTCCCTGGCCCTTGCCAGGCACGGATGTTCCGTGTCCGTGCCCTGAGCATGATGCTCCCCGTCGCTCTCACCCCGATCCGGAGCCGCTTTCATGCGTCATGTGCCGATTACCGGAAAATTCCTTGCCATCATGGGTGCCTTCGGCATCCTTTCCATTGCCACCACCCTCTATTCCGGAAGATCGATGCTCGGCATCGACCGCAGCTATACGGCGCTGGTGACCGAGGCCGACAAGGGCGCGCTCTATCTCGCCCGGTCGAACCGCTGGCTTCAGGCCGGCCGGGCCGCGCTCGGAGACCTCCTGATCGCCGACAGCGCCGAGCGCAAGGCCGCCGCGGCGAAGGAATATGCCCAGAGCCGGACCACCTTTTCCGAATACATGGACATTTCCATTGCCGCCCTGCCGGAGCATCGGGACCTTCCGGGCCTGAAGGCCAAGGGCTTGCAGGTGCTGGAAACGGCCTGCGCGCCGGCGATGGAGGCCGCCCGGTCCGCGACGGATGGCGCCGCGAACGCTGCGGCACAGGCGCTCTTCCTGAAGGACTGCCAGCCGAAATTCGCGGAGATATCGCCGGAGATCACCGCGGCCACCTCCGCCGTCGTCGAGGCGGCAGCGGCTGAAGCCCGGGTGATCGGCGACGAGACGAGCCGCACCATCCTGGTTACCCTGGCCGTGGTGCTGGCAGGCCTGCTGGCGGTGGTCGTCGGCGGCTATCTTGCGGTCCGCTCCTGGATCGTTGCCCCCATCCGCGCCCTGTCGGCCACCATGTCCGGCCTCGCGGAGGGCAACCTGGCGCTTGGCGTCGACGGTACCGGTCGGCGCGACGAGATCGGCGACATGGCCCGTGCGGTCGGCGTCTTCAAGCGGAACGGCCTCGAGGCCCGGACCGCAGCCCAGGCCGCGCAGGAAGCCCGGGAGGCAAGCGATCTCGAACGGGACCGCGGCGCCGAGCGGGAGCGGCTGCGCGCCCGGGAGATGGCGTCTGCCACCTCGGGCCTTGCAGCGGGCCTGAAGCACCTGTCTGCGGGCGATCTCACCTTCCGCATCACCGAGGCTTTCGCCGCAGATTTCGAGGGTCTGCGGACGGATTTCAACGCGGCGCTCGACCAGCTATCCCGCACCATCGTCGATGTTTCCGAGGCCACGGGCGCGATCGACACCGGGTCGCGCGAGATCAGCCAGAGCGCCCAGGATCTCTCCCGGCGCACGGACGAAGCCCGCGCCATGGCCGCCGAGGCGAACAGCTCCGCCCGCCAGTCCGGCGAGGTGGTGGCGAATGCGGTGGATGCGATGCACCGCATCGAGCAATCCTCGACGCAGATTTCCAACATCATCGGCGTGATCGACGAGATCGCCTTCCAGACGAACCTGCTGGCGCTGAATGCCGGGGTCGAGGCCGCGCGCGCCGGTGAGGCCGGCAAGGGCTTTGCCGTTGTCGCCCAGGAGGTGAGGGAACTCGCCCAGCGTTCGGCACAGGCGGCCAAGGAGATCAAGGCGCTGATCCACACATCGGCCGCCGAGGTGGGCAACGGGGTGAAGCTGGTGCGCGAAACCGGGGAGGCGCTGAAGGTGATCGAAGCCCATGTGGTGACCATCAACACGCAGCTCGACGCCATCGCCACCTCCGCGCGGGAACAGGCAACCGGCCTTGCCGAGGTAAACACGGCCGTCAACCAGATGGACCAGGTCACGCAGCAGAACGCCGCGATGGTCGAGGAATCGACGGCGGCCAGCGCCGCCCTGGCGGCCGAAGCCCTGCGGATGCAGGCTCTGGTGGCCCAGTTCCGCGTGGCTGAGAAGGATGCGCCTGCCTACCGGCGGCAAGCGGCCGCAGCCCCGGTCCCCGCCGGCTCGCCCGCGCGGCAGATGATGACCCGCGTGGCCCGCGCCATGGGTGGAGCAACGGCCGAGAAGATCGACAGCTGGGAGGAGTTCTAGGAGGAACCCAACCGGTAGTGCAGCCGCACGCATCCCCGGTCGAGGGGCCGCGCGTCGAGAAGCGTGAGGCTCTCCCGGTGGCCGGAAAGCGGAAACAGGGGGCGGCCACTGCCCAGAAGCTCGGGCATCACGTAGATCTCGAGCTCGTCGAGCGCGCCCCTTTCGATGAAGGCCATCTGCAACTGCCCGCCGCCCAGCATCCAGACATCCCCGTCGTCGAGCGCCCGCAGCTCCGCAAGCAGCGCATCGACATCGCTTCTCGTCTCGAGGGGGCCGGGCGGATCGTCGATCGGGCGCGAGGTCACGACGATGACGCGCTGCGCGGAATAGGGCCAGGGGTGCCCTTCCTGCGCCAGGAAATCATAGGTGCCGCGCCCCATGACCACCGTCCTGATGCGCCCGAGGAAGAGATTGTAATCATAGGGACCGAGATCCATGCCGTCATAGGCAAAGAGCCAGTCGAGGCTGTTGTCGCCGGACACGATGAGGCCATCCAGACTGGAGGCGATATAGCCGAGAATACGTGCCATTGCCGGTTCTCCCTTGCAATATAAACGAACGTATGTTTATTTATTGGCATGGCAAGACGCAAGAGCATTTCCGATGAGCAGGTTCTGGACGACCTCCTGGCGCTGGCGGCCGAAACCGGACCCGACGGCCTGACCTTCGCCCGGGCAGGGGAGGCCTGCGGCCTTTCCCCGGCAACCCTCGTCCAGCGCTACGGCAATCGCGAAGCGCTGGTGGAAGCCGTGCTGCTCAGGGCATGGGACCGGCTGGACGCACTGACGGCCGATGCCGACGCCGCCGTGCCCCTTACCCCGGCAGGGGCGGTCGAGCTTCTGATGCGCCTTACCCCGGACGAACAGGCCGAGGCGCACATGACCGACGGACTGCTTCTCCTGCGCGAAGACATCCGCAACCCGAAGCTGCGCGCCCGCGGCGCGGCGTGGGGCAGGACCCTGGCGCACGCCCTCGGCCGGCGCCTGTCGGAAGATCCGGAACTGGCGGAAAGGCGCGGCTGGCAGATGGCTTCTCTCTGGCAGGGCGCACATGTCTGGTGGGCCTTCCGCCGGGAAGCGCCTGCCGCCGACGCCATCCGGCTCATGCTCGAAGACTGGCTGGCGGACCTGAAACGGTAAGGGCCGACAAGCACCGATCGGGATGCGCCCGCCCCCTCGCACCGCCGTCACAAGACACGGGCAAGCTTTGCCAGCTTAGGTGTGGCAACGTGTGACTATGTGGAGCGGAAGAATGCGCAGCGTGCTGGCCGAGGCGGAGGCAAACTACAAGGAAGGCAACCACATCCGCGTCATGCAGCTTCTGCAGCCCCTGCGGCAGGCCGGCGAAACGCTGGAGCCGGCATCCCTGATCCGGCTGGCGGTGAGCCTGACGAAGCTGCAGCAGTTCAAGGGCGCGCTCGAGATTTTCCTCAGCCTGGACGAACCGGACGTGTCCCGCCGCCTCGTCTTTCTCAAGATGGCGCTCAACATTGCCAACAAGCTGGACGATTCCGCGCAGGTGGTTTCGATCGCCCGCAGCGTTCTCGCGCTGGAACCGACCTGCAAGGACGCCCGCGTCTTCTACCGTCACCACATCAGGCGCACCTTCGACTACGCGGAGATCCGGAAGTCGGATCGCGAGACCCTCGAGGCCATCCAGCGCGACGACGCCCTGGCCATCGAATGCGAACTCCTCCACGATCACATCATGTGGTGCGGGGACGAGCGCATCAATTTCAAGATCAGGGGCCAGAAAGGCCTCTTCTACGACGACACCTCGCGCCGTCTTCGTCGCAATCTTCCCCATTCCACCGGGGACAGGATCAGGGTCGGCTATTTCTCCAGCGATCTTTCGGAAAACCATGCGACGCTCTGCCTGCTGAACCGCGCCTTCGACCTGCACGACCCCGCACGCTTCGACATCAGGATCTACGATCTGTCGCCCGAAGAATATGTGGACCTGTCGCAGGGGTTCCGCCGCCGCCACGGGAACAGGATTCACCGGATTGCCGATCTGGCAACGGATCACGCGCTGGAAATCGTGCGGTCGCACCGGCTGGACATTGCCATCGACCTGAAGGGCCATACGGACAACCAGCGCGGCGAACTGTTCAACCGGGGGCTGGCGCCCGTGCAGGCGGCCTATCTCGGCTTTCCCGGTTCCGGCGTGGGCATCGACTGCGACTACATCATCGCCGACAGGCATGTGTGCCCGCCGGGCAGCGAGGCCTGTTTCGAGGAGAAGTTCTGCTGGTTGCCGGAATCCTACCAGGTGAACGACAACCACTACCGGCCGGTGGTTCAACCGCTGACCAAGCGGGATCTGGGCCTGCCGGAAGACAGGATCGTCTTCATGTCGGCGAACAACCCGAAGAAGATTTCCTTCGAGACGCTGGGCCTCTGGCTGCGGGTCCTCGACGCCGTGCCCGGCAGCCTGCTCTGGATGGTCAGCTATCCCGAGGTGGCGACGCAGAGCATCCGCGCCTTTTTCCTGGAAAACGGGGTTGAGCCGGAGCGGCTCGTCTTTGTCCCGGCCATTCCGGTTGCCCAGCACCTGGCGCGTCTCGGCGCGGGCGATCTCGGCCTCGATTCGTTTCCCTGCAACGGTCACACGACCACCTCGGACAAGCTGTGGGCCGGGCTGCCCGTCGTGACGCGCCGGGGCAGGAACTTCTCCTCCCGCGTTTCCGAAAGCCTGCTGAACGCCGTGCATCTGGGCGAGCTCGTGGCCGAGGACGATGATGCCTTCGTGGCCCTTTGCGCATCGCTCGCCGCCGACCCGGAAAGACTGCGGGCACTGAAGAGCCACCTGATCACCGGTCGTCACAGCCTCCCGCTGTTCAACACCGAGCGCACGGTCCGGCATCTGGAAGATGCCTTTGCAACCATGGTGGAGCGCTCGAAGAGCGGCATGGCTCCCGAGCATTTCGCGGTTCCGCCACGCGCCTGACCGGCGGTCGGGGCAGAGCTGCCGGGGCAGCCGCCCCGGGAGAGCCGTCGCGATGCTATTTCCAGAAGGGCTTGGCGGCCAGAACCGCCTCGAGCGCGGCCTCGGCGCGCCTGAGAAGCCGCGCCCTTTCCTCACCGGCCTTTCCGGCCCGCTGCGGATCGGCATCAGGCACGGCAAGCGGCTCGAGCGTCGCGTGATCGTTGAGCACGCCGAGATGGTCCTGCAGCGCTTCCATGGCGAGGGCAAAGCGCCGATAGCGACGCTCGGCACGGGCCGACCGGAAGGCCGGCTGAAAGAATTCCGCCACATAGCGCAGACGCTTCGCCGCCTTTCGCACCTCGTGACGCTCCGCGTCGCTGAGATCGCAGAAGGATCGGGACCGCTTTCTGAGCCTGCGCCGCAGCCGCGCAAGGGCGCGGGGCGCAAAATCCCGGAGCGGCTCGTCCGCCCGCGGATCGGCGCCAGTGCCGAGAAACCGGCCGCACTGAAGCCACGCATTGAAATCGAGCATCAGGTCCAGCGCCCGCATCGAGGCGAGCGCGGCGCCGGCGGCGGCATGGGCGCTCAGCCTCGCCTCCTCGCTGGCCGCTCCCGCGGCAAGCCGATCCGGGCGGGTGCTCAGGACGTCCAGATTGCGCGCCTGCGCGAGGCTTCCGGCCAGCCAGCGGAATTCCTCGGCGAAGCGCCCGGCATCGGCCGTGGCGAGGAAGGGACAGCACACCGATATCAGCGACCGCAACCGTCGCAAGGCAACCCGCATCTGATGGAGGGCTTCCGGTGCGGCAAGCTGAAGGTAGATGTCCTCGTTTTCGCGGAAATGGGCCACGCAGGACAGGGCCAGCCCGCGAAAGGCGGCCGCGGCGGCGATATCCGGATCGGGCTGCCACGCCTCCGGCTTGCGGTGGCTGAGCAGCCGGTCGCGCAGCAGGAAGCCCTTCTCGGCCTTTGATGTCACGCCGATCCGGAAGGGGGCAATGGCGAGAAGCCGGCGGGCGAGGGCAAAGAGGACATGCTCCTCGCCGGATTTCAGCTCGAGCTCGAGTTCTGCAAGGGGCAGATGTCTGTCTCCGGCGATGATCTCGCCCTGGTCAAGCGCCACCTCGATCCTGCCCTCCGGTGCCTCGACGTACCAGAGCTGCCGCTCGACCAACACGGTGAAAAGCGGCCCGAGCCGGAGAGCGGAAGGATCGACGCCAAGCAGGCCGGCGATGTCGCCCTTGTCCGGATGCTCGCTTTCCACCGGACGCTCCCATTCTGATCGCATCAGCAGGGACGGGCTTTCGCCCGGGCCCTTGATCGTCTGCACGAGGCCATCGGGCGTCTTCCGGATCCGCAGGGAGAAGCCGGAGCGGGAAAGGAGGAGGTCGGGCGTGTCATGATAGGTCGATACCTGCCGCACGGTTCGCTGGGCAGGCCCGAGAAGGGGCGCCTCCACGATCCGGGCCACCGCATCGGGCGTCAGCTCGAGTTTCAGTTCGATTTCGGATGCCATGCCGCTTCTCCGGTGGAGCCCTGTTGGAAAGGGATCATAGCGGCCTTTCCGGTGCAAGGGGATGACATCGGTTACCGCCCGCTTGACCGGCCCGCCCGAAGCATGAAAGGATGGCGTCATTCACCAGGGGTGTCCCGGCAAGGGGCTGAGATTCTGCTAGAGCGCGCAGTGACCCGTTGAACCTGATCCAGTTCATACTGGCGTAGGGACGGTGTCACGACGGGCAGCAGGCCGATCAGAAGATCCCTATGGGGATTGTCGCCTGTCCCGTTTCAGCCCCCCAATTCGCACCATGACTGGGTCTCCAAACCGCAACTTGGAGCCTCACGATGACCATTGCCCAGAAAAACCCGAAGCCTTCCGTAACCAGCGGTCCGTTGCCCGCCTCCACCAAGATCCACGTGGCCGGCGAGATCCATCCCGACATCCGCGTTCCCCTGCGGGAGATCGCGCTGCACCCGACGGCGGGCGAGCCGCCGCTGCGCGTCTATGACGCATCCGGGCCCTATACGGACCCCGCCCACGAGGTCGCGATCGAGAAGGGGTTGCCCCGCATCCGCGCCGCCTGGATTGAAGCCCGTGGCGATACGGAAAGCTATGAGGGGCGGGCGATTCGGCCCGAGGACAACGGCCATGCGGGGGAGAAGGGGGCGGTGCCCGATTTTCCGGTCCGGCATCCGCCGCTCCGCGCAAGGCACGGCCGTGCCGTGACGCAGCTTGCCTATGCGCGGGCCGGCATCGTCACGCCGGAAATGGAGTTCATCGCGATCCGCGAAAATCTCGGCCGCAGGGCGGCAAAGGCCGCCCTTCTCCGCGACGGCGAGAGCTTCGGCGCCGCAATCCCCGATCATGTCACGCCGGAATTCGTCCGCGATGAAGTGGCGCGCGGCCGGGCGGTCATCCCCTCCAACATCAACCATCCCGAAGCCGAACCGATGATCATCGGGCGGAACTTCCTGGTGAAGATCAATGCCAATATCGGCAATTCGGCAGTGACCTCCTCCATGGCGGAGGAGGTGGAGAAGATGGTCTGGGCCACGCGCTGGGGCGCCGATACGGTGATGGACCTCTCGACCGGGCGCAACATCCATAATATTCGCGAATGGATCATCCGCAATTCGCCCGTGCCGATCGGCACCGTGCCGCTCTATCAGGCGCTGGAGAAGGTCAACGGCATTGCCGAGGACCTTACCTGGGAGATCTATCGCGACACGCTGATCGAGCAGGCGGAGCAGGGTGTGGATTACTTCACCATCCATGCGGGCGTTCGGCTTGCCTATATCCCGCTCACCGTCGACCGGGTCACGGGCATCGTCTCGCGCGGCGGCTCGATCATGGCCAAGTGGTGCCTGCACCACCACCGGGAGAGCTTCCTCTACGAGCATTTCGAGGAGATCTGCGACATCTGCCGCACCTATGACGTTTCCTTCTCGCTGGGAGACGGCCTGCGGCCCGGCTCGATTGCCGACGCCAACGATGCCGCACAGTTTGCCGAGCTGGAAACGCTGGGCGAACTGACGCGGATCGCCTGGGCAAAGGATTGCCAGGTGATCATCGAAGGTCCCGGCCATGTGCCCATGCACAAGATCCGCGAGAACATGGAAAAGCAGCTTGCCGTCTGCGGCGAGGCGCCCTTCTACACGCTGGGGCCGCTCACCACCGATATCGCGCCCGGTTACGATCACATCACCTCGGGCATCGGGGCGGCGATGATCGGCTGGTACGGCACGGCCATGCTCTGCTACGTGACGCCCAAGGAACATCTCGGCCTTCCCGACCGCAACGATGTGAAGACGGGCGTGATCACCTACAAGATCGCGGCCCATGCGGCGGATCTCGCCAAGGGCCATCCGGCCGCCCGACTCCGGGACGACGCGCTGTCGCGCGCCCGCTTCGAATTCCGCTGGGAGGACCAGTTCAACCTCTCGCTCGATCCCGATACGGCTCGCGCCTTCCATGACGAGACGCTGCCGAAGGAGGCGCACAAGGTCGCGCATTTCTGCTCCATGTGCGGCCCGAAATTCTGCTCCATGCGCATTTCCCATGATCTGCGCGCCGAGGCGCAGAAGGAAGGCATGGAGGCCATGACGGCGAAGTTCCGCGATGGCGGCGATCTCTACATGCCGGTTGCCCGCGCCACTGGCGCGGCAGCGGCGGGAGAGTGAGCCATGCGCATCCTGATCAGGGGGGCCGGCGTCGTCGGCCTTGCGCTGGCCCATGAGCTTGCGGGTGCGGGCCATGCGGTGGCGGTCGCCGATCCGGCAGGAGAGGCGGGGGGCGGCGCTTCCCGCCATGCGGGCGGCATGCTGGCACCCTGGTGCGAGGGCGAAACGGCCCCTGCCGAGGTGGTATCGCTCGGCCAGGAGGCGATCGGCTGGTGGGAAAGCGCGCTGCCCGGCCATGTGACCCGCAGGGGCACGCTGGTCGTGGCGCCGGCCCGCGACGGGGCGGAGCTTCGCCGCTTCGCCGCCCGCACAGAAGGCCACAGCCTTCTTGACGGGGCGGGTATCGCCGCACTGGAGCCCGATCTTGCCGGCCGCTTTTCGGGAGGACTCTTCTTCGCGGGAGAGGCCCATCTCGATCCGCGTGCAGCACTCGCGGCCCTTGCGGAAAAGCTCGCGGGCGCAGGTGTCCCACTGGTGTTCGGGGCGGAGGCCAGCGCCCTTGCCGGCCCTTCGGGAGGCAAGGGCTTCGATGCGGTCGTCGATTGCACCGGCGCTTCTGCAATCGGTACGCAGACGACCCTTCGCCCGGTTCGCGGCGAGATGCTGGTGCTCGAAACCCGCGACATCGCGCTGTTGCGGCCGGTCCGGCTCCTGCATCCGCGCATTCCGCTCTATGTCGTGCCGCGGGGGAACGGCCGCTTCATGGTGGGGGCCACCATGATCGAAAGCGGCGATGACGGACCCATCAGCGCCCGTTCGGCCATGGAACTGCTGAATGCGGCCTATGCGCTGCACCCGGCCTTCGGCGAGGCGCGCGTCCTCGAAACGGGAACGGGGCTTCGCCCCGCCTATGCCGACAACATGCCGCGCCTCTTGCGCGACGGCGACACCTTCAGCCTCAACGGCTTCTACCGCCACGGCTTCCTGCTCGCGCCCGCCATGGCGCGCCGGGCAGCGCGCGAGATCGGAGACAGGACATGACCTTCATCATCAATGGCGAAACCCACGAACGGCAGGAAGAAACCCTCGCCACCCTTCTCTCCGCCCTCGACTATGAGGGCGAATGGCTGGCCACCGCCGTCAATGGCGAGATCGTCCACCGGGAAGAGCGGGCGAAATACCGGCTGTCGGACGGCGACCGGATCGAGATCCTCACCCCCATGCAGGGAGGCTGACCCCATGCTGAAACTCTACGACACGGATATCGAAAGCCGCCTGCTTCTCGGCACCGCGCGCTATCCCTCGCCAGAAATCCTCCGGCAGGCGGTCCTGGCTTCGCGGACCGGTATCGTCACCGTCTCGCTCCGGCGGGAAATGGCCGGCGGCAGGACGGGCGGCGCCTTTTTCTCCATGATCCGCGATCTCGGCGTGCGGGTGCTGCCCAACACCGCCGGATGCCACACCGCGCGGGAAGCGGTGCTGACGGCGCACATGGCGCGGGAGGTCTTTGCGACCGACTGGATCAAGCTGGAGGTGATCGGCCATCACGACACGCTGCAGCCCGATGTCTTCGAGCTGGTGGAGGCGGCCCGCATCCTCTGCGCCGAGGGTTTCCGGGTCTTTCCCTACACGACGGAGGACCTGGGCGTGGGCGAACGCCTGCTGGAGGCGGGGTGCCAGGTGCTGATGCCCTGGTGCGCGCCCATCGGCTCGGCCATGGGGCCGGTGAACATCGGTGCGCTCCGCAGCTATCGTGCCCATTTCCCCGAGGTGCCGCTGATCGTCGATGCGGGCATCGGTCGCCCGTCCCATGCGGCGGCGGTGATGGAGCTCGGTTTCGATGCGGTGCTTCTGAATACGGCAGTTGCCGGCGCGGGCGACCCCGTTGCCATGGCCGTGGCCTTTGCAGGTGCGGTGGAGGCGGGGCGAGCCGCCTGCCTCGCGGGCCCCCTCGAGCCGCGCGACATGGCCGTTCCCTCCACGCCGGTCATCGGAAAGGCGGTGTTCTCGTGAAACTCGATCCCTTCTACCTCATCGTCGACAGCGCGGACTGGATCGAAAGGCTGGTGCCGCTCGGGGTCCGGCTGGTGCAGCTGCGGATGAAGGACGGCACGGAAGCCCGCTACCGCGCGGAAATCCGCCGGGCCAAATCCCTCTGCGCCCTTCATGGCTGCCAGCTCATCGTCAACGACTACTGGCGGCTTGCCATCGAGGAAGGCTGCGATTTCATCCATCTCGGGCAGGAGGATCTCGAAGGCGCCGACCTCCCAGCCATCCGGCGGGCGGGGTTGAGGCTCGGCGTCTCCACCCATGACGATGCGGAACTGGATCGGGCGCTGGCCGCCAGCCCCGATTATGTGGCGCTCGGCCCGGTCTGGCCGACGATCCTCAAGACAATGCCCTGGGCGCCGCAGACGCCGGAGAAGATCCCCCTCTGGAAGGGCCGGACCGGCACCCTGCCGCTTGTCGCCATCGGCGGTCTCACGCCCGAAAGGGCGAGGGTCGTTCTGGAAAAGGGTGCAGACAGCGCCGCTGTCGTCACCGACATCACCGGCAACGCGGACCCCGAGGCCCGCACGCGCGAATGGCTGGAGGCGACCGCTCCATGGCGATGAGCCCTGCTCCGCAGGTTCTCGTTGTCGCGGGCTCGGATTCTTCCGGCGGGGCGGGCATCGCCCGCGATGTGGAGACGCTTTGCCGCTTCGGGCTGCGGGCCGCGCTTGCCGTGACGGCGGTAACGGCGCAGACCTCCCGGCGCGTGGTGGCGGTGGAGCCGATGCCGCCGGCGCTGGTGGAAAGTCAGATGCGCGCAGCCCTTTCGGCGGGCTGCGTCCGTACCGTCAAGCTCGGCATGCTCGGGCTGACCGAGACCGCCGACGCGGTGCGGGCGGTCCTTGAGGATCATCCCCGGACGCCCGTGGTGATCGACCCGGTGCTCGCCTCCACTTCCGGCCGTCGCCTTTTGGAAGGGGATGCGGCGGCTGTCTACCGACGGCTGTTTCCGCTCGCCGCGCTGGTGACGCCGAACGTGCCGGAGCTTGGCCTGCTCGCCGGCGGGCCTCCCGCCGGGGACGAGAGGGGGGCGATCGGGCAGGCGAAAGTGCTACTGGCGCAGGGCGCCCGGGCCGTCCTCGTCAAGGGCGGGCATGCCTCGGGTGCCGATGCGGCCGATCTTCTGGTTACCCCCGAAGGCGTGCAACGCTTTGTCCTGCCGCGGCTTGCCGTCACCCTGCGGGGAACCGGATGCGCCCTTGCCTCGGGGATCGCCGCCCAGCTGGCGCTGGGGCGCGCGCTGCCGGAGGCCATTGCGCTTGCCAAGGAATGGCTGCACGACCTGATGGCGCGGGAGGGAAGCCCCGACGGAGGCTGATGGCAAGCCATCATCTGCCATCTTGATGGCAAGCCCGGATAAGCCTATATTGCGGGCGAAGGAGATCGCCCATGGCCGCACCGCAGCTATCCGTCCGCAGTTCCAAGGCCCGCGACATGGCCCATCGGCTGGCGCGCCGGGAGAACCGCTCGATCGCGGACGTGGTCGAGCGTGCGCTCGAATATTACGAGGCCCGCGAGGCCGGGCGCGAGCCCGCCTCCCGCTTCTACGCGCGGCTGACCGTCGAGGCGGGCACCGATCTCGACCTCGAAGCGGTGATCCGCGAAAACCGCCGCCCGCACATGGGCGTCGACCTGTGATCTTCCTCGATACGAATGTCATCTCGGAAACGCTGCGCAAGACGCCCGAGGACGCCGTGATCCGCTGGCTGGTTCGCTTCGACGCGGAACTTGCGCTTTCGACGGTGGCGATCGCCGAAATCGCCTACGGGATCCAGAAGGTGCGGCCGGACCAGAGGGCAGACCGGCTGGAGCAGGGGCTTCGCGAATGGCGTCACCGCTTTGCCGACCGCATCTTTGCCTTCACGGAAGAAGCGGCGCTCGCCTATGGCGAGATCATGGGCGAGGCCGTGCGCAGGGGACGCCCGATGTCCGCGCCGGACGGCATGATTGCCGCCATTGCCCGCGTGAACGGGGGGCGGCTTGCGACCCGCAACCTGAAGGACTTCGAAACGGCCGGGCTCGACCTCATCTCCCCCTGGGAATTCTAGAGATGCGGGTGCCGTGCGACACTCTGGCCGGCGCATAAACTTGACTCATACTTTCATGTATTCTACAGCCGCCCGG
The DNA here is from genome assembly GCF_014197145.1 of Gellertiella hungarica. Classification (GTDB taxonomy): domain Bacteria; phylum Pseudomonadota; class Alphaproteobacteria; order Rhizobiales; family Rhizobiaceae; genus Gellertiella; species Gellertiella hungarica. The sequence goes on along the minus strand of NZ_JACIEZ010000007.1, from coordinate 34,189 downwards.
CGATGAGGGGTCGGGCGTGCAAGAGCATTGGGTGAAATTCTGGGACGATCTGGGCAAGCGGGGCGATGCGCCCGCGCTCGTCTTCGATGGCGGCCATGTCTTAAGCTACGCCGATCTCGATCGCATGGCGGAAAGGCTGCGGCAGCAGATCGATCCCGCATGGCGGCTGGTTGCAGTGGAAATGGCGCATTCGGCGCATGCGGTTGCGGCGCTGATCGCCTGCCTGCGGGCCCGTGTTCCTGCCATTCTCCTGCCGGCAGATACGGACGGTGAACTGCGGGCCATCCGCCAGCGCTTCAGGCCGGACGCCGTCTTTCGCCGCACGGGCGAGCGCTGGCGCTTCCGCGAGGAGCGGGAGCGCAGCCATCTGACCGTTCATCCGGATCTGGCCCTCGTCCTGGTCACCTCGGGCAGCACGGGGGAGGGCAAGGCGGTGCGCATTTCCCGCGCCGCCCTTGGCGCCAATGCAGGGCAGATTGCAGCGGGACTGAAGCTCGATGCCGGAGACCGGGCGCTGCTGACCCTTCCGCTTCACTATGCCTACGGACTTTCCGTCCTCACCTCCCACCTTCTGGTCGGGGCGAGCGTCTACCTGCCGGGCCGGGCCATTCTCGAGGAAGGCTTTGCAGAGGCCGTCGCGCTTGCCGGACCGACAAACCTGCCCGGCGTGCCCTTCACCTTCGAGCTTTACGAGCGGATCGGCCTGATGGCCCACCCGCCGCAGGGTCTCCGCTTTGCCACCGTCGCCGGCGGCCGGATGGATCCGCAAGGCATCGCGGCATGGTCGCGGGCGATGGCGGGCCGGAACGGCCGCTTCTACGTCATGTACGGGGCGAGCGAGGCAACGGCCCGCATGAGCCTGCTCGACGCGACGCACAATCCGGGCTGCGAGACCACGATCGGCCTGCCCGTCGAAGGCGGCCGGTTCGAGATCGTCGACGAAACCGGCGCGCCCGTTCCCGACGGCACGGAAGGCGAAATCTGCTATTGCGGCCCCAACATCATGATGGGGTATGCCGCGACCCGGAAGGACCTTTGCGACGGCCCGCAGCTCCACCGCCTGATGACCGGCGACATCGGCCTCCGGCGGCCGGACGGCCTCTACCAGATCACCGGACGAAAGAGTCGCTTCTCGAAGATTGCCGGCATCCGCATCGGGCACGATGCCCTCGAGGCAGCCATGGAATCCTGCAGGCTGCCCTGCGCGGTGACCGGCGACGACAAGGCATTGACGGCCTATCACGAGCAGGGCAACAGCGAGGCCTATCTCCACGCACTTGCGGACTTCACGCGGCTCGGGCGCACGCGCCTCAGGGTCTGCCGGGTCGAGCGCCTGCCCCGCCTTCCGAACGGCAAGATCGATTATCGCCGTCTGCGCGAGGTCTCCGCCCCCGTAAACCAGCGGGCGGATATCGAGACGCTCTTCGCCGACTGCTTCTTTCCGCACCGTGTCCGGCCCGCCGACAGTTTTGCCAGCCTTGCCGGCGATTCCCTCAAGCATGTGGAACTGTCGCTCGGGCTGGAGAAATGCCTGAAGCACATTCCGCCCGGCTGGGAGACCATGACGGTCGAACGGCTTTCCCGGCTGGCGGCCGGGCCGGTGGCGGGGCGGCCCGTCCTCGGTGCCGAACTGGTCATCCGCGCCCTGGCCATCGTGATGGTGGTCGTGCAACATGCAACGCTCTGGCCGGTGCCGGGCGGCGCAGCCGCCATGACCCTGCTGCTCGGCTATGCCATGGCCCGTTTTCAGCTGCCGGCACTGGCGGGAGGAGACTACCGCACCTTCTTCCGCCCGCTGGTCCGCATCCTCGTTCCCTATTATCTCATCCTGGCCGGCCACGCGGTCTGGTGGGGCGAGATTCCCTGGGCCTCCGTCTTCCTGGTGGGCAATGCCGGTCTGGCCGATCCGGTGAGGCACACGATGCTGCCCTACCTCTACTGGTTCGTGGAAGCCTTCGTTCAGCTGCTGCTGCTCGTGGCCGGGCTCTTTGCCATTCCCTCCATCCGCAGGCTGGGCGCATCCGACCCTTTCCGGCTGGGGATCTGGTTCCTGCTGGCGGCAATCGCGCTCCGGTTCCTGTCTCCCCTGATCTGGGACATCGGCAACCGAAAGCTCTTCACGCTGCCATGGATCCTCCCGCTGGCCGCCTTCGGCTGGTGCGCCGCCCATGCAGCATCGAGTGCCGCACGCCGCGCCCTGCTTCTGCTCCTTGCGCTGGCCGCGATGCCGGTCTTTGCGCTTCAGGGAGGCAACTGGACAGGGTCCTGGGTCAAGTATGGCTTTCAGCTGGGGGTGATCGCCCTCTTGCTCCACATGCCGCTCGTGCCGGTCTTTGCCTGGCTGAAACGACCGGTGCTCATTGTCGCCCATGCGAGCTTCCACATCTATCTCGTGCACCGCTTCGTGCCCGAAATCCTGATGCTCCCCTTCGAGAAACAGCTGCCGGAACCGGTCTTCGTTCTTCTGGCGGTGAGCGGCGGCGTGGCCCTCGGCATCGCGACCTCCAGGCTCCAGTCCGGGCTCGTCAGCCTGGCCCGCAGGAGCAAAATGCCTTGGCGCGCCCTCCGGGAGAGGCCGGCCGGGCTGCTTCCGGCCCTTGAGGCCGGCGGACCCCGCTAGTTCCCGCTTCAGCCGGACCGATCGCTCCCCAGCCCCTGCCTGCAGGAACCGCTGCCCGCCTTTTCCGTTTAAGCGGATAACGAGCAGCAAGGCGGGAGCGCGGAGATGACATCGAAGTTCGAATGGTTGGCAAGGGCGGGCTATGCCGCCCGCGGGGTTGTTTTTCTTCTGATATCGGGACTGGCGCTTTTCTCCAGCTTCGGAGGCGGGCGCCCGGATACCAGGAATGCTCTCGATTCCCTGCTTCAGCAGCCTTTCGGACGTATCTGGCTGGGACTGATCGGTCTGGGACTGGCGGGTTTCGTCGCCTGGCGGCTCGCCCAGTCTCTGGCGGATGCCGACAATCACGGCCCGGGATGGAAGAGCGTCGCGATCCGGGCTGCCCTTTTCGGCAGTGCCGCCACCTATGCGGGGCTGGCGGTTTACGCCTTTGCCCATGCGCTCGCCAATGACAGCGGCGGCGGGGGCAACGGGGAAGAAAGCATGGCCGCCTGGGCCATGAGCCAGCCTTTCGGACGGTTTCTCGCGGCCGCCATCGGCCTCGGCTTCGTCATCGGTGGCTGCGTCACCGCCTACAAGGGCTTCAGCCAGCGTTTCCGGCGCTATCTCAAGCTGCCCGGCGACCGGAACGGACCGCTTGCGCTCCTCAGCATCTATGGTCTTGCGGCACGGGGCGTTCTCTTCGCGATCGTCGGCATCTTCTTCACCTATGCGGCCTTCAGCCTCGACCCGCAGCAGGCGGGAAGCACGGCCGATGCGCTGGAATGGATCCGGCAACTGCCCTTCGGCGCCTTCCTCTATCTGGTGGTGGCCGCCGGTCTTGCCGCCTTCGGCCTCTACAATTTCGTCGAGGCGCGCTACCGGATCGTCGATGCACCGACGCTCGAGAAGGCCCGCCATTCGCTTCCGGTCTGACCATGCCTTTGCAGCCTGCCTCCCCGCGTGAGGCGGGAGAGGCGATTGCAGGACCGATTTCCCGATTGCTTTAAGTCTACGTACGTGGAATATAAATCGAGATCCACGGAACGAGACCGATGCCAGCCTTCCCGCCCAGCACAGATGCCGAACAATCCCCCGCGCCCGATACGATACTCTACGGTGGAACGATCCACTGCCTCGATGCCGGTCTCCGGCAGGTTTCCGCTCTTGCGATAGGCAGTGGCACGATCACCGCGCTCGGCACGGACGAGGAGATTCTCGCCCTTGCCGGTCCGGGCTCCCGGCGGATCGACCTTTCCGGCCAATGCGTGCTGCCGGGCATCAACGACAGCCATCTCCACGGGGTCTGGCTCGGCGCGCGCTGGCCGGCGCTGATGCTCGAAAGCCCCGGCGAAGACTGGCACGGCCGCCTGCTGAGCGGCCCGGAGGATCGCAGGCGCGCCATCCTTGCCTGTTTCCGGCTTCTGGCCTCGCTCGGGATCACCAGCTACACCGAACCGGGGATCGGACCGGGGGAAGATGCGGGGGAAACGGGCTGCTTCGGCTCCGACGTGCTTGCCGCCTACGCGGCCCTTGCCGGTACGCCCGCCCAGACGGCGCGGGTGACGCTTCTGTCGCTCCACGGGCTGCTCGATGGCGCGAGTACCCTTCCCGCCTTCGAGGCCGGGCTTTCGCTTCCAAAACCGGCGGCCGATCCGCGCTGGCTGTCGATCCCCGGCGTCAAGATCTTCGCCGACGGCATTCCGCCGCTGCGTACCGCCTGGGTGGAGAAACCCTATCTCGACGGAAGCGTCGGCACGCTCTTTACCGGGGAGGGGGATCTTTCGGAGCGGGCCGCGACCTATGAACGGATGATCCGCCTCGGCCATGCCGCGGGAGAGCAGGTGGCGGTCCATGCCACCGGCGACCGCACCGTCGAAATGCTGCTTTCGACCGTCGAGGCGCTCGGCGGGGCGGGCAGGCTCCGCCATTACGCGATCCACGGCGATCTCGTCACGCCGGAGCAGCTTGCCCGGATGGCCAAGGCGGGGGTCGGTCTCACCGTCCAGCCGGTCATTGCCGCCATGACCGGTGAGTGGATGGCAGGGGCGCTGCGCCCCGAGCAGATCGCCCGCGCCTTTCCCATCGATCGGATCTTCGGCACGACAGGCCTGCGCGCCACGCTTTCCTCCGATGCCCCCGTCGCCACGCCCGACTGGCGGAGGATCGTTGCCACCGCCGCCGGCCAGCTTGACGGGCGGGGCCTCCCCGTCGGCCGGGCGGAACTCTCGGCCCTTCTCCGGATGATGACCGCGATCCCCGCCGAACAGGATGGCGCCGAAGCCTGGAAGGGCACGCTGGAGGTGGCCAAGGTGGCGGATCTCTGCGTGCTCTCGCAAGACCCGCTGGAGGCCGGATGGCAGCGGCTTCCCGAGATCGCCGTCGAGCGGACCATGGTCGACGGCCGTTTCGTCTATGACAGGACTGCCGCCACCGGCGAAGCCCCGTAAGGGTGGGCGCCTCCCGAAGGAGGCGCGCCACGGGCATCAGACGGCTTCCGCCAGCAGCACGCGCGGGCTTCCCGGCAGGTTCACCATCTCGAGCGGGCGCCAGCCCGCCTCCTCGAGCCAGGCGCGGACCTCGCTTTCCGGATAGACCACAGTGCCGTCGATCACCAGATATTCGCCCGCATGGAGCGCATCGATCGCCCGCTGTTGCGGCGCGTCGTCCAGGAAGAAGTCCAGAAGGGCAAGCCGGGCGCCCTTGCCCGCAGCGTTTCGGGCATGGCGGATGATCGCCCGGTTTTCCGTGGCGTTGAACCGGTGCACCACATGGTTCAGGAAGACGAGGTCGAAGGGGCCGGGCACTTCGGCGCTCGGCGTTGCGGCCGGCACGATCTCGCTTCGGGACGAAAGCCCGGCCCGGTCGAGCTCCGCACCGAGGGACTCGATGAAATCCACCGCATAGGCAAAGGTGGTCTTAAGCGCCGGATTGGCCTCCATGGCGCCGATGGCGAAATAGGGAGCAAGGCCGCCGAGATCGAGCAGCCGGGTGCTTTTCGAGACATCGATGGCCTTCAGGAATTCCGCCGCATGCAGGCGGTTATAGGTCATGACGCCATCCAGGAAGGTCTTCCAGCGCGCCTCGGTCATCTGGAGATCGCCCGGCCTGTCGGTTTCGACGGTCTTCGGGAACTGCAGCCAGTGGGGATAGCTGATCTCTTCGAGGAAGACGAGGAAGGGCGACAGATCGAGCGCGGCCTTGCTGCCGGTGAGATAGGCTTCGGCCGCCGGGGTGAGCGCGTAGGCCCCGTTGCTGCGGGTGAGAAGGCCGAGCCCCGCCATGGCATCGGCCAGAATACGCGCCATGCGCGGGGAAAGCCCGGTTGCGGCGGCAAGCGCTTCGGTGGGGAGCGGCTTTTCCGCAAGGGCGGCGAAAAGGCCGCTCCGGCTGGCGGCAAAGAGCTGCTGCGCCGCCATGTAGCCGGTGGCGATCTCGACGATTCGGGAGGGATCGGCCTTGGTGGAGAGGGCGATAGTCATCGGTTCTTTCCTTTCAGGAGGACAGGTTGGCCCCTTCGTGCGGAAGGAAGGCCTTTCGCCCCCGCACGTCGGGAAGGGTGATCGGAGGGGCGGCGGGTCCTAGGGGCGCCGGTCGAGGAAGGCGAGCGCCTCGGTGCGGAAATCCTCATGATGCAGCGCAGCCATGTGATCGCCGGGCACGGTCCGGTGGCGGGCATCGCCAAGGCCTGCGGCAAGCAGGGGCGTTGCCTCGCACATCCGGTCCTCGCTTCCGGCAAGGAGGAGCACGGGCATGACCGGCTTTTCCTGCACGGGGTCGAAGGGCTCGCGCCCCAGCGCCTCCATGAGATCGAGCCGTGCGGAGACGCGCTCTGCCGCGCGGATGACGAAGCCGGCCAGCATCGCGGTCATCGGGTCGGCGGGTGGGGTGCCGTCGCGCACGAAGCGGCGCGCCGCCCCGTAATCGAGCCCGGCAAAGGGATCATGCGGACCGAGCCCGCCGAGCACCATGCGGCGCACCTTGTCCGGGTGGCGGGCGGCAAGGCTCCAGGCGAGCCGGCTGCCGAGCGAATAGGCGAGGATATCCGCCTTGCCGCCGGCGGCATCGATCTTCCGGGCAAGCGCCTCCACCAGGGCCGTAACGGTCGCGGCATCCGCGCCGACGGGGTCGGGAGCCGTGCCATGGGCCGGCAGATCGGCAAGGATGAGCCGCTGCCCGGCGCGGGCAAGCGGGCCCGCCCAGCTCTCCTCCGGCCAGTCATGGGCGGACGACGACAGGAACCCGTGCAGGAGAAGAAGGGGCACGGCTTCGCCGTTTGCCGTTCCGCTTTCGCGAAACGCCATCAATGAGGTCTCATCTGACAAGTTCAATCCTCCGCTCGTCAGCTATGGGGGTAGGGAAGGCCCGGGGGTCAGGTCACGACGCGGGCCACGTAATCATCGATCAGATGCCGGTAGCTGTCGATGAAGACGCCATCGCTATGCATGAGATGCACCACGTTCGCGCCGATCGTCAGCGACATGATCTCGAGCGCCAGCCGGGCGAAATCGCCGCTGGCGCGGGTCTTCGGACCGGCAGCGGCGGCGATATGCTCCTCCAGCACGCCGCGCCAGGTCTGGAAGAAGGCGCGGTAGAGCGCTGCGAGATCGGGATTGGACGTCGCATGGTCCCAGAGCACCAGCAGCACCCGGCCCGCATTGATGTCCTTCTCGTTGGAAGGCAGCACTTCGGCGATGATGTCGTGCAGCCGCTCGGCGGGCGTGCCGCCATCGGCCTTGCCCTTGTCGGCCAGACGCCGCTCCGGGTTCATCTCCTCCAGCACGCTTTCGAAGGTGGCGGCGATGATGCTGTCCTTGTTCGGGAAGAAGTGCTTGAGCGCGCCATTGGCGAAACCCGCCTCGGCGGCGAGGCTGCGCATGGTCGCCGCCTCGAAACCGCCCTCCAGGATCAAACGCTTGGCCACGGCAACGATGTCGCTGCGGCGCTTGTCATGGTCAACGATCTTGGGCATGTCCGGTCCTTGCTCTTTCCTTGAACGGACAAGCCATAATATAGCCGGCACCGGCTTTGCCACTGGCTTCTTGCCGAAACGCGCATATTGCGGCGGGCGTAGCGGAAGGGCAGGGGTCTGCATGGGCGTCCTCCTCGTTCATCGTCATGGCCGGGGCTTCTCCATCGCCCCTGTCTTCAGCGCCTGCCAGGCGGCCCGGCGCTCGGCCTGCGCGACCGGATCGGCCACGGGCGAAGCCAGCAGCAGGCGGCGGCTATAGGGATGGTCGGGGGTGCTCGTCACGCGCTCGCCATCGCCGAATTCGACGATCCGGCCGCGCTCCATCACCGCCACCCGGTGGCAGATCCGCCTGACCAGTCCGAGATCGTGGGAGATGAAGAGATAGGCAACGCCCGTCTGCCGCTGGAGATCGATGAGAAAGTCGACGACCGCCGCCTGGGTGGTCAGATCGAGTGCGCTCACCGGCTCGTCGCAGACAATCAGCCGCGGGCGGCGGATGATCGCGCGGGCAATCGCGATCCGCTGGCGCTGGCCGCCGGAAAAGGCATCGGGATACCGCTCCGCCGCCTCCGCCGGCAGCTGGACCTGCTCCAGCGCTTCGGCCACCCGCTCGCGCATGGCCGCACGGGAAAGGCCGGCATACCAGAGGGATTCGGAGAGGATCTCTCCCACCGTCATCAGCGGATTGAGCGAGCCGTAGGGGTTCTGGAAGACGACCTGGACATGATCCGCCATGGCGCGTCGTTCCCTCGGGGAAAGCCGCGTGATGTCGCGTCCGTCGAAGGCGATGCGGCCGGCGGTGACGGGGGCAAGCCCCAGAAGCGTCTTGCCCAGCGTCGACTTGCCCGAGCCGCTTTCGCCCACCAGCCCCACGCATTCGCCGGGGCGCACATCGAGCGCCACCTCATGCAGAACCTTGAGGGGGCCGTAGGAAACGTCGAGCCCTTCGACGGAGAGAAGCGGCGGCGTGATTTCCGGCATCATGTTCATCCTTGCACCGCCTCGCTTTCCGTCCGGCGCGCCATCCGGTCGAGCTCCCGGCGGGAGGTGTCGATATCGGCGGAGGCCTCGATCAGCGCGCGGGTATAGGGGTGGCGGGCATGGGCGAAGATCTCCGCAACGGGTCCGCGTTCGATCACATGGCCGCCGCGCATCACGATCACCCGGTCGCAGAGGTCGGCCACCACCCCGAAGTTGTGGGTGATCAGCACCAGCGCCATGCCGGTTTCGGCCCTGAGGTCGCGGAGAAGCTGCAGCACCTCGGCCTGAACCGTGACATCGAGCGCCGTCGTCGGTTCGTCGGCGAGAAGCACGGAGGGTTGTCCGAGGATCGCACCGGCGATCAGCACCCGCTGCGCCATGCCGCCCGAGATCTCGTGCGGATAGCTCCTCATCACCCGGTCGATGTCGCGGATGCCGACCTTGGCCAGCACGTCGCGCACCCGTGCCCGGGCTTCGCCGCGCCCGAGGCCGTGGACGACCATGAGCGGCTCGCAGAGCTGGTGGCCGATCCGGTAGGAGGGGTCGAGATTGGACATCGGTTCCTGCGGCACATAGCCGAAGGCGGAGCCGAGGAGCCGGGCGCGCTCCTTCTCCGGGAGAGCATGGATCGGCTTGCCGCGAAGGTAGATCCCGTCCGCCGTGGACGCGCCGTTCGCCGGGAGGAGATCGAGAAGGGAGTAGACAGTCTGCGACTTGCCGGAGCCGCTTTCGCCGACGATGCCCAGCACCTCGCCCGGCCGGACGGAAAAGGAGATGCCGTGCACCACCTCGGTCACCGTGCCGCCATTGCGGTAGCGGACGCGCAGATTGTCCACCCGGAGCGCGGTTTCCGCGCCGGCATCCATTTCCGGGGCGGGCGTTGCGGGGGCTGTCGCGCCATCTGCCACCGCCTCTGCCGCATCCGCCGGACGGGGCGAGCGGCTGCGCATGACATCGGCCAGCGTCGAGCCGAGAAGGGCCAGCGCGGCGATCGCCACGCCGAGCGCGAGCGACGGCCAGAACAGCAGCCAGGGATTGGTGAGCATGAAGCGGAAGCCATCCGCCATCATCGCGCCCCAGCTCGGCACATTGCTCTGGCCGATGCCGAGGAATTGCAGGCCGGCCTGAATGCCCATGGCAATGCCGGCGGCAAGCGCGGTCTGGATTGTGACGGCGGCGAGGATGCCGGGCGCCACATGGCGGCGCAGGATGACCCCATGGCCGAGCCCCGCCACCTGGGCCGCGGTGATGTAATCCTCGCGGCTGACGCTGCGGGCCGCCGCCCGCGCGACCCGGAAATAGCCGGGTGCCATGATGATGCCGACGGCCGCCATCAGCACCACGAAATGCGAGCGGCTGCCGGCGGCGACCACGAGCAGGATGATCATCGCGGGCACCGCCTGCATCACGTCGCTGATCCAGGAAAGGAAGGCATCCGTCCGGCCGCCGAAATAGCCGGCGGCCATGCCGGTCGGCACGCCTGCCAGAAGCGCGGTGACGACGGTGATGACCACGCCCGAAAGCGTGGTGCGGCTTCCCCAGATGAGGCGGCTCAGGATATCGCGCCCGGCGCTGTCGCTGCCGAGAAGATGTTCCGCATCCGGCGGCGCACCGGCATTCATGAGATCAAGGAAATTCGGGTCCTTGGGCGACAGATAGGGGGCGAGGACCGCGACCAGGGCGAGCGTTGCCAGCACCAGGAGGGCAGCAAGCCCGACAGGCCGGGCGACAAGCCGCCGCCAGACGGGTTTCGGCCTTCTGTAGACGGGCAGGGGAGCGGCTGACGTCATCGGATGCGCACCTTCGGATTGACCCAGCCGAGCACGATGTCGAGCAGGATATAGACGAGGACCAGGAAAAAGACCGTGGCGGCGGTAATGCCGAGCAGCATGGGAATGTCGCCCATCTGCGCGGAAGACTGGGTGAGCTGGCCGAGACCGGGCATGGAGAAGATCGCCTCCACCACCACCGCGCCGCTGAGGAGCCCGGTGAACATCACCGCAAGCACGGTGATGGCGGTCGGCGCCGCATTGCGCAGCACATGCATGCGGATGCGGCTTTTCGGCAGTCCGCGGCTCTTGAGCGTCCTGATATAGTCGAGGCGGCTGACCGTCATCACCTGGTTGCGCAGCTGCTCCGCCACCATGACGATGGCGCCGAGCGCCAGCGACACCGAGGGACGGGTGATCGAGCGCAGCCAGCCCGTCATCGAATCCGCCGGCGAGACATAGCCGATCGCAGGAAACCACTGCAGGCGCACGGCGAACCAGAGCACGAGGACGAGGCTGAGCCAGAAGCCGGGGAGGGCAAAGAGCACCACCGTCACGGCCTGGATCACCCGGTCGAAGACCCCGCCCGGGTTCAGCCCCGCCAGCACGCCGAACAGCGTGCCGAAAAGGGCAGCCAGCAGGAGCGCGAAGGTGACGATGGAAAGCGTTACCGGAACCCGCTGCAGGATCTGTTCGGAGACCGGCTGGAAGCTTCGCCAGGACAGGCCGAGATCCCCCCGCACCGCATGGCCCGCCCAATCGAGAAACTGCACGAGGACCGGCCGGTCGAGCCCGAGCTTCAGCGCAAGCGCGGCCTGCTGCTCGGGCGTTGCCGTGGAGCCGAGCAGCGCCGCCGTCGGATCGCTGATCGCGAGATGGGCGAGGAAGAAGGTTCCGGCGGTTGCGGCCACCAGAAGCACCAGCCCGGCGCCGATCCGTTTGAGCAGGAATAACAGCATGTCTTGGCCCTTCCGGGGTCGCTCAGCCGCGCTTGATGAAGCGCAGCGTCGGGAACATCATGCCGGGCACGCCTGTTACGCGGATGCCGGGCTGGGCGTGGTAGACATTGGCCGCCTGGTACCAGACCGACCACCAGGCCTCTTCCGTCAGCTTTGTGTTGAGCGCCTCGACGGCCTTGATCTGGTCGTCGCCGGTCAGCGTCTGCGCCTTCTCCACCAGGGCGGCAATCTCGGGGAACTTCGCGTATTCCGGCTCCAGATTGTACCATTGCGGCATGGTGACCTGCCGCGCGAGGTTGGCGATCGGGTCGCCGTCCATGGCGATGAAGGCGATGAACATCGGATATTTCGGCGCATTCACCTGATAGTCCGGCGTCTGCATGTTGTCCCACTGAACGCGGATGTTCAAAAGGCCGAGCGTCTGTTCCGTCACCGGCTGCCAGGGCTGGAAGAGCGGCGCCATGGGCATGGTGACGTCGAAGCCGTCGGCAAAGCCCGCCTCCGCCATCAGCGCCTTCGCCTTCTCGAAATCGTACGGGTAGCGGTTGTCGAGCGCGGCCACATGGCCGGGACGGCCGACCGCGAAGACCTGATTGGCCGGCTTGCCGGCCTCGTGGCTGACCGCCTTGAGGATCGCCGGCCCGTTGAAGGCATGGTTCAGCGCCTGGCGCACGCGCACATCCTTGAGCGGCGGCAGCCGCTTGCCTTCGTGGTCGAGGAACATCAGCCCCACCCAGCCGGCGGGCGATTGCGACACGTTCCAGCCGGCGGCTTCCGCCTGCTGGTTGTTGACCGGATCGCCATAGGAAACATTCACCTGTCCCGACAGCATGGCATTGTGCCGGGCGGTCGGATCGAGGATCGGGAAGACGGCAACCCTGTCATAGGGATAGGTGGCGGCGTCCCAGTGGCCGGGCACGCGGGTGAAATCATACTCCGCGCCCGGAAGGGCCTTTTCGAGCGTGTAGGGGCCGGAGCCGACGGGCGCGGCGGCCGCCGTTCCCTTGGCGATCACGTCGGGCGAGATCATGTAGCTGCGCCCGAGGCCCATGAGATAAAGCATGCTGTCGTCGCGGGCCGAAAGCGCAATCTCCACCGTGTCGTCATCCACCTTCCTGACGGATTTGACGTTGTGATAGGCCTCGGACGAGCGCGCACCGGCCTTCAGGTGTTCGAGATTGGCGACGGCCGCATCCGCATTGAAGGGGGTGCCGTCGCTGAAGCGGACGCCCTGCCTGAGGTTCATGGTCAGCGTCAGCCGGTCTTCTGAAAACTGCCAGTCGGTGGCGAGCGCCGGCAGGACCTTGCCCGTCTCGTCGATGATGACGAGCGGGTCGTAGACGGCGGAGAGATAGGGGCCGTCGAAACCGATATCGGCCAGCGCCGGGTCCCACGACGTGACATCGAGCAGGTTGCCGATCCGCAGATCGTCTTCGGCAGCCGCAGCCGCGCCTGCCAGACCCAACAGCAGGGCCGCAAACGCGCCCATCAGACGAGAGGCTTTTCGCGTTGTCATCATTCTCCACCCTTTCTCGGCCGGCTCCTCCACCGGCTTTTTAATTTCTACAAACGTTGAAGATAAAATGGACGTCCGTCAAGTCCCCTAGAATCCCCCATCCGGGGAAACATGGGCGTCGAGCCAGAGGGGCTCGCACAGCGCCCGGATTTCTGCCCCCCGTTCCGCGGCAAGCGCGGCGGCGGCAAGATTTTCCTCGAGCTGGCCGAGCCGCGAAGCGCCGAACAGCACGTTGGTCGTGGCGGGATTGGCGAGGCAGAAGGCGATGGCGACCTGCGCCGGCGTGGCGCCGAGACCGTCGGCAATCTGCTTCAGCCGGTCGGCAGCGCCTTCCATCTGCTCGCGGATCTTGCCGACATCGGCGCCGATCTTGCGGCGCGGCGGCCCCTTGTGGATCAGGAGACCGCCTTCCATGCAGTCGGAGGCCTGGAGCCCGAGGCGGCCGGAGGAGAAGAGCGCGCCATAGCCCTTGCCCTCCGCCACCGTGCGCCGGACGATGCCGTATTTCAGCTGCGCGAAGATGGGCGGCTGAATACCGCGGGCCGCGCAATGATCGAGCGTCGCCAGCGTGTCGCCGATCAGCCAGTTGTTGATGCCCCAGCAGCCGACGAGGCCGTCCTTGATCAGGAGATCGACCTCGTCCGCAATCCGGGCCATGTCCGGCCGCCCGAGATAATCCCCCGCAACCACCATGTCGAAGCGGTCGAGACCGGCGCGCTCGAGACTGGTTTCGATCTGGGCGCGGAAATCGAGGTCGGGATAGTTCCAGAGCCAGAGCTTGCCGCAGACCTGGAAATCGGTGCGGGCGAGGCCCGCCGCGCGGATCGCCTCGCCGAAGAGAATGTCTGTGCGCGAATGCTCCTGATGGGGCCCCATATTGTAATAGGCGACGTCGAAAAACGCCGCGCCCGCCTCCGCCGCGCGTTCGATCATCAAGACCGCCTCGCCCGGCTGCATGCGGTCCCAGGTGTTCCAGGATCCCAGCGAAAAGACGGGAACCTCCGGGCCGCCGGGGCCGATGGCGCGCTTGGCAAGCTTCTGATTATGCATGAAAATTTCTCCCTTTACCCGACTTCTTGCGGGGCTGACCGAAAGCCCATGGACTTTATTATCTACACTTGTATACTAAAAACACAACGGCAAGTTTCTGCCGAAGTCAGTGCGGGGAGGCACGGGGGAATGGTTGAACGGATCGTCATGGTCACGGGTGCGGGGCAGGGGCTGGGCCTTGCGATTGCGGAGGCCTTTGCCGGGCAAGGGGACCGCGTGATCGTGGTGGACCGGAATGGCGAGAGCGCCCAAGTCGCGGCCGGTCAGCTCGGAGGCGTGGCCCTTGCGCTCGACGTTTCCGATGCCCTTGCGGTCCGCGATGCATTCGCGGCTCTGGCCCGCGACGGGATCGTCCCGGATGTGCTCGTCAACAATGCGGGCATCGTCGGCGGCGGCGGTCTGCTTGCCGATCTCGATCCCGCGCTGCTTGTCAACGCGCTCTCGGTCAATGTGCTCGGCACCTTCCTGATGACGCAGGCGGCGGCCCGCGCCATGCGCGAGCGGGGCCGGGGGGCCATCGTCAACATCAGTTCCATCGGCGCCGAACAGCCGACCGCAGGCCTCGGCCACTACGAGGCGACGAAGGCGGCGGTGAATGCGCTGACCCGGACCGCGGCGCTGGAGCTTGCGCCCCACGGCATAAGGGTCAATGCGGTCGCGCCCGGTCCCGTCGTCACGCCTCTCACCGCCCGGCTCGTCGACGATCCCGAGGCCCGCGCGGCCTGGGAAGCCCGCATTCCCCGCGCCCGCATCGCCGTGACCGGCGAGATCACGCCCGCCGTGCTTTTCCTGGCGGGGGAGGGTGCCGCCCACATCACCGGCGCCGTGCTGCCCGTCGATGGCGGCCAGCTTCTGACCTGATCGAAAGAGGATCCACATGCTTCCGAAAACCACCCGCGCGGCGGTGCTCGTCGCCCATGGCGCGCCGCTTGAAATGACCGACCTGCCGCTGCCCGAGGCAATCGAGCCGGGGGCGGCGCTGGTGCGCCTTCACTGCTCGACGCTCTGCGGCACGGATATCGAGATATGGTCCGGCAAGATGAGCTTTCCCGGCATGCTGCCCATGGTGCTCGGCCATGAAATGGTGGGCGAGATCGTGGCGCTTGGCGAGGGCACGCTCGATGCGCTCGGCCGCCCCCTGAAGACGGGTCAGCGGATCGGCTGGTCGGAATCCACCTGCGGCCATTGCCATGGCTGCAACATCCTGCGCGAGCCGGTTGCCTGCTCGAGCCGGGGCTATGGTTTTCTCCAGCGCGCCGACCGCCCGCCCTATGCCATATCCGGTCTCAGCCAGTATGCCTATGTCACGCCGGGCGCCGAGAAGCTGGTGATCCCGGGCGCGGTCAAGGATACATGGGCCGCCATGGCCGGCTGTACGGCAAAGACGGTGCTGCGCGCCTTCGAGCGGGCAGGCAACCTCCGCACCGGCGCGAAGGTGGTGGTGCAGGGGGCCGGCGCGCTCGGCATTTTCGCCACCGCCGCCGCACGGCTTTCGGGCGCCGGCACGGTCATCACGGTCGGCGCCCCGGAAAGCCGCCTTGCCATGGCGAAGCGCTTCGGCGCCGACCACACCGTCGACATCGCCCTCGGGTCGGAGGGCATCGTCGAGGCGGTCATGGCCCATACGGACGGACACGGCGCGGACTACATCTTCGACTTTGCCGGCGCCCCCTCCATCGGCCGCGAGGCGGTCGGCATGGCGGCGCAGCGCGGCCGCATCATCGTCGTCGGCACCACCGATCACGCGGAAAATCCCCTGAGCCTCGGGCGCGTCATGGGCAAGGAGCTCACCTTCCACGGCTCGCTCAACGGCGACATCGCCGATTACAAGCGCGCGCTGGATTTCTTCGTCGATTTCGGCAGCCGCATGCCCTGGGACGATCTCTTCAGCGCCCCCGTCGGCCTCTCCGGGGCAGACGCGGCGATCCGCGCCATGCAGGCGCAGGACATCATCAAGGCGGTCATCGATCCGCGCCTTTCCTGACAACAGCAAGGACCACCCCATGCAACAGGCACAATTTCCCGCTCCCCGGCCCCTCGGCACCAGCGGCATCCTCATGCCCCCGCTCGCGCTCGGCTCCTGGCACACCTTCGACCGGATGGATTTCGGCCTGGCGGTCGATCTGGTGCGCCGCGCCGTCGCGGCGGGTGTTAACCTTTTCGATGTGGGCGTCTATGGCACGCCCGACACCGTGCCGCCGCCGCTGACGGACGTGATCTTCTCTGCCGTGATGCGCGCGACGGGGCTGAAGCGGGAGGATTATCTCGTTTCGGAAAAGCTCTGGCTCGAGGTCTTCGACCGGGATCGGGGCTTCCGCCCGCAGCTCGAGAACGCGCTCTTCCGCGTCGGGCTCGATCATGCCGATATCGTCGTCCTCGGCGATATCAGGCGCGACGACCTGACGCTCGAGTCGCTGGTGCTCTCGCTCGGCGAGCTGCTGAAAGCCGGGCTCATCCGCGCCTGGGGCGTCAACAACTGGTCGGCCACGAACATCGCCGCGGTGATGGATATCGCCGCCGCCAACGGCATTCCGGGGCCGGTCATGGCGCAGCTGAAATACAGCATCGCGCGCCGGGCCATTCCCGACGGCAAGCCCTTCGCGGCGCTTTTCGAGCGCGGTCTTGCGCTTCAGGCCTCCGACGTGATGGAGGGCGGCGTGCTGGTGAAACCGACCCCGCCCGAGCGGGAAGTGGGGCGCGATCCCGGCCAGATCCGCGAGAAGATCGCAGCCTCGGCCGCGCCGCTTGGCAAGCTTGCGGAAAAGCTCGGCGCAACGCCCGCAACCCTCTGCATCGCCTTTGCCATGAGCCACCCCGCCACCATCAACACGCTCTTCGGGGCAACGCGCATCGCCCATCTCGAACAGGCCCTCGCCGCCTTCGACCTTCTGGAGCGGGTGGGGCGGGAAACGCTGCGCGCCGAGGTGGAGCCCTTCTGGTCGGACCGCGGCGTGGTCGATCCGGAAGGGCCGTGAGGCCCGACGACAGGAGGAGAGACCATGACCACGATGAACCCGAAGCCCGTACCCCTCGATCCGGAGATGCTGGCGCCGCTTGCGCTCCTCGTGCCACCCGATACCCCGCCGATGACGCGGGCGATGCTTGCCGCGATCCGCGCCGAGATGGAGCGCGGGATTCCCTCCGTCGAGGCGGCGGTCGGCGACCTGCCGGTCGAATGGAGCGAGCACAGGGCGCCCGGCCCCGACGGCGGTGACGATATCCCGATCACCATCCTTGCCCCGCGCGGCCATGGCGCACGGGTAAAGGCCGGCGGCGCGCCGCTTCCCGCGCTCTACAACATTCACGGCGGCGGCATGATGGTCGGCAACCGGCGCATGGACGTGCCACGCCTTGCGGCCATGGTGGTGGAGCACGGGGTCGTGGCGGCCACCGTCGACTACCGTCTGGCGCCCGAACATCCCGATCCCGCGCCGGTGGAGGATTGCCATGCCGGACTCGTCTGGTTTGCCGGACAGGCCCGTGACCTCGGCATTGATCCGGACCGGCTGATCGTGATGGGCGGGAGTGCCGGCGGCGGGCTTTCGGCCGGTGTCGCCCTGATGGCGCGGGACCGGAACAGCGTGAAGCTTGCCGGCCAGCTGCTTCTCTGCCCGATGATCGACGACACGAACAGCACGCTGTCCAGCCACCAGTTTCTCGCCGGAACCACCTGGACACGGGCGGCAAATCTGCTCGGCTGGGAATGCCTGCTGGGTGACCGCATGGGCACCGATCAGGTCTCGCCCTATGCCGCGCCCACACGCGCGGCGGATCTTTCCGGCCTGCCGCCCGCCTTCATCGAGGCCGGCAGCGCGGAAATGTTCCGCGACGAAAACATCGCCTATGCGAACCGCATCTGGGCAGCCGGCGGCAGCGCGGAGCTGCATGTCTGGTCCGGCGGCTTCCACGGCTTCGATGTCTTCGCGCCGGAAAGCGAGCTTGCCCGCGCGGCACTGGCCTCGCGAAGCTCCTGGATACGCCGGATCCTGCGCTAGGGCCCGATGGGGCGGGCATGACCCGCCGCATCGCCTGCGACCTCCCGCATTCCCGGCAGAAGCCGCAATCCGGCCGCTCCGGGAATCCATTCCAGCGGGCCGTTGCCCGCCGCCCCCTCCCGAATTTCCGGGAGAGCCCGTCAACAAAGGTTGACGCCTCGAATGCTGTCAACTATGGTTGATGCATGACACAGACGACGCCCCCCATCGAAGATGTCGAAACCGCGCTGGCCTCGGTCATCGCGCTGCGCCTTGCCGCGGACCGGCTGGAACTGCATGCGGTGCGCGCCGCGCTGGACCAGGGCTGGTCCTGGGCCGAGATCGCCGAGGCGCTCGGCGTCACGAAACAGGCCGCCCACAAGCGCCTGTCGCCACTCCTGGCACAGAGATCCTGAGGTTGACGATGCTCAAGGGACTGAAGAATGCCGCCTCCACGCTGAAGGCGCTGAAAATCCTGTGCGAGACCGCCCTCGTCGAAGCCGAAGCCGAGGGTCTGGCCGAGGTCGGGGCGGAGCATTTCCTGCTCGCCGCCTTCGAGCTTCCCGATGGCACGGCGCGCAACAGCTTCCGGTCCTTTGCCGTGGACCGGGAGGGGCTTCGGGCGGCCATCCAGCGACACTATGCCGAGGCACTTGCCGCGGCGGGTGCCCTGCCGGGAGCCATGCCGCCGCCCTTGCCCATCACGAAAAGCGCAAGCCCCTGGGCCACCCTGCCATCCAGTGCCTCCGGCCGGGCGGTTCTGGAGCGGCTTTCGCTGAAGGGTCCGACGGGCGAACCGCTGTGCGGCGCCGATGTCATCCTTGCCGCTCTCGCCGCCCGGCGCGGCGTGGTGCCGAGGCTTCTCGCAGGGCTCGGCATTCCCCGGGAGGCCCTGGAACTGGCCGCCCGCACCGAACGGGACGCCTGGCACGCTTCTCTCTGACACCTCGAAAGGCACGATCATGCTGAAGATCATCGGACTCGCTGCCGCGGGCCTGCTTCTGGCTGCCCTGCTCGCACTTGCGGCCATCTATCTCTGGAAGAACCACGGGCCCGACCGCAAGGACCTTGCGGCAGACATTGCCCGGAAGGTGGCCCGCTGGCAGGGCTCCGACAGCCCGGCAGACGTGGTCGTCGCCATCGTCCGGGACGGGGAGGGACGGGTGCTTTCCCACGGGCCCGGCCGGGCCGACGGCACGACGCTCTTCCAGATCGGATCGATCTCCAAGGTCTTCACGACGCTGCTGCTCCAGCGCCTCGTGGACGACGGCAGGCTGAGCATGAACGCGACCCTGGCCGAGCTGATCGGCGAGCGCTATCCGCTGGCGCCATCGGTCGCGGGCATCACGCTCCGGCAGCTTGCCACCCACACCTCCGGCCTGCCGACCGTGCCGCAATATCTGGAAGACGAGGTCATCCGGCGGGTGGGGGCGGAGAACATCATGACCGATCCCTACAACCACATGACGCGCGAGGAGGTGCTGGTCTATCTCGCCAACCCCGTCGGAGGGGAAAAGCCGGGCAGCTTCGCCTATTCGAATTACGGCATGGGCCTGCTTGCCCATGTCATGGAGCTGGTGACGGGGAAGGATTATCCGGAGCTTCTCCGCGAGCAGATCTTCGACCCGGTCGGCATGAGGGACAGCCACGGGGATCTCCGCGAGGATGTCGCCCGCCGGCTCATCCAGGGGCATGACGCGGCGGGCAATCCCGCGCCGCCCTGGCGTTTCTCCTCATTGGCCGGCGCGGGCTCGATCACCTCGAATGCGGAGGACCTGATCCGTTTCATCAGCGCAGAGTTCGATCCCGCCTCGCCGCTTGCGGACAGTCTCGCCCGCCAGCGCGAGCGTCAGCCGAAGGCGCCCGTCGCCCTTGGCTGGTTCACGCCCGCGCCCCATGACTGGATCGAGGGAAACAGCGGCATTCTCTGGCACAATGGCGCGGTGAACGGCTATTTCGCCTATCTCGCCATCGATCCGGAGCGCCGGATCGGCGTCGCCGTCCTCGCGAACCGGCAGAAGGACGTGACGGCGCTGGGCTCGACGATCATGCGCCTTGCCCGGACCCAGTCCTGGTAGCGGCAGGCAGCGCGCCGTTGTCCCGCGACCGCTTCTGGCAGGCATCGGGCGGCGACAGGGCCAGGCGCGCCTGTCGCAACGCCCATTGCCGTGCCAGACGCCCGATCGAGTTCCATAACCTGCCTTATCGATCTTGCGTCTCGTCCCGCAGACGGAGACCTGCCCCCCAGATTTGGACGACACGCGACCATTTATAGTTTTCTTGCAAGATTGACGGCCTGAAAGTCTTCTGTCAGTCTTTGATCCGGGAGAGGGATCGATGGCTGAGAATACGCAAGGTATTTCGAGCGATCTGGTTGCGGGAGCGCCGCTCGGCGATCTCCGGCAGCGGCTGGCCCAGTCCGCCATCAACGGAACCCCCACCGAACGGAGCATTGCCTCCTATTTCGCCACCAATCTCCAGTCCCTGCCATTCGAGACCGCAGCCACGGTGGCCTTGAAGATCGGCGTGTCCGAGGCCTCCATCGGCCGTTTCTGCCGCTCCATCGGCTATCTCAGCCTCAAGGACCTGAAGGGCGTGCTGAAATCCGATCTCGGCGACCAGGCCTGGCTGATCGGCGACCGGCTGCAGGATTTCCACCGCCGCAGCCAGGATGGCAACGGCGAGCTGGCCCGGGCGCTGGAGCGGGAAATGGCGGCCCTCGTCGCGGTATACGAAACGGCTGCGACCGCCGAATTCCATCGCGCCGTGCAGCGGCTTGCCCGCTGCCGCCAGGTTTTCGTTGCCGGTTTCCAGACAGAGCGCGGCCATGCGGCGGAGCTGGTGCACAATCTCCAGTATCTCCGCCCCGGCGTGCATCTCGCCGATGTCGCGGGCGGCCATTTCGGCGAAATCCTGCTGTCGGACCCCGCCGAGACCACCGTGGTGCTGGTGGATGGCCGCCGCTATTCCCGGCTGACCCGCGACCTCGCCACGGCCGCCCACCGCGCCGGCATTCCCGTCACGCTGATCACCGACCCCTATTGCGACTGGGCCGTCAACGTGGTGACCGAGCTTTTCGCCGTCCCGACCGACCTCAACCACTTCTGGGACACGACCTCGGCCATGTCGTCGCTGATCGGCCTGCTGATCAACGGCGTCTTCAAGGAGCTGGGTGCCGAGGTGGAGGAGCGCATGGCGCGGATCTCCGCGCTCTACGGCGATTTCATCGGCCACACCGGACAGCCGAGACGCGTGCCGCAATCCTGATAACCCAAGCATAAAGAACCAGAAGAGAGGAACCGGAAATGACATCGCTGAGACTTCGCAAGACCCTCGCCGCCGCCGGCATCAGCCTGGCCGCCCTCTTTGCAGGCCATGGCTTCGCAGCCGCCCAGGAAGCGGTCTTCGTGATCGCCACCAACGAAGTGGGCGCCCCGACCTATAACCCCATCAAGGCGAACAACCTCAACATCGGCACGACGCTGATCTTCGATCGCCTCGTTTCGCAGGATGCGGACCTCTCCTTCCACCCCTGGCTTGCGGAAAGCTGGGAGGAAGCCCCCGACGGCATGTCCTGGGTGTTCCACCTCAAGAAGGGCGTGAAGTTCCACAATGGCGAGCCCTTCAACGCGGAAACGATTGCCAAGTGGCTGGAGCTCTTCAAGGCTTCCGAAAACGCCTACATGACCGAGGCCATCGCGAAGGTGGAGGTGGTTGACGAGCACACGGTGAAGTTCGTGATGTCGCGTCCGGAGCCGAACCTGCTCTACAATTTCTCCTCCAGCTACCTCTCGGTGGTCGAGCCGAAGTCCTATCAGGCGCTGGGCGACAATTACGGCGTGACCGAAGTCTATGGCACCGGTCCCTTCAAGATGGAGAGCTTCACCGTCGGGCAGGAAACCGTCCTCGTCCGCAACGAAGACTATGCCTGGGCCTCGCCGCTCGCAAAGAACCGCGGGCCGGCCAAGATCGCCAAGCTGACGCTGCGGGAGATCGCCGAGGATTCCACCGCCTTCCTTGAACTCAAGTCCGGTGGCGTCGACCTGCTGCTCGGCGTGCCCACGGATTTCCTCGGCCAGGTGAAGGCGGAAACCAATCTCGAGGTGCTCACGCTCCCCGGTCAGGACGTGGCCTACATGCCGATCAACGTGACCAAGGAGCCCTTCACCGACATCAAGGTGCGCGAGGCAGCGGCCAAGGCGATCAACCAGAAGGAAATTCTCGAATCCGTCTATGGCGGCGTCGGCGAGGTTGCCAACACCTTCCTGATTTCCGCCCTGCCGGAATCGAAGGTCGATCCGAAATACCAGATCTCCTACGATCCCGAGCGCTCCAAGGCCCTGCTCGACGAGGCAGGCTGGAAGGTGGGCGCCGACGGCGTTCGCGAGAAGGACGGCAAGCCGCTCAAGGTTTCCCTCTGGACGCAGAGCGACTCCAGCTTCCGCCGGCTGACGGAAGTGGTGCAGGCCGAGCTGAAGGCGGTCGGCATCGACAGCGAGATCACCACCTTCGACAGCTCCGCCATCCGCGATCAGTACAAGTCCGGCAACCAGCAGCTCGCCGTCCGTTCCTACAACTGGGACAATGCCGACATCATCGACTGGTTCTTCGGTGGCGACCGTCTCGGCTATCCGAATGTCTCCATGTTCAACGATCCGAAGGCGGAAGAGCTGCGCAAGGTGGCCATGACCGGCTCCAAGAACATGGCGGAGCGGGTGAAGAACTTCACCGCCTATCATGAATACGTGCTCTCGCAGTTCCCGATGGCGCCGATCTACCAGCCGGTGACCTCGATTGCCTACAACAAGGACCGGCTCGTGCTGCCGGCGGAGATCCACTCCCCGTCCGTCGGTGCGACCGTCATCATGGACATGGAAGTGAAGGAATAAGGCCGGGCTTCGCGGGGAACACGAAACATGCTGGCCTATGCCATCCGACGCATCCTGATGCTCGTGCCCGTGTTCCTCGCGGTATCCGTCGTCATATTCCTGATACTCCACTTCATTCCCGGCGATCCGATCGACAACCTGCTGAAGGTCGGAGCGCCGCCGGAACAGCGGGCCGAGATGATGGCTCGTTACGGTCTGGACCGGCCGTTGCCGGTCCAGTACGCCATCTGGCTCGGCAAGCTCCTGACCGGGGACCTCGGCACGGCGATCGTCGCCCGGCGCCCGGTCGCGGACCTGATCGGCCAGGCGCTTCCCCATTCGCTGCTGCTCGGCGGGCTCGCGCTTGCCTTCTCCACCGTCGTCGGCGTCACGCTCGGCGTGGTTGCCGCGCTCAACAAGGACCGGTTCCTGGACCGGGCGATCATGGGCGGCGTCCTGTTCGGCTCGACGCTGCCGAGCTTCTGGCTCGGCCTTCTCCTCATCCTCGTCTTCGCCGTCGGCCTCGGCTGGTTCCCGGTCTCGGGCGCGCGCACCTGGTCCTCGCTGGTCCTGCCGGTGCTCACCATCGGGCTCGGCGGCACCGCGCTCGTCGCGCGCATCACCCGCGTCTCGATGGTCGACATCGCGGCGAAGGATTTCGTTCTGCTGCTCCATGCCAAGGGCCTCTCGCCGATGCGCATCCAGATCAGGCACGTGCTGCGGCACGCGCTCATCCCCGTGGTGACCATCCTTGCGCTCCGGATCGGCTGGATCCTCGGCGGCGCGGTGACGGTGGAGGTGGTCTTTGCCCGCCCCGGCCTGGGCACGCTCCTCATCAAGGCCCTGAGCCAGCATGATTATCCCGTGGTGCAGGCAAGCCTGCTGATGCTGGCGATGGCCGTGATGCTGGGCACGCTCCTCGGCGATCTCCTGCAGGCGGCCATGGACCCGCGGGTTCGGGGGGCCCTGTCATGACGGCGCCCTCCCCCGTCTCCTCCGCCCTGCCCGGCGGGCTCGGCGTGCTGAGAGCGGCCTTTGGCCGCCCTTCCGGCGCGATTGCCGGAGGCTGGCTTGTCCTCATCGTTCTCGGGGCGATCTTCGCGCCGCTTCTCACCCCTTATGCCTATGATGCGCAGGTGCTGAAGGAGGCGTTCCAGCCACCGTCGCTCGCCCATCCGCTCGGCACCGACGAGTTCGGCCGCGACCTCCTGACCCGCATGCTGTACGGCGCCCGCACCTCGCTCTCCGTGAGTTCCGTCTCGATCCTGATCTCGGTCGCGGCGGGCATGACGCTCGGTGCGGCGGCCGGCTATTTCGGCGGCTTCTTCGACCGCGCCGTCACGGCGGTCGCGGATCTGACCTGGTCCTTCCCGGAAATCCTGATCGCCCTCATCCTGGTCGCGATCATCGGGCCGGGCGTCAGCGGCACCATGGCGGCCATCGCGGTTGCCTATCTCGCCCAGTTCGCCCGCCTCACCCGGGCGCAGATCATGACGCTGAAGGCGGAGACCTATGTGGAGGCGGCGCGCAGCCTTGGCGCCGGCCATGCCCACATCCTCTTCCGGCACCTCATCCCCAACGCGCTCGCGCCCGTCCTCGTCAGCGCCATGCTGGCGACGGGCGATGCGATCATCCTAGAGGCGACGCTCGGCTTCTTCGGTCTCGGGGCCCAGCCGCCGACGCCGAGCTGGGGATCGATGATGTCCTCCGGATCGGCGCTGCTCTTCAAGGCGCCCTGGATCATCGTCTTTCCGGGCCTTGCCGTCGCCACCACCGTGATCGCCATCAATCTCTTCGGCGACGCGCTGATCGCCGCGCTCGACATCCGCGACAAGCTGGGGAGCAAGCCATGAGCCCGCTGCTTTCCATCGAGCGGCTGTCGGTTGCGATTGGCGGCGTCACGCTTCTCGACGACATCTCCCTGTCCCTCGACCGCGGGCAGATCCTCGGCCTTGTCGGCGAAAGCGGATCGGGCAAGTCGCTCACCGCGCTGACGGTCACGGGCCTGCTGCCGCTGATCGGCGGCCGCATCGCCTCGGGCCGCATCCTCTTCGACGGCACGGATCTCGCCAGTCTTGGCCCGGCGGGTCTTCGAAAGCTGCGCGGCGGGCGGATCGGCTTCGTGATGCAGAACCCGATGACCGCGCTCGATCCGGTCCAGCGCATCGGCGAGCAGATCGATGTGGTGTCGCGGCTGCATCTCGGCCTGTCGGGCGAGGCGGCGCGCGCACGCACGCTCGACCTCATGGGCCAGCTGCGCATTCCCGAGGCGGCGGCCGTGGCGGAGGCCTATCCGCACCAGCTTTCCGGCGGCATGAAGCAGCGCATCGTCATTGCCATGGCGCTTGCCGGAGAGCCGGACCTCATCGTCGCCGACGAGCCGACGACGGCGCTCGACGTGACCGTGCAGGCGCAGATCATCCAGATCCTCACCGGGCTGGTGCGGGAGCGCGGGCTTGCCCTGCTCCTGATCACCCACGACATGGGCGTGGTGGCGCAGGCCTGCGACCGGGTAGCGGTGCTCTATGCCGGACGGGTTGCCGAGGAGCGGGCCGTCGACCCCCTCTTCGAGCGGCCGGCGCATCCATATGCCGCCGCCCTCATCGGCTGCATTCCGCGGGAGGGCATGGCCGAGGGCAGCCTGAAGGGCATTGCCGGAAGCGTTCCACCCGCCACGCAGTTCCCGCCGGGCTGCCGCTTCCATCCGCGCTGCCCCCATGCGGTCGACATCTGCCGCACCGAGCGTCCGCTTCTGCGAGAAACGCCGGATGGCGGCCTCGTCGCCTGTCACCTTGCCGAAAGGATTGCCGGATGAGCGAGCCCCTCCTCGTCGTCAAGGGCCTGACCAAGCGCTTCATGACCGGCGGCGGCTGGTTCGCCAGGCCGCGGAGCATGACGGCCGTGCGGTCCGTGAACCTCACCGTCGGGCGCGGCGAGGTGGTGGGCGTCGTCGGCGAATCCGGTTGCGGCAAATCCACGCTCGCGCGCCTGATCCTCCGGCTGATCGAGCCGACCGAGGGCGACATCACCCTTGGCGGCACACGCCTTTCCGGCATTGGACAGGCAGAGCTGCGCAGGGAACGCCGGCGCATGGCCATGGTGTTCCAGGACCCCTATTCCTCGCTGGACCCGCGCTACACGATCGCCGAGACGCTGGCCGAACCCTTCCGCGTGCATGGCCTGCCGGTGACGCAGCAGGCCATTTCGGGCATGCTCGAGGCGGTCAGCCTGCCGGCCTCCGCCGCCCTTCGCTACCCGCACCAGATGTCGGGCGGGCAGAGGCAGCGCATCGGCATTGCCCGGGCGCTCGCGCTGAGGCCGGAATTCGTGGTGCTGGACGAACCGACCGCCTCCCTCGACGTATCGATCCAGGCACAGATCATCGAGCTCCTTGCCGCGCTGCGGGAGGGGTTCGGCCTGACCTATCTCTTCATCTCCCACGATCTCGGGCTGGTGCGCTATTTCTGCGACCGCATCGTGGTGATGTATCTGGGCGCGGTGGTGGAGGTGCTGCCCGACGCGCGGGCCGTGCCGCGCCATCCCTATACGCGGGCACTGATGGATTCCAGCTTCGCGCCCGACCCGAAGGCGCGCCGCGAGATCGCGCCGCTTTCGGGCGAGATCCCCTCCCCCTTCAACCTGCCGCCGGGCTGTGCCTTTGCCGGGCGGTGCAGCCGGGCCGTCGAGGCCTGCCGGTCGGCCTCGCCGCCCTTGACAGAGGAAGGCGGCCACGCCGTCGCCTGCTTCAACCCGCTCTAACCTGAAACGACAGGGAAACCCGACATGCCGTTCCGCGTGCTGACCGCCGAATTCATTCATGAAAGCAACACGTTCAAGAAGGGCAGCACCGATCTGGCCACCTTCACCGCCGAAACGCTGGATCTCGGCCAGGCCGCCGTCGACCGCTTCGGCGACGTCAATGCGGAGATTGCCGGCTTCCTCGATGCGGGCCGGGAGGCGGGATGGTCCGTCCGCCATGTGGTCTCCGCCCATGCGACGCCGGGCGCACGGGTCTCGAAGGAGGCTTTCGACCACATTGCCGGGCTGATCTGCGATGCGGCGCGGGAAGAAAAGGGAAAGCTGGACGGCATCCTGCTCGGGCTGCACGGGGCCATGGTGCCCGATTTCTGCGAGGATGGCGAAGGCGAACTCCTGGCCCGCCTGCGCGCCATCGTCGGCGACGCCGTGCCGATTGCCGTGACGCTCGACCTCCATGCCATCGTCACCGAGGCGATGGCGCGGCTGGCGAACGTCTACGTGTCCTACAAGACCTATCCCCATGTGGACATGCGCGAGACCGGCCTCCATGCGGGCCGCCTTCTCGATGCCGCGATGCGCGGCGCGGTGCGGCCGGTGACGGTGCGCGCGCATGTGCCCATGCTGGACGAGGCCAATGCGGGCCGGACGGACGTGCCGGAGACCGCCGCCCTCTACGAACGCGCCCGAGCCCATGAGCAGGAGCCCGGCATCCTCGCCGTCTCGATCAACGCCGCCTTCGCCGAGGCGGATGTGGCGGAGGCGGGTGCAACCGTCCTCGTGACCTGCGACACCGCCCGTCCCGGCGCCGTCGAGCGGGCAGAAGCCATTGCTTCCGGCCTCGCGGACAGCATCTGGGAAGGCCGAGGCAAGGTGTCCAACACCTTCCTGACGCCCCGCGAGGCGGCCGAAATCGCGCGCGACTTCGATGCCTCGGCGGGCCCGCTTGTCATTGCCGATTACGCCGACAACCCCGGCGCCGGCGCCTATGGCGACGCCACCGCGCTGCTCGCCGCGCTTCTCGAGGCCGGGGCCTGCAACGGCGGCTTCGCCCCGATGATCGACCCGGAGGCGGCGGCTTTCCTGCATGCCCACCGCGAGGGCGAAACGGTGACGCTGCGGCTCGGCGGAAAGGTGGACCCGGCCTTCGGCGGCGGGCCTCTCGAACTCACGGGGGAGATCGTGCGTCTCTCGGATGGCGTCTATACGGGCGACGGGCCGATCCTCGGCGGCATCACCCACAGCTTCGGGCCGACGGCGGTCTTCCGCACGGGCGGCATCGACATCCTGGTGGTGACGCTGCCCGGGCAGATGCTCGACCTGCAGCAGGTGAAGGCCTTCGGCATCGAGCCTTCGAACCTCACCTATCTGGTCGTGAAATCGATGCAGCACTTCCGTGCGGCCTTCGAGCCGGTCTCCGCCAGGGTCATCGTGTGCGACAGCGGCGCCCTTGCGACGCCGCGGGCGGAGCTTCGCCCCTATGTGCGGGTCCGACGGCCGATCTGGCCGCTCGACCGGGATTTCGACCGGCGCTAGCGGGAAGCGCAGCAGCCCCAGGAAAAGCGGCGGCCCCTGCAGTCCGCCTCAGTCGGCATGGGTATCGATCACGTCGAGGAAGATCGCGCCGTAGCGGTCGCGCTTGGATTGGCCGATGCCCGGCAGCTCGAGAAGCTGGTCGGGCGTTGCCGGCCTTTCCCGCGCCATGGCGACGAGGGTGGTATCGGGGAAGATGACATAGGGCGGCACGCCGGCCTCCTTCGCAAGCTCCGTACGCGCAGCCCGCAGCCGCTCGAACAGCGCCTGGTCCGACCCGTCGAGCCCCGCCTTTGCGGAGGCGGATGCCGAAGGCCCGCTCCGGCCCGCCTTGCCCTTCGTCGGCCGGTCCTTGCGGAAGAAGACCTGCCGTTCCCGGCGAAACACGCTGCGCGCCTCCTCGGGCACCAGTTTCAGGGCTCCGTGCGCCTCGTGGTCCACGCGGATGAGGCCTGCGGCAAGCAGCTGGCGGAAGACCGACTGCCAGGTCTTCGCCTCGATATCCCGGCCCGCGCCGAAGACGGCGAGGGAGGTATGGCCATGGCGTTCGGTGCGCTCGTTGACGGCCCCGGTCAGCACATCGATCACCTGCCCCGCGCCGAAGCGTTCGCCCGTGCGATAGATGGCGGCGAGCGCCTTGATGGCGGCTTCCGTCCCGTCCCACGTCTCCACCGGCTTGAGGCAGGTGTCGCAATTGCCGCAATGCCCGGCATGCGTCTCGCCGAAATGGGCAAGGATCGCCTGCCGGCGGCAGAGCGGCGTCTCGCAGATGGCAAGCAGCGCGTTGAGCTTTGCCCGCTCCACCCGCTTGATCTCGGGCGCGGCGCCGGATTCGTCGATCATGCGCCCGCGCTGGATGACGTCGGCCATGCCATAGGCCATCCAGACTTCCGATGGCAGCCCGTCGCGGCCGGCGCGCCCGGTTTCCTGGTAGTAGGCCTCCACCGAGCCCGGCAGGTCGAGATGGGCCACATAGCGCACGTTCGGCTTGTCGATGCCCATGCCGAAGGCGACGGTCGCGACGAGGCAGAGCCCCTCCTCCCGGAGAAAGGCGTCCTGGTGACGGTTGCGAAGCTCCCGGTCCATGCCCGCATGGTAGGGCAGCGCATAGATGCCCTGGGCGTTCAGCCATTCGGCCGTGTCTTCCACCTTGGCCCGCGACAGGCAGTAGACGATCCCGCTCGATCCCCGGTGACGACCGAGGAAGCGCAGCAACTGCTGGCGCGGCTGGTCGCGTTCCACGATCTCGTAGGAGAGGTTCGGCCGGTCGAAGGAGGTGGTGAAGACACGGGCACCGCGAAGCTCCAGCCGGTCGATGATGTCCTCGCGGGTGTGGGGATCGGCCGTGGCGGTGAGCGCAATGCGCGGCACGCCGGGATATTCCGCGGCAAGCTTTCCGAGCTCGCGGTATTCCGGGCGGAAATCATGGCCCCACTGCGACACGCAATGGGCCTCGTCGATGGCAATAAGCGAAAGCCGTGCCGAACCGATGAAGCTGCGGAAGCCGTCGGTGACGATCCGTTCGGGGGTCACGTAGAGGAGGTCGAGCTCGCCCGCATGAAGCGCGCGGCGAATGTCGAGAAATTCCTCGCGGCTGACCATGGAGTTGATGGCCGCCGCCCGCACGCCGAGCTGGCCGAGTGCCTCCACCTGGTCGCGCATCAGCGCAATCAGCGGCGAGACCACAAGTCCCACCCCCTCCCGGCAAAGCGCCGGGATCTGGAAGCAGAGCGACTTGCCGGCCCCGGTCGGGAAGAGGACGACGGCATCGCCGCCGGCCATGATCTCGCCGATCACCTCGCCTTGCCGGCCGCGGAAACCGGAATAGCCGTAAACCCGGCGCAGCACCTCGAGCGGGTCGGGCGTCGTGCCCTTCCGGAACAGGGCGTCGGTGACCGGTTCTGTGGACGCCATGGATCGGTCCGTCTTTCCTACTGGTTCGGGCGGGATTGGCCGCCCCCCCGTGCGGGGGCATGGGCTGCCTTATATCCCCTGCCGGACGAAAGGGGGCGAGGCGGAAGCCTCTTTGCACAGGAAAAGAGCGTCTTCCCCCTCAGGGCGACAGGCGCGTGCCCTTCCATCCGCCGTCATCGGTCCGGCGATAGAGGCAGCGCAGATGCGGCTCTGCGGAAAGATCGAGCCATTCGAGGCGCGAAAGCGTCACCGTGACCGGCTGGAACCGCTCGAAGGGATCGGCGTCCGGTTCGCGGGGCTGTTCCTGAAGGAGCGGTTGCCCGTCTTCGCCGATCTCCGTTCCCGGAGCGTGCGGCGCCTCGAACAGTGCCAGCGTCCTCCCCCGCAGCGATTGCCAGAAAGCCCGTCGCTCGGCGTCCTCCCGCAACAGAGATGCGGTTCCCGAAAGACGAAGCTGGGTATTGGCCGCGGGATCGTAGCAGAGCAGCGAGACGCGGGGGTCGCGCCCGATCTCCGCCACCTTCGGGGAGCGCATGTCGGTCACGAAGGAGAGGCTGCCCGCCTGCCGGTCCGCCTGCCTGAGGACGACCGTGCGCACCTGCGGCGCACCATCGAGGCCGGCCGTGGCCAGCTGCAGGAAGTTGCAGGGCGAACGGCTGCGGGTCGCGGTGTCCAGATGCTGCCAGAGGGCATCGAAGGTCGGAAGGGGCAAGGCTGTCTCCGGAAAGATTGCGGGCCGCAGGCGAGCAGGCACCGAGATAAGGCTCGAGGCTGCAAAGGCAAGCATGCGCGGCCGGGAGGTTGTCACGGCGCCAGAAGCAGGAAGACGACGAGCCCCGCAACGGCGGCAAGAAGGGTTGCGCCGCCAAGCGGCAGGAAGAAGCGCGCCGGGCCGGCGGCGACCGCGAGCGACAGGCGCCCGATGCCGTTTGCCGCCAGCGCACAGAGGATCGCCTCCCCCACCTGAACCGCCTGCACCGTGGTGCCGTCGAGGCGGAGCGCGCTGAGGACCGCGATATCCACGTCGAACATGCCGGAGAGGGTGGAGCTTGCAATCAGGCTGGAGGCGCCGAAATTTCCGACGAAGGCAGCGCTCACCGTGGAGACAAGGGCAAAGCCCGCCGCAAAGATGAGGAGATGGCCGAGATCGAAGGGATTGCGCGCAGGCAACCCCTCGTCGCCGGGCTCCTCCTTCTGGAAGGTGACGAGGAGCAGTGCCGCGAGGCCGAGCGTCAGGGCGGCTGCGGCCGCCGCCGGGCCGATGGTCTGCAGGATTTCGGGCCGGAGCAGGAAGACGATGACGGAGACGCGGATCACCGACACCATGGCGGCGGTGCAGGCCCCCGCCACCAGCGGCCAGTTCGCCCCGCCCCCGGCTGCGGTGCGGGCAAAGGCGACGGTGACGGAGGTGGAGGAGACGAGCCCGCCGGTCAGCCCCGTGATCAGCGCGCCGCGCGACGGCCCGACGATGCGCACCGCCACATAGCCGAGATAGGAGAGCGCCGCGGTGAGCACCGTGAAGAGCCAGATTTCCCGGGGATTGAAGCCGCCCCAGGGATCGATGGTCCGGTCCGGCAGGAGCGGCAGCACGATGGCCGACATGGCCGCGAGCACGATGGCCGAGCGGATTTCCGCCCAGGTGATGCGCTGGAGCAGCGAATGCAGCATGTCGCGGCTTGCAAGCAGTCCCGCCAGCGCCACCCCGCCCGCCGCCGCAAGCCGGAAATCGCCGACCACCGCAAGCACGCCCAGCATCATCACCACCAGCGCCGCGACGAAGCCGGTGACGCTGTATTCCTTCTCGGCAACGGCCTTTCGATACTCCAGAGCCCCGAACAGCGCGCCATAGACGAGGATCGAGGCGACCAGCGGCATGGCCGAGCCGGTGATCGTGGTCAGGCTGCCGAGACAGGCGCCGAGAAGACCGGTGATGGAATAGGTGCGGATGCCGGCAATGCGATGGCCGGCGGGCTCGGATCGCTCCCGCCAGCCCCTTTCGAGGCCGACCAGGAGGCCGATGGCGAGCGCCACCCCGTATCGCAGCATCAGTTCCGTCGTCATGCCCTGTCCGTCCCGTCGGGTTCCTGCACTTCCTCTCGCACAGGAACCGGCCGGACGCCAGTGTCCGGAGGGCGGATGGCGTACCGCCCGATCCCGGTCTTTTTCAGGGGATGGGCTCCGTGCCGGCACGGTTCAGTGCCTGCATTGCGGCAGCGGTTTCGGGATTGGCCGGATAGAAGCTCTCGATCACCACGCCGGCCAGCGTGATGTCTTCCGCCGTCCCGAAGACCGTGGTGGTGCTGAGGAATTCGAGCGGTCCGGCCGGGCTGGCGATGCGCAGGGGAATGGCGATGTCCTGTCCGGTCAGCGGGCCGGGCCGCCGCGGGGCGCTGTGGTCGGGCACGGGATAGGCGGCCAGTTCCGCCCGCAGCCGGGCCAGGGCGCCATCGGCGCGGACCTCGATGTCATGGGAAAGGCGGGCGAGGATGTGGTCGCGCCACTCCCGGTAGTTGAGGATGCGCGGCGCAAGCCCTTCCGGGTGGAGGCTGAGGCGCAGCACATTGACAGGACCTTCCAGCAGATGGGCTGCTGCGCCCCTCGTGAGCATGCCGACGGCGGCATTGGCCGAAAGCAGCGTCCAGTTGCGGTCGACGGCAAGCGCCGGATGCGGCTCCGTTGCCTCGAGAATGCGCCGCACCACGCTCATGGCCGATTGCAGTTCCGGGGCCGAAAGCGCCCGCTCCAGATAGACCGGGGCAAAACCCGCCGCCCGCAGCATGGCGTTGCGCTCCTCGAGCGGCACGTTCAGATATTCCGCAAGGCGCAGCACCATGTCCCGGCTCGGCCGGGAGCGGCCGGATTCCAGAAAGCTCAGGTGACGCTGGGAGATTTCCGCCTCGCTCGCCAGCGCGAGCTGGCTGAACCGCCGGCGTTGCCGCCAGGTGCGCAGAAGGGTTCCGACGGATTGCGTGTCACTGGTCATGGCCCATCTCGCTCCATCCGCCCCCTTCATTCAATTACCTGCCGGGTAATCGACCTCAGAACAGAACCGGCGGATGATCCGATCATCGCCCGGACAATCAAGGGGCGCAACCAGCAAGAAAGGCTTTCACGATGTTCAAGATCCTGCTCGCACTGCCGCTGAAGACCCTGCTGCGCATCGATGCGGCGACCTGCCTCGCCATGGGGCTCCTGCTTCTCGCCGCCTCCGGGCCACTGGCCACGCTGACGGCACTGCCCCCGGCGCTTCTCTTCTGGGCAGGCGCTCTTCTTCTGCCCATTGCGGCCTTCATGGGCGCGACAGCGCTGGCTGCGGAGCCGCACCGCCTGGCCGTCGGCTTCATCGTCATCGGCAACATCTTCTGGTCGCTCGCCAGCATCGCGCTGCCGGTCGCGGGGCTGATCGCGCCCAATGGCCTCGGCCTCGCCTTCCTCGTGGCGCAGGCGGCGGCGGTGCTGCTGCTTGCGGAGCTGGAGCTTTCGGCCATGCGGCGCGGCCGCGCGGCCCTCACCTGAAGCCTCCACCGGAGACGGACCGGGCGCGCTGCGCCCGGCACCATCCTCTCTAGCTTTCGCGCCGCTGGGCGGCGGCGAAGAGCGAAACGGCCATGGCGCGGTTGCGCACCTCCAGCTTGTCGTAAAGATTCTTCAGATGGTATTTCACGGTGTTTTCCGAAATGCCGGTCCGCGACGCGATCTGGGTATTGGTCCAGCCGTCGCCGAGCATGCCCAGAAGCTCCCGCTCCCGCTGGGTGAGCCGCGAAAGCGGCGAGCTCGTCACCTTGTCCAGCGCCACGTAGGGCACGCAGATCCGGCCGCGTCCCACCGCCTCCAGCGTGGTGAAGAGAATGGCCGGTTCCTCGAACTGGTAGCACAGGCCGTGCACGCCCAGGCGCACCGCTTCCTGCACCACGATCGGGTTGTTGTGGTCGGCAAAGAGCACGATCTTCGGCTGCAGGCCGCGCCGGGCGATCTCCGCAATCACTTCCGGGGCTTCCGCCCCCTCCAGCGACCAGCCGAGCAGCAGGAAATCCGGCAGCCGCTCCTGAAGCGCGGCATAGAGGTCGCCCGGCTGGCGCGCATGGCCATAGACGGCATACTGCCCCTGCCGCTCGAAGAGCTCGCGCAGCGCGGAGACCACGAGCGGGTTGCGCTCGGCAACCAGCACCTCCTGCGGGCCATGGGTGGCAGGCCTGTTGATCATCGCTCCCTCTCGGGAACCGGCGTCCCGCCTGCCCGGCCTTTGCCGGCCCGGCACGCGACGCGGATTCCTCCCGATTGCCTTCCCGGTCCGGCCA
>NZ_JACIEZ010000006.1 GCF_014197145.1 Gellertiella hungarica | reverse complement strand
TAAGCGGTCCAAAATCAACGCGGGGTGGAGCAGCCCGGTAGCTCGTCAGGCTCATAACCTGAAGGCCGCAGGTTCAAATCCTGCCCCCGCAACCAGATATGACAAATGGCCCCAACCGGGGCCATTTGTCATATCTGGATCACGCTCGACGAGGAGGCTGACCCCCTCAAGCGACCCGAAGGCACCCCACAGCACACAAAGCGGCACAGAAAACCTCAAATCACACCAACGAAACCAACGATCCCTGCGATCCCAATGAGCCCCCTCCGCGGGGCTTTTTGCGTTTCTCGGCGCCGGAAACCGGAGTCTGTCCCATCAGATCCTCGATAACCTCGTTCTGCTCAAGGAGGGGGGCTCTTCTTGCCGGCTGCGAAGGTGAGGATGGCGGCGATATCGCTGCGCAGAACGATCGCCGGTTCTTCTCCGTCTGGCACAGGCTCGATCCGGTTGACGAGCGCGCGCAACATCTGAGCCGCCCGATCGATCTCAAAACTGATCATGGCTGGCGTACGGCCGTCTTCAACGAAGATCGGCTTCGGCTTGCTGGTCTTCGAGTTGCCCAAACCGCTTCATCTCGGGGGGCATCAGCATTGCACCCGTCTTGGGCCAGTTGAAGAGCCGCATTCAATGCATCTCCTTCCGGCAGAGGCGCGAAATGCCGGCTCTCCTCGCCTTGCCTCAAAACCAGCACCATCTGAGCCTCGCCAATTTCTTCCGTCCCTTCATCTGGATCATCCTCTGTCTCCGCACAGACCCAGAAGAGAAATCCCAGTTCCAGATGGCCCATTCTTTCTAGGGAGTAGGGGCCAACCGTTCAGCGCGAAAGCAGTTCTGATGCGCCCTGGCGGTATAGGCGCGGAGAAACGGCTGTGTGGTTCCGGAAAAAGCGGCTGAAATGGGCGGGGTCAGAGAAGCCAAGGCTACTGGCAGCGGCACTGAGAGACTCTTGCGACACCACGGTAAGGCGTATGGCCTGCTCCAGGCGTACGACATTCTGGAAGAGGCCCGGCGACATGCCCGTGCAGGTCTTGAACTGGCGGAAAAAGTTCGCCCGGCTCATGCCGATTTCCGCAATGATCTCATCGATGGTGTCGTAGTCGCCATTGTTCTGTTGGAGGTATTTCACCGCCTTGCGAATGCGCCAATCTACAAGCTGCGGTCTTCCCAGCCTCCCGACTGTTCGAACGGCAACCGCAGCCTGGTAAAGCGTAGAAAGAACGAGCTGACTCAGCAGCAGCTCCACCTCTGACCGGGAAGGCGAGGGACCGTTCAGGCAGTCCACCACCGCCATCAGCAGCCGGTAGCTGTCCCTCGAGACGGGACCGGAGCTCGACTTGAAGAAATCCAGCGGATTGAAGTCGCCGTGGTCGGCATTCAGTGCCGCGAGCCACTCGCTGTCGAGATACAATGCGATAATCTGCGTCGGCGGTTGGCCGGGACGGTAGACGAATTCATGGGGCCGCCAGGCATCCACCAGCACCACCGAATCATTGGTGAGCGGAACCGGGATGTCATCGACTATGAAGTTCGAATCCGCTCCGCCAACCTTGAAAAGCATGTGGCAGTGAGGATGTGCATGGCGCACGAGGCAATGGCCGAGTTCGACAAGCGCAACCCGACCGAAATTCCCCAGCATGACTCGCACGGCAGACGTCATGATCGCACTATGACTATGTTTCCTGCTTGAAAAAGATCAGAACCCTGCGAGTCAATCAAGTCGAGAATTGACTCGGCAGAGGTGTGAAGCGATACGGTATCGCGCGGAACACGAAAGGTGGGAGAAGTCAGTTGGACGAAGACGAGTCCCAGAGACTGAGGTTGGTTCCTGCCGTCGAGCGCGCATCCGTCATTCTCGATATCGTGTCCGCCTCGAAACGCTACCTGACCGTTTCCGACCTGGCCCGCGAAACCGCCCTTCCCAAGAGCACGGTGCATGGGCTTTGCACGACGCTGGTGCATCTTGGCCTGCTGATCCGCCGCCCGGACCAAACCTTTGTGCTGGGGCCACATCTCCTCAAGTGGTCGAATGCCTTCGATCGGCAGACCGATATCGCGGCTGAATTCGCGGCCCTGTGGGACCAGTCGGGCGCCTTTCACGACGCTGTGGTCTCGCTCTGCATTCTCGATGAACCCGATGTGGTTTTCATCGCTGCGCGCCAGACCAGTGCTCTCGAACGCTTTCCGGTCAAGCCGGGAATGCGCCTTCCCGCCGCCTTCTGTGCAGCAGGCAAGGCGATGCTGGCACGATTGCCGGACCATGAATTGCAAAGGGCCTACAGGACGTTCCCGGCGCCCTTGACCGAGCGGTCGGTCGAAAATCTG
Source organism: Gellertiella hungarica (assembly GCF_014197145.1). Classification (GTDB taxonomy): domain Bacteria; phylum Pseudomonadota; class Alphaproteobacteria; order Rhizobiales; family Rhizobiaceae; genus Gellertiella; species Gellertiella hungarica. The sequence continues at coordinate 232,025 of NZ_JACIEZ010000006.1, read as the reverse complement.
GAGGTGCTTCTCGAAGAGGTACGGACGATCCGGGCCGAAGGTATTGCCATCGATGTGGGTCAGTGCCAGCGCGGCGTCACGAATTTCGCAGCCGCAGTGCGCAATTCGCTCAACCGGACCGTAGCTGCCGTGCTCGTTAGCGTCGGTTCGGAGGAGCTTGCAGCCGGTGAGATCGACGGGTTTCGTACCGGTGCGCGCGAACTTGCGGATAGATTGTCGCTGAGGCTTGGAGCCGAACCCGCCTGAGAGATGCGCCGGGATCGTGGCGCCCGCTCCTAGATAGAGAGTGCCCATCACACGGCTGGTCCGGAGCCCATGCGATCTGGCCGGCGCTGCTCTTCGCGATCGTCCAGATGCCCGCAGATCAGGTCGAGTACCACCTCCGTGCTGTCATGCTGGGGAAAATGGCCGTCCTGGCGCAGAATCACCCATTTCATCGGGCCCGGAACCCGGTCCGACAGCGCCGCCATCTGGGGCTGCACGCCATATTCGTCCCGCAGGCCCTGGATGAGCAGCAGCGGGGCGTCCAGCGCGGCCACCTGTTCGAGAACCCGCTCGGGCGCAGCGCTTAGCGCGTCGCGACCCTCCGCCCAACACCGGATGGCGAGGGCGGGATCCAGGTGTTCTGCACAGAGACGTTCGATCTCCTCCTGGCAGCGATGGTCGGCCAGCAGTTCCGCCGTGACGGCGTTGAACTGGCGGTCCGCATGCACCTGAGGCGAAAGGGCCACCATCCGTCCAACCATTTCGGCATGCGCGCAGGCGAAAAGCATCGCAATTGCGACACCGTCGCTGTGGGCAACCAGATCCACCGACCGGATCCCCAGCGCGCGAAGCAGAGCAGGCAACAATCTCAGCGATTCGTGCGAAAGTCGGTCCGCAGCCTCAAGTCCTGTATGGGCCGGGCTTGCTCCCCGCCCGGGCCGGGAATAGGCAACGACGCGCCGCCCCGGGTGGCGCGCCTCGAGACCCTCGGCGATCTCCTCGAAGGATTCCATGCTGCCGAGTCCATGGGTGATCAGCAGGATTGCGTGATCCTGGTCCTTGCCGATGTCGAGCACGTCGACGGTGCCGGCATCCGTTTCGACGAGCTGCCGCCGCCAAGCAGGTAATCTTGCGATGCGCGCGGCTTTCGTGCTCCGGTCCTGTCTGAAATACAGCATTGATCCCCTCCCAAGGCCAGGTCGGTGCCGTCGTCCGCACGGGGGAAACGGCGCTAACCCTAGAAGATCATGTCATCATCAGCCCTGACTGATAAGCCCCGGTACCCATCGGAACTTGCCCGAGAATCTCATTTTTGCAACGGCGATCCCACGCCGCCGCCGCCACCTCCGGCAGCCGCCGAAAGGTCCGCGCCCATGCGATGCGAGAGGCGGGCGGCCATCTGCAGGACGTTCTCGATGATCGTGCCCCGTTCTGCGACCGCCTCTGCGTCCATCGACAGGCTGACGGCGACACCGGCAATCGGCCGGTTGCGCGAATCGAGTACGGTCGCCCCGAAGCAGACCATCCCCTCGGCGATCTGCTCCTCGTCGCAGCTGTAGCCATCGCGACGGATGTCACGAAGCTCGGCGAGAAGGTTGTCGACGGTGCGGACGCTATGGGGGGTTCGCGCTTCTGGCAGGCCCTGGGCATAGAGGCGGCGGATCTCGTAATCGCTCATGTGGCTTAGGAAGGCCTTGCCCGTTGCGGTGAAGGCGGCCGGAAGCCGCATGCCCACACGAAATTCCATACCGGTGCGAGAGCGTTCAGAATTGCGCGCCGCGATGTAGACCACTTCCACGCCGTCCTGGACGGTCAGCGTGATGGTGGCGCCGGGAAGCCCCGTTTCCTGGTCCCATATGGCAGCGAATTCCGTAGCGACGTCCGACTGGAGCGTGAAGGCATTGGACCAGCGCATGACATGCGGCCCGAGCTGAAATGTATGGTCGCTCCGGCGGATCAGCAGTTCCAGATTGACCAGAGTCTGGCACAGCGAATGGACGCTGGAGCGAGCGATCTTCAGCTCCCGGGATAGGTCGGAGAGGCTCAGGAATGTCCGTGAACGCGCGACGATGTCGAGGATGCGGGCTCCCCGTTCGAGCGCCGGCGACTGATGTGGCTTGGTTTCCCGTGAGGACATGAGGCAATCCGCAAATTCGATGAGCCGTCATTTTTCTTCTTGACATTTGTATAGCCCGGCGACTAGCGTCCAGTCCACTGAAAAGTGTTCAGCATATTGAACACATGTCGAAATGCGGTATGTGGCGCTGGAAGCTCAACCGCAGGGTAACAGAGGTGGAGGTTTCAGGCATGGTCATGAGCGTGCGAGACTGGGCTGTCCGTTTCGGCGAGGCGTCGGACCGGGACCCGACGATCGGGGCCATGGCGCGGTATTTCACGTGCCGCTACCTCTGGGACATGGGTACGCAAAAGGTGATCGTCGATGTCCGCGACGGGAAGGTGCACAGCATCAACACCGAGCCGCAGCCCCTCGACGCCTATGATTTCGCCCTGCGCGCCAGCCCTGCCACCTGGCGCGAATTTGCCAAGCCGGTTCCCGAGCCGATGTATCACGGCATCTGGTCGGCGAGCTTCCGCCGCGATCTCAAGATCGAGGGCAACATCCTCGTGATGATGCAGAATCTGCGCAATTTCACCGTTCAGTTCGAACTGCTCCGCAAGGTCGGCGTGCCGGTCTGACGACGTCTCCAGAGCCTACAGGAATCACCGGAATGGCCAAGCACTCCCCCGTAATCGGTCGTTACGTCACCATCGATGTCGACGGCTACGAATACAAGGTCTTCTATCTCAGGAACGGCAGCGGCGTTCCTCTCGTCTGTCAGCACACGGCCGGCTGCCACAATCACCAGTGGCGCGGCCTACTGGAGGACGAGTCGATCACCAGCCGTTACGACGTGATCGCCTATGATCTGGCCCGGCACGGCAAGTCGGACCCGCCTCTCAACAAGGAGTGGTGGAAGGAAGAATATGTCCTGACAGCCCGCCACTACATGAACTTCATCATTGCGCTCTGCGATGCCCTGGAACTGGACCGGCCTATCTTCATGGGCTCCAGTTTCGGGGGTAACGTGGCCCTGCAGCTTGCCCTGCACCACCCCGACAAGTTCAGGGCCGTCATTCCCGTCGAGGCGGCCGAGCATGCCCCCGGCTTCTATCTGGACTGGTGGCGCCACCCCCATGCCAACGCCGCGCAGGTCTGCGCCAGCGGCGTCTGGGACCTCATGGCCCCCCAGAGCCCGGACATGGACCGCTGGCTCACCTGGCACTACTACACGCAGGGGTCGGAAGCCTTCAAGGGCGACCTGTTCTTCTATTCGGTCGATCACGACCTGCGCGGCAAGCTCGGCAATATCGATACTCGCCGCTGCCCTGTCATCATGATGACCGGAACCTACGACTACCTGACGCCCCCGGAAGCGACCGAGAACACGGCCCGCCAGATCCCCGGCGGCATCTATATCGAAATGGAAGACATCGGCCATTTCCCGATGTCGGAAAATTATCCGCTCTTCGCAGTCTATTTGAAAGAAGCGCTTCGTCTTATTGAGGCGCGTACCTGAAACCGATTCCGAAAGCGGGAACTCAACCATGAAAATCATCGAATTCGACGACAAGGGGCGGCGCATCGAGACGGAGGCTCAGACGCCGTCGCGCGCGCAGGCCGCCTCTTCGCTCGCACCCCGACCCAGCTTCTCCCCGGCCCCGAAGGAAGCGCCCCGTGCGCGGCGCAAGTCTTCGGGGATCGAGTTGCACATGTTCCAGACGGGAACGCTGAAGACAAAGACCAAGTACATCAAGATGAACCAGGGCGAGGACGATTTCGAAATCCCCGTTCCGTGGTTCCTGATCAAGCATCCGCAGGGCAATGTCGTCATCGATGGCGGCAATGCTGTGGAGACTGCCATCGACAAGCGTGGACACTGGGGTTCGGTGGTCGACGCCTATGATCCGGTCATGGCGGTCTCGGAAAACTGTGTCGACCAGATCAAGATGGTCGATGTCCAGCCGCAGGACGTTCGCTACGTGCTGCAGTCGCACCTGCATCTCGACCATACCGGTGCCATCGGCCGTTTCCCGAAGGCGCAGCACATCGTGCAGCGCATCGAATATGACTATGCCTTCAAGCCCCACTGGTTTTCGGCGGGCGCCTATATCCGCGCCGACTTCGACCGCCCGGGCCTCAACTGGAAGTTCCTCGGCGGCGAGTTCACCGACAATTACGACCTGTTCGGGGACGGCACGATCCGGATGATCTTCACGCCCGGCCATTCGCCGGGACACCAGTCCTTCCTGATCACGCTGCCGGAAAGCGGCCCGATCCTGCTCACCATCGATGCCGCCTATACGGTCGACCATTGGGAGAACCGTGCCCTTCCCGGCCTGGTGACCTCCTCGGCGCAGGCGGTGGATTCCGTCGCCAAGCTCAGGCGCATCGCCCATGACACGAATGCCCTTGTCGTGACCGGTCACGACCCCGTCACCTGGCCGGGGTTCCGGAAGTCACCACAGGATTTCTATGACTGACCGCGGGACGGGATGACCCGTCCGCAACTAGGAGGAGAGTTGGAATGTTACGCAAACTGCTGTGCGCGGCGGCCCTGATCGCCGTTGCCGTCACCGGCGTTCATGCCGAGGGCGTCGACGAGCTCAACCCCGATGTCGCCAAGAGGCTGTACAACAAGGACATGCTGGATCCGATGCAGCCTGTCGGTCCCAGCAAGTGGCGCGACTTCAAGCCGAAGAAGGGTCCGCCGTGGAAAATCGGCTATGCCTCCTCCTACGCCGGCAACACCTGGCGTGCGGCCGCCATGGACGAACTGCAGAACGTGATCGTGCCGGAATGGCAGAAGCTCGGGCTGCTCTCGGAAGTGGTCGTCACCCAGTCCAACCTGAATGATTCCACGCAGATCCAGCAGATCCGCCAGCTCGTGGATCAGGGCGCCGATGCGATCATCCTCTGCTGCTCCAACCCCACCGCGCTGAATGCGTCGGTGAAATATGCGGCGGATAAGGGCGTTCCGGTCTTCTCGATGACCGGCTACCTGACCTCCGAATATGCCGTCAATTCCTCGGTCAACTACCAGGTCGGCGGTTACGAGATCGGCAAGGCCATGGCCGAGCAGCTGGGCGGCAAGGGCAACGTTCTCGTCGTCGAGGGCATTCCGGGCACCTCGGGCTCCGACAGCCAGAACCGCGGCGTGCTGGCCGGCCTCGCCACCGCGCCCGACATCAAGGTGGTCGGTTCGGTCGCCGGCATGTGGACCGATCAGGTTGCGCAGGGTGAAGTGCAGAAGTGGCTCGCAACCAACCCCGGCAAGCTCGACGGCATCGTCGTGCAGTCGGCGGCCGAGATGGGCGTGCTGCGCGCTGTGCAGCAGGCGGGCCGCGGCGAAATCCCGGTTGCCATCGGCGGTGAACTGGGCGCGCTCTGCTACTGGCGCAAGAACCCGAACTACATCAATGCCTCCTATCAGCTCTGGCCGCCGGCCGACGACATCCAGCTGATGTGGCACATCATGATGCGCACGCTGCAGGGCCAGGGCCCGAAGGTCCAGTCCATCCTCGTCGATCCCGTGAAGCTGACCCATGAGGATCTCACCAAGGTCATGGACGAGAACTGCAATCTCGACAGCGCCGAATGGCTGAAGGTCGGCGCCAAGCGCTGGGGTTACGATCCGTCCTATCTGGACGACTTCTTCCTCCGCCCAGCCGATCCGCGCGCCTTCAAGCCCTGATCGCCCGAGGTCCGGCCGCGCCAGCCTGAAGGTGGCGCGGCCAGCCCTTCCGACACTGCCCTTTTCAGAACCGTTCTCCTGTTTCATCGGCCGCAGCCCGGCCAGATGGGTAGCCCCATGACGTCCTCCGTTCCAGAAATCGCACAGCCTGCCGGCCGGGAAACCATCCTGGTGCGTGGCGTGAAGAAGTATTTCGGGCCGACCCGGGCGCTCGACGGTGCCTCCTTCTCCGCGCGGGCCGGCGAGATCCACGCCATCGTCGGCGGCAATGGTTGCGGCAAGAGCACCATGGCCAAGGTCGTTTCGGGCATCCTGCCGGTCGACAGCGGCACGGTCTCCATTCTCGGGGAGACCCCCTCGACACCGGCGGAAAGCCGGGCGCTTGGCATCTCCACCGTCTACCAGGAGGTGCTGGTCGCGGACGAAAGCTCCGTCGTCGACAACATCTTCATGGGATCGGACCGGCTGTTCACCAAGACCCTCTCGCAGGAGCGCAAGGTCGTCCGTGCCGCGGAGCTGATGGAGGAGCTTTCCGGCGAACCCGTCGATCCGCATGCGCTGGTCGGCACGCTGCCGCTCGGGCTCAAGCAGTGGATCACCATCGCCCGCGCGCTGCTTTCTGAGCCGAAGATCCTGATCCTCGACGAAAGCTCCGCCGCGCTCGATTTCGATTCCACCGAGCGCCTGTTCCAGCGGATGCGCGCGCTTCGGGACCGGGGAACGACGATCCTGATCGTCACCCATCGCATCGCCGAGCTCGTGCGCATTTCCGACCGGGCGACCGTCTTCCGGGACGGGCGCGATGTGGGCGTGCTCGAGAAGGCCGACATCACGGAGAAGAACCTGCTGCGCCTGATGACGGGCGAGGATCGCTCCTCGGGCCACTCCCATGCCGAGGCCCCGAGGCCCCGGAGCGCGGAACTCGCCATGCGGGCCAGCAGGCTCGCCGTCTGGCCGGGCGGCAAGACCTTCGATTTCGACCTGCGGCGGGGCGAGGTGGTCGGCATTTCAGGCCTCGACGGCCAGGGACAGGATGCCTTCGTGCGCGTGCTGGCCGGCGTCATGCCCGCCGCCCAGGGCCTTGTCGAGGTGGCCGGACGGGACGGCACCTGGTCGCCAGTCCGCACGCTCCCAGAGGCTGTCGCCGGCCGAATTGCCTATGTCTCGGGCGACCGCAAGCGCGAGGGCATCTTTGCCTCGCTCTCGATCTTCGAGAACATGGTCATGCCGCTTTACCGGGAAAAGAAGCGGGGCGGCATTCTCGGCTTCATCGACCGCGGCACGCTCGCGACTCTCTTCCGACGAGAGGCGGAAAACCTGCTGATCAAGTTCGGCGTGAAGGAAGACCGCATCACCTCGCTGTCGGGCGGCAATCAGCAGAAGGTTCTCATCGGCCGCGGCTTCGCCATGCGGCCCGACGTGATCATTCTAAACGATCCCGCCCGTGGCATCGATGTCGGCGCGAAGACGGAGCTTTACCGCCACCTGCGCACCTTTGCCGAAGAGGGCAAGGCGGTCATCTATCTCTCCTCCGAAATCGAGGAATTCCTGGGTTTTGCCACCCGCGTCGTCGTCTTCCGCGATGGCGCGCCCTTCGATGCCTTCGATGGCCGGGGGCTCGAGCCGAAGCGGGTGCTGGAAGCCATGTTCGGGCAGACGGGCGGGGAGGGGCTCGCCTCGGCGGTCCATGGCCTTCGACCGGGCGTGGAAGGGGCGGGCGATGCTGCTCATGACGCCCTTCTGCCATCGGCCGGTGCCGGTTCCGGGCCGCGGATCCGTGTTTCCGTGCCCGACCGCCTGAAGCCTCGTCCTGTTTCCGTGACGCCACCTGCGCCCGTCCTGCCCCTTGCGGCAGACCCGTCCGATCCGGTCCCGCCCCGCAGCCGTTCAACCATCGCAAGGCCTATCCGGATCGTCGAATTCGGCGAAAACGGCACCAGGATCGAAGGAGGGCGGCCATGAGCCTTCCCGTCACCCCGTCATCCGCCGCCATGCCGGCGAGGGCCGAACTTCAGGGAGGGCGCTCAAATCCTTTCCTGCTGATGCCGATCACGCTGTTCTTCGCACTGCTCTCGATCGCCGTGCTGAGGACACCCAGCCTGATGACCGCCTCCGGGATAGGCGCGGCGATCATCGTGGTGACGCCCCTGATCCTCGCGACCTACACGCTGATGGCCTCGACCATTTCCGGGCGCGGCACCGTGGATCTCTCCGTCGGCCCGCTGATCGGCTTCATCAATGTGACGATGATCCAGCTCAATGCCGCCGGCATGCTGGAAAGCCCGATCCCCGTCTTCCTCTACTGCATGGCCGTCGGGGCGATCTACCAGCTCATCTTTGCGCTCATCGTCATCTATGTCCGGGTGCAGCCGATCATCGTCTCGCTTTCCGGCTATCTGGCGCTGTCAGGGATCAATCTCGTGATCCTGCCGCGCCCGGGCGGCATGGCACCGCCCTTCATGGCCGAATGGGGCTATGGCACGTCCATCTTCTCGCCCGTGCTGATCATCCTGATCCTTGCGACCGTCGCCTGGCTGCTGTTCACCGCCACCGCCTTCTACACCCACCTGCGCCTGATGGGCTCGGACGAGCGGGCTGCCTATACGTCAGGCGTGCCGATCACCGTCGTGCGCATCGGCGCGCACCTCATCTCGGGCTGTTTCGCAGGTCTTGCTGCCATCTGCTTCACCGCGCTGATCTCCTCCGGCGACCCGTCGCAGGGCACGACCTACACGCTGATCGCGGTGACCGCGCTCGTGCTCGGCGGGGCTTCCCTTGCCGGGGGTCGGGGCGGCGTCTTTGGCTCGGCGCTCGGCGCGCTGAACCTCTACATGATCACCTATGTGCTCTCGACCTTCAATTTCGGGGCCGTGCAGAGCTTCGTCACCAATCTGGCCTATGGCGCGATCCTGGTGATCTCGCTGCTCCTGACGCTGCTGATCCCGGTCATCCAGCGGCATATCCGCAATTTCTCGCCGCTTCTCTATTTCGTATCGCTGTCGGTCGTGGTCCTCGGCATCATCCTGCACGCGACCTTCGACTACGCAAGCCTCGGTGCCGCCCCCGCCGTGATGCCCGGTCCGATGGACCTGCAGGCCGCGCTGACGGGGCCGCTGGAGATCGCCTCGCTCGATCCCGCGACGCTGGCTCTTCGGCTCGAGGCTGCCCCGCTCGTCTTCTTCGCCCTCCTGCTCGTCATCATTGCCGTCTTCCTGCGTCTCGCAGTCAGCCAGTCCAGCCGCAGAAGCATCGGTCCCGCCATTGCGGTTGTCATCGCGGCGCTCGTGCTCGGCGGCGCGCTGGTCATGCATGAGGGCCTGTCGTCACCCGCTACGGAGGCCGTCAACTGATGGAGAAGCTGCCCCAGATCAGCCTTCAGGCACGCATTCTCGGTCTGGTCCTCGCCCTGCTGCTGGCGGGGCTGGGTGCCGGTTTCGGCTTCGCGCAGGGCATGGCCGTCCAGGTCGTGATCCTATCCGGGGTCGCCACGCTGGCGCTTACGGTCTGGGCCTGGCGCTATGTCATCGGCCAGTTCGTCGAGGGCGATCCCACCTCGTCGACCGAAGGCCCCGGCGCGCTCCGCCAGACCTGGCTTGCCTATCGCTGGCCGCTGATCGGCCTCGCCCTCGTGCTCGCCGCCTTCCTGCTGCTGTCGCTGACGATCGAGGGCTTCTTCAACATCTGGAACATCATCTCGCTGGTGATCCTGCTGGCCATTCTCGTGCTGACCCGCACGCTCGGCCGCCAGTTCCAGCAGAACCGTTCCGCCTTCATCGGCATCATGGTGCTGGCCGGCCTTTTTTCCGTAGGGTCGATGAACATCGAAGGGTTCTCCTCCGGCAACAACATCAAGTCCATGCTGCTCTTTGCCTCCTTCCTCGGCATTGCCTCGGTCGGGCAGACGCTGGTGGCGCTGCTGGGCGGGCTCGACCTCTCCATCCCCTTCATCATCGGCGGCGCGAATGTCGGCCTGCTCTATCTCATCGGCCTTGGCGTTCCGCCGTGGCTCGCGACCCTCATCGTGCTCTTCACCGGCGCGCTGCTCGGCGTGATCAACGGCCTGCTCAGCTACCGGCTTCAGGGCCAGGCGCTGATCGTGACGCTCGGCACCGGCTTCGCGATTTCCGGCGGCGTACAGATCGTCACCTCCATCGGATCGGCCTATTCGGGCAACGTCTTCGGCACGGTTCCTGCCTGGCTCTCCAACATCTCGGCGATGAACGGCACCACCTTCGGCCTGCCGTTCCCGCCGGTCATCCTGATCTGGGCCGTGATTGCCGTCATCCTGATCCTCGGGCTCCGGACCACCGTCTATGGCCGCTATCTCTACGCGCTCGGCGTAAACCGCACCTCGGCCAGCCGCGTGATGATCTCGGAGATGCGCTACTGGGTGATCATGTATGCGCTCTCGGGCTTCTTCGCGGCGCTCACCGGCGGCCTGCTGCTCGGCTGGTCCGGCGGCGGCTTCATCGGCGTCGGCGACCAGTATCTCTTCCTCACGCTTGCAGCCGTTGTCGTCGGCGGCACCTCGCTGCTCGGCGGCGCCGGCGGCTACGGCTTCACCGTCATCGGCGTGCTGGTGCTCCAGGTGCTCTCGAGTTTTCTGGTCGGCATCGGCCTCGATTTCAAATGGCAGCAGTTCATCTTCGGCCTGCTCATCCTTCCCATGGTGGCGCTCTATGCCCGCTCGCCGCACATCCGGACGCAGATCTAGGGAGAACCCAATGCGACACGACCTTTTCCTTCAAGGGGGACAATAACCATGGCGGTCTATCAGACTTCCGACCTGACTGCGGCGAGCTTCTCCGTCGCCCTGTTCGGCCTGGCCGCGACCACGGTGCTGCTCATGCTGGGCAGCGCCTGGGTCGGACGGAAATGGCGCCTGCCGGTCGCGCTCTGTGCCATCGCGGCACTTGTCGGCATCGGCTCCGTCTTCGAGGCGCGCGAGGCGTGGCTTGCCGGCCAGGGCGTTCCGGTCGTCTATCACTATGTCGGCTGGTCCGTGTCGATGCCGCTGCAGGTGATGGCGCTCTTTTTCCTTGCCCGCACGGCGGGCCGGCTTTCCGCCGGCCTCTTCTGGCGCCTGGTGGTGGTGTCGGCGCTGATGGTCTTCGTCCGCTATCTCGGCGAAGCGCAGTTCATGCATCCGACGCTCGCCTTCCTGATCGGCCTCGTCTTCTGGCTCTACCTCCTCGGCGAATTCTATTTCGGCCGGATGGACGACGTCATCCGCTCCTCGACGGGCGATTACCTTCGCCGCGGCTATTTCTGGCTGAGGCTGATCGTCACCGTCGGCTGGGCGATCTATCCGCTCGGCAATTTCCTCACCGCCTTCGCCGGCATGACCGACGATGGCAGCCTGTCGATTGCCTACAATCTCGCAGACATTCTCAACCGCATGGCCTTCGGCGTCGCCGTTCTAGCGACGGCGGCCCTCGTCACCGAGGAGACGGCCCATGCCTGAAATCCATCTCTTGCCTGAAACCCCTGCTCATTCAGAAGGAACACGTCCATGAAGGGTGCAGACGTCATAGCCATCATCATCCTGGCGGCGATCGTCATCGCTGTTGCCGCCTATCTTCTGCACTGGCTCTACCGCCGTTCCACCAAGGACGTGAGCTTCGTTCGCACCGGCTTCGGTGGCGAAAAGGTCGTCATGGGCGGCGGTGCGCTCGTGCTGCCGATCCTGCACGACCTGACCGAAGTGAACATGAACACGCTTCGGCTGGAAGTCACCCGTGCCCGGGAAAAGTCGCTGATCACCAAGGACCGCATGCGTGTCGAGCTGACGGTGGAATTCTATGTCCGCGTCTCGCCCAATACGGATGCGGTGGCGACCGCGGCCCGGAGCCTCGGCAACCGCACCATGAATGCCGAGCAGCTGAAGGACCTGATCCAGGGTCGCTTCGTCGACGCCATGGGTGGCGCGGCCGCCAAGATGACGCTCGAACACATCCACGAAAGCCGCCAGGCCTTCGTCAAGGAGGTGAAGCAGGAGGTGGCCGAAAGCCTCGCGCTAGACGGTCTCGAGCTCGAATCCGTCTCGCTCACCTCGCTCGACCAGACCGACATCAAGCTCTTCGATCCTTCGAACACCTTTGATGCCGAAGGTCTCACCCGCCTCACCGAGCAGATCGAGAGCCGCAAGAAGAAGCGCAACGACATCGAGAAGGACACGGCTGTTGCCATTCGCGCCAAGAACCTGGAAGCGGAAAAGCGCAGCCTCGAGATCGAGCGTGACAGTGAGTATGCCCGCCTGACCCACGAGGCGCAGGTGGCCATCGAACGGGCCGCGAAGAAATCCGAGATTGCCGCCGAGAATGCGCTCCGCGAGCGCGAGATCGAAGCGGTCAAGCTCAAGGAGCGCGAGGCCGTCGAGCGCAGCCGTATCGACATGGAGCGGGAAGTCGAGATGCTGGAGATTCGCCGTCGCGAGGTGATCCAGATCGAGGAGCAGGCGCGTGAAATCGCCGTGTCGCTGAAGTCCAAGGAGCGTTCCGAAGCACAGGCCGAGGCCGAGCAGGCGCGGGCGCGGATGATCGAGGCGCAGGAGCGGGTGCTCACCATCCGCGACACCGAGATCGCCAATCGCCAGAAGGCCATCGAGAAGATCGAGGCCGAGCGGGCAGCCGAGGCGGAAGCCGCCCGGATCCGCATTCTCGCGGAAGCCGAGAAGGCTGCCGCCCAGGATCGCGCCGATGCGGACCGCATCGCGGTCGCGGCGCTCGAGGAACGCATGAAGGTCGAGGCCGAGGGCAAGGAGAAGCTCAACGCCGCCGAGAACATGCGCTCCGATGCCAGCCGTCGCTCCGCCCTGCACAAGGCGCTGGTGGAGAACCTGCCCGCCATCATCCGAGAAAGCGTCAAGCCGATGGAGAAGATCGAGGGCATCAAGATCATGCATGTGGAAGGCCTGCCGGGCCTTTCGGGAACCGGTGGCGGACCGCTTGTTGCCGGAGCTGACGGCGGCGCACCGCGCGACGGCAATCTGGCCGAGCAGGTGGTGAGCTCCGCCCTGCGCTACCGGACGCAGGCCCCCTTCGTCGACACGCTTCTCGGCGAGATCGGCCTGACCGCCGACACGGTTCATCGGCCCCACACGCTGAGCGACCTGTCGAAGATCGTCTACACCGAGCCCGCCGCGCCGGCCCCTGCCGGCAAGGACAAGGCGCGCCCGAACTGATGCCGCGACCGCCGGCCGGGAGATGATCCGGCCGGCACCTCCCACCCGATCCGACTGAGGAAAACCGACCATGAGCCAGACCGATCACCGCATGGACCGTTCCGTCCTGATCTTTTCCCTCTGGGGCGTGCTGGGTTTCCTCGGGCTCGGCCTGTTTCTCGAAGGGATGCAGCGCGATCTCTGGTCTGTCTCCGCGGGCGGCGTTGCGCTGATCGTTCTTGCATTCGTCGCGCATATCATCGTCAACGGCGTCTATGACACCGGTTTCAGCCAGGGCGAGGCGGCGCTTGGCATCGGCGCCTACGGACTTCTCGGACTTGTCTTCGTGTTCTCGGCCATCGGCGGCACCATGACCATGGCCGACTACTATGCGGGACTGACGCTCTTTGGCGTGCTGGCGGCCGGCTTCCTTGCCTATCTCTTCACCAGACATGGCCTGCGGGGTGCCTTCTCGCGCTTCCACATCAAGCCCATGGACAAGCGGGAGGAACGCCTGTGATCTGGCTGCCGCTCTACGGACTGTTCTATGCCATCGCCACGCTCTACTGGGCCCGCATCGCCACCCGGGCGAATGGCGACTACCAGACCTATTTTTCCGCCGGTCACGCCCTTGCGCCCTGGATGTCGGTGCTGGTGATCGCCGGGGCCAGCCTGTCCGGCTGGGCGCTGCTTGCCGGCAGCGCCGAAATCGGCCGCAATGGTTTCGGACTGCCGGCGCTCATGCAGGCGGGCATCGCGCTTGCGCTCCCGGGCGTTCTCTTCTTCAAGCGAATCTGGTTGCTTGGCCAGCGCCTCCGTCTCTCATCGCTGACGGAACTGCTCCGCGCCTACTGGGGCTCGGAATTCCTCGCTGCGTTCTCGGCGGTCGTCGCAGTCATCTTTGCCGTGGCCTTTGCCGGGCTTCAACTCCGCGCCCTGTCCGGCCTTGCCGCCGATCTCAGCGGTGGCATGGTCAGCCGTGAGATCGCCTCGGTGCTTCTCGGCCTGATCCTGGTTTCCTATGTGGTCATCGGCGGCATGCGGGCAGTCGGTGCGCTCGGCACGGTCCAGGCGGTGCTCGCCGCATCGGCGGTCGTCGTGCTGGCCGCTTTCGCGCTGGTCGATGCCGGAGGATTTGCCGCCCTCAATGCAGGCCTTGCGAGGCTCGCGGCTGATCCGGCGACGGCGGGCCGTTTCCTGGTGGCCGGGGTGATCCAGTTTACCGCGGGCATCGGTCGCGAGGCGGCGGCCGGCCACGAGGGCACCGCGCTTGCGAGCCTCTCCTTTGCCATGGCGCTGATGGGCGTGCAGGCCAGCCCGATGATCATGAAGGTGGTGCTGTCGACCGCAAGTCCGCGGGGCTTTGCCGCCGGCCAGACCTGGGTGATGGCGGGTGCCTTCGGCGCGCTGGTCGCCTTCTGCATGGCAACGGTCGGCGCGGTCGCGCTGATCGATCCGGCCCATGGGCTGGGTGGGTTGCTGGCGGGCCTGTCGCCGTGGTTTTCCGCATGGCTCTTCATCGGCCTGCTGGCCGGGGTGCAGCTCATGGCGGGGCTTGCACTTCTCGCCGCCGGCGAGGCACTGGTCCGCCATCTCTACAAGCCCTGGTTCCATTCGACCCTCTCCCGCCGCGATACGGTGACGCTGGTGCGCGTGGCGGTCGGCCTTGGCCTGCTCGCCAGCCTGCTGATGCAGGCGCTGACACCCGTGGCGCTCACATTGCTTGCCTCGCTGGCGCTGCCGCTGGCCTTCCAGCTCTCGATCCCCCTGCTCGGCATGACCTGGCTGCGCTGGATGACCCCGCCGGCGGTCGTGACCGGCGTCGGTTTCGGGATCGCCGGCGTTCTCCTCACGGAGCCCTTCGGTATTGCCGTTCTATCCTTCTTCGGACTGGACCTGCCCTGGGGCCGCAATCCCTGGACCATCCATTCTGCCGCCTGGGGCATGGCCGCCAATCTGGCGGTGACGCTGCTGGTCTCCGCCTTCACGCAGCGGCGCGGCTTCGGCGAGGAAGGCCAGGAGGCCCGCCGCTTCCTGTTCGGCCTGCTCGGCGGCAATCCGCGCGTCCGGGCCCTCCGGTCGACGGCCTGGTCCGTCACGCTGGCCTGGCTGTTCCTGGCGCTCGGTCCCGGCCTGATCTTCGGCAATTATGCCTTTGCCGATGCGGAAGGCCACTGGGTGCTCGGCATGCCGCCGATCTGGGGCTGGTCGCTGATGCTCTGGGTGGCGGGTGTCGTGCTGGTCTGGTTCCTCTCCTACAAGATGGAACTCGCAAGCCCCGTCCTTGTCGATGTCCCGGCCTATGAACCGCGCCCGAAGCTTCCCCGCCGGCAGGGCGAGGCCGAACGGGAACGCCGCCGGATCGCCCTCATCACTCTCGCCATCGGCTTCAGCCTGGCGGTTATCGCCGCCCTCTCCTTCGGCCAGGCCTGACGCAACATGCACATAAGGAAACAACCGACATGAAAGCCAGGATTGCGCTTCTGAGATCCATGGGTGCCGCACGCCCCTATCAGGATTCCAAACCGCTCGAGATCGTCGAGGTGGACCTGGACGAGCCCGGCGCGGGCGAGCTGCGGGTCCGCATGGCCGCTGCGGGTCTCTGCCATTCGGATCTTTCCGTCATCAACGGCGACCGTCCGCGGGACATGCCCGTGGCGCTGGGCCACGAGGCCTCCGGCATCGTCGAGGCGATCGGCCCCGGGGTCAGCCGCTTCCAGCCGGGCGATCATGTGGTGCTGGTCTTCGTGCCGTCCTGCGGCCATTGCGTGCCCTGCGCCTCGGGCCGCCCGGCGCTCTGCGAGCCGGGGGCAGCGGCCGCCGCCCGGGGAACGCTGATCGGCGGCGAGCGCCGGCTTCGCTATCGGGGAGAGCCGATCAACCATCACATCGGTGTCTCGGCCTTCTCCACCCATGCCGTCGTGTCGGAGAACTCCTGCGTCAAGATCGACCAGTCCATCCCGCTCGACCGGGCCGCCTTGCTCGGCTGCGCGGTGTTGACGGGGGTCGGTGCGGTCCTCAATTCGGGCGAGCTGAAGATGGGGCAGAGCTGCGCCGTCATCGGCCTCGGCGGGGTGGGCCTCGCGGGTCTGCTCGGTGCCATCGCGGCGGGCGCCGAGACGATCATCGCCGTCGACACCGCCGAGCACAAGCGGGCGCTGGCGCTGGAGCTGGGTGCAACCCATGCGATCGATCCTTCCGCCGAAAATGCCGTCGCGGAGGTCAGGGCGCTGACCGGCGGCGGCGTTGATCTCGCCGTGGAACTGGCCGGTGCGGCCCCGGCGCTGAAATTTGCCTACGACATCACCCGGCGCGGCGGAACGACGGTGACCGGCGGGCTGCCCAATCCCAAGGCAGAGCTCAGCCTGCCGGCGGTATCGCTGACGGTTGGCGAGCAGACGCTCAAGGGCTCCTATGTCGGCTCCTGCGTTCCGGTGCGCGACATCCCGCGCTTTGCCGCCATGATGCAGACCGGCAAGCTGCCGATCGAGAAGCTGATGACCCATCGCATATCGCTCGACGAGATCAACGAGGGGTTCGAACGGCTGGCAAGGGGCGAGGCAATCCGGCAGGTCATCGTCTTCTGAAAAGGTCTGCCGTCTGATTCTCCCATCTTGTCTGGCGGCAGGCCGGATAGGCCATGAGAGATAAGGGCATGCCTGTTGCGAGGCCGGTCTTCTGGCAGGAATGAGCCTGAACGCCGGCCACCATCGCGATGCCCTCGACGCAGGCGCCGTCGCGTTCCTCGAGCGTTGATGTCCCATGTGCCGTGGGTGAATTTCTGCTGGCGTTGTGTCAGGCTAAGGACGGCAACCGATAGAGGGGAGGACATGAAAGCGGCCGGTGCCCATCGACGGCACTTTGCCTGGTGTCCCGTCCGCATGGTTTGTGCATGGCCACAATTCTACCTGCAATCCTGCCCCCGCATCCGAGAGAAGCCCGTCTCTCAAAAAGACGGGCTTTCTTGCGTCGCACAACCAGATTCCCCCAAAGGCCGAAGCCCGCACCAAAACCCCAAGCCCCTCCGGCTTCATCCCCTTTCGGTCACACAGGATCTCTGGTATCGGGAATGTAGTAATTAACTATAACATAAAAGACGGCCACATCCGTGCACGAAAACCAGAACCAAGGCCAGCAGACCCCCCCGGCACATCCATCCCGCGGCCTCGAAATCGCCAAAGCACTCCTCTTCGCACAGGCCGGCCTCCTCGCTTCATCCTTCTATGACGCTTTCCTCCGAGATGAAGATGCTTCGAACTTCCTCTCCCATGCCGCCGTCCAGCACAAACTGACCAACAGCCTGAAAGGATGGTTGGTCGATATCTGCCTGTTGAATCCCGAGGAGGAGGCTTTTGCCCAGAGGCAGCGGCATATCGGCGATATTCACGCCCGCCTCAAGATCCCGATCCATCTTGTTCTGGAAGGGGCAGCCCGCCTGAAAGCGGACATGACGCAGCTTCTCCAGGAACGAAACCTTCCGCCAGCAGATGCGCTGGACGCCTTCGTCGCATTCTCCCATCGAGTGGACAGCGCGATGTGCCACATGAGCGCCGCTTTCGTTCAGAAGTCGGGACAGAGAGCCCGGGCGGACGAGGCCTACCGGCTGTTTGCCCTCGGCCAGGATGTCAGTGCCGAGCGGGAAGGCCAGCGCGCTGCGCTCATGGAGTGGAGCCACACTGTCCTCTTCGACATTCTCGCCAATGGCACGGGGGATAACTGCAAGCCGCTCTCCCAATCGCCCTTCGGCCTTTGGGTGCGTCACCGGGCCGGTATCCTCTTCGAGGGCACGGGGGCACTCGAGACCATCCGCTCCGCCATGCGCGACATCGATGATTTCATTCTGCCCGGCCTCAATCCGGAGGCAGCGGTCGGACCCGAAGGTGCTTCGCATTTCATCGGAGAGTTGCGCCGGCGCATCGACGAAATCAAGTTCCTTCTCAACGATCTGTTCCAGACCGCGAGCGCGGCAGAAAACGGACATGATCCGCTGACGCGTACGCTCAACCGGCGTTTTCTCCCCTCCATTCTTGGAAGAGAGCTCGCTCTGGCGGCAAGCAACGACGTTCCGTTCTCGGTCCTGATGCTCGACGTCGACCACTTCAAGTCCGTCAACGACCGATACGGCCATAGCAGCGGCGACGCGGTTCTCCAGCAGGTGGCAGACCTGCTGCTGGGGGCGGTGCGCCCCGCAGACTTCGTCTTCCGCTTCGGCGGGGAAGAGTTCCTGATCGCCCTCGTGGAAACCAAGCTCGGACGCGCCCTCGAGGTGGCCGAATCCATAAGGCGGATATGCGAAGCGCATGTCTTCCGGCTCCCGGGACAGGAAGATATCCATGTCACGGTTTCGGCCGGTGCCGCCCAGTTTGAGGGCCACCCCGACTACACCTATCTGATCAATGCCGCCGACGAAGCCCTTTACCGGGCGAAGAATGCCGGTCGCAACCGGGTGGAAGCCGCCCGCGGCTGATGGGATCCGGGGCCGATGCAGCGGCTATTCCCGTTTCCTCTATCGCCCCGGCAAGGGGACGTTAACGTTTATTTTCTATTGATGGAGTTGGCGCCCCTAATCCATTTATGATGAGTGTTGTGAGTCCCCATGCGCATCAACAGAACCAATTTCGGTAATAATTTCAATGGTATGAATGAAGGGGACGGAGAGCGCCGCGTGTCGCCGGCAGCGCCGGACGCCGGCCAGCGCGTTCATCGGGCAGATGAAATTGCCGCAAGCGAGATCGAGGGCCGAAGCACCATGCCGGTCTGGCAAAGTGCATTCACGCTCGGACCGAACGTGCGCTTCAGCCGCACGCCGGAAGCTGCCCTGTCGCGCCGGACGCACCAGGAAACAGTCCCGCAGGCCTCGCAGCTCCCGGAGCAGCAACCCGAGCCGATCGTCGTATCTCAGGCTCCTTCCCCGGAGTCGGCCATGGCGCAGGCCGAAAGCGTAAAGGCGGCGCCGGGACCGGTCGAGGTCCTTCCCACGCAGATCCAGCCTTCGGGTGCACGCGCCATAACGTTCCGTCTTCGCCAGGAATTCGAGGGGCGACAGCCCTCGGCGGCGCGGCGCGAACCTTCGTTGCCCGCACCACGATATGAACCGACGCCGGTTCCCAATCCCGCACCCCTTGACCGGCTGATCGACGCCCTGACCAGCGGGCTGCACGTCCCTTCTCCACGGGAGGCGTCCGGGAATGCGGTCTCCTTAACCCCGGTCGCTTCGGCTTCCTATCTTTCGGATCATGCGTTTTGGGAATCGGTCGCGTTGACGTCGGAGGATGAGGCACCGCCGGTTCCGGAAAGCCGGGGTGACAAGGCGGCTCTGCGCAACCAGCAAATTCTTCGCGCTGCCCTCACCGGCGAGCAATATCAGGCGGTTGTCATCGCCGAAGCTCCTGCTGCGCCGGAGGCAACGACCCGGCCTCAGGAACATGCCGCCGAAATACCGAAGAAGCCGAATTTGCAGCTGCCCTTCCGGACGCCGCTCGGAAGCCGCTTTCATGCCGACGATGGATCGATTTCGCGACTTTATCGCGGGATCGAGGTCATTGCCCGCCCTCATGGGCAGCCCTCCCTGGACCAGGCGTTGCCGGTCCCGAGGATCGACGCCGCTGCTCCCGCTGCAGAAAGCGCGCCGGCCGCAACGGTCAGCATACCGGCACCCGTGGACGCAGCGCCGCCCGCGCTGCGGGAACCGGCTGCAAGGGCTCTCCCGACCTCGGAGGCAGACTACGAATTCCCGGCGATCGACCTGCTGCAGGAGCCAAGCCAGCGCATCGAGACGACGATGACCCCGGAGGCGCTGGAGCAGAGCGCGGGCCTTCTGGAAAGTGTTCTTGAGGATTTCGGCATCAAGGGCGAGATCATCGACGTGCGCCCGGGCCCGGTCGTGACGCTCTACGAGTTCGAGCCTGCTCCCGGCGTGAAGTCTTCCCGGGTCATCGGCCTGTCGGACGATATCGCCCGGTCCATGTCCGCGCTGTCGGCGCGCGTTGCCGTCATCCCCGGCCGTAACGTCATCGGTATCGAACTGCCGAATCCCGTTCGGGAAACGGTTTTCCTCCGCGAGCTGATCGAGGCGCAGGATTATGCGGCGAGCCGCTTTCACCTGCCGCTCTGCCTCGGCAAGACAATCGGTGGCGAGCCTGTCATCGTCGAGCTGGCCAAGATGCCTCACCTGCTGGTCGCAGGAACCACCGGCTCCGGTAAGTCCGTGGCGATCAACACGATGATCCTGTCGCTTCTCTATCGGCTGAAGCCCGAGGAGTGCCGCCTGATCATGGTCGATCCCAAGATGCTCGAACTCTCTGTCTATGACGGGATCCCGCATCTCCTGACCCCCGTGGTAACCGATCCGAAAAAGGCGGTCATGGCCCTGAAGTGGGCGGTTCGCGAAATGGAGGAGCGTTACAAGAAGATGTCGCGCCTCGGCGTGCGCAACATCGACGGCTACAACACGCGTGCAGCGGCTGCCCGTGCCAAGGGCGAAACGATCATGTGCACCGTGCAGAACGGCTTCGACCGCCAGACCGGAGAACTCCTTTACGAGCAGGAGGAAATGGATCTGACGGCGATGCCTTACATTGTCGTGATCGTCGATGAAATGGCCGACCTGATGATGGTGGCCGGGAAGGAAATCGAAGGGGCGATCCAGCGTCTGGCGCAGATGGCCCGTGCGGCCGGCATACACCTGATCATGGCGACGCAGCGTCCCTCCGTCGATGTCATTACCGGGACGATCAAGGCAAACTTCCCGACGCGAATCTCGTTCCAGGTCACCTCCAAGATCGACAGCCGCACGATTCTGGGTGAGCCGGGTGCAGAACACCTGCTTGGTCAGGGCGACATGCTGCACATGATGGGTGGCGGCCGCATTGCGCGCGTGCACGGTCCTTTCGTTTCCGACGAGGAGGTTGAAAAGGTCGTCGCCCATCTGAAGACGCAAGGCCGGCCGGAATATCTCGGCACCGTAACCGAGGACGCCGACGAGCCCGAGGCCGAAGCGGAAGAGGATACCGCCGTCTTCGACAAGACTGCCATGGCGGAGGAAGACGGCAACGACCTCTACGAGAAGGCGGTCAAGCTCGTCATGCGCGACAAGAAGTGCTCGACGTCCTACATCCAGCGGCGCCTCGGGATCGGCTACAACCGTGCAGCCTCGCTTGTCGAGCGGATGGAGCAGGAAGGTCTCGTCGGGCCTGCCAACCATGTGGGCAAGCGGGCAATCCTGGCGGGCGGTCGCGAGACTCATGACGCTCCCGCCATCGATCATGACGACTGATCGGCAGAAGCCCTTTGCCGGGTAAGCGCCGGGTGTGCCGCAAACCGTCACGGTCGCGGCAGGTCCGGTGCGCCCATCCTAGTCCCGCTGGGGCTGGGTGGGAGATTCGGATATGGTGGGATGTTCGCCGGAAAGAAAGTTACCCAGCGGGCGCCAGCTTTCGACATGGTCGGCGATGACCTTGATCACCACCAGGATCGGCACGGCCATCAGCGCACCGATGAAGCCCCACAGCCATGACCAGAAGGATATGGAGATGAACACGGCGACGGCGTTCAGCTCCATACGCCTGCCGATAAGCATCGGCGTGAGAAACTGACCTTCCGCCACGTGGGAGAAGACGATGAGCCCCGGTGCAAGAAGGCTGTAGAACACGTTGTCGAAGGTAACGATGGACATGATCCCGACCAGAACGATGGAGATCAGGGCGCCGATATAGGGGAGGTAGTTGAGCAGGAAGGCGAGAACGCCCCAGACGAGAGGATTGCTGATGCCGATCAGCCATAGCCCTGTCCCGACGAAGATCCCCACCATGATGTTGATGACCGTGATTGTCAGGAGATAGCGGGAGATTTCGCCCTCTATGCTGTAGACGATCCGCAGCACCTTCTTCTTGTCGCTGAGCCGGGAAAAGGATTGCACGATCTTCTGGTAGAAGAGGTTGCCGGACGCCAGCAGGAAGAGGGAAAGCACGAAGGTGATGGCAACGGTCGTTCCGATGGACAGCAGGTTGCCGGCCGCGCGGGACAGGATTCCCGGCTGCGCCACGACCACCTTCTGTGCATTCGTATCGTTGATGTCGCTGGTGACGTTTTCGATCTGGGATGTGGCTTCCAGGGCCCCCTCGAGCGATTGCTTCAGGCCGATCAGCTTGAGCTTGAGCGTGTAGCCGATTTGGGGGGCGTCCGCGATCATGGCCGCTATCGGTCCGCTGGTAATATAGCCCAGCAGCAGAAAGACGAAGGCGGACAGCGCGATCAGGAGCGTTGCGCCGATCGCGGGAGGAATACCCCATTTGGTCATGGTCCTGACCACGGGCGCCAGCGTCGTCGAGAGGAGAAAGGCCAGAAGGACCGGAGTGAGGAATTCCTTGCCGAGGTAAAGACAGTTCACCACCAATATGACGAATATGCCGACGATGTAGGGATGGGAGCGGGCGCGCATTCGAGACCTCCTTCACCCTGGGCAGCAGTATCGTCAAGCGGCTTCTCGTGAGGCCGGGCGAGCGAGCGAAGCGGACGGGCTCTCGTAAATGCATCTGAAGGGGATTGGTTCCGCGCCGTGGCGAACGGCGCGGAACAGCCTTCATCAGGGCAATCGATAGGCGATCACGTAGTCGCCCGGCTTCGTCCCGACCGAGCCATGGCCACCGGCGACCATCACGACATACTGTTTTCCGTCGCTGGCGCGGTAGGTCATGGGCGTTGCCTGGCCGCCTGCGGGCAGCCGGCTTTCCCACAGGACGCGCCCCGTCGTCAGATCGTAGGCGCGCAGGTAGTTGTCCACGGCAGCTCCAAGGAAGGCAACGCCGCCGCGCGTGATCATCGGGCCGCCGATTCCCGGCACCCCCACACGGAAGGGCAGGGGAAGTGGCGTCATGTCATAGACCGTGCCATTGCGGTGCTTGTAGACGATCTTGCCCGTCGTAAGGTCAACGCCAGCCACATATCCCCATGGCGGGGCCTGGCAAGGGATGCCGAGCGGGCTCAGGAACGGGCCCATGTAGACGCCGTAGGGGGCACCTTCGTTCCGGTTCAGGCCTTGCTCGCTTCCCTTCTCGCCCTTCCCCTTTTCCGGCATTTCGGCGGCGGGCACGAGGCGCGACGTGAAGGCCAGATAGGTCGGCATCCCGAACATCACCTGCCGTTCCGGGTCGATGGCCACGCTTCCCCAGTTGAAGGTCCCGAAGTTACCCGGGTAAACGATGGTGCCCTGCAGCGAAGGAGGCGTATAGCGGCCGTCATAGCGGTAGCTGTGATAGGCAATCCTGCACATCATCTGATCGATCAGGCTGAGGCCCCACATATCCCTTTCGCGGAGCGCGGGTGGGGAAAAGGTGAGATCGGAGATGGGCTGTGTCGGGGCGGTGCGATCTTCCGGAATGGCTCCGCCCGGAGCGGGTATCTCCTTGTAGGGGATGATCGGCTCGCCGCTGCGCCGGTCCAGCACGTAAATGTCCCCCTGCTTTGTCGGAGCAACGATCGCCGGCACTGTGGTACCGTCCTGTTTCCGCATGTCGAAGAGCACGGGCTGGGCGGGCACATCCATGTCCCACAGGTCATGATGCACGAACTGGCGGACCCATTTCAGCATGCCGGTGTTGAGGTCCAGTGCGACGACGGAGGAGGAAAACTTCTCTACATTTTCACTTCTGCCCATGCCCAGCTGGTCGGGAACCTGATTGCCGAGGGGAACATAGACCATTCCAAGAGCTTCATCTGCGGAGAGAACCGACCATGCATTCGGCGAGTTGGTGGTATAGGTCTGGCCAGGGGGCAGAGGGGCCGTCTGGTCGGGGTTGCCCGAATCCCAGTTCCACACGAGTGCACCCGTCTCGATGTCGAAGGCCCGGATGACGCCGGACTGTTCCTTCGTGGAGTAGTTGTCGTTCACCGCTCCGCCGATGATCAGTTTCCCGGCGGCGGCAACCGGCGGCGATGTGGAATAGTAGTAGCCAGCGGGATTGTATTTCATGCCCTGATTGAGGTGGAGCACCCCGCGATCTGCAAAGCCTTCGCAGATTTTGCCGGTTCCGGCATCCAGCGCTATCAGGCGGGCATCCGAGGTCGGAAGGTAGACGCGCTCGGCGCATGGACTTCCCTCCGTCGCCTCAGGCGAGCGGTAATAGGTCACTCCACGGCACGTCTGGTGCTGCCGGTCCGGGTTGAGACCCACATTCGGGTCGAACTTCCACTTCTCCTTGCCCGTTGTTGCATCGATGGCGATGGCCCAGTTGTGCGGCGTGCAGAGATACAGCGTATCGCCGACCTTCAGGGGTGTGACCTGGTAGGTGGTTTCGCCTACGTCCTCGGGCTTTTTCACGTCTCCCGTCTGGTACTGCCACGCGACCTGAAGCGATCCGACATTGTCAGGCGTAATGTCGGTCAGCGGCGAGAAGCGCTGACCGTAGGGCGTGCGTCCATACTGATGCCATTCCTCATCCGGAACGTTCCCGCCAAAGGCGGCCTTCTCGACCCTTGCCGCCGGGAGCTCTCCGGAGAGGTCGCGGGGATCCTGGAGCATCGCGTAACCTGCAACCGCAATGGCCGCGACAACCGGCAGAGCAAGCGGCCAGGCCGTGGCACCACGGTCGGGCGCAGGATTGGCCGATGAGCGAAGGTGGCGGCGTATGGGCGGAAGCAGAAGCCAGAGGCCCAGCACGATGAGGAGCCCGCCGCGGGGGGCCAGCTGCCACCAGTCGAATCCCACCTCATAGATCGCCCAGACAAGGGCAACCACAATGAGCACGCCGTGCACCGCAAGTGCGCTCGCCTTCCTGCGGTAGAGCAGGAAGGATGTGATGATCATCATGATGCCGGCAAAAAGATAGAAGGGGCTGCCGCCAAGGGTCAGCAGCCAGGCGCCGCCGGCCGCCAGCACGAAGCCGAGGAGTAGAAAGACGAGAGCGGTCAGGAAAACGAGCACAGTGCCATCTCCAATGAGACATGGGCCCGGCGAGCGGAGGGCCTGCCGGGAGGAGGGAGGTGCGGGCCGAGGCGCCGCACCGGCAAATGTCAGGGAGCAGATTGATCTATCGCGTGGGGGGGAGGCTGGGCGTTATCGGCGGTTGTCGAATTTCCGATATAGCCGCCCGCATAGAGAATGCCGAACAGCACGATCAGTATGATGATGACCCAGATGATCCGTGATCTCATCGATGCACACTCCTGCCATTGTCCGGTGGGAACGCGACAGGGAGCGGTTGGTTCCGGCCATTAGTGGACACAACGGCCGGAGCTTTTGTTCGGGGGCCGCCTGCCGGGATGCAGGCGCGCTGGAAGGGAGCCAGACTCAGAGCTTGACCCAGGCGCCGTTCCGCTTCGAGGAGGCGATGCAGGCTTCCACGAAGGCCACGCCCGTAACGCCGTCCTCGACCGTCGGATAAACCACGTCGGGATCGACGGGACGGCCCTGACGCTTGGCATGGATCGCGCGCGCGGCCTCGGAATAGATGGTCGCGAAACCTTCGAGATAGCCTTCCGGATGACCGCTCGGAATGCGGCTCACGCGGGCGGCGGCCGCATTGGCGCCGGCCCCGTTGCGGG
Source organism: Gellertiella hungarica (assembly GCF_014197145.1). GTDB lineage: Bacteria > Pseudomonadota > Alphaproteobacteria > Rhizobiales > Rhizobiaceae > Gellertiella > Gellertiella hungarica. The sequence goes on along the minus strand of NZ_JACIEZ010000006.1, from coordinate 206,585 downwards.
TGATGAGCTGCTTCGGCTTGCCGAGTTCGGTGAACCAGAGATAGTTCGGATCGGCCTGCACCCATTCGATGCCGCCCCTGGTCCCGTAGACGCGCAGCTTCAGCCCGTTCTCGTGTCCCGTCGCAACCTGGCTGCACCAGAGCATGCCTTTCGCCCCGCCGGCAAAGCGCAGCATCACATGGGCATTGTCATCGAGCTGGCGCCCCGGCACGAAGGTGTGCACATCGGCGGCCAGCTCCTCCAGTTCGAGGCCCGTCACGAAGGAGGCAAGGTTGTAGGCATGGGTGCCGATATCGCCCGTCGAGCCGCCTGCGCCCGACTGTTTCGGATCGGTGCGCCATGCGGCCTGCTTCTGCCCGGATTGTTCGATCGGCTCTGCAAGCCAGTCCTGTGGATATTCGACCTGAATGACGCGGATCTCGCCGAGCTCCCCCTTGCGGACCATCTCGCGGGCCTGCCGCACCATGGGATAGCCCGTATAGTTGTGCGTGAGCACGAAAAGCGCGTCGGATTCCTGCGCGATCTTCAGCAGCTTCCTTGCATCGGCAAGGTTGGATGTCAGCGGCTTGTCGCAGATCACATGAATTCCGCGGCGCAGGAATTCCTTGGCCGCCGGATAATGCATGTGGTTGGGCGTCACGATGGCCACCGCCTCGATGCCGTTCTTCAGCTTCGCCTCGCGGATGGCCATGGACTTGAAATCGTCATAGGTGCGCGCGGGATCGAGCCCGAGCTCGGCACCCGACTGGCGAGATTTTTCAGGCGTGGAGGAAAGCGCTCCCGCCACCAGCTCGTAATGATCGTCGATGCGGGCGGCAATGCGGTGCACTGCGCCGATGAAGGCGCCGGACCCGCCACCGACCATTCCGAGCCGGATCCGCGGCTCGCGCTTTTCTACCGTTCCTTCGATTGCCATCTCTATCTCCTCCTGTTCCTGTCTTGAGTATGTCTTTGGAAGCCGCTATTCTTGAACCTTGCAAGAAGGATGCCCTGGCAATGAACAACTGAGATCCGCCTCCGGCGAGGCAAGCGAACCAAGGACCGAGCCCTCAGGCTCCATCCCCTGTTTTCCCTCCCATAGATCGGATCCAGTCATGCCCTTTCTTGACGCCCATGCGGCGCATCCCATCACGCTTCCCGATGGAACCGTCGTTCGCGAAACCGTACACCTCAGCGCGGTCATCCATCACCCGCGCATCAAGGTCGGCGACTACACCTATTTCACCCATTCCGGCCGGCCTGAAGAAACGGCGGGCGTTCTCGCGCCCTATATCTTTCCCTTCAGCCCGGAAAAACTGGTGATCGGTAAATTCTGCCAGATCGCGCGCGGTTCCTATTTCATCACCAGTTCCGCCAATCACCCCATGACCGGCTTCACCACCTTTCCCTTCAGGATCTTCGATCTCGCCGCCACCGGCGGCTATCAGGATCTGCCCTTCCGGGATACCGTCGTCGGCCACGATGTCTGGATCGGACATGGCTCGGTGATCATGCCCGGTGTCACGATCGGCAGCGGTGCCGTCATCGCAGCTGCCTCGGTCGTCACCCGTGACGTCGAACCCTACACCATCGTTGGCGGAAATCCGGCAAATCCGATCCGCAAACGCTTCGATGAGAGGACGATTGCCGAGCTTCTGGAAATCGCCTGGTGGGACTGGCCGTTGGAGCGGATCGAGGCCCATGTCGCCGCGCTCGAGAGCGGCGACATGGCGGCGTTGAGGCGTGCAAGCCGTCAAGGCTAGATCCCCAGCATGCGCCGGTTCGCTGCCTCGTCGGTGCCGGCGCCCGCAAAATCGTCGAAGGCCTTTTCGGTGACGCGGATGATGTGGCTGCGGACGAATTCCGCCCCTTCCCGCGCGCCGTCCTCCGGATGCTTCAGGCAGCATTCCCATTCGACCACGGCCCAGCCGTCGAAATCATGAGCGGTGAGCTTCGAGAAGATCGAGCCGAAATCCACCTGGCCGTCGCCCGGCGAGCGGAAACGCCCGGCCCTGTTCACCCAGGACTGGAAGCCGCCATAGACGCCCTGCCGGCCGGTGGGATTGAACTCCGCATCCTTCACATGGAACATCTTGATCCGCTCGTGATAGATGTCGATGTGGTCGAGATAGTCGAGGCATTGCAGCACGTAATGCGAGGGATCGTAGAGCATGTTGGCGCGGGCATGATTGCCGACCCGTTCGAGGAACATCTCGAAGGTCACCCCGTCATGCAGGTCTTCGCCGGGATGGATCTCGTAGGCGACATCGACCCCGCAGTCCTCCGCATGATCGAGGATCGGACGCCAGCGGCGGGCCAGCTCGTCAAAGGCGGTCTCGACAAGTCCTGCGGGCCGCTGCGGCCAGGGATAGATGAACGGCCAGGCGAGCGCTCCTGAAAAGGAGGCCATGGCGGTGAGCCCGAGATTTCTGGAGGCGGTGAGGCAGAGTTTCACCTGCTCCACGGCCCATTCCTGCCGTGCCTTCGCATTGCCGCGCACTTCGGGAGCGGCAAACCCGTCGAAGGCTTCGTCATAGGCCGGATGCACGGCGACAAGCTGACCCTGCAGATGCGTAGACAGTTCGGTGATCTCGACGCCGTTCTCGCGGGCTACACCGGCAAATTCGTCGCAGTAGTCCTTCGAGGAGGCGGCCTTCTTCAGGTCGATCAGCCGGCCGTCCCAGCTCGGCACCTGAACGCCCCTGTAGCCGCAATCGGCGGCCCAGCGGGTAATGTCCTTCCAGGAATTGAAGGGGGCCGCATCGCCTGCGAATTGCGCCAGGAAAAGCGCCGGTCCCTTGATCGTCTTCATGCCATTCCTCCCGTGGCAAAGAGTTCAAGTTGCAGGGAGCGCCCGGAAGGCGCTCCCCTTAAATCGATTTATAAGCTCAGAAGGGCGAATCCGGGAAGTAGAAATCCTTGGCATTGTCCTTCGTGACAAGCGTGGCATCGAGCGTGTAGGTCCCGCGGACCGGTACCTGGCTGTAAAGGGCCGCTGCCGTCAGCTCCATGGCCGAACCCACCATTGCCGGCGGATAGAGCACGTCGACCGGGATCATCTTGTCGCCGTCCTGAACCTTCTTGATCATGTCCTTGGAACCGGCGCCGCCAACCACATACTGGATGTCGGTGCGGCCGGACTGCTCGATGGCCTGCAGCACGCCGACGGCCATGTCGTCGTCCTGGCACCAGACCACGTCGATCTTCGGGAACTTGGTCAGGTAGTCCTGCATCACCTTGAAGGCATCGTCGCGGTTCCAGTTGCCGAACTGGCGGTCGAGAACCTTGACGTTGGAGCCGGCAATCGCCTTGTCGAAGCCGTCCTGGCGCTGCTGGTCGATCGGAATCGGCAGGCCGCGGATGACCACGACTTCAGCATCCGGCGTGGTGTTCTTGATGTAGTTGCCGGCGACTTCGCCCAGCGCCGGATTGTTGCCGGCGACATAGAGATCGCGGACCGTGTCGTCCATGACGCTCGGTGCGCGGTCGACGATGGCGACGAAGGTGCCCTTGCTCTTGACTTCCTTGATGGCGTTGACGAGCGGATCGGGATCGGTCGGCAGGATCACCAGTGCATCGAGGCCCTGGGTTTCGAGATCCTGGATCGCGTTGGCCTGGCTTGCCGGATCGGGCGAGGTCTTCACCACGACCTTGAGGCCCGGATGCTCCTTCTGGAGCAGTTCGGCCACCCGTTCGGCGTGGTAGACGACGCCCGCGGTCCAGCCGTGGTCCGCTGCGGGAATGGAAACGCCGATGGTCTTGGCGTCCTGAGCCCCCGCCACACCGGCCGTGAGGCCGATGGCCGCAAAGGCTGCGGCGCGCGCGAAATTCTTCAGCATGTGTGTTCTCCTCCTGGGGTTGATCGCCCTTAAGGGCGGTACGTCTGGCCGGGCCTCCCGGACCGGCCTCACGATTTTCGAACGAGCGAGCGCTGCACGAGCATCGCGATGATGATGATCGAGCCCTGGATGGCGCCGATCAGGTATTCGCTGATGAAATTGGAAAGCAGCATGATGTTGCCGACGATCTCCAGAATGAAGGCACCGCAGATCGTGCCCCAGACCCGGCCTGCCCCGCCTTTCAGCGCCGTGCCGCCGACCACCACGGCGGTGATCGCCTGCAGTTCCCAGAGAATGCCCGTCGTCGCCGAGGTCGAGCCGAGGCGCGGCACGTAGAGCAGCACGGTGATCGCCACGCAGAGGCCCTGGATGATGAAGGCGACCATGCGCACCCGATTGACGGCAATGCCCGAATAGCGTGCCACGTCGCTGCTCGAACCGACCGCCACCACATGGCGGCCATAGCGGGTGCGGTAGAGGATGAAGGCGGCAATGGCAGTGACGACGAGGATCACCAGGATCGGAACCGGCAGGCCCAGAACGCTGCCGAAATAGGCGGGGCGCACCATGGTCTGGATGTCGGGCGATTTCAGCGTGATCGCGCCGCCCTGCGAAAGCCAGGTGGTCAGGCCGCGATAGATGCCCATGGTGCCGAGCGTGGCGATGAAAGGCTCGATCTTGCCGACGGTGGTGATCAGCCCGTTGAAGAAGCCGCAGAGCGCGCCGGCAAGGATGGTGAGCGCAACGGCCGCCGCAATGGTCAGCGCCGGATCCGCAATGGCGCCGGAATTCATGAACAGGATCATCAGGCTGGCCACGAAGGCCACCATGGAGCCGACGGAGAGGTCGAGATCGCCTGCCGAGATGACGAAGGTCGCGCCGACCGCGATGATCGCGATGAAGGCGCTCCGGGTCGCCACATTGGCAAGGTTTGCAATGCTGATGAAGTTCGGGTTGACCAGCGCGCCGACGATCAGCAGCAGTGCCAGTGCGGCAAAGGGTGCAATCGCCCTCAGATCCATGTCGCGAAGACTGCGCGCCGGCCGCGCCCGATCAGATAGTTCCGTGTTGCTCATGGCCTGGTCCGTTCCCCCTCTATTCTCGTTCATGCAGCCGGCCCTCTTTTCAGGCCGGTACGGCTCCGGCCTCCTCCGGCCGGGTGCGCCGCTTCAGCCCGGCGGCATAGCGCATGATTTCCTGTTCGTTGATTTCGTCGCCCTCGAGCACACCGACGATCCGGCCTTCGCGCATCACCGCCACCCGGCTGCAGAGCCCTATGATCTCGGGCATTTCCGAAGAGACGACGATGATCGACCAGCCATCGCGCGCAAGCGACGATATGAAGTGATAGATCTGCTGCTTTGTGCCCACGTCGATGCCGCGGGTCGGCTCGTCGATGATGACGATCTTGGGATCGGTCTCCATCACCTTGGCGAGAAGAAGTTTCTGCTGGTTGCCGCCGGACATGCGTGCGGCAATGACATTGCCGTCGCGGACCCGGATGTCGAAGCGGCGGCGGGCGCGGTCCATCGCCTTTGCCTCGCTCTTCGGATCGAGATAGACGACGGGTCCGTGCTGATCGAGCGATTGCAGGGTCAGATTGACCGTCATTCCCTCGCCGAGAAGCAGGCCCTTCCCCTTACGGTCCTTTGTCATGTAGGCAAGACCCGCCTGGTTTGCCGCGCGCACGTCGCCGCTTCTCAAGAGGCGGCCATAGATGCGCACCTCGCCGCTTGCCGGCGTGCGGATGCCGGAGATGGCTTCCATCAGCTCGCTGCGTCCCGAGCCGATCAGGCCCGAAAAGCCGAAGACCTCTCCCTTGCGGATCTCGAAGCTGGCGTCCTTCACATAGCCGGTGGAAAGATCTTTGACGGATAGGGCGATTTCCTCGTCCACGTCGGGCTCGTGCTTGGCAGGATAGAGGCTGGACAGTTCGCGTCCGACCATCAGCTGGGCAATGCTCTCGCCATCGAGTTCGGAAACAGGGGCAGTCTTCACCCACTGGCCGTCACGCAAAACGGTGACGCGGTCGGCAAGCTCCATCACCTCGTCCAGCTTGTGGGAGACGAAGACGAAGCTGGTGCCCTGGTCGCGCAGGCGACGGACCTGATCGAACAGAATGCGGGTTTCCTCGCGGGAAAGCACCGCGGTCGGCTCGTCCATGAAGACGACGCGCGCATCGCGGCTGATCGCCTTGGCAATTTCCACCATCTGCTTGTCGGCGACCGGCAGCGAGGAAATCAGCGCGTCCTCGTGGATGTGGGAGCCGAGCCTGTCCAGAATGTCGCGCGTGGCCTTGCGCATGAAGCTTCGGTCGAGAATGCCGAAGCGGGTCACCTCGCGGCCCAGGAACATGCTTTCCGACACGGTCAGATGATCGGCCAGATTGAATTCCTGATGGATGAGGACGATGCCGGCGGCTTCTGCCGCGCGATTGTTGGCGAAGGAGACTTCCTGCCCATCCATGAGGATGCGGCCGGACGTCGGCTTTTCGAAGCCGCTCAGCACCTTGACCAGCGTGGACTTTCCCGCGCCGTTCTCGCCCATCAGTGCGTGAACCTCGCCGCGCCGCAATTCGAAATCGACGCTGAACAGAACCTGCACGCCGGAAAACGATTTGCAGATGCGGCTCGCGGCCATGACGGCCGCGCCGGTCTCGGACATGCTCTCCTCCCGGGCCCCTCTTCCCATTGCGGCAAGATGTAAACCTTTACATCCGACATGTAAAGGTTTACATTGATGCAAAATCAAGGATATCGCCGGAAGTCGGCTTTTCACGGGGCCCAAGGCTGTATATGGTCCCCGTCCATTAGCATCTCAGGACCTATCCGCAGTGTCTCAACCCGTTTCCGCAACGATCGAGGACGTCGCCCGTTTGGCGCAGGTGTCCATTGCCACGGTCAGCCGTGCCATCCACACGCCGGAGAAAGTGTCCCAGTCGACCCGCCAGAAGGTGCATCAGGCAATCGCCATCACCGGCTACACGACGAATGCCATGGCGCGGGGCCTGAGGCTCGGCCGCTCCAACATGATCCTGGTCGTTGCCCCCGATATCGGCGACCCCAATTTTTCCCATATCCTGATGGGGCTCGAGAACGAGGCCCGTGCGCATGGCTATGGCATCCTCATCGGCCACACCCAGAACGAGCCGCTCAGGGGGATGGAGTATCTGAAATTCCTGAATTCCGGGCAGGCCGCAGGGCTTATCCTCTTCACCGGCACGTTGCCCTTCGGCCATCAGGCGGCCACCACGCAGCTGCCGCCGACGGTCGGGGTCTTCGAGCCCATCTTCAACGGCGGCATTTCCTATGTCGGCGTGGATGATCTGATGGGCGCGCGCAAGACTGTGGATCATCTGCTCTCCGCCGGCCATCGCTCCATTGCCTTCATCGGCGAAAACCGTACGCGGCTGGCCTATCAGCGCCGCCGCGAGGGCTATGTCGCGGGCATGAGCGAATTCGGCATCCCGCCGGAAAAGCACCTGATCCTCGATGGCGACGGCACCGTCGAAAGCGGGCGCGCCGCCGTCGAACTGCTCTTCATGCGTGACATGCTGCCCACCGCCTTCATGTGCGTCAACGACCAGACGGCCGTCGGTGCGATGCTGGCGCTGTCGGCCCGCGGATACCAGGTGCCGCGCGATTTCTCGGTCACGGGTTTCGACGATATCCCGCAGGCAAGTTTCACCAACCCGCCGCTCACCACCATCCGTCAGCCGCGCAGCATCATCGGGCGCCAGGCCATGGCGCTTCTGATCGAGAGGCTTGGCGGGGCAGCGGCCGAGGAGAGGGAAATCCTCGTCGTTCCCGATCTCGTGGTGCGAAGCTCCGTCGGCGCGCCGCGGCAGCGCCCGCTCTGATCCCGAGGCGCTACTGGCAAGCGGCCAAAAAGCCGCTATGTCTAGCAAGATGAACACGGATAACCTGCTTTTTCCCACGCCGGAGGGGCTCTACTGCCCGATCGGCGATTTCCACATCGATCCCGTGCGGCCCGTCCAGCGGGCATTGATCACCCATGGCCATTCGGACCATGCCCGCGCGGGTCACGGTGCGGTGCTGGCCTCGCGCGAGACGCTCGAGATCATGCGGATCCGGATGGGGGAGGGTTTCTGCCGCACGGAGCAGGTGGCCATGCCAGGTGAAACGATAGACATCGCAGGTGTGCGGGTGTCCTTCCATCCGGCAGGCCATGTGCTCGGGTCCTGTCAGATCCGCGTCGAGCACGCCGGCACCCGCATCGTTGCTTCGGGGGATTACAAGCGAAGCCTCGACCCGACCTGCGCGGCCTTCGAACCGGTTGCCTGCGACGTCTTCATCACTGAAGCCACCTTCGGCCTTCCGGTCTTTCGTCACCCCGATCCGCTCGGGGAAATCCGCAAGCTTCTCGCCTCGCTCGCCCAGTTTCCGGATCGAACCCATTTCGTCGGCGCCTATGCGCTTGGCAAGGCGCAGCGCGTCATCGCGCTGCTCCGGCAGGCGGGCTATGACAAACCCGTCTACATGCATGGCGCTCTGGTCCGGCTCTGCGAATTCTATCAGGCCGAAGGCATCGATCTGGGCGAACTCAGGGTGGCCGTGGAAGAGGAGAAGGCCGATTTTCGCGGCGCTGTCGTGGTCGGCCCGCCGTCTGCCTTTTCCGGAGTGTGGATGCGCCGCTTTGCCGATCCGTTGCCGGCCTTTGCCTCCGGCTGGATGATGGTGCGCCAGCGCGCCCGCCAGCGCGGCGTGGAGCTGCCGCTCGTTATCTCCGACCATTGCGACTGGCCGGAACTGACCGCGACGATCCGGGACATCATGCCCGGCGAAGTCTGGGTTACGCACGGACGGGAAGAGGCGCTGGTACGCTGGTGCGAGCTGCAGGGCATCGCCGCCCGCCCGCTGCATCTTGTCGGCTACGAAGACGAGGGCGACGCATGAAGGCCTTTTCCACTCTTCTCGACCGTCTCGTTCTGACCCCGGGCCGCAATGCCAAGCTGAAGCTGCTGACGGATTATTTCCGCACCGTTCCCGATCCGGATCGGGGCTATGCACTCGCCGCCATTGCCGGCACGCTCGATGTGCCGCATGTGAAGCCGAAAATGCTCCGCGAACTGGTGCTCGAGCGCATGGACGAGGTGCTTTTCCGCTATTCCTACGATTATGTCGGCGATCTGGCCGAAACCATCTCGCTTGTCTGGGACAATGAACAGGATCCCCCCGAGCGGCTTTCCGAGCCCTCGCTCGGCAGCGTGATCGAAAGCCTGAACGGCGCCGGACGCACGGCGGTGCGCGGCCTCGTGCGCGATCTTCTCAATGCGCTTGATCCCTCGGGCCGCTACGCCTTCCTGAAACTGGCAACAGGCGCAATGCGTGTTGGCGTATCGAAAAGGCTCGCGGTTCAGGCTCTTGCGGCGCTCGGCGAGCGGGATGCGAACGAAATCGAGGCACTGTGGCACGGGCTTTCCCCGCCCTACCGCTCGCTTTTCGACTGGATCGAGGGCCGCGCAGACCGTCCGGAGCTGAAGAGCCCTGCGATCTTCCATCCGGTCATGCTGGCCAACCCGGTCGAAGAGGGGGACCTGGACGATCTCGATCCCTCCCATTATGCGGCCGAATGGAAGTGGGACGGCATCCGGATCCAGCTGACGAGAAAGGGTTCGCTCGCCCGCATCTTTTCGAGAAGCGGCGAGGACATCTCGGCAAGCTTTCCGGACGTGCTGGATGCGATTACCTTCGAAGGCACGGTCGATGGCGAACTGCTGGTCGGCGGCACCTTCCGGTCGAACGGGGCAGCCCGCCCCTTCTCGGACCTCCAGCAGCGGCTGAACCGCAAGGGCGTCACCGCAAGGACCATGGAAGAGTTTCCGGCCTTCGTCCGGGCCTATGACCTGCTGTTTGCGGGCAATGAAGACATGCGTCCCGCGCCTTTCCTGGAACGGCGCCAGGCGCTGCAGCACGTCATCGGCGCGGCCGATCCGCTTCGGTTCGATCTTTCGCCACTGGTCGGTTTCAACAGCTGGGACGAGCTCGACCGGTTGCGCAGCGCCCCACCCGATCCCGTCATCGAAGGGGTGATGCTGAAGAAGCTCGATAGTGCCTACCAGGCCGGGCGGATGAAGGGCCCCTGGTTCAAGTGGAAGCGCGATCCGCACAATATCGATGCGGTGCTGATCTACGCCCAGCGTGGCCATGGCAAACGCTCGAGCTTCTATTCGGATTTCACCTTCGGCGTCTGGACCGAAGGGCCTGAGGGAGACCAGCTCGTGCCCGTCGGCAAGGCCTATTTCGGCTTTACGGACGAGGAGCTGAAGGTGCTGGACCGCTTCGTGCGCAACAATACGGTGGATCGCTTCGGTCCCGTCCGCGTGCTCAAGGCAACCAAGGAAGAAGGGTTCGTGGTAGAGGTGGCCTTCGAGGGCCTGAACCGTTCGAACCGGCACAAATCGGGCGTTGCCATGCGTTTTCCCCGTATTTCCAGATTGAGAACGGATAAAAGGCCCGCCGATGCGGACCGGCTTGAAACGCTGAAGGCAATGTTGCCAAGGGCAGAGTGAACCTGCAGAAAAAAGCCCGCCTGAAACAGGCGGGCTTTGCCGGAGCGGGAGGTTGGCTCCGGAATGCGTGGTCAGGGGAGGGGAGCCTGCCACGTCTGGAGAGGGTAAAGCGGGTTACTGCAGGACCTGCACCACCGTGTAGGTGTTGGGATCGACGATCACCCGCTGCTGGTTGACAACCGCATAGGCATATTGGGGTGCTTCCGGCACGGGGGTGAGCACGACCTGCCGCGAAATGGGTTTGCCGACCACGACCTGTTCCTGGATGCGAATGGTCTCGACCGGAACCGGCTGCTGCTGGACATAGGTTATGACGCGCTGCGGCGGCGGATCGATGGCCGTTCCGGCCACAGCACCCACCACGCCACCAACGGCCGCACCAACCGGGCCGCCAACGATGGCCCCCGTCACGGCGCCGCTCGCAGCACCTGTCACGGTGCTTTCCTGTGCGTGGGCACCGCCAGCCGCAAGACCTGCAATCAGAAGGGCGGAAGCCATCAATCGGTTCATCATTTATCTCCTTGCTTCAATAGCGTTCGCTGCATCAACGTCGAGATGAGGGCATGGTTCCGTCCATTTTCGAACGTGCGGACATAAGGGAGGAGTGAATTGCCACAGAAGGCCGGATGGCGGGGACATGAAATGGTTTCCGTCTCGCGGCGAGACTTTTCGACCCCGAGGGCGGGAACCATTTTCCCCTTGAAGCGTTACCGGTGACCTGAAGCGCCGGGAGGGCGATCGTATGGGCGTACATCCACAGGCACTGGACGATTTCTTCCAAACCTTTGCGACAGCCGTCACGGCAATCGATGCCCCGACACAGGTGGCGGGCTATTTTTCGACGCCGCTGCTTTGCGACCGCGACCTGATCATGCCCTTTGCACTTGGCAAGCCGGAAAGACGTGCCCTGCTAAGGCTTCTTCGCCGCGAACGGAGAGATTGCGCGCATCGCGCGATCAGCTTCGAGATCGTGGATTTCGTCCCCTGCGGCGAGAGGCGTTACTGTGTCACCGTGCGCTGGGCGCTGAACGTCGAGGCGCTTGCCCGCGTGGCAGGCCGGGCGACCGTTCAGGCATGCTATCTTCTGCTTCTCACCGATAGCGGCATAGAAATCCTTGCCGCCACCGATGTCGAGGATGAGGCCGCCGAGGCGGCCTGATCGTTTTCCTTCCCTTCTTCAGAGAATGGGCTGACCGCCCGTAACCGCTATGGTGGCGCCCGAAACGTAGCTCGACAGCGGATCGGCCAGCATGACATAGGCGGTCGCCAGTTCTGCCGGCTGTGCCGGCCTTTTCATCGGAACCTGCTTGCCGAAGTTCTTCACCGCCTCCTCGGGCATCGTGGACGGGATGAGCGGGGTCCATACCGGACCGGGCGCCACGCAATTGGCGCGAATGCCTTTTTCCGCCAGCATCTGGGCGAGCCCCGCGGTGAAGTTCTGGATTGCACCCTTCGTCGTCGCATAGGCGAGAAGGGTCGGATTGGGCTTGTCGGAATTGATCGAGGCCGTGTTGATGATCGAGGCGCCCGGCTGCATGTGTGGCACGGCGGCTTTGACGAGGTAGAACATCGCATGGATGTTGACCTTGAAGGTGAGGTCCCATTCCTCGTCGCTGATATCCCCGATATCGTCGAAGGTCGCCTGATGCGCGGCATTGTTGACGAGAATGTCGATGCCTCCCAGATCGTTCACCGCACGCTCGATGATCGACCGGCAATGACCGGCCGTCTTGATGTCGCCCTCCATCAGCAGCGCCTTTCGGCCCTCCTGTTCGACGAGCCTTTTTGTCTCCATCGCGTCCTGATGTTCATCGAGATAGGAAATCAGGATGTCTGCCCCTTCGCGGGCAAAGGCAATCGCGACGGCACGGCCGATGCCGCTGTCGGCACCGGTAATCACGGCCCGCTTGCCCGCCAGCCGGCCCGACCCCTTGTAGGAGGTCTCGCCGTGATCCGGGCGGGGGTTCATGCGTTCCGTGAGGCCCGGCATGGGCTGCTTTTCTGCCGGGAAAGGCGGTGTGGGCTTCTCGTTCATGACGATTTCTCCTGCTTCCGGGTTCAGAATTGCGGGTCCCATTCGACGCCGCCGGGCTTCTTGTCGCCCGGGGGGAGGCGATGGATGGTGGCATCTTCCGAGCCCCGGGGCGTGAGAACGGTGGGCTTGGCGCTCGCAACGCCGGACGCCTTGCGGTCCCCCTGGCTCTTGGCGAACTGACCTTCCGCGTCCTTTTCGACACGGCTCTTGTCTGCGGACTTCGCGCGGGACATGGCATTTCCTTTCTGGATATCAGTGTGCGTGGCGCTCGGCATTTCGCTTGCGGGTAGCGGCAGCTTTCCTGGCAGAGGCCGAACGGGCTGCAGCGGGTCTTTCGGCCGAGGCCTTGCCGCCCTTCTCGCCGCCTTTCCTGGAGGAGACGTGGATGTCGGGCTTGCCGCGGCCCGAGCCGGATTTGTTGCCGCCGCCGCTTTCCTTGTTGACGGTCGCCCAGGCGCGCCGCTCGGCTTCCTTTTCGGGCAGCCCGCGCTCTTCGTAACTTTCCTCTATATGGGCCGCCTTGCGCTTCTGCTTGTCGGTATAGGCGGACTTGTCACCCTGTGGCATGACGCATCTCCTTCCGTTTCGGTCAGGGATGAAACCGGTCGGGTGAGCGAAGGTTCCCGAGAGAAGGCCCCGAGGTCAGTGTCCCTTCCAGGGCGAACGCTTGAACCAGGCCGTTACACGGGCCGCCACCAGGAGAAGGGCGAAGCCGGCGAGGTTGATCAGGAGGGTGGCAAGCGGACCCCGATCCGTCGCATCGAGGGCGATGCCCATGGCTTGGGCGAGAAACATGCCGAAGACAAAGATAGCCAGCGATTGTTCTCCCACCTGCCGGACGAGGCCGCATGCCGGCCCCTGGAGCCGGGAGCCCAGAGGTCCTGCGATACGAATGGCAAGATGGGCAAGGGCGGCGAAATGGATGAGGCGCAGCAGCCCGAAGGCGCTCTTGTCGGTCAATGGCAGGAGCCGGACCGAAACCTCGCCCAGAACGGGGCTCCACTCCAGAAGCGGGTGCCAGGACAGCGGCACGGAGCCCAGGATGATGAGAACGGACGTGACCGTCACCCACCGGTTATCGGGCAGCGTGTGCAGAGGCCTGCGCTTCAGGTAAAAACCGGCGAAGAAGAGCATCTGCCATCCGAACGGATCGAAGAACCAGGGCCGGTCCGACCATGGTTCTGCCGGAAGCCGGGGAAAACCCGTCTGCGTCATCGCCCAGAGCCCGACGATGAGCGCGAAGGGCAAATGCCGGTGGATGCGCTCCGCGCCCAGCATCACGGGAATGAGGGCGAGCAGTAGCATGTACATCGGCAGGATGTCGAAATAGTTCGGAACATAGGTGAGCGTGAACAGATGCGGCAGGAGGGTGGCCGGATCTGCAAAGAACGGCTCGAGGTTGAGGGCGGTGATGTAGGTATTGCCGTCGGGACGGTTTCCTGCCGCTGCCATGAGAGCCGCGGTCGCGACGAAGAGCCCGATGTGGGCCCAGTATATCTGCCAGATGCGATGGGCAATCCGGGCGCAGAGCAGGCCCAATCCCTCCCTGTCGGCAAGCCGCCCGAAAGCCATGGCAGAGGCCATCCCTGACAGGAAGACGAAGATCTCTGTCGCATCGGAAAAGCCGAAGCGCGCCGGGATGAAGAGCGCCCATTCATCGAAGGGAACATGGGCAATGAGGATGATGAAGAGCGCAAGCCCGCGAAAGAAATCGATCCTCGGATCCCGTTTCCGTCCCGCGTCCGCTTGCGTGACGAAAGATGAAGGAGCAGGGGACGTTCTGGTCAGCATCTGAATTCTCTCGGGCGGGATCTTCCGCGGCCGATGCCGCAGCTGCAGCAAAAAGATGCGGAGCCCCCGTTCCGCAGCCTTCTCGCAGCGCCTTCATATGACGGTACTGTAATGGATCGATGACAGGCTGCTGAACGCGGCCAAAGAAAAGGCCGCGCCGGGAATGCCGGCACGGCCCTGGAGATTCGGGAAGGTGCTCTCAGCGGTGCTTGAAATCCGGTGCCCGCTTCTCCACGAAGGCGGTCATGCCTTCCTTCTGGTCGTCCAGCGCGAACATCGCATGGAACACGCGGCGCTCGTGGCGCAGACCTTCGGTGAGGTTCACCTGATCGGCGCGGTTGACCGCTTCCTTCACCATCATCACGGCGGGCAGCGACATGCCGGCAATCGTTTCCGCCGTGCGCACCGCCTCCTCGACCAGCTCCGCCGCGGGCACGATGCGGGAGGCAAGGCCTGCCCGTTCTGCTTCCGCCGCATCCATCATCCGGCCGGTCAGGCACATTTCCATGGCCTTGGCGCGCCCGACGAGGCGGGTCAGTCTCTGGCTTCCGCCCATGCCCGGCATCACGCCGAGCTTGATCTCCGGCTGGCCGAACTTTGCGCTGTCGGCGGCCAGGATGAAGTCGCACATCATGGCGAGTTCGCAGCCGCCGCCGAGCGCATAGCCCGCAACCGCCGCGATGATGGGCTTGCGCACCGCGATCATCCGGTCCCAGGCCGAGAACCAGTCGTTCGAATACATCTCGATATAGCTGGCCTCCTGCATTTCCTTGATGTCGGCACCGGCGGCAAAGGCCTTCTCGGAACCGGTGATGACGATGCAGCCGATACCGGGGTCCTTGTCGAAACCCTCAAGAGCGGAGAGCAGTTCTTCCGTCAGTTGACGGTTGATGGCGTTGAGCGCCTTCGGCCGGTTCAGCGTCACGAGGGCCACGCGGCCCCGCTGTTCGGTCAGGATGGTTTCATGAGTCATCATCTGGTCTTTCCTTCAGGCCGTCAGATCGCGGATATGCTGAATGATGGCGGAGAAGTCTTGGGATCCGTGACCGGATTTGTCAAACGCCTCGTAAAGGGCTGTGGCGTGGGCTCCAAGCGGCGTTTTCGCCCCGCTTGCATCGGCGGCTTCCTGGGAAAGGCGCAGGTCCTTCAGCATCAGCGCAGCGGCGAAACCGGGACGGTATTCGTTGTTGGCCGGCGAGGTCGGAACCGGCCCCGGTACGGGGCAGTAGCTCGTTAGCGACCAGCACTGGCCCGACGACGTGGAGGCCACGTCGAAGAGCGCCTGATGGGAAAGGCCTAGCCTTTCGGCAAGCACGAAGGCTTCCGAGACCGCAGCCATCGAGATGCCGAGGATCATGTTGTTGCAGATCTTCGCCGCCTGGCCGGCGCCCGCATCGCCGCAATGAACGATCTTCTTGCCCATGGCGGAGAGCACCGCCTGCGCCTTGTCGAAGGCCTGCGACGTTCCGCCCACCATGAAGGTCAGTGTGCCGGCCGCGGCCCCGCCCGTGCCTCCCGAAACGGGCGCATCAAGCGAGTGCAGGCGATTGCCGGCTGCAAGCGCATGGGCCTTGCGGGCACTGTCGACGTCGATGGTGGAGCAGTCGATCATCAGCGTGTCCGGCCGGGCAACCGCCGTCAGGCTGCCCCAGACGGACAGGACATGCTTTCCGGCCGGCAACATGGTCACCACGATGGAGGCTTCCCGCACGGCGTCCTCAGCGGTAGCGGCAATCGCAACACCCTTGGCTCGCGCTTCTTCCCGGCTTGCATCCGAGAGGTCGAACCCGGTTACCTCGAAGCCCGCCTTGACCAGGTTGGCGGCCATCGGGCCTCCCATATTGCCAAGGCCGATGAATGCAATCTTCTCCGTCATGGTCCTGTCCTCTTCTGTGCTCAGCCGGCCGGGTTGAAAAGCGGCCGATGCCGCGGGATGAAATAGGCGGAAACGTCGGCAGCGGTGACCCCATCGAGGGTTCGCGGCGACCACTGCGGGTTCCGGTCCTTGTCGATGATGGCCGCCCGCACGCCTTCGTAGAAATCGTGACCGGCAATCATGCCGGCCGTCACGGCAAATTCACGCTCAAGGCACTCCCGAAGCGAGGCTGCCCGGCGCCCCTGGCGATAGAGGTCGAGCGTCACCTTGAGGCTCGTCGGAGACTTGCCGAGAAGAAGGTCCCGCGTCTTCAGCGCGAAGTCGCTTCCTTCTGCAGAAAGCGCTGCCACGATCTCTTCCATGCGGTCATGGGCAAGGCACCCGTCGATGACCGCAAGGGCCGCGCTTTCGACGGTGGGAGCGGCGTCCCGCGCGAACCGGCGAACCGTGTCGGTCACGGCCGCAGCATCCGCGTTTTCGGGGAGGGATGCCAGGGCGGCCTTCAGCGCCTCAAGATCGGCTTCCGGCACGAAGCAATCGGCAATGCCCGCGCGAATCGTTTCCGCCGGACCGCAATTCACGCCCGTCAGGGCGATGTAGGTGCCGAACTCCCCGGGCGTGCGGGTGAGGAGCCAGGAGGCGCCCACATCGGGGAAGAAGCCGATGCCCGCTTCCGGCATGGCGAATTTCGTCCGCTCGATGACGATCCTGTGGCTGGCATGGGCGGCCAGGCCGACGCCGCCACCCATGGTGATGCCGTTCATCACGGCAATGACCGGCTTCGGAAAGCGGCTGATCCGCTCGTCGAGCAGATACTCCTCGCGCCAGAAGGTTTCCGGCAGGCTGTCGCCGGCCTTCCCGGCATCGTAGAGAGCGCGGATATCGCCGCCGGCGCAAAAGGCGCGGTCGCCGGCACCGATCATCAAGATCGCGCGCACGGCAGGTTCGGCCTCGAAGCCGTCGAGTGCCTTCTCCATCTCCCGCACCATGGCCAGGGAAAGACTGTTCAGCACCTTGGGACGGTTGAGCACGATGATGCCGAGGGAACCATGACGGGAGACGAGGAGCTCCTGTTCTGCGCTCATGTCCATCAGCCCCTCCCCACGATCGAACGGGCAATGATCAGCCGCATGATCTCGTTGGTCCCCTCGAGGATCTGATGGACACGCAGGTCCCGCACGATTTTCTCGAGGCCGTAATCGGCAAGGTAGCCATAGCCGCCAAGCATCTGGAGCGCCTGGTTTGCCACCTCGAAGGCGCGGTCGGTCACATGCCGCTTCGCCATGGCGCACAGCTTCGTGGCGTCCGCATCGCCGCGGTCGAGGGCGGTAGCGGCCCGCCACAGAAAGGTGCGAGCAACCTCGAGATCGGTCTCCATGTCCGCCAGCCGGAACTGCAGCGCCTGGAAGTCGATGATCGCCCTGCCGAATGCCTTGCGCTCGCGCATGTAGTCGACGGCGCGGTCAAAGGCGCTCTGCGCGCCACCCAGTGCCGCGGCGGCGATGTTCAGGCGGCCGCCATCGAGGCCGGCCATGGCGAAACGGAAACCTTCACCTTCGGCGCCGAGGCGGTTTTCTGCGGGAACACGGACCTGATCGAGAATGACGGCCCGCGTCGGCTGGGAATTCCACCCCATTTTCCGTTCGTTCGCCCCGAAGGACAAACCCGGCATGTCAGCCGTGACGAGAAAGGCGGAAATGCCCTTGGGCCCGTCCTCTCCCGTCCGAGCCATCACCAGGTAAAGACCTGCGCTGCCTGCGCCCGAGATGAACTGTTTCTGCCCGGAAAGCACATAGTGGTCTCCCTCGCGGACGGCGCGGGTCTTGAGCGCGGCTGCATCGGAGCCGGAGCCCGGTTCGGTCAGGCAATAGCTGGACAGCATCTCCATGGAGACGAGGGCGGGAAGGAAGCGCTCCTTCTGTTCCGGCGATCCGTACCGGTCGATCATGCCGGCCACCATGTTGTGGATCGAGACATAGGCCGAAACCGACGGGCAGCCGCGGGCCAGTTCCTCGATGATGACGGCGGTGTCCAGCCGGGTCAGCCCCGTGCCGCCGGCGTCTTCGCTGACATAGATGGCGCCCATGCCGAGCTCTGCCGCCTTTCGCAGCACGTCGACCGGAAAATGCTTGCGCTCGTCCCATTCCAGAGCATGCGGTGCAATCTCTTCGGCGGCAAAGGCGCGCGCCATGTCCCGGATTGCCGTCTGTTCGTCATTCAAGCCGAATTCCATGGGTCCTCCTCGCCGGATCCTGCGCATGACCGGCCTTGGTCTTGCATTGCACAAAAAATTGCACCGTTATAGGGGTAATTTTCCGCGGTTATTGTGCAGGAATTCGCATGTCTAAGCCCTTTGACTGGGATCTCCTCCGTTCCTTTCTGGCCGTCGCGCGCAGCGGCAAGCTCACGCTGGCGGCGCGCCGGCTGAAGGTGGACCATTCCACCCTGTCGCGCCGGATCGCTGCCCTTGAAACGTCGCTGAAGGCGAAGTTGTTCGACAGGAGCCTCAATGGCTACACGCTGACGCTGGACGGCGAGCGGCTTCTCGCGGAGGCAGAGCGGATCGAGGCGGCGGTCATGACGATACAGAGCGAGATCGCGGAGGAAAGCACGGCGGTCTCGGGTACGGTCCGGATCGGCAGTCCGGACGGTTTCGGCACCTGCTTTCTGGCGCCGCGGATCGGAGCGCTTGCGGAACGGCATCCGGACCTCGACATCGAGCTCGTGGCCACCCCCCGCAGCTTCAGCCTCTCGAAGCGCGAGGCGGATATCGCGATCGGCCTGTCCAATCCCGGCCATGCCCGGCTCTACACGCTCAAGCTCACCGATTACGAGCTCGGCGTTTACGGCGCAGCCCACAGGGTCCGCGACTGGCAGGATGTCGCGGAGGCGGCCGATCTGCAGCGCAAGCCCTTCGTCAGCTATATCGATGATCTGATTTACACGCCGGAGCTCGATTATCTGCCGCTGATTGCGCGCGCGCTCACGACGCGCATGAAGAGTTCGAACCTCATGGCGCAGGCGGAGGCCGTGGCCGCCGGGGCGGGGCTGGCGGTGCTGCCCTGTTTTCTGGCGGAAGGCGATGCCCGCTTCACGCGTCTGCTCCCGGACAAGCTCCGGCTCATCCGGACCTTTTACATGAGCGTGCACGAGGATACCCGCAAGCTCGCGCGCATCAAGGCAACGATGGATTTCCTTGTGGAGGCTATCCGCAGCGCCGGCCAGCGCTTCCTTCCGGGATAGGAAGGCGACGGAGGCAGGCACGCCCGTTCCATCGGCCTCCCCATGCCCTCTCCGACCTAAGCCGTAGGCAACGGAGATTGACGAATCCGTGCTGGCGGGGAAATGTCAGGCACAACCGGCAGCAACGAACTGCCCAGACATGAAGGAGGATTAGATGGACACCTTCCGCGCGATGGTCATCGACCAGGTGGACGGCAAGCCGAAGGCGGGCTTCCGGAACCTGACGATGGCGGAACTGCCCGACAACGACGTCCTGGTGAAGGTCGAGTATTCGACGCTGAACTACAAGGATGGACTGGCAATCTCCGGGCGGGGTCGCATTGCGCGCCGTTTCCCGATGGTCGCCGGTGCGGATCTGGCGGGCACGGTGGTGGAGAGCCGGGCTCCGGAATGGAAGGCCGGCGACAAGGTTGTCGTCAATGGCTGGGGCATGTCGGAGACGGAATGGGGCGGCTACAGCGGCTACCAGCGGGTCAAGGCCGGCTGGCTGACGCGGCTTCCCGACGCCTTCACGCTGGAACAGGCGATGGCGATCGGCACGGCGGGCTATACGGCAGCGCTCTGCGTGCTGGCGCTCGAAGACTGGGGCACGATCCGGAAGGGCGAGGGCGAAGTGCTCGTGACAGGTGCCGCCGGGGGCGTGGGCTCGGTTGCGGTCGCGCTGCTCGCAAGCCGCGGCTACCCTGTCACCGCCTCGACAGGCCGTCCCGATACCCATGATTATCTGAAGGGGCTGGGCGCTACCCAGTTCGTCGATCGGGCGACGCTCGCCGAAAAGGGCGGACCGCTCCAGAAGGAGCGCTGGACGGGCGCGGTCGATTCCGTCGGCTCCACGACGCTTGCCAATGTGCTGGCCCAGACGGTCTATGGCGGGGCGGTGGCGGCCTGCGGACTTGCCGGCGGTTTCGATCTGCCGGGAACGGTCATGCCCCATATCCTGCGCGGCGTGACGCTGATCGGCGTGGATTCGGTGATGGCGCCGGCGGCAAAGCGCGACCGCGCCTGGGCGCTGCTCGCCGAAAGCCTCGACCGGGACAAGCTCGCGGCGATGACGACCGTAGAGCCGATGGACCGGCTGCCCGAGCTTGCCGATGCCATCATGGCGGGCCAGACCCGGGGCCGCGTGGTCATCAAGATCGGCTGAAAAGGCAAAGGGCGGCTTTGGGCCGCCCTTCTCACTTCAGGCAAGGTCGATCCAGGCTGTCTTGAGATCGGTGTACTTCTCCATGGCATGGAGCGACTTGTCCCGTCCGAAGCCCGACTGCTTGAAGCCGCCGAGGGGAACGGTGATGTCCGAACCGCCATAGGTGTTCACATGCACCACGCCCGCATGGATCGCCCGCACCATCCGATGGGCGCGGGAAAGGCTGGATGTCCAGACAGCGGAGGCGAGACCGTAATCCGTGCCATTGGCCAGGCGGATCGCCTCTTCCTCCGTCTTGAACGGGGTGACGGCGAGAACCGGGCCGAACACTTCCTCCCGGAAGAGCGTCATTTCCGGGCGAACGCCCGTGACGATCGTGGGGGCCATGTAGCTGCCGCCGGTTTCTGCAAGAAGCCGCTTGCCGCCGGTCAGCACAGCGCCGCCTTCCTTCTTCGCCTGCTCGACGAATTCCAGGTCCTTGGAGAGCTGGTCCTCGCTGGAGACGGCGCCGATATCGCTCGAAAGCTGGAGCGGGTTGCCGACCTTGAACTTGGCCGTCGATTCGGCAAGCTTCTCGAGGAAGGCATCGTGGATGCTCTCTTCCACGAGAAGCCGCGAACCGGCCACGCAGACCTGTCCCGAATTGCGGAAGATGCCCGAGGCCGAAACCTTGGCCGCCTTGCCGAGATCGGCCGTATCGGCAAAGACGATGTTCGGCGACTTGCCGCCCAGCTCCAGGAAGACGCGCTTCAGGTTGGAGCGGGCGGAATATTCCATCAGCATCCGGCCGACGCCGCCGGAGCCGGTAAAGGCGAGCGCGTCCACATCCATGTGCATCCCGAGCGCCTTGCCGGTCACCGAGCCCTTGCCGGTCACCACGTTGAAGACGCCTTCCGGCATGCCTGCTTCCAGCGCCAGCTCCGCCATGCGGAGCAGGGAAAGCGAGGCGATTTCGGCGGGCTTCAGCACCACCGTATTGCCGGCGGCGAGCGCTGGCGCGATCTTCCAGGCGCCGATCATCATCGGGAAGTTCCAGGGCACGATGCAGCCCACGACGCCGAGCGGCTCGCGGTGGACGAGCGCCAGCACCTCGGGGGCAGTCGGCGCGATCTCGTCATAGACCTTGTCGATTGCCTCGCCATAGTAGCGGAAGGTGCCGGCGGCCGAGAGCGGCTCGGCCTTCAGCGCCATGTTGATCTCCGTACCATTGTCGCGCACGCCGAGGACCGCAAGCTCCAGCGCATGCTTTTCGATGAGATCCGCAAGCTTGAGCAGCACCTTTTTGCGGAAGGCCGGGCCGGAGCGCGACCATTTTTCGAAGGCGGCACGCGCTGCTGCAACGGCCGCATCGATATCCCGCTCGTTGCCGCCGGCAATCGTCGTCAGCACCGAGCCGTCGATCGGGCTTCTGACTTCGATCCGCTGGTCGCCCTCCACCATGCGTCCGTTGATGAGATGGCCGCGCGGGGCAACGGCCTGCGCTGCGAGCGTGTCGATGGCTTCCTGGTTCAGCATGGGCGCCTCCTCCGGGGCAAATGCGACGGGTTCACTATATGGACCCTCGTTTCACATTTAGACTTGCAAAACTTTCCGGCCGGTGTCAATGTATTTTACACGTTAAGTAAATTCATGGGATCACGGCGCGGGAGACGCCCCCATGAAAGGCCAGCGTCCGGAGGAAAGGGGAGGGGCGATGAGCACGGTCGGCAAAGCCATGGCGCTTCTCGACGCCTTCGATGCGGAGCGCGGCGATCTCGGGCTGACCGAGCTTGCCGCCCGCACCGGCATGGACAAGGCCACGACCCGGCGCCTGCTCATCCAGCTCGCCGAAAGCGGCATGATCGAGCACGATCCGGTGACACGCCGCTACCGGCTTGGACCTGCCGTTGTCCGCCTCGCCCGCATTCGCGACAGCCATTTTCCCTTTCTGGAAATCGCCCGTCCTTTTGTCCAGGCGCTCGCGGAGGAAACCGGGGAAACCACCCATCTTTCCGAATTCGAGTCCGGTTCGCTGAACTCCATCTTCGTTGCCGAGTCCCCGCGTGCCAACCGGGTCAGCGTCGCCGTCGGCGTGCGCCTGCCCCTCCATGGCACGGCATCCGGGCTCGCCTGGCTTGCCCATGCACCCGACGCCTATGTCGACGCGCTCCTTGCAAGACCGCTTTCCGCCCATACCCGCTTCACCGAAACCGATCCGGCGCGTCTGCGCATGCTTATCGAGGATACCCGCGCCCGCGGCTATTCGATCGGCCGACAGGGGCACGAAGAGGGCGTCTATTCCACCGGCGCCGCCATCTTCGGGCGGGATCCGCACCTTGCCATCGGCGCCATTGCCATTGCCTGCCCGCTGGTCCGCATCGACGATGCCGGCATCCCCAGGCTCGGCGAGGCGGTGCGGCGGGCGGCGGAGGCTATTTCGATCAAGCTATCGGGCGGCTCGCCGAGACGGACCCTTCCTGCGGCCCCTTCTCGCGTGTCCCCATCCCCTTCAACTCTCGAACCGGCAAAGGCAGGCCCATGACGACCCGTCCCCGCATCCTGGTGATCGGCACCGGCGACACCAAATCCGAAGAACTCCAGTTCATGGCCTCCTCCATCCGCGAGGCCGGCGGCGAGGCGCTGCAGATGGATGTGAGCATCCTCGGCGATCCGCCCTACGAACCCGATTTCTCCAAGCACGACGTGCTGGCGGCCGGCGGCCACACGCTGGCCGAGGCAACGGCCGGCGGCGACGAGATGTCGGCCATGACCATGATGGCAGGCGGTGCGGCAATCCTTGCGCGCAAGCTCCATGACGAAGGCCGGATCGACGGCGTGCTGGCGCTCGGCGGCTCCATGGGCACGGATCTGGCGCTCGATGTGGCGCTCGCGCTCCCGCTCGGCGTGCCGAAATTCGTGGTGTCCACCATTTCCTATTCGCACCTCCTGCCGCCGGACCGGATCGCGACAGACCTGATGATGATCCTCTGGGCAGGCGGCCTCTACGGGCTGAACAGCGTCTGCCGTGCGGTGCTGTCGCAGGCCTCCGGCGCGGTGGTGGGTGCCGCAAAGACTGCCGTTCGCCCGACCCGCTCGAAGCCCGTCGTCGGCATGAGCTCGCTCGGCAAGTCCTGCCTGAAATACATGACCCATCTGAAACCGGAACTCGACAAGCGCGGCTATGAACTGGTGGTCTTCCACACGACGGGCATGGGCGGGCGTGCGCTGGAAGCGGTCGCCGCCCAGCGCGGTTTCGATGTGGTGATGGATTTCTCGCTCCAGGAACTCGCCAATTTCGAGAACGGCTCGGTGGTGAATTCCGGCCCGGACCGTCTGGAGAATGCCGGACGCCTCGGCATCCCGCAGATCGTCGCGCCCGGTGCCGTCGACATGATCGATGTCTGCGCCTGGCTGCCGCTGCCGCCGAAGCTTGCAGACCGGGCCTATCACGGCCACAACCGCCTGATCGGCTCCATCATCGCCAGCCCCGAGGAGCGCCGCCATATTGCCGAGAAGATCGGCGAGAAGCTTTCGGCCGCCAAGGGTCCGGTCGCCTTCATCCTGCCGGAAGGCGGCATCCAGGAATGGGATCAGGAGGGGCAGCCCTTCCATGATCCGGAAAGCCTCGGCGGCTTCCTGAAAGCCATGCGCGAGGCCATCCGCCCGCCGGTCGAACTCATCGCGACACCCCATCACATCAACAGCCCGGGCTTTGCCGATGTCGCGCTTTCGGTCCTCGACCGCTGGGCAGCCGAAGGCAAGGTGCCTGCAGGCGTCAAGGAAAAGACCGGAGAAGCAGCATGACCGGCAAGCTTGCCAAGGTACTCGTTCTGGATTTCGGCGGGGTCATCTCGAAGACCATGTTCGAAACCCACCGGCTGACCGAATCCGCACTCGGCCTTGCCGAAGGCACCCTGGATTGGCCGGGGCCTTTCGATCCCGCCCGCGATCCGCTCTGGCAGAAGATGCAGGCCGACGAAATCAGCGAGCGGGATTACTGGCACATCCGCGCCGCCGAGACCGGCAGGCTCGTCGGCGAGGAGTGGACCGACATGCAGACCTTCGTCATCCGTTCGCGCGGGGCCGATCCCGATGCGGTGATCCGCCCGGAAGCGCGCAAGGCCATCGATCTGGTTGCCGATGCAGGCTTTCGGCTGGCGATCCTCTCCAACGAACTCGATCTCTTCTATGGCAAGGATTTCCGCACCAAGCTGCCGCTGCTCGACAGGTTCGAGCTCGTCAGCGATGCGACTTATACCGGCATCCTCAAGCCCGACCCGCGCGCCTACCGCACGGTGATCGAGGCGCTCGGCGTCGAGCCCGATGACTGCGTCTTCGTCGATGACCAGCTGCGCAACGTGAAGGGCGGCGATGCCGTCGGCATGCGCACGGTCCATTTCGACGTGACCGCCCCCTTTCAATCCTATGAACAGGCGCTGGCCCATTTCGGCCTCAGCGCGCAATAAAGGACCACACCCATGCGCGACAGCAACTTCCTTCGCGAACAGAATGCCCGCCACATCTGGCATCCGATGGCTCATCCGGCAGAAATGCAGGCCAATCCGCCGAAGATCATCACCGGCGGCAAGGGCACCTGCGTCACCGATGTCGACGGCACGGAGGTGCTGGATGCGGTGGGTGGTCTCTGGAACGTCAATCTCGGCTACAGTTCGGACCCGGTGAAGAAGGCGATTGCAGCCCAGCTCGACCAGCTGCCCTATTATTCCGCCTTCCGCGGCACCTCGACGGCGCCCGCCATCGAGCTGGCCCACGAGCTCGCCGACTGGTTCGCGCCGGAAGGCATGGTTCGCTCCTTCTTCACGTCTGGCGGATCGGACAGCGTCGAGACGGCACTTCGCCTTGCCCGCCAGTACTGGAAGGTCCGGGGGCTCGGTGAGAAGACCAAGTTCCTGGCGCTGAAGAAGGGTTATCACGGCACCCATTTCGGCGGCGCCTCGGCGAACGGCAATGCCAATTTCCGCCGCAACTACGAGCCGCTGATGCCGGGCTTCTTCCACATGCCCGCCCCCTATACCTATCGCAACCCCTTCAACGAAACCGATCCGGCCGCGCTTGCAAAGCTGATCATCCAGGCTTTCGAGGACGAAATCGCCTTCCAGGGCGCGGATACGATCGCTGCCGTCATCATGGAACCGGTGCTGGGTGCCGGCGGCGTGATGGTGCCCCATGAAAGCTTCATGCCGGCCGTGCGTGCGCTCTGCGACCGCCACGACATCCTGCTCATTGCCGACGAGGTCGTCACCGGCTTCGGTCGCACCGGCGCCTGGTCCGGTTCGCGGCTCTGGGGCGTAAAGCCCGACATGATGTGCATCGCCAAGGCCATCACCTCAGGCTACTTCCCGCTCGGCGCGACTCTGATCGGCGCCAAGGTTGCGGAAGCCTTCGAGGCGGACAAGACGAGCTTCGGTGCCATCGGCCACGGCTATACCTATTCGGCTCATCCGGTCGGTTGCGCGGCCGCACTTGCCGCCCTTTCCGAGACCCGGCGCCTCGATCTCGCCGCCAATGCCAGGGCGCGGGGTGCCGAACTTCAGGCCGGGCTGGCGAAGCTCAAGGAAAAGCACGAGGTTGTCGGCGATGTCCGCGGCATCGGCCTCATGGGCGCGCTGGAGCTCGTCTCCGACCGCGCAACCAAGAAGGCCGCCGACAAGAAGATGATGGCGAAGGCGGCGGAAGGTGCCTATGCCGAGGGCGTGATGATCCGCGTCTCCGGCTCGAACATCATCCTCTCCCCGCCGCTCATCCTCTCGGCCGACGAAGTGCAGATTATCCTCGGCGCGCTCGACAAGGCCTTTGCCGGGCTCTGAGCCTTATCCCACATGCGCCCGCCGCCAGGCGGCGGGTGCCTCGCCTACGCGCTTTCTGAAGAAGCGCGAGAAGTAGGCCGGATCCTTGAAGCCGGTTTCGGCGGCAATGTCCTCCACGGGCCGGATGGTGAACATCAGGAGCCGCTTTGCCTCCAGGAGCCGCCGTTCGAGAATGACGGCCTTCACCGGCTGGCCGAAGACCTGTCGGGCCGCCTTGTCGAGCAGATGGGGCGTGGTGTTGAGCAGCTCCACATAGAACTGCACCGGGTGATCCTGCCGGTAATGCCGGTCGACGGCCCGCCGGAGCGCAAGCGCCAGCGTGACCGTCGGCGATACGCTCGGCGCTTCCGCCCCCGCCCCGAGACGGGCGATGTAGGAAAGCGCCACCGCGATCAGCCCCGGCAGAACCTTGCCCGTCGGCGGCTCGCCTTCCCGGTATTCCGCTTGGATCAGCTCCAGCACCGCGGAAAGCCGCAGCCAGCCCACATCCCCCTTCAGCCCCTGCAGCAGCACCGGCTGGTCGAGCGGCAGCTGCGTGAGGCCGGAAAGGGCACGCAGCGTGTCGTCCGCCACCGATACGACGATGGCGTCCGTCTTGGGCCCGATTTCGAAGCCATGCACCACGTTCGAGGGTATGAAGCTCACCGCCGGCGCCGAAAAGTGAAACTGGCGCTCCTCGATCCGGTAGTCGCCCTCGCCGCGATACCAGAAGGTGATCTGCCCCATCTGCGCATGTTTGTGCGGGGCCACATGCCCCTGATGCACGGATTGCCGCTCGTTTACGGTTTCCACATGCAGGAAGCCGACATCGAGCGAGCGGCTCGGCTCGCCATAGACGAAGAAGGTGGGGATGTCCTGCTCGGTGCTCATGCCGGAAAAAGTACCAGCGAATTGCCGGAAATGTCCATGGCCGATCGGCGCTGTCCGGCCTATCCTTGCTTAACATGTTCAGGAGGAGAGAGCCCATGCGCCCCGAAGATATCCGCGCCGACAAGACCCGTCCCTTCACCGGGGCCGAATACCTGGAAAGCCTCCGGGATGGCCGCGAGGTCTACATCAATGGCGAGCGCGTCGAGGACGTGACCACCCATCCCGCCATGCGCAATTCGGTCCGGTCGCTCGCCCGTCTTTACGATGCGCTGCATGACCCGGCCAAGAAGGATCGCCTGACCTCGCCGACCGACACGGGCAATGGCGGCTATACGCACAAGTATTTCCGCGTGGCGAAGTCTTCGGCCGAACTCGTTGCCCAGCAGGGCGCGATCGCGGACTGGGCCCGCATGTCCTACGGCTGGATGGGCCGCACCGCCGATTACAAGGCAGCGCTCATGAACACGCTCGGCGCCAATGCCGACTGGTACGGTCCCTTCAAGGACAATGCCCTTGCCTGGCACAAGCGCGCGCAGGAAAGCGTGCTCTTCATGAACCACGCGATCGTCAATCCGCCCATCGACCGCCACAAGCCGGCCGACCAGGTGAAGGATGTCTTCGTTCACATCACCAAGGAAACCGATGCGGGCATCTATGTCTCGGGCGCGAAGGTGGTTGCCACCTCCTCGGCGCTCACCCACTACAATTTCCTTGCCCAGTCCTCGGCAACGGTGACGGAAGATCCCTCTCTCTCGGTCATGTTCATCGTCCCGATGAATGCGCCCGGCATCAAGATGTTCTGCCGGGTCTCCTACGAGGAGACCGCAAACACGGCGGGCCTTCCCTTCGACTATCCGCTCTCCTCGCGCTTCGACGAGAACGATGCGATCCTGGTGCTCGACAATGTCTTCGTCCCCTGGGAAGACGTGCTGGTCCTGCGCGACGCGCAGAAGATCCTGTCCTTCCACCCGGCCTCGGGCTTCATGCATGGCTACTGCTTCCAGGGCTGCACCCGGCTGGCGGTGAAGCTCGATTTCCTCGCAGGGCTGCTTGCCAAGGCGCTGCGCGCCACGGGTGGCGATGCCTTCCGCGGCAATCAGGCGATGCTCGGCGAAGTGATTGCCATCCGCCACCAGTTCTGGGCCTTCTCCAATGCCATGGCCTATAATCCGCAGCCCTGGGCGAATGGCGCGGTGCTGCCCAACATGGAAGCAGCCCTCTGCTACCGCACCTTCATGTCGGAAGCCTATCCCAAGGTCATCGACATGGTCCGCCGGACTGTGGCCTCGGGCCTCATCTACCTGCCGTCCTCGGCCAAGGACTTCCACAATCCCGAGATCAACAAGTATCTCGCGCAATATGTCCGCGGCTCCAACGACATGAGCCACATCGAGCGCATCAAGATCATGAAGCTGCTCTGGGATGCGACGGGTACGGAATTCGGTGGCCGCCATGCGCTCTACGAGCTGAACTATGCCGGCGCGCCGGAAGAGGTCCGCCTGCAGGTGCTGAAGGGCGCCGAACGCACCGGGCGGCTGCGCGAAATGGAAGCGCTCGTCGATACCTGCATGAGCGACTACGACGAGAATGGCTGGACCGGTGATACCTGGGAGCAGTCGTTCCACCAGGACCCGCTGAAGGCGGCTGCCGAGTGATCCATGATGCCGGGGAGGGCGAGGCGATGACCGAAGTATCCAAGGGCGAGTTCCGCGATGCCATGGCCCGCGTCTGTGCGCCGGTCAACATCATCACCACGGACGGGCCGCACGGGCGTGGCGGGTTTACCGCCACCGCCATGTGCAGCGTCTCGGACGATCCGCCGTCCCTCCTCGTCTGCATGAACGGCAAGTCGGCGCAGCGCGACCTGTTCCTCTCGAACGGGCGCTTCTGCGTCAACGTGCTCACCCACGAGCACCAGCATCTGGCGGGCAAGTTCGCCGGCCAGGTGCAGGACATGGCCGAGCGCTATGCCGCAGCCGAATGGGTGACGATGGAATCGGGCACGCCCGCGCTGAAGGATGCGATCGTCAATTTCGACTGCGAGATCGAGACCGTGCAGCAGGCCGGCACCCACAACATCATGATCGCCCGCGTCACCGGCATTCGCCGCCGGGCCGACGGCAACGCGCTCCTCTACATGGACCGCGCCTACATGCGTCCTGCCACCTTCGCCAATGGCGGCTTCGGGGGTTAATCCTCCGCCGCCTCCAGAGCCGTTTCCTCACCCATGCCGTTCTGGCTGATGATCAGCGCTTCGAGCAGGTCGAGGAGTTCCTCGATCCGTTCCGGTCCGAACCGGCGCTCGATCTCGTCGTAGATCGCCTGCCGCTCCGGCTGCAGTTCCTCGATCAGCGCGGTTCCGGGCGGCGCGATGGAGAGCTGCACGCGGCGGCCGTCGCCCTTGAATTTCCCCACGGTGATGAACTGCCTCTCGACCAGCGTCTTGATGATGCGCGTGAGGCTCGGCGCCAGGATCGATGCCCTCTCGCAGACCTCCGATGCGTCGAGCGGCCCCGTCTCCTGCAGGACGCGCAGCACGCGCCACTGCTGTTCGCTGACATTGTGGCGCGCCAGCATGGGCCGGAATTTCGACATCACCGCTTCGCGTCCGCGGAGCAGCGACATGGGCAGCGAACGGCGCGTATTCTTCGGCAGCAAGGATCTCTCCATAAAGGGGCCGCTCCGCCGGGGGTCGGACAGGGCATGCGGCTCAATGGGCTTATAAAGGAGCGGCAATTTGTTTGGCAACGCCCGCCTCTTTTTCCCCGCGACAAGCAGGCCGCCAAATAATCGAAGAGCATGCTTGACAAAGAGGCGCAACTATTTAACATGTTAATTACATGAGGCGGCGAACCGAAAGGCAAGCCGCCGGGGAGGATGGAAATGCCGCATTTCAGAATGGAGTATTCGGCCAATCTCGAAGCCGATGTGGACATGACCGCGCTCTGCGGTCTTGTGCGCGAAACGATTCTTTCGACGGGCCTCTTCGAAGTGGGTGCGGTGCGCGTGCGCGCCTTCCGGGCCGATGCCTGGTCGATTGCCGACGATCTCGCGGAAAATGCCTTTCTCGACATGGAATTCCGGATTGGCAAGGGTCGCAGCGCCGAAGACAAAAAGCGCACCGGCGAGGCGATCTTCTCCGCCGTCACCGGCTTCCTGAAGCAGCGGTTCGAAACGCCGCATTTCGCCCTTTCGCTGGAAATCCGGGAAATCGATTCCGAGCTCAGCTGGAAGAAGAACGCCATCCATCCCCGCCTTCGCGACAAGTGAAATCCGCCGTCCCCGAAAAGGGCGGCATCCTACGGAAAGTGTTCCCATGTCCTCACTCGAAGAAAACCTGAAGAAGGCCGAAGCCTATCTCGCCCGGTTCAGAAAAGACGGCGTGCTCAACCATATCAACGGGGAAGCCGTGCCGGCTGCCGACGGCGAGACCTTCGAGATCATCTCGCCCGTCGACCTGAAGCCGATTGCGACTGTCGCCAAGGGCAAGGCCGCCGATATCGATCGCGCGGCAAAGGCTGCCAAGGCTGCCTTCCCGGCCTGGGCGGCCGTCTCGGGCGAGGAGCGCAAGAAGATCCTCCACAAGATCGCCGATGCGATCGTTGCCCGCGCCGAGGAAATCGCCTTCGTCGAATGCATGGATACCGGGCAGTCGCTGAAATTCATGGCGAAGGCAGCGCTGCGCGGCGCGGAAAACTTCCGCTTCTTCGCCGACCGCGCGCCGGAAGCCCGCGACGGCAAGGCACTGCGCGCGCCCGGCCAGCTCAACATCACCACCCGCACGCCCATCGGGCCCGTCGGCGTCATCACGCCGTGGAACACGCCCTTCATGCTCTCCACCTGGAAGATCGCACCGGCGCTTGCCGCAGGCTGCACGGTGGTGCACAAGCCAGCCGAATTCTCGCCGCTGACCGCCCGACTTCTCGTCGAGATCGCCGAAGAGGCCGGCCTGCCGAAGGGCGTCTGGAACCTCGTCAACGGCCTTGGGGAAGATGCCGGCAAGGCGCTGACCGAACATCCCGATATCAAGGCCATCGGCTTCGTCGGCGAAAGCCGCACCGGCTCGATGATCATGAAGCAGGGCGCCGACACGCTGAAGCGCGTCCATTTCGAGCTCGGCGGCAAGAACCCGGTCATCGTCTTTGCCGATGCGGATCTTGAGCGCGCTGCCGATGCTGCCGTCTTCATGATCTATTCGCTGAACGGCGAGCGCTGCACCTCCTCCTCGCGCCTGCTGGTCGAGGCTTCGGTCTATGACCGGTTCACGGCGCTGGTGGCGGAAAAGGCGAAGCGCATTCCCGTCGGCCATCCGCTGGACCCGAAGACGGTCATCGGTCCGCTCATCCATCCGGTGCACGAAAAGAAGGTGCTCGAATATATCGGTATCGGCCGCAGCGAAGGCGCGACGGTCGCCGCAGGTGGCGAGAAGTTCGAAGGCCCGGGCGGCGGCTGCTATGTCTCGCCCACCCTCTTCACCGGCGTGAAGAACGACATGCGCATCGCCCAGGAAGAAATCTTCGGGCCGGTGCTCTCGGCCATCTCCTTCACCGACGAGGCGGATGCCATCCGGCTCGCCAACGATGTCCAGTACGGTCTCACCGGCTATCTCTGGACCTCCGATGTCACCCGCGCGCTGCGCATCACCGATCAGCTGGAAGCCGGCATGATCTGGGTGAATTCGGAAAACGTGCGCCACCTGCCAACGCCCTTCGGCGGGGTGAAGAATTCCGGCATCGGCCGCGATGGCGGCGACTGGTCCTTCGATTTCTACATGGAAACGAAGAATGTCGCCTTCGCCACCACGGCCCATGCCATCCAGAAGCTCGGCGGCTGAACGACCGAACCTTGAACAATGCCCCGGCGTCTGCCGGGGCCATCTCTAGACTGTGACGGCCGCTTGCCGAAAGGGAAGGCAAGACAATGCGCCGAGGAGGAGCGACATGCCCATACCCAGCCCCAATCTCTATCCCGAATTCAATACGGTGCGTTTGAGCCACGTGGAATTCATCGTCAAGGATCTGGCCGCCTCGCGCGCCTTCTATGTCGATACACTCGGCCTGCAGGTGAGCTACGAGGACAAGAACGCCATCTATCTGCGCGCCATGGAAGAGCGCGGCCATCACTGCATCGTGCTGAAGCAGGGTGCGGAAGCCGTCGCCAACGTGCTCGGCATGAAGGTCTACGGCGAGGAAGACCTCGACCGGGCCAAGTCCTTCTTCGAGAAGAAGGGTCTGCCGACCGAGTGGGTCGAACGCCCCTATCAGGGCCGGACGCTGCGCACCCGCGACAATTTCGGCATTCCGCTGGAATTCTACCACAAGATGGACCGACTGCCGCCGATCCACCAGCAGTACAAGCTCTACAAGGGCGTGAAGCCGCTGCGCATCGACCACTTCAACTGCTTCTCGCCCGATGTCGATGCCTCCGTCGCCTTCTACAGCGAGATGGGCTTCCGCGTAACCGAGTATACGGAAGACGAAGAGTCCAAGAAGCTCTGGGCCGCCTGGCTGCACCGCAAGGGCGGTGTGCATGACATGGCCTTCACCAATGGCCGCGGTCCGCGCCTGCACCACACCGCCTTCTGGGTGCCGACACCGCTCAACATCATCGATCTCCTCGACCTGATGTCGACCACCGGCTACCTGAAGAACATCGAGCGCGGCCCGGGCCGCCACGGCATCTCGAACGCCTTCTTCCTCTACATCCTCGATCCCGATGGCCACCGCATCGAGATCTACTGCTCGGACTACCAGACCGTCGATCCGGATCTGGAGCCGATCAAGTGGGACCTGAAGGACCCGCAGCGCCAGACGCTCTGGGGCGCACCCGCACCGAAGAGCTGGTTCGAGCATGGCAGCCTGTTCGCCGGGACCGAAGTGCGCGATTCCAGCCTCAGCGCAACCCCGATCATCGCGCCTTGAGTTTTGATGAGGGGGCGCATTGATTGCCGCCCCCTCATCCGCCTGCCGGCACCATCCCCCCGTGGGGGAGATGAGGCAGGTGGCCCCCCGATTGCCCGAAAACCTATCAGGACATGCCCATGCACACCCGCTTCGCAAGCTTTACCCGGAATGGACAGGCCGGCTACGGGATCATCGCCGAGACCGGCGTGATCGATCTGTCCGCCCGTTTCGGCACGGATTATCCGACCCTCCAGTCCGTGGTGGAGGCGGGTGCGCTGCATCGTCTGGAAGAGGCGTCGCGCGGGCTTCAGCCGGATTTTCCGGTCTCCGAGATCACCTATGAAATCCCGCTCCTGACACCGGAAAAGCTGATCTGCGTCGGCGTGAACTTTCCCGACCGCAACGAGGAATACAAGGACGGGCAGCAAGCCCCCTCCAATCCCTCGCTCTTCATCCGCTTTCCGCGCTCCTTCACCGGCCACGACCGGCCGCTGATCCGCCCGCCGGAAAGCCCGCAGCTCGATTACGAGGGCGAGATCGTCATCGTCATCGGCAAGGGCGGCCGCCGGATTGCCGAGGCCGATGCGCTCGACCACATCGCGGCCCTCACGCTCTGCAACGAAGGCACGATCCGCGACTGGGTGCGCCATGCCAAGTTCAACGTGACCCAGGGCAAGAATTTCGACCGTACCGGCTCGATCGGCCCCTGGCTCGTGCCCTACCGGGACGAAAGCCAGCTCGCCGATATCCGCCTCGTGACCCGCGTCAATGGCGAGGTGCGCCAGGAAGACCGCACGAGCCGCATGATCTTTTCCTTCCGCAAGATCATCAACTATATCTCCACCTTCACCACGCTGGTTCCGGGCGACGTCATCGTCACCGGCACGCCGACGGGTGCGGGTGCGCGCTTCGATCCGCCGGTCTGGCTGAAGCCGGGCGACGTGATCGAAGTGGAGGCCGATGGAATCGGCATTTTGAGAAACACCGTCGCAGACGAGGGAACTGCCTGATGCTGACCGAAGACCAGATCAAGGACGCCGCCCGGCGCCTCTTCGATGCCGAGAAGAACCGCACCCAGATCCGCCTGCTGAGCCATGATTTCCCCGGTGGCACCATGGACGACGCCTACCGCGTGCAGGCGGAACTGGTGCGTCTGAAGATCGAGAGCGGCCTCGTCGTGAAGGGCTGGAAGATCGGGCTCACCTCCAAGGCCATGCAATATGCGCTGAACATCAACATTCCGGATTCCGGCGTGCTGTTCGACGACATGTTCTTCCCCGACAGCGCGACGATTCCCGCCGACCGCTTCATCCAGCCCCGCATCGAGGCGGAGATCGCCTTCGTCATGAAGGCGCCGCTGAAGGGGCCGGGCGTCACCATCTTCGACGTGCTGAACGCCACGGATTTCATCACGCCCTCGCTGGAGATCCTCGATACCCGCATCCTGCGCGTCGACCCGGAAACGAAGAAGACCCGCACGATCTTCGACACCATCTCGGACAATGCAGCCAATGGCGGCATCGTCATGGGCGGACGCCCCGTGCGGCCGCTCGATGCGGACATGCGCTGGATGGGTGCCATCGTCTCGCGCAATGGCGAGATCGAGGAAACCGGTCTTGGGGCCGGCGTGCTCAACCATCCGGCCGCGGGCATTGCCTGGCTGGCGAACCGGCTCGGCCAATATGGCTCTTCCATTTCGGCGGGCGATGTGGTGCTCTCGGGCTCCTTCATCCGCCCGGTGGAGGCCCGCCACGGCGATACCATCGTCGCGGATTTCGGCGCATACGGCACCGTTTCCGCCTATTTTGCGTAAAGGACTTCATCCATGCCCGCACCCAAGAACCCCTTCAAGGCCGGCCTGAAGGGCGAGAAGGCAATGATCGGCTTCTGGCTCAGCCTTGCGAGCCCCTACACGGCGGAGATTGCCGCCGGTGCCGGCTTCGACTGGCTGCTGATCGACGGCGAGCATGGACCGAACGACATTCCGCTCCTGCTTTCCCAGCTCCAGACGCTGGCCGCCCATCCGGTCGCGCCCGTCGTGCGCGTGCCGATCGGCGAAACCTGGATGATCAAGCAGGTGCTGGATATCGGCGCGCAAAGCGTGCTGGTGCCCATGGTCGAAACCGCCGAACAGGCCCGCCAGCTCGTCCGGGCGATAAACTACCCGCCGAAGGGCGTGCGGGGCGTCGGTGCGGCGGTTGCCCGCGCCTCGGCCTTCAACCGCATCCCCGATTATCTCGTCACAGCCAATGACGAGGTCTGCCTGATCGTCCAGGCCGAAAGCAAGGCGGCCATCGATGCCATCGAGGAGATCGCCGCCGTCGATGGCGTCGATGCGATCTTCATCGGCCCGGCCGATCTCGCCGCCGACATGGGCTATCCGGGCAGGGGGACGGAGCCGGTGGTGCTCGAAACCATCGAAAAGGCGATCCTGCGCATTCAGGCGGCCGGCAAGCCCGCCGGCATCCTGAACAGCGATCCGAAGCTCGCCAACCGCTATATCGAGCTCGGCGCGAAATTCGTCGCCGTCGGCACGGATGTCACGCTCTTCTCGCAGGCGACGAGCAATCTTGCCCGCTCCTACCGGGGTGACGCTGCACCCCAGCCGGTAAAATCCACATCCAGCTATTGATCGCTGGCGATCCTTGTATCAGATGCGTTCGAGCAGGACGGCAATACCCTGCCCGACGCCGATGCAGAGCGTCACGACGGCGCGGCGGGCCTGCCGCGCCTGAAGCTCCAGTGCTGCCGAAAGCGCCAGCCGCGCGCCCGACATGCCGAGCGGATGGCCGAGCGCGATTGCCCCGCCATTCGGGTTCACGTGCTCCGCATCGTCGGGCAGCCCGAGACCGCGCAAGACGGCCAGTGCCTGTGCGGCAAAGGCCTCGTTGAGCTCGAAGAGATCGATATCGGAAACCGAAAGCCCGGCCTTCGAAAGCAGTTTATGGGTCGCCGGCACCGGGCCGATGCCCATGATGCGCGGCGGAACGCCTGCAACAGCCATGCCGGCAATGCGGGCAAGGGGCTTCAGGTCATGGCGCTTCACGGCCGCCTCGGAGGCGATCAGCAGCGCTGCGGACCCGTCATTGACGCCGGAGGCATTGCCGGCCGTCACCGTGCCGCCCTTGCGGAAAGGGGCGGGGAGGGCCGCAAGTTTCTCAAGCGTCGTCTCGCGCGGATGCTCGTCATGCTCGACCAGCGTCACATTGCCCTTGCGGTCTTTCAGTTCGACGGGGGCGATCTCGAGCGCAAATCGGCCGTTCTTCTGGGCGGCGGAGGCACGCGCCTGGCTGCGCAGCGCGAAACGGTCCTGATCCTCGCGGGAAATACCGTGTTCTTCGGCGAGGTTTTCCGCCGTTTCCGGCATGGAGTCGATACCATACTGCTTTTCGATCAGCGGATTGACGAAGCGCCAGCCGATGGTCGTGTCGTAGATCGCGGCATTGCGGGAAAAGGCGCTGTCGGCCTTCGGCATGACAAGCGGCGCGCGCGTCATGCTCTCGACACCGCCCGCAATCAGCAGGTCCGCGTCGCCGGAACGGATGGCGCGAGCCGCCGTGCCGACCGCATCGAGGCCTGAGCCGCAGAGCCGGTTGATCGTCGTGCCCGGCACGGCTTCGCCGAGGCCCGATATCAGCGCCGCCATGCGCGCGACATTGCGGTTGTCCTCGCCCGCCTGGTTGGCGCAGCCGAGGATCACGTCCTCGATCAGCGCCGGATCGAGACCGGGATGGCGCGCGATCAGCGCCTTCAGGCTGTGGGCCGCAAGATCATCCGTGCGGACGGAGGAAAGTGCCCCGCCATAGCGCCCGATAGGCGAACGGATACCGTCGACGATGAAGGCCTCGGCCATGGAAACGCTCCTATTCGATACCGGCCATGAACATCGGCCCGCCGCGATGGGCCGGGAAGCCATAGCCATTGATCAGCACCAGATCGATGTCGCTGGCCCGGGCGGCGATGCCCTCGGCCAGCAGCTTGCGCCCCTCGTCCGCCATGGCGGAGACAAGGCGGCGGGTGATTTCGCCCGAAGTGAAGTCCTTGGGCACGATGCCCTTTTCCCGCCGCGCGGCGGCGATCATGTCGGTAACGGCCGGGTCTTCCTGCCGCTTGCCATCGACATAGGCATACCAGCCCCTGCCAGCCTTCTGGCCAAAACGGCCCGCTTCGCACAGGCGGTCGGCAATGACGGAATAGCGCTCGGCGGGGTCGCGGGTCGCCGCCTGCCGCTTGCGCCGTGCCCAGGCGATCTCGAGGCCGGCAAGATCAAAGACCGCAAACGGCCCCATGGCCATGCCAAACTTCTCCATGGCGCTGTCGATCTCGGCAGGCGAAGCGCCATCTTCCAGCAGGAATTCCGCTTCCTTGCGGTAGGCCGAGAAAATCCGGTTGCCGATAAACCCTTCCGTCACGCCGCAGACGATCGGCAGCTTGCCGAGCCGCTTTGCCAGCTGCAGGCCGGTTGCCAGCACGTCGGGCGCGGTTTTCGCCCCCTTCACCACTTCCATCAGCCGCATGATGTTGGCGGGCGAGAAGAAATGCAGGCCGACCACCCGCGCCGGGTTCTTGGTTTCCGCCGCCAGCCTGTCGGGATCGAGATAGCTCGTGTTCGTGGCGAGAATGGCATCGTCCCGGACGATCCCGTCGAGTGCGCCGAAAAGCGTCGCCTTCACGTCGTAGTCGTCGAAGACCGCCTCGATCACGAGATCGGCCGGTTGAAGAGCGGTCTTGTCTCCGGCGGTTTTAAGCCGTGACACGCGGGCGTCGAACCCGGCCTGATCGATCCGGCCGCTGGCGAGATTCTTGCGCAGCATGTCCTCGATGCGCGTCCGACCCTTCTCCGCGGCCTCCGCCGATTGCTCGACGGCAATCACCCGGAAGCCGGCGTCGAGCGCCGAAACGGCGATGCCCGATCCCATCAGCCCCATGCCGACGATGCCGATGGTCTCGAGCTTGCGCGGCTGAACGCCATCGAGCCCGTCCACCTTGGCGCTTGCCCGCTCCGCAAAGAAGACGTGGCGGAGCGCTCTTGCCTGCTCGCTGTCCTTCAGTTCGAGAAAGGTGCGCCGTTCTTCAGCCAGGCCCGTGTCGAGCGTCGCCTCGCCTGCGAGCTTCACCAGCCGGATGGCTTGACCGGGTGCTGTCTGGCCGCGGGCCTTGCCGAGCACCTTCTTCGCGGCGGCCTCGATGTCGGCATCGGAGGAAGGAGGCACGGAGAGCATTCCGGTCCGGCGCATGGACTTGCCGGCTGCATGGGACATGTCGATGGCTTCCGCGAGCAGATCGCCCGTCGCGACCCGGTCGAGGATGCCGAGCGTGAGCGCCTCTTTGGCACTGACAGCGCGGCCCGAGCCGATCATCTCGATTGCCGGAGCCACGCCCGTAAGCCTCGGCAAGCGCTGCGTGCCACCAGCCCCCGGCACGAGACCGAGCTTGACTTCGGGCAGGCCGAGTTTTGCGGAAGCGGCCGCAATGCGCTGATGGCAGGCAAGGGCAATTTCCAATCCGCCGCCGAGCGCAACACCGTTCAGCGCCGCGACGACAGGCTTTGCCGATGCCTCGATGGCCGAAACCACATCCGGTAGAATGGGGTCTACCGGCGGCTTGCCGAATTCCCGGATATCGGCTCCGCCGACGAAGCTCTTTCCGGCGCCTGTCATCACCATGGCTTTCAGCGTCGAATTGCCGTTCAGATGAGCAAGTGCTGCCATGATGCCGGCCCGTACCGTCTGCGACGCGGCATTGACGGGCGGATTGTCCAGCGTGACGACGAGCACGCCGTCGGTGATGGTGCCGGAGACATCAGGCGAGAAGGTGATCGCGGTCATCTGTACTCCCGTTTGGATCTTTCACATGAAATGGCACGCGCGGCCACTCAGTCCGGAATGACGGCAGTCGCCTGAATTTCGATCTTCGCCCGGTCTTCGACCAGCGCCACCACCTGCACGGCCGCCATGGCCGGGAAGTTCTTGCCCATGACGGCGCGATAGGCCTCGCCCAGACCCTTGGGATTTGCGAGATATTCCTCCTTGCTGGTGAAATACCAGGTCATGGTGGTGATGTGCTCCGGCTTGCCACCGGCTTCGGCCAGGATCGCCACGATGTTTTCCAGCGTCTGGCGCACCTGCCCTACGAAATCGTCGGTCTCGAATTCGCACTGGCCGTTCCAGCCGATCTGCCCGCCGATATAGATGGTGCGGCCCGAGGCCATCACGCCGTTGGAATATCCCCTCGGCTTGGCCCAGCCTTCCGGTTGCAGGATCGTGTGCATCAACGGGTCTCCTTCAGCAATTCACGGGCAATGATGAGCTTCTGCACCTCGGTTGCCCCCTCGTAGATGCGCAGCGCCCGGATTTCCCGGTAAAGCTGCTCGGTGATTTCGCCGACCGCCACGCCGCGACCGCCGAACATCTGCACGGCACGGTCGATGACGCTCTGGGCGGTTTCGGTCGCGGTCATCTTGGCCATGGCCGCTTCCTTGGTGGTGTTGAGCTTCTCCACGTCGCGGCGCCAGGCGGCCCGGTAGGTGAGAAGCGCTGCCGCATCGATGCCCGCGGCCATGTCGCCGAGTGCGCCCTGCGTAAGCTGCAGGTCGGCCAGCGTTGCGCCTAACATCTTTCGCGTTTTCGCGTGAAGTACGGCCTCATCGAGCGCGCGCCGGGCAAAGCCGAGCGCGGCCGCTGCCACCGAGGCGCGAAAGATATCGAGCGTCCGCATGGCGATCTTGAAGCCCTCGCCGGGTGCACCCAGCAGCCGGTCTGCCGGAATGCGGCAGTTTTCGAAGCGGATCGTGGCGAGCGGATGCGGCGCGATCACGTCGATCCGCTCGGCAATCGAAAAGCCGGGATCGTCGGCATAGACCACGAAGGCGGAGATGCCGCGCGTGCCGGGCGCTTCGCCGGTGCGGGCAAAGACCGTGTAGACATCGGCAATTCCGCCATTGGAGATCCAGGTCTTCTCGCCGTCGAGGATGAAATGGTCTCCCTCCCGCCGGGCCGCGCAGGCCATGGCGGCGACGTCGGAACCCGCTTCCTTCTCGGACAGCGCGAAAGCGGAGATCCACTCGCCCGAGGTCACCTTCGGCAGCACATGGTCCTTCACGGCTTGCGTCCCGGAAAGGCCGATGGCGCCCGTGCCGAGGCCCTGCATGGCAAAGGCAAAATCCGCTAGGCCGTCATGCCAGGCCAGCGTCTCGCGTGCGATGCAGATCATCCGGCTGTCGATCACGTCGCGGCCACCATTGCCGGTCGCCGCAGCAAGCAGGCCCGCTTCGCCGAGAATCCTGACGAGTGCACGGCAGGCGCCGTCCGTATCGGAATGATCGACGCCGGCAAGCGCTCCCGAAGCGGCAAACCGGTCGAGCCTTTCGGCGAAGGCCCGGTGTTCCGGCCCGAAGAAGGGCCAGCCGAGCGGTTCGCGCGTGGGGCCGGGAAGCGTGCTCTTGTGGCCCATCTCAATCCCCCTTGAATTCCGGCCGGCGCTTTTCGGCGAAGGCCTCGAAGGCGCGGCGGAAATCCTGCGTCGCCATGCAGATCGCCTGCGCCTGCGCTTCGGATTCGATCAGTTCCTCAAGCCCCATGGCCCATTCCTGGTTCAGCATGGTCTTGGTCATCGTGTGGGCGAAATAGGGGCCCTCGGCCAGCGAGCGGGCAAGCTTCACCGCCTCCGCTTCCAGCTGCTCGCTTGCGTGAAGGGCGTTGTAGAAGCCCCAGCTGCTGCCCTCCTCGGCGGTCATCACCCGCCCGGTGAAGAGGAGCTCCGAGGCGCGGCCCTGCCCGATGATCCGGGGAAGGATGCCGCAGGCGCCCATGTCCGCGCCCGCAAGCCCGACCCGGGTGAAGAGGAAGGCTGTCTTGGTCTGGGGCGTTGCCAGACGCAGGTCGGAGGCCATGGCCATTATCGCGCCGGCGCCCGCACAGATGCCGTCGACGGCGGCGATGATCGGCTGCGGGCAGCGCCGCATCGCCTTCACAAGGTCGCCGGTCATGCGGGTAAAGGCGAGCAGGTCGGGCATCGTCATCCGCGTCAGCGGCTCGATGATTTCGAACACGTCGCCGCCGGAGGAGAAATTGCCGCCTACCCCGGTCAGCACGATGGCGCGGATATCCGAGGCATAGACGAGATCGCGGAAGAGATCGCGAAGCTCTGCATAGCTGTCGAAGGTCAGCGGGTTCTTCTTCTCCGGCCGGTTCAGCCGGATGGTCAGCACCTGCCCGTCCTCGCTGGCCTCGAACAGGAAGTGCTCCGCCTTGTAGCCGGCGAAGGGTTTCTTGTGACCCTGCATGATCGTGCTGCGTTCCATGTCATTCATCCTTCTTATCCGCCAAGCACTTCGCCGCCGGAAATCGAAATGGCCTGGCCGTTCATCGAAGCTGCGCCCCGGCCAGCGAGCCAGAGCACCGCATCCGCCACTTCCTCCGGCTTCACCAGCCGGTTCTGCGGATTGCTCCTGGTGAAGGCGGACAAGGCCTCCTCGCGGGAGCGCCCGGTCTTTTCCGTGATCTCGGAGACTGCCTTCTCGATGATCGGCGTATCGGTGAAGCCGGGGCAAACGGCATTGACCGTCACCCCCTTGCGGGCAAGTTCCAGCGCCAGAGCGCGCGTCAGGCCGATCACGCCGTGCTTGGCGGCGCAATAGGCGCTCACATAGGCGTAGCCGGTAAGGCCCGCCGTGGAGGCGACATTGACGATCCGGGCATCGCCCTTTTCCGCGCCCCGCGCCTTGAGATCGGAGAGCACCGCCTGAGTGACGTTGAAGACGCCCGTCAGGTCGACATTGATCACCTTGGACCAGAGGTCCAGCGAGGTCTTCTCGAAGGGTGCGCTCGGCGCCTCTCCGGCATTGTTGACGAGGAGCGAGACCGGGCCGAAGCCGGCGTGCGCCTTCTCGAGCCCTGCGGCAACGGCCGCCGCATCGGTCACGTCCATGCCGGAGACGACCTGTGCACCGCTCCCCAGTTCCCCGGCCAGCGCCTCGAGCGGCTCGGCCCGTCGGCCCGTGAGCGTAACCCTGGCGCCTGCGCCGTGAAGGGCGCGGGCAATGGCCGCCCCGATGCCGCTTCCGGCACCGGTGACGAGCGCGTGATGTCCGTCGAGCTGGCCCATGGCGGGCCTTACTTCGCGCCCGCAGCCGTCTGGGCCGCGCGCTCGATGTTCGTCTCGTACTGGCCCTTGCCGGAATAGTACTGCTTCGGCCAGGCAACGTTCTTCACGCCGATCCGGGCCGCTTCATGCAGGGTCCAGGCGGGGTCTGCGAGATGCGGACGGGCAACCGCGCAGAGATCGGCACGGCCCGCCGCGATGATCGAGTTGGCATGGTCCGCTTCCGAGATCGCACCGACCGCAATCGTGTCGACGTGGATTTCGTTGCGGATCTTGTCGGAGAAGGGCGTCTGGAACAGGCGGCCATAGACCGGCTGTTCTTCCTTCCAGACCTGTCCGGACGAGCAGTCGATGAGATCGGCACCGGCCTCGCGGAACATCTCGGCAAAGATTGCCGCATCGTCGGGCGTGTTGCCGCCTTCGAACCAGTCATGGCAGGAGAGACGGACCGACATCGGCTTCTCTTTCGGCCAGATGGCGCGGATCGCCTTGAACACCTCCAGCGGATAGCGGGCGCGGTTCTCGTGGCTGCCGCCATATTCATCCTCGCGCCGGTTGGTGAGCGGCGAGAGGAAGGCGGAGAACAGATAGCCGTGCGCGGCATGGAATTCGAGCCAGTCGGCACCTGTCGTAACCGCGAGTTCCGTCGCACGGACAAAGTCCGCCTTTACCCGGTCCATGTCCTCGCGGGTCATGGCGCGCGGCACTTGGGAATGCTTGAGATAGGGCAGGGCGGATGCCGAGATCAGCGGCCAGGTCTCGCT
The DNA here is from genome assembly GCF_014197145.1 of Gellertiella hungarica. Classification (GTDB taxonomy): domain Bacteria; phylum Pseudomonadota; class Alphaproteobacteria; order Rhizobiales; family Rhizobiaceae; genus Gellertiella; species Gellertiella hungarica. The sequence goes on along the minus strand of NZ_JACIEZ010000006.1, from coordinate 163,700 downwards.
CTCGGGAAGCGGCTGGTCGATGCCTTCCCAGGCGAGCTTCGTCGCCCCCTTGCGGCCCGCATGGCCGAGCTGGATGCCGACCTTCGCGCCGCTGTATTCATGAACGAAATCCACGAGCCGCTTCCAGCCGGCGGCCTGCTCCTCGTTCCAGAGGCCGAGGCATCCGGGCGTGATGCGGGCATCCGGCGACACGCAGGTCATCTCGCCGAAGACAAGGCCGGCACCGCCGAGCGCGCGCGAGCCGAGATGGACGATATGGAAATCGTTGATCAGCCCGTCCTTTGCCGAATACATGGCCATGGGCGAAACGACGATGCGGTTCTTCAGCGTCAGATCGCGCACCGTGTAGGGCGTGAACATGGGCGGCGGCGCGCGCTCGCCTTCCTTGACATTGATGCCCGAGCGGGCGGCGAACCAGCGCTCGTAGCCCTCGAGCCAGGTCTTGTCGCGCAGGCGCAGGTTTTCGTGGCTGATGCGCTGCGAGCGGGTCAGCATGGAATACATGAACTGCTCGGGTTCCAGCGTATCGGCATAGCGGCGGCCGACCACCTCGAACCACTCCATGGCGTTGCGCGCCGCATTCTGGATGCGCGCGACGTCGACGCGGCGGATCTCCTCGTAGGCGTCCAGCACGGCCGGGATCTTGTCCTTCTCGTGCCCCAGCTTCTGGAACTGGTTGGTGAGTTCGATCGCATCGTCGATGGCAAGCTTGGTGCCCGAACCGATGGCGAAATGGGCGGTATGGGCGGCATCGCCCATCAGCACCACATGGCTCTTGCCGTTGAAATGGCTCCACTTGCCGCAGATCAGCCGGTTGAAGTTCAGCCAGGCCGAACCGCGCAGATGCCGCGCATTGGTCATCAGCGGCGCGCCTTCGAGCACTTCCGAGAAGAGGTTTTCGCAGAAATCGATGGAGCCCTGCTGGTCGAGCTCGCCAAGGCCGTGCTTCTCGTAGGCCTCTTCGGTCGTTTCCACGATGAAGGTCGAGGTCTCGTTGTCGAACTTGTAGATATGGGCCTGGAACCAGCCATGTTCCGTCTTGCGGAAATCGAAGGTGAAGGCGTCATAAAGGCGCTTGGTGCCGAGCCAGATGTAGCGGTTCGGGCGCACGACGAGATCGGGCTGGAACACATCGGCATAGGCGTTGCGGATCTTCGAATTCAGGCCGTCGGAGGCGATGATCAGGTCCGCATCCGGGAATTCGAGGTCGCTGTTCACCTCGGTTTCGAACAGAAGCTCGACGCCGAGCGCCTCGCAGCGCTTCTGCAGGATGTTGAGGAGCTTCTTGCGGCCGATGCCCACGAAGCCGTGGCCCGACGTGCGCTGACGCGTGCCCTTGAACCACACCTCGATGTCGTCCCAGTGGTTGAATGCGTCCTGGATCTCGGCCGCACTCTCCGGATCCCAGACCTTCATGCTTTCCATGGTCGCGTCGGAGAAGACCACGCCCCAGCCGAAGGTGTCGTAGGGTCGGTTTCGCTCGACCACGGTTATGGAATGTTGCGGGTGAAGCTTCTTCATCAACAGGCCGAAATAAAGCCCGGCAGGGCCTCCGCCTATGCACACGATCCGCATGTCTGGCCTCCATCTCGATGACACCAGGAGCCGCGTGGCGCCTGGATATTTTAAGTTTAAAACATACCACCCGGCGGCCTTCTGTCAATGCGACAAACCGGCAGGGCGAAAAATATTTTAAGATTAAAGTATCTTGCGTTTCGTCATCTTCGCCCATGCCCACCGGGCATCTGGTTTTTCCCGGAAAAGCTGATAGGCATCAGATATAACGAATATGTTCGGGGGAATGACGATGAGAATGCAGCGCGTGCTGGCCCTGGTGGCCACGATGCTGGCAGCGGGGGCGGCCATGGCGGAGGACCCGGAGATTGGCGCGGTCGACGAGGCGGTGGAGCCCTATCTCGGCAAGGATACACCGGGCCTCGGCGTCCTTGTGATGCGCGACGGCGAGATCATCCATCTCAAGGGCTATGGCTATGCCGATATCGCCGCCGAGACACCGGTCACGCGGGACAGCCTTTTCGATCTCGCCTCCGTTTCCAAGCAGATGACGGCGCAGGCCGCCATGCTGCAGATCGAGGACGGGCTCTACACGCCGGAGACCGAAATCGCGACCATTCTCCCCGCTTTCGAGGATCAGCCGGGGGAGGAGCGCGCGCTCACCGTTTCCGATATCGTCCATCACGTGAGCGGGCTTGCGGATTATCTCGACGGGAACGAGGAGCTGAATTACGGCGCCGAAACCACCAACGCCCAGGTGATCGAATGGCTGGCCCGCCAGCCGCTTCTGCGCCCGCCGGGCACGAAGTTCGACTATTCCAATTCCGGCTATCTCACCCTTGGCTCCCTGGTCGCTGCGGCCGATGGCAAGAAGTCCCTGGATGACGTGCTGGAAGAGCGGATCTTCAAGCCGCTCGGCATGACGTCTTCCGGGCTGGTCACGTCCTCCCGGATCGACGAGAACCGCCAGGTCACCGGCTACAGCGGCACCGGGGGCAAGTTCGACGAGAGCTACTCGCCGACGGTGACGGAAGGGGACGGCAACGTCATCACCTCCCTTGCCGATCTTGCGAAATACGAGAAGGCGCTCGCCACGAACGCGCTCCTCAGCGAGGAGGCGACCGACAAACTCTTCGAGAACGGCACCTATGACGATGGCAGTGCCATAGAGGAAGATGGCGAGGGGTATGGCTATGGCTGGTCGATCGCGACCGGCAAGCAGAACTACGCCACCCATAGCGGCAGCTGGATGGGGACCTCGACCTATTACCAGCGCAATCTCACGAGCGGCGTCACCGTCATTCTCCTTGCCAATGGCGAGGACATCTCGCTCGGCGACCTCGCCGCGGAGGTGGAGCAGGCAGCCGGGGAGGAATAGCGGGCCTTCAGGCCCGCTCGGCAGATGCTTCGGGGAGGAGGGGGCGATAAAGCCCCCGCCAATAGACGAGCGCCCCCTCGTCGTCCTGCCGCACGCGCACATCCATTACCCGTCCGACGAGGATGGAATGCGAGGCGCGGTCGATCATTTCTTCCAGGCGGCAGTCCAGCGCCACCGCGGCTTCATCGAGCAGCGGCGCTCCGGTCGGGCCCTGGCTCCACTGGCCGAGCCGGTAGCGGTCTTCCCCCTTCACGCCGCCCTTGCCGGCAAAGAGATCGGCAATCGGCTGCTGAGCGGCGGTGAGCGCATTGACGCCGAAATGACGGAAGCGCTCGAAGAGCGGCCATGAGGAGGCGCCCCGGTTGACACAGACGATCACCGTCGGCGGATCGACGGACAGCGAAACGGCAGAGGTGGCGACGAGGCCGGAGCGTTCGCCCGGACGGCCGACCGTAATGACGCTGACATTACCGGCGAAATTGCGCATGGCGGCGCGATAGGCGTCCGCCGCGGGCGGCGCCGTGACAAGGTTTTCCATGGTCAGGATATCCCCATTCGACAAGGGTGCGGCGGGCTCTTCGGTCCCTGCCGTTGCGGCGACGCGCCGCGACATCGGATAAGCGAGGCCGGCATGGAGCCGGCCCCGGCAGCATCAGGCGGCAACCTTCAGCCCGTTCGGACGGCGAATGCCCTCGCGCTCCAGGATCGGCAGCACCGTGTCGCGGAAATAGGGGAACTCCTCGGCATAATCGACGAAGGAAAGCGTCGTGCCGTTGAAGCCCGCCCGGTGCAGCGAAAGGATGCCCTCGGCCACCTGCTCCGGCGTGCCGACCAGCGGGAAGCCGCCATGGCCGGCAGCCATGCGGTCGCGGATCAGCGCCAGAAGGTCGTGCGGGAAGGAATGGGCATGGGCAAATTGCAGCCGGACCAGATTGTCGACGGCCGCCCAGTCCGCATTGTCCTGGCCGAAGTGCTGGAGATAGTCGCGGGCTTCCTTTTCCGTCGGACGGCAAACCACATGCGAGAAGGTCAGCACGCCCACATTCCGGCCCACCGCCTTTGCCTGATCCTTGAGGCCATTGATTTCTTCCGTGGAGCGGGCAAGGTCGATGGCCGGGGTAAACAGGAAATCCGCATTGCGCACGGCAAACTCGCGGCCCTGGCCGGAGCCCGCGGCATTCAGGATCGGCACCTTGCGGGCCGGGCGCGGATCGCCCAGAACCTGCTTCAGCTTGAAGAACTTGCCGTCCCAGTCGAAGGCTTCGGTGCGCGTCCAGAGCGCCTTGATGATGTCGAACCATTCCTGCGCATAGCCGTAGCGGTCCTCGTGCGCGGCCGGCAGTTCGAGGCCGAGCGCCTCGTATTCCGGCTGGTTCCAGCCCGCGACGATGTTGAGACCGATGCGGCTCGAGGAAATCTGGTCGATGGTGGCGATCTGCTTGGCAACGACGACGGGATGGTTGGCGGCCGTATGGATGGTGGCGAAGACGTTGATGTTCTTCGTATGCGCCAGAAGGCCCGCCGCCCAGGTCATGGTTTCAAGCACGCCGCCGTGGAAATTCGTCTCGCCGCCATAGCCGATCCAGCGTGCGATCGGCAGCATGAAGTCGATGCCGGCATCGTCGAGCAGCTTGCCGAGGCGGAGGTTGTTCTCCCAGGAGTTCACCCAGCGCTCGGGCACCTTGGTGACCGACATCCCGCCGGAGCAGTTGGAGGCAAAGGTGCCGAGAACGAACTGGTCCTTGGCAAACATGGAGTTCTGCAATTCTGTCATGGTGGTGGTTCCCCATTTATTTTCTGATAGAATTTACGATAAAAAGTCTATCTTAAAAACGCTTCCTGTCAATTGTCAGCCGGCCTTCGGAGGGAGAGGGCGAAAGGAGATACTAGAAGCTTGAAGTAATTTGGAAATTGCCGGAAAACCGCTTTCCTTGGGGCGCCGGGCCTGCAATAAATTTGTCTGGCAAGCGGCGGCGGAGGCAGGAAAATGGAAAAGCGCAAGGGTGGCAGGAGCGGCGAGGACAAGAAGCCGGAGGCCCTCGACCGGCGCTGGCATCTCGCCCGCACGCCCGTCGAGGTGGATGTCGCCGAGATCGAATACGCGCTGATGCGCACCTATGAGTCCTTCAGCCGCTGGCAGACCGAATGCCTCTCATCGGTCATCGATTTCGCGGCCAGCGGGCCGGAAAATGCCATGCTCCACATCATCCGCATGAACGACCGGCCGAAGACGATCAAGGATCTCGCGCGCCTCGCCAATCGCGAGGACATTCCCAACATGCAGTACAGCCTGCGCAAGCTCATCCAGGCGGGGCTGGTCGTGCGCGAGGGGAGCGGCCGCTCCGGCGTCACCTATTCCGTCACGGATCTCGGCCGCGATGTCACCGACCGCTATGCGGATGTCCGCTCCGCGCTTCTTGTCGACGCGATCCAGTCGGTGCCGAATTTCCCCCAGCGCCTCGAAGATGCCACCCGCACGCTCGAGCTTCTGAGCGGCATCTACGAACACGTCGCCCGCGTTGCCGCCACCCACCGGCGGACCGGGCGATAAACACGCTCTCAGCTTTCCGGCATGGATGTGACGTCATCCTCGGCCTTGTGCCGAGGATCTGCTGCGTCGAACACGATCGATAGGCTGGCAGATGCTCGGGACATGCCCGAGCATGACGGAGAAGAAGCACCAGCGGCTTCTTTGGGAGGTGCGTTGCTATTAGAAACAAAAAAGGGGCGCCGGAGCGCCCCAAGACCCGACAAGGCGGGGGGAGGGTTGTGGCTGCTTCAGGCAGCGAGTTTCGACAGATAGGCGTCTGCCTCTTCCGGCACGGCAAACCACGGGAAGAAATCGAGCGGGTTGTTGAAGCCGTTGGCGATGCGCCTGGCCAGTTCCGGGAAGGCCTGTGCCGACCCCATGATGTTAAGCACATGCGGCGGTGGCGGCTGCAGCAGTGCATTGGTCCAGCCGACGACGAACTGCGCATAGGCCCAGTAGCGGTCGAAGGTTTCCTGCATGAAGGCGGCGTCGAAGGGTTTGTCGCCATGGGCGAGGATCGCGTCCATGTAGATCTTCGCGGCCTTGGACGCATTGTTGGAGCCCTGCCCGGTGATCGGATCGTTGAGGCAGACCGCATCGCCGAGGCCGAGCACCATCGCACCCGAGGGAAGCCGGCCGATGGGCTTGCGGACCGTCGGCGCGAAGGAACCCGCCAGAATGCCGTTGGCATCGGTGAGTTCCACCTCGCGGCAGCGTTCTGCCTCCCAGGGCAGGAAGGTCTCGAGGACCCACTTGGATTTGGCGAGATGCTCGTCGGCGCTCTTCACGTCCTTCCAGCAATCCATCGGGCCGCCGGGAATGCCCTCGAACACCATGATGTCGCAGGGGCCCGTGGTCGTGTAGGCCGGGAAGACGAAGTACTCGCCGATGGTCGGGATCAGGTTGAAGTTGACCGCCGAATGGTCGGGGCGCGGGCGCATGCCCTTCACATAGGTCAGCGCCAGCGCACGCTGCGGCTTGTCGAAGGGTGATTTCTCCGCATCCCGCTCGAACATCCGGCCGATTTCGCCCTTGCCGGAGGCGACGATGACGAGATCGCTTTCGCGGGCATAGGTTTCGAGATCCTCGATGCCGGCGTCATGGATCGTCAGCCGGCCGCCGCGCTTCTCGAATTCCGCCATCCAGGCGGGCACTTTCACGCGCTGGTCGACGCTCTGGCCGGGCTTGTCGAGCTTGCCGTTCCAGTCGATGGCCTTGTTGCCGGAGCCGTCGGGTGCCGGCACGCAGAAATTGATGCTGTCGACGGTCGGGCAGACATCGTCCCAGTAATTGAGGCCAAGGTCGCGCTCGTTCTGGAGCGCCATGTCGAACATGCACTGGCTGGAAAGCACCTTGCCGGTGCGGATGTCGTCCGCCGTCCGGTTCTGGACGACATGCACGTCATGGCCGGCGGCGAGAAGGCCGCAGCCCAGCTGCAGGCCCGATTGCCCGCCGCCGATGATGGTGAAATTGCGTTTCTTGCTCATTGTTGTCATTCCCCTTCTTGTTTCTTCTGAAGTGATCGGCGCTCATTCCATCAGGAGCGGAATGGCGGGATCGGCCCGTTCCGGCCCCATGGCGGTGTAGCCGCCATCGACGCGGATATCCGTGCCGGTGATGAAGCTCGCCTGATCGGAGAGAAGGAAGGCGACGGCTTCGGCCACTTCCTGCGGGTCGCCGGTGCGGCCAAGCAGGTGGAAGGGCTTCGCCACGCTGTCGGTCTTGGCGCGGTTGCCGTTCGTCAGCTGGTTCATGATGTTGGACCAGGTCCAGCCGGGCGAAACCGCATTGACCCGGATGCCGTCGGGGGCAAGGTCCATGGCCTGGTTGCGGGTGAGCTGCAGGATCGCGGCCTTGGCGACGGGATAGACCCAGCGCCCGGTCTGGGCGACGCGCGAGGAGATGGAGCCGAAATTGACGATCGCGCCCTTGTTTGCTGCAAGATGGGGACGCGCCGCCTGCATCAGCATGATCGAGCCGACCACATTGACATTGAAGGCGGTCAGCCAGTCGGCGCGGCTCGTCTCGGCGCCGTTGTCCAGATAGGTGCAGGCGACGTTGACGAGGAAATCGAGCCGGCCCGTGCGCTTCACGGTCTCCTCCACCAGCGCCCTGATGTCGTCGTCGGACGTCACGTCCGTGCGGATAAAGGAGACATTCTCCCCGAGCTTCTCCGCAGCAGCCTTGCCGTCCGCCTCGTTGATGTCGGCGATGACAACCTTCACGCCATAGCCGGCAAGCACCTCCGCCACGGCCTGGCCGATCATGGTGGCTCCGCCCGAGACGATGGCTGTCCTGTCTTTCAATCCCCGCATTCGGTTCTCCTCCTCTTTTCTTATGGTTGGCATGGTGCGCGCTCAGGCGCTGGCGGCCATCGGCAACGGTGCGGCGGGCCGGGTGAAATGGCCGTCTGCATAGATCAGCGCGTCGCCGGGATCCTCCTCGGTGACCGTTTCGATCACCGCGCCGATCAGGATCACGTGGGTCGCATGGTCGACCGCCTTGTCGAGCCGGCAGTCGAAGCTGACGAGCGCGCCCTCGAGCACCGGGGCACCGCTTGCCCCCTGATGCCAGCGACCGACGCCGAAACGCTCGCCGGCGGCAAGGCCGGCCCGTCCGGCAAAGACCTCCGCCACATCCTGCTGGTCGGCGGAGAGCACGTTGATGCAGAAATTGCCGCTGACCGGGGCCAGCTGCCCCACCCATGTCTCGCGGTTGATGCAGGCAAGCACGGAAGGCGGATCGGCCGAGAGCGAGCAGAAGGCGGTTGCCGTCACGCCGCGCCTCTCCCCATCGGGACCCGTGGTGGTGACCACCGTCACCGTGCCGGAAACCCGGCGCATGCCGAGCCGAAAGAGATCGCGCGCGTCCGCCATCTGTCCTCCTCCCTTCGGAAAGCGGCCTTCTCCCTTGCCGCTTTTCAAAGCTTTAAATTTAAACTAACCTGATGGTGATCCCTGGGAGGGGAGGCGGCAATCCGCATCGCGCAGTCATTGTCCGGATCGCGCAACGCCCGTTTGGCCCTTGCGGCGCGGGGCGTTCCGCGTCATGATCGGCCAGATGGGCCGAGGAAAAGACCCAAGCGGTACGTGGCTGAGCGCGGGAGGGAGACCGATGCTTGATGCACTGATACCCCTGAACCAGTTCCGGCTCGTGGACACGCGCGAGCCCGATGCCGCGCGCGAGGAGATCGGCCGCATCTTCTGTCCCCATTTCCTCGATCCGCTGGCGCGGCGTGCGGAGGGTTTTCACGCCCGGCACAACCATGCGCGGGGAAACGGCTATTCGGTGAATTTCGTCAGCTATGGCTCGGCGGTGGAAATCGATCCGGGCGCGCTGTCGCGCTTCTTCCTGCTGCAGATTCCGCTGAAGGGGCAGGCGCTTGTCCGCTGCGGCACCATGCTGACGGAGGCGGAGGCGGGCACGCGCGCCTCGCTGCTCTCGCCCACCCTGCCCACCCGCATGACCTGGAGCGATGGCTGCGAGAAGCTGATCCTGCTCATCGACCGCGAGGTGATGGAGGCGCAGTTTGCCAGCCTCACCCACCGTCCGCTCGGCACGGTGGAATTCGAAACCGGCATCGATCTCGCCAGTCCGGCTGGCCGCGCGCTGCTGCGTCATGCGGAGCTTACGCTTTCGGCGGCGGAAGATCCGGCAAGCGCACCGCCCGCCTATCTCACGCTGCTCCGGGACGGGCTGACGACGCTGCTTCTCAGCGGCTTTGCCCATTCCGGCTCGTCGATCCTCAACCGGCCGCAGCCCATGCCGGCACCGGCCGCCGTCCGCCGGGCGGAGGAGTTCATCGAGGCGCATGCGGGGGAAGCGATTGCCATGGCGGATATCGCGGCCGCCGCCGGTGTGCCGCTGCGCTCGCTGCAGGAAGCCTTCAAGCGGGCGCGCGGCATGACGCTCTCGGAAGCGGTGCTTGCCACAAGGCTCGATCATTTCCACGAGCGGCTGAAAAGCCCGCCGCCGGGCGCCTCGGTCGCGGACATCGCCTTCGAATGCGGCTTCGGCCACCTCGGGCGGGCCGCTGCCGCCTATCAGGCCCGTTTCGGCGAAGCGCCCTCCCGGACGCTTCGCCAGCACCGGTGATTACTTCGCCGGATCCTTCGGGCTCCAGAGAACCGTCTTGGCATCCTTTTCGTAAGCCATTCCCTTCGGATAGCTGATCGCCTCGAGCTGCAGGCCCCAGGGCGCCTGGAAATAGAGGATGGTCTGGCCCGCGGCAGGGCCCTGTTCCACGGGGATCGGCCCCATCCGCGTCTTCACGCCCTTGCCTTCCAGATAGGCCTTTGCCGCCGCCACGTCGTCCACGTAGAAGGCGATGTGGAAGCCGCCGATGTCGCTGTTCTTCGGCGTCAGGTCCTTCTGGTCGGGCGCTGTATACTTGAAGAGCTCGATGTTCGAGCCGAAATTGCAGCGCATCAGGGTGATTTCCTCGATCACCGCCTTCGGGTCGACGCCGAGCACGTCCTGCATGAAGGTGCCCTTGTCATCGGCGAAGGGGCCGAAGCTCATGGCCTTCTGGCAGCCCACCACATCGGTGAAGAAGCTCACCGCCTGCGCCATGTCGGGAACGGTGATGCCGGTATGGTCATGGCCGCGCATGCCGGGAATGCTGTCGGCGCTCGCCGCCGTTGCCGCGCCGGCGAGAAGCGCCGAGGCAAGCATGAAACGCTTGAGGATGTGCACTGCTGTTCTCCCTTGAAGGCGGGAATGACCGGGGCACAAACGACCCCGCCGCGCCGAACCCGCTTTTCCGGCACGGGGAAGGAGACTGGATCATGCAGCGAGGGAGCAGGCGCCCTTGGGATGGCAGGCCTGCCCCGGAAAAGTCAGGCGACCTCCGGGTCCTTCAGCCAGTCCGCGTCCACTTCCGGCAGCGGGATGGCATCGAGCAGCTCACGGGTATAGGCGCTTTGCGGATCGTCGAAGAGGGTGGCGCAGTCGCCTGCTTCCTCGACGCGGCCCTGCCGCATCACATAGACGCGGTCGCAGACCGCCCGGATGACGGAGAGGTCGTGGCTGATGAAGGCCATGGCAAGCCCGAGATCGCGACAGAGGTCTTTGAGGAGGTTCAGCACCTGCGCCTGGGTGGAGACGTCGAGGCCCGAGACGATCTCGTCCGCCAGCACGAATTCCGGCTCCAGCAGCGCCGCGCGGGCAATGCCGATGCGCTGGCGCTGGCCGCCGGAAAGCTCGTGCGGGTTGCGCTGGAGCACGATGGACGGCAGACCCACCCGGTCGAGCATCTTGGCGATGCGCTGATCCGCTTCCGCCTCGCTTTTCGCCAGTCCGTGGAAAAGCAGCGGCCCGGCAAGGATCTGCCGGATCGAATGGCGCGGATTGAGCGAGGCCATCGGGTCCTGGAAGATCATCTGCATCCGCTTGCGGTAGGGCCGCATGGCCTCCTCGCCGAGATGGGTGATGTCCTTGCCGTCGAAGCGGATTTCCCCGGCCGACGTATCGACGAGACGGATCAGCGCCCGTCCGAGCGTCGTCTTGCCCGAACCGCTCTCGCCGACGATGCCGATGGTTTCGCCCCGGTCCAGATGAAGGTCGACGCCGTGGAGCACCTTCACGCCGCCCCGCCGGCGATTGCCATAGGTCACCTCGATGCCCGTTGCCGTGATCAGCCGTTCAGCCATGGAGGATCTCCTTCGCGCCGGTGCGGATTTCCTGGTGGAGCTGGTCGAAGACCCATTGCGGCACGGGCTCCAGCCCGGCATCGGGCCGGTCGTAGCGCGGGCCGGCGGCGATGAGGGCCTTCGTGTAGACATGGCGCGGATCGGCAAGCACATCCGCCGTCGGCCCGGCCTCGATCACCTTGCCGCCATAGAGCAGGGTGACGCTGTCGCAGATCTTGGCGACCACGCCGAGATCGTGGGTGACGAAGATCACGGCGGTGCCGTGCGCCTCCTGCATGCCGCGGATGAGGCGGAGGATCTGCTTCTGCACCGTCACGTCGAGTGCCGTCGTCGGCTCGTCGGCCACGACCAGCTTCGGCTCCAGCGAAAAGGCCGCGGCAATCATCACGCGCTGGCGCATGCCGCCGGAAAGCTCATGCGGATAGGCCTTCAGCACCCGTTCCGGATCGCGGATATGCACCTCGGAAAGAAGCTGGAGCGCCCGCGCATGCGCATCGCGCGCATTCATGCCGCGCCGCAGGCGAAGGCCGTCGGTCAGCTGAGCCTCGATCCGCCGGCCGGGGTTCAGCGCCGTCTGCGGGTCCTGCGGGATGAGCGCGATGTCGCTGCCCATGATGGCCGAGAGATCGCGCGGCGCCATGGTGAGGAGATCGCGCCCCTCGAAGCGCATGGTGCCCGATGTCACCTTGACGGTGCGCGGCAGGATGCCGAGCAGCGCCTTGGCGATGGTTGATTTGCCCGCGCCGCTTTCGCCGACCAGACCGCGCACCTCGCCCTTTTTCAGGCTCAGCGAAACGTCGCGCAGGATCGGGTTGCCGCCTTCGCGGAGCGAAATGGCCGAAAGGCCTGATATGTCGAGAAGCAGGTCACTCATCGTCTCAGCACCGGATCGAGCGCGCGGCGCAGTCCGTCGCCGAGCAGGTTGAAGGCGAGCACGGTGGCAAACAGCGTCGCCAGCGGGAAGGTGAGCACCCACCAGCCCTGATAGATGATCTGCCGCCCCTGCGCGATCATGCCGCCCCAGGTGGGCGTATCGGAAGAAACTGAAAGCCCGACGAAGGAGAGGATCGCCTCGACGATCACGGCAATGCCCATTTCGAGGCTGAGAAGGGCGACGAGCACCGGCGCCACGTTGGGCAGGATCTCGCGGATCAGGATCCTGAGGCGCGGATAGCCCATGGTGCGCGCGGCCGTGACATAGTCGAGCCGCGCCTGCGCCATGGTTTCGGCCCGTATCACCCGGCAGAACCGCGTCCAGTCGATGATGACGATGGCGGCGATGACCGAATGGACGCCGGAGCCGAAGACCGCCACCAGCAGGATCGACAGGAGCACCGGCGGAAAGGCCATCCAGATCTCGACGAGGCGGGAAATGACCGTATCGATCCATCCGCCATACCAGCCGGCAACGAGACCGAGAACGGTCCCGATGAGGGCGGCGAGGCCGGCGGCGACGAAGGCAACCGTCAGCGCAATCCGCGTGCCGTAGATCAGCCGGGACAGCACGTCGCGGCCGAGATCGTCGGTGCCGAGATAGTAGCCGGGTTCATAGGTGGAGCCGCCGACGGGCGAAAGCGTTCCGAGCATCAGGTCCTGCTCGAGCGGGTCCTTCGGCGCGATGTAGGGCGCAAAGAGCGCGAGGATCACGAGAAGCAGCACGAAGCCGCCTGCTATCACCACCTTCGGTTCTGCAAGCAGCGCCCGCCCGAGCGAGCGATGCGCGGCGGGCTTTTCGGCTGCGGGCTGCATGGCGGCCTCCTTGGGCGCCTCGGAGACGAGACCGGACATCAGGCCTCCATGCGCGGATTGAAGGCGACGACAAGGGCGTCGGTCGCAAGATTGACGAGGATGAAGAGCGCCCCGAAGACGAGAACGAGGCCCTGGATCAGCGGCAGGTCACGGTTGATCACCGCGTCGATCGCCATGTTGCCGATGCCGGGATAGGCAAAGATGCGCTCGACGATGACGGTGCCGCCGATCAGGAAGGTGAACTGCACGCCGGTCAGCGCGATGGTCGGGCCTATGGCATTGCGCAGCGCCTCCTGCAGCACGAGCCGGAGGCGCGACATGCCCTTGAGGCGGGCCAGCAGGATGTAATCCTGCACCATGGCCTCGGCGAGTGCTTCCTTCAGCACCTTGGTGATGATCGAGGCGAGCGGCAGGCCAAGCGCCAGCACCGGCATGATCATGTGCAGGGAAATGTCCGCGAGGTCCCTGAAGCGGAGCGTCAGCAGGCTTTCGAGCAGATAGAACTGGGTGGCGAAGCCTTCCTGGCTGTCGGGATTGATGCGCCCGGACAGCGGGAAGACCGGCAGGAGAACCCCGAAGATCAGCACCAGCGCCAGCGCCCAGACGAAATCCGGCACGGCGAGGAAAAGACCGTTCAGCGTATCGACGAGGGGCGAAAGCTTCGTCCGCGAGAGAAGGGTGGCGGTCACCGCGATCACGATGCCCAGCACCACCGCAAAGACCAGCGCGGCTGCGGCAAGCTCGAGCGTCGCCGGCAGTCGCTCTGCAAGCAGCTCCAGCACGTCGCGCCGCAGCGAGATCGAGGTGCCGAAATCGCCCGAAAGCACCGAAGTCAGCCAGATCCAGAATTGCACCGGCAGGCTCTGGTCGAGGCCGTATTGCGCGCGAAGGGCTGCGATGTCGGCCTCGCTCGCACCGGGCGAAATCATCATGGCAATGGGATCGCCGGGCACGACGCGCAGAAGCACGAAGACGATGACGGCCACCCCGAAGAGGGTAATGGCTGCCATCAGCACCCGGTGAAAGAAGGAATAGGCGGTCATGGTGGCCGGTATCCGTTCCTGGTCGAAGGCTTGCAGGAAGGCACAGGATCTGCCCGGTCCGGCAAGGCCCGGGGAAAACTGGCCCATTCAGCGGGGAAGGGCAGGCGGAAGATCGCAATCCTCCGCCTGCGACCGGTCAGGCCTTGGAGACGAGCGTCGGCTGCAGCGCGCCGGATACGTTCGGCGTCACCTTCAGCGAGGACTTGTAGACGATCGGCTGCACATACTGCAGAACCGGGATCACATAGCCCTGCTCGGCAATGTACTTGCTGACCTCTTTCCAGCCGGCGATTCGCTTTTCCTCGTCCTTCTCGCCCCAGAGCGGGCCGATCTTGGCGTCGAGGTCGTCGGTGTTCCAGACCGAGTGCGGCGAGGGGCCGAACATGGCAAAGCCGGTGGAGGTGGTCGGGTCGCCGATGGCATTGCCCCAGTTGTAGAAGGCGGCCGGCGCCAGCTGGTCGGCAGCGCGCAGCTCGTAATGCTTGGCGATTTCGTAGACCTCGATCTCGGCCTCGATGCCCACCTTGCGCCACATGCCGACGATCGCCTGGATCATCTCGTAGTCCTTGGGCTTGAAGCCGCGGGTCGTCTGGATCTTGAACTTGGCGGGCTTGTCGGTGGAATAGCCGGACGCGGCGAGCAGTTCCTTGGCCTTTTCCGGATCGTAGCCAACCTTGATGGAGGCATCGTAGGCGTCGTATTCCGGCGCTTCCAGCGTGTCGATCGGCACGCCGTAACCCTTGAGCAGCCGCTTGACGATGGCGTCCTTGTCGATGGCATGATGGGCGGCAAGACGCACGTTCTTGTCGTTCATCACCTCGATGTTGTTGAGGAAGATCATGCCGATGTCGGAGATCGGGGTTGCGACGCCGGCAAGCCCTTCCTTGCCCTTCAGGCGGTCGAATTCCTCATAGGGGATTTCGAGCGTCACGTCGGAGGCGCCGGATTCGATTTCGGCCACGCGGCTCGTCGTGTCGGGCACGAACTTGAAGATGACCGTGTCGAAAGTGGGCTTGCCGCCGAAATAGTTGGGATTGGCTTTCAGGCGCAGGAAGGCGTTGCCCTGATATTCGTCCACCATGTAGGGGCCGGTGCCGATCGGCTTCTTCTCGAAGCCTTCCGCGCCCACCTTCTCGTAATAGGCCTTGGGCAGCACATAGCCGGTCAGGAAGGCCATCCACTTGAAGAAGGTCGGCTCGAAGCGCACCACGTCGGCAGTGATCTTGTTGCCTTCGATCTTGTAGTTGCCGGCGGTCGACCAGATGAACTGGATCGGGTTGCCCGTTTCCTGCTTGGCGGCGCGCTCCAGCGACCAGACCACGTCCTCAGCCGTAAAAGGCGAGCCGTCATGCCAGGTCACGCCCTCGCGGACCGTCATCCAGAGCTTGGTCTTGTCGTCGTTCCAGCCCCATTCGGTGAGCAGGCCCGGCTCGAAGGAGAGGTCCGGCTTCTGGCCGATGAACTGGTCGAAGACGGAGCGGTAGATCGCCTGGATCGTCGGGTTCACCGCCGAGGGGCCGACCGTCGGGTCGAAGGAGGGCAGGTTCACGTTATAGGCAATGGTCAGCGTGCCTTCTTCGGCGGCCAGCACCTTGTGGTGCCCGCCGAGAATGCCCGCCAGGAAGGCGGCTGCGCCGAGCGCCAGTGTTTCGCGTCTGGTGATGTGGGTCATGGACAAACTCCGTCGTTCCCTGGTTTCAAGCGATCCGCCGTCCCTTTTCCTCTCGGGACCTGCGCCGCTTCCTTGTCTTGTCTTTCGGAATAATGATTGCCGTCGCCGCGGGATGGCCGGCTTTTTCAGCCCTGCACTCTTGGCACTCATCCCGGCCTGCGCACCGTTTTAGGGCTCCCTCCACTGAACAACGGACCGTCAGGCGCAATATGTATGTCACAGCATATAAATCCACGCAAGCGTCCTCGTGCCCGTTCCGCTTCATTTCAAGGGAATAGGGCTTTCCTGCAAAACATCGTTGACAGCGGGCTTTTCCTCAAAATATGTTTTTGCAAATTTTAAATGCTTGGGCGCCCGGCAAGGGCGAAGGAGGATCCCCGTGGCTGAACGATCGTTTGCGCGCGAGGTCGAGGATCTGAAGCTCGGCGAGGGCGAGATCTTTCGCGGCGAGGGCATCCTCGCCATCACCAAGGCGCTTCTCCAATCCGGCGTCTCCTATGTGGGCGGCTATCAGGGCTCGCCGATCTCGCACCTCATGGATGTCCTGGCGGATGCCAAGGACGTGATGGAGGATCTCGGCGTCCATTTCGAGACATCCGCCTCGGAAGCCGCCGCTGCGGCCATGCTCTCGGCCTCGGTCATGTATCCCGTGCGCGGCGCCGTTACCTGGAAGTCCACCGCCGGCACCAATGTCGCCTCCGATGCGCTCTCCAACCTCTCGTCCGGCGGGGTCACCGGCGGCGCGCTCATCATCATCGGCGAAGATTACGGCGAAGGCTCCTCGATCATGCAGGAGCGCAGCCATGCCTATGCGATGAAGTCGCAGATGTGGCTCCTCGATCCGCGCCCGAACCTGCCCTCCATCGTCAAGGCGGTGGAGGACGGTTTCGAGCTCTCGGAAGCATCCAACACGCCCGTCATGCTGCAGGTCCGCATCCGCGCCTGCCATGTCCATGGCCAGTTCGTCGCAAAGGACAACCGCCGCCCGGCCTTCACCCTGAAGGAGGCGATGGAAAACCCGGTTCGTGACGTCAACCGCATCGTGCTGCCGCCCGCCTCCTTCGGTCACGAGAAGGACAAGCTGGAGCGCCGCTGGCCGGCCGCGGTCAATTTCGTCAAGGAGCGCAAGCTCAACGAATTCTTCGGTCCCGAGACCGGAGAGATCGGCATCATCACCGTCGGCGGCCTCTATAACGGCGTGCTGCGCGGCCTGCAGCAGCTTGGCCTTGCCGATGTCTATGGCGAAAGCCTCGTGCCCATCTACGTCATGAACGTCGCCTATCCGATGATCGACGACGAGGTGATCGCCTTCTGCCAGGGCAAGAAGGCCGTGCTGATGGTGGAGGAGGGCGCCCCCGACTATATCGAGCAGGGGCTGAACACGCTGCTCCGCCGCCGCGACATCCAGACCCGCATTTCCGGCAAGGACGTGCTGCCGATGGGCGGGGAATATACTGCGCCCGTCATGCTGAAGGGGCTCACCTCCTTCCTCGAGGCGCATGCAAGCCCGCTGCTCGGCAATCGTCCGCCGGTGCCGGACCCGTCGCCGGTGCTGTCCGACGAGCGGGTGAAGGCGCTCGCCACCGTCGTGCCGCCGCGCCCGGCAGGCTTCTGCACGGGCTGTCCGGAGCGGCCGATCTTCGCGGCCATGAAGCTGGTCGAGAAGGAGCTCGGTCCGCACCACGTCTCTGCCGATATCGGCTGCCACCTCTTCTCCATCCTGCCGCCCTTCAATATCGGCGGCACGACCATGGGTTATGGCCTCGGCCCGGCCTCGGCCTCGGCCTTCAATGTGGAAGCCGGCAAGCGCGCCATCTCCGTGATGGGCGATGGCGGCTTCTGGCACAACGGGCTTGCGACTTCGGTCGGCAATGCCGTCTTCAACAAGCAGGACGGCGTGATGCTGATCGTCGACAATTTCTACTCGGCGGCGACGGGCGGGCAGGACATCCTCTCCTCCCGCGCGGAAAATCCGCGCCGCAAGACCAACAATTCCATCGTCGCGGCGGTGAAGGGCATCGGCGCCACCTGGGTGCGCCAGATCGACCGCACCTATGACGTGGCGAAGATGCGCGACACGCTGCGCGAGGCGCTGACGACGAAGGAGAAGGGGCCGAAGATCATCGTTGCCTCCTCCGAATGCATGCTCAACAAGCAGCGCCGCATCAAGCCGCAATTCGCCGCTGCGGTGAAGGCGGGCAAGCGTATGGTCAAGGAGCGCTTCGGCGTGGACGAGGATGTCTGCACCGGCGATCACGCCTGCATCCGCCTGTCCGGCTGTCCGTCGCTGTCGGTCAAGGAGACGAATGACCCGCTGAGGGACGATCCGGTCGCAGCCATCGACAATTCCTGCGTCGGCTGCGGCAATTGCGGGGAAGTGTCGGAAGCCGCCGTGCTCTGCCCCTCCTTCTACCGGGCCGATGTCATCATGAACCCGACCGGCTGGGACCGTTTCCTCGCCTCCGTGCGCAGCAAGGTCATCGGCTGGCTGCAGCGCCGCCGCGAAAGCCGCCGCGTCCTCTTCGCCGAAGGAGCCTGATCCATGGATGATGCATCGATCTCCGGGCGCGCCCGTCTTTCGACCGCCAAGCCCGTCACCATCGCCATCCTCGCCATGGGCGGCCAGGGCGGCGGCGTTCTCTCCGACTGGATCGTGGCGCTGGCCGAGATGAAGGGCTGGGTGGCCCAGTCCACCTCCGTGCCGGGCGTTGCCCAGCGCACGGGCGCCACCATCTACTACATCGAGACGATCCCCGGCGATGTGAACCGCGAGCCGACACTGTCGCTGATGCCGACGCCGGGCGACGTGGATGTGGTGATTGCCGCCGAACTGATGGAGGCCGGCCGCTCCGTGCTGCGCGGTGTGGTCACCCCCGGCCAGACGACACTGATCACCTCGACCCACCGCTCCTATGCCGTGGCTGAAAAGGAAAAGCCGGGCAATGGCATTGCCGATCCGACGCTCGTCATCTCCGCCACGGATTTTGCCGCCAAACGCACCATCGCCTTCGACATGGAAGCGATTGCGGCGAAGAACGGCAGCGTCATTTCTTCCGCCCTGTTCGGCGCCTTCGCGGCTTCGGGCGTGCTGCCCTTCAGCCGGGAGGATTTCGAGGCGGTAATCCGCGCCGGCGGCAAGGGCATCGAGCCGAGCCTGAAGACCTTCGCGGCCGCCTATGACCACGCGCTCGAAAAGCCGAAGATCGATCCGAAGCCGAAGGCCGACAAGCATCTGCCGCCCCCGCCGGAGCGGACCGGCCATCCGGTGCTGGACGCGCTCGTTTCAAAGCTCAAGTCCAGCCTGCCGCTCTCCCTCCAGCCGATGGCCTATGCGGGTGTCAGAAAGCTCACAGATTTCCAGGATCCGGCCTATGCGGGCGAGTATCTCGACCGGCTCGCCGACCTTTTCTCCCGCGACCGCCAGTCGGGTGGCGAGGCGCACGGCTTCGCCTTCACCGCTGAAGCCGCGAAATATCTCGCCATCGCCATGGCCTATGACGATGTCATCCGCGTGGCGGACCTCAAGGTGCGCGGCTCCCGCTTCGACCGGGTGAAGAAGGAAGTGGGAGTCAAGGGTGACCAGATCCTCTACGCCACCGAGTTCATGCATCCGCGCATGGAGGAAGTCTGCGGTACCCTGCCGAAGGGCCTCGGCCGCTGGATCGAGGAAAACAAGGGGCTCTACGATTTCCTCGACCGGCGCGTGAACAAGGGCCGGCGGGTGAAAACCGGCACGATCTTCTGGTTCCTCGGGCTCTACATGGTCTCCGGCATGCGCCGCTTCCGCCGCGGCACGCTGCGCCACGCCCGCGAAATGGCCTTCACCGCCGAATGGCTGGACAAGGCCCTGGCCTTGCTTCCGAAGAATTACGCTCTCGCCGTCGAGGTGCTGAAGTGCCGCCGGCTGGTCAAGGGCTATTCCGGCACCCATGTGCGCGGGATCTCCAAGTTCGACCGGGTGCTTTCCGCCCTGCCGCTGCTCGAGGCCCGGGAAGACGGTGCCGACTGGCTCCGCCGCCTCCGCCAGGCCGCCCTTCTGGACGAGGACGGCATCGCGCTTGACGGCGCATTGAAGACGGTGGCTTCGCTTTGAGGTGAGGCGGGAGCGGGGTGCTGCGTTTCACGCGCCGCAGCCCCTCTGTCGGCATGGCGTGGAGTTTGAGGCACCGCACCCTGCTCTGCCTCGCACTACGTCGAATCTGCCGATGTGCACCCCCCTCTGTCCCTGCCGGGACATCTCCCCCTCAAGGGGGGAGATCGACATTGCGGTTTTTGGTTTCCTCAAACAACAAGCGTCTCAATTGCAGATACGTTGGCTGGGGACTGCCCTCATAAACCCCATCCCGATCTCCCCCCTTGAGGGGGAGATGCCCGGCAGGGCAGAGGGGGGGTGCGCATCTGCAAACTCGACGGTTTGCAGGGCAGAGGGGGGTCGGTGCGGCAAAGGCGTCGTGGTGCAGGGACAGAGGGGGGTGCGGTGCGGCAAACTCGACCGTTTGCGAGCCACAGACATGCCATCGGCTACCACCACCGTGCCGCGATGCGCCCCGATCCTCAGATCTCGTGGCGCCGGATATTGGTGAGGATGCGGTGGAGCACGGAGAGGAACTGCTTGTATTCCTCCTCGTCCACGCCGTCGAACATGTGCAGGAAGAGGTCGTACATGGTGGGCCAGACCTTGCCGAAGGCGGCGCGGCCCTCTTCGGTGATCGAGACATCGCGGATGCGCATGTCCTCCGCGCGCGGCTGGCGGCGGATGTAGCCCTGCTCTTCCAGCGAATCGAGCGTCCGGCTCATGGTCGACTGTTCGGTGACCGCAAAGACCGAGAGCTCGTTGATCGTCAGCGAGGGCGTCAGCGTCAGGATGGCGAGCGCCCGCATCTTGGTAGTGGTGATGTCGTGCGTCTTCAGCTCTTCCGCCAGGTTGGCGTTCCAGCGCGCCGCGATCCGGTTCATCAGATAGGGCGCAAACTGGTTGAGCCCGATCTCTCCCATGGTCGGCTGGGTTTCGTCCGCATCGCCTGGACGGCGCAAGATCCTGCCTGAAAACCGGTCTTCCATGCGGATTGTCCTGCCTTCTCGTTGGTTTCGATTACTTCAGGGAAGAGGCCAAGAGGAAACCGGAGCCGCCACCCAATCCCGGCCCGGGATGGGTCGAGGCGCCGATATGGTAGAGCCCCGGAATGTGGGTGGTGTGGTTAACAGAAGACTTGAACGGGCGCCACAGGAAAAACTGGTCGAGGCCGCAGAAGCCGCCATAGGGGTCGCCGCCGACCAGATTGACGTTCATCTTCTCGAGATCGGCCGGCGAGAAGGCGCGGCGCGCGATCACGCTGTCGCGGAAATTCTCGATCCGCTCGGCCAGCATCGCCTCGATCCGGTCCGCGTAGCGCTCGCGGATCTCCTCGGTCCACTGGCCGTCCGCGCCGATGGCGATTTCGCCCGCCGCATCCCCCTTGAGGAAGCGCGGCGCTTCGGGCAATTGCAGCCACAGCACCGCCTGTCCCTCCGGCGCGCGGCTCTTGTCGAAGGCGGTCGGCTGTCCCACGCAGACGGTGGGCTCGGCGGGCAGCAGCCCGCGTTCCGCCTCGTTCGCTGCCTTCGACACGCCGTCGAGGCCGGGCGTGAGATGAAGCAGCGCCACGTCGGCAAGCTCCGCCCCCGCCTTCCAGCGCGGCGGGCTTTTCAGCGCGTAGTGGATCTGCATGTTGCCCTTGCCGTGGCGGAACGTGGAAAGACCCTCCTTCACCGCGTCGGGAAGTGGCGCGTCCCAGGCCTTCAGCAGTGTGCCATAGAGCTGGCCGGGTGCGACCGAGCAGATCACGCCATGGATGGCACGGATCGTCTCGCCGGAGGCAAGCGTCACGCCGCCCGCGCGGCCGCCCGCGCCTTCGATGATCGTTGTTACGTCTGCTCCCGTGCGGATCGTGCCGCCATGATCGGTGATGAGCCTTTCGAAAGCCTTGACCAGGTTGGCCGCCCCGCCCTTGACGATCGGGCAGCCGGCAAGCTCGATGGCAAAGCCGATCACCTTGGCCATCTGCGCGGAATAGGCGCTTTCCGGCCCAAGCCCCGTATGCAGCACCCACGGCGCCCAGAGCGCGCGGGTGACCTCGGAGCGGTAGCTCGTTTCCAGATAGGTACGGGCCGGCGAAAGCGCCTCGCCGAACCAGCCGGCGAGATTGCGGAAACCGCGCCGCCAGGCCTCCTTCAGCACGGTCTTCGCCATGCCCCAGGACCAGAGCGAACCGCCGAGCAGCGAAAAGAGGAAGGGGGCGTCGCCGCCGAGCCTGTCCATCTCGCGGGAAAAAGCCTGGCCATCGCCCGGAGCAAGCGCCTCCATCATCGCCACGTTGCGGGCGCGGTCCATGGAGAATATCGCATGCGATCCATCAGGCCGCAGCACGCCGGTCGGCAGGGCCGCATGGGCGAATTCGAGGCCCCGGGCTTCCAGATCCTTGCCGAGCGCCCCATAGGCGGGCGAGGTGAGGAACAGCACCATGGTGGTGGCCATCACGTCATGGGTGAAGCCCGGCGCGGTCAGTTCTTCGGTCCGCAGGCAGCCGCCCAGCGCTCCGTTGCGCTCCAGAAGCGTGACCCGCTTGCCCTTCTTGGCCAGCAGCGCCGCTGCGACGAGCCCGTTGATGCCGCTGCCGACGATGACGTAATCCGGCTGTTCCATGTCCCCTCATCCTCCCTCATGCGAAGAAGCGGGGTTTTGGCCCCGCTTCCCAGTCCTTCCGAAACCTCAGCCGGCAACCAGCGCCAGCGCGCGGATCGGCGAACCGGTGCCGTTGACGAATTTCAGCGGCGCGGCGATCAGCACGGCGCCCTTCGGCGGCAGCTGGTCGAGGTGGCAGAGGCTGGCGAGGCCGTAACGGTTGGCCTTGTGCATCAGGTTGTGCGCCGGGAAGGGCGGGTTCATGCCGCCGGCGGCACCTGCATCCGTGCCGATGCATTCGGTGCCCCAGCCGATCGCGCCTTTTTCAAGGATGTATTCGATGGCATCGGGCGTCGGGCCGGGCGAATGCGGGCCGTTCTCGTCGGCATTGAGGAAGGTCGCGGCCGAGCCGTTGCGCTTGTACCAGTCGGTGCGCATCAGCACCCAGCTGCCCGGCTCGATGGCGCCATGCTTGGCTTCCCAGGCCTTGATGCCGTCCGCCGTCAGCAGGAAATCCGGGTCCTTGGCGGCTTCGGCCGAGCAGTCGATCACGTTGACGGGGGCGACGAAATTCTGCGCGGGAATGCGGTCGGTCGTGCCGTCGGCATAGTCCTTGCCGGTGATCCAGTGAACCGGCGCATCGAAATGGGTGCCGGTATGCTCGCCGAGTTCCAGCCAGTTCCACGCCCAGAACGGACCGTTCTTGTCATAGTGGGAGATATTGTGCACCTTCACTTCCGGCGTGTTCACGGCGATTTCGGGCGGCAGCTTGATGACGGGCGTGTCGGGACCGAGCGGTGCGGTCAGGTCGATGACCTTCACCGAACCGGAAAGAAGGGCGGTTGCGAGCTGTTGAAGTGCAGTGGCAGACATGGACAGTTCCCCAGTTGGCCGCCCGTCGCCGCTTTCCTCCTGCGGCATGACCTCCGGACGGCGATCGGGGGAAGCCTATGTCACAAAATATGTGGTTGCAAGTATTTTGCATGACGCGTTGCGGCGAAACGGTGGGGAGAGGATAAGCCCGGACAAACCGCCCTTGATCGCCGTCAATCCGCCCCTGCGGGGCATTTTCCTTGTGCCGGGAAGCCCGGTGGATGCTTCCGTCGCTCGCTTCGCACTTGACCGAAGGGCGAAAAATGTATGCATATGGGAATAAAGAGGGCGAGAAGATAAAAGGGAGGCAAACATGGCGGCGGTCGATGCTGTTGTCATCGGTGCGGGGCACAACGGGCTGGCTGCGGCGGTCAATCTGGCATCGAAGGGCTGGTCCGTCACGGTCGTCGAGGCGAAGGACGAGCCCGGCGGCGCGGTGAAGACCCGCGAGCTGACGCTTCCGGGCTTCCGCCACGATGTCGCTGCCATGAACCTCTCGATGTTTGCCGGCTCCGCGTTTCACGGCCAGCATGCGGGCGATCTTGCCCGCCACGGCCTCGGCTTCGTGCCGGCCGAACACTGCTTCGCCAGCATCTTCCGCGACCAGACATGGCTCGGCGTCAGCAAGAATCTCGATGTCACCACATCCCGCATCGCCGCGCTCTCGGCGCGGGATGCCGAGGCCTGGAAGGCGATGTTTGCCGAATTCGGGGCCGATGCGCCGCACATCTTCGGCCTGCTCGGCTCGCCCATGCCCTCCTTCGATGCCTTCAAGGTTCTGTGGAAGGCCTGGCGCGCCCGCGGCACGGGCTGGGTCTACGACATGGTGCGCCTGCTCCTCGCCTCGCCGCGCGATTTCCTCGATGCCCGCTTCGAGAACCAGAAGGTGAAGACCATGATGGCGGCCTGGGGCCTGCATCTCGATTTCTCGCCGGATACGGCGGGGGGCGCGCTCTTCCCCTATCTGGAATCCATGGCCAACCAGGCCTTCGGCATGGTGATCGGCAAGGGCGGCGCGTCCACGATCATCGACGGCATGGTGGGCCTCCTCACGGAAAAGGGCGGCACGGTGAGAACCGGGTCGCCGGTCGAGGAGATCGTCACGACGGGCGGACGCGCGACGGGCGTCCGGCTGGCAAGCGGCGAGGTCATCGAGGCCCGGCGCGCGGTGATCGCCAACGTGCATCCGCAGCTCGTCTTCGGCAGGCTGGTGAAGGCCGATCCGGCGCGCGCCGCATTCGACCGGAAGATCGCAGGCTTCCGCGCCGGCCCCGGCACGATGATGATCCATCTGGCGCTCGACGGCCTGCCGGACTGGACGGCGGGAGAAGAGCTGAAACGGTTCGCCTATGTCCACCTTGCCCCCGACCTGCCGATGATGGCGAAGGCCTATGCGGAAGCGGCCTCCGGCATCCGGCCGGCAGAGCCGGCGCTCGTCGTCGGCCAGCCGACCGCACTCGATCCGTCCCGCGCGCCCGAGGGCAAGCATGTGCTCTGGGTGCAGGTGCGCGTGCTGCCCGCGGAGATCGGCGGGGATGCGGCGGGCGAAATCGCCCCCGGCACCGCCTGGGCAGAGGCGAAGGAAGCCTATGCGGACCGCGTGATCCGCCTCATCGAAACCTATGCGCCCGGCCTTTCGGGGAAGATCCTCGGCCGCTCGGTCTTCTCGCCTGCCGATCTCGAGGCGGAGAACCCCAACCTCATCGGCGGCGACAATCTCTCCGGCAGCCATCATCTGGACCAGAATTTCCTCTTCCGGCCGGTTGCCGGTCACTCCCGCTACAAGACGCCGGTCACGGGGCTCTATCTCTGCGGCGCCTCTACCTGGCCGGGCGCAGGCACCGGGGCAGGCTCCGGCCACATGCTCTCCAGGATGCTCGCCGGCTGACGCCCTCCCGCCGACCTTTGACATTTAAAGCATTTCGGCTAGAGGTTGATGCAGGGGGAAGGTGAGGCGTCTGGCAGTGGAAGGGGCAAACCCCATGGATCTCGAAATCATCGTTCAGGGCGCGCAGGCCGAAAGCAAGCCGGAGCTGAAGCTCTGGCTCCGCCTGCTGTCGACCACGAAGCTGATTTCCCACGAGATCCGCCGGCGCCTGAGGGCGGAATACGGCGCGACGCTGCCCCAGTTCGACCTTCTGGCGCAGCTCTACCGCGAGCGCGACGGCTTGAGGCTGGGCGAGCTTTCCCGCCGCACCATGGTCACCAACGGCAATGTCACGGGTCTGGTGGAGCGGCTGGAGGCCGATGGCCTCGTGGTGCGCGAAACGCCCGATGGCGACCGGCGCGTGACGGTCGCGAAGCTGACACCCAAGGGGGAGGAGTTCTTCGCCGGCATGGCCGCCGCGCACGAGGGCTGGCTGCGCGACATGATGGCGGACGTCTCGCCGGAACTCATCCAGTCCATGCTCCGGGAAGTGGGGCTTCTGAAGATTTCCGCGCGCAACCATCTGTCGGGCGCGGAGGAAGAGTGACGCCGCCCGAAGGCGGCGTCCCGGTCTGGAAAGGCGGTCTATCCGCCAGGCTTACTTCACCACCTGCACGACGACGCGGGTCTTCGGATCGACGATCACCCGTTCCTGGTTGACCACCGCATAGGCATATTTCGGCTGGTCCGGAACCGGGGTGATGACCACCTTTTCCGGCAGCGGCTTGCCGACGACGATTTCCTGCTCGACCGCCACGGGGGCCGTGGGCACGGGCTGGCTTTCCACATAGGTGACCACTTCGCGCGGCGGCGGGTCGATCGCGGTGCCGACAATGGCACCGGCAACGCCGCCCACGGCTGCCCCGACGGGGCCACCCACGATGGCGCCGGTCACCGCACCGCCGGCCGCACCGTTGACGGTGCCTTCCTGGGCATGGACCGCGAAGGGAGCGGCCAGGAGGGCCGCAGAGAGAAGAATCGGCTTGATGTTCATGGTGTTTCTCCTTTGTTGGTTGGGGAGAGGCCCGTTCGGGAGCCTCCCCGGGGCATGAGCCGGCCGCGTCAGACGACGAGGATCGTGACGATCTTGTAGGAGGCCGGCTCGACGATCACGATGCGGCCGTCGGGGAGCACGAAGAACTCGTAGCCCTCATAGGCCGGTACGATCTTGATGATGCGCGCGGGCAGCGGATGAAGCTTGATCTTCTTCGGCACGACCACGCCCACCGAGACCTCGACGTCGATATCGACCGGCTCGACCTTCTCCTCGACGATCACGTTGCGGATCTCGGTCTTCTGCTCGGTGGTGATGTTGACGTTCACGTCCGCCTTGCTGTCCGTGGCGGTGGCGTCGGTGTTGCTGTCGGCGGTACCGGCATTGTTGCTGTCGGTCGTGCCGGATGGGCTGTCGGGAGAGGCGGCATCGCTGCCCGACTGGTTCTGTTCGGTGCCGGATTTCGTGCTGTCATCCGTGGTGCCGGAACCCGATGCATTCGCATCGCCGGAGCCCGTGGCGCTGCCCGAGCCGTCCGTGGAGCCGGAGGTGCCGGCCGAACCCGAGGCCGAGCCGGAGGCGCTGCCGGAGCCTTCCGTCGAACCGGAAGCGGAGCCCGAGCCGTCCGTGGAGCCGGAGGTGCCGGCCGAACCCGAGGCCGAGCCGGACGCGCTGCCGGAGCCTTCCGTCGAATCGGAAGCGGAGCCGGTGGCGTCGGTCGATCCGGAGGCGCCGGCCGAACCGGAGGCCGAGCCGTCGGTCGTGCCGGATGCCGAGCCGGAGGCATCGCTGCCGGAGGTGGCGGAGCCTGCATCCTTCTTCTGCTGCTCTTCCAGCGGCAGCGGCTGCTCCTGGGCATGGGTCAGGGCGGGTGCCAGCATGGTGGAGGCGGCAAGCACAATCGCAAGCGAGGGGGCTTTCATGCTCTTCATGATCGGTCCTTCCATTTCTTCGTTGTGTTTGTCGATTGGGGTAATCGATGCCCTCACAACGGTCCGAAGCGCTGGCCGTTCCGGACGGGGGACTTCAGGCGGGCGGCAGAGGGGCCGATGGTCCCTGGTGCAGCAGGGACTTTGGTCCCAAAGCCGCTTCCTGAAGTCCGTTCCGTCGGCTGCGGGGGAACGGGGACGGGGGCTTGCGGATTAGGCCGCCGAAAGGAGAACGACCATGAAGAACAGTGTCTACGAATCCCGCTGGCTGCTGCTGCCGCTTCCCATTCTCGTCCTGTCCATGCTGGTGATCGGAACGGCGGCGTCCTGAACGCCCCCGAATCCTGACAGCTTGTCAAATTCCAGGGCCTTCGCATCTCATTGAGGAGAAACCGGAGGGAGGGTATCCGCCGATGATCCGAAGAAGGGTGTTTCTGAGCCTTCTGGGCGCAACGCTGATCGAGCCCGCCCGCGCCCGCGCCGGCGGCAAGGGCGGCGGCCGCGGCAATGGAAATGGCGGCGGCAATGGCAACGGGGGCGGCAATGGCGGCCACGGCCAGGGCGGCAATGGCGGGGCCGGCGGCAATGGCAATGCCGGCGGTCGCGGAGCGCCTTCGGGCGCGCCAGCCGGCAGGTCCAACCAGACCGCGCGCCCCACGGTGGAGTTCGGCCCGCAATCGCTCATCGTCCGCCACCCGAACGGCATCAGCGAAGGCATCCAGAACGGGCGTTACGTCATGCGCGACCGCCGCCGGCGCCGCATCGTCGAGCGCCGCGCGACCCCTGCGGATCTGGCGCGGCTGCGGTCCTATCTGCGCTGAGCGGTCAGTGCCGTGCCGGCCGCTCCTGCTGCGGAAGCCGGCCGCGGAAGGCGAGGGCCGCCTCGGTGCGGTTCTGCACGCCGAGCTTCGCCATGATCCGCGTCATGTGGTGCTTCACGGTCTTCTCGTTGAGATCGAGCGACAGGGCGATGCGCTTGTTGCTGAGACCGGAGGCGACGAGCGAAAGCACGTCCCGCTCCCGGGCGGTCAGCTCCTCGCGATGGGCGGCCTGCGCCTGCCCGCCCGCCGGTGGCGACGTGAGGAAGAGATGGGCGGAAAGCGTCGGCGCGACATAGGTGCCGCCCCGCGCCACCACCTCGATCGCCTCGGCCAGCCCCTCCGCCCCGATACCCTTCAGCAGATAGCCACGCGCGCCGAGCCTCAGCGCCTCGCTCACATGTTCGTTGCGCTCTGAAACGGTCAGCAGCACGATTCCCGTCTCCGGCGCGCGGGCGGCAATCTCGGCCACCGCCTGCAATCCGTTGCCGGGCATGGAAAGGTCCATCAGCAGAACATCCGGGTGGAGCCGGGTCACGAGGTCCAGCGCGTCGGCGGCAGAGGCGCCTTCGCCCGCCACCTCGAATCCCGGCTGTTCGGCAAGACTTCGCCGCACGCCCTCGCGAAACAGCGGATGGTCGTCGACGATGGCTATCCTGATCATGTCATCTCCTCCGTGGGAAGGCCGAGGCGCAGCCGCAGACAGGTGCCCCGGCCGGATGTTTCGATGTCGAGGTCGCCGCCAAGTGCGGCGATGCGCTCGCGCATGCCGGTCAGGCCGATGCCGTTTTCCTGCGGGCAGGCCGGATCGAAGCCCGGCCCCTCGTCGCAGACTTCGATGGCAAGCTGGTCACCGGCGAGCGAAAGCGATACGGCCTGGCCGCGTCCGCCGGCATGGCGAAAGGCGTTGTTCAGCGCCTCCTGCACGAAGCGGTAGACGCAGATCTTCACCGAGACGGGCACGTTTTCGCCGCCCCTGACGCCGGAGAGGTCGATGCGAACGGCGGTGCCGGTCCTGTGTTCATGGGCGCGGGCAGCCCTTTCGATCACCTCGCAGAGCGCGAGATGCTCGATATGCGGCAGCACGAGCCCGCTGCAGATGCTGCGGATCTCGTCCATCGCCTCGTCGAGCCGCATCTTGATGGCGTCGAGTTCGGCCGTGCGGATCCCGGGCTCCAGCGCCGGATCGGTCAGCCGCCGGCTGCCGAGCCTCAGCGCCGCATAGGCGATCAGCTGGGCGGGGCCGTCATGCAGGTCCGCCCCGATGCGGCGCAGATGGCTTTCGTTGAGCGCAGCCGTCCGGCGCGAGGCCCTTTGCAGGCGCTCGTTCAGAAGCCGGTTTTCCGAAAGCAGCGCACTCAGCTCCTCCACCCTGGCCGCCAGTGCGCCGCTCTGCTCCTCGATGGTGCGGCTGCCCCGCACCACGATGGCCGAGAGGGTGAGGAAGATGATAGCCGCCGCGCCGGCCACCGCCATCCAGCTCTGCCGCCGGGCCGTGGCAAGGCTCGCGCGAAAATCCTCCGCCCGCTCGTAGAATTCCGACACCGCCACCACCTCGCCGGTCCAGGGCTGCAGCACCGGATTGTAGATCTCGAGAAGCGGCTTGCCCGCGTCGCGTTCGCGCCCGCTTTCGGGGTCGTCGGCCAGGCCGAGCTGCGCGACGATGGAGCCCTTCATTGCCTCGGCGAGATCCTCGTTGGGGGCAAAGGTCTTGCCCACGAGGTCCTTCTCCGTGGAATAGAGGACGAGACCGTCCGGCCGCCAGAGCCGGAAGGAAAAGATCCTGTCCTTCAGCGGCGATTGCGCGAAGGTTTCGTCCAGCGCCCGGCGGGTCACCTCGTCTATGGTCTCGCCGGTCTTCAGGTCGGGGAGGAGCGGTGCGATGAGGCCATCCACGTAAAGGGCGGTCGCCGCGGCGGAATTGCGGGTGACGGCCCTTTCGATCAGATGGCTTACCAGCGCTCCGATCACCAGCATCGCGGTCAGCCATACCACGCCACCGGCAGCCAGAAACTGCCGGGCGAGAGACTGGCTGTTCCAGAAGCCGATCAATCGCGCCATGCCTTTCATCAAGACTGTGCCTGTGTCCTTTCCCGCCGCCCGCACAACCAACACCCGCGAGCCCAAGTGGTTCCCTCAGCGCGCACCGGAGCGGATGGAAAAGCGCGCCGCAGGCACCGGTCGCCACAGTTATATACATCCTGCGTACATTTTGTATTTTTCCGTTGCGGCAGGCGGCGCGAAGCTCCATTATGCCGGCAGGAAAAGCAGGTGCGCAGGGAGACGGGCATGGAAAAGACGGATGTCATCGTTGTCGGGGCAGGCGTCGTGGGGCTGTCGGCGGCAATTTCCGCGTCGGCGCGCGGGCTGTCCGTCACGGTGGTCGATCGCGAGGGTCCGGCCGCGGGAGCGTCCGCCGGCAATGCGGGGGCCTTTGCCTTCACCGACATCCTGCCGCTCGCCTCACCCGGCATCCTGCGAAAGGCCCCGCGCTGGCTGCTCGATCCGCTCGGGCCGCTCACGGTTCCGCCCGCCTATGCGCTTCAGATCGCCCCGTGGATGTTCCGCTTCTGGCGGGCCTGCTCGCCGGAGCGCGTCGCCCATTCCACCGTCGCGCAGACCGCGCTGATGGACCTTTCCAAGGCGGAACTCGAGGGTTTCCTGGCCATGACGGGGACGATCCCCATGCTGCGCAGGGACGGCAACCTGCAGGTTTATGAAAGCGAGGCGGAATTCCGCGACTCGCTGCCCGGCTGGAAGGCGCGCGAAAACCACGGCATCGAATTCAGCCATCTCGATCCCGCGGGCATGGCGGAGATCCAGCCCGGCCTCTCGCCCCGTTTCGTGAGGGGCACCTTCACCCCCGGCTGGTACTCGATCGCCGACCCGAAGCTCTACACGCTTGCCCTTGCGGATCATTTCCGCGCGCGCGGCGGTCGCATCGAAAAGGGCGAGGTCATGGCCCTTTTGCCGACGGAGACGGGGGTGGAGCTGGCGCTGGCCGACGGCCGCCGCCTGTCCGCCGGACGCGCGGTGGTTTCCGCCGGGGCCTTCTCCCACCGCATCGCCCGCACGCTCGGCGACCGCATCCCGCTTGAAACCGAGCGCGGCTACAACACGACGCTTCCCGGCGACGCCTTCGACCTGAGGACACAGATCACCTTCGGCGGACACGGCTTCGTCGTCACGCGGCTGTCGACCGGCATCCGCGTCGGCGGCGCTGTGGAGCTCGGCGGTCTTTCGCTGCCGCCGAATTTCCGCCGCTCCGAAGCCATGCTGAAGAAGGCGCAGTCCTTCCTGCCCGGCCTGAAGCCCGAGGGTGGCGTACAGTGGATGGGCTTCCGTCCGTCGCTGCCGGACAGCCTGCCGGTCATTGCCCGTGCGCCCCGCTCCGCCCGCATCGTCTATGCCTTCGGCCACGGTCATCTCGGCCTGACCCAGTCCGCCGGCACGGCCCGGCTCGTCGCGGACCTGTTGAGCGACCGGGCACCTGCCATCGATATCGCCGCCTTCGATTGCCGCCGGTTCTGAGCCGGCGCGGGGAGGTTTGATTTCCGCGCAAAGTCCGGTATGTGCGGGAGGGCGACAAGAGGACGACGATGACCGAAAAGAGCCCCGCATCCCCCGCCATCACCGAGCGCAAGAGAGGCTCGGGCGTCAAGATGGTCTATGACATGCTGCGCGACGAGATCCTTGATCTCAAGCTGGCGCCCGGCAGCCCCGTGGACGAGATGCAACTGGCCGAGCGCTTCAGGATCTCGCGCACGCCGATCCGCGAAGCCCTGGTGCGGCTGGCGGGGGAGGGGCTGATCGAGACCCTGCCGAACCGCTCCACCATGGTCTCGAACATCGATTTCCTCAATCTCAATCCCTTCTTCGATGCCATGGTGCTGATGTACCGGGTGACCACCCGTCTCGCCGCCCAGCATCACCGCCCGGAAGACCTCGCCGTCATCCGCGACCATCACGAGGCCTATGCGGCGGCCGTCGCTGCCCGGGACGCGCTCGCCATGATCGCCACCAATGCCGAGTTTCATGCGGCGATTGCCGAAGCCGGGCGCAACTCCTATTTCACCGGCCTCTTCCGCCGCCTGCTGGACGAGGGACGCCGCATCCTGCGCCTCTACTACAACTCCTACGGCGAGGAGTTTCCCGGACGCTTCGTCGAGGAGCATGCGCGGCTGATCGCCCTCATCGAGGCCCGCGATGCCGAGGGCGCGGACCGGATGGCGCGCGAGCACGCGGAGCAGATCGTGCTGCAGGTGCAGCAGCTCTTCAGCCGCAAGGACCCGCTCAACCTTTCGCTCTGATCTTCCCTGTCGCAGCCCGGACGGGCTTGCCGCAGGGGATTCCGTGTGCTGCATTTTTCTTGTCGACAAGAAAAATGCAAGATGCTATGAAGGCTTCATCGCAGGCCGGCAGCTTCATGCGCATGCCGCAGCCAATGAGCCATCGAGAGGAGACTGACGTGAAATCCAGCATCTTTACCGGCGTGATCCCGGCCCTCATGACGCCCTGCAAGGCGGACCGCACGCCCGATTTCGACGCCCTGGTCGCCAAGGGCCGCGAACTCGTTGCCGCCGGCATGGCGTCGGTCGTCTATTGCGGCTCGATGGGAGACTGGCCGCTGCTCACCGATGCCCAGCGCATGGAAGGCGTGGAGCGCCTGGTCAAGGCGGGCCTGAAGGTCATCGTCGGGACCGGCGCCGTCAATACGGTCATGGCGGTTGCCCATGCGGCCCATGCCCAGAAGGTCGGCGCCCACGGCCTGATGGTCATCCCCCGCGTGCTGTCGCGCGGCCCGTCCATCGCGGCCCAGAAGGCCCACTTCAAGGCGATCCTCTCGGCAGCGACCGATCTGCCGGCCGTCATCTACAACAGCCCCTATTACGGCTTCGCCACCCGCGCCGATCTCTTCTTCGAACTGCGCCGCGAGCATCCGAACCTCGTCGGCTTCAAGGAATTCGGCGGTCCGGCCGACATGCGCTATGCCGCGGAAAACATCACCAGCCGTGACGACGACGTCACGCTGATGGTCGGCGTCGATACCGCCGTCTTCCACGGCTACGTGAACTGCGGTGCGGCCGGCGCCATCACCGGCATCGGCAACGTGCTGCCGAAGGAGGTGCTTCACCTCGTCTCGCTCTGCGAGGCAGCCGCCGCGGGCGATGCGAAGGCGCGCGTCCGGGCGCTCGAGCTCGAGCAGGCGCTTGCCGTCCTTTCCTCCTTCGACGAAGGTCCGGATCTCGTTCTCTTCTACAAGCATCTGATGGTGCTGACCGGCAATCCGGAATACACGCTGCACTTCAACGAGACGGATGCCCTGTCCGACAGCCAGCGCGGCTTTGCCGAAAAGCAGTATGCGCTCTTCCGCGCCTGGTACGACAACTGGTCGAAGACGCTCTGAGGCAGGGCGAGGCAACAATACGGGCAGGGGCGGGGATGCGGATGGCGTCTCCGCCCTTTCCGCATTCAGGCAATTGGATTGCTCATTTCCCCGTGGCCTCGGCCACGGCGCGGTTGAGATCGTGCTCGGTGAAGGGTTTTGCAAGCCAGGTCACGCCCTCGAGCTTCAGTCCCGCCTCCTGCGAATAGCCGGTCGCCAGCACGCAGGGCAGGCCGGGCCGGTGGCGCCGCACCTCCTCGATCAGCTCCAGCCCCGTCATCTTCGGCATGGACTGGTCGCTGACCAGAAGGTCGAAGGACGGGTCGCTCGCCAGCATGTCCAGCGCCTTGGGCGCGGATGTCGTCTGCTCCACGTGATGGCCGAAGCCCTCGAGCATCAGCACCGTGTTCAGCAGCACCAGCGGATCGTCGTCGACGGCAAGCACCTTGAGATGCCTTTGCCGGCCGGGCAGGCGCGTGTCGCCCTTTTCCGGCTTGCGCACCACGGGCTGTTCCTCGGCAAGCGCCGGAAGCCACAGCTCCGCCCGCGTGCCGCGTCCCGGCTTCGAATGCAAGAGCAGCCGGCCGCCCGACTGCTCCATGAAGCCATGCACCATCGACAGGCCGAGGCCTGTGCCCTTGCCGATCTCCTTGGTTGTGAAGAAGGGCGTCGTGGATTTCTCCAGCGTTTCCTGATCCATGCCGATCCCCTCGTCGGAGACGAACAGGCACACATAGGACCCGGGCCGGAGCGGTGGCCCTCCCTCCGGCGCGTCGGAAATCTCGGTTGCCTTTGCCCCGAAGCGCATCCGCCCGCCATGGGGCATGGCGTCCCGGGCATTGACGGCGAGGTTGAGAAGCGCGCTCGTCAGCTGGTTCACGTCGGAGCGCACGCGCGGCAGGCTGGAGGGGATGCGCGCCTCGATGGAGATGCCCGGGCCGATCGTCCGCTCCAGCATGACCTTTACCTCGCGCGCCAGCTGGTTCAGGTCGACGGGCTCCAGATTGAGATCCTGCTTGCGGGAGAAGGCGAGCATCTGCCGCGTGAGGGCAGCGCCCCGATTGGCCCCTTCGAGTGCATTGGCAATCAGCTGCGCGGTCTTCTCGTCGTCGGGGAGGTGCCGCCTGAGAAGCTCCAGGCTGCCGGTGATCGCCATCAGCAGGTTGTTGAAATCATGCGCGATGCCACCCGTCAGCCGGCCGAGCGCCTCCATCTTCTGCGCCTGGAACAGCTCCTCGCGGGCCTGGTCGAGGGCGCGCTGGGCCTCGCGCTTTTCGGTGATGTCGCGGGTGACCTTGGCGAAGCCGACGACCGAACCCATCTCGTCGCGGATGGCATCGATCACCACGCTCGCCCAGAAGCGGGTGCCGTTCTTGCGCACGCGCCAGCCTTCCGTTTCGAAACGGCCGGTCTTGTAGGCCACGGCCAGCGCCTGCCGGGGAATGCCGGCCTCGATGTCCTCGGGGGTGTAGAAGCGGGAAAAGCTGGTGCCCACCACCTCCTCGCGGCTGTAGCCCTTGATGCGCTCCGCGCCGGGGTTCCAGGTGGTGATGTCGCCGTTGAGGCCGAGCATGAAGATCGCATAATCGATCACCCCGTCCACCAGCACGCGGAACTGGGTTTCGCTGAGCCGCAGCTCCGCCTCGATGCGCTTCTTGTCGGTCAGGTCGCGGGTGATCTTGGCAAAGGCAATCAGGTGGCCGTCCGGCCCGCGAATGGGGTCCAGCACCACATGCGCCCAGAAACGGGTGCCGTCCTTGCGCACGCGCCAGCCTTCGTTCTCGAAGCGCCCCTCGCGTTCGGCGATCTGCAGCGCCCGGGCCGGCAGGCCCACATGACGGTCTTCGGGCGTATAGAAACGGGAGAAATGGCTGCCGAGGATCTCCGGCGCGCGATAGCCCTTGAAGCGCTCGGCGCCGCTGTTCCAGCTGATCACCCGACCGGTCGTGTCGAGCATGTAGATGGCATATTCCTTGATGGCATCGACGAGGAGCCGGTAACGCCCCTCCACGAGAGCCATCCGGCTGTCCAGCAAATCCCGATCGCCCTGCATGCCAACTCCCCTCGAACCGGATACAAACGCCGCGAGCGGCAAAATGTTCCCCCGCGGGTCGCGCCGGCTGGCGAAAGAAAAACCCCCGCGGCAGGGCCGGCGGGGGTTTTCGTGTCCTGCGGTCGAGGGCGGCTGGCCTCACTCGGCGTCCGCGTTCCTCAGCGTCTCGAGCGTCGGCATCGAGGTGATGTTGTAGCCGGAATCCACGTAATGGATCTCCCCGGTCACCCCGCGCGACAGGCCGGAAAGCAGGTAGAGCGCGGAGGAACCCACGTCCTCGATGGTCACCGTGCGGCGCATCGGCGAGTTCTTCTGCTGCCAGGAGAGCATGGCGCGTGCGTCCGAGATGCCGGCGCCTGCGAGCGTGCGGATCGGCCCTGCTGAAATGGCGTTCACACGCAGGCCGCGCGGACCGTAATCGGCGGCGAGATAGCGGACGGAGGCTTCGAGCGCGGCCTTGGCCACGCCCATCACGTTATAGTTCGGCATCACGCGCATGGAGCCGCCATAGGTGAGGGTGAGCATGGAGCCGCCCTCGTTCATGATGGCGGCGGCGCGCTTGGCCACTTCCGTGAAGGAGAAGCAGGAGATCACCATGGTGCGGGTAAAGTTGTCCCGCGTGGTGTCGGCATAAAGCCCCTTCAGCTCGTTCTTGTCGGAAAAGCCGATGGCATGCACGACGAAGTCGATGCCGCCCCAGCGCTCCTTCAGCGCCTCGAAGACCTGGTCCACCGAGGCGAGGTCTTCCACGTCGCACTGGAGGAGGAAGTCGGAGCCGACCTCGGCCGCCAGCGGCTTCACCCGCTTGCCGAGCGCCTCGCCCTGGTAGGTGATGGCGAGTTCCGCGCCTTCCGCCGCGAGCGCCTTGGAAATGCCCCAGGCGATCGAGTGATTGTTCGCGACGCCCATGATGAGGCCGCGTTTCCCCTGCATCAGTTGTGCCATGCCCCGTTACCCGTTGTAGCGCTGGAAGACCAGCGTCGCGTTTGTCCCGCCGAAACCGAAGGAATTGGAAAGCGCCGTGTCGATCTTGGCATTGTCTATGCGGCTGCGCACGATCGGCACGCCCGCAAATTCCGGATCGAGCTCGGCGATGTGCGCGCTCTCGCCGATGAAGCCCTCCTGCATCATCAGCAGCGAATAGATCGCCTCCTGTGCGCCCGCCGCACCCAGCGAATGGCCGGTGAGCGACTTGGTGGACTGGATGTGCGGCATCTTCTCGCCGAACACTTCGCGGATGGCCCCGATCTCCTTGGAGTCGCCGACCGGCGTCGAGGTGCCGTGGGTGTTGATGTAATCCACCTCGCCCTTCACGGTCGAAAGCGCCTGGCGCATGCAGCGCACCGCGCCCTCGCCCGAGGGAGCGACCATGTCGTAGCCGTCGGAGGTCGCGCCGTAGCCGACGAGCTCGGCATAGATCTTCGCCCCGCGGGCCTTGGCATGCTCCAGTTCTTCCAGCACCAGCACGCCCGCACCGCCGGCGATCACGAAGCCGTCGCGCGAGACGTCATAGGCGCGCGATGCCGTCGCCGGCGTGTCGTTGTACTTGGAGGACATGGCACCCATGGCGTCGAAGAGGTTCGACATCGACCAGTCGAGATCCTCGTGACCGCCGGCAAAGACCATGTCCTGCTTGCCCCACTGGATCATCTCCGCGGCATTGCCGATGCAGTGCGCCGAGGTGGAGCAGGCCGACGAGATCGAGTAGTTCACGCCATGGATCTGGAACCAGGTGGCGAGCGTCGCCGACGCCGTGGAGGACATGGCCTTCGGCACGGCAAACGGGCCGATGCGCTTCGGCGAGTTGTTCTTCTGGGTGATTTCCGCCGCCTCGATGATGGTGCGGGTGGAAGGACCGCCCGAACCCATGATGATGCCGACGCGTTCCTTCTTGGCGTAGTCCGCTTCCTCGAGGCCCGCATCGGCGATCGCCTGCTTCATGGCGACATGGTTCCACGCGCCGCCCTGCGACAGGAAGCGCATGGCGCGGCGGTCGACGAGTTCCGTCGGGTCGAGCGTCGGCCGGCCCCAGACCTGGCAGCGGAAGCCATGCTCGGCAAAATCGTTGGAGAACGAAATGCCGGACTTGGCATTGCGCAGCGAGGCGGTCACTTCCGCAGCATCGTTTCCGATCGAGGATACAATGCCCAGACCCGTAACAACTACCCGTCTCATCATGGGAACCTTTTCTTTCGTTTCGTCAGTTGGATCGCCGTTTCAGATGTGGTCTTCGCGGCGATCCGGCAAGTGTCAGGCCTTGGAAAGCCCGACGCGCAGGTCGGTGGCCTGGTAGATCGGCTCGCCGTCGGCCTTGAGCACGCCATCGGCGGTGCCGAGCACGAGGCGGCCGCGCATCACGCGCTTGAAGTCGATCTCGTACTGCAGCAGCTTCGTCTCCGGGCGCACCATGCCCTTGAACTTCACTTCCCCCGTGGAAAGCGCCATGCCGCGTCCCGGTTCCCCGAGCCAGCCAAGGAAAAAGCCCGTGAGCTGCCACATGCCGTCGAGGCCGAGGCAGCCGGGCATGATCGGGTTGCCCTGGAAATGGCAGGGGAAATACCAGTCGTCGGGGCGTACGTCGTATTCGGCGCGGATGAATCCCTTGTCGTGCAGGCCGCCCGTCTCGGAAATCTCGGTGATGCGGTGAACCATCAGCATGGGCGGCAGCGGCAGCTGCGCATTGCCGGGGCCGAACAATTCGCCGCGGCCGCACTGGAGGATTTCCTCATAGGTATAGCTGGATTGTCTGGTTCCCATGGACACCGTTTTCCTTGAATGCGTAATGATGATCTGTCCCTGCTCTAAAGCAAGATTAAGCCAAAATGAAGCGCAACAATGGTCGCGGCGGGCGGCATCCGGGGCCTGCCCACGCTTTTTTCGCGGTTTGTCCGGCCGATGCTTGCGCCGGAGCGGCGCTTTTCAAGGGCTTTCCGGGGCATTTTGTCCGGCGGCGCTCTATTGAAAGGCGCCCCGCCTGCCGTTATATGCTTGAGGGATAAAGGACATGTGACATGGATGCGCGCCATCCGGTTCAAAAAGGAGACGAAATGACGGCCACTGCCCCTGCGACAGCGGAAATGCGGCTTCGCCGCTCGGGCCTCCGCCCGACCCGCCAGCGCATCGCGCTCGCCGATCTCCTCTTTGCCAAGGGCGACCGGCACCTGACCGTCGAGGAACTGCACGAGGAGGCGGTTGCCGCCGGCGTGCCGGTTTCGCTCGCAACCGTCTACAACACGCTGCACCAGTTCACCGAGGCCGGCATGATCCGCGTTCTGGCGGTGGAAAGCGCCAGGACCTATTTCGACACCAATGTGTCGGATCATCACCACTTCTTCGTCGAGGGCCGCAACGAGGTGCTCGACATCCCCGTCTCCAACATCACCATCGGCAATCTCCCCGATGCGCCCGAGGGCATGGAAATCGCCCATGTGGACGTGGTGATCCGCCTGCGCCCGAAACAGGCCTGAGGCGCGGCCTCTCCCTCACATCACGTCGTCGGGATGACGGCCGGGACGCGCCTTGTAGGGCGGGAAGGTCCAGCCGAAGGCAAGCGCGCCGCCCCGCACCCCGAAAGCCAGGATCGCACCGGCCAGCGAGGCCAGCCAGAGCGGCGCCCCCATTTCGGACGACAGGGTAAAGAGTGCGGCTCCCGAGAGGGCCGCCGTGACATAGATTTCCGGCCGCAGAAGCACCGAAGGCTCGTTGGCGAGAATGTCGCGCAGGATGCCGCCGAAAGCCGCCGTCATGGTGCCCGTCACGATCGCCACCGTCGGCGAGGCGGTGGCCGCCAGCCCCTTGGCGGCGCCCATCACGCAATAGGCGGAAAGCCCGATCGCATCCAGCCAGACGAGCAGCCGGTAGCGGGATTCGAAGAGGTGCGCGGTGAAGAACACCAGCACGCCCATGGCGACGCAGACCACCACATAGGTGGGCCGCATGACCCAGAACACCGGCGCCTGACCGAGGATGAGGTCGCGAAGCGTTCCTCCGCCGATCCCCGTCACGGCCGCAAGGAACAGGAAGCCGATGAGATCGAGCTCCTTGCGCGAGGCCGCAAGCGCCCCCGTGGCGGCGAAGACGGCGACGCCGGAATAGTCGAGGAATTCGAGGAGCGACATCGGCTTCATCCCCTTGCCGGTGAGCCTGGGTCCGGACAGGGCCGGAAACGGCATTTTGATGGGATTAAGTCCCCCGCCGGCGCTGCCCTGTCAAGGGCGGCGCAAGCTCGCCTGTTCATGGTCCCTTGCATATCCAGGATCGCTCGGGCCTTGCCATGTATCTCAGAAAAGCCATCGCCGCCCTCGCGGGCGCGCTTCTCGCCACCATTCCGCTGATCGCGGATGCCCAGCAGCAGCTGGTGCAGGACCCCGAGCGCTTCGAGCGGCAGCATTTCTCGGAAATCTGCCAGAAGGCCATGTTCGACGACGGCTTTGCCAAGCGGCTCGACATCAACAATGACGGGCTGATGGACATGGTGATCGACGAGGGCAAGATCACCTGCGACGGGCAGGGCCAGTACCTGTGCAACGAGGAAGGCTGCCCCTCCAACTACTATGTCCAGGTGAAGGAAGGCGGCTACATCCTCATCGCCACCGCCCGCATCTATGGCTATGACTTCAAGATGCGCTTCGGCAACATGGTCTTCGTGTTCAGGATGCACCCGCGCTACTGCGACCGCACCGAAGGCGATCCGTGCGAGATGACGGTGCGCGTGCGCGGCACCCGCTTCGTCACCATCAACAGGAAATAGGCTTCACGGCGCGGGAAACAGGCTTTCCTGCCGGCCCACCAGGTAATTGCCCGCAAGCCCCGACCATTCCCTGAGCGCGGTGGTGAGCAGATCGGCATTGACCATCGGCTGGCCGGGATCGAGCGTCAGGCCCGTCTGCCCGTCCGTCCGGTAGTCGGTCGGCCAGGGGATGACCGCAACGCCCGTCGTGCGGAACATGCCCACGGCGCGCGGCATGTGGAAGGCGGAAGTGACGAGCAGGCAGGGGCCCAGATTGTCCCGCCGGATGATCGCCGCGCTGTTGACCGCATTCTCGTAGGTGTTGCGCGATCTCGGCTCGATGATCAGCCTGCCGGTCTCGATGCCGAAATCGGCGAGCAGGCGGCGCGCCACGGTGCCGTCGTCCTCGAAGCGGGGCACGAGGCGTCCGTCGCCGCCCGAAACCAGGATCTTCGCCTCCGGGAGGAGACGCGCGAGCCGCAGCATTTCCACGAAGCGGTCGCCGGAATCGTTGAGATGCCATCCGCCCCTTGCGGTGGAAATCTCGTTCTCGAACCCGCCGCCGAGCACCAGGATGCAGCCTGCGGAGGGCGCAGGCGCCGGGCGCGGGAAGCGGCTTTCCAGCGGCTCGATGAGGAGGGCGCCGAGCGTGGTGAAGAGGCTGAGGAAAAGCAGCGTTGCCGCCGCAAGGCCGCCCGCCCATTGCAGGCGCCGGAAACCGAAGACGCCCGCCGCAAGTGCGGCGAGCGTCAGGCTGAAAGCCAGGCTCAGCGGCTGCATCAGCAGCCAGTAGAGCTTCGAGACGACGAACATTCCGTCCTCAGGCCTGCGGACGGCCAAGCGTCTGGGGCGCGGCGGCGGCCGGAGCGGCGGCACGTCCCTTGCGCAGGTACCAGAAGAGGCCGGCCAGAAGCGCGCCGCCCGCCAGGATCGCCAGCGCCAGCAGCGGACGATAGGCGAACCAGCCGATGGCGATCACGAAAGGCCCCCAGAGCAGCGTCAGCACCAGCGCCAGCGTGCCCGTGCCGAAGGCAACGATCGAACCGATGAGCGGCACGATGTCCGCAAGCACCGAAAGGATCGAGAAGGTCATGGCAAAGCCGAAGAACATCAGCAGCAGTCCGCCCGCGCGGATCAGCCAGGTGATGATGACGTTGAGATCTTCCGCATCCTTGAACATCTGCGCTGCCGGCACCTTGCCCGCGGCGGAGAGGAAGATGTCGTGCCCGTTGCTGGCGGTGTAGGGGCCGAGGCCCTCGCCGTTCTGCTTGCCGACGAAGCTTGCCTCCTTCAGGTCGCCGCGCGAATAGGTGATCCTGAGATCGCCGACGGAAGGGCTGGAGGGGTTGGAACCCGCATAGATGCCGCCCTGGGACAGCTTCACCGGCCGGCTGTCGCCGAAATAGGCGTTGAAGGCGTCGATGTTCTCTTCGGTCATCCTGACGGGGCTTGCCTCGCCGAGCGGGGCAATGTCCTCGCCGCGGATGGTGAAGCCGCCGACCTTGGCGTCCGACACCTCGAAGTTCTGGCTGGAAATCGGCATCTCCGGGTTTTCGTGGCCGTCGGGCTTCTTGAAGCGCGAGGAATCGACCGGCCGGTCGCTCCATTCCTTGGAATAGGTGTAGGTGGTGGTGGTTTCCTCGCCGCCGCCGAGCTGCTTGTCGGTGTGCGATTCCTGCTTTTCCACCCACTGGTACATCTCGACCGAGCGGTTGAGGCCGACGGCGCCATCGGCGACGATGCCGAATTCGCTGTCCTCGACCAGGCCGCCGGGCACCACGGGCCCGGAAATATGGACGAGCTTGCCCTCGTTGGCCTGATCGGGGGCGGCGGAATCCACGTCCACCACGAGGCCGGCGCCTTCCACCAGCGCACGGTAGGTATTGATCGCCCGGCCCTCGTTCCAGAAGAGCAGGATGGTCGTGCCGACGATCAGGATCAGGCCGACCACGATCTTGATCAGCGCTTCCTTGATCCGGGTAAACCAGGACTTGTAGGTTGTTTCGGTATAGCTCATGCGCAGGGGTCCCCTCTCTCGGCATCCGCCCTGCGGTTTCCCCTCGCGGGCGGATTGCTTCGCTGCGCTGCTTCTACACCAAAATGCGCGGTCATGCTCGAAAAACGCGCCACAGGTTGAGGTTCGCCCAAAAATGTTCGGGGCGCGACCCGGCGCTGCCGAGCCCTGCCGCATCAGGCCTCCTGATAGGCCCGCCGCACCGTGTCGGCGAAGTCCCGGACGAAATCGACGAGGGTCTTCTGCTCCTCCTTGAGGTCCGGTCCGTTCGGCGCCGGGGTATCGGCGCCTGCCGCGCCGGCCTTGTCCGGTCCGGCGGCCCCGGCTGCAGTCTCGCCTTCGCCTTCGGCCTTGGCCTTCTGCATGGTGATGATGCTGAGCAGGTTTCCGAGCGCGCCCATGGCCGGAGTTACCGTATGGCTGTTGTCCAGCGCTTCCTGCGCCGCTTTCGCCTGCACGTCGTCGATGTATTTTTCCAGCCGCTCTGCCTGCTGTCGCTTGAAGGTGATGCCCGCATACATCGAGGCATCCTTGATTTCGAGCTTCTTGGTCTTTCCGCCGCCGATATCGACCAGGATCGTGAAGGGCTCCGGCGGGAATTTCTCGCGGTTGGTGACGATTGTGGCGAAAAGGGCGCCCGCATTCAGGGCCACCTCGTCCGCCTTGTCCTTCGGCTTGCCATACTCGGCCTCCAGCGCCTTGTAGTTCTGCTTGAATTCCTTCTGCAACCGCTCGTCGGCGGTAAGGACATCCGCCACGATGTTCTGGATCTGAGGCGGGAAGAAGCCGATCTCCCTGGAGGAGAGAAGATCCCGCGCGTCCAGGGTTTTCCGGCCCTGGACATAGAGATCGAATGTCATTGCATTGGTAGGGGATGAAACGGAAACCATCGTGCAATCTCCTGAAATAAGGGAAGCGCCGCGCCGGCTGAGGGCAAGACGGAATGCGATTGCGCTGAAAGCATACGTTATGTATGAGGAATATTAAATATTGATTCGCCTAACAAAGCGTTAACGCCTGAGGCGCCGCGGACGAAACATAGGAAGAAGAGAGATTTGGTGGAGCTAAGCGGGATCGAACCGCTGACCTCTTGCATGCCATGCAAGCGCTCTCCCAGCTGAGCTATAGCCCCATTGAAGGTATCGGGTCCTGCCCGATCCGGGAACCGAGGAGAGTGTTTCGTCCCCGTCGGTGGCGGCTTGATACTTCCAGTTTCCTGTTATGACAAGCCCAAAAAAATGGTCCGGCGCATTTTTTTCGAAAGCGGCGCCGGACCGGTATCCTGCTGGCGGATCAGACTTCGTCGTCGCCGCCGGTCACGCCGATGAGGCCGCTCATGTCGTCGTCGTCATCGTCTTCGTCGGCTTCGAGGAAGGTGTCGTCGTCGTCGTCGCCGAGATCTACGTCGTCATCGCCCATGTCGGGAATGTCGTCGCCGCCGGCATTGTCGTCGGCATCCTCGAGGGAGACCAGTTCGACTTCCGTGCTTTCGGTATCGACTTCCGCCACCTCTTCCTCGGCGGCCTTTTCCATGATGGCTGCGACGGAGGTTTCCTCGAAGTAGGAGAGCGGCCAGGATTTGCCGGTATAGGGAGAAACGACCGGATCGCGATTGAGGTCGTAGAACTTCTTGCCGGTGTCCGGGCAAGTCCGTTTTGTGCCAAGTTCCGCTTTTGCCACTGTCAAAGCCTCTTGCTGAGCCGGTCGCGAGACCGGTGGGGACCGGGATCTCCGGCGCTATCGGGAAATATGATTAGCGGGTCGCCTTAATCCATGGCGGCTTTCCTGTCAAAGCGAAACTTGTGGTTCTCCTGCGCGCTTCGTGCTATCGCGGGCCGCCCGCGGCCCTGCGGGTGCGTGCCGGCCGTCCGGCGCCGCTTTGAACGGCTCCCGAATTTTCTGCTTAAATCGGTTCAGATTCGGAACGACATGCGCTAAAGGGTGCCGTCCCGCCCGCGATGATGAAGACGTGAAGGAAGAATACCGATGTCCCATGGCGCCGCCCCGAAGCCTGCCACCGCACGCCGCTCCGAAAATCTTGCCGGTTCCGTCACCATTCCCGGCGACAAGTCCATCTCGCACCGTTCCTTCATGTTCGGCGGGCTCGCCTCCGGTCAGACGCGCATCACAGGCCTGCTCGAGGGCGAGGACGTCATCAATACCGGACGTGCCATGAGCGCCATGGGCGCGAAGATCCGCAAGGACGGCGACACCTGGATCATCGACGGCACCGGTAATGGCGCGCTGCTGGCGCCCGAAGCCCCGCTCGATTTCGGCAATGCCGGCACCGGCTGCCGCCTCACCATGGGCCTCGTCGGGGTCTATGACTTCGCCTCCACCTTCATCGGCGACGCCTCGCTCACCGCCCGTCCCATGGGCCGCGTGCTGAACCCCTTGCGCGAAATGGGCGTGCAGGTGGAAGCCGCCCCCGGCGATCGTCTGCCCGTCACCCTTCGCGGCCCGAAGACGCCCGCGCCGATCACCTATCGCGTGCCCATGGCCTCCGCGCAGGTCAAGTCCGCGGTGCTGCTCGCCGGCCTCAACACGCCCGGCATCACCACCGTCATCGAGCCGGTCATGACCCGCGACCATACCGAAAAGATGCTGGCCGGCTTTGGTGCGGCCCTTTCGGTGGAAACCGATGCAGCGGGCGTGCGCACCATCCGCCTGGAAGGCCGGGGCAAGCTCACGGGCCAGACCATCGCGGTTCCGGGCGATCCCTCGTCCACCGCCTTCCCGCTGGTGGCGGCAATCCTTGTCCC
The DNA here is from genome assembly GCF_014197145.1 of Gellertiella hungarica. Taxonomy (GTDB): domain Bacteria; phylum Pseudomonadota; class Alphaproteobacteria; order Rhizobiales; family Rhizobiaceae; genus Gellertiella; species Gellertiella hungarica. The sequence continues at coordinate 119,016 of NZ_JACIEZ010000006.1, read as the reverse complement.
GGGATCGGACATCACCATCCGCAACGTGCTGATGAACCCCACCCGCACCGGCCTGATCCTCACCCTGCAGGAAATGGGCGCCTCGATCGAGATCCTCGACCCGCGCCTTGCCGGCGGCGAGGACGTGGCGGACCTGCGCGTGCGCCATTCGGAGCTTCGCGGCGTCACCGTTCCGGAGGAGCGCGCCCCCTCCATGATCGACGAATATCCGATCCTGGCCATTGCCGCCGCCTTCGCCAAGGGGGATACGGTGATGCACGGGCTGGAGGAGCTGCGCGTCAAGGAGAGCGACCGCCTTTCGGCGGTGGCCAACGGCCTGAAGCTCAACGGCGTCGCCTGCGTCGAGGGCGAGGCTTCCCTCACCGTCACCGGCCGGCCGGACGGCAAGGGCTATGGCACGCCCGGCGGCCAGGCGGTGAAGACCCATCTCGACCACCGCATCGCCATGAGCTTCCTGGTCATGGGGCTTGCGGCGGAAAATCCCGTCACGGTGGACGATGCCACCATGATCGCCACCTCCTTCCCCGAATTCATGGACCTGATGACCGGCCTCGGGGCGCGGATCGACGCCACCGCCTGAACGCCTGGCCCCCGGGCCCCGGGGCAAAACCTCGGGTCCGGCTTCCGGCGCCGTGCCCCTCCCGCAATCGCGGGAGGTCCGCTTCGCTTGCGGCCGGGCCGGGGCGATCCTATTCTCGGGCCTCGCATCGGCGGCGGATCGTCTTCCCCGTCCATCGACGGGAGGACCGGGCATGCACAAGAACACCATCTGCCTCTGGTATGACGGCGACGCGGAAGAAGCGGCGCATTTCTATGCCAGCGTCTTTCCCGACAGCGCGGTGCATGCGGTCTTCCGTGCGCCGAGCGACAATCCCTCCACGCCGGCGGGCGCGGTGCTGACGGTCAATTTCACCGTTGCCGGCATTCCCTGCCTCGGCCTCAACGGCGGCCCCGCCTTCCGCCACAGCGAGGCCTTCTCCTTCCAGATCGCCACCGACGACCAGGAAGAAACCGATCGCTACTGGAACGCCATCGTCGGCAATGGCGGCGAGGAAAGCGCCTGCGGCTGGTGCCGCGACCGCTGGGGCCTCTCCTGGCAAATCACGCCCCGCACCCTCACCGAAGCCCTCGCCGCCGGCGGCGACGAAGCCCGCCGCGCCTTCGAGGCCATGATGACCATGCGCAAGATCGACATCGCCACCATCAACGCCGCCCGCCGCGGGTAGCAGTCGGCAGGGGGCTGGGCCGGTTTGACGCCGACATCGACGTGCTGCGCCACCACCCTCTGCTTTGCACTATGGCGAGTTTGAGGATGCGCACCCCTCTGCCTTGCGTGGTGTGGAGTTTGTGGCGCCGCACCCCCCTCTGCCTCGCGCGGCGTTTTCTTTGCCGTACCGCACCCCCCTCTGCCCTGCCGGGCATCTCCCCCTCAAGGGGGGAGATCGGGATGGGGTTTAAGCAGGCAGTCCCCAGCAGACGTTTCTGCAAATGAGACGTTCATTGTTTGAGGAAACCAAAAACCGCAATGTCGATCTCCCCCCTTGAGGGGGAGATGTCCCGGCAGGGACAGAGGGGGGTGCACATCGGCAAACTCGACGCAATGCGAGGCAGCCCGATCTCCCCCCTTGAGGGGGAGATGTCGGCGAAGCCGACAGAGGGGGGTGCGGCGCGGCAAACTCGACGCCGTCCCGACAGAGGGAGGCGCACCTCGACAAACTCCACGCCACCCAAGGCAGGCGGCTATGACGCCTCGCAAACCCCGCGCCGCACGAGGGGAGCACCTCACGCTCGACCGGCCCGTCGGGACAAACCCGTTTGCGGCGGGCGCGGAGCTATATTATGACCGCGGGGAAAGAGGATGTGTGCCATGAGCTTTACCATTGCGATCGACGGGCCGGCGGCTGCCGGCAAGGGGACGCTGTCGCGGCTGATTGCCGGGCATTACGGGTTTCACCACCTGGACACCGGCCTGACCTATCGGGCGACCGCGAAGGCCCTGCTGGATGCGGGGATGCCGCTCGATGACGAGGCGGTGGCGGCGGCGCAGGCGGAGCGGGTGGAGCTTTCCGGGCTCGACCGGTCGGTGCTGGCGGCCCACGGCATCGGCGAGGCGGCCTCGAAGATCGCGGTGATGCCGCGGGTGCGGGCGGCGCTGGTCGAGGCGCAGCGCCGCTTTGCCGCGCGGGAGCCGGGAACCGTGCTCGACGGACGCGATATCGGCACCGTGGTGTGCCCGGATGCGCCGGTGAAGCTCTACGTGACGGCAAGCCCGGAAGTGCGGGCGCGGCGGCGCTACGAGGAGATCGTCGCCTCCGGCGAGCCCGCCAATTTCGACCGCATCTTCGCCGAGGTCCGCATTCGCGACGAGCGCGACATGAACCGCGCGGAAAGCCCCTTGCGGCCGGCGGAGGATGCGCACTTGCTAGATACGTCCGAAATGAGTATAGAGGCCGCATTTCTTGCAGCCCGATCGCTGATCGACGCCGCACTGAAGACGAAATGAATGACGGGCGGCGCGAGAAGCGGCCGCTCCAATGCCTGACAATCCGTCCATGCGCCGGGTTGCCCTCTAGAAGGAGGGCGGACGGTTTCAGGCCATGATCAACGCCAACCCGCCGGCGCCCGCGTTCCCAGAAAAGGGAACGGTTCCAGGAGTTTCCATGTCTCAAGCAAATCCCAGCCGTGACGATTTCGCGGCCCTTCTCGAAGAATCCTTTGCCAAGAACGATCTGGCCGAAGGCTATGTGACCAAGGGCATCATCACGGCCATCGAGAAGGACGTCGCCATCGTCGACGTCGGCCTCAAGGTCGAAGGCCGCATCGCGCTGAAGGAATTCGGCGCCAAGGCCAAGGACGGCACGCTGAAGGTCGGCGACGAGGTCGAAGTCTATGTCGAGCGCATCGAGAACGCGCTGGGCGAAGCCGTCCTGTCCCGTGAAAAGGCACGCCGCGAAGAAAGCTGGCAGCGTCTCGAAGTCAAGTTCGAGAACGGCGAGCGCGTCGAAGGCGTCATCTTCAACCAGGTCAAGGGTGGCTTCACCGTCGATCTCGACGGCGCCGTAGCCTTCCTGCCGCGTTCGCAGGTGGACATCCGCCCGATCCGCGACGTGACCCCGCTGATGCACAACCCGCAGCCCTTCGAAATCCTCAAGATGGACAAGCGCCGTGGCAACATCGTCGTGTCGCGCCGCACGGTTCTCGAAGAGTCCCGCGCCGAGCAGCGTTCTGAAATCGTCCAGAACCTCGAAGAGGGCCAGGTTGTCGACGGCGTCGTCAAGAACATCACCGATTACGGTGCGTTCGTCGACCTCGGCGGCATCGACGGCCTGCTGCACGTGACCGACATGGCATGGCGCCGCGTCAACCATCCGTCGGAGATCCTGAACATCGGCCAGCAGGTCAAGGTCCAGATCATCCGCATCAACCAGGAAACCCACCGCATCTCGCTCGGCATGAAGCAGCTCGAGTCCGATCCGTGGGATGGCATCCAGGCCAAGTATCCGGAAGGCAAGAAGATCTCCGGTACCGTCACGAACATTACCGATTACGGTGCGTTCGTCGAGCTGGAGCCGGGCATCGAAGGCCTGATCCACATCTCCGAAATGTCCTGGACCAAGAAGAACGTACACCCCGGCAAGATCCTGTCCACGAGCCAGGAAGTCGACGTGGTCGTTCTCGAAGTCGATCCGTCCAAGCGCCGTATCTCGCTCGGCCTCAAGCAGACGCTGGAAAACCCGTGGCAGGCCTTCGCGCACAGCCATCCGGCCGGCACCGAAGTTGAGGGCGAAGTCAAGAACAAGACCGAATTCGGTCTGTTCATCGGCCTCGAAGGCGATGTCGACGGCATGGTGCACCTGTCCGACCTCGACTGGAACCGTCCGGGCGAGCAGGTCATCGAGGAATACAACAAGGGCGACGTCGTCAAGGCTGTCGTTCTCGATGTGGACGTCGACAAGGAGCGCATCTCGCTCGGCATCAAGCAGCTCGGCAAGGACTCGGTCGGCGAAGCCGCCGCTTCCGGCGACCTGCGCAAGAACGCCGTCGTCTCGTGCGAAGTCATCGCCGTCAACGACGGTGGCATCGAAGTGAAGCTGGTGAACCACGAGGACATCACCTCGTTCATCCGCCGCGCCGATCTCGCCCGTGACCGCGACGAACAGCGCCCCGAGCGCTTCTCGGTCGGTCAGGTTGTCGACGCCCGCGTCACCAACTTCTCCAAGAAGGACCGCAAGGTCATGCTTTCGATCAAGGCGCTGGAAATCGCCGAAGAGAAGGAAGCCGTCGCACAGTTCGGTTCGTCCGACTCGGGCGCATCGCTCGGCGACATCCTCGGTGCCGCTCTGAAGAACCGCAACGCCGAATAATCGGCCGCCGTTCGCGACAGAAAAAAGGAAAAGCCCGCCGGTCTCCGGCGGGCTTTTTCGCGTTTGGGCGGTGTAAAAGGGCGCCGACGGCGGAGGGCCTCAGCTCCAGCCGGCCATCCGCTGGTAGAGGTCGTAGGCGGCATCGCCGGCCTCGCCGTCACCGGACGGCGCTTCGGCCGTGGCGGCGGCCTCGTCGGCGGGGGCCTCGTCCTCGCCGTCCTGGCGGGCTTCCGCCTCGGCGTCCTCGCGGCTTTCCTCCTCTTCCGCCTCCTCGCCCGAGGCGCGGTAACCGGCCCGGTCCGCCGGGCCATCGTCGCGCTCGTCGGCGAGCGGATAGGGCACCGACACGTAGGGGATCGCCTGGCGCAGGTCCTGGGCAAGCTGAAGCGCGGTGGCGAGAAGCTGGTCGGTCGCCGAAAGCTCGCTCTTCACCTGCGCCTCCAGCCGGCGGTCGATCAGTCCCGCGGCCTGGTCGGCGGTGCGGATCAGCTGCTGTTCGGCGGCCGCGAGTGCGGCCTTGTGTTCGCCGAGATCGTTTGCGGCAACACCGCGTCCGCGCAGGTGATATGGAGCTTCGGCATGATCGGGCTCAGGCCCCGCATGCGGCACGAGCGCGGCGGCAAGCACGGCTTCCGCAGCGCGCGAGGCGGGCAGGGTCGCCATGCCGATCGCCACCTCTTCGGTCCAGCCCTTGAGGCCGAAGATCGGGGTGAACTCCTCCGATCGGGGGAGGGTGCGCGGCACGCTGCGGCTGTAATCGACGAAGGGCCGGCTCTGAAATTCCCGCCGCGCCACCTGTGCGGCGCTCTCGGCGGGCCTCGGCGCATCCGCGCCATCGAGAAGCTCGATGGCAGCCTTGGCCTGGATCACCGGGTCGGGATTGTCGCCCGCCGCGAAGGCGGCGGTCAGCACCGATTGCAGGCCACGGGCATCTGCAACGGCAGGCATGGCGGCGGCAGGCGCGCTGCGGCCATCCGCGGACGGAACGGGACGGGTGAGCCGGGCGGGATCGAGATCAGCCATCGCCCGGCGGACGGGCGTCGTCTCGGCTTGCGGTTCCGGTGCGCCTTCCCCTGCGGCCTCCGGCTGGGAGGTGCGGCTGAAGATGTTGTCGGTTTCCTGGTGGAAGGGCAGGAGGCCCATGCCATCCTCGCCGTCATCGGCAAAGAGCAGACCCTCCGGCGCAGCGCCCTCCGGCAGGGCCGGTGCGGTGCCGCCGGGCATCTCCGCGGCAGGCCGGGAGGCGGAGGCCGCACCGCCGCCGGCGGCTGCGGCTGCTGCTCCGGCGCCGGTCGTGGCGGGGCCCGAAACGGCAAGCGCCCCGCCGGGGCCCGGCCCGTCGAGGCGTTGCGGCAGTGCATAGACGCCCTCGCGCGTGGGAGGCCCCTGGGCGGGTTGCGGATCGACGGGAATGTCGGCGCCGCCGTTCTGCCGGTAGGAGGTCAGCACCGTGCGGGTGGCGAGATCGCCCCCGGTCCGGCCTGCCATCTCGAGCAGGGCAACGATCCGGGCGGCCTCGGGTCCGGCCGGGTTGAGGAAGGCGGCGATGACGAGCTGGAGACGTACCCCGCGCAGGATCTGGGCGAGCTGCTTTTCCGCATCCGCCTTCATCGCGGCGGGCATGACGGTGAGGATCAGCGCCAGGCGCTCCACATAGGCGGAGGCGGTTTCGCCGTCGCGGCGCGGCAGGTTGAGGGCCTTGCCCAGGGCATCGGCGATCTTGGCAATGCCGTCGGGCACGCTGTCGCGGCCGTTCAGCAGCAAGACGTTCAGCTTGCCGGAATGGTTCGGGTTGACGTCCCGGTCCGCATCGGCGGCCTGCCCCGGATAGATCGGCTCTCCCGTCAGATGTGCGCTTGCGGAAACGGAGGCCGAATTCTGGTAGGACCCGCTCGACCCGGAAATTGTACGAACAGGAGGCAGCATGGCGTGCTCCGATCTGACAATGAGGGTGGCTGGATCAGGCTTCTCACGGAACGGTGCACCCCGTTCCTCTTCCTTCCGATGAGAAAGCTCCCGACGGAGCTTCCCTGGCGCATCATCGCCCGGATGATTACATGGTCGATTCGCAATTTAGAGCAAAAAGATTAACAGAATGCTAACCATTTTAGGCTCCGCCCGGGCGTCCGCATCGCTTGCCGCGGTGCCGTCGCTCGCCTAAAACCGCATCAGCGACCATTCCGGACAGCGCTGCCGGCCAGACGGAAAGCCACATGAAGCCTGACAATCCGATTCTCAACACCGACAGCTACAAGCTCAGCCATCACCTGCAATATCCGCCGGGCACGCGCGGCATGTCCGCCTATGTGGAGGCGCGCGGCCAGTCCATGTGGCCGGACGTGGTGTTCTTCGGCCTGCAGATGTTCCTCAAGGACATGATGCAGCGCCCGGTGACCCGGCAGGACGTGGCCGAAGCCGAGGAAATCGCGACGCTCCACGGCCTTCCCTTCAATCGCGAGGGCTGGCTCTGGATCGTCTCGCGCCATGGCGGCTATCTGCCGGTCCGCATCGAGGCGCTGCCGGAGGGAACGGTGGTGCGGCGCGGCGTGCCCCTGCTGCAGGTGACGAGCACCGATCCGGAGAGCCCCTGGGTCACGGCCTACCTGGATACCGCGCTGCTGCGGGCGGTCTGGTATCCCTCCTCGGTCGCCAGCAATGCACGCAAGATCCGGGAGCAGCTCCTTCCCTATTACGAGCGCACCACCGATCCGGAAAGGGTCGCCATCGAGACGCGGCTGCACGATTTCGGCGCGCGCAGCGCCACCTCGCGGGAACAGGCGGCACTCGGCGGGGCGGCGCATCTGGTCTTCTTCGAGCGAACCGACACGCTGGGAGCCCTGGTGGCGCTGCGCAACCACTACGGCGCGCCGATGGCCGGATACTCGCTGCCCGCCTCGGAACATGCCACGATGACCGCCTGGGGGCAGGGGCAGGAGACGCAAGCCTACCGCACCATGCTGGAGAATTTCGCCCGCTACGGTGCCGTTTCCGTCGTCTCCGACAGCTACGACATCTCCCATGCGGTTGCCGAAATCTGGGGCAAGGCGCTGAAGGAGGACGTGATCCGCTCCGGCGCGACGGTGCTGGTGCGTCCCGACAGCGGCGATCCCGTGGATACGCCGGTGCAGGTGGTGGCCCAGCTCGCCTACGCTTTCGGCACCGAGCTGAATGGACGCGGCTACAAGCTCATCCGGCACGGCGTGCGGGTGCTGCAGGGCGACGGCATCTCGACGGCCGACATGGGCATGGTCCTCGGCCGCATGGAAGCCATGGGCTTTTCCGCCGACAACATCTATTTCGGCACGGGCTCGAACCTCATCCAGAAGGTCAATCGCGATGCCTACGGCTTCACGATGAAGGCCAATGCGCGGCTCACCGAGGAGGGCCGGTGGGTGGACCTGGTCAAGCGGCCGGCCCATATCGCCGACAAGGCGTCCAAGAGCGGAAGACAGGCCGTCGTCGTCGAATTCGGCGAGCTTGCAGCCTGCCGGCTCGAGGATGTGGGCAGGCGGCAGAACCACCTCGTCCCCGTCTACGAAGACGGCAATCTTCTGGTCGACTGGAGTTTCGACGAGATCCGGGCGCGGGCGAGAGCCATGTCCGGCCCCCCGCGCTGAGCGCCTTACCGGGTCCTGAACAGGCGGTAGATGCCGTTGTCGTCGGAATCGATTGCGGCGATGTGGCTCGAGATCACCGCCCGCTCCACCCGGTCATGGGCCGCGAAGGCATCGAGCACGCTGCCGCGCACGAAGACGGGCTGGGCTTCTTCGGACGGATGTTCCGCCTCGAAATCGTCGCTGGAAAAGACGGACTGGTCATGAATGTCTGCAAAAACATGGTCGTCGGCTTGTTCAAAAGATAAACTGCCAAGTATGTCGGCAACCATAACGCCCCCAAAACGGATACGGGTATGAAACAACTTTTACCGCTCGCCGGCGCGTGCCCGGGGCGCGTGCCGGCAAGGCGAAGTCCACCGCAAAATGGTTAACATCCGGTTTGAAGGGTGCGGGGCCGCAGGGGCCCCGCGGCGCATGAAAATGCCCGCCCCGGAAGCCGGAACGGGCTGAAGCTGCGGGCTTTTCCGGCGGGCCGGGCGAGATCCTCCCCGGCCGCACCGTCCCGAAAAAAATCAGCTGTGGGCGAAGATGTCCGTCTCTTCCCAGCCGAGCAGGTCGAGCTTGGCGCGGGTCGGCAGGAAGGCGAAGCAGGCTTCCGCATGGGCACGGCGTCCGTCGCGGTCGAGCCGTGCCGACAGCTTGTCCATCAGCGCATGCAGATGCAGCACGTCCGAGGCCGCATATTCGAGCTGGGCCGGGGAGAGCGTTTCGGCCGCCCAGTCGGAGGATTGCTGCGCCTTCGAGATGTCGACCTCCAGCAGTTCCTTCAGATTGTCCTTCAGCCCGTGCCGGTCGGTATAGGTGCGCGACAGGCGCGAGGCGATCTTGGTGCAGAAGACCGGCGCCGTCGTCACGCCGAAGGTGTGAAACAGGACGGCGATGTCGAAGCGGCCGTAATGGAAGATCTTCAGCCGTGCCGGGTCCTCGAGAAGGGCGGTCAGGTTCGGCGCGCTCTTCTGGCCGGCAGCGATGCGAATCACATCCGCCGTTCCGTCGCCGGGCGAAAGCTGCACGACGCACAGCCGGTCGCGGCGCGGAACCAGTCCGAGCGTTTCCGTATCGATGGCGATCGCCCCCGTGTAACGGGCGGCATCCGCCGCGGAAATATCGCCTTCATGGTAGCGGATGGTGGTCATGCTGTTCTCCGGGTGTCTCGTTTTCAGGCTCCCGATATAGCCGAGTGCTCCGGCCAAGGAAACCATGGCGGCGAATGCCACTTGCCGCAGGCGCGGGGCGCGGCCTAAGCTCGGCGCGGCTGGCGGTCCTTCTGCCGCCGCCGCTCCTGCCCCGCCATCCAAGCGAGTCCCCCATGGAAAACGACATGCCCTCCTTCCGCGAATCCTGCCTCTCCGGCCGGGTCGAGATCGGCCTCTTCTCGAACATCGCCCATCCCGCCGCGGTGGAGGTGATGGCCCTCGGCAAACCGGATTTCATCTGCCTCGACGGAGAGCATTCGCAGATCGGCCGGGGCGCCCTGGAAAACCTCATCCGTGCCGGCGACGTGCATCGGGTGCCGGTGATGGTGCGCGTGCCCGGAAAGGCGCCGGAAGCGCTCGCAAGCGTGCTGGATGCGGGCGCGAGGGGCGTCATGGTGCCGATGGTCTCGACCGCCGCGGAAGCGGCGGCTGTGGTTTCGGCCTGCCGCTATCCGCCGCTCGGGCGGCGCGGCGTCGGTCCCGGCCGCGCTGCCGGCTACGGCTACCGCATTCCCGATTATCTCGGCGCGGCCAACCGGTCGGTGCTCGTCTCCATCCAGGTGGAGAATGCCGAGGGTCTCGCCAATATCGATGCGATTGCCGCCGTCGAGGGCATCGACGTGATCTTCATCGGCCCCGGCGATCTCGGCGTGTCGCTCTCGGCGCTGCCGGAAGCGGAGCGCCCGACGCTGGAGGCCGCAATCGACCGCATCGCTTCCGTCTGCCGCGAGAAGGGTCGCGTCTTCGGCATCTTCCGCCCCGGTCCCGAGAACATCGAACGCTATGTTTCGCTGGGGATGCGCTTCTTCATCATGGGAAGCGACGCCATGCTCCTTACCGCCGCGGTGGAGCGCGGAATGCTGATGGCCAGGGCCGCTCTTGCGGGCGGCGGCGCGGGCGAAGGGGCATCCGAACCGGTCCTTTAAACTTAAAACTTCCTGCTTGAAATCGGGCAGGATTTGCCGCACGATCTGGGCAAATGACAAGAGCGGGCAGCGGGGCTGCCTGCCGCAAGGGAATGGCGGATGACACAGGTATCGGCGCTCGAGCGCCTCCGGCTGACACCGGAACGCTTCGCATTTCAGGGCATCAGGGGACAGATCCGCGACCTCGTGACGGAGAATATCGCGCTGCTCGCCGTTCGCGCGCGCGAGATCGGCGACGTCATACCGCTGTGGTACGGCGAGGGCGACATGACCACGCCCGCCTTCATCCGCGATGCCGCCAAGGAGGCGCTCGACGAGGGATTGACCTTCTACGTGCCGAACATGCGCGGTCTCGACCGGCTGACGACGGCGCTTGCCGACTACCAGACCCGCATTCACGGCCGCCCCGTGCCGGCGGAGCGCACCACGGTGACGCCGGGCGGCATGCAGGCGCTGTTTCTGGCGGTGCAGCTCGTCGCCGATCCGGGTTCGAACGTGGTCTATGTCGGCCCGCAATGGCCGAACATCCACAGCGTCATCCATCTCTCCGCCGCCGAACCGCGGCCTGTGGCGCTCGGCTTCGACACGGACTGGCGGCTCGATCTCGACCGGCTGTTCGATGCCTGCGACGCGCGCACCCGGGCGATCTTCCTCTCCACCCCCTCCAATCCGACGGGCTGGACGGCAAGCCGCGAGGAGATGCAGGCGCTTCTGGACTTCAGCCGCAAGACCGGCATCTGGATCATCTCCGACGAGGTCTATGGCCGGCTCTATTTCGACGGCGATGTCGCGCCCTCCATCCTGCAGCTCGCAGAGGATGGCGACCGGGTGATGTCCGTCAACAGCTTCTCCAAGGCCTGGGCGATGACCGGCTGGCGCATCGGCTGGCTCACCCATCCCTCCTCGGTCGCGCCGCAGCTCGGCGCGATGACGCAATACATCAACAGCGGCACGCCCGCCGTGCTGCAGGCCGCCGCCGCGCGCGCCATCACCGATGGCGAGCCCCTGGTCCACGAGATCCGCACGCTCATCAAGACCGGTCTCGACATGACCTACGAGCGGCTGTCCTCCATTCCGGGGATCATCCTGCCCGAGAAGCCGAAGGGCGGCATGTATGCCTTCTTCGCCTTCGAGGGGGAGGACGATTCCCGCAATGCCTGCCGGCGCATCCTGGAGGAGGCGCGCGTCGGCCTGGCGCCGGGCTATCTCTTCGGGGATGCCTCGCGCGCCTTCCTGCGCATGTGCGTGTGCCGCGACAGCGGCGACATTGCCCGCGCACTCGACCGCATGGTGGGCGCGCTCGCCTGACGCGCGCCACGCCGAACCCCATGCCTGAACCGGCGGGCATCCATAACAATCGCCGGGGGAACACCTAGAAACCTGACAAACTGGGAGAGTGACATGTCCTATACCCGCCGTACCGTGATGGGCCTCTTCGCCGCGGTCAGCCTGTTCGCCATGCCGCATTTCGCGGCTGCCGAGGAAGGCAAGCTGCTGATCGGCTCCTATCCCTCCAACCCGCCCTTCGAGTTCAAGAACGAGAGCGGCACCTTCGAGGGCTTCGAGGCGGAAATCGCCGCCGAAGTGGCCAAGCGCCTCGGCCTGACGCCGGAATTCTCCGATCTCGGATTCCAGGCGCTCTTCGCCGCCACCAGCTCCAAGCGCATCGACGTGGCGATCTCCTCGATCACCATCACCAAGGAGCGTCTGGGCAGCCAGTCCTTCACCCAGCCCTATTACGATTCCGACATGGGCATCGCCACCAAGAAGGATGCGACGCTGGCGTCCGAAGCCGATCTCAAGGGCAAGACCGTCGGCGTGCTCTCCGGCTCGACCGGCGAGAAGTGGTCGAACGAGAACAAGGACAAGCTCGGCATCACCGAAGTGAAGGGCTACAACGCCCAGCAGGACATGCTGCTCGACCTCAATGCCGGCCGCATCGATGCCGCCGTCTCCGACGTGCCGGGCATGCAGTACGCCTTCCTCAAGATGACCGACCTCGCGGTGAAGTCGCGCATCAAGACCGGCGAACAATATGCGCTGATGATGACCAAGGACCATCCGCTGCTCGAGAAGGCCAATGCCGCCATCACCGAGATGAAGAAGGACGGCACCATGGCCGCCATTCACAAGAAGTGGTTCGGCACCGATGCGCCGGCCGACAGCTCCACGCTGACGGAACAGCCCATTCCGAAGCCCTGATTTCTTGACGGGACGAAAGCCGCGCCGGCTTTGCCGGCGCGGCCAACCGGCGCATGCATGAGACGGCCGTCGGGCCGGCCAGGCATGACCGACAAGCGTGGGGGCTTCATGTCGCTGATCGATACCTTCTTCAATGCCGGCGTGATGCAGGACGCGCTGCCTGCCCTGCTGCGCGGGCTTCTCAACACCTTCCTTCTGGCGCTTGCCGCAATCGGCATCGGGGTGCCGGGCGGGCTGCTCATCGCGCTGGTCCGGCTCTATGCGCCCCGGGTCTTCCGCCTGCTGGCCATCGGCTTCATCGACATCTTCCGCGCCGCACCGGTGCTGGTGGTGATGATCCTCATCTATTTCGCGCTACCCTTCGTCGGCATCAGCCTGTCCTCCTGGTCCTCGGCGATCCTCGCGCTGTCGATCGTGATGGCGGCCTATTCGGCGGAGGTCTTCCGCTCGGGCATCGAAAGCATTCCGAAGGGCCAGTTCGAGGCGGCGGCAGCGCTCGGCCTGCCGTTCCGGGTGGTGATGCACAAGATCGTGCTGCCGCAGGCCTTCCGGGTGGTCGTGGCGCCCACCACCAGCAACTGCGTCTCGATGTTCAAGGATACCTCGCTCGCCTCGACGGTGGCCCTGCCGGAGCTCCTGAAGGAGGCGAACAATGCGCAGGCGCTCTTTGCCAATCCCTCGCCGCTGATCGCCGCGGCTCTCATCTACATCGCCATTCTCTGGCCGATGGTGCGGCTCGTCGGCCTGCTCGAGCGGAAGTTCCGCAGTGAGAAGGGGCATTGAAAAAGGGCGGCCCGGAGCCGCCCTTTCTTCATTCGGTCACTTCCGGCCCCACAGCACCTTGAAGCGGGCATTGCGGCAGGTCTCGCCGCTCTCGCGCAGACCCTCCGCAAGGATCGGCTCGTAGGGCAGGCCGCGATTGGCCACCAGCATCAGCCGGCCACCGGGGCGCAGCGCCTTGATCGCGGCGCGGATCATCGCCTGGCCGAGGCCGGGTTCCGCCGCATGGCCTTCGTGGAAGGGCGGGTTCATGATCACCATGTCATAGCGTTCCTTGACCTCTTCGGCGGCAAGATCCTGCCAGAAGAAGCGGGCCTGCAGATCGGGCACGATGGCGGCGAGGTTCTCGCGCGCGGCCTCGAGCGCCGCGTGATCGGCCTCGAAGAGATCGATGCGGGCGGTGCGCGGCGATTTCTCCGCCAGCGCCACCGAGAGGAAACCCCAGCCTGCGCCGAAATCCGCGGCATTGCCGTCGAAATCGGCCGGCAGGCGCGAGGCCAGGAGTTCCGAACCCTCGTCGGGGCGCTCGTGGCTGAACATGCCGGGCGCGGTGCGGAAGCGGCCGGCAACGAGGCCTTGCGGGCGGGCAAGGCGCCCTGAGAGCGCGGCGGCGTCTTCGGGAACCGTGAACCAGCAGGCAACCCCGTGATATTTCGGCATGTGGTCGAAGGCGATGCCGAGCTGCGTCAGCAGCTTGCGCATCGGCTGGATGCCGTCTTCCTTCGAGCCCGCAAGAACGACGAGCCCACCGGGCTTCACGCGCGTCAGGAGCGTCGCCAGCCGGCTCTCGTTCTCGCCGCGATGCTTGTTGAGCAGCATCAGGCCGGCATCGAAGGGGCCTTCGGGAAGGGCGGGATGAACGTCGACGCGCTGCGCCTCGAGCCGGCGATAGAGCGGCCGGAAGCCCTGGACGGCCACGATGGCGGCCCCGAAGCCGTCCGGCACCGGATAACCGGCCTCTGCCCCCAGAAACAGCACCCGCTCGCCTTCTGCGGGCGGCTCGACGGTTCCGCTGGCAAAGGGATGGAAGAGGGTCTTCAGCGTCTCACGGGCCATGGTGGTCTCTCTCGTTCGCGGCAGGGGCGCCGATCGGCATCACTTCCCCACCCATGCGCAGATACGGAACGGGGCGCGGGAAAAACCCGCGCCCCCTGATTGTCGGCTCGGAAGGGCCGGTTATTCGGCGGCTTCGCCGTCTTCCTTGGCCTTCTTCTCGGCAACGATTTCCTTGCCGGTCGTCTGGTCGACGGCCTTCATGGACAGGCGCACCTTGCCGCGCTCGTCGAAGCCCATCAGCTTCACCCAGACCTTGTCGCCTTCCTTGACCACGTCGGTGGTCTTGGCGACTCGCTCGGAGGCGAGCTGCGAGATGTGGACGAGGCCGTCGCGGGCGCCGAAGAAGTTGACGAAGGCGCCGAAATCGGCGGTCTTCACCACGGTGCCTTCATAGATGGCGCCGACTTCCGGTTCTGCGACGATCGAGTGGATCCACTTGCGGGCAGCCTCGATCTCCTTGCCGGAGGAGGAGGCGATCTTGACGGTGCCGTCGTCCTCGATGTTGATCTTGGCGCCGGTCTTTTCCACGATCTCGCGGATGACCTTGCCGCCCGAACCGATGACTTCGCGGATCTTGTCGACCGGGATGTTCATCACTTCGATGCGCGGGGCGAATTCGCCGAGCTGGGCACGGCCCTCGGAGATGGCCTTGGCCATTTCGCCGAGGATGTGGTTGCGGCCGCCCTGGGCCTGGCCGAGCGCGACCTTCATGATCTCCTCGGTGATGCCGGCGATCTTGATGTCCATCTGCAGCGAGGTGATGCCGTCGGCGGTGCCGGCGACCTTGAAATCCATGTCGCCGAGGTGGTCTTCGTCACCCAGGATGTCGGAGAGAACCGCGAAACGGTCGCCTTCGAGGATCAGGCCCATGGCGATGCCGGCAACCGGCTTGGCCAGCGGAACGCCCGCATCCATCAGCGCCAGCGAGGTGCCGCAGACGGTGGCCATGGAGGACGAGCCGTTGGACTCGGTGATTTCGGACACGACGCGCAGCGTGTAGGGGAACTGCTCTGCCGAGGGCAGCATCGGGTGGATGGCGCGCCAGGCGAGCTTGCCATGGCCGATTTCGCGGCGGCCCGGCGAACCCATGCGACCCGTCTCCCCGACCGAATAGGGCGGGAAGTTGTAGTGCAGCATGAAGTTTTCCTTGTACATGCCGGTCAGGCTGTCGACATACTGCTCGTCCTCGCCGGTGCCGAGCGTGGCAACGACGATGGCCTGGGTTTCGCCGCGCGTGAACAGCGCCGAACCGTGGGTGCGCGGGAGAACGCCGACTTCGGCGACGATCGGACGGACGGTCTCGAGGTCGCGGCCGTCGATGCGGCTCTTGGTGTCGAGGATGTTCCAGCGGACGATCTTGGCCTGCAGGTGCTTGAAGACGGCGGCGACTTCCTCGGCCGAGTACTTGGCTTCGCCTTCCTCGGGGAGGAAGTGGGCCTTGACCTTGGCCTTCACGGCGTCGACGGCGGCGTAGCGGTCGGCCTTCTGGGTGATCTTGTAGGCGTCGCGCAGCTCGGCTTCGGCGATCGAGAGCATTTCTGCTTCGAGAGCGGAATGATCCTCGGGCGTGAAGTCGCGCGGTTCCTTGGCAGCCACTTCGGCGAGCTTGATGATCGCGTCGATGACCGGCTGGAAGCCGCGGTGACCGAACATGACGGCGCCGAGCATGATGTCCTCGGGCAGTTCCTTGGCTTCGGATTCCACCATCAGAACGGCATCGCTGGTGCCGGCGACGACGAGGTCGAGGCTCGATTCGTCCATCTCGTCGAGATGCGGGTTGAGCACGTATTCGCCATTGATGTAGCCGACGCGCGCGCCGCCGACCGGGCCCATGAAGGGCACGCCGGAGAGCGTCAGGGCAGCCGAGGTGGCGACCATGGAGAGGATGTCGGGGTTGTTCTCGAGGTCATGCTGGAGAACGGTGACGACCACCTGGGTGTCGTTCTTGTAGCCTTCCGGGAAGAGCGGGCGGATCGGGCGGTCGATCAGGCGCGAGACGAGCGTCTCGTTTTCGCTCGGACGTCCTTCGCGCTTGAAGTAGCCGCCGGGGATCTTGCCGGCTGCATAGGTCTTTTCCTGGTAGTTCACGGTGAGCGGGAAGAAATCCTGGCCCGGCTTCGGCGACTTGGCCGAAACGACGGTGGCGAGGACGACGGTCTCGCCGTAGGTGGCGACGACGGCGCCGTCGGCCTGACGGGCGATCTTGCCGGTTTCCAGCTTCAGCGGGCGGCCTGCCCACTCGATTTCCACGGTATGAACATCAAACATGTCTTGTCCTTCATGGCGACGGGGCATGACGGCCATCTGGGCCGGTCTCATGCACGCTCCGTCACCGGTCGTGAGGCGCATCACGGGCAAGACAACGGGAGGCTTCTTTCACCGGGACCGTGAAACGTCCCGCAAGCATCCGGCAATCCTGCCCCATGACAGGCCATCGGTTTATCCTGGCAGATCCGGCCCATCCGGCCTGCCATCTTCCGTGTTTCCGCTCCTGCCCCTCGTCGGGGGCCGCGGCGGACGGGCGGAAGGCATCGTTCGGGCCCTTGCGGGCCGGAAGAAAAACCGGCGGGTGCGGCATCGGCCACACCCGCCGGAAAGGTCTTAGCGGCGGATACCCAGCGAAGCGATCAGCTTCGAGTAACGGGCTTCGTCCTTCTTCTTGAGGTAGTCAAGAAGCGAACGGCGGCTGGAAACCAGCTTCAGCAGGCCACGGCGGGAATGGTTATCCTTCTTGTGGTCCTTGAAGTGGCCGGTCAGGTTGTTGATCCGCTCGGTCAGGATGGCCACCTGGACTTCCGGAGAACCGGTGTCGCCTTCGGCGGTTGCGTATTCCTTGATCAGCGCAGCCTTGCGCTCAGCAGTGATCGACATCGGATGATCCTTTCGGTTGAGAGGAATGAGGGCGCCAGAAGCCGGGATGTCGTCCAGCCTTGGCCGTGAAAAGCAGGGCATGCCGGGTGACGGCTCTGCCAAGCTGCCGCAGCCTATACGCCATTCGGCCGCGAAAGGAAAGGGGGCCCCGAACGGGGCGCCCGCGGTGCGGCAGATGCTCCGGCCTAGTTTCCGGCCATCGCCTGCCGGATCATGGCATTGTAGCCTGCCGGATCCTGCAGCATGGCGAAATGGCTGGCATCCTTGAGGATCACCAGCTTCGCGCCGGGAATGTCCTTCGCCATCTGTTCGGTGTGATCCTGCTTCACCGCCTCGTCGTGATCGCCGATCACGATCGTGACCGGCACGGTGATCTTGCCGAGCATGTCAGGCGTCCAGGCGGGCTGGCTCATCCACATGGCCGAGATCTGGTTGACGAAGGCGTCATATTCGTTCGGCGTCGGCGAGAGCGTCTTGTAGTACTCGCCGGCGCGGTTGATGTAGTCGGAGAAGGTCTTGTTCTCCATCACGTCGGCCTTCACCCCGTCCACGGTCACATTGGCCGCATGGGCAATCACCCGGGTGAGGTGGTCGGGGTTCTTCATCGCCATGTCGATGCCGATGATGCCGCCGTCCGACCAGCCGACCAGCGTGACCTTGCCGAGCTTCAGATGGTCGATCAGCGCCACGTAGTCGGAGGTCATCAGATCGTAGCCGAAGGGCTCGGTGGTGCGGGTGGAGCGCCCGTGGCCGCGGCTGTCGGCCACCACCACCAGGTGATCCTTCGCCAGATCCTCCACCTGATGCGCCCAGACATCGGAGAAGCCGAGGCCGCCATGGATCAGGAGCACCGGATCGCCCTTGCCATAGGTGGCGTAGAACATGCGTATTCCGTTGACGTCGGCATAGCCCGACCGGTCTGCCTTGGGCATGGGCGGGATATCCGGCAGGGTCTTCCACCGGTCATCGGCATGGGCGGCCGAAAAGAGGCCGAGGGTCACCACCAGTCCGGCAAGCAGGGATTTCAGCATCGTCCTTCTCCCTTTCGCGGCCTCTTCATGAGGCCGCCGGAAGGAAGGTAGCAAAAGCGCCTGGCTCAGGCAAAGACCCGGCGCGGGCGGAATTCCCCCTCGGCGATCTCGCCGATGGCGATCAGCTGGCCGCGCGCGGTCGCATAGGCTTCGGGTGCGGGAAGCGGGGCATCGCGGCCGCGCAGGATGATGGGATTGCCCATGCGCAGGCGTTGCGCCTGGTCTTCCGAGACGGCGAGATGCGGCAGATCGGACAGCGCCTCGCCCGTGTCGATGAGGAAGGCGTCGAGGGCGGCAAGCCGCTCCTCCTGGTTCTCGATCGCCTCGAGCTCCACGAGTGTCGCAAGCGGCACCATGCTCTTCTCGGCGAAGGGGGCGACGAAGGTGCGGCGAAGCCCGGAGATATAGCCGTAGCAGCCGAGATCGCGGCCCATGTCGCGGGCAAGCGACCGCACATAGGTGCCCTTGCCGCATTCCACCTCGAAATGGGCGGTGTTGGCATCCGGGCAGGCAAGCAGCGTCAGGCGGTGGATCGTCACCTCGCGGGCCGGGATCTCGATCACCTCGCCGTCGCGGGCGAGATCGTAGGCGCGGTTTCCGTCGATCTTGATGGCGGAGAACTGCGGCGGAACCTGCTGGATCGTGCCGGTATACCGGGGCAGGAGCGCCCGGATCGCCTCTTCCGGGGGGCGGATGTCCGCGGTGGCGACGGCGTCGCCCTCCATGTCGTCGGTGGCCCGCTCCTCGCCCCAGGTGACGGTGAATTCGTAGACCTTCCGTCCGTCCATGACATAGGGCACGGTCTTGGTGGCATCGCCGAGCGCGATCGGCAGCATGCCCGATGCGAGCGGATCGAGCGTGCCGGCATGGCCGGCCTTCTCGGCCTTGAACAGCCACTTGATCTTCGAGACGGCTTCCGTGGAGCCGAAATCATAGGGCTTGTCGAGAATCAGCCAGCCGGAAATCTTGCGGCCCTTGGGTTTGCGCGGTTTGGACATGAATGTTCCGTCGTGTGTCGTTCTGTCGGTGCGGACGGCCGCGGCCAGGCGCCGGGCGGTCCGCGTCGGTGGGCCTCTCAGGCCTCGTCGTCGTCCGTCTCCGGGTCGAGGTCGCGGGCGACCTCCGGCGAGCGGAGCAGGGCATCGATCTTCGAATAGTTGTCGAAGCTCGTATCGTCGCGGAAGCGCAGTTCCGGCATGTATTTCATCTGCCGGAGTTCGGGACCGATCCGGCCGCGGAGGAATTTCGCGTTCTTCGCCAGCGCCTTGATGACCACCTGGTGATCGGAGACGCCGAGCGGCGAGATATAGGCGGTGGCAATCTTGAGATCCGGCGACATGCGCACTTCGGAAATGGCGATCACCGTCTTTTCGATGATCGGATCCTGCACGTCGCCGCGCTGCAGCACCTTCGTCAGGGCCGCGCGCACCTGCTCGCCGACGCGCAGCATGCGCTGGGAGGGAGCGGAAGAGGTAGCTTTGGTCATGGTGTTCATCCTTGGGGGTAGGACCCAGATGTGTCGGTCATGCGCACGGTGCGCGGGCTGGAGCGGCATAGCGCCCATGATCGCCTGCGTCGGGAATATCCGGGATTACGGATATATTCCCCTCCCCCTTGTGGGGAGGGGCCAGGGGTGGGGGTCTGGCCATGAAGCGGTCCGGAACGGACACCGTTCAGTCGGACGAACGGCAGCGGCACCCCCACCCCTAACCCCTCCCCACAAGGGGGAGGGGGAACTCTGACATTCCCCGCTTACAGCGTGCGCGTCACATGCTCCACGCGGAAGCACTCGATGGTGTCGCCGGCGCGGATGTCTTCGTAGTTCTCGAAGGCCATGCCGCATTCCTGGCCGACCGGCACTTCGGAGACTTCGTCCTTGAAGCGCTTGAGCGTCTTGAGCTTGCCTTCGTGGATGACGACGTTGTCGCGCACGAGGCGGACGCCCGCACCGCGTTCGACCTTGCCTTCCACCACGCGGCAACCCGCGACCTTGCCCACCTTGGTGATGTTGAAGACCTCGAGGATCTCCGCATTGCCGAGGAAGGTCTCGCGGCGTTCCGGCGAGAGCAGGCCCGACATCGCTGCCTTCACGTCATCCACCAGATCGTAGATGATGTTGTAGTAGCGGATCTCGATGCCCTGGCGCTCGGCCTGGGAACGGGCCTGGGCGTTGGCACGGACGTTGAAGCCGATGATGGCCGCATTCGAGGCTTCGGCGAGCGAGATGTCCGATTCCGTCACGCCACCCACTGCGGAGTGAACGATGCGGGCACGGACCTCGTCGGTGCCGAGCTTGTCCAGCGCACCGGCAATGGCTTCGATCGAGCCCTGCACGTCGCCCTTGATCACCAGCGGGAATTCCTTCACGCCGGAGGTCTGCAGCTGGTTCATCATCTGCTCGAGCGAGCCGCGCGAGCCGGACTGGCGGGCCGCCGCCTTGTCGCGGGCAAGCCGCTGGCGGTATTCGGAGATTTCGCGGGCACGGCTTTCGTTCTCGACGACGGCGAACTTGTCGCCGGCCGCCGGGGTGCCGGAAAGGCCGAGCACTTCCACCGGAAGGGCGGGACCCGCTTCCTTCACATGCTGGCCCTTGTCGTTGACGAGCGCGCGCACGCGGCCCCACTGGTCGCCGGCCACGATGATCTGGCCGGGCTTCAGCGTGCCCTTCTGGACGAGGACGGTTGCCACCGCACCGCGGCCACGGTCGAGCTCGGCCTCGATGACCGTGCCTTCCGCCGTGCGGTTCGGATTGGCGCGCAGATCGAGGATTTCCGCCTGCAGCAGGATCGCCTCGAGCAGCTTGTCGAGGTTGATCCGGTTCTTGGCGGAGACTTCCACGTCGAGCACTTCACCGCCCATGGATTCCACGAAGACCTCGTGCTGGAGCAGCTCCGTCCGGACCTTCTGCGGGTTGGCCGTCGGCTTGTCGATCTTGTTGATCGCCACGATGATCGGAACACCGGCCGCCTTGGCGTGGTTGATGGATTCGATCGTCTGCGGCATCACGCTGTCATCGGCTGCCACGACCAGGACCGCAATGTCGGTCGCCTGGGCACCACGGGCACGCATCGCGGTAAAGGCGGCGTGGCCGGGGGTGTCGATGAAGGTGATCTTCTGGCCGTTCTGCTCGACCTGGTAGGCACCGATATGCTGGGTGATGCCACCGGCTTCGCCGGCCACCACATTGGCGTGGCGGATGGCGTCGAGCAGCGAGGTCTTGCCGTGGTCGACGTGACCCATGATCGTCACGACCGGCGGACGCGGCAGCATCTCGCCGTCCTCGTCATTGACGTTGAAGATGCCGAGCTCGATGTCGGATTCCGAGACGCGCTTGACCGTATGGCCGAATTCGCTCGCGATGAGTTCGGCCAGATCGGCGTCGATCACGTCGCCCGGCTTCATCATCTGACCTTCCTTCATCAGGAACTTGATGACGTCGACGGCGCGTTCGGACATGCGCTGCGACAGTTCCTGGATGGTGATGGTCTCGGGCAGGATCACCTCGCGGGAGATCTTCTCGCGGGTTTCCTGCATCTGGCTGCGGCGGAACTTCTCCTGGCGGCGGCGCATGGAGGCAAGCGAACGGCCGCGCGTCGCGCCTTCGTCGTCAAGGCCGGCGGCGGTAACCGTCAGCTTGCCGCGGCGGCGCTCGTCCTCGGTCTTGGCGCGGGCCGGCTTTGCCGGTTCCGGACGGGCGACCTTGCGTGCCGGGCCTGCGCCGGGACGGACCGACTTGCGGTCCTCGTCGTCCTCGACATCCACCTTGCGCACGCGGGCCTGAACGGCGGGCACGGGCTCGGGGGCCGGAGCGGCGGGCGCGGGACGGCCAGCCGGCGGACGACCGCCCTGCGGACGCGGATCGTTGAGACGGCGTACCGGGCCATCCATGCGGATCGCCGGCTGAACCGGTGCGACGGGCGCGGCAGGGGCTGCGGCTTCCGGCTGCGGATTGGCCTTCTCCGCGGCGGCGCGATCGGCTTCCTCGGCGGCACGGGCAGCGGCTTCCGCCTTCAGGCGTGCCTCTTCCTCGATGGCGCGGCGGGCTTCCTCCTCGCGGCGGCGGGCTTCTTCCTCGGCGCGGCGGCGGGCGTCCTCGGCATCGCGTGCCTGGGCTTCCATCAGGGCGCGGCGGCGCGCTTCCATCTCGCTGGACGAGAGATGGTTGAGCACCTGGCCGCCACCCGGACGCGGGCCGCGGTCACGATCCCGGTCGCGGTCGCGGTCGTGGCGCTGTTCGTAGGGACGCTGCGGCTGGCCCGGACGGCCGCCCGGCTGCTGCGGGCGCGGGGCCTGCGGCTGGGGAGCGGGCTGTTCGGCGCGCTGGACCGGTGCGGTTACCGGCTGGATCGGCTTGTCGTCCTCGGGACGGTGCGGGCGGCGCTTGCGTGTTTCCACGACGACAGCCTTGGTCCGACCCCGACCCATATCCTGGCGAACGGTGCCCTGGCTCATCCCCGTTGGCTTGAGGGTGAGAGTCTTCTTGCCCGTTACGCTGAGTGTCTTGTCGTCTTTGTTGTCGGTCATTCCGTTCCCGTTCCTTCGGACAGGGGCCGGATGATGACATCAGACCCCGTCGTTCAATACCTGTATTCCCGAAATCGCGTCCGGCATCGCCGGTGGCCGCGTCATTGTGTTTGCCGGCCAGCGCCACCCGGTGCCCGGGTGTGACCGCCCATGCGGTAACGTTCGAGCAGGTTTGCGCGCTTCACTACACCCTCACCCGCCTGCCCTGCAAGCGCTGCGGCATGGATAAAAGCATTCTGGCCCATCAGTTCCTCCATCTCCGCCCCGGTGAAGGGACGGTAGGAGGGTATTTCCGCCTCGGTTTCCATGCCGAGGTGCCAGGCCTTTCGGGCCTGGTCGATCTTGCGTATGCCGTCGGGCGCCGCGTCCAGCGAGTGGAACACCGCAAGCGCCGCACCGGAGCGGACGGCGGCATCCACCTTCATCGTGCCGGAGACGAACTGCCCGGCCTTTCGGCCGAGATTCATCATGCCGGCGAGCTGTTCCGACAGCAGGCGGTCCACCTGGTCGGCGAGATCCGCCGGAACCGTGACCTTCCGCTTCAGCGCCCTGGCAAAGAGGTTCTTCGCCATGGCGGTCTCGACGCGCGCGCGCTCTGCCCCGATCCAGCAGCCCCGGCCCGGAAGCTGGCGCTTCAGGTCGGGAACGATGGTGCCGTCGGGTGCGGCAACGAACCGGATCAGGTGATCCGGGTCCGTCTTCTCGCGGGTGACGATGCAGGTGCGTCCGTTCATGCCCTCGTCGGGATAATCGAACCCGTCCCCGTCGCCATCCGTTCCGGCTTCCGCCGCGCGTCCGTCGGGCGCAATCATGCGTCCTCGTCTTCGGCGTTCTCGGCAGCGACGGCCTCGGCCTGCGCAGCCATTTCCTCTTCGGTGATCCAGCCGGCGGCAAGGCGCGCCTGGAGGATCATGTTCTCGGCCTCGACGCGCGAGACGTCGAGCTTGGAGAACAGGCCCTCGAACTTCTTGGTCTCGCCGTCCTTGCGTTCGGTCCAGCCGACCAGGTCATCGGCAGCGCAGCCGGCGAAGTCCTCGATCGTCTTGATTCCGTCCTCGCCGAGCGCGACCATCATCTGCGCGGTCATGCCGTCGATCTTGCGCAGGTCGTCCGACACGCCGAGCTGCTTGCGCTTCTCGTCCATCTCGGCCTCGATGCGCTCCAGATATTCGCGGGCGCGGGTCTGGATCTCGTCGGCGGTCTCCTCGTCGAAGCCGTCGATGGAGGCGATTTCCGAGAGGTCCACATAGGCAAGTTCCTCGACGGCGGCGAAGCCTTCGGAGGCGAGCACCTGGCCGACCATCTCGTCCACGTCGAGCGCGTCCATGAAGAGGTTGGTGCGCTCGTTGAATTCCTTCTGGCGGCGCTCGGATTCTTCCTGCTCCGTCATGATGTCGATGTCCCAGCCGGTCAGCTGCGAGGCCAGGCGCACGTTCTGGCCGCGGCGGCCGATGGCGAGCGAAAGCTGCTCGTCGGGAACCACCACCTCGATGCGTTCGGCATCCTCGTCGAGAACCACCTTGGCGACTTCGGCGG
The DNA here is from genome assembly GCF_014197145.1 of Gellertiella hungarica. Taxonomy (GTDB): domain Bacteria; phylum Pseudomonadota; class Alphaproteobacteria; order Rhizobiales; family Rhizobiaceae; genus Gellertiella; species Gellertiella hungarica. The sequence goes on along the minus strand of NZ_JACIEZ010000006.1, from coordinate 94,913 downwards.
GCTGGAGCGCGTTGACCACGAAGGTCGCGGGGTCCTGGCTCCACGGAATGATGTCGATCTTCTCGCCCTGCAGTTCGCCGACGACCGCCTGAACGCGGCTGCCGCGCATGCCGACGCAGGCGCCGACCGGATCGATCGAACTGTCGTTCGAGATCACGGCGATCTTGGCGCGCGAGCCCGGATCGCGGGCAACGGACTTGATCTGGATGATGCCGTCGTAGATTTCCGGCACTTCCATGGTGAAGAGCTTGACCATGAACTGCGGATGGGTGCGCGACAGGAAGATCTGCGGGCCGCGCTGCTCGCGGCGCACGTCGTAGACATAGGCGCGCACGCGGTCGCCGTAGCGCATGGTTTCGCGCGGAATCATCTCGTCGCGGCGGATGATGCCTTCGCCACGGCCGAGATCGACGATCACGTTGCCGTATTCGACGCGCTTCACCGTGCCGTTGACGATCTCGCCGACGCGATCCTTGAACTCGTCATACTGGCGGTCGCGCTCGGCTTCGCGCACCTTCTGCACGATGACCTGCTTGGCCGACTGGGCGGCGATGCGGCCGAAATCCATCGGCGGCAGCGGGTCGGCGATGAAATCGCCGATCTGGGCGTCGGGGTTGCGGTCGCGGGCGAGCGCCAGCGGGATCTGGGTGGAATAGTCCTCGGCGTGATCGACGACCTCGAGCAGGCGCTGGAGGCGGATTTCGCCGGTCTTGGAGTTGATGTCGGCGCGGATGTTCGACTCGCTGCCGTAACGCGAGCGGGCTGCCTTCTGAATGGCATCGGCCATTGCGGCAAGCACGATCTCGCGGTCGATGACCTTTTCGCGCGCCACTGCATCTGCGATCTGCAGAAGTTCAAGCCGGTTCGCACTGACTGCCATGTCTCAAGTCTCCGTCTGTTGCTGTCGGGGGCCGCCGCTTCTGTCCCGGGCGGGCCGCGCTCATTCAATTCGGGGTGTCTTCGCCTTCGTCTGCGTCTTCTTCGTTCTGGTTGGCGGCGGCGGCACGGGCCGCCTTGTCCGCCTTCAGCGCGTCGCGGATGAGGTCATCCGTCAGGATCAGCTTGCCATCGGCCAGCGTCGAGAAGGGGATCGTCACCGTGGGTTCCTCGCCATAGGCGATCTGGTCCCGCTCCAGCGTGAAGCCTTCGTCCGTCACCTCGACGATCTTGCCGCGGAAGCGCTTGCGGTTCTCCACCAGGATGGAGGTTTCCACCTTTACCAGGTGACCCTGCCAGCGGCGGAAATCCGAGATGCGCACCATCGGGCGGTCGATGCCGGGCGACGACACTTCCAGATGATACGCCTTGTCGAGCGGATCTTCCACATCCAGAACAGGAGAAATTGCCGTCGACACCGCCTCGCAGTCCTCGACGGTCATGGTGCCGTCGTTCCGCTCGCACATGATCTGCAGCGTCAGGCCGTTCTGGTTGAGAAGGCGAACCCGCACGAGGCGGTAGCCCATGCCGACCAGAACCGGCTCGACGATCTCCGCGAGACGCTGGTCGATGCCGGTCTCGATGATCAGGCGGGGTTCGGGGGCAGTCTGTTCGCTCATGGATTCGTCGATCTTCCGTTTGCTCCGCCGGGCATCCTCCCGGCGCGGCCTGATCGCGCTAACAAAAAAGAGCGGGTCCTCGCGGGCCCACTCTTCATCAGGACGATCAAGAATTTGAACCCGATATAAACCTCTTTGCCCTGAATTGCAAGGAGGACGAGCGAAGGGGCTCAGCGGATCGCCTTCTTCAGCGCCGGTTCGGGGAAGCAAGTGGGGGCCATGCCGTTCTTTTCCTGCCACTCGCCGATCGAGCGCCGCGTCTTGTAGCCCGCGAGCCCGTCCGCCTTGCCGACATCGTAGCCCCGCTTCACCAGCCGGTCCTGCATGGCCTTCACGTCCGAGCGCAGCATGCCGCCGACATTGCCGAAGGGGGCCTGGAAGGCGCCCGATCCGTAGGCGATGCGATCCGCCAGATTGCCGATGAAGAGGGCGTATAGATCGGAATTGTTGTATTCCTTGATCACGTAGAAGTTCGGCGAGACGATGAATTCCGGCCCGTGCGTGCCGGCCGGCACAAGCATCATCGCCTCCTTGCCGGCCTCGCCCGCGGGAAAGGCCTTGCCCGAGATGCGGGTGATGCCCATCGCTTCCCAGTCCTTCAGCGCCTTTGCCCGGTCCGGCCCCTCCTGCGCGCAGGACACGCCCTGCGGAATGGAGACTTCGTAGCCCCAGGCCCGCCCGCCCTGCCAGCCCTTATCCACCAGGAAGCGGGCCATGGAGGCGAGGCTGTCGGGCACGGAGGTCCAGATGTTGCGGTGGCCGTCGCCGTCGAAGTCCACCGCATATTTCAGATAGCTCGTCGGCATGAACTGCGGCTGGCCGAGCGCGCCGGCGGACGAGCCGCGCAGCTGGTCGGGCGTCGCGTCGCCGCTTTCGACGATGTGCAGCGCGGCGATGAGCTCGCGGCGGAAGAGCTCCTTGCGGGTGGACATGAAGGCGCGGGTGGCGAGCACGTCGAGCGCCGGGCTCGGCAGCTTCGCCGCGCCATAGCCGGTCTCGCGCCCCCAGATGGCAAGCAGGATGGAGCCGGGAACCCCGTATGTCTTCTCGATCTGGCGCAGCGTGCGGGCGTGGGTCGAGGCAAGCGCCCGCCCCTTGGCCGCCAGCGGCTGGAGCCGCTTCTCTGCAAAATAGGGCGCGGGGGAGGAAAACTCCGCCTGCGTCTGCGGCACCTCCTTCGGCGGGCGGCTTCCCGGAGGCACGAGCTCCGACAGCGTCCAGTCGAGCTTCACCCTCGCCATGGCCTTCTCGAAGGTCTGGCGCTCGATGCCGTTTGCCTTTGCCTCCGGCCAGAGCTCCTCCTCGATCCAGCCGCGGAACTGCCGCTCCACCGCCGCTTTGTCAACCGCGCCTGCGGAAACGGTCGGGGCGAGCGCGACGGCAAGGGCGAGGAGAAGGGGTCTGATGCGGTTCATGGAGTTCTCCCGGGATGGTTTTCGCGGCGGCTTTCCCTCCCCACGAGGGGGAGGGGGACTGTTCTGATCGTCAAAACGCCGTCCGGGCCCGAAGCGCCGCGGAAAGCGTTCCCTCATCCAGATAGTCGAGCTCGCCGCCGACAGGCACGCCATGGGCGAGACGGGTGATCTTGACCTCGAAGCCCGAGAGCTGGTCGGTGATGTAATGGGCGGTGGTCTGGCCCTCGACGGTGGCGTTGACGGCGATGATCACCTCGCGGACCCTGCCTTCCGCCACCCGCGAGACGAGGCCCTTCACGTTGAGGTCGTCGGGGCCGACACCGTCGAGCGGCGAGAGCGTGCCGCCGAGCACGTGATAGGCGGCGTTCATCGCGCCCGCGCGTTCCAGCGCCCAGAGATCCGAGACATCCTCCACGACGATGATGACGCCATGGTCGCGGCGCTCGTCGGTGCAGATGGCGCAGGGGTCGGCGGTATCGATGTTGCCGCAGCAGGAGCAGATCCGCACCTTGTCATAGGCCTCGCCCATGGCCTTGCCGAGGGGACCGAGAAGCTGGTCCTTCTTCTTGACGAGATGCAGGGCCGCCCGCCGCGCGGAACGGGGACCGAGCCCCGGCACCTTGGCCAGGAGCTGGATCAGTTTTTCGATTTCGGGACCGGTAATTCGCTTTGCCATCAGGCGCTTTTATCCCATCTATCCGATTCGAGGGAATCACTGTTGCGGGAGAAAACCCATGAAAATTCGGGCCGTCTGCGTCGGTGCCCCGGAGCGCCTGCCGGGTCGCAAGACGAAGACCGGCATCTTCAAGCACCCGGTCAACGGCCCCGTGATCGTCGACGCGCTCGGCCTTGCGGGCGATGCGGTGCTGAACCGCAAGCATCACGGCGGGCCGGATCAGGCGCTCCTCGTCGAGAGCGGGGACACGCTCGACTGGTGGGCGAAAGAGCTCGGCCGACCGATGAAGCCCGGCATGCTTGGCGAGAATCTCGTGATCGACGGGCTCGACGCGCAGGCGGTGGCGGTCGGCGACCGGTTTGCCGCGGGCGGCGTGCTGCTCGAGGCAACGGGGCCGCGCATCCCCTGCTCGGTACTGTCGCAGCGGATGGAGGATCCCCGTTTTGCCCGGCGCTTCCTCCAGGCTGCTCGGCCCGGCATCTATGTGCGGGTGCTCGCTCCCGGGCTGCTGGAACGGGGTCAGGAGGTGAGGTTCGAGCCCTTCCGGGGCGAGCGGATCGGCCTCGTCGACCTGATGCGGGCGCTCACGGAAAAGCCTCTGCCTGCCGAACGGGCGCGGATGCTGGCCGCCCCGCTCGGCGAACGGGTTCGCAGGAGCCTTGGCGGATGAGGCGTCAGGAACGGGCGGCGATCGCGGCGGCGGCAGCTCCCATGGTTCCCGCGCTCAGCCGGTTTGCGATGCGCACCGCGCGCGGGCTCTTCAGCAGGGACCGCGCCTTTGCCGCAAAGAAGACCCAGGCGAGATCGACGAAGGCAAGCACGGCAAACATCACCAGAAGCAGCTCGGCCCAGCCGAGAAGCGAGACTGCCGCAAGATCGAGCAGCGTCGGCAGGAGCGCCATGTAGAAGACCATGATCTTCGGATTGCCAAGCGTCAGGGCAAGGCCTGTCAGGAACATGCCGAGCGGCGCCTTGTCTTCCGGCGCCTCATCGCCGGCAATCTCGGCCGGCGCCCGCCACATCTTCCAGGCCAGCACCAGGAGATAGGCGACGCCCGCCCACTTGATCGCCACGAAGGCGAGATGGAAGGTCTGCGCCACGGCGGCAAGGCCGGCGATGGCGAGCGACAGCCAGACCGCCTCGCCGATCCACATGGCGGCAAGGAAGGGCATCACGTCCCGGTAGCCGCGCGAGAGACCGCGGGCGACGAGCGCTGCGACGCTCGGCCCCGGGGAGCCTGCGGCAACGAACAGGGCGGCGGCAAAAAGCAGAAGGGAAGACAATGTCATGGCGGACGGCTCCGGTGTGCCTGTCCGCCGACACTACCCCCTCGGGGGCGGGCTGTCGACACCCGCCTCAGAAGGGCAGCTTGAATCCCGGGGGCAGAGGCAGGCCGGCGGTGAGCGCCTTGGTCTTTTCCGCCATCTGGGCCTCTGCCTTGTCCTTCGCGTCCTTGTGGGCGGCGATGATCAGGTCTTCGAGGATCTCGACCTCGTCCTCCTTGAAGAGCGACGGGTCGATCTTGACGGAGAGCAGCTCGGACTTGCCGTTCATGCGCAGGGTAACGAGACCGCCGCCGGACTTGCCCTCGACTTCGAGCGCGGCGACTTCCGCCTGCATCTTCTCCATCTTGGCCTGCATTTCCTTGACCTTGCCCATCATGCCCATGATGTCCTTCATCGGCAAAGCTCCTTCCATTCGTTGGTGAATTGCTGTCCTGTCAGAACAGGATGTCGTCGCCGGGCAAGATGTCGCCCTCTTCGGATTCGGCAATGGCCGGCGGCTGGATCTCCGCTTCCTCGCCCTCGTCCTCCTCGATCACGCGGATGCGCACGTCGGTGACCTTCGCGCCGGGGAAACGGGCGAGGATCGCGGCCACGTCGGGATCGGATTTCGCGTCCACGAGCCGGGCGCCGTGCTGGGCCGCCTCCTGCGCGACCAGGGTCGGCTGGCCCTCGTCCTTGCTGAGAGAGACGGCCCAGTAGATGCCGGTCCACTCCCGCAGCTTGGCAGACAGTTCGTTGAGCAGGGTCGCCGGCGCGCCTTCGGCCAGCGCCACGTCCAGCCGGCCGGGTTCCAGCCGGACGAGCTTGAGGAAATTGCGGATCTTTGCCTTCAGGACGGCGTCCTTGCCGGTGCAGAGATCCACCATGTCCTGGAGGCTGCGGATCTCGACGGAAGGCTCCTGCCGCTCGACGGTGCGGCCGACGGTTTCGGCTGATGGCCGCGAGCCCTCCACCGTCTGGAGCCGCGCCATGGGCTGGCCCTGCGGGCGGGCGGCGGGCGTTGTCATCGGCTGGCCGCCGGCAATCGCCTGGCTCTGGCTGATCATCTGGGGATTGCCGCCGCCATTGCCCGACGGCAGGGGGCGTGACGGACCGGGCCCGGAGGCCTGGCCGCCCGCAAGCTCCAGCGCCCGGCGGGCCGCCTCTTCCGGCGAGGGCAGGCTTGCCGCATGGGCAAGCCGGATCAGCACCATCTCCGCCGCTCCGGCGGGACGGGCCGCGCCCTCGGTTTCGGAAATCCCCTTCAGCAGCATCTGCCAGATGCGCGAGAGCGTGCTGACGGCGAGCGTCTGGCCGAACTCGGCGCCGCGCACGCGCTCCACTTCGCTCAGCGAAGGGTCCTTCGCCGCATCGGGCACATATTTGAAACGGGTGACGAGATGGGTGAAATCGGCCAGGTCCGTCAGCACCACCAGCGGGCTTGCACCCGCCTCGTACTGGCTTGCAAATTCCTGAAGCGCGGCTGCCGCATCGCCCTTCACCACATGTTCGAAAAGGTCGACGATGCGGGCACGGTCAGCAAGGCCGAGCATGCCGCGCACGGCCTCGGTCTCGATGCGTCCGCCGCCATGGGCGATCGCCTGATCCATCAGCGACAGGCCGTCGCGGGCCGAGCCTTCCGCCGCCCGCGCGATCATGGCGAGCGCTTCCTGCTCCACCGGAATGCCTTCCTTGGAGGCAATGACCGTGAAGAGGCCGACGAGATCGGAGGCGCTGATGCGGCGGAGATCGAAGCGCTGGCAGCGCGACAGCACCGTGATCGGCACCTTGCGGATTTCGGTGGTGGCGAAGATGAACTTCACATGCTCGGGCGGCTCCTCGAGCGTCTTCAGCAGGCCGTTGAAGGCCTGCGTCGAGAGCATGTGCACCTCGTCGATGATGTAGACCTTGTAGCGGGCCGAAACCGGGCGGTAGCGCACCTGCTCGATGATCTCGCGGATGTCGTCGATGCCGGTATGGGAGGCGGCGTCCATCTCGATGACGTCGACATGCCGGCCTTCCATGATCGCCTGGCAGTGCTCGCCGGGGATCTTCAGGTCGATGGTGGGGCGGTCGATCTCGGCGGTTTTGTAGTTCAGCGCGCGGGCGAGGATGCGCGCGGTCGTGGTCTTGCCGACCCCGCGCACGCCGGTCAGCATGTAGGCCTGGGCGATGCGGCCGGTCTCGAAGGCATTGGTGAGGGTGCGGACCATCGGCTCCTGGCCGACCATCAGATCCGTGAAATCCCTGGGGCGATACTTGCGGGCGAGAACCCGGTAGCCGGATGCCGGCTGACCCTGTGCGCCGTTCGGCTCCATCTCGCTCATGGCGTCTCAAGCCCCTTTCACGCCCTTTCGCCTCAAGGCGCGAGGGTCTTTGTCGCAAAGCCCATGAAAATGAAGGGTGGGAGGCTGGAACGATGACCCGTGCCGGGCTCGTTAGGGCTGCTTCCTTCCGGACCTGACCCGGTTGGCGAGTGGAACGTCCACCACCAACCTCCCAAGGGCACATATCGGAAATTACCGCGGCAAATGCAAGCCAAGGACGGAAAAAACTGCTAAGCATCCCCGGAAGCATGACAAGGGAGGCCCGGCTTGCAGGCGTTTCAGGTGGATGAGCGGCTCGACCGCGATTCGCAACTACTCCTCGATCTCGCCCTCTGCCAGGTGAGGCTGATGAACGACGCACGCTGGCCCTGGCTGATTCTCGTCCCGCGCCGGCCGGCCGTTTGCGAACTCTTCGATCTCTCGGCCGAGGACCAGCAGCTGGCCGCGGCGGAAGCGAACCGCGTCGCCGCCCTTCTCAAGGGACTGACCGGTGCCGACAAGATCAATGTCGCGGCCATCGGCAACATCGTCCGCCAGCTCCATATCCATGTGGTGGCGCGCAGCGAGGGCGACCCCAACTGGCCGCGTCCCGTCTGGGGCTTCGGCACGGCAGAACCCTATGGCGCACCCGAAAGGGACGCCTTCATCACCCGCATCCGCAAGGCTTTCTCCCGATGACCCGATCGATCTTCGAACGTCTTCCGCCCCATCCCGAACCCAGCCGGCTGACGGCCTTTGCCGCCAATGCGCTCGATCGCCAGTCCGAGCACCGCGCGGAGGACTGCATCGAACAGGCGCTGAAGGTGGATGGCGCCCATCTCTTCGCCTTCTCCGGGGCCAAGCTGGTGCTGAAGCACGACGGGCAGGTTCTCGATCCGCTCTTCGCGCTTTACGAGATGAAGGAGCTGGAGCCCGATTTCGACGAGGCGGTGCTGCTCGGCTACCGGCGCTCCGGAGAGCCGCGGCTCGCGGTGCCGGTAAAGGCCGATCCGGAACGCTTTGCCCGGCATCTCAAGGTGCTCGACGGCCGCACGATCTACCGCGAAGGCCATCTGACGGGCGAGCTGCTCGGCGAATTCGCCCAGGCGTCCAGCCTGATTTCCTGGAATGCCGTCACCCGCTTCTGCGGGCGCTGCGGCGCGCCGATGGAAAGCCGCGCGGGCGGCTACAAGCGGGCCTGCACCGCCTGCGGGAACCTCGCCTTTCCGCGCACCGACCCCGTCGTCATCATGCTGGCGGTCGACGTGGAGCGCGACCGGTGCCTGCTCGCCCGCGGAAGCCATTTCCCGCCGGGCATGTATTCCTGCCTTGCGGGCTTCGTGGAGCCCGGCGAAACGATCGAGGATTCGGTCCGGCGCGAAACCTTCGAGGAAGCGGGCATTCACGTGGGCCGGGTCCGCTACCACGCCTCCCAGCCCTGGCCCATGCCCCATTCGCTGATGATCGGCTGCTTCGCGGAGGCCCGCTCGACGGAGATCCGGCGGGACGAAACGGAGCTCGAGGACTGCCGCTGGTTCAGCCGGGATGAAGCGCATGCTATCCTTGTTGCGGAGGAAGGGGCGGCTCACTGGTCGCCGCCGGAAGGGGCGATTGCCCATCGCCTGCTGCGCGACTGGGTGAGCTGGCCGGACAACTGAAACGCCCGGTCTGCCCGTCCGATGGTCCCGTTTAGGCATTTGTAGTTGCTTAAGAGCTTTGTTATAAAAGAAAGGAAGCGGTTCGTAGCGAGGGGGCGCGATACTTTCCGATGGCTTCATCGCAGGATCAATCATCCTTTTCGGCAAACATTTCCCCAGAACAGCTGAATGCAGCGCTTTCCGGCCGTTTTGGCTGGCTGCGTTTCCCGCCCGCCATCGAACGGGATTACGATCTCGAGACCGGACCCAGGCAGATCCGGCAGCTGACGCTCTCCGCGCTGGTCGGCATGGGCCTGTACAACCTGTTTCTCATAGCCGACTATCTTCTTCTGAGGGATGTTTTCGGTCTTGCGGTCTTCGTGCGGCTGCTCGTGGTCACGCCCGTCTCGGTCCTGCTCTATCTCATCATGCAGGAAAACCGGCTGGCGCCCCATCGCAACCTGCTGGCCAGCATCAACGTGGTGCTGAGCTTCGCCGCCACGGCCTGGCTGCTCGTCCAGAGCGCCGACCCGCTGAAGGTGATGTACAATCAGGGGTCCCTGCTGGTCATCCTCTATGCCTGCCTGATCCAGCGCCTGCCTTTCCGCCATTCCTTCGCCGCGGCCCTTGCCTGCAACATCGTCTTTGCCCTTTCCGTCTCGATGCAGGGCATCGCCTCCTTCGAAACGCTTGTTGCCATCGAGCTGACGGTGGTGACCGGCTCGATCTTCATTCTCGTTGCCGCCTATACGATGGAGCGGGAGCAGCGCCTGCTCTACCTCCTGTCGCTGAAGGAGCGGCTGCACGCCGCGCACATGGAGGGAATATCGAACCGGGACGCCCTGACCGGTCTCTTCAACCGCCGTGCGCTCGATCGGCATCTGGCCGCGCTGCGGGCGGGGCCGGACGACTGGCACAGCCGTCTTGCTGTCGTCATCCTCGATATCGATCATTTCAAGGTCTACAACGACCGTCTCGGCCACCAGGCGGGGGACGAGTGCCTGAAGCGGGTGGCCGATCTCCTGATCGAGCAGCTGCGGGAGGGCAGGGACCACGCCTTCCGCTATGGCGGGGAGGAATTCCTGCTGCTGATCGCGGAGGAGGGCGGGGAGACCGCGGTCGAGGCGGCGGAGCGCATCCGGCAGGCACTGGAAGCGAAGGCCATTCCCCATCCGCTGAGCCCGACTGCGCCCCAGGTGACCGCAAGCTTCGGCGTTTCCAGGGCAGACGGGCGGGATTGCACGCCGGAAGAGGTGATATCGAGGGCCGACCGGGCCCTCTACGCCGCCAAGCATCACGGCCGCAACCGCGTGTGGCCTCCCGCGGCGATGATGCCGGAACGTCAGCCTGCCGTCACGGCCTGACGCCGCCCGGCACCGCCGGCGTTAGAGCTGGCTGCGCATCCGGTGGCCCTTGTAGACGCCGAGAATGCGGACCTTCTCGGAAAAGAAGCGCAGTTCCTCGAGCGCCTGGCGCACATGCGTCTCGGAAGGATGGCCCTCGATGTCGGCATAGAACTGGGTCGCGACGAAACGCCCGCCCAGCTGATAGCTTTCAAGCTTCGTCATGTTGATGCCGTTGGTGGCGAAACCGCCGAGAGCCTTGTAGAGCGCGGCCGGAATGTTGCGCACGTTGAAGACGAAGGTGGTGACCGTCAGCCCGTCCGACGGCTCGGCCCAGACCTCTTCGCGCGACAGCACCACGAAGCGGGTGACGTTGTTGTCGGTATCCTCGACGTTTTCCGCCAGGATGTGCAGACCGTAGAGATCGGCGGCAAGACGCGGGGCGAGCGCCGCCATGGAGCGGTCTCCCACTTCCGAGACGAGCTTGGCGGCGCCGGCGGTATCGCCGGCCACGACGGCCTTCCAGCCATTGACGCGGATGATCTTGCGGCACTGGCCGAGCGCGTGGATGTGGCTGTGCACGGTGCGGATCTCGTCCTTGCCGACACCCGGCAGCACCATCAGCTGGAAGCGGATCGGCATGAAATACTCGCCGACGATATGAAGGCGCGATTCCGGCAGCAGGTGGTGGATGTCCGCGACGCGGCCGGCAATCGTGTTCTCGATGGGGATCATCGCCAGATCCGCATCGCCGTTCTCCACCGCCATGAAGGCATCCTCGAAGGTCTGGCAGGGAAGCGGCTCCATGGTCGGAAACATGTCCCGGCAGGCCATGTCGGAATTGGCGCCAAAGTCGCCCTGGAAGGCGATGCGGTTGGTTTTCATGGTCATCGGGGCGGTCCGTCAGAGAGGGGAATGGCCGAGCATCTGCCTGGCCTTGTCGAGGTCGGCGGGAGTATCGACACCGAGCGGAACGGTGTCAACGATCTCCACGTCGATGCGCATGCCGGCTTCGAGCGCGCGCAGCTGCTCGAGCGACTCGCGCCTTTCGAGCACCGACGGCCCGAGCGAGACGAAGCGCTCCAGCGCCCGGCGGCGATAGGCATAGAGACCGATGTGGTGGTAGAGCGGGCCGGCGCCGTGCGGAGCGGTCGCACGGGTGAAATAGAGTGCCCGCTGGCGCGTGGCCGACAGCGGCGAGCCCACCACCTTCACCACGTTCGGATTGGTCCGTTCCGCCTCCTCGTGAATGACGGCGGCGAGCGTGGCGATGTCGACCGCAGGATCCTCCAGCGGCGCCAGCGCGGCGCGGATGCTGCCGGGATCGATCGTCGGCAGGTCACCCTGCACGTTGACGACGATGTCGGCCTTGCCCTCCGGGTCTGCCTTGCCCAGCGCCTCGAAGATGCGGTCCGAGCCGGACTGGTGGCTCTCCGCGGTCATCACCGCCTCGAAGCCGTGGGCGGTGACGGCCGTGACGATCTCCGGCGTGTCGGTTGCCACGATGATTCGCGAAGCGCCCGCTTCGGCGGCTCTTTTCGCCACCTGCACGATCATCGGAAGGCCGCAGATGTCGGCCAGCGGCTTGCCGGGAAGTCGCGTGGAGGCCATCCGCGCCGGTATCAGCACAAGAGACCGGTCAAATCGGTGATTATTCATGGGCCGCCCTTCTCTCCCTGGCGAAAAAGTGTCAAAAAGTCTCAGCAAAGAGGCCATAAACACTGTTGCAACCGCTGTCCAAAAGACATAGGTTCCGCGCGATTTCAAGATGGCCTGTTTGTACCGGGCACTGGCTACATGGGGAGCATTCGCTGATGAATTCATATGTGAACATGGGCGTCGGTGCCCTTCTGGGAACCGTTTTTGTCCTGATGTCCGTATCCATCGCGTCTGAAGGCATTTTCAAGTCGGAAGCTCCCGAGAAGGCGGGCTTTGAAATCGCCGCTGCCGAGTCGGGCGAGGCTGCTGGCGGTGGCGAAGCGGCTGCCGCGGCTGCCGTTCCGATCGCGGACCTGCTGGCGAAGGCCGACGCCAAGGCTGGCGAAGCCGTTTTCAAGAAGTGTGCCGCCTGTCATGACGGGACCAAGGGTGGTCCCAACAAGGTCGGTCCTAACCTCTGGGGCGTTGTCGATCGTCCGATCGCAAGCCACGAGGGCTTTGCCTACTCCGCCGCCATGAAGGACTATTCCAAGGGCGCTTCCGAGAAGTGGACCTTCGACCACCTGAACGGCTTCCTGCACGCGCCGAAGAAGTATGTTCCCGGCACCGCCATGGGCTTTGCCGGTCTGAAGAAGGACGAAGAGCGCGCCAACCTGATCGCCTATCTGGCAACGCTGGCCGACAGCCCGGTCCCGCTGCCGACCCCCGGCCAGTAAGCCTGGCATCATCGGATAACGAAGAACCCGGCCCGTGTGCCGGGTTTTTTGTTGGGCGGCGAGGCCGCCCCGCCTGCAACGAGCGAGGCGGAGGGCACGGCATGTGCCGCCCGCCGTCCGCCGGCGCCACCGGGCACGGCATGAGCCGGGCTGCCCGCTTACCGGATGCCCGCCAGCGCCGCCCAGAAGGTGACGGTTGCCACGCCGAAGAGCGTGGAAAGGGTGATGGCCGAGGCGGCGAGGCCCTGCGCGACGCCGAAGCGGTTGGCAATCAGCCAGGCATTCACCCCGGTCGGCACCGAGGAGGTCAGCACCATGGCGGCCGTCCATTCGGGCGTAAGCCCGAGCGCCCGGCTGAAGGCCCAGACGCTTGCCGGAAGCAGCAGGAGCTTGAGGCCGGCAATGACGGTGGACAGGCCGAGATTGCCCGAAAGGCCGTAGCTCTTCAGCGCCATGCCGAGCGAAAGCAGCGCCGCGGGCCCGGCAATCCCCGCGATCTGCGCCGTCAGTGTGTCGAGAAGGGCGGGCAGCGGCAGGCCGGAAAAGTGCATGAGCGAGCCGAGGAGGAGCCCGACGATCAGCGGGTTCTGCACCAGGTTGATGATCGTCTGGCGCAGGATGGCGGCGACGCCGCGCCCGGCAACGCCGGTTTCGCGCCGCACCGCCTCTTCCATCAGCACGGTTCCGGCGACCATCATCAGCGGCAGGTGGACGGCCAGCAGGACCGAAACCGCGACGATCCCCTGCGGGCCCACCACCCGCTCCACCAGCGGCAGCCCGATGAAGACATTGTTGGCGAAGGCCGAGGAGACCCCGGCGATCACGCCGCTGCGCCGGTCGCGGCCGAAGAGGCGCGTCGCCACCAGATGACCGGCCGTCCAGGCAACGGTGACGCCGGAGGAATAGGCGATCCAGAGCTTCACCGGCGTGCCGGCCCCCACATCCGCATGGGCAATGGTGCGAAAGAGGAGCACGGGCACGGCGATCCGGAAGACGAAATCGCCCAGCGCCTCGCCCGTTTCCACCTTCATCCAGCCCGCATGGACGCTCAGCCAGCCGGTGAGGATGAGCAGGAAGACGGGCAGGACATCGTGGACGACGGCAATCATGGCGGTTTCCGGAAGAGGCGATGCGGACTGGCAGGACCCTGCTGGTAGCACCGCTTTTCCCCATCCTCCAGCCGCATCTTGTCCGGGTTACGTTTTTCGCTTTTCTCCGGGTGAAAAAACGGTAGAACCGACTCCCGGCTGACATACTTCCCGGGGCTTCTCCTTGACCGACACCACTTTTGACGTCCTCACCATCGGCAACGCGATTGTCGACATCATCGCGCGCTGCGACGATGCCTTCCTTTCCGACAACGGCATCACCAAGGCGGCGATGAACCTGATCGATGCCGAGCGGGCGGAACTGCTCTATTCCCGCATGGGTCCGGCGATCGAGGCCTCGGGCGGCAGCGCCGGAAACACGGCGGCCGGTGTCGCGAGCTTCGGCGGCAAGGCGGCCTATTTCGGCAAGGTGGCGGACGATCAGCTCGGCCGCATCTTCACCCACGATATCCGCGCCCAGGGCGTGCATTACGCCACCCGGCCGAAGGGCACCTTCCCGCCCACCGCCCGCTCGATGATCTTCGTGACGCCGGATGGCGAGCGCTCGATGAACACCTATCTCGGCGCCTGCGTCGAGCTGGGACCGGAAGACGTGGAAGCGGATGTGGTGGCGCGTTCGAAGGTCACCTATTTCGAAGGCTATCTGTGGGATCCGCCGCGCGCCAAGGAAGCGATCGTCGAGTGCTGCCGCATCGCCCATGCCCATGGACGCGAAACCTCGATGACCCTTTCCGACAGCTTCTGCGTCGGGCGCTACCGCTCCGAATTCCTGGATCTCATGCGCTCCGGCACGGTCGACATCGTCTTCGCCAACCGCGAGGAGACGCTCTCCCTCTACGAGACCGAGGATTTCGATGCGGCTCTGACCAGGATCGCCGCCGACTGCAAGCTCGCCGCGGTGACGATGAGCGAGGAGGGCGCCATGATCCTGAAGGGCTCCGAGCGCATCCACGTGCCGGCAACGGCGATCCGCGAGCTCACCGACACCACGGGGGCCGGAGACCTCTTTGCCGCCGGTTTCCTCTATGGCTACACGCAAGGGCGCTCGCTGGAGGATTGCGGCCATCTCGGCTGCCTGGCCGCGGGCATCGTCATCCAGCAGATCGGTCCCCGTCCGCTGCTGTCGCTGAAGGACGCGGGCGTGAAGGCCGGCCTCGTTGTCGAGCCGGCCTGAGCTTACTTGAAGACTTCCGCCGGATAGGCGCCCCAGACCTCGGCCTGCGAGATCCAGCCCTCGGTGCCTTCGTAATCGGCCTCGCACCAGTCGCCGTTGCACTCGTTGAGCTTGACGACGACGCCGGGCTCCAGCTTGGCGACCAGCGCGCTGTTCGGCTGGGGATCGTGGCGCATGTTGACGAAGACGCCGCTGCCCTTGCCGCGCATCCATGGCGCGGTGACGGCGGTGCGCTGGCCGGACAGCAGTGCCTGGTTCACCCAGCCCTCGGTGCCGTCGGCATCGCGGATCTTTCTCCAGTTGTCGTATTCCTGGATGATCTCCACCGGCAGGCCGGACTTGAGATACATCCATGAGACGGCATAGGTGGTGCCCGGGCCGACGCGCAGGTTCACCTTCTTGGATTTCAGGCTGACGAAGCGGGGCAGCGGCAGGCCGCTCGGCCCCTTGCTCACCGCCTGCGCCTCGGCCGTGGCAGGCAGGGCCGCAATCAAGGCGGCGGCAAGCGCCGGCAGGATGCCCTTCACGAGGGTTTTTGCCAGAAGGGGCGCATTGAGCTTGTCCACGGGTCGTCTCGCTTTCCAGGGATCGGCCCGGCTTCGGTAGCGCCGGCACCGGTGGGGAAGGCACAATATCAACAGCCGTCCGCGCGGGGCTCTTTGTCTTCCCCGGTCCGTCTGGTAGAACTGGCCTTGACCAGATTGTATCGTTCTTTTTGGTTAACGAGACCTGAACAAGCCGCTGAAAGCGCCCATGACCCTGAAGAAAAAACCCAAGGTTTACATCACGCGCAAACTGCCCGACCAGGTGGAGACCCGCATGCGCGAGCTCTTCGATGCGGAGCTGAATGTCGACGACCGCCCCCGCACCGCGGAAGAGCTGGTTCAGGCCGTGCAGCAGTGCGACGTGCTGGTGCCGACCGTGACGGATCGTATCGACCAGGCCCTCATCGAGGCAGCCGGTCCGCAGCTGAAGCTGATCGCCAGCTTTTCGAACGGCATCGACCATATCGATATCGATGCCGCGGCCCGCAAGGGTATCACCGTCACCAACACGCCCAACGTGCTGACCGAGGATACCGCCGACATGACCATGGCGCTGATCCTGGCGGTGCCGCGCAGGCTGGCGGAAGGGGCGCAGGTGCTGACCACCAAGACCGGCGAATGGGCCGGCTGGTCGCCCACCTGGATGCTCGGCCATCGCATCTGGGGCAAGCGGATCGGCATCATCGGCATGGGCCGCATCGGCACGGCGGTGGCGCGGCGTGCCAAGGCCTTCGGCCTGTCGATCCACTACCACAACCGCAAGCGCGTCAACCCGGCAACGGAGGAGGCGCTGGAGGCGACCTACTGGGACAGTCTCGACCAGATGCTCGCCCGCGTCGACATCGTCTCCGTGAACTGCCCGTCCACGCCCGCGACCTTCCATCTGCTGTCGGCGCGGCGGCTGGCGCTGATGCAGCCGACGAGCTACCTCGTCAACACCGCCCGCGGCGACGTGATCGACGAGCAGGCGCTCATCGCCTGCCTCAAGGCCGGCAAGATCGCCGGCGCGGGGCTCGACGTCTTCGAGAACGAACCGAAGGTCAATCCGAAGCTCGTGAAGCTCGCGCAGGAAGGCAAGGTCACGCTTCTGCCGCACATGTCGTCGGCCACCATCGAGGGTCGCATCGACATGGGCGAGAAGGTGATCATCAATATCCGCACCTACTTCGACGGGCATCGCCCACCGAACCGCGTGCTGCCGAACCGGGTCTAAGCTTCGGACAAGTCTGGCAAAACCCGGGATTAACCGAAAAACGGTTAAGGGACTTCCGGCACGGCTCGCTCCATGTCGATCGCGGTCGTGCGGCTGAAGCCCGGGTGGCGGGATTCCCCGGTCTTGACGAATCCCCACCGCTCGAAGGTGCGGTGGTTGCCGTCAAGCTCCACCCGCGTCTCGAGCCTCAGCCGCCGCAGGCCCGCCGCGCGGGCGAGGTCGTCCGCCGCCGCCAGAAGCAGGCGGCCAAGGCCGCGGCCCTGACGGGCTGGGTCGACGGCAAGTTTGCCGAGGTAGAGCGTGTCCGGCCTTTCCGGCCGGCAGAACAGGCAGGCGACCGGCAAGCCCTCGTCCATAATCACGAAGCCCGTTTCCAGCCTTGCCTTGTCGCGCAGGCTTTCCGCCGTCAGTTCATGGGCGGAGGAGGGCGGATCGATCACCCCGTCCATAGAGGCAAAGGCCGTGCGGATGAGCTGAAGCAGGGCCTTCATGTCGTCCCGGTCGGGATCGATCCGGCGCGGCCCTTCCATCTCAGGCAGCCTTCCGGCGCCGGTAGCGGATGGTATCGAACCGGGATGACAGCGCGTCGTAAAGCAGAAGCCGCCCGACCAGCGGCTCGCCGGCCCCCGTCAGCAGCTTGATTGCCTCCATGGCCATCAGCGTGCCGATCACGCCGGTCAGCGCGCCGATCACGCCCGCTTCGGCGCAGGCGGGAATGAGGCCTTCCGGCGGCGGCGCGGGGAAGAGGTCGCGATAGCGCGGGTTCTGCTCGCCCTTGGCATCGGACTCGTAGGGTTTCAGCACCGTCAGGCTGCCGTCGAACCGGCCGACGGCGCCCGTGACGAGGGGAATGCCGGCCTTCTCCGCGGCATCGGCCGCAGCATAGCGGGTGTCGAAATTGTCGGAGCCGTCGATCAGCAGGTCGAAGCCGGAAAGCTGCAATGCCGCCCATTCCCGCGAGAAGCGTTCGTGAAAGCGCACCACCCGCACATGCGGGTTGAGACGCGCGAGCGCACGGGCGGCACTTTCCGTCTTCTCTTCTCCCAGGCTTCCCGTATCGTGAATGACCTGCCGCTGCAGGTTCGACAGCGAAACCCGGTCGTCGTCGGCAATACCGAGCGTGCCCACCCCGGCAGCGCCGAGATATTGCAGCACGGGTGCCCCGAGCCCGCCCGCCCCGATGACCAGCACGCGGGCGCGCTTCAGCGCCTGCTGGCCCGCACCGCCCACTTCGGGCAGCAGGATATGGCGCTTGTAGCGCTCGATTTCCTGTTCGCTCAGCCGGTCGTCATTCTCGTTCATGGAAAGAGCCTATCCGGAAATGCGGCCGGCGGCGACGGTAAAAAATTGCGCCCTGTCGCCGAGGGCCTCGAAGAGCATCCGGTCCGTACCCGTCATGAAGGCCTGGCCGCCAAGCCCGTCGATGAGATCGAAGAGTGCGGCCCGGCGCCCTTCGTCGAGATGCGCGGCGATCTCGTCGAGCAGAAGCACCGGGGCAAAGCCTGTCATGTTGCCGACGAGGCGGGCATGGGCAAGGACGAGGCCGATCAGCAAGGCCTTCTGTTCGCCCGTCGAGCAGCGCCCCGCATCCATGTCCTTTCCGGCGTGGAAGACGAGGAGATCGGCCTTGTGCGGGCCCTCGGTGGTGCGTCCGGCGGCCGCGTCGCGGTAGCGATTCTCCGCAAGCATGGCGGCGTAATCCTCCTCGAGATCCGCCGCCGGCCGCGCCGTCACGCCCTCGTCGAGAAAACCGGTGAGGGAAAGGCGGGCCGAGGGAAAGGGCGCATCGTTCGCCACGCCTTCGATGAGATGGGCGAGAAAGCCCAGCATCTCGTGCCGTGCCACCGCCATCGCCACGCCCAGCTCGGCCATCTGCCGCTCGATGCCGGAAAGCCAGGCCGGGTCCATCCGCCCCTCGCCGAGAAGCCGGTTGCGGCTGCGCATGGCGCGCTCGAAGTCGCTCGCCCGGCGTCCGTGGGCAGGATCGACGGAAAGCACCAGCCGGTCGAGGAAGCGCCGCCGGTCGCCGGCGGGACCCGTGAAAAGCCCGTCCATGGCAGGCGTCAGCCACAGCACGCGCAGGTGATCGGTGAGTTCGTCGGCGGTCTTCGCCGCGGTGCCGTTGAGGCGGAGCCTGCGGGAGGTGCCCTCGTCGCGGGCTTCCGCGCCCGTGCCGATCGCCACCTCGCCCTCCATGCCGTGAACGCGGGCAAAGATCGAGAAGGCGTCGTCCGTGCCCACCCGCGTCACCTCGCCATAGGGCGTGCGCCGAAGCCCGCGCCCGGGAGACAGCAGGGACACGGCCTCGAGCAGGTTGGTCTTGCCCGATCCGTTGTCGCCGGTCAGCACCACATGGCGGGCATCGAGCTTCAGGGCCGCTTCCGCGTAGTTGCGGAAGGCGGAAAGCCTGATTTCCTCGATGTAGACCTTTTCGGGCATGAACGATCCGGCGCGGCGATGACGCCACGTCCTATGCCGAAGGGCGTCCGGTTGCAAGCGCAGGGGCGTCGCGTCCTGCGTCCGGTGCTCAGAACTGACGGGAAAGGGTGAGCTTCACCATGTGGGAGGCTGCCCCGGCGGAAAACGCCCCGTCATAGGTCAGCCCCAGAGCGAGCCGGCCGTCGTCTGCCAGGACATCGAGGCCCGCCTGCAGCACCGCGCTGTCGCCCGCCGTTTCGGCACCTTCGAGCGAGAAGGGCGCACTGCCGGCAAAGGCAAACTCCGGGCCCGTGCCGCTTGCCTCGAAGGCGTGGTTCCAGCCGAGCATGGCGCGCATCCGCGCCGGCTGTCCCGAAAGGTCGAAGCGGTGCGTTGCCCGGAGACCGAGGACGGTTTCTGCCTGCAGGCTTTCGGCTGACGAAACGGAAACCGCCGCGTGACCGCCGGTCTCGGCAAAGGCGCCGGTCCGCTGCCAGGCAAGCGCGAGATTGGCGAAGGGCTCGACCTCGGTATCGCCGAGCCCGAAGCTGCGGCCGATCTCCCCGTAGGCCTGGAGGGCATCTGCCCGATAGGCGCCGTCAAGGTGCTCGGTGAAGCCGCTGAAGCGGACGCTTCGCCGGCTATCGATGTCCTGGTGCACATAGGTTGCACCGAAGCGCAGGGCCATGTCGCCCGCCTCCGTCTGGCCGTAGAGGCCAAGCAGATGGTCGCGGCTGTCGCTTCGGGCAAGCCCGTCGCTTTCGCGCACGGAGCCCGAGCCGATGCCGCCGAGCAGGCCGAAGCGGCTGGCCTCTCCCGCCGGCCCGTCCCAGCCGAAAAGCAGGCCGCCGCTGGCGCCGATCCGGTCTCCGCCTTCCTCGGCGCGGGTGGAATAGCCGCCATAGGCCCGTGCCCAGCCCACCGCACCGGTCGCCGTTTCCCGTTCCGGCAGCGCGGCGCGCTCGAGGGCAGCCGTCCGGGCAAAGCGGCCCATGTCGAAGGCGTTGAGGGCCGGCGAGGCATGGATGGTTGCCGCCATGTCGCCGAAGGTCAGGCCCGCCTGCTCCTTCGAGAGGGGCAGCAATTGCGCGTAGAGCGGGCTCGCGGGATCGAGACGGTCGCCGATCTCTGCCACACGGGCGGCATTTGCGGCGGGCGCGGCGCTTGCGAAACGGATATCGTTGCGCCGAAGCGAAAGCACGAGCTCACGCTCGCCATAGTCCAGCTCCGGCGTCACGAAGGCGTAGTTGGAGGTCACCGTGTCGAAGCGGCCTGTCAGGCCCCCGCCGCTGGTGAGGATTACGTCCCGCCGGTCGAGGGTGATTGCGCTGTCCTGCAGGACGTCGAGAACCGCGCCGGAGGAGATGCGGGTGCTGCCGCCGACCGTCAGCCGGTCCGTCCGGTCGAGGGCAGGGGAGACGCTCACCTGAAGATGGCCCCCCTGGCCGACCGACAGATCGCCCGCGATGGCGAGCTCGCCCGCCGCAGGGCCGGCCGGGGCGAGGCGGCCGCCGTCGCCGACATCCACGGACCCGACCGTGCCCGTACCGGCCAGCGTTCCGTAGCGCGAGACCGCGACGGTGCCGCCCAGCGCTCCCTCGACGGCAAGCGAACCGCCGGTTATCCGGGTCGTGCCGCCGAAGCCGGAGGAATCGCCGGTCAGCACCACGGGCCCCGCATCCACGAGAATGGTGCCGCGCCCGCCGATGCGGGAGGCAAGGACGAAATCCGGTCCGCCGTGATTGAAGACCAGCGCACCGCTGCCTGCACCGAAACGGATGGTTGCCGCGTCCAGGCTGCCTGCCCCGCGGGCAAGCGCGCCATGAACGGCGCCGATGGAGAGCGTGCCGGAGGATCCCGCATCCCGGGCGATGTCGATCGTGCCGGCCGAGAGGCTTGCGCCGCCGGTCAGGGTCAGCGCCCCGCGTCCGGCCCGACCGATTTCCACCGGCAGGCTGGCAATCCACCGGCTGCCACTCCCGGAGAGAAGCGCGCTTCCCGTCCCCGTCGGTGCCGCACCCAGCACGAGGCGTCCGGAACGGGCTGTCGCCCCGTCCTGAAGCGTGACGCTGCCACGCCCGCTCGCGCCGACGATCGTGTCGCCGGCGACGGAAAGCGCCGTGGAGCCGCTGCCGGCGACGAGGCTTCCCGAGGCTCCTGCCGCCGCGCCGAGGGTGAGCGAGCCGGTCGAGAGCCGAGCGCCCGTATAGAGGCTTGCGCTGCCGGTTCCTCCGGCCCCGATGACCGTCGCGCCCGACACGCCAAGGCTGGTGCCGCCATTGGAGAGGTCGAGGCGGCCCGATCCGCCGGCGCCGGCACCGATCCTCACCTGCGCCGCGGTGACGGCCGCCCCGGTCGAAACGGTCATGCGGCCGGAGCCGCTTCCGCCGACGACGAGCTGCCCGCTCGCAAGCCGTGTTCCCCCGCCGGAGATCGAGGCAATGCCGCTTCCGCCGGCGGCAGAGCCGAGCGTGAGCCCGGATACGGTGGCGCGGGCCGCGGTGGAGATGTCGAGCACGCCCGTTCCCTGCTGGCCAAGAACGAGTCCGCCGCCGAGCGTGAGCGTGGACTGGGACGAGAGAAGCAGGGTCCCGCGCGCGCCCCTGAGGCTGCCCAGCGTCAGCGACGACGCCCTGAGGCTCGCCGCGCGGTAGTGATCGATCTCGCCGGTGCCGGCGATGCCGGCCACGAGGCTGCCGGTCGCGACCAGCCGCGCCGACAGGCCGGAGAGCTGCAGCCGCCCGCTCGATCCTGCCGCCTGCCCGATCCTCGCCTGCCCGAGCGAAAGGGCGGTGCCGGCATAAAGGCTCGCCGAGCGGGTCACGCCGAGATAGAGCGAGCCGGCAGCCCCGGGGCGCGCACCGAGCCAGACCTGCGGCAGGCGGTCGATGACGGCGGTATCGGCAAGCGACGGTGCCCGCCCGCCCGACCAGTTGAGGCCGTTCGACCAGTCGTTGCCAAGCCTTGCGGTGAAGCTGGTGCCGGCGCCAAGGGCCGGCGTTGCGAGAAGGGCGAGGCCCGGCAGAAGGGCCTTGGCCACGGATCGCCCGCGGCAGCGGGATGAGCGCACCGGAAACTCCCAGATCATCGGGTTGCCGCGCCGTCACGGCGCGTGGCCGCCCCTCATGGACAGCCCGGTCATCCGTAGAAATAGAGTTTTCCTGTTAACGTCCTGTTTGCAGTCACGGTTAACGGCAGATGCAGAAAAGGGGCGGGATCGGCGGATCCTGCCCCTTCCGGTTCATGGCGGCGACCGGTGGCGGTCAGTCGCTGAGCGTATCGAAGAAGTCCTTCATGCGGGAGAAGAAGCCGGAGGATTCCGGGTTGTTCTCCTTGGAGGAGATGCGCTCGAATTCCTCCAGAAGCTCGCGCTGGCGCTTGGTGAGCTTCTGCGGGGTCTCGATCTGGATCTGGATGTAGAGGTCGCCGATCTGCGAGGAGCGCAGCACCGGCATGCCCTTGCCCTTCAGACGGAACTGCTTGCCTGCCTGGGTTCCCTCGGGAACCGTCACGCGCGACTTGGTGCCGTCGAGCGTCGAGACGTCGAACTTGCCGCCGAGTGCCGCCGTCGTCATCGAGACGGGCACGGTGCAGTAGAGATCGGCGCCGTCGCGCTTGAAGAAGGGGTGGGGGGCAACGGACAGGAAGATGTAGAGATCGCCCGCAGGCCCGCCGCGCAGGCCTGCCTCGCCCTCGCCCTGAAGGCGGATGCGGGTGCCGTCCTCGATGCCGGCGGGAATGTTGACCGAGAGCGAGCGCTCTTCCGTCACGCGGCCCGCGCCATGGCACTTGCCGCAGGGATCGGCAATCGTCTGGCCCCGGCCGCCGCAGGTCGGACAGGTGCGCTCGACCGAGAAGAAGCCCTGCGTCGCGCGCACGCGCCCCGCGCCATGGCAGGTCGCGCAGGTGGCGGGCTTTGTGCCGGGCTTGGCCCCGGTGCCGGTGCAGGCATCGCAGGTGATGGCGGTCGGCACGCGGATCTGCGCCGTCTTGCCTTCGAAGGCTTCCTCGAGCGTGATCTCCATGTTGTAGCGCAGGTCCGCCCCGCGCTCCCGGCCGTTGGAGGAGCGACGGCCGCGGCCGCCACCCATCATCTCGCCGAAGATGTCCTCGAAGATGTCGGAGAAGGAGCCGCCGCCAAAGCCGCCCCCGCCGCCGAAACCGCCGCCCATGCCGCCCTGCTCGAAGGCCGCATGGCCGTAGCGGTCGTAGGCAGCCCGCTTCTGCGGATCCTTCAGCGTTTCATAGGCCTCGTTGATTTCCTTGAACTTCTTCTCGGCAGCCGCATCGCCGGGATTCTTGTCCGGGTGGTATTTCATCGCCAGCTTGCGGAAGGCGCTCTTCAGCTCCTTCTCGTCCGCCGTGCGGGCAACACCCAGGGTTTCGTAAAAATCAGCTTTCGCCATGCTGGTTCAGGCTCCGGTCCAAAGGAGTTTCCCGCCTTTCCTCAAAAGCCGCGCGTCATTTCTGGCGCGCGGCTCCGGAGTGATCCTCGGGGGCCGAAGGAGCGCTTCCCTCCGGGAAGCCCCTTCTTCATGCCCGGGAACGGCAGGACATATCGTCTTTCGCGTGATGGTAGAGGGGCCTCAAGCGGAACGCTTGCGCTCGTCGTCCTTCACTTCCTCATAGTCGGCATCGACGACATTGTCGTCGGAACCGTCGGCCTTGCCGCCTTCGGCGCCGGCTTCCGCCTGCTGCGCCTCATAGATGGCCTGACCGAGCTTCATGGACACTTCCATGAGGGTCTGGGTCTTTGCCTTGATGTCCTCGGCATCCGGTTCGGAAGCCTCGACGGCGGTCTTCAGCGTGGCGATCGCGTCGGTGATGGCGTTGCGGTCCGTTTCGGAGACCTTGTCACCATAATCCTTCAGCGACTTCTCGGTGGAGTGGATCAGGCTTTCGGCCTGGTTCTTGGCTTCCACCGCCTCGCGGCGCTTCTTGTCCTCGGCCGCATGGGCTTCGGCATCCTTCACCATCTTCTCGATGTCGGCGTCGGACAGACCGCCCGAAGCCTGGATGCGGATCTGCTGTTCCTTGCCGGTGCCCTTGTCCTTGGCCGAAACCTGCACGATGCCGTTGGCGTCGATGTCGAAGGTCACTTCGATCTGCGGAACGCCACGGGGTGCCGGGGGCAGGCCGACGAGGTCGAACTGGCCGAGCAGCTTGTTGTCCGCCGCCATTTCACGCTCGCCCTGCGAGACGCGGATGGTCACGGCCTGCTGGTTGTCCTCGGCGGTCGAGAAGACCTGGCTCTTCTTCGTCGGGATCGTGGTGTTGCGCTCGATCAGACGGGTGAAGACGCCGCCCAGCGTTTCGATGCCGAGCGAGAGCGGGGTCACGTCGAGCAGCAGCACGTCCTTGACATCGCCCTGCAGAACGCCGGCCTGGATGGCGGCGCCCATGGCAACCACTTCATCCGGGTTCACGCCCTTGTGCGGCTCCTTGCCGAACAGCTGCTTGACGGTTTCCTGGACCTTCGGCATGCGGCTCATGCCGCCGACGAGAACCACTTCGTCGATTTCGCCGGCGGTGATGCCCGCATCCTTGAGCGCGGCCTTGCAGGGTGCAACGGTGCGCTGGATGAGGTCGTCCACCAGGCTTTCGAACTTGGCGCGGGTCAGCTTCATGGTCAGGTGCTTCGGACCGGAAGCATCTGCCGTGATGAAGGGCAGGTTGATTTCGGTCTGCTGCGAGGAGGACAGCTCGATCTTGGCCTTCTCAGCCGCTTCCTTCAGGCGCTGCAGCGCAAGCTTGTCGCCCTTCAGGTCGATGCCCTGGTCCTTCTTGAATTCGGCTGCGAGATATTCGACGAGGCGCATGTCGAAGTCTTCACCGCCGAGGAAGGTGTCGCCGTTGGTGGACTTCACCTCGAAGACGCCGTCGCCGATTTCGAGAACCGAGATATCGAAGGTGCCGCCGCCAAGGTCGTAGACGGCGATGGTCTTGCCGTCCTTCTTGTCCATGCCATAGGCAAGGGCAGCAGCGGTCGGCTCGTTGATGATGCGCAGCACTTCCAGACCGGCGATGCGGCCGGCGTCCTTGGTGGCCTGGCGCTGGGCGTCGTTGAAGTAGGCGGGAACGGTGATGACGGCCTTCTCGACCTTTTCGCCGAGGTAGGATTCGGCGGTTTCCTTCATCTTCTGAAGGATCATCGCGGAAATCTGCGAGGGAGACTGGCCCTTGCCGTTGGCTTCGACCCAGGCGTCGCCGTTGTCGCCCTTGACGATCTTGTAGGGAACGAGGCCCTTGTCCTTCTCGACGGTCGGGTCGTCGTAGCGGCGGCCGATCAGGCGCTTCACCGCAAAAAGGGTGTTGGTGGGGTTGGTGACGGCCTGGCGCTTGGCCGGCTGGCCAACGAGGCGCTCGCCATCATCCGTGAAGGCAACCATGGACGGGGTCGTCCGCGCACCTTCGGCATTCTCGATGACCTTCACATCCTTGCCATCCATGACGGCAACGCAGGAATTCGTCGTTCCGAGGTCGATACCAATTACTTTCGCCATGTCTACTCTCCTTGAAGCAGGCTGCAGGAACCCCAGTCAGGCATTCCCAGGTCAGCCCCTAACGGGAATGATTTCAGTTCTGTCGCGAGGTTCGCTCGCGGTGATGCGGCACATATAAGAAGCAGTTTTCATCCCTGCAAGGCATGAGCGGGAGAAGAAGAGCCGAAAAACGCTTCCGCCTCAGGCCTTTTCCCGCATGCGGATGCATGCCCCGCACGGGCCGGTGCGCCTGCCCTAGCAGGCCACACTTGCGCGGACCCTGCCCGGGTCTCATTCGCCCATGAGGATGTCGAGAAGGCTGCTGCGGTGGGGCACAGGACGGCTGGCCTCGAGCGGCGGCAGGTTGGGATCCGGCGCGAGATCCGGGCTGTCGGGCATCTCGCCGGGCGGTGCTTCCGGATAGGCTTCGGGATCGCCCGTTATCACGTCGCTGACGGTGAGCGGTCCCTGGCCAACGCCGGGCAGGACCTGGTCGGACGGCAGGCCGTTGCCGAAGACCGGTGCCGGCGAAAGGCCTTCGTGGGCGGCCAGCATGAACTCTTTCCAGGCCTGCGCCGGAAGGCCCCCGCCGGTGACCTTCTTCATGAACTTGCCGTCGTCGTTGCCGAACCAGACGCCGGTGACGAGGTTGCTGGTGAAGCCGAGGAAAAGCGCGTCGCGGTAGGACTGGGTGGTGCCGGTCTTGCCCGCCACCTGCCAGCCGGGAAGGGCTGCCTTCTTGCCCGTGCCGATCGCGATCACCTGCCCCATCATGTAGTTCATGTCGACCACCGTCTTCTCGTCGAGAACCCGGGGCGGGGTGTCGTAGGTGTTTTCGTAGAGCACGGTGCCATCGGGCTTCGTCACCCGCCGGATGAGGTGCGGGGTCGCCTTGTAGCCGCCGTTCTGGAAGGAGGCATAGGCGCCGGTAAGCTCGGCCAGCGTCACCTCCGAGGTGCCGAGCGCGATCGAGGCATTCGACTGGAGCGGCGAGGCGATGCCGAGGCGCCGCGCGAGCTGGATGACCTTGTCGGGACCCGCCTGCATCACCAGCTGGGCCGAGACCGTGTTGAGAGACCGGGCCAGCGCTTCGGCCAGCGTCACCGGACCGTTGTATTTCTGGTCGTAGTTCTCCGGCGTCCAGTTGCCGATGCGGATGCGGGCATCGTTGAAGATCGAGGCCGGCGTTTCGCCCATTTCGAGCGCGGCCGCATAGACGAAGGGCTTGAAGGCGGAGCCCGGCTGGCGCTTTGCGCGGGTGGCGCGGTTGAACTGGCTGTCGGCATAGTCCCGCCCGCCGACCACGGCGCGGATCGCGCCCGTCCCGTCGATGGAGATCAGCGCGGCCTGGGATACCCGGTACTTGCTGGCATTCTTCGAGAGCGTCTCGGCAATGACCTGTTCCGCCTTCTTTTCCAGCGTCATGTCGAGGGTGGTTTCGACGACGATATCCTGCTTCACCTCGCCGATGAGCCCCGGCAACTCGTCCATCACCATGTCGGCGGCATAGTATTCGGCGCCGGACCAGTAGCTCTTGGCGCGCGTCGGCGGGGCGGACATGGCGGTCTTGATCTCCGCCTCGGTGATCATGCCCTCCTCGCGCATGGCCTGGAGCACCACCTGGGCGCGGGCCTCAGCCGCCTGCGGGTCGCGCGCCGGGGAAAGCCGGGAGGGTGCCTTGAGCAGGCCCGCCAGAAGCGCGGCCTCGCCAAGCGTCACGTCGCGGGCGGACTTGTTGAAGTAGCGGCGCGACGCCGCCTCCACGCCATAGGCGTTGGAGCCGAAGAACACCCGGTTGAGGTACATTTCGAGGATCTGGTCCTTGGAATAGGTATGTTCCAGCCAGAGCGCGAGGAGCACCTCCTGCACCTTGCGCTCCAGCGTGCGCTCGGGGGAAAGGAACATGTTCTTGGCAAGCTGCTGCGTGACGGTCGAGCCGCCCTGCACCATGTGACCGGCCGCCACATTGGTGATCATCGCGCGCGCCAGCCCCAGCGGATCGACGCCGTAATGGCTGTAGAAGCGCCGGTCCTCGATGGCGACCAGCGCCATGGGAATGTAGGGAGACATTTCCTGGAGCGAGAGCTCCTCGCCGCCGGTAGCGCCGCGATTGGCGATCACGCTGCCGTCCACGCCCGTTATCTTCACGTTCGGCGGCCGTTCCGGGATCTTCCAGGTTTCCGCGCTCGGCATGCGCGCGCCGTAATAGATGACGAGGCCGGCTATGCCGATGCTGCCCCAGATGCCGAGAACGATCGTCCAGTAGACCATTCGGCGGATCAGGCGGAAGAGGCCGAAGCCGCCGCGCCGCTGCTTCCTGCGCTCGGGCGCGGGCGCCTTGCCGGCACCCCTGGCGCTGCGGCCGGAGGACTTGCCGGCAGGCTTTCCGGACGGCTTGCCCCGGCTCTTGACCACGCGATCCTCCTCGTCCAGCCGGAAGTCGTCTTCCGGGTGAACCTCGTCCTCCCCGAAGGAGGGCTCGATCCGCTCTCTCGACCTAGACTTGCCTGCCATGCCCTGCGATCAGTCCCATCCGCGGCGCCATTCCCGTTCCCTCACGGCCGAGCAACCGGGCGCCGTCATGCCCGCCTCTCCGCATGCCGGAGGCGATGATCCTAAATTGCGGCGATTTAAGGGGCGTTAATTTTCGGTATAAAGACGCCTGCCGCATCCCGAAAAGGCACATGCCGCCCGGTCAGGCGTCGGCTTCCGGCTTCGGCGCCTGGGCGAGATCGGCCCATTCGGCACCCGTGAGCTCCACCATCCGGTCGGGCGCGATGTGGACGGCGGCATTGATGGCGCCTGCGGCGGGAACCACCTGGTCGAAGGCCTTCAGCGACAGGTCGCAATAGACCGGGATCGGCTGCGGCAGGCCGAAGGGGCAGACGCCGCCGACGGGATGGCTGGTGAGAGCCGCCACTTCCTCCGCATCGAGCATCCGCGGCTTGGTGCCGAACAGGTCCTTGAATTTCCGGTTGTCGAGCCGCGCGGTGCCCGCCATCACCACCAGGATCACCCGGTCGCCCACGCGGGCGCAGAGCGTCTTGGCAATCTGCTCGGGCTTCACGCCATGGGCCTCCGCGGCAAGCGCCACCGTCGCCGAGCTCTTCTCCGTGACGATCACGGAGATGTCGGGCGCGTGGTCCTGGAAGAAGCGGGTAACGGATTCGAGGCTCATGATTCTCTGTTTAAAAAATGGGCGGCGCAAGGGCAAGCCGCTTTTTTAGCCATGCAATTATTGCAACGCTGCGCTGCAGCATTAATGGTTTTAAAAAGCAATGGAGCAGGTATAGTCACAAGCATCGAAGCGACGCACTCCTCCTCCCAGCGTCCTTCGTGGAGACTGGCAATCCTCCTCCTCCCAATAATTGCCAGTCAGCATTCGAAACCCGGCGCTCCTCCCGCGCCGGGTTTCGCGCTTTTCGGCCCCTGCTGCCGCCCGTCCCTTGAAAGCGCGGAAAACCGACCCCATCTGATGTTCATGAATTGTTAACCATTCCGGCGTAGGCTTGAGAAATGGTTCGGACAAGGTTCCGGACGGACAATTTCATCGTCGACGGCCTGACCACGGATGTACTGGCAGGCCCGAGACCGATAAAAGGCCGGGTTTTGCCCGGCCTTTTGCTTTTCGTCGTTTTTGCATTGCAAAATGTCGTGGCCGAGGCCATGCCCTCGTTGCACGGGGCATGGCGCCGTTTTTTCCCTCAACCCGCCAGACGGTCGAGAATCCGGATCCAGGAGCGGATGCCGCGGTGATAGGAGTTGAGGTCGTATTTCTCGTTGGGCGAGTGGATGCGGTCGTCGCTGAGCGCGAAACCGGTCAGCATCGATTCCATGCCGAGCATCTTCTGGAAGTCGCCGACGATCGGGATCGATCCGCCCATGCCGATAACCACCGCAGGCTTCGGCCATTCGGCAGAAAGCGCCTCCTTGGCCTTGGCCAGCAGCGCGGAATCGTAGGGAAGCTGGATGGCGGGCGAACCGCCATGGGCGTGGAACTCCACGGAGCAGTCCTCGGGCAGCCTGGCGCGCACATAGGCGCGGAAGCTCTCGCGGATCGCGTTCGGGTCCTGCTTGCCCACCAGGCGGAAGGACACCTTTGCGGAGGCCTGCGCCGCGATCACCGTCTTGAAGCCCTCGCCGGTATAGCCGCCCTCGATGCCGTTGACTTCCGCCGTCGGCCGCGCCCAGGTGAGTTCCAGCACCGAGCGCCCTTTCTCGCCCGAAGGCCGCGACAGGCCGATCTCGCCGAGGAAGGCTTCGTCGGTGAGGCCGAGGGTCTGCCACATCGCCTTGATGTCCTCGGGCGTTTCCTCCACGCCGTCATAGAAGCCGGGCAGCGTCACGCGGCCGGTCTCGTCGTGCAGGCCCGCCAGGATGCGGGCGAGCACATGGATCGGATTGGCCGCAGCCCCGCCGTAATAGCCGGAATGCAGGTCGCGCTTTGCCGCCTTGACCACGATTTCCTCGCCGACGAGACCGCGAAGCCCGGCGGAAATGGCGGGCGTCTCGCGATTCCACATGGAGGTGTCGCAGACCAGGGCGAAATCCGCCTTGAGCTCCTCCTTGTGAGCCTCCAGGAAGGGCTTGAGCGAGGGCGAACCGGATTCCTCCTCGCCCTCGAACAGGATGGTGATGCGCGCCGGCAGCGCGCCCTTCACTTCCTTGTAGGCGCGGCAGGCTTCCACGAAGGTGAGAAGCTGGCCCTTGTCGTCGGAGGTGCCGCGTCCGGTGATCACGTCGCGGCCGTCCTCCTGCCGGATGGTGGGCTCGAAGGGGTCGGTTTCCCACAGCGCGAGCGGATCGACCGGCTGTACGTCGTAATGGCCGTAGAACAGCGCATGCGGCGCGTCGGCCGAAGCGCCAGCGTGATGGGCGACCACCATGGGATGGCCGGGCGTGTCGCGCACGGAGGCATCGAAGCCCAGGCCCTGAAGCTCCTTCACCAGCCATTCGGCGGCGCGGCGGCATTCGCCCGCATAGGCCGGATCGGTCGAGATCGACTTGATGCGGACCAGCTCGAAGAGCCGCTCCAGGCTTCCCGGCAGGTTCTTGTCGGCGCGGTCCAGCACGGCGGATAGATCGGACATGAAGATACTCCTGATGAGGCGCGAGAGGCAGCAGGGCTGCCCGGTGGGCGGACCCTAATCGCTCGGGCAGTGGAGTACCAGATTGAAAATTTGCGGGACTCATTGCCGATCTTGATGGATGGCACCCGATCCGCCCCGGCCTTTCAGTCCTTGCGGGCGTTTTCGATGATGATGCGCATGTATTCCAGCAGAAGCTCGCGTTCGAAGCGGCGAAAGCCGGCAAACATGGCGTCGTCCGCCTCGCGGGCGGCCTCGACGGCACGCGGCTCGAGCGCCCGTGCCTCGTCCGTCAGGAAAACCAGCTGCGCCCGCCGGTCGGTCGGATGGGCGCGTCGTTCGATCAGCCCGTCCCGCTGCATGCGGGAAAGCGTGTTCGCCATCGTCGCCTGCTCGATACCGACGCGATCGATCAGCTGGCGCTGGGTGAGCCCGTCTTCTGCCCACAGCTCCAGCAGGATCGGCCATTGTCCGGGCGAAAAGCCGAGCGCCGTCGCCCGCTTCTGCAGCGAACGCGAAAAGGCCTTGGCCAGCTGGCCGGCCAGATAGGCAGCGGAATCGGTTCGGTTGAAGCTCATGACCGCGTTCGCGCGTGTTTTGGACGCGGCGATAATGCGGTGCGATCCGCTGCAAGGCAAGCCACGCGGACCACAGTTTTGCACGCGAGAATCAGGGGGAACGGGAGAGCTTCGGGGGAAGGGAGGCCGCCATGGCCTGGAGGCGAGCCATGGCGGCACTGAAAGAGGGGACAAAGGCCCGGAGAGGGGGATAAGGCCTTTGTCCGGGTCCGACTGCCAAGCGGGGGACGGGCGGGCAATCGGACGTCGGCGGCTTCCAAGCGCCGGTAATGAGGAGATGAGGCCCCGAATGTGGTTTTTCAAGGGAAAGGGGCGCCCGGCAAAATTACAAATCGGTAACGTTTTGGTGAGGGCCTGTTCCAACAGCCAATTCGCTCTTCGCAGATTTCGCCGATGGACCTTTGCCCGCCCCCGCGCTATCCATCTTTCCCATGAAAAAAGGCGATCATCTCTTCCTCGTCGACGGCTCGGGCTTCATCTTCCGCGCCTTCCACGCCATCCCCGCGCTGAACCGCAAGTCGGACGGCCTGCCGGTCAATGCCGTCTCCGGTTTCTGCAACATGCTGTGGAAGCTGCTGACCGATGCGCGCGATACCTCCGTCGGGGTCACGCCCACCCATTTCGCGGTCATCTTCGACTATTCCTCGAAGACCTTCCGCAACGAACTCTATCCGGAATACAAGGCGAACCGCTCCGCCCCGCCGGAGGATCTCATCCCCCAGTTCGGGCTGATCCGTCATGCCACGAAGGCCTTCAACCTGCCCTGCATCGAGATCGAAGGCTATGAGGCGGACGACATCATCGCCACCTATGCCCGCCAGGCCGAGGCCATCGGCGCCGACGTGACGATCATCTCCTCCGACAAGGACCTGATGCAGCTCGTCACCCCCAATGTCCACATGTATGACAGCATGAAGGACAAGCAGATCTCCATCCCCGAAGTGATCGAGAAATGGGGCGTGCCGCCCGAAAAGATGATCGACCTGCAGGCGCTGACCGGCGATTCCACCGACAACGTGCCCGGCGTCCCGGGCATCGGCCCGAAGACCGCGGCGCAGCTTCTGGAGGAGTTCGGCGATCTCGACACGCTGCTGGCCCGCGCCGGCGAGATCAAGCAGCAGAAGCGCCGCGAGAACATCCTCGCCAATGCCGAGCTCGTGAAGATCTCCAGGCAGCTCGTGACGCTGAAGACGGATACGCCCGTCGACATGGCGCTCGAGGACCTCATGCTGCACCCGCAGGACGGGCCGAAGCTGATCGCCTTCCTGAAGGCCATGGAATTCACCACGCTCACCCGCCGCGTCGCCGAAGCGACCGGAACGGATGCATCCGCCATCGAACCGGCTGCCGTGCCGGTGGAATGGGGTGCCGCCGCCCACGGCCCCGATCTCGACAAGGGCGAGGCATCGGGCGGACCCGCAGCCCCCGCCGCCGCGGAGCCGGCGAAGCTGGACGCGCCGAAGGCCGCAACCCCCGCCGGCGCGCGGGAAAGCGAGGCTTTCGCCATCGAGCGGGCCGGGCTCTTCAAGGACCAGCCCATCGACCGCTCGCTTTATGAGACGATCCGCGACATCGCCACCCTCGACCGCTGGATTGCCGATGCCCGCGAAACCGGCCTCGTCGCCTTCGATACGGAAACCAATTCGCTCGATGCCATGCAGGCCGATCTCGTCGGCTTCTCGCTGGCGCTGTCGGACAGCCGCGATACCGGCAGGCCGGGCACGATCCGGGCCGCCTATGTGCCGCTTGGCCACCGCTCTGGCAGCGACGATCTCTTCGGCGGCAACGATCTTGCGCCGAACCAGATCCCGATGGCCGAGGCCCTGCCGCGGCTGAGGGCGCTTCTGGAAGATCCGGCCGTGCTGAAGGTCGCGCAGAACCTGAAATACGACTACCTGGTGATGAAGCGCCACGGCGTGGAAGTGAAGAGCTTCGACGACACGATGCTGATTTCCTACGTGCTGGAAGGCGGCATCGGCACCCATGGCATGGACCCGCTGTCCGAGCGCTGGCTCGGCCACACGCCGATCGCCTTCAAGGATGTGGCGGGCTCGGGCAAGAGCCTCGTGTCCTTCGATCGCGTGGAGATCGACAAGGCGACCGCCTATGCGGCGGAGGATGCGGATGTGACGCTGCGCCTCTGGTTTGCGATGAAGCCGCTTCTCGCAGCCCGGGGGCTCACCTCCGTCTACGAGCGGCTGGAGCGCCCCCTCGTGCCGGTGCTCGCCCGCATGGAAGAGCGCGGCATTTCCGTCGACCGGCAGATCCTCTCGCGCCTTTCGGGCGAACTCGCGCAGGGAGCCGCCGCGCTCGAGGACGAGATCTACCAGCTCGCCGGCGAACGCTTCAACATCGGCTCGCCGAAGCAGCTCGGCGATATTCTCTTTGGCAAGATGGGCCTGCCCGGCGGCGCGAAGACCAAGACCGGCCAGTGGTCCACCTCCGCGCAGGTGCTGGAGGATCTCGCCGCGGCCGGGCTCGAGCTTCCGCGCAGGATCGTCGACTGGCGCCAGCTCACCAAGCTGAAATCCACCTATACGGATGCGCTGCCCGGCTATATCCATCCGGAAACGAAGCGCGTTCACACCTCCTATTCGCTGGCTTCCACCACCACCGGGCGCCTCTCTTCCTCGGAGCCGAACCTCCAGAACATCCCCGTGCGCAATGCGGAAGGCCGCAAGATCCGCACCGCCTTCATCTCCACGCCCGGCCGCAAGCTGATTTCGGCAGACTACAGCCAGATCGAGCTGCGCGTGCTCGCCCATGTGGCGGATATTCCGCAGCTCAGACAGGCCTTTGCGGATGGCATCGACATCCATGCCATGACCGCCTCGGAAATGTTCGGCGTCCCGGTCGAGGGCATGCCCTCGGAGGTTCGCCGCCGGGCGAAGGCCATCAATTTCGGCATCGTCTACGGCATCTCCGCCTTCGGGCTTGCCAACCAGCTCGGCATCGAGCGCTCCGAGGCGGGCGATTACATCAAGCGCTATTTCGAGCGCTTCCCCGGCATTCGCGACTATATGGAGGCGACCAAGGCCGGCGCGCGCGACAAGGGCTATGTGGAAACCGTCTTCGGCCGCCGCATCCATTATCCCGATATCCGTTCCTCGAACCCGAGCGTGCGCGCCTTCAACGAACGGGCGGCCATCAACGCGCCGATCCAGGGCTCGGCTGCGGACATCATCCGCCGCGCCATGATCAGGATCGAGCCGGCGCTCGTCGAGGCGAAGCTCAATGCCCGCATGCTGCTGCAGGTGCATGACGAACTGATCTTCGAGGTCGAGGATGCGGAAATCGAGGCGACGCTGCCCGTCATCGTGGACGTCATGGAAAATGCCGCCATGCCGGCGCTCTCCATGCGCGTGCCGCTGAAGGTGGATGCGCGGGCCGCTCACAACTGGGACGAAGCCCACTGACGGATTGAGCCCTGAAGCGGCTGCAAACGGCGAGGTCCTGCGCTTCCGGTGCTCATGGACCTCAAGTCCACTCCGCTCCGGTTCTCGACCCTCACCGTTTTCGCTCCCTTCATGGCCCAATCATCCGGCCTTGGCGCAAGAAAGGACAATTTCATGGCTTTTGTGACCCTGAACGGACTGACCGTCCATTACGAACTGATCGGCAATCCGAAGGCGAAGAAGCTGATCGTCTTTTCCAATGCTCTCGGCACGGATTTCCGCATCTGGCTGCCGCTCTTCGACGAGCTGCCGGACGAGGTCTCGATCCTGCTCTACGACATGCGCGGCCACGGCCTTACCTCCGATCCCGGCACGGCCTTCACCGTCGGGGATCTTGCCGACGACCTGATTGCGCTGGTCGAGCACCTGAAGCTCCGCCAGCCGATCTTCTGCGGCCTCTCCGTCGGCGGGCTCGTGGTGCAGGCGCTTGCCGTCAAGCGCCCCGATCTCGTGAAGAAGCTCATCGTCGCCCATTCGGCCGCGAAGCTCGGCGATGCCGAAACCTGGAACGCCCGCATCGACGCGATCCGCAAGGGCGGCCTTGCCGCCATCTCCGAAGCCACCATGCAGCGCTGGTTCACCCCCGATTTCCACCGGGAGCGGAGCGCGGAAGTAGCCGGCTACCGAACCATGCTGGAGCGCCAGTCCGTGGATGCCTATATCCGCACCGCGGAAGCGATCCGCGACGCGGACTATCGCGGGCAGGTGAAGGACCTGAAGCTCGCCACCCTGTTCCTCGCTGGGGATCAGGATGGATCGGTCGCGGCGCAGGTGGTGGAAGACACCGCCGATCTCGTGGAAAATTCCGCCTATGAGGTGCTGGAAAATGCCGGCCACATCTCCCCGGTCGAACAGCCCGAACAGCTCGCGGCCCTGATTTCCGATTTCATCCGGAACTGAGCGGGCAACGGGGCGGCGGGCCTTACAGCGCGGCGCGTTCATTTGAACGCGCGAACGACGCTGCAACACTTTGAAATGATGCCTGTTCGTTCCGCGCCATCGGTCCCGATTGCGCGCGACATGCATTAGTCCGCCGCGCCGGGCACCCGGTAGCGGGCCTTTATCTCGGCCATCCTTTCGTCGCTCGCAAAGTCGCCGCGGTCGGCCTCCTCGATGCCGGCATCGATGTCGAGGCCCTGGAAAAAGCCGATGATCGCCTTCTCGGCCTCCTCGAGACTGCCTGAATTGTCGATCGTCTCCACGTCGAAATCGCCGGTCACTTCGAGGCTGGAGCGGTCGAGGCGGCGGAGGATCTCATCGCGGCTTTCGCGGCCGCGGGCGGCGAGCCGCTCCGCAAGCACCTCCGGCCGGGCCGTGATGTTCAGCACCTTGAGGCGCGGAAAGGCGGCGGCGAAATGCGGCAGCGCCGAGCGCGAACCGTTGGCGATCACCAGCGCCCCCTCATCGACGCTTGCGCGCGCCGCGGCGGGGATGCCGTAGAAAAGGCCATGCGCCTGCCAGTGGCAGGCAAAGGCGCCGCTGTCCCTCAGCCGCGCGAATTCCTCTTCGGTGACGGGCAGGTGGTCCTCGCCGCCCGCTTCCGCCGGCCGGGTGATCACCCGGCGGACGATCCGGATCAGGTCCGAACCCTCGAAATGGCGGCGCACCGCATCGATCAGCGTGTCCTTGCCGGCCCCGCTCGGGCCGACGACGGCAACCAGCATCCCGCGCGAGGGCAGGGAGACGGCGGGCGACGGCGCATCCATCAGGCGACCCTCTTGCCCTGCCGCCAGACCGAGCGCACGACGGGCACGTCGTCATGCCGCTCCACGCGGACGAGATCGGCGCGAAGCCCCGTCGCAATCCGGCCACGATCGTCGAGATGGGCGGTGCGGGCAGGCGTGGCGGAAACCAGCGATATCGCCTTCGGCAGATCCATGCCCTCGACCGTATCGGCAAGGATGAAGGGCGCATGCAGCAGGCTGAGCGGCACGTAATCGGACGAGAGCACGTCAAGCAGCCCAAGGGCTGCGAGGTCGGTCGCGGCGATGTTGCCGGAATGGGAGCCGCCGCGCACCACGTTCGGGGCGCCCATCAGCACGCTCATGCCCGCCTCGTGCGAGGCGCGGGCGGCCTCGATGCTGGTCGGGAATTCGGCAAGCCGGGTGCCGTAGGAAACCGCCTCTTCCACATGGTCGAGCGTCGCGTCGTCATGGCTGGCAAGGGCAATGCCGCGCTCGCGGCAGAAGGCGGCCAGCGCCTCGCGATGGGGTCGCGCGAAGCGGTCCGAGGCCTCCAGGCGGCGCTTCACATAGTCGGCAAAGGCCTCGTCCGAGAGGCCCTTCGAGGTCTTGTAGTAGAAGATGTACTGGTCCATCGTCTGGAACTGCCGCTGGCCGGGCGCATGGTCCATCAGCGAGACGAGCCGGACATTGGGGTCGCCGGCGAAATCCTCCACATGCTCGAGCACGTCGGCGGTCGAAACCTCGCAGCGCAGATGCAGCAGGTGGTCGGCGCGCAGGCGCCCCTCGGCGGATGCCTTCTGGATCGCATCCGCCATCTCTCGCATCTCGCCCTTCCGGAAGCCGGAATCGAGCTCCGCGCCCATGCGCAGGCAGTCGAAGACGGTGGTGATGCCTGACGAGGCCACCTGCGCATCATGCGCCTGGATGGCGGCCGTCTTGTTCCAGCGCAGACCCGCGCGGGGCGAGTAATGGATTTCGAGATGGTCCGTATGGAGCTCGACGAGACCGGGAATGAGATAATCCCCCTCCATGTCCTCGCCGGCAGCGGCGGTTCCCTCGGCAATATCGGCAATCGCGCCATCGCGGATCAGCACCGATCCGGAGAGGATGTCATCCTCCAGCACGATGCGGGCATTCTTCAAAACGGTTTCATGGGCCATGGATATCGACTCTGTCTTACTGGAGGGCGTGAAGGGCGCGGACGGTGAAGTCGGCCCCGCTTGCGGGCTCCTCAAAAAGGGCAAGATGGGAAATGGACAGCGGCTTTCCGATAAAACCGCCGAAATGGCGCTTCAGCGCCCGGTAGACGTCTTCCTGTCGTTCGACCGGAACGGGGCCGGTCAGGCTCATGTGGAACTGGAACTGGTCGAAGACATAAGGATAGCCCCACTGGTCGAGCAGCTCCCGCTCGCGGGGCGAAAGCCTTTCCGGCCGCCGCCTTGCATAATCGGCTTCCGAAAGCGGGGCACGGAAGGGCTCGAATTCGGTGACGACATCGCCGGCAAAGCGGGCAAGAGCCGCGCTCGGCTCGTTCTCGACGAGCGCGAAGAAGGGGCCGATGGCGGCAAGGGCAAGCGTGATCTCGAAGCGCTGCGTCCTCTCGGCAAAGGCCTGGACGGCGCTCTGGAGCCCGGCCTCCGTCTTGCCTTCGGCCAGCCGGAAGGGCGCCTTGATCGTCGCATGAAAGCCGTAGCGGCGCGGATCGGCCGTGATCGTCTTCCAGAAATCCGCGTCCAGCCCGGTGCCCTCCGGCGGTTGCACGGCGGCGGGACCGCCAAAGGCATCCCGCCCCAGCCAGGAAACGGCAGCACGCGTCAGCGCATGATCGGCGGGAGGAGCGACATAGAGGGCGTAACGCAAGGCAGTCTTTCCTGAAGGGAACGAAGAGGCCCGGATGGGCAGCGACTCATGGGTTCGGGCGAACCGTAGCACCCTTTGCCGCAACTCGATGACAGTTTGATAAAAGAAAAGGGGCGGAAATTTGAGGTATGAAAAAGCGCGTCCGGTCAGACCGGACGCGCCCTGATGTCGAAGCGTTTTCCGTGCCTCAGTGCGCGCCGGACATGTCGCCGAGCACTTCCTTCGAGGCAACGGTGGAGTCGGCGTTGAGCTTGTAGACCATCGGTACGCCCGTCGCGAGGTTGACGGAGAGGATCTGCTCGCGGTCGAGCCGGTCGAGCACCATCAGCAGCGAGCGCAGCGAATTGCCGTGGGCGGCAACCAGAACCTTCTGGCCACGCAGCACGCGGGGCAGGATCTCGGTCATGTAATAGGGCCAGACGCGGGCGCCCGTATCCTTCAGGCTTTCCCCGCCGGGCGGCGGCACGTCGTAGGAGCGGCGCCAGATATGCACCTGCTCCTCGCCCCACCTGGCACGGGCATCGTCCTTGTTGAGGCCGGAGAGATCGCCATAGTCGCGCTCGTTGAGCGCCTCGTTGCGGATCGTCTCCAGGTTCGGCTGGCCGATATTGTCGAGCACGATCTGGCAGGTCTTCTGCGCACGGGAGAGTGTCGACGTGAAGGCGATGTCGAACTTGATGCCGTAATCGGCGAGCGCCTTGCCGCCGGCATTGGCCTCCTGAACGCCGAGCGGCGTCAGGTCCGGGTCACGCCAGCCGGTGAAGAGGTTTTTGAGATTCCATTCGCTCTGCCCGTGGCGGACGAGAACCAGAGTACCGCTCATTCGAAAGTCTCCCTGAACTGATGATCAAGAGTTGGAAAGCCCGAGCACGTCGAGCATGGAATAGAAGCCCGGCTTGCGGTCCATGCCCCAGAGGGCTGCCGTCACCGCGCCGCGGGCGAAGATCGAGCGGTCGCCGGCGCTGTGGGACATGGTGACCATCTCGCCTTCGCCGGCGAAATAGACCGTGTGCTCGCCGATGACCGAGCCGCCGCGCAGCGTCGCAAAGCCGATGGTGCCCGAGCCGCGCGGCCCCGTATGGCCGTCGCGCACGCGGACCGAATGGGTGGCAAGATCGATCTTGCGGCCGCGGGCAGCCGCCTCGCCGAGCAGCAGCGCGGTGCCGGAGGGCGCATCCACCTTGTGGCGGTGGTGCATTTCCAGCACGTCGATGTCCCAGTCGCGGGCGGGAAGGGCCGCTGCCGCCTGCTCGACCAGCACGGAAAGAAGGTTCACGCCGAGGCTCATGTTGCCGGACTTGACGATCCGGGCATGGCGGCCGGCCGCGCGGAACTTCTCCTCGTCGTCAGGCGAACAGCCCGTGGTGCCGATCACATGGACGATGCGGGCCTGCGCCGCGAGCCCGGCAAAGGCAACGCTTGCCGCGGGCGAGGTGAAATCCACCACGCCATCCGCATGCAGGAAGGCTTCGAGCGGTTCGTCGCCGATGATCACGCCATTGGCGCCGAGGCCGGCGATCTCGCCCGCATCCTTGCCGACGAAGGGCGAACCCGGCCGCTCGATCGCCGCATGCAGCACGGCCCCCGGCATCGCATGGATCACCCGGATCAGCGTCTGGCCCATGCGGCCCGCAGCACCCGTTACCACCAGCTTCATGTCCCGATCCATCGTCATGCCCCTTGCGTTTCCGTCTCCGTCATGGCCGCGCCATCCGGGCCCTGCAGGCTGTGCAGCCGGGCATAGAGCCCGTTCGCCCTTTTCGAAAGGCTCTCATGCGTGCCTTCCTCGATCACCCGGCCGTCCTGCATCGCCACGATCTTGTCCGCATTGATGACGGTCGAAAGCCGGTGCGCGATGACGACGACCGTGCGGTGCTTCATGGCCTCTTCCAGCGCCTTCTGCACGGCGGCTTCCGATGCGGTGTCGAGCGCGGACGTCGCCTCGTCGAGAAGCAGGATCGGCGCATTGCGCACCAGCGCGCGGGCGATCGAGAGCCGCTGGCGCTGGCCGCCGGAGAGCGTCACGCCGTTTTCGCCGACGGGCGTGTCATAGCCCTGCGGCTGGGCAAGAATGAAATCGTGGGCATGGGCAAGACGCGCGGCCTCTTCCACCTCCGCATCGCTCGCCTCCGGGCGGCCGTAGCGGATGTTGTCGCGGATGGTGCCCTCGAAGAGGTAGGGCTGCTGCGAGACATAGGCGATGTGGCGGCGAAGCGAGGCCTTGGTGACGGTCGCGATATCCTGCCCGTCGATCAGGATCTGGCCCTCGGAGGGGTCGTAGAAGCGGGGAATGAGGGCGATGATCGTCGACTTGCCGGCCCCGGACGGGCCGACGAGCGCGGTCGTCTTGCCGCCTTCGGCCACGAGATCGACGCTCTTCAGCACTGCATCGCTGCCGGGATAGGCGAAGGAGACCCCGCGCAGTTCGATCCGCGCCTCGGAAATCTTCAGATCCTGCGCCCCCGGCCGGTCCTGCTGCTGGGTGGGCATGTCGAGAAGCTCGTAGATCATGCGGGCATTCACCACCGCGCGTTCCAGCTGCGACTGCAGGCGGGCAAGCCGGCGGGCGGGGTCATAGGCCATCAGCAGCGCCGTCACGAAGGAGAAGAAGGCGCCCGGCGGCACATGCCCGTAGATCGACTGGTAGGCCGCATAGGCGAGCACGCCCGAGATCACCAGCCCGGCAAAGCCTTCGGTCAGCGGCGCGGTGCGCTCGGACAGCCGGGCAATCCGGTTCGCGCGGCTTTCGGCCTCGCCGATCACCCGGTTCAGCCGGTTGCCGAGCTCCTGTTCCATGGTGAAGGCCTTGACGATGGCAATCCCCTGGACGGTCTCCTGCATGGCGCCGAGCACATGGCTGTTGAGCTCGATGGATTCGCGGGTGGCCGTGCGCAGCCGGTCGCCCACGTAGCGGATCGCATAGATGAGCGGCGGCGCGGTGACGAAGATGATGACCGTCAGCATCGGGTCCTTGGTCACCATCACGCCGAGAAGCGCCACGAGCGTCAGCACGTCGCGGGCCAGCGAAGTGACGGTCATGTTCAGCACGTCGCGGATGCCCGTGACGTTCTGGTTGATCTGGGCGGCGAGGTGGGACGAGCGCGAGGCATTGTAGAAGCCGACCGAAAGCTTCATCAGCTTTTCGTAGATGCGGCGCTGGTAGCTGGCGACGATGTTGTTGCCGATCTTCGACAGCGTCACCGACTGGCCGTAGGTGGCAAGGCCGCGCATGAGGAAGGCGACGAAGATAGAGCCGCAGATCAGCCAGACCTTGTTCGGGTCGGGATGCACGAAGGCGGTGGAGATCACCGATTCCATGATCCAGGCGACGAAGGCCGTGGTCAGCGCCATCACGACAAGGCAGGAGATGGCGAAGATATAGCCCTTCAGGTGCTCCCGGCCGTTCTCGATGAAGATGCGGCGCATCACCTCGCGGTTGCTGGCCGTGCTGACGGCGGGCCGTTCCTGGTCGTGTCTGTCGTCCAACGGGCTACGAGCCTTCCCTGCTGTTCCTGTTCCGGCCGGTCGCGGCGCCGGCTCCTCGGGCTCTATACCTTGATCCGCGCGCCCTCAAGGAAAAATCCGGGCGCGCGGCGGATCAAATCGGTTCAGCCTTTCCAGCGCCGCCCCTCGGTGCCCAGGCCGAAGCGACTCGGCGTGCGGGCATAGGAGGCAAGGCCCGCAAGCGCCGCCATGGGATGGGTCACCACATAGGTGGGAATGGCCCGGAGCATGGCGGAATGGGGCGCCTTGTCCTCGAAGGCGGCACGGAATTCCGGCCGGCGAAGCGCCGGGAGGATCTTCTGCGAGATGCCGCCGGCCAGGTAGACCCCGCCGCGCGCCATGAAGATGAGCGCGAGATCGCCGGCAACGCGGCCGAGATAGGTGGAAAAGAGCGAGAGCGTTTCTGCCGCCGCCGCATCCCTGCCCGCAAGGCCGGCGCTGGAAATTTCCGCAGGGTCGCGGAAGGTCTGCGGCTTGCCGTCCGCCTTGCAGATCGCCTGATAGATGTTGACCATGCCGCGGCCGCACAGCAGCTGTTCGGCGGAGATGCGCCCCTCGATCGGCTCGAGATGGGGGAAGATCGCCCGGTCGCGCTCGCTGCGGGGACCGACGTCGACATGCCCGCCTTCGCCCGGAACCGGGATCCAGGTATGCTCGGCATGGATCAGGCCGGCCACGCCGAGGCCCGTTCCCGGCCCCAGCACCACCTTGGATGCGGTCATGCCCTCGTTGCCGTTGCCGATCGGCTCCCGATGCTCCTCCGTCAGCGAGGCGATGGCGAGCGCCTGCGCCTCGAAATCGTTGACGATCAGGATTTCCTCGAGCCCGAGCCCCTTGATCATCGCCTTCGGCCGGACCACCCAGGGGCAGTTCGTCAGCGGGATTTCCTCGCCGCGGATCGGGCCGGCAATGGCAAGGATGGCCGCGCGCGGCTGCACGGACGTCTTGTCCAGCACGCCCGCCTGGATCGCCTCGTCGATGGTGGCGAAATCCGCCGTCTGGATGATGGGGAATTCCTTCGGTTCGGCATAGA
The DNA here is from genome assembly GCF_014197145.1 of Gellertiella hungarica. Taxonomy (GTDB): domain Bacteria; phylum Pseudomonadota; class Alphaproteobacteria; order Rhizobiales; family Rhizobiaceae; genus Gellertiella; species Gellertiella hungarica. The sequence continues at coordinate 52,197 of NZ_JACIEZ010000006.1, read as the reverse complement.
CGTCGATGAGGATCGAGAAGCGGGCATTGGTGCCGCCGATATCGCCGATCAGGATGGGGAAGGGCAGGGGGTGGCTGTAGCTGTTGTTCCTGGGCATTGGCCGGTCCGTCAGTTCTGAGTATCGGTTGCGGTCAGTGTCCGCACGAGAATTTCGGCGGTGGCGGTGTTGAGCGCCATCGGTATGTCGTAGACCGTGGCAAGGCGGGTCAGCGCCTTGACGTCCACATCATGGGGCAGCGCGGAAAGCGGGTCTACCAGAAAGATCAGCATCGAAACCTCTCCGGTCGCGATCAGCGCGCCGATCTGCTGGTCGCCGCCCAGCGGGCCGCTCTTCAGCCGGATGACGTCGAGCGACGGACAGGCCTCCAGCACCCGGCCGCCGGTCGTGCCCGTCGCCACGATGGAGAACGGGCGAAGCAGCGCCTCGTTCCGGCGCGCGAAAGCCGCCATGTCATCCTTTTTCTGATCATGCGCGATCAGTGCGATATAGGCGCCCTTTGCCATGCCGACCCAGATTCCGGTGAGGTTTAAATCGATTTATGCCTCTTATAACACCTTCGCTCCGCTTGAAAAGCCGCAAAAGCGGACCGGAGGGGAAGCCCGCTTCGCCTGATGTCAGGGGCGCAGGAACGGATAGGGGCCAAACTCGGGAAGGGCGGGGTAATCGGAGGGCGGAATGAAGCCGGCGGCGGGCGGTTCCTCGGAAAAGGCGGGTTCCGGCGCAGCGGTTTCCGCATAGGCGACCGCCCGGCCGCCGCCCATGGTCGCGGCCATCTCCGAGGAGACGGAGGGCGCCGCAAGAACCGCAGAGCAGGCCTTGGGGAGCTGCGAGAGCATGATCGGCCGCGGCTTCGGCGCGGGCTTGGTCGGGTCCGGCTTCTTCTGCGCCCAGGGCTCCTTGGTGAACCACCAGGCCAGCTGCTTGCCGCAGCCGTCCCCATCCGGCACCGGGTCCTGCGCCTTGCAGCCGACCGCCCCCGGCGGGCAGTGGATGCGGATGTGGAAGTGATAGTCGTGGCCGTAATAGGGCCGGACCTTGCCGAGACTGGTGCGGTCGCCGGCCCAGGTGTCGCAGAGCTTCTTCTTGATCGCCGGATTGACGAAGATGCGCTCCACCTCGGGATAGCTCGCGGCCCGCATGATCACCCGCGCATGGGCAGGCGTCCAGACGGAGTCGTCCACGGTCAGGAAGGCATTGGGCTTAAGCATCGAGCGCGCCGAGATGGTCTCGCGCTCGGAGGCCGTCAGGGTGCGCGATGGCATCGGCGTCAGCCAGATGTCGGCATCGAGGCCGATCTGGTGCGAGGCATGGCCGCTCTTCATCGGCCCGCCGCGCGGCTGGGAGATGTCGCCGAGCAGGAGACCCGGCCAGCCGTCGTTGCGGGCCGCATCCTGCGACAGCCGCTCGAGCAGCGAGATGAGGATGGGATTGCCCCAGCGCCGGTTGCGCGACAGCCGCATCGCCTGCCAGGTCGGCCCGTCCGTCGGGATCGCCACCGCGCCGCTGAGGCAGCCCTTGGCGTAGAAGCCGAAGGATTGCGGTGCGCCCCGGTTCGGCAGCTGCACCGCGCCGAAGAGTTCCTTGGCGACACCGTCTGCACGGGCTGGCAGGCTTTCGGCAAGGGCTGCGCTGAGCGCAGCCGCGAAAAGCAGGGTTTTGAGACCAAGGCGGGAAAGGCGGGTCAAGAAACTGGGCGTCATCGGTCAGGTCCGGTCGGGCGCGTTGAGGCGCGAATCGCTGCTGCCGAGCCTATCTTCCCGAGAGGAAAGGCAAAAGCATGATCGTCGCGCGGGGACGTCGGCCCCAGGAAGGCACCTCATTGTCCTAAAGCACGAGCATCGTCCCGGGCTTACCTTTTGAATTGTATTCATCTATTTTGATAGTAGAAAAATACTATTATTAAAAAGGGTGGATGCGGGAATATGCGAACTTGGGGAGCTTTCATTCTGTCAGCCCTGCTGGCGGCGGGCGGGTTTTCAGCCGTGGTGGCGGAAGACGGGGGATTCGTTCATGGACTTTCCAGCAGCGGCGAACCGCCGAAATACCAGCCGGGCTTTCCCCGTTTCGACTATGTCAATCCAGATGCGCCAAAGGGGGGCGCGGTTACCCAGGCGGTCGTCGGTACCTTCGATACGCTGAACCCCCTGCTTGCCAAGGGCGATGCGGCCTCCGGTTCGGATCTCGTCTTCGAAACGCTACTGAAAAACGCGCTGGATGAGGTGACCACCGCCTACGGACTGCTGGCCGAGGGCGTTTCCGTGCCGGCTGACATATCGTCGGCCACCTTCCGCCTGCGCCCGGAAGCCCGCTTTGCCGATGGCACGCCCGTGACCCCTGAAGACGTGATCTTTTCCTTTGAAAAGGGAAAAGAGCTCAACCCGCAGCTGGCCGTCTATTACGCTCATGTGGTGAAGGCCGAAAAGACCGGCGAGCGCGACGTGACCTTCCGCTTCGACATGACGGGCAACAAGGAACTGCCCAATATTCTCGGGCAGTTTCCGGTCGTGCCGAAGCACTGGTGGGAAGCCAAGGATGCCAAGGGCAACCAGCGGGACATTTCCCGCACCACGCTGGAGCCGGTCATTGGCTCGGGTCCCTATCGGATTGCCGAAGTGCAGCCGGGCGCCTCGATCCGCTACGAGCGGCGCGACGACTATTGGGGCAAGAACCTCAACGTGAATGTCGGGCAGAACAATTTTGCCACGATGAAATACGTCTATTTCGGCGACAATGACGTGGCCTTCGAAGCCTTCCGTTCCGGCCAGATCGATTACTGGCTGGAACTGACGGCCCTGCGCTGGGCGAAATCCTATGATTTTCCCGCCGTGCAGGACGGTCGGGTCAAACGGGAACAGGTGGAAAATCCCTACCGGAACGCGGGCGTTCTCGTGGGCTTCATTCCCAATCTGCGCCGCGACCTCTTCAAGGACCAGCGTGTGCGCAAGGCTCTGAATTACGCCTTCGATTTCGAGGAGCTGAACCGCACCATCTTCTTTGGCCAGTACCAGCGCATCAACAGCTATTTCTACGGAACGGAACTTGCCGCCAAGGGGCTTCCCGAAGGACGCGAGCTGGAAATCCTGAACGAGGTCAAGGATCTCGTGCCGCCTGAGGTCTTCACCACGCCTTACGAAAACCCTGTCGGGGGCAAGCCGGATCTGTTCCGCAACAACATGAAGACCGCCATTGGCCTCTTCCGCGAAGCCGGCTACGAGATCCGCGGCGGCAAGATGGTCGAGACAAAGACCGGCACGCCCGTGAGCCTGGAGATCCTGCTGGACGGCAAGACGTTGGAGCGCGTGGCACTGCCCTTTGCCCAGAATCTGAAGAAGATCGGTATTGCCGCCAGCGTGCGCGTCGTCGATCCCGCGCAATATACGAACCGTGTCCGGAGCTTTGACTTCGATGTGATCTACAGCGGCTGGGCGCAATCGCTTCATCCGGGCAATGAACAGGCCGAATTCTGGGGTTCTCAGGCGGCGACCCGCGAGGGATCCAAGAATTACGGTGGTATTTCCGATCCCGGCATCGACCAGCTGGTCAAGAAGGTGATTGCTGCCGGCACGCAGGACGAGCTGAAGGCCGCCACCCATGCACTCGACCGGGTGCTGCTCGCGCACGACTTCGTGGTTCCGACCTACACGCTGCGCGCAAGCCGGATCGCCTATTGGAGCGATCTGACGCGGCCGGAAAAACTGCCGGAATACGGGGTCGGCTTCCCCGACATCTGGTGGTCCAAGGCGGCGGGCAAATAGCGGGCGGGGCAGGAATGACTTGCTTTGCCGCATTCGCCCGTTACCAAATGCGGGAAAATGAAGCGAATCGGCAGGGCAGGGCACGGCGAGGCCCCGCATCCCCCTGCCGGCTTAAGGGGGCAGGCTTGAACAAGATCTCGATGCGCCAGGCATCCGAAGCCAGGAAGGGCATGCGCTGATGGGTGGCTATATCCTCAGGCGCCTGCTGCTGATGATCCCGACCATCGTCGGCATCATGGCCATTTCCTTTGCGGTCATCCAGTTCGCGCCCGGCGGTCCGGTGGAGCAGGTGATCGCCGACCTGACGGGCCAGGGCGACAGCGCCGACCAGCGCCTGAACGGCGGTGGCGGCGACCTGCTCGGCCAGCAGGAAGCCTCCTCGGAGATGAACGCCAAGTATCGCGGCGCCCAGGGCCTCGATCCGGACCTGATCGCCAAGCTGGAAAAGCAGTTCGGCTTCGACAAGCCGCCGCTCACCCGCTTCCTCGACATGATGTGGAACTACATCCGCTTCGATTTCGGCGAGAGCTTCTTCCGCAACACCTCGGTGATAGACCTGATCGCGGAAAAGCTTCCGGTCTCGGTTTCGCTCGGCGTGTGGATCCTGCTGATTTCCTACGCCATCTCCATCCCGCTCGGCATCCGCAAGGCGGTGAAGGACGGCTCCGCCTTCGACATCTGGACCTCGGGCGTGATCATCGTCGGCTATGCGGTGCCGGGCTTCCTGTTCGCCATCCTGCTGGTGGTGCTCTTTGCCGGGGGATCCTTCCTCGACTGGTTCCCGCTGCGGGGTCTCGTCTCCGACAATTTCGCCGAGCTTTCCTGGTGGGAGAAGATCGTCGACTATTTCTGGCACCTCACCCTGCCGCTGATCTCGCTGTCGCTTGCGGCCTTCGCCACCACGACCCTGCTCACGAAGAATTCCTTCATCGACGAGATCAAGAAGCAATATGTCACGACCGCCCGCGCCAAGGGCCTCACCGAGCGCCAGGTGCTCTACGGCCACGTGTTCCGCAATGCGATGCTGATCGTGATCGCCGGCTTTCCCGGCGCCTTCATCTCCGCCTTCTTCACCGGCTCGCTGCTGATCGAGAACATCTTCTCGCTCGATGGGCTGGGGCGTCTCGGCTATCTCTCGGTGGTCAAGCGCGATTACCCGATCGTCTTTGCCACGCTCTACATCTTCTCGCTCATGGGCCTCATCGTCAGCCTCGTCTCCGACCTCATCTATACCTGGATCGACCCGCGCATCGATTTCGAGCGGAGGGACGTGTGACCATGACCGCCGCCCCCTTCGAACCCGCACCCACCGCGCCAGAAGCCCCGCCGCGCCGGGGCCTGCTTTCGCCGATCAACCGCCGCCGCTGGGAAAACTTCAAGGCGAACCGGCGCGGCTACTGGTCCTTGTGGATCTTCCTCGTCCTCTTCGTGCTCAGCCTGCTCTCCAACTTCATCGCCAACGACCGGCCGCTTCTCGTCTCCTACAAGGGCGAGCTTCTGGTGCCCGTCATTGTCGACTATCCCGAGGAAAAGTTCGGCGGCTTCCTGGCCGAAACGGATTACCGGTCCGATTACATCGCCGAGGAGATCAACGCCAATGGATGGATGATCTGGCCGCCGGTGCGCTATTCCTACCAGACGGTCAATTCCAACATTCCCTATTCGGCGCCGACCGCTCCCTTCTGGCTGATGTCGAAGGAGGAGCGCTGCGCCGGATACCCGCAAGGGGTGGACGACCCGGGCTGCACGCTTGGCAACCTGAACTGGCTCGGCACCGACGACCAGGCCCGCGACGTGGTGGCGCGCATGCTCTACGGCTTCCGCATCTCCGTGCTCTTCGGCCTGATCCTCACCGTCTGCTCTGCCGTCATCGGCGTGACGGCGGGCGCCATCCAGGGCTATTTCGGCGGCTGGACGGATCTCCTTCTCCAGCGGGTGATCGAGATCTGGTCCTCCATGCCGGTGCTCTACATCCTGCTCATCATCGCCGCCATCCTGCCGCCGGGCTTCTTCGTGCTGCTCGGCATCATGCTGCTCTTCTCCTGGGTCAGCTTCGTAGGCGTCGTGCGGGCCGAATTCCTCCGGGCGCGCAATTTCGAATATGTCCGCGCCGCCCGCGCGCTCGGCGTCAACAACCGCACCATCATGTGGCGGCACCTGCTGCCCAATGCCATGGTGGCGACGCTCACCTTCCTGCCCTTCATCCTCTCGGGCTCGATCGCCACGCTCACCTCGCTCGATTTCCTCGGCTTCGGCATGCCGCCGGGCTCGCCGTCGCTCGGCGAACTGATCGCGCAGGGCAAGAACAACCTCCAGGCGCCCTGGCTCGGTCTCACCGCCTTCTTCACCATGATGATCATGCTCTCGCTGCTGATCTTCATCGGCGAGGCCGTGCGCGACGCCTTCGACCCCCGCAAGACCTTCCGGTGATGCAATGAGGGAGCTTCGGCGCTATATTTCCCCTTCGGACCGTCCCCGCGGAGGAAAAAGGCCATGAACAGGATCGTGCGGAAACACTACCCCGTGTCGAAACTCCCCGAGGACCTCAGGGAAGGGATCTCCGAGGGTGCCGAAGTCATGGTCACCATCGAAGTGACAGGGATGCGCTCCCTGTCCGATTTCCCACCGGAGCCTCGCAAATCGCAATCCGTCCAAGAGTTGCGAGAATCCATCCGGCGCTACAAAACCTCACCGGATTTCCGCGAGGCGACGGACGATCCCGTCGAACGCATCCGCGCCCTGCGTGATGAATGGGATGATCGATGAGGATCTATCTCGATGCCAATATCTTCATTCGTGCCATGGAGAAGCTCGATCCGGTGGCCAGCCGGCTCGAAGCCTTGATCCTCGCCGAAATGCCGCGCGACGGAATGCTCGTCACGGCCGAATTCACGCTCTCCGAACTGCTGGTGAAGCCTTACCGGGATCAGAATGCCGCCCTCATCCTGCAATATGAGGACCTTCTGACAGAGGGCGGTCTGATTTCACTCTTCCCTTTGACGCGTCCCGTCTATCGGCTTTCGGCGCAGCTGCGTGCCAGCAACAGGGGCCTGAAACTTCCGGATGCCCTGCATCTGGCGGCAGCGGCGGCCGCCGGCTGCAGTCATTTCCTGACGGGGGATGAGGGCATTCGCCCAAGTCAGCTGGAAGCAGACGGGCTCGATGACTTTCGCGACCTCGCCATCCTCCGACCCGATCTCGCCACCCTCGACGCCCTTCTCAAAAGTCTGGATCCATGACCGAACCGCTTCTTTCCGTCCGCGACCTGTCGGTGGCCTTTCATCAGGGCGGCAAGACCTCGCTTGCCGTCGACCACGTTTCCTTCGACATCGCCCGGGGCGAGGTGGTGGCGCTGGTGGGGGAGAGCGGATCGGGCAAGTCCGTCTCGGCGAATTCGATCCTGAAGCTCCTGCCCTATCCGGCGGCGAGCCACCCCTCCGGGGAGATCCTGTTCCAGGGCAGGGACCTCCTGTCCGCCCCCGACGAGGTGCTGCGCAAGGTGCGCGGCAACGACATCACCATGATCTTCCAGGAGCCGATGACCTCGCTCAATCCGCTGCACACCATCGAGCAGCAGATTGCCGAAATCCTCTCGCTCCACCAGAACATGGAGGGCAAGGCGGCGCGCGCGCGCATCCTCGAACTCCTGAACCAGGTGGGCATCCGCGAGCCGGAAAAGCGGCTTTCCGCCTATCCGCACGAGCTGTCCGGCGGCCAGCGCCAGCGCGTGATGATCGCCATGGCGCTCGCGAACCGCCCGGAACTCCTGATCGCCGACGAGCCGACGACCGCGCTCGACGTGACCGTGCAGGCGCAGATCCTCGAGCTTCTGGCGAAGCTGAAGACCGAGCACGGCATGTCCATGCTCTTCATCACCCACGATCTCGACATCGTCCGCAAGTTTGCCGATCGCGTCTGCGTGATGACGAAGGGCAAGATCGTGGAGGCAGGCCCGGTCGAAGACATCTTCGAGAATCCGCAGCACGACTATACCCGCCATCTTCTCGCCTCCGAGCCAAAGGGCGAGCCGCCGGTTGCCGATGCCTCCAAGCCCGTCATCATCGAGGGCGAGCATGTGAAGGTCTGGTTCCCGATCAAGTCGGGTTTCCTGCGCCGCGTGGTCGACCACGTGAAGGCGGTGGACGACGTGAGCGTCAAGCTCCGCGCCGGCCAGACGCTCGGCATCGTCGGCGAGAGCGGGTCCGGCAAGACGACGCTGGGGCTTGCGCTGACGCGGCTCATCTCGAGCGAGGGGCGCATCGCCTTCGTCGGGTCCGACATCCACCAGTATTCCTTCAAGTCCATGCGGCCGCTTCGCCGGCACATGCAGATCGTCTTCCAGGACCCCTACGGCTCGCTGAGCCCGCGCATGAGCATCGCCGACATCGTCGCCGAAGGGCTCGCCGTGCACGAACCCGGCCTCTCGGCCGAGGCCCGCGACCGCAGGGTGGCCGAGGCGCTGGCCGAAGTGGGTCTCGATCCCGCCACCCGCTGGCGCTACCCCCACGAATTCTCCGGCGGCCAGCGCCAGCGCATTGCCATTGCCCGCGCCATGGTGCTGAAGCCGCGCTTCGTCATGCTGGACGAACCGACCTCGGCGCTCGACAAGAGCGTGCAGGCGCAGGTGGTCGATCTCCTGCGCGACCTGCAGGCGAAGCACGATCTCGCCTATCTCTTCATCAGCCACGACCTGAAGGTGGTGAAGGCGCTGGCCAACGACATCGTCGTCATGCGCGCCGGCAAGGTGGTGGAGCAGGGCCCCGCCGCAGCCCTCTTCGAGGCGCCGCAGGATCCCTACACCCAAAGGCTGCTCGCCGCCGCCTTCGACCTCAAGGTCGTCAAGACCGCCTGATACCTCCTCCAATCCGCCGAGTATCCCGCCCATGCAAAGCCCCGTCGTCATCGACCTGAAATTCGATCCGGAAACCGTCGTCCATGCGCTGAAGACGGCATTCCCGGGCCGGGAAACCATCAATCTCGCCGATCCCGCAAATCGGGGCCGCGATCTCTCCGGGATCGCCTATGCGGTCTGCTGGAACCCGGATCACGATCTCTTTGCCCGGATGCCGGATCTGAAGGTGATCTTTTCCGGCGGCGCCGGGGTCGACAAGATCCTCGCCATCCCGACCCTGCCCAAGGAAGTGCCGATCGTCCGCTTCGTCGACGACACGCTGACGAACCGGATGAGCGAATATGTGGTGCTGCAATGCCTCACCCACCTGCGCCAGGTCGCGACCTATGCGGCCATGCAGAAGAGGCGGGAGTGGCGCGAGCTGCCCCAACCCGAAGCCGCCGATCTCACCGTCGGCATGATGGGGCTTGGCGTGCTCGGCCTCGATGCGGCCCGCAAGCTCAAGATGATGGGCTTCAACGTCATCGGCTGGTCGCGGACGAAGAAGACGGTCGAGGGCATGGAAACCTTCGATGCCGCCGGCCTCGATACCTTCCTCGGCAGGACCGACATTCTTGTGGGCCTGCTGCCGCTGACGGCGGAGACGACCGGCCTCTACAATGCGGCGCTCTTCGCCAAACTTCGGCAGGGCGGGGCGCTCGGCAAGCCGGTCTTCATCAATGCCGGCCGCGGCAAGAGCCAGGTGACGGCGGATGTGGTCGAGGCGATCCGGTCCGGCGTGCTGCGCGGCGCGTCCCTCGACGTCTTCGAGGAGGAGCCGCTCCCGGCCGACAATCCGGCCTGGGGTGTGGAAGAGATCATCCTCACGCCCCATGCCGCCGCCGCCTCCGACGAGCGGGCGCTGTTTCGCGCCGTCGAGCGGCAGATTGCCCGCTTCGAAAGGGGCGAGCCGCTCGAAAACCTGGTCAACCGGACGATCGGCTACTGATTCAGCCGGCGGGGCGAGCCGAAATCCTCCCTTCGAGGCTGGACTTTCGCGCGCCGGTTTCCAATAAGATCGATTTAGAAACCTGCGTGAGGGCCATGACGGCTTGCCATTTCGAGAGGCGCGGACGGGCGCCGGAGTGTTGCCATGACCAAGACCGATATTGCGAGCCGGGTCTATAACCACACCTGGAAGCTCGATCCGATCATCCGCAGCCTGATCGACACGGATTTCTACAAGCTCCTGATGCTCCAGATGATCTGGAAGCTCTATCCGCAGGTGAACGCCACCTTCTCCCTCATCAACCGCACCACCTCGGTCCGGCTTGCCGACGACATCGACGAGCAGGAGCTGCGCGACCAGCTCGACCATGCCCGCAGCCTGAAGCTGACCAAGAAGGAGGCGATCTGGCTCGCCGGCAACACCTTCTATGGCCGCAACCAGATCTTCGAACCGGAATTCCTCGCCTGGCTCGCCGCCTTCCGCCTGCCGGAATACGAGCTTTACCGCGAGGACGGGCAGTTCGTGCTGAATTTCCACGGCCGCTGGATGGAAACCAGCATGTGGGAAATTCCCGCTCTGGCGATCATCAACGAGCTGCGCTCGCGCGCCGCCATGAAGCATCTCGGCCAGTTCACCCTCGACGTGCTCTACGCCCGCGCCAAGGCGAAGATGTGGAGCAAGGTGGAACGCCTGCGCACGCTGCCGGGTCTGCGCATTTCCGATTTCGGCACCCGCCGCCGTCACTCCTTCCTCTGGCAGCGCTGGTGCGTGGAGGCGCTGAAGGAGGGCATCGGCGAAGCCTTCACCGGCACCAGCAACGTCAAGCTCGCCATGGACAGCGATCTCGAGGCGGTCGGCACCAATGCCCACGAGCTGCCGATGGTCGCGGCTGCCCTGGCGACCACGGACGAAGAGCTGGCGGCCGCCCCCTACAAGGTGCTCCAGGACTGGAACCGCCTCTATGGCGGCAACCTCCTGATCGTGCTGCCCGATGCCTTCGGCACTGCCCATTTCCTGAAGCACGCGCCCGACTGGGTCGCCGACTGGACCGGCTTCCGCCCGGACAGCGCGCCCCCCATCGAGGGCGGGGAAAAGATCATCGACTGGTGGCAGTCGAAGGGCAAGGACCCGCGCGACAAGCTCCTGATCTTCTCCGACGGGCTCGACGTGGACGCGATCATCGCCACCTACCGGCATTTCGAGGGCCGCGTGCGCATGAGCTTCGGCTGGGGTACCAACCTCACCAACGACTTCGCCGGCTGTGCACCCGCCGAAAATGCCGGGCTGAAGCCCATCTCCATCGTCTGCAAGGTGACCGACGCCAACGGCCGCCCGGCCGTCAAGCTCTCCGACAATCCCCGCAAGGCCACCGGCGATCCGGCGGAGGTGCAGCGCTACCTGAAATTCTTCGGCACCGAGGACCAGGTCGTGCAGGATGTGACCGTGTGATCCGAATTCGGTTTCATTTCCGAAAATAAGAAGATAATCATGATCGCCTGTCCCGGAGGCCATCATGAAGATCTATGTCATCGGAAATCTCGAAATCACCGACCTCGACCAGTTTCTCGTCTATTCCCGCCGGGTTCGCGAGCTGGTCGCGGAATGCGGTGCCCGCTTCCTCGTGCGCGGCGGAAACCATTATCCCATCGAGGGCCACTGGGAGACCCACCGGCTGATCGTCATCGAATTCCCGTCACGGGATGTCTATGACCGGTTCTACGCCAGCCAGGCCTAGCAGGACATCATCCCGGTCCGCCAGCAATCCACCCGCGGCAGCCTCGTCGTGGTCGACGGCGTACCGGACACGGCCTGACCTTCAGCCCAGAAAGGCGCGATAGGCCTCGGGCTTGAAGCCGACAAGGCTCTCGCCGCTCGCCTTCACCAGCACCGGGCGCTTGATCATCGACGGATTGGCGCGCATCAGGCGGATCGCCTTCTCGGCGTCGAGATCCTGTTTCTCTTCCTCCGGCAGGGCGCGGAAGGTGGTGCCGGCGCGGTTCAGCACCGTCTCCCAGCCATGCGCCTTCACCCAGCCCGCGAGCGTCGCCTCGTCGATGCCGGCGAGCTTGTAATCGTGAAAGGCCACCTCCCGCCCTTCCGCCGTCAGCCACGCTCGCGCCTTCTTCACCGTGTCGCAATTCTTGATGCCATATAGGGTCAGGGACATGCTTGCTCCTTTGCTCGCCGCCGCTCTAGCATGCCGGCGCTCCATTGTTGAAGGGGGGTGTTCGGCGTGGGGGGTATGTGCACGCCACTCTGCCCGCACGGTGTCGAATTTGCCGATGCGCACCCCCATTTTGCCTGCAAGGCGTTGCGTTTGCCGATGTGCACCCCCCTCTGTCCCTGCCGGGACATCTCCCCCTCAAGGGGGGAGATCGACCGTGGGTTTTGTGGTTTCGCCAGACAACAAGCGTCTCATTTTGCAGAAACGTCTGCTGGGGACTGCCCCAAGAATCCCCATCCCGATCTCCCCCCTTGAGGGGGAGATGCCCGGCAGGGCAGAGGGGGGTGCGCATCGGCAAACTCGACGGTTCGTCGGGGGCAGAGGGGGGTGCGTTACGTCACACGCGGCGCTGCACGCCACCCAATCCCAGCTCCCCCCTCCCGCTCGTCACGGAAGGGGGTGCCGTCATTCCCATTCCCATTCCCATGCGTCATCCTTCCCGCGCCCTTGGAAAGGCCGGGGGATGCATCATGTCCTTCCCTCGGGACACGAGGGGGTGGCCGGGGCGCGGGGTGCACCTCGTATGAATAAGTATATGGCGCATTCCGCGCCCCGTTTCGGCTTTTGCCAACGCAACTTCGGTCTCTCTGCGCCCATCGCGCTCCTTCCGGGGTTTTCGCATGCCCCCGGCGGGGACTCCCTCTGCAGCTGGCCCGGTGAAGGGCTGGCCGGGGATTTGTGCTTCTGGGGCGGAGCGTTTTGCAGCCTTGCCCCATCGGATGGACTTGTCGCTACCACACAGGCACGCCCCCGGCTCATTGGCGAACCGGGAAGGGAGACCAGTTTCTGCGCCGTCCCTTGCCGCGCCGCTGCGACGGCGTGACGAGGAAGACCGGCTCCGCCTGACCGGGATCGCAGGGCTCCCGGTGTAGCCAGGGCGGAACGAGGAATATTATCCCACAGGTTTTGCTGCGGGGGATGAACGGGATGCAAATTTTTATCGGTGGAGAAACAGGGGGTTAGGGATTTGGGGGGGGTGCAGGGCGTGGAGTATGCCGTGCTGCACCCCCCTCTGTCCCTGCCGGGGCATCTCCCCCTCAAGGGGGGAGATTATGGGTGCCTCGCACCACGTCGAGTTTGCCGATGTGCACCCCTCTCTGTCCCTGCACGGCGTTTCCTTTGCCGCACCGCACCCCCTCTGTCCCTGCCGGGACATCTCCCCCTCAAGGGGGGAGATCGACATTGCGGTTTTTGATTTCCTCAAACAATGAGCGTTTCATTTGCAGAGACGTTTGCGGGGGACTGCCCCAAGAATCCCCATCCCGATCTCCCCCCTTGAGGGGGAGATGCCCGGCAGGGCAGAGGGGGGTGCTGTACGGCAAAGAAAACGCCGCGCAAGGCAGAGGAGGGTGCACATCGGCAAACTCCACGCCACGCGGGGCACCGGGGTGCGTCCCGGCAGACGCAACCCGGTGCCGGCGGGTGAGGCGGGGGTCAGGCCCGCAGGCGCTCGTTTGTCGGGTCCCAGGCGACATCGGGGAGCACGCGTGCCTTGTGGCGGTCGGTGAACATCAGCACCTCGAATTCCGTGCCGGGTGCGGCCCGGTCCGGAGAGACGTAGGCGAAGGCGAGCGACTTGCCGGTGGCGTAGCCATAGGCGCCGCCGGTGGTGAGGCCGATGAGGGTGTCGCCGGCATAGACGGGTTCGTTGCCGAGGCTGTCGGAATCGGTGGCGTCGATCTCGATGTAGACGAGCTTCATGCGCTCGCCCTGCTGCTTGCGGCGAAGGCTTGCCTCGCGGCCGATGAAATCGGCCTTGTCGGTGCGGATGAAGCGCTCCATGGAGGCCTCGAACATGTCGATCTCGGTGGTGAGCTCGGAGCCCCAGCCGCGATAGGCCTTTTCCATGCGCAGCGAGTTCATCGCCAGCGTGCCGAAGAGCTGGATGCCGTGCGGCTTGCCCGCCGCCATCAGCGCGTCATAGACTCTCGGCATCTCCGCCATGGGGCAATGCAGCTCCCAGCCGAGTTCGCCCACATAGTTCACGCGCAGCAGCCGCACGCCGGCAACCCCGGCGACGGTTGCGACCTTGCCCGTCAGCCAGCGGAAGGCCTCGTTCGAAAGATCCGTGGCGGTGCAGGCCGAAAGCACGTCGCGGGCGCGGGGGCCGGCCAGGACCAGCACGCCGAAATCGTCGGTGATGTCGGTGATGGTGACATTTTCGCTGTCGCGCTTGCGCCAGGCCATCTGGTCGTAATCGTGCTCCTGCGCCACCGCGGCCGACAGCACGTAGAAATGATCGGCGGAAAGGCGGGTGATGGTGAGCTCGGATTCGATGAAGCCGTTGGCATTGAGGAGATGGCCGAGGATGATGCCGCCATCCCGGGCCGGAACCCTGTTGGCGCAGATGCGCTCCAGGAAGGCATGGGCATCCGGCCCCTTCACCTCGAACTTGGAGAAGGTGGAGAGATCCATGAGGCCGACGCGCTCGCGCACGGCCATCGCTTCCGCCCGCACCGCCTCGAAGGCATTGTTGCGGCGGTAGGAGAAGTTTTCCCCCTCGCCGGTGCGATCGTACCAACGCGCCCGCTCCCAGCCGTAGATCTGGCTGAACTGCGCCCCTTCCGCCTTCAGCCTCTCGTGCAGCGAGGAGGTGCGGAGATTGCGCCCCACCTTGTGCTGCTCGCCCGGCTTGTAGCAGTAATACATGTGGTGGTAATCCTCGATGGATACCGTTTCCGTGTATTCCTTGGTCGCCCAGCGCGAGCCGAAGCGGCGCGGATCGAATTCCCGCATGTTGATCTCGGCCTGGCCGTGGACCATCCACTGGGCCAGATACTTGCCGGCACCCGCACCCTGGCAGATGCCGATCGATGCGCCGCAATGCATCCAGTAGTTCCGGGGGCCGTGAGCGGGCCCGGAGAGATAGTTGCCGTCGGGCGTATGGGTGATGGCGCCGGAGATCACCGACTTCAGCCCCGCCTTGTTGAACAGCGGGAAGCGCTCGCCGGCCTTTTCCAGCCAGGGCATCAGGCGGTCCAGTTCGGGCGCGACCAGCTCGCTCTCGAAATCCCAGGCCGGCGGCTTGCCGTCCCAGCACACATGGGCGGTGGCGGTCTCGTAGGGGCCGATCAGGATGCCGTTGGTCTCCTCGCGGAGGTAGGAATGGCTCCAGGGATCGCGCACCACGGGCAATTCTGGCCCAAAATCGATCAGTTCCTGCACCGGTTCCGTAATCAGGTAGTGGTGCAGCATGTTCGCAATCGGCACATTGTGTCCCGACCAGGCGCCGACCACATCCGCATAGGAACCGGCGGCATTCACCACGTGCTCGCAGGTGATGTTGCCCTGGTCCGTGACCACGAGCCATTCGCCGGAGGGCAGGTGCTTGACGTCGGTGACCATGGTGCGGCGGTAGATTTCCGCGCCGAGCTTGCGGGCGCCGGCCGCCATGGCATTGGTCACGTCCGCAGGCGCCACATGGCCGTCGGTGATGGTGTGGAAGGCCGCCTTGACGCCGAAGGTGTTCAGGAAGGGATGGTACTGGCGGATCTCGTCCGGGCCGATGATCTCGCATTCGTAGCCCGCAAGCCGCGAGACGCCGTAGACATATTTCAGCCAGTTCAGCTCCTCGTCGGTGGTGGCAAGGCGCAGGCCGCCGCAGCCATGCCAGGAAACCGCCTGCCCGGTCAGCTCCTCCAGCTTGGGATAGAGCTGGGTTCCGTAATTGTGAATCCGGGTGAGGTTCAGCGACGTGGTGAACTGCGGGCACTGGCCGGCGGCATGCCAGGTGGACCCGGAGGTGAGCTCGCCCTTCTCGACGAGCACGATATCCGTCCATCCTTCGAGCGCCAGGTGGTAGAGAAGCCCGACCCCCATGATGCCGCCGCCGATGATCACGACGCGTGCGTGAGACTTCATTCGAAAAACCTCCCCTTTTTCAAGGTCTTGTCACCGGCTGCGGGGTCCGGCGCGGGCCGGCCGAAGCCTGATCTGTCTGGATTGTCGGCGGCGGGGGCGGTCCCCTCGAACCGGCATGCCCCACCCCGGCAAACACGCCTGCCACAGGCCCTGCTTGCTGCTGATAAGGGGCGTGAAGAGGGGGTTTGAAGTCAAGCGCCGAAGCCCCGGGAAGCCTCAAAAAGAAATGGGAGCATGACCAAACGGATTTTTTGCGAGCGGGCGTTACGGAATATTAGTTATAAAAACCAACAATTTTCATCAGTGTTATAACGTGAAAGAAATATATTGAGATTATTGGTTCCGATAAATGTCGTTATGAGGTCGGAATTCATGTTCTCGCACGCAGGAAGAATGCTGAAAAGCCGGGACGGTAACTTTGCCGTCACGACGGCTATTCTTATCCCCATGCTGCTGATGGCCGGCGGCATGGCGCTCGATATCACCTCCATGTCCCGCACGCGGGAGCAGCTGCAGAATGCGGTGGATTCCGCCGCGCTCGGTGCTGCCTCCGCCATGGTCAACAACGGGCTGTCGGCATCGGCCGCCCAGCTGCTCGCCCAGAACTTCATCAAGGGCCACATGGCCGGCTCCGGCTCCACCGTGGAGTTGCAGAACCTCGGAACGCCCACGGTCAGCATCACCCAGACGGCGCCGACGAGCCAGAGCAAGGTCTACACCGTCAAGGTCACCTCCACCTACAACGTGCCGCTCAGCGGCATCCAGGTGCTGCTCGGCTATACCCATGCGCGCGTCACTGCCGTCGGCAGCGCGCAGAGCGAGATCGAGACCAAGAACCCGATCTCCATGTATCTCGCGCTCGACCGCTCCGGCTCGATGGAGTGGGTCACCACCACCGTCGATACCAGCCAGAGCGCCTGCAACAACTACTACGAGGCCAACTGGCCGAACCCGACCTGGCAGAGCCCCTGCTACGTCAAGAAGATCGCTTCGCTGAAATCCGCGGTGAAGGCGCTGGCGGACGTGTTCGACGGGAACGACCCGACCAAGGAATATGTCCGCATGGGCGCGGTTTCCTACAGCAACGTCGCGAACGCGCCCGCCCCGCTGAACTGGGGCACCACCGACGCCCGCAACTACACCAATGCCCTGACCGCTTCCGGCGGCACCAACTCCACCGACGCGATCAAGACCGCCTACAACGCGCTCAACGCCGCCTCCGAGACCCAGGCCCACATGGGCAAGTCCGGCATTGCGCCCCAGAAGTTCATCCTGTTCATGACCGACGGGGCCAACGACAACACCAACAACGACGCGTCCACCCGGCAATGGTGCGATACGGCCAAGACGGCGGGCATCCAGATCTATTCGGTCGCCTTTGTCGCCCCCGACCGCGGCAAGCAGCTTCTGTCCTACTGCTCGAGCGGGACGAGCTATTACTTCGAGGCGAGCAACGTGAACCAGCTGATTTCCGCCTTCCAGTCGATCGGCAAGAAGACGTCGAAACTCAGCAACCGGCTTACCCAGTAACGAGAACTGTTATTCGGGATAAACGATTGAAGCGGCGGATGTTTCCGCCGCTTTTCTGTTTTAGCGGATCCGCCGCCCGCAAGCGATTTGTTAACGCATTTCCGTGAATATCAACATGTGAACCATGGTGGGGCGATACCCCCGCGGCAATGACTGCTGTGACATCAGGACAACCGAAACCGGCCGACGATGCAGGCGCCCGGCGGACATGTTGAGGGATCCGAGGGCAGCATGCTGGTGGACAAGATTCTATCCCGTTTCAAGATCAAGACGAAGGTGCTGATCTTCGTGCTGCCGTTCGTCATCAGCATTTCGGCGGTGGGTCTGACGGGGCTTTATGCATCGGGCCTGCTCGAGGGCCGCATGACCCTTTCCAACAACGTGCTGCAGTCGCTGAGCGGCTTCAAGGAACTCACCAGCTCGATGAACGACTTCGTTCACGACACCAACGAGGAGAGCTTCAGCCTGGTGCTGGGCTACCTGCATTCGCAGCAATCC
Source organism: Gellertiella hungarica (assembly GCF_014197145.1). Lineage (GTDB taxonomy): Bacteria > Pseudomonadota > Alphaproteobacteria > Rhizobiales > Rhizobiaceae > Gellertiella > Gellertiella hungarica. The sequence goes on along the minus strand of NZ_JACIEZ010000006.1, from coordinate 34,488 downwards.
GCCCTGATGGACACCAAGAAGGGTGCCGGCACCACGGCGGATGGCATCGACAAGCTCGACGAGGCCCTTGACGGAACCGCCGCCGTGCCGCCGCTGGTGGAGACGCTCTGGGCGCTGCATGGGGAGGCCGAGGAGAAGCTTGCCGAGCTGCGCAAGGCGCAGCAGTCGCTGGTCGGCATCAGCCTGATGGTCGCGACCCAGGCCACCGCCGTCGAACAGCGCATGCAGCTCGACGAAAGCGCCGCCAAAGACATGCTCCGCCAGGCGGATTTCCTCTCCCGCTCGCGCGATCTCATGACCAGCATTCCGCGCAACTTCTTCACCGCCACCGATCCGGCGGCCAAGGTGAAGGCCTTTGCCGACGTCATCCTCAAGCTGAAGCGCATCAAGGGGCCGCTGGCGCAGGCCATGCCGGACGGCGGCAAGGATGTGCTGGCCGGCATCGAGGATCTGATCGCCAAGACCGAGCCCCTGATCGGCGCCGAGCCGAATGCCGACACCATTTCCCAGCTGCAGGCCCAGTTCCCGCTGGTCAACAGCCTCGCCTCGCAGTTCTTCACCACCGCCAGCCGGCGCACGCAGGAGGCGACGAAGCTCTTCGGCAGCCTAGACGCCAAGATCGTTGCCGCCAATTCCGCGCTGACGGACGTGCGCATCCTGCAGAAGGACATCGCGGCGCTGCAGCTCGCCGAGGCCGAATTCCACAACGACATGACGGAGAAGTCGCTCGGCCGCCTGCAGGCGGAGCTGAAGAGCGTGACCTCCGATCTCGCCGCCGTCGAGATCTCGTCGAAGGGCATCGACGAGCTCAAGGACGTCACCGCTGAGGTGCCGCCCGTCGTCGCCTCGATCGAGGCCAGCGCCAGGGCGCTTCTCGACAACCGCACGCAGCGCGAGGAGACCTATGGCCACGCGACCGCCACGATCGACAAGGTCTGGCGCAACCTCACCAGTTTCGCCGAGATGCAGAAGGTTGCCGCCGGCACCGAGAAGGAGCGCGCCAATGGCGTGTCCATGCTCGCGACCGTGCTCGGCATCGTGCTGTCGATCAGTGGCGGCATCGCGCTGGTGCTCACCCTCCAGCGCCCGATCGGGCAGATCACCGGCGTCATGCGCCGCATCGCCGACGGCTACCTGGATACCAGCATCTCCGGCGTCAGCCGTGCCGACGAGATCGGCGAGATGGCCCGGGCGCTCGGCATCTTCAAGGAAAACGCCCTCTCCAAGCTGCGCATGGAGGAAGAGACCGCCCATGCGCGGGACCGCGCCGAAGAGGAGCGGCGGCGCCACGATGCGGAAAAGCAGGCCTTCGACCAGCAGCTGGAATATGCCGTCAGCCAGCTTGCCTCGGGCCTCGGCCGCCTCGCCCAGGGCGACCTTTCGGTGCAGCTCGACACCGCCTTCAGCGGCCGCCTCGACCAGCTGCGCGTCGATTTCAATGCCTCCGTCGAGCGGCTCCACGATACGCTGATGGACATCCAGAGCAATGCCATGGCGATCCAGAGCAAGGGCTCCGACCTGATGCGCTCGGCGGCCGAGCTGTCGCAGCGCACGGAAAGCCAGGCCGCCTCGCTCGAGGAGGCGGCTGCCTCCGTCGACGAGATCACGGTCACGGTCCGCTCGACCGCCGAACGGGCGCGGGAGGCAAACCGCGCCGTGAGCCAGACCAAGTCCACGGCGGACAATTCCGCCAGCGTGGTCGAAAATGCGATTTCGGCCATGGGCCGCATCGAGCAGGCCTCCAAGCAGATCGAGCAGATCATCGAGGTGATCGACGAGATCGCCTTCCAGACAAACCTGCTGGCACTCAATGCCGGGATCGAGGCGGCCCGTGCCGGCGAGGCGGGCAAGGGTTTCGCCGTGGTCGCCCAGGAGGTGCGCGAGCTCGCCCAGCGCTCCGCCGAGGCCGCCCGCGAGATCAAGGACCTGATCACCAAGTCTTCCGAAGAGGTCACCGGCGGGTCGAAGCTGGTGCTCGAGACCGGCGCCGTGCTTGCCGAGATCAGCCGCCAGATCGCGGCCGTCAGCCAGCATGTCGAAACCATCTCCACCGCCGCCCAGGACCAGTCCGCCGCGCTGCAGGAGATCAACGGCTCCGTCAACAACATGGACCAGATGACCCAGCAGAATGCCGCGGTGGCCTCGCATACCACCGAGGCCAGCCGCGATCTCTCGTCGGAAGCGGACCAGCTTATGGCTCTCGTGAACCGTTTCCGGCTTGCCCAGTCCGCGGGCAGGTCACAGGCCTACGCCGCCTGAGGTATTGCGTCGGGCGTTCCGGGGCGGCCGTCAGGCCGCCCCTTTTTCGTTCCCCGGCACCGCTTGACCCGAAGCGGGCAGGTGCAAGACGGTTTTCCTTGGTGTAAGCCTTGCCATGGCAGCGGCCGGACGGTTATGCGGGGCAAGTATCTGGCCCATGCCGTGGCCTGTGGGAGCGAACTTTGAGAATGGTGACCCTGAAGGACGTGGCGCGATCGGTCGGCCTGTCGGTGACGCAGGTCAGCCGCGCCCTCAACGATCATTCCGACGTCAACGAGGAAACCCGCCGCCGGGTCAAGGAAGCGGCCGGCCGGCTCGGCTACGAGCCCAACATCTCGGCCCGCAAGCTGGTGTCCGGGCGGTCCGGCATCGTGGCGCTGGTGGATTCGAAGTATCCCGGCCTCACCTCCGACTTTCTGTTCTTCGAGATCGTCGCCGGGCTTTCGGCGGAATTCTCCCGCCGCGGAATGCAGTTCGTGCTGCATGTGGCGGAGGAGGACGATGATATCATCGCCGTCTACCAGAAGCTCGTCGGCAACGGCTCGCTGGACGGTTTCGTGGTCACCAAGCCCGTGCTCGACGATAGAAGGATCAGCTACCTGGCAAGCCGCAAGGTGCCCTTCGTCGTCCATGGCCGGCTGCCCGACCGCACCGACTACCCCCACTTCGACATCGACAACCGCTTCGTGGCGGTGGATGCGGTAACCCGCTTCCTCGATCTCGGCCACCGCCGCATCGGCTTCATCAACGGCATCGCCCACTTCACCTATTCGCTCGCCCGCTATGCCGGCTATCGCGAAACGCTGAGCGCCCGCGGCCTTCCGGTCGATCCCGCGCTGGTGCGGCACGGCCAGATGACGGAGGAGTTCGGCTACCGTTCGGCGCTGGAGATGCTGACGGCCGCGGCCGACCCGCCGACGGCGATATTCTGCAGCAACGTTCTGATTGCCGCCGGCGTCTACCGGGCCGCCTCCGATTGCGGCCTGCGCATTCCGGCCGACCTTTCGGTCATCGCCCATGACGACGCCCTTCCCAATACCGATCCCGCAACCTTCGAGCCGCCGCTCAGCGTCACCTATTCGCCGCTCAGCGCCAGCTGGCCGCCGCTCGCCGAATATCTGACGCTTGCCATTGCCGGCCAGCCGCTGGAGGAGATGCAGCAGGTGGCGCGCCACCAGTTCGTCGAGCGCGCCTCGACCGCGCCGCAGGCCTGAACGGCACCCGCGCGGAAACATCCCCTTCACCACGTTTCGCGGCCGGCGGGACGGGCCGGAACACCAAGCGGACTTTATCGTTATCGTCATGGTTGAAGCCGCCTCCCGGCGCGCCCTTGGTGCTCTTGACACAAGCGAGCAGTTGGCGCTAGTTTTCCGAAACGTTTCGGATTGCGGGAGGGAGCCCCAACCGAGCGCCGCGCGGGCAAAAATCTGCCCGTGCCAAACCGGGAGGATATTTCATGACGTTCAGGATCAGGAGCCTGATTGCAGGCTCGGCAATGTTTGCTGTTTTGGCGGCTGGCCTCGTGGCCGCGCCCGTTCGCGCCGAGGAGATCACCTATGTCTCCGGCGCCGTCGGCAATGCGGTCGAAGACTTCAAGAAGATCGTGAAGCCGTGGGAGGAGAAGACGGGGAACACGGTGACGCTGGTGCCGATGCCGGCATCCACCACCGACCAGTTCGGCCAGTACCGCCTGTGGCTCGCCGCTGGCAATACCGATATCGACCTTTATCAGACGGACGTGATCTGGGCGCCGCAGCTGGCGGACCAGTTCGAGGACCTGACGGCGGCCGCCAAGGATCTCGCCCCGCAGCATTTCCCCTCGATCATCGAATCGCAGACCGTCAACGGCAAGCTCGTCGCGCTGCCGATCTTCACGGATGCGCCGGCGCTCTACTACCGCAAGGACCTGCTGGAGAAGTACAAGAAGCCGGTGCCGAAGACCTGGGAAGAGATGGCCGCCACCGCCAAGGAAATCCAGGACGCCGAACGGGCTGCCGGCAAGAAGGACCTCTGGGGCTTCATCTGGCAGGGCAATGCCTATGAAGGCCTGACCTGCAACGCGCTGGAATGGATCAAGTCCTTCGGCGGCGGTCAGGTGGTGGAGGCCGACGGCACCATTTCCGTCAACAACGAGAAGGCGGTCGCCGCGCTCGAGGCCGCGAAATCCTGGGTCGGCACCATCTCGCCGCCCGGCGTCCTGTCCTATCAGGAAGAAGAGGCCCGCGGCCTGTGGCAGACCGGCAATGCCGTCTTCATGCGCAACTGGCCCTATGCCTATACGCTGGGCAACGGTGCCGACAGCGCCGTCAAGGGGCTCTTCGACGTGACGACCCTGCCGACCGGCGGCGGCAACGACACCTCGGCTGCGACGCTCGGCGGCTGGAACGTGGCCGTTTCCAAATATTCCAAGCACAAGGACGCCGCGATTTCGCTGGCGCTCTATCTCGCCGGCCCGGAAGCGCAGAAGCAGCGCGCCCTGATCGCCTCCAACCTGCCGACCATCCAGTCGCTCTACGACGACAAGGAAATCGCCGAGAAGCAGCCGATCATCCCGCAGTGGAAGGATGTCTTCCTGCAGGCCGTACCGCGTCCGTCCGCCCCGACCAAGGGCAAGTACAACGAGGTTTCGGCCAAGTTCTGGTCCTCGGTGCACGACACGCTCGCCGGCAAGGGCACCGCTGCCGAAAATCTCGAGATGCTGGAAGCCGATCTCGACGAACTCAAGGGCTCGGCCTGGTAACAGGCCCCTTCTCTCCCTGCCGGGAGCCTCGTCTCCCGGCCACTCTGCCTTTCCGACCCGGGCATGAAGCCCGGGTCGCGCGGACCTTTCCGGGGAGTTGACCCATGACCTCACCTTCGACCTCGCCTGCGCGGGCCGGAACCGGCGCGGAACTCAGCCTGCAGCAGCAGCGCGTGCGCTCGGCCTTCTGGTTCCTGGCGCCGATGATGGTGGCGCTCATCGCCGCCGCCGCCTGGCCGCTGTTCCGGACCATCTATTTCTCGCTGACCAACACGACCCTCTCCTCGCTCTACGAAGGCGAATGGATCGGTCTCGGCAACTATCTGAACTGGCGGACGCTGTCCTCGGGCAAGACGATCTATCGCGGCACGCTGGTGGATCCCGCCTGGTGGAACGCGGTGTGGAACACGGTGCGCTTTTCCTTCGTGTCGGTGCTTCTGGAAACGGTCCTCGGCCTGCTCGTCGCGCTGGTGCTGAACGCGGAATTCCGCGGGCGGGCCCTGGTGCGCGCGGCCATCCTCATCCCCTGGGCCATCCCCACCATCGTCTCGGCCAAGATGTGGGCCTGGATGCTGAACGACCAGTTCGGCATCATCAACGATCTGTTCCTGAACCTCGGCATCATCTCCGAGAAGATTGCCTGGACCGCGAGCGACGCGACCTCCATGTATGCGGTGCTGATGGTGGACGTGTGGAAGACCACCCCCTTCATGGCGCTGCTGTGCCTGGCCGGCCTGCAGATGATCCCCCGCGACATCTACGAGGCCGCCCGCATCGACGGCGTGCATCCGGTCAAGGTCTTCTTCAGGATCACGCTGCCGCTCATCCGCCCGGCGCTGATGGTGGCGGTGATCTTCCGCGCCCTCGACGCCCTGCGCATCTTCGACCTCATCTATGTGCTGACGCCCAATTCCAGCGCCACCAAGACCATGTCGGTCATCTCGCGCGAGAACCTCATCGATTTCGACAAGTTCGCCTACGGCTCGGCGCAGTCGACGCTGCTCTTCGCGATCATCGCCCTCTTCGTCGCCGCCTATATCTGGCTCGGCAAGGTGAACCTGACCGGGGAGAACCGCTGATGCAAGCGCAGAGCCTTATCGCCCGCACGGGCTTCTACATCGCCGTCGTGGCGATCGTGGTGATTGCGGTCTTCCCCTTCTATTACGCCATTCTCACGAGCTTCAAGACGGGGACGCAGATCTTCGAGGTCACCTACTGGCCGACGAGCTTCGATCTCAGCAATTACCGCACCGTCCTCACGGGGCGGACATTTCCGCAGAACGTCCTGAACTCCCTGTTCGTGGCAACCGCGACCGTATGCCTGTCGCTGCTTCTCGCGGTGACCGCCTCCTATGCGCTGGCGCGGGTGCGCTTCCGGGGCAGGGGGCTGCTGCTGATCACCATCCTCGCGGTCTCCATGTTCCCGCAGATCGCGGTTCTCGCCGGCCTCTTCGAGCTCATCCGTTTCCTCGGGCTCTTCAACACGCCCTTCGCGCTGATCTTCTCCTACACGATCTTCACGCTGCCCTTCACGGTCTGGGTGCTGACCACCTTCATGCGGGACCTGCCCGTGGAGATCGAGGAGGCGGCGATCGTCGACGGCGCGACGCCCTGGGTGATCATCACCAAGGTCTTCATGCCGCTTCTCTGGCCGGCGCTGGTGACCACCGGGCTGCTCGCCTTCATCGGCGCCTGGAACGAGTTTCTCTTCGCGCTCACCTTCACCTCCTCCGAGACGACGCGCACCGTTCCCGTGGCCATCGCGCTGCTGTCCGGCGCATCCGACAAGGAAATCCCGTGGGGACCCATCATGGCGGCCTCGGTCATCGTGACCGTTCCGCTCGTGGTGCTGGTCCTGATCTTCCAGCGTAAAATCGTGGCCGGCCTCACCGCCGGCGGCGTCAAGGGTTGAGGGGCAAACCAATGGCACGCATCGAACTCAAGAACCTCCGCAAGTCCTTCGGCGCCTTCGACGTCATCAAGGGCATCGATCTCGAAATCCGCTCGGGCGAATTCATGGTCTTCGTCGGCCCTTCCGGCTGCGGCAAGTCCACGCTGCTGCGGCTGATCGCCGGGCTCGAGGACATCACCTCGGGCGACCTCGTCTTCGACGGCGAGCGGGTGAACAACCTGGTGCCCTCCAAGCGCGGCATCGCCATGGTGTTCCAGTCCTACGCGCTCTATCCGCACATGAAGGTCTACGACAACATGGCCTTCGGCCTGAAGCTCGCCCATGCGGGGGAGGACGAGATCCGCAAGCGCGTGCTGGAGGCGGCGAAGCTCCTGCAGATCGACCATCTGCTCGACCGCCTGCCGAAGCAGCTCTCCGGCGGCCAGCGCCAGCGCGTTGCCATCGGCCGGGCGATCGTGCGCGATCCGCGCGTCTTCCTCTTCGACGAGCCGCTTTCCAACCTCGACGCGGCGCTGCGCGTCCAGACCCGTCTCGAGATCGCCAAGCTTCACCACGCCATGAACAATGTCACCATGATCTACGTGACCCATGACCAGGTGGAGGCGATGACGCTCGCCGACCGCATCTGCGTGCTGCGCGACGGAAAGGTGGAGCAGGTCGGCACGCCGGCGGAGCTCTACGAAAGCCCGAACTCCATTTTCGTCGCCGGTTTCATCGGCAGCCCGAAGATGAATTTCCTCACCGGCGCCTTTGCCGGCGCCTATGGCTGCCACACGCTCGGCATCCGCTCGGAACATATCGCGGTGTCGGAGGAAGGGGCCGTCTGGAGCGGCACCGTGGTCCATGCGGAAGACCTCGGATCGGATAATTACCTCTTCGTCGACATCGGCGCGACGGAGCCGGTCATCGTCCGCCAGTCGGGGAAATTGACCATTCCCTATGGAACAAAGATCGGTCTGGTGCCTTCACCCGAGAACCTGCACCGATTTGACGAGAGGGGGCTTCCGGTCGTCTGACCGTCCCCTGAAGCGGAGGCGGGCCATCCCAAGGGTCCGGCCTCCAGGACAAAAACAAAAGGAGAGACTTATGGCCATCAGAACCGTCGTCTGGGGCGAGAACGTGCATGAGCAGAAGAGCAAGGTGGTCCAGGAGATCTATCCCGACGGCATGCATACCTGCATTGCCCGTGCCCTTGCCGCAGACACCGCCCTTTCCGTGACGACCGCCACGCTTCAGGAGCCCGAACACGGCCTGACGAAGCAGCGCCTGGCCGAGACCGACGTGCTCATCTGGTGGGGCCATGCCGCCCATGGCGACGTGGACGACAAGGTGGTGGAGCGCGTCTGCGAGGCCGTCTGGGCCGGCATGGGCCTCATTTTCCTGCATTCCGCCCATTTCTCCAAGCCGTTCAAGCGGCTGATGGGCGCGCCCTGCAACCTCTCCTGGCGCGAGGCCGGAGAGCGCGAGCGGCTCTGGGTCACCTCGCGGCATCACCCGATCACCCGCGGCCTTCCCGACAGTTTCGAGCTGGAAAACGAGGAGATGTACGGCGAGCCCTTCGGCGTGCCGGAGCCGCTGGAAACGGTCTTCGTCAGCTGGTTCCAGGGCGGCGAGGTGTTCCGCTCGGGCCTCACCTATCGCCGCGGCGCCGGCAACATCTTCTACTTCCGCCCCGGCCACGAGACCTATCCGACCTATCACGACGCCAACGTGCAGACGGTGATCCGCAATGCGGTGCACTGGGCCTTCAACCCGGTCCAGCGCATCGCCGATCCCAATGCCGCGCCGAACGTGCCGGTCGACAAGGCCCCGGAGAAGATCGAGGAGCGCGGCCCGAAGCTGCACAAGGCGGGCGAGGCCGGCCTTCGCTGATCCATGATGCCATCGGGAGGCGGGACGCCCCGTCTCCCTGGCCACCGACGAAAACCGGTCGGACCCGCGCGCATCCGCCAGCCGTCATGCGCCGGGGACGTGCCGACCAGAACTGCTGCTGAAGGGGTGCAGAATGAATATCCAGTCCGGTTTCATCCAGGAGGGGCCGATCCGGGTGCTGATCGTGGGAACGGGCGGCATGGCCCGCACCCATGTGGAAGCCTATCAGGCCATCGAAGGCGTGGAGGTGGTCGGCGGCGTCGATCCGCGGGACGCGCAGCGCGCCCTGTTTCTGGAGCGTCATGGCATTCCCCATGGCTTTGCCTCCATCGAGGACGCGATTGCCTGGGGCGAGTTCGACGCGGTTTCCAACGTCACGCCCGACCAGGTGCATCACGCCACAACGCTGCCCTTCCTGGCGGCGGGCAAGCACGTGCTCTGCGAAAAGCCGCTCGCGACCAGCTACCGCCAGGCGCAGGAAATGGCCGATGCGGCGCGCGCGGCGGGCGTCGTCAACATGGTCAACCTCAGCTACCGGAACGTGCCCGCCCTTCAGGAAGCGGCCAAAATGGTGGCGCGCGGCGACATCGGCACGGTGCGCCATTTCGAGGCCTCCTACCTGCAGAGCTGGCTGACCCAGCCCGCCTGGGGCGACTGGCATACGGAAAGCCAGTGGCTGTGGCGTCTTTCCAAGGCGCACGGCTCCAAGGGCGTGCTCGGCGATGTCGGCATCCACATCATCGATTACGCCACCTTCATCATCGGCAGCGGGGTGAAGGATCTCAACTGCCGCCTCGTCACCTTCGACAAGGCGCCGGGGGGCGTCATCGACCAGTACACGCTCGATGCCAATGACAGTTTCGTCATGCATCTCGGCCTGGAAAACGGCTCCGTCGGCACGATCAGCGCCACCCGCTTCGCCTCCGGCCACCTCAACGACCTCAGGCTCCGGGTCTATGGCGACAAGGGCGGGCTCGAGGTGCTCTTCGAGAAGAAGGAAAGCCACCTGCGCGCCTGTCTCGAGCCGAACCTGATGACGGCCACCTGGGAAGACGTGGAAACGCCCCCCGTCCCCACCGTCTACCAGCGCTTCATCGGCGCCATCCGCGGCACGGACCTGCCGGAGCCGGACTTCGCCCGCGGCGCGGAGCTGCAGCGCGTGCTGGACGAAGCGGAGAAGTTCGAGACGCCGGGCGTTCTGGTCAAGGCCGAGCCGGCGACGGCCGCCGCCGGCTGAGGGAGGGGCCGGTCCGCGGCCCCTTCAGTTGACGGAAACGGGCTTGGAGCGCATCCGCGCAACGGTTTCCCGTTCGGCGCGGCGCAGCCGCACGGGCGGCAGGCCCCTGTCCATGAACTCCATGTCGTCGAGCACCATCTCGCCCATCTTCTTGAAGGCCACGTCGAGTGCGCCGGCCCGGTGCGCGGAGCGGACGAAACCCGTCATCCGCCGCGCCGGGTGGCCGGCCGGCAGGGGTTCTTCCGGCCACACGTCCGACGCGGCGACGATATGGCCGCTCCCGACGGCCTTGAGCAGCGCATCGAAATCCACCACATCGGCCCGCGACAGGAGGATGAAGGCCGCCCCGCGGCGCATCATGCCGAAGCCGGCTTCGCCGAGAAAGGCCCGGTTCTCGCTGGTCACCGCAGCGACGACGAAGACGAAGTCGCTCTCGCGCATCACGGTCTCCAGCCCTGCCGGCTCCACGCCCGCATCCTTCAGCACCGCTTCCGGAATCCAGGGGTCGTAGACCCGGATGCGCGGCCTGAAGCCGGTGAGCACCCGGTGCAGCGCCTTGCCGAGATCGCCATAGCCGACGATGCCGACATCGGCACCGGTGAGCAGCCGCGCGGTGCGGTTGCCGTCGCCGCCCCAGAGCTCGCGGCCCTCGCGGAAGTCGAGATCCGCATCGATCACGCCGCGGGCGAGGTTCAGCGCCATGGCAAGACCGAGCTCCGCGACCGGCACGGCAAAAACCTGTCCTGTTGTGAGCACATGGATGCCGCGCGCAAACACCGTGTCATAGGGCATGTTGTTCAGAAGGTTGCTCTCGACGTTCAGCACGCTCTTCAGGCTCTTCAGCCGGGCGAGCGTCTCTTCCGAAACCGGCGGCTGACCGATGATGTAGCGCGCCTCGGCGAGCACCGCGTCGGGCAGGCCGGGCAAGGCCTCGTCCGTGGTCTCGACGATCCGGTAGCGCGCATGAAGCCGCTTCAGGTTCTCCTCGCTGAAGATGAGGTCGAGGGTGCGCGGCAGCGGGCAGGAAAGAACAAGGGGGCGGGTATCTTCGGTCATCGGTTCCTCTGGAAGGCGGACAGGCACCCGGAGCTAACCAAATGCCGTGCGGCATGACAAGCGCCGGGATCAGCCCACATAGGCGCCATATTCCTCGTCGCTGACCGGCTCCATCCAGTCGGCCGAGCTGCCGTTTTCCGCCTCGTGGACGGCCAGATGGGTCATGGCCGTCCTCGGCCCCGCCCCATGCCAGTGCTTCTCTCCGGCCGGTATCCACACCACGTCTCCCGGGCGGATCGCCTCGATGGGGCCGCCCTCCTTCTGCACCAGTCCCATGCCGGCGGTCACGATCAGCGTCTGCCCGAGCGGATGCGTATGCCAGGCGGTCCGGGCGCCCGGCTCGAAGGTGACGCTGACGATCTTCACCCGCCCCGGCTCCTCGGCCTCGTTGACCGGGTCCTGCCGGACCGTTCCCGTGAAATAGGCGGAATTCACCGCGATCGATGCCCGTGACCCCGCGCGCCTGATGTCCATCGTCCTGTCCTTTCCTGTGCCGGTTGCCTGCAAATGGCCTTGCTCGTGCCCGCCTTGCGCCTTGGATCCGCCGGCTGCCGCTGCAAGCCTTGGGCAAGCCTGCGCAAGCCTGGCGCAATCCAGGAAGCCTATCGTCAACGGCAGCCGAAATGATAGCGGTAATGAAGGGACAATGTCATGTCTAACCAGCCCGAACTGTTTTTCGAACAGCAGGATTTCCAGACCCAGCTCGCACTCACGGAATTCTCCGGCGAGGAACTCACCGAAATCGCCGTCGAGGCCCTCTACCGCGCCTTCGAACTGATGCGCGAGGACGTGGCGCCGGAAACCGTGCACTGATCCGGGCACCGGGCCCGGGCCTTCAGGGCGCCAGGAGCCACTCCTCGAGGGCCGCAATCACCGCCAGGCGGAGTGCCTTTCCCTCCAGCATCGCCCGCGCTATCGCCGGGTCGGTCGGGGCAAGGCCGAGATCGCGGTTGAGCCCGGCAAGATCGATCCCGCGCGCCGTCATCCGCTCCCTGATGCGGCGGGTGCTCTCCTCGGTGAGATAGCGGCCCGTGGCAAGGGGTGCGGCCGCAAGCGGCGCTTCGCCAAGCCACTGCAGAAACTGCATCCGCTCCTCCGGCGTCGCCTTCCTCCAGGATTTCCTCAGCTTGGCCAGCCGGCTCTTGCGTTGCTTTTCCGCCATGACGTCATCCTCGGGGTGAAGGGCCGCCTGCCCATAGCCCGCGGGGGGAGGGGCCCGCAAGGCGCAACCGCTTCGACGCCCGTTCCGTTGCCGCGCTGACCCTTGGACGGTGCTCCACACCGGCCGGAGCAAAGCCAGACGCACAATATGAGGTTGTATACCGGGTCCTGAAGCCGCTGCGCTGCCCTGGCGGGTCAAATCGCCCAAACCCTCGAAATACCGCCGTCTTGACATTCATCAAGTCCTTGGCAGGGGCATTGTTTGTATTGCCTAAATTCGTGATTAAGTTGAATTAATTCATTAATCCATCAATATCAGAAAATAGGCCACACACTCTGATCGCGAATGACTCGCGGAACCTCCCGAACCTGTGGTCTTGCTCCCATGTCTATCCTTGCGAACCTCTCCATCCGCAGCAAGTTCCTTGCCGTCATCGGCTTTCTCGTCGTCCTCATGGGGCTTGGAACAGCGGCGCTTGTTACCGAACTCAAATCCGACACCAGCCGCTACAACCGTTTTCTCGAAAACGACGCCCAGGCTGCGGTGCTGCTGACCGGCGCCAACCGGAACCTTCAGGGCATCGGCTATTCCGCCTACCAGATGCTCGTCTACGACCCCGCGAGCCCCGAGGCGCGCACCGCGACCGAAAACTTCCACATGAATCTCTCCACCTTCGAAAAGCGAATCCAGACGGCCCTGTCGCTGGCGCCGGAATACGAGGGGGAACTGCGCGAAGCCTTCGATACCTTTGCCACGGTCAAGTCGGCGACGACGCTGGCCCTGACGGCGGCCGGCGAGGGGCGCAAGGCCGAGGCGCAGAAGGCGCTGCTTGCCGCTGACGATACCCTGGCGCCGCTCGCCATCAAGATGCGTGGCCTCTCCGACCGCATGAGCGCCGATCTCGTGACCCGCGGCACGGCGCTGAAGGCCGATGCGGATCTGGCGGTTGCGGTCGCGGCCGGCGTGGCAGGCGCCGTCATCCTGGTGGCGCTGGGACTTGCCTATGCGGTCGCGACCCTCGGCGTCGCCCGTCCGCTTCATACGGTCACCGCCCGGCTGCAGGCGCTCGCGGCCGGGGATACCGAAAGCCCCATCCTCGGCGCGTCCCGCAAGGACGAGATCGGCACCATCGCCACGGCCCTTTCCGTCTTCCGCGATGCGGCCCTGGCAAAGGCGCGGCTGGAGGGCGAAGCCGAGGACGAAAAGCGCAGTGCCGAGGAATCCCGCCTCAAGCGCGAGGAGCATCGGCTGCGCGAGGAAGGGGAACTGCGCCAGGCGATCACCGCTCTCGGCGACGGGCTGCGGCGTCTGGCGGAAGGCGATTTCGCCAATCCCATCGGCGAGGCTTTTGCGCCGCAGCTCGACGGGCTGCGCGTCGACTACAACAACACGGTGGAAACGCTGAGCGGCACGCTCCAGCAGGTCCGCCAGAATGCGCAGGCCATGACCGCGGGCTCCATGGAGATCCGCGTCGCTGCCGACGATCTGTCCAAGCGCACCGAAAAGCAGGCGGCCTCGGTCGAGGAGACCGCCGCCGCGCTGGAGGAGATCACCATCAACGTGCGGGATGCGTCCAGCCGCGCCAGCGAGGCCGGCGCCCTCGTCCTCCGGGCAAAGGGCAATGCGGAACGCTCCGGCGAGATCGTCCGCAATGCCATCAAGGCCATGAGCGCCATCGAGCGGTCGTCCAGCGAGATCGTCAACATCATCTCGGTGATCGACGAGATCGCCTTCCAGACCAATCTTCTGGCGCTGAATGCGGGCGTGGAAGCGGCACGCGCCGGAGAGGCCGGAAAGGGCTTTGCCGTCGTCGCCCAGGAGGTGCGCGAGCTCGCCCAGCGCTCCGCCGCCGCCGCAAAGGAGATCAAGGCGCTGATCGGCACCTCCACCGAGCAGGTGGGCGAGGGCGTGACCCTCGTTTCCGATACCGGCAATGCGCTCAGCGCCATCGTCGGCGAGGTGCAGGAGATCAACCGCCTCGTCGCGGCCATCGTGGAATCGGCAAGGGAGCAATCGAACGCGCTCAACGCCATCAACACCGCGATCAACACCATCGACCAGAACACCCAGCAGAATGCGGCGATGGTGGAGCAGTCGAGCGCGGCGAGCAACAGTCTGGCGCGGGAGGCCGATTCTCTCAACCAGCTGGTCCTGCGCTTCCGCACCGGTAGCGAAGCGCCGGCGCCGCTTGCCCAAAGGGCCGCTTCGCGCATGCCGGCCGCACCGGCGGCACCGGTCGCTGCACGCCGCCGCCCCGTCGAGAGCGGGAACACGGCCCTGAAGTTCGACGACTGGACCGAGTTCTGAGAATCACGAAGGCCGGGGCTCATGCGCCGGCCTTCGCGCCAGAGGAAACTGTACGCCCCTGCGCCCCGTGCTATAAGCCAGACGGCAAGGGGAGGGGCAGAATGGCAGACAGGGCTGAAGGGACGCGTCTTGCGGCGCGGATACTCGTCGAGGGAACGGCCGAGGGCAGGGTCCTGCGCTCCGACATGCCGATTTCCTTCTGGGGCGGGGTCGATGCCTTCACCGGCGTGGTGATCGACCGCAACCATCCGCTTTTCGGAGAGAGCATCGCGGGGCGCATCCTCGCCATTCCCGGCGGTCGCGGTTCCTGCACCGGCAGCAGCGTGCTAATGGAGCTGCTCCTGAACGGCCATGGCCCGGCTGCCCTCATCTTCTCGCAGCCGGAGGAAATCCTCACCCTGGGCGTGATCGTCGCCGAGGAAATGTTCGGCACGTCGATCCCCGTCCTCCAGCTGCATGCGGATGCCTTCGCGCAGCTCCGCCCGGGGGACTCCGCGTCCATCGCCGAGGGGGTGCTTCATCTGGCCCGAGCCCCGGCGGATTTCTGGGGAAGCGGGGATCATCCCCCACCGCCGGCGCCGGACGTGACCCCGGAATTCTCCGAGGCGGACCGTGGCCTGCTCGAGGGGAAAGAGGGCGCGGCGGCGGCAATGGCCATGCGCATCATCCGCCGGATGGCCGTGCTTCAGGGCGCACCCCGGCTGATCGATGTCAGCCGCGCCCATATCGACGGGTGCATCTATACCGGCGCCGCAAGCCTGCGCTTTGCCGAGACGCTCGCCGGTCTCGGAGGCCGGGTCAGGGTGCCGACCACGCTCAACGCCATTTCCGTCGATCAGCGCCGCTGGACGGAGCATGGCACCGATCCCGCACTCGCAAGACCCGCCTCCGCGCTTGCGGACGCCTATGTGGCGATGGGCGCCCAGCCGAGCTTCACCTGCGCACCCTATCTGCTCGACGCGGTGCCGACGACCGGCGACGACATCGCCTGGGCCGAATCGAACGCCGTCGTCTTCGCCAACAGCGTGCTCGGCGCCCGCACGGTGAAGTATCCCGATTACATGGATCTCTGCATTGCGCTGACCGGCCGCGCGCCTCTGGCCGGGCCGCACCGCCGGGAAAACAGGAAGGTCGCCCTCAGGATCGTCCTTCCCTTTCCGGCCGGGGCAGACGATTCCTTCTGGCCGCTCGCCGGCTATCGCGTGGGTCTCCTTTCGCCTGCAGCCATTCCGCTTGTGGAAGGGCTCGAAGAGGCCAGGCCCTCCGCCGACGATCTCAAGGCCTTCAGCGCCGCCTTCGGCACCACCTCCGGCGCGCCGATGTTCCACATGGCGGGCGTCACGCCCGAGGCCGCGCTCGAGCAGTCATCCGCGGATGGGCTTGCGCGCATCCTCGTCAGCCTCGAGGACCTGCAGGCAAGCTGGCGGGCGCTCAACCGGGCGGAGGAAACCCGCATCGATCTCGTGGCGCTCGGGAACCCGCATTTCTCGATCACCGAGTTCGAGGCGCTCGCCAAGCTGGTCGAGGGGCGCGAGCGCCGGCCGGATGTCGCGGTCGTCGTGACGACGGGGCGTGCGACCGAGGCCGCGATGAAGCGGCGGGGCCTTGCCGATCCGCTCGCCCGCTTCGGGGTGCGCGTCGTCACCGATGCCTGCTGGTGCACGGTCAGCGAGCCGGTCGTGCCGCCCGCGGCGCGCACGATCCTCACCAATTCCGGGAAATACGCCCATTACGGGCCGGGTCTGTCCGGCCGGGGGCTCCGCTTCGCCGCACTTGCCGATTGCGTGGAGGCGGCAACCACGGGCTATTCGAGAAACGGGCCGCCCGCCTGGCTTGCCGGCTGAGGGGGCCTCAGGCTTCGCCGCCGAGATCGTAGGGCGTGGCGACCGCCACCCGCGACGGCGCGACGCGGAACTCTGCCGGCAGCATCCTGTTGTGGCCGAGGATCAGCTGGCAGGCGCTTCGCGCATCCTGGCGCAGGTCATGGTGGATCACGAAGCTGATCGCCTCCCGCGCCAGAAGCGCGCGGTTTTCCGCGTCGAGATCATGGGCGGCGAAGACGCTGACCGGCCGTCCGCGCTCCCGGAAGGCGCCGAGGATCGCCCGGTTTCCGCCACCCGGCGAGTAGACCGCCCGGATTGCCCCGTGCCGGTCGAGCGCCTCGCCGACGAGGCGGCCGGTGGTTCGGTCGATGCCGAAGCCTTCCGATACCTTGACGATGCCGAGATGGGGGAAGCGGCCCTCGAGCGCCGCCCGGAAACCCTCCACCCGTTCTTCCTCTCCCGAAAACAGCGCGCTGGAGACCACGACCAGCACGAGCCCCTGCTCCGGGCCCGCCATGCGCCCCAGCAGATAGGCGGCGGTCGAGCCCGCCGCCCGGTTGTCCATGCCCACATAGCCGAGACGCGCATGGGCCGGCAGATCGGTGACGAGCGTCACGACGGGAATGCCCGCCTGCTGCAGGCGGAGTGCCAGGTCGGTGGTCTCCTCCGTGGAGGGCGCCTTGAGGGCGACCCCGTGGCTTCCGCGCCGGATGATCGAGCGGATGATGGAGGCGAGCTCTCCCGCGGCGCGGGTCTCCGCCACGTGGAAGCGGGCGGTGAAGGAGGCGGGGCGCATGCCCGGCAACTCGGCCTCGAAGGCGGCGCGCACCGCATCGGAGAAGCGCCTCGGCGTTTCCATCACCACGTCGATCGTCATCCGGCGGCCGGCAAGGCGGGCGGCGGCATACTGGACCTCGAGCTCCGCAATGGCGGCCTCCACCCGGGCCCGCGTCGCATCGCTGACGCCGGACCTTCCGTGCCAGGCCCGGTCGACGGTCGCGAGGCTGAGACCCGCCTGCAGCGCGATGTCCTTCAGCGGAAAGGGCGGCTTCATGATCCTGAGGTGATTTTGAGGTGTTTCCACACTTTCGCTACCCGCTCTTTTGCCTAGTATCAAGTCCAGCACGCCAGGAAATCCGAGGGAGGAACAGGGATGGACCAGCGCACACTTGCCAGCCGCCGCCGCGAGAAGGTCTGGCTTTCCGCCGATAGCGGCTCGCTCGACGCCTTCCGGGCGCTCGTCGAGCGTGAGGCGAAGCTTACCGACTGGCCCTTCGCGGCGCGCATCGAGAAGAACGTCCTGATCTACGACGGGGAGCGCGTGCGGTCGGCCGCCTCCGATCCGGAGGCCCGCCGCGAGCTGATGGCGGAATGGGTCGAGGCCTTCTCCGACGGGCCGGGCGTCATCGTCATCAAGAACGCGCTCACCGATCACGCCGTCATCGACCGCGCGTCCGCGGTGTTCGAGGAGATCATCGCGCAGGAGAAGCAGGGCGGAAAGGTTGCCGGCGACCACTTCGCCAAGCCGGGCGCCAACGACCGCATCTGGAACTCGCTGGAAAAGCACTGCCTGAAGGACCCGGACAATTTCGCCCGCTACTACGCCTCCGACGCGATCGCGCTGGCGAGCGAGGCCTGGCTTGGCCGCGGATACCAGATGACGGCGCAGATGAACCGGGTCAATCCGGGCGGAGCGGCGCAGAAGCCGCATCGCGACTACCATCTGGGCTTCATGTCGCCGGCGCAGATGCAGGACTTCCCCGGCCATATCCACGCCATTTCCCCGGTGCTGACGCTGCAGGGCGCGGTTGCCCATTGCGACATGCCGCTGGAAAGCGGGCCGACCCTGCTGCTGCCCTTCTCGCAATCCTTCTTCGAGGGTTACATCGCCTTCGGCCGGCCGGAATTCCAGGCCTATTTCGCGGAGCATCACGTGCAGCTGCCGCTCGAGAAGGGCGACGCGCTGTTCTTCAACCCCGCCCTGATGCACGGGGCCGGCAACAACGTGTCGAAGGACATCTACCGGATGGCGAACCTGCTGCAGGTTTCCTCCGCTTTCGGCCGGGCGATGGAAAGCGTCAACCGCGCGCGCATGGTCGTGCGGCTCTATCCGGCGCTGCTGGAAGCGGCCCGCAGCGGCAGCCTCGGGCCGCGGGCGATTGCCAATGCCGTTGCCGCCAGCGCCGAGGGCTATGCCTTCCCCACCAATCTCGACAGCGACCCGCCGGTCGGCGGTCTCGCGCCGAAGACCCAGGCCGCCCACATGATGGAAGCGCTGGAGGCACGGCTCGATCCGGATGCCTTCGCCTCGATGATTGCAGCCCACGCCGCGCGCCGCGAAGCCTGATCCCGCGCTCCCCACCGGTTGCGAAGGTCATGGGTCCTTCGTCCGGAACGAGACGGCCGATGCCCTCCCGGGACCGGCCGTCTCGCTTGCTTTCCCGAAAGGTTCGGCTATCGTCCGCCCGACCTTCATGACTGACCGGCAGGCCCCCCCTTGTCCGCCCGCCGCCGAACGGAATGCCCTTCCATGAGCAAGAACGACCCTTCCGGCGCCGATGCCGCGGCCGAGACCCTGATCGACGCGGAGGTGGACGACCTGCCGGCGCCCGCACCGCCGGCGGGCCTTTCCGGTCTGTCCCGGCTTGTCCTGGGCATCAGCCTCGTGCTCATCGCCTTCAATCTCCGGCCGGTCTTCTCCAGCGCCTCCGCACTGCTGCCGGAAATCCGCACGGCCTTCGGCCTGTCGCCGCTCGGGGCAAGCCTGCTGACAACGCTGCCGGTGGTCTGCCTCGGCGCCTTCTCGCCCTTCGCGCCGCGCCTTGCGCAGCGCTTCGGCAGCGAGCGCACGCTGCTGGGCGTCCTCCTTCTCCTCGGGCTCGGCACGGCGATGCGCGGGCTTTCCTCCGTGTCGCTGCTCTTCCTCGGCACCGGTTTCGCAGGGGCGAAGATTGCGGTCGGCAACGTGCTGCTCCCGGGCCTCGTCAAGCGGGATTTCGCCGAAAGGGCGGCGCTGATGACCGGTTGCTACACCATGGCGCTTTGCGCAGGGGCTGCCAGTGCGGCTGGCCTCAGCCTGCCCATCGAGGAAGCCCTCGGCGGCTCGACCGCCGCCGCGCTTGCCGCCTGGGCGCTGCCGGCCTTCGCGGTCACGCTTCTGTGGCTGCCGCAGGTCGTGAGGAGCGGCCGCCTCCCCAGACGGGCGGGTTTCAGGGTCGAGGGGCTGTGGCGGGATCGTCTCGCCTGGCATGTGACGCTGTTCATGGGCCTGCAATCGGCGCTCGCCTATTGCGTCTTCGGATGGCTGGTGCCGATCCTGCGCGAACGGGGCATCGAGGCGGTCACCGCCGGCGGCATCGTGTCGGTCTCGGTCATGGTGCAGGCCCTTGCCTGCCTTGTGGCGCCCCATCTGGCGGTGCGCGGGCGGGACCAGCGGCTCATCAATGTCGCGCTCGTCGCCGTGGCGGTGGTGGCGCTGCTCGGCCTTCTCTTCGCGCCCATCGGCATGGTGTGGTTCTTCGCGGTGCTCCAGGGCATCGGCCAGGGCGGGCTGATCGCCGTGGCGCTCACGGTCATCGTGCTGCGCTCGGGCGATTCCCATGTGGCGGCCCATCTCTCGGGCATGGCGCAATGCGTGGGCTATCTGCTGGCGGCCATCGGTCCGCTGATCGTCGGGCTGATCCGCAGCACGACCGGCAGTTTCGCGGGCAGCGCGGTGCTGTTCGTGGCGCTGGGCCTCGGTGCGGCGCTGAATGGCTGGCTTGCCGGCAAGGCAGAGCATGTGAAGGCCCGCACCGTCGAGCCTTCCTAGGGCTTTTCCCGCACCGCCGGGACGGGGCGGAAAACTTCCGCTCGCTTCGCGCAGAGAAAATTGTCACCCTGCCTGTAACGGGAGAGGCCTCTCCCGCGTAAGGGAAGACATGGGAGTGACGCAAACCGCACGCGAAACGGAATGGGCATCCTGGCTGCGCCTTTCGATGGAAGGGGACGCGCAGGCCTATCACCGTTTCCTGATGGCGCTTTCGCCCTATCTGCGCTCGATCGCGAGGCAGCGCTGCTTTGCCTACGGGGCGCCCGAGAGCGAGGCGGAGGACATCGTGCAGGAAGTGCTGCTGGCGGTACACCTGAAGCGGGGCACCTGGGATCCAGAGCGTCCGCTCGGGCCCTGGCTGTCGGCGATCATCCGCAACAAGCTGATCGACAGCCTGCGGCGCAAGGGCCGACGCATCAGCGTCGGGCTGGACGAGGTGGCCGACGGACTGGCTGCCGAAGAGCCCGGCGAAATCTCCGACCGGCTGGATGCCGAGCAGGTGCTCGGCAGGCTGAAGGGGCCGCAACGGGACATCGTGCGTTCCATATCCATCGACGGGGCAAGCGTGCGGGATACGGCAGGGCGTCTCGGCATGAGCGAGGGGGCGGTGCGGGTGGCGCTGCATCGTGCCCTGAAATCACTGGCAGCCATCTATCGAGGTGACGCATGAGGACGGAAGAGCTGATCAGGCTGATGGCCGAGGATGCGCCCGGCGTGGCGCGGCTGCGGCCCGCCGTGCTCTCGGCCATGGCGGGGGGCGCCGTTTTCTCCGCGCTTCTGCTCGTTCTCACGCTCGGCCTGCGCGAAGACATGGCCGTGATGCTGTTTTCCCCGCGCGTGGCGTTCAAGCTGGCGGCAACGCTCCTGCTCGCCGGCCTTGCCTGCCGGCTTGCCCTGCTTGCGGGCCGGCCGGGCGTTGCGCTCGCGCGGGAGGCACGGGTGCTCCTCCTGCCGGCACTCGTCCTTGGCGCTGCGGTCCTCACCGAGCTTGCCGTGCTTGCCCCTGGCGTCCGGATGCAGAGCCTGATCGGCGCGCATGCGGGCTTCTGCCTCTTCTTCATTCCGGTGCTGTCGGCGGTCCCGCTTGCTGCCCTTCTCGCCATGATGAGGCGCGGCGCACCGGAAAATCCCGCCGGCGCGGGCGCGGTGGCGGGACTGGCCGCGGGCTCCATCGCGGCGGCGATCTATGCATGGCACTTCACCGATGACAGCCCGCTCTTCGTGGCGACCTGGTATCTGCTTGCCATCGCGCTCGTGGCATCCGCCGGGGCAGCTGCAGGCGTCCGTCTGCTGCGCTGGTAGATCCGCGGGCGAAACCGGCGGGGGCATGCCCCGCCGGCGGTCACGGTCTCAGCGGGCGGGCGGCGAATAGATCAGGCCGCCCTTGTTCCAGAGATTGTTGAGGCCGCGGTCGATCTTGAGCGCGCTCGAGGTGCCGAGATTGCGCTCGAACATCTCGCCGTAATTGCCGACCGCCGCGACGGCCTGGCCTGCCCACTTCATGTCGAGCCCGAGCTCCTTGCCGGCTTCGCCATCCACGCCGAGGAAGCGCTTCTGGGTTGCCGTGCCCTTTTCCATCAGCGAGGCGACGCTGTCCTTCGTGATGCCGATCTCTTCGGCTTCGATCAGCGCGAAGAGCGTCCAGCGCACGATCTTGAACCACTGGTCGTCGCCCTGGCGGACCGCCGGGCCGAGCGGCTCCTTGGAGATGACCTCCGGCAGCACCACGTAATTGTCGGGATCGGTGAGCGCGAGGCGCTGCGCGTAGAGGGCCGAGGCATCCGTGGTGTACACGTCGCAACGCCCGGTGCTGAAGGCCTGGATCGTCTGGTCGGGCCGCTCGAAGGTGATGACGGAATACTTGATGCCGTTGGCGCCGAAATAATCCGCCATGTTCTGCTCGGTGGTCGTGCCGGTCTCCGTGCAGACGGAAGCGCCGTCGAGTTCGCGCGCGCTCTTTACGCCGAGATCCTTGCGCGTCATGAAGGCCTGGCCGTCGTAATAGGTCACGCCGACGAAGCTCATGCCCATGTCCACGTCGCGGGACAGCGTCCAGGTGGTCTGGCGCGACAGAAGATCGACTTCGCCCGACTGGAGCGCGGTGAAGCGTTCCTTGGTCGACAGCGGCACGAACTTCACCTTCTGCGGATCGCCGAGAACGGCGGCTGCCACCGCGCGGCAGAAATCCACGTCGAAGCCCGTCCAGTTGCCCTGGTCGTCAGGGGCGGAAAAGCCGGCAACGCCCTGGCTTACCCCGCATTGCAGCACGCCGCGCTCCTTCACGATGTCGAGCGTGGCGGCCCGTGCCGTTCCCGTGGCGCAGAGCGCCAGCATGCATGCCATTCCCAATGTCGTCTTCATGTCCCGTTCCTCCTCTGATTCTGGACATAGTTCTCCCGTTCCGGAACCCGCGCCGAAGACGCAGGATCCGGTTGCTCGAAAAGCCCGAACTGTCGACTGTGTGGCTTCGCCGTGCCCCTATGCCAGGACGGCGGCGAAGGTATCCTCGAGGACCTCGATGAGGAGGTCCGCATTGGCCCGCGTGAAGATCATCGCCGGGCGCATCTTCAGGACGTTGTCATGGGGTCCTTCCGTGCCCATGAGGATGCCCCGCTCGCGCGCACCGTTGGAAACCGCGCGGGCAATCTCCGTGGCCGGGGTCTTCGTCTTCCGGTCGGTCACCAGCTCGATGCCGAGGAAGAGACCCATGCCGCGCACGTCGCCGATCACCTCGAAGCGGTCCTGCATGCGCCGGAAGGCCGCCATCAGGTAGTTGCCGATCTCCAGCGCATTGGCGCGCAGATCGCCGTCCTCTATGACATCGAGCACCGCAAGGCCGACCGCGGAGGACACCGGGTTGCCGCCAAAGGTGTTGAAGAATTCCATGCCGTTGTCGAAGGCCTCGGAAATCTCGCGGGTCGTGACGACGGCGGCCATCGGATGACCGTTGCCGATCGGCTTGCCCATGGTGACGATGTCGGGCACGACGCCCTGCGTCTCGAAGGCCCACCAGTGGCTGCCGACGCGGCCGAAGCCCACCTGCACCTCGTCCGCGATGCAGACGCCGCCGGCCTCGCGGATCATGCGGTAGACCTCCTGCAGGTAGCCTTCCGGCAGGAAGACCTGCCCCGCCACGCTGGGGATGGATTCGGCGATGAAGAAGCCGGGCTTCTCGCCCCTGCCGCGCAGGTCCTCGATGATGGCCGCGACGCTCTCGGCATAGCGCCTGCCATGCTCCTCGACCGGCCAGTCGGACGGCGCGCGGTAGCTGTCGGGCACGGGTGCCACGTGGACGTGGGGCTTGCGGCCCTTGCCGCCCTTGCGGTTGAACTTGTAGGCGCTGATGTCGATCAGCTCCTGCGTGGTGCCGTGATAGGCCCAGTCGAGAACGACGGCCTGCTCGCTGCCGGTCCTGGCCCGCATCAGCCGCAGCGCCACCGTGTTTGCCTCGGAGCCGCTGTTGACGAAGCCGGCGACGGTCAGCTCCTTCGGCAGGGTCGCGGTCAGGCGCTCGGCATAGCGCACGATGTTGTCGTGCAGGTAGCGGGTGTTCGTGTTGAGGATCGCGGCCTGGCGGGCCAGCGCTTCCACAACCCGGGGATGGGCATGGCCCACATGGCAGACATTGTTGAAGCAGTCGAGATAGGCACGGCCGCGATCGTCGATCAGCCAGACGCCTTCGCCGCGGACGAACTTGATCGGCCTGTCGTAGGAAATGGAGAGGTTCGGCAGCAGGAGCTCCCGGCGCCGGGCCAC
Organism: Gellertiella hungarica; assembly: GCF_014197145.1. GTDB lineage: Bacteria > Pseudomonadota > Alphaproteobacteria > Rhizobiales > Rhizobiaceae > Gellertiella > Gellertiella hungarica. The sequence continues at coordinate 10,553 of NZ_JACIEZ010000006.1, read as the reverse complement.
GATCTCCTCGCGGCTCATGCCCTCGGACCGGTAGAATTCCGGTGCGACCCCGGCAAAGGTGCTGGCATCGGGGAACAGCTCGGCCCAGACATCCATGTAGGCCTCCTCGCCGACACCGAGGATGGCGGTGGCGGAAAGCCGGGTGTCGGCGGAGACCTGCAGATGCAGGTGCGGCGCCCAGCCGCCATTCTCCTTCGGTGCGCCCATGTGCCCGACGAGGGCACCCGCCTCCAGCCGCTGGCCGGGTTTCAGCCGGTCCATGGCCTCATGCGCCATGTGGCCCCAGAGCGTGACGAAGGCCGGTGCGCCCTCGGGCTCGTGCAGGAGCGATATCAGGCATCCGTAACCGAGCGGGTCGTGCTCGATCTCGACGCTGCGCACGGTGGCGGCGACGGGGGTGTAGAGGGGCGTGCCCGCCGCCATGAAGAGGTCGAGGCCGAGATGCCGGACGCGGCGCGTCTCTGCCCGGAAGCGGGAGACGAACATCTCGCCCTGATAGACGGTGCGCTTCTCGCCGAAGGGGCCGATGCCGAGCGCGGCGCCGGTCTCGCGGCAGGCCTCTTCCCAGATGGCCTGCGCCCGATCCGGCTCCTCGGCGGCGGACGCGACCGTCATCGGGTGGGCGGGATCGCCATAGGGCACGAGCGCGGCGGGGTAGAAGGCCGCCGGCCGCTCGAGAAGCGGCTTCAGCGCGCGGCGGTTTGCCTCGATCCAGTCGCGCACGGCGCTGGCGCCCTTCACGGCTTCCAGCCCGCAGGCCTTGCGCAGGATGGCGGTGAAGAAGAGCGGGTTCATCCGGTCGAGCTTGCGCAGATAGTCCCAGGCACCGCGCTCGCTGACCGAGAGATAGGGATTGCCGGCGCTGGCGAGGCGACGAGAGGCCGAGATGGTGACCGAGGTCACGAGCCGCATCGCGATGAGATCGTAGATGAGCTCGATCTCCTCTTCCTCCACGGGGAAGGCCGCGTGATACCCGGCAAGGATGGCCGCCGCGGTATCGACCGGTGCGGGATGATCGAGCCCCGCATAGGCCGCGGCAATGGCGATATCCGCAATCAGCGGACCATGCAGCGCATCGCCGAAATCGATGAGGCCGGAAACGCCTTTCCCGTCGGCGGAAACCAGCACGTTCCAGTCGTTGGCATCGTTGTGGAGAATGCCGGCGCGCTGGGCAAGCAGCCTGTCCTTCACCCCGCCTTCGAAGCGGTCGAGGAAGCGCTCGAGAATGGCCCGGTCCTTCTCGTCCGCCACATGGGACAGACGGGTGCGGGACCGGTCCGCATGGGCGAGATGCCAGTCGATGTCGCGCAGGCTGCCCGCATGCATGAAGCCGCGGGTGGCGCGGGCAAATTCGCCGAGCACCCGGCCGAGATCGCGCAGCACCGCCTCGCTCCGCTCCGTTTCGGCCAGCGGCGTGCCCTCGACCCAGCGCACGAGCCGGAGGCGGTGGACGAGACCGCCGGCCCCATGGGCCTCCGCCAGGAAACCGCCGCCGAGCGCGGGCACGAGATGCGGCACGGGAAGGGAGGGGGCGGCGTGGCCGAGATGGTCGAGAAGTGCCGTCTGGAAATCGCTTTCGATCACCGGCTCCGAGGCATTCACGATCTTCAGGATGAAGGTCTCGCCGGCTTCGGATTTCACCTTGAAGTTCTGGTCACGCTCGCTTTCGAGCGGGGAGAGGCTGCCGCGGATGCCGAAATGGGTTTCGAGCAGCGACCGTGCCTCCTCCGGGGTAAAGGTGGGGGTGGTCTTCAGCATGTCGTTCATCGGGGCACTCCGGTCTGTCATGGGGTGGGAGAGTTGCACGGCTCGTTCTCTTTCGCATCCGGCAACACGTCGGTTGCACCGTCAAAGTGTCCGGTATAACCAGCATATTGTCGGCGATCCAGAGGGGGATTTCATGCAGGACATCGACGCCATCGACCGGACCATCCTCAGCATCCTTTCCCGCGAGGCCCGCATTCCCATGAAGACGCTTGCCGGGCGCATCGGGCTGTCGCGCAGCGCCACCACGGAGCGCGTCACGCGGCTGGAAAAAACCGGGGTGATCCGTGGCTACCGGGCGGATATCGGCCAGCTCGACGAGGGCACCATCGAGTTCATCCTGCTCGTCACCCTCAAGCGGACCCCGGCGCTCGGCGTGCTCGACCGTCTCGCGGGATTTCCGGCGGTGAAGCGCGTTTCCTCGGTCAGCGGCCAGATCGATCTGGTGATCGAGGCGAGCGTCTCCTCGGTCAATGCGCTGAACGAGTTCCGCAATGCGGTGGCGACGATGGAGGGTGTCGAGGACCTGACGACGACGATCGTGCTCAGGCGCGACATCGACCGCTCGTGACACCTCAGGGGCGCACGAGACGGTAAGCGCGGGTTGACGGTTCGAAATCCCGCACGACGAAGCCGTCGGCAAAGGCGCGCTCGAATTCGGCGCGGCTTTCGAGGCGAAGGCGGGTGGCGGTTTCGGGATCGGCGGTCATGGCCTCCTCGAAGCCCTGGGGGATGACGATCTCGAGAATGTCGCCCGACAGCGCCAGCGGCTCGCGGTCACCGAGCGCACGCCGCTCCACGGCGGGATCGTCGAGATGCCAGTCGAGGCGAAGCCTGTCCGACGGCGCGCCGCTGTTGATGCCGGTCATCTCGCCGTAGAAATCCTGGTAATAGGTGGAGGCCTGGCCGCCGAGAACGCGGATGTTCAGGGCCGCATTGGTGAGGCGGAGCGGGTCGTAGGTCCAGCGTATCCGGCGGATGCCGTTATCGAGGCACCAGCGGCGCTGGTAGCGCTTGAGCCCTGCGCCGAGGCCGAGGCCGCGCGCCTCCGGCAGCACGGCGAGGCGGTGGGAATACTGCACTTCGGGGTCGCGCGTCGGAAAGCCGAAGACATAGCCCAGCAGGCGGCCCTGGCGGAACGCGCCTCCCACGAGCCCGCCCTCGTTCTGCACGACCATCATGAGATCGAAGGGATCTTCCTTGTCGCCCTCGCCCCAGACCGTCCGCTGCATCTCTTCCGCCGCCTTGAACTCCGCAATTCCCTTCAGCGGGCGGTATTCGATGTCGGTCATGGAGAGAAGCTTTCCTTGGAAAGGGTAATGGTCTCGATGAAGTCCCAGTCGGGCGAAACGCCGATGCCGGTTCCTGCCGGAACGGGCATGCGCCCGTTCTCCGTCTCGAGCCTTTCATGGATCAGGTCGCGGGCAAAATAGCGGCTTGCGGAGGATGTGTCACCGGGCTTGGAGAAATTGGGCAGCGTCGACAGATGGATGTTGTGCGCCCGGCCGATGCCCGATTCCAGCATGCCGCCGCACCAGACCGGCACGTCGAAGGCCGCGCAGAGATCGTGGATCCTGAGCGATTCGAGATAGCCGCCGACGCGGCCCACCTTGATGTTGATGACCCGTGCCGCATCGATCTGCAGCGCCTTGCGGGCATCGCGCGCGCTGCGGATGCTCTCGTCCAGGCAGATCGGCGTCGAGACCCGGCGCTGGAGCGTGGCGTGGTCCTGAATGTCGTTCCAGGCGAGCGGCTGCTCGATATAGTCGATCCCGTAGGCATCGAGCCTGGCGAGCTTGCCGCTGTCGGCGAGCGTGTAGGCGCTGTTGGCATCGACGCTGAGGGCGGTTTCGGGAAAGGCGCGGCGCACCGCATCCACCAGCGCCACGTCATGGCCGGGCTTGATCTTCAGCTTGATCCGTCGGTAGCCCTGTTCCACATGGCGGCGGACCCGCTCCAGCGTCTCCTCGACGGGGCCGATGCCCAGCGAAACGCCCACGTCGATGGCGTCGCCCGCACCGCCGAGAAGCGTCTTCATCGGCAGGCCGAGCGATTTCGCCCAGAGATCGAAGAAGGCCATCTCGACCATCGCCTTGGTCATGTAATGGCCGCGCCAGGGCGCGAGAAGCCGCTCGACCGCCTGCGGGTTGTCGAAGGTCTGGCCGATCACCTGCGGCAGCAGCACATCGCGCAGAAGCGCCATCCCGCCCGCGATCTGTTCGTCCAGATAGTCGGGCAGGGGGTCCATCACCCCTTCGGAATAACCCTCGATGCCGTTCGCGCGGAGCGTCAGCAGGGGGATGATCTTCTCGTACATCGTCCCCGTGGAAATGGTGAACGGCGTGAGCAGCTCGAGCCGCACGAGGCGCAGCTCGGCGCCGTCGATCCGCAAACCCTGTTTCATTCCTGCCAGCACCTTCGTCCTCCAGACCGGGGCCATCCCCGCCGCGATTGCCTTGCCACCGTCGGGATCGTCATGCGATCCGGGGAATGAAGGAAATCTTTCAAAATTGACCGAGAGAAACATTTCTGCCAGATTTCATCGGGAAAGAAAAGAGGACAGGCCATTGACCGAGCGGCTGCCTTCGCAACCGGATCTGCAGCGCATGCTGAACGAAAGCCTGACCGGCGCCACGCGCACGGAGCGGGCCATCGCCAGCTACATGCTGAACAATCTCACCGGGCTGCCCTTCGAGACGGCAGCCTCCATCGCGGCAAAGATCGGGGTGAGCGAGGCCAGCATCAGCCGCTACTGCAAGGCGCTGGGGCTCCGGCACTTCCGGGCGCTCAAGGACCTGCTGCGGTCCGATCTCGGCGACCGCGCCTGGCTGATCGGCGACCGGCTGCGGGATTTTCACGCCCGGTCGGCCTCCGCGGGCAAGGTGGAGAAGGCGAAGGCGCTGGAGCGCGAGATCGCCGCCATCGTCGCGGTCTACGAACTCGCCGAAACGGCCGATTTCGCCCGCGCCGTGGATCGTCTCGCCCATGCGCCAAAGGTGTTCGTCGCGGGCTTCCAGACGGAGCGGCATCACGGCTACGATCTGGCACACAATCTCCAGTACCTCCGGGACGGGGTGCAGGTGGCGGATCTGGCCGCCGGTCACTTTGCCGAGGTGCTGCTGTCCGACCCCGCCGAGACCTGCCTTGTCCTGATCGACGGGCGGCGCTATTCGCGGCTCACCTGGCGGCTGGCCGTGGAGGCGCGGGATGCCGGCATCCCCGTGACCCTCATCACCGACCCCTATTGCGACTGGGGGCGCGAGCTTGCCAGCGAACTCCTCACGGTCCAGACCAATCTCAACCGCTTCTGGGACACGACCTCCGCCATGTCCTGCCTGATCTCGCTGATGGTCAACGCGGTCTTCACCGCCCTCGGCGCCGACGTGGAGGAGCGGATGACGCGCGTCTCCTCGCTCTATCACAAGATGATCGGCCATGCGGGGGACCGCAGCGGCCCCGACCGGTAGGCCGCCTTTCAGGCATCCTGACAGCACCGACAGTATTTTTGGCTTTTCTTGCGGGCCTCCCGTGGCACTCTTCCGCCATCGACGGCGATTGGGAGAGAACCATGGACGACGCCACGAAACCTGTCACCCTTCTGGCAGAGGACGCGCCGGTGCGCGCCAGGCCTTCGACCTATCCGGAGCCGTTTCGCAGCCGTGTTTCCGGGCGGGTCAAGCAGCCGCTCGGCGATCTCTTCGGCCTTTCGAATTTCGGCGTTAACCGCACGACGCTGGCACCCGGGGCGGAATCGGCCATCCTGCATCGCCACAGCCGGCAGGACGAATTCGTCTATGTGCTCGAGGGCCATCCGACCCTCGTGACCGACCGGGGGGACTATCCGCTTTCGCCCGGCATGTGCGCGGGCTTTCCCGCAAACGGCATCGCCCACCAGCTCGTCAACCGCACCGATCGCCCCGTCATCTATCTGGAGATCGGCGACCGCACGCCGGGAGACGAGGGCACCTATCCGCTCGACGATCTCAAGGCCGTGCAGGACGAGGCGGGGCGCTGGGTGTTCCAGCACAAGGACGGCACGCCCTATTGATGCCGACGCTCTGCCGGCACGTCTTGACAGGGCCCGAAAATAGGTAGAACGGTATACCTAGTTCAGGAGATTCCCGATGCCGGCCAGAGCCCCCGCCAGAGACCGCCTTCTGCAGGCCGCCGCAGAGCTCTTCTACCGCGACGGCGTGGCGGCGACGGGCATCGACACGATCACCGCCCATGCCGGCGTGGCCAAGATGAGCCTATACAACAACTTTTCCAGCAAGGCCGATCTGGTGAAGGCCTATCTGGAAGGCCGTTGTGCCGAGTGGGATCAGGTGCGGGAGGAGCGTCTGGCCGCTGCCCGCACGCCGCGCGAGCGGGTGCTGGCGGTCTTCGATTCCTATGTCGACCATGCCCATCTCGCCTATGCCTGGGGCTTCAGGGGATGCGGCCTGCTGAATGCCGCTGCCGAGCTTCCCGTCGGCGACCCCGGACGCCGGACGGTTGCGGCGCAGAAGGAGGAGGTCGAGCGGCTCTTTTCTCTCTACCTCTCGCAGATGCGGCCGGGCGAGGAGGCCGCCGTCGCCTCGCTCGCCGAACATCTTTCCTTCCTTCTCGAGGGTGCCATGGCCCGGGCCGGCCTCGAAGGCCATGACGAGCGGCTGAAATCCGCGCGCCGGATCGCCGTTTCGCTGCTCGATGCCTTCTGAGCCGTCCTCTCTCTCCCCTTTCCCGTGAAAGCCGCTCCATGACCCTTGCGACGACCGCTGCGAAAAGCCCATCCGGTGGCTGGATGCCCTTCTTCCTCATGCTTCTGGTGGAGGCGGCGCTCATCGTCTGCTGGAGCGCCGGTTTTGTCGGAACACGCTTTGCGGTAGCCCATGCGCCGATCTTTCTCGTCCTGCTCTGGCGCAACCTCATCTCCGGTCTTCTGCTGCTGCCCTTCGCCCTGACGATGGGCGGGCGCCTTTCCGCAAGGGATATCGGCGCCCATGCCTTCTTCGGCGCGCTCGGCATGGGCTTCTATCTGGCGAGTTTCGCGCAGGCACTTGCCATGGGCGTGCCGACGGGCCTCGTGGCCCTCATCTCCGACATGCTGCCGCTCGCGGTGGCTCTCCTGTCATGGCCGATCCTCGGCCAGGCCCTCAATGCCCGGCAATGGCTGGGCTCGGCGATCGGACTGGGCGGCGTGCTGATTGCGTCCGGCGCGTCGCTCTCCCTCGGCAACGTACCGGTCTGGTCCTATGGCCTGCCCGTGCTCGGCACGCTCTGCTTTGCGCTCGTAACCCTCTTCCATGCCCGCAGCGCCACCCGGGGCATCCCGATCCACCAGAGCCTCTGCATCCAGTGCCTTTCGGCAGCGGCCATCTTTGCGGTGCTGGCCTGGCACGAGGGCGGCGTCCTGCCCCCGGCGGATGCGGAATTCGCTGCCGGCATTCTCTGGCTGGTTCTGGTCGCCACCTTCGGCGCCTGGAGCCTCTATTACATCGCGCTGCGGAAATCCTCGCCCGCAAGGGTAACGGCGGTTCTCTATCTCAGCCCGCCGGTGACGCTGATCTGGGCGTGGATCATGTTCCGGGAGCCGCTCTCCTGGTCCATGGTCGCAGGCCTTCTGGTCTCGCTCTTCGGGATCGTCATCTTTACCCGCGGAGAAAAACCGAGGCGCTGAGAACAGGCGCAGGCGGTGAAGGCCGGCCCGGCTGTCGCCCCGGTCCGGGCGCGCAACAACGTGCTGTTTCGGCAACACATTCCGGCGATATGCCGCGAAATGGCCACTCCTTTGCGGCGATGACAAACTTGTGTGCCGATTGGACGTTGCTACGGGGCGTCGCGCGAACAAGTATCGCTGTGACTGAATTTTCCCGTTTGAATCTGCCAGAGATAGAAAAATCCATGTTTGATCCGCCCCTCTCCCGTCGTGCCTTCCTGCTGGGGACCCTGTCCGCAACCGGTGTTCTTGCGGGATGCACCACGCCGCGATACGTGCCGGTTGCCGCGCCGCCGGTGCCGCAGTTTGCCACGCGGCCGGTTCTTGCGCCCGAGGATCCGGAGCTCGAGGCCATCTACGGGCCTGTCGTCGATGACGGCTTCATGATTCCCCCGGTGCCCTATCAGAAGATCGATCCGAAATTCTACCGCCAGCGCGTGCCCGATCCGACGGGCGAACCCCCGGGAACCGTGGTCGTCGATACGCCGGAGCGCCTTCTCTACGTGGTCGAGCCCGGCGGAACCGCGATGCGCTACGGTGTCGGCATCGGCCGCGAAGGCTTTGCCTGGGAGGGCGAGGGCATCATCCACTGGCGGCAGAAATGGCCGCGCTGGAAGCCGCCGGCGGAAATGGTGGCGCGCCAGCCGCAGCTGGCCCAGTACTCCATCGAGAAGGGCGGCATGCCACCGGGGCTCGACAATCCGCTCGGCGCCCGCGCCCTCTACATCTTCCAGAACGGCAAGGACACGCTCTATCGCCTGCACGGAAGCCCGGAATGGCGCTCCATCGGCAAGGCGGTCTCCTCCGGCTGCGTGCGGCTGATGAACCAGGACGTGATCGATCTCTACGAGCGCGTTCCCTATCACGCGCGCATCGTCGTGCGGCAGTAGCGGCCGGAAAAAGGCCGGGAGGCCCGCTCCGGGGCCGCCGGCGCCACCCGCCTTCGGCCGCGCATCATGACGCTGCGGCCGATGCGGTTCCGCCCGAGAAAGATCATCGCCACGCCCGGCACCCGCAAAGGGCCGGGAACGACCGCCGGATGCAGCGTCACCGCCGCCTGCCGAGCGGCCGCAGGCAAACCACCCACGCCGTTACCGGCAGCGGGCCGGAAGCGCGAGAGGGGATGGTCAAGGAAAATCAGGGAGATGGCGGACAGAGAGTCCGCCAATAGCGAATTATCGTTATGTATCATACTCTATCAAGCAGTGTTTTAAAGCACTGATTTAATTTGCTTTTTTCGATGATTGCGCAAATCTGTTATGTTACACCCTGTCAATTCATATCAGGCAATTCTTGAATTTGTGATGGGCTGAGTGATGGGCTAGGAATCCAGCCCATCACAACCGAACGGGAAGAAATCCATGCTCAGCGATGCAAGGGCGCGGAAGATAAACGCAGGTGACAAGCCCATATCCGACACATCTGTCCGGGGCCTTTATCTCTTTCCCTCTTCGATCAGCGGTACCGGCAAATGGGTGCTCCGATACAAGTCTCCTGAAACCGGCAAGCGAAGGGATATGGGTCTCGGGATCTATCCGGTCGTGCCGATCCGCGATGTACGGGCGAAAGCCTTTGCCCTGCGCCAGCAGATTGAGGATGGGGTTGATCCTCTGGAGCAGCGCAGGCGTGAACAGGAGGCGCTGAAGAAGGAGGCTGAAATCCCGACTTTTGAAGCAGCGGCCCGCGCTTTTCATACCGATCATGCCGCCGGTTTTCGCAATGCCAAACACAAGGACCAATGGATCAATACCCTTGCGGCGGAGGTCTTTCCACGGATTGGCACAACGCGTGTGGACCAGCTCACCGCTGCTGATTTTGCCGACTGCCTGAAACCGATCTGGCTTTCAAAGGCAGAAACCGCCTCCAGAGTGCGGCAACGGTGCGATGCGGTCATGAAGTGGTGCGCGGCCCGCGGCTTTATCGTTGCGAGTCCGGTCTCGGTCGTGGACAAGCTGCTGCCCAAGCAGCCCGGCAAGCGAGAGCGGGTTGAGCATCAGCCTGCCATGCCCTGGCGGCTCGTGCCCGGATTTGTTCGCAATCATCTGCATCACGGCAAGCGAACAGTCTCATGCCTCATGCTGGAACTTGTTATCCTGACGGCGGTTCGTTCCGGCGAACTTCGTCTGATGAGCTGGGATGAGTTGGATTTCAGGACCGCAATCTGGACTATTCCGGCAAGTCGGATGAAGGCAAAGCAGGCACACCGGGTTCCTCTCACACCCTATTGCCTGGCGCTGCTCAAAGACCTGCGCAAAGTGGAAGAGGCCCATATTCTAGCGGGTGCAGCGCCAGGCAGGCTTGTCTTCCGGACACGCAAGGACACGGCTTATTCGGACATGATCCTGACGAAGTTTCTTCGCGACAAGAAGGCTGAAAGCGATACGCCCGGCCGTATTGCGACCGCGCACGGCTTCCGCTCCAGTTTCCGGGACTGGGCATCGGAGAGCGGATATTCCCGCGATCTTGCCGAACGCGCCCTTGCCCATACAATCCGAAATGCACGGAAGCTGCCTATCACCGCACCGATCTTCTCGATCAGCGGCGCGCCATGATGGAAGACTGGGAGCGTTTTGTCCTCGGTAAACGGGTGCGAGCCCAAAATTCTCTGCCGAAACTACATCTACGCTGACTTCTCAATCCGGCCGCACGTGAAAACATGCTTCAAACAAAATTCGCCTTACATCTTCGTTTGCTGTAATTCTAGCACCTCTCTCCTGCGTTCAGTTACAGGAGGATTGAGATACAGAACTTTCCAATAATATATCATGATTACAGGAATCCTAGCCTCAATAGAACTGGTTATGCCTAGGCTGGTTGGTTAGAATTCTATTCATTCGCTCCAGGAATGGTCCTTGTTAATGCTCCGACCGCTTTCTTTTGGGGCGGTGTACTTTCTGATAGGCCCGGCCGGGAATGCCGCGGATACCGGTTTCTGTTGCGGCTGGACCGTGAATTCTGATCTGATAGGCTGTCCCTGCTGGCGCGCTGTCGGGATGTGAGAGCGGCGGTGCAAAATTAGTCCACGGTAGCGGCGGGATAGTCCCGCCTCGGGCGGCGTAAAAGTCGGCCACCTATTTTCCTTCTGCGACGC
>NZ_JACIEZ010000005.1 GCF_014197145.1 Gellertiella hungarica | reverse complement strand
AAGAATCCTCGTCCCGATCTCCCCCCTCGCGGCGAGCGAAGCTCGTCCGCCTGGGGGAGATGCCCGGCAGGGCAGAGGGGGGTGCGGTGCGGCAAGGGAAACACCGTGCGCGGCACCGGTGGTGCCCTTGTGGTCAGGTGTCCATGGCGGCGCGCAGCTGGTGAAGGCGGTCGCGCAGGGTTTCGGCTTCGCCGGCGTCGCAGCCGGTGCGGGCGGCGATGGTGCCGAAGATGTCCACGGCGCGGTCGCGGAGCGCGCGGCCGGAGGGGGTGAGGCTGATGGTGACCTGGCGCTCGTCGGCCAGGTCGCGGCGGCGTTCCACATGGCCGGCCGCCTCGAGCCGCTTCAGAAGCGGCGAGAGCGTGCCGGAATCGAGGTAAAGCGCCTCGCCGAGCGCCTTCACCCCCATGGGCCCGCGCTCCCAGAGCAGCAGCATCACCAGATATTGCGGATAGGTGAGGTTAACCCGGTCGAGCAGCGGCTTGTAGGCCCGCTGGAAGGCGTGGGTGGCCGCGTGCAGCGCAAAGCAAAGCTGCCGGTCGAGCGTCAGCGCCGCGCTCAGCCGGTCGCGCTCCTCCGGCGTCAGCGCGGGGGCGGGGGCAAGTGCCTGATCCGATGGATCGATTGGCGAATTGGTGCGTTTCATCGTCGTCTCCGGCCGTCGGGGAAAAGGCGGCCTTTCGCCACCGTGACGGCCCGTTGTCCACAGAATGACAGCAGCTGCCCTATTTTTCAATACACAATTCTATTGCGCGCAATTAAATGTTGCGCTATGTGTACAACATCACCAACGAGGAAAGGATCTTCCGCCATGGCCATTCTCTACACCACGAAGGCAACCTCCACCGGCGGCCGCGCCGGCTCGTCCCGCACGGAAGACGGCGCGCTGGCCGTGACGCTCACCGTGCCGAAGGAGCTCGGCGGCGATGGCGCCCCGGGCAACAATCCCGAGCAGCTCTTTGCCGCCGGCTATTCCGCCTGCTTCCTGGGCGCGCTGAAATTCGTGGCCTCCAAGGAAAAGATCAAGATTCCGGATGATTCCACCGTCACCGCCACGGTCGGCATGGGCCCGCGGGAAGATGGCGGCGGCTTCGGCATCGACGTGAAGCTTGAAGTGCATGTGCCCGGCCTCGACAAGGCCGAAGTGGAGCGTCTGGCCGCCGCTGCCCATGTGGTCTGCCCCTACAGCCATGCGCTGCGCGTGCCGCGCGACGTGCCGACCACCGCGATCTGAACATCCTGGAGAACCGGTGAACCGGGGGGCCGCCCTTGCGGCCCGCCATCAACCGTTTCCTGCCCGCGCGGCCGCCCGCGCCTGGCAAAGCCCGGCTTTCCGAAGGGAAGGCCGGGCCTTTTCGTCCCTGGTGGCTGCGTCCTGCCGCTCCGGCCGGAAAAGCGGCCCCGCTCCCCTCGGGGTGGGGCTGCGTGCTTGAGGGGGAGGAGGGGCCCGGGGCCGTCTTGAGGCGGATGGGTCCCGCCGGTGCGCCCGCCCCGGGGGAAGGGGTGGCCGATCGGCTCCGCCCGGTGCCGCCCGTCTGGCGAGGCGCGGCGCTCAGGCCCGGGCGGCGGCGGCGCGATCTGCAAGGCTGCGCAGCGCCTCTCCGGTTGCCGACTGGTCCTGAAGGGCCGGCCCGGCAATCCGCGCCAGCGTCCTTTCCCAGATCGGCAGCGCCAGCTGGAGAAGCGCGTATCCCTCGGGCGTCAGCGAAAGCCGCTGCACGCGCCGGTTTTCCGGATCGCGGCTGCCGGCAACAAGGCGGCGTCTTTCCAGCACCTTCACCGCCGCCGTCAGCGTCGTCCGGTCCACGCGAAGCTCGCCGGCCAGCTGGCCCAGCGCCGGCGGTTGCGGGCGGTTCAGCGCCATCATCAGCGAAAACTGTCCGTTGGTGAGCCCGAGCGGCTGGAAGGCAAGGTCGAAGGTGCGGGCAAGCTCCCGCGCGGCACGCTGCGCCTGAAAGCACAGGCAGTGGTCGCGCACATGCAGCGTCGTGGAAAAGGGAATGGGCGGTGGCGGATTCTCGCGGCTTGACATGCGCCATATGTTGATATCAACCTTTGCGAAGTCAAGTGCGGCCGTCCGCCGCGCCGAAAAAGGGAGAGAGACATGGCAGCCCAGCACGGCCCCTTCATCTGGTATGAATATACGAGCGCCGATCCCGATCGCGCGGCCGATTTCTATGCCCCTGTCATCGGCTGGACGATGTCGGATTTTTCCCAGCCCGGCATGCCCTACCGGATCTTCAACGCCCCCGATGGCGGCGTCGGCGGACTGGCAACGCTCAGGGAAGGCGGGCGCAAGGGCTGGCTCGGCTATGTGCAGGTTAAAAGCGTCGACGAAACCGTGGCCGCCTGCCAGGCGGCGGGCGGCGGCTTGGTGGAGCCCGCCATGGACATTCCCGGGGTGGGGCGCATGGCCATTCTCTCCGATCCCGGAGGAGCGGTTCTCGCCATCATGACGCCGCTGTCGGAAGAGCGCTGGACGCCCGATGGCATGGCAAGCCGCGGCCATTGCGGCTGGCACGAGCTCTATGCGCGGGAAGGCGGCGAGGCCTTCTCCTTCTATGCCGGGCTGTTCGGCTGGACGGAGGCCCGCACCATGGATATGGGCCAGTATGGCGTCTACCGCATCTTCGCGCAGGACGGGCACGATATCGGCGGCATGATGACGATGATGCCCGGCAGTCCGGCGCCGCTCTGGAATTTCTACTTCCAGGTGGATGGCATCGCTGCCGCCTCGGGCCGCGCGGCAGAAAGAGGCGCGAAAACCATCATGGGGCCGCATCAGGTGCCGGGCGGCGGCTGGGTCATCCAGATGCTCGATCCCGAAGGCGTCGCCTTCGCGCTGCTGTCGATGAACCCCTGATGCCGGCAAGTGCCGGTCCCGGGTTCGCCCTCGGGGCAGGCCGCGCCCCTGCCGCCTGGAAAACTCCAGAACGCCATGGTACAGGGCGGCTGCAAGCAGCGCACCGCCGGCGAAGAGCGACATCCATCCGCACTGTATCAGCCCGGCACCGGCCGGCCAGGCGGTGCAGATCGAAGCTTCAGCGTGGATATATCAGGGACGGTTGAAATAGGGCGCGGTTTCGCCTATATCGGGAGATGGCAGGCGAGGTTGCCGCCCCGCCTGCCAAGCGCTTAAGGTGTGAAAGTTACCCGCACGGCGATTGACCAGCCCGTGCGGGTTTTCTTGACCTCAAGCGTGATGCGTGTTGTGAATAACCACATATGCGTCACTCCCGGTTCGACGGCAAAGCCGATGCCTCGGTCGGGGCGGCTCATCCTCCCCGATGCGCCTGCTGGCGAGACGCGCCTGCTTCTGTCGCCGACAGGTCTATCAATGCAGGTTTCTCTAAATTAGTAAAGTTAGGGCGTGTGCGCGGTTGCAACGGCGCCTGGCGCCCGTGCTGTTGCATTTAAGCAGTGGTTGAAACAGCGGGTGTTGTGAGCTATATCAGGAGATGGCAGGCGAGGTTGCCGCCCCGCCTGCCAAGCGCTTATGGCAAGAATGTAATCCGCACGGTCACAGACCAGCCCGTGCGGGTTTTCTTGACCTCAAGCGTGATGCGTGTTGTGAATAACCACATAAGCGTCACTCCCGGTTCGACGGCAAAGCCGATGCCTCGGTCGGGGCAGCTCATCCTCCCCGATGCGCCTGCTGGCAAGACGCGCCTGCTTCTGTCGCCGGACGGGTCTATCAATGCAGGATTTCCTAAATTAGTAAAGATAGGGAGTGTGCGCGGTTGCAACGGCGCCTGGCGCCCGTGCTGTTGCATTTAAGCAGTGGTTGAAACAGCGGGTGATGACAGCTATATCAGAAGATGGCAGGCGAGGTTGCCGCCCCGCCTGCCAAGCGCTTATGGCAAGAATGTAATCCGCACGGTCACAGACCAGCCCGTGCGGGTTTCCTTTGCCTCAGGCGTGATGCGGACGGGTATCGACCCTCGGTGTGTCTCCCGTCTCCTCCCTCGGACGCCTTACGTAAACGGAAAAGCCGTGGCGGAATTCCGTTTCGCCTTGAGCCGACCGGTCAAATGGCCTATCTCGGGATGAGCGAAACGGGGCGTCCACCACCGGCCCCGGTCATGAAGACCCCGAGGCCGATGGCATGGAACTGACCTTTCTGGCGCTCCTGACGCCCTTCATCGCCGCGCTTTTCGCGCCGGCATTGACGCGTGTCCTCGGGGCTCGGGCGGCCTTCGTACTGGTGCTCGCCCCCATTCTCTCCTTTGCGCGGCTCCTCACCTATCTGCCCGATGTCATGGCGGGGGAGAAGGTGACCGGCGGCTTTGCCTGGGTGCCGTCCTTCAACCTGTCCTACAGCTGGTATCTCGACGGGCTGTCGCTCACCTTCGCGCTGCTCGTCACGGGGATCGGCGCGCTGATCGTGCTTTATGCCGGCGCCTATCTGAAGGGGCATCCGCAGCAGGGGCGGTTTTTCGCCTTCCTGCTTGCCTTCATGGGCGCGATGCTGGGCCTTGTCGTCTCCGACAGCTTCCTGATGCTGTTCATCCACTGGGAGCTCACCTCGATCACCTCCTTCCTGCTGATCGGCTTCGATCACGAAAGGCAGGCCTCCCGGCGGGCGGCGCTGACGGCGCTGGCGGTCACCGGCGGGGGAGGGCTTTTCCTGCTGGCGGGGCTGATGTTTCTCTGGAACATTACCGGCGTCACGCAGTTTTCGCTGCTCCTGATGCTGGGCGACGACCTCAGGTCCAGCCCCTTCTACATGGCGCTGTTCGGGCTGATCGCCATGGCCGCCTTTACCAAGTCGGCGCAGTTTCCCTTCCATTTCTGGTTGCCGAATGCCATGGCGGCGCCCACGCCGGTTTCGGCCTACCTGCATTCGGCCACCATGGTGAAGGCCGGCGTCTTCCTGCTCATGCGGCTGAACCCCGTCATGGGCGGAACGCCGCTCTGGACCATCGTGCTGCCTGTCGTGGGCGGGGTGACGCTGATTGCCGGAACGGTGATGGCGCTGCGCCAGAGGGACATGAAGCTGGTGCTGGCCCAGACGACGGTGGCCTCGCTCGGGCTTCTCGTCATGCTCACCGGCTTCGGCACGGAAAAGGCGCTGGAGGCGGCGGTGCTCTACCTGCTGGCCCATGCGCTGTTCAAGGGGGCGCTCTTCATGGTGGCCGGGCAGGTGGATCACGGCGCGGGAAGCCGCGATCTCACCGAGGTCTCCGGCCTTTACCGGGCCATGCCGCTGACCGGGGCGGCCGCCGGGCTTGCGGCGCTGTCGATGATCGGCTTCATGCCCTTTGCGGGTTTCCTCGCCAAGGAGGAAATCTATGCGGCGCTGTCCTCGGGCTCGCCGCGCGACCTGCTCTTCCTGATGACCGCCTTTGCCGGAAACGTGCTGATGGGCGCGGCGGCCCTCCATGCGGGCATTTCGCCCTTCCGGGGCAGGCTGAAGGCGCCCGTGGCCCATCCCCATGAAGGGCCGTTCGGCCTGCTGGCGGGGCCGGTCCTCCTGTCGCTGGCGGGTCTTGCGGCGGGCGTCGCCTCCGGCCAGTTCCACCGCGCCTTCGGCAATCCCATGGCCTCGGCCGTCGCCGGGCATCCGGTGGAAATGACCATCTCCGGCGTGCCCCATGCGGGGCTTCCCTTCGCGCTTTCGGTCGTCACCATCGCGGCGGCGGCCTGGCTCTTCTCCCGGATCGGCCGCGTGCAGCAGAATGCGCGCGCGCTGATCGACGCCCTCGGCCCCGGGCCGGACCGGGCCTTCGATACGGCGCTGGACGGGCTTACCCGCATGGCGCACGGGCTGGTGCGGCGGGTGCAGTCCGGCCGGCTGGAGCACTATCTGGTCGTCACCCTGCTGTGCCTCGGCCTCACGCTCCTGCTTTCGCTCGCGCTTCAGGGGGAAATGCCGCGCTGGCCGGCGCTCGGGGCGGCCATTCCGCCGGCCGAAGCGCTGGTTCTCCTGCTGGCGCTGACGGGCGTCGGCGTGGTGCTCGTCGCCTCCGACCGGCTGACGGCCATCGTCGCGCTCGGCATCCAGGGCTTTGCGGTCGGCCTCATCTACCTGCTCTATGGCGCGCCGGATCTCGCCTTCACCCAGTTCATGGTGGAAACGCTCGCCGTCGTCATCCTCACGCTGGTCATGACCCGGCTCAACCTCAAGGGTGCCGATCACCGCGGCACCGGCGAACGGCTGGTGGATGGCGCGGTCGCGGTGCTGGCGGCGGCAGGGCTCGGCCTGCTGATGCTGAAGATGCTGGAAGGCAGCTTCGACGGCCGGCTCTCCGATTTCTTCAATCTCTACAGCCGGACGGTCGCCCACGGCGCCAATGTGGTCAACGTCATCATCGTCGATTTCCGCGGAACGGATACGCTGGGTGAAATCAGCGTGGTTCTGGTGACTGGCCTTGCGATTCTCGCGCTCATCCGCCTGCGGGCGGTGGCGGGCCGAAGGCGCCTTGCCGACAACGATCCCGCCGATGCGGAGGAGCAGGCATGAACACGCTGATCTTCCGCACCATCGCCCCCTTTCTTGCGGCGCTCATGCTGGTCTTCTCGGTCTTCGTGCTGCTGCGCGGCCACAACGAGCCCGGCGGCGGCTTCATCGGCGGGCTGATCGCGGCCTCGGCCTTTGCCATCCAGGGGCTGGCGCAGGGTGTCTCGGCGGTGCGCCGGGCGCTGAAGATGGACCCGCTCGGCATCGCGGCCATCGGGCTTCTGCTCTCGGCGCTGGCGGGCTTCCTGCCCTTCCTCGGGGCCATGCCCTTCATGACCGGCCTCTGGATCGACCTGAACCTCGTCGCCGATACGGTGCCGGTATCCTCCGTCATGCTGTTCGATATCGGGGTCTATCTGGTCGTTGCCGGCACGGTGACGGCAATTGCCCTTGCGCTCGAGGAAAAGGAGACCGACTGATGGAAGCGATCCTTGCCCTTCTTTCCACCGCCTTCCTGGCAGCGGCCTTCTATCTCCTGCTCTCGCGCCATGTGGTGCGCATGCTCATCGGGGTGGCGCTGCTCGGCAACGGGGTCAACCTGTCGCTCTTCCTCGCGGGGCGGCTGACGCGCGGCGTGCCGCCGGTCATGGGCGCGGGCGAGGAGGTGCTGAAGGCAGGCGCCGCCAATCCGCTGCCGCAGGCCCTCATCCTCACCGCCATCGTCATTTCCTTCTCCTTCTTCGCCTTCCTGCTGGTGCTCGGCTACCGCGCCTACCAGACGCTCGGCACCGACGACACCCGCGCCATGCGCTTTGCCGAGCCGGACCGGCTCGATCCCCCCACAGGCTACTGAGAGGCGCGCGATGGCATCCACGGCAGCCGTTTCCCCCGCTCTTCTCGAACAGGCGATGTCGATCGCGCCGGTCCCGCCGGAGCACTGGCTGATCGTCGCGCCGGTGCTTGTGCCGCTTGCCGGCGGCGCGGCGCTGATTGCGCTCCGGCACCGGCCGGGCGCGGGGCGGGCGCTTGTCGGGCGGCTGTCGATCCTCCTGCTTGCGCTGACGCTCGCCGCCAATATCGGGCTTTTCCTGATGGTCGTGGAAAAGGGCGCGCTGACCATGGTCATGGGCCGCTGGCTTCCGCCCTTCGGCATTGCCTTCACCGCAGACCGGCTGGGCGCGGCCTTTTCGCTTTCGGCGGCGGCAATCGCGCTGCTGGCCGCGATCTTCACCCGGGGCGAGGCGGGAACGGGCGCGCCCGCCTATGGGCCGGAGCCCTTCCACCTGCTGCTGCTGGCCGGCGTTTCCGGGGCCTTCCTCACCGGCGACATCTTCAATCTCTATGTCTGGTTCGAGGTGCTGCTGATCGCCTCCTTCGGCCTTCTCGCGCTCGGGCCGGACCGGGCGGAGCTCGACGGGGCGCTGAAATACGGCTTCCTCAATCTCGCGGGCACGACGCTGTTCCTCGTGGCGGTCGGGCTTGTCTACGGCGTCACCGGCACGCTCAACATGGCGGATCTGGCGATGCGCCTGCCGGCGATGGAAGGCGTGCCGGCGGTGACGCTTGCGGCCCTCTTCCTCTTTGCCTTCTCGATGAAGGCGGCGGCCTTTCCCGTGCAGTTCTGGCTTCCTGCAGCCTATCACACGCCGCGGGCCAGCACGGCGGCACTCTTTGCGGCGCTGCTCACCAAGGTCGGCGTCTATGCCATGCTGCGGGTGCTTGTCATGCTGATGCCGGCGCCGCTCGAGGAGCTCAGCCTGCTGATCGCCGCCATTGCCGCCGCCACCATGCTGTTCGGCGGGCTGGGCGTCTTGGCGGAGCGCGACCTGCGCCGGCTTCCCGGCTTCGTGCTGATATCGGGCATCGGCACCATGCTCGCCGGCATCGCGCTGCATTCGCCGGGCGGGGCGACGGGGGCGATCTTCTACGGCCTGCAATCCATGGCGCTGATGCTGGCGCTCTACCTCGCGCTCTTCGAGGCCGCGCGGCTGGCGGGAACGCCAGACCTGATGAAGGGCGGCGGGCTTTACGCCCGGCACCCGCTCTTCTCCGGCCTGGTGCTGGCGCTGTTCTTCGCCGCCGCGGGGCTTCCGCCCTTTTCCGGCTTCTGGCCGAAGGCGCTGATCGTCAAGGCGGCGCTGGATATCGGCGCCTGGTGGCTGGCGGGGGCGGTGCTGCTGTCGGGCTTCTTCCTGACGGTGGGGCTCGCGCGCGCCTACATGCTGGCCTTCTGGCATCCGCAGCGGCCGCCGGCACCGGTGGGCAGGGGGCCGCAGACGGGGCAGGCCGCGCTTTCCGCCCGGCCGCAAAAGCTCGCCCTCACCACGATCCTGCCGCTTGCGGTGGCCGCCCTGGCGGTGATCGGCTTCGGGCTTTTCCCGGAGCGCCTGCTGCAGCTTTCGGGCGATGCCGCCTCCGGCCTTGCCGATCCCGCCGCCTATGTCGGTTCCGTCTTCCCGGGAGCAAAGCCATGATGCCCTCCCGCAGTGCGATTGCCTATGCGCTGATCCTCACCGCCTTCTGGCTGGCGCTGAGCGGCAGCCTCACGCTTCTCAACAGCCTGCTCGGCCTTGCGGTTTCGGCAGGCGCGCTGCTGGTGCTGCGCGGTCAGTTGCCGGAGATCGATTTCCGCATCCGGCCCATCGGGGCGGTGAAGCTTTTCCTGCTCTTCCTCGCCGAGCTCCTGCGCTCCGCCTGGCGGGTGGCGCGGCTGGTGCTGATGCCCCGCCTCGACATCGAGCCCGGCATCGTCGCCGTGCCGGTCGGGCTCACGCGGGATGCGGAGCTGACGCTTCTCGCGAACCTCATCACGCTGACGCCGGGCACGCTCACCGTCGACATCAGCGACGACCGCCGCGTGCTCTACGTCCATGCGCTGGAGGCGGACGATCCCGATGCGGTGCGCCGGGATATCCGCTCCGGCTTCGAGCGCGCCATCAGGGAGACGTTCCGGTGATGTCCTCGTCCAGCCTTCTCGCCCTTGCCGCCACCATTGCGCTTCCGGTGCTCGCGCTGTCGCTTGCCGCCACCGCCTGGCGCGTGGTGCGGGGGCCGACGCTTGCCGACCGGGTGCTGGCACTCGACATGCTCACCGCCATCGCCATCGGCTTCATGGCGGTCTTCTCGATCCTGACCGGCTACAGCCTCTATATCGACATCGCCATCGCGCTCGGCCTCGTCGGCTTCCTGGCGACGGTCGCCTTCGCCCGCTTCATCCTCACGCGGCCCGGCAGGAAGCTGCCCGACACGCCGCCAGACCGGCCCCGGCCCAACCGGCCCGGCCAGCGCCGGAGGCGTGCATGACCGCAGCGATCCTCGATTACGCCACCGTGCTTCTCATCCTTGCCGGCAGCTTCTTTACGCTGGCGGCGGCGATCGGCATTCTGCGCCTGCCGGATCTCTTCACCCGCATGCATGCGGCCTCGAAGGCGGGCGCCGTGGGGGCGGGGCTGCTGCTGATTGCCGCCGGCATCCACACCGGCGATGCGGGCCTTGCCGCGCGCGCGGTGGCGGGTTTCTTCTTCCTGATCCTCACCTCGCCGGTCTCGGCCCATCTTCTGGCGCGGGCCTTCATCGTCACCGGAAACCGCCCGGACCTCTCACGGCTGCGCCACCGCAACCGCAAGGGCGAGGGCGATTCCCCAGTGTGACGGGTGAAAAGCGCGGTCCCGGCGCTGAAAAAGCCGAATCTTCGTCTGGCGCGGGCAGTAATTGCTTTTTGTTGATAGCGATTTCCTATAATCCGGAAGCTTTTCTATATTACCGGCCATTTTTATTATTGGATTCTATGCTGATTGGTGGTACGCAAAAAACACATAGTGTGTCTGTGTTGACTGTATCAGAGCCCTTTTTTTGGTCTCATTGCTTGGCATTTTCGGCGGAAAGATGCTCTGCGATGGTTTCCGGACGGGAGAAATGGTCCTTATACACCGGAGAAGGTGACGCCGGGCATATCAAGGGCGGCGAGCTTAGGGGTAGGCTCACCGCTGCCAAACGTTTCCAGAACCGGTTGTTCTCGCATGCACGACTATGGAGGGCCGGCACGCGCCAGAAAGGTGCGGCCGGAAGGGGCGTGACATAAGGTAAAAGAAGAAAATGATAGAGAATGCTGGAAGCGGCAATCAAGAATTGCTCGTCGAACTCACCGCTGAAATCGTCGCTGCCTATGTGGGCAATCATGTGGTTCCGGTGGCCGACCTTCCGAACCTGATTGCGGATGTGCATGCCGCGCTGAACAGCACCCATGCGCCGCAGCCCGTGGCCCAGCCGGTGGAAAAGCAGAAGCCTGCCGTATCCGTCCGCAAGTCCGTTCAGGACGACCAGATCACCTGCCTGGAATGCGGCGGGTCCTTCAAGTCGCTGAAGCGGCACCTGATGACCCACCATTCCCTTTCTCCGGAAGAATATCGCGACAAGTGGGAGCTTCCCGGCGACTATCCGATGGTTGCCCCGGCCTATGCCGAAGCCCGCTCGCGCCTCGCCAAGGAAATGGGCCTCGGCCAGCGCCGCAAGCGCGGCAAGTAAGCGCCGCCATTTCCGTCCCATCAAGGCCCTCGCCCGAAAGGCGGGGGCCTTCTGCATTTCGGGGGGGCGGGCATCATCCCGGGCCCGTGGCCTCCCGTGCGGTGTCATCCCCGTCCGGTGCCATGATCTGCAATGCTGGCCGGGATCGCGCCCCCAGAGGGATATCCGAGGCAAGCCGAGAGAGAAGGAGGCAAGGCCCGCCGCGGGCGCCAGCAGATCGCGGGGAGTACCCGACGGCGTGGTTTGTATTTAAAGATCTGCTAAAAATAGGACCTAAAACCTAATCATTGTCATCGCAATCAAAAAATATCCCAATGAAAACAATGATGCTATGCGGCATAGCTAATTATTGCAGTTTCCTTTTGCCGAAAGATTATGGAATTTATTCCTAATCAGTTCAGGAGGGACTCCATCATGCCGCATAGCAATCCCTATTTCCATCCCGATCGGGTGCCGATGCTTTCCCATGTGCTGCTGGCCGGTGTGCGGGCGCGGCGCGGGCGGGTGTCTTCGGGGGCGGAGGCGCTTCTCGCCCATGGCGCCTCCTTCGCGGGGGCGTCGGCGGTGCCGCTCCGGCCCGTCTGCCGCACGGTCGGCAAGATCGCCTCGGAACTCATATCCGTCACCGGCGACCGCATCCGCTTCCGCACCGATCGCCGGCGGGCGGCCTGCCATGCGCGGCAGATCGCCATCTATGTCTGCCATGTGGCGCTGCGCATTCCGCAGGTGGATGTGGCGCACGGCTTCGGCCGCGACCGCACCACGGTGCGCCATGCCTGCGCGGTGGTGGAGGACCGGCGCGACGACCCTGTTTACGACGATTTCGTCGCCGCGGTGGAGCGCCTCGCGGTGGCCGTCTTCGAGCCGGCGGAGGGCGATTTCGATGCAGAGGATTGATGGTTCCGCAGCCGCGCCCGCAGGCCTTCAGCCCGTGCGCCCCGCCCCCCGCAAGGGGGCGTCCCGGGCTGGCGATCCCGCGCGCGGGCTGGTCAGGCTCCTGTCCTTCGTCCTGCCGGGGCCGGTTCTCGTCGAGGGGGAGGGCGCCGAGGTGCTGCTCCGCCGCGACGCGGAGCGGCGGCGGGTCGAACGGGCGCTGCTGACGCTCTGCATCCGGCGCGGTCTTCTGATGCTGGAGAAGGGGCGGCTCACGGCGCTGCCGCCTGCGCGGCCGCTGCTCAGGCGGCTGATCTCGGGCGGCGAAACCGCCTTTCTTGCCCAGCACGCGCGCCTGGAAAACACCCGTCTCGGCGATGGCGAGGGGCAGGAAACCGCCGTCCTCGTCAACCGGCACGAAAGCGCGCTCGGGGCGCTGGCGCTGCTGAAGGACAAGGCGGGCGAACCCTGGTTCGACGCGCAGGCGATTGCCGCCGGCGAGCGCCTTTCGGCCGATTTCACCTTTGCCGGGCTGCAACCGCGCGTCACCGCCTCCTGGGAGCCGCGGCTGTCCGGCCGGGCAGGCGGCGCGCGCGGCGGCCAGGCGGAGCTTTCCGATCACCAGGCGGATGCGCGGGCCCGGGTGGCGCGCGCCGCCGATGCGCTCGGCCCGGAGCTGTCGGGCGTCGCCTTCGATGTCTGCTGTTTCGGCAAGGGGCTGGAGCAGGTGGAGCGCGAGCGGCTGTGGCCGGCGCGCTCGGCCAAGCTCATGCTGCGCACGGCGCTGTCGCTGCTGGCGCGCCATTACGGGCTCTAGCCCTCAGACGGCGCCGATTTCCTTCAGCTTTGCCAGAACCTCCGGCGAGGGCTCGCCGGTCACCGGCAGGCGGTAATATTTCTGGAACTGGCGGATCGCCTGCCGCGTGCCGGGACCGGCAACGCCATCCGGGTCCACGTTCGGATAGGACATGCGGGCAAGACCCGCCTGGATCTGCCGCACGATCTCGGGATCGGCGGGCAGGGCGCCGGCGCCCTTGCCGGGTCTGGCGGCTGCGCCTGCGCCGTCGGCGGAGCGGATGATGCCGGCCAGATCGTCGCTCTCGGCGCTGGCCTTCACCACCTGTCCTGCGGCATGACCGGCGGCGCCGGCCTTGCCGGGGCGCGGCGCGGGAACGGGCGCGGAGCGGATGGCGGCGGCGACCGGGTCCTCACCTTCCGCCGGTTCCGCGGCGGGCGCCGTTGCGGGATTGTTGATCGCGGCGGTGGTTTCGGCGGGCGGCGCGCCGTCGGAAAGCTGCTTCAGCAGTTCCTCGGTCACCGCGCCCGTTTCCCGCAGGCCCTCGGTCTGCTGGAAGAACAGGATCGCCGCCGTGGTGCGCGGGCCGATCACCCCGTCCGGCGTGCCGTTGTAAAGTCCGCGGCGGATGAGCGCCTGCTGGACCGCCACCGCCAGCGCGACGTTTTCCGGCTGGTCCGGCCCGGTGGCGGATGCCTCGGGGCCTGCGGGAAGGGCGGCGGATGAGCGGATGATCGAGGCGGTCTCGTCCGCATCCGCACCGGGCGTGACGGCCTCGCCGGAGGCGGAAACCGGGCCTTCGCCCTCGACGACCACGGTGTCCTGCCGCTCGATCCGGAAGGTGGTGACATCGGTGGGCGGCGTCGCCTTGCGCAGGCCGGGCAGCGCATCGAAGCGGCTGAAATCGCGGGTGGCGAAGAAGGGGCTGGTCAGCCGGTGCGGCTGGTACCACAGCGCATTGGCGGCAATGGTGCCGAAGACGCCGAGAAACAGCGTCGTGGCGAGCGCGGGTCCGGGGTGGCGCATCGCCTGGCGGCCAAGGCCGCGCGCGCCGAGCCCCAGCCACAGCGCGGTGGTGGAAAGAAGCCGGAGGAGAACCGGCCGGGGCGCCTTCTTCTCAGGCGCTCTGGGCTTTCGGGGTGCCATGGCTCATGCCCTCGTGAGTGTCTGCCGCAGCCTTCCGCGCCGTGCCGAGACGCGGCGGAAATTCCACGGGCCTGTCGCCTTCCGGCTCATCATGAGCGCCGGCGGCGCCGGAGCCGTCGTCGGGCAGGCAGACCGTGATGACGGTGCCTTCGCCGGGACGGCTGCGGATGGAGAAGCTGCCGCCATGCAGGCGCACCAGCCCCTTGACCAGCGAAAGGCCAAGGCCGGTGCCTTCGTAATGGCGGGTATAGGCATTCTGGATCTGGCGGAAGGGCTGGCCGATGAGGTCCAGCTTGTCCTCCGCAATCCCGATGCCCGTATCGGAAACGGTGATCGTCAGCAGGCCGTCCTCGCGCACCGCGTCGATGGACACCACGCCGCCCCGGTCGGTGAACTTGATGGCGTTGCCGACGAGGTTGATCAGCACCTGGCTCAGCGCCCGGCGGTCGGCAACCACCTCGCCGATGTCGCGCTGGATGCGGCTCGTCAGCGTCAGGCCCTTCTCGCGCGCCTGGAGACCCAGCATTTCCTCGCACACCCGGATCGGCTCGGAGGCGAGGAAGGGCTCCATCATCAGCTCGTAGCGCCCGGCCTCGATCTTCGACATGTCGAGCATGGTGTTGACGACCGAAAGCAGATGCGCGCCCGACTGGCGGATGAGGCCCACATATTCGCGCTGGCGGTCATCGGCGAGCTTGCCGAAATATTCGCCGAGCAGGATGTCGGAAAAGCCGAGGATGGCGTTCAGCGGCGTGCGCAGCTCGTGGCTGACGGCGGCAAGGAAGCGGCTCTTCAATTCGTTGGCGTTTTCCGCCTCGGCGGTCTTTGCCTGCGCCTCGCTGCGCAGAAGCGCCTCCTCGCTGCTGTCGGTCAGCTGGCAGAGGATGCGCGAAAGGCTGCCGTCGGTGGCCCAGTCGGCGGTGAAATCCAGCCGGACGGGGGCAAACTGGCCGTCGCGCGCCCGCACCGCCAGCGGCGGCTCCAGCCGCACGTCGACGCGGGCCGATGCCTCGCCCTGTCGCAGCCGATCGAGCGCGGTCAGATAGGCGATGCGGTCGGAGACATGCACCTGTTCGGTAAAGCCGCGGCCGAGCGGATCGGCCATGCGGGCGAGCAGCGTGTCGCGGTCGCGCCCGCCGGTCGCCAGCACCTGGCCCTGGCCGTCCATGACCAGCACGAGGCCGGGGCAGAAGCGGCTGGCGGCCAGGAATTCCGCCTCCGCTGCCATCTGGCTCCGTTCGGCTGCCGCCGGCGCAAGCGCCCGTGCCCGGCCGATCGCGGCGGTGGCGCTGACGAGAAAGGCGGCGGCAGAGGCGGCAACGGCCGAGGGCAGCGCCACCGACGGCGAAAGCATCAGGAAGGAGAGGGGGGCAAGCGTCACGAAGGCCACGCCGGCAACACCGGCGGCGGAAGCCATCAGCGCCCGTTCGTGGTCGCGCGAATCCTCCGTGCCGCCGGTGGCGGCAAGCCAGTGGTCGGCCCAGCGGCCGGCGGTGGAGCGGGCTACATCGCCCGCTTTGCCGCGGATGGTTTCGAAGACGCGCAACTAACAGAACCCTTCAAGGCTTGATCCTTGGATGGTTCGATTTTAGGCGGGGGCGGCTTAAGGAAAGGATAAAAAGGCGTTGTCCCGACTGTGGCAAATGCCTGCCAAATTCCCTTTTCGGGACGGTTTCGCCCGCCTTCGGGATTCGTGGTTAACGGGGCGTAAGCGACGGATTTACCTAATATTTTCGATGGACGTTAAGACTTGCGGCAAGCCGCTTCTCCACGTTTCCCGGGCTTTTCGGCCGGCCCCCCGCCCATATCCTTAACGGCTGCCGTTAAAATGCCATTCAATTTCGATTCAAATGCTGAAATGACGGCATTTGAGTAAGATTTTACGCGAATGCACGGCAACGGCGAAAGGCCCTGTTTCGACCTCGGCTCTAGGGTCCGAACCGTCAGCGGGGCAAAGCCTCCGTCTCATCCGGCGCCAAGACCGGAGAGAAAAGAACGAACAGGGACGAATGCGATGTGGTGGTTGATCAAGGGCAGCTTCTGGTTTTCGCTGGTGCTCGTGCTGTTGCCGCTCTTCAATGCGGGCAGCGCCTCGCGCCTGGCCAATGCTCCGCCGGTGGAAATGGCCGATGCCTTCACCGCGGTGACCGGCGCCTACACCTATCTGTCCGGCCTGTGCACCGAAAAGCCCGATGTCTGCGAGAAGGGGGCCAAGACCTTCACCGCGCTCGGCTACCGGGCCAAGGAAGGCGCCTTCGTCGCCTATGAATATCTGAACGAGAAATTTGCCGACGAGCCCGGCAAGGCCGCTCCCTCCGGCGAGAAGACCGCTGCCCTTCGCCCGGAAAAGCCGCTTCTGGCCGCCGGTGCCGAGAAGGATGCCGCAGAGGCCGTCGAGGGCGGCGTCGCCTTCCAGCCGATGCCGGGCCTGCCTGCCGGCCACAAGCCGCAGCCCTATCGTCCGCCGGTCACCGACAAGGTGGTGACGGGCGGCCTGCCCGCCCGGGTGCCGGTGCCGCTGCCGCGGCCCTATCCGGAGAGCTGAGTTTTCCTTTCCCTGGCGGGGGTAGCTTCTGTCCCTTGGCTGCCCCCGCATTTTCCTTCCCTTCCCGCGTCCCCGTTTCCTTCTTCCGAAAGGGCGGCGCGGGCGTGGTCCCCGGCGCTCCGGCCCCGGTTCGAGTGCCTGCCCTGTAGCCTGCGACACCGTTGTTGCGCACCGCGAAACCTGCCCCGAAAGGTGCGTTTCGCGGTCTTTTTTTGTTGGGATGCGGCAAGGCGCTTGCTGTTCAAGCGGGGTTGCTTCCCCTATATCGGGGACACGTCACATCACGGGAATGCTTCTGCCATGGCCACCATCGACCAGATCATCGACGACTTCGCCTATCTCGACGACTGGGAAGACCGCTACCGCTACGTGATCGAGCTCGGCAAGGCGCTGCCCGACCTGCCGGATGCGCTGAAGACGGCGGAAAACAAGGTGCAGGGCTGCGCCAGCCAGGTCTGGGTGGTGAGCGAGGCGGAAGCAGGGGCCGATCCCGTGCTGCATCTCAGGGGCGACAGCGACGCCCATATCGTGCGCGGCCTCGTCGCCATCGTGCTCGCCGCCTATGACGGCCGGCATGCCTCCGAGATCGCGGCTCTCGATGCCTCCGAGCTCTTCTCGAAGATCGGCCTCATCGAGCATCTCTCGGCCCAGCGGGCAAACGGGCTGCGCTCGATGATCAACCGCATTCGCGAGGATGCCCGCCGCCGCGCCTGAGCGGAAAGCGCCGGCAACCAGCCGCAGGGGAGGCCAGGCCATGCGCGTCACCACCGAATTCTTCGCCGCGGCGCTGACCCGCCGCATCTTCGCCGATGGCGGCTTTGCGGCCGTGGAAAGGAAGGGTGCCCCGGAAGCCGGCGCCCTCTTCCTGAAGGAGCGCCACCGGGACGGCAGCGTGACCCTCTACGGACCCGCGCCGCAGGCGGTCTTCGAAGCCGGCGAGGCCGGCGACCGCCGCTTCGAGAAACGCCTCTCCGGCGCCGGGCCCGAGGATGTCGACGCCCTCGTCGCCCGCGAACTGCGCTTCGATCCCGACCTCTGGCTCATCGAAGCCGAAACCGACGACCTCACCCGCTACATCGCGGTGGACGAAGGGGAGTAGCGGGGGCTTGCTTGCCGCCGGGGGAGGGGCGGGATTGCCGGACCGCCCGGAGCGTGAGATCCACCTGAAACGGCAGCCGACAAGAGTGCGGTTATCCGTGGCTACGGTTACCTGAAGGTCCTGATCACGCGGTCGCCGATTTCAATGTAGACCCGCCGTGCCGCTTTCGTGGTGCTGATGTCCCATTCATGCTCGATGAGGGACATGGCCTGCTCCATCCTCGGGGCAGCGGAGGGCGAGTTCACCGACAGTTTTACCAGGCTGAGCTTCCTGAACCGGCCGTTTCCAATGCCGAATTTCTTGACCAGCTGCTTCATGTCCCCATCGCAGGCAACCAGTATGGCCTGATTTTTCTCTGCCGCCACGCATACGAGCTCGTCCGGAGAACCGGTTGCAATGCTCTCGCGCAAATAGATGACGTCATGGCCCGCGTCGGAACATTTCCTTCCGACACTATCGGGGACGCCCTCGTCCAGAAAGAACCTGAGCCTGGATTTTTCGCTCGTCACGCAGCCCTGTCGTTTTCAAGTACAGCTTTAATATCTTCTATCGTAAGTGTCGGATATTCCTTGGCAATCTTTTCAGCGGAATACCCTGCCTCTGCAAACTCCCTGATGCTTCTCACCGGTACGCGCGTTCCTGCCACAACGGACATGTTGTGCGCGATCCGGCGGTTTCGCGAAACCTTGCCGATCTGGGACGGAGCGCGGGCGGAAAGCGTCCGCACATCCTTCTTCGTATCGAACATCACCTTCTCGAGCGGGATCCCCATCACGTATTGCCCGCTGACGACCTCCCGCTGCTGGCCATCTTCGGGATCGTGAAAACGACCTTCCGGTTGAGGACGTAAAGCGTGATCCGATGCCAGGCGCCATTGTCCATGCGTCCCAGTTTTGCGGACACCTTCCTGAGGTGAGAAACCGGAACGTTGTACTGATTGATCAGAACGTTGAGAACGCGCAGAGCCGCGACATCGGTAAAGGAGTAGACCCTGCTGAACGCAAGTCTGCGATTGTCGGCAGCAAGGCTGGGGCAAAAGAAGGACGTGCGGTCCCAGTAGCGCAGCCGGTGAATGCTGAGCCCGGTCAGCCGAGAAACCTGGTCCTCGGTGAAAGCGGATATGACGGTCGCGTTCGAATCCCCGCGCATTGCTCGATCTCCCCCTGGCACAATATTCCTTATTAGAAAAGCCGCAAGAGGCGAGTTTGCTCCAAGGGGGCACACGCAGCTGTTGCTTCCTGAAGCGTTGAAATCATAGCAATCGGCGGGATTTCGCGCGCGGCAGCGAATGAAGCCTGCCGCAAGGGCTAGACCGGCTTGCCCGCGCGGAGCTTTCAGGAGACGGGGATGCGGGGGATTGCTCATGGCCGCTGCTGAACACGCAAGAACAGGAACTCATGCCGGCGGCTGCCGGCGGGAAAAATCCCTCGTGGCGTGCACCCCCGCTCCTGAAAGATCCGCGGGCGGGACTGGAAGCGTCCCGATGGGGCGACTTTCGCCGTCCCGCCTTTCGGAAGGCTTTCCGTCCCCACCCAACAAGTCATACGCGATAATTCAGGGCATGCCGCGTTAAGAGACTGTTGACACAGGTTTTTTGCGGGCACGCGCGCCTTGCGCCACCCGCTCGGGGGGTGGCGCAAGGGGCGTCCTGCGGTTGCGGTCGGGTCAGGCGGCCATCAGCCGGTGCGGCTTGCGCGACAGGGTGAAGCGGGCAATCAGGTTTGCCAGCGCCTCGGTTTCCTCGGCCAGCCGGTTGCAGGCGGCGGTGGTTTCCTCCACCATCGCCGCGTTCTGCTGGGTGCCCTGGTCGAGCACCGCCACCGCGGCGTTGATTTCGGAAATGCCGGCCGTTTGCTCGCGGCTCACCTCGGCGATGGAATGCACATGGCCGCCGATGTCGCGCACCTCGTGGATGATCCGCTGCAGCACCTCGCCGGTGCGGCCGACGAGATCCACGCCGTGGCGCACCTGCTCGCTCGAACGGTTGATCAGCTGCTTGATGTCGCGGGCGGCGCTGGCGGAGCGCTGTGCCAGCTCGCGCACCTCCATGGCGACCACGGCAAAGCCCTTGCCGCTCTCGCCCGCGCGGGCCGCTTCCACGCCGGCATTCAGCGCCAGCAGGTTGGTCTGGAAGGCGATCTCGTCGATCACCGAGATGATGCTGGCGATCTCCCGGGAGGAGCCGTCGATGGAGGTCATCGCCTCCACGGTGCTGCCCACCACCTTTTCGGAGGTTTCGGCGGCTTCGCGGGCGCGCTGCACCATCGCGCCCACCTCTCCGGCGCGGTGGCTGGCATGGATGGACGTGGAGGAAATCTCCTCCATCGCGGCGGAGGTTTCCTCCACCGAGGCCGCCTGCATCTCCGTGCGGCGGGAAAGATTGAGCGCCTCGTCGCGGATCTGCCGGGTGCCCGCCTCGATGGCGCCGGCCTTTTCGCCGACCAGCAGAAGCGCCGCCTCGAGCTGGTCCATGGAGGCATTGTAGGTCTGGCGCAGGCTGTCGAGATGGGGCGCGAAGGGCTGGTCGATGCGATAGGTCATCACCCCCGCGGCAAGCTCGGTCAGCCCGGTGGCGATTTCGCCGGCCGCATGGGAAACTTCGGCGGCGGCCTTTGCGCGGATGGCCTCCTGCCGCTCCCGCTCCGCTTCGGCCACGGCGCGCTGGCGGGCCACTTCCGCCTCCAGCGCCACGCGCTCCAGCCCGTTGTCGCGGAAGACGGCGACGGCCTTTGCCATTTCGCCCACCTCGTCGCGGCGCTGGTCGCCGTAGATCTCGAGGGAAAGCTCGCCGCCCGCAAGCCTGAGCATGCAGGACCGGATCCGCGCCAGCGGCTTGACCACGCCGAACTGCACCACGAAGAGGCTCGTGCCGAGCACCGCAAGGGCAATGGCGGAAAGACCGAGGAAAATCAGCCTTGTACGGCTCCAGCGTTCCTGCGCGGCACCGTGCATCTCGTCCGTCACCCGGATCTGCAGCGCGATCAGCCGGTTGATCGGCTCCGCGAGCGGATCGACGAGCGGGTAGAGCTCGCGGTCGGCGAACTGCCGGAGGGCAGGGGCGTCGCCCGCCTCGAAAAGGCTGGCCAGCCGGTTCAGGCCGTCCTCGCTCTTCTTCTGCGCGGCGCGGAAATCTGCAATCAGCAGCTTTTCCTCCTCCGTCATGGTGGTCCGGGCATAATTCTCCCAGAGGCGCTCGATGTCGGCCCGGGCGGTCTCCAGGATGCCGCGCGCCTCGGCCGGCTGCACCGCGCCGCTGTTGACCTTGTGCGTGGTGTCGACGATGTTGACGGCATAGAGGTCGGAAATCTTCTTCAGGTGCTCCATCGGCACCACGCGGTCCTGAAGGATGCTCTCCATCGAGCGCGTCATGCCCGTCAGCGCGTGATAGGCCTCGAGCCCGAGAAGAAGTTGTGCCATCGCCAGCAGCCCCAGGCAGGCGAAGAGTTTGTTTTTCAGGGTCACGTCATGCTCCTTCGCGAAACGGCACGCCCGCACGCCCCCCGGCCGCGGATCGCCGCATCTTCACTGATGATGCCCCCGGAAGGGCGGGCCCTTGCCCGCGCGCCTTTGTCCGGGCGGCCTGGCGGAGCCGGGCAGCGCAAGCGCCCGGTCCGGAACGGAAACTGGAACAGATTGGCAGACGTCCCTTCCTCATGAAGGGGAAACGCGGCGGGGAGGGCGGACCCGCAAGACGCCCGGCGCTCATGCCGCCGCGGCGCATCTCCGCATCCGGCATTGGCCAGATGGAAGACAATTGTCGTGATGAATAGTAAAGCGCCCGATATATTAAGCGGTCTTTAAAAACAGATGTCCTATTTTATGGAAGTGTCATGTTTTCCGTCTCGGCCGGTTGCCATGGCCGCGATCTTTCGCCTCTGGCGTGCCTTTTTCTGAAACGGAATCAGTGATAGGTCTCGCCTGCTGTCTCGAAAAGCAAAGGCTGCCGCTTACCCCATGTTCCGGGTTCCCCTTCTTGTTGCGATCACGCTGGCCATCGCCTTTGCGGGAGGCATCGTCTCGACGCTGAAGCTGCTCGAGGCGACGGCCGGTTTCGGGTCGATCCGGCTCGGCGCCTGGCAGGCCTTTCCCGATGCGCAGACCTCCGCTGCCGATCCCTATGCCCGGGCCCACCGCGCCAAGGGCGGACGCCTGCTCTATGGCAGCGCCGAGGGGCTGGTGTTCCAGGCAGACGAGGACGACGACGGCAACCGGCTCGATGCCGCCTGCACCTATGTCATGGCCGGGCAGACGCCGATTGCGCGCGCCTGGACGCTCTATATCGCCCGCCCGGATGGCGGCGCGGGGCTTGCCGCCGATGGCCGGCCGAACGGGCTGAATTCCTTCATCGTCGCGCGCAAGGCCGACAGTACCTTCGAGGTCACGCTGTCGCGGGAGGCTCAGGCCGGCAACTGGCTGGCGCTGCCGCAGGCCGGCCCCTTCCGGCTGGTGCTGACGCTGCTCGACACGCCGACGGCGGGCTCCTCCGGCCTCATCGATCTCGCCATGCCGACGCTTCAGAAGCGGGAGTGCGCCCATGGTTAGGCTCTTCCACGCGATCCTCACCGGGCTTGTGGGCGCAGCCCTCCTGCATGTGGTGATCATCCTGGCGCTGCCGCATTTCGTGAAGGCGGATGCCTATCGCCGGGTGGAGGCGCTCGGGCCTTCCGGCCGGTTCCATCCGCTTGCCGGCGCGCGGGAGGCGGGCACGCTGCGCGGCCTTGCCGGCGACAGGGGCGCGCTCGATGCGGGCGCTTCCGGCAATGCGGTGCGCGAGCAGCTGGTCAGCGACGACCCGTTCATGAGCGTGGCCGCCTGCATCGTCTCGCTCGAAAACGGCCCCGTCCGCCTCTATGCGGATGGCGACGTGCCCTTCTGGTCGGTGGCGATCTACGACCGCAATTCCAATGAGATCTACAGCATGAGCGACCGTACGGCCGTGACCGGGGCGCTCGACATCCTCATCGGCACGCCGGCCGCCCTTCCGGCGATCCGCAAGGCGCTGCCGCCGGATCTCGCCCAGTCCATCCTCGTCGAAATGCCCGAAAGCGGCGGCTATGCGGTGCTGCGGGCGCTGTCGCCGACGCCGAGCTACAGGCCCGACGTGGCGGATTTCCTCGGCGGCGCCGAATGCGGCACCTGGAAGCCGGAGGCATCGGGTGCGGCCCCCGCGGAAGCCCCGGCCGATCCCGGCTGATCCGGCATCGGCGGTCTTTCCCGAAAAAACCCGTTGTCCTCAGCGCTTTCCGGCGCGGCTGGTGCCGGTCGGCTTCGGGCGGATTTCCGGCTGGTAGCGCTCGTAGCGTACCCCGGTGAACAGATAGATGCGCGCGCCGCCCTCCGGCAGAACGGTGTCGCGTGCCGGGCGGCGTTGCCGCTGGCGGTCCTTCAGATTGATCACTGTGGCCATTCTCGTCTCCATTCGAACAATGAGACGGATGAACGAAGTACCGATTTCACCCTGCCCGCCGGCTGCGGCGGGCTGGCGCAATCCGGATGCCCTCAGGTTACCGTCACCGATGGTGGTAACTTCCGAGGCGGGCTCCCGGTTCCGGCCCGGCGGGCCATCGGGGGCGGGGAAGCATCCGGTCGCATTTGCGCCCTTCCCAGATCTGTCTTGAGCCTGCCGCCGCCTCTGCCTGAGGCTTCGAACCGGCCCGGTTTCTGCGCGGAACCTGCCACCGGATAAGCCCCCCGGCTTTGATTTCGCGCAAATTCAGATCGTTTTCCTGCCGCCGGTCGATAAAAATGAACGCAACTTCCGGCGGTTTTTCGATCCCTGCTAGGAGCGGCGGCGCGAAGGGTGCGAATCCGCCGTCCATGGGAGGATTCAGCCACAGGATAGTTAACAGCTCGCTAACGATTTTGATCTAAATTGAAATTTCAAGTCTTGCGTAACCTGTTGGGAAAGTGCCGTGGACGACCGTTTCAGAGAGCTCGAACGACCGCTCGCCATGCGGAAGAAGGACGTGGTGCTTTTGGCGACCGTGACCAGCTTCGAGGCGCTGGCACTGCCTTCCAAGACCGATCTCAAGCAGTTTGCCGAGCTGTTCCCGCCGCTCTTCCTCGCCTCCACCGACGAGGCCCGCCGGCAGGCGGCGGCGGCGCTGAGCCGCTGCGCCCATGTGCCGGATGCGGTGGCGCTGTTTCTCGGGCGCCAGCCGATCGAGATCGCGGCCGTCTTCCTCACCTGCGTTCCCGTCATTTCCGATGCCGTGCTGGTGGAGATCGCCAGCCGCGAGGGCGAGCCGCATGCGCGCGCCATTGCCCGGCGCGACCATCTCTCTCCCGCCGTCATCGATGCGCTGGTCGGGCTTCGTTTCGAGCGCCAGCAAAAAAGACGGGAGCCTTCGCAAACTGCCGCAATACGGCCACAGGAGCCCACCATTCTCCAGCCCAGCCAACAATTTGGGCTGACAGAGGACACCGAGAGGATGCAGGAGGAATACCGGATGGAGACCGAGGAAACCGCACCGGAAAGCGCGATTTCCATGAACCCCGCCAGCGAGGCCGCGCCGACGGCCGAGGCCGATCGCCTTGCCCGCGAGGAAAAGCTCCGCCAGGACATCAAGGCCCTTGCCCGCCATCTCAACCCGCCGGAAAACGATCGCCAGGGCCTGCGCCACATCCAGCCCGTGGAAATGGCGCTCTTCGCCCGCTTCGCCAAGGCCGGCGAGATCGGCCTCTTCACCACCGCGCTCTCCTACGCGCTGTCGTCGACCCGCTGGCTCGCCGAGCGCATCCTGCTCGACATGTCCGGCCTGCAGCTCGCCACCACGCTGGTCAGCCTCGGCATGCCCGACGAGGAAGCCGCCGAGGTGCTCACCGGCATCTACCCCCATCTCGCCGTGCGCGAGGGCCACGGCACCAAGGCCGAGATCCTGCTGGAGTCGCTCGACCAGCGCGACTGCGACCTGCGCGTCGACAGCTGGCTGCGCGCCGACACCTACTCCTTCCCCGCCGCCGGCTCCGGCAAGGCCGAAGACGCCAAATTCCGCCGCTTCCGCCGCTAAGGATTGCCGCCGGAGGTTGTGGGGGTGGGGTCGAGTTTGCCGCACCGCACCCCCCTCTGTCCCTGCCGGGACATCTCCCCCAGGCGGACGAGCTTCGCTCGCCGCGAGGGGGGAGATCGACCGTGATTTTATGACTTCCCCAAACAATCAGCGTCTCATCTGCTGAAACGGTGGCGAGGGACTGCCATCATGCACCCCATCCAATCTCCCCCCTTGAGGGGGAGATGGCCGGCAGGCCAGAGGGGGGTGCGGTGCGGCAAACGCAACGCCTCGCTGGCCAGAGGGGGGTGCGGTGCGGCAAATTCGACGTGCGGGGAGGGCGGCAGGCGCACCCCCCTCTGTCCCTGCCGGGACATCTCCCCCTCAAGGGGGGAGATCGACATTGCGGTTTTTGATTTCCCCAGACAACGAGCGTCTCATCCGCAGAACGGTAGCTGGGAACTGCCCTCATTATCCCCATCCGATCTCCCCCTTGAGGGGGAGATGGCCGGCAGGCCAGAGGGGGGTGCGCATCCGCAAACGCAACGCTCCGGCAGGTCAGAGGGGGGGCGCATCCGCAAACGCAACGCTTCGCGAGGCAGGGGGTGCACCTCGGCAAACGCAACGCTGCGCGAGGCAGAGGGGGGTGCGCATCCGCAAACGCCACCCCGTGCGAATCCCAAAGGAGTGCCCCGCCCCCGGCGCGCCCCTCACACCACCCCCATGCCGATCGAGCCGGAGAGGTCCAGGAACAGCACGCGCAGCGGTTCCGGGGCGGTGCCGTCGAGGGTGGCGAGGGGGGTGAAGGGGGTGTCGGGGGCGGTGAGGAGGGAGAGGGTGCGGTGGCCGTCCCCGGTGTCGAGCCGGAGCCAGGTGGCGAGGTCGGCGGCGGTGGCGAGGCCGGGGAGGAGGGCGGTGAGGTCGATCACGTCGCCGTCCGCGAAGCTGTAGTCGAGGATGCGGTTGTCGCCGGCGTCCTGCTTGAAGCCGGTGAAGACGAAGCGGTCCGCGCCGGCGCCGCCCGCGAGCGTGTCGCGGCCTTCGCCGCCATCCAGCCAGTCGGTGCCGGCGCCGCCCGCGAGGCGGTCGTCACCCGCGTCGCCGGAGAGAACATCGTCGCCATCGCCGCCCGACAGCGCGTCATTGCCGGCATCGCCGCGCAGGAGATCCGCCCCGCCGCGCCCCTCGATCACATCGTCGCCATCGCCGCCGGCAAGCGTTTCGTTGCCGCCGAAGCCGATCAGGACGTCGTCCTCAGGGCTGCCCTCGGTCTCGTCCGTGCCGGCGGAAAGGGCGGTGGCATCCCCGTCGCCGGGCCCGTCGGAAAGGGCCGGCGGCAGGGCATCCTCCGGAATTTCATAACCCGCCGCCCTCCCGTCCGTCAGCGGGAGACCGGCCCGGAAGAGCGGAAGGTCGAGGCCAGCCGCCGCAAGGGCGAAAAGCGCCTCGGGGGAGAGGAGACCGGAGAGGAATTCGGAAAGCGGCAGGCCGTCCGCCCCGGTCTCGATGGACGCCGGGTAATCCACCCCCGTGCCCGAAATGTGCCCCTCCGGTTCCCGAAGGCCCTCCTGCACGCCCGAATTGTACGGTCCCGTGTCCGAAGGATCCTCCTGTGCGCCCGGAAGGTCTCCCGTATCTGATAGGTCCCCTAGCGTGCCCCAAAGGTCTCCCGCGCTCCGAAAACATCCGGTATCCGGTTGGTCTCCCGTATCCGGCAGGTCTCCCGCGCCCCGAAAATCTCCCGTGCCGGAAAGGTCACCCTGCGCGCCCGGAAGGTCCTCCTCCGCACCCCAAAGGTCCCCCTCCACACCCGCAAGGTCTCCGGTGCCGGCAAGGTCCTTATCCGCGCCCGAAAGGTCCGCCACGGCGCTTGAAAGGTCCGCCTCCGCCCCGGCACCGTCTGCCCCGGTGCCGTCGGTTTCGCCCCCGGCCGCATCGGCGGGGTTGCCGGCGGAAGGTCCGTCGTCGCCGGTTCCGTAAAGCGCCGCGAGGAGGGCTGCGAGCCAGTTGTCCGGCGTGTCCGGTCCGGCATGGTCGAGGGTGGCGAAAAGCGCCGTAACCGCATCGGTGGAGGCGTCGTCCGGCGCAAGCCCGGCGT
Organism: Gellertiella hungarica; assembly: GCF_014197145.1. Classification (GTDB taxonomy): domain Bacteria; phylum Pseudomonadota; class Alphaproteobacteria; order Rhizobiales; family Rhizobiaceae; genus Gellertiella; species Gellertiella hungarica. The sequence continues at coordinate 276,653 of NZ_JACIEZ010000005.1, read as the reverse complement.
CGTCGGGGGCAAGGCCGTCCATGCCGTCCATCGGCGATCGCCGGGTCGATGCGCCGTCCCCGGCGGGTGGCTCCGCGATCTCGGTAAAGTCCGCGCCGCCCGGGAGATCGTCCTCGCCGTAGAGGCCGGCGCCGGTCCCGAAGTCCTCGTCGGCATCCTGGGCCGCGGGGCCAAAGGCCAGCCGATCATCCTCTTCCCCAATGCCCGGCATGTCCACGGCGGCAACTCCCTTCCTCGATCCCTGCCCGCATCCGGCCCCGGCGGCTCCACCCGCTCAGGCTGCATTTCCTGCGACCACAAGCGGTAAAGCATGCAGGCGCGTGCATCAACGGAAATATGAAGGGAGTGTAAATTAGGGAATCAAATGGTAAACGGCGGGAGAGCCGTGCTCCCGCCGTGCCGTCAGGCGATCAGGAAGAAATCGGAAGCCACGATCTTGGGGTGGTTCTTGTTCTCGTCGGTGAAGGTGGCGACGAGCCGCCGGCCGGTCCAGCCGTCCAAGGCCGCGCTCCCATTCGCATCGTACCAGAGCTTGCCGGTCGTCCGGTCATAGAGGAAGAAGTCGTCGGCATCCTTTGCATAGGGGCCTTCGACGAACATGTCCTTCGTCAGCACGGCGCCCGGCTTCAGCCCGGAAAGGGCGGAAAAGGTGGAGATGCTGAGCGCGATCCGGTCTTCGTCGGAGACAAAATCCGTGATGAGGTCGGCATTGGCCTGAATGGTGCTGCCCAGCACCTTGGAGCTCGCCTTGTCGCGATAATAGGCGGTGCCGAAGACGAAGGTATCCCGCCCGGCGCCGCCCGTCAGCAGGTCGAAGCCCTGGCCGCCGTCCAGCCAGTCGGCGCCCGCGCCGCCGTTCAGCGTGTCCCGATCGTAGCCGCCCAGCATCCGGTCGTTGCCCAGCCCGCCCTCGAGCGTATCCTCGCCGGCGCCGCCGAACAGGCTGTCATTGCCGCCGAGGCCGGCAAGCAGGTTGTTGCCGCCATTGCCGGTGATGGCATTGTTCAGCTCGTTGCCGGTGCCGGAAAGATTGCTCTTGCCGCGCAACGCCAGATGCTCGAGATTGCTGCCAAGGGTGTAATCCGTATTGCCGTAGACATAGACATAGTCGATGCCTTCGCCCTGATTTTCCTCGATTTTCGCCGTGCTGCCGATGGCGATGCGGTAGATGTCGTCGCCCGCGCCGCCGCGCATGACGCCGCCGGCCCCGGACAGGATTTCGTCATTGCCGTCGCCGCCTTCAATCACATCGGTGCCTGCAAACCCGGCAAGCTCGTCGTTGCCGTCGCCGCCATAGAGAAAGTCGTTCCCGTTGGAGCCGCAGATCACGTCGTTGCCACCATGCCCGTACAAGGTAACGCCGGGGCCTTTCAGCATGGCGACCATCCTGTTGTTGGCACTGTTGCCATGGGCCACGCTCACGCCGGCCTCGACGGCCATCGCCTCCACTTCGTTCGGCATGGTGTAGCCTGAAACGGAAACCTGCACCGTATCGAAGCCCTCGCCGGGCAGCTCGACAATGTCATCCCGGAGGTTGTCGACAAAGTAATAGTCGTTGCCGGGTCCGCCCTCCATCCGGTCGGCCCCGCCCTTGCCGTCGATCGTGTCATTCCCCGCGTAACCGACAAGCCTGTCGTCTGCCTGACGCCCGACGAGCAGATCGTCCCCCGGCGTTCCCGAGTATGTTGCCATTGCCATCTCCTGTATCGATGAATGGCGGCTTTATATCCGAATATAAGAAAATAACAACGTTCCGAATCGCAGTCGTGCACAGCTTCAAGAAAACGTGAACGGGAGCCCATCCGCGCCGGCAGGGGTGGCTGCGGCGGGCTTGCCGGCGGGTTCCGGGAAGGGGATCACTCCACGCTGCCCACCTTGGCGGGGTCGGGCAGGGCAGGGGCTGTCTTCAGGTCGGCGGCGATCTCGCGGATCAGGCGGGTGGAATCGGCCGACAGCGAGCGCGGGCGCTGGAGCGGCGGCATCAGGGGCAGGCCGGTATCCTGGTTTTCCGCCACCTTCTGCCCCTCGTCCGGGGCTTCGCCTTCGGGAACGGCCGGCTCCGGATTGGCAATGCCGGGGATGGGCCGAAGCTCGATGCCCTGATGGGCATAGTCCATCAGCCGCTTGAAGGTCATGGCGGGCAGCGAGCCGCCGGTCATGTTGTTCGACGAGGTATAGTCGTCGTTCCCGAACCACACCGCCGTGGTGTAGTTGCCGGTAAAGCCGATGAACCAGGCATCGCGATAGGCCTGGGTCGTGCCGGTCTTGCCGCCGACGACGATGCCGCGCTCCAGCGCCGCCTTGCGCGCCGTGCCGATGACGGGGATCTGCACCAGCATCGTGTTCATCGAGGCGAGCGCCTGTTCGGACAGCACGCGCCGGGCCGGCGGCTCGTCCCGGTCGAAATCGTAGACCACCCGGCCGTCGTCGGAGACGATCTGCTGGATGCCGTGCCGGCGCGACTGCACGCCCCCCGCCGGGAAGACCGCATAGCCGGTCGCCTGGTCGAGCACCGTCAGCTCCGAGGTGCCGAGCGGAATGGTCTTGTCCCGGCGGATCGGCGTTTCCACGCCGAAGGCCTTGGCCATGTTGACGATGGCGTCGATGCCGAGCACGTCCTTGGCCAGCCGGACGGGAATGGTGTTGATCGACTTGGCGATCGCCGTCGTCAGCGTCACCCGGCCGGAATAGGAGTTGTGGTAGTTCTGCGGCGACCAGCCGCGCCAGGTGATCGGTGCATCCACCACGACCGTTTCCGGCGTCATGCCCTTTTCCATCGCCGCGGCATAGGTATAGACCTTGAAGGAGGAGCCCGGCTGGCGCAGCGCCTTCGTCGCACGGTTGAACTGGCTCTCGCCGTAATCGCGCCCGCCCACCATGGCGCGCACCGCCCCGCCATTCTCGATCATGACCAGCGCGCCCTGCTTCACCCGGTAGCTCTCGCCGAATTCGCGCAGCGAGGTTTCCACGCTGTCTTCCGCCGCCCGCTGCAGCCCCATGTCGATGGTGGTGCGCACGGTGAGCGTATGCTCGGGAAAGCGGCTGGCAAGCCGCTGCACCTCGTCGAAGGCCCAGTCGAGGAAGAAATCCGGCGAGGCGATCTCGCCCCGGTCCACCACGGTTGCCGGGTTGCGGCGCGCCGCCACCACCTGGCCCTCCGACATCAGCCCGCCCTGGACGAGGTTGGTCAGCACCTCGTTGGCGCGCGCCCGCGCTGCCGGCAGGTTCACATGCGGGGCATATTTCGCCGGCGCCTTGAACAGGCCCGCCAGCATGGCGGCTTCCGCGAGATTCACGTCGGTAATGTTCTTGCCGAAGTAGAATTTTGCCGCCGCTGCCGCGCCGAAGGTGCCGCCGCCCATATAGGCGCGGTCGAGATAGAGGCGCAGGATCTCCTTCTTCGACAGGTTGGCCTCCAGCCACACGGCGAGGAAGGCCTCCTTGATCTTGCGCTCGATGGAGCGCTCGTTGGAGAGGAACAGGTTCTTGGCGAGCTGCTGGGTCAGCGTGGAGCCGCCCTGCACCACCTCGCCGGCGCGGGCATTCTCGCTGATCGCGCGCACGAGGCCGAAGAAATCGATGCCGAAGTGATCGAAGAAGCGCCGGTCCTCGGTGGCCAGCACCGCCTTGACGAAATGGTCCGGAAGCTCCTCGATCGGCACGCTGTCGGCATGGATGATGCCGCGATGGCCGATCACGTTGCCGTAGCGGTCGAGGAAGGTGACGGCGAAATCGCCGCGGTTCTTCCAGTCGCCCTTGGTGGCCTCGAAGGCGGGCTGGGCGAGCGCCAGCATCAGCACCGCGCCGGCCGTGCCCCAGGTCGCGGCCTCGCCCATCAGTTCGAAGACCGCGCGCGTGAGACCGCGCACGCGGAAGCGGCGGAAGAAGATGGTGATCTCTTCCCAGATCTCGGCGGCGCGATAGCCGGCATTCCACAGGCCCGAATCGATCCAGGAATCGATTCTCAGCAGGAGGAAGCGCTTTCTTTTTCCGCCATTCGGGGGTGGGGTCCTGTCCGTCACGCCTGCCTGCATTCCCGGTTTGCTTGAGAGGGGACGTGCTCCGGCCGGTCCGTCTTGCCGTCCGAATCAGCACGCCGCTGGTGCACCATGAAGGGTGCCAATCCTTAATGCCCGTTTGCCAGCCGCAGCCATTTCCGAACCCGCCTTGACCTTTGCCGCCGAAGGGGCCAAGAGCTTGGTCTTGAAGGCGGCGCAGCCGGCCTCCGGTCCCGATTGTTGGGCGATTTCGAGGCAAAGGACAAGGGCCGACAACAGGCCGGCGCCGAAAAAGATGCAATTTGTCGTTGGCTGTTGCCGGCACGCATGCTCCCGTTGCAGGGCGGCCTGCGGCGGCACCGCCCGCGACGCTGAAGGCGGCCGGTTTCGGCCGGGCCCTCGAGGGGGCTCGCCCCCTGCCGCGGAGTGACGATGCCATGAGCGAACCCTTCTGGAAGGTGAAGACGCTGGAGGAGATGACGCTTCCCGAATGGGAAAGCCTCTGCGACGGCTGCGGGCTGTGCTGTCTCAACAAGCTCGAGGACTGGGATACGGGCGAGGTGGCCTTCACCTGCATCGGCTGCCGGCTGCTCGACGGCGACACCGGCCGCTGCCGCTCCTACGAAAACCGCCAGGAAATCGTCGAGGACTGCATCCAGCTTACCCCGCAGGCGGTGCGCGACATCGCCTGGCTGCCGCCCACCTGCGGCTACCGCCTCGTGCGCGACGGCGAGGACCTCAAATGGTGGCACCCGCTCGTCTCCGGCGACCCCGACACCGTCCACGCCGCCGGCATCTCCGTCCGCGGCCGCATCGTCGCGGAAGAGGGCATCGACGTCGAGGACTACGAGGACTACCTCGTCGACTGGCCGCTGACGGTGGGGAACGACAAGGGGTAGGTTGATGGGGGTGCATCCCGCAAGGCGTTGCGTTTGCCGAGGTGCACCCCCCTCTGTCGCTGTATGGCGTCGAGTTTGCGGCGCCGCACCCCCCTCTGTCGGCTTCGCCGACATCTCCCCCTCAAGGGGGGAGATTGGCCGTGCCTCGCACTGTGTTTCCTTTGCCGCACCGCACCCCCCTCTGCCCTGCCGGGCATCTCCCCCAGGCGGACGAGCTTCGCTCGCCGCGAGGGGGGAGATCGGGATGGGGTTGATGCGGGCAGTCCCTCGCAAACGTAACTGCAAATGAGACACTTGTTATTTGGGGAAATCAAAAACCACGAAGTCGATCTCCCCCCCTTGAGGGGGAGATGCCCCGGCAGGGGCAGAGGGGGGTGCGGCGCGGCAAACTCGACGCCGCGCGAGGCACCCTCAATCTCCCCCCTTGAGGGGGAGATGTCGGCGAAGCCGACAGAGGGGGGTGCACATCCGCAAACTCGACCTTTAATCTCCCCCCTTGAGCGCCGCCGGCCACAAAAAAAGCCCGCGAGGGGCTATGGGGTCCTGTCGCCCGCCCGCGTCCATGGCCCGAGGGAAGAAGCCGGGAGGCGGGCGGGGGGACAGCGCGGAGGCCGGGGCCTCAGCGCAGGCCGAAGAAGGACAGGATGGCGAGCACGATGACGACGGCGCCGACGATCCAGATGATCTGATTCATGGAACTTCTCCTTTGAAACGGCCGGTCCTCACGGTCCGGCAAATGGGTTTTATCAACGTCCGGTCGCGCTATTGCCGGCCGGAGCCGCGCCTCCGGGGTATCAGCGGAAACCGGCGTAGCTCAGGATCGCGAGCACGATGACGATGGCGCCGACGATCCAGATAATGCGGTTCATGCCTCTCTCCTTGTCGCCCGGGCGACCTTGCTGCCCGGTGAGAGTGAAATCCCCAAGCGGGCCTTTTGTTCCCCTTCGCTTCGCTGCCCCGGCAAAATTTTTGCGCGCTGGGCTTCGGAACGGCGCCGGACGGCCAAGAAAAAAACCCGGCCGCGCGGGAAGCGGGCCGGGTTTCCGGAGAGAGCGGGCGAGGCGGCGTTAGCCGCCGTTGGTGCCCGAGCCAGAGCCCGAGCCGGAGCCCGAACCGTCCGAGCCGGAGCCCGAACCGCCGGAGCCGGAGCCGCCGCTGTTGGTGGAGCCGCCATTGGTGGCGCCGCCGGTGTTGCTGTCATTGTCGCTGTTGGTGGTCGAATCGTCCGGGTGGCTGTTGGCATTGCCCCCGGTCGGGGTCTTGGAAGCGTCGCTGCAGGGCTGTTCATTGCCCGTGGAGGACGTGCCGGTGGTGTTCTTGGTGCTCTCGTCCACGCAGTTTTCCGTGGACGGCATGGTCGTCGTGCCCGTGGTGGTGGTGCCATCCATGGTGGTGCCGTTCTGCATGGTGCCGGAACCGGCTGCCGTCTGGGCAAAGGCCGGGAGGGCGGCGGCGGAGGCAAAGAGCGCGGCGGCAAGCGCCGTGTTGGTCAGGGCTTTCATCGGATAGTCTCCTCTGGTCGAATGGATTGCGCCGCTTGTCCACCCTGCAGAAGCACCTCTTCCTGGGAGGGCCCCTTGCCGGGGCAGGGGTTCTTCTACAAGGCGGGATCGCGGGCGGCAGCGCCGCCCCGCCGAAGAGGGACGCAATCTCTCCGGCAAGGAAGAAACACCTCCCGGCGAGGGAAGTTCCGATTTTTCTTTGCCCGGAACCGGGGCCGCATGCGGGAACTTTTTGCCGGACCGGACATTCGGGACCCGCCGGAAAGCCCAGCGAAACGGGCATTTTCGAGCGGATTCGCCGGAAAGATCAACCGCTTGCCCGCAATTTGAGGAAAATTGAAGGTAATAGGAAAAATGTCCTTGACAGCGTGACGCCGCCGGTGTAGGGTACTGGCATGATCGGAAAGCTGCGGCCGGCGGGATGCCCGCCTGCTGCTGGCATGACCTTCCGCATCGATCCGTCTTCCCCCCATATCCGTCTTTGCCGTGCGCCGGCCCGAGGGCCTGCCAAACCGGGAGCACCCGTCATGGAAAACGATGCCCTTGCCGCCGTCTCCGGCGACGAGCCGCCGAGCCTTGCCTCGATGGCGGACCTGATGGCGCGCATCCGCGTGGAGCTCGACCAGCAGTTCCAGCTCTTCACCATGGCGCGCAGCCATGCCGAACGGCTGATGCGGCCCGACCTGCCGGAGGCGGAGCAGAAGCTTCTCCGGGCCGACATGAAGGCGGCCGTCGATGCGCTGTCGGTGATCGTCCGCACGCTGGAGAAGGTGGACGAGATGGAGCGGCGGCTTGCCCGCGAGCAGGCGGAGCTTGCCGCCCTTGCCGTCACGGAGGCGGATTACGACCGCGTCTGGGCCGATGTCGCGGCTTCGATGGAGGAACGCATCGCCGAGCGGCTGGTGCTGAAGGCCGGCCCGAACAGCCCTCCTTCCGATCCGGACTGGGGCCCGGGCGGAGGGAGCGGACCGCCGCAAGGGGCGGATGCCCATGCGGTCTGACCGACGGGGCGGAGGACCGCCCCTTTCTGCCAAGGGGCCGAGCAAGCGAAAGACAAGGCGGGCGGACAGGGTGCGGGCGGATAAAACCATGACGGCGCTGGGCGCGACGGCAAGGGAATACCGCGCCGACATCGTCCGCATCGAAAAACACCGCTCCGAAAGCCGGGCGGCGCTCGACAATATCCGCTCCGGCGAGACGCTTGCCGGGCAGATCGGGCACGGCTTGCCTGCGGTTCCGGTCTCGGACCCGGTTCCGGTTCCGGCTCCGGCTCCGGTCTCGGTCGCGGTCGTGGCCGCAAGGCCCGGTCCGGCGGCGGCACCGTCGCCGGATGCCGGCGCTGCGGGGAGGGGCGCGGCAGCGAGCGCCGTTCCGCCGGCTCTTTCCGAAGCGGTCCGCGCGCTTCCGGCTCCCGCTCTCCTGCGGCTTTCGCGGGATTTCCGGCTGATCGGACGGGCAAGCCAGCAACCGCCTGCGGGCGACTGGCGGCTCTGGCTGCTGATGGGCGGGCGCGGCTCCGGCAAGACCCGGGCCGGGGCGGAATGGGTGCAGGTGCTGGTGCGCCGGGCCGGCCCGCGCACCGACCTGCGCATCGCGCTGGTGGCGGAAACGCTCTCCGATGCCCGCGAGGTGATGGTGGAGGGCGTTTCGGGCCTGCTGTCGATCGCGGCGGGCTTCCGGCCGGATTACGAAAGCTCGCGCCGCCGGCTCGTCTGGCCGAATGGCGCGGTGGCGTAGATCTTTTCCTCGGAGGATCCGGATTCGCTGCGCGGTCCGCAGTTTCACCACGCCTGGTGCGACGAGCTGGCGAAATGGAAACACCCGCAGGACACCTTCGACATGCTGCAGTTCGGCCTTCGGCTGGGGGTGCATCCCCGGCAGGTGGTGACCACCACGCCGCGCCCGCTGCCGCTTCTCAAGGCGATCATCGCCGATGCCGGCACGGTCGTCACCCGGCTTTCGACGGCGGAAAACCGCGCCCATCTGGCGCCCGGCTTCATCGCCGCGCTCGAGGCGCGCTATGGCGGCACCCGGCTTGGCCGGCAGGAACTCATGGGCGAGCTGATCGAGGACCGCGCCGATGCGCTGTGGAAGCGGAACCAGCTGGAGCGGCTGGTGGCGCCGCTGGCCGGGCCGCTCTCGCGCATCGTCATCGGCGTCGATCCGCCTTCGGGCAGCGGCGCCGGCTCCTGCTGCGGCATCGTCGCGGCGGGAATGGATGCGCTCGGCCGGGCCGTGGTGATGGCCGACGGCTCGGTGGAGGGCGAAAGCCCCGCCGGCTGGGTGCGGGCGGTGGTGCAGCTTTTCCGCCGCTTCGAGGCCGACCGCGTGGTGGTGGAGGTGAACCAGGGCGGCGACATGGTATCGGCGCTGCTCCACACCGCCGCCGAGGCGCTGCCGGTAACGCCGGTGCACGCCTCGCGCGGCAAGTTCACCCGCGCCGAGCCCGTCGCCGCGCTCTACGAGCAGGGGCGGGTGGTGCATGCGGGGCATTTTCCGCATCTCGTCGACCAGATGTGCGATTTCGGGCCGGAGGGGCTTTCGGGCGGCCGCTCGCCGGACCGGCTCGACGCGCTGGTCTGGGCGCTCACCGCGCTGATGCTCGTCCCGGGCGGCGAACCCCGCATCCGGGGCCTGTGAACGCCCGGGGCGGCATCGCGCCCCTCCGGGCGGGCATCCGCCGGAGGGACCCTCCGGCGCGGCGCGGAGCCGCGCGGCGGGAGGAAATTCGCCGCATTGAACTTGGGGGGTGACCATGGTATCCGCCGGTCCGTCTCGTCCGGCCCCGGCCCCTTTCGCCGCGGGCCGCCATGCCCGGAGTGTGTCCCTTGATCCGCCACATCGTCTTCTTCACGGCCCGCGAGGGCCAGGACGTCGAAACCATCCGCGACGGCCTCGCGGTGCTGTCCGGCATCCCCCACGCGCTGAAGCTCGAGGTGGCCCTCAACAAGAAGACCGACCAGCTGGGCAACGAGGTCGACATCGTCGTCTACGGCGAATTCGCCGACGAGGCGGCACTTGCCGCCTACAAGGCCCACCCGCTCTACCAGAAATCCATCGACCTCGTCCGCCCCTTGCGCGACCTCCGCCTCGCCGCCGACTACGATACCGCTACTGCCACGGGTAGGTAGGGTGTTTGTGGGGGGGGCGATGGGTGGCGTTTGCCGTGCTGCACCCCCCTCTGTCCCTGCCGGGACATCTCCCCCTCAAGGGGGGAGATCGACCGTGGATTTTATGGTTTCGCCAGACAATAAACGTCTCATTTGCTGAAACGGTGGCTGGGGACTGCCCACATAAACCCCCATCCCGATCTCCCCCCTTGAGGGGGAGATGGCCGGCAGGCCAGAGGGGGGTGCGGTGCGTCAAACGCAACGCCCCGCGAGGCAGAGGGGTGCGGTGCGGCAAATTCGACGTATTGCAGGGCGGCAGGCGCACCCCCCTCTGTCCCTGCCGGGACATCTCCCCCTCAAGGGGGGAGATCGACCGTGGATTTTAAGATTTCCCCAGACAATAAGCGTCTCAATTGCAGATACGTTTGCGAGGGACTGCCCGCATCAACCCCATCCGATCTCCCCCCTTGAGGGGGATATGGCCGGCAGGCCAGAGGGGGGGTGCGGTGCGTCAAACTCCACCTAGTGCAGGCCAGAGGGGGGGCGGTCCTGCAAACGCAACGCCCCCGCAAGCCACCAGCCCCCGCCCATCCTCAGAACGCGGGAATTCCGACGGTGATCAGCACGTGGCGGCAGACGCCGGCGCAGTCTTCGAGCACCTCGTGGTTCCAGAATCGCAGCACGGTCCAGCCGGCGCGGGCAAGCGCGCGGTCGCGGTGGCGGTCGGCGTCGGCGAGCGGATCGAGGGCGTGGTGGCAGCCGTTGAACTCCACGATCAGCCGTTTTTCCGGGCAGGCGAAATCCACCACATAGCCAAGGATAGGCATCTGCCGGCGGAAATGCAGGTTCTCCAGCCGATGCGCCCGCACCGCATTCCAGAATGCCAGCTCCGCATCCGTCATCCCCTTGCGCATCCGCCGCGCATTCTTCCGCCGCTCCGGCGATACGGGATGATGCGAGGGCATGGGAGGACGCCTTCTATCGTGAGGACGTGCTTATTTAGAATGATGTTATGCGGGGTGTAAAGGGGGGAGGTCAATGGTGGCCTTCAAACCGTCGAGTTTGACGTACCGCACCCCTCACTGCCTCGCACGGCGTCGAGTTTGCCGATGTGCACCCCCCTCTGCCCTGCCGGGCATCTCCCCCTCAAGGGGGGAGATCGGGATAGGGATTCTTGGGGCAGTCCCCAGCCAACGTATCGGCAAATGAGACGCTTGTTATTTGGGGAAACCACAAATTCCACGGTCGATCTCCCCCCTTGAGGGGGAGATGTCCCGGCAGGGACAGAGGGGGGTGCAGCACGGCAAACTCCACATAGTGCGGACAGAGGGGGGTGCAGCGCGTCAAACTCCGACATGGTGCGAGGCAGAGGGGGGTGCGGTCCGTCACACTCCACGCCCCGCGACGCACAGGCGACACCGGAAACAGCAGGAGAGGAAAGACGATGCTGAAGGGATGGATGCGACGGGTGGTGAAGGGGCGGCAGGCGATGGGGGGCGGGCCGGTGGCGGCGGCGATGGCGGGGGTGGAGGTCGAGGGGCGGTCCTATGCGGCGCTGGCGCGGCGCGGCTATGCGGGCAATCCGGTCGCCCATCGCGCCGTGCGGCTGGTGGCGGAGGCTGCCGCCGCGGTGCCGCTGGTGCTGCAGGCCGAGGAGCGGGAGGTGCCCGGCCATCCGCTGCTGGCGCTTCTCGCCCGGTCGAACCCGCTGATGGCAGGGCCGGAATTCCTGGAGACGCTCTACAGCCACCTGGCGCTCGACGGCAATGCCTTCGTCGAGGTGGTGACGGTGGCGGGCGAAGCGCGCGAGCTCTATCCGCTCCGGCCGGACCGGGTGCGGATCGAAACCGGGCGGCAGGGCTGGCCCGAGGCGCTGGTGGTGGAAACCGGGGCCGGGCCGCGGCGGCTCGCCTTCGAGGGGCGGATCGGCGATCCCCTGCACATCAGGCTCTTCCATCCGCTCGATGCCACGCGCGGCCTTGCGCCGCTCGCCTCGGCGGCAGGGGCGATTGCCCTGTCCAATGCCGCGACCCGGTGGAACCGGGCGCTGATCGACAATTCCGCCCGCCCTTCCGGGGCGCTGGTCTACCAGCCGAAGGAGGGCGGCAACCTGTCGCCGCAGCATTACGAACGGCTGAAGCGCGAGCTGGAGGAGGGCTATGCCGGCGCGCAGGCGGCCGGCCGGCCGCTGCTGCTCGAAGGCGGGCTGGACTGGAAACCCATGTCGCTCACCCCGCGCGATCTGGATTTCGCCGAGGCGAAGAACGGCGCGGCGCGCGACATCGCGCTGTCGCTCGGCGTGCCGCCGCCGCTGCTCGGCCTGCCGGGCGACAACACCTATTCCAACTATCAGGAGGCAAACCGCGCCTTCTACCGGCTGACGGTGCTGCCGCTCGTGGCGCGCACCATGGCGGCGCTGGTGCAGGGCCTGACCCGGCCCGCCGACCGGGTGCGGATCGACCCCGATCCCGACGGCATCAGCGCGCTGTCGGCCGAACGGGGAGAGCTGTGGGCGCGCGTTGCCGCCGCCCCCTTCCTCACCGACGCGGAAAAGCGCGAGGCGCTGGGCTACGCGCCCGATCCGCGCTGAAAGACAAGCTTTCCCAATGCCTTGCCGCGATTGCCGGAATCCCTTCGGCAAGGCGCGCACCGAGACTTCGACCGGCTGAGGCGCCCGTTGAAGGCATCCCGCCAAGGGATTCATCCGTCACCTCTTTTTCCGTTTCGCGACTGCCGGGCAGGCCCGGCGGCGGCGAAACCCCATGCCATGAAAGGAACCCGCCATGACTGACCTTACCGGCGCGGACGGCTGGCTTGCCGAACGCATTGCGGGATCGACGGCCGGCGCCGCCGTCTCGCTCGTCTACCTGTTTCCCGGAAGCCACCGGGAAGCGGCCACCCGCTTTCTCACCGGGGTCTGCTGCGGGCTGGTCTTCGGCGGCCCGGCCGGGCTGTGGCTCGAGGAAACGCTGGGGCTCGGCGACCGCCTGTCCGGTCCCGAACTGGTGCTTTCGGGCTCGGCGCTGGCAAGCCTCGTCGCCTGGTGGGGGCTCGGAATTCTCGCCCGCATCGCCGCCAGCAAGGCGCGGATGCCGGGCGGCGCGGCACCCACGGGCAGCGCCGGTGGCCCGGGCAAGGCCCGCACCGGCGGCGACGCAGACGGGGAGGCAAGGCCGTGACCCCTTCCACCGAACCCGGGCCCGGGGAAGCGGCGGGGCTGCCGGCCCCCGTCCGGCGCATCGCCCCGCTTGCCGTTTCCGGCCTCGGCCGCCAGGGGCGCTTTACCGGCTATGCCAGCGTCTTCGGCCGGCCCGACCTTGCCGCCGACGTGATCGAGCACGGCGCCTTCCGCCTGTCGCTGGAAAGGCGCGGGCCGGAGGGCGTCCGCATGCTCTACCAGCACGACCCCGCCGAGGTGATCGGCCGCTGGATCGTGATCCGCGAGGACACCCACGGGCTCTATGTGGAGGGGCAGCTCACCCCGGCGCCGCGCGCGCTGAGGAGGTTCATGCCCATCTGCTCAACCGGGCGATCGACGGGCTGTCCATCGGCTTCCGCGCCATGCGCACCCATCGCGAGACGCGCGGCGGGCTTCGCCGCATCCTGGAGGCCGATCTCTGGGAAATCTCCATCGTCACCTTTCCGATGCTGCCGGAGGCGCGGGTCGGCGCGGTGAAGCAGGCGGCGCTGCCGCCCGCCGCATCCGCAGCCGTTCCCGTCCGCCACCGGCGCTCGCCCTTCGGCCCAAGATCCCTTTCACACCCATCATCAGGCAACAGCACGTCAGGAGGACTGCGCCCATGATCGAGACCAAGACCCTTGCCCCCGCCCATGCCCGCCCGCCGGAAGCGGGGGCCGCGCCCGGCCGCGCGCCCGACATCAAGGCCTGGCCGGACGGGCTTTCCGGTGCCCATGACGAGCTGATGGGCGCCTTCGAGGCCTTCCGCGAGGCCAATGACCGCCGGCTCGGCGAGATCGAGAAGAAGCTCGCCGCCGATGTCGTCACCACGGAGAAGGTGGAGCGCATCAACCGCGCCATCGACCAGCAGACGCGCCTTCTCGACGAGCTTGCGCTGAAGGCGGCCCGCCCGCCGCTGGGCGAGCTGCGTCCCGAGGGCGCCGCCCATGCCCCGCCGGAGCTCAAGGCCGCCTTCGAGGCCTATGTCCGGCGCGGCGACGAGGGGCCGCTGCGCGATCTCGAGGCCAAGGCCTATTCCGCCTCCGTCTCCTCCGATGGCGGGGTGGTGGTGCCGCCCGAAATCGACACCGCCATCGGCCGCCGCGTGGCGATGATCTCGCCCATGCGCCGGCTGGCCACCGTGCGGCAGATCTCGGGCGCGGTGCTGAAAAAGCCCTTCGCCACCAACGGGCTCGCCACCGGCTGGGTGGCCGAAACCGCCGCCCGCCCGCAGACCGGCAGCCAGACGTTGGCCGAGCTGTCCTTTCCCACGCAGGAGCTGTTCGCCCAGCCCGCCGCCACCCAGGCGCTGCTCGACGATGCCGCCGTGGACATCGAAAGCTGGATCGCCTCGGAGGTGGAAATCGTCTTCGCCGAGCAGGAAGGCACCGCCTTCATCGCCGGCGACGGCGTCAACAAGCCCAAGGGCCTCGTCACCTACAACACGGTCGCCGACGGCGCCTGGAGCTGGGGCAGCATCGGCTATGTCGCAACCGGCGTCGCCAACGGCTTCCGCGCGCAAAACCCCTCCGACACGCTCTTCGACGTCATCTACGCGCTGAAGGCCGGCTATCGCCAGAACGGCACCTTCCTCATGAACCGCAAGACGCAAGGGGAAATCCGCAAGCTGAAGGACACCACCGGCAACTACATCTGGCAGCCGCCCGCCGCCGCCGGCACCCCGGCCTCGCTCGCCGGCTTCCCGCTTGCCGAAAGCGAGGACATGCCCGACATCGCCTCCGGCGGCATGGCCATCGCCTTCGGCGACTTCCGCGCCGCCTACCTCGTCGTCGACCGCATGGGCACCCGCCTCATCCGCGACCCCTACACCGCCAAGCCCTACGTCCTCTTCTACGTCACCCGCCGCGTCGGCGGCGGCGTGCAGAACTTCGAGGCCGTCAAGTTCGTCCGCTTTGCGGTGAGCTGAGGGGCGTTTGCGTGTGACGCACCGCACCCCCCTCTGCCCCTGCCGGGGCATCTCCCCCTCAAGGGGGGAGATTGAGGGTGCCTCGCACGGCGTCGAGTTTGCCGCACCGCACCCCCCTCTGTCCCTGCCGGGACATCTCCCCCTCAAGGGGGAGATCGACCGTGGAATTTATGGTTTCGCCAGACAATGAGCGTCTCAAATGCAGAGAGGTTTGCGAGGGACTTCCCCGAGAAACCCCATCCCGATCTCCCCCCTTGAGGGGGAGATGCCCGGCAGGGCAGAGGGGGGTGCGGTTCGGCAAACGCCACGCCCGGCAGGGCAGAGGGGGGTGCGCATCGGCAAACTCAACGCCCGCCAGGGCAGAGGGGGCCACCACGGCAAACCCCGCCACCCCCGTTTTCAACCACATCAAAGGAACATCGACATGACATACATCACCACCCGGCCGCCGGTGGCGGAGGCGATGGGGGTATCGGACGTGAAGGCGCATATGAGGATCGGGGGAGAGGCGGAGGATGCCTATCTGGCCGGGCTGGTCCGGGTTGCTCGCGAGCACATGGAGCGGGCGACGGGGCTGTGCCTTGTCAGCCAGGGTCTGCGGCTTGTGCTTCCGGCGGTCTCCCGCGACGGCGTCGTGCAGATCCTCAAGGGTCCCGTGCAAGCGATTGATGCGGTTACGCTTTACGATGCGGATGGCGTGGCGCGGAGCCTGGCGGCGGAGGGGATTGCCTTCGAGCGCGAGGGGCCGCCGGCCCGGCTCTGGCTCGGGCGCGGCTTCGAGCCGGGGCAGGCGGAGAACGGCGTGGAGATCGATTTCACCGCCGGCTTCGGCGAAGCGGGCGCCGATGTGCCGGACAGCCTGCGCCGGGCGCTGCTGCTGCATGTGGCGGCGATGTACGAATACCGCGGCGCGGTGGGGCTTGCCGACCAGCCGGCGGCGATCCCCGACGGCTACGAGCGGCTCGTGCAGCCCTTCCTCGGGCGGAGGCTCTGACCATGGCGGGCGCGACCATCGATGCCGGGCGCTTCCGCCACGCCGTGGTGCTGGAGCGGCCGCTTTCGGGCGCAGACGGCGCGGGCGGCACGATTGCCGGCTTTGCGGCGGAGGCGGACCTCTTCGCCCTCGTCGAACCGGGGGCGGCGGAACCTGCCGAGGATACGGGCTTTGCCCTGCCGTATCGGCGCATGGCGGTGACGATCCGCTTTCGCCCCGGCGTGACGGCGGGAAGCCGCTTCCGCCTCGGCGACCGGCTGCTTGACATCGAGCACGCCTTCGATCCCGACGAAACCGGCCGCTACATCCGCTGCCTCTGCCGGGAGGAGGGGCCATGAGCCGCGCCGCCCTGCTGCTCGGGAAGGCGGTGGCGGCCGCCCTTGGCGGCGATGCGGCGCTCGCGCGCAAGCTCGGCGCCCCCGGCCGGGTGCTCGACCGGATGCCGAAGGGGGGCATGCCCTTCCTGCTCCTCGGGCCCATCGACAGCCGCGACTATTCCACCGCGACCGAACCCGGCGAGGAACATCGGCTGACCCTCGAGATCTGGACCGGGGCCGATCATCCGGCGCTGGCCAGCGAGATCGCGGCTGCGGCGCGCGCCGCCCTCGATGCGCTTGCCCCGGATCTCGGCGCGGGCGTGACGCTGTGCAGCCTTGCCCACGAGGCCACCCGCGCGCGGCGCATGCCCGCCGCCCGGGCGCTCGTCACCGCCATCACCTTCCGGGCCGTCACCGAGGACGGCCCGGCCCATCCTTGATCGCTTTTCATGACGGAGGACCCGATATGGTCACGCAGAGGGGCAGGGATTTCCTGCTGAAAATCGGCAATGGCAGCGGCTATGAAACGGTCGCGGGCCTGCGCAGCCGCAAGCTTTCCTTCAATGCCCAGACGATCGACATCACCGATGGCGAAAGCGCGGGACGCTGGCGGGAGCTGCTCGCCGGCGCGGGCATCCAGCGCGCCTCCATCTCGGCCTCCGGCCTCTTCAAGGACGCGAGCTCCGATGCGCTGATCCGCAGCGCCTTCTTTGCCGGGGAGGTGAAGACCTTCCAGATCCTCATTCCCGATTTCGGCACCGTCACCGGGCCGTTCCAGATCGCGGCGCTCGATTATGCCGGCGAATACAACGGCGAGATGAGATTCGAGATCGCGCTGGAATCGGCCGGCGCCATCAGCTTCGGGAGCGTGTGATGGGACGGTCCAAGGCATCCGCAAGGGCAAACCGCCGTCGCGGCGAGGTGGAGGCGGTGATCGGCGGCGAACGCCGCATCCTGTGCCTCACGCTCGGCGCGCTGGCCGAACTCGAAACCGCCTTCGCGGCGGATACGCTCGCCGATCTCGCCACCCGCTTCTCCGGCGGGCGGCTGAAGGCGGCGGATCTGGTGCGCATCCTGGGCGCGGGCCTGCGCGGCGGCGGCAATCTCTTCACCGACGAGGACGTGATGACGCTCGACATCGAGGGCGGGGTGGCGGCGGCGGTGGAGGTGGTGACGGCGCTGATGGCCGCCGCCTTCGGCACGCCGGACGAGGGGGCGGCACCCCACCGCCCCTGAGCGCCGCAGCCGCCGGGGCCGCCAGGCCCGCCGCCTTTCCCTGGGCGGCGGCCATGCATTTCGGCCTCGGGCGGCTGCGGCTTTCCCCTTCCGACTTCTGGGCGATGAGCCCGCGCGAGCTTTGCGCCGCCGCCGGACCGGCGCGGGAGGCCGCCGGCCCCGACCGGCCGGCGCTCGACGCGCTGATGGCCCGCTTCCCCGACCGCCGGGGCGCAGGCGAGACAGACCCGATCAGGAGACCGCGAAATGACCGGTGAGACCCCAACTTCCGCCCTTGCCCCCGCCGCCGGAGAGGCGGCAGCCCTCGGGCCGCTCCTTGCGGATCTCGAAATCCGCAGCGACCGGCTGGGCGCTGCGCTTTCCCGCGCCTTCGCCGATGCCGCGAGCGGGGCGAAGGGGCTGGACGAGGTGCTGAAGGGACTGGCGCTGAAGCTTTCGTCGCTGGCCCTCGATGCCGGGCTGAAGCCGCTCGAGGACCTGCTGTCCCGCGCGGGCGGGCAGCTGCTGGCGGGACTTTCCGGGGCAGACGCGCCCGCCGTCACGCCCTTTGCCGATGGCGGGGTGATTGCCGCCCCGGCCTATTTCACCGGCGCGGGCGGCGGGCTCGGGCTGATGGGCGAGGCCGGACCGGAGGCGATCCTGCCGCTCCGGCGCGGCGCGGACGGCTCGCTCGGCGTGTCGGTCTCGGGCGGTGCGCCGCCCGGCGGCACCGTCGTCTTCAACGTGACGGCTGCCGATGCGGAGAGCTTCCGCCGCTCGGAAGCCGCCCTTTCCGCCATGCTGGCGCGCGCGGCCCGGCGCGGCGCGCGGCATCTCTGAAGGAGGCGCGCCATGGCCTTTCACGAGATCCGTTTTCCGCTGCGGCTGGCGCTCGGCGTCAGCGGCGGGCCGTCCCGCCTCACCGACATCGTGAGCCTGTCCAACGGCCGCGAGGCCCGCAACCAGCGCTGGGCCAATTCCCGCCGGCGCTATGATGCGGGCTCCGGCATCCGCTCGATTGCCGATCTCTACACGGTGATCGAGTTCTTCGAGGCGAGGGCGGGCGCGCTGCACGGCTTCCGCTTCCGCGACCCGCTCGACTTCAGGTCCTGCCGGCCGGAATGGAGCCCCACGCCGCTCGACCAGAGCCTCGGCACCGGCGATGGCCGCACGCTGTCCTTCCCGCTCGTCAAGCTCTACGGCGACCGCGCCGGTAGCTGGGCGCGGCGGATCGCAAAGCCGGTGGCCGGCACCGTGACCGTCGCCGTCAACGGGCGGCTTGCGCCCGCCGCAGACCTGACGGTGGATGCGGTCTCGGGAACGGTGACCTTTGCCGAGGGGCGCGCCCCGCCCGCGGGGGCTGCCGTCACCGCCGGCTTCGAATTCGACGTGCCGGTGCGCTTTGCCACCGACCGGCTGGAGGTGAGCCTCGAGGCCTTCAACGCCGGCCGCTTCCCCGTCATTCCGCTGGAGGAGATCGAACCATGAGACGGCTTTCCGCCGCCCTTGCCGCCCATCTTGCCGGGGGCGCGACCACGCTTTGCCATTGCTGGAAGGTGACCCGCCGCGATGGCGTCGTGCTCGGCTTCACCGACCACGACCGCGACATCGCCTTCGGCGGCGTCACCTTTCGCGCGGGCTCGGGCTTCACCG
This sequence comes from Gellertiella hungarica, assembly GCF_014197145.1. Classification (GTDB taxonomy): domain Bacteria; phylum Pseudomonadota; class Alphaproteobacteria; order Rhizobiales; family Rhizobiaceae; genus Gellertiella; species Gellertiella hungarica. Next base: position 257,860 of record NZ_JACIEZ010000005.1, on the reverse strand, counting down.
GCCGCGCCTATGCGGAGGAGGCGGGCCTGCCCGCCGCCGCCGGCGAGATCGAGGGCGCCTTCTCGAGCCCGCTGATCACGCCGGACCATCTCGCCGCCGGGCTCTATGACGGGGCGGAGGTGGACCTCCACGCCGTCAACTGGGCACGGCCGGAGGAGCGCGTCTTCCTCAGCCGCCGCGACATCGGCGAGGTGACGGTGGAGGGAAACCTGTTCCGGGCGGAGCTTCGCCCGCTCACCCACCGGCTGCACCAGCCGCAGGGGCGGGCGCATGTCCGCACCTGCTCCGCCGAATTCGCCGACAGCGACTGCGCCCTCGTGCCGGTCCCGGGCCGCCACCGGGGAACGGGGCGCATCGCCGCGCTGCTTTCGGAAAGCCGCCTGGCGGTGACGGGCCTTTCCGGCTTCGACGGCGACGATTTCTCCCTCGGGCGGCTGACCTTCGAGAGCGGGGTGCTGGCGGGCACCGTATCCGGCATCGCCGCCTCGGCGAAGGAGGGCGACCGGCACATCCTCGATCTCTGGCTGCCGCCGGGGCTGATGCCCGCCGTCGGCGACCGGGTGGGGGCGCTGGTCGGCTGCGACAAGCGCTTCGAGACCTGCCGCAACCGCTTTGCAAACGGGCTGAACTTCCGCGGCTTCCCGCACATGCCGGGGCCGGATTTCGCCTATTCCTATGCCGACAGGGACACCGCCCATGACGGGCGGGCGCTGGTGCCATGACCGGCCGGGGCGCAGAGGCGCTTGCCCTTGCCGAGACCTTCCTCGGCACGCCCTACCGGCACCAGGGCTCGACCCGCGGGATCGGCTGCGATTGCCTCGGGCTGGTGCGCGGGGTCTGGCGCGCGCTCTACGGGCGGGAGCCCGAGCTTCCGCCGCCCTATCGCCGCGACTGGGCGCTCGATGCGCCGGGCGAACCGCTGATCGAGGCGGCGGAGCGGCATTTCGGGCCCGCGCTTGCCGCCTGCGCCCGCGCGCCCGGCGATCTCCTCGTCTTCCGCTGGACGGCGGAAGGCCCGGCGACCCATGCGGGCATCCTCGCCCTTCCCGACGAGGCGGGCGAGACCTTCATCCACGCCTATGAGCAGGTGGCGGTGACCCGCTCGCCGCTCGTTCCCTCCTGGCGCCGGCGGATTGCCGGCGTCTTCCGTTTTCCGATGGAGCCGAGACAGCCATGGCAACCGTGATCCTTCAGGCGGCGGGCGCAGCGCTCGGCAGTGCCTTCGGGCCGCTCGGCGCCGCCGCCGGCCGGGCGCTGGGCGCGCTCGCCGGCAGCGCAATCGACAATGCCCTTTTCGGGGCGGGCGGGGCCGGTCCCGCCCATCTGCCGACCGCCCGCATTCCCGGGCCGGAGGAGGGAACGCCGATCCCCCGCGTCTACGGCACCGTGCGGATCGGCGGCACGCTCATCTGGGCGACCCGTTTCCTGGAGGAGGCGGTGGAGGAGCGCGATGGCGCAAAGGGCAGCGGCCGCTCCGGCGAAACCCGTTTCACCTACAGCGTCAGCCTGGCGCTCAGCCTCTGCGAGGGGCCGATTGCCGGGGTGCGCCGCGTCTTTGCCGACGGGCGGGAGCTCTCGCTCGACGGCATCGAGATGCGGGTCTATCGCGGCACCGCGGGCCAGCAGCCCGATCCGCTCATCCTGGCCAGACAGGGCGCGGGCAAGGCCCCCGCCTATCGCGGCCTTGCCTATGTGGTCTTCGAGAACCTGCCGCTCGGCCCCTTCGGCGACCGCATTCCCGTGCTGCAGTTCGAGGTGATCCGCCCCGTCGGCGCGCTGGAACGGCAGGTGCGGGCCGTGACGCTTATTCCCGGCGCGACCGAGCATGGTTACGATCCGCAGACCGTGACGGAAAGCATGGGCGGCGGATCTTCCCGGCGGCTCAACCGCAACACGCTCTCCGGCCAGAGCGACTGGACCACCTCGCTCGACGAACTTCAGGCGCTCTGCCCGGCGCTCGAAACCGTGGCGCTCACCGTTTCCTGGTTCGGCACCAGCCTCGATCTCGGCGAATGCGCGGTGGTGCCGGGGGTGGAGGTGCCCGTCCGCAGCGGCGAAAGCCGCAGCTGGACCGTGTCCGGCCTGACGCGCTCCGGCGCGCGGCTGATCAGCACCGCAGGCGGCGGCCCGGCCTATGGCGGCACGCCCTCCGATGCCTCCGTCATCGCGGCGATCCGCGACCTCAGGCGGCGCGGGCTGAAGGTGGTGCTCTATCCCTTCCTGCTGATGGACATTCCCGCCGGCAACACGCTTTCCGATCCCTACGGGGCCGCCCGGCAGGCGGCCTATCCCTGGCGGGGGCGGATCACCTGCCGCCCGGCGCCCGGCCTGCGCGGCTCGCCCGACCGCACCGGCGCCATCCCCGGCCTCGTCGCCCGCTTTGCCGGCACGGCCGCGCCGGAGGATTTCACCCCCGGCGAGACGACGGTCGCCTTTCGCGGGGAGGGCTTCGGCTTTCGCCGGATGATCCTGCATTACGCCCATCTCGCCCGGCTTGCGGGCGGGGTGGACGGCTTCCTCCTCTCGTCCGAACTGCGGGGGCTGACGACGCTGCGCGACGGGGAGAACCGCTTTCCCTTCGTCGCCGAACTCGTGAAGCTCTCCCGCGAGGTGGCGGCGATCCTCGGCTCCCGCACGAAGATCACCTACGGGGCGGACTGGAGCGAATATTTCGGCCACCAGCCCGCCGACGGCTCGGGCGATGTCTTCTTCCATCTCGATCCGCTCTGGGCAGCCCCCGACATCCACGCGGTCGGGATCGACAATTACCTGCCGCTTTCGGATTTCCGCGACGGGGACCTGGCAAGCGCCCATCCCGACGGCTTTTCCCATGCGGAGGATCCGGCGGCGCTGCGGGCGGGCATCGTCTCCGGCGAGCGCTTCGACTGGTACTATGCCAGCGAGGCCGACCGGGCCGCCCGGCGGCGCACGCCGATCACCGACGGGGCGGCGGGCAAGCCCTGGGTCTTCGCGCCCAAGGACATCGCGGGCTGGTGGTCGAACCGGCATTACGAGCGGCGCGGCGGACGGGAGCTTGCCACCCCCACCGCCTGGATGCCGCGGATGAAGCCGGTCTGGTTCACCGAGCTCGGCGCGCCGGCCATCGACCGGGGCGCGAACGAGCCGAACCTCTTCTCCGATCCGAAATCCGCCGAAAGCAGCCTGCCCGCCTTTTCCCGCGGGCACCGGGCCGACAGCGCGCAGCGCCGCTTCCTCGAGGCACATTACCGGCACTGGACGGGTGGACAGGCGCCCGCCGGCATGGTCTCGCCCGCCGACATCTTTCTCTGGTGCTGGGACACGCGGCCCTATCCCGTCTTTCCGCATGGCAGCGTCTGGTCCGATGGCGGCAACTGGCGCACCGGCCACTGGCTGAACGGGCGGCTGGGCGCGGGCACGCTGGCCGACACCATTGCCGCGATCCTGCGCGATCACGGCATGGCCGATGCGGATGTCTCCGGCGTCAGCGGCGACCTGCCGGGTTACGTGCAGGCGGACATCGTGCCCGCGCGGGCGCTTCTCGAGCCGCTGGTCGCCGCCTTCGGGCTCGACGTGCTGGAGGAGGGCGGGCGGCTGGTGTTTCGAAGCCGCGCCGAGGCGAGCCTGCCGGCCATTCCCCTCCCGGTGCTGGCCGAACGGCCGGGCGAACCGCTCTTCTCCGAACTTCGCGGCGAGGCATCGGCCGTGCCGGAGGGCACGCTCCTGTCCTTTTCCGATCAGGCGGCCGATCACGAGCCGGCGCGGGCGCGGGCGGCAAGCCTGTCCGGCGGCGGGACCCGGCTTGCGGACATCGCGCTTCCCGCCGCGCTCGACGCGGGCCTTGCCGAGCGGCTGGCCGCGGCGCATCTGCGCGATCTCGGCGGCGCGCGCCGGGTGGTGCGCTTCCGCCTGCCGTCCTCTGCGCTTGCCGTCGAACCGGGCGATGTCGTCACGCTGCCCGGCCTTTCCGGCCGGTTCCTCGTGACCCGCATCGACGAGGAGCGCGAAAGGCTCGTCGAGGCGAGGAGCTTCGCCCCGGCCCCGGGCGGGGTGAGGGCGCTGCCGCCGCCGGTGCCGAAGGCGCCGCGCCTGCCGCCCGGCACCGGCTTTTCGCCCGAGATCGTCTTCCTCGACCTGCCGCGCATGGGCTCCGGCGAGACCGCCGGCGTCATCCGCGTCGCGGGGCTGATGCGGCCATGGCGGCCACTCATCCTGTCCACGACCCAGGGCGACGGCAGCGCCGCCCGCCTGACGCTCGACCGTCCCGCCACGATCGGCCGGCTGGCGGAGGCGCTCGCCCCCGCCGGCATCTACGGCCGTTTCGACGGCAAGCGGACGATCCTCGTCGATTTCGGCTTCGGCGCCCCCTCGTCGGCAAGCCGGGCGGCGGCGCTTGCCGGCGAGAACCGCATCGCCATACGCCAGCCCGACGGCACGGCGGAGATCGTCGGCTTCCGCAATGCCGAGGAGATCGCGCCCGGCCGCTTCCGCCTCTCGGGCCTCCTCAACGGGCTCGACGGCACGGACGAGGCCGGACGCCGGGGCGCCGCCGCCGGCGCGGTCGCGGTGCTGATCGGGCCGGCGGTGAAAAGCCTCCCGCTCGGCGAGGCGGAGCGCGGGCGCATGCTTGCCTATCGCGTCACCGGAACCGGCGCGCTCGGCGGCACGGCAGGCCCCTTCGCCTTTGCGGGCGGGCTCGGCGCCGAACGTCCGCTCGCGCCCGCCCACTTCCGGGCGGAGCGGACGCCCTCCGGCGACCTCCTCTTCCGCTGGGTGCGGCGCGGCAGGATCGACGCGGATGACTGGGAGGCAAGCGACATCCCCCTCGACCAGGAGACGGAGCGCTACCGCCTCGACATCCTCAAGGGCGGCTCGGTCGTCCGCCGCTTCACGCCCGGCGAGCCGCGCTGCCTCTATTCCGCGCTCCAGCAGCAGGCGGACGGGCTTGGCCCCGGCGATCCGCTGGAGGCGGAGCTTCGCCAGATCGGCCGGCGCGTGCCGGAGGGTGTGGCGCGGCGCATCCCGCTTCCCGCCTGAGGCCGTCACGGCCCGTCAACCGCAACCCTTCCGCAACGAAAGGAGCCAGCCATGGCCGAAACGAAATACTGGTACCAGTCGCGCGCCGTCTGGGGCGCGATCGCCGCGCTCGCGGCAACGCTGATCCGCGCCTCGGGATACGATCCGGGCATGGGCGGCGAGGCGGCGCTGGCCGATGCCGCGCTCAACATCGCCACCGGAATCGGCGCGCTCGGCGCGCTCTACGGCCGGCTTGCGGCGACGAGCACCATCGTCCGCTGAAGCCCTCCGGGGGACAAGGGCCCGCTTCGCCACATTCATTTGCCATTCAGTTGTCATGGGGTAAGTATTCCCTCATAGTCGCAGTGGTTGAAACGGGTACGTGATGGCGTCCAGGCTTTCCATGATGGTCCTTGCCTTCGGGCTGACCGGTCTTTCCGGGCCGCTCGCCGCCATGCCCGCCGATCCGCTCGGCGGGTTGGCCCGGGCCCGGGGACCGGTGCATCTCGCCGGCGGGGATTGCTCCGCCGCCGCCCAGCAGGTGGTGGACGAAACCAATGGCCAGCTGCTTTCCGCCGAGCCCACCCGCGACGGCCAGAGCTGCATCATCACCGTGCTCGTGCAGGGGGATGGCACCACGCGTCCGCGCAGGATAAGGGTTGTGGTGCCGATGTAGGGCGACGATTCTTCGCCCGCCGTTCTCTCAACAGGACAGGTCAGATAGCCATGCGCATTCTCGTGGTCGAAGACGACGCCCATCTCAACCGCCAGCTTACCGAGGCGCTGAAGGAAAACGGCTATGTGGTCGACCAGGCCTTCGACGGCGAGGAGGGCCATTATCTCGGCGATGCCGAGCCCTATGACGCTGTTATCCTCGATATCGGCCTGCCCGGCATGGACGGCATCACCATTCTGGAAAAATGGCGCGCCGGCGGCCGCACCATGCCCGTTCTCATCCTCACCGCCCGCGACCGCTGGTCGGACAAGGTGGCGGGCATCGATGCCGGCGCCGACGACTATGTCGCCAAGCCCTTCCATGTGGAGGAAGTGCTCGCCCGCATCCGCGCGCTCATCCGCCGCGCCGCCGGCCATGCCTCCTCCGAGATCGTCTGCGGCCCCGTGCGCCTCGACACCAAGAGCTCCAAGGCGACCGTCAACGGCGAACCGCTGAAGCTCACCTCCCACGAATTCCGCCTGCTCTCCTACCTCATGCACCACATGGGCGAGGTGGTGTCCCGCACCGCCCTGGTGGAGCACATGTACGACCAGGATTTCGACCGCGATTCCAACACCATCGAGGTGTTCGTCGGCCGCCTGCGCAAGAAGATGGGGGTCGACCTCATCGAGACCGTGCGCGGTCTCGGCTACCGCATGCAGCCGCCCGGTGACGGCAAGGCCGAGCCGAAGGCCGGGAAAGCCAAGTGAAGCCGAGGCTCACCTCGCTCACCGCCCGCGTGCTGCTGCTCGCCACGCTGTGGTCGGCGGTGGCGCTGGTGGTGATCGCGGTCGTCATCTCCACCCTTTACCGGCAGGGCACCGAGCGCGGCTTCCAGGAGCTGCTGCGCGCCCAGCTCTACAACGTCATCAACTCCGTCTCGGTGGGCGAGGACAAGCAGCTCGCCGGGCGTCCCGAGCTCGGCGACCTGCGCTTCTCCCAGCCCGCCACCGGCTGGTACTGGATGGTGGAGCCGCTCGGCGACTTCAAGGCCGAGCCGCTGACATCGGCCTCGCTCGGCGTGACCCAGCTGGCCATGCCGCCGATCGCGGAGGTGCCCTTCGACGACAATTACGAGCGCTTCTATGTGGAGGAAGACGGCCAGGGCAACACCGTGCAGGTGGCCGAGACCGAGGTGGTGCTGGACCAGGACGGCCGCGCCGCGCGCTTCCGCGTCTCCGGCAACCGCGCCCTCGTGGAGGCCGACATCCAGGCCTTCTCCAACCGGCTCTATCTGGCGCTCGGCGGCTTCGGCATCGGCTCTCTCGTCGTCAATGCGCTGGCCATCCTCATCGGCCTCAAGCCGCTCGACCAGGCGCGCGCCGCGCTCGAGCGCATCCGCCGCGGCGAGGCCGAGCGCCTGCCGACCGATTTTCCCCGCGAGATCCAGCCGCTGGCCTCCGAGGTCAATGCCCTCATCGACAGCAACCGCCGCATCGTGGAGCGCGCCCGCATGCAGGTGGGCAATCTCGCCCATTCGCTGAAGACGCCGATCGCGGTGCTGCTCAACGAGGCGCGCGTGCTGGACAGGGGCCATGGCGAACTGGTGAAAAGCCAGGCGGAGGCCATGCAGGGCCAGGTGCAGAGCTACCTCAACCGCGCCCGGATCGCCGCCCAGCGCGATACCGTGCTGGCCCGCAGCGAGGCCGAACCCGTGCTCGAGCGGCTCTTGCGCGTCATGCGGCGGCTGAACCCCGGCCTCGCCTTCGACCTTTCCGTGGTGCCGCCCGGCCTCTCGCTCGCCATGGAGCAGCAGGACGTGGAGGAAACCGTCGGCAACCTGCTGGACAATGCCGCCCGCTTTGCGAAAAGCCGCGTCAGCGTCGCCGTCAGCCCCTCTGCCGAGGGGCCGAGCGCCGAGGAGGCGCAGCGCCGCGCCTGGGTGGAGGTGCTCGTCGACGACGACGGCCCCGGACTGGAGCCGGAAGAGATCACCGAGGCGCTGAAGCGCGGGCGGCGGCTCGACGAAAGCAAGCCCGGCACCGGGCTCGGCCTGTCCATCGTCACCGAGATCACCTCCGAATACGAAGGGCGCTTCACGCTGACCCGCAGCCCCTCCGGCGGCCTGCGCGCACGGTTGATCCTGCCGGGCGTTGCGATTTCAGGTTGATGTGCTCATGCACAATTTTCCCTCTTCGGCTGCCCTTTCCTGAGGCCGGGCGATTGAAATTGTGCTGCGCCGCGCCATAATACCGCAAAAGATCGCATGTTTCGCCATCCGGCATCCGACTTGCATGGATCTGCATCGAGCTTCCGTGCCGCCGGTCCGCCAGCCGGGGCGGGTCGATGCTGAAAATCCGCCGCATTTCTGCCGGAAGCGGAAGCGAACCATTGGCATGAACGGGATACCGCCCGCCGCGGCAGGAGAAATTGATTGTCTGCATTTGCTTCGTCGATTCGTTTGGCCCGCGCACGGCTCGTCGTGCTGCCGGTCGCCGCCCTCCTGGTTTCCGCCTGCACCACCACCACGCCCTATCTCGGCAAGAGCCTGTTCTCCGAGGCCCCGCCTTCGCCCTCCGCGCGCATCCTCGCCGCCCTCGACGGCGGCATCGTGGGCACCACCGAGGCCGACCTTTCCGACAATGACACCAAGCGGGCGCTGGAGGCGGAATACCGCACCCTCGAGGCCGCCCCCGCCGGCCAGCCGGTCATCTGGCGCGGCGACGACGCCAACGGCGAAGTCATGGCCGCCGCCCCCTACCAGGTCGGAACCCAGAACTGCCGCCAGTACTCCCACCGCATCATCGCCTCCGGCAAACAACTCCAGGCCCGCGGCTCCGCCTGCCGCAACAACGACGGCAGCTGGTCGCTGCTGTAAGGGGGATTGGCGCGGAGGAACGTGCCCCGCACGGCGTTGCGTTTGCCGAGCAGCACCCCCCTCTGTCCCCTGCACGGCGTTGAATTTGCCGAGCTGCACCCCCCTCTGTCCCTGCCGGGACATCTCCCCCTCAAGGGGGGAGATCGACATCGCGTTTTATGATTTCCTCAGACAACAAACGTCTCATTTGCTGAAACGGTGGCTGGGGACCGCCAAGATAACGGCATCCCGATCTCCCCCCTTGAGGGGGAGATGCCCGGCAGGGCAGAGGGGGGTACCGTACGTCAAACACGACGGTTTGCAGGGTAGAGGGGGGTGCGCATCCGCAAACGCGACGCCATACAGCGGCAGAGGGGGGTGCGGTGCGGCAAACCCGATGCCCTCACTCCTCCCGCATCAGCTCCTTCAGCCGGGCCTCTTCCTCGGGAGAGAGGGGCGCGGGGCCGGGAGTGGGGCGGGAGCGGCGAAGGGCGGCGGCGAGGAGGATGGTGCCGCCGATGAGGAGGAGGGCGGCCGGGGCGCCCCAGAGGAGGGCGGTCTTCAGGGAGAATCGCGGCTTCAGCAGCACGAATTCGCCGTAGCGCGAGACGACGTAATCGAAGACCTGCTCGTCGGTATCGCCGCGGGTGAGCCGTTCGCGGACCAGCACGCGCAGGTCCTTGGCAAGCTCCGCATTGCTGTCGTCGATGGACTGGTTCTGGCAGACCATGCAGCGCAGTTCGGCGGAGATTTTACGCGCGCGGGCTTCGAGCGCGGGGTCGGCGAGGATTTCGTCCGGATTGACGGCAAGCGCCGGCAGCGCGGAGAGCATCAGGAAGAAGGCGAGGGCGAGCTTGCGGATCATTCGGCCGCCTCCAGCCCGGGCGCGAGGGCGCCGCGATTGGCCGCCCGCCGCGGCGCGCCGACGCGCAGGCGCCGGTCGGAAAGCGAGACGAAGCCGCCCACCGCCATGATGACCGCGCCGAGCCAGATGCACAGGATGGTCGGCTTCCACCAGATGCGCACCACGATGCCGCCATCCGGGGTGGGATCGCCGAGCGAGACATAGAGCTGCGACAGGCCGAAGGTGAGGATGCCCGCTTCCGTCGTCGGCATCTGGCGCGCCACGTAGATGCGCTTCGAGGACCAGACATCACCGACGGTTGCGCCGCCCCGGCTGATGGTGAAATGGGCGCGGCTTTCCGTGTAGTTGGGGCCCTTGGCGTCCTTCATGCCGTCGAAGCGGAGCTGGTAGCCGCCCGCATCGATCACGCCGCCGGGCTTCGTCTCGGTGACCGTTTCCGTGGCAAAGGCCGAGACCGCGACGATGCCGATGACCGTGACGCCGAAGCCGAGATGGGCGAGCGCCGTGCCGAAGGCCGAGCGCGGCAGGCCGAAAAGCCGCCGGAAGGCCTGGTCCGTCGCCACGCGGCGGAAACCGGCGCGGCCCCAGAGATCGGCAAGCGCGCCGAAGACGATCCAGAAACCGGCGGCAAGGCCGAGGATCGCCATGACGGGACCGCCGTTTTCCGCGTAGTACATCGCGAGCGCCACCGCGAGCGCCGCCAGCACCGCCACGAACAGGCGCTGCGAGGCGCCCGCCAGATCGGCGCGCTTCCAGGCCAGCAGCGGCCCGAAGGGCAGCACGATCAGCAGCGGCACCATCAGGAGCCCGAAGCTGAGGTTGAAGAAGGGGGCGCCGACCGAGATCTTCTCGCCCGTCAGCGTTTCCATCAGCATGGGATAGAGCGTCCCGATCAGCACCGAGGCGGTGGCGACGGTGAGGATGAGGTTGTTGAGCACCAGCGCCCCCTCCCGCGAGATGGGGGCAAAGAGCCCGCCCGCCCGCAGCGTCCCGGCCCGGAAGGCAAAGAGGCTGAGCGCACCGCCGATGAACAGCAGCAGCAGGACCAGGATGAAGATGCCGCGCGTGGGATCGGAGGCGAAGGCATGCACCGAGGTGAGAACGCCCGAGCGCACCAGGAAGGTGCCGAGCAGCGACAGCGAGAAGGTGAGGATGGAGAGCAGGATCGTCCAGATCTTCAGCGCGTCGCGCTTTTCCATGACGAGTGCGGAATGCAGCAGCGCCGTGCCCGCAAGCCAGGGCATGAAGGAGGCGTTTTCCACCGGGTCCCAGAACCACCAGCCGCCCCAGCCGAGCTCGTAATAGGCCCAGTAGGAGCCCATGGCGATGCCGAGCGTCAGGAAGGCCCAGGCGCCGAGCGCCCAGGGGCGAACCCAGCGCGCCCAGGCCGCATCGATGCGGCCCTCGATCAGCGCGGCGACGGCAAAGGAGAAGCAGACCGAAAAGCCCACATAGCCGAGATAGAGAAGCGGCGGATGGATGGCGAGGCCCACATCCTGCAGCACCGGATTGAGGTCCTGCCCCTCGACGGGGGCGGGGTCCAGCCGGATGAAGGGATTGGAGGTCAGCACGATGAAGAGCGAGAAGGCCGCCGCAATCCAGCCCTGCACCGCCAGCACGAGCGTGCGCAGGCGCACCGGCAGGTTCGACGAGAAGGCCGCCACCATCGCCGAAAACAGCGTCAGGATCAGCAGCCAGAGCATCATCGAGCCTTCGTGATTGCCCCAGACGCCGGAGATCTTGTAGATCGCCGGCACCAGCGAATGGGAGTTCTGCCAGACGTTCATCACCGAGAAATCGGAGGTGAAATGGGCATGGGTGAGCACCGCAAAGGCAATCGCCACCAGCCCGAAGACCACGAGCGTGCCGATGGGGGCGAGCGCCATCAGCGCCGCATCGCGCTTCATGACGCCGTAGACCGGCACCACCGAGACGAGAAGCGAAACGACGAGCGAGATGACGAGGGCGAAATGGCCGAGTTCGACGATCATGGTGTCCTGGCCTCCTCGCCGCGCCACTCGCCCTGCTGCTTCAGCCGGTCGGCGACATCCTTGGGCATGTATTTCTCGTCGTGCTTGGCCAGCACCGTATCGGCGGTGAAGAGCTTGCCGTCCGCTCCGAAGACACCCTCCGCCACCACGCCCTGGCCCTCGCGGAAGAGGTCCGGCAGGATGCCCGTATAGGTGACGGGCACGAGGGTGCCGGTCGTATCGGTGACGGAGAAGGTGACCGTGGAGCCCTGGCCCCGCACGACGGACCCCGTGGCCACGAGCCCGCCGAGCCGGATGCGCGTGCCGGGCTGCACATTGGCCTTGGCGAGATCGCCCGGCACGTAGAAGAAGGACACCGACTGGCCGAAGGCGAACATCACGAGAAAGACGGCGGCCATGATGAAGGCCACCCCGCCGCCGATCACCGCCAGCCGCTTCTGTTTGCGCGTCATTTACATGCCTCCTGCGGCCGGAATGCCCATGCTGTCGGCCAGCGCCTTCAGCTGGCGTCCCTGGTCGGTGTCGGCGGGGAAGGTCTTCAGCGCGCTCGCGAGCGCATCTGCCGCCTTGTCCTTCATGCCGAGCACCGCATAGGAGCGGACAAGCCGCATCCAGCCCTCGAAATTGTCGGGTTCGTTCTTCAGGCGGGCCGAAAGCGTCTCGACCATGCCCATGATCATCTGCTGCCGGTCGCCTGCCTCCATGCCTGCGGCGGCGGCGATATCCGCCTCCTCGGGATTGCCCGGCGGTGCCGCCTCCGGCGAGGGCGCGGGCTTCGACGGATCGGTGGCGGCCACATGCCGGTCGACCAGCTCCAGATAGGGGGCATCCGCCGGGGCATCCTTGCGGATCGCCTGGAAGGCGGCAAAGGCTTCCGCCCGCTTGCCCTCCTGCTCGAGCTTCAGCGCCAGATAGAAGCGGGCGCGGGCATCGCCGGGGGCGAGCTTCAGCACCTCGGCCAGCTGGGCGGCGGCCTCGTCGCCCACCTTGCCGCCGTCAAGCGCGATCAGCGCCTCGGCAAAGCTGCCGGAGCGCTCCGCGGACGGACCCAGCAGCCGCACCGCATTGCGATAGGCCTCCACCGACCGGTCGAAGACCTGGTTGCGGTAATAGATCGGCGCGATCAGCTCCCAGCCCTGTCCGTCTTCGGGGTTCTGCAGCAGGTGGCGCTCCACCTTCGCGAGCAGGAGCTCGATGTTCTGCCCGGGATTTTCAAGCCGTGCCTCGAGCGGCTGGTCGGGAAGGCCGGGCGCGCCCGTGAGAAGATAGAGCGGCACGCCGAGGGCCGGAAGCGAGAGGATGACCAGCATTTCCGCCACGCGCCGGCGCAGCGGCCGCGTCTCGGTCCGATCCGCCTCCGCCTGGTCTCCCGCCGCAATCAGCCGGCGGCCGATCTCGGCGCGCGCATAATCCGCCTCCGCCGGCGAAATCAGGCCGTTGTCGAGGTCGCGGTCGATCTCCTTCAGCTGGTCGCGATAGACCGCCAGCTCCTTGGCCCGGTCATCGGCGCCGGAGACGGCTGCGCCCTTTCCGGCGCGCGACAACGGCAGGAGGAGAACGATCGCCACGAGGGCGGTCATGACGGCAACGGCGATCCAGAACAACATGGCCAGTCAGATACTAAAATGCGCGCCGCAATCCAATCGGGAATAGTCCGTATACGCGGATTTGAGGCGTTTGGCCGCAATTTGATTGAGGTCAAGGCGGAAAGGCAGGATTTCGGGGCGGGATGGGCCTAGTTGTCCGTAGCGAGCCCCATGTCCTCGCCCTCAAGCGGCGCGCTTGCCTCGGCCATCAGGCTTGCCCAGTCATCCGGCGGGCGGCCGCGCTCCAGCATCCGGGAAAACACCCGGTAGGCATCGGTCCGGCTTTCATAGGCGCGCTTCGTATCCTCGTCGTTGACCCAGGCGAGAACGATGATCTTCTCTTTTTCATGGAAGCGGAAGAAGAGCCGGTATTGCTGGACATATTTCCCGCGAAACCAGTGCCGGTAGGCGGGGCCAAGCGTGTCGCCCAGGCGAAAGCGCGGATCGGCGGGATTTGACGGGATCTCCACAAAGGCCATCCGGCGTGTCGCCGCCAGAAGCTTGGCGGCGCGGCGCTGCCGGTAATTTTCCGGGTCGGCGCGGCGATCGCGCTCCACATCGGCCATCATCTGCCGCAGGGCAGAGACAAAGAGCGGATGAAGCAGAACCGTCCAGCCGTTGATCTTCACGGATCAGGCGTCCGGCAAGGCGGCGTCGAGGTCGACCTGCACCCCGTCTGTCAGCTGGTCGATCTCGTCCAGCAGGCCGGGATCGGCCGCAACCAGATTGCCGCGGGCAAGATCTGCCGCAAGAAAGGCCAGAAAGGCACCGATGGCGGGGTCTTCATGAACCTCTTCCTGCTTTGGCTCGATCACGATTCGACCGTCCGACAGCAGGCGAAAGGTGATCGCCCCCTTGCTGACACCCAGCAAACGGCGGATCGGCGCAGGCACGGTGGTCTGGCCGCGTTCGGTAATTGTCGCGTCGATGGCAAAGGTGGTCGTTGGTGTCATGGCCTCGATCTCCCGTCTTCCGCGAAGGTAATGCATTTGCATTGTAACCACAAGGGCAGCCGTTCCGGGAGACGGAATGCCCATTTTTTTGGGCAATCGCCCATGAATATGGGCATTCCGATTCCTGTTCTACCGGGCCGAAAACGCCCTCAGAACCTGAGCGTCACCGTCAGGCCGGGATGGTCGGGGGAGGTGGGGTCGGTGTCGGCAAGGGTGATCGTGCCGCCATGCAGCATCATCACCGCCTCGGCCATGGCGAGGCCAAGCCCGGTGCCGGGTTTCGAGCGGCTTTCGTCGAGGCGCACGAAGCGTTTCATCACGTCGGCGCGCCGGTCTGCGGGAATGCCGCGGCCGCGGTCGGAGACCGAGAGCGCGACGCCCCCGCCGTCATGAGCGAGGCTGACCCGGATCAGCCGCTCGATGCCTTCGCCGTCGCCATACTTGATGGCATTGTCGATGAGGTTGGCGAGTGTCTGGCCGATTAGCTCGCGGTTGCCCTTGATGCCGATGCCGGGGGCGATCTGCGCCTCCAGCCGGAAGCCCGCCTCCTCGGCCACCGGCTCGTAGAGTTCCACGCAATCGGCGGCGATGGCGGAGAGATCGAGATCGGTCAGCGAGGCAGCCTGCGAGCCCGCCTCCACGCGCGAGATCATCAGCAGCGAATCGAAGGTGCGGATGATCTGGTCCGCCTCCGCCTGGATGCCCTCGAGGCTTTGCCGGCGCGCCTCCTCGTCGCCGGCGGCGAGCGCCTCGTTGGCGCGGTTCTTCAGCCGGGTCAGCGGGGTCTTCAGATCGTGGGCGATGTTGTCTGAAACCTGCCGCAGCCCCTCGTTCAGCCTGCCGATCCGCTCCAGCATCTCGTTGAGCGAGAGGGAGAGGCGGTCGAATTCGTCGCCGGAGCCGGAGACCGGCAGCCGCTGGGCGAGATCGCCGGCCATGATCTTCTTGGAGGCGTCGGAGATGCGGTCGATCCGCCTCAGCGCGTTGCGGCCGATGAAGAACCACAGGATCAGCGCGCCGACCCCCATCACGCCCACGGTCACGAAGATCGCGCGGCGCACCAGAAGCCTGAGCGCCCCCGGTTCGGCAAGATCGCGGCCGACGAGGATGCGCATGCCGTTGTCGAGGAAGACGATGCGGGCGATCGCCACCCGCGGCGGATGCTGGCGCGCCTCTTCCTGATAGCGGCGATAGGCGAAGGGTTCCGCCGTCCAGCCTTCCCGGTCGAAGATGCCGGGCGGCACGGAGGCGACGTTGCCGGCGAGAACCTCGCCCGCCGGGCCGGCGATGATGTAGAGGTTCGCCCCCGGCTGGCGGGCGCGGATATCCATCACCCGGGCCAGCTGGCCGATCCCGCCGCGCTCATAGGCGCGTTCGATGGCGGAGACTTCCTGGTTCAGCGATTCCCTGATCTCGGTGATCAGCAGCCGTTCCGACATCGCGGTGACATAGAGCACCAGCGCGCCGGCGGCGAGCGCGAACAGCAGGATGAACAGGGCGGACAGGCGCACCGCCGTGGACAGGAAGAGCAGGCGGAAACGCGACATGGCGGCTTGTCCTCAGTCCCCGTCCTTGATCATGTAGCCCGCGCCGCGGATCGTCTTGAGCAGCGGCGGGCTGCCCGGCTTCTCGATCTTGCCGCGCAGGCGCGAGATATGCACGTCGATGACATTGGTCTGGGGATCGAAATGATAGTCCCACACATGCTCCAGCAGCATGGTGCGGGTCACCACCTGGCCGGCATTCTTCATCAGATATTCGAGCAGGCGGAATTCGCGCGGCTGGAGCATCAGGTCCCTGCCGGCGCGGCGCGCGGTGTGGGAGAGCCGGTCGAGCTCGAGATCGGCAACGCGGTAGACCATGTCCTGCTCCGGCGTGCCCTTGCGCCGGCCCAGCACCTCGACGCGCGCCAGAAGCTCGCTGAAGGCATAGGGTTTCGGCAGGTAATCGTCGCCGCCGGCGCGCAGCCCCGTCACCCGGTCGTCCACCTGGCCGAGCGCGGACAGGATCAGCACAGGGGTGTGCACGCCCTTGCGGCGCAGCTCCGCAATCACCGACAGCCCGTCCCGGCGCGGCAGCATCCGGTCGATCACCATCACGTCATAGCTGTTCTCCAGCCCCATGAAGAGGCCGGCCTCGCCGTCGCTCGCATGATCGGCCACAATGCCCGCCTCGCGGAAAGCCTTCGCCAGATAGGCCGCAGCCTCAAGGTCGTCTTCGATGACAAGGATCTTCATGGCCGCAATCTTAGCGTCCCCGCCGGCCTTTCGGCAATCCTGCGCTTCGCTGTCCATGGTGGAACTCCTCGGGTTCGGGTGGGGCGGGGTGGGGTGTTCGGGGTGTTGCCTCGCGCGGCGTCGAGTCTGCCGTGCGGTACCCCCCTCTGTCCCTGCCGGGACATCTCCCCCTCAAGGGGGGAGATCGAGGGTGCCTCGCGCGGCGTCGAGTCTGCCGTTCTGCACCCCCCTCTGCCCCTGCCGGGGCATCTCCCCCTCAAGGGGGGAGATCGACCGTGGGTTTTGTGGTTTCCCCTCACAACAGGCGTTTCATTTGCAGAGACGTTTGCGAGGGACTGCCCACTTAAACCCCATCCCGATCTCCCCCCTTGAGGGGGAGATGCCCGGCAGGGCAGAGGGGGGTGCGGTACCTCAAACTCGACATAGTGCGAGGCAGAGGGGGGTGCGGCGCCGCAAACACCCCGCCGCCCGGGGTAACGGGGGGCGGGAGCCCCCCGGAGTGCCTTATCCCTTGTTGGAGATGTCGAGCGCGATGAAGCGGGTGCCTTCCTGGCTTTCGACCTGGAAGAGGGCCTTCGGGCGGCCCTGGTTGCGGGCCTTGTCGATGACCTTTTCGATGTCCTCGGGCGTCTTGACCTCCTGGTTGTTGACGGAGGTGATGGTTTCGCCCTGCTTCATGCCCTTGTCGGCGGCATCGGAGACGGGGTCGACGTCGGTGACGGTGACGCCGGTGCCGTCCTCGGCCGGTGCGACCGAGAGGCCGAGGCCGGCGAGCGCCTTGTCGGTCGAGGGCTGGGTCTGCTCGTCGCCCTGCTGCTCGTCCGCCTGCGCCTGGGTCTGGTCGGCGGGAAGCGCGCCGAGCGTCAGCGACAGCACCTCGCTCTTGCCGTCGCGCCAGATGGTCACTTCGGCCTTGGAGCCCGGACGGAAGCCGGCGATGCGCTTGGCGAGATCGCGGGCGTCCTTGATCGGCTCGCCGTTGACGGCGGTGACCACGTCACCCTTCTTCATGCCGGCCTTCTGGCCGGGCGAGCCTTCCTGCGGGGCGACCACCAGCGCGCCCGAGGCCTCGGACAGGCCGAGCGAGTCGGCGATGTCGCGGGTGACGGGCTGGATCTGCACGCCGAGCCAGCCGCGCGAGACCGAGCCGTTCTTGATCAGGTCGTTGACCACGCCCTGCGCCACCGTGGAGGGGATGGCAAAGGCGATGCCCACATTGCCGCCCGAGGGCGAGAAGATGGCGGTGTTGATGCCCACCACCTCGCCGGAGAGGTTGAAGGTCGGGCCGCCGGAATTGCCCTTGTTCACGGCCGCATCCACCTGCAGGTAATCGTCATAGGGACCGGAGCCGATGTCGCGGCCACGGGCCGAGATGATGCCCGCGGTCACCGTGCCGCCGAGGCCGAAGGGATTGCCGACCGCGACCACCCAGTCGCCGACGCGGACCTTGCTGTCATCGGCGAACTTGACATAGGTGAAGGTGCGCTTCGCCTTGTCATCCACCTTCAGCACGGCGAGATCGGTGCGGCTGTCCTTGCCGACCAGCTTGGCGTCGAGCTCGGTGCCGTCGTTCATCACCACCGTATAGGCCTCGCCGTCGGACACCACGTGGTTGTTGGTCACCACATAGCCGTCGGCGGAGATGAAGAAGCCGGAGCCCTGGGCGGTCGGGCGCAGATGGCCCTTGCCATGCGGCATCTTGTGGGGATTGCGCCGGCCATTGCCGTCACCGTCGAAGCCCGGGCCGCCGAACTCCTTGAAGAAGCGCTTCAGCGGATGATCGTCGGGCAGCTGGTCGAAGCCTTCGCCGCCGAAATTGAAGGAGAAGCCGTTGCCGTTGTCGGCGGTCTCGTCGATGTTCGTCTGCACGCGGACGGACACGACCGCCGGGCTGACGGCGCCCACCACATCGGCAAAGCTCGGCACCTGCGGCGCCTGCACGGCCACCGGATCCGCATGCGCGGCGATCAGACCCTGCGGCACCCCGGAGACGATCACACCCGCGGCAATGATGCCGGCGGCGGACGCCTGAAGAGCGGATTTCACGGAAAATAGACCCTTGATGCGCGTGATCATGTTCATCTGCCTTCTCTTGCTGTCGACCCCGTCCGGCGGGGCCAGTGTTCGATGATGAAGATATAGGTGCCGTCACCTTACGAAGAACTGTCCGCAGCATGAATTCTTCGTAATGTTGATGGTTCCGGAAAAGGTGGAGAGGGGTGGGTGCGGCCTGTTTGCAGGGCGTGGAGTTTGACGAGGTGCACCGCCCTGTGGCCTGCATGGCGTGGAGTTTGACGCACCGCACCCCCCTCTGGCCTGCCGGCCATCTCCCCCTCAAGGGGGGAGATCGGGATGGGGATTCTTGGGGAAGTCCCCAGCCAACGTATCTGCAAATGAAACGCTTGTTGTTTGAGGAAATCAAAAACCGCAATGTCGATCTCCCCCCTTGAGGGGGAGATGTCGGCGAAGCCGACAGAGGGGGGTGCACATCGGCAAACGCGACGCCGTGCGGGACAGAGGGGGGTGCAGCACGGCAAACTCAACGCCCCGCCAGCCGCCCCTCCGCAGACACGCCGCCTCTCGACGGCGCGGCAGGGGGCCTGCTACATCTCGGGCGAAGCAGTGTGCCGGGGAGGATGCGCGGTTGGACATGGCGAGCCTGAAGGATATCACGTCCCATCCGTTGCGGCCGATGAGCCAGGCGGAGGTGAAGTCCGTGCTGTCCGACCTGAGGGACATCGCGAAAACCGAGCCGGTGGTGGCGGCGTTGGTTGCGGGCGAGGGGGTGCTGAAGGATTTCGTGGTGGCGGCCTTCACGCTCTCGCCCTTCCTGCGCGAGGTGCTGAACCGCGATCCCGGCCTGCTGGTGCTGGCGCTGACGGAGCCGCTGGAGCCGCAGCTCGAACGGCTGGTCGGGGAGGCGCGCAACAGCTGGCGGCCGGATGCGGAGGGGCGCGAGCCGTCCGAGGCCGAGGTGATGGCGCGGTTGCGCCGGGCCAAGCGCAGCATCGCCTTCCTGGTGGCGCTCGCCGATCTCGCCCGCCTGTTCGACGGCCGCAAGACCACCGCCTGGCTGACGCGGCTTGCCGAAAGCTCGGTGGCGGCGGCGATCGATCATCTGCTGCTGGCCGCAGACGGCGGCAAGATCACGCTGAAGAACCGGAACAATCCGAGCGAGGGGAGCGGCCTGATCGTGCTCGGCATGGGCAAGCTCGGCGCGGGCGAGCTCAACTACTCCTCCGACATCGACCTCGTGGTGTTCTTCGACATCGCCGCCGGCATCGTCGGCGATCCGCTGGATGCGACGGAAATCTTTGCCCGGATGATGCGCCGCCTGATCCGCATCATGCAGGAGCGCACGGCGGAGGGCTATGTCTTCCGCACCGATCTGCGCCTGCGCCCCGATCCCGGCTCCACGCCGCTTGCCGTGCCGGTCGAAAGCGCGATGATCTATTACGAGGGCCGCGGCCAGAACTGGGAGCGCGCCGCCTTCATCAAGGCCCGCGCCATCGGCGGGGATATCGCCGCCGGCGAACGCTTCCTGCGCGATCTCGTGCCCTTCGTCTTCCGCAAGTACCTGGATTATGCGGCGATTGCCGACATTCACTCGATCAAGCGGCAGATCCACGCCCACAAGGGCCATGGCACGATTGCGGTCAAGGGCCACAACATCAAGCTCGGCCGCGGCGGCATTCGCGAGATCGAGTTCTTCGCCCAGACCCAGCAGCTGATCGCCGGCGGGCGCATGCCGGCGCTGCGCTCCCGCGCCACGGAGGAAACCCTTCACCGCCTCGCCGAGGCGAAGTGGATCGACGAGGCGACGGCGAAGGAACTCACCGAATGCTACTGGTATCTGCGCGACGTGGAACACCGGGTGCAGATGGTGCGCGACGAGCAGACCCACCTGCTGCCGGAAACGGAGGCGGAGCTGAAGCGCATCGCCTTCATGCTCGGCTATCCGACGACGGCGGCCTTTTCCGAGGCGCTGGTGGAGGTGCTGAAGCGGGTGGAGCGCCGCTATGCCCGGCTGTTCGAGCAGGAAAACCGGCTTTCCACCGGCACCGGCAATCTGGTCTTCACCGGCCAGAACGACGATCCCGACACGCTGGAAACCCTGTCCCGGCTCGGCTTTTCCCGCCCCTCCGACATTTCCCGCGTCATCCGCACCTGGCATTACGGCCGCTACCGCGCCACGCAATCGGTGGAGGCGCGCGAGCGGCTGACCGAGCTGACGCCGGAGCTCTTGCGCGTCTTCGGCGAGAACAAGCGCGCCGACGAGGCGTTGCTGCGCTTCGACAGCTTCATCTCCGGCCTGCCGGCGGGCATCCAGCTCTTCTCGCTGCTCTCGACCAATCCGACGCTGCTGTCGCTGATCGTCACGATCATGTCGTCTGCGCCGCGGCTTGCCGACATCATCGCCCAGCGGCCGCATGTCTTCGACGGCATGCTGGACCCGGGGCTGCTTTCGGAGCTGCCGACCCGCGAATACATCGAGAACCGGCTGACCCTCTTCCTTGCCGGCGCGCGGCACTATGAGGAGATCCTCGACCGGCTGCGCATCTTCGCCGCCGAACAGCGCTTCCTCATCGGCATCCGCCTGCTGACCGGCTCGATCAGCGCGGAGCTTGCGGCGCGGGCCTTCACCCATCTCGCCGACCTCATCATCGCGGCGGCGCTGGATGCGGTGCTGGCCGAGGTGGAACAGGCGCATGGCGTCTTCCCCGGCGGGCGCGTGGCGGTGATGGGCATGGGCAAGCTCGGCAGCTTCGAGCTCACCGCCGGCTCCGACATCGACATCATCCTTTTCTACGACTACGACGACAGCGCAGCGGAATCGCAGGGGCCGAAGCCGCTCGATCCGATGCGCTACTTCACCCGCATCACGCAGCGGCTGATCGCGGCGCTCTCGGCTCCGACGGCCGAAGGCATCATCTTCGAGGTGGACATGCGGCTGCGTCCTTCCGGAAACAAGGGCCCGGTCGCCACCCGCATCCAGTCCTTCGAGAAATACCAGCGCGAGGAAGCCTGGACCTGGGAGCACATGGCGCTGTCACGCGCCCGGCTCGTCTGCGGCGACATCTCGCTGCGCAGGGAAGCCGACGCCATCATCGCCAAGGTCCTCTCGCGGCCCGGCGACATCGACAGGATCTCCGCCGATGTCCGCGAGATGCGCCAGCTGATCGAGACCGAGAAGCCGCCGAAGGACATCTGGGACCTGAAGCTCATTCCCGGCGGGCTGATCGACATCGAGTTCATCGCGCAATATCTGACGCTCGTCGCGCCGCTGAAGGGCATTCCCCTTCCGCCCCGCGGCCTCGATACCGCCGAGACGCTGAAGGCGGTCGGCGGAACGGCGATGGAGCCCGGCGACCTCGACACCTGCCTCGAGGCGCTGCGCCTCTATGGCGCGCTGGCGCAGATCACCCGGCTTTCCATCGACGGCCACTTCGACCCCAGGGAAGCCCCCGCCGGCCTCATCGATCTCGTCTGCCGCGCCGGCGACTGCCCCGACATCAAGACCCTGGAAGGCGAGGTGAAGCGGCTGTCGAAGGCGGTGCGGAAGGTGTTCTCGGCGGTGGTGAGGGCCTAGTTCCGTTCATTCTTGAATTATGAAAAACATTTGCGTGAACCGGGGGTGCATCTTCCCAAGCGCTTGGGTTTTTGATAGGATCAAGAATGCCGACTGTGATGCGGATCGGCGGATACCGGGTGGTCATCTATCTCAAGACCACCGACCTGCCCATGTTCATGTATTGGGCGAGGATGGATCTGCCGTATTCCCCCTCAATTGTTACAGGGGGCCGGTGGAACTCCGGGAAAGCCAAGGTTTGACGCGGATCGAGGCGCGCCGGATCTGTCTGCTTCTGGAGGACGCAGTGCAGGCGCTTTGCAGCGAGTGGAGACGCTACCATGCCGATATCTGACGAAAACTGGGAGGTTGCCGTCGCAAGAGGAGCGCAGGTGGCAAGGCGCGCCGCGACGGCGGTGGCTTATGAGCCCGCACGCCGGGCAATCATCTTGGAATTCGAAGACGGCTCCTTCTTCGGTGTCCCGGCTGACCGGCTGGAAGGGCTTCGCGATGCGAGCGAGACGGCCCGCGCCCATGTCCTGCTCCAGGGAGGTGGAACGGGTCTTCATTGGCCCGATCTCGATCTCGACTTTACGGTCCTTGGCCTTCTCGACGGCGTTTTCGGCACCCGCGCCTTCATGGCAAGCCAGCTGGGTGCTGCCGGCGGCCGGGCGCGCAGCGCCGCCAAATCCGCTACCGCCCGCGAAAACGGCCGCAAGGGCGGCAGGCCGAGGAAGAAGGTGATTTCTGACGCCTGACTGACTTCTTACCCTGCCCGCAGTCTTTCCAGCTCTTCGGGATGTTTCTCCAGCAGGCGGAAGAGATTGACCACCGCGGGGGAGGGTTCCACAGCGCCGGTTTCGTAGCGGGAAAAGGCATTATGCCCGCCGCCGGTGACGGCATGGCGGGCATCCGCCTATCCATGGCCCATACTACCCCAAAAGGGTAATTCGGCGAGGGATCCGTCCACTTCGGATCGCTTAACGAATCCTTACCAATTTTCGCTGGACAAGCCGAATCACCAGTGATTCATTAGGACAGATTCGCGGGGCGGCAATTCCCGAATCGACACGAGGAATCAGGGTTTTGACGATGATGGACGTGCGGCGGGCAACCGCGGCCGATGCTCGGCTGCGTTTCAAATTTCCGGACCGTGAGCAGGGGCTCGAGCGGCCCGATGTCGGCGCAAGACTGTTTTCCGAGCCTGTGGCGGCGCAGCTTTCGCGGCTGGAGCCGCTGCTGAAGCGGGCGATCCCGATCCTGATCGTCGCCTTCCTGATCGTCGTCGCGATTGCCCGCGTCGCCGGCATCCTGTCCCAGCAGACCCGCATCCAGGAAGCCGCGCGCGACAGCGTGGCCCTGTCCGCAGCCCTTGCCGCCAGCGCCTTTGCCGGCACGCCCGTCGATCTCTCCGATCACGGCGCGGTGGAAAAGCGGCTCCAGGCCGTGCTGCCGCAGGACCGCATGGCGCCGGGCACCTTCGTGCTGGTCGTCTCCGCCACCGGCCGGGTGACGGGCGCATCGGCCGCGGGCGAGGGCTTCGTCGGGCGCAACATCTTCAGCCTCATTCCGGAAGTGGCCTCCGCCGAGCGCTTCGACGGCCATGCCGGCATCTTCGAAACCACGATCGGCGACGTCGCCCATTACGCGACGCTGGTGCTTGTCGGCGACAAGGGCGACTTCCTGCTCGCGGCGCGGTCGCAGGCGGCGATCAACGATCTCTGGCGCGAGGAAATCGCGCTCAACGTCACGCTTTTCGCCGGCATTTCCTCCATCCTGCTGGTCATTCTCTATGCCTATTACAACCAGGTGAAGCGCGCGCGGGATGCCGACAGCATCTTCCTCGAAAGCAACCTGCGGGTCGAGCTCGCGCTTTCGCGCGGCCGCTGCGGCCTGTGGGATTTCGATTTCGCCAACCGCCGGCTCTACTGGTCGCGCTCGCTCTACGAGATGCTCGGCATGCCTCCATCCGACCAGTTCCTCTCCTTTGCCGATGCGGCGCGGCTGATGCATCCCGAGGACGACAATCTCAGCCAGCTGGCCCGCGCGGTCGCCAAGGGCGATTCCCGCCATGTGGACCGCGTCTTCCGGATGCGTCACGCCCAGGGGCATTATGTCTGGATGCGCGCCCGCGCCCAGGTGATCCGCAATCCCTCCGGCCGCGTGCACATGATCGGCATCGCCATGGACGTCACCGAGCAGCACCGGCTCGCCCAGCGCTATGCGGAGGCCGACCAGCGGCTGGCGGACGCCATCGAATGCACCTCGGAAGCCTTCGTCCTCTGGGACAAGCATGACCGGCTGGTGATGTGCAACGCCCATTACCAGCAGGCCTACGGTCTGCCCGACAGCGTGCTGGTGCCCGGCACGGAGCGGGCGGTGGTGAATGCCGCGGCGGCCCGCCCGGTCATCGAGCGGCGGCTCGCCGACGACAGCAAAGGCGGCCTTTCGCAGACCACCGAAGTGCAGCTCGCCGACGAGCGCTGGCTGCAGATCAACGAACGCCGCACCCGCGACGGCGGCCTCGTCTCGGTCGGCACCGACATCACGCAGCTGAAGCGCAACCAGGAGCGCCTGCGCGAGAGCGAGCGCCGCCTGATGGCGACGATCAACGACCTCTATACCTCCCGCCAGACGCTGGAGCGCCAGAAGGCCGAACTTTCCACCGCCAATGCCAATTACCAGGCGGAAAAGGAACGCGCCGAGGCCGCCAACCGGGCGAAATCGGAATTCCTCGCCAACATGTCCCACGAGCTGCGCACGCCGCTCAACGCCATCCTCGGCTTTTCCGACATCCTGCAGAACCAGATGTTCGGGGCGATCGGCTCGCCGAAATATCTCGAATATTCCAGGGACATTCACGAGAGCGGCAAGCATCTGCTCAACGTCATCAACGACATCCTCGACATGTCGAAGATCGAGGCCGGGCACATGAAGCTCAGCCGCGAGATCATCGATCTCCAGCCGCTGGTCGAGGAAAGCCTGCGCTTCACCGCCATCCCCGCCGCCCACAAGGGCATCTACATCGACCAGCGGGTCGAAACCGGCCTCACGCTCAATGCCGACCGGCGCGCCATGAAGCAGATCCTGCTCAACATCCTCTCCAATGCGGTGAAGTTCACCAACGAGGGCGGCCGCATCGCGGTCCGCGTGCGCCGCATCAACGGCCGCGCCGTCTTCACCATCGCCGATACGGGCATCGGCATCCCCAGAAGCTCGCTCGCCAAGATCGGCCAGCCCTTCGAGCAGGTCCAGAACCAGTATGCCAAGAGCCGCGGCGGCTCCGGCCTCGGCCTCGCCATCTCCCGCTCCCTCACCATGCTCCACGGCGGCATCATGCAGATCCGCTCCCGCGAAAGCTGCGGCACCGTCATCACCCTGAAGATCCCGTGTTGTTTGACACGATACTCCGGAAAACCGGGAACATGCGGGAATAACCGGGAATTGGTGGGAATACAATGAGTTAACTGACGGATGGCAGGAACAACGCCTGTCCGGAAAAAAGATCGAAAAACTGCTAAAAGAGCCCCATTTTCCGCTTTATGGTCGAGCGACTGCAGTTTCTTTGAAAACACTTTGAAAAATTGACTGAGGCTTTGAAGCAGCTTCAAATCACTGATTTTTCAGCTATCAATTTAAGTTATAACCTACTAAAGTTTTTTGCTCTCTGAGCTTCATCATTGGACAAATGCCAAACGCCAAAATCAACTCAGTTGAATCCATAAATATCAATGACATGGACAATTCACTAATCAATGAAGTGCATCCAACCCGTGATAAACCATGACCAGGGCAACCGCATCTCGGGAAGGTCTCCTTACGCGCTTGGGAAGGTATAGAGGGAGCAGCTCATAGGCAACAGCGAAGCTACCCCTGGCCCGCGTTTTTAACAGCCTGAGAAACGGCAGAAGCCAAACAGGCGTCACGTTCGGGTATGCAACCAGTTGTTGTGCTTCTCGGCGCGTAAGAGGCATGAGCGGCTTCCGGTTCTTGAAAGGTTAGGCGTTATATCCTTCCTCAGTTCGACCAAGCCGTGAACGTCTAATTGAGCCGCTTATTCGGACATGAAAAAGGGCGCGGTCCAATAGGCCGCACCCTCTATCTCGCTCCTGGCAATCAAGCCGTTTTCTGACTGAACGGATCGCCGCGCAGCTGGTCCAGGATACGCTCTACTGCGGACCGCTCGATTCTAAGGATTTGCGAGATTTGCGAAACTGAGTGCCCCTCCCCGAAGAGCCGCCTGGCGGTATCAGCGCGATAGGCCTGTACTGGCGATGCAGAGAAATCGGCTTGGTGATCCAGCTGGCCTGTCTCCGCATGCGGCACCTCAGCAGAGGGCACCGTAAGGTCCACATCAGCTATTTCGCGCCAGATTTTCATCTCAAGCCAAGGCAGCAAGCTTCCAACCGACAACAAATGTCTGTCGTCACCGGCTTTCTCAAGAAGCGCCATAGTGTAATTTCCCACCGCCGAGCCGTAGAGACGGCAGGTTGCACTGTCCCACTCGTGCATTTTGCAGTAGTCCATGTCCACGCCTGATGCGCTGTATGCAGCACACACCATTAATGAAACATGCTCGCGGAGATCGGGATCGTACGGCTTGCTGACAAACCGTCCCTGCTGCATTTGCTCGATCTCGATACGAGCGTTATCAAGTGCTTCGTCTAGGTGCAACATCGCCAGCTGGTGGATCAGGTGCACACCTTTGGAATAGACAGAGAAGTCGTCTGCGCTTTCCATCACAACGGCCACCATCGCCGCATGAGCACGCAGCATTTCCTGCGCAGCATCCACATCTCTTTGAATGCGCTTCCCGAGACGTTCAAAGGGCGGGCTGGATAACAGCCGTGGCACTCCCTCAGGTGCTTGGCGCTGTTTCTTGGACGCAGTTGTGCTATTGCTGTCTACAGCTTCGGGCATGAGGGGTACTCCTTTGCCTGTGGTTAGGCCGTGCGAGGTGTTGCGAGCACCTTGCGCGGCCGCTTGAAATGTAACTCCTAAGGCTATACACTGACACCAGTCACATTGCAAGCCTAAGGCTATACATGCCAGACATTAACCGAACCAAGACTGCGCAGCTCAACATTCGGATAAAACCGGAGCTTAAGGCTGTTGCAGATAAAGCGGCCTCTGATGACCATCGATCACTCACGTCGCTGATTGAGAAACTTCTCACGGATTATCTGCGGGAAAAGGGTTATTTGGATGGCTGAACTGCGCCGCGTTGCCATACCAACAATCTACGTGGGCGAGCGGCAGCGCCCCATAGATCACGGCCATGCGATGGCAATTGCAGCATCAATGGAGCAGCGCGGGCTAATCAATCCTATTACAGTGCGGCGAACACCTCACCAGAACAACGGGTCCACACCTTGGACCCTGGTTGCGGGAGGGCATCGCCTCGAAGCCGCCAAAATAAACGGCTGGACTGAAATTGACGTTATTCTTGTCTCGGCCGATGCAGTTGAAGCCGTGTTAATCGAACTGTCCGAGAACATCTTTCACAATGACCTGACTGCGATGAATCGCGCTATGTTCGTGGCCAAATTCCGCGAGATGTGGGAAGAAGCGAACGGGCAGATTGTTAAGGGAGGAGATCGGAGATCGAAGCGCGCAAAGTGCCAGGATGACACATTGATTTTTGCTCCTGGTAAAACGCTCGCAACTGAAGTGCAGAGGCGGCTCGGCATAGAGCGGAGAACTTACTACCGGGCGCTCACTATCGCTCTTCACCTACATCCGGACCTCAGGAGTGCCATTCGCGGCACCAAAAGTGAAGATGATCAACGGGAGCTGCTGAAGCTCGCGAAGCTCGACCCAGAAACTCAGATGAAAATCGCGGCGGCGATGCAAGAGGGCGCTGACTTGAAGGCAGCATTGAACCTGCTCCAACCGAAGTCGGCGCGCAATGTCATCGAAGTCGAGGTTGAAACCTATCTGAAAAAGAAAGCAGCGCTGGAGCGGTACCATGCAGACATGTCGCCAGCAGCTAAGCGTCTCCTAGAAGAGCGGTATGGCTCTTGACACGGATTCTTGTCGGGGCGTCTTATCGTCCTGCAAGTTGCTCTCTGGGGTTTCGTATGAATAAGGCATCAGATTTCGAACGGCAGATGCAGGAGCGCTTTAGCATCACTCCGGTAAAGACAAGACTTCTCTTGAGAATTGCCGAAGGCCTGACAGAAGACCTACGGAACGCGTTGCGCGGCAGTACGGTCGCTAGGGACATGGACGCCCTCCTGGTGCTCACGCGACTTTGCGCCAAAGACCAGCAGCGATTGGCGAAGGTGGCAGGCAGATTGCTTTCGTCGGAGGAGGCGGTTCAACTGGTCGCCAAGGGGCAAATTCAACCCGTCCTGGACTACTGCACTAGCGCTCAATGGCTGGATCGCTGATCTGCCGCCGACGAAATCGATTTCGAGGCACTTTCAAAGCCCGCTGACGGCATCAGTTGACATGTGCAGCCTCGTGATACCCGCGACGGGATAAACGCGTCTGAGGGCCGTTCTAAAACGGGCGCACAATCTCCAAAAAAAATCGCCAATGGCTGACAGTTGTCAGGGGGTGTCATCGGTCAGTCCCCTGCTACTGAAATCGTGCAAGGCTGCTGATCAGTGTTAGTAGCCTTCTGAGGAGTCTGGAGCTTGCCAGGAGACTTCGCAACCTCCTGGGGCGAATTGGCACCGTGCCGCCGCCTCGTCAAAAGCTTAGCGCCTCTACGGTGGCGGTTTTCGGGTTTGGGCTTCCTCAGGAAACCGCCACCCCTTCAGAGAGAACCATATGCAAGACGAACCAACAATCAAAGTTACCGTCAGAACCCCGCAATCGAAAGACGACGCTGAGGATTTCTTGGTCGAGGAGATCCTAATGCCGCCATTGGAAAAATGGCAAGAGCTCGACAATAGCAGGCCTCCTGCACCCGCATCGAAAGAGAATGCGAACCAAGGCCACGCCGCTCCCTTAAGGGCAGTTGAGCGGCCAATTGCAAAGCTGAGTTTCCTGAAACCAGTTGTAACGGAAGTTCCGCTCGAGTTTCCCTTCGAACACCCCGATCTCGGTGCCGTGCACATCGTAGCGGTACAGCGTCTCACCGTCGGGCAAGTAGGAGACATTCTCGACGCACGACAGAACGGCGCTCCCGATCTGTTTGACATTTATGCTGCTATGACCGGCCTGTCGGCTGAAGTTCTGCGCGGACTTGAGGCAGGCGATGGCGAGCGCGTTACGGGAGCCTGTTTTGATTTTTTGCCCCAACTGTTGCGGCCAGCTCAATCGGGATGACACGAGTTGTCATTGAGTTGTCGGCGTGGCGCTCAGTCATGGCGCGGGTTTCAAACAGTTTTTCCACATCGCTCGACACATTGAGAGCCATGCCTTGGGACGAAGCTTTGCGGTGGTATCCGGAAGCGCAGGCGGTCTACTCTGAGACTTGGGGACGAAAATGAAAGATCTTGATGTTTCGCTTAGACTGCGAATGGTCAATCAACTGTCCCGTCCGGCTAATGAAGCTGAGCGAGACCTGAAGGACATCAAGGAAGCGGCAGACCGAATTGGCCGTTCGAATGGCGCTGATCGGCTCAACCAGGATATACGTATAATTGGCCGCACCGCGGACAATGCGCAACAGAGTATCCGCGGGATTGGCGTAAGCTTGCAGGGCGTTGCGGGCGACGCCAGAGGCGCTGCAACAGCGATTGGCCGAATCAAGACAGAAGCCACGGAAGTCCGATCCGCCCTTTCCACCTTGGACAACGGCAGTCTTAATGGGCTGAAATCCGACGCAGCCAACGCGAAACAGGCCATCACTGAGATAGGCGCAGCAGCTGACGCAGCGCAGGCAAAGCTCCGCCAACTGAAAAGCGGTCCTCTTACCATGACGCCTCCAGGCGGGCGCGTGACGATGGCGGATGGACCATGGCGACCGCACACAGGAGGTTTGGCAAGTGCGGCAGAAGGTGCGCTGGACCAGTTCGGAGCACCGGTAGCACTCGGAGCAGGCGGTGCCTATTTGGTGGGGGCTGTTCCCGCCGCAGTAGCAGTTGCCGGTGGTGAGGCAATCCGCCGATCTGCTGCAGACGAGTTCACGCTCGATCAGATCCAGAACACGGGCGGTTTCAGCGACGAGGAAAAGAAGCGCTACGATTTCGAGCTGGGAAAGGTCGGTGCGAAATACGGTGTTGGGAAGCAAGGCGCGATGCAGGTCTTCGGATCGCTTCAGGCGGGTGGGATGGAGCACGAGAAAGCATCCGCCATGATGGAAAGCGTTCTTCGCTTTGCCAAGGCAACCGGCTCCGACCCTGTGGATGCCGCGAAAACTGCAACTGCCCTGAGCAATCATATGAAGATTTCGGCAGAGGGTCTCATGGCGGTATTCGACATGATGGCCGTGGGCGGGAAGGAAGGGATGTTTGAAATCCCCGATATGGCTAAGAATTTCCCGTCAATGCTCGCAGCGCTCGCGGTGGTTGGCTCGAAAGGCCCGAGCGGTGTCGCGCTCGCAACCGCCATGATCCAATCCATCAACAACAGCGCTGGCTCGCCGGATCAGGCCAAGACGTCCTTCGAGGCCATGCTCGGAGATATGTTAGCTCCGGAGGTCACAGACCGTGCCAAGAAAGATTACGGTATTGATGCATTCGCCATTCAGACGAAGGCAAAGGAGGACGGCGAAGACCCGACACTTGCCCTGATAAAGGCCTACAAGAAGGCGGTCGGCGGCGATCAGGAGAAAATGCGCAGCCTCTTCCGAAATAGCACAAGCTTCGGCGCACTTGCCGCAGTGTTCAAGGACCTCGACGCCATCGAGGCGCTGATGAAGAAAATGGAGGATGCGAAGGGCACGATTGACAAGGACTTCGGCAACGCAACCGACAACCTGTCCTCTCAAAGCGAGCGCCTCTCAGCAAATGTCGGGCAGGACATAAAGGATCTGGCCGCCCCGCTGCTCCCATATCTCACGAGCGTTGCGCGCTTCATCTCGCAGGCCATGGAAGACCGCAGGGAGAATCCGCAAAAAGACCCGCTGTCGCTTGTGCCGAATGCGCCTCTGTTTCAGGAGGGCATCCGGCTGTGGCTGCAAAATACCAGTTCCAAGCCAAAGGGACCGTCTCTTATCGACCGCTTCCTATACGGTAAGGCTGCGGACCCGGAATTTGATGCGAAGAAGCACTTCGGCATCGACCTGAGACCCTCTGCCGAGAGCTCTATGCAGGGCTACACGCAAGGGCTGGCAGAACAGGGGGCCAAAGCCGAACAGGAGGCACAAGGCATTGCTGAGCGGATCAAGGCTCTGCTCGGCTTCACTGTTTCGCCCGTCATCGCTCCGACCTATGTCGATCCTGGTGCAGCTGCTGCGCCAGCGGCAACTCCCGCGCCTGCAACACCGTCGCAAAAGAACACCTTCAACCAGACGATCACGTCGCCCAATTCAAAGCATGCCGCCGTTCAATCCGCCCGCGAAATCCGTCGAGCGCAGGCGAGGACGCTCTACGACACCGGGAGGCGGCTCGCATGAAAAAACAGCGCCTTATCGCTTATGCCGGTGCCGAAGACAAAGAATGGGCGGTCGTGACACAAATACGGGAGCTACTTGGAGATGACGCTGCGGAAGAATTAGCGACCATTTGCGGAGGGGAGAGAATTAGGCTCCCCTCACCTGCAAAGCTGACGCCCGAGCATCCACTGGCCTTGCGACTTGGATACCAGCTCGCACGCCGCATCGTTGATACAATTTCACCCGCCACCGGCGTCAGCAGCTTCTATGTGCCGAAGTTGCTTCCTATACGGCTCTCTCGGTT
This sequence comes from Gellertiella hungarica, assembly GCF_014197145.1. Classification (GTDB taxonomy): domain Bacteria; phylum Pseudomonadota; class Alphaproteobacteria; order Rhizobiales; family Rhizobiaceae; genus Gellertiella; species Gellertiella hungarica. The sequence continues at coordinate 226,358 of NZ_JACIEZ010000005.1, read as the reverse complement.
GCTGAGAGAGGATGGCCTAACCAGCAGAGAGATTGCTCAAAGATTGATGATCTCACAGCGTACGGTGTTTCGCTATAGGCAGCGCTTCAAAGAACAGAAAATTCAGGTTGGCGAGCCTTCGCGACCCCGCTCGCCGCCACTTACAAAGCAAGCCGAACGGGGCCGGCAAATCGTTGAGACCCTCCTGGCTGAGGGTCACTCGCCGTCGCAAATTCGCGACATTTTGAACGTGCCTGGGGAAGTTATTCTCACCATTCGGGCGCACCTCCACAAGGAAGGAAAGAGTTAATGCTTATCAGCAGGCAGAACCTTGATCTCGTATTCAAGGGTTTCCAGACAGTCTACAAGGCCAGCTTCGACGGCACCTCCAGCTACAAAGACACGCTGGCTATGGCCGTATCCAGTCAGTCACGAGAGGAGCAGTATGGCTGGCTCGGTCAGTTCCCCGCGCTGCGGAAATGGATCGGCGACCGGCAGGTGAAGGCCCTGACTTCTCATGGCTTCACGATCAAGAACGAGAAGTTCGAGAGTACTGTAGCCATCGATCGCGACGACATTTCGGACGACAGACTTGGCATCTACGCGCCCATGTTCTCTGAAATGGGGCGCGTCTCGAAACAACACCCCGATACGCTGATCTTCGACCTGATGATGAAGGGCTTCGAAACCGAGTGTTTCGATGGTCAGAACTTTTTTGACACTGACCACCCCAAAGACCCGCACACAGGTGTGACGGAATCGGTTTCGAACATGCAGGCCGGCAGCGGTCCAGCCTGGTATCTTTTTGATCTCAGCAAAATCATCAAACCGATAATCTGGCAGGATCGGGAGCCTTACGAATTCCAGACGGTCAATGACGACAGTGAGACGGGCGTCTTCATGTCGGATAAGTACCTCTACGGCATCCGCGCTCGGGTGAACTGCGGCTTTGGCATGTGGCAACTTGCGTTCGCTTCAAAGGCCCCGCTGAACGCGGAAAACTACGCCGCAGCGCGCGCCGCCATGTCGGCGTTTGAGGGCGATCAGGGCCACAAGCTGGGGATTACGCCGACGCACCTGATTGTTCCCACCTCGCTCGAAACCGAAGCGCGGACCTTGCTGATCGCTGACGAGATCGACGGAAGTTCCAACATATGGAAGGGCAGTGCCGAGATGATCGTAACTCCCTGGCTGAGCTAAAGGAAGGACCGGCCCATGGAGATCATCTCTGGTTTTGTCACCTTCGCAGCCGAGTTAACCAACGGCGATATCCCCGAATGGGTGAAGATCGCCCCGCGAGGCCGCGTCACGGCTCGCGACGGCAGAGTATTTGACGTTTCACCAGAAGCGCTGGTTGATCGGTTCAAGTCAGAGGGAATTTCAATTCCTGTCGATCTTAACCATGCGACCATTTTGAAAGCAGGCCGGGGTGAAGAATCCCCGGCATATGGATGGATAGAAGAGCTAGAGGCGCGGCCAAATGGGCTGTACGGGCGCGTAAAATGGCTAGCTCGCGGAAGGGCGATCCTGGCTGAACGCTCACACCCCTTTCTATCTCCGGCTTTTGGGGCAACGGACGAAAAAGGTCGAACCGTGTGGCTTCACTCCGTCGGCTTAGTCGCGACACCCGCCTTAGTCATGCCCGCCCTCGCGTCCGCCCAAACCCATAAGGGAGCACCTACGAACATGACAAACTCCAAACTTGCCGAAGCGTTGGGTCTCTCTCCCGATGTGTCTGAAAGCGATATATTCGCTGCTGTTGCCGATCTGAAAGCAAAAGCCAGTAGCACAAGCAACGTCATAAGCAGCGCCTCCGAAGCGATGGAGGTGCTGTCCGCAGAGGTGGGTAAAGCCAGGAGATCACGGATCGAGGCTCGTGTAGATCAAGCCATCAAAGCAGGCACTGCTACGCCTGCGCTCCGCGATTTCTGCATCACTCTTGCCGACCTCGACGAAGGGATGTTCGAGCAGTTCTGCGCGAAGATGGGTACTCCCTTTGCCTACCTTTCGACCCCTGCTATCACCAACGAACAAGAAGCTCGGTTTTTGGAACAGCGACCGAAAGAAACAAGCGTTACGATGTCGACGGATGCTCAGCGTTTGGCCGCTCAGCTCGGCATTGACGTTAAGTCGATCCTTTAAAAAGGCTCCGCTGGGGCTTGCCCTAGATCGCTCGCTTTAGTTGTGAGCTCCAGCCCGTCTTTGAAGCACCGGATGCGACCGCTCACGGGTGCGTCTCTCCCGTCAGATTTGCCTCAGAAAATGAGGTGTAACGCCACTCTCGAAGGCTCCTCGAAACTGTTACAAATATGCTTTGAGTGAGATCCGCTGCAAGGGGGCCAAAAAATCGATTTTCCGGATTTGCGTGTCAAAATTCCGGAAATCCGTGTCACGCTACATCCCGGATTGCGGCTGCTGAGGGGAGGGGGCGCCGCTCGGCGTTGCGGATGTGCACTCCCCTGTGCCCTGCACAACGTTGAGTTTGCCGTTCTGCACCCCCCTCTGTCGGCTTCGCCGACATCTCCCCCTCAAGGGGGGAGATTGAGCGCCGCGTTTGCCGATGTGCACCCCCCTCTGTCCCTGCCGGGACATCTCCCCCTCAAGGGGGGAGATCGACATTGCGGTTTTTGATTTCCTCAAACAATGAACGTTTCATCCGCTGAAACGGTGGCTGGGGACTTCCAAGATAACGGCATCCCGATCTCCCCCCTTGAGGGGGAGATGTCCCGGCAGGGACAGAGGGGGGTGCGGTTCGGCAAACTCCACGCAGTGGGGGTGCAACGCGACAACCGCCGCACCCCGATCCCCTTATCCCAGCATGCGGTCGACGATGTCCTTGACGTCGCGGGAGAGCGCGGGGGTGGACTGGATGGAGCGGAGGGCCTTTTCGGCTTCGGCGCCGCGGGTGGGTTCGAGCATGCGCCAGGAGCGCATGGCGGTGAGCAGGCGGGCGGCGAGCTGGGGGTTGCGGGGGTCGTGATCGAGGATCTGGGCCGCGAGCAGCCGGTAGCCGGCGCCGTCCCGGCGGTTGAAGCCCGTGGCGTTCTGGAACGAGAAGGCGCCGATGAGGGAGCGCACGCGGTTGGGGTTGCGGGCGTTGTAGAGCGGATGCTCCATAAGCGCCTCGATCCGGCCAAGGGTGGCTTCGCCGGGAATGGTGGCCTGCACGGAGAACCACTTGTCCATGACGAGCGCGTTGTCGCGGAAGCGGGCCTCGAAGGCGGCGAGCGCCGCGCGGGTTTCGGCGGCATCGGGGAAATGATGGGCCAGCACGCTCAGCGCATGGAACTGCACCGTCATGTTGTCGGCCTCCGCAAAGGCGCGGGCGGCGCGGGCGGGATCGCCCTCCGCAAGCGCCAGATAGGAAAGCGCGGCATTGCCGAGCGCGCGGCGTCCGGCGCTCGATGCATCGGGGCTGTAGGGTTCGTGAAGGCCCATGGCCGCATGGATGGCCTCGAAATCGGCCCGGCCGGCTTCGGCGACCGCATGCAGCACGGCGCGGCGGGCGGCATGGTTGGCGTCGGGATCGCTGTTTTCCCCGAGCGCGCGGGCAATGTCGGCTTCCGAGGGCAGGGCGAGCGCCTGGGCGCGGAAGGCCGGCTCCAGCGCGCCGTCTCGGGCCGTGGCAATCAGCGCCTCGATGAGGGCCGGTGAGGCCGCCGCATTGCGGCCCTCGGTCAGATGGCGCACGCCATCCAGCATGTCCTTGAGCGCGAGATCGGTGATCGCCTGCCAGCGGCTGAACAGGTCGCCGTCGTGACGGGCAAGATGGGCGCGGTCTGCCTCCGCCTGCGGGAAGGACAGGTTGACCGGCGCGGAGAAGCTGCGGTTGATCGACAGCACCGGCCGTTCGCCGATGCCGGCAAAGGTTACGACCTGGCGGCTTTCCTTCAGGTGCAGCACGCCATCCGCAAAATCGGCACCCGAAACGGATGCGGGCGCGAGCTCCTCGCCGGAGGCACCGAGAAGGCCGAGCGCGAGCGGGATGTGCATCGGCTTCTTCGAGGGCTGGCCCGGGGTGGCGGGGATCGCCTGGTCGAGCGTCAGCGTATAGGTGCGGGTCGGCGCGTCATAGGCCTCGGCCACGGTGACGACGGGCGTGCCCGCCTGATGATACCACAGCGAGAACTGCGAGAGATCGGCGCCATTGGCATCCTCGAAGCATTTCACGAAATCCTCGACGGTCGCGGCATCGCCGTCGTGGCGTTCGAAATAGAGGTCCATGCCCTTCTTGAAGCCGTCGCGCCCGAGGATGGTCGCAATCATGCGGGTGACTTCCGAGCCCTTCTCGTAGACGGTCGCGGTGTAGAAGTTGTTGATCTCGCGATAGGCCGTGGGGCGCACGGGATGGGCCAGCGGACCGGCATCCTCGGCAAACTGCTCCTGCTTGAGGTGCCGCACCTCGGCAATGCGCTTCACCGCGCGGGAGCGCTGGTCGGCGGAGAATTCGTGGTCGCGGTAGACCGTCAGGCCTTCCTTGAGGCACAGCTGGAACCAGTCGCGGCAGGTGATGCGGTTGCCGGTCCAGTTGTGGAAATATTCATGCGCGATGATCGCCTCGATATTGGCGTAATCCGCGTCCGTCGCGGTCTCCGGATCGGCCAGCACGTACTTGTCGTTGAAGACGTTGAGGCCCTTGTTCTCCATCGCGCCCATGTTGAAGTCGGAGACGGCGACGATCATGAAGATGTCCAGATCGTATTCGCGGCCGAAGACTTCCTCGTCCCACTGCATCGAGCGCTTCAGCGCATCCATGGCATAGGCCGCGCGCGGCTCCTTGCCGTGCTCGACATAGATCTTCAGCGCCACTTCGCGGCCGGAAAGGGTGGTGTAGGTGTCTTCCACCACGCCGAGATCGCCGGCGACGAGCGCGAAGAGATAGCTCGGCTTCGGATGGGGATCGAACCAGGCGGCAAAATGCTTGTCCGGGCCGAAGCCCGCGCCGCCGAGGAAATTGCCGTTCGACAGAAGCAGCGGATTGGCCGCCTTGTCGGCAATGATGTTGACCGTGTAGGGCGCCAGCACGTCCGGCCGGTCGGGGAAATAGGTGATGCGGCGGAAACCCTCGGCCTCGCACTGGGTGCAATAGATGCCGTTGGTGCGGTAAAGGCCCATCAGCTGGGTGTTGGCGGACGGGTTGATGAAGGTCGTGACGGTGATCTCGAAGGGCGTTTCGGCCGGCAGGCCGCGGATCTCCAGCCGGTCCGGCGCAACGGTGTAACGCTCCGGAGGCAGCTCCGACTGGTCCAGCAGCAGGCCCGACAGCGTAAGCTCGTCGCCGTCGAGAACCAGTGCCGCCTCCGGGTCCGTCCCCTCGCGCCGGTGGAAGATCAGGCGGCTTTCGACCTTGGTTTCCGTGGGATCCAGCTCGAAGGTGAGATCCACCCGCTCGAGAACGAAAGGAGTGGGGCGGTAGTCTGCCAGGTGGATGGCCTGGCCTGTTTCTTTGCGCATGGTCGTTCCCGGTTCGGATCTTTGGTCTTGAGCTGTCATTCTGGCGCGCCTCGGAAACCCCTCGGGAAGTGTAAGTAGCCAGTCCTGCTACAGTGATGCTGGCATACAATTCTGAATTATTATTAAAATTGACGTTAATTAACCCCAGAACGACATCGCGCTGAAGACGTTCCGGGAAAATCCCCGCCCGTCCATCATATCTATTTGCCGCGGCATCACCTTTTTTCATGACCCGGCCACGATGGGTCGGATAGAGTGCCGGGGCGGCGGCGCTTGCCGCCGCGATCGTGCCGAGCCCCGTGCACTGCCCCTCGTGAAAGATGCCATGCCCGATATCTCTTCCGGCCCCATGCGGGGCATTGCCCTGAAACTGTGTTCCGTCGGAATCTTCCTGGCGATGCAGACGCTCATCAAGCTCGCCGGCACGGGGGTGAATGCGGGGCAGATCACCTTCTACCGGTCCGCCTTCGCGCTGGTGCCGATCATGGGCTACCTGCTCTGGCGCGGCGAGCTCCGGTCCTCCTTCGTGACGGAAAGCCCCTTCGGCCATTTCAAGCGCGGCTTCATCGGCGTGCTGTCCATGGGCTGCGGCTTCTACAGCCTGACGGTATTGCCGCTGCCGGAATGGATCGCGCTGAACTATGCGATGCCGCTCTTCTCGGTCTTCTTTGCCTGGGCGCTGCTCAGCGAGCCGGTGCGCATCTATCGCTGGAGCGCGGTGGCGGTGGGGCTTGTGGGCGTGCTCATCATCCTCTGGCCGAAGCTCACCCTGTTCGAAACGGAAGGATTCGGATCGGATGCCGCCATCGGGGCGATCGTGGTGCTGTTCGGCGCGGCCGGCGCGGCGTTGGCCATGATCCAGATCCGCATTCTGGTGAGGACGGAAAAGACCACGACGATCGTCCTCTATTTCTCGATCACCTCGGCGCTGCTCGCGCTTCTGACGCTGCCCTTCGGCTGGAGCTGGCTTTCGCTTCACCAGACGCTGCTGCTGGTGCTGGCCGGCTTTGCCGGCGGCGTGGCGCAGATCTTCCTGACGGAAAGCTACCGCCACGCGGAAGTCTCGACCATCGCGCCCTTCGAATATTCCTCGATCCTGTTCGGCATTCCCGTGTCGTGGCTGCTGTTTTCGGAGGTGCCGGCCCCGACCATGCTGGTCGGCACGGCGATCACCATCGGGGCGGGCATCTACATCATCCACCGGGAGCAGAAGCTGCAGCGGGCAACGCGCGTGCCGGAAATTTCCGTCCGGTAGGCCTCAGCCTTCCGAGAGCGGCGACACGCCTTCCGTCCCCTGCATGGGGATCGGCATGGCGTGGAAGTCTGTCGCCGCATCCCGCGTGTCGGTCACGCGGCGCTGCATGCGCCAGAAGGCATAGCCCGCATAGAGCGCAAAGGCGGTCGCCAGGAACCAGAGCAGCCCGTTCGGCCCGACATATTCCATGGCCGTGCCGCCCATCAGCGGCCCGGAAACCGTGCCGAGACCGTAGAGGATCATGATGCCTGAGGAGATCATCACATATTCCTCCGGCTCCGCGCGGTCGTTGGCATGGGCGACGTTGAGCGCATAGACCGGATAGAGCACGGTGCCGACGAGGAAGGCGCCGGCATAGAGCAGGTAGGTGCTGAAACCGCCGGCAAGGCTCATCGCGGCACAGGCGAGAACGCCCGTTATCCCGCAGCCGATCATCACGTATCGGCGGTCGATCCGGTCCGACAGACGCCCGATGGGCATCTGCGAGACCGCTCCGCCGGCGAGCGCCGCAGCCAGCAGCGTCGCGCCCTCGGCGGTGCTGAGGCCTGCCTTCTGCGTATAGACGCCGCCGAGGCTGGCCCAGGTGCCCGAAAGCGCGCCCGACAGCAGCGAGCCCCAGAAGGCGATCGGCGAACGCTTCAGCAGACGGGTGAGGTTGAAGGTCGCCTTGGCGATCGGCGCGGGCGTTTCCGCCGTCGACAGCGCGGTCGGCAGCAGAGCCAGCGAGAAGATGACGCCGCAGAGAATGAAGAGGTCCGGCTTGTCGATGTCGCCGAGCGGCACGAGATACTGCCCGCCGATGGAGCCCACGAGGCAGGTGATCATGTAGACCGAAAACAGCGTGCCGCGATTGTCGTTGTTGACCCGCTCGTTCAGCCAGCTTTCGATGATCAGGTAGGCGCCGGCAATGGCAAAGCCCGACACCATGCGGAAGAAGAACCAGGCGCGCCATTCCACCATCAGCGCGCAGAGGAGAATGCCCACCGTCAGCAGCGTGATCAGCGCCGCGAAGACCCGCACATGCCCCACGCGCCGCACGAAGAAGGGCGTGACGATGCAGGACAGGGTGAAGCCGAACGTGTAGCCGGTCGCTATCAGCGAGATCACGATGGTCGACCAGCCCTCGTTCAGCGAACGGATCGGCAGCATGTAGTTCATCAGGCCGAATCCCACCATCATCAGCAGGGTGGAGGCCATGAGGCTGGCGATGGAAAACAGGCTGCGAAGCATGGAGAAATCCCGTGGCTGGCGAGGGCGGAAGCGCGCGGCTCCCCGATATCATCGCGAAAGCGGCAGACTGATGGCGGCGTCAATTGCGACAGGCGTTTTTCCGTTACGGATCGGCGTTTTATTTAAATGCCTTACATTAACCGAACATTAGTATTGTTCTTGATTTAAAAGAACAAAAAGAGCAATTTGCCTGTGCGGACGGGATGAGAGTCTGTCCGATCTGCGGAACAGGCGGCTGGTTTGCCGTCGGGTTCAAGCACCGGGTCAAGTAATGCAAAATCTGGCAGTGCCAACATCTTCATCCTCGCCGCCGAAAGAGCAGGCGTCCGGAGAGCCGTCGCGTCCCCTCGCGCCGGAGGTCATTGCCGCGCATCCCGGCCTGCTTCAGGCGCTCGCGGCGCTGGCCCACGGCCTGCGCGCCGTCTTCGGCACCAATCCCCGCCTTGGCCGCACGCTTGCCTCCCACCAGCGCTGGCTGCTGGCGCAGGGCGCCGTCGCGCTGCATCTCGAATACCGCCCCGAAGACAAGAATTCCGGCCTGACGGTCGGCCGCCTTCGCGACCTCATTACCGCCACCTCCGCCGCAAGCCGCAACACGGTGCTCAACTTCATGGAAGAGATGCGCCATTACCGCTACGGCCGGGACGTGCCGCCGCCGGACGGCACGCGCAGCCGCCGCCGCCGGGTGGAGGTGACCGAACTTGCCGAAGAGGCCATGCGCCGCTGGTTCGAGGTCAATCTTTCGGTTCTCGACAGCATCGATGGCGGGACCCGGCACGAGATCTGCCTGTCCGAACGCGGCCTCTTTGCGGATGCGCAGCCGCGCATGGCGCGTGCCTGCCTCAGCGATACCCGCTGGCTGGAGCCGCCGCCGAATGTCGGGCTTTTCCAGTGGACCGAAGGCGGCGCCCTCGTCATGGACGAGCTGGTGGCGCGCTGCGCCGCCATCGAGCCGGACGAGGACGGGCGCTACAGCGTCGGATCGATCAACATCCGCTCCATGGCCGACGAATACATGATGTCGCACACCTATCTGCAGCGCCTGTTCCGCAAGGCGGCCGAGGCCGGCATCATCGGCTGGAGCGGCCAGCGCCGGAAGGCGGATCTCTGGATCTGCAAGCACTTCCTGCTGGAATACGGCGCCTGGCAGGCGGTCAAGCTTTCCCACCTCGACCACGCCTTCCACGCGGCGATTGCCGCGGCTGCTCCGGCGGCCTGAACGCCCCTCAGCGGAACTCGAAGGGTCCTTCCCCGCGGCGTGCCGCGCGCGATCCCGGGCGGCTGAGGCCGAGCGCGCTCAGCTGTTCGTTGGTGGCAAAGCAGGCGGGCCGCCCCCGGACCGACAGCCGCTGCATCAGAATCGCGGCCTGAAGGCTTTCGAAAGCGGAATGGACACGGTTGATACGATTGTTCATGGCGGTCGATCTCTGTCTTCAGATCCGGTTGAACGTGCGGATTCGCGTGGAGCCCACAAGAACCCTGCGGTCGACCTCCCCCTACAGGCAGAATAAGACAGACTGTTGAAATGTCATCGCCGCGAAGCGCCGGGCAGCCATGCGCTGGGCGCAGGGAATGGCCTCAAATCCGCCGGTTTCTCCTGTCCGTCCGGCCGCGGCGACCGGCTCAGCCGAGACCGAGCTCGTCGAGCTTCTGCCGGAAGGCGAGAAGATCCTGCCAGGCGAGGCGCTTCGAGGCGGGCGCGCGCAGCAGATCGTCCGGATGCAGGCTCGGCAGCGCCGGAATGGCCCTGTCCTCCACCTGCAGCCGCTTCCACTCGCCGCGGATCAGCTGGATCGAGGCATTGGGATCGATGAGGTAGCGCGCGGCGAAATTGCCCAGCACCAGCACGATGCGCGGATTGCAAAGCGCGATCTGCCGCTCGACGAAGGGGCGGCAGATATCCATCTCCGCCTGTGTCGGCTGGCGATTGCCCGGCGGACGCCAGGGCAGGGCCGTGACCGCGGCGACCTTCTCCCGCGTCAGCCCGATGGAGGAGAGCATGCGGTCGAAGAGCGCGCCGGAGCGCCCGGCAAAGGCGGTGCCGCCGGCATCCTCGTCCGAGCCCGGAATGGCGCCCACCACCATGATGCCCGTATGGCATTCGCCGCCGGCAAGGATGGTGGAGCGCGCGCCGCGCTTCAGCCCGCAATGATCGAAGGCATCGATGGCGCCCCGGAGATCCTCGAGTGTCATGGCCGCGGCCGCGACCCGGCGCGCCTCGGCAACCGCTTCCTGATCGGGGAGGGGAATGGGCTGGGCGCCGGCGGGTGCCGGGCGCTGGGGTGCGGCACCGCGCTCGCCCCGCTGGGGCTGGCCTGTTGCCTGCGGCGCGGCCGCGGCGCGCTGTGCCTGCATCGCCATGCCGCGCGCCTGCCGCTCGGCGGCAAATTCCGCAAAGCGATCCACCGGCTCGTCTTCCATCAGCACGTCGACGCCCGCATCCGCATAGAAATGCAGGAGGGCCGCGAGCGCGTCGGGCGGAAGGTCTTGGAGCTGGATCATGGGTTCGACCTTATCCGACCCGGGCGCGGCTTTTCAAGCGCGCTGCCTCAGGCCGTCCACTCCGCAATGTCGTCGCGCTCGCCGATGAGGGCCAGCCCATGGGCGATGGAGATCAGCTCGCCGCCGCTTTCGATGCGGTCCGCCGCAAAGCGTTCGGAAAAGATCCGGCGCACGGCGGGCACGAAGGAGGTGCCGCCGGTGAGGAACACCTTGTCTATCGCGCCGGCCGGTGTTTCGGTGCTGGCCAGCACCTCGTCCAGCGCCCCTTCGATGCGGGCGAGATCCGGCGCGATCCAGCGCTCGAAATCCGCACGGCGGACGGTCTTGCGGCCCGCCGGACCGAGCGGCGCGAAATCGAACTCCGCCTCCTCGGCCGAGGACAGCGCCATCTTCAGCCGCGACACCGACTGGTAGAGCGGGAAACCCTCGTCGTGATCGACGAGATCGATGAACAGCTCCAGCATGTCGGGCCGGTCGGCGACGCGCACCAGCTTCTTCAGCTCCTGGAACTCCTTCGAGGTCTTGAAGATCGACAGCTGGTTCCACCGGCCGAAATTGGCGTAGTAGCCGCCGGGCACCTCCAGCTTCTTGTCGAAGCTGCGGAAGGTCGTGCCCTTGCCGATCTCCGGCGACACCACGTTGTCGACGATGCGGAAGTCGAAATGGTCGCCGGCAACGCCCACGCCCGAATGGCCGATCGGCCGTGCGCGCAGCCGCCCCGCCTCCCGCTCGAAGCGGATCAGCGAATAGTCGGTCGTGCCGCCGCCGAAATCGGCAACCAGCACGGTGGCATCGCTTTTCAGCTGCTGGGCAAAGAAGAAGGCCGCCGCGACCGGCTCGTAGACATAGTGGATATCGGGAAAGCCGAGGCGCGACAGCGCCTCGCCGTAGCGCTGCAGCGCCAGCGCCTCGTCCGGATTGGCGCCGGCAAAGGCCACCGGCCTTCCCACCACCAGCCGGCCCGGCTCCTGCGGCCAGGCCGCCCCCGCGTAAGCCCTCAGCCGATCCACGAAGGTTTCCATCAGGTCCTCGAAGCTCGTGCGCCGGGCAAAGATCAGCGTCGCCTGGAACAGCGGGCTTGCCGCGAAGGTCTTGATCGACTGGAGAAAGCGGCAATCGCCGGGATTGTCGATGAACTGCCGTATCGCGGCCTGCCCGGCCTCCGCATTCAGCGTCATGTCGCGCTTCTTCAGGAAGGACAGCGCCGTGCGCATCGCATCCTGCTCGCCCGCCGGGCTGACGAAATGCATCGACCGCGTCGCCCCGTTCTCCGCCGACGCCATCACCGAATTCGTCGTGCCAAAATCAAAACCCAATGCCCGAGCCATGCCCGTCACTCCTGTCTGCCGCTGTCGGTGTGGGAAATGGCGGGCCTGGTTCCACCGGCGCCACCGCGAAGGACGCGCCTGATGCCACGTTCGCCCCGCATTGGCAAGGGGGCGGCTGCGGGTTCGGGTGGTGGCGTGGGGTTTGTTGTGCTGCACCCCTCTGCCGGCTTTGCCGATCGGCACCCCCCCTCTGGCCTGCCGGCGTTGCGTTTGCAGATCTGCACCCCCCTCTGGCCTGCCGGCCATCTCCCCCTCAAGGGGGGAGATCGGGATGCTGTTATCATGGCAGTCCCCAGCCACCGTTTCAGCGGATGAGACGTTCATTGTTTGAGGAAACCAAAAACCGCAAGGTCGATCTCCCCCCTTGAGGGGGAGATGTCCCGGCAGGGACAGAGGGGGGTGCGGTGCGGCAAACTCGACGCCGTGCGGCGCTGCATACGCGCCAATCTCCCCCGAAAACCAAAAGGGCGGGGATGACCCCGCCCTTGGCACCTCACTTCATCGTGTAGACGTCGATGGGGAAGTACTTGTCGTTGATCTTCTTGTAGGAGCCGTCGGCGCGGATTTCGTCGAGGGCCTTGTTCAGCTTTTCGCGCAGGGCGTTGTCTTCCTGGCGCACGGCGATGCCGACGCCCTCGCCGACGAACTTGGGATCGGTGATCGGGTCGCCGACGATCTTGCAGCATTCGCCGTCCTTGCTCTTGGTCGTCCAGTCGAGCAGCGGCAGCATGTCGCCGACCTGCATGTCGAGGCGGCCGTTCACCATGTCGAGGTTCACCTCGTCCTGGGTGGGATAGAGCTTGATCTCCGCATCGGCATAGACGGCGGAGATGTAGTCCGCCTGGGTGGTGCCGGACTGGGCGCCGATGGTCTTGCCCTGCATCGCTTCCGGGCTGAAATCCGTCAGGGGGCTATCCTTCGGCACCACGCGCGTCATGGCGGCGAGGTAATAGGGATTGGTGAAGGAGACCTGCTTCTTGCGCTCTTCCGTGATGAACATCGAGGCGATGATCATGTCGTACTTCTTGGCGAGAAGGCCCGGAATGATGCCGTCCCAATCCTGCGCGACGACGGTGCATTCCGCCCCCATCTTGGCGCAGAGCGCCTGGCCGATCTCGACGTCGAAGCCGGTGATGCTGCCGTCGGCCTCGATCTTGTTGAAGGGCGGATAGGCGCCTTCCGTGCCGATGACCAGCTTGTCGGCCGCACCGGCGGAGGCTGCAACAAAGCCCGCGGCGGCGAGAACCAGGGCTGCGATGGTTTTTTTCATGTCGTGTTCCCCAAATGAAATGCCACTGATCAAAATACCGGTCTAAGGCCCCTCGGGCCGCCGGCTTTCTTGTCGGTCGGCGCCAGGAATGGCCCGGACTTCCGACGCTGGACACTTTAGCGTTCAAAGTGCATAAGCGAAATAGATACTGAAGATAGTCGGAATTGTTTCTGTTGATGAGGAGGGGGCGCATGGCCCGGCATCGTCTCGAGCGTTTTGCCCACAATCTCGACTGGAACCTGCTGCGCACCTTTGCCATCGTCGTGGAGGAGGGATCGATCACCGCGGCGGCAAGCCGGCTGCTTCTGCAGCAACCCGCCGTGAGCATGGCGCTGAAGCGGCTGGAGCAGACCGTCGGCCACCGGCTGATCGACCGCCGGCCGGGGCGCTTCGATCTCACGGAGGCGGGCGACCGGCTCTATCGCCAGTGCCGGGACATCTTCGCGGCGGTGGTGCGCCTGCCGGAATCGCTCGACCAGGCCGGCGAGGACGTGACGGGGCATGTCAGCATCTATTCCGTCAGTCACGTGCACAGCCCCTACTGGGACGAACGCCTCTCCAGCTTCTTCGCGGCCCATCCCAAGGTCAGCCTCAGCGTGACCATCCAGACCACGACGGACGTGATCTCCGCCGTGGAGCGCAACCTCGCCACCATCGGCATCTCGGATGGCGTCATTCCCGAGGGGCTCGACCGCGCCCCCTTCAAGCAGGAACGCTATGCGCTTTACTGCGGGCGCGGCCACCGGCTGTTCGGGGTGCGGGGGGTGACGCTGGATGCGCTGCGCGGCGACCCCTACGTCACCTTTCCGGCCGACATGCTGGGCGGACCGCACATGAGCGCGGTGACGGCGGTGCGTGCGCTCGGCTCCTTCGGGCAGGAAGTGCGCGCGGTATCGAGCCATGTCGAGGAGGTGCTGCGGCTTATTGCGGCCAATGTGGGCATCGGCATGCTGCCGGTGCATCTCGCCGGTGCGGCGGTGAGGGCGGGCCGGCTCTGGCAATTGCCCCCCTACGACAACCTGCCGGTGACTGATGTCTTCCGCTTCACCAATCCCAACGCCATGCTGAACGCCGCCGAGCAGCGCTTTCTCGCCCATGTGGCGGATACGGCGTTTCTGCCCGAGGAGATCGAGCCCAGCGAAGACTATTTTTCCTATTGATACCCATCTTCGAGGGTATAAATTTGAAAGCGGGTTCGCCCCCTTCTAAAGCTCCTTGCCTGTAACAGGAGGGCAGGGCGCATGGATCGGGTGGATGTGGCGATCATCGGGGGCGGCATTGCGGGTGCATCGCTTGCGTGGTTTCTCGGCGGGCAGCAATCGGTGGCCATCCTCGAGGCCGAGGATCAGCCGGGCTATCACGCCACCGCGCGCTCGGCGGCAGAATTCGTGCTGAACTACAATCCGCCGGCCGTTTCGGCGCTGGCGCGGGCGGCACGGCCCTTCTTCGACAATCCGCCGGAGGGCTTTGCCGCCGTTCCGCTTCTCGTTCCCCGGGGCGGGCTGGTCATCGCGCATGAGGAGGATGCCGCACTTTTCGAGCGTCAGGTGGCGGAGCTTGCGCCACGCGTCCCGGGCCTTGCGGTCCTGACGCGGGCGGAGGCCGTTGCCCGCATGCCCATCCTCGATCCGGACAGTTTTGCCCATGCCTATTTCGATCCGGAATACTGGGACATCGAGGCGGATGCGCTGCTGCAGGGCTATCTGCGCGGCGCACGGCACCGGGGTGTGGCGCTGCGGCTGAAGTCGGGCGTGCTCGATCTCGACAGGCAGGGCGGGCTCTGGCGGATCGAGACCGCCTCCGGTCCGCTTCTGGCGGAAACGGTGGTCAATGCCGCCGGCGGCTGGGCCGACCGGGTGGCAATGCTTGGCGGGGTCGCCCCGCTCGGGATCACGCCGCTGCGGCGCACGGCCATTCTCGTCGATCTGCCCGACGGGATCGATGCCTCCCGCCTGCCGGAACTCAACGACATCGCCGACGCCTTCTATTTCAAGCCGGATGGCGGACGGCTCCTCGTTTCGCCCGCCGACGAGACGCCCTGCGAGCCCGGCGACGTGCAGCCGGAGGAGATCGATATCGCCTGGGCAGTGCATCACCTGGAGTCACACAGCTCCCTCGGCGTGAAGCGGGTGGCCAAGGCCTGGGCGGGCATGCGCACCTTCTCCCCGGACCGCCTGCCGGTCGTCGGCTACGATCCGCAGGCGCCGGGCTTCTTCTGGCTGGCCGGGCAGGGCGGCTTCGGCATCCTCACATCCCCCGCCCTCGGCGCCCTCGCCGCCGCCCTCATCCGCCACCACCCTGTCCCCGCCCACCTCGCGGCAGAGGGGATTACGGAGCAGACGTTTTCACCGGCCCGGTTTGGTACGGCGCGGGGGGCATGACGGGGGTGTGGGGTGGGGGTGCCTGCAAACCGTTGAGTTTGCGGATGCGTACCCCCCTCTGCCCGCAAGGCGTCGAGTTTGACGCACCGCACCCCCCTCTGGCCTGCCGGCCATCTCCCCCTCAAGGGGGGAGATCGGGATGGGGTTTATGATGGCAGTCCCCAGCAGACGTTTCTGCAAATGAGACGTTCATTGTTTGAGGAAACCAAAAACCGCAATGTCGATCTCCCCCCTTGAGGGGGAGATGTCCCGGCAGGGACAGAGGGGGGTGCGGTAAGGCAAACTCGGCGCTCGATCTCCCCCCTTGAGGGGGAGATGCCCCGGCAGGGGCAGAGGGGGGTGCGGTGCCTCAAACTCGACGCCCGCCCGGGACAGAGGGGGGTGCGGTGCCTCTACCTCCACGCCCCCCGCTCAGACGCTGCGGGCGGCGCCGCCGTCGCAGCGGATCATCGATCCCGTGATGTAGCTGGCGCGTTCGGAGAGGAGGAAGGCGGCGGTGGCGCCGAATTCTTCGGTGGTGCCGTAGCGGCCGGCGGGGATGGCGGCTTCGGATTCGGCGCGCACGGCCTCGAGGCTGCGGCCGCTCCGCTCCGCCGCGCGCCGGTCCAGGTCGTCGAGGCGGGCGGTGAGGATGCTGCCGGGCAGCAGCATGTTGACGGTGACGCCCTCCGCGGCGACCTCGGAGGCCAGCGTCTTCGACCAGCCCGACAGTGCCGGCCGGAGCGTGTTGGAAAGCGCAAGACCCGGAATGGGCTCGATGATGCCCGAGGAGGCGACCGTCAGGATGCGCCCGAAGCCGCGCTCCCTCATGCCCGGCAGGACCGCATGGGTGAGATCGATGAGGCGCAGCACCATGGCATTGAAATAGGTGGTGAGCAGGTCGGGCGTGAGGTCGGCGGCGCGGCCGGGCGGCGGTCCGCCGGAATTGTTGACGAGAATGTCGAGCGCCCCGCCATAGATCTGGCTGACCGTGGTGGTCAGGCGCTCGACCACATCCTCCTGGAAGAGATCGGCTTCCGTGAAGAAGGCGCGGCCGGGCCCGGCGTCGTTCAGCCGGGACGTGCGCTGGGCGAGCTCGTCGCGGTTGCGGCCGCACAGGATGACATCCGCGCCTTCCTGCACCAGCGCCGCGGCAATGCCCGCGCCAAGCCCGCGCGAGGAGGCCAGCACCAGCGCGCGCTTGCCCATCAGACCAAGATCCATGCAATGTCCTTTCCTTGACGTGAGGCGCCTTCGCCGGAGTCAGCCGCCTGCCGGCAGGGCGGTGAAGGGCACCTTGCCGGGATTGAAGAGCAGATCGGGATCGAGCGCCTGCTTGATGCTGTCGGCCATCACCCGCTTCACCGGATCGGAATAGGTGAGGTAGGCGTGCCGTTTTTCAAGGCCGATTCCGTGCTCGGCGGAAAAGCTGCCGCCGAGTTCGCGCACGCCCTCATAGACGGCGGCTTCGATCGCCCGCTGGCGGTCCGGCCCCACCGCGCCGGCATGGGTGATCGAGATGTGCAGGTTGCCATCGGCCATGTGGCCGTAGACATAGGCGCCGTGAAGCGGATCGACCTGAAACAGCCTTGCCCGGAAATCCGCCACGTAGCGGTCGAGGCTGCCCGGCGGCACGGAGATGTCGAAGGAGGGCGCGTCCGGGTGTTCGCGATAGATGAAATCCGCCTCCTCGCGAAGCTGCCAGAAGCTGCGGGCCTGGCGGAGCGATTGGGCGACGAGGCCGGAGGTGATGCCGGCGCCTTCCCAGTGCTGCGCCAGAACCGTTTCCAGCCTCTCGCGCGCCGCATCCGCCGTTTCGCCCGAAACCTCCACCAGCAGCACGCAGGCGGTCCCGGCGGGAAGCCAGCCGGCATCGAAGCCGTGATTGCGCGCGCTGTCGTCGAAGAAGTGCCGCCACATCAGCTCGGCGCCCTCGAGCTCGATCCCCGTCTCGGCCTGCAGCGCCCCCGCCAGCCGAAGCGCATGGGCGGCAGAGGGAAGACCGATCAGCGCCGACGCCCGCTCCGTGCGGAAGGGTTCGAGCTTCAGCACCGCGCGCGTGACGAAGCCGAAGGCGCCTTCGCCGCCGATCAGCAGATGCTTCAGGTCGGGGCCCGCCGAAACCTTGATCACGCGGGTGAGGTCGGAGAACACCGACCCGTCCGGCAGAACCGCCTCAAGCCCCAGGACCTGATGACGCATGACGCCGTTGCGGAAGGCAAGGATGCCGCCGGCATTGGTCGACACCATGCCGCCGATGGTGGCCGTGCCGCGCGCCGCAAGATCGATGCGCGGCGTCAGGCCCAGCGGCCGAAGCCGGTTCTGGAGCGCCTCCAGCGTCACGCCCGCGCCGACCGTGACCGTCATTTCATCCGCATGGATGGCCTCGATGGCATTCAGTCTGGCAGAGCTGAGGATCAGTTCGCCGGGCCGGGAGATGCCGCCGCCGGCAAGCCCGGTGCGCCCGCCCTGCGAAACGACGGGAATGCGATGAGCCCGGGTAAAGGCGACGAGGGCTGCGGCCTCCGGCGCGGAGGCGGGCATCGCCATCACGCCGGCCGCAAGATTTGCCGGGTGTTCGCCGGGCGCCCGGCCGGACAGATCGGAGGGTCCCGCAAGCGAGAGTGCGGGGAAGGCGGCGCGAAGCGCGCTCTCGAGCGCGTGCGGATCGGTTGCTGTCATGGAATGCCTGTCCGGTGGGTCGGTCCAAGGCTATGACAAAACCGGTCCCGGCTTCAAGCGCCCTGTGCTAGAGAGGGCCGCTCCAGCTTTGCCAGAGCAGCATGCCCAGAACGAGAAGCCCGACGCCCGAGAGAGTCGCCGTGAGATAGGCAAGGGCAACCCGAAGCCATTGCCGGGGATGGCGCGCTCCGAGAAACTGGCCGATGGCGAAGATGGTGTAGGTCGCGCCGACCGCATAGTGCAGCCCGCTCGGCGGCACCCGGTGAAAGGGCGTGAACAGAAGATCCACCAGGGACTGGATGAGCAGGTTCTCGGCCATGATGTAGGTCATGGCGATGGTGTATTCCGGCAGGCTCCAGCCTTCGCGCCGATAGAAGACGTAGCGGATCAGAAGGGCCGAAAGCACCGCCTGAAGGAGCGCGATCTGGTAGAAATGCTCGACAAGCCAGCGCGCCATGTGGACCGCCGCGGCATCCGAAGCGTCCGGGCCGGAAAGGCCGAGAGCGGCCGGATCGATCCCGCCGCCCCGCTCGCCGTAGAGACCGAGCACCCAGTAGTGGAAAGCGGCCAGGATGAGCAGGTAATTGACCGGCTTGACCAGGAGGTTGCGGTTTTCGGAGAGATAGGCGCGGATCTGGTGCCCGGGAGCAAGCAGCAGCCCGAAGGCCGTCTGCCGGAAGCCCTTCTGCAGCCAGCTTGCCACGAACTCCATCGCCATCGCGGAAAAGGTCAGGCGCGGCGGGTCCGTTTCCAGCCCGCACTTGCTGCAGAACCGGCCGTGGCGGTCGTGCTGGCAGGGGGTGATCCGGAGCGGTTGGAACATGCGGCAATCCTTTTGGATCATGCTCTAACCTGCGCCTTGCCACGGGGCAAGCGGCATGGCGGGGCAGGGCGGCTTTCCGCAAGCCGCGATGCGCCTGTTGCGTGCAACAATATTGACGTGAACGTTAACGTAAACTACTTTCATTCCCGCTTGGCATTCGCATGTGCAAAATGAGGGGTTCTGCGTCGCAAACCCGGCTCGACAAGCTTCTTTTCATTTGCCAAGAGAGAATGCGAAATTCGGGGAAGGGGCCGCCCGGGATGCGGCCGCGAGTGGAGACTGTACGAAAATGAGCGAAGCGATGGAGCTGCCCGAACGGGAGAGCATGGAATTCGACGTGGTGATCGTTGGCGCGGGCCCTGCGGGCCTGTCTGCGGCCATCCGTCTGAAGCAGGTGAACCCGGAGCTGACGGTGGTCGTGCTCGAGAAGGGCTCGGAAGTCGGCGCGCATATCCTTTCCGGCGCGGTTGTCGACCCCATCGGCATCGACCGCCTTCTGCCCGGCTGGCGCGAGGAAGAGGGGCATCCCTTCAAGACCGAGGTGACCGACGACCACTTCCTGTTCCTCGGCCCGGCCGGCTCGATCCGCCTGCCGAACGCCTTCATGCCGCCGCTGATGAACAATCACGGCAACTACATCGTCTCGCTCGGCAATGTCTGTCGCTGGCTGGCGACCAAGGCGGAAGAACTCGGCGTCGAGATCTATCCCGGCTTTGCCGCATCCGAAGTGCTCTATAATGACGAAGGTGCCGTCATCGGCGTCGCCACCGGCGACATGGGCATCGGCCGCGATGGCCAGCCCGGCCCCAACTATACCCGCGGCATGGCGCTGCTCGGCAAGTACACGCTGATTTCGGAAGGCGTGCGCGGTTCGCTCGCCAAGCAGCTGATCGCCAAGTACAAGCTCGACGAGGGCCGCGAGCCCGGCAAGTTCGGCATCGGCATCAAGGAACTCTGGCAGGTAAAGCCGGAAAACCACAAGCCCGGCCTCGTCCAGCACTCCTTCGGCTGGCCGCTGGACATGAAGACGGGCGGCGGCTCATTCCTCTATCACCTCGAAGACAACATGGTGGCCGTGGGCTTCGTGGTGCACCTGAACTACAAGAACCCCTGGCTCTATCCCTTCGAGGAATTCCAGCGCTTCAAGACCCATCCGGCAATCCGCGGCACCTTCGAGGGCGGCAAGCGCCTCTCCTATGGCGCGCGCGCGATCACCGAAGGCGGCTGGCAGTCCGTGCCGAAGCTCTCCTTCCCGGGCGGCGCGCTCATCGGCTGCTCGGCAGGCTTCGTCAACGTTCCCCGCATCAAGGGGTCGCACAATGCGGTTCTGTCCGGCATGCTCGCGGCGGAAAAGCTGGCCGAAGCCATTGCCGCCGGCCGCGCCAATGACGAGCCGGTCGAGATCGAGAACGAATGGCGCAACACCGACATCGGCACCGATCTCAAGCGCGTGCGCAACGTCAAGCCGCTCTGGTCGAAGTTCGGCACGGCGGTCGGCGTGGCGCTGGGCGGCCTCGACATGTGGACCAACCAGCTTTTCGGCTTCTCCTTCTTCGGCACGCTGAAGCACGGCAAGACCGATGCGGCTTCGCTGGAGCCGGCCGCCCAGCACAAGAAGATCGAGTATCCGAAGCCGGACGGCGTTCTGACCTTCGACCGTCTCTCCTCGGTGTTCCTGTCGAACACCAACCACGAGGAAGACCAGCCGATCCATCTGCAGTTGAAGAACCCGGAGCTGCAGAAGTCGTCCGAACTGGACGTCTATGGTGGCCCGTCGAACCGCTACTGCCCGGCAGGCGTCTATGAATGGGTGGAGAAGGACGGCAAGCCGGTCTTCGTCATCAACGCGCAGAACTGCGTGCACTGCAAGACCTGCGACATCAAGGACCCGAACCAGAACATCAACTGGGTGCCGCCGCAGGGTGGGGAAGGGCCGGTTTACCCGAACATGTGATGTTCGGGCGAGGCCCGCGCGAACCATGGCGGCAGGGATGTGACCGGGGCCGGAGTGTCATCCGGCCGGGATCGCAACCCGCCGGTTCCGGCAAGCTCAGGCCCTCCGGGCGTTTCCCGGCCGGCCGCAAAAGAGTGACCCTGCCGGCTTAAGTGACGAACCGGCAGGGTCTGCGTCCTGCAGGCGGAGACCCCCCTACCGCCGAGGATGCATGACGACCGTTCCCCCGGAACGAACCGTGCGTGATTTCTAAATTAGAACAGATTCATTAAAAGAGGCTTATCCTCCCGTCAAGGTCTGCCTTTGGCGGGGGCGAAGGCCGCGTGTCCGGGAGATGCAGGTGATCAGGGCCATCATTTTCGATCTCGACGGCACGCTTGTCGACAGCGAGCTGATTGCGGCGGAAACGCTGGCGAGCCTTCTCCCCGAGATCGGGCTCGATGGCGCCGAAATCGCGGCGCGCTATCGCGGATGGCGTTTCGCCACCATCCTGTCAGAGCTTGGAAAGTCCACCGACCGTCTGCTCGACGATGCGTTCATCGCCACCTATCGCGCCGCTGCCGGGCATCGGTACGAGCGCGAACTCAAGGCCTTTCCGGGTGTTCACGCGGCGCTGGAGGCGCTCGATCTGCCGATCGCGATTGCCTCGAGCGGGCCGCCGGAAAAGATCGCCCGCTCGCTGGCGATCACCGGTCTTTCCCGCTTCTTTCCGCGTCATGCCTACAGCGCCTATACGCTGAACAGCTGGAAGCCGGAGCCGGCCCTCTTCCTGCATGCGGCCGGGGCGCTGGGTTATCCTGCGGGTGACGTGCTGGTGGTGGAAGACAGCGGCGTCGGTCTGGAGGCCGCGCGCCGGGCCGCGATGCGGGCGGTGCTGCACGATCCGGAAGGGAAGGGCGAGCATGACGTGCCGCGCTTTTCGAGCTATGCCGATTTCGCCCCCTTGCTGGCCGGATTCCGAGGCGCCGCGGCCGGCGAAATGTAAACGGTTGCGAAGCGGTCTTTACCGTCGGTTAACCATAATTCCCTTAGGTTTCCTGCCATAACCAAATCTAAAGGGTTTTCTCCATGTCCCTCTCGCGTCGCGGTTTCCTGCTCGGCCTGCCGGTTTTCCTCGCCGGCTGCGCCACGAATAACGATCAGGCGAAATATGCCGCCATTCCGGAGGAAAGGTTTCCGCTGGACAAGGTGCCGCTGGAGAAGATCAAGCCGGAACTGCGCCGCACCGAAGTGGCCTACGAGACAAAGCATCCTGCCGGCACGATCGTGGTCGATACCCCGGCCCGCAGGCTCTACTACGTGCTCGGCAATGGCCGGGCCATGCGCTACGGCATCGGCGTCGGGCGCAACGGCTACTCGCTGGCCGGCTGGGCGCATGTGGGCCGCAAGGCGGAATGGCCGAGCTGGACGCCGTCGCCCAACATGCTCAGGCGCGATCCCAAGAAGAACATGAAATATGCCGGCGGCGTGCCCGGCGGGCCGAACAATCCGCTCGGCGCCCGCGCCATGTATCTCTACCAGGGCGGACGCGACACCATGTTCCGCATCCACGGCACCAACCAGCCGCAATCCATCGGTCTTGCCATGTCCTCCGGCTGTGTCCGGATGATGAACCACGACGTGATCGACCTCTACAGCCGCGTTTCCGTCGGCGACCGGGTCTATGTCATCCAGGGCGTGCGCGACGTCTGACGAACGGCGGGCCAATGCCCTCAGGCCGGGTCCAGCCCGGCCGCCTTGCGCAGGGCCGCATTCATGCGGCTCTGCCAGCCCTTGCCCCCGGCCTTGAAATGCGCGACCAGATCCGCATCGAGCCGAAGCGTCACCTGCTTCTTCGGGCTCTCCACCGTCGGCCGCCCGCGCTGGCGCTGCATTTCGACCAGCGCTTCATAGATTTCCGGCGGCAGCGCCTCCTTGGCGGGGCGCATCGAGCGAAGCTCTTCCTCGGTCAACTCGGGCGAATCGACGTCGTCCCAGTCGTCCTTCGTGTAGCCGCGACCGGGCACGAATTCCTTCAGTGTCGGATAGATCTTGACCATAAGAACTCCTTTCTTTCCCGGGCGCTCGCGGGCCTCAGGGATATGAGAGAGATCGCTTCCCTGCCGAGAAGAGCAAAAATCACGATCACGATCGTTCCCGACAAGACACCTGTCGCCTTGAGCCGGTGCTGACCGTATCTCGACATGTGAGCAGCGCCGAAAACAGCGGTGACCCAGTCGAAGTGGTCGATCTGCTCAAAATCAAAACCGTGCTTGGCCAGATTGCTGATGCGCTTCCGCTCGTCCCAAATGATCTTCATTAAATGTAACTACAAAAAATAAAAGAGTCAATTCAGTATATCCGGATATATGAAAAAGAAAATGGCCGGGTTGCGCCCGGCCATTGTCGCTGTTCCAGGTCGGCTGCCGTCCTCAGTGGGTGAAGGCGGCGGCGATCAGGGTTTTGGTGTAATCCGCGCGCGGTGCGTCGAAGATCATCTCCGTATCGCCCTGTTCCACGATCTTGCCGTCCTTCATCACGATCACGTGGTCGGAGATCGCGCGGATCACCGAGAGGTCATGGCTGATGAAGACATAGGAGAGGCCGTGTTTCTCCTGGAGGTCGCGCAGGAGCTCGATGACCTGCCGCTGGACGGACCGGTCCAGCGCGGAGGTGGGCTCATCGAGCACGACCACTTTCGGCTTCAGGATCATCGAGCGGGCGATGGCGATGCGCTGGCGCTGGCCGCCGGAAAACTCGTGCGGGTAGCGGTTGCGGGTCGCGGGGTCGAGCCCCACTTCCTTGAGTGCCGCCACGGCACGGGCATCCCGCTCCGCCTTGGAGAGCTGCGGTTCGTGGACGAAGAGCCCCTCGGTAATGATCTCGCCCACCGTCTGGCGGGGCGAAAGCGAACCATAGGGATCCTGGAAGACGAGCTGCATCTCGCGGCGATAGGGACGCATCGCGGCCCGGTCGAATTTCGAGATTTCCGTCTGGCCGAAACGCACGTAGCCCGCCGAGGGCAGGAGCTTCAGCAGTGCCCGCCCGAGGGTGGACTTGCCGGACCCGCTCTCGCCGACGATGCCGATGGTCTGGCCCTGTTCGAGACGGATGCTCACGTCGTCCACCGCGCGGAAGGTGCGCGTGCCGCCGGCCAGGAAGCCGCCGCCGATGGCGAAATCCACGGTCACGTTGCGCCCCTCGAGAATGACGGGGCTGCCGGGCGGCGGAGGCGGCTTGTGGCCGGAAGGTTCCGCTGCCAGCAGCATCTTCGTGTAGTCCGCCTGCGGGCGCTCGAAGATGTCGTCTCTCGGTCCCTGCTCGACGATTTCGCCGCGCCGCATCACCACAACCCGGTCGGCGACGTGCTTCACCACGCCGAGATCGTGGGTGATCAGGATGATCGCCATGCCGAATTTCTTCTGCAGGTCGGCCAGCAGCCTGAGGATCTGCGCCTGGATGGTCACGTCGAGCGCGGTGGTGGGTTCGTCGGCGATCAGCAGGTCCGGATCGTTGGCGAGCGCCATGGCGATCATCACGCGCTGGCGCTGACCGCCGGACAGTTCGTGCGGATAGCTGTCGATGCGCCGCTCCGGCTCGGGGATGCCGACGAGCTTCAGGAGTTCCAGAACGCGGGCCCGGGCATCGCCCTTGCTCATCCCCTTGTGGTGGATGAGGGGTTCGGAGATCTGCCGTCCGATCCGGTAGAGCGGGTCGAGAGAGGTCATCGGTTCCTGGAAGATCATGGTGATCTTGGAGCCGCGCACCCCGTTCAGCACGCGCAGCGGCGCATTCACCAGCTCTTCGCCGGCATAGCGGGCCGAGCCGGACACGCGGCCATTGGCGGCCAGCAGTCCCATGATGCCCATCATGGTCTGGCTCTTTCCGGAGCCGCTTTCGCCGACGATCGCCAGCGTCTCTCCCCGGCTGACCGAGAAGCTCACGCCCTTGACCGCCTGGACTGTGCCGTCGGGCGTGTCGAACTCCACCTTCAGGTCCTTCACGTCGAGGACCGTTTCCATCTTTTCCGTCATGTCAGCGGTCCTTCGGATCGAGGGCATCGCGCAATCCGTCGCCGATGAAGTTCAGCGAGAAGAGCGTCAGCACGAAGAAGACCGAGGGGAAGATCAGCTGCCAGTAGGCAGACTGGATGTTGCGTGCACCCTCGGCGATCAGCGTTCCCCAGCTGGCGAGCGGCGCCTGCACGCCGAGCCCTAGGAAGGAGAGGAAGCTTTCGAGCAGCATCACCTGCGGCACCACGGAGGTGACGAAGACGATGACAGGGCCGATGGTGTTGGGGATGATGTGCCGGCGGATGATCTGCCAGTCGGTGAGGCCGAGCGCCTCCGCCGCCCCGACGAATTCCCGCCGCTTGAGCGACAGCGTCTGGCCGCGCACGATGCGGGCCATTTCCAGCCATTGCACCGCCCCGATGACGATGAAGATCAGCGTGATCGACCGCCCGAAGAAGACGACGAGCACCACCACCAGGAAGATGAAGGGCAGCGAATAGAGGATTTCGACGAAACGCATCATCACGTTGTCGACCCGTCCGCCGATATAGCCGGAGGTCGCGCCATAGAGCACGCCGATGCCGAGCGAAACGAGGGATGCGGCAACCCCGACTGCTATCGAGATCTGGCCGCCCAGCATGACGCGGGCGAGCAGATCGCGGCCGTTGTTGTCGGTCCCGAAGAGGAAGTATTCCTGGTCCACGTGACCGGTCAGCGTCATCGACAGCTGGTCGGCCGCGGTTTCCTTGACTTGCGTGTTCTCGAACTCGTTGGCGCGGTCGAAATAGCGCACGGCGCGCGGATCGATCGGCTTCGAGCCGGCGATCACCGCTGTGTAGGTGCCGTTCTCGACCTCGAAGGAGGACAGGGTGACGCGGGCGCGCTTGGCGGCGTTCTCCGCCACTTCCTTCAGCGTTTCCGGATCGGGCCGCGGCGAAAGGCT
Organism: Gellertiella hungarica; assembly: GCF_014197145.1. Lineage (GTDB taxonomy): Bacteria > Pseudomonadota > Alphaproteobacteria > Rhizobiales > Rhizobiaceae > Gellertiella > Gellertiella hungarica. The sequence continues at coordinate 200,586 of NZ_JACIEZ010000005.1, read as the reverse complement.
GGGAGCAATGGTGACGTAGGAGGGGAACACCTCGTCGTAGCCATGCTTCAGGAAGACCGGGCCGACATAGGAAAAGAGCACGATCAGCGCCAGCATCAGGCAGCCCAGCATGGCGGCCTTGTTGCGCCGGAAGCGGATCCAGGCCAGTTGCGACAGGCTGCGGCTCGGCCGTTCGTCTGCCGGCGGCATCTCCGCGGCGGCCACGGTGGCGATGGTTTTCTCAGTCATGGCGCACCCTCGGATCGAGCAGACCGTAGAGAATGTCGACGATCAGGTTGAACAGGATCACGAAGACGGCGATCAGGATGACGGTGCCCATCACCAGCGTGTAGTCGCGGTTGAGCGAGCCGAGCACGAAGTAGCGTCCGACACCGGGAATGGCGAAGATGGTTTCCACCACCGCCGAGCCGGTGAGTAGGGCCGCGGCGCAGGGGCCGAGATAGGTTAGCACCGGCAGCATGGCGCCCCGCATGGCGTGGGTGATCACGACCACCCGCGGCGGCAGGCCATAGGCCCGTGCGGTGCGGATGTGATCGGTGTGCAGAGCCTCGATCATCGAGCCGCGCGTCAGTCGGGCAAAGACCGCAAGCTGCGGCAGGCCGAGCGAAAGCACCGGGAGCACGAGGAAGCGGAACGAACCGTCGCCCCAGCTTCCCGCCGGCAGCCAGCTCAGCATGATCGCGAAGATCAGGGTCAGAACCGGGCCCATCACGAAGTTCGGCACGGTCACCCCGATGGTGGCGATCACCATCAGCGTGTAGTCGATCCAGCCGTTCTGGCGCAGCGCCGCGATCGTTCCCAGGAGAACGCCGCCGACCACGGCAACGAGCAGGGCCCACAGGCCGAGCTCGATGGAATAGGGCAGGGCCTTGCCGATCAGCTCGGCAACGGTGTTGTCCTTGTAGACGAAGCTTGGCCCGAAATCGCCCATCGCCGCATTGGACAGATAGGTGAAGTACTGCTTCCACAGGGGCTGGTCGAGGCCATAGGTCTTCATCACGTTCGCCATCGTCTGGGGGGCCAGCGGGCGCTCGAGGTTGAAGGGGCCGCCAGGGGCGAAGCGCATCATGAAAAAGGAGATGGTGACGACCACGAAGATCGTCGGAACGGCGCTCAGGAGGCGCCTCAGCACAAACTGGATCATGGCAAAAGACCCGCCGCCGGATCGGGTCTCGATCCGGCGGGCGGGCTCCCTCTACGGCGTTATTCGGCGACGCTCAGATATTTCGAGAGATGTTCGTTCACGGCGTTGTCTTCCCAACCCTTGATGCGGTCGGAGACGAGCCAGAGGTTCGCGTAATTCATCAGCGAGGCGATGGGCTGATCGCGGTTGATCATTTCCTCCGCCTTCTTCATCAGCTCCATGCGCTTGGCCGGGTCGGTCTCGTCATAGGACTGCTTCAGCAGCGCATCATATTCCGGGTTGTTGTAGTGCCCGTAGTTGAAGCTCTTGTTGGTGGAGATCATCAGCGACAGGAAGTTTTCCGGATCGCCGTAGTCGGCCGACCAGCCGGCGCGCGCCACGTTGAACTTGCCGCCTTCGGTCAGGTAGGCGTAATGGGCCGACACATCCGAATTCTGCAGGCTGACCTTGGCGCCGAAGGTGTTCTTCCACATGTCCGCCACGGCGGTCGCGACGCGCTCGTGGTCGGTGTTGGTGTTGTAGCGGATCTCGATGTTGAGCGGCTTGCCGCCTTCGCCGTAGCCGGCTTCCTTCATCAGCTCGAGAGCCTTGTCCTCGCGGTCGATCTGCGACATGGAGGCCCATTCCGGAACCGGGCCCTTGCCGTAGCCTTCCATGCCTTCCGGAACGAGGTTGTAGACCGGCAGCTGCGCGCCGTTATAGATCTCGTTCGCCAGGAATTCCCGGTCGATGGCCATGGAGAGCGCCTGACGGACGCGCACGTCGCTGTAGGGCTCCTGGCGGGTGTCGAAGGAATAGTAATAGGTGGAGAGCGCCGGGGTCACGCGGACCTGGTCCTTGTACTGCTCGCGCAGGCGTTTGATCTCGCTCGAGGAGAAGTGATAGACGGTGTCCAGTTCCTTCGCCTCGAAGCGGCGGATATTGGCCGCATCGTCTTCGGACGGATAGAAGATCACCTTGTCCAGCTTGACGTTGGCCGCATCCCAGTAGTTTTCGTTCTTCGCCACGGTAAGGCTGTCGTTCGGGATATGCGCCTCGAGCTTGAAGGCGCCGTTCGACACCATGTTGCCCGGCTTCACATAGTCCTTGCCGAACTTTTCCACATTGGCCTTGTTGACCGGCAGTGCCGTCATGTGCGCCATCAGCTGCGGGAAGTAGGGGGTCGGACGCTCGAGCGTGTATTCGACGGTCTTGGCATCCACGGCCTTGACGCCCAGCTGGTCGACCGGCACTTCGCCCTTGTTGACCTTCTCGGCATTCTTGATCGGATAGAGGATGTTGGCATATTCGGCGGCGGTCTTCGGATCCTCGACGCGCTGGGCGGAGAAGACGAAGTCCTCGGCGGTCACGGGCGACCCGTCGGACCACTTGGCATTTTCACGCAGCTTGAAGGTGTAGACGGTGCCGTCTTCCGAGACGGTCCAGCTTTCGGCCGCGCCGGGAACGATCTTGCCGTCGGCGGAGTAGATGGTCAGGCCCTCGAACAGGTCCTTGAGAACGAAGGCTTCGATATCGACCGACACATGGGCGCTGTCCAGCGTCTGCGGTTCGCCCGAATTGCCGCGATGGAACACGGCTTCCGCGAGCGCCGGGCTGGCGCCGATCAAGAGGGAGCCCAGAAGCAGGGCTGCATGCCACTTCGTTCTCATGAGGGACATTGATGTTCTCCTTCCCCATTCGTGGTTTTTATTGAGAAGCAGAGCAAAGTCCAAAATTGTCCTCGTGACAACCCGTCAACCTTCGTATTTTCCGTGAACGTAAACGGCACGGCGGGGGAAAACACTATTTTTTTGCTGAAATGGAAAGCTTTTGACGCCTTGGCGACAGTTCATGTCTCAAGCGGGGCAAAAATTGCAACTTAATGTCGGTGCAATGACGATTTCATGACGCTTTTCGGACAGGGCCTTCTCGCGACCTGCATCCTGCAGGCCGCCTGATCCCCTTCGTATCATGTGGATAAACATGAGCGATGCGGAATATACTGCTGTCTCACGCGCGATTCCGTGGGACTTCTGGCTGGCGCGGGGCGCAACGGAGTGGTCGAGATGCCCCTTGGTCAGGCGCTGGCATGTCCTCGCCGACTTCGGGAAATGGGCCGGTTCTATCCGACGTGCCGGCGGCAAGAGGCCGGCGCCCGCGTCTTTCTTGATGGGAAAAGGACGAGCGGGACGGTCGATGAGCCGCGCCTGCGGTCTCCGGCGGACGGGAAAGCAACTGGCATGTCGAAGGGAGGGTTGGACGATGACGCTGATGAACTGCCTCTACCGGGCAACGGTGAGACCCGATCCCGATGGCGGGTTCCTCGTTACCTTCAGCGATGTGCCGGAAGCCGTGACTCACGGCAAAACGCGTGCGGAGGCGCTTGCAAGCGCCGGTGAGGCCCTTGGCCTCGCCCTGCGCGGCATCGTCGCTGATGGCGGACGCCTGCCGGAAGCTCGCGCCATCGAGGGTGTTCCCGTTTCTCCCGCTGCGCAGGATGTCATCAAGCTCGCGGTGATCGCCGCCTTTCAGGAGGCAGCGATCACCAAGACCGAACTGGCGCGCCGTCTCGGACGCACCGAGACCGAGGCCAGGCGCATCCTCGATCCGGACCACGGCACCAAGCTTCCGCTTCTCCAGCAAGCTCTTGAAGCGATGGGCAAAAGGCTGGTGATCTCGCTGATGGACGCTCCCTAGATCCGGGCGAGGTAGGTCTGGTAGTCGAAGTCCGAGACGGTGCGCAGATAGGTGATGGCTTCCTTGCGCTTGGTGTCGCCGTAGAGCTTCTGATAGGCGGGCCCGAAGATGTCGGCGATGAAGGGCGAGGCTGCGAATTCCTCGACCGCCGTCAGGAAATCATGCGTCAGGCGGCCGGGGTTCTCGGGCGCGCTTTCCGGTGTCACCGGCTCGCCGGGATCGATTTCGTTCTCCAGCCCGTAGAGCATGCCGCCGAGAATGGCAGTCAGGAGCAGGTGCGGATGGGCATCGGCCCCGGCGACACGGTGCTCGACGCGGGCGGCCGGACCATTGGCATCGGGAATGCGGATCGCCGTACCGCGATGGGCAAAGCCCCAGGTGAGATCGACCGGCGCGAAGGAATTCGGCTGGAACCGGCGATAGGAATTGGCAAAGGGCGCGAAGACGAGCTGGCACTCGCGCATGGTCTTCAGCATGCCGCCGCACAGGTGCTTGAGTTTCACCGGATCGCCGCCCCGGGCATCGAGCACGTTGTTGCCGTCCTTGTCGATCAGGCTGGCATGGACATGCAGGCCGGAACCGGCGTGATTGCCGTAAGGCTTTGCCATGCAAGTGGATTTCAGCCCGTGCTTGCGCGCGGCTTCCTCGACGATGCGCTTCAGGTAGATGCAATCGTCTGCCGCCGCGAGCGCATCCGGGCGGTGGTTGAGATTGACCTCGAACTGACCGGGGCCGAACTCCGCGGTGGTGGCATCCGCGGGCAGTTCCATGGCGCGGGCATAGGCGCGCACGGTCTGCAGGTAGTCGTCCAGCGCGTCCACGGCGCGCATGTCGTAAAGCTGGTAGCCGTTCGGCTCGTCACGGTAGCGCAGCGCCTTCGGCGGCGTCGGCCGGCCGGTCTCGTTCCAGTCGCCCTCGACCACGTAGAATTCCAGTTCGGTCGCCACCACGGGGGTGAGTCCGAGCTTGCGATAGCGCTCGAGCAGGCGGGCAAGGATCGCCCGGGGATCGAGGAACATCGGCTGGCCGTTCATGTCGTGCATGGTCGCCAGAACCTGGCTCGAGCCCGGCGGCGCCCAGGGCAGCGGCACATGGGTGCGCCGGTCTGGAACGCAAAGCCCGTCCGGATCGCCGACCGACTGGGAGAGGCCCGTCAGGTCGTCGTTGTCGTCGCCCCAGATGTCGAGCGACTGGGTGGAGGAAGGCAGGCGCACCTCGCCCTTCCAGACCTTCTTCTCGGCTTCTAGCGGAAGTTGTTTTCCCCTGAGGTCTCCGTTCATGCCCACCAGCAGAAGCTCGATCCTCGGCACCGCGTGTCCGGTTGCATTCACGGCATTGCGCACTTGTGATTCTGTCATGTTCCCCCACTCTTTTTCAGAGCTTTTCACGGTCCGTCCCGAGCCAGCGCGCTCCGCTCCCTTGCAAAACAAGTGGCTCAAGTACATGCTCACAGCGTAAATCTCATGCCAATCCATCAGTCAAGACGGGGCATTCGATGCGAGCCAGGCGAAGATCCGGCCCGAATGCTCCCATCGTGGAGGACCAACAGAAAATGCCAATGAATGCCGCTCACGCCCGTTCCAACATCGGTGCCATCGATGCAGCCCATCACATGCACCCGTTTTCGGACATGAAGAAGCTGAATGCCGACGGCACCCGGATCATTCAGCGTGCGGAAGGCGTTCACATCTTCGACAACCACGGCAAGAAATACCTCGATGGCTTTGCCGGCCTCTGGTGCGTGAACGTAGGCTACGGCCGCAAGGAAATCACCGATGCCGTGATGCGCCAGATGAACGAGCTGCCCTATTACAACACCTTCTTCGGCACCACGACCGAGCCGGCGACGCTGCTCGCGGAGAAGATCATCTCCCATGCCGGCCCGCGCTTCAGCCACGTGTTCTTCACCGGCTCCGGCTCGGAGGCCAACGACACCTGGTTCCGCATGGCGCGCGTCTACTGGAAGACGCTGGGGCATCCGGAAAAGAAGGTCATCATTTCCCGCAAGAACGGCTATCACGGCTCCACGGTCGCCGGCGCCTCGCTCGGCGGCATGAAGTGGATGCACGAGCAGGGCGACCTGCCGATCCCCGGCGTGGTGCACATCGGCCAGCCCTACTGGTATGTGGAAGGCGGCGATCTCTCGCCCGAGGAATTCGGCCTCAGGGCGGCCGGGGAGCTGGAGGAGAAGATCCTCGAGCTGGGCGCCGACAAGGTGGCGGCCTTCGTTGCCGAACCCATCCAGGGCGCCGGCGGGGTGATCATTCCGCCCTCGACCTACTGGCCGGAAATCGCCCGGATCTGCAAGAAATACGATATCCTGCTCGTCAATGACGAGGTGATCTGCGGCTTCGGCCGGCTCGGCACCTGGTTCGGTCACCAGTATTACGGGCTGGAGCCGGATCTCTGCCCGATCGCCAAGGGCCTGTCCTCCGGCTATCTGCCGATCGGCGGCGTCATGGTCTCGAAGCGGGTCGCGGACGTGCTGATCAACGAGGCCGGCGACTTCAATCACGGCTTTACCTATTCCGGCCATCCGGTCTGCGCTGCGGCAGCCCTGGAAAACCTGCGCATAATCGAGGACGAGAAGCTGGTCGAGCGCGTGCGCGACGACACCGGTCCCTATTTCGCCAAGGCCTGGAAGAGCCTGGAGGACCACGAGGTGGTCGGTCAGGCCGAAAGCGTCGGCCTGATGGGCGGGCTGCAGCTTGCCGCCGACAAGACCACCCGCCGCCGCTATGCCAAGCCCGAGGATGCGGGCGTGGTCGTGCGCAATCACTGCCTCAAGAATGGCCTGGTGCTGCGCGCCACCAATGACCGCATGCTGGCCTCGCCGCCGCTGATCATCACCCGCGCGGAGATCGACGAACTGGTCACCACCCTGCGCGGCGGCCTGGACCACCTGCGCGATACGATGCCGCGCTGATTGCACCTGTCAGGCCGGCCCCGCCTTCCGGGGCCGGTCAGATCAGCTTCAGCCCCAGATGCTCCGCCATCGGCCGGAAGTCGCGGTCGAGATGGAGCAGCGAGAACCCGTTCTCGATGCAGAAGGTGCCGATGATCAGGTCTATCGTCTTGCGAACGGTGATGCCCCGCCGCCGCAGCGCACGGTAATTTTCCGCGGCCTTGATGGCGAGGGTGGGGGAGCAGATGGTGGATGGGCCAAATATCGCGAGCTCTCTTTCGATCCGCCTTGCATCGCTGTCGGTTCTCGCGCCTTGAAGCACTTCCGTCAGCACTAGGTCCGGAACGAAAATGCGAAGCGGGTCCGCATGCCGGAGCTTCTCGATCTGTTCATTGTCATGGCGTTGGAACCACCCGATCCATACGGAACTGTCAACGACGATCATTTGGCAGCGTGGTCGGCCTCGCCGAGGCGCATGGCATCAAGATCGCTGCCCCAGCCAATTCCTCAAAGCCTGTCCAACGCAGCTTTCCGGGCCAGCCGTTCCTCGTCCGAGGAGCGCACCGTGATAGCGGTTGCCGTCTCCGTTGATCGAGGCGTCGTGATCGTGGGTGCGGTTGCGCTTTTGGCCATGGGCTGCCCGTGCAGGTTAACTCCCTTATATCGTAGCAGCCCGAGGCAAAATATGCAACATTACTGAAATGCCGTCTCGAAGAAGCTCCTGAGCTTGCGGGAATGCAGCTTCTCCGGCGGCATCGCGGCGAGTTTCTGGACGGCGCGTATGCCGATCTGAAGATGCTGGGCGACTTGCGTCTTGTAGAAGGCGGTTGCCATGCCGGGCAGCTTCAGCTCGCCGTGCAGCGGCTTGTCGGAGACGCAGAGCAGCGTGCCGTAGGGCACGCGGAAGCGGAAGCCGTTGGCCGCGATGGTGGCCGATTCCATGTCGAGCGCCACCGCGCGGGCCTGCGACAGGCGCTTCACCGGGCCGCGCTGGTCGCGCAGTTCCCAGTTCCGGTTGTCGATGGTGGCGACGGTGCCGGTGCGCATGATGCGCTTCAGCTCGTAGCCCTTGTATCCCGTGATTTCCTCCACCGCATCCTCGAGCGCCAGCTGCACTTCGGCAAGCGCCGGGATCGGCACCCAGACGGGCAGATCGTCGTCAAGCACGTGATCCTCGCGCATGTAGGCATGGGCCAGCACGTAATCGCCGAGCCTCTGGCTGTTGCGGAGACCGGCGCAATGGCCGAGCATCAGCCAGGCATGCGGCCTGAGAACCGCGATGTGGTCGGTAATGGTCTTCGCATTCGAGGGGCCGACGCCGATATTGACCAGCGTGATGCCGGCATGTCCCTTGCGCTTCAGGTGATAGGCGGGCATCTGCGGCAGGCGCGCGAGGATGCCCGGCACGTCCGGCTCGGCATTTCCGGCCGAGGTGACGATGTTGCCGGGCTCGACGAAGGCGGCATAGCCGTCTCCGCCCCTGGCCATCAGGTCCCGCGCGAAGGCGCAGAACTCGTCCACATAGAACTGGTAGTTGGTAAAGAGCACGAAATTCTGGAAGTGCTCGGCCGATGTCGCCGTGTAGTGCGAGAGGCGGGCGAGCGAATAGTCGATCCGCTGCGCCGTGAAGGGGGCGAGCGGCGAGGGTTCGCCGGGCGGCGGGATGTAGTCGCCATTGGCGATCTCGTCATCGGTGGTCGAAAGATCCGGCGCATCGAAGATGTCGCGCAGCGGCAGGTCGATGATGGATGATGCGGCCGCTTCCACATGGGCCCCCTCGCCGAAGGCGAAGTGGAGCGGGATCGGCGTGGAGGATTCCGAAACCACCACGGGCACATGGTGGTTGCGCATCAGCAGGCTCAGCTGCTCCTTGAGGTAATGCCGGAAAAGATGGGGGCGCGTCACCGTCGTGGTGTAGATGCCGGGCGCCGTCACATGGCCATAGGACAGGCGCGTATCCACATGGCCGAAGCTGGTGGTTTCGATCGCGACCTGCGGATAGGTGGCGCGATAGCGCCCGAGAACGGGGTCGCCCTTGCTGAGCCGGGTGAAGGCATCGGTGAGAAACGCGGTGTTGCGCTCGTAGAGCGCCGTCAGCGCGTCCACCGCGGCGGCCGCATCGGTGAATTCCTGGGGCGCCTGCAGGGGAGGGGAGATGAAACCGTTGGCGGAAGGAGAAGAGATTCGTTTTTCCATGCGCCATTATAGATCGGCCATTCTGACACGCAAACGACACTTCGCGGCGAGGGCGTGCCATGCACAGCGGCCTTTGCCCGCCTCACAGCGAGGATACGCATTTGTAACCGGAGACGGTGCTGCAATAGGCGAGGGGCTGGTAGCGGTTGCTCTCGTGCCGGTTCATCTCCACCGCGCCGGCCATGGCAAAGGCGAAGAGCGCTGATCCCAGAGCCAGGATGGTGAAGCGGCGGGCGAGCACGAACATGTTGCGGACCTCGAGCAAGCGTGACCAAATGGCGTCGGTCACATCTGTTTCTTGTTGTACCGATAATGCTCCATGTCTTCTGAACGGGTGCTGAGATGGCAATTCATGTCCGGTTCAGCTTGCAGACCGCCTCGCCGCGCCCTATCTGCCCGAAACCATCCTGCGGAGATATCCCATGAGCGCGCCCATCGATCTCTATTACTGGCCGACCCCGAATGGCTGGAAGATCACCATCATGCTGGAAGAGCTTGGCCAGCCCTATGCGGTGAAATATGTCAACATCGCCAAGGGCGAGCAGTTCGAGCCGGAATTCCTGAAGATCGCGCCGAACAACCGCATGCCCGCCATCGTCGATCCCGACGGCCCGGGCGGCGAGCCTATTTCCGTCTTCGAAAGCGGTGCCATCCTGCAATATCTCGGCCGCAAGTTCGGGCGTTTCTATCCGCAGGAAGAGCGGGCCCGGGTGGCGACCGAGGAGTGGCTGTTCTGGCAGGTGGGCGGTCTGGGTCCGATGGCGGGCCAGGCGCACCATTTCCGCCAGTATGCGCCGGAAAAGGTCCAGTATGGCATCGATCGCTATACCAACGAATGCAACCGCCTCTATGGCGTCATGAACCGCAGGCTGGCGGACCGGGAATTTCTCGCCGGTGAATACACCATCGCCGACATGGCCTGCATCGACTGGATCATCCCGCACGAGCGGCAGGGCCAGGATCTCGCCGATTTCCCGCATCTGAAGCGCTGGTACGAAACGATGAAGGCGCGGCCTGCCGTGCAGCGCGGCATCGATGTCGGCAAGGAGGAGCGGGCCCGCGCCGCCGACCTTTCCACCGACAAGGCGGCCCAGGCGGTGCTATTCGGCCAGCGCGCCCGCGACTGAACCATCGGGCGCAGCCCTCGCGAAAATTCGGGATCGGCCGGCAGTTGACGCCACCGGCCGCCCGGCATTATCTCTGTGGCCGTCAGGCAGACCTCTCAGGAAGGGCCTTTTATGTTGGAGCTTGTATCGAACCGCTAACCGTCTCGCATCCCGCGGGACCGTAATGGCGCGAGGTGGCGTCACCGCAACCGGTGACCATGCGCACCCGTGCCCTTTCCAGGTTCGCATACAGGCTTTTCCCATGAACATTTCCCGTGACGAACAGCGCGTGCTGCACGCGTTGGCCCAGGGCGGCATCATCCGCCACGAACGCGCCGAAAACGGCAGGGTTCTCCGCGTCTTCTGCTTCACCCGCGATGGCTTCGTGCTCTCCAACTGCACGCTGGAGATCTTCCAGCGCCTCCGCCGCAAGCGGCTGATCGAATCCCGCGAGTCGAGCCCCTACCGCATCTCCGAAAAGGGCCGCCGCGCGGTCCGCTCGCAGATGAACAACCGGTAGGGTGGGGGCGTGGTGCATGCCTCTGCGGCTTGCGTGGCGCCGGATGTAACGCACGGCGGCCCTCTGCCCGCAAACCTTAGAGTTTGCCGCACCGCACCCCCCTCCGTCGGCTTCGCCGACATCTCCCCCTCAAGGGGGGAGATCGAGCGTCGCGTTTGCCGGACTGCACCCCCCTCTGCCCTGCCGGGCATCTCCCCCTCAAGGGGGGAGATCGGGATGGGGTTTAGGTCGGCAGTCCCCAGCCAACGTATCGGCAAATGAGACGCTTGTTGATTGGGGAAACCCTTAAACCACGGTCGATCTCCCCCCTTGAGGGGGAGATGTCCCGGCAGGGACAGAGGGGGGTGCAGGACGGCAAACTCAACGCCGTGCGAGGCAGAGTGGGGCAGCACGGCAAACCCGACGCAGTGCGAGGCAGAGGCGGGCGTGCAGTCCGCCGAACTCCGCGCACGCCGCCCCGAAACGGAAACGGCCGCCTTGCGGCGGCCGTCTGCTTGTCTTTCCTGCCGGCCCCGGTCAGAGGCGGGTCCAGGTCTGCGATTTGCACAGAACCATCAGAACGCAACCCTTCATCTTCAGGGAATTGCCGTTGACGGTGCCCGAGCCGCTATAGGTCTTGTCGTCCTTCGGGTCGGTGATCTCGCCCTTGTAGCTGTTGCCGGAACCGGCCAGCTTGCCGATGGTCTTGCCGGCATATTTGCCGGTCTTCAGCGTGACGCAGAAGCCGGCGCTGCATGGGCCGATGGCTGCGGTTTCGCCGCTGGCGGTCTTCCAGTTGCCCTCGATGGGCTCCGCCGCGAAGGCGGGCGCCGTTGCCATGATGATGGCCGCTGCAAGCAAAGTCTTCCGGATCATTCACATCCTCCCAAGATGTCCTGTCTCTCCGATCAGCCCGGCGGGCTGCCTCGAGCAAAGTCTGCTTCTCCCTCCGCGATCTGTCAAAACATTCCTTCCGACAGGACGCGATGACGAATGGTAACTGACGCGCACGTAAAGGTAAACACCAAAAGGCGTGCTCCCGGCGGCGTTTTCCCGCCCTCCTTTCAGCGGCCATCCTTGGCGATGGTTAGGGAAGGGTGAAACCGGCGCGCTTAACGGAAGGTTTCGCCGAGCCGAAAATCCTGCATTTCCCGGCCGTTCCATGTTTAACGGATCGTCACGTTTACCGCTCGTTCGGATTTCGTTTGTCTCAAATTAATCATGCATTTTAAGCGAGTATTGAAAGGAGTTTGGCATATTCACCTCAACAAGAAGCGAGGCACACCTCGCCACTCGCCGGATGGCTCGAAAGCTGCGGAAAGACAGCGGAGCCAAGGCCGGAGAAGCCCGATCAAGTGGCTGACAAAACAGGGAAAAGCGACAACGCAACGATTTGACAGGGACAAGAACAATGGCACAGTTTGACACTCAGACTTCCGAAATCCGACCCGATGCTCTTTGCGAAATGGGTCTCAAGTATGCAACCGGGCGTGGTTGCGACGTGGACCTCGTCGCCGCCCACAAATGGCTGAACATCGCCGCCATCAAGGGCTCCGACCGCGCCGCCGAGCTTCGCTCGGATGTGGCCGCGTCGATGAGCAAGATGCAGCTGGCCGCCGCGCTGCGCGCTGCCCGCGAATGGATGACGATGCACTGATGCCAGCCGCGCCGCAGCCTGCGGCGCCTGAAGATTTCCAGGAATTGACAAGGACCTCCAGGGGTCCGGCAGCCCGCAAGTCACGGAAGAGGACACGGGAAGAGACCGGAAACCGCGATGCGGATGCCATGACATCCGCCGGAGGCAAAGTGGCGGGGCTTTTTGGACGGGGCCAGTGTCACCACATCGCAGGACCGCGACCGGCAGGGACAAGGCCGGCGCGGTCCTCTTTATTTTTCAGCGCCGGAGACCGGCGAGAACCTTCGGCAGCGCCTCGGCGAAGAGATCGATGGCCGCGTCCGGCCCGGTGCTGACGCGGATGCAGCGGTTGAGCGGCGCCACCCCCGGCATGCGGATGAACACGCCAAGCTCCATGAGCCCGTCGACGATGGCCCGGGCCCGGACCCCGTCGCCACCGGCGTCTATGGCAACGAAATTGGTGGCGGAGGGAAGGGGCAGCAGCCCGTTCTCCGCCGCGATGGAGGCAATGCGATCCCGCGAGGCCGCGATGCGGCGAACCACATCGCGCAGATAGTCCTGATCCTTGAGCGCCGCGAGCGCCGCCTCGGTCGCCAGCCGGTTCATGCCGAAATGATGGCGGATCTTGTCGAAGGCGGAGGCGTTTCCCGGCGTGGAGATCGTGTAGCCCACGCGCGCGCCGGCCAGCCCGTAGGCTTTCGAGAAGGTGCGGGTGCGGATGACATTCGTGCGGTCGACGAGCGCATCGGCCGGGGGCAGGGCGCTTGCCGGCCCGGTTTCGGAATAGGCCTCGTCGAGGATCAGCAGCGTGTCCTCGGGAATGGCCCGGGCGAAGGCGACGATCTCGTCCGCCTCCCACCAGCTTCCCATCGGGTTGTCCGGGTTGGCGAGATAGACCAGGCGGGCCTTCTCTCGGCGCGCCGTTTCGAGAAGACCGTCGAGATCCTCCCGGTCGTTCGCATAGGGAACGGTCACCAGCCGGCCGCCGAAACCGGCAACGTGATAGTTGAAGGTGGGATAGGCGCCGAGCGAGGTGACCACCGTCTCTCCCCCCGAGATCACCAGCCGCACGATGAGGCCCAGAAGCCCGTCGATGCCCTCGCCGATGCCGATATGGCCGGCCGGCAGGCCGAGATGCCGGCCAAGGGCCTGCTTCAGCGCGTGGTTTTCCGGATCGTTATACTGCCAGATCTCCCCCGCATGGGCCTTCATCGCCTCGATCACCGAAGGGGCGGGCCCGAAGCCGTTCTCGTTCGCGCCGATGCGGGCCGCGACCCTGAGCCCCCGGTTCCGTTCGATGGCCTCCGGGCCGACGAAGGGCACGGTGGCCGGCAGGCTTTCGACGAGGGGCGTGAAGCGGGAAAAGGCTGACATGGCAGGCGCGTCCTGATCGTTCTTGGAGACCCGACCCTAACGGGATTCGCGGGGGCGGCAAATGCCCCCGCGCCACAGCCGGTTCCGGCAGCCCTTGTTCCGTCAGGCAAACCACTTCAGGGCGAGATAGCCGCCGGCCGCCGAGGCAGCGGTCACGACCGTGCCCCAGATGATGTCGACCACGGTCACCACGACCGGCCAGTCCTTCAGCGTTGCGAGGTTCGTGAAGTCGTAGGTGCCATAGGCGGCGAAGCCCAGCACCGCGCCGAAGCCGAGCGCCGTGGCAAGCGAGGCCTGCGAAAAGCCGGGAACGCTGGCCAGAATGGCGACGGCAACCGCATAGAAGAGATAGAAGAGCGCCGCGATGGCAAAGTTCGGCTGCTCCGCCATCAGATGGCCGAGCTTCGGAACGTAGAAACTGCGGGCCATGAGCCCGAGCCAGATCGCATCCAGCACCAGCAGGGTTACGATGGCGCCCCCATAGGCAACGGCATAGGTTTTCATGTCAGCTTCCCCTGTCGAGTGTATCGGTAAGGGGAAGATAGGGTGCGGATCCGGCCCGTAAAGGCTCGCCTGGCTTGGCTTGCGTTTGCGGCTCAGTGAGCCTCGAAGGAGAGCTTCAGCACATGATGCAGGAATTCCGCATCGATCAGCATGTTGAAGCCGACGGTGACCTTCTCCTCCTCGCGCCGCATCAGCGTGCAGCCGATTTCGTCGTGGATGCCGAGGATCTCCAGAAAGAAGTTCTTCGGGATGTCGGTGAAGGGGCTGACTTCAAGCACCGCGCCGTAAAGCGAGATGCGGCGGATCAGGCAGCGGACATGGTTCTTGGTGCTGAGGTGGTGGCCGACGAAGATGATCTTGCCCGGCCGGTCAATGGTGAAGCTTTCGAAAGCCTTGTCAGGGGCGTCGCTCTTGTTGCCGAGATCTTGAACCTGCAGAGACATGATGGGCCTCCCTTCCAACTCCTTGGATGCAAGAATAACCGGAAATACCTTCATCTTCGTTTCCAGTTTTGCTCAAAAAGCCTGAAATCCCGCAATGTGGGACAGGACGCTGTGCCAGGGCGGGAAAGGCCCCGGGGCCCTCGGCTTGACAAGGTGCGGCCGACGGCGCGATAAGGGGCGCGGCTCGAGGCGCCAGCCGTCCGCAGGTTCGCAGGAACCATGGTGAAGTCCTCCCTCCGACGAAGACATGATCACGCCCCTGGGCAACATGCCTCGCACCTGGCAACGCGGACCCCGGATATTCAGACAGGCATGTTCCTTGAAAGGCATGACCATGAATGACGGCAATTCACGATCGCCCGTGGAGGCGATCCAATCCTACAAGCAACAGGCAAGGCGGCTGCGCGAAGCGCTGGCGGAAGAGGGGCGTTCCCTTTCCCATGGCGAAGCGCTGGAAATGGTGGCCCGCCAGCACGGCCACCGGGACTGGAACACCCTGTCCGCCACGGAGCAGAACCGTCCGCCCCGGCGCAATTCCGCACCGGATTTCACCGTGGGCTCGATCATCTCCGGGCGCTATCTCAACCAGCCCTTTGTCGGCGAGGTCCTGTCCGTCACCGCGCTTGCGGATGGCGAGCACTTCCGGCTGGCGATCCATTTCGCGGAACCCGTGGACGTGGTGACCTTCGACAGCTTCTCCGCCTTCCGCCAGCGCGTGCACGCCACCGTCAACCGCAAGGGCATCTCGCCCCAGCGAACCTCGAACGGCCTGCCGCATCTGGTGATCGAGGGGTGAGGGGAGCGGGGCGGCAGGCGCTCGGGACTGTTCGATCTTCTGCGAACCGGCCAACGGCTCTTCCCGCACGCGCCAGCATCGACAGGCCGGCGGAATGGCTTTCCGGGTCGGGCAGCCTGTCCGGCCGGGCGCGGCTGGTCCCGACCCGCCGCGCCATTTCGGTCTTGTCGGACGGAAGTCGTCCATCGGCTGATGAAACTGCCGGGCAATGACCGGCTTTGCGGCCGATGCATCGAGCCCTCCCGGGATCCCTTCTTCTCGGCGGACCTCATCGAAACGAGGGCGCCGGCGGCTTCCTGGCGCCTCGTCATCCGTCTGGCAGGCACCGGGCCGGATGGACCCTTCCGGTCCTGTCAGGCCCCGCAGACGATGCGTGGGTGCAACCGAGGCTCAGACGGCTCCGATGTTCACTTCAGCAGCCACGCGTGCTCCGGGGCATTGTGGAATTTCCACGTCCGCTTCGGGCCGGCCATGACGTTGAGGTAATAGAGGTCGTAGCCGTGGATGGTGGCGCAGGGATGATATCCCTTCGGCACCAGCGTCACATCGCCGTCTTCCACCGCCATGGCCTCGTCGAGGGAGCGGTCGTCGGTATAGACGCGCTGGAAGGCGAAGCCCTGCGGCGGGTTGATCCGGTGGTAATAGGTCTCTTCCAGGAAGCTCTCGTTCGGCAGGTCGTCCTGATCGTGCTTGTGGGGCGGATAGGACGAGGTGTTGCCCGCGGGCGTGATGACTTCCACCACCAGCAGGGATTCGGCCGGCCGGTTCTCGGGCAGGATATTCGTCACGTGGCGGACATTGTTGCCCTTGCCGCGCACCTCCTGCGTCAGCTCGTCCTTGCCGATCACGCGGGCGGGGAGCGAACCGCCCTCGCCGGGCGCCGAGCAGACCGCAAGCTCCACCTCCGTCTCGGCCGTCACCGCCCAGCGGGATCCCGCCGGCACATAGACCGATGCCGGAAGCCCCTCGAAGGGCGACATGCGGCTGCCCACCACGCCAAAATTCTCGCTGCCGGCAGTCACCTTGCCCTTGCCCGAGACGAAGACCAGGCAGACCTCGTTGGTTTCGGTCTCCTCCGCGGCGCTCTCCCCCGGCTTCAGCCGGTAGACATCGAAGCCCACATAGGTCCATCCCGCGCTCTCCGGCGTCACGTGAACGACCCGGCCCGACGTGCCCTGCGGCTTGACGTGAAGTTTCGACATGTCTTTCGCTCCGTATGGTTCGTTGACTTGTGGCAGTGCCCTGCCGGGCGCCGAGATTGCCGTGCTGCACCCCCCTCTGTCCCTGCCGGGCGTGGAGTTTGCCGTACCGCACCCCCCTCTGTCCCTGCACGGTGTGGAGTTTGCCGTACTGCACCCCCCTCTGTCCCTGCCGGGACATCTCCCCCTCAAGGGGGGAGATCGACCGTAGTCTTTTGGTTTCCCCAAATAACAAGCGTCTCATTTGCAGAAACGTCTGCTGGGAACTGCCATCATAAACCCCATCCCGATCTCCCCCCTTGAGGGGGAGATGCCCGGCAGGGCAGAGGGGGGTGCGGTACGGCAAACTCCACGCCGTGCCGGGCACCCGCCCCGTTACGTGTCCAGTCCGGCTTCCCGCGCGAAGGCCTTCAGCGACTTGAGGCCGAGCGACTGGTATTCGAAGGGGTTGCGGACCAGCGGGTCCTGCTCGGCCTCGATCACCACCCAGCCCTGATAGCCGTGTTCGGCCGCAACCTTCAGCACCGGCACGAAGTCGACGCCGCCCTCAGGGTCGCCGGGAACGGTGAAGACGCCGCGGCGCACGCCCTCGAGGAAGGAAAGCCGCTCGCTCTCGACCACCTGGCGCACGGCCGGGCGGACGTTCTTGGCATGGATGTGGCGCACGCGATGCATGTAGTCGCGGGCGAGGCGTACCGGATCGGTGCCGCCGAACCAGGCATGGCCGGTATCGAGAAGCAGCTTGGTGGCCGGGCCGGTATGCTTCATCAGCAGGTCGATTTCCTCGCCCGTCTGGACGACGGTGCCCATGTGGTGATGGTAGACGAGATCGATGCCCTGGTCGGCGCAATACTGCGCGATGGCTTCCACGTCGGCGCCGAATTTCGCCCACTGGTCGGGGGCAAGGTTCGGCTTGTCGGCAAGCGCCTTGCCGTCGTCGCCATGGATGGCGTTCGAGGTTTCGCAGACGATGCAGACCTTGCAGCCATGGGCCTTCAGCAGGTCGAGATGCGGCTGGATGGCCTTCTTCTCGTCCTCGACGGAATGGGCGAGCAGGTTCAGCGAATGCCAGCCGGACACGAAGACCAGCTTGTGGGCGGAGAGCACCTTGCGCAGCTCTTCCGGATCGGTCGGCAGCTTGTGGCCCTTCTCGATGCCGTCGAAGCCGATCTTCTCGCAATCGGAGAGGCAGTCCTCGAGCGACAGATGGGCGCCGATCGAGCGATCGTCGTCATTCGACCAGGCGATGGGGTTGGTTCCGTAGCGGATCATGAAATCAGTCCTCGATGTTCAGCGCTGTTGCTTGCGGTTTTCTTCGTATCTGGCGCGGGCGGCCTGCACCTCGGCGCGCGGGGAGACTTCCGGCACGGCGACGTCCCACCAGTGGCCACCCTCCTGCGTCGTCACCAGCGGGTCGGTGTCGATGACGAAGACGGAGGTTCGGTCGTTGCCGCGGGAAGCCTCGATCGCCTGTTCCAGCTCCTCGATGGAGGAAACCTTGGCGGCGATGGCACCCATGCTTTCGGCATGCTTGCGGAAGTCGATGTCGGGCATCATCTCGATGCGGGCGTCCTTCAGGAGGTTGTTGAAGTTCGCGCCGCCGGTGCCCATCTGCAGCCGGTTGATGCAGCCGTAGCCGCGGTTGTCGAGCAGCACCACGTTGATCTTGAGCCCGAGCATGACCGAGGTCGAAAGCTCGGAATTCATCATCATGTAGGAGCCGTCGCCCACCATGACCGTGACCTCCTTCTGCGGATGGGCCATCTTGACGCCCAGGCCGCCGGCCACCTCGTAGCCCATGCAGGAGAAGCCGTATTCCATGTGGTAGCTGCCGGGGGCGGTCGCCGGCCAGAGCTTGTGCAGCTCGCCCGGAAGGCCGCCGGCGGCGCAGACCAGCACCGAGTTCTCGCCGCCGAGCTTCCGCGCCACCGCGCCGATCACGTCGGCATCCGAAGGCAGGTCGTTGCGGCTGGGGGAAAGGGCACGGGCGGAAGCCTCGTTCCACTTCGCCTTTTCGGCTGCCGCACGCTCCACATGGGCCTTCGGCGCCTTCCAGCCTTCCAGACCGGCGGTGAGCGCCTTCAGGCCCTCGCGCGCATCGGCCACCAGCGTGTGCGTCGCATGCTTGGCGGCGTCGAAGGCAACGGTGTTGAGGCCGATCATCCGGAGATCGGGGTTCTTGAAGAGCGCCCAGGAGCCGGTGGTGAAGTCCTGGCAGCGGGTGCCGATGGCGAGCACCAGATCCGCATCCTCCGCAATCGCATTGGCGGCGGAGGTGCCGGTAACGCCGACCGAGCCGAGCGCCAGGCGATGATCGTCGGGCAGCGCCGACTTGCCGGCCTGGGTGAAGACCACGGGCACGTCATGGGCTTCGGCGAAGGCCTTCAGCTGGTCTGTCGCGCGCGAATAGAGCACGCCGCCGCCGGCGATGATCACCGGCTTCTTCGCCGCGCGGATGGTGGCGATGGCGGTGCCGAGTTCCTCGCCGTCGGGCCGGGGCCGGCGGAAGGTCCAGATCCTCTCCTCGAAGAAGCTCTCCGGATAGTCGAAAGCCTCAGCCTGGGTATCCTGGCAGAGCGACAGCGTGACGGGGCCGCAATCCACCGGATCGGTCATCACCTGCATGGCGCGCTTCAGCGCCGGCATGATCTGTTCCGGGCGGGTGATGCGGTCGAAATAGCGGGAGACGGGGCGGAAGGCATCGTTGGCCGATACGGTGCCGTCGCCGAAATCCTCGATCTGCTGCAGCACCGGATCGGGCATGCGGTTGGCGAAGACATCGCCGGGCAGGAAGAGCACCGGCAGGCGGTTCACATGCGCCACGCCGGCGGCCGTCACCATGTTCAGCGCACCGGGGCCGATGGAGGTGGTGCAGGCCATGAAACGGCTGCGGAACAGCGACTTGGTATAGGCGATTGCCGCATGGGCCATGCCCTGCTCGTTATGGGCGCGGAAGGTCGGCAGCTCGTCGCGGACCTGGTACAGCGCCTCGCCGATGCCGGCCACGTTGCCATGGCCGAAGATCGCCCAGACACCGCCGAAGATCGGCACGGTCTCGCCGTCGATCACGGTCTTCTGGTTCTTCATGTAATGCACGATGGCCTGGGCCATCGTCAGGCGGATCGTCTTCACCATGGGGTGCCTCCCGTATCCTCTTTATCGTGTCCGTTCAAAGTCCGCGCGTCTTCAGCCAGGCCGCCGTCAGCTCGCCGAAGCGCGCCGCCATGTCGGCAATCGCCTGTTCGTCGGTCATCTGGCCCGAGAGCCACTGCCGCGCCGCATGGGCGAAGATGGTGCGCCCGACGGCAAAGCCCTTCACCATCGGCGATGCGAGCGTGGCGCGGAAGGCCTTTTCCAGTTCCGCGGCCGGAGCCTCGAGCCCCAGAAGCACGATGCCGCGGCACCAGGGATCGTGGGCCTCGATGACGGCCTCGATGTTCTTCCATGCCGCCGGCGAAGCCTGCGGCTCGAGCTTCCACCAGTCCGGCTTGATGCCGAGCGCATAGAGCTCGGCGATCGCGGTGGAGATGGTGGTGTCGTTGAGCGGCCCGTTCTTGCCGGCGATGATCTCCACCAGAAGCTCGCGGCCCACCTTGCGGGCGGCTTCGTAGAGCGAGCGCAGCTTTTCCTGCTGCTCGGCCTTCAGCGCCGCCGGATCGTCCGGGTGGTAGAAGCAGAGCGCCTTGATGCAGTGGTCGACCGGCCATTCCACCAGCTGGGAGCCGATGTCCTGGCTGAACTCGTAGCGCAGCGGGCGCGAGCCCGGCAGCTCAACCGGACGGCCGATCCACGAGAAATTCTTCTTGGCAGCGTCGAAGAAGGCTTCGCGGCCGAAACGCTCGTCGATCAGCATGCCGTAGCCCTCGCGGCCTTCCGCCACCCGAGCGGCCGCCGAGACGGCAAGCCGCTTGAAGGCGTTGATGCGCTGGTGCGGCACGTTCAGCTCGTCCGCCACGCTGACGAGCTGCGAGCGGTGGTCGATCGCCAGGGCCATCAGGAGCGGGATTTCCTTGCGCCGGGTGGTTGCCCAGTGAACGTGGTTGAGCGCCTCGTCCTTGCGCAGCGCGTGTTCCTTCGAACCGTTCCTCAGGAAGAATTCCAGCTCTTCCGCCGTCGGGATTTCCGGCGAGCACAGCAGGCGGGACACGGCAAAGGCGCCGCAGGCATTGGCGCGGGTGGCGGCATCCTTCCAGTCGCGGCCCTTGAGCCAGCCGGACAGGAGGCCGGACATGAAGCTGTCGCCCGCGCCGAGCACGTTGTAGACCTCGATCGGGAAACCCTTGCCGACGATGCCGTCTTCGAGGTTGTCGGTGATCTCGCCCTCATAGACGATGCAGCCCATGGGCCCGCGCTTCAGCACGATGGTGGCATCGGACAGGGAGCGGATGGTCCTGAGTGCGGAGAGCAGGTCGCTTTCGCCCGAGGCGATCAGCACTTCCTCTTCGGTGCCGACGATCAGGTCGCACTGGGGAAGAACGGTTTTCAGGTGGGCGGATACCTTGTCGGAGGCGATGTAGCGCTCCTCGCCGGCGCGATGGCCGGCAAGACCCCAGAGGTTCGGGCGGTAGTCGATGTCGAAGATCACCTTGCCGCCGTTTTCGCGGGCAATGCGCATGGCCTTGCGCTGCGCCGCATCCGGGCCGGGCTTGGAGAAATGCGTGCCGGAAACCAGCACCGCCTTGGAGGACCTGATGAAATCCTCGTCGATGTCGTCCTCGCACAGCGCCATGTCCGCGCAGTTCTCGCGGTAGAAGATCAGGGGGAATGTCTTGTCGTTCTCGACCGACAGGATGACGAGGGCGGTGAGCCGCTCCTGGTCGACCACGATGCCGCGGGTGTCCACGCCTTCGCGTTCCATCTGTTCCCGCACGAAGTTGCCCATCTGCTCGTCGCCGACACGGGTGACGAGCGCCGATTTCAGCCCCAGCCGCGCCGTGCCGATGGCGATGTTGGCGGGGCAGCCGCCGACCGACTTTGCAAAGGAGGCGATGTCCTCCAGCCGCGACCCTGTCTGCTGGCCGTAAAGGTCCACCGAGCAGCGGCCGATGGTGATGACGTCGAGCGGGGCATTGTCCTTGAAGCGGGCGGTGGCCATGATCCCTCCAGTCCGGATGGCGTTTCGCGGTGCCTGACGGCGGCACCGCTGCAATGCGCGCACTGAAACATACGTTCTGTTACGATGTCAATTCGGAATATTCATTCCGTTTTGCGTTTCACGCCCTTTTTCTGCCGGCGCCGCTCGGCAATGGCCACGGGAAGCGCCATGCAGAGCGCCATGGAGGCCGAAATCGACCGGAAGCCGGAAAAATCCGCTTCCGACACCTCGAAGAAGCAATCCGCTGCCCGGGCGAGCGGCGAGAAGGCCGAGTCCGTGAGCGCCACGACAGGAACCCGCCGCTCGCGCAGCGCCTCGGTCTGGCGCACCGTTTCGGGAGCGTAGGGGGAGAAGCTGATCGCAAGGGCAGCGTCGCGACCCGTTGCGAACTGGATCATGTCCGGATCGACGCCATTCGGCGAGGCGACGATCTGGTGGCGGATGCCGAGCTTGGAGAAGGCATAGGTCATGTGGGCCGCAAGCGGGTAGGAGCGCCGCTTGCCGAGGAGCCAGACGGTCTCCGCTTCCGACAGGATGTCGACGGCACGGGTGAAGGTATCGGCGGGAAGCTCCTGGGCAAGGCGGCTCAGCGATTGCACCGCCGCCGTGAGGAAGCCCGACAGCACCGCGGCTTCCGCGCCGCCTGCCTCCGAATTCTCCAGCGACTGAAGCCGTCCCTCGTAGGAGCTGTTCCGCTCCCTCAGGCGTTCCCGGAAGATGGTCTGGAGGTCGGAAAAGCCTGCATAGCCCAGATGGTGGGCAAGGCGCACCAGGGTGGAGGGCTGGACCTGCGAGGCGGCCGCGATGCTTGCCGCGGTGCCGAAGGCAATGTCGTCGGGATTGGCCAGCGCGAAGGCCGCGACCTGCGCCAGCCGCTTCGGCATCTGGTCCTGCCGCTCGATGACGGCAGCCCGAAGGCTGTCGAAATCGCGGGGCGGCGCGGCCTCTCGCATGTCCTGCATGGGACCTGTCCTCGCGTCACGGAAATTCCATGGATGAAACGGATATTCTATTTTCCGGGCATTGGCCAGACGAAAGACGGGGCGGGCCGCCTGCCTGCTGCAATGCCGCCTAACAAAGATGTGACCAATCGACTCTCCCGCCGTGAAGTATCTTTCCCGAAATGGGTCAAATCGGCCATGGCTGTGTGCAAGAGAGAGTTTTGAGTCGATGATGTCACGCCGCCGGCACCTGCCGTTGTTGAAATGGGCCCTGCCGGTTCTGGTCGGGCTTGTGCCGTTCCACGCCCGGGCCGCCGCCAATCTGGACATGACGACAGAGCCCGCCCGTCCCGGCGACATCTCCGAATGCTACCGCCTCGCGGGCGAACCCTATGCGCCGCCCGCCTATTCCGGCGTGGCGATCGAGGCCATCGAACCGGAGGCCGCGATCCGCGCCTGCGAAACGGCGCGGCAGGCAGAACCGCGCGATGCCATGCTGACCGATCTTGCTGCCCGCGCCTATCAGGCCCGGGGCGATTTCGAGACCGCGCGCCGCCTCTACGAGGAGGCGGACCGTGCCGGCAACGCCTATGGCAAGGCGAACCTTGCCTGGTTCTTCATCGAAGGGACCCTTGGGGAGACCGACGCGCCACGCGGGATCGCCATGCTCGAGGCCGCTGCCGCGACCGGCAACAGTCTGGCGCAATACTCGCTGGGGCTGATCTATCGGGAAGGGCGGGCCGATGTCGCGCCGGATCCCGGCAAGGCGGTCGGCTGGCTGGAAAAGGCCGCGGCCCAGGGCCATGCGATCGCCATGTACGATCTCGCGATCATGCTGCGCGACGGCGCAGGCGTGGCGGTCGACGAGAAGGCCTCGCTCTCCTGGCTGGAAAAGGCGGCAGGCCTCGGCGATGCCGATTCCATGGCGGCGCTCGGCTATGCATACGAGCAGGGGCTCGGGACACCCGTCGATTACGGCAAGGCGCGGGAGTGGTATGCCCGCGCGGCCGATGGCCAGCAGGTGGATGCCATGACCAATCTCGGCCGGCTCTACGAGGCGGGCGAGGGCGGAGAACGGGATTATGTCCGCGCCTTCGATCTCTACAGCCGCGCCGCCGAGGCCGGCAACCCGACGGCCATGGCCAACCTCGCCAATCTCTACGAGTTCGGCCTCGGCACCGATGCCAATCCGAAGCAGGCCGCCTACTGGCTCGCTCGGGCCATCATGGCCGGCAACGAGGATACGCTCGCCCAGCTTCTCACCGCGCCAGAGGATTTTTCCGCCGCCGTCATCGAAGCGCTGCAGGTCTTCCTGCAGGGGCGGGGTCTTTATGCGGGGGAGACGGACGGCAAGCTCAATCCGGAGACGGCGGCAGCGCTCTCGAAGCTTCCGGGCGCGCAGCCCTGAGCCACCATGGCCCCGGCCGGCGGTGTTGACGGGTCGGTATCGAGGCTTTACCCCTTCGCAGGACAGGCGGGCGAAACAGGTTCGCGGCTGGCATCATCGACGGAATTCAGGCTTGGGGGACGGTTCGTGGCAGGCAGACTGGTGATCGTTGGGGCAGGGCAGGCGGCATTCGCCATGGCTGCGAAACTTCGGGCGCTCAAGGACGAACGCCCCATCCTCATCCTCGGCGAGGAACCGGTGCTTCCCTACCAGCGCCCGCCGCTGTCGAAGAAGTATCTGCTGGGCGAGATGGAGTTCGACCGGCTGCTGTTCCGGCCGGAGGCATGGTATGCGGAAAATGCGGTCGAGATCCGCCTCGGCGTGACCGTCACAAGGATCGATCGCGCCGCAAAGACGGTCGTGCTCGAAAGCGGGGAAGCGATTTCCTACGAGACGCTGGCGCTCGTCACGGGGGCCACGCCGCGCCGTCTGCCCGCCTCCGCCGGGGGCGATCTGGCGGGGATCTACACCATGCGCTCGAAAGCCGATGCCGACCGTCTGGCCGGCGAGATGCAGGCGGGTCGCCGGCTGCTGGTGATCGGCGGCGGCTATATCGGGCTCGAAGCGGCTGCGGTTGCCCGCAAGCTGGGCCTCGAGGTCACCGTGATCGAAATGGCGCCGCGAATCCTGCAGCGGGTTGCGGCCCCCGAAACGGCGCGGACGATGCGCGAGATCCACGAGGCGGAGGGCGTGACGATCCGCGAGAACACCGGCCTCAGGACCCTTGTTGGAACCGACGGCCATGTCAGCGGCGCGGAGCTGTCCGATGGCACGGTCATTCCCGTCGATATCGTGATTGCCGGAATCGGCGTGACGGCGAACGACCGGCTGGCTGCCGAGGCGGGGCTCGAGACCGCGAACGGCATCGTCGTCGATGCCTTTGCCCGCACGGCCGATCCCGCCATCTATGCGGCAGGCGACTGCACCGTCCTGCCGTGGAAAGGCCAGCGCATAAGGCTCGAATCCGTCCAGAATGCCATCGATCAGGCCGAGGCCGCCGCCGCCGCGATGGCGGGCGGAAGCGAGCCCTACGAGGCCAGGCCGTGGTTCTGGTCCGACCAGTACGAGGTGAAGCTGCAGATTGCCGGCTTCAATCTCGGCTATGACGAAACGCTCGTTCGTCCCGGCCTGAAGCCCGATTCCTCGTCCGTCTGGTACTTCCGGGAGGGCAGGCTGATTGCCTGCGACGCGATCAACGACGCGCGGGCCTATGTGGTTGCCAAGCGCATGATCGAGCTGGGGATCACGCCCGACAAGTCGCTCGTCCGGGATCCGGAAGCGGATCTGAAGGCGCTTCTGAAGGCCTGAGGCTGGCGTATTCCGGCCCGAGCACGGCGCGGAAAGAGTTGCGCCGGCCCCGCGTATCGGCACTATCGCCATCGGCGGTACCGGTCCGGTGCCGCCATGCACTTCTACCGCCTCAAGCACCCGGATGCGCCCATGACCTCTGCCACTTCCTCCGTCGCCACGCTTCGCGCCGATGCCCGCGCCTTCTTCGATGCGGCGGTCCGCGCGGCGGATCCCGCCGGGGCGGTGGAAAAGGCGCTTCTGGCTGAAGGCGCTGCCATCGCCGCGGCCCGGCGCATCATTCTCGTCGCCTTCGGCAAGGCTGCCGTTCCGATGATGCGCGCTGCCTTGCCCTTCGCGAAGGGCAAGCTCGCAAGGGCCGTGGCGCTTACCAACTACGAGAATGTGGCACCCGTCGAGGGCGCCGATGTGCTGCCCGGCGGCCACCCGATCCCGGACGAGAACGGCTTGAAGGGCGCGGCAGCCATCGAAGCGGCGGTTGCCGGTGCCGAAGAGGGCGATCTGGTGATCGTTCTGACCTCGGGCGGCGGTTCGGCCCTGCTTTGCGCCCCCGCCGAGGGCATCGCGCTCTCGGACAAGATGGCCCTCAACGCCGCGCTCATCCGCTCCGGAGCGGATATCACCGAGATCAACACCGTGCGCAGCATGGTGTCCCGCCTCAAGGGCGGACGGCTGGCGCGGCTCGCCCATCGCGGCCAGCTTGTCGCGCTCGTGCTTTCCGACGTTCCGGGCGACGACCTGACCATCATCGCCTCCGGGCCGACGGTGCCGAGCCGGGCAACCGCGGCTTCGGCCATGGCCATCCTCGAGAAGTACGGGCTCGTCGACAGCCTGCCCGGACCGATTGCCCGGCATCTGCGGGAGACGGCGCCGAAGGAGGATCTTTCCGCCCCCATTCCCCATGCCCGCTCGCGGATCATCGGCTCCAACAGCCTGAGCCTGGAAGCGGCCAAGCAGGCGGCGTCGGACAAGGGCTACCGGGCCGTGACGGGTCATGTCTGGCTGGAAGGGGAGGTGGGCCTTGCCGCGGCCGATCTCTGCCGCATGGCGGCCGGGGAAGGCGCGGGGCCGGTCGCGATCGTTTCCGGCGGGGAGCCGGTGGTGGTGCTGACCGGCACAGGCAAGGGCGGACGCAATCAGGAACTGGCGCTGCGCTTTGCCGTTGCCGAAAAGGCTGCACCCCTTGGCCGCCCCTGGGCGTTCCTCAGCGGCGGGACCGACGGCCGGGACGGCCCGACGGAAGCGGCCGGTGCGGTCGTGGATGCGGGCACGCTTGGCCGTATGGAGGCGGCCGGCATCGATGTTGCGGCCCGCCTTGCGGACAATGACAGCAATCCCGCGCTTGCGGCCTCCGGCGATCTGGTGATGACGGGCGGAACCGGCACGAACGTGGCCGACATCCAGATCGTCCTGCTCGGCTGAAGGGCCGCGCCACACAGATTAATGACCGATGCGGCATATAAGCATCTTTTAAACCATCGGATGTGAGTGTAGTAGCCACACGCCCCTCATGCGTGGTAGCTAATGCTGGGCATTGGGGCGTCCAACACCGTTCTGCTTTCATTTATTCAAATTTATGACATTCAGCCGTATTATTTGGCGCGAAAACGCTGCGTCAGAAAGGACATTATGTCTCGGCACCGGCAAGCCACCCATACTCAGGCCATCGAACGGGCGATGGTGTCGATCAGGCGCTCGGCCCTGAGCGTCTTCATCTTTTCGGGCATCATCAACCTGCTCTATCTCACGGGCTCGTTGTTCATGCTGCAGGTGTATGACCGCGTTCTCTCCAGCCGTTCCGTGCCGACCCTCGTCGGGCTGGCGGTGCTGACGGCCGTTCTCTATGTCTTCCAGGGGGCTCTCGACGGTTTGCGCCAGCGCATCGTCGCCCGCCTTGGCCTTCGCTTCGACCGCGAGATCCTGCCGCTTGCCTTCGATGCGCTCCGCCTGCTGACGCTCTTCGGGCGCAACCCGACCGATGCACAGGCACCGATGCGCGATCTCGACACCATGCGCGGCTTCGTCAGTTCGCAGGCGCTGATCTCGCTCTTCGACCTGCCGTGGATCCCGATCTACATGATCTTCGTCTTCGCGCTCCACCCGCTGCTCGGCTACATCACCATCGCGGGTGCGGTTCTGCTGATCGCACTGACGCTCATCACGGAGGCGCTGAGCCGCAAGCCCTCGAAGTCGGTCATGGAGCTGGTCGGGCGGCGCCAGGCCATGGCGGAAGCGGCACGACGCAATGCCGAGAGCATCCAGGCCATGGGCTTTGCCTCCGCCTATTACAGCCAGTTCGATGCGGTGAACGAGCGCTACATGGACGCGCAGCGCGAACTGACCGACACGTCGTCCGTGCTCGGCTCCGTCGGCAAGGTGCTGCGCATGGTCATGCAGTCGGCCACCCTCGGCTTCGCCGCCTATCTGACGATCCAGGGCGAGTTGAGCGCGGGCAGCATCATCGCGGCCAACATCATTTCCGGCCGTGCCCTCGCGCCGATCGACATGATCATCGGCCAGTGGAAGTTCTTCGTCGCCGCCCGTCAGGCCCGCACGCGCCTCTTCGAGATCATCGGCAAGCTGCCGGCAAAGGGCGAACCGCTGGAACTGCCTGCCCCGGCCCGCACCGTTCAGGTGGAAAACGTGACCGTGGCGACACCCGGCGCGGAGCGGATGATCGTCAACAACATCTCCTTCTCCATCGAAGCGGGCGACGGCCTGGCGATCATCGGCCCGAGCGGTGCCGGCAAGTCCACGCTGGCGCGCGCCATCGTCGGCGCGGCGCGCACCGTGCGCGGTGCCGTCCGGCTCGACGGGGCGCCGCTGGACCAGTGGGACGAACGGGCGCTCGGCCAGCATATCGGCTATCTCCCGCAAAGCACGGAGCTGTTCGACGGCACGATTGCCGAGAACATCTCGCGCTTCGACCCGGCAGCCAGCGCCGAGGCGGTGATCGAGGCCGCGCAGGCGGCGGGCGTCCACGATCTCGTGCTGCGCCTTCCGGAGGGCTACAACACGAGGATCGGTGAAGGTGGCGTGGTGCTGTCAGGTGGCCAGCGCCAGCGCATCGGGCTTGCCCGCGCCCTTTACGGCCGGCCCTTCCTGGTGGTTCTGGACGAACCGGCCTCCAACCTCGACGGCGAGGGCGACAATGCACTGATGCGGGCCATCGCCGGCGTGCGCGAGCGCAAGGGCATCGTCATCATGATCGCGCACCGGCCGAGCGCCCTTGCGGTGGTCAATCTCGTGGCCGTGATCCAGGACGGCGCGCTCAGCCATTTCGGGCCGACCGAGAAGGTCATGCAGCAGCTCAACGGGCAGGGGGGCGCCACGCCCATCAACCGCCCGGCGGCCGTGAACTCGTGAGGACCGGACGATGATCCAGGAAAAGCAACCTTTCTCCGGCACGCCGCTTCTGCCGATGCCGCAAACCGCCGCCCGGAACCGCAACGACGGCCTGCGCCGCCAGATCCTGCTCGGCTACGGGCTGATCGCACTGATGGGCGTTGCCATCTTCGGCTGGGCCGCCACCACGAATATCAGCGGCGCGGTCGTCGGCGGCGGTCGCGTCATGGTGCAGAGCAACGAGAAGCTAGTGCAGCATCCGACTGGCGGTGTGATCGGCAAGATCCTCGTCAAGGACGGTTCGCGCGTGGAGGCCGGCGATGTCGTCCTTCGCCTCGACGATACGGCGGTCAGGGCCAATCTCGCCATCGTCGAATCGGGGCTCTCGGCGCTGAAGGCACGCCTTGCCAGGCTTCAGGCCGAACGTGACCGGGCGGAGACGATCCGCTTCCCGGACGACATGCGGGCCAATCCGTCGCAGGCCGACAGCGATTCCATGCGCAGCGAGACGCAGTTCTTCGAAACCCGCCGCCGCGCCCTGCTGAACCACCAGGCACAGCTTCGCCAGAAGATCGACCAGGTGAAGCAGCAGGTGAAGGGCTACGACGTGACCATCGACAGCCGCAAGCGCCAGTGGGACCTCGTCAAGACCGAGCTGGAAGCGACCCGCAAGCTCTACAGGCAGAACCTCTCCACCCGCTCGCAGCTTGCCGCGCTGGAGCAGAATGCGGCCAAGCTGGAGGGGGAATATGGTGCCCTGATCAGCGATCGCGCCGGCCTGATGGCGCAGATTGCCGAAACCGAAATCCAGATCACCGGCCTCGAGGAGGAAAACCTCGCCGACGTGATGAAGGATCTTCGCGAGACGGAAGCCAAGATCGCCGAGCAGGAAGCCCGCCGCATCGCGGCCCGCGACCAGCTGGCCCGCATCGACATCCGTGCGCCTGCCGCCGGCACCGTGCATGAACTTGCCGTCCACACGGTCGGCGGCGTGATCAATCCGGCCGAAACGCTGATGAAGATCGTGCCCGCCTCGTCGCCGCTGGAATTCGACCTCCGCATCAGCCCGACCGACATCGACCAGGTGCATGTGGGGCAGACCGCGCGGTTGCGCTTCCCGGCCTTCAACCGGGCCCACACGCCCGAGGTTGCCGGAACGGTCACCTTCGTGGCGGCGGATGCATCCGTCGACCGCCAGTCGGAGCGCTCGTTCTACGAGCTCAGGATCACACCGGAGCCCGACATCCACAAGAAGCTTTCGGATCGAGGCGTGGATCTGGTGCCGGGCATGCCGGTCGAAGCCTTCATCCAGACGGAGGAAAGAACGGCGCTCTCCTATTTCCTCAAGCCGCTGACGGATCAGGTCCGCCACGCCTTCCGCGAGGAATAGGCGGAAATCGCTTCGGGAGAAGGGTGACAAGCCGCCGGTCTGCCGGCGGCTTTCGCATGTCAGGGCTCAGGCGTTGCTTGCAAGCGCGGCGGTGAGCCCCGCCTCGAGCCGGCGGCGAAGCGCCAGCCTCAGGGCGGGCAGGTGGGCTTCCACCTCCTCCGGGTCGGACGGCGAAGCGCCCTTTGCGAGAAGTTCGTTGTACAGTTCCGCGGCAATGCCGGCTGCCTTTTCCGGGCCCAGCGGCAGGCCGAGCAGGGCGTGCATGTCCACGGCCATGGCCGCCAGCCGGATCATCGTGTCCGCAACCACATCGTCCGGCTCCGCCTCCGCCATGTGGAAGGGATTGCCCTCGCCGGTGAGCAGCCAGTTGAGATTGATCCCGAAACGGGAATGATAGGTGGCCAGCAGCGCCATTCCCGGCTCGCTGACACCTCGTTCATAGGTTCCCAGCGTATCGGGAGGCATGCCGAGCAATGCCGCCATGTCCTTGCGGAGTGGCATGCCCAGCGCCTTTCGCGCATCAGCCAGCCTTTGACCCAAGGCCGTTCTCGGTTTTTCAGGTCTTGCCATACCCTTTAACGACCGAACATCGTCTTCATGACGAGGTTTTCTCGTTATCCCTGTCTAACAGCCTGATTTTGCAGGCCAATTACCATTTTCCTCAACAAAAGGCGGTGGCCGCATACTGCCTTACAGCATGTTTCGGTGCTTTGCATAGGGCAAGATTTCCCCCACCAGAAGCTGAATTTCCAAGGCCGACGGCCTTCCTCATGGCATTCGTTTTCCGGTGATGGCACTCGCTCGTCCGGACGCGGAACGCATGTTCCCGCGCGGATTTCGCGAATGCCGATTTGCACGACACGTGCGGTGTAATAGCCTGAAGCGGACTTCAGTTCCCGCAAAAGCTGCGTGGTTTCAGAGCATTCGCGCGTCAACGCTAACGCCCTCTTAACCCTGAAGGGCCGGAATTCGCGTGTCGTGTTTCGAGACGGTACGGAATGTGCCGGAACGGAACGGCTACCGGGCCGGGGTGGGGGCGTCCTGGCGTATGAGGCCTTCGCTCTTCAGGTCGGCCCACAGGCCTGGCGGAATTTCTGCCGAGAGGAGCCGGGCATTGGCTGCGGTTTCGGCCGCGTTGATCATGCCGGGAATCACCGTGCGCACGCAGGGATGGGCATAGACGAACTGCATGGCGGCCGCGATCAGCGCGACCCGATGGGCGGCACACACCGCCTCGATGCGGCGGACCCGGTCGAGGATGTCGGCCGGGGCTGGACCGTAATTGTACTTCGCACCCTCGATGGCGCCGGTCGCCAGGATGCCGGAATTGAACGGACCGCCGAGTATGATGCCCACGTCCCGCTTCTCGCAAAGCGGCAGGAAGGTGGACAGCGCCTCCTGTTCCAGCAGCGTGTAGCGCCCCGCCAGCAGGAAGCAGTCGAAATCCGCCAGCCCCAGCAGCCTTTCGCAGACCTGCCATTCGTTGACGCCCGCGCCGATGGCTGTGACCGCTCCGGAAGAGCGCAGCTCGGACAATGCCCGGTAGCCGCCGAGATCGAACAGCTCGCGCACGCGCCGGTCGCTCATCTCCTGCGAGCCTTGCGAGAAGGCGCACACATCGTGAACCAGCAGGATGTCCACATGGTCGACGCCCAGCCGCTTCAGGCTCGCCTCGTGGCTGCGCATGACGCCGTCATAGGAATAGTCGAACACGATCCGCTTCTGGGGAACATCGACGAAGGCTTCCGGCGTGACCTCGTGCGGCGCGCAATCCAGAAGCAGGCGGCCGATCTTCGTCGACAGCACCAGCCCGTCGCGCCCGAGCTTCGGAAGCGCGCGTCCGATCCGCTCTTCGGAGCGTCCCAGCCCGTATTGCGGGGCGGTATCGAAATAGCGGATGCCGGCATCATGGGCGGCGACGAGGGCCGCTTCCGCATCCTCGTCCGAAACCTTCCGATAGAGATTGCCGAGCGCCGCGCCGCCGAAGCCCATGCGGGTGAGGGCAAGCGGCCTGGCGGTGCGGTTGTTCAGAAGCACGGTATCGGACGGTTTCATCGCGGGTATTCCTGGAGGAGATCGGGTGGCGGGATGGTTCAGGGAGCCTTGCCGGCCGGCCCCGCCGGACGGGGGCGGAAATAGTCGGGATGGCTTTCCCCAAGCGAGGCAAAACGGTTGATCAGCTGGCCGAGATGGAAGCGCATGGCCCTGTCTGCGCCGGCCGGATCGCGATTGCGGATCGCATCGACAATGGCGGCATGTTCGGCGACGACGGCAGCCGGGCGGCCTTCCTCCGGAAGCAGAAGAATGCGCGGGCGCTTGAGCTTCAGGGAGATCGTCGACACGGTGCCCACGAGGTTCGGATAGCCCGTCGCCTCCATCAGCATGGCGTGGAAGGCCTCGTCCGCCTCGTAGAAACCGGCATTGTCGCCGTCGTCGAGCAGCAGTTGCTGCAGGCGCAGGCTGCGGGTCAGCTGGGCCAGCTGCTCCGGCGTGTGATCGACCGCCACCTTGGCGACGGCCGCCGCCTCCAGCGCCTCGCGCATGAAGGACGCCTCGCGGATCTCCTCCAGCGAAAAGCGCGAGACGCGGGTCCCGCTCTGCGGCACCACGTCCACCAGGCCCTCCGCGGCAAGCCGGGCAATGGCCTCCGATACCGGCGAGCGCGACACGCCGAGCGCCTCGCAGATCGCCGCCTTCCGCAACATCGCCCCCGGCGCGTAGGCGAGGGAGAGGATGGCGTCGCGCAACGCCAGATAGACCCGCTGGGACAGCGGTCCTGTGGTCTCTATCCGTGTCAGCGGCGCGGCATCAAAGCCTGTCGTGGTGTCCATGGGGCCTCCATTGCATACTAACATGTTAGTTGACACATTTTTCCAGTCAAGCTAAACGGAATGGCATATGCCCGATCGGGCTCCACCGGATCAACGCCATGAATGCCTCTCACTCGACCATCAAGCTTCAACCGAGCGACAATGTCGTGATAGCGCTCAAGGATCTGGCGGCCGGCGCGGTCGTGGAGGGGCTCGAGGGCCCGCTGAAGCAGGCCGTGCCGCGCGGCCACAAGATCGCGGTGCGTGCCATTCCGGCGGGCAGCAACGTCTATCGCTACGGGCAGATCATCGGGCAGGCGAAGGCAGACATCGCTGCCGGCGAGCATGTGCACGTGCACAATCTCGGCATGGGCGAGCACACGCAGGATTATGCCTTCGCAAGCCAGAGCATCGCGCTGCCGCCGGTCACCGAGAGCCGCACCTTCATGGGCTACCGCCGGGCGGACGGAAAGGTCGGCACCCGCAACTATATCGGCATCCTCACCACGGTGAACTGTTCGGGTTCGGTCGCAAAATTCATTGCCGAGGCGGCGGAGAAGTCCGGCTTCCTCGATGACTACCCCAACATCGACGGCATCGTGCCGATCATGCATTCGAGCGGCTGCGGCATGTCGGGGGCGGGAAGCGAGAATTACACGACGCTATTCCGCACGCTCTCCGGCTATGCACGCAATCCGAATTTCGGCGGTGTGCTGCTGCTCGGTCTCGGATGCGAGGTGATGCAGATCCCCGATCTCGTCGGCGGGCGGAAGATCCGGGCCGACGGCATGCTGCGCTACATGACGATCCAGCAGGAGGGCGGCACCCGCAAGACCATCGAGCGCGGGCTCGAGGCGCTGCGGGGCGTGGCCGAATTCGCAAACCAGGCGGTGCGCACACCGCAGCCCGTCTCCGAAATCACCGTCGGCATGCAGTGCGGCGGTTCGGATGGCTATTCCGGCATCACCGCCAACCCGGCGCTTGGGCATGCCTCCGACCTGCTGGTGCGCCACGGCGGCACGACCATTCTCTCCGAAACCTCGGAAATCTACGGCGCGGAGCACCTGCTCACCCGCAGGGCGGAGACGGTGGAGGTGGGCGAGAAGCTGATCGAGCGCATTCGCTGGTGGGAGGATTATACCGCCCGCAACGGCGGCGAGATGGACAACAACCCGTCCCCCGGCAACAAGCGCGGCGGGCTGACCACCATTCTCGAGAAGTCCCTCGGTGCGGTGGCCAAGGGCGGAACGGCACCGCTGCGCGATGTCTACAAGTTCGGAGAGCCGATCGACAAGAAGGGCTTCGTCTTCATGGACAGCCCCGGCTTCGACCCCTGCTCGGTGACCGGGCAGGTCGCCTCCGGCGCCAATCTCATCGTCTTCACCACGGGGCGCGGCTCGGTGTCCGGCTACAAGCCGGTGCCCTGCATCAAGATCGCCACCAATTCGGAAATGTACGAGCGCATCCGCGACGACATGGACCTGAACTGCGGGGACATCGTCACCCATGGCGTGTCCATCGAGGAGAAGGGGCGCGAGCTTTTCGAGCTGATGATCCGGATTGCCTCGGGCGAGCAGAGCAAGAGCGAGGAACTGGGCTTCGGCGCGGCGGAATTCGTGCCATGGCAGATCGGCGCGGTGATGTGAGGCGATGACGATGCAGACACTGAACGCCGCCGATATTCTGCCCCAAGATGCCGACACTGCCCTGCTCGTCGGGCGGGTCTGGTCGAAGCATGCGGGCGGACCCTGCCCGGTCATCCTGCGCGGGGGCGAGGTCCTGGACCTCTCGGGCCTTGCCGCCACCCTTTCCGATCTCCTCGAGCGCACGGACCTCCAGGAGACGCTGGCGGGCGACCATCCCTCGCTCGGGCCGCTGGAGGGCTTTCTCGACGGAAGCGAGGGCGCGCTTCTGGCGCCGGTGGATCTCCAGCCGGTCAAGGCCGCAGGCGTCACCTTTGCGGGCAGCATGCTGGAACGGGTGATCGAGGAGCAGGCCCGGGGCGATTATGCCCGGGCGGCCGAGATCCGCGCGCGTCTTGCCCCGGTGCTCGGCGACAACCTGCGTGGCGTGAAGGCGGGCTCCGACGAGGCTGCCAAGGTCAAGGCCCTGCTTCAGGAGATGGGCCTCTGGTCGCAATATCTCGAGGTCGGCATCGGCCCGGATGCGGAAATCTTCACCAAGGCTCCGCCCATGGCCGCCGTCGGCTGCGGCGCGCGGGTGGGCATCCATCCGATCTCGCAATGGAACAACCCGGAGCCGGAAGTGGTGCTCGCCATCCGCTCCGACGGCACGATCCTCGGCGTGACGCTCGGCAACGACGTGAACCTGCGCGACGTGGAAGGGCGCTCGGCCCTGCTTCTCGGCAAGGCGAAGGACAACAACGCTTCCTGCGCGCTCGGGCCCTTCATCCGCCTGTTCGACGAGGGCTTCACGCTTGCGGATGCGGGCCGCCTGACCATTTCGCTGAAGGTCACGGGCGAGGACGGATTCGAAATGGCGGGCGAAAGCCAGATGCAGGCCATCAGCCGCACGCCGGCCGATCTCGCCCGCCAGCTGATCAACCGCAACCACCAGTATCCCGACGGGGTCGTGCTGTTCCTCGGCACCATGTTTGCGCCGGTGAAGGATCGCCGCGCCCCGGGCCAGGGCTTCACCCACGAGGTCGGGGACCGGGTGGAAATTTCGGCGCCGGAGCTCGGCCGTCTCGTCAACTGGGTCGACCGCACGGATCGCTGCCCCGAGTGGCAGTTCGGCCTGCGGGCGCTCATGGAAAATCTTGCGGCCAGAGGCCTGCTGGGCAAAAGCGCCACGGGCACTTGACGCATAGTGATGTCGAATGTAACTTGGCTAATGCAAAATTTACGGCCATAAATGTCTCAAAATGTATCATTTTTGGTCGAGATACGCAGTCTTGGTCGGGGATAGTTCCCGGCGCACGAGAGCTGCCATCAACCCTTGGCGCCGCCGGCTGGGAGGCCAGGCGCAGGGCTTTTGAAAGGCCGGAATGCGCGACTTCGGCGCGGCCCGGCGGGGAGAGGAGGCCGCGGTTCCCGTCGAGGGTGCTGCGGGAGGCAGGCAGAAAGCCTGCTGGAAACGATTGGGGGACAGATGTCCGTCTCGAATGACAGGGAGGAGGCACCCGGCGGTGCCGCAGATCGGGAGCAGGGGGCTGCAGGCCAGCCTTTGCTGTCATTGAGCGACGTGGAGAAGTCCTTCCCGGGCGTGAAGGCGCTTCGCGGCGTCCGCTTCGACCTCAGGGCCGGCGAGGTGCATGCCCTGATGGGGGAGAACGGCGCCGGCAAATCCACCCTCATGAAGATCATCACGGGCGTCTACCAGCCGGATTCCGGCGAGATGCGCGTTTCCGGCGAACCGGTGAGCGTCCCCGATCCCCGGGCGGCGCAGGCCCTCGGCATCGGCATCATTCATCAGGAGCTGTTCCTGATGAACCACCTGACGGCAGCGCAGAACATCTTCATCGGGCGCGAGCCGCGCAAGGGCTTCGGGCTCTTTGTGGACGAACAGCAGATGCGGGCCGATGCGGACGCGCTTTTCCGCCGGATGAAGGTGGACATCGATCCGGACGTGGAGGTCGGCACGCTCACCGTTGCCCGGCAGCAGCTGGTGGAAATCGCCAAGGCACTCTCCTTCAATTCCCGCGTCCTCATCATGGACGAACCCACCTCGGCGCTGAACGAGACGGAGGTGGAGCATCTCTTCGCGATCATCGAGGATCTGAAGCGCCAGGGGGTGGGCATCGTCTACATCACCCACAAGATGGACGAGGTGAAGCGGATCGCCGATCGCGTGACGGTCATGCGCGACGGGCAGTATATCGACACGCTGCCGGCCGCGACGACAGACATGGCCACGATCATCTCGCTGATGGTGGGCCGCGAACTCGCCGATTCCACCCGCGCCGAAGGCCGGGGCGCCGAAGAGGAGGTGCTGCGCGTCGAGGGGCTGAACCGCGGCCAGGTGATCCGCAATGTCAGCTTCTCCCTGCGCAGGGGCGAAATCCTCGGCTTTGCCGGCCTGATGGGCGCGGGGCGCACGGAAGTGGCCCGGGCGATCTTCGGCGCCGACCCGATCGATAGCGGCGAGATCACCATCCATGGCCGCAGGCAGGCGATTTCCAGCCCCAAGGATGCGGTGGCGCTCGGGCTTGCCTATCTCAGCGAGGATCGCAAGCATTTCGGCCTGGTGACGGGCATGTCCGTCTCCGACAACATCACCATGGCCTCGTGGCGGCGCTTCACCAAGGGCCGCGTGTTCATGGACGATGCGCGGCTGCGCGAGGCGTCGAAGGATTACGTGGCGCGCCTGAAGGTGAAGACACCCTCCGTCTTCCAGGAGACGCGCCTGCTTTCGGGCGGCAACCAGCAGAAGGTGGTCATCGCCAAGTGGCTGCTGCGCGACTGCGACATCCTCATCTTCGACGAGCCGACCCGGGGCATAGACATCGGCGCCAAGGCGGAAATCTACAAGCTGCTCCAGGGGCTTGCGGCGCAGGGCAAGTCGATCATCGTGATTTCCTCGGAGCTGCCGGAAGTGCTGCGGCTTTCCCACCGCATCCTCGTGATGTGCGAGGGGCGTATCACCGGTGAACTGGACGGCCGGGAGGCGACCCAGGAATCCATCATGCACCTTGCCACCCTGCGCCCGTCCATCGCCGCGGAATAAGGAACGTTTCCATGACCGACATCACCCTCGAACAGGCCGGCGCCAAGAAATCCAGTCTCTTCTCCACGGCCGCCTTGCAGAAGGGCGTCGCCTTCGTGGTGCTGATCGCGCTTCTCGCCTTCTTCAGCATCTTCACGGAGAATTTCGCCGCCTGGAACAACATGGTCAACATCATGCAGGCCACGGCCGTGAACGGGGTTCTGGGCGTGGCGGTGACCTTCGTGATCATCTCCGGCGGCATAGACCTTGCCGTCGGCACCATGATGACGCTGACGGCGGTCATGGCCGGGCTGGTGCTGACCAATCTCGGCATGCCGCTTCCTGTCGGCATTGCCGCGGCTCTTGCCTCCGGTGGCGTCATGGGCCTGATCTCGGGCTCGGCCATCGCCAAGCTGAAGATCCCGCCCTTCATCGCAACGCTCGGCATGATGCAGATCTCGCGCGGCCTGGCGCTGGTCTTCTCGGGCGCCAAGCCGATCTATTTCAACTCCACGCCGAACTACAAGTACCTGTCGCCGGAAAGCTCCATCTCCTCGCTGATCCCCGGCTTCGAGGTGCCGAACGGCGTCTTCATCATGTTCGGCGTGGCGATCGCGGCGTCGATCGTGCTGAACCGCTCGCTCTTCGGCCGCTACATCTTCGCCCTCGGCAGCAACGAGGAGGCGGCGCGCCTTTCCGGTGTCAACGTCGATTTTTGGAAGATCCTCACCTATGCCCTGAGCGGCGCCATCTGCGGCGTTGCAGGCCTCCTGATCTCCTCGCGCCTCAATTCGGCGCAGCCCGCACTCGGCCTCGGCTACGAGCTCGACGCCATCGCGGCGGTGGTCATCGGCGGCACATCCCTTTCCGGAGGCCGGGGCACGATCCTCGGCACCATCATCGGCGCCTTCATCATGAGCGTTCTGACCAACGGCCTGCGCAGCATGGGCGTGCAGGAGGAATGGAAGATCGTGGTGACCGGCGTCATCATCATGGTCGCGGTTTTCGTCGACATCATCTTGCGAAGGAGAGCCTGAGGCGGACGGGAGGCCGCCTGACTGTTTCATGAGAGAGGAACGCCATCGCGCGATGGCACAAACCAAACAATGGGAGTGAGACAATGAAGAAGATACTGACTGCAACCGTGTTTGCGCTGAGCGCAGCCACCATGTTCTCGACCGCGGCAAAGGCCGAGGAGGTCTATTTCCCGATCATCGCCAAGGGCTTCAGCCACCAGTTCTGGCAGGCCGTGAAGGCCGGCGCCGAGCAGGCTGCCAAGGACAACGGCGTGACGATCACCTTCGAAGGCCCCGAGACGGAAGCCCAGATCGACAAGCAGACCGACATCCTCAACGCCGCCATCGCGAAGAAGCCGCAGGGCCTCGGCTTTGCCGCACTCGACAGCCAGGCACAGGTGCCCGCGCTCCAGAAGGCTGCGGATGCAGGCATTCCGATCGTCGCCTTCGATAGCGGCGTGGACAGCGACCTGCCGCTCACCACCTGCACCACCGACAACGTCAACGCTGCCGGTGCCGCTGCCGACAAGATGGCAGAAGCCATCGGCGGGGAAGGCAAGATTGCCGCGGAAATCCACGACCAGACCTCCGCCACCGGCATCGGCCGCCGCGACGGCTTCCTGAACCGGATCAAGGAAAAGTATCCGAAGATCGAAGTGGTCGAAGTCCAGTACGCCAATGACGCGCTGAAGGCTGCCGACGACATCAAGGCGATGCTCCAGGCCCATCCCGATATCAAGGGCATCTTCGCCTCCAACGAAGGCGCCGCCATCGGTCTCTCCGTGGCGATCAAGGAAACCGGCGCGAAGATCGTCGGCATCGGTTACGATTCCGGCAAGACCCAGAAGGATGCCATCATGGACGGCACCCTCTATGGCTCGATCACCCAGAACCCGGTCGGCATCGGCCAGTGCGTGGTGAACTCGCTGGCCAAGGCCGTGAAGGGCGAGAAGCTGGAGAAGATCATCGACACCGGCTACTACTGGTACGACAAGACCAACATGAACGACCCGAAGGTCGCGGCCGTTCTTTATGATTGATTCCTGAACCGCGTACCGGCGCTCCCTCCCGAAACCTCCCAGGGCGGGACGGGGCGACCGGCCGCGGTCATGGATCGGACGGCATGCCGTTCAGGGCCCATGGGGTGCATCGCAAGATGCGCCGCATGGGCCTTTTCGTGTTGCCGCATGCGCCTCCGGCAAGTGTACATATGCCTCATTTCGTGAGGTATAAAGAGACAAATTGATTGCACTATGGACGCAAGATTGTCATTCTGTCCTCGCGGCGCATCGGGCGCTTGCTTGGCGGAGGACGTGGCATGGCAGAGTGGGTAAGGGTGTGTGGCGCTGACGGGATCGAGCAGGAGGGCGTGATCCGCTTCGATCATGCGGGCCGGACCTATGCGGTCTATCGCTCGCCGGAAGACGACTATTTCTGCACGGACGGACTGTGCACCCACGAGGCGATCCACCTCGCGGACGGTCTGGTCATGGATTACGAGATCGAATGCCCGAAGCATGGCGGCATCTTCGATTATCGCACCGGCTCGGCCATGCGGCTTCCCGCCTGCCGGGATCTGAACACCTACCCGGCTCGCCTCGCGGACGGTGCCGTCGAAATCCTCGTCGGCTGACGGTGGCGGCGGGCTGGCGCGAACAGACGCGAGGTCCGCGAAACCATGCGAGCCAATGGCCGGCGCAAGGGCGCGCAGGTGCATCTCGACTGCCGAGGCGCGGGCGATGCAGGCGGCGCAGGCGGTGCAGGCGGTGCGGATCGGGATCATCTCCCGCCAGCGGTACGGTGTTCTCCGGGGCATCCGCTCCGCAGCGCTGCCCGTCCTGGCAGAGCAGGGCCAGCGGCCGCAATCTTTCCGCTCCTGATGCAGTTTGAGGCATTTCTTCCTTGTGGAGGCGGCTTTTCCGGGGCTAGATGAGGCAAAACCACTCGTGACGGATTCGGGAGGATCGCCTTGAAGCGCGTCAGCATCGCCGACATCATGCGGGAGACCGGCCTTTCGCGGGCCACCGTGGACCGGGTCCTGAACGGACGCGGCAAGGTGCACCAGCGCACGCGCGATGCGGTCGAGCATGCCATGCGGATGCTCAGCGCGCCCGCATCGAGCCCGTCCGCCGCAGGCCCTTCAGCGGATATCGTTCTGCGCCTCGGGCGCGGGATGACCGGCCAGATGCGGGCCGCCTGGGAGAGGCGTCAGCCATCGGGCGCCTTCCACGATCTCTATCAGGCGGAGGAGGCCGAGATTCTCGATGTCGTTTCCAGTCTTTGCGAGGATGCAGCGCGCCCTCTGATCGTCGCAGCCAAGAATACGGACCGGCTGGCCGCCCGGCTGGAAGAGGCACGCGGGCGCGGCAAGCGCATCATCGCGGTGGTGTCGGATCTCGCGGCGAATGCCCGCGACGTCTTTCTCGGCATCGACAACCGGGCTGCCGGGCAGACGGCGGCCTTTCTCATCGGGCGCATGCTCGGGGACCGGTCCGCAGCGGTCGGCGTGGTCCTCGGCGACCTGGCATTCCGCTGCCACGAGGATCGGGAAATCGGCTTCCGCACCGGTCTTCGCGCCCATTTTCCCCGGCTGTCCCTTGCGGGCGAGGCCCAGGGCGAGGACAGCGCCGAGCTGACACGCGCAGCCGTGCTGCGCCTGCTCAAGGAGCAGCCCGCGCTGACCGCCATCTATAATGTCGGCGGCGGCAATGCCGGTCTCTGCGAGGCGGTGCGCGAGGCGGGGCGCGAGATCCTCGTGGTCGCCCATGAGGCAAATGCCGTGACGACGCCACTGCTGCGGGACGGTGCCATCGATTACGTGATCGCCTCCGATCCCGCGCTTCTGGTCGATCAGGCCCTGGAGCTTGCCGGCGCCGGTGCGCTGCCCGTGCCGCGCGACGAGATCCTCAACGATTTCGGCGTCTATACCCGCTTCAACATTCCCCATTTCACGCCAATCCGCTGATCCTGCTCCCGTCGGGCCAGGACCACTGATGGCGTTCCCTTGCGGGGAAATGCTGCCCACTCGCTCAAGATGCCTCCCGTGATGCCGGCCCGGCATTTCCAAGATCCGATCCGGCGTTAAAGACGCAAAATGATGCAATAATGTTCGCAACATTGATGCATATTGCGAAATACCCTCTTGCATTGCGGCCTCATCTCGGTGAATGAATGAGACGGCGGCAGTGGGTTTGCGGCCATGCCGTTTCAGGCGTGTTTTCGGGAGGATCAGGCATGAACGATCTGGACTTTGGCACGCGCGACAAGCGCGGCAACTGGGCGCCCAGGGATGCGCTGGAGACGGCCCCTGTCTTTGTCTTCCCGCCGCGTCCGCTCGCCTTCCTCAAGTGGCTCCCGAGCTACTTCTTTCCCTGGAACGTCCTTTGGATGCTTTCGGCGCTTGCCTGGTGGTATCTGGTCATCCCGCCGCGCGAGGTGCTGGCGGTGCTGCAATGGGGCTGGGTGCTGAAGCTGTTTGCGGTGAATTGCCTTGCCGTATTCCTCTTCTACGGCGCCTTCGAGCTGCAGCTCTACATCCGCCGGGCGCAGGGTAACCGCTTCAAGTACAATCCCAAATTCCCGGCCGATCACAAGAGCCCGGCCTTCCTCTTCAAGCGGCAGAACGTCGACAGCCTGATCCGGGGATTCGGCACGGGCGTGCCCATCTGGACGGCCTTCGAGGTGCTGGTGCTGCATGCGCAGGCGGCGGGCCATGTGCCCTGGGTCGGCTTTTCGGACAATCCGTGGTATCTCGCCGGGCTCGCGCTTCTGCTCCCGGTCATCCACGAGGCGCATTTCTTCGTCATCCACCGGCTGATCCACATTCCCGTGCTCTACAGGTGGGTTCACTCCGTGCATCACAACTCGGTCAATCCGTCGCCCTGGTCGTCGCTGTCCATGCATCCGGTGGAACACCTGCTGTATTTCGCCACGGCCGCCTATCATCTCGTCATCCCGTCCAATCCGGTGCTGGTCATGTATCAGCTGCACATGGCGGGTTTCGGCGCCGTGGTCGGGCATGTCGGCTTCGACAAGGTGGAGGTTACGGACGAAACCGCAATCGACAGCCATGCCTACGCCCATTACCTGCACCACAAGTATTTCGAGGTGAACTACGGCGACGGGCTCATTCCCTTCGACCGATGGTTCGGCACCTGGCATGACGGCACCCGCAAAGGCGAGGAGGAGATGCAGGCCCGGT
The DNA here is from genome assembly GCF_014197145.1 of Gellertiella hungarica. Taxonomy (GTDB): domain Bacteria; phylum Pseudomonadota; class Alphaproteobacteria; order Rhizobiales; family Rhizobiaceae; genus Gellertiella; species Gellertiella hungarica. The sequence continues at coordinate 157,890 of NZ_JACIEZ010000005.1, read as the reverse complement.
ACGAGCGCCGCAAGGCCCGCGCCAATGCCCGGTAGACAAGTGTCATCCCATGCGAGGTGACCGGCGACAGAGCGCGCAACTTGTCCTATAGCTGGATGCAAAGCCCGGCCTCGCCGGGCTTTTCAGTGATTCCCGGGGATGATGCGCCTCATGAAAGAAGCCGGCCTTGCTGCCATTTCAGCCCGCACCACCGTGCAGGACAATGTCTATGCCCAGCTGCGCCAGGCGCTGATGTGGGGCAGCTTCGAACCCGGTGCCCACATCACCATCGCGGGTCTTTCGGAGCAGTTCGGCACCAGCCACATGCCCGTCCGGGAGGCGCTTCGCCGGCTTGCGGCGGAATGCGGCCTCGATGTCGCCCGCAACGGCTCGGTCCGCGTGCCGCCGGTCTCGCGGGCGCAGCTCGACGATCTCTGCCGGGCGCGAAAGGCGCTGGAGGGGCTTGCCACCGAATGCGCCGCGGCCGTCATTCCGGAGCCGAAGATAGAGGAAGCGCTGGCGATCGCCCGCGAGCACGAGCGGCTGGGGCGCGCGGGCGAGGTCTATGCCATGCTGCGCAAGAACCAGGAATTTCACTTCGCCATTTACGAGAATGCCGGATCGGATGTGCTGCCGCAGCTCATCGAAATGCTCTGGCTGCGCTTCGGACCCTACATGCGGATGCTGTCGGATTTGGTGAAGCGGCAGATGGAGGAGGGGCGCCTGCCTGACTACTCCACCCATCATTACAGCATTCTCGATGCGCTCCACGCCCGCAATGCCGCTGGCGCCCGCGATTTCATGGTGCGGGACATCGAGGCGACGCAGGCTTTCCTCGTCGCCATCTGCCCGGACTGACGGCGACGCTCAAAGCCGGTTGAAGAAGCGCTGCAGCCGGTCCATCGCCTCCTTGATGCGCTCGACGGATTGCGAGCCGAAGCAGACGCGCAGATGGCCTTCGCCGGCAGGGCCGTAGAAGCTTCCGGCCTCCACGACCACGTCCGCCTCCGCGAGAATCCGCTCGGCAAGTGCCTGTGCCGGCAGTCCCGTCGCGCGGATGTCCGGGAAGGCATAGATCGTGCCTTCCGGCCACTCGCAGGTCACCCCGGCCATCTGGTTGAGACGGGTCACGACAATTTCGCGTTTCACCCGGTCTTCTTCCACCAGCTCTTCCAGGATCTCCCGGGGGCCGGTGACGGCGGCGAGCGCACCGGCCTGGATGAAGGTGTTCACATGGGTGACGTCGCTGGTGGTGATCTTCAGGATGCCGCTGATCAGGTCGGCGGGTGCCGCAAGATAGCCGAGCCGCCATCCATCCATCGCGAAGCTCTTGGTGAAGGCGAACATCGAGATGGTGCGTTCCGCCATGCCGGGAAGCGAGGCGATGGAGATGTGCTCTGCCTTGTCGAACAGGATGTCCTCATAGACCTCGTCCGAAATGACCACGAGATCGTGACGGATCGCGAGCGCCGCCAGCCCTTCCAGTTCCGCGCGGCTATAGACCCGGCCTGTCGGGTTGCAGGGATTGACGATGGCTATGGCCTTGGTCTTGGGCGTGATCCGCGCCTCGACGAGATCGGGGTTGATGGAGAACCGGTTCGCGGCATCCAGGGGCGCAAAGACCGGAACACCGCCCGCAAGCTCGATCTTGCCGAGATGCTGGGGATAATAGGGTTCGAGGAGGATCACTTCGTCGCCCGGATCGACCACCGTCATGAAGGCCGCAAAGGAGGCATGGGTCAGGCCGTTGGTCACCACGATCTGCTCCGGCGGCATGTCGAGGCCGTTACTGTCGGCAAGCCGTTTCGAGATCGCCGCGCGCAGCTCCGGCAGGCCCTGGAAATGGGAATAATGCACCCGCCCGGCGAGCAGCGCATCGATGGTCGCCTGCTTGATCGGCATCGGCGTATCCGCATGCGGGCTGCCAAGCTCCATGTGGATGAGGTCCCGACCGCTTCCCTCGAGCGCTGCCGCCCTGGCGAACATGCCGTAGGACTTCTTCGAACCGCCGGTGATGCGCTTGGCGAGATGGGGCATGAAGGGATCTCCGTCTTTATGGGTCAGGCGCGGCGCGCGAGCCGGTCGGTGAGGCGGGCATGGGCAAGCCCCGCAGAGGCAACGAGCGGCGTGAGCGAGTGAAAGGGCAGGGCCCGTACGGGCCTCAGGGGGATGGGCATGGCGGCCGGGTCCTCGCCGAGCGCCAGGCGCGCGAGCACCCGCCCGAGCTGCGCCGTCATGGCAATGCCGCGTCCATTGCAGCCGATGCCGCCGAAGAAGCCCTCGCCGAAGCGATGGATCCGGGGCAGGAAGTCGGGGGTCATGATGGCCGTGCCCGTCCATGCGATTTCGAGGCCGGGGGTGGCGGAGAGGCCGAGCTCCGCGGCCATGCGGGCCGCGACGGCCCGGCCGACCCGTTCGACAGCCCCGAACGGATTGAGCGCCATGCCTCCGCTGATCAGCCGGTCGTCGCGGTCGAGGCGGTAGGTGAAGAGGTTGGAACGGGTATCGCCCACCGGCCTGCGGTGGGGCGCGATCCGCGCCACGGTTGCCGCATCGACGGGTTTCGTCGCCATCTGGTAGACGCGGAGCGGAATGCCCGTGCGCCCCATCAGCCCGGCAATGCCGCCGGTAAAGGCGTTGGTGGCGAGAAGCACGCTGTCGGCAACGATCTGCCCCGAGTCGGACGTGACGACCCAGCCGCTGCCGCTTTGCCGCACGCTTCGGACCGGAGCCTCCTCCCGCACCAGCCCGCCCCTGCGTGCGAGAGCTGCGGCGAGGCCGAAGAGATAGTCGAGCGGATGAATGGTGCCGCCGGAGCGGTCGATCAGTCCGCCGGAATAGATGGTCATGCCGGTCTCGGCGCGGACCTGTTCGGCGTCGAGGAAATCCACGGGCCTTCCGAGCGCCTGCCAGGCCAGTGCGCGGGCTTTCAGCATAGCGCCCATCTCTGCTCCGAAGGCCGGTTGCAGCCATCCGGTCTGGGCGGCGTCACAGGCAATTCCTTCCTCGGCAATGGTCGTGAACACCGCGTCCGCCCCGGCTCCGACGAGGCGCAGCAGCGCGTCCGCCTGCTCCTGAGGCAGCTTGCGGCGCACGGTGGCGGGATCCGCCTTGGCGAAATTGGGCACCACGAAGCCGGCATTCGTGCCGCTCGCACCGGCGCCGATCCGGCCGCCTTCCAGCACCGCCACGCGCCGGCCGGCGCGGCTGAGCATCAGCGCCGCGGTGAGACCGGTGAAGCCGGCGCCGATCACCACCGTGTCGCAACGGGCCGGGAGTGCCGTGGCGCGGAAGTCGGGCCTTGTGCCGGATGTGAGCGTCCAGAGGGTCTGCATGGGAAGGATACTTGAAGGAGGGGCACGGCGCTCTCATGCGGTCCCGTGCAAGGGGCGGCGGCTGCCGGAGAAAAGGGACCCGGCAGCCGCCCGTTTCTCGTTACTTGATGCCGGCCATGATCTTGCCGACCTCTTCGGACGACATCTCGCCGGTGGTTTCCACCTTGCCGGCATTGATCTTCCAGAGGCGGAACGGACCGGTGATGTCGCCGTACTGGTCGAAGTTGACCGGGCCGATCACGCCCTCGTAGCGGATGGCCTTGCCTTCGCCGATGAGCTTCAGGGCCTTGGCGAATTCGCCCTTGCCGGCAAAGATCGGCTCGCCCGCCGGATCGACGACCTTGTAGATCGCGTCCTTGATCTTGGCCGGATCTTCCGAACCGGCCGCAGCGAGGGCCAGCCCGACGATGGCGCCGGCATCGTAGGACCGGTCTGCCGCCGGGTTGGAGGGTTCGATCCCGCCGGAGAAGGCCTTGTAGTTGGCGTTGAAATACTCCGTCGACTTCGTCGGGCTGGTGCCGGAGGAGGTGCCATAGGCCTCGTTGAGGTAATCGGCACCGACCGACTCGATGAAATCGGGGCTGTTCATGCCGTCGTTCAGCAGGAACTTCTGGACGCCGCCCTGGCTGATCCAGGTGCGGGCGCTGGTGGCCCCATCGACCGGCGTGCTGACGAGATAGAGGCCGTCGGGCTCGCCCGCCATGGCGGCGGTGACTTCCGACTGGTAGCTCGACTGCTTCTCGTTATAGGGCGTGACATTGACGATCTCGCCGCCCATCGCCTTGTAGGCGCGGGAGAACTCGTTGACCATGTTGACGCCGAAGTCGTTGTTCACGTGGATGACGGCGAGCTTCTTGAAGCCCTTGTCGACGGCATATTTGGCAGCTGCGATACCCTGCAGGGCGTCGGAGGTGATGGTGCGGAAGAAGATGCCGTTCGTCTTGCCGTCGCGGCCGAGGGCCGTCAGCGTCGGGGAGGAGGAGGCTGGCGAAACCTGCACCACCTTGGCCGGCGCGGTGACCGAGGTGAGGATCGGGATCGACACGGACGAGATGATGCCGCCGATGATGACGGGCACCTTCTTCACCTGCACCAGCTGGGTGGCGGCATCGACGGCGACATTGCCCTGGCTCTGGCTGTCGCGGGTGTCGGTCACGAGGTCGCAGCCGCGAACGCCGCCGGCCTTGTTGATGTCGTCGAACGCCATTTCGACGGATTTCGCGCCGGCCTGGCCATATTCGCCCGCCGGACCGGTGAGTTCCATCACGAGGCCCACGGTGATCTTGCAGTCGGCGGCCTGAGCGGCACCGGCGGCGGCAATCAGCGAAAGCGCGGTGGAAAGCGCAAGGATGTGTTTCTTCATGGTTTCAGTTCCCCTTGGTTGGCTTTGATGCGTGCAGTCTTGCCTTGTCGTCCGCCCGCCTCCCGGACGGACGGCATTCCTTGTCCCGGCTGACGATCAGGTGCGGCCGTCATTCAGGTTGTAGTGCATGATGGAGCCGTGCCGGCCGGTCCGGTCGCGCTCGAGCGTGTAGACGTCGCCCTCCAGTCCGGGGCTTTCCGCCTGGACGGCGGCGATCTCGGCCATGTCTTCCGCGGCAAGCGCCAGATCCATGATCCGGGCATTGGCGAGCGCATGCGCCTGGTTGCGCGCCCCCACGATGACGGCGGCAACCCGCGGCTGGGCCAGCGTCCAGGCGCTGGTGACGGTGGCGATGTCCACCCCGTGGCGTGCGGCGATGCGGGCGAGGGTCTGCAACAGCTTCTGGAACAGCGCCCATCCGCCGAAATCGTCGATGATCAGCTTGTACTTGACCAGCGACCGGTTCTCGAGCGGCGAGGCGGGCTCCGGCTGGCCGAGCCATTTTTCGCTGAGGAAGCCGCCTGCGACCGATCCGTAGCAGAGGAAATGCATGCCTTTCTGCTCGGCAAGGGTGGCGAGATGGCGGGCAGGGCGCCGGTCGAGCACCGAATATTGCAGCTGCTGGCTGACGACCGGAATGCCCGCGTTGAAGATCTCCGTCATCCGCGGCGTGTCGAAATTGGTGGTGCCGATGTTGCGCACCTTGCCCTCGAGGCGCATCTCGGTGAGCCAGCCGAGGGCGTCGATATAGCCGCCATGGGCATAATCCCACCAGTGGAACTGCACGAGATCGAGCTGCTCCGTCTTCAGCCGTCCGAGGGACTGCTCGACGATGCCGCGGATATAGGCGCGGTTGACGGTGGCGAGCTTGTCGAGATCGGGCACGAGCTTGGTGTGGACGCGCATTGCGGCGGCCGCCGAAGCGCCACGGGTTTGGGCGAGCTTCAGCCGGGCAGCCCCGATCAGCTCCTCCACCCCCGTATAGATGTCGGCGCAGTCATAGGTGGTGATGCCCGCATCGAAGGCGGCGATCAGGTCGTCCACGGCCTGGGTGCGATCGATGGCGCCATGGCCTCCCGCCAGCTGCCAGCCGCCCCTGATGACGCGGGAAATGGCATAGCCGGGGGCAAGTTCGAAGGTCTTCAGGGGCATCTCACTCATTCTCCGAGGGAAGGGGGACGGCGGTGGTTTCCGCATGGCTGAAACGGCGCTTGCCCAGCCGGACTATTCTCAGCCGGCTGCCGCAATTGGGGTCGGGGCAGGCGATCTCGGCATCGGATGTCATCCAGTCGTTGCGGTGCGTTTCCCGCTGCTTGGCCGCCAGCAGGGGCAGGACCGCCGAAATGGAATAGATCGAGAAACCCTGGTTGGCGGGCAGGTGGAGCATCTCGCCGCGCAGCTCGAAGTGATCGCCCTCGCGGGCACCGCAATAGATCGGCTTTCCCTCCGGCAGAACCGCCTCGACGCGCAGGTCGTAAAGCTCGAAGCTGTCGTCCCTTTCCGCCATGGCTCAGGCCTCCCCGCGGGAAAAGGTGATGTCGCAGGCGCCGTTCTTGCGGATGATCCCGCAGGCGGCCGCAAAAGCCTCCCGTTCCGCGGGTGGCACCTGGGCGACCACGCTGCCGGCAAGCCAGCCGATGGGAAACAGCATGCGCGCACCGGGGCCGTAGAAGAGGCCGATGTCGAAGATCGGGTTCGGATTGCCGCCCCAGACGCGCTCCGGCACATAGGCGAGAACGATGTCTCCCGGCTGCGGCGTCAGCGTGGCGTTTTCCGGCGGCAGCGGCCGGGCATAATCCGCGCCCTCCAGATGGGCGGGCGGCACGGGGCAGGAGATTTCCGGGCCGGTCCACATGGCATGAATGCCCGGCACCACGCGCGGCTCGGAAAGATAGGCCCAGAGGAAGGCGGCATTGGCGGGCGCCTTGTCGAAGAGGAGCGGTGCGGAAACGGCAAGGCCGGAACGCGGCTCCTTCATGGAGATGGTCTTCACGGTCATGGCTTGTCTGCTTTCTGCGCCTTGAGGCGCGTGCGGAGCGTCTTGAAGGGACGGCTGATATCGGCGGCGAGGGCGGCGCGGGCGGCTTCCGGATCCCGGGCGGCAAGGGCCTCGACGATGATCCGGTGACAATGGGCGGTGTCGGCTTCGCCGGCGGCGGAGAAGGCATAGGCCGCTTCCCGGATGCAGGGGCCCGACTGCAGCCACAGGCTCTCGATCATGGGAAGCAGGACCGCCGAGCCGCTGCAGCGGTAGATCTCAAAGTGAAAGCGCTGGTTCAGGGTCATCTCGTTGTCGAAATCGTCCTGGTCCGCGAGGTTGCGGAACCGGTCCCATTCCAGAAGGATGGTCCGGACCCGGCTGACATCCGCCTCGTTCATGCGGGTCGCCGCCATGGCGATGGCCTCGCCCTCGATGAGGGTGCGCACATGCACGAGATCGTCGATCCGCTCCAGCGTGACGGGCGGCACCCGGACGGAGCGGTTGGGCAGGGCTTCCAGCGCCTTTTCGGAGATCAGCCGGCCCAGCGCCTCGCGCACGGGCATGGTGGAGGTGGCGAGCTGATCGGCAAGGCCGCGGATCGTCAGGATGCGCCCGGGCTCCAGAAGCCCGCAGATGAGCGCGCGCCGGAGCGTGGCATAGACCCGATCCTGAACCGTTTCCCTTTCGACCGGCGAAAAGAGCGGCCCCCGCTCGTCCCCCGTTCCCGATGTGGCTTCTGCTGTCGTCATCGCCATTTTTCCTCTTGCGTGCCGATTTAAAGCTCAATAGCTTGATCAAAGCAAGTGTGATCACAGATCAAAAATATAAAATCGCAGAGGGGTGCCATGAGGAGTTCCAGTGGCCCGCCGGAAGGGCGGCCAACCGTTCTGAGCGTCCGGCAGGCGGTGAAGCGCTACGGCGGGCTGACCGCCGTCGATGGCGTATCCTTCGATGTCGGCAAGGGCGAGATCTTCGGCCTCATCGGCCCGAACGGCGCCGGCAAGACGACGATGTTCGATCTCGTGGCGGGCAGCGTGGCGCCGAGCGCGGGACAGATCCTGCTGAACGGCGTCGATGTTTCCGGCGAGGCGGCGCACCGGCGGATCGCCCGCGGCCTCGGCCGCACATTTCAGATTCCCAAGCCCTTTCCCGAACTCTCCCTTCTGGAAAACGTGCTCCTGGCGCGGCAGGACCAGACGGGGGAGCGGCTGTTCATGAACTTTCTGGCGCCGGGCCGGGTGCGGGCGGAAGAGGCTGCCGCGCGGGACAAGGCAATGGATCTTCTGGATTTCCTGCTGCTCAAGCGCCTTGCGCACGAGCCGGCCCGGGTGCTGTCCGGCGGGCAGCGCAAGCTGCTGGAGCTCGCGCGCGTGATGATGGCCGATCCCGCCGTCATCCTTCTCGACGAACCGGCCGCGGGCGTGAACGCCACGCTTCTCGAGGTCATCATCGACCGCATCCGCGCCATCAACGAGCGGGGGGTGACCTTTCTGCTGATCGAGCACAACATCGACATGGTCAGCCGGCTCTGCAACCGGGTTCTGGTCATGGCCAGCGGACAGCCGCTCTGCGAGGGTACGCCCGAAGAGGTATCCCGCGATCCGCGCGTGATCGAAGCCTATCTCGGAGGTGCGTGATGGCAAGGACGGTCCTTGAGGTCAGGTCGCTGGAAGCGGGCTACGAGCCGGGGGTGCCGATCGTGCGCGGTGCGTCGATCAGGGTCGAGGAGGGCGAGATCGTCGTGGTCCTCGGTCCGAACGGCGCCGGCAAGTCGAGCTTCATCAAGGCGATTGCAGGGCTGGTTCCGGTGTCCGGCGGCAGCGTGACGCTGGACGGCCAGGACATCACCGGCGCGCCCGCGCACCGCATGGTGCGGCTTGGCCTTGCCTTCGTGCCCCAGACGGAAAACGTCTTCCCGCTGATGAGCGTCGAAGACAATCTGAAGGTCGCGGGCGGCGTGCTGCCGAAGCGCGAGGTCGCGCCGCGGATCGAGGAGATGTACCGCCTCTTTCCGGACCTGCGCGAGCGCCGGACGACGCCGGCCGGCAATCTCTCGGGCGGCCAGCGGCAGATGGTGGCTGTCGCCCGGGCGCTGATGGTGCGGCCGAAGCTCCTCGTTCTCGACGAGCCTTCGGCGGGTCTCTCGCCGAAATTCGTCTCGATGGTGTTCCAGATGCTTACCGACGTGCGCAAGGCAGGCGTCACGATCCTGCTCGTCGAGCAGAACGCCAAGGCCGCGCTCGCCATCGGCGACCGCGCCTATGTGCTGGTCGAGGGCCGGGATGCCCATGAGGGCGTGGCATCCGAGCTGTGGAACGACCCCGTGGTCGCCGAACTCTATCTCGGCCACCGCGCAAGCCCGGCACAGGGGGGAGAAAGCCGATGAACATGCAATTCCTCGTCGATGGCCTTCTCACGGGCTCGATGATCGGGCTCGGCGCCATCGGCGTGACGCTCACCTACTCGATCCTGCGCTTTTCGAATTTTTCCCATGGCGATCTCATGGCCTGGGGAACCTATGCCACGCTGATGTTCGTGGGTGCGATAACGGCGCTCTTCGGAAAGGTGGCGCCCATTGCGCCCCTTTCCTTCGGCTGGCCGCTGTTGCTCGCGCTGGCGCTCGGCATGCTGTTCACCGGAGGCCTTGCGCTGCTTCTCGACAAGATCCTGTTCCAGCGCCTGCGCGCCAAGGGACAGATGATCATCGTCGTCATGGCGAGCTTCGGTGCCTCCATGGCCCTGCGCAGTCTGCTCGAGTTCCTCTTCACCTCCAGCCCCGCCTATTTCAGCCGCGCCATCCAGATCGCCAAGCCCATCGGCTTCGGCATCCGCATCACGCCGGACCAGATCGCACTCCTGTTGCTCACGGCGGCGCTGGTCACGGCAGTGCATCTGCTGATGACCCGCAGCCAGATCGGCCGCGAAATGCGGGCGGTCAGCCAGAACATCGGCCTTGCCCGCGTCGTCGGCATCGATGTCGCGCGGGTGGTCCGCTTCACCTGGCTGATCGGCGGCGCGCTGGCCTGCGTGGCGGGCGTGATGATCGGGGTGCTCGTGCAGATCCGCCCGCTGATGGGCTTCGACATGCTGCTGCCGGTCTTTGCGGCGGCCATTCTCGGGGGGATCGGCTCCATCCCCGGCGCCGTGCTCGGCGGCCTCATCATCGGCCTCAGCGAAGCGGCCGCGGTGCAGATCTTCGGGGCAGAATGGCGCGCGGCCATCGCCTTCGTCATCCTCATGGCCGTGCTTTTCGTCCGGCCTATCGGTCTGTTCGGTGTGGGAGAACGCTGATGGAATTCCTGGCTTACGGCGCATTCTTCCTCACGACGGCGCTGATCTTCTCGCTGATCACCCTCGGGCTGAACCTCCAGTGGGGCCTCACCGGGCTGTTCAACGTGGGCCTTGCCGGCTTCGTCGCCATCGGCGCCTACACCTCCGCCATCCTGACCACGCCGGACGATGCAGCGCGCATCGGCGGCTTCGACCTGCCGATTCTGCTCGGCTGGCTTGCGGCGATGATCGTGGCGGGCGCCGTCGCTGCCGTGATCGGTGCCGCGACGCTCCGGCTGCGGTCGGATTACCTCGCCATCACCACCTTCGGCGTTGCGGTCGTGGTGCAGCTCGTCGCGCTGAATGCGCAGGGTCTGACCGGCGGCCCCTTCGGCGTCGGCTTCATCCCGCGTCCCTTCGGCTCGCTGGCGGAAAATCCGATCGTCTTCAACTTCGCCAATCTCGCCATCGTTGCCGTGGTGACGCTGGTCTTCTTTCTGGCGCTCGAGCATCTCGCCCGCAGCCCCTGGGGGAGGGTGCTGAAGGCGCTGCGCGAGGACGAAAAGGCCGCGGCCTCCCTCGGCAAGAGTGCCCGGGCGTACCGGATCCAGGCTTTTGCGCTCGGCGGCGCGATCATGGGTCTTGCCGGTGCCGTGCAGGCCCATTTCATCGGCTTCATCGCGCCCGAAAACTACCTGCCGACGCTGACCTTTCAGGTCTGGACCATGCTGATTGTCGGCGGCTCGGGCTCCAATCGCGGCGCGGTTCTGGGATCGGTTCTCGTCTGGGCGATCTGGGTCGGCTCCGGCGCGGCCGTGAGTGCGTTGGTGCCGACCGATCAGCAGGCGCGCGCCGCTGCCCTGCAGATCGTCTCCATCGGCGTGATGCTCTGCGTGATTCTGCTGGTGCGGCCCATGGGCATCCTCGGCGGTACGCCAAAACGCAAGGCCCCGGCCGAGCCGGCAGCGGGCCGCCCGTAGCCGCAAGAGGAGGGCTTCTCGTTCCGCAAGGGCCGGCGGCAGTTGACAAGTGCCGCCGGCTGCCGCATTCCCGCCTGGCCGGACAGGACTTCCCGGCGCCAGGCCGCCGGTTCGGTCGGGCGCCAGATCGCCCCTCATGGGCAACCGGTTCCTGCCCAAATCGATTTCAGCTCCGGGCCGTTGCCGGCATCGCGGAAAGGCGCAAGCCCTCTTCCGGCCGGCGAGGCGGGCAATGCCGCGCCCGCAACATCAGCCGGGCCGGCGGGACAGGGTAGTGTGCATGACAAGCAAGACCAGGGGTTACCTCTTTGCGCTGGCCGCTGTGACGATCTTCGCCACGCAGGACGGTTTCACCAAGTTCCTCGGGAACCACTATCCGCCGATCCTGGTCACCATGATCCGGTTCTGGGCCTTTGCCGTCTTCGTGACCGTCATCGCTGCCTCATCTCCGGGCGGGCTTTCCGGGGCTGTGCGGACGCGGCATCCCTGGCTGCAGGTGATGCGCGGCGTGCTGCTGGTGGCCGAAATCGCGGTTGCCGTCCTGGCCTTCGCCAAGGCGGGACTGGCCATGAGCCAGTCGATCCTGCAGGCGACGCCGCTTCTGGTAACGCTGCTCTCGGTGCCGCTGCTCGGCGAAAAGGTGGGCTGGAAGCGGGGGCTTGCGGTGCTGGTCGGCCTGCTCGGCGTTCTCGTGATCCTGAACCCGGCCGGCATGCATTTCGATCTCTATCTGCTGCTGCCGCTTGCCGCAGCGCTGATGTTTGCCCTCTACAGCGTGGCTACCCGGGCCGTCAGCCGCGACGATTCGGCCACGACGAGCGTCTTTTATGCGGGTGTGGTCGGCGCGGTGGCGATCTCCTTCGTCGGCCCCTTCTTCTGGGTGCCCATCCGCCCGGCGGACTGGATTGCCATGGGCATCCTCTGCGTCTGCGGCACGCTCAGCCATTACTGCCTGATCCGCGCCTACGGGCTGCTCGAGGCGGTGCAGGTGCAGCCGATCACCTATCTGCAACTGGTGCTGAGCGTGATGGTGGCGGTGATCTTCTTCAACGAAACGCTGACGCTCAACATGGTCGCAGGCGCGATCATCGTCGTGGGCGCCGGCCTCTACACGGTTTTCCGCGAATACCAGCTCGACCTGAAGCGCCGTGTGACGGAGGGGGCCGCCTGAGAAACCCGGCTCTCGCGGCCTAGCCGTAGTCCACATCCAGGAGTTCGAACCGGCGAATACCGTCGCGCCGGCTGTTGAGGAAGTTGGACTGCATCAGGAACTTTCCGCGAAGCGCCTTGTCGGGCAGGGTGAAACCCCTGTCGAAGCCGATGGCATCGTTCCAGCCGACATGCAGGTAGAGGTTTCTCCGCGTCGCCTTGCAAAGCGATGCGACCAGCGCCGGAATGCTGCGGCTACCTGTTGTCTTGCCGCCCCGCGTGAAGGTGGCGCAGATCAGGAGAACCGGAACGGACCGGATGACGCGCGGCGAGGCAAGAATCGCCACATCGCCGTCCGAGGCCATGGCATAGCGGTAGATGGGGGAACTGATGCGGCGCCGGAACTGGTCGCGCGTCCAGGCAAGCCCTCCGCCGCCATCACCGCCCGAGAGATCCGCATGCAGCGATGCCATGGCGTCCTTATCCCTGTGGATGACGATGCCGGAGCCCGACGAAAGGGACAGGATGCCGGCGGAAAGGCCCATCCGGGCCGGAAGCTGCGTGACCTCCTCCATCTTGAAGAACCGCTTGTTGAGCAGCGAGGCCGCATCGTTCGCATAGGCATAGATGAGGCTGGCGCCCTCGCTCACCACCGCCTTGCGCAGTTCCTTGTAGAGGCTGCTGACGATCTGGAAGCTGCGGAACTCCGGCGTGACGAAGAGATCGACCAGTTCCGCGGCCGTCTGCCGCTCGCCGCCGATATCCACGGTCTTGAAGAATGCCGCAAGCTGGCCGACTTTCTGGCCGTCGGCATAGGCGGAAACGATCTTCGTCCGGTCGTAGCCCTCCCGATAGGTCCAGGCGAAACGCTCCGGCGAAAGCTCGGGACCGCTTTTGTGAAAGGCGCTGCGGGCGAGCGCCGACGTGCGTACCGGGTCCAGGTCTTCAGTGTCTTCGAATCGGATTTCGGCGGTCATCTCGAACACCTTGGCTGCCGGCCGGGCCGGCGCGAGAGGAGAGAATGCTGCATCGGTCAGCCCTGCCATCGTCACGCGGAGGCGGACGGCGAGGGGAGGCTGAACGCGGCAGACAATGTCGGCCCGCGGCCCTTAAGAATCGCTTACTTCAGGTGGCGATAACTTAAAATTGCATTCACAGGTGACATTTCGCGGCTGACCGAGGCTCTTTTCCCCGCGGTAAATGCGAGCAATGCTCGCATATATTGAGGCAAAACAGGTAAAGCTCGGTACGATTGCAGACGGAAGCTCCCAATCGTCGAAATATGCCCTATGTATGCGCTATCGTTCGCAAGGCAGACAGGGCGCGAACGGCTGGGAGATAGCGACTCTTGCCCCAACAAGAGGCTTTCCTCATGCAGCACTCCTACGCCAACAGGCTTCTGGCCCTATTGCCCGCTTCCGAGCTCTCCGTCCTCGCGCCGCTTCTGGAGCACGTGGATCTCCCCAAGAGCTTCAGCATGGCATCGCCCGAAAGGCCGATCCAGCATGTCTACTTCCTGGAGCAGGGGCTGGGATCCATCGTCTCGGTTTCTCCGGAAGGACAGCGGGCCGAGGCCGGCATGTTCGGTTACGAGGGATTCGCCCCCACACCGCCCGCAGCCCATTCCGCCGTCAGCTTTCACGAAACCACCATGCAGGCACCCGGGCATGGCAACCGGATCAAGGTGACGGACTTCTGGGAGGTCATGCGCACATGCCCGCAGTTTTCCGAGCTGCTGCACCGTTCGACACACAATCTGGCGACACAGGTTTCCTACACGGCGCTGGCCAATGCGGTGCATCATGTGGATGAGCGGCTTGGCCGCTGGCTGCTGATGTGCCACGACCGCCTGCGGCAGGACGAGCTGCTGATCACCCACGAATTCATCGCGCTGATGCTCGCGGTGCGCCGCCCGAGCGTCACCACGTCGCTGCATGTGCTGGAAGGGAATCGCTTCATCCGCGCGGAGCGCGGCCGCATCATCATCCGCAACCGCAGGGCGCTCGAGGAATTTGCCCAGGATGCCTATGGCCGCCCCGAGGCCGAATATTCGCTGCTCTTCTCCGACATGCAGCCTGTCTCGGCCTGAGCGCCGGGCGTCCGGGCGGCAGGAGCGCGTATCCGGCCGGATCTCCCCGGGCAGCGCCCGGGGCTCCCGCCGGATCAGGTTCCGGAAGCCCTTGCGGGGCTGCCGTTCCGCTGAAGATAGGCAATAGCCACCATCTCCGCGAGAAGCAGCTCGCTCTCCTCGATGACCACCTCTACCAGCCTCGATGTCCGGCTTTCCGGCGTGCTTTCCAGCAGGATGGAAAGCTCCCAGAGGCCAAGCAGCAGCTTGCTGACTTCTTCGATCTGAGCCTGCACCATGTCGTCCATCCCCACTCTCATCATCGCCCGCGCCCTCAGTGACGCTGGAAGAAAGGCGGGGGAAGAAACACGTCGCGCAGAAGCGACTCGGAGCAGCAGCCGCATTCGAACCAGCTGACGATCCGCCTTGCCTGCTCCTCGCATTCCAGACTGTCGAGAGAGACGCCGTGCCTGATGCACCAGTCGATGAGCACACCCTGCATCATCACCACATCAATGGGCGAAATGGGCGCTTTTCCGCTGTGCTGCGTTGTCATTTCAAGCCTCCCCTTGCTGACCGAACCACACGGTGAACAATAGGCTTTCCACCATGACGAACAATGTCCGCCACCGTACCAATGGGGGAATCGTCTCTTCCGTACAATCAGAAGTGCAGGTCGGTCGGGGGAGGAGAAAGGCCCTGTGCGATGGGCCAACGGGCCGCCAGCAGGCGGCGGAGTTCTCGTGGCGGAGAAGATGGGATTCGAACCCACGATACCCTTTAGGGGTATACTCCCTTAGCAGGGGAGCGCCTTCGACCACTCGGCCACCTCTCCAACCACGAGAGCGCTGATAAAGAAATTCCCCCCCTTAATCAACCCAATTCCGCAAGGAAATTATGGGACTGCACAAGCGAGGCCCCGCGCCCGCCGAAAGGAGGCGTGTGAAGTGCAGGCGGTGGCGGCAGATCGGCCCCGGGCCAGGGCATTTCCTGCACTCTATATATAGGCCGGTGTGCGGCTGCCCGGGCATGGCTGCCGAAGCGGACCGTGGCGACCGCTGTTCCATACGAACGGAATCAGGATCTCCACCCCGCGGGAATCATCGAAAGGTGCGGCGAGAATCGTCCCGCCGCACCGCGCCTCGGGTCTCTCTCTCGCCGCGAGGGGAAGGATCGTCTCCCTCTCGGCCCGTGTGCCAAAATGGACGGATCGGGCTGTTTCATGGCCTGAATGTGGCCTGAGGTCCTATGGCTACGGTTCGCTTAACCCTTGATTTTCCTTCATTTCTTAACGAAGGGTTAACGAATGCGGCGGGGCGTTGCCCCGTTTGTGTTGTTTTCGCAACATGTCAGTTCCAAGAACATTTTAAACAATCACCGAATGTCAGATGAATGTTGCGCCCCCACGATGGTTATATATTGTGCATTCCAGAAGCGAGGCGGTGGATCGTCCGTCTTCTAACTCAAACGGGACTGGGGCAGGGAACGCTGCCTGCGCGGCGAAGAACCCAGGACCAAAGACAACTTGACTGGAGGTCAAACATGAACATCAAGAGCCTTCTCCTCGGCTCCGCTGCAGCTCTCGCTGTAGTATCTGGCGCACACGCCGCTGACGCGATCGTAGCTGCTGAGCCGGAACCGGCTGAATATGTAAAGGTTTGCGACGCATTCGGCACCGGCTACTTCTACATCCCGGGCACCGAAACCTGCCTCAAGATCGGCGGTCACATCCGTTACGACATCAAGGGCGGCGAACTGCTCGGCCTCGACACCGACGCTGACGGCGAAGGCGATGCATGGGCCAAGCGCGCTCAGTTCCGTCTGAAGGTTTCCACGGCTGCCGACACCGAATACGGCGCCCTGAAGACCTACGCTGAAGTCAACTTCAACAACGACAACAGCTCGGGCTCCACCTCGACCAACCTCGACCACGCTTACATCGAACTCGGCGGCCTGCTCGTTGGTTACACCGACTCGCTGTTCACCCAGTTCACCGGCTACGCTGGTAACGTGATCCAGGACGCCCTGATCCCGGTAGGCCCGTACGGCGTTCACCTGATCCAGTACACCTATGACGCCGGCAACGGCTTCAAGATCGCAGCTGCTGTCGAAGACGATGCAGGCGCTGGCGACGGCTACATGCCGAACCTGGTTGCTGGCGTTGGCTACAACAACGGCACCTTCGGCGTCGGCCTCGTAGGCGGCTACGACGAATCCGCTGAAGAAGGCGCCATCAAGGCTCGCGTTGACGGCTCCTTCGGCGGCGTTGACGTATTCGTAATGGCTGGCTGGAACACCGATGGTGACTTCAACAACCGTTACGCAACTTGGGACGGCGACTGGGCTGTCTGGGGTGGCTTCTCTGCTGCTCTCTCCGACAACGCCAAGCTGAACGCTCAGCTCTCCTACGACGACGGCACCAACTTCGCCGCTGTTGCAAACGTAGCCTTCACCGTTGCTTCGGGCTTCACCGTAACCCCGGAAATCGACTACGTATCGAACAACGATGCAGACACCGACGCTTGGGGCGGCATGCTCCGCATCCAGCGCTCGTTCTAATCTCTGCTCTGCAGCGATTTAGGGGAAAGCCCGGCTTCAAGCCGGGCTTTTTCCGTTTCGGGAGCCGTGCAACGCGGCTGTTCCATTTCCGCACATCCCGCAGCCGATTCTCGTCCGCCCGCTGCCCGCGCGCCTTCTGAGGCGCATTTCACCTGAAAATCCGTCTTGCCGGCCCGATCCCGAGCGGGTGCGCCGCCGTTCTGCCGATGGGCAGTGCGCTGCATCGCTCTCATGCCTAAAGCCACAACCAAAAGACGAAAAATATGACGCTCTGATGGGTTTCAGACTGCGAGATCCCGCCTTGATGGTTTGTTTCGATTATCTGTAATAACAATAAGTGAAGGAAATATATAGTATATTCGTGTGTTTTGTCCGTCACTTCTTCAGCGTAAGTGGCTTATAAAAGATGAACTTAATCAATTCGAAATTGCGCAAAAGCCGATGCTTTGTTTTCCTTCTCTCCAGACGCGGGGCGGAAGCGCCCGGTCTTCTGAAACTGAGACTAGGGCTCGAGCAGGGGCGCCGGACAACCGGCTGAGCAAGAGCCCTCCAACGTGACTGGAGGTCAACATGAACATCAAGAGCCTTCTTCTTGGCTCCGCCGCAGCGCTGGTTGTGGTATCGGGTGCACAGGCTGCGGACGCTATCGTCACCGCCGAGCCGGAACCCGCTGAATACGTGAAGGTTTGCGATGCCTTCGGCGCCGGCTTCTTCTATATTCCGGGCACGGAAAACTGCCTGAAGATCGGCGGCTACGTCCGCTTCAACGTCGGCTTCAACAGCGCCGACAAGAACCGCAAGTGGGATGCGACCACCAAGGCCGACATCAATGTCACCGCCAAGACCGAAACCGAACTCGGCGCTCTGACCGGCTTCATCGAGACCAATGCCGTCGCCGACGATCAGGCTGCTGCCGCGAACTTCGCCCTCGACTCCGCCTACATCAAGCTCGGCGGTCTCCAGGTCGGCTACTTCGCTGGCTACTTCGACGCCGGTATCGGTGAAAACTCCGGCTGGGCAGCAAAGTCCAAGTTCAACGCCGTGTCCTACACCTTCGAAGGCGACGGCTTCGGCATCGGCCTCGGCCTGGACGAAACCGGTGAAGTTGCCAACGGCGTGGGCATCGAAGGCCAGATCTCTGCCGGATCCGGTCCGTTCAGTGCCAAGCTGATCGGCGTCTATGACACCGATGCCGAGAATGGCGCCATCAAGGGCATCGTCTCTGCTGAAGCCGGCCCGGGCACGCTGAGCGTCGCTGGCGTGTGGTCCAACGGCCAGAACATCTACACCAATGACCGCAAGTGGGCTGTTGGTGCCGCCTATTCCGTCAAGGCCAGCGATCAGCTGACCGTCATGCCGGAATTCCAGGTTTCGGAAAACCTGGCTGGCGATCAGAACTGGTTCGTCGGTGCGCTCACCAGCTACCAGATCACCAATGGCCTCACCGGTTCGGTGGACGTGAACTACAACAAGGACGAGTCCGTTTCGGGCTACTTCCGCCTGCAGCGCTCGTTCTGATCTGAACGAGGTACAACAGGAGGCCCGGCATCTTGCCGGGCCTTTTGCGTTTGGCATCCGATCGGCCTGCCGATGGAGGGCAGACAGGTCTAGCCTGCGAGAAAAGCAGCGATGGCAGCGTAAACGTCGGGGAGATGCAGCAGGGGGGCATGGCCTTGTCCCGCTGCGATGAAGCTTTCGGCTTTCGGGTGCCGCCGGAGCATCTCCTCCAGCACCTGTGGCTCCAGAAGCCGCGAATGCTCCCCTCGGATGACGAGCATCGGCATGGCAGTGAGGTTGTCGAAGAGCGCCCAGAGGTCGGGCAGCGGCTGGCCGAGATCGAGCGCCTTGACCGCAGCCGCTATGGCCGGATCCACATCCGGGATCATGGCTTCTTCCGGACCGCGATAGATGGCCCGCGCCATCTCCTCCCAGTCGTCGGCCCCGAGTGCCGGAAACGCATCTCCGTGGACGATCCGCAGGGCGGCGATCACTTCGCGAAGCCGGGCAGGGCGCGGGGAGGGATCGAGATAGGCCTGAATGTGGCGCATTCCTTCCAGCCCGATGACCGGCCCGATATCGTTGAGCACGAGTTTTCCGAGACGTTCCGGCGCGGTCGCGCCCAGCACATGCAGGATCAGTCCGCCCCGGGACGTGCCGATGAAATCTGCTTTCGGGATATCCAGCGCATCCATCACGGTCAGCACGTCCGCCGCCTCGACCGGCACCGAATAGCGGGCCGGGTCCGGGTCGCGCTCGGAAAGGCCGCGGCCGCGGGAGTCGATGAGGATCACGGTCCTCGGCCCCTGCGGGCCGGAGGTAAGCCGTTCCGCGAGAGGCTGGAAATCCCGGCCATTGCGGGTGAGACCGGCAAGACAGATCAGGGGCGGGCCTTCAAGGTGGCCGTCGTCCCGGCCATGGATCGCCACATGCAGCGTCAGTCCGTCGGACGTGAGAACCTGTTTCGTCGTGATCGGAATGGGGCATCCTCCGGTTCCGGGGCCTGTGTCACTCCGCCGAAGCGGTGCGTCCGTAGCGGCCGAACCGCAGGTCTTCGACGATGCTGGCCTGCTGGCCGAGCCGGCTCTTGTAGACTTCGTAGTTCTCCATCACACGCTGCACGTAGTTGCGCGTTTCGGTGAAGGGGATGCGTTCGATCCAGTCCACCACCTCCTCGATCGACTTCCCGCGGGGATCGCCATAGCGGGCCACCCATTCGCCCACCCGGCGCGGGCCGGCATTGTAGGCTATGAAGGTCATGATGTAGGAGCCGTTGAAGGTGTCGATCTGCTCGCCGAGATAGTGGGCCCCCAGCGTCGCATTATAGCCCGCATCGGTGGTGAGGCGGTCCTTGGAGAAGGCGATTCCGTTGCGCTTGGCCACGGTCTTCGCGGTGCTGGGCAGGAGCTGCAGCAGGCCCCGCGCATTGGCCGCGGAAACCGCAGCCGGATTGAAGGCGCTTTCCTGCCGCGCGATGGCATAGGCCAGCGCCTTGCCGGAGCCGGAAATGTTGGCGCTTTTCGGGATCACGCCGACGGGGAAGGCCAGTGCAGCCGCATCGATGCCACGGCTGTAGGCGGTCTTGCCGATGTTGAGCGAAAGCTGGTGATCGCCGGATTTCTCGGCGCGTGCGGCCAGCAAAGCCAGTTCTCCGGGGCTGTCCAGCTGTTCGGCCAGCGCCATGTAGAGCTTGCGCGCCCGATGGCCATGCCCCGCAGCTTCCAGGCGCGAGATTGCCTGAACCGCCTCGCGGGACTGGAAGCGGGCCCGATCCTCGCCGCCCGGCGAGGGATAGGACACGTTCAGGGTCTGCCGTTTCAGCTTGGCGGCGGCAATCTGCCCGTAGAAGGTGGCCGGATGGCGGGCCGCGCGCGCATAGAATTCGGCGGCATTGGGATCGCCCGCCGCCTCTGCCGCACGACCGAGCCAGTAATAGGCGCGCGAAACGGACAGCGGCCGGGAGGACGCCTTGAGAATGGCGCGGAAATGCTTCGAGGCGGTTGCCGGATCCTTCAGGCCGCGCAGGGCGTACCATCCGGCATGGAACTGCGCCTCGACCTGATCCGCCTGTTCCTCGGCGACCTCGCCTGCCGCGATGCGATAGGCGGCCTTGATGTGTCCGTCATCCATCAGCCCCCGGCTGACGATGCGCTGCTCGTTCCACCAGGCGCCGGGATCGACCAGCGCATCGCGGTCGCGCGGCATGGCACCCAGCAGGGTCGCGGCGGTCTGCCAGTTTTCCTTGCGGCGGTTGTACTGCACGCGGGCGAAGAGATAGCCGGGATCGTTCTTCCAGCGCGGATCGACCGCCTTCAGGAGGCTTGCGGCCTGCGAAGACTTGTTCAGCACCGCTGACCAGGCATTGTAAAGGCTCTGCGCCTGCCCGAGCGAAGACATACGCTTCGCCTGCGTGATGCGGTTGTTGTAAAGCAGCAGGTCCATCCGCGCCTTGTGGTCTGCAGCGGTCATCAACCCGCCGAGCGCTTTCAGGGCCCGTGTCTCCAGTGCCGTATCGAACACCATCGTTCGCCAGGCCTTGCGCCAGACCTTGGCGGCCCGCTTCGGGTTGCCCGTGTCGCGCAGGGCGCTTGCCAGAATGAAGGCGCCTTCCGCCGTCTCGGGCTGCGTATCGCCAAAGGCTGCAACCACATCGCCGGCCGAGGGGTTTTCCCGGTACAGCGCCTTTTCCGAAAGGGCGCGCAGGCGCTCCAGGCCCGGCCAGCCGCGAAGCTCGCCCTGCGCCTCGGCGATCTCGGAAGAAGGCACGCCCGGCGCTCCGGAGACCGCGATTGCCCAGGTCAGGATGTGGCGGTCGAGCGTGCTGCCGCGCAGGCGGTCGCGGATTGCAAGGGCCTGCCCGATGTCGTCGCGCGAGAGCGCGTCCAGGCCGGCCTTCAGCAGCGGGCTTGCGGCGCTCGAGGCGGTGCGGGGAATGGCGCCGGTGATTTCGGACGAGGTACCGGGCTGAGCCTGCTTTTTCTGCGCAAGTGTCCCGGCCTGTGCCACGGGTTCCAGCATCATCAGGCCAACAAGGGAAAGAGAAAGAAGCTTCTTCATCGGTCAGGCTCGTAAGTCTGGTCTCCATGTGTGGAGACACGGTGAATTCTTCAAGGGCCGTTGCATGTCGCCGGGCCGGATCTCCGTCGAACCTTCATTTGGCGCTGGAATGATTAATGAAAGCTTACCCGGAAGCCGTCAATTATTCACGATCGTGTGTCCCGGCCGGGGCGTCACAAATCTCTAAAAAACCGGCGGAAACGCACCCATCCTTGCTTGTTTCGGCCTTTCCCTCCCATTATGGTGCGCGGGATTTGATAGGTGAATTGCGGCCAAATTCCCATCGGTACGGCCGTTTCAGGAGTGTTCAATGTTCAAGGGATCGATCCCCGCACTGGTTACCCCCTTCACGGAAACCGGTGCACTGGATGAAGCGTCTTTCGCCAGCCACGTCGACTGGGTCATCAAGGAAGGCAGCCACGGCGTCGTGCCGGTTGGCACCACCGGCGAGTCGCCGACGCTGTCCCATGACGAACATAAACGCGTCGTGGAACTCTGCATCGAGGTGGTTGCCAAGCGGGTTCCGGTCATTGCCGGCGCCGGCTCCAACAACACCCGCGAGGCCATCGAGCTGGCACAGCACGCCGAAAAGGTAGGCGCGGATGCGCTGCTGGTGGTCACGCCCTACTACAACAAGCCGACCCAGAAGGGTCTGATCGCCCATTTCATGGCGATTGCCGAGGCGGTGAAGCTGCCGATCGTCATCTACAATATTCCGGGCCGGTCGGTGATCGACATGTCCCCGGAAACGATGGGCGCGCTGGCAAGGGCGCACAAGAACATCGTGGGCGTGAAGGATGCGACGGGCAAGATCGAGCGGGTCTCCGAGCAGCGCGCAAGCTGCGGCAAGGACTTCGTGCAGCTTTCGGGAGAGGATGCCACGGCCCTCGGCTTCAACGCCCATGGCGGCGTCGGCTGCATTTCGGTCACGGCCAACGTGGCGCCGAAGCTCTGCGCCGAATTCCAGGAAGCCACGCTTGCGGGCGATTTCGCCAAGGCCCTGTCCTATCAGGACAGGCTGATGCCGCTTCACAAGGCCATCTTCATGGAACCCGGCGTCTGCGGCGCGAAATACGGCCTTTCCAAGCTCGGCCGCATGAGCCGCAACGTGCGTTCGCCGCTCCTGCCGATCCTCGAACCGGCAACCGAGGCGGCCATGGATGCCGCGCTGAAGCATGCCGGCCTGATCTGATCGTCTCCGCTCTTCCCTTCGGGCCGGTTCGGTCTTACATGATGGTCCCGGCCCGACCGGAAAGCGAGAGAGAACAAAAATCATGGCACCCAAAGGCAGCCAGCGCGTCGTCAACAAGATCGTTGCGGAAAACCGCAAGGCGCGCTTCAATTACGAGATCATCGACACCTACGAGGCCGGGCTCGTGCTGACGGGCACCGAGGTGAAGTCTCTGCGCGACGGCAAGGCCAACATCACGGAATCCTACGCGTCTGACGAAGGGGACGAGATCTGGCTGATCAATTCCCATCTTCCGGAATACCTGCAGGCGAACCGCTTCAACCACGAACCGCGCCGCCGCAGGAAGCTGTTGCTTTCCAAGCGCGAGATCAATCGCCTGCGCGCCGCCATCAATCGTGAAGGCATGACGCTCATCCCGCTGAAGATCTACTTCAACGACAAGGGCAGGGCAAAGCTGGAGCTGGCCCTCGGCAAGGGCAAGAAGCTGCACGACAAGCGCGAGACGGAGAAGGAGCGCGACTGGAACCGCCAGAAGACGCGGCTTCTGAAGGACCGCGGCTGAGAACGGCTCCCCAAACCCAAGGCATGAAAAAACCCGCGCCAGGCGCGGGTTTTGCTTGTCGGAACGGGGCGTGGTTCAGGTTTCCACGTCGTCTGCCACCGGCTCCACCACGCGCACCGGGCGTTCGGACGGATCGCGGCCGACTTCGGCGCGAAGGGTGGTCAGATCGATGAAGTGGTCTGCCTGGCGGCGCAGGTCATCGGCGATCATCGGCGGCTGGGTCGCCATGGTGGACACCACGGATACCTTGCGGCCCTTGCGCTGCAGCGCCTCGACCAGCGTGGTGAAGTCGCCGTCGCCGGAGAAGATGACGAGGTGATCGACCGTCTCGGACTGCTCCATGGCGTCGATCGCGAGTTCGATGTCCATGTTGCCCTTGATCTTGCGGCGACCCATGGAGTCGGTGAATTCCTTGGCCGGCTTGGTGATCACCTTGTAGCCGTTATAGTCCAGCCAGTCGATCAGCGGGCGGATGGAGGAATATTCCTGATCCTCGATCAGCGCCGTGTAGTAATAGGCGCGCAGCAGGTATCCCCGCTTCTGGAATGCTTTCAGCAGCTTGCGGTAATCGATGTCGAAGCCAAGGCTCTTGGATGCGGCATAGAGATTGGCGCCATCGATAAACAGGGCAATCTTTTCTCGCGGGTCGAACATGTGATAATTCCTAATCCAAAAAGGAGACAATACGGCTGCAATGTCCACATGCGGGGCCGTTTCTCACCGGCATCCTTCGCGCGCACAACATTTTTACTGTCTAAAATAAATATTATTGCAAACTTTCCGTTCTTCCAAGCAACTATGAGTTGCCGCTCCAAAAATATGGGCTCCTGTTGGGTGAGGCGGCGTCGCCATTCTGTAGGAAGCTCTTTCGAAATATTTGCTAATATGACATGATTTGGTGCCGTTTGCACCCGGATTCGTCCCGCTTGGCGCCTGAGGGGAGAGCCGCCGGGGTTGCTGCCCGTCCTGCCCGCCGGCGGGGCGGCGCAACCAGGGATAGGATTATTCGCGCAGCCTCTGTCCGTCTTCGCGCGCGGCCATGGCCGACCCCGGCCTCCATGATTCGCCCGCCGCGGCTCTCCGGCAGGGGGCAATCGCCCTGAAAAGCCGGGAGGGAGCAGGAAAAACTTGAATTTCCGGGCCATTGCCTGTATCGGCGGGAACAGTGTTCCCCGAATTCGCGAATATGAAGGACAGGCCATGGCCCGTGTCACCGTAGAAGACTGCATTGATAAGGTCGACAACCGTTTCGAGCTCGTGCTGCTTGCCAGCCACCGCGCGCGCCTCATTTCCCAGGGTGCCCCGATCACCATCGACCGCGACAACGACAAGAACCCGGTCGTCGCGCTGCGCGAGATCGCGGACGAGACCCTGTCTCCGGACGACCTGAAGGAAGACCTGATCCACTCGCTGCAGAAGCATGTGGAAGTGGACGAGCCCGAGCATGAAGGCGCCGCGATGATCGGCGGTGGCGTCGTGGCTGCGGACAAGGGCGACGAAGAGGACGATCTGCCGGAAACGCTGACCTTCGACCAGATGTCGGAAGAAGAGCTTCTGGCCGGCATCGAAGGCCTCGTCCCGCCGGAAAAGAGCGACGACTACTGATAGGCCGACACGCCCGAAGGCGCGGTGCAGCGGCATCGGCCACGCGGCGTGCGCCATCGCCTCCATGCGACGGCCGTTATTTTCGAACCGGCCGTTTCGATTGAGATTGCAATGCGATGCGCCAGTCTTATGATTGGCGCATCTTTGCTTTTTATGCGCCGGGGAGAGTGCGGGGAATGATGCGGCAATACGAGCTCGTCGAGCGCGTCCAGCAATACAAGCCTGATGCGAACGAAGCTCTCCTGAACAAGGCCTATGTCTATGCCATGCAGAAGCATGGACAGCAGAAGCGGGCCAGCGGCGACCCCTACATCTCCCACCCGCTCGAGGTCGCGGCCATCCTCACGGAAATGCGCCTCGACGAATCGACCATCGCGGTCGCGCTGCTTCACGACACGATCGAGGATACGACGGCGACGCGCGCCGAGATCGACGAGCTTTTCGGCGAAGACATCGGCCGGCTGGTCGAAGGGCTGACGAAGATCAAGAAGCTCGATCTGGTGACCAAGAAGGCCAAGCAGGCGGAAAACCTGCGCAAGCTGCTTCTCGCCATTTCCGACGACGTGCGCGTGCTCCTCGTCAAGCTCGCCGACCGGCTGCACAACATGCGCACGCTGGACCACATGACGGCGGAAAAGCGCGCCCGCATCTCCGAGGAGACGATGGACATCTATGCGCCGCTCGCCGGCCGCATGGGCATGCAGGACATGCGCGAGGAGCTTGAGGAGCTTTCCTTCCGCCACATCAATCCGGAGGCCTACGAGACGGTCACGCGCCGGCTCGAGGAGCTGTCGCGCCGGAACGAGGGGCTGATCAAGAAGATCGAGGACGAGCTGCGCGACCTGCTCGTGGCCAACGGGCTCACCGGGGCTTCGGTCAAGGGCCGGCAGAAGAAGGCCTATTCCGTCTTCCGCAAGATGCAGTCCAAGTCGCTGTCCTTCGAGCAGCTTTCGGATGTCTATGGTTTCCGGATCATCGTCGAGACGGTTCCGGCCTGCTATCAGGCGCTGGGCATCGTCCACAGCCGCTGGCGCGTGGTGCCCGGGCGCTTCAAGGACTATATCTCGACGCCGAAGCAGAACGATTACCGCTCCATCCACACCACCATCGTCGGGCCGTCGCGCCAGCGCATCGAGCTGCAGATCCGCACCAAGCGCATGCACGAGATCGCCGAATACGGCATCGCCGCCCATTCCCTCTACAAGGACGGCGCCGCCGGGCCGGAAGGCGAGGGGCTCGGGCGCGAGAGCAATGCCTATTCCTGGCTGCGCCATACCATCGAGGCGCTGGCGGAGGGCGACAGCCCCGAAGAATTCCTGGAGCACACCAAGCTCGAGCTCTTCCAGGATCAGGTCTTCTGCTTCACGCCGAAGGGCAAGCTGATTGCCCTGCCGCGCGGTGCGACGCCCATCGACTTCGCCTATGCCGTACACACCAATATCGGCGACACCACCGTGGGCGCGAAGATCAACGGGCGGATCATGCCGCTGGTGACGCGCCTTGCCAATGGCGACGAGGTGGAGATCATCCGCTCCGGCGTGCAGGTGCCGCCGGCCGCCTGGGAAGAAATCGTGGTGACCGGCAAGGCGCGCGCCGCCATCCGCCGCGCCACCCGCATGGCGATCCGCAAGCAATATGCCGGTCTCGGCCACCGCATCCTCGAGCGCACCTTCGAGCGCGCCGGCAAGATCTTCTCGCGCGACGTGATGCGGCCCGCCCTTCACAGGCTCGGCCAGAAGGACGTGGAAGACGCCATCGCCGCCGTCGGGCGCGGGGAAATCTCGTCCCTCGACGTGCTCAGGGCCGTCTATCCCGATCATCAGGACGAGCGCGTGACGGTGAAGCCGAGTTCCGACGAGGGCTGGTTCCACATGAACACGGCCACCGGCATGGCCTTCCGCCTGCCGGGCCAGGCCAAGGCCGATGCCGCCGCCGGCCTCGTCCCCATCCGCGGGCTGTCCGGTTCGCTGGAAGTGCGCTTCTCGCCCGCGGGTGCCGTTCCCGGCGACCGCATCGTCGGCATCATGGACGAGAACCGCGAGGGCATCACCATCTATCCGATCCAGGCCTCGGCACTGCAGCAGTTCGACGACGAGCCGGACCGCTGGATCGACGTGCGCTGGGACCTCGATTTCGCCAACAAGTCCCGCTTCACCGCCCGGGTGCTGATCAACGCCATCAACGAGCCCGGCACGCTCGCCAAGGTGGCGCAGGTGATCGCCACGCTCGACGTGAACATCCGCACCCTCAGCATGGTGCGCATCGCCATCGACTTCACCGAAATGGCGCTGGATCTCGAGGTCTGGGACCTCAGGCAGCTCAACCAGCTTCTTGCCCAGCTGAAGGAGCTGGACTGCCTCGCGACGGTGAAGCGCGTCTTCGACTGAGCGGCACCGGATTAACCTTTGTGACCCCGGATCCGGCCCGCAGGCCGGATCTTTCGCTTTTGCGCCGCATAAATGAGCATATTGCATCGCAGCAGTGCAAAAAACGTTCATGAAATGGGCAGAAAAGCGGCAATCTATGCACTGAATGCATATCAGGCCGCGCGCATGAGCGTTGGTCATCACCGCGGAAAAATATTATCTCTTGCTCCAGATAAATCGGTTGAAAGGAGCAAAAAATGTTCAGGTCCTTCAAGAAAATCGCCCGCAGCCTCCGTGGTCCCTCCGTTCAGGAGCGGGAAATGGCCTATCTCTGCGAGAGCGTTGATCGCTACGACTTCGAATACCGCCAGCGCCAGGTCGATCAGGGCCTGTTCCGCAAGGGCCTCTGATCCGAGGAAACGGCCCGGCCCCACGGATCTGGCCGGACCGGATGCGGGAGCGACAGGTGCTTCCGCGGAGATGGATGACGACGGGCAGGCGAGGACCGCCCGTCAGGCCGCGGCCATGATGGCCGGTGCCCGCTGCCCGCAGCGCTTGACCTTTTGGCCGAATCCGGCCGAATAGGCGGGAGGAGGGGCGCAGCCCCCCGCAAACAGGTCACCGGGAACGGACATCCATGATCATTGGCATCGGCAGCGATCTTGCCGACATCCGTCGCGTCGAAAACTCTCTCGCCCGTTTCGGCGAACGGTTCACCCAGCGCTGCTTCACCGATGTCGAGCGCGCCAAGTCCGACGGGCGCAAGAACCGTGCTGCCTCCTATGCCAAGCGGTTCGCCGCCAAGGAAGCCTGCGCCAAGGCGCTCGGCACGGGCATTGCCCAGGGCGTCTTCTGGCGCGACATGGGCGTCGTGAACCTGCCGTCAGGCAAACCCACCATGAAGCTGACCAACGGTGCCGCCGAGCGTCTGGAAGCGATGCTGCCGGAAGGGCACCGCGCCGTCATACATTTGACCATTACCGATGATTTTCCCTATGCCCAGGCTTTCGTGATCATCGAGGCGCTGCCCGTCTGACTTGCCATGCGGGCACTCGCCACGACGCCGTTGCCATTGCCCCCGCGCACCGAACGGGTTACAGAGGGCCGAATACAGTTTTAAGGGATTGAGACAGCGTGTCCGAACAGACAGTGCAAAAGCCGAACGCTCTTTGGGAAAACGTCAAGGTCATCATCGAGGCGCTGCTTCTTGCGGTGGTGATCCGCACGCTGGCCTTCCAGCCTTTCACGATCCCGTCCGGGTCGATGATGCCGACGCTGCTCGTCGGCGATTACATCTTCGTGAACAAGTTCGCCTATGGCTACTCGAAGTACTCGCTGCCCTTCTCGCCGGACCTCTTCGAAGGCCGCATCTTCGGGGCGGATCCGAAGCGTGGCGATATCGTCGTCTTCCGCAAGCCGTCCGAGCCGAACATCGATTACATCAAGCGCTGCGTCGGCCTGCCCGGCGACCGCATCCAGGTGCTGAGCGGCGTGCTCTACATCAATGGCCAGCCGGTTCCGAAGCAGCCCGACGGCACCTTCACCTCCGATTACCGCAAGGACCCGGGCACGGATGTGCCGGTCTTCCGCGAAACGCTGGACAACGGCGTCACCTTTGACACGCTTGACCAGGTACCGGATGGCGAGGGCGACAACACCCGCGAATTCATCGTTCCGGAAGGTCACTACTTCATGATGGGCGACAACCGCGACAATTCCCGCGACAGCCGCTTCGACGTCGGTTTCGTGCCTGCGGAAAATCTGGTCGGCCGCGCGTCCTTCATCACCTTCTCCATCGGCAACGACACGTCCTTTGCCGAAGTCTGGAAGTGGCCGTCCAACATGCGTTGGAACCGCATCTTCAAGGCTGTCGAATGACGAAGCCGAAAGCGCTTTCGCCGGATGACTTCGCCCGGCTGGAGGCCTTGATCGGCCACGCCTTCGCCGACCGGGCCCGGCTCGACCGGGCGCTCGTGCATGCCAGCGCGCTCCAGTCGCGCGGCGGAAACTACGAGCGCCTCGAATTCCTGGGCGACCGGGTGCTCGGCCTTTGCGTTGCCGAACATCTCTTCAACACCTTCAGGGAGGCGAAGGAGGGCGAGCTTTCCGTCCGCCTCAACCAGCTCGTCAGCGCCCAGACCTGTGCCTCGGTGGCGGACGAGATGGAGCTGCACCGCTTCATCCGCACCGGATCGGACGTGAAGAAGCTCACCGGCAGCCGCATGCTGAACGTGCGTGCGGATGTGGTGGAAAGCCTCATTGCCGCGCTTTATCTCGATGGCGGGCTCGAAGCCGCGCGCCGCTTCATTCTCAAGTACTGGGAAAAGCGCGTCAGCCAGCCGGACAGCGGGCGGCGGGATGCAAAGACGGAACTGCAGGAATGGGCACATGCCAAATTTGCGGCAACCCCTTCCTACCGGGTTGATGACCGGTCCGGACCGGATCATGATCCCCGCTTCACCGTGACGGTGCAAATTCCCGGCGTGAAGCCGGAACAGGGCGTTGAACGGTCCAAGCGCGCGGCCGAGCAGGTGGCCGCAACCCGGCTCCTCGAGCGGGAAGGCGTCTGGCCGAAGGACAATGCCGGAGAGTGATGGAACAATGACAGACAATCAGGACAATGCCAACGTCCCAGCCGAAGCGGCAACCCATTCCGGCTTCGTGGCGCTCATCGGCGCGACCAATGCCGGCAAGTCGACGCTGGTCAACCGCCTCGCTGGCGCGAAGGTTTCGATCGTCAGCCACAAGGTGCAGACGACGCGTGCCATCGTGCGCGGCATCGCGATCCACAAGAATGCGCAGATTGTGTTCATGGATACGCCCGGCATCTTCAAGCCGCGCCGGCGCCTCGACCGGGCCATGGTGACCAGCGCCTGGGGCGGGGCCAAGGATGCCGATCTCGTGGCGCTGCTGATCGACAGCGAGCGCGGCTTGCGCGGCGATGCGGAAACCATTCTCGAGGGCCTGAAGGACGTGCCGCAGCGCAAGATCCTCATCCTCAACAAGATCGACCGCGTGCGCCCCGAGGATCTCCTCAAGCTGGCGGCCGCGGCCAACGAAAAGATCGCCTTCGACCGTACCTTCATGATCTCGGCGACCACGGGTTCCGGCTGCGGCGACCTGATGGACTACTTCGCCGAAACCCTGCCGGAAGGCCCTTGGTACTATCCGGAAGACCAGATCTCCGACCTTCCCATGCGCCAGCTGGCGGCGGAGATCACCCGCGAGAAGCTGTTCCTGCGGCTTCACCAGGAGCTTCCCTATGCCTCCCATGTGGAGACGGAGAAGTGGGAAGAGCGCAAGGATGGTTCGGTTCGCATCGAGCAGGTCATCTACGTGGAGCGCGACAGCCAGAAGAAGATCGCGCTTGGCAAGAATGGCGAGGCGATCAAGTCCATCTCCATCGCCGCCCGCAAGGAGCTTTCCGAGATCCTCGAGCAGCCCGTGCATCTCTTTCTCTTCGTGAAGGTGCGCGAGAACTGGGGCGACGATCCCGAGCGTTTCCGCGAAATGGGCCTGGACTTCCACAGCTGAAGCCGGGCGTCACGAAAGGGGCCCGTCACCCATGCAGTGGCAGGAAGAGGCCATCGTTCTGGGCGTCAAGCGCCATGGCGAGACCAGCGTCATCGCCGAGGTGATGACGCGCGAGCGCGGCCGCCACATGGGCCTCGTGCGCGGCGGGCGCTCCCGCACCATGCAGCCCGTGCTCCAGCCGGGCAATCTCGTCGATGTCACCTGGCGGGCACGCCTCGACGAACATCTTGGCGAATTCCGCATCGAACCGATCCGGCAGCGCGCGGCCCGCCTGATGGAAAGCGCCGTCGCGCTGTACGGGGTGCAGACCATGGCGGCGCTGCTGAGGCTGCTGCCGGAGCGCGATCCCCATCCGCATCTCTACGAGGCGCTTGATATCATCCTGGATCATCTCGACGATCCGGCGGGTGCCGGCGAGCTTTTCATCCGCTTCGAGCTGGCTGTGCTGAACGATCTCGGCTTCGGCCTCGATCTCACCGAATGCGCCGCCACGGGCAGGCGGGACAGGCTGACCTTCGTGTCGCCGAAATCCGGCCGTGCCGTGAGCGAGGAGGCCGGCCGTCCCTATGCGGAGCGCATGCTCGTTCTTCCCGCCTTTCTGGGCCCCGAGCGGCAGGAGACTGCCTCGCCGGAGGAACTGGAGGCGGCCTTTCGCCTGACGGGCTTCTTCCTGCACCGGCACGTCTACGATCCCCGCGGCATCGAGATGCCGTCAGCGCGGGAAGGCTTTCGCGAAGCCGCGATCAAGGCCGCCCGGGAGCGGCCCTGACATCATTCGGCCGGTGCCATCGCGGGCCGGCTGACCATGCGCTCCTCGATCGGCCAGTGCACGATCGCCGCGAAGATGCCGAGCGCCACGCCCAGCCACCAGACGATGTCGTAGGATCCCATCGTGTCGCGCAGATAGCCGCCCATCCAGACCCCCAGGAAGGAGCCGACCTGATGCGACAGGAAAACCATGCCGCCCAGCAGGCCGAGATGCCGCGTGCCGAACATCAGCGCAACGAGGCCGTTCGTCGGCGGCACGGTGGACAGCCAGAGC
The DNA here is from genome assembly GCF_014197145.1 of Gellertiella hungarica. Classification (GTDB taxonomy): domain Bacteria; phylum Pseudomonadota; class Alphaproteobacteria; order Rhizobiales; family Rhizobiaceae; genus Gellertiella; species Gellertiella hungarica. The sequence continues at coordinate 126,351 of NZ_JACIEZ010000005.1, read as the reverse complement.
AGGCCCATGACCGCCGCGAAGATCACCACGGAAACGGGCGTCTGCGGCAGCAGGATGAAGGCGGTCACCGCGACGGAGCGGGCCAGGTAGATCGCCGACAGGATGTAGCGCTTCGGCATGCGGTTGCCGAGCGAACCGACGATCAGCGAACCGAAGACGTTGAACAGGCCGATCAGGGCAATCGCGATGCCGGAATAGCGAACGTCGATGCCGATATCGCCGAGATAGGCCGGGAAATGGGCGGTGATGAAGGCCAGCTGGAAGCCGCAGACGAAGAAGCCGGCAACGAGCAGCAGGTAGCTGCGATGGCCGAAGGCCTCGCGCAGTGCCTCGCCGGTGGTTTGCTCGAAGGTTGCAACCGCTGCCCGGCCCGAGGTGGAATTGCCCCTCAGCGGGAAGGCGAGCAGCGGAATGAGCAGCATCAGGGCGCCCATGATGACAAGCACATCCTGCCAGCCGAAATGGGCGATGAGCTCGACGCTGATCGGCGAGAACAGGAACATGCCGGCAGAGCTGGCCGCCGATCCGATGCCGAAGGCGAAGCTGCGCTGTTCGGGCGTGACATGCCGTGCAAAGGCCGACAGGATGGTGCCGAGCGAGCCCGCGCCGATGGCGAGCCCCATCAGCACGCCGCCGCCGACATGCAGCCAGAGCGGCGCCGGCGCATGGGCCATGATGACCATGCCCGCGCCGTAGAGCAGGCCCGCGATGGCAAGAACCCTTCCGGTGCCGTAGCGGTCTGCGATGCCGCCGAAGACCGGCTGGCTGAGGCCCCACATGAGGTTCTGGATGGCGATGGCAAGACCGAAGGTGGAACGGTCCCAGCCGGTATCCTGCAGCATCGGCAGCTGAAAGAGACCGATCGCGCTGCGCGGCCCGAAGACCAGCATGGTGATAAGCGAGCCCGCTGCGATGATCAGCCAGGGCATGCGGTTGGCGGTTCGGTCTGTCATGTCGGTTTCCTGACGGGATTTCCAAGGAACCGAATTTCTATATCCATCATATCATGAAACCAAACGACATTTGCTGATGCTTTTATCAGCCTGCCTCACCGGCGGGCCTCAGCGCCGCTTGAAGCGCCAGCCGTCTTCCCGGCGGCTGATCACGCGCACCGCATCGCCGAGCCGCAGCCGGCCTTCGCCGCGCGGGGCCGCATTCCAGCCGAAGAGGGGGCCGGGCACGCGCCGGTCGGCGGACATCCGCAACCGGCCCATGGCCGGCATGGGCGAGGGCACGTCGCGCGAACCCGTCTCCTGGTCCTGCGTGGTCATGATGCAGCGGGCGCAGGGCTTGACGAGATCGAAGCGGATCCCGCCGATTTCGATCGCCTCCCAGAAATCCTCCTCCCATGCCTCGGAAGAATCGATGACAATGTTCGGGCGGAAGCGCTCCATCCCGATTCGACCCTCGCCATGGGCTTCCATGTCGCGGTTGAGCGCCTCGAGCGATGCCTCAGTGGTGACGAGGATCGGAAAGCCGTCGGCAAAGCTGACAGGCGTCTCCTCGGCACTCCATTCTGCGCTGGCGCTGCGCCGGGAGCGCCCGTCATACCAGGCAAGCCGGACCGGTCGTCCGAGCCAGGTGGAAAGGCGGTCGTTGATCTCTGCCCCGGAAACGGCCGCATCGATGTCGCTGCCCCAGACCGTAACGCCGAGGCGGTCGCCCGATGCCGACGGTGAAACGTGGAGAGCAGCCTCGTTTTCGAAGGACAGCCGGTAGCCATCGCCCTCGGGCAGGACGCGGAGCCTTGCCAGAGCCTGCAGGTCCCGCTGGGTGATGAAGTCTCCGTCAGGATCGGTGACCACAAGCCGCCGGTCGCCGGCAAGGCCCATGCGGTCCACCACCGCCTCCTCAAGGCTTATCGCGCGACCGCTCTTCAGCGGATAGATGGAGAGGGCGGAAACACGCATGGCTTTGACCTTCAGATTTCGGAGAGGAACTGATCGAGCACGGATTGCAGTCTGTCGTGACGCTCGGCGGCGAGGCGGCGACCGGTTGCGGTTTGGAAACCGTCGGCGAGCTTGAAGAGCTTGGCGGGGAAATGATCGATGGCGAAGCTGCGGTCGTCGAGCGGGCGCTCCTCTGCCAGCGGATCGAGAACGTCATAGAGCGCAGAGCCCATGCGCCCGGCAATGTAGAAGCAACGCGCGGCGCCGATCATCCCGATGGCATCCAGACGGTCCGCATCCTGGAGGATGCGTGCCTCGGTGGTCTCGGGCGTGATGCCGGCGGAGAAACTGTGGGTCAGCACGGCATGCGCGACGGCTTCACGGTCGTCCGCACTCCAGCCTCTTTCCGCGAGCAGGGCCGAGGCGCGTTCCGCGGCGAGCCGCGAAGCCTGCGACCGGAGCGGCGAGCTCTTCTCGACCGCCACGCAATCATGCAGCAGCACGGCGGCGGCGAGGATGCGCCCGTCGCCGCCTTCCTCCGCGTGGATGCGCATGGCGTTGCGGAACACGCGCAGGATATGCGCGGGATCATGGGCGCCGTCCCCGGCCTCCGTGGCAAAGGGCAGAAGCGCTTCTGCAAGCCCCTCGTGGGGCGCAAAGGCGTGCGCGAGTGCGGCGATGCGGTAGGGCGTCATGCGTATCCTTCGGCGAATCCTGCGACACGGGGACCTTAGGACCCCCGCATCGTCGACGCAATTCCGCGATGCCGGTTCCGACCGACGCAAAGAATATCAGCGGGATGAGGCGAAGGATTGATTCTCCTCAGGAGGATGAACCCGCCGTCGCATCCGCACCTTCGGCCTCGGCGCTCTTCAGCAGCAGTCGCTGGTAGAAGAGCCCGATCCCGATCAGGGCAAGCCCGAGGCCGATGAAGGAGAAGGCGCGGAGAAGACCCTCGAGGTTGGAGAGGTCGATCAGGAACACCTTCAGCACGGTCACGATCACCACCGCTGCCGACGCGTAGCGCAGGCTTGGCGAGCGGAACCGGGTTCCGAGCACGAGCAGCACCACGCCGGTCAGCAGCCAGACCACGGAATAGGTATAGGTCTCGCCCTCGAGGAAGCCCTGCCAGTCGGCAAGACTGGTCCCCTGCCATGCCTGCCGGACCGACAGCGTGACCCATGCAAAGCCCATGAGCGCACCCGAAATGGCGATTGCAACCACGTAAGGATAGGGCCGTCTTGTCCGCGCCATCAGCGAAAGCCCGCCATAGGCGAGCGCGGGCAGCAGGTAGCCCGGCAGAAGCAGGTTGAGGAGGGGCCAGTCCCCGACGAGCTCGCCCGTGACATAGGGATTGCGCGCGAAGAGGTGGAGGCCCAGCACCGAAACCATGGACAGGCCGCCCGCAATCATCGAGCCGTAGACGAAGGCCGGGTTGCCGTCGCGCCGGTCGATCTGCAGGAGCGCACCGGAGAAGCCGATCAGCAGCAGCGTGTAGATGGATGTTTCGCCGAGATTGGGCGTCGCACCGTGCAGAACGCCGCCGTTGAGGCCGTGGCGCACGAGAACGGCGATGGCGAGGAAACTCATCAGGGCTGCGGCGGCATCGAGGAGCCGTACCAGCAGCGCACTCTCCAGCCGCCGGGCCAGCCGGGCTGTCAGCACCAGAAGCAGCGCCGGAATGCCGTAGGCGGGCAGCAGCGCGTTGAAAACGGGCGTCGTGCCGAGGTTGTCCTGACCGACCACCGTCGGGTCCCACGCAATCCTTGCGGCGACGAGCGCGGTGCCGGCAACCATCATGAAGGGCAGGGAAGGCCAGGGCCTGAGCCTGTGCCCGAGGAAGAAGGCGAGGCCGAGCAGGGAAAGGCCGAGCTCCAGCGCCAGCCCGTCGAGAACGGCAAAAAGCGCGAAGGCCGCGGACAGGAAGGCGAATGTGACAAGCCCGCCTTCCGCCGCAAGCGAAAGCCCGATTGGCCGCTTGCGGAGCAGCGCATCCGTCAGTGCAAGAAGGACGAGCGCCAGCAGGCCTGAGAAGATGGCGTGCACGGGATCCCTGATCCAGTTGCCGTGATCGGCATAGGAGAAGGCGAGAAGCGGCAGCGGCAGGCCCGCGATGGCCGTCCAGATGAGTTCCGCCGGCCTTGCCCGATGCCGCTCCGTCCTGAGGGCGAGGATCGCCGCGAGAAGCAGGACCACACCGCCGGCAACCGCCGTCATCGTGCGGTAGAGGGTGGGGCCGCCGAATGTATCGGGTTCCATCTGCGCATAGACTGCCATGGCATTTGCCGCGACGGCGCAGGCGCCGAGCCCGAAGAAGGTCACCGAGGGCAGCGCATCCCGACGCAGGGCAAGTGCGGCACCGAGCGCGAGAAGCAGGATCATGGCCTCGAAGGGCAGGCGGTGGCCTGCCAGCAGCTCCGGGGCATTGCCGAGCATCATTGCGGCGGAAAGGCTGGTGACGGTGAGCGCCAGCCAGAGCGACCAGTTTCCGAGCCGCGCGGCCGCCCGCTCGCTTTCCGTCGCGGTGCCGAATTCCGGCACGTCGGGCGTGAAGGCGACGGCACCGGCAAGCATCGCGATGAAGGCGACGACAGGTGAAACCGCTGCCGTCTCCGCTGCGAGTGCGGCCCAGATACCGGCCCCGAGCGAGGCAAGGAAAGGCACGAGGTTCCAGCCACGCAGCCGGGAGGCGGCAAGCGTGCCGAACCAGATCAGCACCACATAGGCCATCAGCAGGGGGATGCTGGGGTTTTCCCGATGCTCGACCAGGGCAGGGGCGATCAGGCCGCCCAGCATGCCGAGCCCCGCGAGCGCCTGCCCGTGGAAGAGCGAAAGCACCAGGATGGCCAGTGCCACCGCCGCCATCGCGGTGAAGGCGAGGCCGGCACCGATGAAACCGTAGAGCTGGTGCGCGGCGAAGATGCTGGCAAAAAGCGAAACTCCGCCCGCTGCCGTCAGAATGCCGGGCACCATGGCATTGGGCCCGATGCGATCGGAGAGCTGTTTCATGCCGGACGGCACCCCGCGGCGACGCACTGCCTCGCCAGCCACGATCATCGCGAGGCCGAAGAGAGCCGCAGCGAGAAGACGGACAGCCGGGCTGATCAGGCCGTTCTCGATCGAGTAGCGGACCATCAGCACGCCGCCGAGCGCCAGTGCGACGCCGCCCACCCACACGGCCCAGCGGCTGCCGATGCTGGTTTCGATGCGCGAGGCGGGCGCTGCCGCCTGGACCGGCGCGGCCATCCACGGAGCTTCGGCCACGTCTGCCGCTTCCGGGGGCTGCTCCATGGCTGCGGCAGGCACGAGGGTTTCGGCGGGGGCAGTTTCGAGCCCCGCCGGCTCTGCCTCCGCTTCCTCGACGGCGCCTGCCTCCTCGACCTGTTCAGGCTGCGGCAGCACCGTTCCTGCGGCCATCGACTGAAGGGAGAGCTTCAGGCTCCTGATTTCGTCCTCCAGCCTCTCGATGCGGCTCGTGAGACTGCGCTGCCCGGCAACGGCAATGACAAGCACGAACAGGACAAGCAGGATTTCGATCATCGGCGCCCCTCCGGGCCGCATGCATGGCGGCCTGTTTTTGAAGCCCACTATTCACGTCTCGCCCCCTGACGTCAAAGCCTATGCGTGCATTGCAGAGATTGCCGCTTGCAAAGGGCGCCGAAAATTCCTAATTCAGTGTCGACCGGCGCAGCCGGTTTTCTTTGGCGCCCCTTATGCTCAAAATGAGAATAAGGCGTTTCGATCGGAGGGATCGCATGGACACGCTGGCAATCAACCCGAAGGCGGCGACGACCGCGGCAGAGCGTTTCGGCGTCCTCGAGCGCCCCGATTTGGCCTATACACCCGCCGTCGCGCGGGAGACGGCCCCGCTTTACGAGCGCGTGAAGCACTTCGTTCCGGAAATCGAGTGGCCGGTCTATGCGCCCTATGTTCACGCCATCAACCGGCTGAAGAAGGAGCGCAACGCGGTCATCCTCGCCCACAACTACCAGATGCCGGTGGTCTTCCACTGCGTTTCGGACATTCGTGGCGACTCGCTTCAGCTGGCGCGGGATGCGACCCGGGTGGATGCCGACATCATTGTCCAGTGCGGCGTGCATTTCATGGCGGAAACCTCGAAGCTTCTCAATCCTGACAAGACCATCCTCATTCCCGACAGCACCGCCGGCTGCTCGCTGTCCGAATCGATCACCGGTGCGGATGTGCGGGCGCTGAAGGCCCGTTATCCGGGCGTGCCCGTCGTCACCTATGTCAACACCTCCGCCGACGTGAAGGCAGAGACGGATATCTGCTGCACCTCCGCCAATGCCGTCGATGTGGTGGACAGCCTCGATTCCGATACCGTGCTGTGCATTCCGGACGAGTATCTGGCGATGAACGTGGCGAAGAAGACCCGCAAGAAGATTCTCACCTGGGCGGGCCATTGCGAGGTGCATGAGCGCTTCACGCCCGACGAGCTGAACGCCTATCGCGAGGCCGATCCCGATGTGGAGATCGTCGCCCATCCGGAATGCCATCCCGATGTCATCGCGGTTTCGGATTTCGCCGGGTCGACGGCCGCCATGATCGATTACGTGAAGAGCCGGCGACCGAAGAAGGTCCTTCTGGTGACCGAATGCTCCATGGCATCCAATATAGAGGCCGAAGCGCCGGGCGTGACCTTCATCAAGCCGTGCAATCTGTGCCCGCACATGCAGAAGATCACCCTGCCGAAAATCCTCGACAGCCTGCTGTTCATGACCGAGGAAGTAACGGTCGATCCGGCGATTGCCGGGCGCGCGCGCCTGGCCGTCGAACGCATGATCAATCTCAAGCGGTAAGGATAGCGGCCTGACCCTGAGTCAGGCCATCGGAAGGGCGAGGAGGCTCTCCATGCTGGTCGACAATTTTCGTCCGCAGAGTTTCAATGGCAACGACGACATCGTCATCATCGGCGGCGGCCTTGCGGGGCTGTTCTGTGCGCTGAAGCTTGCGCCCCGTCCGGTGACGGTGCTGACGGCAGCGCCGATCGGGCAGGGGTCTTCCTCCGCCTGGGCGCAAGGGGGCATCGCGGCCGCCATGAGCCAGGACGATACCTTCGGCAAGCATCTGGCCGACACGCTTTCGGCCGGTGCCGGCATCGTCGACGCCAAGATGGCCCGGCTGATGGTGGAGGAGGGCCCGGACCGGGTTCTGGATCTGCTGCAATATGGCGTGCCCTTCGACCGCGATCTCGAAGGCAAGCTGCTGCTCTCGCGCGAGGCGGCCCATTCCGAGCGCCGGATCGTGCGCGTCAAGGGTGATACGGCCGGCAAGGCGATCATGGAGGCGCTGATCGCGGCGGTGCGTGCCACACCCTCCATTCGTGTTCTGGAAGGACATGTGGTGGAGCAGATCCTGACAGAAGGGCGCTTCGCCTCGGGTGTCATCGCAAGGCCGGAGGGCGGGCGCTCGCGCAAGCGCGTGCTTTTTCCCGCCCGCGCCATCGTGCTCACCTCCGGCGGCATCGGGCATCTCTATGCGGTCACCACCAATCCCATCGAGGCGCAGGGCGCCGGGCTCGGCATGGCCGCCCGCGCCGGGGCGCTGATCGCCGATCCGGAATTCGTCCAGTTTCACCCGACGGCGCTTGCGGTCGGGCGTGATCCCGCGCCGCTTGCAACGGAGGCGCTGCGGGGCGAGGGCGCCCTGCTCGTGAACGGCGACGGTCACCGCTTCATGCAGGACCTCCACCGGGATGCCGAGCTTGCGCCGCGGGACATCGTCGCGCGCGGTGTCTTTGCCGAGGTGCAGGCCGGGCGCGGCGCCTTCCTCGATTGCCGCAAGGCGGTGGGCCGGCATTTCCCGGAAGCCTTCCCGACGGTACACGCCGCTTGCCTGGCAGCCGGCATCGATCCGGTGACGGACCTCATCCCCGTGTGCCCCGCGGCCCATTACCACATGGGCGGCGTGCTGACCGATGCGGATGGGCGCACCTCCATCGACGGGCTCTGGGCGGCCGGCGAAGTCGCCGCGACCGGCGTCCACGGCGCCAACCGCCTGGCCTCCAACTCGCTGCTGGAAGCGGTGGTCTTTGCCGGACGCATTGCCGACAACATCAAGTCCATGCTGCCGGAAAGCCGGCTCTATGCCTGGGACGACGGCAAGGCCGGCGAGAACGACGATCTCTACACCGAGGAAGACAGCCCGCCGATGAAGGAACTGCGCGCGCTGATGTATGCCCATGCGGGTGTCATCCGCACCGGCGAAGGGCTGGAGACGCTGATCCGCGCGATCCGCCGTCTCGAAGGCGACGGCAGCCGGGTGCGCTTCGGCAATATCCTCGCCGCCGCGAAGCTGGTGGCGACCGCCGCGCTCAGGCGCGCCGAGAGCCGCGGGGGGCATTTCCGCGCCGATCATCCCGCCGCAAATGAAGCTTACCGGCACCGTACCTTCACCAGTCTCGCCGAGGCGGAACAGGTGATGGATCAGGTTGCCGGCGAAAGGACATTGCTCGCGGTTTGAACGCGGCAGCCACAAGGACAGGGTTCATGACGACAAGAGCTTTCCAGCCGACGCTTCCCGAACTGCTGGTGGAGGAGAAGGTCCGCCACGCGCTGCTCGAGGATCTCGGGCGCGCCGGCGACATCACCACCCAGGCCGTGATCGGATCGGACCGGCAGGCGACGGCGCGTCTCAATGCGCGCGAGCCGGGCGTGCTTGCCGGAATCAATTTTGCCAGGGCCGCCTTCCGCCTGGTGGATCCCGCCATCCGCTTCGACACGCTGGCTTTCGATGGCGAGCGGCTTTCGCCCGGGCAGGATATCGCGATCATTTCCGGGCCTGCACAGGGGGTCCTTTCGGCCGAGCGGGTGGCGCTGAATTTCCTGATGCACATGTCGGGCGTCGCCACCCATACCGCCCGCTATGCCGCCGAAATCGCCCACACCTCGGCCCGCATCACCTGCACCCGCAAGACGTTGCCCGGCCTTCGTGCCGCGGAGAAATACGCCGTTCGGGTCGGCGGCGGTTCGAGCCACCGCTACGGGCTCGACGATGCCATCCTGATCAAGGACAACCATGTGGCCGTTGCCGGCGGCGTGGGAGCAGCGATCCGTGCAGCGCGCGGCTTTGCCGGCCATCTCGTCAAGGTGGAGGTGGAGGTGGATGGCCTCGAGCAGTTCGAGGAGGCGCTGGCGGAAGGGCCGGATGTCGTGCTGCTCGACAACATGGGGCCCGCCCTGCTGACGGTCGCCGTTTCCATGAACCGCAAGCTGAGCGGCCTTTCCGTGGACGACTACCCGCGCAACCGCCGCCGCGTCCTGCTCGAAGCGTCGGGGAATGTCTCCCTCGATACCGTGCGGGAGATCGCGGAGACCGGCGTCGACTATATTTCGACGTCGAAGATCACCATGGCCGCGCCGACCCTGGACCTCGGTCTCGACATCGGCGTGGTGTGAACCGCTAGCGCCCGCGCAGCTTGAGGCCCGGATGCGGACGCTCTTCCAGAACCTGCCGGCGGAAGCGGAAGAGGGCGGCCGGTCTGCCGCCCGTGGCGGCCGTCGTCCCGCCGGAGGGCTCCACCAGATTGGCACCCTCCACCAGACGCCGGAAGTTCTGCTTGTGCAGATGACGGCCCGATATGCCCTCGACCGTCGACTGGAGGTCGGTGAGGGTGAATTCCGGCGGCATGAGTTCGAAGATGACAGGACGGTACTTGATCTTGCCGCGCAGGCGGGCGATCGCCGTCGCGGCAATGCGGCGGTGGTCGTGCCGCATGGGGAGGCCGAGCTCAACCGCCACCCGCCGCTCCGGAACCCGCCCATCCGCCACGGCCTCGCTCACAAGGCCGCTCTCGTAAAGAAGTTCGTACCGCTCCAGCACCCGCTCCTCGTCGAAGGGCAGGTCGCCATGCCCGAAGGCGAGCCGCAGCCGCGACAGGCGCGAGGGCAGTGTGAACGTCGCATGGGCCAGTTCCGGTTCCGTCGCCCAGCTTTCGAGTGCCGGCAGAATGACGCTGTCCAGGATCGCGGGCCTTCCCTGCCGCCAGTCTTCCCAGGGGAAGAAACCGTACCAGTCACGCCAGCGCACGCCCCGGCCCGAGAGGTCGGCTTCCCCTTCGGCACCCGTCAGGGCCAGATAGCCGACCGATACCACATGCGGTCCCGCGTCGCCCGGCAGGCGGTGCCGTCCGCGGTCTCCGAAGGTGTAGAGCTGCTCCACATAGCCCATGGAAAGATCGGTCTGGGCCGTCACGGTCTCCCGGAGCGACATTTCAAGCGTGCGGTGCCGGTCGGGGTCGAAGGGACCGAAGGGCAAGGCCGGCCGTTGCCCCGCCTCGTCCACGGTCAGCAGGCGGGGTTCTGCCCCAGCCATGGAGACGATGGCGGCGTTGAGGCCGATCTCGATGCCGCCAAGGGCCATCAGGCCTCCACAGCCGCATAGAGCGGCAGCACGAAGGGAGCATTGCCATCCGCATCAGCGCCGCGACCGATACCCGCGATGGCGCGGATCAGCCTGCCGTTGCGGCCGAGCATGGAATCGCCGATCTCGATCAGCCGGGCATTGGGCGTGGCATAGGGAGAGGCCTCCCGCAGCCGGCGCGCCAGCACGTCGTCGTCCTCTTCCGGATGAACCGCGAGCGAAGCGATGACGGCGGCAGCCGGCGAGCGCGAGACCCCCATCCAGCAATGGATCAGCAGGGGCGCGGACCGATCCCAGCTGCGGGCGAAATCGATGATCGCCGCCACATGGGCCTCGCCGGGAGCGATCAGATCGCCCGTTCCGGCAAAGGAGATGTCGTTGACGCCAAGGATGAGGTGGCGGTCCCTGGAGATCACCGCCGGGCGATGAAAATCCTGACCCTTGGCCAGCAGGCTCACCATTTCCACCGCCTTGTGGCGCACGGCAAGTTCGGCAATCCGGGAGAGCGGCGATACGACAATGGCGGTCATCTCTGCTTACCTGTCTTCATCATGTCCGCCTCGATGGCGGAGAATCGGTCGACGAAGCGGCGCTGCGCCTCGAGAGCCGGAATGGGTTCGATATCGATGGTGTCTGCCGTGATACCACGCGGCGTCCCGAAGAACTTGCGCGCTTCCGCCTCGGAGAAGCCTGCGAGCACCGTCGCCTCGAAAAAGGCTGCGATGCAATCCGCCTTCTTGATGCGGGTCTTCAGCTCCGCCGAGGGATGCGGCGGCAGGCCGAAGCGCAGGTGCACGGCCGCTTCCAGCCGGCGTTCGACCGTCTTGTATCCGCCGCCGACCACCGCCTTGAAGGGCGAGATCATGTCGCCGATGACATATTCCGGCGCGTCATGGAGCAGCGCCATCATCCGCTCGACGGGCGTTGCCTCGAAGAGGCGGGTAAAGATCGTCTCCACCATCAGCGAATGCTGGGCAACCGACAAGGCATGATCGCCGCGGGTCTGGCCGTTCCAGCGCGCCACGCGGGCGAGGCCATGGGCGATGTCGGATATCTCCACATCGAGCGGCGAGGGATCGAGAAGATCGAGCCTGCGGCCGGACAGCATGCGCTGCCAGGCCCGGGGAGCCTTGGCCGTTGTCACGCCTCGTCTCCGGCCGTTTCTGTCGGGAAGGAGAGCCCGGTCCAGGCGGGCAGGGACAGCGCGACGGGAACTTCTCCCGCCAGAATGCCGGCACCCGCAGCCATGGCTTCGCCCGCCTTGTCGATCCGGACGATGGCGAGACCGTCCTGGCCGCAGACGGTGCCGAGGCTGCCGATCGTCTTGCCCGCGGCCGTGATGGCCGTGCTCCCGGGCGGAAGCGGGGCCTCGGCCCGCACCGACACGACACGACGGCGCGCCGTCGAGCGATGCTGCATGCGCGACACCACTTCCTGGCCGACATAACATCCCTTGCGGAAATGCAGCCCGCCATCCCTGTCCATCAGGATATCGTGCGGAAAGGCATCGCCCAGCGCGAAATCGGCGGGCGCCTCGGCAATGCCATGCGCGATGCGGAGCCGCAGATAGGCGGCCTCGCTGGCCGCATCCGGCGTGCCGCCGGGCAGCCGCCGGACTGTATGCCCTGCCTTCAGGAAGCGGCGATCCACCATTCCCCGGCCTTCGCCGTCAAGCGAAACGGTGACGCTATCGAAGGGCGCCGCGGCCAGATCGACGGCGGCGCGCAGGCGATACATCGTCAGGCGCTTCAAGAGGTTATCCCTGGAAGCGGAATCGGTTTCGAGGAGAAAGCCGTCCCCCTCGCGCGAAATCAGGAAATGGAACAGGATCTTGCCCTGCGGCGTGAGGAGCGCGCCGGGAGCGGCCTCGCCCTCCTTCAGGCTGGCGAGATCGGTGGTGATCAGGTTCTGCAGGAAGCTTTCCGCATCGGCACCGCCGATGGTCAGAAATCCGCGTCCGGCCAGGAAGGCTTGGGTCATGGCGAGTCGTTGTCCGTGCCGAAATTCGCGCTAGACATAGTGCAGTTTGTGCTGTTTGCAAACCGCAGGGACGCCCGCGGCTACTCGCCGGAACGGATGAACTTCAGCTTGCCATCCGGGGCTATACCGATGCGGAAGAAGCTGTAGGTGCCGAAATCCAGCATGTCCTGATAGTCGCCGGCGGTGACGATGCGCAGCAGCTCCACCTTCTCGGGCGGCGTCAGTGCGGTGAGAGGCTTTGCGGCGAAATAGGGCCAGACATAGGCCTCGTTCGCGGTTCCCACATCCACGTGGACGTAGCCGGTGGCCAGAATGTTCAGGAAGGCGGAGAGGATCTCGATGCCCGCGTCGTCGCCCGCCAGTTCCTTCAGGGTATTCACCGGGTCGCCGGCGGTTTCCCCGACGGAAATCTCGGCGCCGCTGGTGCCGTTGCCGAGCAGGGGACGCAGGCGCTCGATATCGCCGGAGGCGGCCGCTTCCACCAGAAGCTGGCGCGTGCGCCGCACCGGCTCCGGCAGCTTGCTCTCGTCATAGATCGCATCGGCGGGCTTGCCGCCATTCAGGGGCAGGACGGGCGTGGCGGGGGCGCTCGAGGAGCCGACGAGCGGATCGGGAAGCGGAAGGCCGGGTGCGGAAGGCGCCTCGTCCTTCGGCTCTTCCTCCGACTGGCCGTTGCTGCCGGGCATGCCCTGGAGGGCAGAAAGCGCGAAGGCCGGCGGGGAAAGGAGCGGGCTTGCGAGAAGAAGCAGGATCACAGCCTGCCGCAGGCCGGGAAGGATCGGTGTGGCGGCCTTGCGTTTCCGCCGAAACGTGAAGCGCTCTGGTTCACCACGCATTTCCATGCCTCTGATTTTCAAAGGGTTACACAAGAAGGCGCGGCCATGGCCGGGGCAGGCACCGCGCCGTCACGCGGCGCTTATTGCAGCGTCCGCTTCGGAGAGAATTCGCCGGCATGGATACGGTCGCGAAGGCTGGTGAGCAGCGCTTCGGCAGCATCTTCGCCATGAATACGAACGGTCTCGCGAATCGCCAGCGCGATCGCAGCATCTGCGATGATCTCCGGCTCGATGCCGTCGGCCATGCCGTCCGCCCAAGCCTCGTTCTGGTATTCCAGAGCGGCCTGGCGCTTCTCGTGCACAATCATATCATCGATATCGTTCAGGCTCGGTTCCATCATGCATTCCCGTAAGGGTTCTTACCGTTTGTTTAACTCTTCTAACAGGGTTTTCCCAAATCGGCACGTGTCGAGAGTGAAACAGGTTAATTTATTCTCAATTTCCGAAGCGCGCCGTAATTTCTGTGGCAAGTGTTGCCCCTTCGGCACGGTAGCGCTCCTCGGCCTCCAATGCAGCCCCGGTGCAGGTTGCGTGCAAAGCCGCAAAAGACCGGTATCCGCGGTTGAAGGCCGCCGTCAGTTTTTGCCGCCGATCCGCTTCCTTTCCGGCTTCGAGATCGATCAGCTTCTGCATTTTCGCCCGCCACTGGTCCTTTTCATCAGGATTGCAGAGGCCGCGCAGGTAGTGCAGCGAACCCATGATTTCAGCCAGCCGCAGCAGATCCCTGTCATAGGGCGCCGCCTGCGGAGGGGGCGGTGGCGGAGCCGGCGCCGGCTGGGTCTCCGCCGTCTTGGCACCCGGCTTGGCGGCACCCGCGGCAGCTGCCGCCAGGGCAGGCGGCAAGAGAACCAGGGCAGCGCCAAGGCAAAGCGCAACATGTCTGCCTTTCATGCCTCGAGCTCCAGAAAACGTTCCATCTCGAGCCGCTCCACGCATTCGAGCACGCTGGCCGGAACGGGCATCGCCCGCACCTCGTCTGCCGAATACCAGCCGCACTCCGCCGCGTCGTCTGCCGCCAGCGCTTCGTCCGTTCCCGTTCCCGTTTCCTCGACGGCAAACACCGAGAGGAAATAGTGATGGGTGACGTCGCCTTCGCCATTGCGCGTCACCAGATCGTAGGTGGCGAAAAGGCGGGGATTGGCCACCTCGATACCGGTTTCCTCCAGGCATTCGCGCAGCGCCGCCTCTGCAGGCGTTTCACCGGCCTCGGCCCGTCCGCCCGGGAAGGCATAGAGGTCTGCTGCCGGCGGATTGCGGCGGCGAACCAGGAGATATCGGCCATCCCTTCGCACGATGGCGGAGGAGGCCGGGGCGGGCTGTGACATCGGATCACCGTTTGCGAAGCGAATCGTCTTGACTGTTTATAGTCTGTCCTGACGCGCACGAAATAGCCGGGGTTAATACGTAGTTAACGCCCGCGAACCTGAAGGGGGGATGAATGGCCGGACCCGACGGTTGACGCCCCGGGGTGCCGGTGCCACTTATGCTGCATGTGCGGACGCTTTTCCCTGACAGCGACACCCGAGGAGGTGCGCGAACTGTTCGGCCTTCTCGAGCTGGAGGATTTTCCGGCGCGCTACAACATTGCCCCGACGCAGCCCATCCTGGTGGTCATCGACGGCGAACGTGCGGCCCCCGGCAGCAACTTGCCGGAGCGGCGGGCGCTTCTGGTGCGCTGGGGCCTCACACCCGGCTGGGTGAAGGACCCGAAGGATTTTCCGCTGCTGATCAATGCCCGGGCCGAAACCGCCATCGGCAAGGCCTCGTTCCGGGCCGCCATGCGGCACCGCCGCATTCTCGTTCCGGCCTCGGGCTTCTACGAGTGGCACCGGCCGCCCAAGGAGAGCGGGGAGAAATCGCAAGCCTACTGGATCCGTCCCAAGAAGGGCGGAATCGTTGCCTTTGCGGGGCTGATGGAAACCTGGTCGTCCGCCGACGGTTCGGAGGTCGACACGGGCGCGATTCTCACCGTTGGCGCCAATGCTGCCATAGCCCGCATCCATGACCGCATGCCCGTCGTCATCGCGCCCGAGGACTTCAGCCGATGGCTGGATTGCCGTACGCAGGAGCCGCGCGATATCGCCGATCTCCTGCGACCCGCCGACCCCGACTTTTTCGAGGCGATCCCCGTCTCGGACAGGGTGAATGCCGTGCGCAATGTCGGTCCCGAGCTGCAGGAGCCCGTCGGCGAGGCGCAGGCGGCTGCAGCGCCCGCTCCACGCAAGGCAGCCGGAGGCGGAGGCAGTCGCGGAGAGAGCGGCGACGACCAGATGTCGCTTTTCTGACGCCGCATCGTCCTGAAACACGAAACCCGCCGGAAAGGCGGGTTTGAAAAGGCTGGGTATCCGGGGACGGGCGTTTCGGGAGGCCGTCCGCTGATCCGGTCAGGCCGGCTTCTTCTGAAGGCTCTTGGGCTTCAGCATCATCGCTGCTGCCAGAACGGCCTTCAGGCCCAGTGGTCGGTATTGTGCGGAAAGGTCGGTCTTTGCCGGCTTGTGGGCAGCACCCTGCTTGGCGCTCATCTTGTGGTTCCCCTCGAAAATCGCGATTTGCTGACGTTGCTTCGCTTGATGCTAAACTTTGTCCAATTCGGGGCATTGGCAAGCAGTTTTTTAAATTTGGAGGCGAATCCATCAAGAATGCGAGTGGAATCGCACCGGTTTCGTCGAAAACGGCGCGAAAACCGACATTTTCTGTCCAGGTCAGATGTTCCGGTCGATTTCCGATTCCGCGCCCGGAGGGCCGACTTCGCCCGCGTCGCCGACGGTCAGCGTGCCATACTGGCGATGCCAGGCGCGCGCGCCGAAGGGGAGCGAAGCGAGATAGGCAATCACCGTCGCCACCAGCACTTCCCAGGTATAGGTCATCAGCATGGCGACATAGAGCACGACCAGCAGCATGAGGGGCAGCACGAGATCGCGCGGAATGCGCCGCTTGCTCGACTTGCCCGACCAGACCGGCAGGCGCGAAACGAGAAGAAGCGCTATGGTGATGGTGTAGAGCGCGCTGACATGGGCGAAATAGACCGAGGCGGGAATGCCGAGGAAGCCGAGATAGACCGGCAGCATCACCAGCATGGCGCCTGCCGGCGCCGGCACGCCGACGAAATATTCAGACTGCCAGGACGCCTTCACCTTGCGCTCGTCCATGACGTTGAAACGGGCAAGGCGCATGCACATGGCGATGGCATAGACGAGGGCCGCGATCCAGCCGAAGGATCGCGCCTGACCGAGCGCATAGACGTAGACCACGAGCGCGGGGGCGACGCCGAAATTGACGATGTCGGCCAGCGAATCCATCTGCGCGCCGAACTTGGACGTCGCCTTCAGCAGCCGCGCGATGCGCCCGTCGATGCCATCGAGGAACGCGGCCAGCAGAACCATGCCCACCGCCATCTCGTAGCGGCCGTCGAAAGCCAGGCGCACACCGGAAAGGCCGGCGCAGATCGCCAGCACCGTGATGATGTTGGGGATCATCAGCCGAACGGGGATTTCCCGCAGGCGCGGCCCGCGGGCCGCGTCGTTGTCTTCCCTGTTCTCTTCCTGCGGCTGGATGCCTTGCATGGGAACTCCTGCCTTTGTCGAGTCTCAGCTATCAGCCGCGGCGGCCGATCAGCGGGCCCTTGTTGGAGCCGAACTCGGCGATCACGGTTTCGCCGGCAACGGCGATCTGTCCGACGATGACCCGGGGCTCCGCGCCCGCGGGCAGATAGACATCGAGGCGGGATCCGAAACGGATGAGGCCGAAGCGCTCGCCGGCGGCGATCTGGTCCAGCGGGCGGGCCCAGCAGAGAATGCGCCGCGCCACCAGGCCGGCAATCTGCACGACGCCGATTTCGCCGTGGGCGGTCTGGATGGTCAGGCCGTTGCGCTCGTTCTCGTCGCTCGCCTTGTCCAGTTCGGCATTCAGGAAGGAGCCTTCGCGATAGGAAATGCCGGTGATGCGGCCGGTCATCGGCGCGCGGTTCACGTGGCAGTTGAAGACATTCATGAAGACCGAGATGCGCAGCATCGGGTCCGTGCCGAGATTGAGGTCCGCAGGCGGTACCATCATCTGCACGGAGGAGACGCGGCCATCGGCGGGGCTGATCACGAGATCGTCGCTGTCGGGCGTCACGCGCACGGGATCGCGGAAGAAATAGGCGCACCATGCGGTGAGGATGAGGCCGACCCAGAAGAGCGGCTCCCACAGCATGCCGAGCACCACCGAGACGACGAAGAAGATCGCGATGAAGCGATAGCCTTCCTTGTGGATCGGAACGAAGGTGTTGCGGATGGTGTCGAGAAGGCTCATGGCCGGGTGTCTCCTTTTTTGGCTTTCGCTCTATCCCAGATGCGGCGTCCGGGCAATGCCCCGGGCCTGCGGCTCTTGCCGCAGGGCCTCTTCATGCGCGTCAGCGTGCGGGCGCCAGACGGTTCACCACGCCGAGTTCGTCGTCCTCGCGCACCTTCTTCAGCTGCTCTTCCGCCTGCGTGGCCTCGCGCTGGCGGTTCCACATGGAGGCATAGAGCCCGCCCTGCTCGAGAAGCCCTTCGTGGGTTCCCCGTTCGGCGATCAGGCCGTCCTTGAGCACGATGATCTCGTCGGCATTGATGACGGTCGAGAGCCGGTGAGCGATGACGAGGGTGGTGCGGTTTTTCGAAACGAGGTCGAGAGCCGACTGGATTTCCCGTTCCGTGGTGGTGTCGAGAGCGGAGGTCGCCTCGTCGAGGATGAGGATGGGCGGTGCCTTCAGGATGGTGCGGGCAATCGCCACGCGCTGCTTCTCGCCGCCCGAAAGCTTCAGCCCGCGCTCGCCCACCTTGGTCTTCGGGCCATCCGGCAGCCGGCGGATGAAATCGCCGATCTGGGCGATTTCCGCTGCCGCCATCACTTCCTCGTCGGTGGCGCCGGGCCGGCCGTAGCGGATGTTGTAGGCGATGGTGTCGTTGAAGAGCACCGTATCCTGCGGGACCATGCCGATCGCCGCGCGCAGGGATTTCTGGGTGACGTCGCGGATATCCTGCCCGTCGACCGTAATCGCTCCAGACTGGATGTCGTAGAAGCGGTAGAGCAGGCGGGAGAGGGTGGACTTGCCGGCGCCGGAAGGACCCACAACCGCCACCGTCTTGCCCGCCGGCACCTCAAACGAGATGCCCTTCAGGATCGGGCGCTCCGGATCATAGGCAAAGTGAACGTCGCGGAAGGCGATCGCACCCTGCCGGATCGCGAGCGGCACCGCATCCGGACGGTCCGTGACCTCCGCCTCCACCTCGAGAAGCTCGAACATCTGCTCGATGTCGGTGAGGCCCTGGCGGATTTCGCGATAGACGAAGCCGATGAAGTTGAGCGGCTGCGCGAGCTGCAGCAGCATGGCATTGACGAAGACGAAATCGCCGATCGTCTGTTCGCCGCGCTGCACGGCAAGCCCGGACATGATGAGCATGACGGTCGTTCCGAGCCCGAAGATGACGCCCTGTCCGAAGTTCAGCCAGCCGAGCGACGTCCAGACATCAGTGGCGGATTTCTCATAGCGGGCCATGGAGGCGTCGAAACGCTTCGCCTCCATGTCCTCGTTGCCGAAATACTTGACGGTCTCGAAGTTCAGCAGCGAGTCGATGGCCTTGGTATTCGCTTCCGTGTCGCTGTCGTTCATCGCCCGCCGGATGGAGATCCGCCAGTCGGATGCCTTTACGGTGAACCAGATATAGGCCCAGACGGTGACGGCGGTCACGGCGAGGTAGGAAAAGCCGTAGCCCCACCAGAAGATGGCCGCCGTCAGCACGAATTCGAGAATGGTCGGGACCGAATTGAGGATCGTGAAGCGGACGATGGTCTCGATGCCCTTGGTGCCCCGCTCGATGATGCGCGAGAGACCGCCGGTCTTCCGCTCCAGATGGAAGCGCAGCGACAGCTGGTGCATGTGCACGAAGGTCTTGTAGGCAAGCTGCCGCACCGCATACTGGCCGACGCTGGCAAACAGGGCATCGCGCAGCTGGTTCAGCCCGAGCTGCAGGATCCGCGTGAGATTGTAGGCGATGATCAGCGCGAGGGCCCCGACGAGAAAGGCCGGCACCAGCCCCTGCAGGTCCAGCTTGCCGTTCAGCGCATCGGTGGACCACTTGAAGAAGTAGGGCACCAGGATGAGGATGAATTTCGCGATGACGAGAAAGAGGGTGGCCCAGACGACGCGCATCTTCAGGTCCGGGCGTTCGGAAGGCCACATGTAGGGCCAAAGGTTCTTCAGCGTCCCGAACGGATTGGTCGCATCCGCCGAAACGATCTTGTTCTTTCCCGCCATGCCTGTCTCCTGAAGGATGCGATCCGCTGGCATTCGGGCCCGCGCCGCAATCCGGAAAATGCCGATGCTGAAAACACGTGAAGCGGCGATCCCCCGAACCGCCGCTTCAAGCGAGATATGCCCTCGTGGAGCCGATTACAATGGCGGGGCGGGCGGTTTTCGCGAGCCGCCCACGCCTTTCCCGACCCTTACTGGATCTTCTGGCCGTGCAGGCGCTGCTTGTGCAGCTCCTCGGCGTTCGGCAGGGCCTTGTCCGGCACGCCGAACACCTGACCGGGCAGGATGCGGTCCGGATTGCGGATCTGCTCCCGGTTGGCCAGGTAGATGGTGGTATAGCGCACGCCGAGGCCATAGACGCGGCGCGATATCTGCCACAGCGTGTCACCCTTGCGGATGATGACGGTGTTCTTGCTGCCCGTCAGCGGTGCCTGCTCCACCTTGGTCGGCTCTTGCGAAGAGGCTTCCGGCGCGGCGGGCTTTGCGGCCTCCGTGGCAGCGGAAAGCGCCTTGGCAGGGGCTTCGTCTGCCGCCGGTTCCGTGGCGGGCGCGGGCTCCGTGCCCCCGGCGACCGGCGCGACGGCGGCTCCGGCCGGCGATACGGTCTTGCCGATCAGCTCGCCGATCCGCGCGAGCTCCGCGCCGGCATTCGCGCCGCTGTCGGGGAGGGCCTTCAGGATCGCGAGCGCCTTGAGCGCGTTCTCGCGGGTGGTTGCGACCATCTGCCGGCTGGCTTCGTCCGCACCGGCAGGCAGCGTGAAGTCGGCAAGCGACTGCAAGGCGATGACCGTGGCCGAGCGGGCGGCCGCGAATTCTTCCGCGGTCGGCGTCTTGCCGTCGGCATAGAGCTTTTCCAGCAGGCCGAACGCCTTGACCGCCTCGGCGCGGCGCTGGTCGAAGGCACCGTCGCCGAGCGGCTGCAGCGGCGATCCCGTGGCAGCCGCATCGGTGGCGCCGGGCGTTGCAACGGCCGCAACCTGTTCTCCCTCGGGCCGGTCGAAGGGCACTTCCGCGCGGAAGGCAATCTTGCCATCCGATCCTTCCTGGTCGACCCGGATCTTGTGGCTGCCGACCGAGAGCGGCAGAACCCCGTCGACGACGAAATGTCCGTCGTCGCCGGTGGCGCTTTCGCCGATCTTCTTGTCATCGGCATAGGCGATGACTTTGGACTTCGGATCGGCGGTGCCCGCGACGAAGATCCGGTCGCCTTCCAGTTCGACGGCGGAGATCTGAAGTGCCGCCTTCACCCCAGCATCGGCCTGTGGGGCAGGAGCGCCGGTTTCCGTCGCGGCCCCTGCGGCGTTCGCATCGGCGGTTGCAGCCGGTGCGGCAGCGGGCGTGGCGGCAGCGGTTTCCTGGCTGGCGGGCGTCTTCGTGCCGGGTGCGGTGATCACGCGGCTTGCCTCGCCGGGCTTGGAGACCATGGCGAGCAATTCGCCGTTCGGCTCTTTCGGAACCGAGACGGTGGCCACTTCCTCCGAAAGCGTTGTCTTTCCGTCCTTGCCGGTCGCCTTGAGCGTGAGCTGGTGGTCGCCCGGGGAAAGGGGATTTTCGAAGACGGCGGCAAAATCTCCGCCTGCGCCGGCTTCGGTGGTGGACACGACCGCGTCGCCGTCGAGGATCTCGACCTTCGCGCCTTCGGCGGCCTGTCCGGCGATCACGGTCGAACCATCGGGCTCCACACGAAGCAGGTCGAACCTTGGAACGGCCGGGAAGGCCTCGGTCGGCTGTGCCGGTGCGGTCTGGGCCGTGGCGCTTTCGGTGGTCGTGGCATTGGCCGGGGTTGCGGCCGGCGCTGCGTCCTGTCCGGTGGAGGCTGCGGCCGGTGCGGCCGGTGCTTCACCGGTCTTGGCGGCATCCGTCTGCGTGGCGGCGGCCGGTGCCGCGGCGGCAGGGGCTGCGGACTCGACCGGCTTTCCGGAAAGGGCAGCCTGGATATTGTCCAGCGCCGCCAGAATGCCTGCGGCATCCTTCGGCAGGGCCTTGACGATCTCGAGCGCCCTGGCGGCGTTGTCCTTGGCCTTCTTCAGCATGTCGGCGGCGGCCCCTTCGGCGCCAGCCGGAATCTCGATGCCCGTGACGCCGGAGAGGGCGGCCTCGATCTTGCCGCGAGCGGCGTCGATCGCGGCCTGATCCGGCACCTTGTCGTCCGTGAAGAGGTCCTTCATGGCGAGGGTTGCGGCACCCGCATCTGCAATCAGGCGGCTTGACTTGTCGACGGTCGCGCCCAGATCAACCATGTTGCTGGCCTGCTTTGCGGTGGCGCTCGCGGTGTCCGCGGCCTTTCCGGCAGCGTCCTTCAAGGCGTCTGCATTGTGCCGCCAGGCATAATAGGCGCCTCCACCGAGAAGCACGACGAGGATGGCGATCAGCACGCCCTTCTGAGTTTGGTTCATGCAAGTCCCTCCGGGCATCCCGCCCGCAAGGTGCGGTCAGGACACATCGCAAATGTCAGGTCTGAAAATCCCCCTGTCCGAACGATCATTCGGACATTCTGAAAATTGCTACCGATTCTGCCGCCGTTCCACAAGCGTTCTCCGCCCAGGACAGGCGTCCGACACGATATTTATCAACGACCAAGCTTGACGCGGGCGTTCATTCGGGGTTCCCGTCAGGCCATGTCTATTTCCGATGTCTCGATTCGATCCATCTGCGTCTATTGCGGTTCCCAGCCCGGCAACGACGCCTCCTATGTCCGGGCCGCCGAAATTCTCGGCGAGTCCATTGCCGATCACGGCCTGCGTCTCGTCTATGGTGGCGGCACGACCGGCATCATGGGCACCGTCGGCCGGGCGGTGAAGGCCCATGGCGGCGGGGTGACCGGCATCATTCCGCAATTCCTCTTCGGGCGCGAGAACGTTGCCCGCGACAGCGCCTTCATCGACGACCTGATCGTCACCGGCGACATGCACGAGCGCAAGCACAAGATGTTCGAGCGCGCCGATGCCTTCGTCACCCTGCCTGGCGGCATCGGAACGCTGGAAGAGATCGTCGAGATCATGACCTGGGCCCAGCTCGGCCGCCACCGCAAGCCGATGGTTCTCGCCAACATCAACGGCTTCTGGGATCCGCTGATGGATCTCGTCAATCACATGCGCGGCGAGGGCTTCATCCATACCGGCCACCTCGTGCAGCCGATTCTGGTGGCCGATCCGGCCGACATCGTCCCGGCCATCCTGAAGGCTGCAAAGGAAAACGGCGCCCCCGAAGGAGACGCCGCCGTCATTTCCCGTCTTTGAGGCCGGAAGGGCTTCAGCGGCTCTTGCGCGCCTTCTGGAGCATCGATCCCGTATAGACCACCAGTGCCAGCCAGATGAGCGGAAAGGCGATCATCTGCGCATGGCCGAAGGGCTCGCCGAACACGAAGACGGCGAAGATGAAGATCATCGTCGGTGCGATGTACTGCATGATGCCGATGGTCGACAGCCTCAGAAGCTTGGCGCCGTTCGCATAGAGCATCAGCGGCACGGCGGTGACCGCGCCGCAGCCGACCAGCAGCGCCGTATCCGAAAGCGGGCTGGCGCTGGTCAGGAAATGGCCCTTGCCCGTCGATTGCAGGTAGATGATGTAGCCAAGCGCCGGCAAGGCCAGGATCATCACCTCGAGGAAGAAGCCCTGGTTCGGCCCGACGGGGAGCGTCTTGCGGAAGAGGGCGTAGAAGCCCCAGGATATCGTCAAACCCAGCGAAACCCAGGGCAGGCCCCCGGCCTCGTAGGTCAGAACCGCAACGGCGGCGACGGCAAGCGCGATGGATACCTTCTGGGCACCCGTCAGCTTTTCCTTCAGCAGAAGCGAGCCGAGCGCCACACTGAACAGCGGGTTGATGTAATAGCCGAGCGCCGTATCCAGCGCCCGGCCGGCACCGATGGCCCAGACATAGAGACCCCAGTTCACGGTGATCAGCGCTGCGGTCATGCAGGCAAGCAGCAGCGTGCGCGGCGACCGCAGTGCCGCCTTCAGGTCGTCCGTCCGCTTCAGCACGATCAGCACCAGCCCGGCGATCGGCAACGACCAGATGATGCGGTGCGCAATGACTTCCGAGGGCGGAATATGCGCAACCGCCTTCATGTAGACGGGCAGGAACCCCCAGAGAAGATAGGCTGAGAGCGCATAGAGAAAGCCGCCGAGCGTATCCTCGTTCTTCGGCAAGGCCGCCGCGCTTTGATCGGTCATGGAAATAGCCTTTGCATGGAATGAAAGCAGGGGAGTACCCCACAACCCGTCCGGGCACCAATTCATTTCTCTGAAGGGTGTGTAAATTGGGGTGGTGGAAGCATGTGCCTGCGCGCTTATCGGGGCTTTCAGGCTTGATGCAGCATTGCCTAATTGAGGCTTTCCATATGTTCCCGATGTGGTAACCTTCGCTTCAGGATGCCGGTTGAAATCGGCATCCCGGGGCTTCGAAAACCCCGTACACGATGCGGCCGTGCCTTGATCGGCACGTCCCGAACCCATTAGCGTCTTGGCCATGGCGGCCGGGAGGCCTCGGTCATGTCCAGAACTTCGGTTTAAAAGCCGGGGCGGTCGTTCGTGTACGGCTTTTCGAACTCCCGGTCACCGGTGGCTGCTGAATGGCTGCCGGTGGCTCCCAAACCCGAGGGAGAACCGCCGGATGGACATAACCCAGATGTACATGGCTTCGCCGGACTGGCTGAAGCTCGCCTTCATCCTTGCGCCCTGCCTGACCGCCGTCACCGCGCTTGCACTCTGGGCCTATGTGAAGATCAGGACCACCCCTCCCCAGAAGGACAACAGCGACGGCTTCGTGACCTACAATGTCGATGAGATCGAGACGCAGTTCGTGGCGCTCAAGGAATGAGGGTTGCCTTCTGATGAAATGAAAGTTAGAAAAGAAGAATATATGTGAAGGATCTCGCGCCCATGACGATGTTTAGTTATCATAAGGGGATGGAAAAGGCGCAGATCATGCACCAGCCGGATGGCAAGCTTTTGGTTCTCGATCCGACGACCGACACTTATGTCGAAGTGCCGGGCGCTGGCTCAATGAGGGAAACCTCCTTCAAGCTGGACAAGCGGATTGATCTGACGAGACCGATTTACGAACAGGTGGTTGCGCTAGGCAGTCGTAACCCCCGTGAAACCCTGAAGAATACCTGAAATCGTGACAGGGGCTTTGCTGGATAGCCACACACTGTACTGGCTGGTGGCTGAGCCTGAGCGCCTTTCTGTACCCGCACTACTGGCCATATCCGAAAGCAGCCGGAACTCCAGACTTTACATATCACCCATCTCTGTCTGGGAGCTGGCCACGGCTGCATTGAAACCGCAGGGGAGAAATCCTCCCAAGCTCGGCACGGGTTCGCCATCGGCCTGGTTCAAGCAGGCTTTTCGTGCAACCGGGTCGCGGCTCGTGCCCATACGCGCAGAGATTGCTCTGGCAGCGGCGGAAGTGGCGCAGCATACCGGCCATAAAGATCCTGGCGACTGCTATCTGATTGCAACTGCGCGCGTGAGGGATGTGCCGGTCATCACCCGAGATCGGGTGATTCTGGATATTGCCGCCAGCGGGTTCGTCAAGGCGCTTCCCTGCTGACCCTCACTCAGCCGCAATCCGCCCGGCCAGATCCCGGTTCTTCATCAGCTTGTAGATGATCGAGTCCATCAGGGCCTGGAAGGAAGCATCGATGATGTTGTCGGAGACGCCGACGGTCCACCAGCGGATGCCGGTGGCATCGGTGGATTCGATCAGCACGCGGGTGATGGCCTCCGTGCCGCCGTTGAGGATACGCACCTTGTAATCCACGAGTTCGAGGTCCGCGATCTCGGCCTGGTAGGAGCCCAGGTCCTTGCGCAGCGCCAGATCCAGCGCGTTGACGGGGCCGTGGCCCTCGGCGACGGACATGACGGTGGTGCCGTCTACGGCCATCTTCACCACCGCTTCGGATACGGTCTTCAGGTTGCCATTGGCGTCGAAGCGCCGCTCCACCATCACGCGGAAGCTCTCGACCGAGAAGAAGTCCGGCACGGTGCCGAGAATGCGGCGGGCAAGAAGCTCGAAGCTGGCATCCGCACCCTCATAGGCATAGCCGGTCGCCTCGCGCTCCTTCACCAGCGCAATCAGCCGGTCGAGCTTCGGATCGTCCTTGTCGACGCTGATGCCGCGCCGCTTCAGCGCGTTGAGGAAGTTCGACTTGCCGCCCTGGTCCGACACCATGACCTTGCGGAAATTGCCCACCGTTTCCGGCGGCACGTGTTCGTAGGTCTTCGGGTCCTTCAGCAGCGCCGAGGCATGAATGCCCGCCTTCGTGGCAAAAGCCGAAGCGCCGACATAGGGAAGCTGGTGGTCGGGCGAGCGGTTGAGCAGCTCGTCGAAGGAATGGGAGAGGTGGGTAAGGCCGGAAAGCCGATCCGCGTCTATGCCGATCTCGAACCGGTCCGCATAGACAGGCTTCAGCGCCAGCGTGGGGATGATCGTCACGAGGTTCGCGTTGCCGCAGCGCTCGCCGATTCCGTTCAGCGTCCCCTGGATCTGCCGGACACCCGCTTCCACGGCGGCCAGAGAATTGGCAACCGCCTGCCCGGTATCATTATGCGCATGGATGCCGAGATGACTGCCGGGAACGCCTGACGCAATCACCGCGGCGACGATCTCGCGCACCTCCTGCGGCTGCGTGCCGCCATTGGTATCGCAGAGCACGATCCAGCGCGCGCCGGCTTCATAGGCCGTGCGGGCGCAGTCGAGTGCATAGGCCGGATTGGCCTTGTAACCGTCAAAGAAGTGTTCGCAATCGACCATGGCTTCCCTGGAAGCCGCGCGCGCCGCCTCGACACTGTCGCGGATCGAGGCGAGGTTCTCCTCGAGCGAGCAGCCGAGCGCCACATGCACATGGTAATCCCAGCTCTTGGCCACGAAACAGATCGCGTCCGCTTTGGCCTGCAGAAGAACCGCAAGCCCGGGGTCGTTGGAGGCCGAAACGCCGGCACGCTTCGTCATCCCGAAGGCGACGAAGCCGGCCGATGTCGTGCGCTTCTGCCTGAAGAAGGTGGTGTCGGTCGGGTTCGCGCCCGGATAGCCGCCCTCGATGTAATCCATGCCGAATTCGTCCAGCAGCCTGGCAATCGCGATCTTGTCCTCGACGGAGAAGTCGATGCCGGGCGTCTGCTGCCCGTCCCGAAGCGTCGTGTCGAAGAGGTATATCTTTTCGCGGTTCATGATTGCTGTCCGTATCGGAAAGGTGTTGGTCAAAGCTGTGCGAAATGGTCGGTGGCGCGCACCAGCGCATCGGTAATCCCGGGCTCCATGGCGGAATGGCCGGCGCCCTCGATGATCTCGAAATGCGCCTTCGGCCAGGCCTTGTGCAGCGCCCAGGCATAGCGCAGCGGGCAGGGCATGTCGTAACGGCCGTGGATGATGACGCCGGGAATGTCCTTCAGCCGGTCCGCATTGCGGATCAGCTGGCCTTCCTCCAGCCATCCGGCATTGACAAAGAAGTGGTTCTCGATGCGCGCGAAGGCGAGGGCAAAGTCATCCTGGACGAAGGTGCTGGAGTTCCCGGCATCCGGCAACAGCGTGATGGTCTCGCCTTCCCAGAGGCTCCAGGCCTTGGCACAGGCTATCTGAAGCGCGCGGTCGCTGCCGGTCAGGCGGCGATTATAGGCCAGCATCATCTCGTGCCGCTCTTCAGGCGGGATCGGCGCGATGAAGCGCTCCCACTTTTCCGGAAACATTTCCGAGACGCCGAACTGGTAATACCAGTCGAGCTCTGCCCTGGTGAGCGTATAGACGCCGCGCAGCAACAGCTCCGTGACCCGCTCCGGATGGGTTTCCGCATAGGCGAGCGCCAGCGTCGAGCCCCAGGAGCCGCCGAAGACCTGCCATTTTTCGACGCCCACCATCTCGCGCAGCCGTTCGATGTCCGCGACCAGATGCCAGGTGGTGTTCGCCTCCAGATTCGCATGCGGGGTGGATTTGCCGCAGCCGCGCTGGTCGAAGAGCACCACGTCGTAGATTTCGGGATTGAAGAAGCCGCGCTGCATCGGATTGATCCCGCCGCCGGGACCGCCATGCAGGAAGACGGCCGGCTTGCCGCCGGGCTTTCCGACGCGCTCCCAGTGGATCACATGCCCGTCGCCCACATCCAGGTGCCCGGTCGCATAGGGTTCGGTGATCGGATAAAGCTTGCGCAACGTCTCGGTCATCGGCATGTCCTCTCAGCGGTTCACATAGATCAGCACGCCCGCCACCACGAGCACGATCACCACACCCTTGGCGATCAGGCCGTAGAGCAGCCATTTCGGCATGCCGAGTTCGGGTTTTTCAGGGGGTATGGTCATGACCCTATCCTTCCGGCGGCGCTGGCGCGGAGCTTGATGCGCCGCAATCGTGAAGGGCGCTGTGTTTGCCGCACGGCACCGCCTGCAGGGCGTTTCCCTTGCCGGACCGCACCCCCCTCTGCCCTGCCGGGCATCTCCCCTTCAAGGGGGGAGATCGGGATGGGCTTTAGGTGGGCAGTCCCCAGCCATCGTTCATGCGGATGAGACGGCGATTGTTTGGGGAAACAACAAAACGCAATGTCGATCTCCCCCCTTGAGGGGGAGATGTCCCGGCAGGGACAGAGGGGGGTGCAGCACGGCAAACCCGGCGTTTTGCCTTGACTGAGGGGGGTATGCGTCCGCAAACTCCACATCCTACCGCTTCACCTCCCACGTGGTCACGCGTTCGCCGGTCGCCGGATCCTTTCCGTCCTTGAGCTGCACGCCCCTGGCGGAGAGGTCGTCGCGGATCTTGTCGGCCTCGGCAAAGTTCTTCGCCTTCAGCATCTCGAGCCGCATGGCCACGAGCGCCTCGACGGCGGCGGAAAGATCCTCGCTCACCTCCACCTTCTTCGGCTTGATGCCGAGAAGGTCGGCGCTTGCCGCAAAGCGGGCGGCGGCTTCGGGCGAGGACGATGCCTCGGCCGCAAGCGCATGCAGTGCCTGGATGGCCGCAACCGTATTGAGATCGTCGGAAAGCGCCTCCAGCACCCGTTCGTCGGGCGCCGCACCGTTTGCCTCCGCCACCGGCCATTTGGCGATCAGCCGCTCTGCCTCTTCCA
The DNA here is from genome assembly GCF_014197145.1 of Gellertiella hungarica. Taxonomy (GTDB): domain Bacteria; phylum Pseudomonadota; class Alphaproteobacteria; order Rhizobiales; family Rhizobiaceae; genus Gellertiella; species Gellertiella hungarica. The sequence continues at coordinate 97,931 of NZ_JACIEZ010000005.1, read as the reverse complement.
GCCGCTTGGCCGAAAAATCGATCGGCTCGCGGTAGTGCGTCATCAGCATGGCAAGACGCAGCACTTCGCCGGGCCATTTGCGGCCGGCGAACTTATCCGTCTCCAGAAGCTCGTGGATGGTGAAGAAGTTGCCCTCGGACTTGGACATCTTCCGCCCCTCGATCTGCAGGAAGCCGTTGTGCATCCAGACATTCGCCATGACCGGCGTGCCATGGGCGCAGCGCGACTGGGCGATCTCGTTCTCGTGGTGCGGGAAGATGAGGTCCAGCCCGCCGCCGTGGATATCGAAGACCTTGCCGAGATAGCGCTCGCTCATGGCCGAGCATTCGATATGCCAGCCCGGACGGCCACGGCCCCAGGGGCTTTCCCAGCCGGGTTCGCTTTCGGAAGAGAGCTTCCAGAGCACGAAATCGCCGGGGTTTTTCTTGTGTGCCTCGACGGCGATGCGCGCGCCCGCCTGCTGCTCGTCGAGATTGCGCCTGGAAAGCTGGCCATAATCCGGCATGGCGCGGGTGTCGAACAGCACCTCGCCTGATGCCTCGTAGGCAAAGCCCTTGGCGATCAGCGTCTCGATGATCGCGATCATCTTGGCAATGTTTTCCGTCGCGCGTGGCTGCACGGTCGGCTCGAGGCAGCCCAGCGCCTTCGTGTCCGACTGGTACTGCCGGTCGGTCTTCTCCGTCACCAGCCGGATCGCGTCGTTGAGCGGCAGGCCTGGATGGTCGCGCAGCGCGCGGGCATTGATCTTGTCGTCCACGTCGGTGATGTTGCGGGCATAGGTCACATGCGCCTCGCCATAGACATGGCGGAGCAGCCGGAACAGCACGTCGAAGACGATGGCCGGGCGGGCATTGCCGATATGGGCGAAATCATAAACGGTCGGGCCGCACACATACATGCGCACATTGTCGGGATCGATGGGCGTGAAATCGACCTTCGTCCGTGTGAGCGTGTTGTAAAGCTTCAGGGTCGTGCCCATGGGATGCGTGTCTCCAAACCAAAAATGACGGAACCGGCCGGGCCGGGTCGTTTGTCATCAGGGATGGAATGAAGACGAAAACGGCCAGGCCAGCGACGTGCTAGCGAATAATAATGCAGCAGATGCAAAGGGCCGTGTTCATGGCACGCTTTATGGCGCTAAAGCCGTGGGGGCGTCAAGGGGTAAGGCGGCGCCGGATCACTCCGGCAGCCGGTATTCCTTCAGCTTCTTTTCACGGACCACATAGAGCCTGCCGGTTTCGGTCAGCTCCGGCCCGCAGAGCGGCAGGATGGCCGCGGCCACTTCGGACGGATGCGGCAGGGTTGCCGGGTCTTCGCCGGGGAAGGCCTGGGCGCGCATGGCGGTGCGGGTGCCGCCCGGATCCACCGAAACCACGCGCAGCGGCGTGCGCTGGCTTTCGCCGGCCCAGGTGCGGGCGAGGGCTTCCACCGCCGCCTTGGAGGCGGAGTAGGGGCCCCAGAAGGGAGCGCACTTGTGCGCCGCGCTCGAGGACAGGAGGATGGCGCGGCCCTGATCGGACCTGGTCAGAAGCGGATCGAGCGAACGGATGAGCCGCCAGGTGGCGGTCACGTTGACGGCCATTACCTTCTCGAACACCTTGGCTTCCACATGGCCGATCGGCGAAATGACGCCGAGGACGCCCGCGTTGGCGACCATGATGTCGAGCTTGCCCCAGCGCTCGTAGATCGCCCCGCCAAGGCCGTCGATGGCCTTCATGTCGGTGAGGTCGAAGGGAACGAGGGTTGCCGAACCGCCGACGGCCTTGATCGCGTCGTCCAGCTCCTCGAGGCCACCCACGGTGCGGGCGCAGGCAACCACGTGGGCGCCGGCCTTGGCCAGTTCGAGGGCGGTAAAGTAGCCGATGCCGCGGGATGCGCCGGTAACGACGGCAATCCTGCCTTTCAGGTCGGTGGTCATGCTCAGCCTTCTCGTTCAGTTCTGCAGGTCGGTCGATCAGCCGTTGGTTGCCAGCATGGAAACCTTGCGGCCCATCTTCTCGCCTTCCTTGTCGAGAAGCCGGGTCGGATAATCGCCGGTGAAATAGTGGTCGGTGAATTGCGGGTTTTCCGGATCGCGCTTCACGCCGCCGACCGCATCATAAAGTCCGTCTATGGACAGGAACTCGAGCGAATCCGCGCCGATGAAGCGGCACATGGAGGCAAGGTTCTCGTGCTGGTTGGCGAGCAGCTTCTCCCGGTCCGGCGTGTCGATGCCGTAGAAATCAGGATGATAGATCATCGGGCTGGCAACGCGCAGGTGCACTTCCTTCGCACCCGCATCGCGGATCATCTGCACGATCTTTACCGAGGTCGTGCCGCGCACGACGGAATCGTCCACCAGCACCACGCGCTTGCCCTCGATCATGGCCCGGTTGGCCGAATGCTTCAGCTTCACGCCGAAGGCGCGGATCTGCTGCGTCGGCTCGATGAAGGTGCGGCCCACATAATGGTTGCGGATGATGCCGTATTCGAAGGGGATGCCGCTCTGCTGGGCATAGCCGAGCGCAGCCGGCGTGCCGCCATCCGGCACGGGCACCACGACATCGGCATCCACGGGCGCCTCCTTGGCGAGGTTCATGCCCATGTTCTTGCGCGTCACATAGACGCTGCGGCCGCCGACGACGGAGTCCGGACGGGCGAAATAGACGTATTCGAACAGGCAGAGCTTCTCCGGCTGCGGCCGGGCCGGCGGGCGCGATTCGATAGAGATCGAACCGTCGGGCTGCAATTCGCAGATGACGACTTCGCCGTTCTTGATGTCGCGGACGAACTTCGCGCCGATGATGTCGAGCGCGCAGGTTTCCGAACAGAAGATCGGCTTGCCGTCGAGCTCGCCCATGACCAGCGGACGTATGCCGATCGGGTCGCGCGCGGCGATCAGCTTGGTGCGCGTCAGCGCCACCATGGCATAGCCACCTTCCATCTGGCGGATCGCGTCGATGAAGCGGTCGGTGGTGGAGGAGTGCCGCGAGCGGGCAATCAGGTGCAGCACCACTTCCGTGTCGGAGGTGGACTGGCAGATGGCGCCAGTCGCGATGATCTGCCGGCGCAGCGTCAGGCCGTTGGTGAAGTTGCCGTTGTGGGCGATGGCGATGCCGCCCTCCTCGAGCTCGGCAAAGAGCGGCTGCACGTTGCGCAGCGCCACTTCGCCGGTCGTGGAGTAGCGGGTATGACCGATGGAGGCCGCGCCCGGCAGGCGGGCAAGCGTTGCCGGCTTGGTATAGTGGTCGCCGACAAGCCCCATGTGCTTTTCCGTATGGAACTGGCGTCCGTCGAAGGAAACGATGCCCGCCGCTTCCTGCCCGCGGTGCTGGAGCGCGTGCAGGCCGAGCGCCGTCAGCGTTGCGGCTTCGGGATGCCCGAGAATGCCGAACACGCCGCATTCTTCATGCAGCGTATCGCCGTCGAGGATATCCCGGAAAGGGGTCGTGTGGCTGTCGATCATCGCTTTAAAGCCCTTCAAAAGCTTCGAATGGGAAATGCGTCGAAACGGCACCGGCGCCCGGTTCCGTTCCACCGGGCGCATCCTTCGAAGGCCCGGTCTTCATGTTCACCGGGTTCAGTTCGTCGTCGTCGCGGGTGCTTCTTCCTGCGGAGCTGCGCCATTCTCGGGCGTCGCCGGCACATCCGCGCCGCCCATGCGCTTCTTGATCTGCTCGTCGATGTCGGCCGGGAGCGCAGACTGCAGCTTGACCACAAGCGCATCCAGCATCGGCTTGGACTTCGAGTTGTTGACCCATTCGGGGCGCTGCTTCACGTCGACCAGCCAGTTCCAGAAGGCGACCGCGACCACGAGCAGAAGAATGCCGCGGGCCGCGCCGAACAGGAAGCCGAGCGTCCGGTCGAGTGCACCGATGCGGCTGTCGATGATGAAGTCGGCAATCCGCATGGTGATGAAGGAAATGATGATCAGCGCCACGAAGAAGATCACGGCGGCGGAGCCGATGGCGGCAATCTTCTGGTCATCCGTGTATTTCAGCGCATAGGGCGTGAGCAGCGGGTAGAAATAGTAGGCGGATGCCGCCGCGCCGCCCCAGCTGGCAATGGAAAGCACCTCGCGCGAGAAACCGCGCACCATGGCCAGCACGGCGGAAAACAGCGTTACGCCAATGACGATCCCGTCGAAGATGGTGATGGGCATCCGAATTTTCTCCAGGGCAGCCCGTTGTCCGGCGGGTCCGCCAAAGCCGCGTTTTCAGTTCGCCCGCCCGCCGCAAGAAAACCGCCGGGCAGGGCCTCGTCACTCGTCTTCTGCAGGCCGGAGCGCGCCGCGCGAGCCGGCGATGCGCGCCACCAGATCCGGCAGGCTGTCGATCTCGCTCCAGCGTCCGCCGTGGCCTTTCGGCATGTCTGCGGAGCCGGCGGGGAGGATGGCCGCCGAGAATCCCAGCTTCTCTGCCTCCTTGAGGCGCTGGGCGGTGTGCGCAACCGGCCGGATTGCCCCGGACAGGCTGACCTCGCCGAAATAGACGCAATCGGCCGGAAGGGCAAGACCGGCAAGCGACGAAACCAGTGCGGAAGCGACTGCCATGTCGGCTGCGGGCTCGCTGATGCGATAGCCGCCGGCCACGTTCAGGTAGACGTCATGCTGGCCGAGCCGGACACCGCAATGGGCTTCCAGCACGGCCAGGATCATCGCGAGGCGCGACGAATCCCACCCGACCACGGCGCGGCGCGGCGTGCCGAGCGACGTGGGCGCGACGAGCGCCTGCACCTCCACCAGCACCGGGCGCGTGCCCTCTATGCCGGCAAAGACCGCCGCACCCGGCGCCTTCTCGTTGCGCTCTCCGAGAAAGAGTTCGGACGGGTTCGAGACCTCCCGCAGGCCCCGGTCCGACATTTCGAAGACGCCGATCTCGTCGGTCGGGCCGAAGCGGTTCTTGACCGTGCGCAGGATGCGGTAGTGATGTCCGCGGTCTCCCTCGAAGTAGAGCACGGCATCCACCATGTGCTCCACCACGCGCGGGCCGGCGATCTGGCCTTCCTTGGTGACGTGGCCGACCAGCACCATGGCCGCGCCGGTCTGCTTGGCAAAGCGGATTATCGCCTGCACGCCGGTGCGAACCTGGGTCACGGTGCCGGGCGCGCTTTCTGCCGTGTCGCTCCAGAGGGTCTGGATCGAGTCGATGATGACGAGGTCCGGCCGTCTGCCTTCGCCGATGGTGGCGAGGATGTCTTCCACATTGGTCTCTGCCGCCAGCAGCACGTCCGTCGATGCGGCTTCGAGCCGCTGGGCGCGAAGCCGCACCTGCGCCACCGCCTCTTCGCCCGAGACGTAGATGATCCGGTGCCCCCTGCGGGACAGTGCGGCTGCGGCCTGCATCAGCAGCGTCGACTTGCCGATGCCGGGATCGCCGCCGATCAGCACCGCAGAGCCACGCACGAAACCGCCGCCGGTTGCGCGGTCGAGCTCGGAAATGCCCGTGTGGATGCGCGGCGCTTCCTCGATCTCGCCGGACAGCGATGTGAGCGTCACGGGGCGCCCCTTTTTCGGCACCTTGCCGGGCCCCGCGCCGATGCCGCCCATCGGATCTTCCTCGACGATGGTGTTCCACTCGCCGCAGCCGTCGCATTTGCCGGCCCAGCGGCTGTGGACCGTGCCGCAGTTCTGGCAGACGAATTGGGTGCGTGCCTTGGCCATGGAAGTCCTTTGCCGGGTGAACGGCCGTCAAGCTTGATCGGGTGGGAGACCTGCCTTCGTCAGAAGGATTCGCCCCTTAGATAGAGACGCTCGTAGCGCAGTCCAAGGGCCGTCAGCAAATCATATTCGATCGTGCCCGCCGAGGCCGCGACTTCGGCGATCGGGCGCTCCGGACCGAAGAGCTGGATGTAGTCCCCCGCGCGGATCGCGCCCGGCGGCAGGTCGGTGACGTCGAAGATCGACGTGTCCATGGTGACCCTGCCGACCACCGGCAGCAGATGACCGTCGAACCAGGCGCGCCCCGAGGGGGATCCGTCCTGCCGCTGCAGGATGTTGCCGCCGGAAAATCCGCGGGAGAAGCCATCGCCATATCCTGCAAAGGCAACCGCCAGGCGGCTGTCGCGGTGAAGCCGCTGGGAGGCGCCGTAGGACACCGCTTCGCCTGCCTTGGCCTCGCGCACCTGAAGGATGCGCGCCTCCGCCGTGGCGACCGTCCTCAGCGGAGCCGGGATGGGCGCGCCGCCGGTCGCGCCATAGAGCGAAATGCCGGGACGGGTGAGATCGAAATGATAATCGGCTCCGAGAGCGATGCCGCCGGTTGCCGCAAGGCTCGCTTCGATCCCCTCGAAGGCCTCGGTGATGACGCGGAACCGGGCAAGCTGCTCGGCATTTTCGGGCGCGCCGGGCGTATCGCCGCACATCAGATGGCTCATCAGCAGCACGGGCGAGAAGGCTTGCGGCAGCGACGCATCCTCCGCCAGCTCCAGGGCCTCCTCGACGGTGAGGCCGAGGCGGTTGAAGCCGGTATCCACCTGCAGCGCGCAGGGGTAGGGGCCGTAATCGGCCAGAACGGCCATCCAGTGCGTCAGCTGTTCATAAGAGGCAATCACCGGCACCAGGTCGTTCTCGAAGAAGATCTGCTCCGTACCCGGCCAGACGCCGGACAACACGAAGATCCGCGCCTCGGGTGCCACCGCCCTCAGCGTCGCACCCTCCGGCGCCGTCATCACGAAGAAGTCGCGGGCGCCGGCATCATGCAGCGCCTCGCCGCAATCCTCCACCCCCAGCCCATAGGCATCGGTCTTCACCACCGCGCCCGCCCGCGCCGACCCCGACAGCCTGCCCATCGTCCGCCAGTTCTCCACCAGCGCCTCCAGATCCACCGTCAGCCGCAACGGCGCATCTTCGAAGGCGAGCGAACCGGGAAGGGGGTAGGCGAGGTCTGACATGGGAAGCTTTCTCAGAGGATTGCGAGACTCGGACACGAGCATCCCCTACCGTAACCCGCTCTGCGGTGAAAGTGTGATGGCTCTGGTGGGGCGACGAGTTTGACGCACCGCACCCCCCTGTGCCCTGCACGGCGTCGAGTTTGCGGATGCGTACCCCCTCTGCCCCGCATGGCGTGGAGTTTGCCGATGCGTACCCCCTTCTGCCCTGCAAAACGTCGGGTTTGCCGATGCGTACCCCCCTCTGCACTGCCGGGCATCTCCCCCTCAAGGGGGGAGATCGGGATGGGGTTTATGATGGCAGTCCCCAGCCACCGTTTCAGCGGATGAGACGCTTGTTGTTTGGGGAAACCACAAAACCCACGGTCGATCTCCCCCCTTGAGGGGGAGATGTCCCGGCAGGGACAGAGGGGGGTGCGGTACGGCAAATGCGGCGCTCAATCTCCCCCCTTGAGGGGGAGATGTCCCGGCAGGGACAGAGGGGGGTGCGGTACGGCAAATGCGGCGCTCGATCTCCCCCCTTGAGGGGGAGATGTCCCGGCAGGGACAGAGGGGGGTGCGCCTCGGCAAATGCGGCGCTCGATCTCCCCCCCTTGAGGGGGAGATGCCTCGGCAGGGGCAGAGGGGGGTGCGGTGCCTCAAACTCGGCGCCCGGCACCTTCCGTCTGCGAACCCCTTCGGCGCCTTCCCCCGGGGTCAGTGTTCCTCGTACTGCGTGAAGCTCGGGTCGGCGAGATCGGCGAAGCGGGTGAACTCGGCCTGGAAGGCGAGCTTGACGGTGCCTGTCGGGCCGTGGCGCTGCTTGGCGATGATGACGTCGGCGGTGCCGCGCACCTTCTCGAAATGGGCTTCCCATTCCGGATACTTCGGATCGTCGGGATCGCGCGGTTCCTGGTTCTTGACGTAGTATTCCTCGCGGAACACGAAGAGCACCACGTCGGCGTCCTGTTCGATGGAGCCCGATTCGCGAAGGTCGGAGAGCTGCGGGCGCTTGTCGTCGCGGCTTTCCACCTGACGGGAGAGCTGGGAGAGCGCGATGATGGGAACGTTGAGTTCCTTGCCGAGCGCCTTCAGGCCCGTGGTGATTTCGGTGATTTCCTGCACGCGGTTCTCGCCGGCCTTCTTGGAGCCGGTCATGAGCTGCACGTAGTCGACCACGAGCACGTCGAGGCCGCGCTGGCGCTTCAGGCGGCGGGCGCGGGCGGCGAGCTGGGCGATGGAGATGCCACCGGTCTGGTCGATGTAGAGCGGCACCTTCTGCATCATCATGGAGCAGGCGACGAGCTTCTCGAAATCCGCATCCGTGAGATCGCCGCGGCGGATCTTCGAGGACGAGACTTCGGTCTGCTCAGAGATGATACGGGTGGCGAGCTGTTCCGCCGACATTTCGAGCGAGTAGAAGCCGACGACACCGCCATTGCGGGCCTTCATGGATCCGTCGGCCTGCACCTCGCCCTCATAGGCGGCGGCGATATTGTAGGCGATGTTGGTCGCAAGCGAGGTCTTGCCCATGCCGGGACGACCCGCAAGGATGATAAGGTCCGAACGCTGCAGGCCGCCCATCTTGGAATCGAGCGACTGGATGCCGGTCGAGATGCCCGAGAGGCCCCCGTCGCGTTCCTTGGCGGCAGCGGCCATGTCGATCGCCTGCGCGACCGCATCGTTGAAGGACTGGAAACCGCCGTCATAGCGGCCGTTTTCCGCGAGATCGAAAAGCCGGCGTTCCGTGTCCTCGATCTGCGCCTGCGGCGGCATGTCGAGCGGCGCGTCATAGGCGATGTTGACCATGTCCTCGCCGATGGTGATCAGCGCCCGGCGCAAGGCGAGATCGTAGATCGCCCGGCCATAGTCTTCCGCGTTGATGATCGACACCGCTTCAGCCGCAAGCCGCGCAAGGTACTGCGCGACGGTCAGGTCGCCCACCTTGGCATCCGCCGGCAGGTGCGTCTTGATCGTCACCGGGTTGGCGGTGCGGCCCATGCGGATGATGTCGCCGGCCACCTCGAAGATCTTGCGGTGCAGCGGCTCGAACAGGTGGATCGGCTTCAGGAAGTCGGAAACGCGGTAATAGGCATCGTTGTTGACGAGGATCGCCCCCAGCAAAGCCTGCTCCGCCTCGATGTTGTTGGGTGCTTCCCGGTAATGGGGCTCGCCCGGAGGAGGGGGTGCGATCTTGCGCGCGGCGTCATTCATCGGCGGAACCTGTCTCATCGTGTGAAGCGATAACCCTTAACCGAGCCGTCGGCCGATAAAACGGCAAATCCGGCTGCCCACAGTGATTCACAGGGCATGGGGAAAAGCCGCCGGCAAAAGCCGCAAAACCCGTCATTTCTGTTGACAGTGACATCGGGCGAATCGCTCGCGGGTCGTGCGGCAGTCTACCATCGTGATAGTGTAGAACAAAACAAAAACGCCCGGGCAAGCCCGGGCGCTCCGTTCTCCGATGGAGGAGATGATTACTCTTCGTCGCCGTCGCGGTCGGCTTCCGGATCGAAGAAGTCTTCCGGACGCAGGGCGTCTTCGTCAACGCCGTAGATGGCGTCGGCGGAGGTGAGGGTTTCACCCTTGGCCTGGCGGGCAGCTTCTTCGGCCGAACGGGCAACGTTCAGCTCGACGGAGGCTTCGACTTCGGCGTGGAGCGCCAGCTCGACCTTGTGCAGGCCGATCGACTTGATCGGGGTGTTGAGGACGATCTGGTTGCGGCCGACGTTGAAGCCTTCGGCAGCGAGGACCTCAGCAACGTCACGGGCAGCGACCGAGCCGTAGAGCTGGCCGGTTTCGCCGGCAGCGCGGACGACGACGAAGGACTTGCCGTTGAGGACGTCGGCGATCTTCTGGGCTTCAGAGCGGCGCTCGACGTTGCGGGCTTCGAGCGTTGCGCGTTCGGCTTCGAAGCGCTTCTTGTTGGCTTCGTTGGCGCGCAGCGCCTTGCCGAGCGGCAGCAGGTAGTTACGGGCAAAGCCGTCGCGAACCTTTACGGTTTCGCCCATCTGGCCGAGCTTTGCGATGCGTTCAAGCAGGATGACTTCCATTGTCTTGTTCCTTTCGGTGTAAATCGGAAATGTCAGGATTTCGGGGTGTCGGCGGCACCGGCTCCGGGAGCCGAGGTCAGCGCGATGGCCTGCCGCGTATCCATGAGGCCGAGCACCATGATGGCGATTGCCGGCAGCAGCAGGAAGAACGAGGCGGGATAGAGGAGCACCAGCAGCGGCAGCCGCCAGGGCTTGCCGCGGGTGCGGAAATGCAGGACGGCAAAGCCGGCCATCAGGAAACCGGCGCCGAAGGCACCGCAGACCGTGGCGCCGACGAGGCCGAGAGGGCCATCCACGAAGGAGAGCGCCAGCCCGCCGAGCATCACGAAGATCGCATTGCGGTTCATCCGCAGCGCCGAGTTCATGTTTTCGCGCGGACGCACGGGGCGGCCCGTCGTCGCGACGATGCGGGTTGCCAGGTAATAGGTCACGAACTGCGTCGCCACCCAGGTCATGGCCTGCGCGGCGGGGAGCACGTGCAGCAGCACGCGCTTGGTCTGTTCGATCGCGACCGGATCGGGGGCAGGTGCGCCCGGCTGGCCGGCGGAGGCCTGCATGATCATGTCGACGAGCTGGTCGATGAGCTCCGGACCGTAGCCGATCATGTAGCCGGTCAGCAGCACGGCCACCGAGACGATCAGGCAGAGATGCAGGAGGATGTTCGGCAGCGGATACCAGGCGAGCATGTCCTTCGGTCCGCCGAGCTCGACCGCGGGACGGGCGAGGTTGGCCAGATGGCTGATCCAGCCGGCCGGCAGGAAGGAAATGATCGCCACGAAGAGGCCAGCCTTCGGCGCCACGGCAACGGCAATGGTGCCCGATGCCGCAAGGACCGCAAGCGCTGCGGCCGCATGGCCCCAGCCGAGGCCGGCAATCAGGATCGGAAGCGTGGAAATGGCATAGAGCGTGAAGGACAGGCTGGCGTTCTTCAGCGCGCCGAGCACGAGAAGTGCTCCGGTCACCCCGGCCAGTATGCCGATAGCGGCAATTTTCTTGTCCAGCTTCATCACGTCTCGCTGTCCTGCGGCTTTCGCAGTTAGAGGCGCCGGCCAGTGCCGGTTCGGCCCCAACATGGGTTTTGGTTGCACGTGCTCCGATCCGCGCCCAACGGGGAAGGGAGGAGGGCAGGGCGGAAACCGCCTTGCCCGGAGTCACCGTGATGCCGCAACGGATGCGGCATCACGCAGAGCGAGTATCAGGATACGACGTAGGGCAGCAGGCCGAGGAAGCGGGCGCGCTTGATCGCCTGGGCGAGTTCGCGCTGCTTCTTCTGGGAAACGGCCGTGATGCGGGACGGAACGATCTTGCCACGCTCGGAGATGTAGCGCTGCAGCAGACGAACGTCCTTGTAGTCGATCTTCGGAGCGTTCGCGCCGGAGAAGGGGCAGGTCTTGCGGCGGCGGTGGAACGGGCGGCGTGCCGGGGAAGAGGATACTTCAGCCATCGGTCAGATCTCCTTATGCACGGTCTTCGCGCGGACGGCGCGGACGGTCGGAACGGTCACGGTCGAAACCGCGCTCCGGGCGGTCGCCATCGCGGCGCGGACGGTCGTCGCGGTCGCGCTTCTGCATCATCGCGGACGGGCCTTCTTCATGGGCTTCGACGGCGATGGTCATGTAACGAAGGATGTCTTCGTTGATGCGCATCTGGCGCTCGACTTCATGGATCGCAGCTGCCGGAGCGTCGATGTCCATGAGAGCGTAGTGAGCCTTGCGGTTCTTCTTGATGCGGTAGGTCAGGGACTTGAGGCCCCAGTTTTCGATACGGCCAACCTTGCCGCCGAAGGATTCGATGACGCCCTTGTACTGTTCGATAAGGGCATCGACCTGCTGTCCGGATACGTCCTGACGAGCAAGGAAGATGTGTTCATAAAGAGCCATTGGCTTGCCTTTCTTGCGTTTCAATGCATCCGGTTTCGGCGGCTAAGCCTCAACGACTGCTCCTGTTCGGCGCCGGGCCGAGGCAAGAAAAGCGTTTCCGAGACGGTCGAGAGCGGAGACACGGGAGGCTGGAACCCTTGGTTCCGAGCGGTGCGGCCGATGCCGTACCTGCCCTCCGTTCAGCCACCAGCCAGAAGACCGGATGTTGCGAACAGGCGCGCTTATACGCATTTTCGCGGGGGAAGCAAGGGGAAAGGCCGATTTTGCCGCCCCCTTGCCGGTTTTGCCTCAGGAATCGAGGTGCGAGCGCTGCAAGCCCCGTTCGCCGCCGTGATAGAGCGCGAGCACCGCATAGGGGATGATGTCGGGCGCTGCCTCGTGGACCTCGGCAAGGTCTTCCTCGCTCACCGCTTCGCTTTCCTCTTCGGGATCGGCGATGGCGACCAGGCCCATCAGGTTCATCAGCGCCTCGGAGACTTCCTCGTCGCTGCTCTCGAGATAGGCGTTCCAGGAATCGATCCGGAGGTCCATGGCGCGGCTGAAGCCGATCGCCCAGATCTCCCAGATGACTTCCTCCGTCTCGGCGTCGATGTCGTAGATCGGCTCGAATGTCTCGCCGGACAGCTCGTCGTCGATGCTCTTCTTGTAGTCGCGCACCAGTGCCTTGAAGGCATTGGCGTCGGCAAGGCTTTCGAAGGGGCCGTTGTCGTCCTCGCTGTCCCAGATCTCGCGCAGCCATTCGTCATCGGGGATGACTTCGGGCGAGGTGAGGATGCCGCAGAGATAGCCATTGAGCTCGCTGAGCACCATGGCCGCGTTTTCGCCCAGCGCTTCCAGGGCCTCATCCATGCGGATGGCCAGCTCGGGCAATTCGTTGAAACCGTCTGCGTCGTCCATGTCAGAATCACTTTCGTTCGGTGGGGCCGGAGCCCCGCAATAAAAAGATGCGGCGTCCCGCGACGCCGCATCTTAGGGGATTAATCGCGATCTGTCCCGGAATTACATCGGGAGGGGGTATTTACGGTGAATCCGCTCGATTCCCTTGAGCACGTCGGTGGAAAGCACGACGTCCTTCGAGCCGATCGCCACTTTCAACTGATCCATGGTCGTCGCGCCGATGATGACCGATGTCATGAACGGGCGGGTCAGGCAGAAGGCAAGCGCCATGGCGGCGGGGTCCAGGCCGTGCTCGCGCGAAAGCGTTACATAAGCGCGCGTCGCCTCCTCCTGGGAGGGCACGAGGCGACCGCCGATATCGCCGAAATCCGCCCGCGATCCCTTGGGCCGGGCGCCGTCCAGATACTTGCCGGTGAGGAGACCGCCCGCGAGCGCGGAATAGGCCAGAAGCCCCACATCCTCGTGATGGCTCACTTCCGCGAGGTCGAGATCGTGGTGGCGGTAGTGCAGATTGTACTCGTTCTGGATCGAGGCGACCCGCGGCAGGCCCTTCTGCTCGGCCAGTTCCAGATATTTCATCGTGCCCCAGGCGCTTTCGTTGGAAAGGCCGATGGCGCGCACCTTGCCCTCCTTCACGAAGCCGTCGAGGGTTTCGAGAATCATCAGGATGTCGGCCCTTGCCTTGTCGCGGTCCTGGCGGGTCACGTCGAAGCCCCAGTACTGGCGCCAGTGGAAATGCCCGCGGTTCGGCCAGTGGATCTGGTAGAGATCGATGTAGTCCGTCTTCATCCGCCTCAGGCTGCCTTCGAGGGCTTCCTTCATGCCGGCGGCATCGATCGGGCGCCCGCCGCGAATATAGGGCCGGCCGGGGCCGGCAACCTTCGTCGCCAGGATCACGTCCTGCCTCTTCCCCGTCTTTTCGAACCAGGTGCCAATATAGTCCTCGGTGCGCCCCTGGGTTTCGGCCGAAAGCGGCGTCACCGGATAAAGCTCTGCGGTATCGAAGAAATTCACGCCCTGGGCGATGGCGTAATCCATCTGTTCATGGGCCTCGGCTTCCGTGTTCTGGGTGCCCCAAGTCATGGTGCCCAGGCAGATTTCCGAAACGGACATGCCGGTGCGGCCAAGCAATTTGTACTTCATGGAAATGCTCCGTGGAAAAGGGAGTCGGCAGGATGCGAGAGGATGCCCAATGTAATGGCAAAGGCCCGCTCTTCAAGGCCGCTCCGCCGCAATATGGTTCGCTTCGCAGGCCATTTCATGCGGCGCCGCACACTTGACTCATTCTGGCAGAATGTGAATGGAAGGAAAAAATCAGCTTAGGGAGCCTGAGAAACATGGCAGTTGCATTCACCTTTCCGGGCCAGGGCAGCCAGGCCGTCGGCATGGGCAAGGAACTGGCGGCCGAATTCGCCGAAGCCCGCGCCGTCTTCGAGGAAGTGGACGAGGCGCTCGGCGAAAAGCTCTCCGCCACCATGTTCGAGGGGCCGGAAGAAACCCTGACGCTCACCGCCAATGCCCAGCCGGCCCTGATGGCCGTGTCCATGGCGCTCATCCGCGTGATGGAAGCGCGCGGTCTGGTGCTGAAGGACATGGTTGCCTATGTCGCCGGTCATTCGCTCGGCGAATATTCCGCGCTCTGCGCTGCCGGCACCTTCTCGATTGCCGATACCGCCCGGCTGCTGCGCATTCGTGGCAATGCGATGCAGGCGGCCGTTCCTGTCGGCAAGGGCGCGATGGCGGCGATCATCGGTCTGGAGCATGGCGACGTGGAGGCGGTCTGCGCCGCGGCCCGCGCCGAAGGCTCGGTGCAGATCGCCAATGACAACGGCGGTGGCCAGCTGGTCATCTCCGGCGAGAAGGCTGCGGTGGAAAAGGCCGCGGCGCTCGCCTCCGAAAAGGGCGCCAAGCGCGCGCTGATGTTGCCCGTCTCCGCCCCCTTCCATTCGACCCTGATGGCGCCTGCCGCCGACGCCATGCGCGAGGCGCTGGCCAGGGTGGAAAAGAAGAGCCCGGTCGTTCCCGTCGTCGCCAATGTCCGTGCCGCGCCGGTGACCGATGCGGACGAGATCGCCCGTCTACTGGTCGAGCAGGTGACCGGTCAGGTCCGCTGGCGCGAGACCGTCGAGTGGTTCGCCCGCAACGACGTCACTACCCTTTATGAAATCGGATCCGGCAAGGTGCTGACCGGTCTTGCCCGTCGCATCGACAAGTCGGTGAACGGCGTTGCCGTGAATTCCGCCGCCGATATCGATGCCGCGCTCGCGGCCCTCAATGCCTGATCCCTCCGGGCCGGCGACAGGCCGGTCCTCACCCTGGAAAGGATGACCTCCATGTTCGATCTTACCGGCCGCAAGGCTCTCGTCACGGGTGCAACCGGCGGCATCGGCGAGGAAATCGCCCGCGCGCTGCACAGCCAGGGGGCCATCGTCGCCCTGCACGGCACCCGCGCCGAAAAGCTGGAGCAACTGGCCAACGAACTCGGCGAGCGCGTGCATGTCATGCCCGCCAACCTGGCCGACCGCGACGCCGTGAAGGCGCTTGGCGAAAAGGCCGAGGCGGAGCTCGGCGGCGTCGACATCCTCGTCAACAATGCCGGCATCACCAAGGACGGCCTCTTCGTGCGCATGAGCGATGCCGACTGGGATGCGGTTCTGGAAGTGAACCTCACCTCCGTCTTCCGCCTGACGCGCGAACTCACCCATCCGATGATGCGCCGCCGCTTTGGCCGCATCATCAACATCACCTCGGTGGTCGGCGTGACCGGCAATCCGGGCCAGGCGAACTACTGCGCCTCCAAGGCCGGCATGATCGGCTTCTCGAAGTCGCTCGCCCAGGAGATTGCCACCCGCAACGTGACCGTCAACTGCATTGCGCCCGGCTTCATCGAATCCGCGATGACGGAGAAGCTGAACGACAAGCAGAAGGAAGCGATCATGGGCGCGATCCCGATGCGCCGCATGGGCACGGGCGCCGAAATCGCCTCCGCCGCCGTCTACCTCGCCTCGTCGGAGGCGGCCTACGTGACCGGCCAGACGATCCACGTCAACGGTGGCATGGCCATGATCTAAATCGGTTTGCAACCGCAGCCGGACACGGTGCGCTTCGGGCAAAAATGCATGTTGAACGAAGCTTTCCCGGCCATTTTCTGGCTTTGCGGCGACTGCAAACCGTGTTAAGCGGGCCATGACTGTTGAGATCCCTGGTGGTTTGACAGCATGGGAAGGGGCTTTTGGCCGCCTTCCTCACGGGACCGGGGGGATGTGAACGGAATGTGCCCGCATGATGGCGTCCGGGCTCCCGGTCGCGGCAGGCAATTTATCAGTACGGATGTCCCAGCGGCATCCAGGTGAAGTCAAAGGTCGAGGAAACCGACATGAGCGATATCGCAGAACGCGTAAAGAAAATTGTTGTTGATCATCTTGGCGTAGACGCCGACAAGGTTGTTGAAGGCGCAAGCTTCATCGACGACCTGGGCGCAGACTCGCTCGACACGGTTGAGCTGGTCATGGCTTTCGAAGAAGAATTCGGCGTCGAAATTCCGGATGACGCAGCTGACTCGATCCTCACCGTCGGCGACGCCGTGAAGTTCATCGAGAAGGCCCAGGCCTGAGCCTCGGTTTCCTAACGATATGGCGGGTCCTCGAGAGGGCCCGTCCTTTTGCCCGGGTTTCCGGGCATTTCTTTCTTGATCAGTCGAAACTGACCGACATTTAGGGGTGGATTACGGACGATGAGACGTGTCGTTATCACCGGTACCGGCATGGTATCTCCTCTGGGCTGCGGAACGGAAGTCACCTGGAACCGGCTGCTCGCCGGACAGAACGCTGCCCGCCTCGTCACCGAATTCGAAGTCGATGATCTCGCCGCGAAGATCGCCTGCCGCATCCCCACGGGGGATGGCTCCGACGGCACCTGGAATCCCGACCAGTGGATGGAGCCGAAGGAACAGCGCAAGGTCGACCCCTTCATCGTCTATGGCATGGCTGCGGCCGACATGGCGCTTGCCGACGCCAACTGGCATCCCCAGACGGAAGAAGACCAGATCGCCACCGGCGTTCTGATCGGGTCCGGCATCGGCGGCCTCGAGGGCATCGTCGAAGGCGGCTTCACGCTGAAGGAAAAGGGGCCGCGCCGTCTGTCGCCCTTCTTCATTCCCGGCCGTCTGATCAACCTCGTCTCCGGCCACGTCTCCATTCGCCACAAGCTGCGCGGGCCGAACCATTCGGTGGTCACCGCCTGCTCGACCGGCGCGCACGCCATCGGCGATGCGGCGCGTCTGATCGCGCTCGGCGATGCCGACGTGATGGTTGCCGGCGGCACGGAAAGCCCCATCTGCCGCATTGCGCTTGCCGGCTTTGCCGCCTGCAAGGCGCTTTCCACCCAGAACAACGACAATCCGCAGGCCGCCTCGCGCCCCTACGACCGCGATCGTGACGGCTTCGTCATGGGCGAGGGCGCCGGCATCGTCGTGCTCGAAGAGCTGGAGCACGCCAAGGCTCGCGGCGCGAAGATCTATGCCGAAATCGTCGGCTACGGCCTTTCCGGCGATGCCTTCCACATTACCGCCCCCTCCGAGGATGGCGATGGTGCCTATCGCTGCATGGGCATGGCCCTGAAGCGCGCCGGCCTTCAGGCCTCCGACATCGACTACGTGAACGCCCACGGCACATCGACCATGGCCGACACCATCGAACTCGGTGCCGTCGAGCGTCTGGTGGGCGATGCGGCCTCGAAGATCTCGATGTCGTCGACCAAGTCCGCCATCGGCCACCTGCTGGGTGCAGCCGGGGCCGTCGAGGCCATCTTCGCGACGCTGGCGATCCGCGACAACATCGCTCCGCCGACATTGAACCTCGACAATCCCGAGCGCGAAACGAAGATCGACCTCGTGCCCCACAAGGCGCGCGAACGGGAGATCAACGTCGCGGTTTCGAACTCCTTCGGCTTCGGCGGCACCAACGCCTCGCTGGTTCTGCAGCGCTACAAGGGGTGAAGCATTTCGTGCGGAGGCCAAGGCCTCCGGCATCTTCAAGGAAAAGCGCCCCCGGCCAGTTCGGGGGCGGGATTGGCGGGACGGGCAGAAGCCTGTAAGGCGTAACCTGTTTTCGCCGCATTGCTTGGTCATGTGTCGGGCAAACAAATCATGAGGATGACGTGAGCGACAGCGACCACACCAACGACCAGCCCGCCGCACGCGAAACCCCCGCGCAGGCGACTGGCGGCAGCCCCATCATTCCGAAATCGGCCAACGAAGCGCTGAAGCCCGAGCGGGTGCCCATGCCGCCGATGCGTTCGAAGCGGGCGCGCAGCCAGATCGTGATCTTTTTCAACTTTCTGATGACGCTTGCGGTGATCGGCACGGTCGCCCTGGCCGGCATCGCCTACTACGCGCTCTCGGCCTTCAATGCGCCCGGGCCGCTGGAGACCAACACGACCTTCCAGGTGCGGGAAAAGCTCGGCCTCGGGGAGATTGCCAACGGCCTCGAGCGCAACAACATCATTTCCGATGCCCGGATCTTCCGTGCCATTGCCCCCACCTACCTGAAGGGCGAGACGCTGAAGGCCGGCGAATACGAGATCAAGGCCGGCTCCTCTATGAAGGATGTCATGGAGCTGCTGCGTTCCGGCAAGTCGATCCTCTACTCGATTTCCTTCCCGGAAGGCCTCACCGTCAAGCAGATGTTCAATCGCATGATGGCCGATCCGATCCTCGAGGGGGAACTGCCGGCGGAAGTGCCGCCGGAGGGCAGCCTGCGGCCGGATACCTACAAGTTCTCGCGCGGCACGACCCGGATGGACATCATCAACCAGGCCCGCGCCGCCCAGCAGAAGCTCGTGGACGAAATCTGGGAGCGCCGCGATGCGTCCCTGCCGCTCGAGAACAAGCAGCAGTTCGTGACGCTTGCCTCGATCGTCGAGCGCGAGACCGGCAAGGCTGACGAGCGCCCCCGGGTGGCCTCCGTCTTCATCAACCGTCTCAAGAAGGGCATGCGGCTCCAGTCCGATCCGACCATCGTCTACGGCATCTTCGGCGGCGAGGGGAAACCGGCGGATCGCCCGATCTACCAGTCCGACCTGAAGAAGGACACGCCCTACAACACCTACATCATCAAGGGGTTGCCGCCGGGGCCCATCGCCAGCCCGGGCAAGGCGGCACTCGAAGCCGTGGCCAATCCCTCGCGCACCGATGATCTGTACTTCGTCGCGGACGGCACCGGCGGCCACGTCTTCGCCTCGACGCTGGAAGAGCACAACGTGAATGTGAAGCGCTGGCGCAAGCTGGAAGCGGCGAAGGGTGCGGGCGAGGAGATTGCTGTCGACGGTCAGCCCGCCGACGAGGCGGCTCCCGAGGCAGAGGAAGCCAAGCCTTCCAAGAAAAAGAAGAAATCGAACTGACAGGGACAGGGACCGCATCGGGAGCGGTCCGTTGCCGGGCGAAGAGCGCCAGGGGTGGAGGCAGCAGATGGCATTGCAGTCCATGACGGGTTTTTCCCGGCGGGAGGGAACCGCCGGTCGTTACCGCTGGGTGTGGGAGCTGCGCTCCGTCAACGGCAAGGGACTGGACGTGCGGCTCCGCCTGCCGACCGGCTTCGAACACCTGGAAGCCCCGCTCAAGGCGCTCGCCGGGGAACGCCTGACGCGGGGCAACGTGCAGGCCGGATTGGCCATCACCGTGGCAGAAAACCGGCTGGAAGCCGCGGTGAACCGCGATGCGCTGGCGGCTGTCCTCGCGCTCCGCGAACAGCTGGGCGATCTTGTCGACCAGAAACCCCTGTCACTCGACCAGCTGCTCTCCATCCGCGGTCTCGTGGAGTTCCGCGAAGCGGAGGATGACGATGCGCAGCGGCTCGCCCGGGACAAGGCCCTTGTGGAAGGCTTTGCCGATGCGCTTTCCGGGCTCGTCGCGATGCGCGAGGCGGAAGGGCAGGCGCTGATGGCCGTTCTTTCGGGCCACATCGACCAGATCGCGGCGCTTGGCGACATCGTGGAGAACGACCCGAGCCGCCGTCCGGAAGAAATCGCCCGCCGGCTTCAGGCGCAGGTTGCCACGCTCATGGAAGGCACCTCGTCGCTCGACCGCGACCGGCTGCATCAGGAGGTGACGCTGCTCGCCACCCGCGCCGATATCCGCGAGGAGCTCGACCGGCTGAAGGCCCATGTCTCGGCTGCACGCGACCTTCTGGCGAAAGGCGGGCCGGTGGGCCGCAAGCTGGACTTCATGGCACAGGAATTTAACCGGGAATCGAATACCATCTGTTCGAAGTCGAACAGCGCGGCAGTCACGGCGGCGGGCATCGAGCTCAAGGTCGTGATCGATCAGTTCCGCGAACAGGTACAGAATTTGGAGTAATGGCATGAGCGGGGGCTCGTCAAAGAATACCACCATCCAGCGTCGCGGCCTTATGCTCGTGATTTCCTCGCCCTCGGGGGCGGGCAAGTCCACGATCGCGCGCAATCTGCTGGAGTCCGATATCGGTCTCAGCCTGTCAGTCAGCGTAACGACCCGCAAGCGCCGCCCGAGCGAGATCGACGGCGTGCACTACAACTTCATCTCCGTGAAGGAGTTCGAGCGCCTGCGCGATACGGACGCCCTGCTCGAATGGGCCGAGGTGCACGGCAATTATTATGGCACGCCCCGCGAGCCGGTCGAAGCGGCGATGGCCGAGGGCCGCGACATGCTCTTCGACATCGACTGGCAGGGCGCGCTTCAGCTGCAGGAAAAGATGCGGGCGGATGTCGTCGCGATCTTCATCCTGCCGCCGACCATGACCGAACTGCAATCTCGCCTGCACCGGCGTGCCGAGGATACGGCCGAGGTCATCGCCACGCGGCTCAACAATTCGCGCGCCGAGATCGAGCACTGGCGCGAATATGACTACATCATCGTCAACGACGACCTGCAGCATGCCTACGAGTCGATGCGCTCCATCGTGTCGGCCGAGCGCCTGCGGCGCGACCGGCGCCCCGGCCTTTTCGATTTCGTGCGTGGCCTGCTCGAGGAAACGCCGGTCATCAGCTGAGGCGGAGCGCCTCTCCCGCAAGGGCGAGGCGCATCAAAGCAGGGCAACCGCGATCAAAGACAATTCGCCAGCGCGATGAACTCTTCGACGGAGAGCGTTTCCGCGCGCCGCGAGGGATCGATGCCGGCGCGGGAAAGCAGCGCTTCTCCGCCCACCGGCTTCAGGCTTTGCCGGAGCATCTTGCGGCGCTGGCCGAAGGCTGCTGCGGTGATCCGTTCGAGCTTGCCCGCCGCGCAAGGCAGCGGCGCCGGCCGCGGGGTCAGATGCACCACCGTGGATGTCACCTTCGGCGGCGGCACGAAAGCCTGCGGGGGAATGTCGAAGGCGGCACGCGCCTCGGTCAGCCAGCCGCAGAGGACCCCGAGCCGTCCGTAGTGGTCGTCGTCTTCGCTGGCGGTTATCCGCTCCACCACTTCCTTCTGCAGCAGAAGCGTCAGGCTGTCCCAGAAGGGAGGCCACCCCTTTTCCTTCTCGGGCAGCAGCCAGTTGATGAGGAGCTGCGTCCCGATATTGTAGGGCAGGTTGGCGATGATCTTCACCGGCCCTTCCGCCCCGGCGGCAAGGGCCGCGAAATCGGTCTTCAGCGCGTCGCCTTCGATGACGGTCAGGCGTCCGGGATAATGCGCCGCAATCTCGGCAAGCGCTGGAAGGCAGCGGCTGTCCCGTTCGATGGCGATCACGCGCCGGGCACCGAGCGCCAGGATCGCGCGGGTCAGCCCGCCGGGGCCGGGCCCGACTTCGATCACCGTCGCGCCCTCCAGCGAACCCGCCGTCCGGGCGATCTTCTGGGTCAGGTTCAGGTCGAGCAGAAAGTTCTGCCCGAGCGCCTTCTTCGCATCCAGGCCGTGGTGCTGGATGACTTCGGAAAGACGGGGCAGGCCGTCGAGGGCAGCCATCAGCGCTTGTCCTCCAAGGCACGCTCACCGAGATCGGCGGCGAGCCTGAGGGCGGCAACGAGGCTCTGCTCGCGGGCAATGCCCTGTCCGGCTATGCCGAAGGCCGTGCCGTGATCGGGAGAGGTGCGCACGAAGGGCAGGCCGAGCGTCACATTGACGGAATCATCGAAGCCGAGCGCCTTGGCCGGAATGAGCGCCTGATCGTGATACATGCAGACTGCCACATCGTAGCGCGCCCGCGCCTGCTCGTGGAACATGGTGTCGGCGGGGAGGGGGCCGAAGGCATTGATGCCCTCGGCGCGAACCTTCTTGATTGCCGGTGCGATGATGTCGATCTCCTCCATGCCCATGGCGCCGTCTTCGCCCGCATGGGGGTTGAGCCCCGCAACGGCGATCCGGGGCGCCTCGATGCCGAAGCGCTCCTGGAGGTCGCGATGGGTGATGCGGCAGGTCTCCACGATCAGCCGCTCGGTGATCTGGCCGGGCACGTCCTTCAGCGGAATGTGGATTGTCAGCGGAATGGCCCGGAGGAGGGGGCCTGCCAGCATCATCACGGGAAGCACCGGTTGGCCGGTTCGTTTCGCCGCGAGATCGGCCAAGAACTCCGTATGGCCGGGAAAGCGGAAGCCCGCCTTGTAAAGCACCGACTTGGCGATGGGATTGGTCGCGACCGAGGAAACCTCGCCGCGGAAGCAGAGATCCACCGCCTTCTCGATGGCGCCGATCGTGCCGCTTGCCGATGCGGGATGGGGATGGCCGGCCACCACGGCGGCACCCGCCG
The DNA here is from genome assembly GCF_014197145.1 of Gellertiella hungarica. Classification (GTDB taxonomy): domain Bacteria; phylum Pseudomonadota; class Alphaproteobacteria; order Rhizobiales; family Rhizobiaceae; genus Gellertiella; species Gellertiella hungarica. The sequence goes on along the minus strand of NZ_JACIEZ010000005.1, from coordinate 75,554 downwards.
GTACCGGCAGCACGGGCAGGGCGTCGGGGAAATGCCTTAGGGCGTCGGCGGCGTCGCTCTCGCGGACCGGCACGTCAAGGCCGAGATCGCGCGCCCTCTGGGCGAGGATCGCGGGATCGCCGATATAGACAAACGGGGGTATGGCCAGCTCGGCGCGTCGGGACCAGGCCACGAGGCTGATGTCGGGTCCGATACCGGCCGGGTCTCCCTGCGTCAGGCCGACCGGCCGGGTAACGGTACGATCCAGCATGATCCCTCACAGACCGGTGATGCGGGCCTTCTTGCGAAGCTCTTCGAGGAACTGCTCTTCGCGCGGATCCTTGCCCTTCTGCTTCGCAAGGTCCTCGGCACGGAACACCACTTCGGCGGCATAGTCGTCGTTGACCTGGCGCTGCTTGCAGATCGCCAGATATTCGACGCCGCGCGGGGTTACCAGCGTGCCGGTGGTGTTGCCCTTGGCCTTCTCGATCAGCGGCTTCCACTCCGGCGGCATGGCCGGCAGGAGAACGCGCCCCAGGTTGATGATCGAAACGTCGCGCATGGTCGCGGCAAAGGCCTTGGAGCCGTCGCAGCCCGGGAAATTCTTGCGGGAGGCCTCGGCTTCCGCCTTCCGCTTGCCGGTGATCTTGCCGCGCTTCGATTCCGGAATGACGAAGACCACCTGCTGGAGGAAATATTCCGTCGTCACCGGCTTTTCCTTGCCGCCGAGACGCTGCGCCAGATCGGCGCCATTCGACTTCGCGGGGTTGAAGCGGGCGCTCATCACGCGCGGCCAGCTCATCTGCACGGCGATGTAGGATTTGAAATGCGGTGCGGTGACACCTGCCTGATCGAGGATCTTGGTCAGCTGTGCCGGCGTCAGCTTGTTGCTCTTGGCAAAGCGTGCAAAGGCGGCATCCACGTCCTCGGTGCTGACGGATGCCTGCATCCGGAGGATTTCGCGGCGCTTCAGCTCTTCGTCCACCAGTTGCTGCTTTGCCATCGCCGTCAGGTTGCCGCGCTGCTTCTGCAGGCGCAGGAAGGCGGCGCGATGCGCGATATCGCCATTGGTGATCGCCGTGCCGTTGACCGTGATGGCAACGCTTGTGGAGGCAGCATGGGCCGGTGCCGTCAGCGCGGGCAGTCCGGCAGACATGGCCAGGATGGCCGTTCCCAGAAGCAAACCGCGCAATGCCGTCTTCGCAAACATGATCCTCGTCCCTTTCCACAGCAGACCGGCCCGGCCTGCGCCTTGATCGCATTCCGGGCCGAATAGCACAATTTTTATGACCAAACAAAGGCCTGCCCGGCGGGCCGGCCTGGCCCGCACGGCATCTCCTTCGCCGTCAGCCGCCGATATTGATGTCGCCCAGCGTGCGGAAGGTCAGGCGGGCGCCGATCTTCCTGTCGACACCGCTGGTGTTCGAAACGTCCCGATCGTCGGAGTAGAGCAGGGTGAACACCAGGCACTCGTTGGTATAGGAGAAGCCGGCGGTACGCTTGCTGACGATGTTGTTGTTCATGTCCCAGGCGGCGGAGCCGAAGACCGACCAGTTGTCGTTGATCGCCACGGTCGCCGACCCCTGAACCTCGTCGGTGCTCGTCGAGTCCGCATAGATCGGCTGCGAGGAGATGTGGGTGTAGGTCACCGAGGAGGTCAGGAAGTCCCCGCTGTAGGCGAGGGTGGCACCTGTCCGCTCCGGCGAGAAATCGTCCTTGTCGAGACGCATGTTGCCGGTGAGCGAAATGCCGAAGGGTGTTTCGACGCCGAACATGGTCACGAAATCGGAGACATCTTCCTCCAGGCCGGAATCGGCGCCCGCATTGACGAGATCCTCGGTCGCAAAGGAGTTCAGACCCGCCAGGTGATAGGACTGGCCGAACACGCCGTTGAGGCCCCAGCCATTGTCGAAGCTGCCGGTGTAACGGATGCCGAGATTGGCCCGGGTCCCGCCCTCCATCCGGTCGAAGCCGGAGAACTTGTCCCGCTCGAACAGGTTGGTGCCGTCGAACACGAAGCTCTGGGCATCCTCGTTCGGCAGGCCGCCGGCATACTGCTCGTCCGGGCGGACGAAAATCTGGCCGATCGGCTCGATGATGTGCGAGCTGCTCGCGGTCGAGATCAGGATCGGATAGCGCGCCTCGAGGCCGGCGGTCACCATGCCGCGGGCCAGCGTGTCGTTGTTGTGGAAGTCGCCCGCATAGCCGAAGCGCGCGGGATCGATGGCGTTCGGCGATGTCATGTCGACATTGATGCCGTCGGCACGCGCAGACAGGATCGGCGTCAGCAGCAGGCCGCCCGGAACAGTCAGCGTGCGCTGCCAGACGGCTTCCGATGTCAGGCGCGTATATTCGCCGGGAAGCCCGCGGAAGCGGTCGAAGCTGCCATTCTCGACGGTATCGTCGAGCGTGCGGCTGATGTGGGTCAGGTTGGTCTTCACGGTCAGCTCGCCGCCGGCGATCGGCTGCGGTGCGGTGTAATCGTAGTCTAGCGTCGGGAAGACCTTGGCCTGGCGGTCTTCACGCTTGCTTGCCGGATCCGCGTCCTGCACATCGAAATAGAAGGCGCGCAGGTCGAAGTAGTTCCGCCGGCCAAGGCCGGTAAGATAGGCCGTGTTGGTGTGAACGGAACCGTTCGCGCCCGTGATGTCGTAGGTGTGCGAGAAGTTGTTGTCGCTCTGCAGCATAACATCCCAGCCGAAGGTCCAGCGCGGGTTGATGCGGAAGGCGCCGACGGACTGAACCATGCCGCGCTTGTCTTCCAGCGCGTCGCTCGTGTTGGCGGTAAATGTTCCGGGGTCGCGCTGGTCGATGCCGGCAAAGCGCAAGGTATGCGAACCGGTTTCGAATCGCTGGCGGAACTCGCCCTCGAGCAGGAGACCCTGCTCGGAAAAATAGGTCGGGCTCAGCGTGGCATCCATGCTGCCGGAGATCACGTAGTAATAGGGTACGGTGACGCCGAAGCCGACATTCTCGTTCAGCCGCATGGTGGGGAAGAGGAAGCCGGACTTCCGCTTGACCGTGTGATCCGGCACTTCGATGAAGGGCAGGTAGACAAGCGGCAGGCCGAGAAACTCGAAGCGGGCGTTCTCCAGGCGAATCGTATGCGTCTCGCCGTTCTGGATCACCTTCTGTGCCTTCACCTGCCAGAGCGGCGGCTTTTCCGGATTCTCCGCGCAGGGCAGGCAGGCGGTGTAGACGCCGTTGTGCAGGATCATGTCCCGGTCGCCGACGCGTTCGGCGCTCTCGGCCACGAGGCGGGTATTGTCCGGGGTCTCGATGCGGAGCGAATTGACGAAGCCGTCGGCAAAGGTGTCGGTGACGTCCATCGCATCCGCATAGACGCGGTTGCCCGACGGCTCCACCAGTTCGATATTGCCGGTCGCGGTCAGGCGGCCGCTCTTCTGGTCATACTCGACCTTCTGAGCGACCAGCTTGTAGCCGGCATAGTTGATCTGCACGGCGCCAACCGCCGTGACCTTGTTCAAATCCCTGTTGTAGACGAGATCGTCCGCAGCGAGCAGCAGTTTGCCGTCGCTTTCGGGCGCCTTCAGTTCCTGCGCAGTCGCGATAGAAGGAACCAGGCAAGCGGACGATATCGCAGCCGTACCCGTAAGCAGGGCGGTTGCGAGCGTCCTGATCAATTTGCGGTCTTTTGCCGCCACTAGCCGTCCTCCTGATGGAGCAGAATCGTTGAGCCCAACGCGAGCGCCACGAATACCGGGATCCATGTCGCGATAAAGGGCGGCACAACGCCGCTGCTTCCAAATGCTTTAACCAGCACCGTCACCACATAAAGCACGAAGCCCGAAACGATGCCACCCAGAATCACAGCGGTCGGCTGTGCAAAACGGCTGAATCGAAGCGTCACTGTTGCAGAAATGAGGGTCATCGCGACAAGCAGCAGCGGCAGCGAAAGCAGCGAGTGGAACTGCGTTTCCAGCGCCTTGGTGGAAATTCCGAAGGAGCGGGCGGCCTCGATTTTGTTAGAAAGATCATAAAAAGCAACGGTTTCCGGGCTTGTCAGCCGTTCGCGCACGAATTCGCGTTTCAGGTTCGTCGGCATCTTCACCTCGGGCTTCACCACGAGGATTTCGCCGGGCCGCGATTCCTTCACGTCCTTAAGCAACCAGTAACCATCTTCCAATTTTGCCGAGGCGGCATCCTGTCTCAGGATGATCCGGCCGTCCGACGAGAAGTGGATCACGACGACGCCGGAGAGCTGCAGGCCGTCGTCCATGACCGTCTCGGCGCCGATGATGGCATCGTCGTCTTCATAGATCTGGCGGATCCACGGCGGCGTCTCGTTCTTGGCATGCGGCTTCTTTCCCTGCCACTTGCTCTCGACGGTGAGCGCCGTGCGCTGACCCCAGGCGGCGAGGGGATTGAGCACGCCCACCGCGACGATGCCCGTGAGGAAGGAGGCGACGACGAAGGGAGCCATGAACTGCCAGACGGAGATGCCCGCCGCCCGCGTGACCACGAGCTCGTACTTCCGGTTCAGCGCGATCAGGGTTGTCATGCCGGCAAACAGCACGATGAAAGGCACCGTCTGCTGAAGGATCAGCGGCAGCCGAAGCGCCGTCATCAGCAGCCCTCCGGACACCGTGTAGCCGGGAAGGCCGGACATCTGGTTCGATGTCTCGTTGAAGTCGATCAGGAAGATCAGCGACACGACGCCGAGGACGAACCAGACGATGGTCATCACGTGGCGGCGGAAGAAATAACGGCTGAGTGTCCAGGGCATGTCAGGTCCGCCCGTTCTTCTGGCCGTCGGTCAGCCTGGTCACCAGCGGCTGAAGCCGGTCGCGCGCCGATGCCGTCAGTCTGTCGGCGACCTGCAGGCGCCGGCCCCGGAAGAGGAGCCAGGATGTAACCGCCACCGCGACGATCGGCACGGCATACATGGCCGGAATGTAGGCCGCATCCGTTTCCACCTGGTTGCTGAAGTAGAAAGAGGCCCAGCGCAGAAGGAAGGCAAAGCCGAGCGCCGTGACCATCGGATGCACCCGCGCCTCGCGCTGCGAGCGGGCGTCACCCGCGATCACGAGCGCGATCAGCGCATAGACCAGCGGGAAGCTCCATTCCGTCAGGCGCCGGTGGAGTTCGGCACGGAACTCGCCCGGGTTTTTCTGGAATTTCTCGTCGTTGGGATCGGGATTCCACAGGAAGGGCAGATCCCGGTCGGTGGACTGAAGCGTCGCCTGGCCGCGGGTCTGGGAAAAATTGGAGAGGTCGAAGGTGTAGGAATCGAAACGCACCACGGAAACATCCCCCGTCGTCGTCTTCCGGTGCACCTCGCCGTCGCGCATGATGAGCGCGGTACCCGCCTCGTCCACCGCACCTTCACGGGCATAATAGATCAGCTGGAAGGCGGGATTGCGCGTATCCGAGATGAACAGCCCCTCGAGCGTGCGGCCGGCAAGGCGGCGCGAGATCTGGATGTAAAGGTCGGTGTCGAGCTGCCGGAAGCTCTTCTCCTCGATCACGGAGGAGAGCAGGTCCGCATAGGCGGATGCAATCAGTTCGCGGAACGTCACGCGCACCTTCGGTTCCACCCCGTTGTCGACGACGAAGGACAGGAGGCTGAGGGCGGCTGCCAGGACCAGCACGGGTTTGAAAATCACCGAACGCCCGGCACCCGAGGCCTCGATCACGGTGAGTTCCGAGTCCGTGTTCATCGTGGTCAGCGTCTGCGAAACGCCGATGACGGTCGCGAATGGCAGGACCAGCGGCAGCACCATGGGCACGATGCAGGAGGCGAGAAGCATGAAGGAGCCGATGGACTGGCCGTTATCGGTCACGAGATTGACGCGACCCAGCACCTGCGTCGTCCAGATGATGGCGAGCACCGGCAGCAGCGCAACCAGCACCATCTTGGCGGACCGCTGAAGGATGTATTTCTCGATGATTTTCATGCATCGCCTTCTTACAGAGCTTCCCCGGTCATGGGAAGCGGCTGAGACCTGTCCACGATCAATATGACGATAATGGGCCGCGGCCGCCGCATTGGGTGGGATTTATCCGGACCGGCGCTTGCAACATCGTGTTTTTTATCGATGATCGGCGCATCTTTTGCCAGATTTCGAAAGTGGATTCCATGGCCTTCGACCTCGACATTTCCTTTGCGCCAAAGGCAGGCCTCGCCGGCGGCGATGCCATTCTTCTCACCTTTTCCGATGCGATCAGCCCATCCGGCGTGGCCGATGCCGATCCTGCGGCCGTGCTGGAGCGCGCCGTGCGTGCGGCAGAATTCAAGGGCAAGAGCGGCTCCTCCGTCGAAGTCCTGGCCCCGCATGGTTCATCTGCCGACCGGCTGGTGGTGCTGGGGCTTGGAAAGCAGGCCGATCTAGCACGGCATGACTGGCTCAAGGCTGGAGGCAGCGCCGCCGGCAAGCTCGGCAAGGCCGATACGGCGGTGATCTACCTGGATCTGCCGGGACGGGCGGCGGAGGCAGAGGAGGCGGCCGAATTCGCGCTCGGCATGCTGCTCCGCGCCTACAGCTTCGACACCTACAAGACCGGCAAGGCGGGTTCTGCCGGCGACGGCGAGGGCGACAAGAGCGAGAAGAAGAGGAAGACCGTAAAGGTCACCCTCGTTACCGCATCCGCTTCCGCCGCCGCCAGGGCCTATGCCGATGCGCAGGCCGTCGCCGGCGGCGTCATTCTCGCCCGCGATCTCGTGAACGAGCCGCCGAACGTGCTCGGTCCGGTCGAGTTCGCCGCCCGCGCAGAAGCGCTTTCCGCGCTCGGCGTCGAGGTGGAAGTGCTGAGCGAAAAGGAAATGGGCGCTCTCGGCATGGGCGCGCTCCTCGGGGTGGCGCAAGGCTCTGCCCGTCCGCCGCGCCTTGCGATCATGCAGTGGAAGGGCGGCAAGGCAAAGCAGAAGCCCGTGGCCTTCGTCGGCAAGGGCGTGGTGTTCGATACCGGAGGCATCTCCATCAAGCCGGCCTCCGGCATGGAGGAAATGAAGGGCGACATGGGTGGTGCTGCCGCCGTGATCGGCCTGATGCATGCGCTCGCCGCGCGCAAGGCCAAGGTGAACGCGATCGGCATCCTCGGCCTTGTCGAAAACATGCCCGATGGCAATGCCCAGCGTCCGGGCGACATCGTCACGTCGATGTCGGGCCAGACCATCGAGATCATCAATACGGATGCCGAAGGCCGGCTCGTGCTTGCCGATGCGCTCTGGTATTGCCAGGACCGTTTCAAGCCGCAGGCGATGATCGATCTGGCGACCCTGACCGGCGCGATCATGGTGGCACTCGGGACCGATCATGCCGGCCTCTTTTCCAACGACGATACCCTGGCCGAACGCCTTTTCGCCGCCGGTCAGGCAACCGAGGAGAAGCTCTGGCGGATGCCGCTCGGCAAGGCCTATGACAAGCTCATCGACAGCAAGTTCGCGGACATGAAGAACACGGGCGGCCGCAATGGCGGGGCGATTACCGCGGCCCAGTTCCTCAAGCGTTTCGTCAACGACACGCCCTGGGCGCATCTCGACGTTGCCGGAACCGCGATGGATTCGCCGAAGAGCGAGATCAGCCAGTCCTGGGCCTCGGGCTTTGGCGTGCGCCTGCTCGACCGTCTCGTGCGCGACCATTACGAGGGGTGAGGAAAACGGTGGCTGAAATCCTCTTCTATCATCACACGGAGCGGCGTCTCGAAGACACGCTGCCACCGCTTCTGGAGCGCAGCCTGGAGCGGGGGTGGCGCGTCGCCGTGGAGATGCGCGATGCCGATCTGATGGAGAAGCTGGACCAGCATCTGTGGACCTATCGGGAAGACAGCTTCCTGCCGCACGGAACCGAAGCCGCGCCGAGCCCGGAGGCCCAGCCGGTCCTTCTCACGACATCGCCCGAGAACCGCAACCGCGCCGATGTGCGGTTCCTCGTCGGCGGTGCTGCGGCGGAGAATGTGGACGCATACCAGCGTCTCGTCTTCCTGTTCGATGGCCTCGATCCCGATCAGGTGGAGCATGCCCGGGGGGAATGGAAGCGGCTGAAGGCCGCCGGCCACCAGCTCACCTACTGGCAGCAGAACGCGCAGGGACGGTGGGAAAAGAAGGCCTGAGGCGGCGCTGCCGCCTCCATCGGCTCAATCGTGGAAGGCCTCCGTCACGCGGCGCTTGCCCAGCATGAAGGCATCTGCCACATGGGTCAGCGGCGCGAGATCCGTATCGCTCCTGCCGGCTGAAATGATTTCGGCGAAGCGGCGATAGAGGCTCGGATACTCGTCGTCCGCCGCATTCAGCTGCTCCCTGCCGTCGATCGTCAGCTTCGATCCGCCGCTTTCCAGAACCATGAGGCCCTTGTCCGTCTCGGCGCGGATGTCCCACGTCTGCTTGCCCGTCTGGCGCCAGTCGAATTCGGCGTTGACGGCAAGGCCCGCCTGATCGCGGAAGGCAAGCGAGGCCGCGATCGGGGCGTCGCGGTTTTCCGGGAAGGTGAGTTCCGCTCCGGTGAGGAACACCGGATTGGGCAGGATATGGGTCATGATCGAGAGCGCGTTGATGCCCGGATCGAAGACACCGAGGCCGCCAGCCTGCCAGATCCATTCCTGGTTCGGGTGCCAGTGGCGAACATCCTCCTTCCAGATGATCTCCACGGAGCGGATCGCGGCCCCGGCGAGAAAGGCGCGGGTTGCCTCGACCGCCGGCGCATAGCGCGAATGCCAGCTGGCAAAGAGCGAGAGACCCTTGCTGTCGGCAAGGCGGATGAGATCCTGCACTTCCGAGAGCGTCGCGCCCGGCGGCTTTTCGAGGAAGACGTGCTTGCCGGCGTCGAGCGCCTTGCGCGCCGCGTCGTAGCGGTATTGCGGCGGCATGCACAGCGAGACCGCGTCGATGGCCGGAACCGCCTCGAGCATCGCCTCGATGCTGGAATAGGCCGGTACGCCGTCCACGGTTCCATGGCGGCTCGCGGTCGCGATCAGCTCGAAGTTGCCGTTGCCCGCAATGGCCGGGAGATGCTGGTCGCGCACGATCTTTCCGACGCCGACGATGGCAAGTTTGATGGGCGACATGGTTCCTCCGGGCTTCTGAAACAGCGCGGGCATTCTTAGCCAGCAGACCCCGAACCGGCAAGGCTTCGCGGCCGCTTGTCCGGAGATTCTTCCGGAAAATGAACACCTGTTCCAGAATGTGGAACCAGAATCTCGCTTTGGAGTTTGACAAATTGTCTCATATGGATAAAAAGTCAGTCATGATCAGCAAGAAACTCCAATCCTCCCTTCCGGTTTGCGATGCCATCGCCCGTCTGCTGCATCCCCATGCGGAGGTCGTGCTGCATGACCTGGCGAGCGAGCGGGTGGTCCATATCGCAAATGCGCTCTCGCCGCGGCGGGTGGGCGATCCCTCCCTGCTCGAGGATATGGGCGATCTGGCGGCGGCGGGCGACGTCATCGGGCCTTATGAAAAGACCAATCCCGATGGCCGGCGGCTTCGTTCCATCTCCTCGATCGTCCGGGACGGGGAGGGCGAGGCGATCGGCCTTCTCTGCATCAATCTCGACGTGGAGATCTTTGCCCGCATGGCCGGTTTGCTCACCGCCTTTCTCGCGGTGCCCGCGCAGGGCGGACGGCCGGAGGGGCTCTTTGCCGGCGACTGGCGCGAGGCGGTCAACGAGACGGTCGGGCGTTTCCTCGCGGACCGCAACGTGGCGCTCTCCGGGCTGGATGCCGCAGGAGAGGATGCCTTGCTCGCCCGGCTCGACCGCGACGGCATCTTCGGCTTCCGCAAGGCGGCCCCATATGTCGCGGAGGTCTTCGGCTGGTCACGCGCCAAGCTTTACAATCGTCTGAGCCGCGTCCGCATGACGCAAAAGGGAGAATGAATGTCCGCCCGCCCGAACAGTGCCGCCTTTGCCGCGCCCTTCCGCGACTTTGCCCTCGAGACCTATTTCTCCCGCTGGGAGTTCAAGGCCCGCTTCAATCTGGCCGGTTCGGACCCGGAAACCATGACGCTGAACGAACTGCTGGCCCTCGGCACCGAGGAGGATCGCCGGGCCTTCGGTGACATGAGCCTCGGCTATACCGAAACCTGGGGCGCGCCTGCCCTGCGCCGGACGATTGCCGGCACCTACGAGACCATGGAGCCCGAGGACATCCTGTGCTTTGCCGGCGCCGAGGAGCCGATCTATGTCGCCGCCCGCGTGCTGCTCGGGCCGTCCGACCACGCGATCATCGTGACGCCGGGCTATCAGTCCGCCGAAACCATCGCGCTCTCCATCTGCCCGGTGACCGCCGTGCCGCTCGACCCGGAACGCGACTGGGAGCTGGATGTGGACCGCGTGCGCGAGGCGATCCGGCCCAATACGCGGCTTCTGTCGATCAACTTTCCGAACAATCCGACGGGCCATGTCATCCCGCGCGAAAGTCTCGATGCGCTGGTGACGCTGTGCCGCGAGCATGGGATCTGGCTGTTCAGCGACGAGGTCTACCGCCGGATGGAGCGTCGCCCGGAAGACCGGCTGCCGCAGGTGGCCGACATCTACGAGCGCGGCATATCGCTGAATGTGCTGACCAAGGCTTACGGCCTGCCGGCCCTGCGCATCGGCTGGCTTGCCTGCCGCGACCGCGAATTCCTTCAGCGCTGCGAGCGCTACAAGCATTATCTGTCGATCTGCAATGCGGGACCTTCGGAGCTCCTCGCCGATATCGCGCTGAGGGCGGCGGATCATGTCACCGACCGCATCCGGTCCATCACCGAAGCCAATCTGGCCGTGCTGGAGGAGTTTTTCGCCCGCCACCGGGACCTGTTCGACTGGCATGTGCCAAAGGGCGGCTGCATCGGCTTCATCCGCTATCGCGGTGGCGATGGCGTGGAGGCGTTCACGGCACGGCTTGTCGAGGAAACCGGCGTGCTGCTCCTTCCGGCAAGCGTCTACCGCTCGGAGCTGGCCGCCGTCCCGGAAGACCGGTTCCGCATCGGCTTCGGGCGGAAGAACACGGCCCAGGCGGTGGAAGTCCTGGATCGCTGGCTTGGCGGGCGCTAGCGGCGGGCTTCCAGCGCCCCGGTATCAATCCGCCATCGCCTCTTCATATTCCGCCGACAGCATCAGCCACTCGTCCTCGGCCGTTGCCAGGCGGGCGGCTGCGTCGGCGCGCTCCTTGGCCTTGGCGGCGGCCTTGGCCGGGCTCTTCTCGTAGAGCGCCGGATCTGCAAGTTCCGCATCAAGTGCCTGAATCTGTTTCTCCAGTCTTGCCGTCAAGGATTCGAGTTCATTGATCTTTTTCTTGAGCGGCGCAAAGGCGGCGCGCTTTTCGGCGGCCTGCTTGCGCTGGTCCGCCTTGTTGACGGTTTCTTCGCCCGTCGCCTTTTTCGCCTCGTCCTTCTTCGGCGTCGAGACGATCTCCGCGCGATAATCCTCGAGATCTCCGTCGAAGACCTGCACGGTGCCGTCCTTCACCAGCCAGAGCCGGTCGACGGTCGCCTCGATCAGGTGGCGGTCGTGCGAGATCAGGATGACGGCGCCGGAATAGTCGTTCAGCGCCTCGATCAGCGCACGGCGGCTGTCGATGTCGAGATGGTTGGTCGGTTCATCGAGGATGAGCAGGTTCGGAGCATCGAAGGCGGCAAGGCCCATGAGAAGACGCGCCTTCTCGCCCCCCGAAAGATCCTTGGCGGGCGTGTCCATCTTTTCCGTCGCAAGGCCCATCTGGGCAACGCGGGCGCGTACCTTCGCCTCCGGCTGGTCCACCATGCGCTTGCGCACATGCTCCACGGCGCTCTGGGTGGGAATGAGGTCGTCGAGCTGGTGCTGGGCGAAGAAGCCGATCTTCAGATGCGGCGCGAGCTTCACCTCGCCCGATTCCGCCTGAAGCCGGCCCGAGATGAACTTGGCAAAGGTGGACTTGCCGTTGCCGTTCGAGCCGAGCAGGGCAATGCGGTCGTCGGTGTCGATCCTCAGGTTGAGGCGCTTCAGGATCGGGTTGCCGGGCTCGTAGCCGACAGCGCCGCCCTGAATGGCGATGATCGGCGAGGCGGCCGTCCGCTCGGGTTCCGGGAAGGAGAAGCCGAGCACCGTATCCTCGACCACGGCCGAGATGGTGCCCATGCGCTCCAGCGCCTTCACGCGGGATTGCGCCTGCCGCGCCTTGGTGGCCTTGGCCTTGAAGCGGTCGATGAAGCTCTGCAGGTGCTTGCGCGCCGCCTCGTTCTTGGCGGCTGCCTTGTTCTGCAGCTCGTCGGCCTCCGCCTTCTGCCGCTCGAACTGGTCGTAGGAGCCGCGATAGAAGGTGAGCTTCTTCTTGTCGAGATGCACGATGGCATTGACGGCGGTGTTCAGCAGATCGCGGTCATGGCTGATGATCATGACCGTGTGCGGATAGCGGCGGATGTACTCCTCGAGCCAGAGCGTGCCTTCGAGGTCGAGATAGTTCGTGGGCTCGTCGAGAAGCAGCAGGTCGGGCTCGGAAAAGAGCACCGCCGCCAGCGCCACGCGCATGCGCCAGCCGCCCGAAAAGGACGATGCCGGACGCTGCTGCGCCGCGTGGTCGAAGCCGAGGCCGGCGAGGATGCTGGCCGCGCGCGCTTCCGCCGCATGGGCGCCGATATCGGCAAGGCGGGTCTGGATCTCGGCGATCCGATGGGGATCGGTCGCCGTCTCCGCTTCCGCAAGAAGGGCTGCACGCTCCTTGTCGGCCTTCAGCACGATCTCGATCAGCGGCTCCTCGGTGCCCGGCACTTCCTGTGCCACCTGACCGATGCGCGCGTTGCGCGGCAGCGAGACGGATCCGCTTTCGGAGGGGAACTCGCCGGTGATGATGCGGAAGAGGGTGGATTTGCCAGCCCCGTTCTTGCCCACGAGCCCCGCCTTCGTTCCCGATGGAAGGGTCACGCTGGCATGGTCGATGAGAAGGCGTCCGGCGACGCGGGCGGAAAGGTCAGATATCGCGATCATGCGCGCGGTTTTGGCCGAAACCGTCGCCGATGGCAAGGGCGGCTCAGAGCCACGCCTTGCCTTCCGAGCGGAGGAAATAGATGAGGTCGAGCGTGAGGGAAGGCTTTCCGAGCGCCGTCAGCGTCGCATGGCACTGGCCCCGGTGGTGGGTCTGGTGGTTGAAGACATGCGAGAGCGTGACGCCACGCTTCTGGGTGATCCGGTCGGTCTTGCCGATGGGAGAAAAGGTGAAGCTCTCGTCGAGCGCCTCTTCCGTCAGTCCCTCCACATAGGCGGCCAGGCGCGCGTCCTCTGCGATGCGGGCGTCCCGCAATGCCTCGAAATCCGTGTAGAGCACCTGGTCCAGCGCTGTCGGCAACATGCCTTCGCCCGTCAGCCGGTGAAGCCATACCCTGTCGGCGACCATGATGTGATTGAGCGTGTTGAGAAGCGGGCCGAAGAAGGCGCCCTTGTCGGTTCGCAGTTCTTCCGGGGTCAGCGCGGCGGCCGCTTGGTAAAGCAGGTTGTTGGCCCAGCCGTTATAGGCCGCGAACATCCGGAAATGGTCTCTCATCGCGCTTGCACTCCCTTGCCGTCATGCCCGGACCATAGAACAGGACCGCGAATGGGTGGCGTCAATTCTTTTGATTGGACGCATCCATTTTGCTGATCGAAGCTTTCTCTCCACACGCTCTCGGGAAAGATCAGGAGAAACGACGTGACCATCACGCTTTACACCCTTCGCGGAGCCGACCCCGCCTGCACCTTCTCGCCGCACTGCTGGAAGGCCGTCATGGCGCTGAAGCACAAGGGGCTGGATTTCGAGGAGCGGCCGCTCCGCTTCACCGATATCGCCCGCACCGAAGGCGGCTTTTCGAAGACGGTCCCGATGCTCCGCGACGACGGGCATCTCGTCTCCGACAGTTTCGCGATCGCCGAATATCTCGAGGAAACCTATCCCGAGCATCCAAGCCTCTTCGGCGGAGACGGGGGCAGGGCCCTTTCACGCTTCGTGGAGGCCTGGTCCCAGAGCGTCATTCACCCCGCGATCAGCCGGATCGCGGTGCATGAGATCTGGGAGCTGCTGGACCCCGAGGACCAGCCCTATTTCCGCGAGAGCCGGGAAACGCGGCTCGGAAACACGCTGGAAGGCATGGCGGCAAACAGTCCCGCCGAGGTGGCTGCCTTCGACGCCAGGCTGGAGCCGCTGCGTGCCCTCGTGAAGCGCCAGCCGTTTCTCGGCGGAGAGGAACCGCTCTTTGCCGATTACATCGTCTTCGGTGCGCTGCAATGGCTCCGCATCGTCTCGACCCGCTGGCCGCTCGCCCCGGAAGACGGCGTGACCGCCTGGTTCGAGCGCTGTCTGGATCTCTTCGAAGAGACAGGGCGCAAGGTGCGGGCGCGGGCAGGCTAGGGCCGCCGTCATTTTCCGTCACAATCGGGCTCCCCCCTTGTTTTCGGGCCGGGAGGCGGGTAAACACCGCCCACTTTTCCCCACCACCCAAGAGGATGAATTCCGATGGCGATTGAACGTACCTTTTCGATGATCAAGCCGGACGCAACGAAGCGCAACCTGACGGGCGCGATCACCAAGATGCTCGAAGACGCCGGCCTGCGCGTCGTCGCTTCCAAGCGCGTCTGGATGAGCCGCCGCGAAGCCGAAGGCTTCTACGCCGTTCACAAGGAACGCCCCTTCTTCGGCGAACTCGTCGACACCATGACCTCCGGCCCGACGGTCGTCCAGGTTCTGGAAGGTGAAAACGCCATTGCCAAGAACCGCGAGATCATGGGCGCCACCAACCCGGCCCAGGCTGCCGAAGGCACCATCCGCAAGACCCACGCCCTCTCCATCGGCGAAAACTCCGTTCACGGCTCCGACGCTCCGGAAACCGCCAAGATCGAGATCGCCTACTGGTTCGCCGAGACCGAAATCGTCGGCTGATCGGCCGCTATCCGCGAGAACCAAGGAAAACCGGCGCAATCCTGCGCCGGTTTTTTCGTTTCGGCACTATCCCGCGTCCCCGGCTTCGGTCGGTTGCGGCTGCGCTGGCCGGGCGCCCACCATGGCCATCTTCACACGGTACCAGGCGGCAATCCAGAGGATGGCGAGAACGAAAGCCGGAAATTCCAGCATGACTGCCAGCTTTATCCAGTCTGGCGAAACGGCGTAGAGATCGTAGAAATTCATCGATTTGTCCCCCGGGGTGAGAGCCGCCAGAGCGAACTCTCTGGCGGCCAGGGGAGTTAAGAAACCGTCCAACAAACGGCCGTCGCTGCCTTTAGGCTTTCGCCCTGGACATGCGCAGCAACCTCCCCGGCCAAAGAGGCAGGCGAGTGCTTTTAAAGCACGGGTTCGCATTCCCCGTGAAGGGGCTTTGCGCACCGATGTCGGATAGGGTTCTTACGCCCCAGAACAGGCTTTGCCCGTCCGGTTCGCAATATAAGACAATCCGTAAATAATGAAAAGAGGCGGCTGTCCGGTCAGGATGCCTTTGCGGCCCCCGGGCAGGTCTGATCCGGCGAATAATCGGCCGAGCCATCCGCCTTGTAGACATCAGGATTCTTGTCATAGGCCGGACCGGTCACCAGCGGCTTTGCCGCGAGGATCGACTGGTCCAGGCTGGAGATGACGGTGGTCTCGATTTTCTGGATTTCCGCCTTGTCCGGACCGTTGATGGTGATGGTCACGCGATAGGGCTTGTCCTTCATGACGCAGCGCAGGGGCGGGCTCTCCAGCGGGATCCTTTCCCAGAATGGGAAGATCTTGATCGTGGAAACGAGGGGCGGGCCGCCCGCCGGGTTCTCGTATTCCGCCGTCACCGTGCTGCCCTCGGGAATGGTGCCCGTCTTGCGCAGCGCGATCTCGTAGACCGCCGTCGAAAGCCGGTAGTTGAAGATGAACAGCTTGCCGGCAATCTCCGTCGGCCCGTTCTCGTTGCTGCGCTGGCAGCCGGCGAGCGGCAGTGCCGCGAGCGCTGCGAGCAGGATCATCTTCTTCATGGTTTCTCCTCCGTGTCATCCCCGGCCGGCTTGCCGCGTCTGGCGGCATAGTGCCGGCTTGCCTTCTCCCGGTTTCCGCATATGGCCATGTCGCACCACAGGCGGCTGCGGTTCTTCGATCGGTCAATGAAGAGCCAGCCGCAATGCCCGCACACCTTTGTCCGGTCCGCAGCCGGACTGGAAATCAGCATGAGCGCCGAGCGGGCCGTCGAGGCGATCAGGTCTCCCTTCGCCGGATCGCGGCGGATGGCGCCGGCAATTTCCTCCAGCAGATCCGCCAGAAGCCGATCGTCCTCCCGGCCTTCCGCGCGGGCCCTGAAGTAGCGGTCGATCGCCTCCCGCAGCGCGAGGAGCTGCGGTGCATCCTGGGGGGAAAGGGGATGGAGTACGCCGAACGACGCGCGCTCCGCCGAATGGGCAGAGGCCGCCTGCGGCAGGGCCGCAAGATTGGCGGGATCGGCCAGCCGGTCGAGGCGGCGTTCCGGCAAATGCCTGAGGATGACGCTGTTGGCGATGTCGAATGCCAGCGCGCCACCTACGAAACGATGGGGTGTCCAGGTGAAGCTCATGGTGGAATTATAACTGGTAAAACGCATTTTGCCAGTTATAATTCTCGCAAAAAGGAGTCCGTGATGGGATATCTCGTCCAACAGCTTGTCCTGGGCCTCTCGCTGGGGGCACTGTATGCGTCCCTGGCCTTTGGCTATTCGATCGCGTTCGGCGTCACGAAGCGTGCGGATATCGCCTATGGCGGCTTCTTTGCCTTCGGTGGCCAGATCTATGTGCTGTTCGTGGATCAGGGGTTCAACGAATTGCGGCTGATCCTGCCGGCCGCGCTCGCTTTCGGAGCCTGCGTGTCATTCGCCTATGCCTCGGGGATCGGGCTCTTCGCCGGACGGCACATCATGGGACCCCTGGTGCGCGTTTCGCCCAATGCGGTGATCGTCGCGGCCCTCGGGCTGCTGATCGTGCTGATGGAAACGGCGCGCCTGGCATCGGATACGAGAGATCTCTGGCTGCCGCCGCTTCTGGCCGAGCCGGTGACGCTTGTCGTCATAGGGGGCAGGGCGGTGCAGCTCACGGGCATGCAGCTCCTCAATACGGGCCTGTTCTCCATCCTCGTGGCCACCGGCCACTACATCCTCACGCGCACCCGTTTCGGCCGACACTGGCGCGCCGTCACCGAAGATCCGCTGGCGGCGGGCCTGTGTGGCGTGAATGCGCCGAAGGTCTTCGTCGTCGCCTATGTCGCCTCCACGATGGTCGCGGCTGCAACGGGCATGATCGCCACCAACTACTACGGCAACATGGATTTCGGCTCGGGGATCATGTTCGGGCTGAAGGTGCTGCTGATCGCCGCCGTCGGCGGTTACGGCGAACCGCTGAAATCCGCGGGAGGGGCTGCCGCGCTGGGACTTGCCGAGACCCTGTGGGGGGCCTATGCGCCCTTCGTCTGGCGCGATCTCGCCGTCTTCTCGCTGCTCGTCTTCGTGCTGGTGATCAGCCGCCGGGAGCGGGTCATTCCCTGAGGGGTCAGTCCTGCTTCCAGCGAAGCCGGGCCGTGTCGTCGGCATCGCGTGCGGCCACCCATCCGCCCTCGGTGCCGTCGCGCCCGTGTTCCTTCTTCCAGAAGGGGGCCGATGTCTTGAGGTAGTCCATCACGAAATTCGCGCCGTCGAAGGCGGCCTGCCGGTGCGACGAGGTTGCGGCCACCAGAACGATCTGGTCGCTCGGCTCCATCCGCCCGTAGCGGTGGACGATGGCGAGCCCGAGAAGCGCAAAGCGCCCGATGGCCTCTTCGCCGATCCGGGTCAGCTCCGCCTCCGCCATGCCGGGATAATGCTCGAGCTCGAGGGCTTCGAGCCGCCCGGCCTCGTCGCGGCAGAGGCCGGTGAAGGTCACGAGCGCCCCGACATCCGTCCGCCCATCCGTCAGCGCATGGACGATGGCACGGGTATCGATGTCCTCTCGCTGGACGGAGACGATAGGGCGCAGGATTGACGGCACGGGCATCAGCCTCCGGTCATCGGCGGGAAAAGGCCGATTTCGCGGGCACCGGCAATCCTCTCGTGACGCTCGGCATGCTCCTGGTTGATGGCAACGCGAATGGCATCGGGAAATTCCAGCGCCGCCTCGTATTCCTCGCCGAGCGTCCTCAGATGCGCCAGCAGATCGCCGACCGTTTCCACGGAGGCCGGAAGATCGAGGTCTTCCTCGGACTTGCCGATGCGCTCGCGGACCCAGGCAAAATAGACGAGCCGCGTCATCAGTCGTCTACCACGTGCTTCAGGCCGGCGCGGAAGTAGTCGTAGCCGGTGTAGATGGTCAGAAGGGCGGCCACCCACAGCAGGAAGATGCCGAACTGCGTGGTGTAGGGCAGCACCTTGTCGCCTGCCGGGCCTGCCAGCAGGAAGGCAAGCGAGAGCATCTGCACCGTGGTCTTCCACTTCGCGATGCGCGTCACGGGAACCGAAACCTTCAGCTCGGCCAGGTATTCGCGCAGGCCCGAGACCAGAATTTCACGGCACAGGATGATGATTGCCGCCCAGAGCGACCAGCCGGCGATGGTCTTCTCCGTATCGGCCGCCATCAGCAGCAGGCAGGTCGCCACCAGCAGCTTGTCCGCGATCGGGTCCAGCATGCGCCCGATATTCGAGGTCTGGTTCCAGATCCGCGCGAGATAGCCGTCGAAAAAGTCGGTGATCGAGGCGACCACGAAGATGACCAGCGCCGCCCATCGCGCGAAGTCGGAGCTTTGCAGCTTTCCTTCGATGAAGAAGCACAGAACGATCAGCGGAACGGCCAGAATCCGGCCATAGGTCAACAGATTTGGAATATTGTATGCGCGCGAGGCCATGAATCAGCTTCTTCTGTTCCAAGGGGGATGACACTAAGATGAAGGTCCGTTCCATCCAGCGTCAATGGTGGTTACGACAAATCCCATCGCAATATGCGATTTTTGCGGCGGTCCGCTCAGCTTCCGTCACTTTCGTGAAAATGTCCGTAGATCGTCCGTGCCATCGCTTCCGAAATGCCCTCGACGGCCATGAGGTCTGCGACCGCTGCGCGTGAAACCGCCTTGGCCGTTCCGAAGTGCTTCAGCAGCGCCCGCTTGCGCGAGGGGCCGATGCCGCCGATCTCGTCGAGCGGGTTTTTCACCATTTCCTTCTTGCGCCGCGCCCGGTGGGAGCCGATGGCGAAGCGGTGCGCCTCGTCGCGCATGCGCTGGATGAAGTAGAGAACCGGATCGCGCGGCGGCAGCGTGAAACCGCCGGCCACGCCCGGCGGAAAGAAGCGCTCGCGCCCGGCATCGCGATCCACGCCCTTGGCGACGCCGATGGCAATGACATGGTCGGTGATACCGAGCTCGTCGAGGATCGAGCGAACAGCCGTCATCTGTCCCTGGCCACCGTCGATCAGGATCACGTCCGGCCAGGCGGGGAAGGGCATGTCCGCCAGGTCTTCCGTCGAGGGTGCTGCAGAGCGGTCGGGCAGGCCCTCTTCCTTGAGAAGCCGGGAAAAGCGCCGCGTCATCACCTCGCGCATCATTCCGAAGTCGTCACCGGGGGTGATGTCGGTCGATTTGATGTTGAACTTCCGGTACTGATTCTTCACGAAGCCTTCCGGCCCGGCGACCACCATGCCCCCGACCGCATTGGTGCCCATGATGTGGGAGTTGTCGTAGATCTCGATGCGCCGCGGCACGTAGGGCAGCTTGAAGGTTTCCGCGAGCCCCTTGAGCAGCCTCTCCTGCGAGGCCGTTTCGGCAAGCTTCCGGCCATGGGCCTCGCGGGCGTTGCCGAGGACGTGATCGACCACATCCTTCTTTTCGCCGCGCTGCGGCACGGTGATCGAAACCCGGTGGCCGGCGCGCTCGGAGAGCGCCTGCGCGAGCAGTTCCATCTCCTCCACCGTCTCGGACAGAAGGATCTGCCGCGGGCAGGGCTTGTCGTCGTAGAACTGCGCCAGAAAGGCGTTCAGCACCTCCGCGCCCGTCAGCTGCGGATCGGCCTTCGGAAAATAGGCGCGGTTGCCCCAGTTCTGCCCGGTGCGGAAGAAGAAGACCTGGATGCAGGAAATGCCGCCCTCGTGGTGGATGGCGAAGACATCCGCCTCCTCGACGCTGGCAGGGTTGATGCCCTGATGGCTCTGGACATGGGAGAGCGCGGCAAGCCGGTCGCGGTAGACGGCGGCCCGCTCGAAATCGAGATCTTCTGCCGCTTCGTTCATCGCGGCGGCAATCGTCTGCTTCACTTTCTGGCTGCGGCCAGACAGGAAATCACGGGTTTCGGAAACCAGCTGCGCATAGGCCTCGTCGCTGATCTCGTGGGTGCAGGGGCCGGCACAACGCTTGATCTGATAAAGAAGGCAGGGACGTGTGCGGGTCTCGAAGACACTGTCCGTGCAGGTGCGCAGCAGGAAGGCGCGCTGCAGCGAGTTGATGGTGCGCCCGACCGCGCTCGCCGAGGCGAAGGGGCCGAAATAATCTCCCTTGCGCGCTCTTGCGCCGCGGTGCTTGACGATCGCCGGCGCCCGATGGTCGCCCGTCACGAGGATGTAGGGAAAGGACTTGTCGTCCCGCAGCAACACGTTGAAACGCGGCCGCAGGCGCTTGATCAGGTTCGCCTCGAGCAGCAGCGCTTCGGTTTCCGTCCGGGTGGTGACGAATTCCATGTGCGCGGTTTCGCGCACCATGCGGGCGATCCGGTTGGAGTGAACCCGGCCCTGGGCATAGTTGGAGACGCGCTTCTTGAGACTGCGCGCCTTGCCCACATACAGCACGTCGCCCGCCTCGTTCAGCATGCGGTAGACGCCGGGTCCATTCGGCAGGCGCTTGACGAACTCGGCGATCAGATCCTGTCCGCGAAGGCCGTTCTCGGCAGCCGATCCCTCGTTCCAGTCGATGTCCAGCTGCGACGGCGACTCGGGCGCCGGGGAAATGTCTTCCTCGTCGTCCAGCGATTCGTCATCGAAGAGAATGCCGCCATCGGGCAGCTTCCGTGCAGTCATCTCGAACTCCGGCAGGGCAAATCACGCGTCCACACGCATCCCTCATTTGGGGCTTTCCGGGGCGGGTGTCAAAAAGAAAGAACAAAGAAAAAACATGGACGCTTCCATGTTTTACCGGTTTCTTTTCAAGTGCGGATTGCCCGCATTTTGCACTGCACACAGAAGGCAGACCTTGCCCTGTCTGGCAGAATACAGGATGCAACGGGGCAGGCGCGAAGCCGGAATAAATATAAAAATCCGGACAACTAAGTAAGCATAAAATTTAACCAGTCGTTTACCATGAATTATTGTTGTTAATGTTTCGGTATGGTTAACAAATATCCTGTGGCAAACAAGCAACGTCAAGATTCGGGCCGCTGAATGCCACATTTAAATCACAATTTCGCTCTTCCATTTCCCAAATTAGATAGCATTTTAACTTTCGAGCCACACAGGCAAACGGATTATCCTGCAGACGAGCGGCCCGCGATGGCTTCGGTTCCGCAGGATCGAAAGGAGAAAGAAATGCGTAAATTTGTAGTCTCTCTCATGGCTTCCTCGGTCGCTGCCATGACCTTCGCCGCTGCAGCACAGGCAGCTGATGCCATCGACTCGATCCCGGAAGCACCGCAGGCCTACGAACAGCCGGCCGCTACCGGCAACTGGGGCGGTGCCTATGTCGGTGGCGCTGCCAACTACAACTTCGGCCGCTTCGACAGCAACGGCTACGACGACAAGGCCTTCGGTGGTCAGGTCTACGGCGGTTACAACGTCCAGGACGGCCAGCTGGTATACGGCGGTGAAGCTGACCTCGGCTACTCCGGCAACGACAACGTCACCGCCGGCGTGAAGACCAAGCAGGGTGTCAACGGCTCGCTGCGCGGCCGCCTCGGCGTCGATACCGGCCCGGTTCTCGTCTACGGTACGGCCGGTGTTGCCGCTTCGCGCCTGAAGGGCTCGGATGCAACCTCGTCCGACACCCGCAACGCTCTCGGCTGGACTGCCGGTGCCGGTGCCGAAACCATGATCACCGACACGATCTCGGCCCGCGCCGAATATCGTTACACCGACTACCAGAACAAGAACTTCAACCTCGCTTCCGGCGTTGCCGAGCGTGGCTATGACGAGCACAGCGTGAAGCTCGGCGTAGGCGTCAAGTTCTAAGACGCGTTTCGCAAGGAACGATCCAGAAGCCGCCGGCTTGCGCTCTCGCAGCCGGCGGTTTTCTTTTGTCCGCTGTTTTCAGGGCTGCTGCGGCTTCATGGCGCCGTAATGGGGAAAGCGGTCGGCGAATTCGAGGGCCCAGGCGACCAGCTTCGGATGATCCTCTTCCCACTGGCCCGCAAAGCGCAGCCCGAGATAGCCGAGCGTCGCGGCAAGGGCGAAATGGCCTCCATGCAGCCTCTTGCCGATCTTCGGCGGGTTCTTCTCCAGCATGTCGAGCGCGCGCCGCGCCTTCTCCCACTGGCGCTCCGTCCAGGGTGCATGCTGCTTTTCCTCCGGGCGCATCCGCTTCTCGTAGACGATGGCCAGAAGGCAGTCGCAGATGCCGTCCGCAAGGGCTTCCAGGATTTCCGCCTCGGTGCGCTTGCGGTCTTTCTCGGGATAGAGCTTGCCGTCCGACTTGCGGTTCAGGAACTGCATGATGGCGCGGCTGTCATAGACGGCCTTGTCCTTGCCATGCAAAAGGACGGGGATCTTGCCCAGCGGATTGTTGTCGGTCAGTTCGGCGGGACCCGCCACCGTATCCACCATCACTTCCATGTAGCGGAAGCCGAGATGCCGGGCCGCCATGCGTACCTTGGCTGAATAGGGGGAGGTCGGGGAACACAGGATCTTCATCATGGCCATCGCCTTTCGCTCGTCTAGGATGGGGGAAGAACGGTGATTGTCGCCGAGCAGGAGCGCCGCGTTCCCTCGGGGCAGGGACGGCCCGAAAGCGAGGCATCGAGGCACAGCCGGATTTCCTTGAGCACGCCACCCTTGCCGCACTGGAGCGCGACTGCCGAGGTCGGCAGGCCCGGATTGGCCCTGGCGATCATGTCGAGAAGCCGGTTCCGCTCCAGGCGCTGGTCCCGGGTGGCGCGGGAGAGCGGTTCTGGCTGGCGGAACGCGTCCCAGGCGCGCTCGGTCGCCGCGAAATAGTCCCGCTGGGAAAGGCCGGAGCAGGTGCCATGCTTTTCCCATTCATGCCGGGCAAGGCCGACGCTCGGCATGTAGCGCATCACCTGCCGCGCAATGTCGTCGCGAAGCCGTTTCGGCTCGGATGTGTCGCAGTATTCGGCGCGCCCGTCCGGCCAGAGGCCGTGCACCACGAGGCCGCGCATCGCGCCCGTCTCGCACTGGTCGCTCTCGCCCTCGGGATCGCTGCTGGCGCAGAAAGCAGGAGACCAGCTGAGCGCCAGGATATATCCGGCTGCGCCTGCGGGGATGGTCCGGGCCGTTTCGCCTTCCCGCTTCCTTGCCGGTGGCTGAGGGGAGGTATCCTGCTGCGGAGTATTCCCCTTGGGCGGGGTAGAAAGCGGAGCGTCCTTGAGGAACAGTCCCGCAAGAGCGAGTGCGGCGATGAGAAGGAAACCGAGAGAGCGGCGCATGGGGCGTGTTCATCCACGTCTTGCCGGCCGGGCCGGCTGAGGGGCACGCCTTTCTTAAGCGATGCGCCGCGCGGGCGGAAGCTATTTCTTCTCCTCGCCGCGCAACCAGAAGACGCGTTGGGATGCGTAGCGATCCACGGCGAGGCGCTCCCTGAGAACCGGCAGCAGCACATGCAGCTCGTCCTTCAGCGTGTAGGGCGGATTGACGATCACGAGGCCGGAGCCGTTGAGGCCCGTGGCATCGCGGTCGCTCATGACCGTCAGCTCGGCGCAGAGCATCTTGGGGATTTCCAGCGCCTTCAGCGCCTCGTGGAAGGCGGCGACCGGCGCCCCCTTCTTCATCGGATACCAGAGGCAGAAGGTCCCGCCGGAAAAGCGGCGGTAGCCTTCCGCAAGCCCCTTCACCAGCCGTTCGTATTCCCCCTCCTGCTCGAAGGGCGGGTCGACGAGCACGAGGCCGCGCTTCTCCTTCGGGGGCAGGTGGGATTTCAGCGTCAGCCAGCCGTCCAGTTCGGTCACGCGTACCTGGTGATCGCCCTCGAAGAGCCGCGCGAGGGCACGGGCATCCTCCGGGTGCAGCTCGATGGCGGAAAGCCGGTCCTGCGGGCGGAAAAGGGCGCGGGCAAGGGCCGGTGAGCCCGGATATTTCCGCAGGCCGCCCTCGGGATTGAGCGCGCGCACGGCCGTGAGATAGGGCTCGAGAAGCGCGGAGGCTTCCGGCGGCAGCTCGGCATCGATCAGCTTTCCGATGCCCGTCTGCCACTCGCCGGTCTTCTGGGCTTCCACGGAGGAGAGATCGTAAAGGCCGATCCCCGCATGGGTATCGAGCACCCGGAAGGCGCCTTCCTTCTTCTGGAGGTAGCGCACGAGCAGGGCCAGCACCGCGTGCTTCAGCACATCGGCGAAGTTGCCTGCATGGTAGATATGGCGATAGTTCATCTGCCGTGATGCCTCGATGAAATCTTTTGGGGCTGGCCGGCAGGCCTTCTGCCCCGGTCCCGTTTGTCCTATACAAAGGACATGAACATTGCGACCCCCGACCTCACAAAATCCCGCATCGGTCATACGGCCTGCCCGCATGATTGCCCCTCAACCTGCGCGCTGGATGTGGAGATCGGCCCCGATGGCCGGATCGGCCGCATGCGCGGCTCGGCGGACAACAGCTACACGGCCGGCGTCATCTGCGCCAAGGTCGCGCGGTATGCAGAACGCCTCTACCATCCGGAGCGGCTGCTGACGCCGCTGCGCCGGCGCGGCGAGAAGGGGAGCGGCGACTGGCAGGAGATCGGCTGGGATGCGGCCCTCGACGAGATTGCGGAAGCCTTCGTCAAGGCGGAAGCCCGCCACGGATCGGAAGCTGTCTGGCCCTATTTCTATGCCGGCACGATGGGCTGGGTGCAGCGGGATTCCATCGAGCGGCTGCGCTTTGCCAAGCGCTATTCCGGCTATTTCGATACCGTCTGCGTGAACATGGCCTGGACCGGTTTCGTCATGGGCACGGGTTCGCTGCACGGGCCGGACCCGCGCGAGATGGCGAAATCCGATTGCGTGGTAATCTGGGGTACCAATGCGGTCGTGACCCAGGTGAACGTGATGACCCATGCGATCCGCGCCCGCAAGGAGCGCGGCGCCCGGATCGTCGTCATCGACATCTACGACAATGCCACCATGAAGCAGGCGGACCTGGCGCTCGTCGTGCGCCCCGGCACCGATGCCGCGCTGGCCTGCGCCGTGATGCATGTGGCGTTCCGCGACGGTTATGCCGACCGGGCCTACATGGCCCGCTATGCCGACGATCCCGCGGGGCTCGAGGCCCATCTGGCCACCCGCACGCCGGAATGGGCTGCGGCGATCACCGGCCTTTCTGTTGCCGAGATCGAGGCCTTCGCAAGGCTCGTGGGAGAAACGAAGCGCACCTATTTCCGGCTTGGCTACGGCTTCACCCGGCAGCGCAACGGTGCCGCCGCGATGCATGCCGCAACGTCCATCGCCACAGTCCTCGGCTCCTGGCAACACGAGGGCGGCGGCGCCTTCCACAACAACGGTCAGGCCTATCGCCTGGACAAGTCGGAACTGATGGGCACCGCCATGGAGGATCCCTCGATCCGCGTGCTCGACCAGTCGCAGATCGGCCGCATCCTGACCGGGGATGCCGAGGCGCTCCGGCACGGTCCGCCCGTGACGGCGATGCTGATCCAGAACACCAATCCGGTCAATGTCATGCCGGAGCAGCGGCTCGTGAAGCAGGGCTTCCTGCGCGACGACCTCTTCACCGCCGTGCATGAACAGTTCATGACCGATACGGCAAGGCTTGCCGATCTCGTCCTTCCCGCCACCATGTTCGTCGAGCATGACGACATCTACAGGGGCGGGGGCCAGAGTCATCTCCTCTTCGGACCGAAGCTCGTCGAGCCGCCGGCAACGGTGCGCACCAATCTCTTCGTCATCGAGGAGCTCGCCAGGCGTCTCGGTGTCGCCGACCGGCCGGGTTTCGGCTACACGGAACGGGAGATGATCGACCGCATCCTCCGACGGAGCAACATGGGTACGCTCGCGGATTTCGAGGCAAACCGCTGGATCGACTGCCAGCCCGATTTCGAGACCGCGCATTTCCTCAACGGCTTTGCCTATCCGGACGGGCGCTTCCGTTTCTCGCCCGACTGGAGGAACGGCCCGTCCCCCGTCAAGCCGCCGGAAAGCCTGGGCGCCATGGGTCCCTATCAGGGCCTGCCCGCCTTTCCGGATCACGTGGAGCTGATCGAAAGCACCGATGCCGATCATCCCTTCCGCCTCGCGACCTCGCCGGCGCGGAACTTCCTGAACTCGACCTTCACGGAGATGCCGACATCGCGGCAGAAGGAGGGGCGGCCCGAGCTTCTGATCTCGCCGGCGGATGCAGCCGCGCACGCCCTTGCCGACGGTGACGTCGTGCGGATCGGCAATCCGCGCGGCGAAGTGCGCCTTCATGTCCGCCTGTCGGAAACAGTGCGCCCCGGCGTCGTCATTGCCGAGGGCCTGTGGCCCAATTCGTCCCATCTCGATGGCGAGGGCATCAATGTCCTCACCGGCGCCGATGCGGTTGCTCCCTATGGCGGGGCGGCGGTCCACGACACGAAGGTATGGCTGAGGAAGGACGCTCCATGAGCGGGCGAAAGAGGGCGGAGATAACCGTCGTCAGCGACGAGACGCTCTCCCGCAACTGGTATCATCTCAGCAACGTCACCTTCGATTACACGGGCTCTGACGGAAAGACGGTGCGCCTCAAGCGGGAGGTCTATGACCGCGGCAACGGGGCGACCATCCTCCTGCGCGACCGCAAGCGGGACCGGATCGTGCTGGTCCGGCAGTTCCGCATGCCCGCCCATCGCAACGGGCATGACGGATGGCTCCTCGAGACGCCCGCGGGCCTGCTCGACGGCGAACATCCGGAAGAGGCGATCCGGCGCGAGGCGATCGAGGAGACCGGGTACCGGGTCGGCGAGGCGCGTTTTCTCTTCCGCTCCTTCATGTCCCCCGGCGCGGTGACCGAAACCATCGATTTCTTCGTGGCGGATGTGGATCTTTCGGACCGCGTGGCGGAGGGTGGCGGCGTGGCGGACGAGAACGAGGATATCGAGGTGGTCGAGGTCTCCCTGGACGAGGCGCTTGCGATGGTCGAGAGCGGCGCGATCTGCGATGCCAAGACGGTGATGCTGCTTCAGTGGGCGGAGATCGAGCGTCTCAGGGGACGCTGGTAGGGCAACAAAAAACCGGGCTTCAGGCCCGGTTTTTCGATTCAGGATCAAGCGGAAGGCGTCAGAACTTCATGTTGACGCCGAAGGAGATCTGCATGGAGCGGAAATCCGCGCCGCTTGCATCGGAGGTCTTGGCGGAATCGCCCGTGACGGTGTTGATGGTCTCCACGTCGCCGCGGGCATGGAAGATCTTTTCGAAGCCGCCGGCCAGATAGAAGCTGGTGTTCTCGTTATAGTGATAGGAGGCCGAGAGGTCCGCACCCAGCATCGGTGCCGCCTTCATGTCGTCGTAGAAGCGAAGGTCCCGCAGCCAGTGATCGTCGGTATCGCGGATGCCGAGGGAGAGACCGCCCTTCAGCGCCCCGCCGAGCGTCCAGTTGCCCACGTCATGGCTGACGCCCGCGGTGGCGTAGAGCACCGGGATCTGCTGCCGGTAGCTGATGACCTTCTCGTTCGGGCCGAAATTGTCAACGGTGTCGCGGAAGGCGCTGCCGGAATAGATGTAGCTCCCGCCGACGGCCGACCACTTCACGTCCGTATACTTGAAGCCTGCGCCGAGGCTGAGACGGGTGTCCTCGGTGGCATAGACCTGCTTGCCGATTTCGAGGCTGCCCGACCAGTAGTGGTCAAGCTCGGTATCCGGATGCTGCGAGCGGTCGGTCCAGTCGTCCGGACCGTTCGGGCCCGCATTGTCCGGGTAGATCCAGTCGTAATCGGTCATGTGGTTGTTGCCCTTGATCCCGGTGCTCAGGGAGGCCTTGAGCAGGAAATCATGGGGAAGCTCCGCTTCGCCATTCAGGGTGAAAAGCACGACGCCGCGGCTTTCCCAGTCGAGACGGGAGATGGTGTAGTCGCCGTCATAGACGAACTCGCCGGCATCGATGTTCATCAGGCCGATACCGCCGGAAAGCGAGAAGCTATTGTCCGCATTGGTGTAAACGGTGGCGTCCGCGGCAAGGGCGGCGGTGGCCGACGCGCCGAGCGCCACTGCACCGGCAAGGGCAGCAAGTCTGTTCATGGCATGGTTCCCCGAAACAAATGTTGTCGTAAATGACAATTAGTCGAGGAATCGCTGACGCCGCAACCGGCGCTTGCCGCCAAAATTTGGGATGAGTCCTGGCTTATACAAGGTCTTCCGCGAATGCCCTGAGGGTCGCGGGATAGAGCTTGTGTTCTTCCACAAGCACACGGGCGGCGAGGGTCTCGGCGGTGTCTCCGGGCAAAACCGGCACCCGCGCCTGCGCCAGAACCGGGCCTTCGTCCATGCCTTCCGTCACCACGTGCACCGTGCATCCGGCTTCCGTCATGCCCGCGTCGATGGCGCGCTGGTGGGTGTGGAGGCCCGGAAAGAGTGGCAACAGGGAAGGGTGGATATTGAGGATGCGGCCCTCGTAATGGCGGATGAAATCTGCCGAAAGCAGGCGCATGTAGCCGGCCAGGCAGAGAAGGTCCGGCGTCAGCCCTTCGAGGCAGGTCAGGATCGCCCGTTCATGGGCCGCCTTGCTGTCGAAATCCCCGCGCTGGAATGCGAAGGTCGGAATGCCCATGGATGCAGCCTTTTCCAGGCCGCCGGCATCCGCCTTGTCGGCGATGACGCCGACGATCTCCACGGGGTAGCCGGGCGTCTGTGCGGCGCGGGCAAGGGCCACCATGTTCGATCCGCCACCGG
This sequence comes from Gellertiella hungarica, assembly GCF_014197145.1. GTDB lineage: Bacteria > Pseudomonadota > Alphaproteobacteria > Rhizobiales > Rhizobiaceae > Gellertiella > Gellertiella hungarica. The sequence continues at coordinate 46,708 of NZ_JACIEZ010000005.1, read as the reverse complement.
AAATGAAGACGACGGCGCGCTTGCGGGCCGGGCTCATAGGGCGAGCGTGCCCTTGTAGATCGTGCCGGCGCCGCCTTCTGCCCGGGCGACCATGCGGCCGAGCCTGACGGGGGTTTCGCCCTCTGCGGAAAGTGCCGCAATGACCTCGTCCGCCCGCTCGGCAGCCGTGACGACAATCATGCCGATGCCGCAGTTGAAGGTCCGGAGCATTTCCTTCTCGGCAACGCCGCCGGTGCTTGCAAGCCAGGAGAACACGGCGGGCGGCCTGATGGCTTCGAGGTCGATCTCGGCGGAGAGATGCTTCGGCAGCACGCGCGGAATGTTCTCCGGGAAGCCGCCGCCGGTGATGTGGGCCAGCGCCTTGAGCGCCTTCGTCTTGCGGATGGCGGCAAGCAATGGCTTCACGTAGATCCGGGTCGGCGTGAGGAGTGCCTCGCCGAGCGTCTTCGAGTCGTCGAAGGGCGCCTTGTCGTTCCAGCCGAGGCCGGACCGCTCGACGATCTTGCGCACGAGGGAGTATCCGTTCGAATGCACCCCGGAGGAGGCGAGGCCGAGGATGACGTCGCCTTCCGCGATGTCACCGGAGGGCAGCAGTTCGCCGCGTTCGGCAGCGCCGACTGCAAAGCCGGCGAGATCGTAGTCGCCGCCCTTGTACATGCCGGGCATTTCCGCCGTTTCGCCGCCGATCAGCGCGCAGCCCGCCTGACGGCAGCCCTCGGCAATGCCTTCGACGATGGCCGCGCCCTGATCTGGATCGAGCTTGCCGGTGGCGAAGTAATCGAGGAAGAGCAGGGGCTCCGCGCCCTGCACGACGAGATCGTTGACGCACATGGCCACGAGGTCGATGCCGACGGTATCATGCCGGTCTGCATCGATCGCGATCTTGAGCTTGGTGCCGACGCCGTCATTCGCCGCGACGAGGATCGGATCCCTGAAGCCGGCGGCCTTGAGGTCGAAAAGCCCGCCGAAGCCGCCGATTTCGCCATCGGCGCCCGGGCGACGGGTCGAGCGTACGGCCGGCTTGATCTTCTCGACCATGGCGTTTCCTGCGTCGATATCCACGCCCGCGTCGCTGTAGGTCAGACCGTTCTTTTCCGACTGGCTCATGCTCTCGTCTCCTGCCGTAATCTGCGGCTGGCATTCGCATGTCGCACCGCCTTATGCAAGGCCAAACCGCCAATTTTCAGGCTTTTCTGGACCTTGCGGCGCTGTACGTTCCCGGCGCGATCCCCGATTTCGGCGGTCTGGTAACCGGACAGTTTAACGCCCATATTGGGAAGCAAGGAGAACCGTCTTGCCGATCACCATACCCAACATCATCACCATCGCGCGGTTCCTGCTGGTTCCGGCCGTCATCTATGCGCTTGCCCATGGCGAGATGGTGCTGGCCTTTGCGCTCTTCGTCACGGCCGGCGTCTCGGATGCGGTGGATGGCTTCATTGCCCGTCACTTCAACCAGCGCTCGGAACTGGGGGCCTGGCTCGATCCGCTCGCGGACAAGCTGCTCCTGGTTTCCGTCTTTGTGATGCTCGGGGTGTTGGGAGAGCTTCCGGACTGGCTGATCTTTCTCGTGGTTTCCCGGGATGTGCTGATCATCGGGGCGGTCGTGCTGGCGAGCGTCATGGATCAGCCGATGGAGGCCGATCCGATCCTGGTGTCGAAGGCCAGTACCGCCGCGCAGATCACCCTTGCGGCGGTGGCGCTTGCAGCGCCTGCCTTCGCACTGGAGCCCGGCGTGCTGCTGACGGTCCTGATCGGCCTCGTCGCCGTCTTGACCACACTCTCCGCCGCATCCTATTTCCGTATATGGATGCGGCACATGGGCGTTTCCGGACGGTCGTCCGGAGAATAGCCGCGCCCGAGCGATCATCGAGCAGAACCAGGGGACAACATGGTCACGCACATCACCGGCAGCCACCTGAAGCGCCAGCTGCTTTTCTGGATCGTCATCCTGGTGCTGTTCTATCTGTTTCTCACGACCTTCAGTTCGGTGCTGCTGCCCTTTGTGGCCGGCATGGTCCTGGCCTATTTCCTCGATCCGGTCGCCGACTGGCTGGAGCGGCGCGGCCTGTCGCGGCTGATGGCAACGGTCGTGATCCTGATGGGCTTTCTCGTGATCTTCGTCGCGGCGCTTGTCGTGATCATCCCGATGATCGTCACCCAGGTCTCCGATCTCGCGGCCCATGCGCCGGAATATGTCCGCAAGCTTCAGAGCGAGGTTTCCGCCGAAAGTCTCCAGCGTCTGCCGAAATGGGTGACCAGCCAGATTGCCGTGGTGAAAGCCAATGCCACCAAGTTCCTGGGGGAGGGGGCCGCTTTCGCGACAGCCGTTTTCGGCCAGATCTGGAGTTCGGGCAAGGCCATCGTCGACCTCGCGTCCCTGCTGGTCATCACGCCCGTGGTCGCCTTCTATGTCCTGCTCGACTGGGACCGCATGGTGGCCAAGGTGGACAGCTGGATCCCGCGCGACCACGTCGACTCGGTTCGCCTGATCGCCCGCGAGGTCGACCAGGCAATTGCGGGCTTCGTGCGGGGACAGGGTTCGCTCTGCCTCATCCTGGCGGTCTATTATGGCGTGGCGCTCACCCTGACGGGGCTCAATTTCGGCCTGCTGATCGGCTTTTTCGTCGGGATGATCAGTTTCATCCCCTATATCGGCTCCATGGTCGGGCTTGCGCTTTCGCTGGGCGTTGCCGTCTTCCAGTTCTGGCCGGACTACTGGATGCCGGCGCTTGTGCTCGGCATCTTCCTGTTCGGGCAGTTCATCGAGGGGAACGTTCTCCAGCCCCGTCTGGTCGGCAAGAGCATCGGGCTGCACCCCGTCTGGCTGATGTTCGCGCTGCTTGCCTTCGGTGCGCTTTTCGGCTTCGTCGGCCTGCTCGTCGCCGTGCCCGCCTCGGCCGCCATCGGGGTACTGGTGCGCTTTGCGATCAACCGCTACCTTGAGAGCGATCTCTATCATGGCCATCCGGCGCTGCGCGCGCCAAAGGCCCAGGCCCGGATCGGTTCGGAACCTGAAGCCTGATCGTCAAACCTGTGGTATCCTGTGCGTCATGCGTGATTTGAGTGCCCGTAAGAATGAACAATTGCCGCTGGAATTGCCCCACGATCCGGCAACCGGCCGCGACGACCTTGCCGTGGGCGGACCGCTGGCGGCGGCCGTTCAGCTGATCGACCGCTGGCCCCACTGGCCATCGCCCGTCGTGGTGCTGGTCGGCCCGGCGGGGTCCGGAAAGAGCCATCTCGCCGAAATCTGGCGCGAACGCTCCGCCGCTGCCGCAATCCTGCCGACCGCCAATGACGATGCAGCCCTGACCGCTGCCGGCGGACCCGTGCTCTTCGAGGACGCCGACCGCCACGATTTCGACGATGCGGCCCTTTTCCATGTCATCAACAGCGTGCGCCAGCACGGCCAGACCCTGCTGATGACCGCGCGCACCTGGCCCGGCATGTGGGATGTGTCCCTGCCGGACCTCCGTTCGCGCCTCAAGGCGGCCACGGTGGTGGAGATCGGCGAACCGGATGAGGCGCTGCTTGCGCAGGTCATCGTCAAGCTCTTCTCCGACCGACAGCTGCAGATCGAGCCGAAGCTGGTCGACTACATGGTCCAGCGCATGGAGCGCTCGATGGAAATGGCGCAGAAGATCGTCGACCGCATCGACTTCCTGGCGCTGGCCCGCGGCAGCCGCATCACCCGCCCGATCGTCCAGGAGGCACTGGCCGAGCCCGCCCTCGGGGAGGATTGACTGTCACGGAAGTGTCGTAAAACTGTAATAGGCGGTAGCCATCCATGTGGCATCTGCCATGGGCGGCAGGAAGCCGAAGCAAGGGCGAGGGAAGAGCGATGGACATGGCGGCGGCAGAAGGCGCTGAGAAGACGGTTCCGGCAGGCGAGGAAGGGCTGGAACTTCTGTCCAGTCCCGAGCGCTTCATCAACCGGGAATTCTCCTGGCTGCAGTTCAACCGACGCGTTCTCGAGGAAACCCTGAACGAATCGCATCCGCTTCTGGAGCGGGTCCGGTTCCTGTCGATCTCGGCCACCAATCTCGACGAATTCTTCATGGTGCGCGTGGCCGGCCTCGAAGGCCAGGTCCGGCAGGGCGTGACGATGAAGAGCCCCGACGGCAAGGCTCCCGCCGAGCAGCTCGAGGACATCCTCAAGGAAATCGACAATCTGCAGATGGAGCAGCAGGCATCGCTTGCCGTGCTCCAGCAGTATCTCGCCCGCGAGGACATCTACATCGTCCGCCCCTCCGCGATCTCGGAGAGGGACCGCGAATGGCTGGCGGAGGAGTTCGAGCGCTCGATCTTCCCGGTGCTGACGCCGCTTTCCATCGATCCGGCTCACCCTTTCCCCTTCATTCCCAATCTCGGCTTCTCCATGGGGCTTCAGCTCGTGAGCAAGCGGACGGAAGAGCCGATGACGGCGCTGCTGCGCCTTCCGACCGCCCTCGACCGCTTCGTGCGCCTTCCCGACGCCGGCAGCGCCCTGCGCTACATGACGCTCGAGGACGTGGTCGGCATGTTCATCCACCGGCTCTATCCGGGCTATGAGGTGAAGGGTTTCGGAACCTTCCGCATCATCCGCGACAGCGATATCGAAGTGGAGGAAGAGGCCGAGGACCTGGTGCGCTATTTCGAGACCGCCCTGAAGCGCCGCCGGCGCGGCTCGGTGATCCGCATCGAGACCAACGCGGAGATGCCCGCATCGCTGCGCCAGTTCGTGGTGCAGGAGCTCGGCGTTCCGGACAATCGCGTGGCGGTCCTTCCCGGTCTTCTCGCGCTCAACACGATGAGCGAGATTGCCAAGGCGCCGCGAGACGACCTGCGCTTCCAGGCCTACAATGCCCGCTTCCCCGAGCGCGTGCGCGAGCATGCGGGCGATTGCTTCGCCGCCATCCGGGAGAAGGACATGGTTGTGCATCACCCCTATGAATCCTTCGACGTGGTGGTCCAGTTCCTTTTGCAGGCCGCCCGCGATCCCGATGTTCTGGCGATCAAGCAGACTCTCTATCGCACCTCGAACGACAGCCCCATCGTGCGCGCGCTCATCGATGCGGCGGAAGCCGGCAAGTCCGTCACCGCGCTCGTGGAGCTCAAGGCGCGCTTCGACGAGGAGGCAAACATCCGCTGGGCGCGCGACCTGGAGCGGGCGGGCGTGCAGGTCGTCTTCGGCTTCATCGAGCTCAAGACCCACGCGAAGATGTCGATGGTGGTGCGCCGCGAGGACGGAAAGCTGCGCACCTACTGCCACCTCGGAACCGGCAACTACCATCCGGTGACGGCGAAGATCTATACCGACCTTTCCTTCTTCACCTGCAACGACAAGATCGCCCATGACATGGCGAATGTCTTCAACTTCATAACCGGCTACGGCGAGCCGGAGGAGGGGATGAAGCTTGCGGTCTCTCCCTACACGCTCAGGCCGCGCATCCTGCGCCATGTCGAGGAGGAGATTGCCCATGCCAAGGCCGGCAGGCCGGCGGCGATCTGGATGAAGATGAATTCGCTCGTCGATCCCGACATCATCGATGCACTCTATGCAGCGAGCCGCGCGGGCGTGAAGGTCGATCTCGTGGTCCGCGGCATCTGCTGCCTGCGGCCACAGGTGCCCGGTCTTTCGGAAAACATCCGTGCGAAATCGATCGTCGGACGCTTCCTGGAACACAGCCGCATCTTCTGCTTCGGCAACGGTTATGGCCTGCCTTCGGAAAAGGCGCTCGTCTACATCGGCTCGGCCGACATGATGCCGCGCAACCTCGACCGCCGCGTCGAGACGCTGGTGCCGCTGCTCAACAAAACCGTGCATGAGCAGGTCCTCTCCCAGATCATGCTGGGCAACCTGATTGACAACCAGCAGAGCTACGAGATACTGCCCGACGGCACCTCGCGCCGGATTGGCGTGAAGCCCGGTGAGGAACCTTTCAACGCGCAGCATTACTTCATGACCAATCCCAGCCTGTCCGGCCGTGGCGAGGCCCTGAAGTCCAGCGCTCCGAAACTGATTGCGGGCCGCGTCTCGGGTTTGAGAAGCTGAGCGTCCCGGCAGAAAAGCGTGTAAAGAAATTGCATGGTTGAATCAGAAGCCCAAGGGCGCCTGCCGGGGATCGCCCCCGTTTCGGTGGTCGATATCGGATCGAACTCGGTCCGGCTGGTGATCTACGAGGGCATGTCCCGTGCTCCGGCCATTCTCTTCAACGAGAAGGTCATGTGCGGCCTTGGCCGCGGCATTGCCACCACCGGCCGCATGGACCCGGAAGCCATTGCCCGGGCGCTTTCGGCGCTGAAGCGCTTCAAGGCGCTGAGCCGCCAGTCCCGCGCCAGCGACCTGCACGCGGTCGCAACCGCCGCTGCCCGGGAGGCTTCCAACGGCCCGGATTTCATCCGCCAGGCCGAGGCGATCCTGGGAACGCGAGTGCGGGTGCTTTCGGGCGAGGAGGAGGCCTACTTTTCCGCCCTCGGCATCGTCTCCGGCTATCATCATGCTGATGGCATCGTCGGCGATTTCGGCGGCGGGTCGCTGGAGCTCATCGACGTGCATGAAAGGGATACGCGCGACGGCCTGACGCTGCCGCTGGGCGGCCTGCGCATCGCCGACGAGGCCGACGGTTCGCTGGCAAAGGCGAAGTCCTTCATCCAGCATCACCTGCAGCGCGCGCCCGTGATCCTGCGCGGGCAGGGGCGCACCTTCTACGCCGTCGGCGGAACCTGGCGCAACATCGCGAAACTGCACATGGAAGCCCGCGATTATCCGCTCCACATGATGCAGGGTTACGAGGTTTCCTTCGACGAGATCATGCCCTTTCTCGACGGGCTCATCGCGGCCAAGGATACCAAGGCGCTTTCCGCCGTTTCCAAGAACCGCCGTGCGCTGATCCCCTACGGCGCGCTTGCCATGCGCGAGGTGATCGCGCGGATGAAGCCGGCGCGGGTTTCGTTTTCGGCGCAGGGGGTCCGCGAGGGCTACCTCTACGCCCTCCTGCCGCCGGCCGAGCGCAACCGCGACCCGCTGATTGCCGCTGCCGGAGAACTGGCGATCCTGCGGGCCCGCTCACCGGAGCACGCCCGCGAGATCGCGGAATGGTCCGGCGACATGCTGCACTTCTTCGGCATCGACGAGACCGAAGACGAAAGCCGCTTCCGGCAGGCGGCCTGCCTGCTTGCCGACATCAGCTGGCGCGCCCATCCCGATTACCGCGGGCTGCAGGCGCTCAACGTCATTGCCCATGGTTCCTTCATCGGGATTACCCATCCGGGCCGGGCCTTCATCGCGCTGGTGAACTACTATCGATACGAGGGGCTGTCGGACGATCACCTGTCGGCACCGCTCGCCAATATCGCGACCCCGCGCCTGCTCGAGAGGGCGAAGCTGCTCGGCGGGCTCCTCCGGGTCGTCTATCTGTTCTCGGCTTCCATGCCGGGCGTTGTGCGCAACCTCACCTTCGCGAAGTCCTCCACGCCGGGCATCGATCTCGATTTCCTCGTCCCGGAAGCCTATCGGGATTTCGGCGGAGAGCGGGTAGAGGGCAGGCTTCAGCAGCTCGCCAAGCTCACCGGCAAGAAGCTGCAGTACAGGTATCTCTGAAGCAGCGGGCGGCGGATCAGAGCTCCACCGCCTCCACCTTCCGGTCGATGAAACGCAACCCGACATCGCCGCGGATCAGCTTCAGCGCCACCTCTCCGAAGAGGTCCCGGCGCCAGCCGTGCATGGCCGCCACGTCGGCATTCTCGCCGTCTGCGGCAATCCTCTCCAGATCGTCCGTATTGGCGATCACCTTGGCCGCCACGCCGTGCTTGTCGGCGATCAGCTTGAGGAGAACCTTCAGCAGTTCCGTCGCGGCGGCGGCACCTTCCGGTGCCTGTACATGGCGCTGCGGCTGGGGCATCTCGGCGCGCGGCAGCGCCAGCGCCCGGTTGACGGCTTCCACCACGGCCTGGCCGGAAGAGGAGCGCTCCCAGCCCTTCGGCACGGTGCGCAGGCGTCCGAGCGCTTCGGTGTCCTTCGGCTGCTGCTGGGCGATCTCGTAGATCGTGTCGTCCTTCAGCACCCGGGAGCGCGGCACGTTGCGGCTGCGCGCTTCCCGTTCGCGCCAGGCGGCGACCTCGCGCAGCACGGCAAGCTCCTGAGGCTTCTTCAGCCGCATCTTCAGCCGCAGCCAGGCATCTTCCGGCGGCATGTCGTAGGTTACGGGCGATTCCAGAACCGCCATCTCTTCCGAGACCCAGAGCGTCCGGCCCTCGCGCTCCAGCTCCTCGCGCAGCACCTTGTAGACATCCCTGAGATGGGTCACGTCCGCCAGGGCATAGGCGAGCTGCTTTTCCGAAAGCGGCCGGTGGCTCCAGTCGGTGAACCGGGAGGACTTGTCGATGGAGACGCCCTTTGTGCGCTGGACGAGCTGGTCGTAGGAAACGCTGTCCCCGAAGCCGCAGACCATGGCCGCCACCTGCGTATCGAAGATCGGGTGGGGAATGATGCGGCCGAGATTGTAGATGATTTCGAGATCCTGCCGGGCGGCATGGAAGACCTTGGTGACGCTCCCGTTCGACATCAGCTCGAAAAAGGGGGCAAGGTCGATGTCCCGGGCCATGGGGTCGACCAGGACCTCCATGTCGGGGCTCGCCATCTGGATGAGGCACAGCACGGGCCAGAAGGTGGTCTCGCGCAGGAATTCGGTATCGATCGTGATGAAATCCGATTGCGCCAGTTGCTCGCAGGCTTTGCGAAGGGCGGCGGTGGTATCGATGATCTGCATGAAGGGGACCGGTCAGGCTTCGAAATGAAAGACCTGTTTTCCTTTCCCGTTCAAGTCCGGATGTCAATAAGGCGACAGCCGCTTTGGCTCAAACCACCCGCAAATAGGTGGTCATCCCGCTCTTTTGATGCTCGATGATGTGGCAGTGAAACACCCAGTCGCCGGGGTTGTCGGCGACGAGGCCGAGCTCCACCTGTTCGTCGGGCAGCATCAGCCAGGTGTCCGTGACGAAGGATTGCACGGGCCGCGCGCTGGAGGACAGGACCACGAAATTCATGCCGTGCAGATGGATCGGATGCGCGTGCGGCGTGGGATTTGCAAGCCGGATGCGGTAGCTCCTGCCCTGTTTCAGCTCGGCCAGCGGTGCCGTGGGATCGGTATCGCCCGACCAGGCAACGTTGTTGATTGCCCAGAACGTATAGCCGAGCGTTCCGCAGATGCTCGTCTTCGGGGCCGTTTCCGCCGTGGCGGACAGCTTCATGTCCAGGGATGCCGCTGCCGATGCATCGAAGGCCGGCACCGGATTGGCGGTCAAGGGGCCGAGATCTCCAGGGGCCCGCCTGAGCGATGGTCCCGTGGCGCGGAAGGAGGCAATTGGCTTCGGCTGGCTGCCACGGATATCCATGAGCCGTGCAATGGCGCCTTCCGCATCCGGCATCCGCAGCGCAAGATCGAGCCGCTGCCCCGGCCCGACCATCAGCGTATCCAGCGCAAAGCGCCTGGGTACCGGATTGCCGTCGATGGCGATGACGGTGGCCTGCGCGCCCTCGAGCTGCATCGTGTAGATCCGGGTGACGTCGGCTGCCAGAAGTCTCAGCCGCACAAGACCGCCTGCGGGCGCATCGATCTGCGGCTCCTTCTGCCAGTTGGCCGTACGCAGCGTTCCATAGGTGCCGGCCTTGGCTGCATCGCGTGCCTTGAAGGGGGCGATGAACTGCCCGTCGCCGCCAAGCCGCCAGTCGCGCAGCATCAGCGGTATTTCCGCATCGAACACCGGATCGTCCTTGCCCTCGACGATCAGCATGCCCGCAAGGCCGCGCCCCATCTGCTCCAGCGTGTTGCAGTGGGGATGGTACCAGAAGGTACCCGCATCCGGTGGCGTAAAGGCGTAGTCGAAGCCATCGCCGGGATAGACATAGGGCTGGGAGAGCAGCGGAACGCCGTCCATACCCACCGGCACCCGCACGCCGTGCCAGTGAATGGTCGTCGGTTCCTCGAGCGCGTTGACGAGGCGCGCGGCAAAGGCCTCTCCCTGACGGGCGCGGAGGACCGGGGGAACCGGTCCCTCGCCATAGGTCATCATGCCCCGTGTCGCGCCCTTGCCGGTGATGTCGACCTCGATCGCTCGCGCCTTCATCTCGACGGGAGCGGCTGCGGCAAAGGCCGTTGCCGGCAGTCCGAACCGGCCGGCCAGCAGGCCCGCAGCGCCCGCGGTGCCGAGAAGGGCTGAGGCTTTGAGGAGCGAGCGACGGTTGAGTGCGGTCATGACAGATATCCCGGGTTTCGCGATCCAATCTCATAAGTGGATAAGCGTTATCAAGATAAAAACCGCCGTCGCAACCCCTTGCTACACTCGGTCGCGGCGGCACTTGATGTCCGTCAGGTCAGGTCAGGGCTCGCGCTCGTCCGGCGGGGTTGCGAGCTTGTTGAAGAAGATGGAGGTGCGCAGGAGGCTGCGAAACCGCCCGTGACGCTTCTCCACCGGCACCGCGCGGCGCGTGGCCATGCGGTTCAGCGTGTAGAGCATGAACAGGAAGAAGATGAAGGCCAGATAGAGAAACAGGCTTTCGGCACCGAGGTGATCGATCAGGACCGAGGCCACCATCGGCCCGAAGGTCGCGCCCACGGACCAGAAGAACAGCGTTCCGGCCGAAACCAGCGCATGCTGCCCTTCCTGCGCATGATCGTTCGCATGGGCCGAACAGAGCGAATAAAGCGGCATGGCAAAGGCGCCGAAGAAGAAGATGCCGAGATAGTTGTAGATCAGCTGGTCCCGGGCAAAAAGCCCGATGAACAGGCAGGCTATCATCGCGCCGCCGCTCGACACCAGGATCATCAGACGCCGGTCGAGCCGGTCCGAGTAGTGGCCGAGGGGATACTGGAGCACCACCCCGGCGAGGATGCCCACACTCATGAAGGTGGCAATGGAGGTGACCGACATTCCGATGCCCTTGCCGTAAATCGGGCCAAGGGCGCGAAAGGCGGAGTTGGAGAGGCCGATGGCGATGCAGCCCGCGGTGGCGAGAGGCGATATGTTCCAAAGCGCCCTTACATCGAAGCGGATCGCCTCAGGCAAGGCCGGGCTCGACTTGTCGGCAAAGGAGATCGGCACCAGGGAGAGCGTCAGCGCCATGGAGATGATGGCGAACAGCGCGAAGCCGTCGATGCCCACGGACGGGATCATGTATTGCGCGAGCGTGACCGAGCCGAGATCGACGAACCGGTAGATGGACAGCGTGCGCGCGCGGGTCGCGTTGGTCACCTTTGCATTCAGCCAGCTTTCCATCACCGCAAAAAGGCCGGCAAAGCAGAGGCCCGAGATCAGGCGAAGGATGAACCATGACACCGGGTCGATCAGCAGGGCCATGGCGAGCGCTGCCGCCGAGGCGATGGCCGCAAGCGCGGAAAAGGCGCGGATGTGCCCGATCGCCCGGATGACCCGGGTGACGTAGATGCAGCCGATGGCGAAGCCGATGTTGTAGCCGGTCCCGACAAGCCCGATGAGCGAGGTGGAAAATCCCTCGTCCAGCGCTCGCAGCGCGATGAAGGTCCCCTGCAAGCCGTTGCCGCCTATCAGGATGCCCGCGGTGACGAGGAGGGGAATGAGCGGCCGGAGCTGATTCATGGAAAGACCAACGGAGGAGGGAAGGGAGCGAATCCCTATTTGTACGCCTGTGCAATGTCTTGTATCCAAGGGCAACCCGGAAAAACAGTGCAAGAAGCCACGAGGCGGCGCCAAGCCTTGACAAACGCGCGCGCACATGCGCTTTTCCCCGCGATTTGACGCCGGTGCAGGGCTGTCCTGAAGGGACGAGTCGTGGCCGGGTTTTCGACATTCAGGAACATTCCGATGCATCGTTACCGCTCCCACACCTGTGCCGCCCTCCGAAAGAGCGACGTCGGCTCGACCGTTCGCCTGTCCGGCTGGGTCCACCGCGTCCGCGACCATGGGGGCGTGCTGTTCATCGACCTTCGCGACCATTACGGCATGACGCAGGTCGTCTGCGATCCGGACAGCCCCGCCTTCAAGACCGCCGAGACCGTGCGCGGCGAGTGGGTGATCCGCATCGACGGCCTCGTGAAGGCCCGTACCGAGGAAACCGTCAACAAGAACATGCCGACCGGCGAGATCGAGCTCTATGCCCGCGAGATCGAGGTTCTTTCCGCAGCCAAGGAATTGCCGCTGCCTGTCTTCGGCGAGCCGGACTATCCGGAAGACGTGCGTCTGAAGTACCGCTTCCTCGACCTGCGCCGCGAAACCCTTCACCGCAACATCGTCAGGCGCACCCAGATCATCTCCGACATGCGCCGCCGCATGGGCGAGATCGGCTTTGCGGAATATTCCACGCCGATTCTGACGGCCTCCTCGCCGGAAGGCGCGCGCGACTTCCTCGTGCCGAGCCGCATTCACGAAGGCAAGTTCTTTGCCCTGCCGCAGGCGCCGCAGCAGTACAAGCAGCTGCTGATGGTGGCCGGCTTCGACCGCTATTTCCAGATCGCGCCGTGCTTCCGCGACGAAGACCCGCGCGCCGACCGCCTGCCGGGCGAATTCTACCAGCTCGACCTCGAAATGAGCTTTGTCGAGCAGGAGGACGTCTGGAACACCATGGAGCCGGTGCTGCGCGGCGTTTTCGAACAGTTCGCCGAAGGCAAGCCGGTCACCCAGACCTTCCCGCGCATCGCCTATGACGATGCGATCCGCAAGTACGGTTCCGACAAGCCGGACCTGCGCAACCCGATCGTCATGGAAGCGGTAACCGAGCATTTCGCCGGTTCCGGCTTCAAGGTTTTTGCCAACATGATCGCCTCCAACCCGAAGGTTGAGGTCTGGGCGATCCCGGCCAAGACCGGCGGCTCCCGCGCCTTCTGCGACCGCATGAACGCCTGGGCGCAGAGCCAGGGCCAGCCGGGCCTCGGCTACATCTTCTGGCGCAAGGAAGGCGAGAAGCTGGAAGGTGCCGGTCCGCTCGCCAAGAACATCGGCGAAGAGCGCACCGAAGCCATCCGCACCCAGCTCGGCCTCGGCGATGGCGACGCCTGCTTCTTCGTCGCCGGCGATCCCGCCAAGTTCTACAAGTTCGCCGGCGAAGCCCGCACCCGCGCCGGCGAGGAGCTGAACCTCGTCGACCGCGACCGGTTCGAACTGTGCTGGATCGTCGACTTCCCCTTCTACGAGTGGAACGAGGACGAGAAGAAGATCGATTTCGCCCACAACCCCTTCTCCATGCCGCAGGGTGGCATGGACGCGCTGGAAAACCAGGATCCGCTGACGATCAAGGCCTACCAGTACGACATGGTCTGCAACGGCTTCGAGATTGCTTCCGGTTCGATCCGCAACCAGTCGCCGGAGCTGATGGTCAAGGCCTTCGAGAAGGTGGGCCTGTCCCAGCAGGACGTGGAAGACCGCTTCGGCGGTCTGTACCGCGCCTTCCAGTACGGCGCGCCGCCGCATGGCGGGATGGCCGCCGGGATCGACCGCATCGTGATGCTGCTCGTCGGCGCCAAGAACCTGCGCGAAATCTCGCTCTTCCCGATGAACCAGCAGGCCCAGGACCTGCTGATGAACGCTCCCGCGCCGGCCACGCCGGCCCAGCTCCGCGAACTGGCGCTCCGGGTCGTCCCGAGCGCGAAGAAGGACTGATCTCGTCGAAGACGAGCCTGGACAGGAAAGAACCCGGTCTCAGCGCCGGGTTTTTTGTCGACCGGACTTTGCTCCCGGCTTTTGGAACCCGAAACGAAAAAAGCCCGGCACGATGCCGGGCTTTTCCCTGTTTTCCGTTTTCTGCGCGAAGGATCAGTCGTTCGCGGAAACCTTGACCGACAGCATCTGCGGGATGGTGTTCGGTGCGCCCATGGCAGCGCCCATGATCATCGGGAAGGCGACCGGAGCGGACGGCTTGGCGGAGACGGTGAAGCTCTTCGGGTCGTCCAGATAGGCCGAAACAGCCGAAGCGACTGCGTTCTGCAGTTCCGGCACGTTCAGCTGGGCGAGCATCAGCGGCGCCATGGCCTTCAGCGACTCGGCGAGCTGCTGGCCGGTGACGCCCTGCTGCTGGCCGGCATAATCCAGGGCGCGCTTGGTGATCGAGGCATCCTCGAAGCGGATTTCCGCGCCCACGAAGGCCAGCTGCTGCATGAGGCCCATGAACTGCAGGTTGGCTGCATCCTTGGTGGCCGGATCGTTCATCTGCTTGCTGGCGTCCTCGATCTTCTGGATCAGATCCAGCGTCATGCCCGACAGGCTGAAGGACATGTTGAGCTTGCCGACATTCTTGAAGTCAAGCGTCAGGGCGTCGATCGCCATGGTGCCCTTGTCGAGCGCCCAGGAGGAGGCAATCTCGATATTGCCTTCCAGCGTCTGGAGACCGAGCTTCTCGACGGCGTCCTTGGTCTTCGGGTCAGGGCTCTGGCTCAGGTCGGCCTTCAGGCCCTCCGCCTTCCAGCTGTAGTCCACGCCGCTTTCGTCCTCACGGACGGTCGCGGTCGCTTCCATGCTTTCCATGGAGAAGACTTCCTTGCCGTTCTCGCTGACGGTGATCTTGCCGGAATTGGCGCTCTCGAAGGGCGCGAGCGTGTCGACGGTCTTCTGGGTCGGATCGGCGGGGATGAACACGCCGGAGAGCGACAGGCCGGTTGCCGTGACGGTCGTCGTCTTCTCGGTCGAGCTGATGTCCGGGAAGGTTACGTTCTCGACCGTGTAGTTGCCGTCCTCGTCCTCTTCGACGCCGGTGAAGTTAACGTCACCCACGGTAACTGGCTTGGCGCCTTCGCCCGGGGGCGTGTAGCTGACGCCGGTCATGGTGATGTCGGAGCCGTCCACCTCGATGTCGGTTGCGGCAACCTTGGTTCCGCTGGTCTCGTAGGACTTGTTGATGGCGGCGAGGAACTCGTCACCGTCAAGCGCAAAGGCCGATCCGGCGAGAGCAAGGAAGGTCGTGCTCGCAAGCACCAGGCGGAGAGGCAGTTTCTTCATGGAACGGGTTCCTCTAGAGGTGGCGGACCGTCTGGTCCTTCTGGCGGTGGGGCACCATACCGCGTTTCGCGGGATTGGTGCAGGGCAGGATGAGTGTCGGGCATAAAAATATCGAGCCGTTAAAATTGAGTTGCAATGCCCGCTTCGCTCAAGGACGCCCTAGTTCATGGTAAATATGACGCGGTGATGACGAAGGCCGCCGAAATGATCCGAGCGACGGGAATTCCTGCCGCAAGCCAGCAATTCCAGCGCTTTCCGGGCTGATTTCCACAAATCGGCGTGGCCGATTCCTTGCCGTCGGGACAAATGTCCTTTAACCAGCAAATCATGGGAAAAGAACTTTTGCCGCCCGGGGGCGGGGACGACGACAACATCCTTCCGGTCGATCTGAAGGCAGCGCTCGAGGAGCGTTACCTTGCCTATGCGCTGTCGACCATCATGCACCGTGCGCTGCCCGACGTGCGCGATGGCCTGAAGCCGGTGCATCGCCGCATCATCCACGCCATGAGCGAGATGGGCGTGCGGCCGAATTCCGCGCACAAGAAATGCGCCCGCATCGTCGGCGACGTCATCGGTAAGTTCCATCCCCACGGCGACCAGTCGGTCTACGACGCGCTGGTGCGCCTCGCACAGGACTTCTCGCAGCGCTATCCCGTGGTCGACGGGCAGGGCAACTTCGGCAACATCGACGGCGACAGCGCCGCCGCCTATCGTTACACCGAAGCGCGCATGACCGATGTCGCGGTGCTGCTGCTCGAGGGCATCGACCAGGATGCGGTCGATTTCCGCCCGACCTACAACGAGGAGGACGAGGAGCCGGTCGTGCTTCCCGGCGCCTTCCCGAACCTGCTCGCCAATGGCGCGTCGGGAATCGCGGTCGGCATGGCGACCTCCATTCCGCCCCACAATGTTCATGAGATCTGCGATGCCGCGCTGCATCTGATCAAGCATCCGGATGCGACGGTCGAAAAGCTCGTCGAGTTCATTCCGGGTCCTGACCTGCCGACCGGCGGCGTGATCATCGATGGGCGCGACTCGATCATCGACGCCTACAAGACCGGGCGCGGCGGCTTCAGGGTCAGGGCCAAGTGGCAGACGGAAGATCTCGGCCGCGGCGGCTATCAGATCATCGTCACCGAAATCCCCTTCCAGGTGCAGAAGTCCCGGCTGATCGAGAAGATCGCCGAGTTGCTGATTGCGCGCAAGCTGCCGCTGCTCGAAGACATCCGCGACGAATCCGCCGAGGACGTGCGCGTCGTGCTGGTTCCGAAGAGCCGCACGGTGGATGCCACCCTGCTGATGGAATCGCTCTTCCGGCTGACCGAACTCGAAAGCCGTATCCCGCTCAACATGAACGTGCTTTCCATGGGGCGCATTCCCCGGGTGATGGCGCTCAACGAGGTGCTGCTGGAATGGCTGGCACACCGCAAGGACGTGCTGATCCGGCGCTCGAAACACCGGCTCGCCGCCATCGACCGCCGGCTGGAAATCCTGGGCGGCCTGCTGGTCGCCTATCTGAACCTCGACGAAGTGATCCGCATCATCCGCGAGGAGGATGAGCCGAAGCCGGTTCTCATGGCGCGGTTCAACCTTACGGACATCCAGGCCGAAGCGATCCTCAACATGCGGCTCCGCTCGCTGCGCAAGCTCGAGGAATTCGAGATCCGCACCGAGTTCGACCAGCTGTCGAAGGAGAAGGCGGACATCGAGGCCCTGCTGGCGTCAGAAGACAAGCTCTGGCAGGCGATTTCCTGGGAGATCGGCGAGGTCAAGAAGAAGTATGCCAAGGCCACCGAACTCGGCAAGCGCCGGACGATCTTCGCCGAGGCACCGCAGGCCGACGACGATGCGATCAGCCAGGCCATGATCGAGAAGGAGCCGGTCACGATCGTGATCTCGGAAAAGGCCTGGATCCGCGCCCTGAAGGGCCATATCTCCGATACATCGACACTCTCCTTCAAGGAGGGCGATGCGCTGAAGGTGGCTTTCCCCGCCCAGACAACGGACAAGATCCTGATCGTCACGACCGGCGGCAAGGCCTACACGATCGGCGCGGACAAGCTGCCGGGCGGACGCGGCCATGGCGAGCCGCTGCGCGTGATGGTGGACATGGAGAACGATCAGGACGTGCTGACGGCCTTCGTGCACGATCCGCAGCGCAAGCTGGTGCTCTCCTCGGCCGCAGGCAACGGTTTCGTCATCGTCGAGACGGAGATGGTCGCCAATACCCGCAAGGGCAAGCAGATCATGAATGTCTCCATGCCCGATGAGGCCAAGCTGGTCGTTCCGGTAAAGGGCGATCACGTCGCAGTCGTCGGCGAGAACCGGAAGATGCTGGTCTTCCCGCTCAACCAGCTGCCGGAAATGACGCGCGGCAAGGGCGTGCGGCTTCAGCGCTACAAGGATGGCGGCGTCGCCGACATCAAGTGCTTCGCGATCGCCGACGGACTTTCCTGGGAAGACAGCGCCGGACGCAGCTTTACCCGCACGAAGGACGAGCTCATCGAATGGCTCGGCGACCGGGCCGGGGCAGGGCGTACGGTGCCGAAGGGCTTCCCGAAGAGCGGCCGCTTTACGGGCTGAGCCTGCTTCAGCTCCAGCGGCACGCAATGCCGGCCGCCATGCTCTTCCAGCCGATCGTCATGGACGATATCGACGTCCTGCCGGCGAGGCGATCATCAAGCCGCCAGTTCGCGCGGGAGCGATCTTGTATGCCTGCATGCCGATCCGTGCCGCTTCCCGTCTCCGGGGAATCGGTTCCCAAAAGCTTGAGTTTGATCGTGTCCCTTTCAGCCTTCCGCTGAAGGGTATCGCATGGCCTCAGGCCGGGCCCTGAAGAACGTCCTTCGGAATGTTCACGCCCCACGAGCTGCCGGTTCTTCGGATGTGGCCTTCACGGGTTTCCTCGTGTTGCAACGAGGTCATCACATGAAGCGTCCGCGGATGCAGCAGCCATCCATGCCTCAGGCGTCCCCACGTCTCCGCATCTGCGCCGCGGAATAGGCGACCAGCGCAAGGGTGATGATGAGGCCGCCGACAAGGCTCTGGGTGGTGGGCACTTCCGAAAAGATCAGCCAGACCCAGATCGGCGCGAGCACCGTTTCCAGAAGGTAGAACATGCCTACTTCCGCAGCCTTCAGGTAACGAGGCCCGGTTGCCAGGCAGAAGAAGGCAAGCGGGATCATCACCATGCCATCCAGCGCCAGCCAGAAGGGGTCCGGCAGGGAAAAGCCTGTCGGCCAGGCGAAGACCGCTGCAATTGCCGCCGGCATGATCGCGCCGATCAGCGGCACGAAGCCCATCTCCTGACGGGTTGCGCGGCCTATGGTGATGGCGCCCGCCAGCAGCAGCGCGGCGCCCATCGCCAGCATGTCCCCGAAGAGGTGTCCCCCCTCGAGGCTGCCCTGAACGATCACGCCGACACCGACGATCATCACCGCCATTGTCAAAAGCGTCGCGGACGAGGGACGTTCCTTCAGGAAGATCCAGGAAGCAAGGGCGGCAAACATCGGATTGAAGGCGATGATGAACACCACGTTCGCCGTCGAGGTGTGGAAGACGGCGCCAAGAAAGAAAATGGTGGAGATGCCGTAGAAGATGCCTGCCACCAGGGCCCCGCGCCCCGGCACCAGCAGGGGTTTCTGCCGGGTGAAGAGCCGCAGAGCGGCATAGAGCGCAAGCGCGGCGGCGAAGGTCATGATCGAGCGCAGCGCGATGACCTGCCAGGCGGAACCCCCGGACAGGCGCACGAGCGGAACGTCGAACGAGAGGGCGAGCCCGCCGATGAAGGTGATCAGCAGGCCCTTTCGATGCGGAGAAAGAAGGGGCAATTCAGGTATCCAGTGGAGGGGTCCGTTCGGGGGTGTAACGTTCCCAGCCGGTGGCCATCAGATGTTCCTGAGGCTGGAAGCGGGTCTTGTAGTCCATCTTGCGCGATCCCTTGACCCAGTAGCCGAGATACACGTGCGGAAGCCCCATGGTATGGGCGCGCCGGATATGATCGAGGATCATGAAGGTGCCGAGGGAGCGCCGATCGAGCTTCGGGTTGAAGAAGGAGTAGACCATCGACAGCCCGTCGCCCATGAGATCCGTCAGCGCGCAGGCCACCAGTTCGCCCCGCGTGCCACCGATTCCGGAGCCCTCGGTTCGAACGCGATACTCGATCACCCGGGTGTTCACATGGGTGTCCTCGATCATGACAGCATAGTCCAGGCTGGACATGTCCGACATGCCGCCCTTCTGGTGCCGATCGTCAAGATAGGCGCGGAACAGGGCAAACTGCTCCGCAGACGGGCGGGCGGCCGTTTCCGTGCCGACGATGTCGCTGTTGAGCGCCTGGATCCGCCGCATGGAGCGCGCGGGCGAGAATTCATGGGCGAGGATGCGCACCGAGACGCAGGCCCGGCAGGCCTCGCAGGCGGGCCGATAGGCAATGTTCTGGGAGCGACGGAATCCCCCCTGGGTGAGGAGATCGTTCATGTCGGAGGCGCGAGGGCCGACCAGATGGGTAAAGACCTTCCTCTCGGTCTCGTTGGGCAGATAGGGGCACGCGGCAGGGGCCGTCAGGTAGAACTGGGGTGATGGCGCACTCTGTGTATTCATATGCCGGGCCTCTCGTCAGGAAGGCAGCGATGCACCCAGAATTGTCGAACTGTAAAAAAGGTCAACTCCATAACGTGAAAATTCTCTTAAGCGTGAAATATCTGAACAGAAATCAATATCCCGCCTGATAGGCGGCCCGGTCCGCCATGGCGGTGCCGAGAAGGATGTCATGCAACAGGCGGTTGCGATTTGTAAAGAGCGCCACCAGCAATACGAAAGGTGTCAGAACGGAGTTGAACAGCCAGAACAGCACGAGGTGCACGACCGCCGTCAGGAAGTCGATGGGCCGGCCGCTCTGCTGCACCAGCATGAGGCCCATCATCCGCATGCCCGGGGATGCCTGGTTGGCCCCGCCGATGGTCGATCCGAAATAGATCATGGCCACCAGGAAGCCCAGCACGGGGTAGATGAACCAGGCGAGCCCCAGCGTGATGATGCCCAGGAAGAATACGACGAGCCCGGCCGCGAGAATGAGCAGCGCGATCAGGAAATAGTCGATCAGGAATGCGAAGACCCGGCGCGCCAGCGTGCCCTGAAATGCAGCTTCGTTGATTGCTCCCGGGGCATAGATGTCGCGCGCGTCGCTCATGGCGTTCTCCTTATGCATCTACTATAGCATATGGGCGCGCGCGGACCGGATTCAACTGCAGCCTGTCCCTCGTTTTTCAGGGAGAGGTGTGTCAGCGCTTCGCCAGTATGCGTGCCACCTCCGGCGCGAAATAGGTGAGGATGCCGTCGCAACCCGCGCGCTTGAAGCACAGCAGGGTTTCCATCATCACCCGCTCCCCGTCGATCCAGCCATTCATCGCGGCGGCCTTGATCTGGGTGTATTCGCCCGAAACCTGATAGGCAAAGGTCGGAAGGCCGAAGGCTTCCTTCAGCCGCCAGCAGATGTCGAGATAGGGCAGGCCGGGCTTGACCATCAGCATGTCGGCGCCTTCCTCCACATCCATCGCCGCGTCCCGCACCGCCTCGGTGCCGTTCGCCGGATTGATGTAATAGCTGTTCTTGTCGCCCTTGAGCAGGCCGCCCGTGGAGATCGCCTCCCGGTAGGGACCATAAAAGCCGGATGCGAACTTCGTGGCATAGGACATGAGCCCCACCGACTGATGCCCGGCGGCATCGAGCGCGCGGCGGATGGCGCCGATGCGTCCGTCCATCATCTCGGAAGGAGCTATGATGTCGGCGCCTGCATCCGCCTGCATCACCGCGGCGCGACAGATCTGGTCCACCGTCTCGTCGTTGACGATTTCGGCACCGCGCAGGATGCCGTCATGGCCGTGGCTGGTGAAGGGATCCAGCGCGACGTCGGTGATGATGCCGACATTCGGCACGGCCTTCTTGATGGCGGCGGTCGTCTGGTTGATCAGGTTGTTGGCTTCGAGCGAGTTTGAACCGGTTTCGTCGCGCAGGTGCATCTCGATGTTGGGGAAGGTGGCGATTGCCGGAATGCCGAGATCGGCGGCTTCCTTCGCCGCTTCCACCGCCTTGTCGACGGTCATGCGGTTGACCCCCGGCATCGCCGGAATGGGATCGACCACGCCCGTGCCGGGGATGAGGAAGATCGGCCAGATGAGATCGTCCACGGTCAGGCGGTTCTCCTGCACCAGGCGGCGGGTCCAGTCGGCCTTGCGATTGCGGCGCATGCGGCGGTGACCGGTGATTTCGTCCACGAGATGGGTCTTGTCCTGCATGAATCCTGTCCTCTTTCGGTTCGGCCTCTGGCCTGCCGGTCTAGCGCCCGCATCCGGCTGGCGCAAGACGACACATTTGTCCATGCCGGCTGGCAGGGGAGGGCGCTTGCCTATAGTGTCGCCCGCATGGAACCTGATTCACTCACCCCGCCCAAGCGTTCAATGCTGGACATCGGCTTCATGATCTTCCTGAGGCTGGTGGCGCTCGCCTGTCTCGTTTTCGGAATTCAGTACTGGGGCCTGCTCACCGGTTACCTGCTCGACGGACGGGCCCGCTTCGACCTCCTGAACCTGCCCTGGCGGGTGGCGGGATCGGCGCTGGCGGTTCTTTTTCCGGTGGCTGCACTCGGCCTATGGCTGACCGTTTCCTGGGGGCCGGTGGTCTGGCTGATCGCTGCCGGTGGGCAGCTGGTGATGTATACGGTGTGGCCGGAAATCTTCGGCACAAACTGGCTCATCGTCGCGCTGAACGGGGCGATCATGGCGGTGTTCGCTGTGCTGAGAACCCTGCTTTTCCTGCGCCGCCGACGCATGCGGCAGGTAAGGTCTGATTCACCCTGATGCGAGGGCTTGTTCGGGTAAGAGCCTGTTAAGCTTGGGGTTTAAGTAGAATTTTATAGGTGTTCGATAGGTTGGCTCACAAGGCGGGAAGCAAACAAAACAACCGCCAAACAAACAGTGAGGCAGACCATGAACACGAAACTGAAGCCGCAGGCGGTTGCGCCGGCTCCGTCGTCCCAGGACGATACCATCCGTTCCCTCTACCTGGAATCCCTGCACCTCGTCGAGCGCCTGCATCGCCGTCTCCTTGACGTCATCAAGGACGAATTCGACCGTCAGGGCCGCAGCGACGTGAACGCCATCCAGGCGCTCCTGCTGTTCAACATCGGCAATTCCGAGCTGACCGCCGGCGAGCTGCGCTCCCGCGGCTACTACCTGGGCTCCAACGTTTCCTACAACGTCAAGAAGCTCGTGGACCTCGGCTTCATCAACCACCAGCGCTCCCGCGTCGACCGCCGTTCGGTCCGCATCAGCCTGACCGATGAAGGCCGCGAAATCGCCGAAACCGTTGCCAAGCTCTACGAGCGCCACATCGGTTCGATCCAGAAGGTCGGCGGTATCGGGACGGACGAATTCACGCAGATGAACAAGCTGCTGCAGCGTCTGGACCGTTTCTGGAACGATCAGATCCTCTATCGCCTCTGATCGCCAAGCCTAAGGCCAGCCCGTTGCCCGGGCTCCCTCGTGAAAGCATGACCTCCACAGGCCGGACGTGTCCCCTGCACGTCCGGTTCCTGCCGTTGGATTGGCCGGCCGCAGCTTGAGCCGCAACCTGTAGCGATCACGAAAGTGTCAGCTGCAACAAGTTGTGTCTTTTGTGACACGAATTGGCCATATTGCTCTGTGAGTGGAGCCATAGGGCGAAGACGCACGTTGATGCGCTCGCAGGCTTGGCGCACAAGCGCCCCCGGAGATTGTCCGTTCACGCGTTTCCATTTGTTAACCATGCAATGGTAGGGCAAGTGTCCAGGACGTATTGATGAATGACGGTGGTGGATTATGGCAAATAACACGGATCACGCATCCTATTCCCGGCGCAAGTTCCTGCGTTCGGCAATCGGTGCCGGCCTCGCTTCGGTCGCCCTCCCGGCCTATGCGCAGACGGCCTTCGATGATGTGATCAATGCACCGCGGCGCGGCAACTGGGATGACCAGTTCGACGCAAACAATGCCTCCCGCACGGCGGCCGTTGTGAAGTCCAACAACCCGATCCTCGGACCGGAAGCCGTTCCGAACATCCAGACCGCAATTCTCGAATACCAGCAGATCGTTGCTGCCGGCGGCTGGCCGCAAGTCAATCCGACCGGGCAGCGCCTGCAGATCGGTGTGATCGATCCGCTCGTGCCGGTCCTGCGCCAGCGCCTGATGGCATCCGGCGACCTGCCGCGCAATGCCGGCATGTCCGATGCGTTCGATTCCTACGTCGATGGCGCCGTCAAGCGCTTCCAGGCCCGTCACGGCCTGCCGGAAGACGGCGTTCTCGGCGAGTTCACCGTGAAGGCGATGAACATTCCCGCCGACGTGCGCCTCCAGCAGCTCAACACCAACCTCGTGCGCGTCCAGTCCATGTCGGGCGATCTCGGCCAGCGTTACGTGATGGTGAACATCCCGGCGGCATACATCGAAGCCGTGGAAAACGGCCGCGTGGTCCTGCGCAACACCGCAATCGTCGGCCGTATCTCGCGCCCGTCGCCCATCCTCAACTCGAAGATCTACGAAGTGATCCTCAATCCCTACTGGATCGCCCCGCGTTCGATCGTCGAGAAGGACATCGTGCCGCTGATGCGCAAGGACCCGACCTATCTGACGCGCAACAACATCCGCCTGATCGACGGCCAGGGCAATGAAGTTCCGCCGGAAACAGTCGACTGGAACGCGCCGAAGGCACCGCCTTACGAATTCCGTCAGGACCCGGGCAAGATCAACGCCATGGCCTCGACCAAGATCAACTTCCACAACGAGCACAGCGTGTATATGCACGACACGCCGCAGCAGGGCCTGTTCAACAAGCTCGCCCGCTTCGAATCGTCGGGCTGCGTGCGCGTGCAGAACGTGCGCGACCTCTCCACCTGGCTGCTTCGCGACACGCCCGGCTGGAACCGCCAGCAGATCGAGCGCGTCATCGAAAGCCGCGTCAACACGCCGATCAAGCTCACGGCGGAAGTGCCGGTTTATTTCGTCTACATCACCGCCTGGTCCGCAAAGGACCGGATCGTGCAGTTCCGCGACGACATCTACCAGCTGGATGGCAATGCCGAGCTGGCGCTGCAGACGACGACGGGAATCGAGCAGGCCGCACAGTAAGGCAAGCCGGTCCCGCCCGGGCCTTCATCGATCGGATAACAGAAAAGCCGCATCCAGGATGCGGCTTTTTGTCGTTTTCGGGGCCCGTGGCCTGCGTGAATCGTAGTTGGCGCACCAAATGTCGCACTTCGTCTTGCCCGCCGCCCCACCGGACGCTAAGACCCAATCCGCGCACTTCCAGTTTAGGAGCCATTCCATGACCTCTGGTACCACCGACGTGTTCTTCTCCCGTACGCTTGCCGATGCCGATCCGGAAATCTTTGGCGCGATCGAGAAGGAGCTGGGTCGTCAACGCCATGAAATCGAGCTGATCGCCTCGGAAAACATCGTCTCGCGCGCCGTGCTGGAAGCACAGGGCTCGATCATGACGAACAAGTATGCCGAAGGCTATCCGGGCAAGCGCTACTATGGTGGCTGCCAGTTCGTCGACATCGCAGAAGAGCTCGCCATCGAGCGCGCCAAGAAGCTCTTCGGCGTGAACTTCGCCAA
This sequence comes from Gellertiella hungarica, assembly GCF_014197145.1. Lineage (GTDB taxonomy): Bacteria > Pseudomonadota > Alphaproteobacteria > Rhizobiales > Rhizobiaceae > Gellertiella > Gellertiella hungarica. The sequence goes on along the minus strand of NZ_JACIEZ010000005.1, from coordinate 22,112 downwards.
CGTTCAGCCGAACTCCGGTTCGCAGATGAACCAGGCCGTCTTCCTCGCGCTGCTGCAGCCGGGCGACACCGTCATGGGCCTCGACCTGAATTCCGGCGGTCACCTGACCCACGGCTCCCCGGTCAACATGTCCGGCAAGTGGTTCAACGTGGTTTCCTACGGCGTGCGCGCCGAAGACCACCAGCTCGACATGGATGATGTCGCCGCCAAGGCCGAGAAGTACAAGCCGAAGCTGATCATCGCCGGCGGCACCGCCTATTCCCGCACCTGGGACTGGAAGCGTTTCCGCGAGATCGCCGACTCCATCGGCGCCTATCTCATGGTCGACATGGCGCATATCGCCGGTCTCGTTGCGGGTGGCCAGCATCCGTCGCCGTTCCCGCACTGCCACGTTGCCACGTCCACGACCCACAAGTCGCTCCGCGGCCCGCGCGGCGGCATGATCCTCACCAACGACGAGGACCTGGCGAAGAAGCTCAACTCGGCCGTCTTCCCGGGCCTCCAGGGCGGTCCGCTGATGCATGTCATCGCTGCCAAGGCCGTGGCCTTCGGCGAAGCGCTGAAGCCCGAGTTCAAGGAATACGCCGCCCAGGTGGTGAAGAACGCCAAGGCGCTCTCGCAGACCCTCGTCGACGGCGGCCTCGACATCGTTTCCGGCGGCACCGACAACCACCTGATGCTGGTTGACCTGCGCAAGAAGAACGCGACCGGCAAGCGCGCGGAAGCAGCGCTCGGCCGCGCCTACATCACCTGCAACAAGAACGGCATTCCCTTCGATCCGGAAAAGCCCTTCGTCACCTCGGGCATCCGCCTCGGCACGCCGGCCGGCACGACCCGCGGTTTCAAGGAAGCCGAGTTCAAGGAAATCGGCAACCTGATCATCGAAGTGCTCGACGGTCTCAAGGCTGCAAACTCCGACGAGGGCAATGCTGCTGTCGAGGCAGGCGTGCGCTCCAAGGTGGTTGCGCTGACCGACCGCTTCCCCATGTATCCCTACCTCTGAGGGCTTGTCTTTCCGCGATTTCGGGTGGAAAAGGGGTGACCCTTTTTCACCCGATTTCTTTTTGCGAGGATTGGAATGCGCTGCCCCTACTGCGGATCGGAAGATACCCAGGTGAAGGATTCGAGACCGGCGGAGGACGGTTCCTCGATCCGCCGCCGCCGCATCTGCCCGGATTGCGGTGGGCGCTTCACCACCTTCGAGCGGGTGCAGCTGCGCGAGCTGATGGTGATCAAGAAGACCGGCCGCAAGGTGCCGTTCGACCGGGAGAAGCTGGTGCGCTCCTTCGAGATCGCCCTGCGCAAGCGCCCCGTGGAGCGCGACCGGATCGAGCGCGCGGTGTCCGGCATCGTTCGCCGCCTGGAAAGTTCGGGCGAGGTGGAAATCTCCTCCGAACAGATCGGCCTTCAGGTTCTCGAGGCGCTGAAGAGCCTAGATGACGTGGCCTTTGTCCGCTATGCCTCCGTCTATCGCGATTTCTCCCATGCCGAGGATTTCGAAAAGGTCATTCAGGAGATCAACGCCAAGATCGCCCGCGATCCGGGGCTCGGGCACTGACCATGCCTCGGACCGATGACCGGCGGTACATGGCGGCTGCGCTTCGGCTCGCCCGCTGGCATACCGGCCTGACCTCGACCAATCCCTCCGTCGGCTGCATTGTCGTCAAGGACGGCGCGATCGTCGGAACGGGCGTCACGGCAGTGGGCGGGCGTCCCCATGCCGAGACCCAGGCCCTTGCCGATGCGGGGCCGAGAGCCCGCGGCGCGACTGTCTACGTAACCCTCGAGCCCTGTTCCCATCACGGAAAGACGCCACCCTGCGCGGATGCGCTGATCGCCTCCGGCGTTGCCCGCGTGGTCGTTTCGGTGACCGACCCCGATATCCGCGTCAGCGGCCGCGGCCTTGCCATGCTTGCAGCGGCCGGGATTTCGGTCGAGGCCGGCGTGCTCGAGGAGGAGGGCAGGGAGGTGCTGTCCGGCTACCTCATGCGTCAGGTGGAAAAGCGGCCGCATGTGACGCTGAAGCTTGCGGTTTCCGCGGATGGCATGATCGGCCGGACGGGCGCTGGCCAGGTTTCCGTCACCGGCCCGCTTGCGCGCGCGCAGGTCCACGCGCTGCGCGCCGAAATGGATGCGATCCTCGTCGGGGCCGGAACGGCACTGGCCGACGACCCGCTTCTCGACGTGCGCCTGCCCGGTCTGGAAAGCCGTTCGCCGCATCGCTTCGTCCTTGGCCGGGACTTTGTACTGCCCACCGGATCGAAGCTCGCCCTTTCGGCGGATCGGGTACCGCTGACGCTGATCGGTGGTAGGGTGGCCGCAGACGGGAGGAACGCCGCGACCTCCTCGGGCCGCTCCATTTCCCCGGAGCCTGCAGAGGAAGGGGCGCTCCTGCCTCTGCTCAACCGGATGGCGGAGCAGGGGATCTCATCCCTTCTGGTCGAGGGTGGTGCAAAGGCCGCCAGCCGGTTCCTCGACGCGGGTCTGGTGGACCGGATACTTCTCTTCGAGGGGCCGGGCAAAATCGGAGCGGACGGTATTGCCTCCCCTCTCACCCGCACCCATATGCCTGCCGGCTTCCGCCTCGTGCGGAGCGAAATCTTCGGGCCCGACCGGGCCTATCACTATGAGAGAGACAGCTGATGTTCACCGGAATTGTCACCGATGTCGGAACCGTCGAGAGCGTGGAGCCGCTCGCACAAGGGGTGCGGCTCAGGATCCGCACCGCCTATGATCCGGGCGGCATCGACATGGGCGCCAGCATTTCCCATGCCGGCACCTGCCTGACGGTGACAGCCCTGCCGGACAAGGGCAGCAGCGAGCGCTGGTACGAGGTGGAAGCCTGGGAGGAGGCACTGCGCCTGACGACCATCGGTGGCTGGAAACCCGGCACCCGCATCAACCTCGAGCGCTCGCTCAAGATCGGCGACGAGCTTGGAGGGCATCTGGTCTCCGGCCACGTGGACGGCACGGCGGAAATCCTGTCGATCCAGGCGGAAGGCGACGCGGTGCGCTACACCCTGCGCGCGCCGGCGCATCTCGCCCGCTTCGTTGCGCCAAAGGGCTCGGTGGCGCTCGACGGCACTTCGCTGACGGTCAACGCCGTCAACGGCACCGATTTCGACGTCCTGCTCATCCGTCACACGCTGGAGGTCACCACCTGGGGCGACCGGAAGGTCGGCGACCGGGTCAATTTCGAGGTGGATACGATGGCCCGCTATGCGGCGCGTCTCGCGGAGTTTCCGGCATACGGCAAATGATGGTGGCGTGACCGGCATATTCGGTGTGGACCGTCTCGACAAAACCCAGCCGTGCGGCAAGCCGCCGCGACGGCTGGTTTTCCGGATCGATGATCGCGGTCATCTCCAGGTGCGGAAAAGCCCGTGCCGCCCAATCCATCGCCGCCGTCATGACCTCCAGTGCCAGACCCTGGCCCTGCCGATGCGGAAGAAGCATCCAGCCGGTTTCGAGCGTACCCTCGATGCTGGGCGTCATCTGCCGCTTCATGTCGTGGAAGCCCGCCTCGCCGACAAACTCTCCCGTTTGCCTGTCCTCGACGACAAAGAAGCCGAAGCCGAAGACTTGCCAGTGGCCTGTGGTTCGCAGGATGCGTGACCAGCCGGTTTCCCGCGTCAGGGCCGCGCCGATGGTGTAGCGCAGCACGGTTTCGTCCTGCCAGAGCGCGACATAGCGCTCGAGGTCACCGGGTGCGACCACGCGCAGGCGCATGCGTTCGGTCTCGATCACGGGCGTCGACAATGGGCTCTCCTTGCTGTGGTGGCGGAGGCTGGCATTCAGGCGCCCGGCTCCCCATGCCAGTAATCGATGCTGTCGCCTTCGCTGACCATCTGGTTGAAGCGGTACTTGCCGGTCTCCGGATCGATGGTCTTGGCGAGAAACTTGCCGCTGTCGGGGTATTCGCAGATCTCCGTCGCCGCCTTGGTGGAGATGGAGAGGTAGCGCAGCGGGACGGAACCGGTATTGATCAGCTGGTGCGCCGTGTCCGGTCCGCCGGCCGGTGCGCCGAGGACATGACCCGCCCTGACGGGAATGCGCTCGTGCCCGATGCGATAGGTGCCTTCCCCCTCGAGGATGACGAAGAGCTCGTCTTCGACATGGTGGTTGTGGAAGGGACAGCCGCTCTTTCCGGGCGCCACCTCGCTATAGGCGATCCCGAGGTTCCTGAGCCCCAGGAGTGCGCCCAGCCGGACGTCGAGGCCGCCGTAAAGGCTTCCCTGGCTCCATTCCTCCAGCTCGAGGTCGCGCGGGTCGATGACGCGGGTGCGGTCCATGAGATACTCCCATTCAGGGTGAAACTGATGCAGTTTGCCACGTCGCGTGTCGATAGGTAAGATTTTGGGGCAGGCGAGGGCCTCATGCGGCCCGGAAAAACCTGCCATCCTTGAAAAACACTTGCCATTCGCGGTCCGGCATGGTTTGACCGCCGCCTGTCGCTTCGCCGCGCAAATCTCCTAAAAGTCAGGTGCACCATGTCCGATCCGTCCCGTCCGCATATCCTCATTGTCGAGGCCCGTTTCTACGACGACATGGCCGACGCGCTGCTGGACGGCGCAAAGGCGGCGCTGGACGAAGCCGGTGCCACCTACGACATCGTGACGGTTCCCGGTGCGCTCGAAATCCCGCCGGCCATTTCCATGGCGCTCGACGGCCAGGAGAACGGCGGTACCCGTTATGACGGTTTTGTCGCACTCGGCATGGTGATCCGTGGCGAAACCTACCACTTCGATATCGTGTCCAACGAATCCTCCCGCGCGCTGATGGATCTCGCCGTCAGCGAGAGCCTCGCGCTCGGCAACGGCATCATGACCGTCGAGAACGAGGAGCAGGCCTGGGCGCGCGTGAAGCGTTCAGAAAAGGACAAGGGCGGTTTTGCTGCCCGTGCAGCGCTCACCATGATCGCTCTCAAGAAGAAGCTGGGTGGCTGAGCGATGACCGACCGCGACGAACACACGCCTTCCTCCGAAACGCCGGCCGTGAAGCCTGCAAACCAGCGGGGCGCTGCCCGTCTGGCCGCGGTTCAGGCGCTCTACCAGATGGACATCGGCGGCGCCGGCATCCTGGAGGTCGTTGCCGAGTACGAGGAGCATCGGCTGGGCCAGGAGATCGATGGCGAAACCTATCTAAAGGCCGACCCGTCGTGGTTCCGGTCCATCGTGTCGGGCGTCGTGCGCGACCAGCTGAAGCTCGACCCGATGATCAAGGGCGCGTTGCAGGATGACTGGGCGCTTTCCCGCCTCGACAGCACCGTTCGCGCCATCCTGCGCGCGGGCGTCTTCGAACTGCTGGAGCGCAAGGACGTGCCCGTTCCGGTCATCGTCTCGGAATATGTGGAGATCGCAAAGGCCTTCTTCGAGGACGAAGAGCCCAAGCTCGTCAACGCCGTGCTGGATCGTATAGCCAAGCAGATCCGCGGTCCCGCCAAGAAATAATCGACAGACAGGAAGACGATCATGGATGCCCGAAGCGCGAACGGCCTTGACGAACAGCTTCGGAGCGCCCGGTTCAACGTCTATGTGCTCACTGCCGCCCAGGCCGTCCTCGGTGCGGCAGGGCCGATCAGCTTCGCGGTCGGCAGCCTGGCGGGCCACCAGCTGCTCGGGCTCGACAAGTCGCTGGCGACGGCGCCGCTGACGGGCTTCAACATCGGCGTCGCGCTCGGCGCCGTGGCCATTGCGGCGATCAGCCGCCGGTTCGGCCGGCAGGCAAGCTTCATGCTCGGCGGGCTTGCGCTGGCCAGCGGCGGCGCGCTCGCCGCTCTGGCGCTTTACCGTTCCGACTTCTGGATGTTTGCGGTTTCGCTGCTGATCGTCGGCCTTTCCTCCGGCTTCACCCAGAAGATCCGCTTCGCGGCGGCCGATGCATCGCCCTCCTTCTACAAGGCCCGGGCCATTTCCTGGATCCTGGCGGGCGGCATCATATCCGCCATCGTCGGATCCCAGCTGGCGATTCTCGCGAAGGACCTGCTTCAGCCTGTTCTCTTCGCCGGCTCCTTCGTGGCGCTCATCCCGCTCGGTCTTCTTGCCGTCGGCATTCTGTCCTTCCTGAGGCTGCCGCCGCTGACGTCGGGGACGGGCGAGGGTGCCGCAACCGGGCGTCCGCTGAAGGAGATCATCCTCACGCAGCGCTTCATCACCGGCATGATCTGCGGAATTTCCACTTACGCGCTGATGACCTTCATGATGACCGGCGCGCCGCTTGCCATGGTGATCGGCTGCGGCTTCTCGCCCGATCTCGCGACGCTCGGCATCCAGTGGCACGTGCTGGCCATGTTTGCGCCCAGCTTCTTTACCGGCATGCTGATCTCCCGCTTCGGCACGGAAACCATCGTGGCTGCGGGGCTGGTGATCCTGCTTGCCTGCGCCGTCGTCGCCCACATGGGCATCGAACTCTGGAACTTCTGGGGCGCGCTCATCCTGCTCGGTCTCGGCTGGAACTTCGGCTTCATCGGCTCCACGGCGATCGTCGCCTCCAGCTACCGCCCGGAAGAGGCCGACAAGGTGCAGGGGTTCCACGACATCATCCTGTTCGGCACGGTGGCGCTCTCGTCCTTCGCCTCGGGCAAGATCTTCGCCGCCTATGGCTGGGCCGTCATGAACCTGGTCATCTGGCCGATCTCGCTCACATGCCTGGCGCTGCTTGGCCTTCTCGTGTGGCGCGACCGGGCCCGCGGTCGCGCCTGAGGGCGCTTTCGAAACCTTCCTTGTGCCTGGCTTGCGGATCGGCAAGTCCCTCATTTCCATACTGTTAACGGGGCTTGACGCCGCGTTAACCAGCACGCAATCTCCGGATCGGCGTGGGCCCGCGGCATGAGGAGGCAAGCGGCGCCCGGTGCTAATCACAGCCGGGCTGCAAGCGCCGGCGCTATGGGAGGAAATTGCGAAATGACCATTCTATTTGGCGTTATCGCATGCGGGTTGCTTTCGGTGGTCTATGCCATCTGGGCAACCAGGTCGGTGCTTGCCGCCGATCAGGGCAATGCCCGCATGCAGGAGATCGCAGGCTATATCCGGGAGGGGGCGCAGGCTTATCTCACGCGCCAGTACAAAACCATTGCCGTCGTCGGCATTCTCGTCTTCATCGCCGCCTGGCTGCTGCTTTCCGCTGAAGCGGCATTCGGCTTCCTGATCGGCGCCGTGCTGTCCGGCGCTGCCGGCTTCATCGGCATGCATGTCTCGGTCCGCGCCAACGTCCGCACCGCCCAGGCCGCCGCGAGCAGCCTGGCCGCAGGTCTCGACATCGCCTTCAAGTCCGGGGCGATCACCGGCCTTCTCGTTGCCGGTCTCGCCCTCCTGGGCGTCTCCATCTATTACTACATCCTCACGGCCATCCTCGGCCATGCCGGCGGCTCCCGCGAGGTGACCGACGCGCTTGTGGCGCTCGGCTTCGGCGCTTCGCTCATCTCCATCTTCGCCCGTCTCGGCGGCGGCATCTTCACCAAGGGTGCGGATGTCGGCGGCGACCTGGTGGGCAAGGTCGAAGCCGGCATTCCGGAGGACGATCCGCGCAACCCCGCAACCATTGCCGACAACGTGGGGGACAATGTCGGCGACTGCGCGGGCATGGCGGCCGACCTGTTCGAGACCTACGCCGTATCCGTGGTCGCGACCATGGTGCTGGCCTCGATCTTCTTTGCCGGTACGCCGGTCATCGACAGCGTGATGCTCTATCCGCTGCTGATCTGCGGCTTCTCGATCCTGACGTCCATCGTCGGCACCTTCTTCGTCAAGCTGGGCTCGAACGGCTCGATCATGGGCGCACTCTATCGCGGCCTGATCGTGACCGGCGCACTTTCGGTCATCGGCCTCGGCGGAGCCACCTCCATGACCATCGGCTGGGGCGACATCCAGACGGCAACGGCAGGCGAGGCCGTCAACGGCACCTCGCTCTTCATCTGCGGCCTCATCGGCCTGGTCGTCACGGCGCTGATCGTGGTGATCACCGAGTATTACACAGGCACCAACAAGCGCCCGGTGAACTCGATCGCCCAGGCTTCGGTCACCGGCCATGGGACCAACGTCATCCAGGGCCTCGCGGTCTCGCTGGAATCGACTGCGCTGCCTGCCATCGTCATCGTGGCCGGCATCATCGCGACCTTCCAGCTCGGCGGCCTCTTCGGCACCGGCATCGCGGTCACCGCCATGCTCGGCCTTGCCGGCATGATCGTCGCGCTGGACGCCTTCGGCCCGGTCACCGACAATGCCGGCGGCATTGCCGAAATGTCCCATCTGCCGCCGGAAGTCCGCAAGGTCACCGACGCGCTCGATGCGGTCGGCAACACCACCAAGGCGGTGACCAAGGGTTACGCCATAGGCTCCGCCGGTCTCGGCGCCCTCGTGCTGTTTGCGGCCTATTCCTACGACCTGAAATATTATGTCTCGAACGCGGCGCAGTTCCCCTACTTCGCCGACGTGAAGGAAGTCTCCTTCGACCTCTCCAATCCCTATGTGGTTGCGGGTCTCATCTTCGGCGGCCTCATCCCCTATCTCTTCGGCGGCATTGCCATGACCGCCGTCGGCCGTGCGGGCGGTGCCGTGGTCGAGGAAGTGCGTCGCCAGTTCCGCGAGAAGCCGGGCATCATGGAAGGCAAGGACCGTCCGGATTATGGACGCGCGGTCGACATGCTGACCAAGGCCGCGATCCGCGAAATGATCATTCCCTCGCTGCTGCCGGTGCTTGCACCGATCGTGGTCTATTTCGGTGTCCTGATCATTTCGGGCTCCAAGGCCTCGGCCTTCGCCGCACTGGGCGCCTCGCTGCTGGGCGTGATCGTCAACGGCCTTTTCGTCGCGATCTCCATGACCTCGGGCGGCGGTGCCTGGGACAATGCGAAGAAGAGCTTCGAGGACGGCTTCGTCGACAAGGACGGCGTTCGCCACCTGAAGGGATCGGAGGCTCACAAGGCGTCCGTCACCGGCGATACCGTCGGCGATCCCTACAAGGATACCGCGGGTCCCGCAGTCAATCCGGCGATCAAGATCACCAACATCGTGGCCCTGCTGCTCCTGGCGATCCTCGCCTGAGGCACGGTCGCCGCACCGAACCCAAGAAACGCGCCGGGCTTTCCCGGCGCGTTTTTCGTTGGATAACGGGCCATGAAAAAGGGGAGCCGAAGCTCCCCTTTGCGGATTTCAGGTTCAGGCCGCAGTCTTACTGGGTCTGAAGGCCGCTGATGGCGTTGCGCGCAGCCGCTGCACCGGCGCCGCCCGACAGAAGCTGGGCGAGGAAGGTCAGATCCTTGCCGCCGGTCGGCGTGGTGCGGCTGATCATGTCGAACACCTTGCCGTCCTTGAGCGTGTAGTTGGAGCGCTGCTTCACCACGCCATCCTTGTCGAAATAGATCGCCAGGACACTCTGGTCCACGAGGGCCGGCTTCATGAAGGCGGCCGCGCGCTTGCGCTTCTGGGAGATGTAGTAGAACACCTCGTTGTCGAAGGTCGCGGTGGTCGAGGGCGTGCCGAGCGACAGCAGGACCTGCTTGCGGCTCGAGCCTTCGGGCACCAGCGCCAGGGACTGTTCGTCCACGACGTAGCCATTGTTCATGACTTCGCCGACCGAGGAGCAGCCCTGCAGGCCGGTCGCTGCGATGACCGCCGCGAGCGCCACTGTGCCGATCCATTTCATGTCAGTCCTGAAATACCGCTGCACGAACGACATCTCCCTTGAATATCCCAACCGCCGGTTTGCCTGTCGGCTTTCCGGAACCCACAACACAGCATTGTGGCGTTTCGGGGATTTCTTCCCGTCTTTCGCCTCAAGTCCGCCTGCAACCTGCCATCGACCGCCGGGGCGGCCAGAAAGCGCATTGCAATTCATGCCTGCTTCGGTAAACCAGCTTTTCGGTTCATGCAACACGGCCTCCGCGCTGCACTGAGAATTGATGCTGTAAATCTCGGGAAATTCCATGATTTTCGGACTGTTCCGCAACAGGAAACACAATCAGGCGATCATGAAGCGCCAGTACGACGCGCTGACGACGGTGTCGCGCGATCCGGTGTTCTTCCTCGATTACGATGTTCCGGACACGGTCATGGGCCGTTTCGAGATGGTTTCCATCGTCATGATCCTGTTCTTCCGGCGCACGCGGAAGTCCGATACCTCCGGGCAGGAACTCGCCCAGGAGATCGTCGACGCCTTCTTCCAGGATCTCGACCACGCGATTCGCGAGCTCGGGATCGGCGATCCGGCCGTGCCGAAGCGCATGAAGAAGTTTGCCGGCATGTTTTACGGGCGGCTTGAATCCTACGCCAAGGCTCTGGACGAAGGGGATGCGGCAGCGCTGGCCGCGGCGCTGGCCCGCAACATCCATCCCGGCAAAAGCGATGCGCCCGACATGCGTGCACTGGCCGACTACATGATAGAGGCAGAGGCAATTCTGGCCGCCGAGCCCGAAGACAGCCTCGCCACGGGAACCATGCGGTTTCCCGCCCCCGGCAAGAAGGGAGCCTGAACCATGAAGACACCGAAGATTTCCAATGCCGAGACGCCCTTCTCCTACGTGGTGAAGGTGGGTCACATCTCCGCCAATCCCGTCACGGTCACGCTCTCCGCGGACGAGAAGGAACGCGAGGGCCTGGCGCGTCTCTGGCAGGTCGAGAAGGTGGACGGGCTTTCGGCGGAACTCCAGATCGCCCGCTGGAAGAAGGACGGGATTCGCATCAGGGGCACCGTGCGCGCGGATATCGTGCAGAACTGCATCGTGACCCTCGATCCACTTCCGGCCCATATAGAGGAAACGATCGACCAGATCTTCATTCCGGAAGGGTCCAAGCTTGCGCGCATCACCCTCGACGGGCAGGGGGAAATGGTGGTCGATCCCGATGGACCCGATGCGCCCGAACTGTTCCACGGCGATTCCATTGATGCCGGCGAGGTGGTGGCGGAGTTTGCTGCGCTCGCCATCGATCCCTATCCCCGCAAGGAGGGCATCGATTTCAGGGATCACATCGAGGACGACGGCACGAATGACCGCCGGCCATCGCCCTTTGCCGCCTTAAAGGACTGGAAAAAGGACTGAACCGGGTTGGAGTTCCGACATAATTCTGTTGTAAGCAGGGTTGAGACGGTTATTTTGGCCCAATGACGCAGGAATGCCGGCAGACAAGGATCAGGAACGCGTGATCAGAATATCTCTAGACGTCATGGGTGGGGATTTCGGTCCTGATGTCGTCATTCCCGGTGCAGCCATCGCACTCGACAGGCACCCCGACGTGCAGTTCCTCCTGTACGGCGCAAAGGCGCAGATCGACCCTCTGCTCGACCGCTTCCCCAAGCTGAAGGCGAAGAGCACCGTCCACGATTGCGAAGTGGCGATCGGCATGGACGAAAAGCCCAGCCAGGCGCTGCGTCGCGGACGCTATGTGTCCTCCATGTGGCGCGCGATCGAAGCCGTGAAGACTGCAGATGCGGATGTCGCGGTTTCGGCGGGCAATACCGGCGCGCTGATGGCCATGGCGAAGTTCTGCCTGCGGACGATGGCCAACATCGAACGGCCGGCGATTGCCGCCATCTGGCCGACGGCGAAGGGCGAGAGCGTCGTGCTCGACGTGGGCGCCTCGATCGGCGCTGACAGCCAGCAGCTGATCGATTTCGCCATCATGGGCAGCGCCATGGCGCGCGCGCTCTTCGAGGTCAATCGCCCCACGGTGGGCCTGCTGAATGTGGGCGTCGAGGAGGTGAAGGGACAGGAAGAGGTGCGCGAGGCCGGCCGGCTGCTGCGCGAGGCCCAGCTCGAGACGCTCGATTACACCGGGTTCGTCGAAGGCGACGACCTCGGCAAGGGCACTGTCGATGTTGTCGTCACCGAAGGATACAGCGGCAATATCGCGCTGAAAACCGCCGAAGGGACCGCAAGGCAGATCGCCAGCTACCTGCGCGCGGCCATGTCGCGCACCTGGCTTTCGCGTCTCGGCTACATCCTCGCCAAGGGCGCCTTCGACATGCTTCGCGAGAAGCTCGACCCGCGCAAGGTCAATGGCGGCGTGTTCCTCGGCCTTAATGGCGTCGTGATCAAGAGCCATGGTGGTACCGACGCGGAAGGCTTCGCGGCTGCCATCGATGTCGGCTACGACATGGTGCGCAACGGCCTGAACCAGAAGATCGAAAACGACTTGAAAATCTATCATGCCAAGTACCCGCCGCGCGCCGGCCAGGGCGTTGCATGAGCGGCGGAGACAGACAGGAATGATCCGGGCAGTAGTACGCGGTTTCGGCACGGCCTTGCCGAAGCAGGTGGTGACCAATCAGGACCTCGAGAAGCGTGTGGATACGTCGGACGAATGGATCGTCCAGCGGACAGGCATCCGTCAGCGCTACATCGCGGGTGAAGGCGAGACGACGGCCTCGCTCGGTGCCGATGCGGCACGGGCAGCCCTTGCGAATGCCGGCCTCACGGCCGACGACATCGATCTCATCATCGTCGCCACCTCGACCCCCGACAACACCTTTCCCGCAACGGCCGTGAACATCCAGAACCGGCTCGGCATGCATCACGGCTTCGCCTTCGACGTGCAGGCCGTCTGCTCCGGCTTCGTCTTTGCGATGGCGACGGCCGACGGCTACATTCGTGGCGGAATGGTCCGGCGCGCCCTGGTGATCGGTGCCGAGACCTTCTCCCGCATCCTCGACTGGAGCGATCGCACGACCTGCGTGCTCTTCGGTGACGGGGCAGGCGCCGTGGTTCTCGAGGCCACAGAGCAGCCGGGAACCTGCGCCGACCGGGGCATCCTCACCGCGAGCCTGCGCTCCGACGGGGCCCACAAGGAAAAGCTTTACGTCGATGGCGGCCCCTCCACGACGGGCACGGTCGGACATCTGCGCATGGAGGGACGCGAGGTCTTCAAGCATGCCGTCGGCATGATCACCGACGTGATCGTCTCGGCCTTCGAAGCCACCGGCACCACGGCAGACGATCTGGACTGGCTGGTACCGCACCAGGCCAACCGTCGCATCATCGAAGGCTCTGCCAAGAAGCTCGGCATCCCGATGGAAAAGGTCGTCGTCACAGTCGATCTTCACGGCAACACCTCGGCGGCATCCATTCCGCTGGCGCTTGCCACCGCTGCCGCGGACGGGCGCATCAAGAAGGGCGATCTGGTCATGCTCGAGGCCATGGGCGGCGGTTTCACCTGGGGGGCCGTGCTGCTGCGCTGGTAACGCAGCGAGCAAGACCGGCGAGGCGCGGTTGCGGCACGCAACGGTCAGGGCAATGCGTGGCGGCATTCCGCCATGCTGACCGGAGGTTGCGGAGCTCTCGAGCGTGCCATTTCGGCATAAGCCGCCGTGATCATTAAGTGTTTTCCAACAGGCGCTTGACCGTGACGGACAAGGGCAATAATCTTTGCACCGGTTTCACAATCAAAAGAACGAAACTGGGCGGGGAATCATGGCTGGAAAGACAGTAACTCGGGCAGATCTTGCGGAATCCGTGTTCCGGAAGGTCGGTTTGTCCCGGACGGAATCGGCTGAGCTGGTCGAGACGGTGCTCGACGAAATCTGCGCCGCCATCGTGCGTGGCGAAACGGTCAAGCTGTCTTCCTTTGCAACCTTCCAGGTGCGCGACAAGAACGAGCGCATCGGCCGCAACCCGAAAACCGGGGAGGAAGTGCCGATCTCCCCGCGCCGCGTGATGACCTTCAAGGCATCGAACGTGCTGAAGCAGCGGATCCTGAAGGCACATGCACAGCGCAAGGCGAAGCTGAAGCCGCAGAACCCGGCCAGCTGAGACCATCGCACGGCATGGTGCTGGACTGAAAAGACTGGCGTTTCCCGCCGGCCGCCCGGGCCTTTCCGGGTTTTCCCGGACAAGCTTCGGTTCATGCATCGCATAGCGCTTGAATTTTCCGACACAAATCGTTGAAATCAGGACGATTCGACGTGCAGGTGATTTTCTTCGACCGCTTGCCAGGGAGAGGATGTTGGACAAGAGCCCGGATGCTTTTCGTACGATCAGTGAGGTGGCCGACGATCTCGACCTGCCGCAGCACGTGCTGCGTTTCTGGGAGACGCGCTTTCCGCAGATCAAGCCGCTCAAGCGGGGCGGCGGACGCCGCTATTACCGCCCGGATGACGTCGACCTTCTGAAGGGTATCCGTCATCTGCTCTACGATCACGGCTACACGATCAAGGGCGTGCAGAAGCTGCTCAAGACCAACGGCAACAAGTTCGTGGCGGCGATTGCCAATGGCGACCTCGCCACCGTGGAGGCCCTTGCCGCAGCAGGCGAGGAGCCCGCCGCCGAGCCGAAGGTGCATGTGCCCGAAGAAGACCAGATCGTCGGTCGCGCGAAGGCGCCGATCACCCGTCGCTTCTTCAATTTCGGCGGTGGTGACGACGATGTGCCCGAAGTTTCCCTCGGCAAGGGCAGCGTGAACAAGGAGGACCGTGCGTTGCTGCAGGAAGCTCTTTACGATCTGCTGGAATGCAAGCGCCTGCTCGACCAGGTGCGCTGATGACGCTGGACCTGCAGGCGGCAAACCCGGACGACATCGCCTACATCATGGACGTGGAGCGGATGCCCGGTTACGACCGCCTCGTCGGCCGTTGGGAGGCTCCCCAGCACCGGGAGGCGATGGCCGATCCCGGTTACCGCTACTTCATCGCCAGCGAAGCCGGGCGGCGGCTCGGTTTCGTGCTGGTCAAGGGGTGGGGTTCGCCCGACCATGTGACGCTGATCAAGCGCGTGGCCGTGGAAGCGCCCGGCGGCGGCATCGGCAGCCGCATGGTTTCGGCCGCTCTGGCGGAAATATTCGGCGCCACGGACGCCTATCGGGTGTGGATCGGCTGCTTTCCCGATAATCTGCGCGCCCGTCGCGCCTACGAAAAGGCCGGGTTCATTGCCGAAGGTGTCGCCCGTGGCAACGCCTATTTCTACGGCGAGCACCACGACGAGCTGATCCTGGCGATATTGCGCCCCGAATGGGAGGCACGCCACAGGCTCTGAAGAAGACGACGGCAGCGGGGAGGGGTGTCGTGCAGCCGGAATTCAGGGATATCGTTGCCTTGCAGCCGCAACATGCGGCGCTGCTGGAAGCCATCCGCTCACTCGTTCTCCGCCTGCACCCTGATGGCGTGGAGGTCTCGCGGCCGGGCGACAGGGCGGTCAGCTGGGGACTTGGGCCGCGGAAGATGAGCGAGGCCTATGCCGATGCCATGCCCTTCCGCGCGCATGTCAATCTGGGCTTCTATCGCGGGGCGCATCTGCCCGATCCTGACGGACTGCTGAAGGGAACCGGCAAGGCGCTGCGTCATGTGTCGCTGCGTCACGCGGAGGAGGTGGGATCGCCGGCGCTCGCATCACTTGTTGCCGAAGCCATCGAGGAGCAGAAGCGGTTCCTGGCGGCGCGCGCCGAGGGAGCGTGACACGAGGGGCCGGCTTTCGCAGGCCCCCCGTCTTTCCGGGGAAGGAATTACTTGACCTCAGCGCCGACGACCTTGTCCCAGTTCTCGGCAACGATCTTCTTGTTGGCTTCCTGCTGCTCCACGGTGGGGAACACGGCGCGCTCGTAGAACTCCGCCGGCGGCAGCTTGGCGAGAAGATCGGCAGGGATCTTGCCCGCCTTGGACATCGCGTTGAAGCGGGCCGGATGGCAATAGCCCTTCAGCCAGCCGAGCTGACCTTCGTCGGAATAGAGATACTCCATCCAGAGCTTGGCGGCGTTCGGATGGGGCGCATAGGCCGAGATGGCCTGGACGTACACGCCCGCCAGCGATGACGAGGCCGGAATGACGACTTCCATGTCCGGGTTTCCGTTCAGATTGTCGCGCCAGGAAAGCAGGTTGTAGTCCCAGGCGGCAACGATCGGCGTCTGGCCCTGTGCAATGGTCGCGGTCTTGCCGGAGACAGGCACGAAATTGCCCTTCTCGTTCAGTTCCTTGAAGAATTGCAGGCCCTTTTCGGCCGATTCCTGGCCCAGAGCGCCGCCACGGGCAGCGCCCGCGGACATGATCGCGAGAATCGCCTGGTTGGACGTGCGGGGATCGCCGGTGAGGCCGACCGCATTGGCATAATCCGCCTTCAGCAGGTCTTCCCAGTCCTTGGGGCTTTCCTTCACCAGGTCCTTGTTGATGCCGAAGGCCATGACGCCGTAATAGTCCGCATACCAGTAGCCTTCCGCATCCTTCACGTCGGCGGGGATCTCGTCCCAGGTGGAGACCTTGTAGGGCTGGATCAGGCCTTCGGCCTTGGCCTGCGGGCCGAATGCCAGGCCGACATCGATGACATCGGGTGCCTGCGGTCCCATATTGCCCTTGTTGGCCTTGATGGCTTCGATCTCGTCGCCCGAGCCCGCGTCCGGGTTCAGTTCGTTGACCTTGATTTCGGGATACTTGGCCTTGAAGCCGGCAATCACGGCGCCATAGCCGCACCAGTCGTGGGGAAGGGCGATGACGGTCAGTTCCCCTTCCTTCTTGGCTGCGGCTGCAAGCTCGTCAAGGCTTTCGGCGCGGGCCGTGTGGGAGAGGGCGGAGGTGGCGAGCATCGCGGAAACCAGCGTGGCAATGCTCTTCGTCAGGGAATTCGCAGTCATGGGTCATCCTCGGGGAGGGAGAAACGAAGCGGGCCTTTCGGCCGCTCAAGCGCTATAGCTTCGCTTCATTACACCCGCGTGACGCCATGGGTGGTGCTGTCTCCGATGGCGGACACCCCTCAGGAGGCGCGGGCCATCGGTTTTCCGTCTGTCCCGAGGGGAAAATCCCGGAAAACCTGGGATGCCGAAGCCGGCCGGCCGAGCAGGAAGCCCTGGAGCTGATCGCAGCCGGAAAGCGTCAGGAAATCCGCCTGTTCCTGGCGTTCCACGCCCTCGGCGGTGACGGGCACGTCCAGCGCCCGCGCAAGAGCGATGGTCGCCTGTATGACGGCGGCACCATTTTCCGTTTCATCGGCTGCAACAACCAGCGACCGGTCTATCTTGATCCGGTCGAAACCAAACTGGCGCAGCACGCCGATGCTGGCATAGCCGCTGCCGAAATCGTCAAGCGCAAAGCGGATGCCCAGCTTCTTGAGGGCGTGGATCGCGCTGCGCGCCTGTTCCGGATTGGCAATCAGCGCGCCTTCGGTCACTTCCATGGTGAGCTTGTGCGGATCGAAACCGGTCTTGGCTATCAGGTTCTCGACCTGCAACGGGAAGCGGGGATTGCAGAGCTGCAGGGGCGAGATGTTGACCGAGAGGAGATAGTCCTTCCACTTGGCCGCTTCCTCGAGACTCTGCTCCAGCAACGTGGCACCCAGCATGTCCATCAGGCCGGATCGCTCGGCAAGGGCGATGAAGCGGTCGGGCGTGATCGGATCGTGCGGGCGGTTCCAGCGGGCCAGGGCTTCGAAACCGACGAGGGTCCGGGTCTGCGCGTCGACCAGCGGCTGGAAGAACGGGAACACGTCTCCCGTCTCGATCGCATTGCGCAGATCCCGCTCCAGGCGATATTCGGCCGCCTTGGCATCCCCCAGCGCACGGTCGTAGATCACGACGCGCTCCTTGCCGTTTTCCTTGGCGTCGTAGAGCGCGATATCGGCCCGCCGCAGCATCTCCTCGGTCGCGATTCTACCGTCGCTATCGGCAATTCCGATGCTGACGCCGACCTTTATCGTGAGGCCGCGGACGGTGAACGGTTGCCGGAAAAGGGAAAGAACCACGTCGCCGATCTCGGCGGCCCTGTCAGCCGCATCCGTGTAGAGCGCGAATTCGTCTCCACCGAAACGGGCGACCAGGCGGATGTCCGGGTGGCAGTTCGAAAGCGTGGCGGCGACCTCGCGGATCAGCGTGTCGCCGACCGGATGTCCCCAGTTGTCGTTCACCGCCTTGAAGCCGTCGAGGTCGAGCAGGAAGAGGGCGCCGGGGGCTCTGCCGTCCGCGCCGCGCCTGTCTTCCACCATCGCCAGGAAGCCGCTGCGATTGAAGAGCCCGCTGAGCGAATCATGGGTTGCGAGTGCCCAGGCCCGCCGCGCCGACCGGCTGAGGCGCTGGCTCTCGTCGTAGGCCATGTAGGCCCCGGCGCAGACAAAGAGCACGAGCACCAGGATGGAAAGCGCCACCAGAGGCTTCGCTCGCTGATAGAGCAACTCTCCGGGATCGGCGCTGCGCCAGGCCAGATAGGACAGGACCTCGCCGTCGGCGCCGCTGATAGGCATCGACAGCATGCCGTTGGCGGGCTTGCTGGAGACGCTGAGCTCGAGAAGGCTCTGTTCCTGCCTGATCTCGCTGATCACCTCCGGGCCGAGCAGCTTGTAGAAGGCAAGCACCTTGTCGCTCGCGCTTATGGGGCCGCCTTCCTCCCGCTGGATCACCTGCATGCCGGTGACTGCAACGCCGCTCACCGTCGAGGCGAAGGCTGTCACGGCCTTTTCGGGATGCGCATAGGCCTGTGCCACCTGTTCGCTGAGGGAGGACCGGAAGACCGCCTCGGGCGCCCCGGCCTTGCCCTTGTGATAGGCGATGACCGGTTTTGCCGATCTGTCGAAGATGACGAGGCCGTCATAGAGCGGATAGCTGCCGCTGACGGCGCCCCAGTTCTCCTCCACCCATCCGGCCACCGTATCGGAGTGGATCGCATCGTAGGCATCCGCCCAGACCGCGTTGTCCTGGACGGTGCCGCCGATGCGGGTCTTCAGGGCGAGCAGGGCCATGCGGGCGGCGAGTTTGGAGCGATTGTCATCGATATTTGTCGCGGAGCGGATTATATCGGAGAACATCAGCGTTCCCACGCCCGTCAGCGCCAGAACAAAGGCAATGAAAAGGGCCATGGCCACGACAACCCGCCTGAAGCGGGGCTGTGGGCCTTCCATGCCATTGCGTTCGATCATCGGTCCGCTCGCTCGGTTTCGATGCGGAACTCCGGCCACGCGGCAGGACGCATCTCCTTGACGAGAAGTTACCGCTAATTGTTAAGCCATGGCTTAAGTTTCGGAGTAAACACCGGGTTAACGTCATCCCCCAATTTGGGGGATCGTTATGTGCACCAGTAGACACAAGGATATCGGATACGGAAGCTCCACGGGAGCAGACCGTTCCAAGTCATTGGTTTTCAGGAGAAGAGATCGACGAGCTGGGGGCTCGTTCGATCCGGAATTAAATGGTCGGGGTGGCCGGATTTGAACCGACGACCCCTTGACCCCCAGTTTTATTGAGGCTGTTTTATAGCCATTCATGGTCGTTCATGAAGCGTAAAAATAATAGATAATCCAACAGCATGAAACATAAGGCCCCTTGACTAATTCGAGTGCGCATCCAAAATGCTGGCTACAATATGGCTATAAATTTCTTGGAGGTATGGTTTGAGCGACCTGAAGATTACCGCCGAAACCGTTGCGGAGCTCATGAAGGCGGCGCCATTGAATAAGACGAAGTTCTATTTTGATCGAGAGCTGCCCGGTTTCGGTCTGTACAGGACGCCAGGCGGCACCGGGACTTACTTCGCCGAGTTTCGCCCTGTTGCGGGGGGCGCGAAGAAGCGGATCAAACTCGGGCGCGTCGGCGTGCTCAAGGCCAATGAGGCGCGCGAAGCGGCCCGCCGAGCCATCGCCATGGCTGGGCTGGGAAAGGATCTGGCGAAGGACCGCGCCGATGGCCGCGCCAGCATGACTGTGGCCGAGCTGGTCGAGGAGTACATCTCAGGGAAGGAAATGAAGGAGTCCTCGCGGGCCTTTTACAGGACAACTCTGAAGACGCAGATCGTGCCCCACATTGGATCGACTAAGGCCGTCGCCTTGATGCGGATCGACGTGCAGAGGGCGCACGACAAAATGAGCCGCAAGGCCAAGTACTCCGCAAATCGCGCCATGGCACTGCTTTCGGCTGCTTTCGTATGGGGGGCGAAGCGGGGCCTCGTTCCAGAAGGCATGAATCCGGCATCAGGCATCGACAAGAATAAAGAGGTGAAGCGCGAGCGCTATCTGACGGAAGATGAAATGGCTCGTTTGGGAGATGCGCTGCGTGAGGCGGAGACGGTCGGCATCCCCTACAAGGCATCAGACAAAAAGCACGCCACGAGAAACAGCCGTACCGTTTACGGTCCGCACGTCACAGGTGCAATCCGGCTGCTGATGCTGACGGGTTGCCGCCTGCGCGAGATCCTGAACCTAAGGTGGACAGAATACGATTCAACTCGCGGTCTTCTAAACTTGCCGGATTCAAAGACCGGACGAAAAACTGTTGTCTTGTCAGAAGCGGCGCAAGGCGAGATAAACAGCATCCCGCGGGTAGGCATCTACGTGATTGCCGGCCAATCTGCTGCGCTGCCGGACGAGAAGCCGCGTGCCGATCTAAAGAAGCCATGGGCGGCGATTTCAGCACGCGCCGGCATCAACGATGTTCACATCCACGACCTTCGTCACACATTTGCATCCGTTGGCGCTGGCGATGGAATGTCACTATTGACGATCGGCAAGCTGCTCCACCATGCGGATGCGGCCACTACTCAACGCTACGCTCACGTGGACGTGAATCCTCAAAGGGCGGCTGCGAATATGATCGCTGGGAAGATAGCAACCGCGATTGGAGGGACGTGATGGAAGAGGATCCAGAGTGGGTCGAAGTCCTTGGGCGCCCCCCGATGGCGGTAACGGAGCACACCGATGAAACCGTGCTTGCTGGAGAGATGGCCGAACGCCTCGATGCACTTCTTCGTGCGCACAACGGCCTAGAGCCGAACGCTGAAGGATGGCGGCAACTAGCGCTGGAATTGGCGCTGAAGCATGAGCCGCTATTCAAGATTGAAACGCCCGTAGATCGCGATAGTGTGGGCGGGCGACCAGTTGGGATGGGTAACTTTATCCTGCGATCGCGAATGAAGAGTGAGATGCGCCAGGCCAAAACCCAGTCGGAAGCGGCCCGTACGATCGAGCGACAGTCCAAGGGCGAGATTTCGAAAAAAACCGCTTTGAATAGCCTTTCTCGAAAAGCCCCAGTTGCTGACGAAATTCGACGGCTGCCGTTTGAGTGGAAAGCCGAGCGCGCGATACAGATGGCTGCTAGAAAACTGTCCCGGGAATGACCCAGTATTAATGGGAAACAAGAAGGTCGATATATCTCCGTGCAATCCGCAAGCACAGGAGGAAAATATGAAAAACCTACGAGCACCACAGGCCGCCGAATACCTAGGAGTTTCAAAATCGCTACTGGACAAATTCCGCTGCTACGGCGGCGGGCCGACATTCGTCAAGATTGGTCGCACCGTTGTTTATACTACTGATGACCTGGATGCCTGGATCGCGACCAAACGCATTGCGGATAATGACAATGGCAAGGCGAGGGCGGCGGCATGAGTGGGTTCATCCACGCGGCAAACAGCAACGAGCCGGGACCCCGAGTCTACCAGCCTAAATTCTCCGGCGACAACGAATGGTACACGCCGGCACGCTACGTTGAAATGGCGCGTGAAGTTATGGGCGCGATTGATACAGACCCGGCCAGCAACGCAACGGCGCAGCGCACGGTTCGCGCAGCAACCTACTACACGGCGGAAACAAACGGTCTGGATAAGGATTGGCACGGCAAGGTTTGGATGAATCCACCTTACAGTCGCGACCTCATGCCGAGGTTCGCATCCAAGCTCATTTCCGAGTATAGGTCAGGGCGCGTCACGGAGGCAATTGTGCTGACGAACAATGCCACCGACACGGCATGGTTCGCGTCTTTGTTCGATTCTGCAGGCGCCTTCTGCTTCACACGAGGGCGCATCCGCTTCGAGTCTCCGACGAAACGAAACGGAGGTACGCTTCAGATGGGACAGGTCTTCACCTACTTTGGTGACAAGCCCGCAAGATTTTACTCAGTCTTCTCTGAAATAGGTCACTGCATGTACGCCGCGATGCCGGCACAGCAGCTCACCGTCGCAGCCTAACCACCCTCCCCCCCACAACCAAATCACCAACCAGTGACACCCCGCCGACAGATGTCGGCGGCGCGCCGTCATGCGCCTAAAAGGGAGAATGAATGAAAATATTAGCGATGCGACCTGCACCGCCTGGCGGCAATGCCTTGGCAAGGTTTGATGTGCAGCTTGAAGGCATGCGCCTTTTCAACCTGTCGCTCAAGAAGACCGGCGCCGGCATGAGGGTCTTCGCGCCTTCCGCATTTGGTTCTGCTGCCGTCACCTTCACA
>NZ_JACIEZ010000004.1 GCF_014197145.1 Gellertiella hungarica | reverse complement strand
GAATATTATCCCACAGGTTTTGCTGCGGGGGATGAACGGGATGCAAATTTTTATCGGTGGAGAAACAGGGGGTTAGGGATTTGGGGGGAGTGGGGGTGCCTCGCGCGGCGTTTTCTTTGCCGCACCGCACCCCCCTCTGCCCCTGCCGGGGCATCTCCCCCTCAAGGGGGGAGATTATGGGTGCCTCGCACCACGTCGAGTTTGCCGCGCCGCACCCCCCTCTGTCCCTGCACGGCGTTTCCTTTGCCGCACCGCACCCCCCTCTGTCCCTGCCGGGACATCTCCCCCTCAAGGGGGGAGATCGACATTGCGGTTTTTGATTTCCTCAAACAACCAGCGTCTCATTTGCTGAAACGGTGGCTGGGGACTGCCCGCATCAACCCCATCCCGATCTCCCCCCTTGAGGGGGAGATGCCCGGCAGGGCAGAGGGGGGTGCGGTGCGTCAAACGCAACGGCGCGCAGGGCAGAGGGGGGTGCGGTACGTCAAACTCCACGCCGCGCAAGGCAGAGGGGTGCTCACCGTCAAACTCCACGCCACGCAAGGCATCGCGCCGTGCACATCCTCACACCGACGGTGCGACCGGTTCCCCCGGTTGACGGAGGGGATGTGGCGGGCAACAAGGAGGGGGATGAACGAGGAAGAGGGAAGCCATGGCGCTGCATATCGAAACCCCGGTGCTGGAAGCCGATGCTGCCTATTCGGCCTGCGGGCGGCCGTTGATGATGAAGATGGAGGCGCTGCAGCCGTCGGGAAGCTTCAAGCTGCGCGGCATCGGGCGGCTTTGCGAGGCGGAGGTGCGGGGCGGGGCGCGGGCGATCTATTGTGCGTCGGGCGGCAATGCCGGCATTGCGGCGGCGCATGCGGGGCGGGCGCTGGGCGTGCCGGTGACCATCGTGGTGCCGGAAACCACCGCAGCCGATGTGCGCGCCCGGATCGGGGCGGTGGGTGCGCGGGTTGCCGTGCACGGGGCCGCCTTCGACGAGGCGGACCGCTTTGCCCGCGAGGCCGCTGCCGCGGAAGGGGCGGCCTATGTGCATCCCTTCGATCATCCGCTGCTGTGGGAGGGCCATGCGAGCCTGATCGACGAGGTGGTGCAGTCGGGAAGGCGCTTCGACTGCGTGGTGACGAGCGTCGGCGGCGGCGGGCTGATGTGCGGCATCATCGAAGGGCTTCGCCGCAACGGCCTCGATCACGTGCCGGTGCTGGCGGTCGAAACCGAAGGAGCCGCCTCGCTGGCGGAAAGCCTGAAGGCCGGCGAAAGGGTGACGCTGCCGGCGATCACCTCGATCGCCACCTCGCTCGGCGCGCGCCGGGTGGCCGAACGGGCCCTGGAGGATGCGCTGACCCATCCGGTCGTCAGCCTGACGGTGACCGACGCGGATGCGGTGGCGGCGCTGATCAAGTTTGCCGATGCCTTCCGCGTGCTGGTGGAACCCGCCTGCGGCGCGGCGCTCAGCGTGGCCGACGTGCATGCCGAGCGGCTGGCGCGGTTCCAGAACCCGCTCATCGTCGTCTGCGGCGGCATTGCCGTTTCGCTCGATACGATCCGCGCCTGGCAGGACCGGGGCGCCTGACCGGCTCCGGACAAGGAAAAGCCCGCGAGGACAATCCATCGCGGGCGATCCATAGCAGGCTGTAAAACTGTCTCAGGCCCAGGGATGGGACGAGGCATTGGCCTTTTCGAAGCGGTCGATGGCGGTGCCTTTTTCCAGCGTCAGGCCGATGTCGTCGAGGCCGTTCAGCAGGCAGTGGCGCTTGAAGGCGTCGATCTCGAAGGCGATGCGGCCGCCATCCGGGCCGGTGATTTCCTGGGATTCCAGATCCACCGTCAGCACCGCGTTGGAGCCGCGCTCGGCGTCATCCATCAGCTTGGCGAGGTTTTCCGGGCTGACGACGATCGGCAGGATGCCGTTCTTGAAGCAGTTGTTGTAGAAGATGTCGGCAAAGGACGTGGAGATCACGCAGCGGATGCCGAAATCGAGCAGTGCCCAGGGGGCATGCTCGCGCGAGGAGCCGCAGCCGAAATTGTCGCCCGCAACCAGGATCTGCGCATTGCGGTAGGCCGGCTTGTTCAGCACGAAATCGGGGTTTTCCGAGCCGTCTTCCCGGTAGCGGGCTTCGGCGAAGAGGCCCTTGCCGAGGCCGGTGCGCTTGATCGTCTTCAGGTAATCCTTCGGAATGATCATGTCGGTGTCGATGTTGACGACCGGAAGGGGCGCGGCGACGCCGGTGAGCTTGACGAACTTGTCCATGGATCTTGGCCTTCACGCGGTTTTGGAAATTTCCTTGGGCCATAGAGGAAATCCGCGCAAATTTGAAGGAGAATCTTCGCCCCGCCTCCGGGAAAAGAGGGCCGCCGGCAAATGAGGGCCGCCGGACAAGACCGGCGGCGCAAGGCGCGGCGGCTCACATGTCGATGATGGTGCCGCGTCCGTCGTTCCAGATGCGGGTGACCCGCTCGCCCGGACGATTAGGGGTCGCCTTGACAGGCGCCGGCTTCGGCTGCGGCATCATCGCGCGCGCGGCAAGCGTCAGCGACAGGATCGCCGCCAGGACGAGACCGAAGGAAAGCGTCACGAGGCCCAGGAAACCGAGGGCCACCACGCTGCCGGCCGTGAAGAGAAGGGAAATGAGGCTCTGCATGTCTTTGACCTTTCTGTAAGCCCAATGTGGGCCCTCGCCATCCCGCCCGCAAGAGGCGGGCGCGAGATTTTGGCGGCTTGCGCGGCCTGCCAAAGCTTGGCAAAACGGGCCATGCGCATCACCCGTTCTTCCCGTCCGCCCGTTCCGCGCCGCTCGGCGCTCAGCATCCCCGCCATCAACCAGCGGGCGCTCGACAAGGCCGCCACGCTGGCGGCGGATGTCTTCATCCTCGATCTGGAGGATTCTGTGGCGGAGGCGAGGAAGAGCGAGGCGCGCGACAATCTGAAGCGCTTCTTCGGCGGCCTTGTGCGGAGGGACCGGGGCGAATGGGTGATCCGCATCAACGGCATGGACACCGCCCATGCCGGCGCCGATCTCGAGACCGTCCTTGCCTGCCGGCCGGATGCGGTGCTGATCCCCAAGGTGGAAAGCCCCCGCGACATCCTCGACGTCGCCGACCGGCTGGCCGAAGCGGACGGGGCGGAGGCGATCCGCATCTGGGCGATGATCGAGACGCCGCGCGCCGTGCTGAATGCGGCCCTCATCGCCGAGGCGGCGCACACGCCCGACGCCCGGCTCGAAGCCTTCGTCATCGGCCTCAACGACCTCAGGAAGGAAACCGGCGTTCTGCCGCAAGCGGGCCGTCAGCACCTCCTGCCCTGGATGATGCAGATCCTGCTGGCCGCGCGCGCCTACGGGCTCGATGCGCTGGACAGCGTCTCCAACGATTTTCGCGATCTGGAAGCCTTCGCGGCGGAATGCCGGCAGGGCCGCGCCATGGGCTTCGACGGCAAGATGCTGATCCATCCGGCCCAGATCGAAGCGGCGAACAACGCCTTCGGGCCTTCCGCGGAGGCGCTCGAGGAGGCGCACCGCATCGTTTCGGCCTTCGCCGCGCCGGAAGCTGCCGGGCTCGGCGTCATCAATATCGACGGGCGCATGGTGGAGCGCCTGCATCTCCGGCAGGCGGAGCAGCTGATTGCCTTCGCCGACCGCATCGCATCAGGAAGGGACAGCGCATGAAACTTTACCGTTTTCTCACCGGGCCGGACGATTCCGCCTTCTGCCATCGCGTCACGGCGGCGCTGAATGCGGGCTGGGAGCTTCACGGCGCGCCGGTGCTCACCTTCAACCAGGAAACCGGCAAGACCTATGCCGGCCAGGCGGTGGTGAAGGACGTGCCGGGCCACGACTATACGCCCGACATCAAGCTGTCCGACTATTGAGGAGGCATGCGTGCCCCGGCACGGCGGGCGCCGCCCGGCACGCGTGCCTGCGGCACTGGTTTGCACGGGGGACGCGTGCCTACGGCACTGGTTTGCAGGGGACGCGTGCCTACGGCACGCTGGCCTCGATGCGTTCCATGTCCTCGTCGGAAAGGCCGAAATGGTGGCCAATCTCGTGGATCAGCACATGGGTGATGATGTCGCCCAGCGTTTCGTCATTCTCGGCCCAGTAGTCGAGGATCGGCCGGCGATAGAGGAAGATCCGGTTCGGCATGTCGCCGGTTTCCATGGAGAAGCGTTCGGTCAGTCCCCGCCCCTCGAACAGGCCGAGCAGATCGAAGGGCGTTTCCAGCGCCATGTCCTCGAAGACGTCGTCGGTCGGGAAATCGGCGATCTCGATGGTCAGATTGCCCGTCAGCGCGCGGAACTCCTCCGGCAGCTGGCTGAAGGCCTCGATCGCGAGCGATTCGAAGGTGCTGATCGTCGGCGCGTGCTTCTCGCGCCAGTCTTCGGTCTGGTCTATGCGGGCCATTCTGTCTCCTTGCGATTGTTCATATAGGCCCAAACGGGAAAATTTTCGAGTGTCCCCGCCAGCGCCTCCCGCGCCGCGGAGGCCAATATTTCCGTAGCGTTAATGAGCGGAAGCGGGGCAGGCTTTCCCGCCCTTTCCGCGTCCCGGCCCCGGAATGGCCGTTGACTCTTCGGTGCGCTTCTGGAATCCATTAGAACATAAAGGGAACAAACGGGCGGTGCCCACGTTCCCCGTCAACAGTCAGTCATCGGAACAGGAGCACGTCATGGCGAAGGAGGCCCTGGCGCGGGAGCGGCTTTTCGCCTTGCGCGAGACCATTGCCCGGATGGAGGGAAGGCCGCTTTCCCCGCTGGACGATGCGGGCACGCCGCTTGCGCCGGGCGGGCAGGAGGAAGCCGCGGGCACGCGGCCGCCGGAGCGGCTGCCGCTCGGCGTGCCGCTCGTCGACGAGGCGCTCTCGGGCGGGCTGCCCGCGGCGGGCATGGCGGAAATCCGCACCGCGGAGCTGCGCGATGCCGGCGCTTCCACGGGGCTTGCGCTGTCGCTCTGCGCCTTTCTGGCGCGCCAGGCGGAGGGCACCGGCGCCGATCCCGCCTTCCTGTTCATCGGCGAGCGGAAGGTGGCGCTGGAGGCGGGCGAACCCTTCGCCCCCGGCCTTGCCGATCACGGGCTTGGCCTGCGCCGGCTCTTCCATGCGGCACCGCGGCGGCTGGAAGAGGCGCTGTGGCTGGCGGAGGCGGCCCTTTCGAGCCGCGCCTTCCGCGCGGTGGTTCTCGAAATCGCGGGCAATCCCCGCCGCTTCGGCCTCGGCGAAAGCCGGCGCCTGAGCCTCAGGGCCCGCCATGCGGGCAGTCTGCTTCTGCTCCTGCGTCAGGGCGGCGGGGAGGAAGCGGGCAGCACGCTGTTCCGGCTGGAGGCATCGCCCTCCCGCTCGGGACATTACCGGCTGCCGGATGGCCGCATGCTTGGCGGAACCATCGGCGCGCCGGGCTTCGCCGTCCGGGTGGAGAAGGCCTCCCACCCGGCCCTTTCCTCCCTCCCCCAGGCCATTGCCTTCGAATGGATCGCCCATGAACGCCTTTTCGCCCTCCCCGATGCCAGCCTCCCTCCTGTCCGCAACCCCGCAGGGCCAGCGCATCCTGGCGCTCGCCTTCCCGCGCCTGCCGACCGACCGGATCGCGCGCAAGCGCTGGGGGCCGTCCTGGCGTTCAGCCGCGCCTCCTGAGCGCCCGCCCCTCGTCACGGCCGGGCGCGAGAGGAGCGCCATGCGCCTGATGGCGCTCGACCGCAAGGCGCTGGAAGCGGGGCTGAAGCCCGGCCAGGGGCTTGCGGAGGCCCGCGCCATGTGCCTCGGCCTCGATGCCGTTCCGGCCGATCCGCAGGCCGACAGGCAGTTTCTCGCCGCGCTTGCCGACTGGTGCAGCCGCTACACGCCGCTCGTCGCCCGCGACGGCATGGACGGGCTCTTCCTCGACATCACCGGCTGCAGCCATCTCTTCGGCGGCGAGGAAGGGCTGATCGCCGATGCGCTGTCGCGGCTTTCCGCCATGGGGCTGGAGGTCGAGGGCGCCATTGCCGATACGCCCGGCCTTGCCTGGGCGGTGGCGCGCTTCACGCCGGCCGCCGCACCGCAGGCGCGGATCGTGCCCACGGGCGAGAGGGCGGAACGCCTCGCCCCCCTGCCCGTACAGGCGCTGAGGCTCGATCCGCTGGTCGTCGAAGGGCTGACCAAGGCGGGGCTGCGCCTCGCCGGCGATCTCCTCGCCCTGCCGCGCGCACCGCTTGCCCGCCGCTTCGGGCCGATGCCGCTTCTCCGGCTCGACCAGGCGACGGGCCGCGAGGACGAGCCCATCTCGCCGCGCCTGCCGGTGGCCGGCCTTTCCTGCGAACGCCGCCTTGCCGAACCGGTCACGCGGGAGGAGGACATCCTGTTCCTCGCCGGCGAACTGGCGCGGGGCCTCCTTCCCATGCTGGAGCAGCGCGGGCTCGGCGGGCGGCTCTTCGAGCTGTCGCTCTTCCGGGTGGATGGCGCGGTCTTTCACGTCCATGCGGGCTCCTCCCGCCCCTTGCGGGATGCGCGGCGCATCGAGGCGCTGTTTGCCGGCCGCTTTGCCGCGCTGCAGGAGGATCTCGATGCCGGCTACGGTTTCGAGACCGCACGGCTTTCCGTTTCCCATGCCGAGCCGCTCGAAAGCCGGCAGATGGATCTCGGCCGTCCTGCCGAGACCGCCGACAGCCTTGCCGATTTCATCGATCAGGCCAGCGCCCGCTTCGGCCCCGATTGCCTGAAGATGCCCGTGCTGCTCGAAAGCCATCTGCCGGAGCGCGCCTCCGCCCTGGTGCCGGCCCGCGAGGGGCTGGCGGCGGAGGCGGGCCCGCCCGCCTCCGCCTCTCCCTTCCGTCCGGTGCGGCCCATCCGGCTCTTCCGCTATCCCGAACCGGTGGAAGCGGTGGCCGAGGTGCCGGACGGGCCGCCGGTGCAGTTCCGCTGGCGGCGGGCCGTCCACCGGGTCGTCAAGGCGGAGGGGCCGGAGCGCATCGGGGCGGAATGGTGGATCGACGGAGAGGAGGCGCCGACGCGCGACTATTACCGGATCGAGGACGAGGACGGACGGCGCTACTGGCTCTACCGCCAAGGCCTCTACGACCGCGAACCGGCCCAGCCGCGCTGGTTCATGCACGGGCTCTTTGCCTGAGGAGCCGCGGCCATGGATGCCCTGCCCTTCGTCGAATTCGGTGCTTCCAGCAATTTCTCCTTCCTGGAGGGGGCCTCCCATCCGGAGGAAATGGCGCGTCAGGCGCTCGGCCTCGGCCTGTCGGGCCTCGGCCTTGCCGACCGCAACACCGTGGCGGGCGTGGTGCGCGCCCATGCCATGGCGAAGGAGGAAGGCCTGCGCTACCACCCCGGCGCCCGGCTTTGCTTTGCCGACGACACGCCCGACATGCTGGCCTATCCCGCCGACCGGGAAGGCTGGGCGGGGCTCTGCCGGCTGCTCAGCCAGGGCAATCTGAGATCCGAGAAGGGGCGCTGCACGCTTTTCGAGGAGGACCTGAAAAGCCATGCGCGGCAGATGGCGCTCATCCTGCTGCCGGTGCCGGAGGAGATCGAGGCGCCGGGTTTCCCGGCCTTTCTCCTCCGCTTCCGGGATCTCTTCGGCGGCTGGGCCCATCTCGGCCTCACGCCCCGCTATGACGGCTGCGACCGGCGCATCTGGCAGGCTGCCATCACGGCCGCGAAGGCCGCGGGCGTGCCGCTGATCGCCACCAACCAGCCGCTCTGCCACGAGGCGGAGCGGCGTCCGCTGGCCGACGTGCTCACCGCCATCCGCCACCACGTGCCGGTGCAGGAAGCCGGATTCCTGCTGCGCCCGAACGACGAGCGGCACCTCAAGGATGCCCGCGAGATGACGCGGCTCTTCCGCCTCTGCCCGGAGGCGGTGACGAACACGCTCGCCCTCTCCCGGCGCCTCACCTTCACGCTGGACGAGCTGAAGCACGAATATCCGGACGAGAGCCAGCCCGGCGAAAGCCTGCCCGAGACGCTTTCCCGCCTCGCCCGCGAGGGGGCAAGGCGGCGCTATCCGCGCGGCGTGCCGGAAAAGGTGCTCGGCCAGATCGACCACGAGCTCGCGATGATCCGGGAGCTGCAATACGAGCCCTATTTCCTCACCGTCTACGACATCGTGCGCTATGCGCGCTCGCAGGGCATCCTCTGCCAGGGGCGCGGCTCGGCGGCCAATTCCACCGTCTGCTTCTGCCTCGGGATCACCGAGGTGGACCCGGCAATGACCGACCTGCTCTTCGAGCGCTTCATCTCGCCGGAACGGCGCGAGCCACCCGATATCGACGTGGATTTCGAGCATGAGCGGCGCGAGGACGTGATCCAGTACATCTACCGGAAATATGGCCGTGCCCATGCGGGCCTTGCCGCCACCGTCACCACCTACCGCGCGCGCATGGCGGGGCGGGAGGTCGCCAAGGCCTTCGGCCTGTCGGAAGACGTGCAGTCGGCGCTGTCCGGCTCGATCTGGGGCTGGTCGAACAACGATCTCTCCGACCGGGAGGCGAAGGCCGCCGGCCTCGATGTCGCCGATCCCCTCACCCAGCGCGTGCTCGGCTATGCCTCCCTGCTGATGGGCTTTCCCCGCCATCTCGGCCAGCATGTGGGCGGCTTCGTCATCACCCGGTCCCGGCTCGATGAGGTGGTGCCGATCATGAACACCGCCATGGAAGGGCGCACCATGGTGGAGTGGGACAAGGACGACCTCGACCAGCTGGGGATCCTCAAGATCGACATCCTGGCGCTCGGCATGCTCTCCTGCCTCAGGCGCGGGCTCGACATGCTCGCGCTCCATTACGACCGGCGGCTTTCGCTGGCGACGATCCCCAAGGAGCAGGACAATGTCTACGACATGATCGTCCGGGCCGACACGATCGGCGTCTTCCAGATCGAAAGCCGGGCGCAGATGAGCATGCTGCCGCGGCTGAAGCCGCGCTGCTTCTACGATCTGGTGATCGAGGTGGCGATCGTGCGCCCCGGCCCCATCCAGGGCGACATGGTGCATCCCTACCTGCGCCGGCGGCAGAACAGGGAGCAGGTGACCTATCCGAAGGAGGAGCTGCGCGCCGTTCTCGGCCGCACGCTCGGCGTGCCCCTCTTCCAGGAACAGGCCATGAAGATCGCCATCGTCGCCGCCGGCTTCACGCCGACGGAGGCCGACAAGCTGCGCCGCGCCATGGCCACCTTCCGCCGGGTCGGCACCATCCATTCCTTCCGCATGAAGATGGTCGAGGGCATGGTGAAGCGCGGCTATGACGCGGACTTCGCCGATCGCTGCTTCCGCCAGATCGAGGGTTTCGGCGAATACGGCTTTCCCGAAAGCCATGCCGCCTCCTTCGCGCTGCTGGTCTATGCCTCCTGCTGGATGAAGGCCTGGTATCCTGACGTCTTCTGCGCGGCGTTGCTGAACTCCCAGCCGATGGGCTTCTATGCCCCGGCGCAGATCGTGCGGGACGCGCGCGACCACGGGGTGGAGGTGCGGCCCGTCGACGTGAACCATTCCTTCTTCGATGCGACGCTGGAGGAAACCCGCTTCGATCCCCGCCGAATCGCCTGGCGGCACCGGGAGATGGCCGGCGTGATCAGGACGGAAAGGGCCGTCCGGCTCGGTTTCCGGCAGATCAAGGGGCTGAGCCAGGAGCACATGGAAGAGCTGATTGCCGCCCGGGACGGGGGTTACCGCTCCGTGCGGGACCTGTGGCTGCGCACCGGCATACCCCGCGCGGCGATCGAGAAGCTGGCCGATGCGGATGCCTTCCGCTCGCTCGGCATCGACCGGCGCACGGCGCTCTGGGAGGTCCGGGCGCTGGACGAGAAGAGCGCGGCCGAACATCTGCCGCTCTTCGAGGGGCTCTTCGGCCGGGGCGACGCGGAGCTGCAGCCGGAGCCGAAGGTCGCCGTACCCGCCCTGTCCGCCGGCGAGGCGGTGGTGCAGGATTACCGCAGCCTGTCGCTCTCCCTCGACGCCCATCCGGTGCAGTTCGTCAGGGCGGAGCTCGAGCGGGACCGGGTGCTGCCCGCAAGCGCGCTGGAGCGGCTGCCGCAGGGGCGCATGGTCTCGGTGGCGGGGCTCGTTCTGGTGCGCCAGCGGCCGGGCTCGGCCAAGGGCGTGATCTTCATGACGCTGGAGGACGAGACGGCCAGTGCCAACATCATCGTCTGGCCCAAGGTCTTCTCGGTCTATCGCCCCGTGGTGCTGGGATCGCGGCTGGTGGAGGTGCGCGGGCGGCTGCAGAAGGCGGACGGGGTGATCCATGTGGTCGCCGCCTCCCTCGTCGACCGCACGCCGATGCTGGCGGCGCTGGCCCGGGGCGAGGCCGCCTTCGACACGCTGGCACGCGCCGACGAGGTGAAGCGGCCGGTGGAGGAGCAGCGCCTGAAGAAGCATCCGGCAAGCCAGGCCCGCGCCCTTTTCCAGGAAATGCCGGAGCTTGCCGCGGATGTGCGCCGCGTCATGCCGAAGGGGCGCAACTTCCATTGAGGCGGGGCGTGCGCGTCCTTCAGGAGCCCGATGCCGCCGGAAGACCGGCGAGATGCTCGAATTCGGCGACCACCTGCCGGTAGACGTCGCGCTTGAAGGCGACGATGAGGTCCGGCAGCGCCTGCATCGGCTTCCAGGCCCAGGCGTCGAATTCGGCGCTATGGCCGCCGGGCGGCGGGTTGATCGCGATCTCGCTCTCGTCGCCCTCGAAGCGGAAGGCGAACCAGCGCTGGGTCTGGCCGCGATACCTGCCCTTCAGGCCGATGCCGATCAGGTGGGCGGGGAGATCGTAGTTGATCCAGTCGCGGGCGCTGGCGAGAAGCGAGACGGTGCGGATGCCGGTTTCCTCGTACAGCTCCCGATAGGCCGCCTCCAGCGGGTCCTCGCCCTCGTCGATGCCGCCCTGCGGCATCTGCCAGAGGGCCGGCGAGCCGTCATATTCGGAATTGCCTTCGGGAATGCGCCGCCCGGCCCAGACCAGGCCCTCGCGGTTCAGCACCATGATGCCCACGCAGGGGCGGTAGGGCAGGTCTTCCGCCCTCAAGGTCTTCGTCATCTTCGTCTTCCCAAAGGATGGCTCAGTTTCCGGCCGTTGCGACCGTGTTTTCCGTGGCGAGCGCCGACACGCCGACGATCTCGATGCCGCGCATGGTGGCCTGCTCGCTCCACTGGGCAATCGCCGCCACGCTCTCGTCGAAGGCGGAGGCAACGCCGATGGCCGAGCCGTTGCGCCTTGCGATGCGCTCCAGCTCGTCGAGCCTTGTCAGGATCGCCTGCTCGTCCACCTCCTGGTCGAGCTGCACGTCGGCAAAGGCGGCCGGCATGTTCAGCGCCTTGGCGTAGTGCCCGCTCAGCGAGCGCGCCGCCGTGCCGTCGTCGAGGAACAGCAGGCCGCGCGCGGCGATGTCCTTCATCACGGGGTCCATCGCCTTCTGGTCGGAGAGGAAACGGCCGCCGAGATAGTTCATCACGCCGGTGTAATTGGTGATCTTCCCCATGGCCTTGTGCAGGCTGGCGAGATTCTTCTCCGCCGAGAGCGAGGTGAGCAGCGTATCCGCACCGGGATCGTTATCCGGATAATCGAACGGCTCGAAAGGCACCTGAAGCAGGATCTCGTGGCCGGAGCGGCGGGCCTCCTGCATCCAGCGCGTCAGGCTGTTGCCGGAGGAGGCGAAGGCCAGCGTCACCTCCTCCGGCAATTGCCGGATGGCGTTCTGGGTGCCGGTCTGGCTGAGGCCGAGCCCGCCGACCACGATGGCGATGCGGGTGCCGTGGGCACCGGACCAGGGCCGCGCATAGCGGTCGACCGGGCGAAGCCCGTCCGGGCTCGTCACCGGCAGCGGCCCGAAGGCGGTGTTCTCGATCAGGTCCTCGGCGGGAAGCGCGGCCATGCGCGGATCCTGCCCGACGCTGGTCGCGTCGAGGAGGACGGCGCCCGGCTGATTGCGCTGGCCGGGGGAATATTTCGTCACCAGCACGCCGTCGTCGGTCAGGGTGCGCACGACGTTTGCGCCGGAGCGCGGGCTGCTCTTCGGCATGCCGCTCAGGGGATCGGCCGTTTCCGCGGCGACGGGCACCGCCGGCGCTTCGGCAATGGCCGCCTGCTTCGCCGGTGCGGGCGTGGTGCCGGTGACCTCGGGCGAGGACGCCTGCTTCAGGCCCTCGTCACGCGGCCGCAGGCCATAGGCGGAGAGACCCACCGCGCCCACCAGCGCCAGAACGCCGGTCACGCGCAGGAGCGCACGCCCGACGCGGCCGCCGCCGCCGCCGGGCTTGCCATTCTGTCCGAGAGGTGTGTTCAGATCGGTTCCCAAGTCCTGTCCCCGTCCCTCGAAGGGAACGTTCAGGGAAGAGCCCTTCCCGCATTGATTCCGGCGGAGGCCGCCGTGGCCCGATGGGCCGGTGGCGCCGTCCCTCAAGGGCCGGCGCCGGTTCTCGTCCGCTTACTGGGCCACTTCCGCCTTCTTGGTCTCGGCGGGGAATTTCGGGTCCGTCTTCTTGCCGCGCAGGAGATCGAGCGCGAAGTTGAGCTGGACGTCGTCCTTCGGCTCCGGCGGGACATAGGCCGAGGAGCCCGAGCCTTCGTCGGTCTCGTTCTGGCCCTTGATGTGGCCGGGCAGGCTGGATTCGCCCGCCGTCGTCAGCTTGTCCTTCAGGTCCTCCGGCAGCGGCTGCTCGACCTTGATGTCGGGCGTGATGCCGGTGCCCTGGATCGACTTGCCCGAGGGCGTGTAATAGAGCGCCGTCGTCAGCCGCAGCAGGCCGTTGTCGCCGAGCGGGATGATCGTCTGCACGGAGCCCTTGCCGAAGGACCGGGTGCCGAGGATGGTCGCCCGGTGCTGGTCCTGCAGCGCGCCGGCAACGATTTCCGACGCGGAAGCCGAGCCGCCGTTGATCAGCACGATGACGGGCTTGCCGTCGCCGAGATCGCCGGGACCGGCGCTGAAGCGGCGGGTTTCCTCCGGGTTGCGGCCGCGGGTGGAAACCACCTCGCCCTGCTCCATGAAGGCGTCGCTGACATTGATCGCCTGGTCCAGAAGACCGCCCGGGTTCAGGCGCAGGTCGAGAACATAGCCCTTCAGCTTGTCGGCCGGCACCTGCTTCTTGATGGTCTCGATCGCCTTTTCCAGATCGTCATAGGTCTTTTCGGAGAAGGAGATGATGCGCAGGTAGCCCACGTCGCCCTCGACGCGGAACTTCACCGCCCGCACGGGGATGATGTCGCGCACGATGGTCAGAACGATCGGCTTGGCCTCGCCCTTGCGGATGAGCGACAGCTTGATGGGGGTGTTGACCGCACCGCGCATCTTGTCGACCGCGTCTTCCAGCTTCATGCCCCGCACCGACTGGCCGTCGATCTCGGAGATGTAGTCGCCGGCGCGCACGCCCGCGCGGGCCGCAGGCGTATCGTCGATCGGGGTGATGACCTTCACCAGGTCGTTGTCCATGGTGACTTCGATGCCGAGACCGCCGAACTCGCCCTTGGTCTGGGCGCGCATGTCTTCGGCATCCTTGGCGTTCATGTAGCTGGAATGGGGGTCGAGCGAGGAGAGCATGCCGTTGATGGCATTCTCGACCAGCTTGTCTTCCTGCGGCGGCGTCACATATTGCGCGCGCACCCGCTCGAAGACGTCGCCGAAGATCGACAGTTCCCGGTAGGTGGATGCGCCGGCTGCTTCCGCCGGCACCCCGGCCGAGTAAATCACGCTCATGGCGGTCGCGCCCAGCAATGCGCCGACGACTACCAGGGAAGCCCTACGTATCATTGTTTGCCTTTCCGCTAAGCTTGGCGGTCCACCAGGGTTGAGAATCAACCGGTTTTCCGTCCTTCCGAAATTCAATGTAAAGGGTTGGGCGATCCGTTTCCAGCGCCAATGCCGCTGCACTGGCCACTCTTTTTTCGCCCATCACGGCAAGTGGTTCGCCTGCGAATACGAACTTTCCTTGTGCCGTTTTTATGGCATCCATGCCGGTCAGCACCAGATGGTAGCCGTCGCCGGTGTTGAGAATGATCATCTGGCCGTAGCTGCGGAACTGGCCGGCGAAGACCACATGGGCATCGGCGGGTGCGGTGACGAGGGCGCCGGGGGCGGTCGCAACGGTGATGCCCTTGGCGCCATGGCCGGTTCCGTCGTCGTCGCCGAAGCGGCGCAGCGTCTCGCCGTTTACCGGCAGCACCAGCTGTCCCTTCAGGTCGCCGAAGGGAATGGCCGGCGCGATGCGGTTCTGGTCGGGATTGGCAAGCGCCGTCTCGCGCGCCTTCTGCCGTTCGGCCTCGGTCATGGACTTGCGCTTTTCCTCCGCCAGGCGTGCGGCTTCGGCCGCCTCGCGCGCGGAGGCAATGTCCTTTTCCAGCGAGGCGATCAGCTCGTCCATGCTTCTGGCGCGGGCGGCCAGCGCCTCGGCCTTGCGGCGTTCCTCCTCGATGGTGGCGGCATTTTCCTGCGAGAGCGCCTCGTTGCGGGCAATCAGCAGGTCCATGCGCCGCTCTTCCTCGAGCCGGTTCGCCATGTCGCCGTTGAGCGTCGACTTCTCCGTCTCGATATCGGCCCTTACCCGGGCGAGATCGGCCAGATCCGCCATCAGCTGGTCGGTCTGCCGGCGCATGCCGGGCACCACCGCCCCGAGCAGGATGGCACTGCGCACGGAGGCGAGCGCATCCTCGGGCGTGACGAGCAGGGCGGGCGGCGGATTGCGGCCCATGCGCTGCAGGGCGGCGAGAACCTCGGCCAGAAGCGCACGGCGCTCGTGCAGCGATCCGCGGATCGTGGTCTGGCGCACCTCGAGTTCGGCAAGCCGCCGCTCGCCGGCGGCGATGCGGGCTTCGATCTCGCGCCGGCGCCCGGCCGATTCGATCACCTTGCTGCGCAACGTCGCGCTGGTCTGCTGCAGGGCATTGATGTTGTCCTGCAGGCTCTTCACCTTCTCGTCGGAGAGCTTCATCGAGCGCGCGACGGCCTCGAGCTCCTGGCGCGTCTTCAGCTGCTGGGCGCGCAGGGTCTCCTCGGCGGGCTCGGCGGCAGCGGCCGGAACGGACCCGGCAAGCGGTTCGGCGGGAAGGCGGGCAGGCGAAGACAGGAGCGATGCGATGACGAGCGCCGCAAGGGCGGCACCCCGTCTTTTCCCCGTCTGCATCCCTCCCCCCGGCATGGTCACGGACCCGACCGGCAGGCAGCCGCCTGCCCCTCCCCGGAGGGCCTCGGTAGGAATGGGGCGTTCGCGACGGATCGGCATGGGAACAGCATGGCACCGGAGATAAGCTGATTTGCGGCAAAATGCCATGAAAAGGCTGAAGCCTTGCCCGAAGATGACGGGCAGGCGCGATCCCCGGCCTCAGGCGCGGTGATAGGGATGTCCGGACAGGATGGTGACGGCGCGGTAGAGCTGCTCGGCAATCAGGATGCGCACGATCTGGTGCGGCCAGGTGAGACGGCCGAGATTGAGGACGAGATCGGCGCGGGCGTGGAGCGCGGGATCGAGCCCGTCCGCACCGCCGATGGCGATCACGAGATCGCGCTTGCCCTGGTCGCGCCACTGGCCGACCTGGGCGGCGAAGGCTTCGCTGTCGAGCGCCTTGCCGCGCTCGTCGAGAAGGACAAGAAGCGCCCCTTCCGGCAGCGCCCTTTCAAGTTCGGCCGCTTCCTCGCGCTTGCGGGTATCCGCGCCGGAAGCGCGGCTTTCGGGGACCTCGATCACGCGCTTCAGCTCCAGGCCCGAAGCGGGACCCGTCTTGGAGAAACGCTCCAGATACCGGCCCGCGAGGTCCTTTTCCGGGCCGGCCTTCAGCCGCCCGACCGCAAAGAGCGTGATGCGCATCCCCTACCCGTTCCCGGCCATGGCAGCCATGGCCCGCGGTGGCGGGCCGGATCAGTGCCGTGTTTCTTCCTCGAGATCCGGAGCGCCCCACATCTTTTCGAGATTGTAGAATTCCCGGATTTCAGGCCGAAACACATGGATGATGATGTCACCGGTGTCAATCAGCACCCAGTCGCCGGCCTCGAGGCCTTCGACGCGGGCTCCGCCCAGACCCTCATCCTTCATGTCGGAGATGAGGTGGTCGCAGATCGCCGAGACATGCCGGCTCGAGCGCCCGGAGGCCACGACCATGTAGTCGCCCAGCGCGGACTTTCCGGCAATGTTGATGGTGACGATGTCTTCTGCTTTCGAGTCCTCGAGGCTTGCGAGGACCAGTTCCAAAGCGCGGGCGGCAGCATCGGCGCCACGTTCCGGGCTTTTCGGGGAGGTGCCGTCGGCTTTCCCCTTGGTGTGTACCGTTGTCAGAGTCTTTCCTTTCCTTGACGACCAACCTGGCACGATGTCGGCTCCAGCAGGGAGCCAGTCCTTTCGAGAAGCGTCTCGTGCACAAGAACGCACGAGGGCGCTTTGGTAAAAGTGGCATTAACCCTCTGCCTTTTCAAGGGCATGGGGTCTTTCAAAGACAGGCGCGGTAAACCGGCGGTAACAAACCGGACCCCCTGTACCATAAAGGCCGAGGCAGGACCGGAGCTTGCGGGCCTATCGGGCACTGCCGGCGGCGCGGATCGCGGTGGAGCTCAGCGAGGAGCGCGGGCCGTGGATGAAGGTCCAGGCAGGCGGCCTCATCCGGGCCAGCGCGCGGGCATCGCTCTCGTCGACGCGGGCCTCGTCGAAGCGCTGCGCCATCTTCGAGGACAGGTAGGACAGCGTCGAGCCGGGCCTGTCGATGACGGCGATCGGATAGGTGCGGGCGATGCGCTGCCAGTCCTGCCAGTGGTGGAAGCTCTTCAGGTTGTCCGCCCCCATGATCCAGACGAAGCGCACCCCGGGC
Organism: Gellertiella hungarica; assembly: GCF_014197145.1. Lineage (GTDB taxonomy): Bacteria > Pseudomonadota > Alphaproteobacteria > Rhizobiales > Rhizobiaceae > Gellertiella > Gellertiella hungarica. Next base: position 386,956 of record NZ_JACIEZ010000004.1, on the reverse strand, counting down.
CGTATCGCCTTCAGCCGTGCGAGCACGCGGGCGGTATAGGCTTCGCCGAAGCTTTTCTCGAAGGCGGTGACGACGATGCGGGGATCGCGCGCGAGCCGCTCGCTTTCGGCAATCCGGTCGGCGAGCGGCTTCAGCTCGCGCCGGCTCTTCAGCGGGTTGCCCGGTGTCACCATCCACCAGAGCCGGTCGAGCCCCAGCGTGCGCAGGGCGATCTCCGACACCAGCAGATGGCCGGCATGGGGCGGATTGAAGGAGCCGCCGAACAGGCCGACGGTCATTCCCCTTTCCGTGCGGGGCACCGAGAGGTAGCGCCGGGCCGGGCGCTCCGCGCCGCCTTCCATCAGGGACGGGTCTGTCCGGTGCCGCGCACCCGGTACTTGAAGGAGGTCAGCTGCTCGACGCCCACGGGGCCGCGCGCATGCATCTTGCCGGTTGCTATCCCGATCTCCGCCCCCATGCCGAACTCGCCGCCATCGGCGAACTGGGTGGAGGCATTGTGCAGCAGGATGGCGCTGTCGATCTCGTTGAAGAAGCGTTCCACCGCCTTCGGATCTTCGGCGACGATCGCCTCGGTGTGATGGGAGGAATAGGTGTTGATGTGCTCGATCGCCCCGCCCACGCCGTCGACGATGGCGACGGAGATGATCGCGTCGAGATATTCCGTGCGCCAGTCCGCGTCGGTTGCGGGCTTCAGGCCGGGAATGACCTTGAGGACGGTTGCCGAGGCGCGAACCTCGCAGCCTTCGGCAAGAAGCATCTCGACGAGCGGCGTCAGCAGGGTGCCGATGCCGGCACTGTCGACCAGCAGCGTTTCGGCCGCACCGCAGATGCCGGTGCGCCGCATCTTCGAGTTGAGCACCACCTTCTTCGCCATCTCGAGATCGGCCGAGCCGTCCACATAGACATGGCACAGGCCTTCCAGATGGGCAAAGACGGGCACGCGGGCCTCCGCCTGCACGCGCGCGACGAGGCTCTTTCCCCCGCGGGGGACGATCACGTCGATGGAATTGTCGAGCCCCGACAGCATGAAGCCGACGGCGGCGCGGTCGGCGACCGGCACCAGCTGGATCGCGGCTTCCGGAAGGCCGGCCGTCTTCAGCCCTTCCACGAGGCAGGCATGGATCGCCTGCGACGAGCGGAGCGAATCCGACCCGCCGCGCAGGATCACGGCATTGCCAGCCTTGAGGCAGAGCGCCCCCGCATCCGCCGTCACGTTCGGGCGGCTTTCATAGATGACGCCGATGACGCCGAGCGGCGTGCGCACGCGCTCGATATGGAGCCCGTTCGGCCGGTCCCATTCGGCGATCACCTCGCCGACGGGGTCCTTCAGCGCCGCAATCGCGCGGATGCCGTCTGCAATCGCCTTCACGCTCTTGTCCGAAAGCGTCAGCCGGTCGATGAAGGAGGCCGCAAGGCCGGATGTTTCGGCGCGGGCGAGATCCTCCGCATTGGCGGCGAGGATCTCCTCCCGCCGCGCCTCGATGGCCTCTGCCATGGCGAGAAGCGCCCGGTTCTTGGCTTCCGTCGGCGCAATCGAGAGGGCATGGCTTGCGGCGCGGGCGCGGGCGCCCATGCCGTGCATCAGTTCCTCGATGCCGGCTTCCGTCACGGTCCTGTCAAGCACGCATCACCTCCCGCGTCCCCTTCGACGCTGCGCCTGCCTTTGCGCCGGTCATCACCAGATCGTCGCGATGGATCATGGCCGCGCGCCCGGCATAGCCGAGCAGGGCCTCGATCTCGCCGCTCTTGCGCCCCGCGATCAGCCGTGCCTCCTCGGCATCGTAGCCGGCAAGGCCGCGGGCGATTTCCGCTCCCGCCTGGCCGATGACGGAGACGGTATCGCCCCGCTCGAAGGTGCCGCGCACCGCGCGGATACCGGCCGGCAGCAGGCTCTTGCCCGCCGTCAGCGCCTTTTCGGCGCCTTCGTCCACCACCACCTCGCCGGCAGGGGCGAGCTGGCCCGCGATCCAGGTCTTGCGCGCCGTGACCGGCGTGCCCGAAGGCGCGAACCAGGACGAGCGCGCCCCTTCCTCGATGGCGCGGATCGGATGAACGGGCTTGCCCGATGCGATGATCATGGCGCATCCGGCGCTGGTCGCGATCTTGCCCGCATCGATCTTGGTGCGCATGCCGCCGCGCGAAAGCTCGGAGGCCGCGCCGCCCGCCATCGCCTCGATCTCGGGCGTGATCGCCGGGATCACCTCGAGGAACTGCGCCTGCGGATCGAGATGCGGGGGGGCGGTATAGAGGCCGTCGATGTCGGAGAGCAGCACCAGCAGGTCGGCGCCCGCCATGGTCGCCACGCGGGCCGCAAGCCGGTCGTTGTCGCCATAGCGGATTTCGGTGGTCGCCACCGTGTCGTTCTCGTTGATGATCGGCACCGCGTCCATCTTCATCAGCTGGTTCAGCGTCTCGCGCGCGTTGAGATAGCGGCGGCGCTCTTCCGTATCGCCGAGCGTCAGCAGGATCTGGCCGGCGACGATGCCGTGACGGGAGAGGCTTTCGGACCAGGCGCGGGCAAGGGCGATCTGCCCCACGGCCGCGGCGGCCTGGCTCTCGTCGAGCTTCAGCGCGCCCGGCGGAAGCTTCAGCACCGACCGCCCGAGCGCAATGGCCCCCGACGACACCACCAGCACCTCGATGCCACGCGCCTTCAGCGCGGCGATGTCGTCGCACATGGCTGCCAGCCAATCGGACTTCAGGCCGGTCTGGCGATCCACCAGCAGGGCCGAGCCGATCTTGATCACGATCCGCCGGTGGCTGCCGAGCGCTTTGCGGCTTGCGGTCATCTGTCAGTCCTCTCGTTCGTCGCCTTCTTCACGCGCGGCGCCGGGATTCTGCCGGTCGGGAAGGGCGAGGTCCTCGTCGCGGCCGGCCTCGACGATCACGTCGCGAAGCGCGCGCAGCGCCTCCGTCATGCCAGCGCCGGTGGCCGCCGACAGCAGGTAGACCTTCTGGCCGCAGGCCTTTTCCAGCTCCTTCGCCTTCTTCTTCAATTCCTTCTCGTCGAGCACGTCGATTTGCGACAGCGCGACGATTTCGGGCTTGCCGATGAGGTTGCCGCCATAGGCCTCCAGCTCGTGCTTGACCGTCTTGTAGGCCTTGCCCACCTTTTCCTCCTGGGAGGAGACGAGATGCAGCAGCACGCGGGTGCGCTCCACATGGCCGAGGAATCGGTCGCCGATGCCGATGCCCTCATGCGCGCCTTCGATGAGACCGGGAATGTCGGCGAGCACGAATTCGCGTCCGTCGATGGTGGCGACGCCGAGATTGGGATGCAGCGTGGTGAAGGGGTAGTTGGCGATCTTCGGCCGCGCGCGGGTGACGGCGGCAAGGAAGGTGGACTTGCCGGCATTCGGCAGGCCGACGAGACCCGCATCGGCAATCAGCTTCAGCCGCAGCCAGATGGTCTTTTCCTCGCCCTCGAGGCCCGGATTGGCCCAGTTCGGCGCCTGATTGGTCGAGGACTTGAAATGGGCGTTGCCGAAGCCGCCGTTTCCGCCCTTGGCAAGGCGGAAGCGCTGGCCTTCCTTCGTCAGGTCGCAGATCAGCGTCTCGCCGTCTTCCTCGAAAATCTGCGTGCCGACGGGCACCTTCAGTGTGACGTCCTCGCCATTGGCGCCGGTGCGGTTGCGGCCCATGCCGTGCACGCCGGTCTTGCCCTTGAAGTGCTGCTGGAAGCGGAAGTCGATGAGGGTGTTGAGGCCGTTGACCGCCTCCACCCAGACATCGCCGCCCCGGCCGCCATCGCCGCCGTCCGGCCCGCCGAATTCGATGAACTTCTCACGCCGGAACGAGACCGCGCCCGCGCCACCGTCGCCGGAGCGGATATAGACCTTGGCTTCGTCGAGAAATTTCATGGGATCGCCGTTCGTTCGCTTCGTCAGTCATGCTAAGGAGGCTACTCGATATAGCCGGTGTCTTCGGAGGTCAAAGACTATCGTGAAACTCGTCAGTTATAATATCCAGTACGGCATCGGCCTCGACCAGAAATACGACCTCGACCGCATCGCCGCAAGCCTTGCCGGGGCCGACATCATCGCGCTGCAGGAGGTGACGCGCAACTTTGCCCGCAACGGCTATGCCGATCTGGTGGCCGGGCTCGAGGCGCGCTTTCCCGAGCACTTCTCCTGCTTTCACGCCCCCGTCGACCTGCTGCTCAACATGGAGCGCCGCGAGGGCCGGGTGGTGGCCCACCGCCTGCAGTTCGGCAACATGATCCTCTCGCGCCATCCGATCCTCTCCGTGCGCGGGCTGTTGCTGCCGCGCAGCCGCACCTATGACCGCCTCAACCTGCAGCGCTCGGCGCTGGAGGCGGTGATCGCGACGCCCGAGGGGCCGCTGCGGGTCTATTCCGTCCATCTCGACCACATCTCCCCCGAGGAGCGCCTCGGCCAGATCGCGGTGCTGCAGCGCCTTCTGGCCGACACGCCGCAGGAGGGCGTGGCGGTGACCGGCGCCGACGAATTCGGCATGGGCGATACCCCGGCCCCGGAGGATTACGTCGCGCTCGGCGATTTCAACCTGCAGCCGGAAAGCCCGGAATACCAGGCGCTCTTCGGCAGGCCGGACCCCTTCTACGGCCGCGTGCCGCGCCGCACCCATCCGGTCGATGCGCTGGCGCATCTGAAGAAGCGCGCCGCCGGCAGCTACAGCTGGGAGGGGCCGGGCGGGGCGGGCGAACGCCTGCTTCTCGACTATGCGCTCGTCAGCCCATCGCTTCTTCCCCGGCTTGCCGATGCCCGCATCGACACCGCCGCCCGCGGCTCGGATAACTTTCCGCTCTGGGTGGAGCTTTCGTGACTGCCCGAGCCGCCGGCGCCGCCTGTCATGCCGTCCTGCGGACATCGTCCGCGTCGAGGACGGTTTCGATCAGCGTCTTCATCGCGCCGCGGGCCTGGCAATAGACCTCCCGGCACCCCGTTATCCGGAAACCCATCCGCGACTGGAGCGAGAAGGAGGCCGGATTGTCGCTGAGCACGCTGGCATGGAGGCTTTCGCCCGGCGCATGCGCGAAGAAGGCGTCGACGACCGCCTCGACCGCCTCGCTCGCCAGGCGCTGGCCCCAGTAGGGCGGCGAGAGCCAGTAGCCGAGCACCCAGCGATCCCCGCTCCGCTCGATGGAGACGATGCCCATCAGCGGCCCGTTTTCGCGGGCAATGGCAAAGGCCCAGCCGGACTGAACCCCCGAAGCACGGGGCAGCAGCCATTCCAGCGCATCCTGCCGGTCGTAGGGAAAGGGCAGCGACGGCAGCATCCGCGCGACCGCAAAGCGGCCGAGCCCGTCGGCAATCGCCTCCGCATCCTCGAGCACGGGCGACCTCAGATGAAGCCGCGCCGTGCGGATTTCGGTGAGCCAGGGCAGCGCGAAGCCGCCCCGGCAATCCTGGAAGGTTCTGGGGGCGATCATCGCTGACCTCCCCAGGACCGCAGCGACATCCAGGTCTTGCGGTCGAGGCGGAACCATTCGACCGGCACCATGGCGCCGAGCGCCTGGCAGGGCACCATGCCGGTGCCCTGGAACTGGAAGCCGCACTTCTGGATGACCCGGCGCGAGCCGACATTGGTCACCCGGCAGCGCGCATCGATCTGCTGCACGTCGACGCGGGTGCGGAACACCATGTCGATGAGCACCTGGGCGGCCTCGGTCATGTAGCCGCGGTTCCAGTGGGGTTCGCCCAGCCAGTAGCCGATCTCGACGGTACGCTCGTCCACCGGCTCGATGCCACAGCAGCCGAGGAAGTGGCCGTTTTCGGCAAGCGTGATGGCATAGACGCATTTGCCGATCACGCCCGCTTTCGCGCGTCGCACGAAATCGGCGGCATCGTCTGTCGTGTAGGGATGCGGCATGCGAGAGACCATGGTGGCGACATTGGCGTTATTGGCGAGATGGGCAAGGGCGTCGATGTCGTCCGTGTGGGGGGCGCGCAGAACGAGCCGCTCCGACAGCAGGACGGGGCAATCGGTCCTCGACCTTTCAGGCCTCAACCGCTCTTCCGGGGACCGGGATGGTCCCTCTCTCAACAATTCGGCTTGCATGGTTCAGTCCTCCGTTGGGCAAGAAAAAAGGGAGATGGGGCTGGCGCCTCATCTCCCTTTTCGGATGGACTTGACCTTGCGAGGGTCAGCCGGGTCGATGAGACGCCGGCTGCTTGAAGGTGCTTCCGGCTATTATTCCGCAGCTTCCGCTTTCGGCATTACGGACACGTACACGCGGCCATTGGCCTTCGTACGGTAGTTCACGTTACCGGCCGTAAGCGCAAAAATCGTATGGTCCTTGCCGAGGCCGACGTTCTGGCCCGGATGCCACTGGGTGCCGCGCTGGCGAACGATGATGTTGCCTGCGATGACGGCTTCGCCGCCGAACTTCTTCACGCCAAGGCGCTTGGATTCAGAATCGCGACCGTTGCGCGAAGAACCGCCAGCTTTTTTGTGTGCCATGGGATGTCTCCTTTAATGTGCTCTGGTGCGATGCTGCTTACTTGCCGGCAACGATGTCCGTGATGCGGACAACGGTGTGATGCTGGCGATGGCCGCGCGAACGCTTGGAGTTCTGGCGACGGCGCTTCTTGAAGGCGATGACCTTCTTGCCGCGGTTGTGCTCGACGACTTCGGCAACGACCTTGGCGCCGGCCACGAAGGGCGCGCCGATCGCTGCGTCGGCGCCTTCGCCAACGACCAGGACTTCATTGAATTCTACCGATGCACCGGCATCTGCCTCGAGCTTCTCGATGGTCAGCACGTCGTTTGCTGCCACGCGGTACTGCTTGCCGCCGGTTTTGATGACTGCGAACATTTTTTATCCTTTCATGTCCGTTCCGGCTCTTCGGCTGTCGCCGCGGCCGTCTTTTTGCCAGTCCGTGGATGTGGCGGTACCCCGAAAGGTGCCACCGGTGAAACCCTGCAAGGAAAGATTGCGAAGGGGTGCAGAACGGGACTATCCCATCACGCATGGGGTGGGCAATTACGTGCCGCGCCGCGATCTGTCAAGGCAAAAGAAGGAAAAGCAGAGAGATAAGCCCTTGCAAGCGACGATTTTCGCCGCTATGTAGCACCCCGCGTCGACACGGCGCCAACCATGATTGCGGAGAAGTGGCAGAGTGGTTGAATGCACCGCACTCGAAATGCGGCATACCTGCAAGGGTATCGGGGGTTCAAATCCCTCCTTCTCCGCCATTTGTTCTCCCCTGTAGACGGTTTCCTTTCTTCATTCCCTGGCGGACTGCGCGGGCCCGCGTTCGGCCGTGCGCTCGCGAGCCATCCGTTCGGTTTGCGCAGGCCGCGCGGCGGCCTTTGCCCCGCCCGGCGATCGGGACGGGCGGGACGTTTCGGGGCGGGCAGGGGCGCCTGCGGGCAGGCGGCCGGTGCCCGAACCCGTTGCGGGCGCAATCTCACGCGAAGGGGGAGCGGCACTGCTGGCGGGGGCCGATGTGGGGCTGATAGCTGTTGTCGGAGGCGCGATAGGAGCGGTAGTGCTCGAAGCACCACCGCATGTGCGCATTCAGGCGTCCCGGCACATCCGGCAGCGTGCTTCTTCCGACGGCCACACCTGCTGCGAAGGCTGCCGGGGGAAACCAGTATCCGCGGTAGAAGCGATACCCCGGACGCGCCACCACGATCCCGCGATAGCCGTTGTAGAAGTAGACGCCCCTCACCCGGTAGAAGCCGCGCCAGTGCGTGACCGCCATCAGCGGGCCGGCGATGTCCGCCGTGCTTTTCGGGACGGGCAGGGGACCGGCCGAGGCGGGTATCGCCTGGGCAAGAAGGAGGAGGCTCAGGAAGGCCCAGCGGGCAGGTTTCATCGTCATCATCGGAAGGTTCCTCTTGGTGGGAGCGGTGCCGAGGCTAGCGGCGGCGTGCCGCCCGCAGTTCGGACAGGGAAAGCGCGGCGTCGCCGTTGCTGTCGGCGCGCCGCACGCGGTCGGGGATGAAGCGGGAGAATTCGGACCGGGTGAGGCGGCCGTCGCCATCCGCATCCATCACGCCGGCCTCAGTGGTCAAACCCTCTCCCGCCATCCGGTGAAGCCCTTTCTCTTCGCGCATGCGCAGAAGGGCGGCTTCCGCCTCGGCCTTTTCCAGGATGCCGTTGCGATTGGCGTCCAGCCGGTCGAACAAGGCTGCCCTGGCGGCCTCGATCTCGGTGAACTGGAGCGTCCTGTCGCCATTGCGGTCCATTTGCCGGAATGCCTGGCGGGCCTTCTGTCCGTCCGCGGCGCAGGCGCTGCCGGTGGCGGCGATCGCTGCCAGACAGGCAAGCAGTTTCACGTTCATGGTCTTCCCCTTGATATGCCGGGTGTTGTCAACGGCAGGATCTACGGGTGAGATGGGCTGCTCCTACGCAACCGCGCATTCCGGCGCCGGCGCGGAACGGATCGCCGCCGTTTGGGGCTTCGACCCGGCTCGTGTGGCCGGGCTTGCGTAGGAGGGAGCGCTCTTCCCCGTAAATCATCCCGTTGCTGCCACCCGGCAGCGCTCACAGAGACAAACAGAGGAAGACGAACATGACCCGTTCAATCCCTGCATTCCTTCCGCGGACCGCCCTCCTGGGTGCTTCGCTCCTCCTTGCGATGCCTGCACATGCGCAGGCATCGCCGCTGCTTGCCGACCGGCTCGACGAGAACGGGGACGGGGCCGTTTCCCGGGAGGAAGCCGTCCACGCGCGTGCACGCCTCTTTGCCCGCATGGATCTCAACGGCGACGGGACCATCGACCGGGAGGAAACGGAACGGATCCAGGATGCGATCATGGACCGGGCGGTGGTGCTCCAGGCACGCATTCGCAAGGACATGCGCCGCCTCGATGCCGATGGCGACGCGAAGGTCTCGTCGGAGGAGTTCCGGGCCCGCACCTTCCTTTTCGATCTGGCCGACCGCGATGGCGACGGCTCGCTTTCGGGCGCGGAGCTGAAGGCCGTGCGCGCGGCGATGGCCGATCGCTAGGCAGGAACCATGGACGAGGCAACAGGTCACCACCACAGGGAGATCGGAAACATGAACGGTTTCAAGGCAATGCTGGCAGCAACGGGACTTTTCCTCCTCATCGCGCCCCTGCCCTCGGCGGCGGCGGAATGGAGCCGCGATACGCTGCGGGGCGGCGAGATCACCCGCAGCGTCACCCGGGACGGGAGGTTCTACTTCGGCGAGACGACGCGGGTCGGAAAGAACGGGGCCACCTATACCGCGCAGTCCCGGTGCCACGATGGCGTCGTCGACCGATGCCGCCGGACCTACACCGCGACCGGGCCGGAAGGGCGCACCCGTTCGGGCAGCGTGGTGACGGCCCGCGGCGTCGGGAGCGTGCGGTCCTTCGGCCTCCATGCCGGTCCAGGCGGCGATGTGGGCATCGGCTTTCGCTGGCACCGGAGATGATCCGGCGTGGAAGCGCAAGAAACGCCTTCGGGCGAAATCCCGCCCCAGGATCAGGTCGACGAGGCGCTCGTCGCGCGGATCGCTGCCGGCGACCCGCTTGCCCTCGGCCGGCTGATCGACCGGCACGGCAGGGGTCTGAGGCTGTTCGCCGGGCGCTATCTCGGCCGCAGCGACGAGGCGGAGGATATCGTCCAGGACGTGTTCCTGTCGGTGTGGAAACATGCCGGCGGGTTCGATCCGCGAAAGGGGAAGGCCACCACATGGCTCTATCGCATCGCCGCCAACCGCTGCATCGATGTCCGGCGGTGGCGCCGCCTGCGGGTCTTCGTCGGGCTCGAAGGCATGGACGAGCGGCTTCCTTCCGGGGATCCGGAAGCCGACATTCTGGTTGGCGCGCGGCAGGAGCTGACGCTGGTGCGCGCCGGCCTCGACGCGCTGCCGGAGCGGCAGCGCATGGCAATCCTTCTGCGCGCGGTGGCCGATCTCGATGTTCCGGCCATCGCCGAGGTCATGAAGACAAGTCCGGGCGCCGTGGAGCAGCTGCTCGTCCGGGCAAGGCGGTCCCTGAGGGCGGGGATCTCCGGCACCCGCGCGCCACAGGGCGGAAATGAAAGGAAATGGATATGACGCGGGGCGAATTCGAACGGCTGAAATCCCGGTTCGGGGAGGATGTCGAGGCCTGGCCGGCCCCCTTCCGCGCGGAGGGCCTTATCTTCCTCGGCCGGGTGAGCGGCACGGAGCGGGGAGAGGATGCCATGCTGGACCGGTTTGTGCTGGAGGCGAGCCTTCGGCCGACGGACGAAAGCCATCTCGCCCGCAAGGTGCTGAGCCGGATCGGCCGGCATCCGGAGCGGCGCGTTTTCGGGCTCCTGCCGGACCTGCGCACCGGGTCGCCCCGACAGGCGGCGGCGGGCCTTGCGCTTGCGCTGGCCGTCTGCTCCGCCGGCGGATATTTCGCCGCCGGGGTCAGGACGGACCGATCGGATGCGTTCCTTCTCGCGCTTGCCGTCGGTGCGCCGCCGGCCGAGCTTGCCGATACCATCGCCGAGGCGGAAGCCGAAGGAGACAAGCCATGAGAAACCTCTCCCCTGCAAGGCTCATCCTCGCGGTGCTTCTGGGTCTGTCGCTGGCAGGAAACTTCTTCCTGCTGGGCTACGTGCTCAAGGTCCAGCGCGACGAGCCGGTCCGGTCCATGCTCGCCGATCGTCCGCTGGGCGGCTATTCCGAGGATGTGCGACGGGAATTCCGGCGGCTTCTGAAGGAAAACCGGGTGGAGACCGCAAGGGCGCTCCGTGCCCTGCGGGAGGCGCGGCGCGATCTCAGCGCCAGCGCCGGTGCCACTCCGGTCCGCGAGGACGAGGTGCGGGAGGCCATGGCCAGGGTGCGAAGGGCAACGGACGAGCTGCAGCGCCTGATGCAGGACCTGCTGCTGGAGGCTCTGCGGGCGAAGGACCGGAACGCAACGCCAAGGTCGTAACCCCGCCCGCCCCGGTCGGGGGCACTCCGGCCTTCTCCCCGCTCTTGACCTCAGTATCAGGTCCCTGATAATGATTCCCGCAGGCCGGCCTCGCTGCCGGTCTCGGCAAGGGCGGATCGGCGACCGGCTTTCCCAGGGCGCCCTTACCCCAAAGCGCCCGGATTGCCCCGAAGCCGCCCTTGCCTGCATCCTCCCCCTTCCTCCAACCCCGGATATGCAGCACCATGCCTCGGCCAGACCAGATTGAAAGCCATCCCGCGACCGCCTATTCGACCCGTGCTTTGGCGGAGATCCTGACCGCCTGCTTCGAGGGCTACATCGTGCCCCTCGCCATGGATGCGGACCTGTTCGACGGCCGTTTCCGGCGCGAGAACCTCGACCTCCAGGCAAGCCGGGTGATGACCGACAGGGGACGCCCGGTCGCCATCGTTCTCATTGCCCGCAGGGGCTGGACGGCGCGGGTGGCGGCAATGGGCATCGTGCCCTCCCACCGCAATTGCGGGGTCGGCAGCCTCGCCCTCGGAGAAATCATCGATGACCTGCACAGGCTGGGAGACCGCCGGATGCTGCTGGAGGTGATCGACATCAACGAACCCGCCCTGCGGCTCTATTCCCGGCTCGGCTTCCAGCGCCGCCGTCGCCTCGTCGGTTATCGGAAGCCCGCGGATGCGGTCAGAGGCCCGTCCGCCTCCGCCCTCATCAAGACTGATCCCTTTTCGATCGCCTGGCGCATGGCAAGGGTGGAAGAGCCGGGGCTGCCCTGGCTGATCGCGCCGGAAACCCTGGCCGCGATCGCTTCCCCCGCGCTAGGGCTTTCGCTTGATGACAAGGCCTTTGCCATCGTCGAACCCGGTCCGAGGGCCGGGATTGTCCAGCTGCGCGCCCTGTTCGTCGAGCCGGCCATGCGCGGGCGCGGCTGGGGCAAGGCCCTGGTTGGCGCGGTATCTGCCCGTTTCGCCAAGGACGATCTGGTCGTTGGCGCCAATGTTCCGGAGGATCTTGCCCCCGGCTTCATGGCGCGCACCGGTTTCGAGAAAACCCCCATCGGACAGTTCGAGATGGAAAAGGACTTTCTCCGGCCGCCGGCGGAGATGGCCGGCCGCTGACCGGCAAGGGGCCGGTTCCGCCGCTCCCGCTTCCCCCGTCCCCGAACCCCGTCTCTGCAGCCATGGCTGAAAACGATCAGCTTATGGCCAAAACCGTGACGATATCCGTGGCCCCGGTGCTAGGCTGGCAGCAATCGGAAGAGGGGTGTCGAGCATGCGATATTCGGGCTTGAGGGTCGTCGTCGAAGCCTTGACGGGGCATCGCGGCTGGAAGCCGGTCTGGCGGGATCCCGCACCGCAGTCCCATTATGATTTTGTCATCGTCGGCGGCGGCGGGCATGGATTGGCCACCGCCTATTACCTGGCGAAGGAATTCGGCAAGAGCCGCATCGCGGTGCTCGAAAAGGGCTATCTGGGCGGCGGCAATGTGGGACGCAACACCACCATCATCCGCTCGAACTACCTGCTGGACGGAAACGAGCCCTTCTACGAGTTTTCCCTCAAGCTCTGGGAAGGTCTGGAGCAGGACTTCAACTACAATGCCATGGTTTCCCAGCGCGGGATCATCAACCTCATCCATACGGATGCGCAGCGCGATGCCTTCACCCGCCGCGGCAATGCCATGATCATGAACGGCGCGGATGCCGAACTGCTCGACCGCGAGCAGGTCCGCGCCATGTATCCCTGGCTCAATTTCGACAATGCCCGTTTTCCCATCAAGGGCGCGCTGATGCAACGTCGCGGCGGCACGGTGCGGCATGATGCGGTGGCCTGGGGCTATGCGCGCGGCGCCGACATGCGCGGCGTCGACCTCATCCAGAACTGCGAGGTCACCGGCATGCGCATCGAGAACGGCAGGATTGTCGGCGTCGAAACCACACGCGGCTTCATCGGCGCGGGCAAGGTGGGTGTTGCGGTTGCGGGTTCTTCCTCGAAGGTGATGGCGCATGCGGGCATGCGCCTGCCGATCGAAAGCCATGTGCTGCAGGCCTTCGTCTCGGAAGGGCTGAAGCCCTTCATCGATGGCGTGATGACCTTCGGCGCCGGCCATTTCTATGTCAGCCAGTCGGACAAGGGCGGCCTCGTCTTCGGCGGGGACATCGACGGCTACAATTCCTATGCCCAGCGCGGCAACCTCCCCGTCATCGAGGACGTGGCCGAGGGCGGCATGGCGCTGATGCCGGCGATCGGGCGGGCGCGGCTCCTGCGCACCTGGGGCGGCATCATGGACATGTCCATGGACGGTTCGCCCATCATCGACCGGACCCCTGTGGACGGGCTCTATTTCAACGGCGGCTGGTGCTATGGCGGCTTCAAGGCGACGCCCGCCTCCGGCTGGTGCTTTGCCCATCTGCTTGCCCGCGACGAACCGCATGTCACGGCCCGCGCCTATCGCTTCGACCGGTTCCTGAAAGGACTGATGATCGACGAAAAGGGCCAGGGCGCCACGCCGAACCTGCATTGAGGGGACATCATGATCATCCATCATCCGATCCTCGGACCGCGGGACTCCCAGGAATTCGTCTATCTGGGCGATGCGAGCCTGATGAACCGTCCCGATGGCCTCACCGCAGGCATCGAGGCCTTTCACGACTATCTCTACAACCGCGACAACCCCGCCGGAGAGCATCGCGAGCTCTGGTATCACGAGCAGGGTGACCGCTCCTGGCTGGTGGTCACGCGCAACACGGTGACGCACGAGATCGTCCGCGTGGAACTGGCCCGCGACGTGGCGAAGGCGGCGGGGAGAACGAAATGACCCAGCAGAACCGCATTTCCGGCGGCCAGATCGACCGCTCCAGAACGCTCCGCTTCACCTTCGACGGCGTTGCCTATGCCGGGCACCCCGGCGATACGCTTGCCTCGGCGCTGCTGGCCAATGGCGTCCGGCTGATGGGCCGCAGCTTCAAGTACCACCGCCCGCGCGGGCCGCTTTCCGCCGGCTCGGAAGAGCCGAACGCGCTTGTGGAGCTGCGCGCCGGTGCCCGGCAGGAGCCGAACACCCGCGCCACCGTGGCCGAACTCTTCGACGGGCTGGAGGCCCGGAGCCAGAACCGCTGGCCTTCGCTCGCCTTCGATGCGCTGGCGATCAACGACCGGCTGAACACCTTCTTCACCGCCGGCTTCTACTACAAGACCTTCATGTGGCCCGCCTCCTTCTGGGAAAAGGTCTACGAGCCGATCATCCGCCGGGCGGCGGGGCTCGGAAGCCTGTCGCGCCAGGAGGATCCCGACAGCTACGACAAGGGTTTCCTGCACTGCGACCTCATCGTCATCGGCGCCGGACCGGCGGGCCTGATGGCCGCGCTTGCGGCAGGCCGTGCGGGCGCGCGCGTCATTCTGGCGGACGAGGATTTCCGGCCCGGCGGGCGGCTGAATGCGGAAACGCTGACCGTCGGGGGAAAACCGGGAGCGGAGTGGGCCGCGGAAGCGGCGGCGGAGCTCTCCGCCATGCCCAATGTCCGGATCATGCTGCGCACGACGGTCATCGGGGCCTTCGACCACGGCATCTACGGTGCCGTGGAGCGGGTTTCCGATCATCTTCCGGTGCCGCCCGAGGGCAAGCCGCGCCAGACGCTCTGGCGGATCTATGCCCGGCGGGCGCTTCTGGCCGGCGGCGCAACCGAGCGGCCGATCGCCTTCGAGAACAACGATCGCCCCGGCATCATGCTGGCGGGCGCCATGCGCACCTATGCCAACCGTTACGCGGTGCGGGTGGGCGAAAGCTGCGCCATCTTCACCAACAATGACGACGGCCTGCGCACCGCGACCGACCTTCAGGCGAAGGGCGTGGACGTGGTGGCGGTGATCGATGCCCGCAGCGAAGGCGCGCTGCTGCCCGGGATCCGCCATCTCAAGGGCGCGGACGTCATCGATGCCGACGGCCGCCTCGGGCTTCGGTCGATCACCATCCGCCATGCCGGCGGCCGGACGGAAACGGTGCCCGTTACCGCGCTCGGCGTCTCCGGGGGCTGGAACCCGAACGTGAACATCGCCTCCCATCACCGCGCAAGGCCGGTCTGGAACGAAGGCATTCAGGCCTTCGTGCCGGGCGAGGGCGGTCCGCCCGGCCTTTCGGCCGCCGGAGCCGCTGCAGGTGTGATGTCCACCCATGGTGCCCTGACGAGCGGCCAGCAGGCCGCGATGGCCGCGCTCGGGGACCTGGGCATCCGGGCAAGCGCCGGCACGGTGCCGGACGCGGAGGACGCCCCCGTCTCCATCACGCCGAAATGGTATGTGAATTCCGGCAAGGGCCGCGCCTGGATCGATCCGCAGAACGACGTGACGGTCAAGGACATCAAGCTCGCGCACAAGGAGAACTTCACCTCCGTCGAGCACATGAAGCGCTACACCACCCTTGGCATGGCAACCGATCAGGGCAAGACCGGCAATGTGCTGGGTCTTGCGATCATGGCCGGGCTGACCGGCCAGACCATTCCCGAAACCGGAACGACCGTCTACCGCCCGCCCTACACCCCGGTTGCGATGGGAGCGCTTGCGGGCCGCTCCCGCGGCAAGGAGTTCAAGCCCTTCCGGCTGACGCCCTCGCACAAATGGGCGGAAGAACAGGGGGCCGTCTTCGTCGAGGTCGGCATGTGGCTGCGGACCCAGTGGCTGCCGAAGCCCGGCGAAACCCACTGGCGCCAGAGCGTCGACCGGGAGGTGCTGGCCACGCGCAAATCCGTCGGCATCTGCGACGTCACCACGCTCGGCAAGATCGATATCCAGGGCACGGATGCCGGCGCCTTTCTCGACCGGGTCTATTGCAACACCTTCTCGACGCTGGCCGTCGGGCGCTGCCGCTACGGGCTGATGCTGCGCGAGGACGGCATGGTCTTCGACGACGGCACGACCGCGCGCATGGGCGAGAACGAATATGTGATGACCACCACGACGGCCAATGCCGTCACGGTCTTCCGCCATCTGGAATATTGCCGCCAGGTGCTCTGGCCGGAGATGGATGTGCAGCTGATCTCGACGACGGAAGCCTGGGCCCAGTTCTCCGTCGCCGGGCCGAACGCCCGCCGCCTGCTGCAGAAGGTGGTGGACCAGGACATTTCCGATGCCGCCTTCCCCTACATGGCAGCCGGCAGCATCACCATCGGCGGCCTGCGCGCCCGCCTTTTCCGCATCAGCTTTTCCGGCGAGCTCGCCTATGAAATCGCGGTGCCGACCCGCTATGGCGACGCGCTCATCCGGCGTCTGGTGGAGGAGGGGCGCGAATTCGACGCGGTCGTCTACGGCACCGAGGCGCTCGGCGTGATGCGCGTGGAAAAGGGCCACGTGGCCGGCAACGAACTCAACGGCCAGTCGACCGCCCTCAACATGGGCCTCGGCAAGATGGTCTCGAAGAAGAAGGACTCGATCGGCATGGTGCTCTCCCAGCGCGAGGGCATGAACGATCCCGACGGCTACAGGCTTGTCGGCGTGAAGCCGGTCGATCCCACCGCGACGCTCACGGCGGGCAGCCATTTTCTGGAGATCGGCGCGGCTCCCGTGATTGCCAATGACGGTGGATGGCTGACCTCGAAGGTCCATTCGCCCCATCTCGGCTGCGATATCGCGCTCGGTTATCTCAAGGCAGGCGACCAGAAGATCGGTCGCCGCATGCGGGCGGTGAACCTGCTCGCCGGCACGGAAACCGAGGTGGAGATCGTGTCGCCGCATTTCTTTGATCCGGAAGGGGAGAGACTCCGTGGCTGAACCCTTGCACGCCCTCACCGCACTCGGCCACGCGGCCCCGAAATCCCTTGCGATCGGTCCCGTGGCGATATCCGAACGCTTCGACGTGGCGCTGGCCTCGCTCGCCATCCGCAACGGCCGCGATGGCGATGTGGCAGCCGCGGCAGGAAAAGCCGGACTGCCCTTGCCGGATCCCGCGCGCTTTCAGGCCGGGACGCCCTTCTCCGCCTTCTGGGTCGCGCCCGGCATGTGGTTCGTCGAGGCCGCCTTCGAAACCCATGAGGATATCGAGGCGGCGCTGAAGCCGATCTTCGCCGGTGCGGCATCGATTACCGAACAGACCGATGCCTGGGTCCGTTTCGACCTCGGCGCGCCGGATCTCCAGCCGCTCTTCGAACGGCTGTCCAATGTGGATTTTGCCCGGTCGCCCGATGGCTTCGCAACCCGCACGGTCATCGAGCATATCGGCTGCTACCTGATCCGCCACGGCAAGGGGGCAGTCACCCTCTACGGCCCGCGCTCTTCCGCGGCCAGCCTGCTTCATGCGCTGGAGGTCACGGCACGGTCGCTCCTTTGAGGCCGGACTTGCGGCAGGTTGTGTTTCCCGATAGGAAAAACGATTAGGTTTTATCAGGAATGCAACCATGTCGAATGCCGAACAGCCCATTCTTCCGCGGGTGAAGCCCGCCTTCGACCAGGATCCGCACCGAGTCCGCGAAATCAGCGAGCGCAATCTGGAGGCGGCCATCGGGCGCGAGGTGCGCAATTTCCGCCGCCAGCTGGGCATGACGGTGGCGGATGTCGCCAATGCCACCGGCCTGTCCATCGGGATGCTGTCCAAGATCGAGAACGGCAATACCTCGCCTTCGCTCACCACCCTGCAGGTGCTCTCGCATGCCTTTTCCGTGCCCGTCACGGCCTTCTTCCGCAGCTATGAGGAGCGGCGCGAGGCGCAGCATGTGAAGGCGGGCGAGCATATCGAGATCGAGCGTCGCGGCACCCGCGCCGGACATCAGTACAACCTGCTCGGCCATATCGGCTCGAATTCGTCGGGTGTGACCGTCGAACCCTATCTCATCACGCTGACCACGGAGAGCGATACATTCCCGGCTTTCCAGCACGAGGGTCTGGAGCTGCTCTACATGCTGGAGGGCGAAGTGGATTACCGGCACGGGGACCGGATCTACAGCCTGAAGCCGGGGGACAGCCTGTTCTTCGATGCGGACGCACCGCACGGGCCGGAAAATCTGGTGAAGCTGCCAGCGCGCTATCTTTCCGTCATTTCCTATCCGCAGGGCTAGCCGCCGCGCCGGTCGCCGCTCGGGCGGCGGCCTCGTCATGGAGGGTGCGGCGCAGCCTCGCCGTCCTGTAGGCGTCGAGCATCGCCATCGCCCAGACGAACAGGCCGCCCGAGATCTTGCCGACGAAGGAGATTTCCGGTCCGGCCGTCTTCAGGGTGAAGGCGCCGAGCAGGACCACGAAGAAGACGAAGATCAGCCCGCGCACCGGCTGGCGGTTCGCGACCTGCCCCATGCCGGGCAGGAGCGTGGCCAGCGCCAGCACCAGATGCGGGTTCGGCGGTTTGGTCATGCGGCCTCCTTCAGGCTGTCGCGAAGGGCGCGCAGGGTTTCGATCACCGGCTGGAGGCGGTCCCGCGGCAGCGGCACGGCGCCCAGTTCCGCGTCGCGGAAGATCAGGTAGCGGCCCCGTTCCGCTTCTTCGGCCAGAATCACCACCCGCAGACCTTTCGGGGAAATCACCAGTTCCTTCACCCGCGGGTCCGAGAAAAGCCCGAGATGAGGCACGATCCGGTCTTCGGCCGGCACGTTTCGGCCATCGTCGCTGCGGATGACGGTGCCCTCCGGCAATCCGGGAAGGGCGGGCAGCGTGTGTGGCAGGCTATGGAAATGCGAGAAGGTCTCCAGGCCCCCCGGCCTTGCCATGATGTCGAGCGTCGCCCTGACGGGCATGGGCGCCGGCAGGGTGACCATTACCCAGAGCGCCGGCAGCTTGCGGAAGGTGAGGCTGTCGGCAAGCGCCTGGAGATCGAAGGCATCGGACCCCCTGCGGCCCGTCATCCTGGCAAAGCCCGAGGGTTCGATGCGGCTCGTCGCGGTGTCGAAGAGGCTGGCAGCATCGCGGAAATAGGCCGCCCGCGCGTCCTTGCGCCGGACGGAGGCCGACCATGTCCGCGCGGCCAGCAAGAGCAGACCCGCACCGGCTGGAACGGCAAGGTACGGCAGGATGTCCATGCGCCACTTTCGTTAAAAAAAAGGGCCTGCCGCGAAGGGCACGGCAGGCCCGGGTTTCCTTAATAGCCCTGCGGGCGCGGCCAGGGCATGGTGAACTGCGCACCGCGATCGACGAAGCGATAGCGGCGGAAGTGGAACCAGAGGCTGACCACGATGTAGAAGCCGATCATGGCCACCAGCTGCGTCCCGTAGCCCAGGAACACCGCGAAGAAGGTGATGGCACACAGGGCGAGCAGCGTGATGGCCGGCAGCGGATGGAAAGGATGCTCGTAACCCCGCTTGATCACGCCCATCGGCCACTTCTTCCGGAAGAGGATGATGTTGAGCGGCATGAAGGTGTATTCCAGCAGCCCCGACAGGATCGAGAAGGTGATGACCTGGTCGAGCGGCGCGCCGAGCGCGAAGATGAGCGCGATCGGCACCAGGAACAGGATGGAGCGGTAGGGCGTCCGGTACTTCGGATGCACCGCCCCGAACCATGCGGGCAAGTACTTGTCGCGGCCCATGGCGAACCAGGCGCGGGACGCATCGTTGATGCAGCCATTGGCCGAGGCGAGCGTGGCAAAGAGCGTGCCGATGCCGAGCAGCCAGACAAGGGCATCCGACCCGGACAGCCGCGCCGTGTCGAACAGCGGCGCCACCGAGCCGGACACGCCGTCGCCGAGGAATTCCCACGGCAGCACGCCCGAGCACACATACCAGGTCAGCGTTGCCGCGATCAGCAGCGTCATGATCCCGGCAAGCGTGCCGAAGGGCAGGGCGCGCGCCGGCGAGCGGACCTCTTCCGCCGCCTGGGTGGTGCCCTCGATCCCGAGATAGTACCACAGGCCGAAATGCATCGCGGCCAGAACGCCGATCCATCCGTAGGGCAGTTCGTGACCCTCGAAGAGTGCCGCATGCTGCATGATGCCGCCGCCGAGAATGCCCGAGGTGGACAGGAACAGGACGATGATCGCGGCAAAGGCCACGGCGGTAATCACGAGGTTGAAGGTCAGCGTCGCCAGCACCCCGCGATAGTTCAGCCAGGCGAGGAACATGATGACCAGCACGATGAAGGGCCGCTGGTCGAGCGTCCCGGCATAGCCGGTCATGTTGGAGACGACGGAGACGAGATAGCCGGCCGTGATGGCATTCGCGGCCTCCAGCATCGTATAGGCAAAGACGAGGTAGAGGCCGACATTGAAGGCCATGAGCGGGCCGACGATGTGCTTGGCCTGCGTATACTGACCGCCTGCGGCGGCGACCGTCGAGGTCACCTCCGAATCGATCATGGCGACGCAGGTATAGAGGATGCCGGCGAACCAGCAGGCCAGAAGCGCGGCATAGGCCCCGCCCTTGCCGACGGCGAAGTTCCAGCCCATGTACTCGCCGACGAGCACGATGCCGACGCCAAGGGCCCACACATGGGCGGGCCCGAGCACGCGCAGCAGGCCGACCTTGGTGCCATGCGGCCCCATGCCGTCCCTTACGTTCGATGTGATGTCGAAGTTTGCCATGATGCCCTCACCCCTTGAAGGTTTCTTCGGTCATGGCCTCCAGCTCGCCCTCGCGGGAGGAGGTCAGGACATCTTCCGGATAGGTGGTGTCGGTCCGAACCCAGTCGACCACCATGTAGAGGCCGAGCAGGATCGAGAGACCCCAGGCCAGGTATTCGATGTAATTCCAGGTCTGCATCGCCCGATCCTCACTTCTCGCCGAACTTTTCGGCAATGACGTCCCGATATTCCGCCTCCGAAAACTTCAGCATCAGCACGTAGTAGGCGATGATCACCACGATCATCGTCACCAGCGCGCCGAAGGTGAAGGAATAGTCGAAGCGGGAGAGAATGAGGTCATGGGCGCTCTCCGGCGTGTAGCCGAGCGCCTCGTACTGCTTCGCCTGGGCGGCATTCTGCCCGAGCGCTTCCCAGGTGGGGCTGGCGACCGGAGCAGGCACGGTCTTCGACGAACCGGCCATGTGCAGCCAAAGCGGCACGAACAGCGCACCGACAGTCAGCGCGACCAGCACGATCACGTCCACGAGCTGGCTGAGCTTGCCCTGAACGGGCGGTTTGTAGTGGGCCATGGTCATTTCCCCCGCGCTTCGTCGAGAAACCGCAGGTCGAGGCCGTAGATGAAATCCCGGTCCTCCCGGTAATGCCGGAGCATGGCGGCAATGGCCGCCGTGTTGAACACGAGAACCACCGCGCCGGCCGAAAGCAGCAGCACGCGCGCTGCCGCCGAGGGTGCGAGATTCCAGGTGGCGATTGCCACGAAGGCGATGGAAAACCAGAGGCCGATGATGAATGCCCAGGCGATGGTCACGTCGCGCCGGTGCATCGCCTCAATGCGTTGCGTCATGTCAGGCATGTTCCCCTCCCAAGGCCCCGCCTCCATTTATCCGCAGAAGGATGGGCCCCGAGATGCCCTCTCCGGCAAAAAATTTACCTCCAAGGAAATCTGCCTGCGACAATCTGTCAAGGAAAACCTGCGAGAAAGCTCATTTGCCCCCAAATTTCCCGACGAGGAAAAATTGTTTCTTGTGAGTTGAAAACGCAAAAGCGCGGTGATAGCGTCTTCCCAATTGAAACAGAGGAGACGAAACCATGTGCGGAATCGTAGGATTGTTCCTCAAGGAGCCGAGGCTGGAGCCCGAGCTCGGAGCGATGCTGACGGACATGCTGATCACCATGACGGATCGCGGTCCGGATTCGGCCGGCATCGCCATCTATTCCCCGGCGGGCAAGGGTCTCGGAAAGATCACCGTCCAGTCCGCAACGCCAGACCGGGACTTCGATGCACTCGACGGCGACCTGAGGGAGGCCATCGGCGCGCCCGTCGCCCTGATGGCGAAATCGACCCATGCCGTCATCGAAGTGCCGCTCGAACAGATCGAGGCGGCGCGTGCAGCCCTGGCGCACCTGCGTCCCGGCGTGAAGGTGATGTCATCGGGCGAGAACATCGAGATCTTCAAGGAGGTGGGTCTGCCGAAGGATGTGGCGGCCCGCTTCGGCCTGTCGAAGATGGGCGGCACCCACGGCATCGGTCATACCCGCATGGCGACCGAATCCGCCGTCACCACGATGGGCGCGCATCCCTTCTCGACCGGCTCCGACCAGTGCCTGGTGCATAACGGTTCGCTGTCCAACCACAATGGCGTGCGCCGCATGCTTCGTCGCGAGGGCATGACCTTCGAGACGGAGAACGACACGGAAGTCGCCGCGGCCTTCATCAGCCACAAGCTGAAGCGCGGCGAGGCGCTGGGGTCCGCACTCGAGGCGACGCTGACGGATCTGGACGGTTTCTTCACCTTCGTCGTCGGCACCCACAACGGCTTCGGCGTGGTTCGCGATCCCATTGCCTGCAAGCCGGCAGTGATGGCCGAGACCGACGAATATGTCGCCTTCGGCAGCGAATACCGGGCGCTCGTCAATCTCCCGCGCATCGAGAGTGCCCGGGTGTGGGAGCCGGAACCGGCCACCGTCTACTTCTGGGAGCGCTGAAATCATGCAGACATTCGACCTGGAGAAAGAGGGCCTTCGCGCCCTGAACTCCTCGCTACATGCCCTGAAGGGTCAGACCAACATGACCCGCTGGGAGGTGATCAATCCCAAGGGTGCCCACGCGATCGCGGCCGGCGTGGATGCCGAGGTGGAAATCACGGTGCGCGGTTCGACCGGCTATTACTGCGCGGGCATGAACAAGCAGGCCACCATCCTGATCAAGGGGTCCGCCGGACCCGGCGTTGCGGAAAACATGATGTCCGGCAAGGTCGTCATCGATGGCGATGCCAGCCAGTATGCCGGCGCAACCGGGCGGGGCGGCCTGCTCGTCATCAAGGGCAATGCCTCGTCGCGATGCGGCATCTCCATGAAGGGCATCGATATCGTCGTCCATGGCAATATCGGCCACATGTCGGCCTTCATGGCCCAATCGGGCAACCTCGTGGTTCTCGGCGATGCCGGCGAGGCGCTGGGCGACAGCCTCTACGAGGCGCGGCTCTTCGTGCGGGGCAATGTCCGCTCGCTCGGGGCGGACTGCATCGAAAAGGAAATGCGGCCGGAGCATTTCGAACTGCTGGAACGGCTGCTCAAGGCCGGCGAGGCCGACGCAAAGGCGCGGCCCGAACAGTTCCGCCGCTATGGCTCGGCCCGCAAGCTCTACAACTTCAACATCGACAATGCGTCGGCGTACTGAGGCACAACCATGACCGATTTTCCCAAAACACCGCCTCGTTTCTCTGCCACCTTCACCCCCGCCGTCAATGCCGAGATCCGCCGTGCGGCCGCGTCCGGCATCTACGATATCCGTGGCGGCGGCACCAAGCGCCATCTGCCCCATTTCGACGACCTGCTGTTTCTCGGGGCCTCGATCAGCCGCTATCCGCTGGAAGGCTACCGCGAGAAATGCTCGACCGACGTGTGGCTCGGCACACGCTTTGCCAAGAAGCCGATCCATCTCGACATTCCGATCACCATCGCCGGCATGAGCTTCGGGGCCCTTTCCGGCCCGGCAAAGGAGGCGCTGGGACGCGGGGCGTCCGCGGCCGGTACCTCGACCACCACGGGCGATGGCGGCATGACCGAGGAGGAGCGCGGCCATTCGAAGACGCTGGTCTACCAGTATCTGCCGAGCCGCTACGGCATGAACCCGGACGATCTCCGCCGCTGCGATGCGATCGAGATCGTGGTGGGCCAGGGCGCGAAACCCGGCGGCGGCGGCATGCTTCTCGGCCAGAAGATTTCCGACCGCGTGGCCAACATGCGCAACCTGCCGAAGGGCATCGACCAGCGCTCCGCCTGCCGCCATCCGGACTGGACGGGACCGGACGATCTGGAGATCAAGATCCACGAGCTGCGCGAGATCACCGACTGGGAAAAGCCCATCTATGTGAAGGTCGGCGGCGCGCGCCCCTATTACGACACCGCGCTTGCGGTCAAGGCGGGCGCCGACGTGGTGGTCCTCGACGGCATGCAGGGCGGCACCGCGGCGACGCAGGACGTGTTCATCGAGCATGTCGGCATGCCGATCCTGGCCTGCATCCCGCAGGCGGTGAAGGCGCTGCAGGATCTCGGCATGCACCGCAAGGTGCAGCTCATCGTCTCCGGCGGCATCCGCTCCGGTGCCGACGTGGCCAAGGCAATGGCGCTCGGCGCCGATGCGGTGGCCATCGGCACGGCAGCCCTCATCGCGCTCGGCGACAACGATCCCGTCCACGAGGAGGAATACCGGAAGCTCGGCACGACCGCCGATGCCTATGACGACTGGCACGAGGGACGCGATCCCGCCGGCATCACCACCCAGGATCCGGAGCTCTACAAGCGCTTCGATCCGATCCTCGGCGGCCGGCGGCTGAAGAACTACCTCAAGGTGATGACGCTGGAAGCCCAGACCATCGCGCGCGCCTGCGGCAAGAACCACCTGCACAACCTCGAACCCGAGGATCTCTGCTCGCTGACCATAGAGGCGGCCGCCATGGCCGGCGTTCCTCTTGCGGGCACCAACTGGATACCGGGACGAAATGGCGGCTTCTGAGCCGCCCCCGGGCACACAAGAAAATAAAAGAGCGGAACACAGAGACGAACCTACAGACACACTGGGGGATACAGAATGGCAAATAATCTGGCCGGCTGGGCCAAGGAAAAGGGCGTCAAGTACTTCATGGTCTCCTACACGGACCTCTTCGGCGCCCAGCGCGCCAAGCTGGTTCCTACCCAGGCCATCAACGACATGGCGATCGACGGAGCGGGTTTCGCCGGCTTTGCCACATGGCTGGACCTGACGCCCGCGCATCCCGACATGATGGCGGTGCCGGACCCGGAGGCCGTCATCCAGCTGCCGTGGAAGAAGGAGGTGGCATGGGTCGCCTCCAACTGCGTGATGGACGGCGAGCCCGTGGCCCAGGCGCCGCGCAACGTGCTGCGCCGCCTGGTCGATGAAGCCGCCAAGGAAGGGTTGCGGATGAAAACCGGCGTCGAACCGGAATTCTTCCTGCTCACGCCGCAGGGCGACCGGGTGGCCGATGTCTTCGATACGGCGGAAAAGCCCTGCTACGACCAGCAGGCGGTGATGCGCCAGTACGACGTGATCGCCGAAGTCTGCGACTACATGCTGGAGCTCGGCTGGGAGGCCTACCAGAACGATCACGAGGACGCGACCGGCCAGTTCGAGATGAACTGGAAATATGACGACGTGCTGAAGACGGCGGACAAGCACAGCTTCTTCAAGTTCATGATGAAATCCGTGGCCGAGAAGCACGGGCTGCGCGCCACCTTCATGCCGAAGCCGTTCAGGGGGCTGACCGGATCCGGCTGCCATGCCCATATTTCCGTCTGGAACCTGGACGGCACGAAGAATGCCTTTGCCGATCCCTCGCGGGAACTGGGCCTTTCCGATCAGGGCCGCACCTTCCTCGGCGGCATCATGAAACATGCAAGCGCCCTTGCGGCGATCTGCAATCCGACCGTCAACAGCTACAAGCGCATCAACGCGCCGCGCACCACGTCGGGCGCGACCTGGGCACCGAATACGGTGACCTGGACCGGCAACAACCGCACGCACATGGTGCGCGTGCCCGGTCCCGGTCGCTTCGAGCTGCGCCTGCCGGACGGGGCTGCCAACCCCTACCTGATGCAGGCCGTCATCCTGGCCGCCGGAATCGACGGCATCCGCACCGGGGCCGATCCGGGTCCGCGCCACGACATCGACATGTACCAGATGGGCCACACGGTGAAGAATGCGCCGAAGCTGCCGCTGAACATGCTCGATGCCCTCAGGGAATACGACAGCGACACGACGCTGAAGGCGATGATGGGCGACGAATTCTCCGCCGCCTATCTGAAGCTCAAGCATCAGGAGTGGAACAGCTACGCCTCGCATTTCTCCCGCTGGGAGACGGAAAACACGCTGGATATCTGAGCGAGAGACCGCCTTCCGGTCAACGGAAGCCGGCCTGCCTGCATCGGCAGGCGATCACGCGCCGGCGCCCGCCACGCGCTGGCTTGGCCCGGCGGCTTCGCTTCGACGTCCGGCAGGCCCTTAAGTCCTCCCCCAGGACTTAAGCTGACCCCGGTGCTGCCCTGACCTCTGCCCAGATGGCGGAAGCAGGGCGGTTCCGGGGATTTTTGGCGTTCGTCCGGGAAGGCCCGGGCAGCGCCGCCGGACGGGGTCCCTGCACGCGCCCTTTCGGCCCCTGCCTCTGCCATCAAGCGAACAATTCGCGGAATGAAGTTTCACCTCAGGAAAAAGATTTGACAGAGACGCAACTCGGATTCTAGCATTCCCCTCAAGGCAAAGGCGAACCATTTGCCGCGGGAACAGCGAACCGGAGGCATTGATGAAGAAGAGAGTTGCAGTGATCGGTGCGGGGCCATCGGGACTGGCGCAACTGCGTGCATTTCAGTCGGCAAAGGCCAAGGGCGCCGACATTCCCGAGATTGTCTGCTTCGAAAAGCAGTCGAACTGGGGCGGCCTGTGGAACTACACATGGCGCACGGGCCTGGATGAAAACGGCGAGCCGGTCCACTGCTCGATGTATCGCTATCTCTGGTCCAACGGACCGAAGGAAGGCCTGGAGTTTGCCGACTATTCCTTCGAGGAGCACTTCGGAAAACAGATCGCTTCCTATCCGCCCCGCGCGGTGCTGTTCGACTATATCGAGGGCCGCGTGAAGCGGGCGGGCGTGCGCGACTGGATCCGCTTCTCGACCACGGTCCGCATGGTCCGCTACAACGAGGACAAGGGCAATTTCACGGTCACCGTCCACGACCTCAAGCAGGACCGGATGTATGACGAGGACTTCGACAACGTCATCGTCGCCTCGGGCCATTTCTCCGTGCCGAATGTTCCGGAGTATCCCGGATTCGACAAGTTCAACGGCCGCGTCCTTCACGCCCATGATTTCCGGGACGCGCGCGAATTCGCGGGCAAGGATCTCCTGCTTCTCGGCTCCTCCTATTCGGCCGAAGACATCGGCAGCCAGTGCTGGAAATATGGCGCCAAGTCGATCACGGTGGCCTATCGCCACGCGCCGATGGGCTTCAAGTGGCCCGATAACTGGAAGGAAGTGCCCAAGCTCGAGCGGGTGGACGAGACGACCGCCTATTTCGCCGACGGTACCTCGAAGAAGGTGGACGCCATCATCCTGTGCACGGGATACAAGCACCACTTCCCGTTCCTGCCGGACGACCTTCGCCTGAAGACGGCCAACCGGCTTGCCACCGCCGATCTCTACAAGGGCGTCGTCTGGGTCCACAACCCGAAGCTCTTCTACATCGGAATGCAGGACCAGTGGTTCACCTTCAACATGTTCGACGCCCAGGCCTGGTGGGTGCGGGACGCCATCATGGGCCGCATCCAGATCCCGGCCGACAAGGCCGTGCTGCTGAAGGACGTGGAAGACCGCGTGGCGGGCGAGGATGCCGGCCAGGACGCCCATGACGCCATCCACTACCAGGGCGACTACGTGAAGGAATTGATCGCCGAAACCGACTATCCGTCCTTCGACGTCGACGGCGCCTGCGAAGCCTTCTTCGAGTGGAAGGAGCACAAGAAGCACGACATCATGGCCTTCCGCGACAACGCCTATCGGTCGGTCATAACAGGCACGATGGCGCCGGTGCACCATACGCCATGGAAGGACGCCCTCGAGGACTCCATGGAAAGCTACCTCAGGAACTGAGGCGGCGGGTCACGCGGCCCCTCCGGTACCCCCGGAGGGGCCTTTTTCTTCCGGCCTTCCGCACTCAGACTTTGGAATAAGAAGAAATATTTATTCCCGAAAATAAAACTTTGCTGGCAATATCAGCACATGCGTGATTACATCGGCGGCCGGGACGGACAGGGAGAAACAAGCCCGCCGACCGGTCGACAAGAAGGACGGAACAACACGTCCACAGGGAACAGCTCACGGCCCGCAGGGCCATCATCAACCGAACCAACCGACGCGTGGACACAACAGGGGAACAAACCGTCAGGGCATCGTCGGTTCTACTGGGGAGATCGAAATGTCGAAGGAAACTGGGTCGGGCCAGATGGTCCGGGCGCTGGACTGGAGAGGTGCGTTCTGGGTCGCGGCAGGCGTGCCGCCGCTCGTCCTCTTCTCCATCGGAGGGATTGCGGGCACGACGGGGAAACTTGCCTTCCTCGTCTGGATCATCTCGATGATCATGGGCTTCCTCCAGAGCTTCACCTATGCGGAAATGGCCGGCATGTTCGGCAACAAGTCCGGCGGCACCAGCGTCTATGGCGCAACCGCCTGGCTGCGCTATTCCAAGCTGATCGCGCCGCTTTCGGTGTGGTGCAACTGGTTCGCCTGGTCGCCGGTGCTCTCGCTCGGCTGCGCCATTGCGGCGGGCTACATCCTCAATGCGCTCTTCCCGATCCCGGCGGCCGACAGCCAGCCGGTGCTCGACTGGGTGACGGCGAACCTTTCGAACTACACCGCCGAGACCAAGGCGGTCGTCGATTACATCGCCGCCAATGCCGGCACGGCGGTCCCCGATGCGATCAAGGCCGTGGCCACCGCCGACGGCGTCGCCGCGCTGACGCCCGCCTTCCGCACCTGGGAACTCGTGGCTATCCCGATCCCTGGGCTCGGCTCCCTGCATTTCAACTCCACCTTCGTCATCGGCGTGGTTCTGATGCTGCTGATCCTGCGCATCCAGCACGGCGGCATCGCCTCCACCGCCAGCGCCCAGAAGTGGCTTGCCATCATCGTGCTGGTACCGCTCCTGCTGGTCGGCCTGGTGCCGATCGTGACGGGCGAGATCAACAGCGCCAACGTCACCAACCTCCTGCCGCCCTCCGCAGCCTATTCCGGGCAGGACGGCACGTGGAACATCGGTGGCTGGACGCTCTTCCTCGGGGGCCTCTACATCGCGGCCTGGTCCACCTACGGCTTCGAGACCGCGGTCTGCTACACGAGCGAACTGAAGGATCCCAAGCGGGACACCTTCAAGGCGATCTTCTACTCCGGCCTGCTGTGCTGCGTGTTCTTCTTCCTCATTCCCTTCTCCTTCCAGGGCGTGCTGGGCACGCAGGGCATGCTGGCAACCGGCATCGTCGACGGAACGGGCGTGGGCGAAGCGCTCGGCAACATGATCGGCGGCGGCAAGGTCGTCACCCAGATCTTCGTCATCCTGATGGTCATGGCACTCTTCATGGCGATCATGACCGCGCTGGCAGGCTCGTCCCGCACGCTCTACCAGGGATCCAAGGATGGCTGGCTGCTCCGATACCTCTCGGGCGTGAACGAAAAGGGCGTTCCCTCCAAGGCGATGTGGACGGACTTCACCTTCAACGTCTTCCTGCTGGCGCTGGCCTCCGATGCCGCGGGCTATTTCTACGTGCTCGCCATCTCGAACGTGGGCTACATCCTGTTCAACTTCCTCAATCTCAACGCCGGCTGGATCCATCGCATCGATTCCGCCCACATGGAGCGCCCGTGGAAGGCGCCCACCTGGCTGATCGCCGTGAATACGGTTCTTGCCTTCGTCAATGCGCTGTTCCTCGGGGCCGGTGCCAAGGTCTGGGGCTACGAGAACGCCCTCTGGTCCGGCCTGGTCTTTGCCGCCTTCATCATCCCGGTCTTCTGGTACCGCCATTACTTCCGCGACGGGGGCCGGTTCCCCAAGGAAGCCTATGACGATCTCGGGCTGACCGACGGCGATCTGGGCGAGCGCAAGGCCGGGATGCTGCCCTACCTGACACTGGTTGCCGGTGCCGCGCTGGTGCTGTGGGCCAACTGGTTCTTCACGCTGCCCGCATGATGCAGACCCCCGGGAGGGCGGCGAGCGCCCGCCTTCCCGGAAATTTCCTTCAAAGAAAAAAACTTGCATTCCAGTATTGATTTTCCCGTTCAAACATCTCAGACTTTCGAAAAACAAGGACACTGAAGGGGAGCAAGCAGATGACGAATTCCTGGCGTTTCTCAACCTTGATCGACCGCCACCGTGCGCTGGGTTCCAACCTGGAGGACTGGTCGGGCATGGGCACCGCCTGGTCCTATGACGGCGATCCGGACGCGGAATACATGGCGATCCGCACCAAGGCCGGGCTGATGGATGTATCCGGCCTGAAGAAGGTCCATATCTCGGGACCCGCCGCCAGCCACGTGATCGAGCGGGCCACGACCCGCAACATGGAAAAGCTGATGCCGGGCAAGGCGGTCTATGCCTGCATGCTCAACGATGCCGGCAAGTTCATCGACGACTGCGTCATCTACCGCTTCGGGCCGAATAGCTTTACCGTCGTGCATGGGTCGGGGCAGGGCCACGAGCAGCTCACCATGGCTTCCACCGGACGCGACGTGTCGATCCGCTTCGACGACAACCTGCATGACCTTTCGCTGCAGGGGCCGCTTGCGGTCGACTATCTCGAAAAGCACATCCCCGGGATCCGCAAGCTCCCCTATTTCAGCCACATGCCGGCGGCGCTCTTCGGCAAGCCGATCACCATCAGCCGGACCGGCTACACGGGCGAGCGCGGCTACGAGATCTTCTGCCGCGGACAGGACGCCGTGATGATCTGGGACCGCATCCTCGACGAGGGCAAGTCCATGGGCATCATTCCCTGCCGCTTCACCACGCTCGACCTGCTGCGCACCGAGAGCTACCTGCTGTTCTTCCCCTTCGACAATTCGGAAATGTATCCCTTCGAGAACGAAGGCCCCGGCGACACGCTGTGGGAGCTCGGCCTCGACTTCACCGTTTCGCCCGGCAAGGTCGGGTTCCGCGGCGCGGAAGAGCATTACCGCCTGAAGGGCAGGGAGCGCTTCAAGATCTGGGGCCTGAAGATGGAAGGCACCAACCCGCCGGGCAACGGCGCTCCCGTGATGCGGGACGGCAAGCAGGTGGGCGTCGTCACCCAGGCCATGTATTCGCCGCTCAACAAGCACAACATCGCGATTGCCCGCATTCCCGTGGATTGCGCCAACAACGACACGGATCTGGTGGTCCAGTGCGCCACCCACGGCGCCATCAAGGCCAGGACCCATTCGCTGCCCTTCTACGACGTCGACAAGAAGCGGCGCACCGTTCAGGACTGAGCCCGACGTGACGATGCCGGGCCCGGTCTTTCCAGGGCCCGGAAAACCGCTGGTGTCTGCCGCATGCTACAGGTGTCGTGACGATGACGAAGACGGAGTTTCCACCCTCGATCCGCAGCCGGCCGGTTTACGGAGAGCTAGAGCCCCGGGCTGGTATCTTTCACTTGATCGTCGCGGACGGGGAGGGCGCGGACGCCGTCATCGCTCTCTTCGCGAAGGCTGCGGATGCGGCCTCCATGCTGGCGAAAAGCCACATCCTCTACACGGCCGGGCCGAACGGAACCGACGAATGGGATCGGATTGCCGCGCTCGGGGCCGCGCAGGCACAGAAGGCCGCGTCTGTCCCGACGCTTCTCTTCCGCCTGGCGCGGGTGCTGCAGGACGTCCAGATGGGCACGCAGATCTATCTGACCGGCACCGAAGGCCTGATGGGTCAGGCCGAACGGGACATCATGGCGCTCGGCTTTCCCCATTCCGACATTCAGAAGGAACACCGGGGGTCCACGGTGCGCCGTGTTCAGTGCGTGCACTGCAAGGGCGTGACCGAGAACGTCCGTACCGATCCCTTCCAGTGCAGCCATTGCGGACTGCATCTTTTCGTGCGCGATCACTATTCGCGCCGCCTTGCCGCCTTCCAGGGCGTCAATATCGATGCGGAAGACAGGGGGCAGGTTCCCCCTCCAGTGGAGCGTTTCAGATGAGTGGCGGCCCGAAGCTGAATGTAAGAGTGGCCGAGGTGGTCAAGGTGAACGACCTGATCACCCGCTTCCGTTTCGTCGCCCGCGACGGCGGCCTTCTGCCGGCCTTCTCCGGCGGCGCGCACACCGTCGTCGAGATGGACGACAACGGCACCCGCCGGCTCAATCCCTATTCGCTGATGTCGGATCCCGAGGACCGGACCGGCTACGAGATCTCCGTGCGCAGGGACGATGCAGGCCGTGGCGGTTCGCTTTACATGCACCGCCATGTGAGGCCGGGCATGGACATGGTTCTCAGCCATCCGGTGAACCTCTTCCCGCTGGACAACCGCGCCCGCAAGCACCTGTTCATCGCCGGCGGCATCGGCATCACGCCCTTCCTGGCGATGACCCGCCAGCTCGCCCGCTTCGGCGGCCGCTTCGAGCTGCATTATGCGACGCGCAACCCGGCGCTCTGCGCCTATGGCGACAGCCTCAAGGCCGCCCACGGTGATCGGGTCCATCTCTATTTCGACGAGCAGGGCGACACGCTGCCGCTTGCCGATCTTCTGTCCCGGCAGCCGCTCGGCACCCATCTCTACTGCTGCGGTCCGAAGGGCATGCTGAACTGGGTACGCTCCGCCGCCGCCACCGCGGGTTGGGCCACCCATGCGGTGCATTTCGAGGAGTTCACCGCGCCGGCAACCGGTGCGCCCTTCGCCGTGACGCTCGAACGGTCGGGGAAGACCCTCACCGTCGGCTCGACCCAGTCGCTGCTGGAGGCCATGGAAGCGGCGGGCGTCGATGCTCCCTATCTCTGCCGGGGTGGTGCCTGCGGCCAGTGCGAGACGGATGTCGTGCGCTGCGATGGCCGGATCGACCATCGCGACCACTGGCTCACGCCGGAAGACATGGCCACCAACACGAAGATCATGCCCTGTGTCAGCCGCTTCGAAGGCCGGACACTGGTGATTGACCGATAGGAGGGAACGGAATGAGCCTGGATGTCGAATATGCCTTCGATGAGTTCTTCCGCGACGAGACCTTCGTCGACGACTTCACCTACCGCAATTCTCCGGCCGCAATCCGCCGCTTCCCCTTCCCCTTCGACCGGGACGACTACATGTATTCGGTCAACATGGAGCCGCATGTTCCGGGACGGAAGGGATCTGTCTTCGAGAAGACCTTCGATGTGGACGAGCACTATGTCAGCGAGATGCGCGACCGCGCCCGCATCCTGGCGAAGGACCCGCTGCGCTGTCAGTCGCTGCCCCACATGACCCTGGCGGGATGGGATCTTCTCGAACTCATCATGGAGTCCAAGGCGCGCGAATATCCCCAATGGTTCAGCCTGACGAAGAATGGCGACCGTTGGCGCTGGATCAACCGGCCGCTCGGCATCGACCACAGCTTTACCTTTCTGGACGAAACCACGCTGCCCTGCGGGCCGATGGAATACATCACCCGCCAGACACAGGGCGATTTCACCCTGCAGGACGAGCGCGAGGGCACGCTGTGGGTGGATGCCGGCATGGTGACGACCCAGGCGGACTGGTCTCTCGATTTCGACATCGGCATGAACTTCCACGAATGGCATGCCCCGGTGCCGCTTGCCCATGAGAAGGGCATTTTCGATCGCGCGCTGAAATTCCTGCTGAAGCTCCAGCATGGTGCGCCGGTGCGCCGCTTCAACTGGACGATGACCGTCAATCCGCTGCTCGATACGGCGCCGGAAACCTATCCGGAATGGGGCTACATGCGCACCACGCTGAACCAGGAGAACATGGGCCACATGATGCATCTCCGGGTCGAGTTGCAGGCACTGTTCCGGCTGCCGCGCTCCAATGCGATCGCCTTTTCCATCCGCGCCTATCTCGGAAAGTTCGAGGAACTGGTGACAGTCCCGAAATGGGGCCGGCGCCTGCACCGGGTGGTGCGCGACATTCACCCCGATCTCGCCGCCTACAAGGGCTTCCTGCGAAACCGGGATGCGATGGCCGAATGGCTGTCGAGTTACGACGACGGCGCGCCCACCTCGCCCGGATGGTGGCCGGAAGACTGATGCAAGCCGAAGGTCCGCTCCGTCTCGGATTCCTGATGTTTCCGGGTTTCCCGATGGCCTGCCTTACCTCGGCCATCGAACCCCTTCGGGCGGCCAACGAAATTTCCGGGCAACGGGCCTTTGTCTGGCGGCTGCTGGCGGAGACGGATGAGCCCGTGCGCTGTTCGGCCGAACTCGGCTTCAAGCCGGACATGATCTTTCAGGACGCGGACGGTCTGGACCATCTCTATCTCGTGTCTCCTCCCACGGCGGAGTTTTCCGATCCGCGCCGGGGGCGCGCCCGGCTGCGCTGGCTCGACCGGACCGGCATCACCATCGGCGCCTTTTCGGGCGGCATCTTTCCGCTTGCGCGCTCCGGTCTCATGGACGACCGCACCTGCTCGGTGCACTGGTGCTATGAGGCGGCCTTCCGCGCGGAATTCCCGGATGTCGCCGCCTCCCAGTCCGTGATCGTGCAGGAGCGGCGGCGCAACACCGTCTCGGGCGCGGGAGCGGTCTTCGACCTCATGCTGAAGCTCATCGAGCAGCGCCTCGGGCGCGACTGCATGACCGAGGTGGCCTGCTGGTTCCAGCATCCCTTCGTGCGCGATGCGGATGCCTCGCAAAAGGTCCCCGTCGCCCGCCTCGGCGCCACGGAAGACAGCCTGACGGGCAAGATCCGCGAGGCGATCCGTCTGTTCGAAAGCCATATCGAGGATCCGCTGCGCATTCCCGACATCGCTGCTGCCGTCGGTCTTTCCGGGCGCCACTTCGATCGCCAGTTCAAGCAGGAAACGGGGCAGAGCCCCTTGCGCTACTATCATCGGCTGCGGCTCGCAAAGGCGCGGCAGAGGGTTCTCTATACCAACGATCCCATCGCCGAGATCGCCGCCTCCGTCGGCTATCCCACGGTCAGCCGCATGGTGCACCACTACCAGGCGGCCTTCGGCGTCAGCCCCAAGACAGAGCGGGGCCTTACCCAGAGCCTTCGCAATGGCCTCGGTCCCCGCCCGGACGACGCGCAATAGCGCGATAGCGAAAATTTCTGTTTGAATTCAAGGGGAGATGCCTTCGTGGAGGCGCAAATTCGTGCTTCCATCGCATTTGCCGCTTGTCTCCGGCAGGGGAGTCGGTATTTAATGAGAATGAACAAGTTTTCCTTGTGATAAAAATCCGGCTATGAAGCGAGGCGAACATGGTAGCTCTTGCCTATCCAGATGTCATCGCGGGACCACCCCGCCCTTCCCGAATCCTGACGCCGCGCAGCTATTCGCGCCATCACGGCGAGGAGCGGCATGTGGTCCAGGGCGGGGGTGCGTCGCTGCTTCAGATCAAGACCGGCGACCGTGTGACCATCCTCAACGACGAGGGCGGACAGCCGGTGGAGATGGTCGCCGCAGGGCTCGATGGCCGCATCGACGCGGCGATCCTCGGCCAGGCGCCCAACGGCTCGGCGGCGGGCCTGAAAGCCATGCTGGCGGCCGGGGAAACGGCGGGCGAGGGGCTCGGCCGTCTTCGCCGTGGCCTCCAGATCCGTGGCATCGATCTTGCGAAAGCAGGCGCAATCCACCTGTTCGGCGCCGATTCCCGGGCTGGTGATTCCGCCGCATTCACCGCGCTCGACGATGGCTGGCTGCTGGTGGCAGCGCCCGGCCTGCCGATGACCCCGGACGCGCAGGATACGGCGACACCCGTCACCGTGCTGCTGAAGCGCGCCTCGCCGCGCCTGGTGGGTCAGTTCGACCTTCCCGATCCGCTGGCCGATCCGGTTCTCGACCTTCGCGTGCGGTCCGCCACCGCCGAAAGCTATTTCGTGAAGGCCGGGGACTATATCCAGATCATCGATGTCGACGGGCGCCAGTGCACCGATTTCCAGTGCTTCGATGCGCGCAAGCTCGACAAGGGCATTCAGCATGCGCTCGATGTGACCACGAGCCGGACCCTGATGGGCCACGCCTATTCCATGCCCGGCCTCCACTCCAAGTATTACGATCAGGACTGGGTGCCCCTCGTGGAGGTGGTGCAGGATACCGTCGGGCGGCACGATGCCTTCGCCATGGCCTGCGCCTCGAAATACTACGACGACATCGGCTATCCCGGCCATGCGAACTGCTCCGACAATTTCAACCGGGCGCTCAAGGACCACGGGGTCGATCCGCGGCCGGGCTGGATGGCGGTCAACCTCTTCTTCAACACCAATATCGACGCCCATGGGGTGCTTGTCAGCGACGAGCCCTGGAGCCGGCCCGGGGATTACGTTCTCTTCCGGGCGCTGACGGACATCGTCTGTGTCAATTCGGCCTGTCCTGACGATACCTCGCCGGCCAATGGCTGGTATCTCAGCGATATCCATGTCCGGACCTATTCCGGGCAGGAGAAATTCTCCCGCTCGGTCGCCTATCGCCCCACGCCCGCCTCGGAGCCGAAAATGACCAAGGAAACCGCCTTCCACGAGCGTATCGCGGAAAAGACCCGGCACCATGTGGAATACAAGGGATACTGGCTGCCGCAGGTCTATTCGGCCCATGGTGCGATCGAGGAATACTGGGCCTGCCGCGAGAAGGCGGTGGTGCTCGATCTCTCGCCGCTGCGCAAGTGGGAGGTGACCGGCCCCGATGCGGAAGCGCTGATGCAGTGGGTGCTGACCCGCGACGTGAAGAAGCTTTCACAGGGACAGGTGGTCTATTCCGCCATGTGCTACGAGCACGGCGGCATGATCGACGACGGGACCCTGTTCCGCCTCGGCCGCGACCAGTTCCGCTGGATCGGCGGTGACGATTACGGCGGAATCTGGATGCGCGAGCAGGCGGAAAAGCTCGGCCTCAACGTGATGGTCCGCTCCTCCACCGACCAGCTGCACAATCTCGCGGTCCAGGGGCCGAATTCGCGCGAGATCATGAGACGGATGATCTGGACCGCGCCGCACCAGCCGTCCATCGACGAGCTGGGCTGGTTCCGCTTCACCATCGGCCGCATCGGCGGCCCCGACGGGGCCCCGGTCGTGGTGTCGCGTACCGGCTACACGGGCGAACTCGGCTTCGAAATCTTCTGCCATCCCAAGGACGGCACTGCCGTCTATGACGCGGTCTGGACCCATGGCGGCGATCTGGGGCTGAAGCCCATGGGGCTTGCGGCGCTGGACATGGTGCGCATCGAGGCTGGGCTGATCTTCGCCGGCTATGATTTTTCCGATCAGACCGATCCCTTCGAGGCGGGCATCGGCTTCACCGTGCCGCTCAAGACGAAGACGGATGATTTCATCGGCCGGGAGGCCCTCATCCGCCGCAAGGAACACCCGGTCCGCAGGTTTGTCGGCCTCGAGATCGAGTCCAGCGTCGACGTGGGCCATGGCGACAGCCTCCATGTGGGACGGGCGCAGGTGGGCGAAGTGACCTCCTCCGTCCGCTCGCCCCTCCTCGGCAAGAACATCGCACTCGCCCGTGTCGATGTCGCCCATGCGGAAACGGGAACGGCACTGGAGGTGGGCAAGCTCGATGGACAGCAGAAGCGCCTTCCCGCACGCATCGTGCCGCTTTCCCACTACGACCCGAAGAAGACCCGGCCGCAAAGCTGAGGAAAGGCGGGGCGCCGGGGATCGGTGGATCGGGCTTGAGCTTGCGTTTCCCGGCAGGGGGGCAGCGCCTCGACGACCCGAGCGAAACCGAACCGGGCCTTCCGATCCCTTCCTGCATTTGCGCGCCGGACCCGCCAGTTGACGGTGAGGCGTCCGATGCGTGGTGCCCGGGGTGCCTGAGAGAATTTGGTGTGAGCCCTTCCGCGCCTCAGGGCCGGCGGGCTTCGGATGGATGAGGACCGCCATGACAGTCGCAGCTATCAGCCATTCTGAATTCCGCGGCAGGGGAGCCGGGTTGTGCCTTGAGGAAAAGAGCGCCACCCCCAGGCCGGCCGAACCCCCCGTTCTCGCCGGTCAGGCCGGTGTTGCCGTTACCTTCCTTCTCATTCCCGGCTTCTGCCTTTTCTCCGTCTCCGCCGCCATAGAGGCCTTCGAACACGCCAACCGCCTCGCGCAGCGCCAGGTCTACCGCTGGCGTTTCGTCTCGGTTCAGGACCGCCACGTGGAATCGGATGCGGGCATCAGCCTCGAATGCGGCACGGATATCGGGCTGGAACTGCATGGCCTGCGTCCCTTCGAGCGGACGGATATCCTGTTCCTTTCGTCAGACCGTCCGGCAAGCCAGATCCTCACGGTCAAGGTGAAGCGCTACCTGCAGGAGGTCTACCGCGCCGGCGCGCGGCTCATCGGTGCAGGCCGCGGCACGCTGCTTCTGGCTGAAACAGGCTTCCTGAATGGAGCGCGCTGTGCCGCGCACTGGCAGTATCTGCCGGAATTCGACGCCCGCTATCCCAGGGTGGAGGTGGATTGCCGTCTTTATGATGTCGGCGACCGCATAACGACCTGCGCCGGCCAGACCGCCACGCTCGATCTGGCGATGAGCCTGGTGCGGCAGGATCTCGGCGCGGAGATCGCCTCGCAGCTCTGCAATCATCATGTGGTGGAACAGGTGCGCCCCGCCCGTCACCGGCAGCGCAGGCCGGACACCTCCTCGATCAAGATCAGCAATCCCCGGCTGGCGGCGGCGATTTCCATCATGAAGGCCAATATCGTGCAGCCCCTGCCGCTGACGGTGCTGGTACGGCAACTGGGCATGTCCCGCAGGCAGGTCGAGAGGCTTTTCGAACTCGAGGGGCAACAGGCGCCGGCGCGCTTCTATCTCCATGTTCGGCTGGAGGAGGCGCAGATGCTGCTGCAGAAATCCGATCTGCCGATCGTCGATATCGGCAAGGCCTGCGGTTTCGTCTCGGCCTCGCATTTCTCCAAGTGCTACCGCAGGCGGTTCGGCCATTCCCCGAAAAGGGAGCGGGAACAGGACGATGATTGAACGCCCCGGGGCGTGATGTCCGGCGGGCGATGGTGCCGTAAGCGGAGAGGCCGGCATCGGACGGGGTGGCCTCGCAGACAGATATCTGAACCCTGCGGATGAACCCGATCGGCAGCCTGCCGGACCGGCAAGCTTTCGCGTTGCGCGAAATGCCGAATAGATATACACTGTATATATAACAGCTATATCGGGAGTGCGCCGCTCATGTTCCATTTGCTATGCATGGTCGCCCTGCTGCTTCTCGCGGTCACTTTTGGCCTCTCGCTCGCCCATGCGCTCGAGTTTCCGGGCAAGTTGCGCCTCGACGAACCGAGCTATCGCGCCGTTCAGGCCATCTATTACCCGGGCTTCACCATCGGGGGGCTTGTCGGAGAGGTCGGCGGCATGCTCGTCCTGGCCATCCTGCTCTATCTGGCGCCTCCCGCGCATTTCTGGCCGGTCGCCGCTGCCTTGGGTTTGCTCCTCGCATGCCACGCGACCTACTGGCTCGTGACGCATCCGGTCAACGCGGCCTGGCTGGGGCAAACCGAGCTCGGTGGCGCATCCGCCCTGTTTTTCGGGCTGTTTTCGGCACCGGAGGGGGATTGGCGGCAGATGCGGAATGTGTGGGAGTGGTCTCATGTGGCCCGCGCCGGTTTCGCAATGCTGAGCTTTCTCGCCCTGACCTTCACGGTGACCAGGTAGGACCGGCATGGATCGTACGACAACGACCGGGAACAACCCGCGGCGCCCGGATCTCTCTCGTGACAATCTGGTCGATGCCGCCATCGGACTGATCGACCGCGACGGCGCGGGCGCTTTGAGCATCAGGGCCCTTGCCGATGCCGTCGGGGTCACGCCCATGGCGCTCTACAATCACTTCAGCAGCAAGCGCGATCTCATAGCGGCGGTTGGCGAGCGGCTGATCAGGAGCACGCAGTTCGACGGTGGACATGGGGACTGGCGCGAGCAGCTCCGCTACTGCTTCGGCGCGTTGCGCCATCTGTGCCTGCGACACCCTGGCCTTCCTGACCTCCTCAAGCTCGACGGGGTTGTACCGGAGGCTGCCTACGCTCCCATGGACGTGACGAAGAAGGCGCTGCAGGCGCAGGGGATGAGCGAACTGGACAGTGTTCGCACCTTCTTCCTGCTGACCGGGTATACGCTAAGCCAGGCGGCCTTCCAATCCCATCCGACCCCGGCGCTGGCTCCCACGGAAAAGGTGAGGCGGGAAAGGATTTCCGGGCGGGGCCATGGGCCTGTCGACAGGCGCGATCCTCCGCCCGAATGGGACTTTGACGCCAGCTTCAGCTTCGGCCTCGGCATCATACTCGAAGGCATTGAAGGTCGCATCAGGGCCCGCTGATCGCGACCCCGGGCCGTTGCGAGCGTGAAGGCGCATGCATGGGCAGATGCAGGCGCGGCGATTTCCTCCTACCAGGTATCGCGTGGCCGGGGATTGGAACGGTCGCCATGGTAGAGGGAGGGGAGCGCCCTTGCCAGGTAGCTGAATTCCTGGTGGCAGTGCCTCATGAGGCCGAGGCCAATCTCATCGGAAACCGCATGCCCCGTCCGTGCCGCGTCAAGGCCGAGGGCAAAGCGGCTGCGGAGCACCATTCCGTCCGGCGTGTCGCGTGTTACATGCATCATGCGGCCGGTTACCGGAACGCCATCCGGATCGAGCGTGACGGTATCGCCAAAACCGATGCCCGCATAAACTGCCGCGGAAACCTCGCCACGCGCCATGGCATCGTCCAGTGCCGCATCTCCGAAACAGGCATGCGGGTCCAGAAAGCGGATGGTTGCCGATACCGGCGGAACATCCCCCAGGGATTCGGCGGCGCGGATGGTCGCGCCGATATAGTTCCGGCCCTTCTGCCAGACCGCGTCCCATCCGAAATGGCTCTTGTGATCGTTCGGATGCCACCAGAGAAGGTGTTCCTCGTTCTCGAAGTATTTGAACCACCAGTCGAACATCAGGCCGCTGCATCCCGGCATCAGGGTTCTGCAGGCAACCACCAGCGTGCCGGACGGAAGGCGCTCGATGCCCATCTCCAGCCGGATCGGCTGCGGGTGCAGCAATGCGGCCGGCAGGGCCAGTTCCAGATCGGTTTCCATGCTTCTCTGCTCCTTGCTATTTAGGAAACGACTATCGTTTCCTAAATGCATGTGCTAATGGCCTGGGGCGGATGTGTCAAGGAGAGGCCGGTTGGAAGAACGGAAGCGCGGGCGGCCTGCACAGGACCGGGTGGCGCAGAAAAAGCACCTGATCGCGGCAGCCACCGACGTGCTGCTGAAGGGCGGCTACGCCCGCTTTTCCATCGATGCGGTGGCCAAGGCAGGCGCCATGGCCAAGAAAACCGTCTATTCCTTCGTCTCCAACCGGGACGAACTCGTGGGATTGATCGTATCCTCCTGGACAGACAGCTTTGCGCCGCAGCCGCTCGAAAGCGGGCCGGACGGACAGGCTCTTCCGGTTCTGCTGGCGCGGATCCACCGGGTTGCCTTGTCCGGGGATGCCGTTTCACTCTTCAGGATCATCGTGGAGGATCCTGTCGCGCGGGCTGAACTCGCCCTTCCCTACAACGAGAATGGGATCGAGCGGGGCGTCCGGTCGCTGATCGACTGCCTGCGGGCGAAAAGAGGGACGGATCCCGCCCGGCTGGAACCGGTGGCGCGCGCCATGCTCGCCTGGCTGATCGGCGAGCCCCTGCGCCGCGCCGCACTGGGGCTGGAGGCACCACAGGACCTTTCCGACGAGGAGGTCCGCCATCGTGTCGACCGGTGCATCGACCTCTTCCGGCCCATGCTGGCGGCCGCGGACTGACCCGACCGCCGGTGCATTTCGGACCGCCTTTTGCTGCCGGGACGCAGTGAGTTTCGGGTCAGCGGGATCCGCCCTGCGCGGAAAATCATAAAGTCAGTCCTAAATTACATGTTTACAATTTTCCCGGGGGTGCTACTCTAGGATAAATTGTCCACATGGATATTTTATCGTTTTAATTGCGTTCGGGGGCGAACATGAATTCGTTCTGGGTCATTTTCGGGGATGATGTCGCGATCGGCAAGATCACGGCCGGATTGCAGGCCGTTCCGGCCAAGAATGCAGAATGCAAGGACGACACCTGGACGTTCGATGCCGACTGGGACACGACGAGCCGCGACGTCGCCAACCTCAGGGGCCGGATCGAAAGCAAGTCGGGCCCGAAATCCATCGTCAGCATCGGCAGCAACTGAGGGCAGGACCTGCCTCGAGACCATGCGTCTCCGGAGCCATGGTTCCGGAGAGGGCGCTTTCTTTACCAACAGAGCAAGCGGAAGGACTTTCCAATGCCTGAGAGCGAAGATTTCAACGCAAAGCTGTTCATAAAGCTGTATTCGAAGATCGCTCTCGCGCTGGGAGTGACGTCTATCCCCAGCAGCGATGTCCACGCTGTTCCGGATACCGGGAGGGGGGATCCGTCCGACATCCGACCGCCCCTCAGGTCATCTCTCGGCTATCCCGGCCAGAACCCGGAATATCTTCTGGCCATCTACAATCCCGGCCAGTATGTGCCGGCTTCGCTCAATCCCGACGAGGATGTCGACGATCGCTACGCTCTTTCCGTGCTGCTGGATGTCGTTCCGCAGTTCAGCTGGGTGTTCAAACAGGCGGCCGGCACGGTTTCCAGCAACTACCGCAGCATCCTCGACAACAAGCAGCCGCCGGTGGTGCATCTGAGCCCGGAGGAAAAGAAAAAGCTGGATGACAGCCTCCAGACCTATGACGCCTATGCCGAGGTCTATGAAGAATACTATCTGAAATATCTGGATGCGCTCGATGCTCTTGATTCGGCGAAGGCGACCTACCGGAACGACCGCTCCAAGCCGGTCCCGTCGAGCCTCTATCGTCGCTTGGATAAGGCAGAGGGCGACTGGATCGCGCGCGGCCACCGCGAGGCGGTGGAAGCGGCGGTTGCGGTGATCGCCGAATACGAGGCGATGGAGCCTGCCCTCTTCTGGAGAAAGCTGCAGCAGCGCTATGCCGCGGGAACGCAGGAGAACAGCCAGTCGAGCGAGTTCCAGCTGGTCGGTTATTCGCCCGCTTACCGGGACTGGTTCAAGGACGCAGGCTGGACAAGCTTTACCTTTTCCCAGAAGGACATGGACAACCAGTCTCGCTCCGATGCCATCGGGGTCTCCGGCAATCTCGACCTGTCCTACGGCATCTTCCGGATTTCCGGCGAAGGCAGCTACGAGAAGGACAGCGTTTATGTGAAGATGGACGAGACGGAACTCGACTTCTCCTGCGAGCTGATGCGCGTGTCGCTCGACCGGCGCTGGATGAACCCGCTGCTGTTCTGGAGCCGTGCCTGGCGCTGGGCGCCGTCATCGCCGCTCTACGGCACCGAGTTTTCGTCCGGCGGATCGATCGCGGATGCAGAGCCGCCGCAGGGGGCCATGACCGTCATCCCCACCGCCGTCATCCTGTCCCGCAATCTGCGGATCCGCGGCCGCTTCGAGGATACGCTCGTCGAGAGGATGAATCTCGAGATACGAGCGAATGCCTCGGTCGGCATCGGCCCATTCTCCATTTCCGGCCAGTTTGCGATGGAGGAGCATTCCGAGAGCGTGCGCGGTACGATCGCCGCCGACGGCATCGAGGCGCCGGACGTGCAGATCATCGCCATGATCTGCGAAGTGCTGCCGAAATGCCCTGATCCCGACAGCACGCTGCCCTGGCCGAACTGAGACACCGGTGGAGGCGTTGATGCCCTTCCCGCAGGTACCGGGTCGTCGCGCGTCGGCCGACATCGACGCACAACGCTACCTCCAGATCTACAACAAGCTTGCCACGGCCCTTTCCCTTCGCGGGGTCGTTGGCAGCGATACCGGAGCATTGCTTTCCCTCTGCCTGCCCGGCCAGGACATCCGCCCCGGCCTCGATCCCAAGGATCGGACGACGCAGTATTATGTCTCCAATGCGCTCAACAGAACGCTGCTTTGCAGCTGGACGGTCGTCCCGGGGGCTGCAACGATCAGCGACGTGTACAAGGCCGTTCTCGATGGCAAGCAGACGCCGCTCATCCGGCTGTCGCCGGATGAGCGCAAGGCACTGGACGCAGCCGAAATGCTGCTCTTTCACCTCGATGGCGGGCCGACGGAGACCTATCGTCTCTATCAGCAGTATCAGCTTGCCTATCTGGCTGCGCTCGATGCCTATGAGGGGGCGGAGGCCACCCATGCGAATGGCGGAGCGGAGGTGCCGCATCGGCTTGTCGTCGCCCGCGATGCGGCCGAACGGGACTGGATGGAAAAGGGGCACAAGAGCGAGGTGGACAACGCCATCGCAACCATAGCCGAACTGGAAAGCCGGGAGCCCGCCACATACTGGCGAAAGCTCGCGCAGCTTTACCGCCGGTACACGCTGACGCTCGACCCGGAAACGGGCGGGGAATTCCAGCTTGTCCAGTCCAATCCGCCCTACGAGCAGTGGTTCGAGCGCGAAGGCTGGTCGGACTTCACTTTCGACGACAGGGACTTCGCCAACCAGCAGGGAACAGGCGGCGGCCGACATCCGCGCAAGGCTTTCATCCGGCTGCATGGTTCGCTTCGGCCCGTTCCGGCTGACGGCGCCTCCCGGCGAAGACGGACGCATCGTGATCAAGGGCCCGCAACTGATCGGCTTCATCAGCCGCCTGCTCCCCACCTGTCCCGACCCGGATCCTCTGCTGCCCTGGCCCG
The DNA here is from genome assembly GCF_014197145.1 of Gellertiella hungarica. Classification (GTDB taxonomy): domain Bacteria; phylum Pseudomonadota; class Alphaproteobacteria; order Rhizobiales; family Rhizobiaceae; genus Gellertiella; species Gellertiella hungarica. The sequence continues at coordinate 342,783 of NZ_JACIEZ010000004.1, read as the reverse complement.
CGGCGCAGGACCGGGAGCAGTTATGGCCCTTCTGAGGGGCCGACGGCAGATCTCCCCGCCTTCATGCATGGAGACTTCGGGAAAATCCGGGCTATTGCTTCGGCAAAAGGGCTCAGGACTTCAGGGAAAGGTAAATGCCGGGCAGGACCGTCGGCAGGCGGTTGACCGAATCGAGGCACAGTGTCTGGCGCCGGCCGAAGATCTGCGGCGCGCTGGATGCGCTGTTCGAGCCGAGGGTGATGCAGAAGACGTCGAGCCCCTCCCGGCGCAGTTCCCGAACGGCCATGCGGGCATCGCCCGCGAGATGGGCGGGATCGTCGACGTCGATGTCGGACGGTTCTCCGTCCGTGACCACGAGAAGCAGCCGCCGATAGCTTCTCTGCCGGGCAAGATCGCGGCCCGCGTGGCGCAGCACCGCCCCCAGACGGGTGGAGAAATCCCCCGTCAGGCCGGCAAGGCGGCCGAGCGCCGGCCGATCGAAAGGCTGCCCGAAATCCTTCACCCGCATATAGCGCACGTCCTCACGCCCGTTGGAGGCGAAGCCGGCAATGGCGAAGGGATCGTCAAGCCCGGTCATCGCCCGCGCAAGGAAGGCCGTGGAGAGGCGCTCCATCTCCAGCACCGTCGACGATCCATCCGGAAGCCGGTCGGTCGTGGATCGGGAACAGTCGATCAGAAGCAGCACCGACATGTCCCGGGCGCGGCGTTCGTGGCGGCCATAAACGCGGTTGTCCGGCAAGTCGCCGGCCCGCCTTGCGATCTGCGCGGATATGCTCGCATCCACATCGAGGAAATCCCCCTCCATCTGGCCGCGCACCCTCTGCTGGCGGCTGACGCGCGACGCCCGGATCATGCTGGAAAGCCGGTCGACAATGTCGGACCTGGCCTCCTCGAGAGCGCGGACCAGGGCGGGAGGGCCGGGGCGCACCGGATATTCGCGCACCGTGCACCAGTCCGGGCGGTACTGGCCGGCAACGGGGTCGAATTCCGGATAGCGGAAGCGGGGATAGGCGTCCTCGTCGTTAGGGGTCACCAGCCGCCCGGCAGCGCTTTCGCCCGCATCCCCCTGTTCCCGGCGGCCATCCTCTCCCTGCTGCTGCTCGATCCGGGCGCCTTCGAGCATTGCTTCCATCTCGATCGGCGCCTGGTCGTCCTGCGGGCCGAAATCCCAGATCCCGAGATTGTCATCGCGGTAGGCAGGCTGGACCACATAGGTCTTCGGGTCGAATTGCAGCCGCATCTGCCCGATGTCGTTGCCGAGGAGACCGCCGATGCGCCGGCTGAGCTGCTGGTCGTGCCTGTCGTTTTGAAATGCCTCCTCGAAAAGCGCGCGACCCTTGGCAACAAAGCCGTGCGGATCCTCGTAGGCCGGATCGGCAAGGGCCCGCGAAAGGCGGGCCATCAGCGCGATGGCGAGAGGCGGTCCTTCCGGGCGAGCCACATGAAACCGGTTCCAGAGACGCGCGAGCCCGGGCATTTCGAGGGCGGCCAGGCGCTCCACCCGCGCATCCTCGATCAGCGAGACAAGAGCGATCTGCAGCGGCTTCAGGCCCTTTGCGGGAAAGAGCGTCCGCGTATGGCGGCGATGGGCGCCGATATGGGCCAGCGCGGCGCGGTAGAGAAGCCTTGCCTCTTCCGGCGGAAAGCCCGGATAGGAGGATGGCATCCGCACCCCGCCGCCGCCGAGACCGGGACGCCTGCGCATGGCTTCGGGCGCGTCGGGGGGCGGTTCGGCAATCGGCGGGCAGAGGCCCCAGAGGGCTGTCATGTAGGGTCTCAGCTGACCCCTGAGCGTGGCGAAGCCGGTGGAACCGGGTGTGCCGCCCAGCATCCTCAAGGCCTCAGGCGTCTCGAGTGCGAAGAAGGCGGACGCCTGTCCGCTGCCGGCTGCCCGCGAGGCGAGGCCAGCGCGAACGAAGGCGTGGAATGCGAAGGGCGGGAGCGCGCCGACGATCCGCCCCATGTTTTCGAGAAGGGCAAGCGCGCTTTCCGGTGCCTTGCGCAGCACCTCCTCCACCTGCGCAACCCAAAGATCCATGTCCTCCGGCTGCCGGTAGCGCGCGGAAGTCTCGAGCGCCGCCTCCGGAACAAGGCAGGCGGCCCGCCGTCCGGACCGGATCGCCGCCAGCGAAACGGTTTTGGCCAGCCGGATGGCAAGGGCAGGACCGGCCGACATGGCGAGAGCTCCGGCGGCGGCGCGATAGGCATCCGTTACCATATCCCCGTAACCCGCAAGGGCGATCCTCTCTTCGGCAGTCCGCCATCGTTCCCGCCATGCCGGCGGAAAGGGATTATGATCGTCAAGACGGGCCCGCCCGGTCATGGCGCTTACTCACAGGCAGGCGGCGATGGCGCCCGAAAGCGCCTCGCGCAGGTCCGGGTCATCGGTGATCGGCACCACCATGGCGACCTGGCATGCCTCCTCCACCGGCACGCCCCGGGCGACGAGAAGCCCCGCATTGACGAGCATCCGCGTGGACGCGCCCTCTTCGAGCCCGTGGCCCTTCAGGTTGCGCGAGCGTTCGGCAATGCGCACCAGCGTTTCCGCCATCCGCCGCTCCACGCCTGCCTCGCGCATCACGATTTCCGTTTCCACCGCGGGGGAGGGATAGGCGAAGGCCAGCGCGCCGAAGCGCTGCTTGGTCGATTCCTTCAGGTCCTTCAGCACGCTCTGGTAGCCCGGATTGTAGGAAATGACGACCTGGAAGTCGGCATGGGCCGTGACGACCTCGTTCTTCTTCTCGAGCGGCAGGATGCGCCGGTCGTCCGTCAGCGAGTGGATGACGACGGTGGTGTCCTGCCGGGCTTCCACGATCTCGTCGAGATAGCAGATCGCGCCCTCGCGCACGGCAAGCGTCAGCGGTCCGTCATGCCAGACGGTGCCCTCCGCATCGAGCAGGAAGCGGCCGACGAGATCGGAGGCGGTCATGTCCTCGTGGCAGGAGACGGTGACCAGCGGCCTGCCGAGCCGCCAGGCCATGTGTTCGACGAAGCGGGTCTTGCCGCAGCCCGTCGGACCCTTGAGCATCACAGGCATGCGGCTCGCATAGGCGGCCTCGAAGAGTTCGATTTCCCGCCCGACGGGCCGGTAGAAGGGTTCGCGGGTGATGCGATAGGCATCCAGTATCGTCACGATTTGCCTCTCGGTTTGGCGCCGCGGACCGGGGCCCACGGCGCGGGGAAGATCAGGATGCGAGGAGTTCCTTCAGGCGGTCGTCCAGGAACTTCACGTCGACGGGGTTGGTGCCGGGACCTCCGGCGAAGTGGCCCCAGATGGAAGGGATCGGCACATAGGTGGCATTCGGCATGTGGGCCACCTCGTTGCGGCTGTCCTCGGGCGGGAAATAGAGGTCGGTCTCGCCGGGCATCACATAGGTCTTCGCCTTGATCGCCCCGAGCGCCGCCTTGAAGTCGCCGTTGTAGAGTTCGTTGGCGGATATGTCGCCATTCTGCCAGGTCCAGAGCATGGCGAGCAGGTTGTTCGGATCCTTCGGAAGGAAGAACCCTTCCCAGAAGCTGACGAGAAAATCCTCGAGCGAGGCAAAGCCCAGCGTCGTCAGATCGAGTTCCTCCCGGTAGAAGGACTGGGAAAAGCCCCAGCCGGCATAGACGCGGGCCGCGGCCCGAAGCCCCCGGTGAGGCTTTTCGCGATACCAGCCCTCGGCAAAGGCCGCGTCCGCCGTCAGCGCCGCCTTTACCCCTTCGAGGAAGACGAAGTTGTGGCGGGAGCATTTCGCCGATCCGCAGAAGGGGGCGAGAAGATCCATCATGTCGGGATAGAGCGCACCCCAGTGGAAGGTCTGGAGCCCGCCCATGGACCAGCCCGTGACGAGCCGGATGTGCGAGATGCCGAGATGCTCGGTCACCAGGCGATGCTGGGCACGGACATTGTCGCAGGCGGTCACCTTCGGAAAGCGTGCGGCATTCTGCGGCTCCGGCGTGTTGCTCGGCGAAGAGGAGAGCCCGTTGCCGAACATGTTGGGAATGATGATGAAATAGCGGTCGGGATCGAGCGCCATGCCCGGGCCGATCAGCCATTCGTTGTCGTAATGCTGGCCGGAATACCAGGTGGGATAGACGATCACGTTGTCACGGGCGGCGTTCAGCGTGCCGAAGGTCTTGTAGGCAAGCTTCGCGTTGCGCAGGATCGCGCCGTTCTGCAGCGGGAAATCGCCGAGTTCGAAGATCTTGTAGTCTGCTGTCATGATGGGTTCCTCCATGGCTGAAGATCGGTGCGCGGTGCGAGGACCTGATCGCCCCGCACCGCGCTTTCTCATCCGGATGATGTCAGGCGGACAATCCGGGGGCGGGGCTCCTGTCCCGAAGCGTGGAAAGCGCCAGGTGGGCGACCGCAGCGACGAGGCCGGCACTGATCGCGGTGGAGAGATGCGGCGCATAGAACTCCACGACGAAGCCCGCGGCCGAACCGATCGCCCAGGAGATGAAGGGCGTGGTGCGCCATTCGCGCTCGACGGTCACGCCGGGCTTCAGGAGATAGGCTTCCACCAGGAGGATCATGCCGATCGGCGGCACGACGACGCCGAGGAGCGAAAGCCACTGGATGAAGAAGGCCCAGACATTGCCCGCCGCGACCGCAATGCCGATGATGCCGAGCACGATGGCCAGAAGCCGCATTCTGGAACCCAGGATGCGCGACCAGCCGGTTGCGGCATTGTACAGGCAGTGCGAGCAGACGGAGCCGAGGTTGATGTAGAGGAACAGGAAGGCCAGCGCGCTCAGCCAGCCGATCTGCAGGCTGTTGATGTAGCCGAACATGTTGTCCGCGCCGAAGGGATTGGCATCCGGCACGGCGAGCGCCGCCGTCATGATGCCACCGACGAGCATGGCCACCAGATTGGAGACCGGGAAGGCGGAGAAGGTCGCGATCAGCGAATGGGTGCCGGTCTTTGCCCAACGGTTGAAATCCGCCGTCACCGTCCCCGCATCGATGAAGAGCGCCACGACCACGGTCAGCCCGACGCCCATGGACATGGTGGCGACGCCATTGTTTCCGGCATAGTTCCAGATGGCGTCCAAGGAGCTCGTCGAGGCCGAATGGAACACCACGAACAGGCCGAGCACGAAGAAGAAGGGCACGGAAACGAGCCCGATCAGGTGCAGGCCCCGCACCCCGATGAAGGTGATGGCGATGTAGAGAAGGCCGGCGACGATGGTCATCGCAACGTAGTTCAGGCCATAGGTGGTGGAGATCAGCGCACCCGTGATGCCGGTCTGGACCGCGAACCAGCCGAGAAGGAGCGTCGACAGAAGGCCCGAAGCCAGCGCATAGCCTTTCGTTCCGAAGACGCGCGAGGCGATCAGGGCGAAGTTCATGCCGCTCAGTGTCGCCGAAAGCCCGAGCGCACCGACATAGGCCAGCATGATGAGGTTGCCGATGATCATGGCGACCAGGGCACGCGCAAAACCCATGCCGAGCACGAGAATGGAGCCGGTCATGGCGCCGGTGATGATCATGGGAAAACCTGCCCAGACCGTCACCATGGAAAAGAGGCTGCGCCGTGCCGCCTGTGGCACGGGTACGTGTTCATATTCCTCGCCGAGCACATGGTCGGCATCCGCAACCGGCGTGGCGCCGGGATCCGTCGAACCTGTAGACATGTCCGTTCCCCTTGTTTTTGTGAAGTCGGTTCTGGCCGGGCGGGCCGCTGCGGGTCAGGCAGGCGGCCCGCCCGGGACGTCAGCGATGTGCGCTCTGGTGGGGAATACCCTCCATGGGGCACTCGTCGGTCCCGACCGTGCTGCGGGTCATGGCTTCGACCATTTCGCGGGTGCCATCCGGATCGTTCACCCACTTGGCGTAGAAGTTGTACGGGCAGGAAGCCACGCCCCTGTCGCCGTCACCGGAGTTGATCATGCCCGTGTAGCCGCGGTGCAGGAGCTTGAAGAGATGGTTCTGGGACTGGCCGTTCCGCCGTGCGTCCCGGATCGCGGAGACCGAGAGCTGGGCATACTGGATGCCGTTTTCCTCCGTGCCGCATTCGCCGAGCGTGCGCCCATCGAAGCCGATGATCGCGGAGTGGCCGAAATAGGAGTAGACGCCGTCAAAACCCGCGGCATTGGCGACCGCCACATAGACGTTGTTCGCCCAGGCCATGGATTTGGAGATCTGCACCTGCTGTTCCTTGGCCGGATACATGTAGCCCTGGCAGCGGATGATGAGCTCGGCCCCGCGCATGGCGCAGTCGCGCCAGATCTCGGGATAGTTGCCGTCGTCGCAGATGATCAGGCTGATCTTGAGGCCCTTCGGTCCCTCGGAGACGTAGGTGCAATCGCCGGGATACCAGCCCTCGATCGGCACCCAGGGCATGATCTTGCGATATTTCTGGACGATTTCGCCCTTGTTGTTCATCAGGATGAGGGTGTTGTAGGGCGCCTTGTTCGGGTGTTCCTCGTGGCGCTCGCCGGTCAGGGAAAAGACGCCCCAGACATTGGCCTTGCGGCAGGCTTCGGCAAAGATCGCCGTCTCCTCCCCCGGTATCTGGGAGGCGGTCTCGTACATTTCGGCCGAGTCGTACATGATCCCGTGGGTGGAGTATTCCGGGAAGATCACCAGGTCCATGCCCGGCAGGCCGATCTTCATGCCCTCGATCATGCTGGCGATCTTGCGGGCATTCTCCAGCACTTCGGCCTTGGTGTGCAGGCGCGGCATCTTGTAGTTCACGACAGCAACGCCGACCGTATCCTTGCTGCTGGTTATATCGCCATGGTACATCGCTCTTCTCCTTACGCGCTGGTCTAGACGACGAGGTGGGTGTGGATGAGGTCATCGCTGAGCGCGCCGATGTCGTCCGATACGGCCACGCTTCCGCGATTGAGGATCGCGAAGCGGTGCGAGGCCCGCCTTGCGAATTTGATGTTCTGTTCGACGAGGATCACCGAGAGCCCGTAGCTTCGGTTGAGATCGATGAGCACGTCCTCGATCTGCTCGACGATGTTGGGCTGGATGCCCTCCGTCGGTTCGTCGAGAAGCAGGATCTTCGGCTCCGACAGCAGGGCGCGGGCAATCGCAAGCTGTTGCTGCTGGCCGCCGGACAGATTGCCGCCCCTGCGCCCGAGAAACTCCTTCAGGATCGGAAAGAGCTCGAAGATATGATCGGGAATGGTGCGTGCCGGCTTTTCCGCGGCAAAGGTGCCGAGCAACAGGTTTTCGCGCACCGTGAAGGCGGGCAGGATGCCCCGGCCCTGCGGCACGTAGCCGAGCCCGGCGCGTGCCCGCCCATGGGTCGGCATGTCCCCGATCTCCGCCCCGTCCAGCCGCACCGATCCGGTGCTGCGCGTCGTGAGGCCGAGAATGGTGCGCAGGAGCGTCGTCTTGCCGACGCCGTTTCGCCCGAGAACGGTCAGGAACTCGCCCCTGCCGACCGTCAGCGAGACGGACTGGAGCGCGCGGCTGCGGCCATAGAAGCCGCTGAGGTCGGAAAGCTCAAGCATGGCCGATCCCTCCCGAACCGAGATAGGCCTCGCGCACGCCGGGATCTTCGGAAATCTCGTCGGCGGTGCCCTGCGCCAGCAGCCGGCCCTGATGCATGACCGATATGGTCTCGGCGATATCGCGCACGAAGCCCATGTCGTGCTCGACCACGATCAGCGTGTGCTGGCCTCTCAGGCGGTTGAAGAGTTCGGCCGTCATGTTGGTCTCGTGGGCCGTCATGCCGGCGGTCGGCTCGTCCATGAGGATGAGAGCGGGGTCCTGGGCGAGGATCAGCGCGATTTCCAGCCACTGGGTCTGACCGTGGGACAGATGGGCCGCCTGTGTGGAAAGCTCGTCCTGAAGCCCGACCAGGAGCGCCAGGCGTTCCAGCCTTTCCGTGTCCGCCCCGCCGGAAAAGCGGAAGAGATTGTGCCAGACGCCCGGTTCCCGCGAGCAGCCGATCTCAAGATTTTCCATCACGGTGAGTTCGCGGAAGACGCTGGGGACTTGGAACTTGCGGCCGATCCCGGTGCGCGCCATGCGGAACTCGCGGTAGGTGTGGATGGGCTCGCCGCGGAAGATGATTTCTCCCGACGTGATGCGCGACTTGCCGCAGATGAGGTCGAGCGTGGTGGATTTGCCGGCGCCGTTCGGGCCGATCAGGCAGCGCAGCTCGCCGGCCGCGACGGAAAAGTCGAGGCGGTCCACGGCAACGAAACCCTGAAAGGAGACGGTGGCCTGCCTGAGTGCCAGCAATTGTTCCCGGTTCCCTGTCATTGCGTGCCTCCGAGATTGGGATGGGTTTCCGGACGATGGTCGGGTTCGGTGTGGCGGGCGCTCCTCCCGTTGCCAGCCTGAGGCAGGCGGCGCACGAGGGCCTCGATAGCGCCCGCCAACCCCTTCGGCATGAGCAGCACGATCAGTACGAACAGGCCGCCCATGATCAGGGTCCAGGTTTCGAGGAAGGCTTCCGATTCCGAGAGGGCGCCCTGCACGCCCGTGACGAGGATCGCGCCGAGCATGGCGCCGATCAGGCTCTGGCGTCCGCCGACGGCGACCCAGATGACGATGGAAAGGCTCAGGGGAACGCCGAGGAAGGTGGGAGAGGCGAACTCCATGACGATCGTGTAGAGCATGCCCGCGAGCCCGGCGATGCCGGCGGAGAGGGCAAAGACGAAGGTCTTGTAGAGGGCCACGTCATAGCCGAAGAAGCGCACCCGCTCTTCCTGGTCCCGCACCGCCTGCAGGATCAGGCCGGTCTTGCTGCGCGACACCGCGAGGGCGAGGAAGAGCGTGACCGTAAGGGAGGCCGCGACGAGATAGTAGGTCGAGGCCGAATAGGCGTCGAAATCGATGCCGAGGAAGGAAAATTCCGCAAGATCGGTGATGCCGTTGAAGCCGCCCGTATAGCTCTGCTGGTCGATGATGATGAGGTTCGCCACCACCATGACCGCAAGCGTGATGATCGCCGCATAGACCCCCGCGATCCGCCCGCCGAAGATGAACCAGCCGAGCAGCGCCGCAAACAGCGCCGGAAGCAGGATTCCCGCCAGCAGCGAGAAGGTGGTGGACTGGAACGGCACCCAGATCCAGGGCAGTTCGGTCACGTTGTTCCAGACCATGAAGTCCGGCAGCCCCTCGCTGCCCGTATGGACGGGCACCGTCTTGAGCTTCAGGAACATGGCCATGCAATAGGAGCCGATGCCGAAGGTGGTCGCCTGGCCGAGATTGAGAATGCCCGCGTAGCCCCAGGAGAGGCTGAGGGCGATGGCCAGCATGCCGAAGACCAGGTAGCGCGCATACTTGTTGAGCAGGAAGGCATCGTCGACGACCACCGGCACCAGCAGGATGCACAGGCAAACCGCCCCGTAGATCAGGAATTGGCGGGTGAGTTTTCCAGACAAGGGTCAGACCTTTCCTTGACGTGCGCTCAGGCGCGGACACGCGGGGCAAACAGGCCCTGGGGCCGGAAGCGGATGATGATGACGATGGCGACGAGAACGAGCGCCTTGGCGATCGTGTCGTTGCTGAAATAGGCGAGCAGGCCCGAGGCCTCGCCGAGCACGGCGGAACTGGCGAGCGTTCCCATCAGGCTCTGGACACCGCCGAGCACCACGACCATGAAGGCATCGACCACATAGGTTGTGCCCATCTCGGGCGAGACGCTCTTGAGCGGCGATATCAGCGCGCCCGCAAGCCCGGCGATGCCCGCGCCATAGGCGAAGGTCGCCCTGTAGGCCTGGCCGGAATTGATGCCGAAGCTCGAGGCGATCGCCCGGTTCTGGGTAATTGCCCGCAGTTTCAGGCCGAAGGTCGTGTAGCGGTAGATGGACCAGGTCAGGGCGAAAAGCCCGAGTGCCACGCCGAGCACGAAGAGGCGGTAGGCGGAATCCGTGGCGCCGAGGATGTCCACGCTGCCCGAAAGGCCCGGTGGCATCTGGACGTAGCGCAGTTCCCCGCCGGCCGTCAGTCGGACGATCTGCTGGATCATCACGCCCAGCCCCCAGGTGGCAAGGATCGTGTCGAGCGGCCGGTCGTAGAGATGCCGGATGACCGTCGCCTCCAGCAGCCAGCCGAGCAGGGCGATCGCCAGAAAGATGACGAAGAGACTGGCCAGCACGTTCCAGCCGAACTGGGTTTGCAGAAGCCAGGCCCCATAGGCGCCCAGCATGACGAACTCGCCATGGGCAAGATTGATGACGCCCGTCACCCCGTAGATGATGGCAAGGCCAAGGGCCACTAGCAGCAGGATGGACGACAGGCTGAGGCCTGTGAGGATTTGCGAAACGACGAAGTCCATGGGCACCTTCTCCGCGGTTTGTGCCGGCGGCCCCTTTCGGGCCGCCGGCCGCTTGGGGGATCAGATCTCTTTCAGACCTTCGGCGGTGCATTTCTGGTTGGGATAGGCGCTGTAGGGGTTGGGCTCGAGCCAGTCGGCCGACTGGGTCAGGATCTCGAACTGCCCGTCCGCCTTGCACTGGCCGATCTTCGGCCGCAGCCAGCAATGGAGGTTTTCCGGCTCCACCTTCACGAGGCCCTGGGGAGCCTTGTACTGCTCGCCCTTGACCGCCTCGCGGATCGTCACAGGCGAGATGTCGCTTGCGGCGAGCTTCGCCACCGCCTGCTTGAACAGGTGGACCTGAAAATAGGAAGATTCCGAGACGAAGTGGGTCACCTTGTCGCCGCCCCAGCGTGAGCGGTAGGCCTCCACGAATTTCTGGTTCTCGGGGGAATCGAAGACCATGAAATAGGGGGCGGAGGTGAAGTGACCGGCCGCCGCATCGCCGCCCATGGCCGCGACCTCGTTTTCGGATGTCGTCAGGCTTGCCATCGGCATCGTCGCCGGATCCAGGCCGGCGGCGCGGTACTGGCGGTGCAGCGCCACCACGGAATCGCCCACCACGGTGGAAAAGATCACGCTGGGTTTTTCCGACCGGAACTTGTTGATGACGGAAGAGAATTCCGAGTGGCCGAGGGGCACGTATTCCTCTGCGATCACTTCTGCCCCGAGCTTCTCCAGGAGCTTCTTGCAGTAGTTGTTCTCTTCCTTCGGATAGATGTAGTTCGAGCCGATGAGATACCAGCGCTTGCCGAACTTCTCGACCAGCCACGGAATGAAGTCGTCCTGCTGCTGGTTGGGCACGGCGCCGGTGTAGATCACGTTTTTCGAACATTCGCGGCCCTCGTAGAGGGTCGGATACCAGAAGAGATTGTCCTGCTTCTCGAAGACCGGAAGCACGGCCTTCCGGCTCGCGGATGTGTAGGAGCCGAAGACGGAGACGCAGCGGTCGCTCAGGACCAGCTTGCGCGCCTTTTCCGCAAATGTCGCGGGGTCGGAGGCCGGATCCTCGATGACGGGCGTGATCTTCATGCCGTTGATGCCGCCCGCGGCATTGATCTCCTCGATTGCCATCAGCGTCGCCTTGTTCAGCGATTCCTCGATGATCGCGGTCGTGCCGGTCAGCGAGAAAAGAACGCCCACCTTGATCTCGCCATCGGCGGCATAGGCCAGCGATGCGTTGCGGGACCAGATGTGCGGAAAACCGGTCAGCGTGAGCGCGCCTGCCGCTGCACCGACCTTGAGAAAGTTGCGCCTGTTCCTGTTCACCCTCGTTCTCCCTTGAAAAAAACAGAAGGCCCCGAAGCGCTCCGCCGGATGGCAGCTCGTTTCGGGGCCTCTTCGCCACTGGATGTGAGTACGGCGTCCTCGCCGCGGGAAGTTTACGGGAAACGAGCGCCGCCATGTCCTCCCAGGCGGAACCGGTTCCCTTTGCCTCGGCTGTCGTCGGTCCCGGCGCGGGCCGGCATGAACCGCGAAGCATCAGACAAACACAAAAAAACCCCACGCTCCGCTGTTGCGGACCCGCGGGGTTTCGTCACCCTTTATGTGCGCAGCGCCTTTGCCGCGTACAATGAAGAAAGGCTAGCTCAGAAGTTCATGCGAGTCAATCACGGCGGCAGCGACGGCGCCGATGGTGACCCGCTTCTCCATGGCCTGCTTGCGCAGGAAATTGTAGGCTTCCTCTTCGCTGAGGTTTTTCAACCGGATGAGCAACGCCTTGGCGCGCTCGACGAGGCGCATGGTGCGCATGTTCTCGTCGAGCTTGTCGATGCGCCCACGCAGGCGGCGCTCATACTGGAAATGCTCCCGCGCCATCATCAGCACGGACTGGATCATGCGCGAGGTTGCCGGATAGTGCAGCAGGCCATGGGCCGCGCAATTGTGGATGAGCTTGAGATTGAGCGGCGCCTTGCCGTCGTCCACCAGGATCAGGGCCGAGGAGGGCTCTCCCGGAACCCAGGGGATGCGCTGGGGAAGGTCGTCGGACAGAAGGCAGAAGATGGCGTCATACTGCAATGGTATCTGCGCCGGCTTCGGCCAGATATGGCGCACGGCGATGCGCTGACGCTGCAGCTCCCGGATCAGGAACTCCCCGTGATCGTCCCGCTCCACGATCACCGCGACGGTAAACTCCGGAGCAATGTTGCGCGCCGTGCGGTCGTCGGGTGCCGCCCTGGTCTCCGACTTGTTGCCGATCCAGCGATCATGACCATAATCCGCCCTCGACATTTCCGGCATCTGTTTCTCCGTTGAAAGGCGGCGTCTGCCCGTTATCTGCATGAGGCGTTCTCCAGGGAGCGTCCGTATCCGATCAGATAGGGGTCCGCCTTTACGCTGCTGGAGGATTCGAAGACGATGTCGAACTGACCCTTCCTGTTTGCCCGTCCGATCCGGGTCCAGACATCCGCATGCCCCCAGACCGGATTGATCGAGACGCAACCCTGCGGCGCCTCGAACTCGGCGCCCATGACCGAGGTCCGCAGCCGGCGGGTGTCCATGGAGTTCGTCTGTTCCAGCGTGCGGGCAAACAGGTTTACCTGGAAATAGGAGGCCTCGAGGCACATGTTGGTGGGCTCGTCGCTGCCGTAGCGTTTCTGGTACTGGCTGACGAAGCCGCTGTTGCTTGCGGTATCCACGCCCTGAAAATAGGAGGCCGCCGTGAAATGGCCTTCACCGACATCATAGCCCATGGCGCGGATCTCCGCTTCCGTCGTCGTCAGGCTGGCAATCGGCACCGTTTTCGGGTTGAGGCCGAGATCGTGATAGGCCTGGTAGAGGAAGGTGGTGGATTCGCCGACGACCGTCGAGAAGATCACGTCCGGCTGGGCGTGCTTGATGTCGCGCACCAGCGGCAGAAATTCGCTCCTGTCCGCCTCGAGCCGCAGATAGCGCTCGCCCACGATCGTTCCGCCATTGGCGCGCACCAGCTCGCGCATCACCCGGTTCGACTCCCGGGGATAGACATAGTCGGAGCCCACGAAGAAGAAGCGGTTGCCGAACTGCTGCATCAGCGCCTTGCAGAGCTGCACCGTGTTCTGGTTCGGCGTTGCGCCCGTATAGATGACGTTGGGCGAGAACTCGAAACCCTCGTAAAGGGTCGGATACCACAAGAGCCCGTCGAGCCTCTCCACGACCGGAAGGACCGCCTTGCGGCTGGAAGAGGTGTAGCATCCGAAGATGGTGCTGACGCCGTCCTCGACCATCAGACGCTTGGCATACTGACCGTAGGAGCGGACTTCGGATCCCGGGTCGTAGACGACCGGCTCGATCGGCCGCCCGTTCACGCCGCCCCGATCGTTGATTTCGTCGATGGCGATCAGGGTGCCTCGCAGCTGCGTTTCCTCGATGACGGACATGAAGCCGGTTTTCGAGAAAAGGACACCCACCCGCCAGGGTGCTGAGGTTTGCTGGTTTCGGTTGATAGCTCCCATCGTAAATGTTTCATCCCTTTGTTGATCCCCTTGTGCAAACCGGCCATCCGTGAAGTCTTCTCGCTTCATCTTCCGATCGCCAGCTGTCCATTCTCAGTGCCTGCGTCTTCTCCGTGCAGTTGGATGTCCTGAAAAACAAAAAGCCTCCCGGCCCGGCCAATGACGGGGCATAGGAGGCAGCATCGCGCTCAACTTTCGGGGCGGCACCCTTGCCGCCAGCGGTCTCCGCGACCGCAAAAAACAGACTAAGGTCCTTTTGGATCGGGTGTCAATGATGTTTGAAACGGCGGGATGACGCCGGTTTCAGCGGGAAACGCGCTGGCTATCCCGTGTTTTCACCGGCTTTTGCCAGCCCGTGCAGCGGTAGTCCATGGAAATGAAAACAACATTGGACATTCAACATGTAATGAAGTTCAGAATGAAGCCTGCCGTCGGCCTTGCGATTCCCGACCGCCGGGATCGGAAACGACGTGATTAACCTGTTAATTGTCAGGTAGGGTAGACCCCTGAGGCAGCCCCGAAAGGGGTCGAGCGACCTCTTTACGGCATGAATTCCGCCTGCCCTTTTCTCGCCCCGGGGGAACAATCACGCCGTCTGGCCGTAACGATGGCCTGGCGCGCCGGCTGCGCCGGCTGCCGCGGCCATGCTGCGGGCGAGTTCTTCCTCCCCCATGACCACCACATCCGCACCGCATTTCGTCAGGTAGGCAACCGCATCCGTCGCGTGGGCACGCGCGATCACGCGGATGGCGGGATTGGCGGCGCGGGCCGCCTCCACCACATGCCCGGCCTCGAAGGGATCGGGAATGGCGGTGATCAGGCACCGTGCCCCCTCGAAATTCAGCCTCTCCAGCATGGCTGTCTCGCCGCAGGGGCCGACATGGGTTTCGATGCCGTCCTTCTCCAGCGAAGCCACCGCCTCCTCGTTTTCCTCGACCACCAGAAAAGCGTCGCCGTTCGCCTTCAGCGCCGCGGCTATGGCCGATCCCACCCGGCCGTGTCCGACCAGCACCACATGCCCCGCCAGCGTCGTCGGCGCCTTCCCGGATTCTGCCGACACATCAGGTTGCAAAGGCGCATCGGGTGCACCGGACGTCCGGGCCGCGGCCAGGCGGTCGATGGCGATGAACATCAGCGGATTGAGCAGGATGGACAGGATCGATCCCGCCACGACGAGGTCCCTCGCCTCTGCGGGGACGATGCCGAGATTGACGGCGAGCACGATCAGGATGAAGGAGAACTCGCCGATCTGGGCAAGGCTTGCCGAAATCGTCAGCGCCACGCCGTTGGGGTGGCCGAAGGCGCGGACGATCGCATAGGCGGCGGCCGACTTGCCGAGCGCGATGATCAGGAAGGTCGCCAGTACCGCAAGCGGTTCCGAAACCAGGATCGACGGGTTGAAGAGCATGCCCACCGACACGAAGAAGAGCACGGCGAAGGCGTCGCGCAGCGGCAGGGTTTCCTTCGCGGCCTGATGGCTGAGCTGCGATTCCGCCAGCACCATGCCGGCAAAGAAGGCTCCGAGCGCGAAGGAAACGCCGAAGAGGTTTGCCGAACCATAGGCAACGCCGAGCGCGATCGCGAGGACGGCGAGCCGGAATAGCTCGCGCGAGCCCGTATGGGCGACATAATGCAGGATCCAGGGAATGACCTTTCGCCCCACCACCAGCATCAGCGCGACGAAGATGACCACCTTGACCGCCGTCAGCAGGAGCGTGGCCCAGACGGGACCGATGCCGAGCCAGTCCACGAGGCCGAGGCTGCCGGTATCCGCCGGAGGGCGGCCGCCCAGAAGGCCTGCCAGCGGGGGGACCAGGACCAGGGTGAGGACCATGACCAGATCCTCGACGATCAGCCAGCCGACGGCAATCCGCCCCTTGCCGGTTTCCACCTCGCGCCTTTCCTGCAGTGCCCTTAGGAGAACGACGGTGCTGGCGACCGAGAGCGAAAGGCCGAAGAGCAGGCCCGCCCCTCCGCCCCAGCCGAGCAGCCAGGCGAGGCCTGCACCGAGCAGGGTGGCAACCGCGATCTGGCCGATGGCACCGGGAATGGCAATGGTGCGGACCGAAAGCAGATCCTTGAGCGAGAAATGCAGGCCGACGCCGAACATCAGCAGGATGACGCCGATTTCCGCCAGTTCTGCGGCCAGCTTCTGATCGGCCACGAAGCCGGGGGTGAAGGGACCCACGAACACACCCGCCAGCAGATAGCCGACAATCGAGGGCAGACGCAGTCTCTGGGCAATCAGCCCGAGGAGAAAGGCAAGTGCCAGTCCGATGGAAATGGTGGCAATCAGCGGCGTATGGTGCGGCATGCGTCTCCCTTGTCGTTCGAGTTCTACCAAATGTATGGTTCGACCCGCTCGACTTCAACCGCGCATCGCAATCCCTTCTCGCTCTGAACCTCTCTCAGGCTCCGAAAAAGGCCGCTGTCAGCGCAGCGCCCGAACCGAAGGCCATGAAGCCGTAGAGCGGCAGGGCAAGTCTCGGCGAGACGCCGCGCAGGCCCAGAAAATCGAGGATGATCAGGCGGGATTTGGCCAGCGTCATGATCACGATCACAACCAGAACCGCCGCCGGCAGAGGCGCTTCCTTCCATTGCGAGGCGAGGAGCGCGGCGATCGTCCCGAGGGAAAGGATCCAGTTGCCGCTTGCAAAGAGGGTGTCGCGTGTCTTCGTCTTCATGGGATCAGCTCAGGTAAATGAGGGGGAAGAGGGCGAGCCATACGAGGTCCGTCACGTGCCAGAGTGTTGCCACACGGCGAATATCGCCGCTGCTCTGCCGGAAGGCGAGAAGAAGGAGCAGGCCGGCCAGAAAGACGACATGGGCAAGATGATAACCCGTGAGGATCACGTAGGACTGGAAGAAGCTTTCGGCACCGGGGAGACTGGCGATCGGCCATTCCTGCCGGTATTCGGCGATCTTCAGAACGGCAAAGACCATGCCGAGCCCGCCCGCGGCGATCAGGTGCACCCGGCGGAAGAAGCGGCTGTTTCCGGCCCGCACGGCAAGGGCCGCAAACCATCCGGACAGCAGCAGAACCACCGTGTTGAGGCCGGCCATCCGGCTCGCGAGCAGCGCGCGACCCGCCTCGAAGCCGGCCGGATCCTTCAGCGCCTGCAGCGCGAAGGCGCCGATGAGCGCGGCGAAGATGACGAGTTCTCCCCATATGAGGATCCACATCAGCAGGTCACCGTCCGCCGTTGCTTCCGTGTCGTTCTGATCTGCCAGCGCCATGAGCTGCTCCTTTTCATGTCGATCGAGGCCTTGCGTCGGACACACCCTAGAGAGGGAACCCGTCCGCCACTTTGCGTTTTCGCAAAGTGTCGTGCGAAAGCCGGCGTTCAGCCGGCATTGGCGAGCGCCAGCGGATCGACCCCGATCGCCATCTCGTGGCCCCCTGCCAGAAGAAGGAAGGTCGAGATCACGGCGATTGCCAATCCTGCCAGGAGCGGTGCATCGATCAGCGCTGCGCCTTCGCCCCGGCGCCCGCGGTGGAAGACGCCCAAAAGGGGGATGATGGTCGTTCCGGCGGTCAGGGCGGCGAAACCTCGGGGCCCCAGCCGTCTCCGTGTCCGCCTTTCCTGCAGGGCGATGCCTGCGAGTGAAAAGAGCGAGAAGGTGGAAAAGAGGATCACCGAGCGCAGATCGCCGTTTGGCGGCAGATGGCCGAGCGCCCAGACAAGAAAGCCGACGAGGACCGGGTGCCGGGTGATCGAGACGATGGCGTCCCTTGCTTCGCCGCCGCGCCGCAGCGTGACGGAAAGGGGATTGCGGCTCAGCAGCCCCGCAATGACCAGAAAGAGGCCGACCGGGGCCGTTGCAAGGGTCACGTCAGCCTGCCAGGGGGCGGGATCCCACAAGGGCACGTAGTCCAGTCGGAAGGCCGACCAGAAGACCAGGCCGAGGGACAGTGTCGAGACCGCCGAATAGAGGCCGAAATAGATGCCGCGCCCCAGCGCGCCGATGAGCGCCGATCGGATCGGGGAGATGGCGGGAATGCTGTGCAGGGCGATGAAGAGCGCAAGGCTGGCAAGGAAGAGCGGCATGGCATCCTCACTGCGTGAGGAACAGGACCGCCGCGATGACAAGCGACGATAGGACGGCCAGCAGAACGCCGGTGCGCTGCAGGACGCCCATGCCGTAAAGAACGATGGCAAAGCCAATGATGATGGGGGTGGCGATTGCCAGTCCCACTTGGGCGTCGGTCATGATCGCGGCTCCTGGCGCTGAGATTTGACCTGCTTCTAGGCCCGCATTCCCCACCCGTCTTTGCGGCAGCGCAAGTTTTCCGGCGCGCCCCGTTCCGTCTTTTTGTTTGCCAAAGCGCAAAGAGGGATTTCCCCCGCTGCCTAAAAGGGAAACCGACACGCCGATCTCCCGAAAGGGTAGGCCGGCGATCGACAGACCTTTCGAACAAGGAGCCGGGGCATGGCAGAACGCCTCACTAAGACAGGGGCCCGAAACGTCTTCTATGGCGGGTCGGTCTTCTTTTTCACCATTTTCGTGGGGCTGACCGCCCACAGTCACTACTACATGAAGACGACCTCCACGGACGAGACGACGCTGACCGAAAGCGTCGCCCGCGGAAAACACGTCTGGGAGAAGAACTCGTGCATCAACTGCCACACGCTGCTCGGCGAGGGCGCCTATTTCGCACCTGAACTCGGCAACGTCTGGAAACGCTGGGGCGGGGATGCGGATCCGGAAAGCGCCCGGGAAATGCTGAAAGCCTGGATGGCCGCCCAGCCCTCGGGCATCGAAGGCCGACGGCAGATGCCGCAGTTCAACCTCACCGACCAGGAAGTGCGCGACCTCGCCGATTTCCTCGAATGGGCCTCCAAGATCAAGACGCAGAACTGGCCGCCGAACGACGCCGGCTGACCGCTTGCTTTCAAGGGACAATAATCATGAAATATCAAAGCCAGAAGGTCGCGATGCTCTACTTCTACGGAGCACTGGGCCTGTTCTTTGCACAGATCCTCTTCGGGGTCATCGCTGCCACCATCTACGTGTTGCCGAACACGCTTTCGGTGGTGCTGCCCTTCAACATCGTGCGCATGATCCATACGAACGCGCTCGTCGTCTGGCTGCTCATGGGCTTCATGGGCTCCACCTTCTACCTGCTGCCTGAGGAAAGCGAGACGGAGCTTTTCAGCCCGAAGCTCGCCATCGCGCAGTTCTGGATCTTCCTGGTGGCCGCGGCGATCGCGGTTGTCGGCTATCTCTTCCACATCCACGAGGGCCGCGAATTCCTCGAGCAGCCCTTCATCATCAAGGTCGGCATCGTCATCGTGGCGCTGATGTTCCTCTTCAACATCACGCTGACCGTGCTGAAGGGCCGCAAGACCACGGTGACCAACATCCTCCTCTTCGGGCTCTGGGGCCTTGCGGTCTTCTTCCTCTTCGCCTTCTACAATCCGACGAACCTTGCGCTCGACAAGATGTACTGGTGGTACGTCATCCATCTGTGGGTGGAAGGCGTCTGGGAGCTCATCATGGCTTCGGTTCTTGCCTTCCTGATGATCAAGCTCAACGGCGTCGACCGCGAGGTGGTGGAAAAGTGGCTCTACGTCATCATCGGCCTGGCGCTCTTCTCCGGCATCCTCGGCACCGGTCACCACTATTACTGGATCGGCGCACCCGGATACTGGCAGTGGATCGGCTCGCTCTTCTCGACGCTCGAAGTGGCGCCCTTTGCCACCATGGTCGCCTTCTCCTTCGTCATGACCCGCAAGGCCGGCCGCAAGCATCCCAACCAGGCCGCGCTGCTCTGGTCGCTCGGCTGCTCCGTCATGGCCTTCTTCGGGGCCGGCGTCTGGGGCTTCATCCACACGCTGTCGCCGGTGAACTACTACACCCACGGCACCCAGCTGACCGCCGCGCACGGCCACCTCGCCTTCTTCGGCGCCTATGTCATGCTGAACCTCGCGATGATGGCCTATGCGGTGCCTGAACTCCTCAAGCGCGAACCGGCCAATCAGGGCCTCTCCAAGCTCGCCTTCTGGATCATGTGCGGCGGCATGTCGATCATGACCTTCGCGCTCACCTTCGCGGGCATCAAGCAGGTGGAGCTCCAGCGCATTGCCGGCGAAAGCTACATGGATACCCAGGACCAGCTCGCCCTCTTCTACTGGGTACGCCTCGGCTCCGGTTTCCTGGTGCTGGTCGCAGCCTTCCTGTTCCTCGCCTCGCTCTTCCTGAAAGGCCAGCGCAAGGCCGCCGAACGCGCCACTGCCGCCCAGCCTGCCGAGTGATCCCATCACGCCGGCAAACCCCTCCCCGATCCGGGGAGGGCCCCGATCTCACCAGGAACCCTTGCCATGACCCTTCACCTTTCCGACATCAAGTCCCTTTCGCCCGATATCCCGGCCTACAGCCCTGCGGGCAACGAATGTGCCCTCTTCGAGGCCGCCCATCAAAGGCGTCTGCCGCTGCTCCTCAAGGGGCCGACCGGCTGCGGCAAGACCCGCTTCGTTTCCCACATGACCGCCCGGCTCGGGCTGCCCCTGACGACCGTTTCCTGCCATGACGACCTCACTGCCGCCGACCTCACCGGGCGCTACCTGCTGAAGGGTGGCGACACGATCTGGGTCGACGGCCCGCTCACCCGTTCGGTGCGCCAGGGCGGGGTCTGCTACCTCGACGAGGTGGTGGAGGCGCGCAAGGACGTCGCCGTCGTTCTGCATCCGCTCACCGACGACCGACGCATCCTGCCGCTCGAACGCACCGGCGAGGAACTGGAGGCCCCTGACAGCTTCATGCTCGTCGTCTCCTACAATCCGGGCTACCAGAATCTCCTGAAGGCGCTGAAGCCCTCCACCCGCCAGCGCTTTGTCGCCATCGAGTTTTCCTTCCTGCCGCGCGAGCAGGAAATTGCCGTCGTCTCCCGGGAAAGCGGGCTTGCCGAGGGCAGGGTCGCTCCGCTGGTCTCGCTGGCGCACCGGCTTCGGGCCCTGAAGGGTCACGATCTCGAGGAGGGCGTCTCGACCCGTCTTCTCGTCTATTGCGCCACGCTGATCGGCGCCGGCATGGACAGCCGCGAGGCAATCCGGGCCGCCATGATCGAACCGCTGACCGACGAACCGGATATCCGCGCGGCGCTGCTCGAGACCGCCCGCGCCGTGGCCGCCTGAGGCAGGAGAGATAGCGATGCTGGATTTTCTGGAGCTCGAGGAAACCGTCGGCCGGGCCTGGCATCGCTTCGCCGGCGATACGCGCAGCCTTCCGTGTCATCCTGCGGCGGAGGTGGCCCTGGAAGAGATGCGGCCGGTGCTGGGACCCTTCTTCCGTGCCCTCGGGGGCGAGAGCACGGTTCAGATTGCGCCCTCCCGCGCAAGGAGTTCCCTGCACCGGCTGCGTCTTCGGCAGTATATCGGACTCGGCGAGGAGCGGATCGAGGAAATCGCCCGCGACCACCGGAGCCTGATGCTTCCGGAGAAGATTGCCTTCTTTCCCGAGCGCGATCTCAACCGGGACCTTTACCTCTGGCTCGCCGCCTTCATGGCGGTGATGCCGGCGCGGCCGGTTCCGGAGGGCGATGGCGATCCGCTTGCGGCGGACCTCTTGCACATCGCCCGCTCTGCCGAAACGGCGCATCGGGTCATCCGCATCTTCCCCGGGCTTGCGCCGCTCTATCGCCGGATGTGCGCACATCTGCTCGAAGGCCGTCGGCGCGGGTCGCTGCCGCGGGCGGAGCAGGCGGTGGAAAACCGTATCCGTCTGCTTCTGGCCGATGCCGCCGGGGTGCCTCTCGTCGCGGCACCCGAGCCCCTTCTTGCCCGTGCGCCGGCGGGCTATCTGCCGCATCTTCCGGTGCCGGTCTGGCCCCGCTTCGTCAACCGCGGCGAGACCCCTGCCCGTGAGGGCGAGGACCAGCCCGTTCCCGGCACGGCCAACGGGCCGGAATGCGGCCGAAAGGTTGCCGTGCGGGAGGATCCCGAGCGCGGCCGTTCGGAACGCAGCCCCTTCATTCTCAACCGCTTCGAAAAGATCCTGTCGCTGTCGGAGATGGTCAGCGTCGACCGGCCGGCGGACGATTCCGACGACGATGCCCGGACCGCCGACGATCTCGAGGACATGACGCTCGGCGAGCGACGGGGCAAGCCGGCCTCCCGCTTCCGCTTCGATCTCGATCTGCCGCCGGAGGCGGTGGACAGCAAGGCGCTTTCCGCGCCGCTGCTCTACCCGGAATGGGACTATCGCACCCAATCCTACCGGCAGGGGCAGGTCGCCGTGCATTGCTCCCGGGCGGATCTGACGGGCGATCTGGAGGCATCGGGCGAAGAAACGCTTTCGCTCATCCGCAAGGTGCGCCGCCAGTTCGAGGTGCTCCGGCCGAGGAACACGCTGATGAAGGCGCAGCTCGACGGAGCCGAGCTCGATCTCGACCAGCTCATTCGCCGGCAGGCAGATCTTGCCGCAGGAGGCGAGGGCACGGACCGCATCCACATGACGAGCCGCCCGCGTGACCATGACCTGGCGGTAACCCTGCTCACGGATGTTTCGCTGTCCACCGATGCCTGGATCGACAATCGCCGGGTCATCGATGTGGAGAAGGAAGCGCTTCTGGTGCTCGCCCACGGGCTTGCCGCCTGCGGCGATCGCTATGCCATCCAGACCTTCACCTCCCGCCGGCGGGATTATGTCCGCATCCAGACCGTGAAGGATTTCGACGAAGGAATGTCGCCCGTGGTGGAGGGGCGGATCTGCGGTCTCAAGCCGGGCTACTACACCCGCATGGGTGCAGCCATCCGCCATGCGGCGGCCGATCTTCTGAAGCAGCCGAACGGCAGGCGGCTGATGCTTGTGCTCACCGACGGCAAGCCCAATGACGTGGATTACTACGAAGGTCGCTATGCGCTCGAGGATACGAGACGCGCGGTCATGGAAGCCCGCCGCTCCGGCATTTCCGTCTTTGCCGTGACGGTAGACCGCAATGCGCAAACCTATCTTCCGGCGCTGTTCGGGCAGAAGGGCTTTGCCATGGTCGGCTCGCTCGCGCGGCTTCCTGCCGCGCTGCCGGCCATCTACCGGACACTGGCGGGCTGAGGCGCCCCTTTGCGGTCTTTGCGCGGCCGCAAAGTCTGGCCGGGCGCCTCCTGCTAGGCTGGTTTTTCCATCGGCCGTTGCCGCGGCGGCCGACCGTTCTTCAACAGACGCGGCCGCTTCACCAAGGACGATCCCGCATGACCGCCTCTCCCGATTCCCTTGCCATAGCCGGCAATTCGCCCTTTCCGATCCTCGACCTGCGCATGCTGCCGCCACCGGAACGGCATGCCCGCATCTTTCATCTGCTGGGCATGCTCGACGGCGGCGAAACATTGACGCTGATCAATGACCATGATCCCCTTCCGCTGCACCGTCAGCTGGAATGGGTCCAGCCAGGCGTCTTCTCCTGGGAATATCTGGCCGAGGGCCCCGACGTCTGGCAGGTGCGTATCGGCAGGCGCGAGAGCGCCGGCTGCAATTGCACCTGCGGCAGCCATTAGAAGGCAGCCATTTCACCGATGCCGGCCCTGCCGATGCCCGAAGGGGCTTGACCGGGGCCCGGCGCCCATCATCTTTGCAGAGCGAGGCGGCCTCTCCGCCAAGGAAGAAAACGATGCCGAACGAACCTCTCCTCCTCGATGTCAGGCCCATCCTCGCCTCGGGCGGGCAACCGCTGGCGGCCATAGATGCGGCCGTCGACTGTCTGCGGCCGGGGCAGGCGCTTCGGCTGCTCGCACCCTTCCGGCCACAGCCCCTCTTCCGCTTGATGGAAGGCAAGGGTTTCGATGCCCATCCGGTCGATCTGCCCGATGGCGGCTGCGAGGTGCTGTTCACGCCGCGGGAGGAGGCCGGCGATCTGAACGCGGCCTCTGCCATACCCTCTCCGCTGACCTGGCCCGACCCGGTGCTGCTGCTCGATCTCACCGGCAGGCCGAGCGGCGAGGCCTCGGAACGCATCCTTGCCACGCTGGAGCTGCAGACGGAGGGCGAAGTGATCTTCGTGCTGCTCGACGGCGAACCGGCCTTTCTCTATTCGGACCTTACGAGCCGTCGCCACGGATGGGTCGGCAATTACGATGCCGCCGGCGAAACCTACCGCATTCTCATCCGGCGGGGCGCTTCCATCGCCTGAGCCCATCCAGGCCCCGAAGGGCTGACGGCCTCCCGCCCGAGGACAGGTGGGAGGCCGTTTCCGTTTGTGGGCTGGACAGGACGCCACGAAGAAAGGGGGCAGGCCGCGCCTGTCCCCAGCCTACCCTTCGTATGCCTTCAGCTGCGGCGGGTGGCCAGCATGGGGCCATGTTCTGCTGCAAAGAGGGCAAAGGCCGCCGCAAAGCATGCACCCGCGGCGACGAGGAGAGGCATCTGCCACTCCGACGCAAATTCCGCCGCAGGGCGCAGGAACCCCGCAAGAAACAGCAGGGCGTAGGAAAGACGCGTCACCGGCGAGGAGACCAGCTGCCGCCCCGTGTGTCCGCGGCTGGCGCGGGTCATGACGGCCAGCATCATGGTGGATATCGCGCCGATGGTCAGCACATGCAGCACGAAGGGCTCGTCGAGGAGGTCCGCAGCACCCAGAGCGATGGTGGCAAGGCCGACCGGCACAAAGAGATAGGAGGCGTGCAGGACGAAGAGAAGGATTTCGCTGCGAACGGCAAGGCCCTTCCAGCGCATCAGCCGCACCGCATGAAGTAGGGCAGCGAGGAGTGCGGCCGCGCCGGTCAGGGTGTTTTCCGTGTCACGGACCCACAGGCCGAGCGCCACCGCGCCCGCCAGAATGCATGCTATGTCGAAGCGGTTGAAGGGTACGGGCGCATCGGTCCGGCCGAGCTTGGCCATGTAATTCCGGGTGAAACTCGGAATGATCCGGCCGCCGATGATCATCACGAGGAGCGTGTAGGCGGCGATCGACAGCCGGATGGCCTCGCCGGGGTGCTCGCCCTCGATCATCGCGTAATGGAAGCATCCATTGGCAAGGGAAAGCAGCAGCAGGCCGAAAAGCACCTTGAGGTTCTTCCACTGCCGCCCGGCAACGATCTCGCGAAGCGAAACGGCCAGCATGGCCGGCAGGAAGACCATGTCGATAGCTGCAGAGACGGGAAGGCCCAGCCTGTCGGGATCCAGCATCGCAAAGCGGCCCATGGCCCATGCGGCCAGCAGCAGCGCCAGCGGACGGCCGGAGACAGGCAGCCGGCCCGTCCAGTTCGGAATGGCCGTCAGCAGGAAGCCCGCAAGAATGGCGGGGGCAAAGCCGAACAGCATTTCGTGGGCGTGCCAGTGCCCGCTCCCGTAGCTGCCGCCCGGCTCGGCAATGCCCTCAAGCGCCAGCAGCCAGAGGATGATGGCGGCGGAGGCAAACAGACCGCCGAGCAGGAAGAAGGGGCGGAAACCATAGGAGAGGAGGGCGGGCCCGCTCTTTCCCTTGCCCCGGACAGGGGCATCGGAGGGGGCGCTCCTTTCGAGGCCGAGAGTTTTCTTGATGACGCACATGGCAAGGATTCCTGGATTGCGGGGCCCGACCACCGGGCCCTCAGGAGCGTTCTAGCCGGTATGCGCATTCCCTCTTTGCGCGGACGCAAGCACGCGCGCGAGAGGTCGCCGTCGAGGGATCTGCCGATCTTCGGGAAGTTTGTGCTGCCACAAAGAGCGCATCGGCCGGCGGGTCTACAACCATTCTCGAAACTGATCGCAGACGAAGAAAGGGGACATCGTCATGTCCGAAGCCATGAAACTCACCCGCCGCACCATGCTCACCGGAGCAGCGCTTGCCGGGGCCGTCGCGCCCGTGCTGGCCGCCGCGAAGGCCTCTGCCGCCACGCCTGCCAAGCCGGTCGGCAAGATCGACATCGCCAGCCTGCCGCGCCAGAAGGTCGACCTGGTCGCGCCGCCTTTCGTGCATGCGCACAGCCAGAAGGCCGAGGGCGGACCGAAGGTGGTCGAGTTCAAGCTCACCATTCAGGAAAAGAAGCTGGTGATCGACGACAAGGGCACCGAAATCCATGCCATGACCTTCAACGGGTCGGTTCCCGGGCCGCTGATGGTGGTCCATCAGGACGATTATGTCGAGCTCACCCTGGTCAATCCCGACACCAACACACTGCAGCACAACATCGACTTTCACGCGGCAACGGGTGCCCTGGGCGGCGGTGCGCTGACGCTGGTCAATCCCGGCGAGACCGCAGTCCTGCGCTTCAAGGCCACCCGCGCCGGCGTCTTCGTCTATCACTGCGCACCTCCCGGGATGGTTCCCTGGCACGTTACCTCCGGCATGAACGGTGCCATCATGGTGCTGCCGCGCGAAGGCCTGAAGGACGGCAAGGGCAATGATCTCGTCTATGACAAGGTCTATTATGTCGGCGAACAGGATTTCTATGTGCCGAAGGACGAGAACGGCAACTTCAAGAAATACGAAAGCCCCGGCGACGCCTACGACGACCAGCTGAAGGTCATGCGGACCCTGACCCCGACCCATATCGTGTTCAACGGGGCGGTCGGCGCACTGACGGGTGAGAAGGCGCTCAAGGCCGAAGTGGGTGACCGGGTTCTGATCGTTCACTCCCAGGCCAACCGCGATACCCGTCCGCATCTCATCGGCGGTCACGGCGACTATGTCTGGGCAACGGGCAAGTTCAACAATGCCCCCGATGTCGATCAGGAAACCTGGTTCATCCCGGGCGGTGCAGCAGGCGCGGCCTACTACACCTTCCACCAGCCCGGCGTCTATGCCTACGTGAACCACAACCTCATCGAGGCCTTCGAGCTGGGTGCTGCCGCGCACTTCAAGGTAACCGGCGAATGGAACGACGACCTGATGACCGCCGTCGTGGCCCCCAACGCCACCTGATCCCCCCGGTGCCGGTTCTCCGGCACCCGAACCGGGGCGGCGACGAGCCGCCCCGGCGTCTCCTTCCCCGGCTTGTTCCCGAAAGGACGAGGCCATGACCGCGCTCACTCGCAAACAGGCCGACAGGCCCATCTCCCTGCTTCTGCCAGCCCTTCTCGCCGCTTCGCTTGCGGCTGCGCTTTCCTTCCAGCTCGGCGCCTTCCGGGCGGCGCCGGCCGATGCGGTTCTCTTCCGTCCCGAACTGGTAACCCTGCCCGCCGGCCGCTTTCTCCATCGGCTGGACGGCGAATACTACCGCAATGGCTATGCGGTAGACGCGCCCAAGGTGGAACTGGTTCAGGCCGAGCCGCTGGAGATCATGAAATTCCAGGTGACTGCGCGGGATTACGATGCCTGCGTCGCCGATGGCGTCTGCCACCCGCGCGAGCCGGGCAAGCAACCCCAGCCGGCACTTGGCGAGGACGTACCCGCAACCGGTGTTAGCTACGACGATGCCATCGCCTATGCGCGCTGGCTTTCCGATCGCACCGGCGAACTTTACAGCCTGCCCAGCGATGCGGAGTGGGCTTACGCCGCGGGCGAGAAATTCGTCGACGACGCGCTCGGCATCGATCCGGAAAGCCGCAATCCGGCACTGCGGTGGCTGGCCGACTACAACCGCGAGACCGCCCGCAAGGCCGCTGTGGATCCCACGCCCAAGCCGCTCGGGCATTATGGTGCAAATGCCGCCGGAGTGGCCGATATTGCAGGCAATGTATGGGAGTGGACCTCCACCTGCCAGCGTCGCGTCGATCTTTCCGCCGCCGCCAGGGGCAAGGCGGTCGACAGCATCTGCGGCATCTATGTCGCGGAAGGCCGGCATCGCACGGCGATCAGTTCTTTCGTGCGCGAACCCAAGACCGGCGGATGCTCCGTCGGGGCTCCTCCTGACAACCTGGGATTCCGTCTCGTCAGACGGCCGGATTTCCTGGAGCGGGTGAAGATGGGCATATACCGCTGGCTGCCGGGCTCGGAAGCGGATACGGGAAATCCCTGACTTGTGCCGGTGGCGTTCCGGGAGGACAATCCGCGACGGCCCGCCCCGCCTTTCGGCGCCGAAACCAGGAGTTCGACCGTCTTGCGCATAGACCGCAGCATCGTTCAGCCGCTTCCGCTCTTCTCCCGCATGAGCGACAGCGAGATCGACCAGATTCTCTCCCATGCCACCTCTGCCCGGGTGGCCATGGGCGAAACCGTATTCGTACAGGGAACACCAGCCAATCACTTCTTCCTGCTGCTGAATGGCCGTCTGAAGGTTACGCAGGTCACCGCAGACGGGCAGCAGATCATCGTGCGGGTCGTCCACCCCGGCGATCTGTTCGGATTTGCCAAGGCATTGCAGCGGCTTGACTACCCGGGTACGGCCCATGCGGCGGCCGAAAGCCTCTATCTCGCCTGGCCGACCTCGCTCTGGTCCTTCTTTGTCGAGCAGAACCCGGCGCTGGCCGTCTCCGCGCTCCAAACCATCGGCAACCGCCTCGAGGAAGCGCATACCCGCATCCGCGAAATGTCCACCCAGGAAGTGGAGCGCCGCGTCGCCCATGCCGTCATCCGTCTCGCGGGGAAGGCGGGAAAGGCGGAGGAAGAGGGCGTGCGCATCGATTTCCAGATCTCTCGGCAGGATATCGCCGAGATGACGGGCACCACGCTGCATACGGTCTCCCGGCTTCTCAGCGCCTGGGAGGGCAAGGGTCTCGTGGCTGCCGGGAGGCAGAAGCTCCTGGTGCGCGACCTCAAGGGTCTCGCACGCCTTGCCGAGGGCGAGCGCTGAGGAGAAAAGCGGCCGACCGCGCTCCAGTTTGACGTAGCGCAAAGTTTCCCGTCCGGGATGCTCTATGTCTTGTCTCACGCCAACGGCAATTCGCCGTGACGACTTCTCAAAGGAGACAGGACAATGCTTCATCTTTCCCGTGCGCTGTGCGGCGCCTCCCTCGCCCTTTCGCTGATGGCCGGCATGGCCGCTGCTGCCGATTTCGAGGTGCACATGCTCAACAAGGGCAAGGACGGCTCGATGGTCTTCGAACCCGCACTTACCCAGGTTCAGGCCGGCGATACGGTCACCTTCATCCCCACCGACAAGGGGCATAACGTCGAGTCCATCAAGGACATGATCCCCGCAGGCGCCGAAGCCTTCAAGAGCAAGATGAACGAGACCTTCAAGGTTACCCTCACGGTTCCCGGCGCCTATGCGGTCAAGTGCACGCCGCATGTCGGCATGGGCATGGTGGGTCTGGTGGTCGTCGGCGACAAGCCGGCCAACCTCGACGCCATCAAAAACGGCAAGCTGCCGAAGAAGGCACATGAACGGCTCGAAGCCGCCATTGCCGGCGTTGCCCAGTAATCAAGACCAGCGCAGGTGCGGCACCTTCTGCCGCACCTGCGATTTCCTGCGCCGGCCGGGCTCCTGGAGCTCATGGATTGCACACCGCGCAGAACACCGAACTGGCCTTCTCCGGCTGCCCGGGTCTTGGCCGTTTCTCCCTGTGATCGCAGGCGACGCATTCGAAAATGGCGTGCAACGGCTGGCCGGTCGGAAAACCGCAGTCCTCGCAGGGCAGCCCCCCTTCCATCCGGACCGCTCCATAACCCGGTGACGCACAGCCCGGGCAAAGACAGGCCGCTCTTTCGGCAAGCCTTGCAGCGAGCCTCTTCAGCGTGGTCATCCGCCGGGGGTTCATGTGGGCGCGCATGTCGGTCTGGACAAAGGCCTTCCCGTCCAGGCTCGCCGCACTCGCTGCCTTGACCGCTTCTGCGAGAGTCTTTCCGTCATCAATGGCCTTCACCGTTGCACCGCCCCTTGCCCCGGGAAGGCAGGGCCGCACGATCAGGCGGTGACGCGGAAAATCCATCCGGACGAGATGGGCTTCGAGTTCGCCCATATCTGTCACCTCGGCATGATGATAGACCGGCTGATCATCGATCAGGCTTTCCTGGATCACGATCCCGCGCCGCTCATCGACCAGCACCGCCAGCTCGACGCCGGCGGCGAGGAAGGGAATGTGGGGATGCGGACCGAAACTGCCTTCGCTCGCGATCGCAATATCCGCACCGGAACGATCGAGGGCGAGACGTGCCTTTGCGATGGCTGTTTCCAGCATTCCCATGCGGCGGGGGATTTCGCCGGCAAAGGTGCCGAAGGCATCGGTGTCTATTCCTTCCGCCACCGTCAGTCTGAGCCCGAGCAGGTCGAGGAGAGGGCCGGCAAAGGCCTCTTCCTTGCCATGCATGCTGGCAAGAACCGCCGTCTCTCCCGTGTAGACAGGACGGTTCAATGCCGTTCCGAAGCGGTCCATCAGGCCGTCTCCCTTGCCCATTCCGGCGTCCCGTATGGTTCCGCCGGCTGCTCCTCGAAGCGGAGATCGCCCGCATAGCGAAGTGTCGGTCCTCCCTGATCGTTGATGCAGAAGAGCTTGATCCAGCCCCGGTCGAGAAGCTGCCGCAACCCGGGCTGACGTGCCAGAATATCCGTGACGGCAGAGGCAGGCGCGGCGACGAAGACGGAAAGCCGCATCGGCTCGTGCACCAGCCGCCTTCCGTCATGCACCGATTGCCAGGGCAGGCCCGTCCGCATGGGTCCGCCGTTGCCTTCCAGCACGCCGATGCCGCCCACCACGTTGTGGAGAAGCTTGTTGCCCGAACCGAACAGGGCGGGCGCAACCGAGGAGCCGTAGTACTGGAGGTTGATCCAGCTTGCGACCACGACAGGCGCCGTGAGGATCAGCTCGAGCACCTTGAAGCCCTCGTCCTTCTGCCAGACATAATCATGCAGGAAGGCCCGGCCTTCCAGGGAGTGGCCGACGGTGAGAGAGCGGGGCGCGGCGATAAAGGCTGTGCAACCGGCGAGCCCCCATTCGGGGCGCGTCTCCGCCCAGTCGCGGCTGCGCCGTGCCGGCGGCGCTTCGGCGCCCCGCGGCAACCGCTTGGCGCGTTCCGTCCGGGCAAGCCGCCCCGCCACATGCAGCCAGTCCCGCAGCCGCGCGAGGTCCGCCTCATGCGCACTCACCTCGACATCGCCCTCGAACAGCGTCACCTCGTCGGTGGTTGTGTCATGCAGGCCTGCGAGAAAGAGCGTATCCTCCGGTATGAGAATGTTCTTTTCCTTCAGGCCAGCACGCACCGCGGGGTCGTTCAGCAGGTTTGCCAGCAGCCTTGCGTTGACGTCCCCCGCATGACCGCCGCACGCGCCGCACTGCAGGGCGCTCAGGAACGGGTTGTTGGCACTTGTGGCGCCATGGCCGGCAAGCAGGACGATCCGGGCGAAGTTGGTGGTCATCGACATCGCCCGCAGCACCGCCTCCGCGGTCGCTGTCCGCTCCGTTTCAGACGTCCCGTGGGCGGTGACCGGTCCGGGGGAGATCCTCTTCCGGCCGCGCCAGCGGAATGAATCGCCGATCAGCTTGCCTGCATAGACAGGCCCCATCGCCTCGATGAAGGCGAAGGAGGATACCGCCGCCTGCCTGAAGCGGCCAAAGGCGCGAACTGCCCTTGCCTTGAAACGATCGGCGCGGTCGCGCTCCCCGGGCACGGCCTCGCAGGTGAACTGGCCGGCCGGCAGGAGGACGGGAAGCCTGTGTTCGGTCAGATCGGAAGCCGCCTGCCGGTGGGCTACGCCCATCCCGAAGAAGCCGGCGAAACCGGTCGTGGCAATGCCCATGTCGACCGTTTCGAGCGCGCGGCGGAAGACTTCGGAACGCACGTCGATGCAGAAGGCGGCCTGGACGGAGGGCCGCACGGGCAGCGGATCGGCCACCACCTTGCCGGAAAGGCAGGCCCATTCCAGCGAGGCGATCCGCCGGCGGTTCTCGCCGAGTTCGGCAGCTTCGAGAAGTGCCGCATCGATCAGCCGGTCCCGGCCGGGCCGAACGGGGCTGCGGTGGGCGGCAAGCGAGTGCTGCCATTCGGCTTCGATCCCCTGCCGGTAGAGCCGGAAAAGTGCAGCCTCGAAAGCCAGCCGAATCGCCAGGAGTTCGGTCACGCTGGTCTCGCCGGAACCGTCCCGCTCGGCGGAAAACTGCAGCTGCCGGGCATATTGCCCATAGCCGCCGAGGCCTAGCAGAAGCTGGTGAAAGTAGGTGCCCGGCTCATGACCGAGCCCGAGACGTTCCCCGGCAGCGGCGATGGCGTCCCGCGCCGAAAGCGGCAGTTCCGCAACCTCGGCGGCAAAGCCTTTCAGACCCGCTATTTCCGGCGTGAGATCGTGCATGGCGAAGAGGCGCCATGCAGCATAGGCACCCTTTGCCCGCGATGCCGCCCAGAGGGCCTGTCCCTCGTCGAAGTAGCCGGCCGCAAAGGTGCCGATCCGTTCGATCACGATCCGCGGCCAGTCGATACCGCTCGCCCGTGCGGCCAGGCTCGCCACGTCAGGGATCACGTCCGGCAGCGTCTTCTCCCGGAGCGCCGCAGCCGCCAGTTCCGCGGGAGCCTTGAGGCCCGGAACCGGGATGCGCTGAAGTGCTGTGGCAAGATCGTCCCCGGTGATGAGGCCGCTTTCGATCCGCCTGGCAAACCAGTCGCGGGGCGGGGCGAGATCGGTTCCGGAAAGGCGGCCGAGCAGTTCCGCGGTTTCCGCGAGCGTCAGTTGCGACTGGCCGAGGAACGGATTGACGGCGACCGTGGCCTGAAGCGGCCAGGCCGGCGGAATGGCACGGCCTGCACCGTCTGCTGCCTGCCAAAGCCGATGGGCGTCCGAAAGGTCGAAGTGCGGAAGCTGGTTCATGGGTTCAGTCCTTCTGGGCGGAAGCGGGCGTCAGGGCGAAATGGCCGAGCAGCCGGTCGAAGAGGGCGTTGACATAAAGTCCGTTCTGCAGATGGACCCGCAGACCGGCTGCCGCAGGGTGATAGGCCCATAGCGGGAAGAGCGACTGGGCCACGGCCACGATGCCGAAGGTGACGACCGCCAGCGCGATCAGGGCCCATTCCAGCGGTCCGGGCTGTGGCGGCAGGGGAACCGTGCCCGCGGTCAGCCGGTAGGTGGCCCACTGCAGTCCGAAGTAACCGATGGAGGCAGCAAGTCCGTAAAGCGAGGTGCGCCAGGTGAGGGCACGCGGGGCGGTGTCGGCCAGACCCTGCGCCAGCAGATAGGCGACGCCGAAGATCAGGATTGCGCCGAGCGCCAGTGCCTGCGGCGGCTTGTGCCAGAAGCCGAAGGCAAGGCCCGCAACGGCGTAGATCACAAGCGCCAGAAGGAAGGCCCGTGCAACGGCCCGCGCATCGGGCACAGCAACCGGTCCGGGGCGACGGGCAGCGAGCACCGTTTCCACCGCATTGCCCGAGGAGAGGAAGGCATGGGCCTTGTAGAGCGAGTGGGCGACGATGTGCAGCAGCGCGATCGGGAAGAGAGCAAGGCCGCATTGCAGGATCATGAAGCCCATCTGGGCGACGGTGGACCAGGCAAGCGAGGTCTTCACAGCGCTCTGGGTGAGCATCACGAGCCCGCCGAAGACCGCGGTGAAGGCGCCGATCATGACCAGCGCGGCCAGCGTGATCGGGGAGAGGAGCATGACGTCGGCAAAGCGGATCAGGATGAAGCCACCGGCGTTCACCAGCCCCGCATGCAGCAGTGCGGAAACCGGTGTCGGCGTTTCCATCACCTCCGTCAGCCAGCCGTGGGTTGGAAACTGGGCGGATTTCAGCAGGGCGGCGACGGCGAGGAGGGCGACTGCCACGTCCGCTCCTGCAGGCTGCATGCCCGCCCGTGCGCTTTCGAGGATGGTTGCGATATCGGACGTTCCGTAACCGGTGCCGAGAATGATGGCGGAAAGGGCAAGCGAGACGTCGGCGATCCGCGAAAGGATGAATTTCTTGCGTGCAGCCCGCCGTGCGGCAGCCCGGCCGGGATAGAAGACCAGAAGCTGGTGGAGGCACAGGCTTGTCGCGACGAAGCTCGCCACGAACAGGGGGAGGGTGCCCGCTATGACCAGCAGGGAGACGGCCGACAGGGTCAGGCTCATCCAGGCAGTGAACGGGCCCTGCCGTCCCTCGCCGTCCAGATAGGTTGCGCTGTAGCGCATCACGATCCACCCGATGAACGTCACGAGCAGCAGCATGACGACACTCAGAAGGTCGTGACGTACCGCAAGCGCAAACGCGCCGCCGCCCACCGCCGGGCTGGTGCCCGGGCCCGCATGAAGAAGGAAACCCAGACTTGCAGCCGCCACGAGAAAGGCTGCCAGCGAAAGCAGGTTGGTGACGGCAAGGATGCGCCTGGGACGTGCCCACGGGCCGGCCGCGGCAATCACGGCGGCAAGCGCATAAAGGCAGGGTGCTATGAAGGGAATGCTGTGCAACATGAGAGCGCCTCGTGGAGGAAGGACATGCCGCTTCCTCTAGCAAGGCGCGGTTCTCAATAAAAATTCATTGTTTTTGATATTTCGTTCCATAAAATAGAACGTATGAGCGAAATGAACTACCATCACCTGCGCTATTTCCGGGCGGTCGCCCATGACGGCAACCTCACCCGCACGGCCGAAAGGCTCAACCTCTCGCAGTCGGCCCTCTCCGTGCAGATCAGGCAGCTCGAGGAGCGGCTGGGGCATGCGCTTTTCGAGCGCCGCGGGCGGCAGCTGGTGCTGACCGAGGCGGGGCGGATTGCGCTCGACCACGCCGACCGCATCTTCTCGGCCGGCGAGGAGCTTGTGGAAACACTGAAGCGCACCGGCGTTTCGCGCCGCGCATTGCGGATCGGAGCGCTGTCGACCCTTTCGCGCAACTTCCAGATGGAATTCCTGCGCCCGGCAATCGCCCGCCCCGACGTCGAGGTGATCCTTCGGTCCGGCCGGATGGCGGAGCTGCTTTCCGGCCTCGAGAGCCTCAATCTCGATATCGTCCTCCTCAACCAGGCGCCGGCTGCGGATGCCGCAACTCCCTTCGTGTCCCATCTCATTGCCACGCAGGGTGTCAGCCTCGTTGCCCGTCCCGGACCTGCCGAGCAGGCCGATGATCTGTCGGCGCGCCTTTCCGGGCATCCGCTCATCCTTCCCACCCTGGAGAGCGGCGTTCGCCAGCAATTCGATGCGCTGACCGCGCGCCTCGGCATCACGCCGCAGATTGCGGCCGAAGTGGAGGACATGGCGATGATGCGTCTTCTGGCGCGGGAAGGTGCAGGCCTTGCCGTGCTTCCGCCCATCGTCGTGAAGGGAGAGCTCGAGGCGGGCAGTCTCGTTGAACTCGGCACGCTGCCTGGCGTCGAGGAAAGCTTCTATGCCGTCACCACCCGCCGCCGTTTTCCAAATCCGCTGGCAGCCGAACTGATCGAGCGGTCTCTGCAATCGGTCATCGCATGAGTTCGAGCCCGCTCTTCCAGAGCACGTAAGCTCCGACCAGCAGGATCAGCAGCGCGAGAATGCGGTTGAGAACGCTCTTCATGCCCGCAAGCCGCGTGGCGAGAAGCATTCCGGCCGTACCGCCGGCAGCGCCCCCTGCAACGAATTCCGCCGCCACCGGCCAGTCGATCAACCCGGAATGGGCATAGTTGGCGGCCGTGGCAAGGCCGAATGTGCCGACGGAGAGAAGCGAGGTGCCGACCGCGTTGATCATCGACATTCCGGTTGCGAACATCAGAGCCGGCACGATGAGGAAGCCGCCGCCGATGCCGAAGAAGCCGGAGGCAGCACCGGTGGCGAGCGCGAGTGCGCCCGTGCGAAGGCATGTCCTGGTGTCAGATGCTTCAAGCCTTGCCGTGGCACTCCTCGGCCGCAGCATCAGTGCGCCGATCGCGAGCATGAGCAGGCCGAACAGGAACAGAAGGGCATGGCCGTCCATCCATTTGCCGAGCGTCGATCCCGCAAGCGTGCCAAGAACGCCAATGCCCGCGAAGACGCTGCCGCATTTCCAGCGCACATGTCCCTTGAGGGCGTGGGCAGCGAGATTGACATAGGCGTTGAGTGCAACCGCCAGGGCGCTCGTGCCGATCGCCACATGCGGATCACGAACGCCGACGCCGTAGAGAAGCAGCGGTGTGGCAAGGATCGATCCTCCGCCACCCACCAGGCCGAGCATGAAGCCGACCGCTCCTCCGGAGGCGATGGCGGCCAGCATCAGACCCGCCTTGCCATGTCGTAAGCCGCCGCGCAGCGGTTACCCGAAGCGCAGAAGGCCAGCACCGGCCCACTCTCGCTGCCCAGAATGGTCTTCAGCTTTCGGGCCTGATCCGGCGTCATCTGTCCGGGGACGACGGGGAAATAGATCGCCGTGAGCCCGGCCTTGTCGGCTGCGGCCGCGATATCGGCAAAGGCGGGCTGGTTGAAGCCCTCGTTGTCCGGCCGCATGCAGATAACCCGCTTGTAGCCGAGCGTCGAGACTTCGGCCATCTGATCGGGCACGAGCTGCCCTGCGACGTCGAAACCGGAATCGATCTTGCGAACCTGTACCATTTTTCTTCCCTTTCCCATGAAGAGTGCGAGGAGGTTTCCCAGCATGATTGTCTCCTAGAATGCGTCGAGCGGGACTTTGAGATAGCGCGTCCCGTTGGTGTCCTTCTCCGGTAACGCCCCGGCCTTCATGTTCACCTGGATAGACGGAATGATCAGCTTCGGCATGGAAAGCGTGGCATCCCTGGCGGTGCGCATGGCGACGAACTCATCTTCCGAGACGCCGTCGCGGACGTGGATGTTGTCGGCGCGCTCGGCGGCAACGGTTGTTTCCCAGCGTATTTCCCGCCCGCCCGGACCATAGTCGTGGCACATGAAGAGGCGGGTCTCCGGGGGCAGGTCGAGGATGCGGCGGATGGAGCGGTAGAGCATGCGTGCGTCGCCTCCCGGAAAGTCGGCGCGCGCCGTCCCACCGTCGGGCATGAACAGCGTGTCGCCGACAAAGGCCGCATCGCCGATGACATGTGTCATGCAGGCAGGCGTGTGGCCGGGCGTGTGAAGGGCCTTCCCCAGCAGCGATCCGATCCGGTAGGTCTCGCCGTCGGAAAACAGATGGTCGAACTGGCTCCCATCCCGCTCGAAGGCCGTTCCTTCGTTGAAGATCTTGCCAAAGGTGTCCTGAACGGTCCGGATGCCCGCGCCGATACCGATCCGCCCGCCGAGCGCTTCCTGCAGATAGGGCGCAGCCGAGAGGTGATCTGCATGCACGTGGGTCTCGATCAGCCATTCGACCGCGAGATCGTTGGCACGCACGAAGTCTATGATACGGTCGGCGGATTCGTAGGAGATCCGGCCGGCCGCATAGTCGAAATCCAGCACGGAATCGATGATGGCCGCCGAGCGCGAAGCCGGGTCGCGCACGACATAGGAGACGGTGTTGGTCGCCGCGTCGAAGAACGCGGTCACCTCGGGGTGCAGAACATCGTCCTTACTGATCATGACATGTACCCTCGTCAATTAGATACGATGTTTCGTAGATACATATGATCGATAAAATTTGCAAGGGCGACGACGCGCGCTTGTCTGGGTGGAATAATTAATGTAAATACGTATCTATGAAGATAAAACCGGAAGAGATGGTCGCCGGCGCGGACATGGCCAGCGAGCTGCTGAAGTCCTTGTCCAACCGGCACCGACTGCTGATCCTCTGCCGCCTGACCGACGGAGAGCATTCCGTTGGCGAGCTGGCTGAATTTCTCGGCATACGGGATTCGACCGTCTCCCAGCACCTCGCACTCCTGCGCCGGGACCGGATCATCTCAGGACGCCGGGAAGGACAGACGATCTGGTACCGGATCGAGAGCGAGCCCGCCCGTGCCATCGTCGCCACGCTGTACGAGAGCTTTTGTGGCCGCGATGCCTGCGGCGACCCCGACTGAACACCAGCTGTCATCCGCCTTCCTCCCCAGCGATCGCCAGGGAAGCTTGACAAGCGTGTCGTAAATATCTACGTTATTTCGTAGATATGAAACCTAAAGGAGAACTCCCTTGAGTATCGATCGTGCCGTCCTCGTGTTCGCCGGCGTCATGGTGCTGGCATCCCTGCTGCTCACCCACTTCGTGCATCCCGGCTTCGTGTGGTTCACGGTCTTCATCGGCCTGAACATGATCCAGTCGGCCTTCACCGGCTTCTGCCCGGCAGCCATGCTGTTCCGCAAGCTCGGTCTCGGCCGCGAAAGCGCCTTCTGAAGGAATTGACCATGATCCCCTTCCGCTCCACGCTTCTCCTGGGCTGTCTTCTCGTACCGGGCACTGTCCTGGCAGGCGATCTCCTCCTCAAGCCTGCCGAAATTGCCGAGATGAAGGCGGTCTACGGACAGGTCCAGGCCAAGGATCAGGTGCTGGCCCGTGCCCGCATTCCCGGAACGCTTGTGGAACTTGCGGTCTCGGAAGGGGACATGGTGGCCGCGGGTGATGTCATAGCGCGCATCAAGGACGACCGCACCAATTTCCAGATCGGTGCAGTCGACGCCCAGCTTCTCGGCCTCAAGGCGTCGCTCGCCAATGCCCGCGCCGAACTGGAGCGGGGCCGTCAGCTGCTGAAGAGCGGCACGTCCACCGCCCAGCGTGTCGATCAGTTGCAGACGCAGGTGGACGTCCTCGACAACCAGATCCGCTCTGCCGAGGCAAGCCGTTCGGTGCTGGTGGAGCAGGCGGCGCAAGGGGCAGTCCTTGCTCCTTCCGCAGGCAAGGTGCTCTCCGTGCCGGTCACCCGGCAAGCCGTGGTCATGGCCGGCGAAACGGTGGCGACGATTGCGGGAGGCGGCTTTTTCCTCCGCTTGGCCATTCCCGAACGCCACGCCGCCGCGCTCCGCGAAGGTTCGCAAATTGCAATCGACGCCTCCGGGAAAGCACTGTCCGGGCGGCTTGCGAAGATCTACCCCGAGATCCTCGGCGGCCGCGTTACGGCGGATGTGGAGGTCGAGGGCCTCCCGACCGAATTCGTCGGAGCCCGTGTCCTTGTCGAGCTTCCGGTTGGCAGCCGCAAGGCGCTGATGGTCCCGGCTTCTGCCGTCGCTACCCGGGCCGGCATCGATTTCGTCCCCGTGCGTGAAGACGGCAAGGTCGTCGAGCGGGCCGTGATGAGCGGCGACCGCCGTGCTGTCGACGGTGTCGACATGGTTGAAATCCTCACGGGCCTTTCCGAAGGCGAAACGGTGATCGTCCCATGACCGAGCAGACAAATCTCCATGCCGCGGCGGAAAAAGTCTCGGCTGATGCGCCGCGGGGCGATCTTGGCATCGCTGGCAATCTCACGCGGCTTTTCATCAAGTCGCCCCTGACGCCGCTTTTCCTGATTGCTGCATTCGCCTTCGGCCTGGTCGCACTGCTGACGCTGCCCCGCGAGGAGGAGCCGCAGATCTCCGTTCCGATGGTCGACATCATCGTGCCTGCGCCAGGGCTCAAGGCGACGGACGCGGAAAAGCTCATCACCGAACCGCTCGAAACCATCGTGAAGAGCATCAACGGCGTCGAACACATCTATTCGCAGTCCATGGACAACCAGGTCATGGTCACTGCCCGCTTCATCGTCGGCACCTCCGCCGATGCGGCTGTCCTGCGCGTGCACGACAAGGTGCGGGCAAACATGGACCGCATTCCGGTCGGCATTCCCGAACCCAGGATCGTCGGCCGCGGCATCGACGACGTGGCGATCGTCACGCTGACGCTCTCGCCCCGGCCTGAAGCTGCGGCTCGCGTCGGCGCCAATGACCTGACGCGCGTGGTCCGCGAGCTGCGAAACGAAATTGCCAAGGTGGAGGATGTCGGCCTCACCTATCTCGTCGGCGAAACGGGCGAGGCAATCCGCATCTCGCCGCAACCGGAAAAACTTGCCCTCTACGGCATCACGCTGCAGCAGCTCGCGGGCAAGGTCGGCGGCGCAAATTCCGCCATGCCGGCTGGCATGGTCCGCGACCGGGGCGACCAGATCGACGTCATGGCGGGGGAAACCCTCAACACCCCGGCGGAGATCGGCAATCTTCTCCTGACGGCCCGCGACGGCCGCCCCGTCTATGTCCGGGATGTCGCAACGATCGCCTTCGTTACGGATACGAGCGACGCCATCGTTTCCACCCTCCGCAAGGCAGAGGGCGGCAATGTCGAGCGTACGCCTTCGGTAACCTTGGCCATTGCCAAGCGTGCAGGCTCCAATGCCGTTGTCGTCGCCCATGCGGTTCTCGAGCGGGTAGACGCGGTGAAGGGCCGGATCATTCCGGCCGACATGTCGGTCGAGGTGACGCGCGACTACGGCGAAACGGCCAACGAGAAGGCCAACGAGCTTCTCTATCATCTCGGACTTGCCACCGTTTCGATCATCGCGCTTGTCTGGATTTCCATCGGTCGGCGCGAAGCCTTCGTGGTGGCCATCGTCATTCCGGTGACGATTCTCCTGACGCTCTTCGCCTCGCGGCTGATGGGCTACACTCTCAACCGGGTATCGCTCTTCGCGCTCATCTTCTCCATCGGCATCCTCGTCGACGACGCCATCGTCGTCATCGAGAATATCGCGCGCCATTGGGGCATGGGGGACAACCGCTCCCGGCGGGTCAGCGCCATCGAGGCTGTTGCCGAGGTCGGCAACCCGACGATCGTTGCGACGCTGACCGTCGTTGCGGCCCTGCTGCCGATGCTCTTCGTGTCGGGGATGATGGGTCCCTACATGAGCCCCATCCCGGCCAATGCCTCCGCCGCGATGATCTTCTCCTTCTTCGTCGCTGTCATCGTCACGCCCTGGCTGATGCTGAAGGTTGCCGGCAATGCCCCGGTCCACCATGGCCACGAGGCGGAAGCGGGTGGACGGCTTGGCGCTCTCTATTCGGCCGTCGCAAGGCCGATCCTTGCGACCAAGGGCAGGAGCTGGGCGTTCCTCCTCGCTGTCGGCGTGCTGACGCTGGGCTCGCTCTCCCTCTTCTACACCAAGCACGTGACCGTGAAGCTTCTGCCGTTCGACAACAAGTCGGAGCTCTCGGTGACGCTCGACCTGCCGGAAGGTTCCTCCACCGAGGCGACCGATGCCGTTGCCCAGGCGGTTGCGCGGATCGTTCTCTCGATGCCGGAGGTGGTCTCGGTGCAGACCCATGCGGGGACGGCAGCGCCCTTCAACTTCAACGGTCTCGTCCGGCATGCCTACATGCGCGCGGCGCCGAACCAGGGCGACGTGGCCATCAATCTGACGCCCAAGGGAGAGCGGGACCGTTCCAGCCACGACATAGCCCTCGATATAAGGCAGAAGATCGCCACGCTGAAGCTTCCCGAGGGGACAAGCCTGAAGGTGGTCGAACCGCCACCCGGCCCGCCG
The DNA here is from genome assembly GCF_014197145.1 of Gellertiella hungarica. Lineage (GTDB taxonomy): Bacteria > Pseudomonadota > Alphaproteobacteria > Rhizobiales > Rhizobiaceae > Gellertiella > Gellertiella hungarica. The sequence goes on along the minus strand of NZ_JACIEZ010000004.1, from coordinate 302,035 downwards.
GTAATGGCGACGCTGCTGGCCGAGATCTATGGCCCGGACGCCGAAACGCGCCGGAAGGTCGCTGAGAAGGTCGAACATGCCTTTCGTTCCGTGCCCTTCATCGTCGATGTCGACAATTCCTATGGCCTTGAGGCCCGGCGCAAGCGTCTCACGGTCTCCACGGACAATGCCGAGTTCTATCATGTGGAGGAAGGTGACGTCTTCGACACGATCGCCATTCTCTCGAACGGGAAGACCATCGGCTATTCGCACCGGGGCGGAGGGCGGCCGCCAATCCCGATCCGCCTCGAAAGGGCCAAGGGGGAAAAGGTCCTCGACGAGGCCTTTCTGACAACCCCCATGCCGGCCAATGTCTTGCCGGGGGACCGTGGCGTGGTCGAACTGGGTGACGTGGTCCGGGTTACGGACGAGAAAACCTCGCTGCCGATCTTCCGCCACAACGGCGTCAGCGCCGAGATGGTCACCGCGGAGCTCGCCGGGGCATATGAAGCGCCGCTTTACGGAATGCTTGCGGTCCAGGATGCGCTGGATGCAGAGGACTGGACCGGCCTGCCCAAGCCCGTCATCGCACTTCATGGCCAGCCGAGGGACGAAAGCGTCTCCACGCTGCTCTGGGACGGGGAATGGGAAGTCACCTGGGTGACCTTCCGCGACATGGGCGCGGCTTTCATGATCGCCCTTCTCGGGATCTACATCCTTGTCGTCGGACAGTTCGGCTCCTTCAAGGTGCCACTGGTGATCCTCACGCCCGTGCCGCTGACCTTCATCGGCATCCTCGGTGGACACTGGCTGTTCGGCGCTCCCTTCTCGGCCACCTCGATGATCGGTTTCATCGCCCTTGCGGGCATCATCGTCCGCAATTCGATCCTGCTGGTGGACTTCGTGCGCCACGCGGACAGAACCGGCAGGTCCTTCACCGAAATCCTGATCGAAGCGGGGGCGATCCGCTTCAAGCCCATCCTGCTGACTGCGCTTGCGGCAATCATCGGGGCTGCGGTGATCCTCACCGATCCGATCTTCCAGGGGCTTGCGATATCCCTGCTCTTCGGCCTTGCCTCCTCGACGCTGCTGACCGTTCTTGTCATACCGGCGATCTATCGGGTGATGCGGACCTGAGGCACCTGCGCGGCTTTGCCGGTCCGCCTTCGCGAGGCGGACCGGGGCCCCAGAATTAAGCTCTTTTGCCAGGAGCTTTTTCAGGGCACCATGACCGGGTCAATGCATGCTCCCGCACTCGATCACGGAGACGAACATGCCCGCCCTTCCCTATCGCTGGGTCATCGTCGCAGCCGGTGGCTTCCTCGGCTGCATGGTCATCGGCTCGCTCTTCTCGCTGCCGGTTTTCCTGATGCCGATCTCGAGGGACACGGGCTGGTCCGTGACCGGAATTTCTGCGGCGATGACTGTCGGCTTCCTATCCATGGCGTTTGGCAACATCGCAGGCGGCACACTCTCGGATCGGGTGGGCCCAAGGCCGGTCGTGCTCGGAGGCGCCATGCTTTTGTCCGCCAGCCTTGCGCTGGCCAGCATGGCACCCTCGCTCATCGTGTTCCAGTTGCTCTTCGGCCTCTGCATGGGGCTTGCCGCGGCGGCGATCATCACGCCCATGATGGCCAGTGTAACCGGCTGGTTCGAGACGCAGCGCAGCCTCGCGGTTTCGCTCGTTTCGGCCGGAATGGGCATCGCACCCATGGTGGTCGCGCCTTTCGCGGCCTGGCTGGTTTCCCAATACGAGTGGCGAACGGCGATGCAGATCATCGCCCTGATCGCCGCGGTGACGACCATTCCCCTCGCGCTGCTCGTACGGCGCCCGCCCGCTCTCGAGGGGTCCGGGGCTGGCCTGCAAGCCGATGTCATGGGAGAGCCCCCGTCCATGACCCTCCGGCAGGTGGTGCGCACGCCGCAATTTGCCATCCTGCTTGCCACGAACTTCTTCTGCTGCGCGACCCATTCCGGGCCCATCTTCCATACGGTCAGCTATGCCGTCACCTGCGGCATACCGATGATGGCGGCGGTCTCGATCTACAGCATCGAGGGGCTGGCGGGCATGGGCGGGCGCGTGGCTTTCGGGCTTCTCGGCGACCGGTTCGGGGCGAAGAACATCCTTGTCCTCGGCCTGCTTGCCCAGGCTTTTGGCGCACTGGGCTATGTGGCTGCCGGCGGGATCGGCAGCTTCTACGCGGCGGCCGCCGTCTTCGGCTTCATCTATGCGGGTGTCATGCCCCTTTACGCCGTGATCGCCCGCGAGAACTTTCCGCTCCGCCATATGGGATCCGTGATCGGCGGCATGTCGATGGCAGGAAGCCTCGGCATGGCCCTCGGGCCGATTGCCGGCGGGATGATCTATGATGCGTTTGCAAGCTATACCTGGCTCTATGTCGGGTCCTGGGCTATCGGCATCGGGGCCTTCCTGATCGCCATGATGTTCCGGCCGATCCCCGCGGCGGCCGGCACTGCAGCCGCCCAGCGGACCTGACGGTCAGGCCTGCAGCCCGCCCTCGCGTTCCAGGAAGGCGATCACTTCGTCGAGCCCCTTCTGGCGCAGAAGGTCCGTGAAGACATAGGGGCGGGCTCCCCGTACCCGCCTTGTATCGGCCTCCATGACATCAAGATCTGCCATGACATGGGGAGCAAGATCGGTCTTGTTGATGAGCAGCAGGTCGGACCGGGTGATTGCCGGCCCGCCCTTTCGGGGGATCTTCTCTCCCTGGCAGACCGATATCACGTAAAGCGAGAGATCGACGAGATCGGGAGAGAAGGTGGCCGCAAGGTTGTCGCCACCGGATTCGATGAAGATCACGTCGAGATCGGGAAAACGCTTCACCATTTCGTTGATGGCGGCGATGTTGATCGAGGCGTCCTCGCGGATGGCCGTATGCGGGCAGCCCCCGGTTTCCACCCCCATGATCCGGTCTTCGGGAAGCGCCTGAAGCCGGTTGAGGATCAGGGCGTCCTCTTTCGTGTAGATGTCGTTGGTGATGACGGCGACGGAATAACGGTCTCGCATGGCCTTGCAGAGCTTTTCCGTCAGTGTCGTCTTGCCGGAGCCGACGGGTCCGCCGATTCCGACGCGGAGAGGGCCATGGGTCATGTGCGGAAAATCCTCGGTTCCTGGAATTCGTGCCGCATGGCGGCAATATCTGAAAGGAAGGTTGCGGATCCGAGATCATCGAGCGTAGAGCCGAGCGCGCGCTGTGTGACCTCGGAAATGACAGGCATGAGCCGTGCCAGCACGGAAAGACCGCTCGTCTGGCCGAGCGGCACGAGACGGACCGCAACGGAGACAAGACTGGCGGCAAAGGCATGCAGATAGGCTGGAATGAGCGCCTCGCAGGAAATGCCTGCAGCCGATGCGGCGGCCCCAACTGCAATCGGATAGGCGGTTTCTCCTTCGGGAAGCGCGAGGTCACCGAAAACGGCAGCGGAAGCCGCAAAGCTCCCGCCGAGCGCCGTCGTCTCGAGATGTCTCTCGCGCGAGGCGGAAAGGGAGAGGGCAAGGCTGTTCAGGGACGCCAGTTCCTCCCGCCCGACCGCCCGCAGAAGAACGGCATCGTTCCAGGCGGAGCCGCGGATCAGAAGCGCCGAAAGCCAGCCGGTGAGGCTTTCGGAATCGCTGACGGCACCCGAAGCGATCGCCTGTTCCAGGCCATGTGAATAGGCGAAGGCACCGGTCGGAAAGGCGGGCGACAGAAAGGTCAGAAGCAGAAGAAGCTGGTCCTGCTCAATCGTCGTCGCTGTCGTCATGGGGGCGGTCCGGTGCATGTCCGTGCAAATGGCTGTGAGAATGGCCATGGCCGGAGGTTTCTGTCAGCGAGTATCCGTGTTCGTAGCCGATCTCGTGGTGATAGGCGCCATTCTCCGGCGCAAAGGTCTCCCGCACTTCGCGCACCACGGCGCCCTGGTGCTCCAGCATGTGCGCGATCACGTGATCCGGGCGGATGAGAATGCGTTTCTCCTCGATCTGCGCCTCGAGATGCCTGTTGCCGATGTGCCAGGCGAGCGCCACCAGCGCGCGGGGAGATGCCGCGGTGATCTCCAGCAGGTCTTCATGGGCAGCTTGTATTTCCACGAGCTGGCCAGTGTCGAGGACGAGGCAATCGCCGTCCGAGAGCTGCACCGGCTTTTCGAGGTCGACCATGACCGACGACCCGTCGTTCAGCTGCACGCGCTTGCGGCGGATGTGACGGTCTTGGGCGTCCAGCGTCAGCTTGAAGGCGGCTGCGGTGCTGACCTCTGCGGCCTTGATGATTTGGGTTGCTTTGCGGGTCATCGTTCAGAACAGGAAATAGCGTTGGACCATGGGGAGCGTTTGCGCCGGTTCGCAGACGAGAAGCTCGCCGTCGGCGCGCACCTCGTAAGTCTCCGGGTTCACCTCGATATAGGGCGTGGCGCTGTTGAGGACCATCGAAGATTTTGAAATGCCGCCGCGGGTGTTCTTCACCGCCACCATGGCCTTTGCTGTCCCCAGCCGGTCGCGAAGCCCGGCCTGCAGCGAAGCTTCCGAAACGAAGGTCACCGAGGAATTGGTGCGCAGTTTTCCGTAGGAGGCGAACATCGGCCGATAATGAACCGGCTGCGGGGTGGGGATGGAAGCATTCGGATCGCCCATCGGTGCCGCCGCAATCGAACCGCCGAGCAGCACGAATTCGGGCTTGATGCCGAAGAAGGCCGGGTTCCACAGGACCAGATCGGCCCGCTTTCCCACTTCCACCGATCCGACCTCGTGGGCAATGCCATGGGCGATTGCCGGGTTGATCGTGTATTTCGCCACATAGCGCTTGGCGCGTTCGTTGTCGGTCTCGCCGTCGCCCGGCAGACTGCCGCGCTGCACCTTCATCTTGTGCGCCGTCTGCCAGCAACGGATGATCATCTCGCCGACACGGCCCATCGCCTGGCTGTCGGAGGAGATCATCGAGAAGGCTCCGATATCGTGGAGAATGTCTTCGGCCGCGATGGTCTCCTTGCGAATCCGGCTTTCGGCAAAGGCGACGTCCTCCGGAATGCGGGGGGAGAGGTGATGGCAGACCATCAGCATGTCGAGATGCTCCGCAACCGTGTTCACGGTATAGGGTCGGGTCGGATTCGTGGAGGAGGGCAGCACGTTCGGCAGGCTTGCCACGCGGATGATGTCGGGCGCGTGCCCGCCGCCCGCTCCTTCCGTGTGAAACGTATGGATCGTCCGGCCCTTGAAGGCGGCAATCGATGCCTCGACGAAGCCCGATTCGTTCAACGTGTCCGTATGGATCGCGACCTGCACATCGTACTGATCGGCCACCGAAAGGCAGCAGTCGATGGCCGCCGGCGTGGTTCCCCAGTCCTCGTGGAGCTTCAGCCCGCAGGCACCGGACAGGATGATCTCCTCGAGCGCCGCCGGCAGCGATGCGTTGCCCTTGCCGAGGAAGCCGATGTTCATCGGAAAGGCGTCCGCTGCCTCGATCATCCGTTCCGTGTGCCAGGCGCCGGTGCAGGTGGTGGCGAGCGTGCCATGGGCGGGACCCGTTCCGCCGCCCAGCATGGTGGTGACGCCGGAATAGAGCGCTTCCTCGATCTGCTGCGGAGCGATGAAATGGATATGGCTGTCGATGCCGCCCGCGGTGAGGATGCGGCCCTCGCCGGCGATGATTTCCGTCGACGGACCGATGACGATGGTCACGCCATCCTGCGTATCGGGATTGCCGGCCTTGCCGATAGCGGCGATGCGGCCATTCCTGAGGCCGACATCCGCCTTGACGATCCCGGAATGGTCGAGAATGACCGCATTGGTGATGACGGTATCCATCGCCCCTTCGGCGCGGGTCGCCTGCGACTGGCCCATGCCGTCACGGATGACCTTGCCACCGCCGAACTTCACCTCTTCGCCGGGGATCGTATAGTCCTTTTCGACACCAATGAGGAGTGCGGTATCGGCGAGCCGCACCTTGTCGCCCACGGTCGGGCCATACATCTGTGCATAGGTGGAACGGGAAATCTTCGCCATCTCAAAGCGCTCCCATGATCTTCTGCTGGAAACCGTAGACGTGGCGCTTGCCGCCGAGGGGCACGAGGGTCACCTCGCGGCGCTGACCCGGTTCGAACCGCACCGCTGTGCCGGCTGCGATGTCGAGCCGCTTGCCGCGGGCGGCTTCGCGGTCGAAGGCGAGCGCGTCATTGACCTCGAAAAAGTGGTAGTGGGAGCCCACCTGCACGGGACGGTCACCCGTATTGGCGACCTCGATCACCGTCTTCTCCGCGCCCACGTTCAATTCGATCTCGCCCTCAGGGGTGATGATTTCTCCGGGGATCATGGGACGCCTCCTTCAGCGGATCGGGTGGTGTACGGTGACGAGCTTGGTGCCGTCCGGAAAGGTCGCTTCCACCTGCACCTCGGGGATCATCTCGGCAATGCCGGGCATCACCTGGTCGCGGCTCACCACATGGGCGGCCTGTTCCATGAGGTCGGCGACGCTGGCGCCGTCTCGCGCACCCTCGACGACAAAATCGGTGATCAGCGCAACCGCTTCCGGGAAATTCAGCTTCACGCCACGCTCTAGCCGCCGGCGGGCCACAATGGCCGCCATGGCCACCAGAAGCTTGTCTTTTTCACGGGGAGTCAATTGCATGGGCGTGATCCTCAGATAAGCCAGACACGGGGTATTTCGGCGGGCGGCAGCAGAAGCGGAAAGAGGGCGAGCAGGCGCTTGCGCAGGCGAAAGCCGTCCTCCTCGAGAAGGCGGATGACGAGTCGGCCGTCCCAGGCAGATACGCCCGACCGGGACCCGAGCAGGGCGCGGCAATCTTCGACAAGTGCTTCCGCATGCGGGCTGACCAGGAGCAGGGTGGCAAAGGCACCCGCATTTCCCAGCTCTGCAATTCCCCGCGGAAGCATGCCATCGATCTTCAGCCGCTCGCTGTGCAGAAGCCGGCCCTCGCGCCTGACGCTCCAGTTCTCGCGAAAGGCGATCTCGCGTATCCGCTCGCCGCTTTCGCGGCGCCCGAGCACGGTGCTTTCCATGCCGAGGAAAAAGCTCTCGCGGTCCAGATCCACCTCAAGGCGGCGGGAAAGGCCGCTTTTGTCGAAGAGAATGGTTTCCTGTGGCAACCAGATCAGCCGCGCCCTGTCGCGGACCCGGTGGGAGACGGTGATTTCGGCCGAGGGGCCGAGTGTACGGTACACTCGCTCGGCGGCCTGAGAGGCAATGGCGAGGCGGCTTTCGCCGCTTGCTTCGATGTCGATCCGATAGCGGTCCCCACCGGCAATCCCACCGGCCGTGTTGATCAGGATGGCCTGGCTGGAACCGGAAGGAAGGCGGATCTTCAGCGATCCCTCCTCGCGCAGAGTCTTGAGGCCGGTGGTTCCCATGGAAAGGCGCACGCTGCCCCTGGCCCGCTCGGCATGCAGCCGCGCGGTCAGTGGCGCCTCGTCCGCCTCCCTGTTTTCCAGCCGCTCGATTATTGCCCGCACCCGGAACCTCTTGCCCGCTCGCCAACTGTTGCAGCGCACAAGTGAGCGTATTTCAGGAATCAATGCAAGGCGGGGTCTTCCGGCGGTCGTCTTCCGACCGCGGCGGCTCTCATCCGTCCGAACAGGCATATCGCCCGTCGAAAGGCGGTCTTTCGCCGGCTTTTTGCCGATCCTAGCCAAGATCCAGATAGGAAAGGCCCGTCAGGATGAAGATTGCGATGAAAATCGTCTCGGCGACGATAAGTCCGATGGCAGTGCGGCCGGCCTCAAAAAGATTCTTCAGCGAGGTCTTCATCCCCACCGCCACGATCCCCGCCAGCAGTGCCCAGCGCGAAACCTCAAGCCCAGCGGTGCTCAATGCGGCCGGAATCCAGCCGGCTGAGTTGATCGCCGCGAGAATCAGGAAGGCGATCACGAAGCCCGGGAGCAGCGGCGGGCGCTTTGCGCCGATCTCCGGATCGTCGGCAGGCATGTTGCGCAGGACGAGCGAGAAACAGAGGACGACAGGGGCCAGCATGGTCACGCGGATCAGCTTGACCAGCGTCGCCGTCTCCCCGGCTGTCTGCGAGACCGAAAAGCCCGCGCCGACGACCTGCGCCACGTCGTGGATCGTGCCGCCGAAGAAGATGCCCGTTGCCCGGTCGGAAAGGCCGAGCCGGTGTGCGAGGATCGGGTAGGCGATCATGGCGATGGTGCTCATGACGGTCACGCCGAGCACCGTCACCAGCAGGTTCCGTTCCGAATGGCGGCCCCTCGGAAGCACGGCAGCGATGGCCATGGCAGCGGAAGCCCCACAGATGGCCACCGCGCCGGCCGTCAGCAGCGACAGACGCCAGTCGAGGCGAAGGAGACGGGAGAGCAGGAGCCCGAAAAGAATGGTCGCCGCGAGGCCCGCAACCAGCAGCAGGATTGTTTCCGCGCCGAGCTGGATGAGTAGGTCGACGCTGATGCGCATGCCGAGAAGGGCGACCCCAACGCGCAGCACCTTCTTCGCCGAGAGCTCGATGCCCGCGACGCAGCGCCCCTCCTCCGAAAGGAAATGGAAGGCTATTCCCAGCAGCAGCGCCATCAGCATGGCCGGCGCACCGTAATGTTCGGCCAGAAACTGGGCAGCCATCGCGACGGCTGCCGTTACCAGCAGTCCCGGGCCATAGTGTTCGATGGCGCGCGACAACGCCGGAACGCTCCGCTTTTCTGGTCTGTCGTCGATGGCCGGTTCCATGCTCACGCTCGCGATCGGAGGGGGTCATGGCGAGAGTAGAAGCGCAGCCGGGCTTCGCTTATAGCCAGTTCTGCCGGAATTTAGGTCCAGATCGTCCGCTCAGCGGGGCAAGTGCTGCAGGAAAGCTCTACCTGACGGGTAGCGCACAGGCCTCGCCGCCACCGAAGAGGCGGGAACGGGTCAGGAAACGCCTTTCGCGTCCGTTGTCGAGCGAGAACATGCCCCCGCGTCCCGGTACCACGTCGATGATCAGCTGGGTGTGCTGCCAGACGGCAAACTGGCTGCCGCTGATATAGACCGGCACCCCGCCGATTTCGCCCAGCTTCACATCCGTTTCCCCGACCCGGTACTCATTTGCCGGGTAACACATGGGCGATGAACCGTCGCAGCATCCGCCGGACTGGTGGAACAGGATGTCCGGGTGGTCGGCCTGTATTTCCCGGAGGAAGGCAAGGGCCGCCTCCGTGGCAACGACACGAGGCTCCCCCGCAACCGTATCGGCGATCGTCATGGCGGGTCTCTCCAAAGGCAAACGGACAAGGCCCGGCGAGGCCGGGCCTTGTCTTGAGGTTCAGATCAGAAGAAGCCCAGAGCGTTCGGGCTGTAGCTCACCAGCATGTTCTTGGTCTGCTGGTAATGATCGAGCATCATCTTGTGGGTCTCGCGCCCGATGCCGGACTGCTTGTAGCCACCGAAGGCCGCGTGGGCCGGGTAGGCGTGGTAGCAGTTGGTCCAGACACGTCCGGCCTGGATGTTGCGGCCGAAATTGTAGCAGCGGTTGATGTCGCGGCTCCAGACACCGGCGCCCAGGCCATAGAGCGTGTCGTTGGCGATCTCCAGCGCTTCCGCCTCATCCTTGAAGGTGGTGACGGACACCACCGGTCCGAAGATTTCCTCCTGGAAGATCCGCATCCTGTTGTGGCCGCGGAAGACGGTGGGCTTCACGTAATACCCGCCGGCCAGTTCGCCGCCGAGATCGTTGCGTGCGCCACCGGTCAGAACTTCCGCGCCTTCCTGACGGCCGATGTCCATGTAGGCAAGGATCTTCTCCAGCTGCTCCGACGAAGCCTGCGCGCCGATCATGGTCGCGCTGTCGAGAGGGTTGCCCTGGCGGATGGCTTCCACCCGCTTGATGGCGCGCTCCATGAAGCGGTCGTAGATGGATTCCTGGATGAGCGCGCGGCTCGGGCAGGTGCAGACCTCGCCCTGGTTCAGCGCGAACATCGCAAAGCCTTCGAGCGCCTTGTCGAAGAAGGCATCGTCCTCGTTCATCACATCGGCGAAGAAGATGTTCGGGCTCTTGCCGCCCAGCTCGAGGGTCACCGGGATCAGGTTCTGGCTGGCATACTGCATGATCAGCCGACCGGTCGAGGTTTCGCCGGTGAAGGCAATCTTGGCGATCCGCGGGCTCGTCGCCAGCGGCTTGCCGGCTTCCAGGCCAAAACCGTTGACGATGTTGAGAACGCCGGGCGGCAGGAGATCGGCGACGAGTTCGGCAAGTACCAGGATCGATGCGGGCGTCTGTTCGGCCGGTTTCAGCACCACGCAATTGCCGGCGGCAAGCGCGGGCGCCAGCTTCCAGGCGGCCATCAGGATCGGGAAGTTCCAGGGAATGATCTGCCCGACGACACCGAGCGGTTCGTGGAAATGATAGGCGATCGTGTCATGGTCCACCTCGCCGATCGAGCCTTCCTGAGCGCGAATGCAGGCTGCGAAATAGCGGAAGTGGTCGATGGCGAGCGGGATGTCCGCCGCCATCGTCTCGCGGATCGGCTTGCCGTTGTCGAAGGTTTCGGCGCGTGCCAGCAGCTCGAGATTGGCCTCCATCCGGTCGGCGATCTTGAGGAGAATGTTGGAGCGTTCGGTGGTCGAGGTGCGGCCCCACTTGTCCTTCGCGGCATGGGCGGCGTCGAGCGCGGCCTCGATGTCCTTCTCGTCGGAGCGGGGAATTTCGCACAGCTTGCCGCCGGTCACGGGCGTAATGTTGTCGAAGTAGCGGCCGGACAACGGCTCCCGCCACTCGCCGCCGATAAAGTTGCCGTAGCGCGTCTTGAAGGGCGATTCGATGATCTTCTGATGCAGCATGTTTTCCTCCCATGGAAACAGGTTCGGCTGAACCGGTGAGGAAAGACTGCCGCCGGATCGGGCCGGAAAACAGGGGCGGTAACCGATACCGCACTGCACCATGTCGCAGGCTTGCGACACATCCCGCCCCGGGCTAGGGGGGGACGGACGCTCAATGCAGATTGAGCTTCTTCATCTTGCGGTGAAGCGTGGCGCGGCTCATGCCCAGTGCAATGGCTGCCTGGGAAACATTGCCGTTCGAGCGCGTAAGGGCCCGGCGCAATGCGGCGCGCTCGGCCTCTTCCAGGTCACCGGTCGCCGGCAGCCGCTCCTCCTTCAGGGCGTCGGCGGCAGCGAGGCCGGCGGCGATCCTGATATCGTCGAGCTTCAGGGCAAGGCGTGCTGCCCGATTGGCACCGAGCACGAGGTCGTCGCGGTCGACTGCAAGCAGTGCCGGCGAAGATCCCCCGGAATCCGGTACCATCAGGAAGCGTGCGCCGGGAAAGGCGCTGCGAAACAGGTTGGTTTCGATCCGCTGGGCCGAATCCCGCACCGCCTGCGCCAGGATCGAGATGGTCATGTCGTTGATGTCGTCACGGCAGGTGGAAATGTCGAGGGCAGCGGCAAGCCGCCCGCGATGATCGCGGATCGGGGCCGTGGTGCAGGAAAGGGCTATATTGGCGGAAAGGAAATGCTGGTCCCGGTAGATGGTGACCGCGCGTTCGTCGGCAATGGCCGTGCCGATCCCGTTGGTGCCCATGCTTGCCTCGGTCCATACGGAACCCGTCCAGAGGCCGAGATGCTGGAAGTCGGTGTCGTCTGCGCGGGTGCCGCGCCGTTCGAGCGCGATGCCGTGCCGGTCGGTGAGAAGCAGGCAGCAACCGGCCTTGCCGACGGTCAGGAAAAGGCGGTCCAGCTCTTCCCTTGCATCTGCGATCAGCCTTTCCGACGCTTCGCGCGCTGCGCGAAACTCCGCTTCCGAAAGCCGGAGCGGTGCGCGTTTTTCTTCCGGCTGAAGTCGGTGCATGGTCATGCAGCGGCGCCAGGAGGCAACCACCGGCGAATTGGCGGCTGCAGACGTCTGCAGTGCCGCGGAATAAACCTGTTCGGCATGATCGATGATAGTCCGCACCGGCTCCTCCCAAGAACACGGCCACTCAAGCATCAAAGAGCAGAGTGGGGCAAGCGCGTCGCCATGGCAACCGGCCACTCTTCGCCTCTGCCGGCCATTTCGAAATATGATGTGCACCAACTGTCGCAGATCTGCGACAGTTGGACGATCAGCCATAGGGTTTCAGGTCATCGAGGAAGGCCTTTGCTTCTTCGCGGATCGCCTTCTGCTCCCCTTCGCTCAAGCGGTCGAGGTTCTTGAACATCATTGCCATGCGGTTTTTGCCGGCAAAACGCCCGCGGTGCTCGATGAGGAAGTTCCAGTAAAGGAAGTTGAACGGGCACGCATCCTTGCCGGTGCGCTTCTTGGGGCTGAAGCGGCAGGTGCCGCAATAGTCCGACATCCGATCGATGTAGGCGCCCGAAGCCGCATAGGGTTTCGAAGCCATGAGCCCGCCATCGGCATGCAGCACCATGCCGTGAACATTGGGAAGCTCCACCCATTCATAGGCATCCGCGTAGACGAGAAGATACCAGTCCTGCACTTCCCTGGGCGCGAGCCCGGCGAGAAGCGCGAAGTTTCCGAGTACCATCAGCCGCTGGATGTGATGGGCATAGGCATGCTGGCGCGTCGTCCGCACGCATTCCGACAGGCAGTGCATCGGTGTTTCGCCGGTCCAGTAGAGGGCGGGCAGGGGACGCGTCGCCTCCAGCGTGTTGGTTTCCCTGTAGCCGGGCATCCGCTCCCAGTAGATGCCCCGCACATATTCGCGCCAGCCGAGGATCTGGCGGATGAAGCCTTCGACAGCGTTGATCGGCGCCCTGCCTGCCCGGAAGGCTTCCTCCGCCCTTTCGCAGACCTCGCGAGCGGTCAGCAAGCCGGCATTGAGATAGGGTGAGACGAGGCCGTGATAGAGGAAGTCCTCGCCCGTCTGCATGGCGTCCTGATAGGTGCCGAAGGCGGGAAGGCAGGCGTCAATGAAATGATCGAGCGCCAGCAGCGCGCTTTCGCGGGTTACTGCCCAGCCGAAAGGTTCGAGATCTCCGAAATTGCCGCCGAACCGGTCGCGGACCAGCCCGAGCACGTCCCGCGTTATCTCGTCAGGCTCGAAACGCAGTCGCTTCGGCAGGAACATCCGGTCCGGCAAGGGATGCCGGTTGTCGTGGTCGAAGTTCCACTGGCCGCCGGCCGGTTCCGTCCCGTCCATCAGAAGGCCCGTCTTGCGGCGCATGTTGCGGTAGAAGAATTCCATGCGATACTGCCGCTTGCCGCGTGCCCAGGCGGCGAATTCGGCGCGGGAACAGAAGAACCGGTCGTCGTCGAGCACGTGGACGGGAAGGCCGAGCCTCTCGCGCCAGCCAAGCAGCATTTCCCGCACGCGCCATTCTCCGGGCTCTGTCACGCAGATTTCGGAAAGCCCGAAATCCCGGAGGGCGCGCTCCACCTCTCCTGTCAGCGACTGGGTGTTTGCGGGATCATCGAGCCGGACGTAGCGGAGGCGCACGCCGTCCGCTTCCAGCGCCTGCGCGAAATGGCGCATGGCGCTGAACAGGAAGGCAATCTTCTGCTTGTGATGAGGCACGTAGCTGGCCTCGTCCATCACCTCGGCCATCAGCACCACGTCCCTTTCCCGATCGAGATCGGTGAGGGATGTCATGGAGCGTGCAAGCTGATCGCCCAGAACGAGCCGGAGGGTGCCGGTCATCCGGACACCCTGGGGGACGGGCTGGACCCGGTCTTTCGACAGGCATCCGAACAGTAGCGCACGTTGTCCCAGTCACGGGCCCATTTCTTCCGCCAGGAAAAGGGACGCCTGCAGGCTGCGCAGGTCTTCTCAGGCAGATCGGATTTCTTGCGCATGCGGGGCATGGTATCAACCCTTAGTGCGCAGCGACGAGCGCCCGCCATCCACACCGATGATCTGACCGGTGATCCAGCCTGCCTCCTCGGAGATGAGGAAAGCCGCCAGCCTGGCCGTGTCGATGGCTTCGCCGAGCCGCCCCATCGGGTGCATCTGGCCGAGCGCCTGGGCCATGGCAGGCTGGCTCGTCAACCCCGCCGCAAGCGGTGTGCGGGTCAGCGACGGCGCGATGGCGTTGACGCGGATCTTGGGGGCAAGCTCTGCCGCGAGCGCCCTCGCAAGTCCTTCGACCGCGCCCTTGGCCATGGAGACGGAGGCATGGGAGGAAAAGCCCTGGGCCACCGCAACGGTGGAGAAAAGCAGGACCGAAGAGGTGCCAGAACCTGCCTTGAGGGCCGGAAGGGCTGCCTGAACGGCGAGCGCTGCCCCCATCGCGTTAAGCCGGAAATCCGCTTCGAAGTCGGCCGGCGTCAGCCGGGCAAGCGGTTTCGGGTTGATCGTTCCGACGGCATAGACAAGGCCCGCCAGCTCGGGACCTGCTTCTGCGGTGACGGTGGCAAAGGCGCCGGGGTCGTTGAGATCGGCAATGCTGGCGCTTGCCCCCAGCTCGTTGGCGAGCGCCTCTACCTTTTCGGCGGAGCGGCCGACGATGTGGAGGTCATACCCTTTTTCCCGCAGGAGCCGCGCCGTCTCGCTGCCGATGCCGCCCGTGCCGCCATAGACCAGAACCTTGCCCGTCATCTATCATGCCCCCTTCCATTCCATATGATGAAAGGGCCATATAGGCGCGCTTCGCCCGAAGGCCAGAGGGCCTTTTTGTCGCGTCAGTTTCCGGCGCCGAACATCAGCGAATAGCCCGCTGCGGCAAAGCCCGACACATTTTCGTCCCGGTCCGGAAAGTTCAGATCCCGTCCCGTAAACAGGTCGGTGAAACCGTGCGCAAGCATGTCCTCCGGCAACACCACGCGCGTACGCCCTTCGCCGGGATTGCATCGCTCGCCCCGTTCGAGGCACAGCGTTTTCAGCGGCACCGCGACAATCAGGCTGCGGCCCTCATGGCGCCTGAGGAAGGCGAGCAGGTGGCTTCGGTTCTCCCCCTCTACGGCGAGCGGCCGGTAATCGCCCTTCAGGAAGAGCGACGGGAAGTGGCGACGCAGATGCAGGAGCCGCGCGATGACCTTCTGCTTCAGGCGCCCCGTCTGGAGCTCCCGTGGATCGAGATCCAGAGCCTCGTCGAGGCTTTCCTCCGGAAGATCGCCCGAAAGCCGGTCGAAATCCGGCAAACGCCGATTGTCGGGATCGACAAAGCTGAAATCCTGCTGCTCGCTCCCCTGGTATATGTCGGGAATGCCCGGCGCAGTCAGCTTCAGGATTGCTTGCGTCAGGGCATTCATCTCGCCGGCGCGGATGAAGGGTTTCAGCGTCTCGTGGAAATCCCGGCGGAAGGCGTCATTCAGCGGATCGAGGAGGCTTGAGGCATAGTCGCCGAGTGCGGCCTCGTAGTCTGCGTTGATCGCATTCCAGTTCGAGGCGAGCTTGGCCTCGCGGGCCGCTTTCTGAAGAAACTGCTGCAGGCGCTCAAGCAGCGCTGTGCAAACGTCGCGCGAGGGAGGCGCCTCTCCCGAGGGCCATGCGCCGGCCAGCGCCTGAAAGATCATCCATTCCGTCTGCGGCTCGACGAGGGGCATCTTCTCCAGGGAGGGAAGACGGTCCCGCGCCATGTCCGCCCGGACGATGGATAACCCATAATTTCATGGGCTTCGTGAACGATTTCGATCACTGGGCGGTGGGCGACAATCTGGACCTCGCATCCTGGGACAGCTACCCCATCGGCTTCGTCGAGAAGTTTCCCTTCACCGAGGACGAGCGAAACCGCTGGGCCGAAACCTCCCATCCGGATATCGCGCCCTTCCACCACGATCTTTACCGGGGTGTCGGCAAGGGGCGTTTCTGGGTCATGGAGCAGCAGCCCGGGCCGGTGAACTGGGCGCCCTGGAACCCGGTGCCGCGGCCGGGGATGGTTCGGCTCTGGACGCTCGAGGCCATTGCCCACGGTGCGGAGGTCGTCAGCTATTTCCGCTGGCGGCAGGCGCCCTTTGCTCAGGAGCAGATGCATGCAGGCCTCAACCTGCCCGGGCTCGACGAGCTCTCGGCCGGCGGCAGGGAAGCGCGTCAATCGGCGCTCGATCTTGAGAATCTCGGCGCGCTGAAGCCTTGCGCACCTGCGCCGGTAGCCATTCTTTATGATTACGAGAATCACTGGAGCACGATCATCCAGCCCCAGGGACGGGATTTCCGCGCCGAAGAGCTTGCCTTCCGCTGGTACGAGGCCATCCGCCGGCTGGGGCTCGACGTGGATTTCGTTCGGCCGGGCGCAGATCTCTCGGACCGCAAGCTGATCCTCGTCCCCGGTCTGATGCATGTTTCAGATGAAGCGCTCCGCGCTCTGAAAACGGCAAAAGGCATCATCCTTTTCGGACCACGCTCAGGCTCCCGCGACAGGCACTTTCAGATCCCCGACGCCCTGCCGCCAGGACCGCTGCAGGATCTGGTTCCCCTTCGGGTGACGCAGGTTTCGTCGCTCCGGCCGGGTCTGGCCGATGCGGTGTCCGGTATGGTCAGCGGTCAGGCGGTCAGGTGGCGAGAAAGCATCAAAACCACGGCAGACATCCTTTCCCGGTTCTCCAACGGAGATCCGGCGCTGATCGCCAAAGACAACATCCATTATCTCGGCTGCTGGCCGGACGAGTCACTGCTGACAAACGTAATCGCGCACATGGTCCGCAAGGCGGAGCTGGAAACCGTTCCTCTCCCGCCGCATGTCCGGCTGCGTCGCCGCGGCGATCTGGTCTTCGCCTTCAATTACGGGCCTTCCCCATGGGTCTGCCCGGGAGAGGACTTCGTTCTGGGCGGCAGTCAGCTGGAACCCTGTTCTGTCGCGGCCTGGCGCGAGGGGGCGACACCCGGAGGGTGAAGCGCAGTCCTTCCTTGCCACCCAGAATTATTCCATGCGGACCGTTTGCAGCGGTCCGCATTTTTGTATGTGAAGAAAAACTGCTGCTGTTCCAAGCACATCTCGTAAATCAAGCGTTAAATCACTATCTGATTGGTAGAGATAGTTGACTCCGTTCATGATTGTGTCATGATTGTGTCATGGGCGGTGCCGAGCCGCCCCATCGCACGGGAGGTGACGATGTTCTATTTCGGTGGAATGACATTGGGTTATCTCAATCCTCCGGCGCGCGAAGGCGGGCCGGAAGATGGCAGAAAAAAGGCAATGGTCGGGTCTCAGGCAGTGTCCGACGGTCAGGCAGCCGAGCGGCTTCCCGCCCAAAGGGAACTGATCGCGCGGGCCAACTGGTTCAGCCTTTACTGGTGAGAAAGCGGGCCGTCGTTTTCCTGTCCGGTCCCGATGGAAGCAAACTCTTCCGCGGCACGAGAGCCGGTTTCAGCGGTTCCGATGCGAAGGCGGTTTAGAAGGAGACAGCATGTCCAACATCGATTATTCCGCGAAGAACCTTTATGCACCCGTTCGCTCGGGCAAGCAGAAGCTTCAGCTCGCCGTGAACGTGGCGCTCATCACGGCAGCCTTCGTTTTCGTTGCAGCGGCTGTGCTCGGCATCTTTCCCTGAACTTCCGAAACCTTGAAATCACGACATGAAGAAAGGCGCGGGCAAGAGGTCCGCGCCTTTTCTTTTCCGTCCCTTCGCCGCTAGCGCGTCGCGAGGTAGCGCTCTGCCAGCTCCACCCAGAAGGCGGCGCCGATCGGCAGAAGATCATCATTGAAATCATATCTCGGGTGGTGCAGCTGCGGGTCGTCAGGGCTCTTCTGAGCACCGAGGAAGAAGTACGTGCCCGGCCGTTCCTTCAGCATGTAGGCGAAATCTTCGCTGCCCATGGTGGGCCGCTGCATGTCCACGACCTTGTCGGCTCCGGCAAAATCGCGGGCAATCGTGCGGGCGAAGTCGGTTTCCGCCTTGTGGTTGATCGTCGCATCGTAGCTACGCTCGTAATCGACCGTCGCGGTCATGCCGAAACTCTGCGCCTGGGCGGTGGCGATGGTGCGAATGCGATGCTCCAGCTCGTCGCGAACCCTGGGGTCGAAGGAACGAATGCCGACCACGATCTCCGCCCGCTCGGGGATGACGTTGCTGGCCGACCCGGCATGAAATGCCCCGATGGTGACAACCGCCGGATCCATGGGGTGAATGTTGCGCGATACGATGGTCTGCAGGGCCATGACGATTGCAGCCCCTGCCACGATCGGGTCCGCCGTATCCTGAGGCTCTGCGCCATGTCCTCCCTTGCCGTTGACGGTGATGCGGCATTCATCCACTGCCGCCATGATCGGCCCTTCCCGGAATGCAAACTGACCGAATGGCAGCGAAGGATCGTTGTGCAGCGCGAAGACGGCATCGCAGGGGAAGCGGTCGAAAAGCCCCTCCTCGACCATGATTCTCGCGCCGCCAAAATTCTCCTCGGCCGGCTGAAAGATGAGATGCACGGTGCCGTCGAACTGCCGGCGTTCGGCGAGGAGCCTTGCGGCTCCAAGCAGCATCGTGGTGTGGCCGTCATGGCCGCAGGCGTGCATCATCCCCGGTATCCGCGAGGCGTGGTCCGCACCGGTTTCCTCGGTGATCGGCAGGGCATCGATATCGGCACGGATCCCGATCGAACGCGGAGACGACCCGTTCTTCAGCGTTGCCACCAGCCCCGTCTTGGCAAGGCCACGGGTGACTTCGTAACCCATGGCGGTCAATTTCTCGGCGATGTAATCCGATGTCCGGAATTCGGAAAGGCCGATTTCGGGATACTGGTGGAGGTGATGCCGGATCTCGACGAGTTCGGGCATTGCGTTGGAGAGGTTCATCTTCATGTCTTATGCACCACGCGTGGGAATGCGGTTTTCAAGGAGGCGGAAGCCCCAGATGAGCAGGCCCGTCAGGCAGAGATAGATCAGGGCCAGCAGAAGCAAGGGCTCGTAGGTGAGGAAGGTATCCTGCCGCACGCGCGAAATCACCCCATAAACATCCACGACCGTGATCGTGGCGATGAGCGGGGTGGCCTTGAGCTGCAGCACGGTTTCACCGTTCAGGGTGGGCAGGGCGCGGTGGATGGCGCGCGGCAGCCAGATCCGCCAGAACAGCTTGAAACGGCTCATCCCGAAGGCCTCTGCCGCCTCCAGCTCGCCTCGCGGTACGCCGGCAAAAGCGCCGCGCATGACTTCGCCTTCGTAAGCGGCGAAGGAGATCATGAGCGCCGTGAAGCCATAGGGCCAGGCCTGGCGCAGATATGGCCAAAGGAAGGACTGGCGGATCTCCGGATACTGGGCAAAGAGCGAACCCAGGCCATAATACAGCATCCAGAGCTGCAGAAGCAGCGGCGTGCCGCGGATGATCGTGCAGAAGGTAAGGGCGAGCCAGGAGAGCGGCCGCGGCCCCGTGACCTGAACCAGCCCGATGGGCACGGCAAGCATGAAGCCCACAATAGCGGTGGAGAACAGCATGATCAGCGTCTCGCCCACACCATAGGCAAGGCGGGTGCCGTAATTCGGCAGCCAGTCCCAACGCATGAACCACACGACGCAAAACACAAGCACCGCAAAGATTGCCATCAGCACGATGCGGTGCGGCTCGAAAAGGCTCCGGGGGCGGGGCGCGGTATAGGCGGGCAGGGTGGTCGGCTCACTCATCTCATGCCGTCCTTGTCAGGCCGCGACGGGCACGCTTTTCGATCAGCCGGATCACGAGGCTGGAGACCAGCGTCCAGGCTAGGTAAATCGCACCGGCGGCGAGGAAGAAGAGCATGTAGGCCTTGGTGGAGCCTGCCGCCTGTCGGGTCACGAGAGTGAGCTCGCTGAAACCGATGACAGCCAGCAGAGCCGTATCCTTGGTAGCCACCATCCAGAGGTTGGCAAGTCCGGGAAGCGCGTGCGGCAGCATTGCAGGAAGCGTCACCCGCCGGAGAACCTGGAAGGAAGACATGCCATAGGCACGGGCAGCTTCGATCTGGCCGATCGGTACCGCCTTGATGGCTCCGCGGAAAACTTCCGTCGCATAGGCCCCCTGCACCACGCCGATCACGAATATGCCCGCCGTCAGGGCATTGATGTCGACCGAGCCGTAGCCGGCCAGTGCCAGCAACTGGCTGAGGGCATCCGTCCCTGCGTAATAGAGGAGAAGCATCAGGACCAGCTCCGGGATGGCCCGGATCAGGGTCGTATAGACTTCCATCAGATCCCTGAGAACCGGCCCTCCATAGAGCTTGCCGCACGCACCGCCGATACCGATCAGGAGTCCGAGGCCATAGCCGCCAAAGGCGAGTTTGAGCGATTGAATGAAGCCGACAAGCATGACACCGCCCCAACCGGGCGGTTCCAGTGCGAGCAGGCTCAGATAGGACTGGGTTGCTGCTGCCACCATGGCATGTATCCACCAGGACGGGAACGGATCCGTGGCCGCAGGCCACGGATCCGTTCAGCCGTTGTTACTTGCCATAGATGTCGAAATCGAAATACTTCTTGGAGAAGGTGTCATAAGTGCCATTGGCACGGATCGCCTTGATGGCGGCGTTGATCTTCTCCTTGAGCTCGGTTTCTCCCTTCCGCAGGCCGACACCTACGCCCAGCCCCAGGATGGACGGATCGTCAACGACCGTTCCCTTCACTTCGCAGCAGGCGCCCGCCTCCGATTTCAGGAATGCATCGAGCGCAACGGAATCGGCCTGAACGGCGTCAACGCGGCCGGCGGCCAGATCCTGGTTCGCCTCATCCTGGGTCTGGTATTCCTTGATTTCTGCAGCCGTCGGGCCAAAGTACTTCGTGGCATAGGCCTGGTGGATGGTGGATACCTGTACCCCGATGATCTTGCCCTTCAGGCCTTCCGGAGTGGCGTCGAACTTCTGGTCCTTCGGGCCGATCACGACCGTCGGTGTGTTGTAGTACTTGTCGGAGAAATCGATCGTCTTGAGCCGCTCTTCCGTGATCGACATCGATCCGATGATCATGTCGATCTTCTTGGAGGTGAGGGCCGGAATGATGCCATCCCAGGCGACGGGCGTGATGACGCAGTCCAGCTTGGCTTCGGCGCAGAGAGCCTTCTGGAAGTCCACTTCCCAGCCAACCCAGTTGCCGTTCGCGTCCGGCGAGGTGAAGGGCGGGTAAGGCTCGGCGGCGAAGCCGACCTTGACCTGTTCCGCCTGCGCGGCACCGGCAAGGCCAAGCCCGAGTGCCAGTGTGGCAGCGATGATGGAAAGCGATTTTTTCATGGTGTTCCCCTTTGCTTTTTCGCTTTTCAGTGGATGGAGCTGATGAATTTCTTCAGCCGTTCAGATTTGGGCGCCCCGAAGATCTGGTCCGGGGGTCCCTGTTCCTCGATCATGCCGTTGTGGAGGAAGACGACGTGATTGGAGACTTCGCGTGCAAATTTCATTTCATGCGTCACGAGCAGCATCGTGCGCTTCTCGCGGGCCAGATCGCCGATCACGGTGAGCACTTCGCCCACAAGTTCTGGATCAAGCG
Source organism: Gellertiella hungarica (assembly GCF_014197145.1). Classification (GTDB taxonomy): domain Bacteria; phylum Pseudomonadota; class Alphaproteobacteria; order Rhizobiales; family Rhizobiaceae; genus Gellertiella; species Gellertiella hungarica. The sequence goes on along the minus strand of NZ_JACIEZ010000004.1, from coordinate 280,817 downwards.
CGGAGGTGGGTTCGTCGAACAGCATCGCGAGCGGCTGGACGGCGAGAGCCCGGGCAATTGCCGCGCGTTGCTGTTGCCCTCCCGAAAGGAACGCCGGATAGGCATCCCGCTTTTCGAACAGTCCGACGCGCTTCAGCAGCGCTTCCGCGGTGGCGATGGCCTGATCTCGTGGCACGCCCAGCACATGGATCGGCACCTCGATCACATTCTGCAACACCGTCATGTGCTGCCACAGGTTGAAACTCTGGAAAACCATGGCCAGGCGGGAGCGGATGCGCTGCACCTGCTTGCGGTTTGCCGGCATGAGACCGCCCTGGCCATCGGGCTTCATCTCTATGGTTTCGCCATGTACCGTCACGCGGCCGGCGGTCGGAAGTTCCAGAAGATTGATGCAGCGGAGAAAGGTGGACTTGCCCGACCCTGAGCCACCGATGATGGCGATGACGTCACCCTGTTTCGCCTCCAGTGATACGCCCTTGAGCACCTCCAGCGGCCCGAACCGCTTGTGGAGGTCGGTTACCTGAATGGCCAGTCCGGGCTCGGTCATTGCATCCCATCCCCTTGTTCGGGCTTTGTTTTTACCCGCCTTCTTGTGTGTTCCCCAGCTTTTTGCTTCTCGCTCCGCGCTGGCTCGTAGCGATGTTGGAGAGGAGTTTTGCACTTGTCCGAAAATTATTCAAGCGTATAATATCGAGCACTGCCCGCCTCGCTGCGGGCCTGGCTTCAAGAGAGGGGAAGTGGCCGCATGAGCAATTTCGGATCGCAAGCGATGGCAACGACACTGAAGCGCGTGCTCATGCGCCGCCCCGGACCCAGCCTTCTTTCGGCAAACGCTGCCGAGTGGCACTATGGGCCCACCTTCAACGGCGAAAAGGCGATCCGGCAATATGCCGAGTTTACACGGCTTGTTGAAAAGTCGGGTGCCGAAATTCTGTGGATGGAGGACGCAGGCGATGGCATGGCAGATGCGATGTTCACGCATGATCCCTCGCTGATGACCGACAAGGGTGCAATCATCCTCAACATGGGCAAGGCGCTGCGCAAGGGTGAGCCGTCGCTCCACGAAGCCGCTTACCGGGCTGCCGGCATCCCCATTCTTGGAAGGGTCGAGGCACCCGGTACCGTCGAGGGCGGCGACTGCATCTGGGTCAATGACAGGATCCTCGCGATCGGTCGCGGGGTCCGTTCCAACCAGCATGGCATCGATCAGGTCCAGGAAATCCTGAAGCCCCTCGGCGTGACGGTGCTGACCTTCGATCTTCCGCTCTGGGCCGGGGAGGCAGCATGCCTGCATCTGATGTCTGTCATGAGCCCGCTTGCCGAAGATCTTGCCCTGGTTCACGCCCCGCTCATGCCTGCGGCCTTCTACCTGATGCTGCGCGACATGGGGATCACACTTCTTCACGCGCCGGAGGAGGAGTTCGCCGCGAGCTTCGGCCTCAATCTCAATGTGCTGCCCGTCAGTCCGCGCAACGTCATTGCCGTTGCCGGCTTTCCCGGAACCCGTGCGGTGATGGAGCAGGCTGGCTGTACGGTCGAGACCTTCGAGGCCGATGCCCTCTGCATTGCCTGCGAGGGCGGACCGACCTGCCTCACGCGGCCGGTCTGGCGGGCTGCATGAGCCGGCGGACCTTTCACCGGGCCGGCGAGGCGGAACGGCGCCGCGACCTGATCGCGGCCACGATTGACGTCATCGCAGAACAGGGCCTGCGTGCGGCCACCGTGCGCCAGATTGCAGCCCGGGCAGGCGTGACCGGCGGCCTCATCCGGCATTACTTCGAAAGCAAGGACCAGATGGTCCAGGAGGCCTATCGGGAGCTGATGCAGGGCATGCTGCGGAGCGTGGATGCTGCCGCGGATGCGGGTGGCGATACGCCCCGGGACCGTCTTCGCCATTTCATCGCCGGCAATCTGCACGACAACGTCACCAACGCGCGAACCTTTGCGGTCTGGGCTGCCTTCATCGGGCACGTCAACCTCGATCCGGCCTTTGCAGCCATCCACCGGGAGTACTATCTCGCCTTCCTGGAAAGGCTCGAGGCGCATATCCGTGCCTTTCTCGCGGATATCGGCAAACCGGCGGACGCGGCCTCATGCCGGGTCAAGGCAGTTGCCATCAACGGTCTCGTGGATGGTCTCTGGCTCGAGCATTCGGTCGCACGGGAACTGTTCAGCGAGACGGAAGCTGCCGACATCGTGCTGCGCTCGGCAGAGGAGCTTCTGGGTTTGCCGCCCGGTGGCCTCACCTGATAAAGGCCCATTCCAATCCGGTACCTCCGGCGATCATCGCATGAAGAAGGATCACACCATGCGCTACGCTTCCATCACCGATCGACTGTCAAACCTCGGTTCCGGCAAATGGGCGGTTCACAGCACCGCACGCGGCATGGCTGCGGCCGGCACGCCCATCATCGAGCTGACCATCGGCGAGCCCGATCTGCCGCCGGATGAAGCCCTGCTGGCCGAATGCGCCCGTGCCATGCATGCCGGCCGGACGCGCTATTCGAACGGTCGCGGCGAGCCCGCGGTGCTGAAGGCGCTGACCGACAAGTATCGCAAGCGCCGCCCCGACGTCACGGAAAAGAACATCCTTTGCTTCCCGGGCACCCAAACGGCACTCTTCGCCGTCATGATGGGTCTTGTCGAGCCGGGTGACGCGGTTCTCGTTGGCGATCCGCTGTATGCCACTTACGAGGGTGTCGTGGCCTCCACGGGTGCCCGGCTTGTTCCGGTTCCGCTTCATCCCGAGCGGCGCTTCCATCTGCAGGCGGAGGATCTGGAAAAGGCGATTACGCCCGACAGCCGCGTTCTTCTCCTCAACACGCCACACAACCCGACGGGTGCCGTGCTGACTGCCGGCGAAATCGCCGCCATTGGCGAGGTTTGCCGTCGCCACGATCTCTGGATCGTTTGCGACGAAGTCTATGAAGAACTGACCTTCGGCGCGGATTTCGCCTCGCCCTTCGACAATCCCGATCTCGCGGAACGTACCATCGTCGTCTCCTCCATTTCGAAATCCCATGCCGCACCCGGTTTCCGCAGCGGCTGGGCTGCGGGACCCGTGGAATTCTGCGAACGCCTGCTGCCCGTATCGGAAACGATGCTGTTCGGTGTCCAGCCCTTCATTTCGGATATGACTGCCATGGCCGTATCCCAGCGTTTCGATACGGCCGCCGTCATGCGGGAAAACTATCTGCGCCGGGCGAAGATCGTGGAGACGGCGCTGGCCGGGGAACCGCTGCTCAGGACGATGATGCCGGAGGGCGGCATGTTCATCCTGGTGGATGTCGGTCAGACGGGTCTTTCGGGCGAAGACTTTGCCTGGGCACTCCTGAAGCAACAGCATGTGGCAGTTATGCCGGGTTCTTCCTTCGGTGCAGAGGCGCGAGACTTCATTCGGATCTCGCTTACGGTTCCCGACGATGTGCTGGCCACCGCCATGAAGCGCATGGCGACGCTGGCAACGGATCTCAAGCAGGAGAGGGCCAGACGGGCATGAGCAGGAGCACGAAGACAGTCGGCGAGGTTCTGATAGACATCCTGGAGGCCAACGGCGTCGACACGGTCTTCGGCATACCGGGCGTTCATACCGTCGAGCTCTATCGGGGGCTTGCCGGGTCGAAGATCCGCCACGTCACGCCGCGCCACGAACAAGGAGCCGCGTTCATGGCCGATGGCTATGCGCGCGTCAGTGGCAAGCCGGGCGTTTGCCTGCTGATCACCGGGCCGGGACTGACCAATGCCATCACCGCCATGGCGCAGGCACAGCAGGATTCGGTTCCCATGCTCGTCATCTCGGGTGTGAATGCACGTGCCACGCTGGGTCATGGCCGGGGAAAGCTGCATGAACTTCCCGACCAGAGGGCGATGATGGCAAGTTTCTGCCTGATGACGCACACGCTGCTGGAACCCGGCGACCTCGCCGAGGTCATGGCACGGGCCTTCACCATTCTCGGCTCCGGGCGCCCCGGGCCGGTGCACATCGAGATTCCGACGGACGTGATGTCGGCGCAGATCCCGGCGACTGTTCCGAAGGCCGCTCCGCGCCTTCGTCCGAGAGGCGAAAAGGCCGTGATCGAGGAGGCGGCCCGCCTCTGCGCCATGGCGGCAAGGCCGCTCATCCTGGCCGGCGGTGGCGCCGTTGCCGCTGCCGATGCCATTGGCATGTTAGCCTCCCGCCTGGACGCGCCGGTCATAACGACCGCCAACGCCCGCGGTCTTCTGCCCGGACATCCGCTTGCGGTTCCCGCAAGTGCAAGTCTGCATTCCGTGCGGGCCGAGATCGCGGCAGCCGATCTCGTGCTTGCGCTCGGTACCCAGTTTGGCCCGACCGACTACGACGTCTACGTCGACGGAGGCTTTCCGAAACTGGATAGCGTGATCCATGTTGATGTCGATGCCGTCCAGTTGTCCCGTTACCCCGATAGCCGGGTCTCCGTTCTTTCGACCGTGGAGAACGCGGCTGCAGACCTGCTTTCTCTCGTTCCCGATGTCTTGCCGACGAGAGGGGGAGCGGAACGGGCATCGCTGCTGCGCCAGTCGGCGCGGTCGGAGCTGAGCGCGAAAATGCAGCATGAGGTCGCGATTCTCGAGCGCATCCGCACCGCCCTGCCGGGCCTCATCATCGTCGGGGACTCCACCCAGGCGATCTATGCAGGCAATCTCTACTACGACGCCGACCGTCCGCATGGCTGGTTCAACGCCGCGACCGGCTTCGGCGCCTTGGGCTACGGCCCCCCCGCCGCCGTGGGAGCCGCCCTTGCCGAACCCGGCACTCCGGTCGTCTGCCTGACGGGCGATGGAGGCCTGCAGTTCACGCTGGCGGAAATCGGTTCCGCGCGCGATGCCGGTGCCCGTGTCATCTTCCTGGTCTGGAACAACGACGGATATCAGGAAATCGAAACCTACATGATCGACAACGGGATCACACCCGAAGGCGTGAAGCCATCCGCGCCCGACTTCGTGAAGATCGGCGAGGCTTACGGTCTTCCGTCATGGCGGCTCGATGACATCAGCGAACTGGAGGCTGCCCTGAAAAGTGCCGCCGGTCATGGTGGTCCCACCCTGATCGAGGTGCATGAGCGCCACACGCGCGGGCTGCGGCTCTGAACTGTACGGTCCTCTCCCCGTGCGGATGCAGGCGCACGCCTGGAAGCACCCACAGGTCCCGATAAGGTACGAAGGTCCGAGGCGGCCGCCCTTGACTTCAAGTCAAACTGCTTCAATCTCACGCGGTTCGCCTTGGCGGGGCAACTGGCGCAAAAAAGCCATGTTCGCTGAACAAGGCAGTGACTCTTGCGCCCTGTCCCGGCGTGCCTGTCCATGTGCAAGGAAGGCCATCATCGCGCGGAAGAATTGCGGTCCGTATCCGGCGGCCAAAATTGTTGTGCTGATGCAGGCATCGGGATATGGCGTGGCCGTTTGATCACTCTGTATGTATCCAGATCGGAACTCATGTCTCTGCAAAGCCCGCACGCCGCCTCTAGTCGCGATTCCGAATCCAGGCAGATCGATCACAACGGTTCGATCCGTTCCACCTACTTTTCCATGGAGGAGCTCCGCGCGCTGGGTGCAGACGTGGCGACGAACGGAACGCTTCATTTGCCTGCCTATACCCCGTTCGATTTTTTCCGCCGCCACAAGGAAAATGATCGGGAAATTCTGAGGGTCTATCGCTCGACTGCATCGGATGTGGCCGCGGGGGCGGTGATCACCCCCGCCGCCGAATGGCTTCTCGATAATCACTACATCGTGGAAGAAGCCCTGCAGGAGGTGCGGCGCGACTTTCCCCGGCGCTTTTACCGCGAACTTCCGACCATTACCGTCGCAGGTCACGAAATCCCACGGACCCTTGCCATCGCCTGGCTCTACGTGGCGCACACCCACAGCACCGTTTCCCGTGAAAGCCTGACGGCAATCGTCGACGGCTTTCAGTCCGTTGAAACGCTGAAGATCGGCGAGCTCTGGGCCCTGCCGTCCATGGTTCGCTATGTCCTGATCGAAAATCTGCGGCGCATTTCCATCCGGGTCGAACGCTCCCGGCAGATGCGGCGGCGGGCCAACGAGGCGGCGGACGAACTCATCCGCCTGGGCGATGCCGAACGCTGCAAGGCCTATCTCCACAGCCTGGAACAGCTTGCTGAAGACAATACCTTTGCCACCCAGTTCCTCTACCGGTTGCGCGACGGTTCCCAGACCTCCAGCCTTGCGATCGCCTGGCTGGAGGAGCGGCTCGAGCGGGCGGGCACCGATGCGGAAGAGGTGCTGATGGCGGAACATAACCGCCTCTCTTCTGGCAATGTGACCATGGGCAACATCATCAAGGGCCTTCGTCACATCAACGATACGGAGTGGGCCGTCTGGGTGGAAGAGGTGAGCGCTGTCGACAAGGTGCTCTTTGCCCGCACCGATTATGGTGCGCTCGATTCCGGCTCCCGGAACAAGTATCGAAAGACCATCGAGCGGCTCGCCAGGCGTTCGGGTCTGACCGAGCTGCAGATAGCGGAAACCGCCTGCGACATGACCGAACAGGCCGGACCCGTCGGCCTGACCGGTCGGACGGCAAATCTCGGCGATTTTCTGGTCGGCACTCAGCGCAAGAAACTCGAGAAGGCCATCGGCTACCGCACGCCTTTCCTGCAGGGCTCCATCCGGAACTTCCGCAAGTTCGACTGGTTCGCTATCGGCGGACCGGTCATCGCCTTCACGCTGATGGCGCTTGTCGGTGCCTTTCTGTTTCTCGCGCAGACCAGCCTGGGCATCGGAGCGCTCGTTCTCCTGCTCTTCCTCTTCGCGCTTCCTGCATCGGAGGGTGCAACGGGGCTCTTCAACACGCTTGTCACCTTTCTCGTGCCGCCGGTCCGTTTGATCGGCTACGAGTTCAAGGACGGGATTCCGGAGGATGCGCGGACACTGCTCGTGGTTCCATGCCTCATCTCCAGCCGAGACAGCGTCGACGAGCTTATCCGCAACCTGGAAGTCCATTACCTTTCAAACCCCCATGGGGCCATCCACTTTGCGCTGGTCAGCGACTGGCCGGACAGCCAGAAGGAAGAGACCGAAGCCGATCTGGCTGTCTTTGCCTATGCCCGCCAGCAGATCGAGATGCTGCGGCAACGCTATGCCGGCGATCCCATGCAGCGCTTCTTCCTCCTGCATCGCCGCCGGCTCTACAATCCGCAGGAAGGCTGCTGGATGGGCTGGGAGCGCAAGCGTGGCAAGCTGCACGAGCTCAATCTCCTCCTCCGCGGCGATCGTGACACCACCTTCCTTCCCGGCGCCAACGAGATTCCGGAAGGCATCCAGTATGTGATGACGCTGGATTCCGACACGCGCCTGATGCGCGATGCGGTAACCAAGCTTGTCGGCAAGCTGCACCACCCGATCAATCGCCCGGAACTCGATCCGGTGACGCGCCGGGTGGTCAAGGGTTACGGCCTGCTGCAACCGCGTGTGACGGCATCGCTGACGACAGGCGTCGATGCCTCGGTCTTCCAGCGCATCTTCTCGATCAATCGCGGCCTGGATCCTTATGTATTCACCGTCTCGGACGTCTATCAGGACCTGACCGGCGAGGGCACCTTTACCGGCAAGGGCCTTTATCATGTGGATGCTTTCGAGGCTGCCCTCAAAGGCCGGATCGAAGAGAACACCATTCTCAGCCACGACCTGCTGGAAGGCTCCATGGCGCGATGCGCCCTGGTGACCGATGTCGAACTGGTGGAGGATTTCCCCGTCCGGTACGAGGTGGAAGTCTCCCGCCAGCATCGCTGGGCACGCGGCGACTGGCAGTTGCTCCCCTTCATCCTCGACCTGAAGCGCGGCGTCAGCGCGCTCGGGCGATGGAAAATGATCGACAACCTTCGCCGCTCGCTGATTCCGATCGCCTGGTTCCTCGCCTCTGTCTGCGGCTGGATCCTGCTGGAACCCTTCCACGCTCTGGTCTGGCAGGCGCTGCTGATCTTCTGCCTTTTCGTTGCACCGACGCTCTCGCTGATCTCGGGCATCATTCCCCGTTCGAGCGATATCGTTGCCCGTGCCCATCTCTATACGGTCTGGTCGGATATCAGGGCTGCCAATGCGCAGGTTGCCCTGCGCGTGGTCTTCATCGCCGATTCCGCCTGGAAGATGCTGGACGCCATCGTCCGGTCGCTCTATCGCCTCTTCATCAGCCGCAGGCTTCTGCTGGAATGGAAGACGGCGGCTAGCGTTCAGTCGGCGGCGCAGGGCTCCATCCTGGATTATTACAAGAACATGTGGCAGGGCCCCGCGCTGTCGCTCGCCGGTCTTGTCCTTGCGGCACTTTACGGCCAGGAGAGCTTCCTTGTCGCCCTGCCTTTCGTCTTCCTCTGGATCGTGTCGCCTGCCATAGCCTGGTATGTGAGCCAGACGGCGGAGACGGAAGATCGGCTTGTCGTCTCGGAAGAAGTTTCGACGGAACTGCGAAAGATCGCGCGCCGCACATGGCGCTACTTCGAAACATTCGTGGACGCGGAACAGAATTTCCTGCCGCCGGACAATTTCCAGGAGATACCGAATCCGGTCGTCGCCAAGCGCACCTCGCCCACCAATATCGGCGTCTATCTCCTCTCGATTATCTCCGCGCGTCAGTTCGGCTGGATTTCCTTTGCCGAAACCATCGAACGCATCGAGCAGACCGTCGCCACCATCGACCGCATGGAGAAGTTCCGCGGCCATCTTCTGAACTGGTATCTGACCGATACCCTGGCGACGCTCGGCCCCCGTTATGTATCGGCGGTCGATAGCGGCAACCTCGCGGGCCATCTGGTGGCCGTGTCTTCTGCTTTGCGGGACTGGGAGGAAGCGCCTTCCGCTCACATGCAGGCGCAGATCGATGGCGTGGCGGACGTTCTGGGAATCCTTCGGGAAGTGCTGGCCGAGCTGCCGGATGACCGGAAGACCGTGCGTCCGCTTCGGCGCCGCCTTGCCGAATGCATCGACAGTTTCCGCTCGGCCCTATCCGCCGTCCGCCGCGAGAAGGTCTCGGCCTCCACGCAGATCCAGACCCTGCTCGGCCTTGCGCGAGACATCGAGAAACTGGCGATCAATCTGGACCACGAAGTTGCCTCGGTACAAAGCGCCGAAGTTGCAGCATGGTCCAGCGCGCTCGTTCGAACCTGCGAGGCCCATGCCAGCGACTCGGCCGCGGATATCGCCAACATCGAGCCCTTGCGGCACCGGCTCGCCTTCCTTCGCGACAAGACCCGCGGCATTGCCTTCGGCATGGACTTCAGCTTCCTGTTCCGCAAGGAGAGGCGCCTGCTCTCCATCGGCTATCGCGTCGAGACAGGTGAACTCGACGAGGCCTGCTACGATCTGCTGGCCTCGGAGGCCCGCCTCACCAGCCTTTTTGCGATTGCCAAGGGCGATCTTCCCACGGAGCACTGGTACAAGCTCGGCCGTCAGGTCGTGCCGGTGGGCTCCAGAGGCGCCCTGGTGTCGTGGTCTGGGTCGATGTTCGAATATCTCATGCCGCCGCTCGTCATGCAGGAGCGGCAGGGCGGGATCCTCAACCAGACCAACAATCTGGTGGTCCAGGAGCAGATCAACCACGGCAAACGCCTGGGCACGCCCTGGGGCATTTCGGAAGCCGCGTTCAATGCGCGGGATCATGAACTGACCTACCAGTATACGAATTTCGGCGTTCCCACGCTCGGTCTCAAGCGGGGTCTCGGGGAAAATGCCGTTATCGCGCCCTATGCTTCCCTTCTGGCCTCGCAGTACCATCCCGAGGCGGCGCTCGCGAACCTGAAGGAATTGCGCAAGCTCGGCGCTCTCGGCCCCTATGGTTTCCATGACGCGGTCGATTTCACCCCGACGCGGGTACCAGAAGGAAGCCGCTGTGCCGTGGTCCGCAACTACATGGCTCACCATCACGGCATGTCGATTGCCGCGGTTGCCAACGTCGTTTTCAACGGCATGCTGCGCGAGCTCTTCCACTCGGATCCGGTTGTCGAAGCCGCCGAACTGCTGGTCGAGGAAAAGGCGCCACGCGAAGTCAAGGTGATGAGCGCCAAGCAGGAGCCTGCCAAGCCAGGTTCCAGCCAGGCAGACCTCCTGCGTCCGCAGATCAGGACCGTCAACGATCCGGCAAACCGCGAACGCGAACTGGTCTTCCTGTCGAACGGCCATTACTCGGTGATGCTTACCGCCACCGGTTCGGGCTACTCCCGCTGGAACGGACAGTCGGTCAGCCGCTGGAAGGCAGACCCCACCGAGGACAACTGGGGCAATTTCGTCTTCCTGCGCGACCTCGGCACCAATCAATGGTGGTCGGCAACCGTGGCTCCCAAGGCGATCGAAGGCGAGAAATCCAATGTCATCTTCGGTGACGACAAGGCCGAGTTCTCCAAGACCGTAGGCCGTCTGACCAGTGAGCTGGAATGCATCGTCGGCACGGAACACGACGCCGAGGGCCGCCGTCTCACCCTCATCAACATGAGCCAGGAAGACCGCTTCATCGAAGTGACCTCCTACATGGAACCGGTGCTCTCCACCGATGATGCTGACAGCGCGCATCCGTTGTTCTCGCGCATGTTCGTGCGCACGGAGATCGGCAAGCGCGGGGATGTCATTCGCGCCGTGCGCAACAAGCGCAATCCGAATGAGCCGGACATGTGGGTCGCCCATCTGGTGGTCGACAATTCCGGCTCCGGACGTCCGACGGAGTTCGAGACCGACCGTCGCCGCTTCATCGGTCGCGGGCGCAGCCTCGCGGAAGCGGCTGCTTTCGATCCCGGTTCTTCCCTGTCCGGCAAGGATGGCTTTACCCTCGATCCCGTCCTGTCCATTCGCCGGATCGTGCGCGTGCCGGCCGGCAAGAAGGTCAGCGTGATCTACTGGACGATCGCCGCACCGACCCGCGAAGAGATCGACATGGCGATCGACAGGTATCGTCATCCCGATGCGTTCAGTCATGAAATGGTTCACGCCTGGACCCGCGCGCAGGTGCAGATGCGTCACATCGGCGTAAACTCCCGGCAGGCGGCGGCCTTCCAGCTGCTCGGCCGTTACCTGGTTTATCCGGACATGCATCTCCGGGCGGACCCGGCCACGGTTGTGGCCGGGCTGGCTTCCCAGTCGGCGCTCTGGCCTCTTGCCATTTCCGGCGATTTCCCGATCATCGCCCTGCGCATCAACGACGAGATGGATCTCGGGATCGCCCGGGAAGCGCTCATGGCGCAGGAATATCTGCGCTCGCGCGGGTTGACGGTCGATCTGGTGATCGTCAACGAACGTGCGGCCTCCTATGCGCAGGACATGCAGCATGCGCTTGATGCCGCCTGCGAGAATTTCCGGCGGCTTGGTCAGGCAGACGGCCTTCGCCAGCACATTTTCGCGGTGCGCCGCGACCTGATGGACAACACCACCTGGCAGGCGCTCATTGCCGCATCGCGCGCCGTATTCCATGCGGCCAACGGAACCATAACGGACCAGATCAACCGGAGCATCGCGCTTTTTGCCCCGACCATGCCGGCCCCCTCTGCCGCTGGCGAAGCCGAGCGGGACGCCGAGGTCGTTCTGTCCTCCGTTCCCGCCCGGGACATGGTGGCTGTCGAGGATGCGGGCGATCTGGACTTCTGGAATGGTTATGGCGGTTTCAGCCGCGATGGCAGCGAATATGTCATTCGCCTGCGGGGCGGACAGGCAACGCCCCAGCCCTGGATCAACGTGGTTGCCAATACCGGCTTCGGCTTCCATGTCGCGGGCGAAGGTGGCGGCTTCACATGGAGCCGTAACTCACGCGACTACCAGCTGACGCCCTGGACGAACGACCCGGTCGTCAACCGGCCCGGCGAAGCATTCTATATCGTCGACCAGGAAACTGGCGCCGTTACCGTACCCTTCGCATCGCTTTCGAGAGACCAGGGGCAAAGCTTCGAAGCGCGCCATGGTCAGGGTTACAGCGTCTTCGTCACGAAGAATGGTCCCTTGTCGCTTGAGCTTCTCCAGGCGGTCGATCCTCTCGAGCCGGTCAAGGTGTCCCGTCTGCGGATCCGGAACACCGGGCAAGAGCCGAAGATTCTCAAGGTTTACGCCTATGCGGAATGGGTGCTCGGCAACAATGCCCAGAAGACGGCTCCCTATGTCATGACGTCCCATGACATCGAGACCGAGGCGCTGTTCGCCAGCAATCCCTACAGCATAGACTATCCGGGACGGACGGCGTTCCTTGCCGCAAGCATCGCGCCGGAAAGCTTCACGGCCAGCCGCCGGGAGTTCATTGGACGGGAGGGGGCAATTCACGCTCCCGCGGCGATCCGCCCGGGACAGCCGCTATCCAACAATGCGGATTTCGACGGCGATCCGGCTGCGGCGCTCGCTCTCGGCATCACGGTGGCGCCCGGCGAGGAGCGGGATGTCTATGTCTATCTAGGAGATGCCGGGAATGCCGACGACGCGCGTCGGGTGCTTTCTGCGGTCCGCTCGAAGGACTTCGAGCAATCGCTGAAGGATATCCATTCCAACTGGTCGACCTTCACCGGTACCGTCAACGTGCGCACCCCGGACAAGGCATTCGACCTGATGGTCAACCGTTGGCTGCCCTATCAGGCGCTCGCCTGCCGCATCAGGGCGCGTGCGGCCTTCTATCAGGCAAGCGGCGCTTTCGGTTTCCGAGACCAGTTGCAGGATACGCTCGCATTCCTCCTGCACGATCCGTCGCTGGCGCGAGGCCAGATCCTCAACGCGGCGTCGCGCCAGTTCGTCGAAGGAGACGTGCAGCACTGGTGGTTGCCGGAAACCGGTGCAGGTGTGCGAACACTGATTTCCGACGACGTGGTCTGGCTCGCGCATGCCGTCGATCATTACGTGTCCGTGACCGGTGACGCATCGATTCTCGATGAGGTCGTTCCGTTCCTTTCGGGCGAGCCGCTGGCGGAGGGGCAGCATGATTCGTTCTACCGTCCCGAGACGAGCTCGGAGTCGGGAAGCATCTACGAACATGCAGCGCGCGGATTGGATCTCGCGGTTCTGCGGACCGGCGAGAACGGCTTGCCGCTCATTCTTGGCGGCGACTGGAACGACGGTATGAACAGGGTCGGCATCGAGGGCCGCGGCACGAGCACCTGGCTCGGCTGGCTTCTGGCCGCGACGCTGGAGCGCTTCATTCCGCGTGCCGCCGATCGCGGCGACAGCGCGCGTGCCGCGCGCTGGAAGGATCATTTCCTGCGCCTCGAAAAGGCGCTTGAAGAGGCCGGCTGGGATGGCGACCATTACCGTCGGGGAACATTCGATGACGGTACGCCGCTGGGCTCGGCGTTGTCCGATGAATGCCGGATCGATTCGATCGCGCAGTCGTGGTCTGTGCTTTCGGGCAAGGGTACGCCGGATCGCCAGCAACGCGCGATGGACGCAGTGATGACGAACCTTGTGGACGGAGAGGCAGGACTGGTTCGCCTGTTTACGCCGCCGTTCCAAAACACCGATCACGACCCCGGCTACATCAAGGCCTATCCGCCCGGCGTGCGCGAAAATGGCGGGCAGTATACCCACGCCGCCACATGGGTCGTGCTGGCCCTTGCAAGGCTTGGCCGCGCGGAAGAAGCCTATCGCTGCTTCTCGATGCTCAACCCCATCTCGCATGCGCTGAACCGCGATTCGGCGGAGCATTATCGGGTGGAGCCCTATGTCGTTGCGGCCGATGTATACGGTGCGGGCGAATTGACGGGACGCGGAGGCTGGACGTGGTACACGGGTTCCGCCGGCTGGCTTTATCGCGCTGCTGTCGAAGGGATCCTCGGCATTCGGCGGGAAGGACGCACGATCAGGCTTGACCCCGTTCTGCCCGCAGCGTGGGACCGGGTGGATGTGGAGATCAGGATTGCCAGCACGTCGCGCCGGGTAGCAATGATCCGGAAATCCGACCGCCTGGAAATCAGCGTGGACGGCACCATCCTCGAGGAGGGCGCGAGGGTGTTCGATCTCTAGGGACAGAGTAACCCTCCCGCCGGAACGCGAAGCCGGGCGGGAGGGGCCTTCAGAGCAGGAAACGGGTGGAGAACGGCCACCGGATCCAGCACCTTTCGGGCTCCAGACAAAGGAGCCCGCCATGTCGTTCAAGATACGGGGACTTTCTCCCCAGACCTTCTCTTCCCTTTTTCGTCTGTCTGATCAGGAGCTTCTTCAGCAGGGGGCGCATCGTCTTGTGGTCGATGCCAAGCCCGGGTTTCCTGACCGCATCGCCTTGCGCGACTGCGACCTCGGCGAAACAGTCTTGCTGGTCAACTTCACACACCAGCCTGCCAATACGCCCTATCGCTCGTCCCACGCGATATTCGTCCGGGAGGGAGAGGACCACCCGTTCGAGGCGATCGATACTGTACCTGAAGTCATGCGGTCACGATTGCTGTCGCTGCGGGCGTTCTCGCGCGAGCACATGATCCTCGATGCAGGCGTCGTGAATGGCGATACGGTGGAACACCTGATCGAAGAGTTTCTTGCTCGCCCTGATACCGATTACATCCACATCCATTTCGCCAACCGCGGTTGTTATCTCGCCCGGGTCGATCGCGCATAGGAACAAACAAGATCGCCCGTGGCAGGCTGCACACGGGCGATCGGATGAGAAGAGGGTGGCTTCCTCGCGTCAGGCGGCCTCGTGTGCCTTGCGGACTTCGTCGTCCGTCAGAATGCCGCTCGCCCGCAAGAGCGCCGCGAAGCGACCATTGCTATGGCTGAGCTCATCGAAGCCACCCATCTCGACGATCCGCCCGTGATCCAGGAAGATCACGAGGTCCGCCTCGCGAACCGTGGAGAGGCGGTGAGCGATGATGAAGGTGGTCCGGTCTTTCCGCAGGTTGTCGATGGCTGCCTTGACGCGCGCCTCGGTTTCCACGTCAAGCGCGCTGGTTGCCTCGTCGAGGACGAGGATCGGCGCGTTCTTCAGGATGGCACGGGCAATCGCGATACGCTGCCGTTCGCCACCGGAGAGACGGTTGCCCCGTTCACCGGCTTCCGTATCGAAACCGTTGAGGCGGCTTTCGATGAATTCGGCTGCAGCGGCGGCATCTGCCGCAGCCCGGACCGCCGCATCATCGGCCTCTTCCTTCCCGAGCCGGATGTTGTCCCGGATCGAGCGGTTGAGGAGGCCGGCATCCTGGAAGACCGTGGCGATAGAGGTGCGAAGGGATTTGCGGGTAACCGTCGTGATATCCGTGCCATCGATCAGGATCTCGCCGTTCTGCGGATCGTAGACACGCTGGAGCAGATTGATCAGCGTGGTTTTCCCGGCACCGGTCGGACCGACGATGGCTACCGTCTGACCCGCCTTCACCTTGAAGGAAATGTCGCGCACGCCTTGGGTGGTGTTTGCAAAGTCGAAGCAGACATTGCGGAACTCCACTTCGCCGCGGACCCGTTCGAGGGTTCCGGAGTTGGCAGGCTCTTCGCGGTCCTTGACGGAGTCCTCGAGCCGGAAGAAATCTTCCAGCTTCGAGCGCGCCTCGAAGATCTGGGTGGCGAAGGCGCGCATCTGGTCGAGGCGGCC
Organism: Gellertiella hungarica; assembly: GCF_014197145.1. GTDB lineage: Bacteria > Pseudomonadota > Alphaproteobacteria > Rhizobiales > Rhizobiaceae > Gellertiella > Gellertiella hungarica. Next base: position 265,309 of record NZ_JACIEZ010000004.1, on the reverse strand, counting down.
GACAAGGAGTCCCGCAAAGCCGATGAAGGCGATGACGTCGCCGACCTTCAACTCGCCACTCTGGACCAGGAAGGTGCCGATCACGAGAATGATCATCATCGAGATCGTCGAGGCCATCCGGTTCAGCGCGCTCGCCAGGGCCCACCAGTCGAGAACCGGAAGCTGGGCCGAGATGAGCTGGCTGGTAAAGGACTTCAGGGCGCGGGTTTCCGATTCGATCCGGTTGTAGCTGTGGATCACGGAGACGTTGGAGATCACGTCGCTCACGTGGGAGAAGACCGTGTGATAGTGGGCTTCGACCGCGGCCTGACCTTCTTTGGTGCGGCTCATCACGATCCGGCCGATGATCCAGTAAAGAATGCCGAGCACGACAAGGACCGCAGACAGACGATAATCCATGCTGAATGCGGTCGGTATGAGCAGCGCCAGCGCAACGACCGTTGCAAGGTGGGTGCGCATGAACTCCAGCCAGAGGCTGAACAGGGTTTCGCAGGCTCGCAGCAGCGTATGCAGTGCATTGGAGGTGCCGCGCTGATTATGCCAGGCGAGCGGCATGGATATGATCCGGCCGAACGCCTCCGTCAGCAGAGAGGCCCGCCGTTCATGCGCGAGACGGTCGGCTTCGCGCGCCACGAGCACGAAGGCTATGGTGTTGAAAACCCCAAAACCCGCCCATGCCAGCAGGATCGGTGTCACCGGCTCCTTGGAGGAAATGGCATCGATGATCCTGCCGAACAGGATCGGTTCGGCAATCGTGATGACAGCTAGAACGATATTGGCTGCAACGACCATCGACACCCGCATACGGTAGGTGGACAGATAGCTGAGCGCACGTGCGTAGACCTGGAAAAGCGACACAACGGATCCTTTCGCTTGAATTTCCATGGGGTGTCGGACGGTACAGGAGCCAAGCTGAACTCAGGATTAACGGAGCTCCTTCGCCTTGCTGCAGCGCAAAATTTTCCCGGTACCAAGCACGCCAATGCGTTATATATCGGTGAGATGGCGTCCTGCTGCTTTGCAGCAGACAATAATGTGATGTTGTACAACAAAATTCGACTGGTATCGTACCGTGCAGCGAAGTACATAGCCCCCTATTGAAGTGCTGTCGGGTCGTCAGGGGCCGGCCTGTTGTGTGAAATGGGGAACGCGTGTCGGTTCAATCGATACTGGAATTGCTGGTAACGACCGAGGAATGCCGATCGGCGGATGAGGTCTTGGCAAGCTTTCGGACGCTTCTGACCGTCTACGGCTTTGAATATTACGCCATCCTTCGAGATGCGCGTCCGGACCCGGATGGCAATTTCTCCTTTCTGGCCAGCAAGTGGCCGGCGGGGTGGCCGGAAGCCTATGCCGCCGCTCGGCACATGACGATCGATCCTGCACTTCGCTACCTTTCAGTGGCCCAGAGGCCGTTTCGATGGTCAACGGCCCTGAAGGCCTTTCAGGCCGATCCGTTGGCGCGGCAAATGGAGCGGATGATGGCCGAGGCCGCGAGCTATGGGCTCAAGGATGGCTACATCTTCCCCATTCACGGACGCGGCGGCCTTCTGGGTTTCGTAAGCGTCGGGGGGCGGGTGATCGACCTTTCGCCGACCGAGATCGCTCTCTTTCAGGCAGCCTTCAAGTCGGTGTACTGGAAAATGCGGCTGTTTCTCGAGAGAGAGACCCTCGCTGCCGTTTCCGCCGGGTCGGCGGATGTCACCAAGCGCGAGCTGGAAGTCCTCTGGCATCTGGCCAATGGTCTGACCTCCAACGAGATCAGCAAGGCGCTCGGAATCTCCCGGCACACCGTCGACTGGTACACGGCTGGCATTCAGGAAAAGCTCGGCGCCAAGAACCGGCAGCACGCCGTTGCGATAGCCTTTCGCCGGGGCCTTATCTCCTGACGGCGTGCAAAAGCCGGTGGAAACTCCATCGGATCGGAAAAAAATGTACAAAAAGTCGCTCCGGCTGGATTTTCTCCAGTTTTGCACTGCGGGATTGCGAATCCACCGCGATTTTTGCACTTGCGAAGGATTCCGCACTGGAAATCTGAGAAATCAGCCCTGAATCGACGGTTGAGCGCCACCCGCTTCCTTCCACCAAAGTCGTAATTCGACAGTTTGCAGTCGACGGGGGAAATTGACTTGGGAACGCCAACCGCTAAGGAAGATGCGCTTGGGCCATCGCCCGGCGCCTCGAGCTGACGTCGTGAGGAGATCGTCTTGTCCATTTCCAAGATTCTGGTTGCCAACCGTTCCGAAATTGCCATCCGCGTGTTCCGCGCCGCCAACGAGCTCGGCATCAAAACCGTGGCGATATGGGCGGAAGAGGACAAACTCGCCCTGCACCGCTTCAAGGCAGATGAAAGCTACCAGGTCGGCCGCGGTCCGCATCTGGCGCGCGATCTCGGTCCGATCGAAAGCTATCTCTCCATCGACGAGGTCATCCGGGTTGCGAAGCTCTCGGGAGCCGATGCGATCCATCCCGGCTATGGCCTCCTCTCCGAAAGCCCCGAATTCGTGGATGCCTGCAATGAAGCGGGCATTATTTTTATCGGGCCCCGAGCAGACACGATGCGCCGTCTTGGCAACAAGGTGGCGGCGCGCAACCTGGCCATCGAAGTGGGTGTTCCGGTCGTGCCCGCAACCGAACCGCTGCCGGACGACATGGAGCAGGTGAAAAAGATGGCCGCGGAAATCGGCTATCCCGTGATGCTCAAGGCCTCCTGGGGCGGCGGCGGCCGTGGCATGCGCGTCATTCGAGCAGAGGCCGATCTGGCCCGCGAAGTGACGGAGGCCAAGCGCGAGGCTATGGCCGCCTTCGGCAAGGACGAGGTCTATCTGGAGAAGCTGGTCGAGAAGGCCCGCCACGTCGAGAGCCAGATCCTCGGCGACACCCACGGCAATGTGGTCCACCTCTTCGAACGCGATTGCTCCATCCAGCGCCGTAACCAGAAGGTGGTGGAGCGGGCTCCAGCGCCATATCTGAGCGAGGCCCAGCGCCAGGAGCTTGCGGAATACTCGCTCAGGATCGCCCGTGCCACCGGCTATGTCGGGGCCGGCACGGTCGAGTATCTGATGGACGCCGATACCGGCAAGTTCTACTTCATCGAGGTCAATCCGCGCATCCAGGTTGAACACACCGTGACCGAGCAGGTCACCGGCATCGATATCGTGAAGGCTCAGATCCACATTCTAGAAGGGCATGCCATTGGCACTCCGCAATCCGGCGTGCCCGCTCAGAAGGATATCCGCCTCAATGGGCACGCGCTTCAGTGCCGCATCACCACCGAAGATCCGGAGCACAACTTCATCCCGGACTACGGGCGCATCACCGCCTATCGCGAGGCGACCGGTTTCGGCATCCGTCTCGATGGCGGCACGGCCTATTCCGGCGCGGTCATCACCCGCTATTACGATCCGCTCTTGGAAAAGGTAACCGCCTGGGCCCCGACGCCCGAAGATGCCATCCGGCGTATGGATCGGGCGCTGCGTGAATTCCGCATCCGCGGGGTGGCGACCAATCTGACCTTTCTCGAAGCGATCATCGGGCATCCGAAGTTCCGGGACAACTCCTACACGACCCGTTTCATCGATACCACGCCGGAGCTTTTCCAGCAGGTCAAGCGCCAGGACCGCGCCACCAAGCTGCTGACCTATCTGGCGGATGTCACCGTCAACGGCCATCCGGAAGCCAAGGGCCGCCCGATGCCCTCGCCCGATGCGGCTGCCCCCATCGTGCCCTTCATCGACGCGCCAATTGCCGATGGAACGAAACAGAAGCTCGATGCCCTGGGTCCAAAGGGGTTCGCCGACTGGATGCGCAACGAGAAGCGCGTGCTGATGACCGACACCACCATGCGTGACGGCCATCAGTCGCTGCTCGCAACCCGCATGCGCACCTATGACATTGCAGCCATCGCAGGTACCTATGCACGGGCCTTGCCCAACCTTCTGTCGCTGGAATGCTGGGGTGGCGCCACCTTCGACGTCGCCATGCGCTTTCTGACGGAGGATCCATGGGAGCGCCTGTCGCTGGTGCGCGAGGCAGCGCCCAACCTGCTCCTGCAGATGCTGCTCCGTGGCGCAAACGGTGTCGGCTACAAGAACTATCCCGACAATGTGGTCAAGTATTTCGTCCGGCAGGCGGCTCAGGGCGGTATCGATCTTTTCCGCGTCTTCGACTGCCTTAACTGGGTCGAGAACATGCGTGTCTCGATGGATGCCGTCGCTGAAGAAAACAAGCTGTGCGAGGCGGCCATCTGCTATACGGGCGATATCCTGAATTCCGCCCGCCCCAAGTACGATCTCAAGTACTACGCCAATCTGGCAGCCGAGCTCGAAAAGGCAGGCGCGCATATCATCGCCGTCAAGGACATGGCCGGTCTGCTGAAGCCGGCTGCGGCGAAGGTGCTGTTCAAGGCGCTTCGCGAGGCCACCTCACTGCCGATCCATTTCCACACCCACGATACGTCGGGCATCGCCGCTGCAACCGTGCTGGCGGCCGTGGACGCGGGCGTCGATGCCGTCGATGCGGCCATGGACGCCTTCTCTGGCAACACCTCCCAGCCCTGTCTCGGCTCCATCGTGGAAGCTCTTGCCGGGTCGGATCGGGATCCCGGCCTGGACGCCAGCTGGATCCGTCGCATTTCCTTCTACTGGGAGGCTGTCCGCAACCAGTACGCAGCCTTCGAAAGCGATCTCAAGGGTCCGGCCTCCGAAGTCTATCTGCATGAAATGCCGGGCGGTCAGTTCACCAACCTCAAGGAACAGGCCCGCTCGCTCGGTCTCGAGACCCGCTGGCACGAGGTCGCGCAGGCCTATGCGGACGCCAACCAGATGTTCGGCGATATCGTCAAGGTAACCCCGTCGTCCAAGGTGGTTGGCGACATGGCTCTGATGATGGTGTCGCAGGATCTCACGGTTGCCGATGTCCTCAATCCCGCAAAGGACGTCTCCTTCCCGGAATCGGTCGTATCCATGCTGAAGGGTGATCTCGGTCAGCCCCCGTCCGGCTGGCCGGAAGACCTGCAGAAGAAGGCGCTGAAGGGCGAGAAGCCCTACACCGACCGCCCCGGCTCCCTGCTGCCCGACGCCGACCTTGATGCGGAGCGCAAGGCTATCGTGGAGAAACTGGGCCGCGATGTCAGCGATCAGGAGTTTGCCTCCTACCTGATGTATCCCAAGGTCTTCACCGACTTCGCCATGGCCGCCGAGACCTATGGACCGGTTTCAGTCCTTCCGACTCCGTCCTATTTCTACGGTCTTCAGCCCGGTGAGGAGCTCTTTGCCGACATCGAAAAGGGCAAGACGCTCGTCATCCTCAACCAGGCCATGGGGCAGGTGGACGAAAAGGGCATGGTCACGGTCTTCTTCGAGCTCAACGGCCAGCCGCGCCGCATCAAGGTGCCGGACCGTGCCCATGGCGCGGGCGGCAACGGCGTTCGCCGGAAAGCGGAAATCGGCAATGCTGCCCATCTGGGAGCACCCATGCCCGGTGTCATCTCCACCGTTGCCGTCAGCGCTGGCCAGCCGGTAAAGGCTGGCGACGTTCTCCTTTCCATCGAGGCGATGAAGATGGAAACCGCACTGCATGCGGAGAAGGACGGCACCATCGCCGAAGTGCTGGTGCGTGCGGGCGATCAGATCGACGCCAAGGATCTGCTGATCGTGTTTGCGTGAGAAGAGATCAAGCCGGGCAGGGATGCCTGCCCGGCACGCTCCGCTGAAATCTTCTGTTACAAAATGTGGTTCTCATCCCCCATACTGGGGGTTGTGAACTGAAACGATTAAAATATGCTCCGCTGCCATTGGAAGCCGGGCTTGCCGCCCGGGCTGCCTCATCTTCAAGATGCCTACGTGAAGATCGACTGATCTGCACGTCCCTGCAGGAGCTCACACGTGTCCGATGCCCTTCTCCCCACCGCCGCCAAGCCCGCGTCGTCCTTCTTTCCTGCCTCCCGGCTGGCCGTATCGCTCCTCTTCCTGATGAATGGCTTCATGGTTGGGGCGTGGGCGCCGAAAATCCCGGATTTCGCGGAAAGATTGTTGCTCTCCAAGAGCGAGCTGGGGCTGATGATCCTGCTTCTGGGTGCCGGATCGCTGACGCTCATGCCCGTGGCGGGCGCCTTGATGGCCCGCTTCGGCTCTGCCCGGGTGGCGAAAGGCATGGCGATCCTACTCCTTCCCTCGCTGCTCTTGCTGACCTATGCCGGAAAAGTGTGGTTTGCCGCCGTCGCCATCTTCTGGTTCGGCGGCTTCATGGGTGCGATGGATGTCGCGATGAACACGAACGCGGTGGCGGTGGAAAAGTCGATGGGCCGTGCCATCATGTCTTCCTGTCATGCCTTCTGGAGCCTCGGCGGCCTGCTCGGCTCTTCAACGGGAGGCTTGCTCATCAGCTGGTTCGGAGTCTCTGTCCATGCGGTTGTGGCAACGGCCGCCGCAATCTTGATGCTGGTCGTTGCATGGCCGCTGGTTCTACCGGATGCGCCGCATCCTGCAGAAAAGTCAGAGCGGAAGCGCGGCCTGCCGCTCCAGCCGCTTCCCTGGATTCTCGGGGTGATGGCGCTGTTTTCCATGGTTCCGGAAGGCGCGGTGCTGGATTGGGGCGCATTTTACGTGCGCCATGAGCTGGGCGCCGATCTCGTGCTGTCAGGATTTGCCTTTGCCGCATTCTCGGGCACCATGGCGATCATGCGGTTTGGCGGCGATCTGGTCCGGGATCGTTTCGGCGCAGTCAAGACGCTTCGCCTGTCCACACTGATGGCTCTGAGCGGCATGCTCATCTCTGGATTGGCGCCCAACCCGGAAGTTGCGATCCTGGGATTTGCCATCTGCGGGCTGGGGATCGCCAACATGGTCCCCATCGCCTTTTCGGCAGCCGGCAATATCCCGGGGATGGCGCCGGGCGTCGGTCTCTCGGTCGCAACCTTTATGGGCTATTCGGGCCTGCTGGCTGCTCCCTCGATCATCGGCTTCGTTGCCGAGCATGTCGGTTTTGCGCCCGTCTTCCTGTTCCTCCCGGTGCTGCTCCTCGTCGTCCTGATGCTGTCGGGTCTGGCGCGCCACGCCGACAGCATCAGGCACTGACCCTCATGCAAAGGCAACGGCTTTCGAAAGCGGCAATTCCCGGAGCCGCTGCCCGGTGAGCCGCGCAACAGCATTGGCAAGTGCCGGCATCGATGGCGGGGTGCCCGGCTCCCCGGCACCACCCATGAACGGCGATTGCTCGAGAAGGGCGATTTCCACCTGCGGAGACTGGTTGATCCGCAACGCGGGGTAATCGCCGAAGTTCAGCTGCTCCACGCCATCCGGTCCCCATGTGACTTCCTGGAACATGGCAGCCGAGAGACCAAACAGGATCCCCGACATCAGCTGTGCCTTGAATATCCCCGGATCCAGCACGATCCCCGGATCGGCTGCACACCAGACCTTCTCAACGCGGATGCCGTTTGCCGCATCTCCGGAAACCTCGACGATTTCCGCGACATGGGTCCCGAAGGAGAGATTGTAGGCAAGCCCGCGGGCCCGCCCTTCCGCCAGGGGCTGGCCCCAGCCGGCCATCTCCGCCGCCCGGTTGATCACCCCGAGAGCGGCCGGATTGTCCGCGAGAAGCCTGCGGCGAAGCTCCAGGGGGTCGAGCCCGCCCTTCTCGGCGACCTCATCGAGGAAAGACTCCTGCATGAAGGCATTGAAGGAATAGCCCACCGAGCGCCAGGAGCCTACCGGAACCGGCAGGTCGACCTTCCGGGCTTCGATGCGATGGTTGGCGAAGGCATAGGGCTGGTTGTAGGCCCCATCCAGCATGGTGTTGTCCGGCCCGGCGATGGGGATGGAGGGCGCGATGCGGCCCGCCATGCCGGCGATAACGGATTGCGAAGCGAGTGAACCGGTGATCGCAACCGGCATCCCATCCTTGTCGACAGCCGCGCGATAACGGGCAAGTGCCGCAGGACGGTAGACACCGTGGCCCATGTCCTCCTCACGCGTCCAGATAACCTTCACCGGCTTTCCCTCTGCCGCGAGGGCGAGACGGATTGCGTAATCGGAGAAGTCAGGCTCCAGCCTGCGGCCAAAACCTCCGCCGAGCATGGTGGTATGAACCACCACGTCCTGCGCCGATACGCCGGCAATGCGGCTGCCGATCATCTGGACGACACTGGGCGACTGGTTCGGTGCCCAGACGGTCAGCAGACCGTCCTTGTATTGTGCCGTTGCATTCATGGGTTCCATGGGGGCGTGGGCTAGGTGGGGTACCCTGTACTCGGCCTCGTAAACCGTTCCCGGTGCAGCTGCGGCCATCGCAGAGACCGGATCCCCGAGCGTTCTGAGGCTGAACGGCGTTTCCGTTTCGAATGCCTCGGCCAGCGTGGCAAAGACATTCTTGGCATCGGGAATGCTTGCGGGTGGGCTCCAGGCCACCGAGACGGCATCTGCCGCCTGGAAGGCACGCCAGGTGTTGTCGGCGATGACGCCGAAACCGTGGCCGAAGGGGCTGTCGATCTCCACTACCTTCACCACACCACGCATCTTCCGGGCCTCGGCCGGATCGAAGCTCGTCATCCGCTGCCCCGGCAGCGGCGCCATGCGGATGGTTGCATGGAGCAAGCCCGGAAGAGAAACGTCGACGCCATAGACCGGTGCGCCTGTCACCTTGGCCCGCATGTCGGTGCGCGGCTGAGGCTTGCCCAGGATGGTCCATGCGGTGCGAGGCTTGAGTGCAATGTCTTCGGGCGGAGCAAGCCGTGCGGCCTCCGCTGCGATTTCGCCATAGGTGACCGTCTTGCCCGTGGCGGTGTCCGTGATTGTACCTTCCGCGGTCTTCAGATTGGCAGCCTGGGTGCCGAACCGTTTGGCCGCCGCCGCCTTCAGCATTTCGCGTGCCGTGGCACCCGCGCGCCTCATCGGTTCGTATGCATCGATCGTGGAGGAAGAACCCCCGGTAAACTGCAGCGCGACCAGCTTCGAGAAGACAGCCATGGTTCCTCTGAGCGTATCGGCAAAAAGTCCCTGGTCGAACCGCGGGACGGGCGCACCTTCCACCAGCGCTGCACTGTTGTAATAGGCGGGAGCAGCGGGACCGTGCTCCACGGTCAGTTGATCCAGGCGCACTTCCAGTTCTTCCGCGACAAGGGCAGCCAGCGTTGTCGTCACCCCCTGGCCCATCTCGGCGCGGGGGACGATGACGGTCATGCGGTTGTCCGGGGCAATCTTGAGGTAGGCATTCAGCGTGCCCTCGCCTGGGGCAAGGTTCTTCTTCAGCGGGTTCTCGAAGGGCTGGCTGTACTTATAGTAGCCGAAGGCGACACCACCCGCGATGGCGGCAGCGCCGAACAGGAATGTGCGTCTTGCAATCTTTCCCAAGGTTGCCATGGTCAGACCCCCTCGCCCTGGCTTGCAGCCCGGTGGATTGCTGCGCGAATTCGCGGGTAGGTTCCGCAACGACAGAGATTACCTGACATCGCCTCGTCGATCTCCGCGTCGGTAGGCCGGGGGTTCTTTTCGAGAAGCGCCACGGCATTCATGATCTGCCCGGCCTGGCAGTAGCCGCACTGTGCCACCTGCTCGTCCAGCCATGCCTGCTGGACCGGATGCAGCCTGTCTCCGTCCGCCAATCCGTCGATCGTCCGGATTTCTCCCGTCGCGTCCTGAAGCGCCGTCTGACAGGAGCGGACTGCCTCTCCGTCGATGATGACGGTGCAGGCGCCGCAGAGGCCCGCACCACATCCGAATTTTGGCCCCTTGATATCCAGGATATCCCGAAGTGCCCACAGAAGCGGCATGTCGGGTTCGGCATCAAGCTCGTGCATTTTCCCGTTCACAGTGAGGCGCATCGGGATATAAGCTCCTTCAAGATAAAGTGTCTTTACATAATGACAAAAAATGTAAAAGTGTCAAACCATGTTTGTGAACGAAGATACCATTGGCTCTCGGCGTGGCGCGATCCTTGAGGCGGCCTTCCGGTGCTTTGCCCAATACGGGTTCAAGCGGGTCTCGATGGATGACATCGCGACGGCCGCCGGACTTTCGAGGCCGGCGCTTTACAATCATTTCAAGAACAAGACCGAAATCTTCCGTGCCTGCTTTGCGGCACTTGGCGCCCAGGTTGCCGACGAAGCATGCGCCGCGTCGTCCAAGGCAGGCGGCCTTGTCGAAGCGCTTGATCAGCTGCTGGCCACGGCCTTCGTCAAGCCGCATCGCGAACTGGGCCTGATGCCGCACGGGGCGGAACTGATCGGCATGAAGAACGAGTTTGCCGCCGATCTGATGGCGGAGTGGTTCGCGGGCGTCGAGAAGCAGGCGGCCGTGCTCATCGAAAAATGGCAGGGCAACGCCGCTGACCCGCTTTATCCGCCCGCCACGGTGGCACGCCTCCTGGTCGATGCGGTCGAGGGCATCAAGACGCGCGCGCCCTCCATTGACGAGGCCGAGGCAGACATGAAGGCGATGGTGAGGCTCTTTGCCGCCGCCATCGGTCCAACGAAAGACCAGAGCCAAACTTGACAACCGACCTGCCTTCCTCCACCTGAAAAGCGACCCGTCACTTGTGCTGGAAGAGCCCGCCATGACCTCCAACAATCCCTATGATCCGAAGCCTCGCCGCAGAACGGTGGCCGTCGATGTGGGCGGTGTGATCGTTGGCGGCGGTGCGCCTGTGGTCGTGCAGTCCATGACCAATACCGACACCGCAGATATTGATGCGACCGTTGCGCAGGTGGCCGCCCTTCATCGGGCCGGGTCGGAAATCGTCCGGATCACGGTCGACCGTGACGAAAGTGCCGCCGCCGTCCCGCGCATCCGCGACAGGCTTCTGCGGCTGGGCATCGATGTGCCGCTGGTCGGCGATTTCCATTACATCGGACACAAGCTTCTCGCTGATCACCCTGATTGCGCCGAGGCACTGGCCAAGTACCGCATCAACCCCGGCAATGTCGGCTTCAAGGACAAGAAGGACAAGCAGTTCGGCGACATCATCGAGATGGCGATCCGCTATGACAAACCGGTGCGCATCGGCGTCAACTGGGGATCGCTGGATCAGGAGCTGCTGACCCATCTGATGGACAAGAATGCCGCGGAAGGCTCACCTCTTTCCGCGCGCGAAGTCATGCATGAGGCGATCGTCCAGTCGGCGCTGATTTCGGCGCAGATGGCAGAAGATATCGGACTTCCCCGAAACCGCATCATCCTGTCGGCCAAGGTCAGCCAGGTTCAGGATCTGATCGCGGTTTATTCGATGCTTGCGGAGCGTTCGGATCACGCTCTCCATCTCGGGCTGACCGAGGCGGGTATGGGAACAAAAGGTATCGTGGCGTCGTCGGCTGCCATGGGGTATGTGCTCCAGCACGGGATCGGCGACACGATCCGCGTCTCCCTGACGCCGGAACCCAACGGTGATCGGACACGCGAAGTTCAGGTGGCGCAGGAACTGCTGCAGGTCATGGGCTTCCGGCAATTCGTTCCGGTCGTGGCGGCCTGCCCGGGTTGCGGTCGAACCACCTCGACCGTCTTCCAGGAGCTTGCCCAGCGCATTCAGGAAGATATCCGCAAGAACATGCCGGTCTGGCGCGAAAAATACCCGGGAGTTGAAGCCCTCAACGTTGCCGTGATGGGCTGCATCGTCAATGGACCCGGGGAGAGCAAGCATGCCGACATCGGAATTTCTCTTCCCGGCACGGGTGAGACACCGGCAGCACCCGTCTTCATCGACGGCAAGAAGGCTCTGACGCTTCGCGGCCCCAACATCGCTGCCGACTTCGAGGCGCTGGTAATCGACTATATCGAAAAGCGTTTCGGCACCCGAAGCGCAGCGGAATGAACCGATGAGCAAATACTGGTCTCCCATCGTCAGCGAGCTGAAGCCCTATGTTGCGGGCGAACAGCCAAAGATCACCAACCTGATCAAGCTGAACACCAACGAAAACCCCTATGGACCCTCGCCAAAGGCGCTGGCCGCCATCAGGGACGCGGCTGACGAGCGTCTCCGGCTTTATCCAGATCCAGCCTCCACCGCGCTGCGTGACAGCATCGCCCGCCTGCATGGCGTTACCGCGGATGAAGTCTTTGTCGGCAACGGCTCGGATGAAGTGCTGGCCCATGTCTTCAATGGGCTGCTGAAGCATGAGAAGCCGCTTCTCTACCCCGATATCACCTACAGCTTTTATCCGACCTATAGCCTCCTCTATGGGATCGAGGCCGTGGAAGTGCCGTTGAGGGACGATTTCACCATCGATTTCTCCGAATTCGATCGGGATTGCGGCGCCATCATCTTCCCGAACCCGAACGCGCCGACCGGCATTGCGGTCAACCGCGAGGCCATCGAGCGGCTCGCGGCCTCGAAGCCGGATACGGTGATCGTCATCGACGAAGCCTATGTGGATTTCGGGGCGGAAACGGCCATCCCGCTGACGCGGAAATATCCCAACATTCTGGTGGTTCACACCCTGTCGAAATCCCGTTCGCTTGCGGGGCTGCGGGTCGGTTTCGCCATTGGCCAGCGGCCGCTCATCGATGCGCTTGAGCGGGTCAAGGACAGCTTCAACTCCTATCCGCTGGATCGGCTCGCCCAGGCAGGCGCTGCGGCCGCTATGGAGGATGTGGATTGGTTCGAGCTCTGCCGGCGGAAGGTGATGACAAGCCGTGACCGTCTGGTCGTCTCGCTGGAACGTCTCGGCTTCGAGGTGCTCCCGTCCCACGCAAACTTCGTCTTTGCGCGGCATCCGGACAGGGATGGCGCGGAACTGCAGGCAGAGCTGAGAGCCAGGTCCGTCATCGTCCGGCATTTCAAGAAGCCGCGCATCGATCAGTACCTCCGGATTTCCATCGGCACCGATGAGGAATGCGATGTCCTGATTGAAGCCCTTGCCGATATTCTCGCCCGCAACAGCCAGCTCAAAGAGCGGATCTGAGAAGCATTGCGCCGGCATAGGCGAAAAAGGCCGCGGCACCCGCCTCGAGCGGGCGGCGCTGCCGCAGGTAGGCTGCATGCACGGCCGGGATCGAGAAGAGCAGGGCGAAACCGGCAAAGATCGTCAGGCCGAGCAACAGACATCCGCCGACGAAGAGCAGTGTCTGTTCCGGGCCTGACCCCGGCGGAAGAGCCAGCGACGTCAGCATGATCCATGCCATTATCGCCTTCGGATTGGTCAGGTGCACCCCGTAACCCTTTGCGTAATGGTGGCGCAGGCTATGCCCCCTGTCCGCAACCGACACGTTCAAGGAACCGGGCTTCATCGCCTTTCTTGCCATGCCCCAGGCGAGAAACATCAGGTAGCTTCCTCCGATCAGCTGCACGACGGTGAGCACCCCAGGCTCCGCATGAATCAGCGCTGAAACACCGATTGTGGTCAATGCAGCCCAGGTCATCGAACCCGACAGCACGCCGAGCGCACGGGCGAGACCTGCGGCCCGCCCCGCGCTGACGGCGGTCTCGACGATGGTGAGGATGCCAGGGCCGGGCGATGCCGTCGCCGCAACATAGGCTCCCCAGCCCAGGAGCAGGGGCGAAAGCTCGGCAGTTGCGGGCACGGCACATATCTCCTGCTGATGCGATGTCCGCAGGATAAGCGCCGACAGCCGGACCTTGCAGGCGAGATCTTGTCTCCGGGACAAGATAGGCTTCAAACAGCAGACGATGGAATGCCGGCTATCTTTTTCAGTTCTTCCGCTCGGCCACGAAACGGGCCGCTTGCAGCAATGTCTCTGCCTTTTCGCCGAAGGGGGCAAGAAGATCTTCCGATTCAGCCACCAGCCGCTGAAGCGCGTCCCTGGCCCAGGCCTCGCCATGCAAGGAAACGAGCGTGCCTTTGCCACGGGCGGCATCCTTGCCGGTTGCCTTGCCCATGGTTTCGGGATCGGCGGTCAGGTCCAGCAGATCGTCCGCGAGCTGGAAGGCGAGACCGATTTTTTCTCCGAAGCGCCGGAGCCGGTCGCGATCCTCCTTCAGGGCACCGGCCAGGATAGCGCCGGCTTCCGCGGCAAAGCGGATGAGAGCGCCCGTCTTCATCGCCTGAAGGGTTCGGATGCCTTCTTCGTCCGGGCTCTTTTTCTCGGCCTCGAGGTCGAGCATCTGGCCTCCTGCCATGCCGCCAAGGCCGGAAGCGCGCGCCAGCGCGAGAATGACATCGACCTTGATCGAAGCGGGAAGATCGGTTTCGGAAGCCGCGAGGATGTCGAAGGCGTAGGTCAGCAGGCTGTCGCCGGCCAGTATGCCCGTTGCCTCGTCAAAGGCCTTGTGCACTGTCGGCTGTCCCCGGCGCATGTCATCGTCATCCATGGCGGGAAGATCGTCATGAACAAGGGAGTAGCAGTGCACGCATTCCAGCGCTGCCGCCACGCGCAGGGCCGGCCCGCTCTCAGCGCCGAAAAGGGAGGCACTTTCCATGACAAGGAAGGGGCGGAGACGTTTTCCGCCATTCAGGACGCCGTGCCGCATGGCCGCCCGCAGCCGCTCCGGACGGGCAATTTCATCGGAACGCAGATCAGCCGAGAGGAGTTGGTCGAGAAGACGCTCGACTTCCTGTGCCCGGGACTGAAGCTTCTGCTCGATGGATGATGTCTTGCTCATGCAGGGCTCTTTGCCACGCTTGCCCCGGCCGATGCAATCGCTTTCCTTAAGCACATTTTGGACTCGGTGGGCGTGAGGCTGGAATTGCCGGAGCCATAAGGGTATGAGTGACACGCAGGCAGGCAAGGATGGAAGCGTTTTGGGGCCAATGGTGGATACCGTGCCGGACATTGAGCTGGAGGCGGAGGCGCCGGCTGCGCCACAGGTGGCGCCGGTGAAAAGTGCCTTTCGCTCCCGCATGCGTACGGCCGCAAAGCTGGTCCTGGGCCTGATCGTCCTGCCTTATGCATTGATCTTTGTCTATCTGGTCCCCTTTACCCACCCGGTTTCCACGCTGATGCTGGGTGATCTCGCCCTCTTCAAGGGTTATGATCGGCGTTGGGTGTCCTTCGACGACATCTCGCCGGTCCTCGTGCAATCCGTGATGATGTCCGAAGATGGCCAGTTCTGTGCTCATAGTGGCGTTGACTGGACGCAGATGCGGGGCGTGGTGGACGATGCTCTGAAGGGTGTGCCTACCCGTGGGGCCAGCACGATATCCATGCAGACCGCCAAGAACCTCTTTCTCTGGAACGGGCGGTCCTTCCTGCGCAAGGCGCTCGAAATTCCGCTCGCGATGGCCTCCGATCTCGTGTGGTCGAAGCGGCGCATGATGGAGATCTATCTGAATATTGCCGAATGGGGGCCCGGCATCTACGGAATCGAGGCGGCAGCCCGCCATCATTTCAAGGTTCCCGCTTCGAAGCTCAGCCGCAGGCAGGCGGCACTGCTCGCCGTTTCCCTGCCCAATCCCTATACGCGGATCGCCAGCAAACCGGGGCGGGGTCTGCGACAGCTCGCCTCCGTCATCGAGCGCCGCGCTGCCGGTTCCGGCGATTACATCAAATGCCTTTATGACTGACTTCACCGGATTTCGTTGGTGCTCCGTCCGATAGCCGACTAGCGTGCGGTCATGACAACGCGGAGCAGCAACATCATGGCCGAACTGACCCTCTACATCGGAAACAAGAACTACTCCTCCTGGTCCCTGCGCCCCTGGATCGCCATGAAGGCGTGCGGCATTCCCTTCAGCGAAGTGCTCATCCCCTTCGATATGAAGGCAGGGAACCCGAAGTTCCGTACACTTTCCCCCGTGGGGCGGGTGCCGGTGCTGCATCACGACGAGATCAGGATATGGGAATCCCTTGCCATCATCGAATATGTGGCCGAGCTCTTCCCCGAGGCAGGATTATGGCCCAAGGCCCAGGGCGAGCGGGCGCTCGCCCGCTCTATTTCGATGGAAATGCTCTCCGGATTTGGCGCCTTGCGCTCCGCCTGCCCGATGAACATCCGCCGCCAGCCGGCAGCGATCCCCGTCGGTGAGGACGTGCGGGCCAATGTGCGGCGCATAGAGGCCATCTGGAAGGATTGCCGCCAGAAGTCAGGGGGGCCTTTCCTGTTCGGCGCCTTCTCGGCTGCAGATGCGATGTTTGCGCCCGCCGTGAACCGCTTCGAGGTCTATGAGCTGGTTTCCGACCCTGAGACGCTTGCCTACATGACCGCGGTCAAGCAACATCCTGCCTGGGTGGAGTGGCAGCATGCAGCCCTTGCGGAAACCTGGTACGTGGAAAAAGACGAGGTTTGACCGGAGCCCTTGGGACCGGTGCCCTGCAGAATCGGCAAAAATTGCTAAAAGGGCTGGTCAAACGGGAAACGAGCATGTATAAGCCGCCCAATTTCCGAGATTGAACCGTGATCCCGGCAGCCGTATCTGGCTGAGGAGAGCGGTTTTGCCCCGTCAAGTGGAGTACTCAAATGGCTGTACCGAAAAGAAAAACAAGCCCGTCGAAGCGCGGTATGCGCCGTTCTGCTGACGCGCTGAAGAACCCGACCTACGTCGAAGACAAGAACTCCGGCGAACTGCGCCGCCCGCACCACATCGACCTGAAGACCGGCATGTACCGCGGTCGCCAGGTTCTGACCCCGAAGGAAAGCGCCTGATTTTTCTCCGGGCCGGCCGAATTCGGCCGGTGCGACATACTGATCGGAAAGACCGGCCCCTGGCCGGTCTTTTTGTTTGGGCTCCAGCTTCCATTTTTATTCGCGGAATGCTCTTTTCCTGAAACCCGTGAGCCGGTGCAGCGCGTTTGTGCCGGAAGGAAAAGGAATGTCATGATGCTTGTTGCGCTTCCGCTGATGATCGTACCGTTCGCGCTTTACAACCTTGCCATGATCGGCCTGTTCGGCGGGGGCGGGGTCGCCTCTCTGCAGACGGTCCTTCTGCAGGTTTCCATGCTGTCCGGAGCGGTGTGGTCGCTCTCCCTCGGGGACCTCTTCATCCTGATAGGACTTGTCTTCTTCTTTCTCGAACTGCTGAAGTCCACGCGCAACTCGTCGGGCTCGCTGATGAACCACATGCTGTCACTTCTGGTCTTCGTGGCATTCCTCGTGGAGTTCCTGGCGGTGCGGGACGCCGCAACCCAGGTTTTCTTCATCCTGATGGTCATCGCCTTCATCGACGTCATCGGCGGTTTTGCCGTTTCTGTCAGAAGTGCCAGCCGGGACGTTTCCATCGGCCTGTGAAAAAGGGGCCTTGCGGGCCCCCGGTCAGGTCTAAGCGATGGATCCTTTTCAGAGAGTGTCAAGCTTGGTCTGAAGGGCGCGCAGCTGCTCCTTGAGCTCGTCGATGTCCTTCGGGTCGGCCTTCTTGGCCTCCTTGGGCTGCGGCGGTGTCATGAAGGGTGAGAACATCTGCATCGCCTGATGGAACATCTCGGTGTTGCGCTTCACCTGTTCTTCCATCATCTGCATCGGCGCCTGAAGGTTCTTGGTCAGCGGGCTGTCTCCGAAAGCACGGGTCATCTGCTCCCTTATCTGCACCTGCTGTTCGTTGAAGGCCTTCATGGAGTGCTCGAGGAAGCTCGGCACCACCATCTGCATCTGGTCTCCGTAATAGGAGATCAGCTGGCGGAGGAACGAGATCGGCAAAAGCGTGTTCCCCGTCTTCGATTCCTGTTCGAAAATGATCTGCGTCAGCACGGAATGCGTGATGTCTTCGCCGGTCTTGGCGTCCTGGACGACGAAGTCTTCCCCCTTCTTCACCATGACGGCGAGATCGTCGAGCGTTACGTAAGTGCTGGTTCCGGTGTTGTAGAGTCGGCGGTTGGCATATTTCTTGATTGTAATTTGCCCGTTGTTTTTCGCCATTATGATCTCCCTGCCCACCGGCGTGCATCCGGCCAAGACTGTCTCCCGTCTCAGACTTTATGCGCAAGAAATGGGCATGACAATCACTTTGTGCGATGCGGGAAATGCTTTTGATCAATAGCAAATCTGCGACCAAAGCCGTTCTGGGCAGAAAGGGCACGGTGCCTTAAGCCGTTTGACTTGCAACCCAAGCTTTGTCAGTTTTCGGACAACGACCCATCGAAAGCGAGGAGATCCCATGAGCAATCCATCCATCGTCATTGCGAGCGCTGCCCGCACCGCAGTCGGCTCCTTCAATGGCGCGTTCGGCTCGGTACCGGCGCATGAACTCGGCACCGCCGTGGTCCAGGCCGTCCTGGAGCGCGCGGGCGTGGACCCGAAAGAGGTCAACGAGGTTATCCTCGGCCAGGTTCTTCCTGCCGGGGAGGGCCAGAACCCGGCTCGCCAGGCGGCCATGAAGGCGGGCGTGCCGCAGGAAGCGACGGCCTGGGGCATCAACCAGCTCTGCGGCTCCGGCCTGCGCGCGGTCGCGCTCGGCATGCAGCAGATTGCCACCGGGGATGCATCCATCATTGTCGCCGGTGGTCAGGAATCCATGTCCATGGCTCCCCATTGCGCCCATTTGCGATCGGGCACGAAGATGGGCGACATGAAAATGATCGATACCATGATCAAGGACGGCCTGACCGACGCGTTCCACGGCTACCATATGGGCATCACGGCCGAAAACGTGGCGCGCCAGTTCCAGCTCACCCGCGACGAGCAGGATCAGTTCGCGCTCGCCTCCCAGAACAAGGCTGAAGCTGCCCAGAAGGCCGGCCGCTTCAAGGATGAAATCGTCCCCTTCGTCATCAAGGGCCGCAAGGGTGACGTCGTCGTCGATCAGGATGAGTATATCCGGCATGGCGCCACGATCGACAGCATGGCCAAGCTGCGCCCGGCTTTCGACAAGGAAGGCAGCGTAACGGCGGGCAATGCGTCCGGCATCAATGACGGTGCCGCCGCCGCCCTGCTGATGACCGAGGCCGAAGCCTCGCGCCGCGGTATCCAGCCGCTGGCACGCATCGTGTCCTGGGCAACTGCAGGCGTCGATCCCAGCATCATGGGCACCGGTCCTATCCCTGCCTCGCGAAAGGCGCTGGAAAAGGCAGGTTGGTCGATCAACGATCTGGATCTTGTGGAAGCCAATGAAGCCTTCGCCGCACAGGCCTGCGCCGTCAACAAGGATCTGGGCTGGAATCCCGATATCGTCAACGTCAATGGCGGCGCCATCGCCATCGGCCATCCGATCGGTGCCTCCGGTGCGCGCGTGCTCAACACGCTGCTTTTCGAGATGAAGCGTCGCGGCGCCCGCAAGGGTCTCGCCACGCTCTGCATCGGCGGCGGCATGGGCGTCGCCATGTGCTTCGAGGCGCTTTGAGCGGCTTGTCGGAAATTTGGCCCGGATGACCAGCATCCGGGCCGCGCTTGCAAACCTGACATAATCATAAAGGGGGGAATGGCATGACGCGAGTAGCATTGGTCACGGGTGGGACGCGTGGCATAGGGGCGGCCATATCGGTGGCACTGAAGAATGCGGGTTACAGGGTTGCGGCGAATTTTGCCGGCAATGAAGAAAAGGCCAGGGCCTTCGAGGGCGAAACCGGCATCCCGGTCTACAAGTGGGATGTTTCCAGTTATCAGGCCTGCGCCGAGGGAATTGCCAGGGTGGAGGCCGATCTTGGTCCGGTGGACATCCTGGTCAACAACGCGGGCATCACGCGCGATGCCATGTTCCACAAGATGACGCCGGAGCAATGGGGTGAGGTCATCGGGACCAACCTGACCGGCCTTTTCAACATGACGCATCCGATCTGGAACGGCATGCGCGAGCGAAACTTCGGACGCGTGATCAACATTTCCTCGATCAACGGGCAGAAAGGCCAGATGGGGCAGGCCAACTACTCCGCAGCCAAGGCCGGCGACCTCGGTTTCACTAAGGCTCTTGCCCAGGAAGGGGCGGCAAAAGGCATTACGGTCAATGCCATCTGCCCCGGCTATATCGGGACTGAGATGGTGCGGGCCATTCCCGAAAAGGTGCTGAACGAGCGCATCATCCCGCAGATACCCGTGGGCCGGCTTGGCGAGCCGGAGGAAATTGCCCGTTGCGTGGTCTTTCTCGCGTCCGAGGACGCGGGGTTCATCACGGGTTCGACCATCTCCGCCAATGGCGGCCAGTTCTTCGTGTGAGGCATCCCTTAACGCAAGGTTTAAAAGGCGGCTGCAAAGCCGCCTTTTTTGCAAAGCGCAGCAGGAAAAAAGTTAACGGGCGCGTTGTCCCTGCAGCCTTCCGAAGGTGCTTATCCACCGATTTCTATGGTTAACAAATTGATATTACACAATATACTGCGGTGAACAAATCGGGAAACGAGCCACGTCAGCGATTCGTCTGCGATTCGTTCCAGCCCTGTTCTGAAGGTTAATTCCCGTCTTGGCACAAGACTGGCCTACATTAGTCCGCCACTGAGTTCAGCGAGACCGCCGACTATCCCGCGAAGGCAAATGACCCCGCTTCACGGGCATTAACCTTTGCACGACGCCGGAGAGCGAGTTGAGGGAAACAGAGATCCCGAAATCGTATATGGTGAACAATTGAGATACTACATGTTGATGCGAACAAAAGAAGAAAATCACGACGTCGGTGATTCGTCTGTGATTCGTTCCGTTTTTGGACAGTTTGTTAACGAGCCTCCGCCCCGAAGGAGCAAGAGCCGGAAGGGCAAGCTTAACAAACGGTTAATCCGCCTCGCCGCTTCTCGCGAAAGAGTTAACGGCGCCCGCGATGTCTGGGCTTGCCTCTTCCGCAGGCTGTCTTGATATGGCACGGACGAGGCCCAGACAATCTAGATGTAGTGGGGAACAAATCGGGAAAATGCCCTGGTGAGCGATTCGTCAGCGATTCGTTCCGTCGCTGTTCCATTCGTTAACCCGATGGCGTGTTCCGGACTTTGCGACATCCTGTCCGCCAGGGCGGCGGTTCTTTTCCAGAAGGTCAATTTAAGCACTTGTCTTTGGTCTCCGGGAACGCCATGTGTGCGAGGTCTCCGGCGGACTTCGTGGAAGCTGGACGGTTTTTGTGGAACGACATTTTGATCAAGCAACCGATGATCCTGAGCGGTCGCGGCGTCACCGCGGTCCTCGGCCCGACCAATACGGGCAAGACCCATTACGCGATCGAGCGCATGGTTGCGCACGGTTCGGGCGTGATCGGGCTGCCGCTGCGTCTCCTGGCGCGGGAAGTCTATACCCGTGTGGTCGAGCGGGTCGGTGCTGCCCATGTCGCTCTGGTGACGGGCGAGGAGAAGATCGTTCCGCCTTCTGCCCGTTTCCAGGTCTGCACCGTGGAGGCCATGCCGCGCGAAACGCGCGCCGCTTTCGTCGCCATCGACGAAGTGCAGCTTGCGGGCGACCTCGAGCGCGGCCACATCTTCACGGACCGATTGCTGCATTTGCGCGGGCGCGATGAAACGCTCCTCCTGGGTGCGGGCACCATGCGCACCATCCTCGAGCAATTGCTGCCCGGCATCACGGTTGTCGAGCGCCCCAGGCTTTCACAGCTGTCCTATGCCGGCTCGAAAAAGATCACGCGCTTGCCCAAGCGCAGCGCAATCGTCGCCTTTTCTGCAGAAGAAGTGTACGCCATCGCCGAACTGATCCGCCGTCAGCGCGGCGGCGCTGCCGTCGTCCTCGGTGCGCTCAGCCCCCGCACGCGCAATGCGCAGGTAGGGCTCTACCAGGAAGGCGACGTGGAGTACCTCGTCGCGACGGACGCGATCGGGATGGGTCTCAATCTCGACGTCGATCACGTTGCCTTTGCCCAGGATAGAAAGTTTGACGGTTATCAGTTCAGGGATCTGAACCCCGGCGAAATCGGCCAGATCGCGGGACGCGCAGGGCGCCATGTCCGCGACGGCACCTTCGGGGTGACGGGACGAGTCGATCCCTTCGACCCCGAACTTGTGGAGCGGATCGAAACCCATCATTTCGACCCGGTGCGCGTGCTTCAGTGGCGGACGAAGGAGCTGGATTTCGCTTCGATAAAGGCGCTGCGCGCAAGCCTCGAAGCGGCACCTCCGGTACAGGGGTTGACGCGCGCATTGCCTGCCGTCGATCAACAGGCGCTGGAACTGCTTGCACGCTACCCGGAGATTCAGGATATTGCGACCACACCCGAAAGGGTAGAAAAGCTTTGGGAGGCATGCGCGCTTCCCGATTATCGGCGCATTACCCCTGCCCAGCATGCCGAACTCATTGCCACCCTCTATTCGGATCTTGTCCGGCATGGTGCTGTCAACGAGGACTACATGGCCGAGCAGGTTTACCGTGCCGACCGCACAGAGGGCGAGATTGACACATTATCGGCCCGAATTGCGCAGATAAGGACGTGGACCTATGTGTCCAACCGTCCGGGATGGCTTGCCGATCCGACACACTGGCAAGAAAAGACGCGGGAAATCGAGGATCGGTTGTCTGACGCGTTACATGAGAGGTTGACGAAACGCTTTGTTGATCGCAGGACATCTGTGCTCATGAAGCGCCTGAGAGAGAATGCGATGCTGGAAGCTGAAATCAGTGTGAATGGAGATGTCTTCGTCGAGGGACATCATGTCGGGCAGTTGGCCGGTTTCCGGTTCTCCCCAATCGCCGTGTCCGACGGCCCGGAGGCGAAGGCAGTCCAGACTGCCGCGCAAAAGGCTCTTGCGCTCGAATTCGAGGCGCGGGCTGCCCGCCTTCACGCTTCCGGCAATGGCGACCTCGCCCTTGGCGCCGACGGTTATGTGCGGTGGCTCGGCGAGCCGGTTGCGCGGCTTGCCGCCAACGATCACGTCATGCGTCCCCGCGTCATCGTTCTTGCCGATGAACAGCTGACGGGACCCGCGCGCGAACACGTCGCCGCGCGAATCGAGCGCTTCGTGAACCATCACATCTCCACCGTTCTGAAGCCGCTCGACGATATTTCCCGTGCGGAAGACCTGCAGGGACTGGCGAAGGGGCTTGCGTTCCAGCTGGTCGAGAATCTCGGCGTGCTTTTCCGCCGCGACGTGACCGAGGACGTCAAGTCGCTGGATCAGGATGCCCGAGCCTCGATGCGCCGCTACGGCGTTCGTTTCGGCGCCTACCATATCTTCATGCCCGCCCTGCTGAAGCCTGCACCGGCAGAGCTGATCACGCTGCTTTGGGCGCTGAAGAACGACGGCATGGACAAGCCCGGCTATGGTGAGCTTATCCCCGCGCTTGCCGCCGGCCGTACCTCGGTGGTCACCGATCCCGGCTTCGAGCGGACCTTCTACAAGCTCGCGGGTTTCCGCTTCCTGGGCAAGCGTGCGGTGCGTATCGACATTCTCGAACGGCTCGCGGATATCATTCGCCCGCTTCTGCAGTGGAAGCCGGGCACGACACCCCGTCCCGAAGGTGCCTATGACGGCCGCCGCTTTACCAGCACGCCCGCCATGCTCTCCATCCTCGGGGCCACGCCCGACGATATGGAAGAGATCCTGAAGGGTCTCGGGTACCGCGCCGATGCGGTAAAGCCCGAAGAGGCGGCCGCCTACCTTGCTTCGATTGAACCGGCGCAGGCCGCTGCCGAACCGGCATCGTCCGAGGGTGAGGAAGCCACGTCCGAGCCTGCTGCCACGCAGGCTGGGGAGGCGGTTGCTTCCGATACTGCCGATGCAGCGCCCGCTGCCGAGCAGCCGATCGAAGCGGGCACAACCGACACCGCACCGGAAGCGCCCCTCGAGGTCAAGCCCGTGCTGCTTTGGCGTCCGGCCGGGCGGCAGGACAACCAGCGAAACCATCAGGCAGGCAACCGCCGCCCGCAGGGCGGGAATCGCGGCGGTGAAGGCGAAGGGCGCGGAGAGCGGGGTTCCCGACAGGGCGACAACCGTCGCGGCGAAGGCAATCGCGGTGGCCGTGATCGTCCGCAGGCGAGGGCTGATCAGGGCCGCGCCGAGCAGAACCAGGGCAAGCGCCATGAGCGTCCCGAAGGCGACCGCAAGTCGCGTCCGGACCGCAACGAACGCCCTGCCCAGCAGCAGCGTTTCGAGGCAAGGCCGCCCCGAAAGGAAAAGCCGGTCGATCCGGACTCGCCCTTCGCAAAACTGGCTGCCCTCAAGGAACAGATGAAGAAGTAGGCGATGGACGAACACGAGCAGCCACAGTCGGAAGGGCGTCAGCGCCTCGACAAGTGGCTGTTCTTTGCTCGTCTGGCCAAATCCCGTGCGTTGGCGCAGAAGTGGATTGCCGAGAACCTCGTGCGCGTCAATGGCCGGGATGGGCTGCAGCCCAGTCATGTCCTGAAGAGCGGGGACAAAGTGGAACTGCTTGCATGGCGGGGGATCCAGCTTACTGTGCATACGGTCGTCGTGCTCGGGCCCGGCGACCGCAGGGGGCCTTATGAAGAAGCGCGCCGCCTGTATGACGATCAGGGGCGCCGGCACCAGCCAGAGTGAGTTCTGCTCATTTTTCCGGACGAAAGCTCTCGATGACCGCCGGGTCCGTCTCGATCCGGCCAGCACCGATCAGGTCGAGACAATAGGGGACAGCGGCAAAGACTGCATCCAGGCTCATTTCGATGGAACGGGGCCTGCCGGGGAGATTGATGATCAGCGACCGACCCCGCGTGCCCGCCGTCTGGCGGGACAGGATTGCCGTCGGAACCTGTTCGAGACTCCTGCGCCGCAGCAACTCGCCAAAACCGGGAAGCTCCTTTTCAAGGATCAGGGCCATCGCCTCCGGCGTCTGGTCTCGGGGCGAAGGGCCGGTACCCCCGGTTGTCAGAATAAGGTCCGCTCCGACATTGTCGCAGAGGTCGATGAGCGCAGATGACACGCTCTCCACGCCGTCAGGGATTACCCGCTTGATGACCAGGTATGGCGAAACCACAGCGCGTGCGAGCCAGCTTTCGATGGCGGGTCCGCTGATATCCTCATACACGCCTTCGCTCGCGCGGTCGGAAACGGTCAGTATTGCTATCTTCATGCGTCTTCTCCTGTCCCCTTTCTATCCACCCGCAGGACGGACAAGGCAAGGGCGGCTTCAGGATCGCTTGCTGCCGAAAGGGGCGGGACAAAATGCCTCACGCGCGGGCATAAGGCCGAAGGCTTGGAATTTCCTCCCGCTTCAGCGCCGAATTTCGGAACGGAAAGCCTTGCAACAGCGTGATAAAGCCGATACCTCACCGTTCCGAACATGCCGCGCCCCTATGACAGCGCGGCGCGCCTTCGCTTCCCTGACCCGCTTGGCACAAGGCGTTATAACGCCACTCCGCGGGACGACTCTGGAGTTCAACATGACCTATGTCGTGACTGACAACTGCGTTCGTTGCAAATATACGGATTGCGTCGAGGTGTGCCCCGTAGATTGCTTCTACGAAGGTGAGAACTTTCTGGTAATCCACCCCGACGAGTGCATCGATTGCGGCGTCTGCGAGCCGGAATGCCCTGCCGAAGCCATCAAGCCCGATACGGAATCGGGTCTCGACAAGTGGCTCAAGGTCAATGCGGAATATGCCCTGATCTGGCCGAACATCACCCAGAAGCGGGACCCTCTGCCGGAGGCAAAGGAGATGGACGGTGTCGAGGGCAAATTCGAGAAGTTCTTCTCGCCCAACCCGGGCAGCGGCGACGCGTGACGGGAAAAAGGAGCTGCCAGGCGGCTCCTTTTCTTCTTGGCAGCGCCGTTTTGGCGCCGAATCACAAAACGTCCTTTCTCGACGTCTGCCT
Organism: Gellertiella hungarica; assembly: GCF_014197145.1. Classification (GTDB taxonomy): domain Bacteria; phylum Pseudomonadota; class Alphaproteobacteria; order Rhizobiales; family Rhizobiaceae; genus Gellertiella; species Gellertiella hungarica. Next base: position 239,810 of record NZ_JACIEZ010000004.1, on the reverse strand, counting down.
CGTGGCTGGCAAGGCACAGGCAAAGCAAATTATTGATTTCCGCATATTTTTGTGATAGGGTCCTGATACTGATCCACTTCGGGGCATTCGCTGCCCGCAACCATCACGAAAGCAAACGAAAGAATCCGAAAAGAAGCCATGACGCAGGCGTGTGCCTGAGGGCAGGGGTTTTTTGTTTTCGGGACGTTCAATTCGTGGGCTGATGCTGGAACAGAAACTGGAGTCACCCGGCGGTGCCGCCGCCTAATCCGGGCCTGACTGACCCGGCCCCGGGCAGACCGGGAGCGTAACAGGGAGTTTTTGAATCGAATGACGACCCAGCAGAAAAAATCTTCGACGCGCCAGGGCTTCAAGACCGGTGAATCGATCGTCTATCCCGCTCATGGCGTGGGTACGATCACCGCCATCGAAGAGCAGGAAGTGGCGGGTATGAAGCTCGAGCTTTTTGTTATTGATTTTGAGAAGGACAAGATGCGCCTCAAGGTTCCGGTTGCCAAGGCCGTGAGCATCGGCATGCGCAAGCTGTCCGAAACTGATTTCGTTGATCGTGCACTCAAGGTCGTCCAGGGCAAGGCCCGGGTCAAGCGCACCATGTGGTCGCGCCGCGCCCAGGAATATGATGCCAAGATCAATTCGGGCGATCTGATCTCGATTGCGGAAGTCGTTCGCGACCTCTACCGCGCCGAAAACCAGCCGGAGCAGTCTTATTCCGAGCGCCAGCTCTACGAAGCCGCACTGGACCGGATGGCTCGTGAGATCGCGGCCGTGAACAAGATGTCCGAGACTGAAGCCGTTCGTCTTGTCGAGACTCATCTCGCCAAGGGCCCCAAGCGCGGCAAGGCAGTCGATGAGGACGAAAGCCAGGAAGAAGCAGCCTGAGCCTTTTGCTTTCACAAACCCAAAAAACCCGGCGAAAGCCGGGTTTTTTTATGAAACTTTTTTCCGCGTCGTTCGTTACAGGCCTGACCCCAAGAGTTCCCCGGCGACAGCCCGTCTGCCGGATTGCCTCAAATGCCAGGAGATGGATGATGACCAGTAATGCGGCAGATCGTACCATGATCAGGCACGCCATGTCGGCGCCCTACCTGAGCAGGGAGGAAGAGGCCCGTCTGGGAAGCCGCTGGCGCGGTTCCGATGACCAGAATGCCCTTAACCAGATCGTCGTCGCGCATATGCGTCTGGTGATTTCCATGGCAGGCAAGTTCCGTAACTTCGGACTGCCTGCGGCAGACCTTACCCAGGAAGGCTATGCCGGCTTGCTGGAGGCCGCAGCGCGTTTCGACCCCGAGAGGGGTTTCCGCTTCTCCACCTACGCCTCCTGGTGGATCAAGGCCTCGATGCAGGATTACATCCTGCGCAACTGGTCTATCGTCAGAGGCGGAACCAGCTCCGGTCAGAAGGCTCTCTTCTTCAATCTGCGCCGCTTGAGAGCAAAGCTTGCGCGCGGCGACGTCCAGTTGACGGCAGAGGCGGCTCATCAGGAGATTGCCAACGCCCTCGGCGTCGGGCTCGCGGATGTGCAGCGCATGGACGCTCGTCTGTCGGGTGGCGATGTTCCGTTCGAAACCCCTCTCGGTTCCGGCGACGGGCAGAGCCTTTCCGATGTGCTGCGCAGTGAAGATCCTCTTCCGGACGAACAGGCCGAATCGCTGATCGACGGCGAGCGGCGCGCAGCCTGGCTGCGCTCGGCCCTGAAGCATCTGAATGGACGCGAACTGGAGATCATTCACGCCCGCCGCCTGAGCGACGAAAGCGAAACCCTCGAGGCACTGGGTGCCAAGCTCGGCATCTCCAAGGAGCGTGTGCGTCAGATCGAAAGCCGGGCGCTCGAAAAGCTCAAGCTGGCACTGACGCAGGGGCCGAACGGCAGGGAGCGGCGCGCTTTCCTGTAGGAGTCGCGATCTCTCCTACTCCGCTATCAGCTTTACCTTCGAGCCCGGCGTCAGCACCGACGTCGGGTTCAGCGCATTGATGAGCTGGAAAAGTTCAAGCTTGCGGTTGGTTCCCATCATGCGGTTTGCCAGCGTTCCCATGGTCTCGCCGGGCTGCACCGTGACCACCCGGATGCGCAGCGGCTTCAGAGCAGCTGCTTCCTGAGGAGACATCTTCCGGAAGCTCGAGCGCAACACGTTTGCTATCGAATCGAGCGAGCCGCTTCCCTTCGGTACGGCAGTCAGGAAGCGGAAAATCTGTGCGCCTGTCCGGATGACAGTGACATCGAAATCCCAGCGGTCAGCTGCGGCTCTGGCGGTCGCACCCTCCAGCCCGTTCAGCATCAGCGGCCTGATGGTTTCCGGCTTCAGGCCGGTTACCCAGCCGGAGGCGATGTAGTTGGTCAGGCTGCCATTGCTCGTGTCCGACACCCCGTCGAAGCGAATGGCTGCCTCGCCGGGACCCGTGGCCAGCACGGCCTCAACCTTGTTGTCGATCTGGAACCCGTCTGGCACGTCGAAGCGGATCCCCAGGCCGCCATGGAGGAAGGTCTGGCCACGGACATAGCCCTCCTGCGGGCTGTCGCCATAGAGCAGTCCCTCGATGCCGCTGAGATAGTAGTCTCGCCCCTTGTCACCCACCGTGCCTTCCATGCCGAAGTTGCGGGCATGGGACCGCGCGAGCTCGATGCGTTGCGGCGTGTTCGGGTGGCTGGACAAGAAATCGAGGCTCTGGTCGTTATCGGCCGTCGCCGACATGAAACGGCTATAGCGCGCCATCGAGTCCAGGAAACGTGCGGCCGCATAGGGGTCATATCCAGCCTCCCCCAGCATGCGCACGCCAATCACGTCCGCCTGCAGTTCCTGATTCCGGGAGAAGGCTGCAAGGCGCATCTTTCCACGCGCCAAGGCCTGTTTTCCGGCGATATCGCTGGAAAGCACTTCTGCCACCACCTGGCTTGCAATGACCTCCGCTTCCTCCCGCTTCTGGCGTTCCACGCCGTGATTGGCCGTGACGTGGGCCATTTCGTGGGAGAGCACGGCAGCAACCTCCGACGCATCATTTGCCAGAGCAAGCAGGCCGCGGGTCACATAGAGGTAGCCACCTGGCAAGGCAAAGGCATTGATGGCGGGTGAGTCCAGAATGGTGATCTTGTAGGACTGCGTGGGATTTTCCGAGACGGCCGTGAGAGCGCCGACGATGCGGGCGACCAGCCGCTCCGTGCGGGCATCGCGATATTCTCCGCCGTAACTGGCAACAATCCGGGGATGCTCCCGGGCGCCGACCTGAGCGTTCGGATCGTTCTTCTGAACCTCGTCGACGATCTGCGGGTTGGAGGAGGGCGATACGGTCGGCTCGTAGGTCTGGCTGAGAATAGACTGGCAACCAGCAAGCGACACCCCGGAAAGCAGGGCCATTATGATCGGAATGAGCCGCCGCGCCAGCACACCGGGGCGGATCTCGCGTGCGGTCAGATTGGCCATGCCGGCTACCGTCATCGTCATCAGCTTCAACATTTTCCTCGCGGCGCGGCCCGGAGTTGACATGCCGTTAGCCTGCAAGACGCATCCCCTGCTCTAACCGATTTCCGCCCCCTTTGCATAGCTCCACCGGACGTATTCCTGTCATGCAGTTCGCCCATAGTTCCCGCAGTGTTCGGTCGAAATAAGGCTGCCCGGCGGATTGGCATTCATCCCATGAAAGCATCGATCTCGGGCAACATGCCCCTGCGGAGGATTTCGTCCGTCGGGCCGGATGCAACCACGGTACCGCGTGCAAGGAAAACAACCCGTTCGGCCAAGCGTTCCACCTCGTCCGGCAGATGCGTCACCATGACCACCATGACACCGGTTTCCGCCTGCAATTCGCGGAGAAGGTCTCCCATGGCCAGACGAAGGCCGGGATCAAGCGCGGCAAACGGCTCGTCGAGAAGCAGGTAGGGTCTTTTTCTCACAAGAGCGCGGGCGAAGGCGGCCCTCTGCCGTTCGCCGCCGGAGAGCGTACCGGGAAGGCGTCCGCCATATCCGGCAAGGCCGGTACGGGCCAGCGCCTCGTCAATCCTCCTCTCGTCCTCCGCAGTCAGTCGAAGAGAAGGATTGATGCCCAGGCCAACATTCCGCGCGATGTCCAGGTGCGCGAAAAGATTGTTGTCCTGGAAGACCAGCGAGACCGGTCGGTCTGCAGGATGAAGATCTGTCACATCTTTCCCTGTGAGCAGAATGCGGCCAGACCGCGGCGTTTCGAAGCCCGCGATCAGATGCAGGAACGTGGTCTTGCCGGATCCGGATGCGCCCGCAACCGCCGTGATGGAGCCCGACATCCGGACGTCGATGTGAAAAGTCTGGCCTCCGCGATCCAGCCTTACATTGTCCATGTGTATATGCGGTTTGTCATCCGACATGCCGATGCCTTTCCGTGTCACCTTTGGCGCCCGCCACGGTAAGCAGCAGGCAGAGGATTGCCAGGATAAGGGCAATGCCGGCGGCATCCGCTGTCCGATAGCTTCCCATGCGGCTGTAAAGAAGCCAGGGCAGGGTAACGAGACTGTCCGAACCAAAAAGCGCTACCACGCCCAAATCCCCTATCGAAAGGGCGGTGGCAAAGGACAAGGCCATTGCAAAGGGCTTTCGCAGACCCGGCCAATCGATCAGTCTCCACCTGTCCCACCCGGTGATGCCGAGGCTCGCCGCCAGGCGCCCGGTGCGGTGGCGATGCGTTGTCATGGCGGGCTCAAGGATGCGCAAGACGAAAGGGAACGCCATCAGGCCATTGATGAGCATGATCAGTACCGGCGCAACGCTGTCCACATTCGCCGGACCGGCAATCAGGAACCAGCCCGTGCCCAATACCGTCGGCGGGAAAAGCAGGATGAGGGATGCGGTCGCCGGTGCAAGACGGGCGCCGGCCAGAAGGGGGGCGGATGCCTTGGGATCGGCCAGGATGGCAAGCCGTCCCGAGATGATCATCCCCGCGATGAGGACTGCGAGTGCACCCGCCGGCAGTGCGATGGCAAGGCTCGTGGCCGCTGCACGCCAGAACAGGCCATCGGACAGCAGCTTGAGATAATCCGCCTCCAACCCGCTCACGACGATGGCGGATAGAGGAAGAAGGATGAAGACAGTGCCTGACAGGAGGAGCGCCCCATCCAGACACCGCTTTGCCGTCGTCTTCCCGTCCGGCCTCATGGAGGTGGTGTGCAGACTGAAGCCCTCCGGATCCTTCCCCCTGGTCCACGAGAGAAGCATTAGAAGCAACGCGGTCAGCAGGATCTGCACGATAGCCAGCGAAACCGCCCGCTGGGGATCGAAATCGAAGCGAAGCGCCTGATAGATCGCCACCTCCAGCGTGGTTGCGGCCGGTCCTCCGCCAAGGAGCAGGACCAGCGTGAAGCTGGTGGCGGCCAGCATCAGGATCAATCCGGCGATACCCGGTATCTGACGCCTGATCTCCGGCCACTCGATATGACGGAAAATGCTGATCGGCCCGAGTCCCAGGTTGCTGGCAAGAAGCCAGTATTCGCCGGGCAGCCGCTCAAGGCCGGCGAGCATGAGACGCGCGGCCAGCGGGAAATTGAAAAAGACGTGGGCAAGCAGAATGCCGGAGAGACCGTATATGCTGATTGGCTCCGACAGGCCGAGCATCCGCAGGATTTCGTTTGCCCAGCCATTCCTCCCCCAGACCGTGAGGATGCCGAGGGCACCCGTGATGACCGGCAGCCCAAGGGGCAAAGCCAGCAGCCGGACGAGCCAGATACGACCGGGAAATGCGGGCTGCCGCGCGAGCGCCCGTGCAAAGGGTATGGCGAGTGCCACGGAAATGGCTGCGGAAAGAACGGCCTGAACGAGCGTGAAGGCGAGCACCCGGCGCATGTAAGCGTCGAAGATCCCGGTGTTCTCCGAGGGCCAGCCTGCCTCCAGAAGAGCGACGCTTGCAATCGCCGCAAACAGAACGATCCCGGCGAGAGCAATGCTCCCGCCGGCAATCGACAGACGCTTTTCCCGCGCCGTGAGCACTTAGTTGAGACTCATGGCGGCCAGCCACTCGTCCACCCATGCCTTGCGGTTCTTTGCCACCTCTTCCGGGCTCATCAGGAATGTCTTGGTCGGCTTTACAAGCTTGCCGAACGCATCCGGAAGCGGGCTGGACGTATCCGCGACCGGCATCATCCAGTTCGTCGTCGGGATGATGTCCTGGAAGCCGGGGCTGACCATGAAGCTCAGGAACGACCGTGCAAGGTCCTTGTCATGGGCATTCTTCAGCATGCCCGCGACTTCGATCTGGATGTAATGGCCTTCGGAAAAGGCCGCAGCCTGATATCGGTCGGTCTTCTCTTCAACCATGTGATAGGCCGGCGAGGTCACGTAGGACAGGACCATCGGTGCCTCGCCCTTGGTGAACAGGCCATAGGCCTCGGACCACCCTGGCGTCACTGTCAGCACGCGGTTCTTGAGCTTGGCCCATGCTTCGGGCGCCTTGTCGCCATAGACCGATTTGACCCACAGCAGGAGGCCGAGGCCGGGAGTCGATGTGCGCGGGTCCTGGATGGCGATCTTCTGGGCGGGATCGCCCTCCACCAAGTCCTTCAGGCTCTGCGGGGGATTCTTGATGGTTTGCGTATCGTAGATCACGGCAAAGTGGCCGTAATCATAGGGCACGAAGGTATCGTCCCTGAAGTCGCCGGGAACCTTCAGGGCGGCCGTATCCACACCACTCGCTTCGAAAAGACCGGTTGCCTTTGCTTCATCCGTGAGATTGGTGTCGAGGCCCAGCACGATGTCGGCCTTGCTGCTGCTGCCTTCGAGCTTCAGTCGCGACAGAAGCGCGACGCCATCGGCCACGGCGACATAGTTTACCGTGCAGTTGCAGGTCTTTTCGAATGCTTCCTTCACCTTGGGGCCGGGTCCCCATTCGGACGTGAAGCTCTCGTAGGTGTAGATGGTAAGCTGCTTGTCTGCCGCGAAAGCCGGCAGGGCAAGGGACGCTGCCGTCAGCGCTGCAGCTGACAGGCGGGCAAGCAATGTCTTCGTTCGAGCCGTCATCGGCCTCTCCTCTCGATCATGGGACTGGGGGGAATAAGGGTGCCGATGATGGCAACGTCTAATCCCTCCGCCGGTGCTAACCGGATCAGGTTCCGCGGGTTGGCATTTTCAGCCTCTCAGCCTGTCATTCCGTGCGGAATTCAGGCACCCCGTTAGAGCGTTCGAAGATGTAGTCCCGGCAGATTGTTCTGGCAAGAGGCTCGCTGCACGCAGCGTCTGATGGCGCTTCGCGCCTGGCGTTCCACCCTTTCCCTTTGGCGCAAACTTGTCTATCTCGTAGCGCCATGAAAGAACCGACCTTTACCCTGCTTCTCGGCGGAAGCCTTACCATGACCGACCGCGTGAGGCAGGCGGTGAAGGGAACCCGCGTGATCGCCGCTGACGGCGGCATGCGGCATGCCGAAGCGCTGGGTGTGATCCCCGAGCTCTGGGTCGGGGATTTCGATTCCTCGGCATCCGGTCTTCTGGAACACTGGCGAAAGGTCGAGAGGCAACCCTACCCGCCGCAGAAAGCCGCAACCGATGGAGAAATTGCCGTCAGCGTGGCGCTGGAGCGGGGAGCCAGAGGGTTGAGGCTGCTGGGCGCCCTTGGGGGCGAACGCTCCGACCATGCGCTACAGCATTTCATGCAGGCGGTACAATTGGCGGGAGCAGGCATAGAAACCCATCTTTCGTCCGGGGCGGAAGAGGCATGGCCTCTGCTGCCGGGTCGTCTCGATCTCGATCTGCCGAGCGGCTCCCTTTTCTCGGTTGTCGGTTTGACCGAGCTGGCGGGGCTTTCGATCGATGGCGCACGCTATCCCCTTCGAGACTTCAACCTTCCCTTCGGGTCCTCCCGAACCATTTCCAATGTTGCAGAAGGCCCGGTGCGGCTGACGCTGCGTTCCGGGCAGGGCATGCTTCTTGCCCGGCCATATGATCTTACGGGAGCCTGACCCATGGCGCCGCCAATCCTCAAACTTGACAACATCTTTCTGAGCTTCGGCGGCACGCCATTGCTCAATGGTGCCGGTTTCCAGCTCGAAGCCGGCGACCGCCTGTGCCTGGTCGGGCGCAACGGCTCTGGAAAGTCGACGCTGATGAAAATCGCGGCGGGCCTGGTCGAGGCGCAGTCGGGAGAGGTTTTCCGACACCCCTCGGCCACCATTCGCTACCTCCATCAGGCGCCCGATTTCGAAGGCTTCGAAACGGTTCAGGCCTATGCGGAGGCGGGACTGGGGCCGGGTGATGACCCTTATCGGGTGGCCTATCTTCTGGAACATCTCGGCCTGACCGGCGAAGAGAATCCGGTCAATCTTTCTGGCGGCGAAGCGCGCCGGGCGGCGCTCGCGCGGGTGCTTGCGCCCGAACCGGACATCCTGCTTCTGGACGAACCGACAAACCATCTGGATCTCCCCACCATCGAATGGCTGGAAGGCGAGCTGCAGAAGACGCGCAGCGCACTCGTGCTGATTTCCCACGACAGGCGCTTCCTGGAAAAGGTTTCGACCGCCACGCTGTGGCTCGACCGCGGCCAATCCCGCCGGCTTGACCGCGGCTTCGGCCATTTCGAGGCCTGGCGTGATCAGGTTCTGGACGAGGAGGAGCTGGAGCAGCACAAGCTTGGCAAAGCCATCGAGCGCGAAGAGCACTGGCTCCGCTATGGGGTCACCGCCCGCCGGAAACGCAACATGCGCCGGCTCGGCGAGCTGCAGGACATGCGCGCCCGTCACAGGGGGCACAAGGGGCCGCAGGGCTCGGTGCAGGCGAGTCTCGGAGACGCGAAAGAGTCCGGCAAGCTCGTGATCGAGGCGGAAAAGATCACGAAGTCGTATAACGACCGGCCGATCGTTCTGCCGTTCTCCCTGCGGGTTCACCGAGGCGACCGCATCGGCCTTGTCGGGCCGAACGGCGCCGGGAAGACCACGCTTCTGAAGATGCTGACGGGACAGCTCGAGCCCGACAGCGGCACGATCAAGCTTGGCACCAACCTCGAGATCGCAACGCTCGATCAGCGCCGCGAAGATCTCGACCTGAACGATACGCTGGCGAACTATCTGACGGACGGTCGCGGGGAAAACCTGATCGTCAATGGCGAGCAGCGCCATGTGACCGGCTACATGAAGGACTTTCTGTTTCAGCCCGAACAAGCCCGGACGCCCATTCGGGAGCTTTCCGGCGGCGAACGTGCACGCCTCATGCTGGCCCGCATCCTTGCCCGCCCCACCAACCTGCTCATCCTCGACGAGCCCACCAACGACCTCGACATCGAGACGCTCGACCTCCTCCAGGAAATCGTGGCGGGCTTCCCCGGAACAGTCATCCTCGTCAGCCACGACCGCGACTTCCTCGACCGCACGGTGACCTCGACGCTTGCCCCTGCCAATCCGGAAGCGCCGGACGGGCGCTGGGTCGAGTATGCGGGCGGCTATTCGGACATGCTGGCGCAGCGCAAGGGCATGCAGGACGAGAAGCGGAAGGCCGAGAAGGCCGAGCGCGAGAGATCCGCGCCCCAGGAGACCACCTCCGAACCTGCGAAGGGGAAGGGCAAGCTTTCTTACAAGCAGAAATTCGCCCTCGAGAATCTGCCGAAGGAGATTGCCCGCAACGAAGCTGCCATCGCCGCCTGTGAGGCGAAAATGGCCGATCCCTCCCTGTTCGCAAAGGACCCCGCCCAGTTCAACAAATTGGCCGCGGAGTTAGGAAAGCTTCAAGAGCTGCAATCAAAGATGGAAAATGAGTGGCTCGAGCTGGAACTTTTGCGGGAAGAGCTCGAAGGCTAGGCAGAATCTCTGGCGCCACCCCGATTTTCAGGGGCTGAATCGTCAGGTGCACGCATAAAATTTTATTCTTTATAAACGTTCAACCACATACTTTTGTGTCGATCACATGATGCTGATCGGCAACCGCCGTTGCCGTGCCTGCTGGCTAGGGCCGCTTCTCCAAGAGAATTCATCAATCGGACCGGCTGCGCGATAAACCGCTGCAGCTGGCATGCGGAGGTTTCCGATGATCCTGAAGTCTGCGACAGCGCGTAACATGTTCGCCATCATATCGACAGGTGTGGCGATCTCGGTGGCGACCGCAGGAATGCTGTTCTGGCTCTCCTATTCGGAGATCAAGACCCGCAGCGTGTCCGAAATGGCCGAGATCGCGGACTCCAGCGCCGCCAAGGTGGAGACCCGTTTCACCCAGGCCAAGGCGCTTGCGAACAATCTTCGCTCAGTCCTCTATTCGCTCTACGCCATGGGCAATCCCTCGCGCAGCGAGGCCGATACGCTGCTCAAGGTTTTTCTCAGGGACAACGATCTGGCACTGGGGATCAGCACCGGCTGGGAACCCAATGCCTTCGACGGCAAGGATGCCGACTTTGTGAACAAGGAAGGTCATGACGCGACCGGCCGGTACATTCCCTATTTCGCCCGTTCCGGAAGCGATATCGTGCATGAACCGCTGAAGGACTACGACAAGCCTGGCCCGGGTGATTACTATCAGATCCCGAAATCGACCGGCAAAGACCTCCTGACCGAGCCCTACATCTATCCGATCAACGGCCAGGACGTGCTCATGACATCCGTCATGGTGCCGCTGAAGATCGACGGAAAGTTCGTTGGCGTGGCCGGTGTGGACTCGAGCCTCTCGGTTCTTGCCGATGACCTCTCCAAGATCAAGCCGCTGGATGCCGGCTACGTGGCGCTGTTCAGCGAGAAGGGCGCGGTCGTCAGCCACCCGGACAAGAAGAGCCTGGGCAAGGGACTGAAGGAATCCGGCCTCGATGCCGTCGGTTTCCAGAAGGTCATCGACAATCCCGGCGAGGCTTTTGAAACCACCGAGGCCGATGGTTCGACGAACATCAGCATCGCCATGCCCGTGCATGTCATCGAAGGCATCAAATGGTACACCGTCGTTTCCGTGCCCAAGGCTGCCGTGTTCGCCAAGCTGACCAGTCTTGCCTGGCTTTGCGCCGGCCTGATCGTGTTCGGCGCCGTGGTGATGGTTCTCGTCGGTACCGTTCTTGCCGCCCGGTTCCGCAATCGCCTCAACAAGGTAATCTCCGCCACCACGCAGATTGCCAACGGCAACACCAACGTGGCGCTGGACGAGGTCGAGCGGCCGGACGAGATCGGCGAGCTCAACCGTTCGCTTGCCGTCCTGCGTGACGCCACCCTGGCAAAGCTCCGCCTCGAAAGCGAGGCAGAGGAAACCCGCGCGCAGACCGACCAGGAGCGCCGTCAGCGTCAGGCAGAGGCTGCAGAACGGGATCAGCAGGTCCAGTTCGCCATGGCCGAACTTGCAAAGGGCCTCGAGAAGCTTGCGGAAGGGGATATGACCTACCGCCTCAACAGCGCCTTCCATAGTTCTCTGGAAGCCATCCGCCAGGACTTCAACGCGTCGATGGCGAAGCTCGAGGCTGCACTGCAGACCGTGCAGATCAATGCTGCCGCGATCCAGTCCGGCTCGGCCGAAATCAGGTCGTCTTCCGACGAGCTTGCAAAGCGTACCGAGCAGCAGGCCGCCTCGGTGGAAGAAACGGCTGCTGCACTGGAGCAGATCACCTCGTCCATCCGGGACGCGAGCCGCAGGGCGGAAGATGCCGGCGAGCTTGTCGACCGCACCCGCCTTGGCGCCGAGCGCTCGGGGGAAGTCGTCAAGAAGGCCGTTGTCGCGATGAGCGGCATCGAGAACTCCTCGCGTGAGATCTCCAACATCATCGGCGTCATCGACGAGATCGCCTTCCAGACCAATCTGCTGGCGCTGAATGCGGGCGTCGAGGCTGCCCGCGCCGGCGAAGCAGGCAAGGGGTTTGCAGTCGTCGCCCAGGAGGTTCGCGAACTTGCGCAGCGCTCCGCCAATGCTGCAAAGGAAATCAAGGCACTGATCACCAATTCCGGACAGCAGGTGCAGACGGGTGTGGCTCTGGTTGGCGAAACCGGTGAGGCGCTGACCGAAATCGTGGCTCAGGTTCAGGATATCAACAAGCACGTCTCTTCCATCGTCCAGTCGACGCGGGAACAGTCGACCGCGCTCAACGAGATCAGCTCCGCCGTCAACACGATCGATCAGGGCACGCAGAAGAATGCGGCGATGGTGGAAGAGTCGACCGCGGCCAGCCATGCCCTCGCATCCGAGGCAGCCGAACTGAACCATCTGCTGGCGCAGTTCCGCTTCGGAGAAGGCCGCGTAGCAGTCCGTACGGCTCCGGCCGCCGCCCCGGCAGCGCGTGCGCCCGTTGCGCCGCCCGTTTCCAAGCCCGCGCCTGCGGATCACTCCAGCCGCACCGTTGCCTCGCCTGCACGGGCACTCGGCAACCGGATCGCGTCTGCCTTCGGCGCGCGCACGGCAGCTGCAGTCGCACCCACGAATGACCAGCAGGATTGGGAGGAGTTCTGATCCACCGCGCCTTCCCAGCGCACTGTTGGAACGAAGCCCGGCGGCCCACACCGCCGGGCTTCTTCGCTTGGGCCAGTGGTAAATCCTGTTCCTGTTTTGCCCCCGATGCGCTATGCGGGATGCACGGACGCAATATGGGCCTTCGAAGGCCCGCTCTTGATGATGCGATGACGGGAATAGTGATGCAGTTTCAAGGAACAGCCGATTACATTGCAGACAAGGACCTGATGATCGCCGTGAACGCGGCGATCCGGCTGGAGCGGCCGCTTCTCGTGAAGGGAGAGCCGGGCACCGGCAAGACGGAACTGGCCCGGCAGGTTGCCGCGGCCCTCGGCATGCCCTTGATCGAGTGGAACGTGAAATCCACCACCAAGGCGCAGCAGGGCCTTTACGAGTATGATGCCGTTTCCCGCCTGCGCGACAGCCAGCTGGGCGACGAGCGGGTCAACGATGTGCGCAACTATCTGCGCAAGGGCAAGCTGTGGCAGGCATTCGAGGCCCCGCAGCGCGTGGTACTTCTGATCGACGAAATAGACAAGGCGGACATCGAATTTCCGAACGACCTGCTGCAGGAACTCGATCGCATGGAGTTCCATGTCTACGAAACGGGCGAGACGGTGAAGGCACTGCATCGGCCGATCGTGATCATCACGTCGAACAATGAGAAGGAGCTTCCGGACGCGTTTCTGCGCCGGTGTTTTTTCCATTACATCCGATTTCCCGATGCCGAGACTCTCGCGAGGATCGTCGAGGTGCATTATCCGGGCATCAAGCCGCAGCTCGTTGCCTCGGTCCTGACCAGGTTCTACGAGATTCGCGAGGTACCTGGTCTCAAGAAGAAGCCGTCGACCTCGGAGGCGCTTGACTGGATCCGGCTTCTGGTTGCTGACGACATCGATCCTGCCGATCTGGCCGCCGACAAAAAAACCATCTTGCCAAAATTGCACGGCGCGCTTCTAAAAAACGAACAGGATGTCCATCTGTTCGAACGGCTTGCCTTCATGGCGCGCCGCGACACCTGACATGCCGCCGGCCGCTGGCCGGTTGAACCCTATCCTTTTTCTTTACGGAAAGCCGAAGAAACCATGCCTATCAAGATTCCCGATACATTGCCCGCGTTCGATACCCTCGTTTCCGAGGGTGTGCGCGTCATGACTGAAACTGTGGCCATCCGTCAGGATATCCGGCCGCTGCAGATCGGGCTCTTGAACCTCATGCCTAACAAGATCCGCACCGAGGTGCAGATGGCGCGCCTTGTCGGGGCAAGCCCGCTGCAGGTCGAATTCTCGCTGGTGCGGGTTGGCGGTCACAAGGCCAAGAACACGTCTGAGGAGCATCTCCTCGCCTTTTACCAGACTTGGGAGGAAGTGCGGGACCGCAAGTTTGACGGTTTCATCATCACCGGTGCGCCGGTCGAGACCCTTCCCTACGAGGATGTCACCTACTGGGAGGAAATGAAGGCGATCTTCGACTGGACGGAGACCAACGTCCACTCGACGCTGAATGTCTGCTGGGGGGCGATGGCTGCGATCTATCACTTCCACGGCATCCCCAAGCACCCGCTTGCGGAAAAGGCCTTCGGCGTCTACCGCCACCGCATTCTGAACCCGTCCTCGGTTTATCTCACCGGGTTTTCCGATGACTTCCAGATTCCTGTCTCTCGCTGGACGGAGGTCAGGCGTGCGGACATCGACAGGGTTCCCGAACTGGAAATCCTGATGGAATCCGATGAAATGGGCGTTTGCCTCGTCCAGGAAAACCGCGGCAACCGCCTCTACATGTTCAACCATGTGGAATATGATTCGACTTCACTCGGTGAGGAATATTTCCGGGACGTTTCGAACGGTACGCCCATCAAGGTGCCGCATAACTATTTCCCGGACGACAATCCCGAAAAGGCACCGCTGAACCGGTGGCGCAGCCATGCCCACCTGCTGTTCGGCAACTGGATCAACGAGATCTACCAGACCACTCCCTACGAGCTGGAAAAGATCGGCGTGGAAAGAGGATGATTTGACAGAGGTGATCGTCAGGCCGCTGCAGGAGGCGGATGAGCAGGAGTGGCGGCGTTTGTGGAAGGACTATCTGGCCTTCTACGAGACAGAGTTGCCCGAGAGCATCTACACGCTGACCTGGGCGCGCCTGATGTCCGGGCTACCCCATGAGTATGCGGGGTTTCTGGCGCTCCGGTCGGGCCAGCCGGTCGGTCTTGCCCACTATCTCTTTCATCGTTCCTGCTGGCTCGAGACCAACGCCTGCTATCTGCAGGATCTCTATGCCATGCCAGAGGTTCGCGGCGGAGGGGTCGGTCGTGCCTTGATCGAAGCGGTGTATCGCCGCGCCGCGGAGGAGGGGGCCCAGGAGGTCTACTGGCAGACGCAGGAGTTCAATGCCACTGCCCGCAGGCTTTATGATCGCGTCGCCAGCCAGACATCCTTCATCATCTACCAGAAAAACCTCTGAGATCTCTCATGTTCGTGCCCTTCTTCCTCGAGCTCAAGGCTGCCGGCGTACCGGTTACGCTGAGGGAGTACCTGGATCTCCTGGCAGGGCTTGAGGCGGGTCTCGCCGAATTCGACATCGAGGCCTTCTACTATCTGGCGCGGACCGCCATGATCAAGGACGAGGCCCATATCGATCGGTTCGACCGTGTCTTCGCCCATTATTTCCGTGGTGTGGAAGCGGTGGCAGGCGACACCCAGGCGGAGACGCGTGCCCTGCCGGATGAATGGCTGCGAAAGCTGGCGGAGAAGTATCTCTCCGAGGAAGACAAGAGACTGGTGGAGGCACTCGGCGGCTTCGAGCGGTTGATGGAAACGCTGAAGCAGCGGCTCGAGGAACAGAAAGGCCGCCACCAGGGTGGAAACAAGTGGATCGGCACTGCCGGCACCTCTCCCTTCGGGGCCTACGGATACAATCCCGAAGGCGTGCGGATCGGGCAGGACCGCTCCCGCCACCGTCGTGCCGTGAAGGTGTGGGACCGTCGGGAATTCCGCAATCTCGACGACACGGTGGAGCTTGGAACGCGCAACATCAAGGTCGCTCTCAAGCGGTTGCGGCGCTGGGTCCGGGAGGGCGCGGACGAGGAGCTTGATCTCGGTGGCACGATCCAGGCGACGGCAGAGCATGGCTATCTCGACGTGAAGACCAGGCCGGAACGGCGCAACGCCGTGAAACTGCTGATGTTCTTCGATGTCGGCGGTTCCATGGACGATCACATCCGCACCGTCGAGGAGCTCTTTTCCGCTGCACGGGCCGAGTTCAAGCGAATGGACTATTTCTACTTCCACAACTGCATCTATGAAGGCGTATGGAAGGACAACCGCCGCCGCCGGACGGACGTCCTGCCGACCGAGGATCTCATCCGGACATACGGGTCCGATTACCGGATCATCTTCGTTGGCGATGCGTCCATGAGCCCCTACGAGATTACCCATGCCGGCGGCTCGGTGGAGCATTGGAACAAGGAGGCGGGTGCGGTCTGGCTGCAGCGCCTCACCGCGCATTTTCGAAAGACGGCCTGGCTCAATCCCGTGCCAGAAGGCCATTGGCGCATGACGCATTCCATCGGGCTGGTAAACCAGCTCATGCAGGGCCGCATGTTTCCGCTGACACTGGGGGGCCTCGAAAGGGTCGCCCGCGAATTATCACGCTGAGGGGGTAAAATGGCCGAACGCCGCACATTCGGGACGATGCCATCGGGCGAAATGGTAGAGGAAGTGGTGCTGCAGGGCGGAGGCCTTACCGCGCAGGTGCTGACCTACGGATCGGTTATCCGGGATCTGCGGCTTGCTGGCCATCAGCCGCCGCTGGTTCTGGGCTTCCACAGCCTGGAGGACTATTTCGAGCACTCGCCGTACTTTGGTGCTACGCCTGGCCGCTGCGCCAACCGTATTGCAAGGGGACGTTGCCTTGTCGATGGAAAGCCCGTCGAACTGGAACGCAACGAAAAGGGGATTGGCCATCTTCATGGCGGGAGCGACGGCATTGCCGTCCGCAACTGGACCATCGCCGATCTGGGCACGGATCACGTCACGCTGGAGATCCTCGATCCCGCCGGACGCGCCGGCTACCCCGGCAATTGCAGGATCACCGCAACCTACCGCCTGTTGGCCGCTGGCGTCCTCTCCGTTCGCTACGAGGCCGAGACCGATGCTCCGACCCCCGTCAATCTGTGTCAGCATTCCTATTTCAACCTCGATGGAAGCAGCGACATCCTGAATCATGATCTGATGCTGGCTGCCCAGCATTATCTTCCCGTCGATGACGAAACGATTCCGACCGGTGAACAGCGTCCGGTCGCGGATACCCCGTTCGACTTCCGGACGCCGCGGCGGATCGGAGAGGCGCGACTGGAGGGCGGGCCCATACCCTATGATCACAATTTCTGCCTCAGCAGCGAGCGCGTGGCAAAGCGCATGGTCGGGCGCCTGAGGAGTGCGGCCTCCGGTGTTTCGATGGATATTATGACCACTGAGCCCGGTGTTCAGTTCTACGCGGGATCGAAGATCAAGGCCTCCGTTCCCGGCCTGTCGGGCAAGGCTTACGGGCCGTTTGCGGGGCTATGCCTGGAAACCCAGGTCTGGCCCGATGCCATCAACCACAGCACTTTCCCGAATGTTGTGCTGCGGCCAGGAGAGCGTCTCGTGCAGGAAACCGACTACATTTTCCGGAAAGCCTGATCAGGCCCCCCGGATTTGGGGATGCACGGCATGGGAACGGCCAGGGGAGCCGAGAGTTTGCCGCTTGGGTGCGCATGACGGAGCGCATTCGAAGCGCGGAGACACCGATTGCCCCTCAACTCTCTCAACAAGGCGATGGATATCGCCCGTACCGCCCATTCCGGCCAGAAGGACAAGCTGGGAAACCCCTTCCTGTCTCATTGCGAACGGGTGGCGCAGAAGGTGCCATCGGAACGGGAAAGGATTGTTGCCTATCTCCATGACGTTCTTGAGAAGGGCGAGGGCTGGAGCATGGACATGCTGCGCAAGGCAGGCTTTGACGAGGGGGTTCTCGCGGCTGTCGACGCGCTCACCCGGCGCGAGGGCGAAAGCTATATCAGTTTCGTACGCCGCTCAGTCACTGTTCCCCTGGCGCGCCGCGTCAAAAGGCATGACCTGCTGGACAATCTGGCTCAGGTGGAGCTCAAGGGCCAGGACGGCGCAAAGTACCGGGAAGCGCTCGCGATCGTCGCAGGAACCGACGACCAGCATTAGGCACCAGAATAAAGTTTTTCTGAAGGAAAACTGGAGCGGGTGAGGCGATTCGAACGCCCGACCCCAACCTTGGCAAGGTTGTGCTCTACCCCTGAGCTACACCCGCTCGTCACCGCGATCCCGGGGTAAGGTCTGGATCGCTGGCCGCCGTTCGTTGCGGCGACGGGGGCTATATGACCCAATCGATTTTCATTTGCAACAGGGTTCGAACGATTTTTTTCAACTTTTTTCGCCTTGGCACGACGCGTGTCGCGAAAGGGCCTGAGAACGCGGCCATTCGGCATGCGCGGGGGCGGTTGAAAAAGGACACTGGCACCGGTATCTCAGCTGGCAATCGCCCCGAACAGGGGGCCAGTCCCTCGTTTTCCCTATCGTCCGAGAGAATCATGAGCGAAAGCAACCCGAAAGGCCGCACTGAACTTCTTCAATTCTTGCAGGAGCTTGGCATCGAAGTCACGACCCGTGACCACGCACCCGTCTTCACCGTTGCCGAAGCAGCGGCGCTCGCGCATGACATTCCGGGCGGGCACACCAAGAACCTCTTCGTCAAGGACAAGAAGGACCAGTTCTTTCTTCTGACAGTCGAGGAAAATGCCGTCGTGGACCTGAAAACCGTCCATACCGTCATCGGTGCGGCCAGCAAGGTGTCCTTCGGCAAGCCTGAAAAACTGATGGAGTATCTGGGCGTCATTCCCGGATCGGTCACGGCGCTGGGGGCCATCAACGACACGGGCTCCAACGTCACCTTCATCCTCGACGAGGATCTGATGAAGCATGAGATCATCAATTGCCATCCGCTTTCCAACGATGCGACAACATCGATCCGGCGCGACGATCTCATCCGCTTCCTTGAGGCGACGGGGCACAAGCCGCTTGTCTTGAAAGTCACCGCCTGACATACGATCTTGTCGTCAGGTAAGGTCGGCCGAGGCCGCTCGTCACGGGAGAATGCAATGAACGGTTCCGATAATCCCTATAGCGCCTCCTTTGGCAATCAGATGACCGCCTCCGTCAACGGAGGGGGCAGCGCCAGGGGCGGACATGTCAAGGATACGACGACGGCCGCCTTCGCCCGGGATGTTCTTGAGGAATCGCGTCACCAGCCGGTTCTGGTGGATTTCTGGGCACCCTGGTGTGGCCCCTGCAAGCAGCTGGCTCCGGCGATCGAAAAGGTCGTCGAAGAGGCGGCAGGGCGCGTGAAGCTTGTCAAGCTGAACATCGACGATCACCCGGCCATTCCGGGGCAGCTCGGCATCCAGTCGATTCCGGCGGTCATAGCCTTCGTCAATGGCCGTCCTGTGGACGGTTTCATGGGCGCTATTCCGGAGGGCCAGATCCGCCAGTTCATCGACAAGGTGGCCGGACCTGCCGGGGCCGATCACGCCGCGGAGATCGCCGCCATGCTCGAGCAGGCCGAGGGCTTGCTCGCTGCAGGCAGTATCGATGATGCCGGGCAGTTTTTCGGCGCCATCCTGCAGGCAGATCCGGAAAACCCGGGCGCACTTGCCGGCATTGCCCACTGCATGATCGCCATGGGCGATCTCGCGAGAGCCCGGGAGTTGCTTGAAGGGCTTTCCGAAGAACTCCGCAAGGATCCGAAGATCCAGGCTGCGTCGAAGAAACTCGATCAGATCGAGGAGGCACGGAAGTTTGGCGATCCGGCGGCGCTCGAACACGAGCTGGCGCTCAATCCCGATCATCATGAAGCGCGCATGAAGCTGGCAAAGGTGAGAAACGCCGAAGGCGCCCGCGAAGAGGCGGCCGATCACCTTCTCTACATCATGAAGAAGGACCGGTCCTTTGAAGATGACGGTGCGCGCAAGCAGCTGATTGCCTTCTTCGAAGTCTGGGGGCCGAAGGATCCGGCCACCCTTTCTGCCCGCCGCAAACTTTCTTCGATTCTCTTCGCCTGAAAAAAGGTTCCCCTACCGCCGGCAGAATCATCCGAATAGGAAGCCGGGCCGCTTGAGTTTCCTCGCCGCGGCACCAGATATTGCAGGATGGGAGCGCTGATGTGCTCCTTCCGCCAGCGGTCGGGAGCCCTGGTCGGATCAGGCTTTGAATGGGGTGAGGACAACAATGCAAGTGGGCAATGCGCGCTATCTCAAGCAGGAGGATATCCCCGGGGTGATACCGGTCTTCCCGTTGACCGGTGCGCTTCTGCTTCCCGGGGGGCAGTTGCCGCTGAACATCTTCGAGCCGCGCTATCTGATGATGTTCGACGACGCTCTGGCCACGAACCGAGTGATTGGCATGGTGCAGCCTGCCTTCGGAGACAGGGGAGCCGATGGCGGAGTATGCGAGGTTGGTTGTGCAGGCCGCATAACCTCGATCGCCGAGACAGGCGATGGCCGCTATATCGTAACCTTGAGCGGAATCTGCCGCTTCCGCGTGATCCGCGAGGTCACGACGACAAAACCATATCGCAGTTTCGAGATCGCGCCATTCCTCAGCGATCTGCAGACCGCGGCGGAAGAGGATACGATCGACCGAAATGCGCTGCTGGCAGCATTTCGCGCCTATCTCGAATCCAACAAGCTGGAAGCGGACTGGGAGAGCGTCGAACGCGCCAGCAACATCACGCTTGTCACGTCGCTGTCGATGATGTCGCCTTTTGGACCTGCCGAAAAGCAGGCCCTTCTTGAGGCACCCGATATGAAGACCCGGGCAGAGACGCTGGTTGCCATTACCGAGATCGTGCTCGCCAAGGGCTTCGGCGACAGCGATACGATGCTGCAGTAGGCAAGTCATGGATGACAAGGTATCCCGTGTCGATCCCAAGCTGCTGGAGTTGCTCGTGTGTCCCTTGAGCAAAGGCAGGCTGACCTACGATCGCGAGCGGAACGAGCTTATTTCCAGGACAGCCAAGCTCGCCTATCCCATTCGGGACGGGGTCCCCATCATGCTGATATCCGAAGCGCGCAGCATCGAGGAATAGGGAGCAGAGCTCCCGCACGCGCGTTAGATCGATTCTCCGTTCAGGAGCCGCGGATTGCCTTTGGCCGCGACGCCTGCAGCCTCACCGATGAAATAGGACTTGAGCTTCGGCATCCGTTCGACAAGACCGAGGCCGAAGTCGCGTGCGATGCGGATCGGTCCGATGTCGTTCGAGAAAAGGCGGTTCAAGACATCCGTGGTGACACCCATTCGGAAGGTGTCGAAACGACGCCAGGCCTGATAGCGCTCGAGCACATTCAAGGCCCCGATATCGAGACCGAGCCTGTCGGCCTCCACGATGGTTTCCGCGAGCGCAGCCACATCCTTGAAGCCAAGATTGAGGCCCTGTCCGGAGATGGGGTGGATGCCGTGGGCCGCGTCGCCGGCAAGTGCAAAGCGGGGAGCAACGAAATCCCGCGCGAGCGTAAGCCCGAGCGGGAAGGCACGCTTGTCTCCTACAACCTTCAACCGGCCGAGCTTCTGCCCGAAGCGGCGCTCGAGCTCGTCCTCGAAAATGAGATCGTCGCTTTCAACAAGCCGATTGGCATCTTCGGTTCGCTCGGTCCAGACGAGGGAGGAGCGGTTACCCTTCAGCGGCAAGGTGGCAAAGGGCCCGGCCGGCAAGAAATGCTCTTCGGCGGTACCCTCATGCGGGCGTTCATGCTCCACCGTGGTCACGATGCCGGACTGGCCATAGTCCCACCGGACCGTCTTGATGCCGGCCATGTCCCGCAGTTTCGACCGTACGCCATCGCAGGCAACGAGAAGACGCGTCCGCACGTCTTCACCGTCTGACCGGGTCACGCGCATCGACGCGCCCTCGTTGACGAAGCCGGAGGCTGTCATGCGGTGATGCACGGGCACTCCAAGCCGTTCGGCAACGCTGCGCAAGGCGCCGACCATGGCCACGTTCGGAACCATGTGCGCAAAGGGCTGGCCCTCCTGCACGTCGCCATCAAAGGTCAGGAATACCGGTCGCACCGGGTCGCCGACGCGTGAATCGGTTACCACCATCCGGCGAATTGGTTCCGCTTCCGGCGCGATATCCGCCCAAGCGCCGAGAACGGTCAGCAGGCGCGAGGCGGCAGCAATGATGGCTGAGGCGCGATTGTCACGCTTCCACGCGTCTTCCGGAGCTGCCTCGTAGACTTCTACCGACAGATGCGGCGCTGCCTGCTTGACTGCCACCGCCACGGAAAGGCCCACATAGCCGCCGCCGATTACCAGCACATCGATCATGGAACCGCTCCTTTGCCCTTTAAGTCCTCGATGTCTTCTATATAGAACAAGCCTGTCCGTCTTCCTATCGCAGGAGCCTGTCCAAAATGTCGCGTGAACCAACTGCAATGGAGCAGCTGCTCGATATTCTCGACCTGGAGCTTATCGAGGAAAATCTCTACCGGGGGCGGAGCCCCGAGTCGGGGTGGCAACGGGTATTCGGCGGGCAGGTCATTGCACAGGCGTTGACCGCAGCACATCGCTCCGTCGATCCGGACCGCTTCGTCCACTCCTTGCATGCTTATTTCCTGAGGCCCGGCGACCCGTCGATCCCCATTCTCTACCAGGTGGAGCGTCTGAGGGATGGGGCCAGCTTCACCACGCGCCGGGTTGTTGCCGTACAGCACGGCAAGGCCATCTTTGCCATGTCCGCCTCCTTCCAGATCGACGAGCCCGGCTTCGACCATCAGATTCCGATGCCGACGATAGTGCCGCCGGAGAAACTGATGGGCGAGGCTGAAATGAAGGCCATGTTCCTCGCCAAAGCGCCCGAATCGGTTCGCCGATACTGGACACGGGCGCGACCTGTGGAAATCCGCCCGACTTCGCTGGTCCACTACGTTTCCAACCAGAAGCTGGAGCCGATGCAGGATGTATGGGTCCGAACGACCGGACCTGTCCCGGATAACCGTGCCCTCCAGGCGGCGGTGCTGGCCTATCTCTCCGATATGACTCTTCTCGATACCTCCCTGTACGCCCATGGTACGTCGATCTTCGACCAGAACCTGCAGGTCGCCAGTATCGACCATGCCATGTGGTTTCACCGGCCTGTGCCCTTTGACGACTGGTTGCTCTACTCGCAGGACAGTCCCAGTGCATCCGGTGCGCGGGGAATGACCCGCGGCAATCTGTTTTCGCGCTCGGGTCAGCTGGTTGCGTCTGTCGCGCAGGAAGGGCTGATACGGAAAAAGGCATTTGATCAAAAATAAGGCACATTGAGCTTTTTGCACAAAAACAGTGCATGCTTTCCCGTGGGCGGTTACCTGGAGAAGGGCCGCCCACGCTTCGTTTGGAGCTTTTTCCAGATTCATGATGCGCCGCAACGAAACTGGCACGGGACTTGAATGTCTATTGCCAGTGGGGAAACCGCGTTCTCACGCGTGATCCCGAATCCAGCCATCGGCCGAGACGGTCGGGCTGGATGCTGTTTCGGAGAAGGCATCCTGTTGGCTGATCCATGGCTGCAGGATGATCAGCGGCAGGGCCGCGAATGAGCTTGGAGGCGTCCAGTGAGGAATACATCAATGCCAGGTTTTCGTTTATCCCCGACCGTTGCTCGCCTTGTGGCGACGGCTGCCGGGCTCGTACTTCCGGCAGTCGCCTGGGCATAGGATGCGGCTGCGGCCGCAGCTCCGGCAGCCCCCGTACCGGACAAGGGTGACACCACATGGATGCTGATTTCCAGCGTGCTGGTGCTTCTCATGATTGTGCCTGGCCTCGGCCTCTTCTACGGCGGTCTCGTGCGTGCGAAGAACATGCTGTCGGTGCTCATGCAGGTCATGATGATCGCCGCGATCGCGATCATCGTCTGGGTGGCTTTCGGCTACTCGCTTGCCTTCACGGCCGGCGGAAGCCTCAACAGTTTCATCGGCGGCTTCTCCAAGGCTTTCCTTGCAGGTGTGGATCCTTCCACCACCGTGGAGACCTTTAGCAAGGGCGTGGTGATCCCGGAACTCACCTTCATCTGCTTCCAGATGACCTTTGCGGCCATCACGCCGGCCCTCATCATCGGTGCCTTCGCAGAGCGCATCAAGTTTTCTGCCGCCCTGCTCTTTTCCACGCTCTGGCTGATCGTCGTCTACCTGCCGGTGGCGCACATGGTCTGGTTCTGGGGTGGTCCGAGCGCCTATGCTGATCCGGCAGGCCTGATCTTCTCCTTCGGCGCCATCGATTTTGCCGGCGGCACCGTGGTTCATATCAATGCGGGTGTTGCCGGTCTTGTCGGCGCCCTCATGGTCGGCAAGCGCGTCGGCTATGGCCGCGACATGATGGCCCCGCATTCGCTGACGCTCACTCTCGTTGGCGCTGGCCTGCTCTGGGTTGGCTGGTTCGGCTTCAATGCCGGATCGAACCTGGAATCGAACGGCTACGCGGCGCTGGCGATGATCAACACCTTCGTCGCAACGGCTGCAGCGGTGGTATCCTGGACGATCGTCGAGGCGCTTGCGCGCGGCAAGGCATCGCTTCTGGGTGCTGTATCCGGTGCGGTCGCCGGTCTCGTGGTAATCACGCCTGCCGCAGGCTTTGCCGGTCCGATGGGCGCAATCGTGATGGGTCTCGTCGTCTCGCCGGTCTGCTATTTCTTCGTCTCCACGGTCAAGAACAAGTTCGGTTATGACGACACCGCCGATGTCTTCGGCGTGCATGGGGTGGGCGGCATCATCGGTGCTCTCCTGACCGGGGTCTTCGTCAACCCGGCACTGGGCGGCGCGGGCATCGTCGACTATTCGACTGCGGATTTCGCCGCCGGTTACGCCGGGACTGCTGCCCAGGTTCTCTCGCAAGCCAAGGGTGTGCTGGTCACCGTGCTCTGGTCGGGTATCGGCTCCGCCATCCTCTACAAGATCGTGGACCTGGTGGTTGGTCTGCGTGTTAGCACCGAGTCGGAGCGGGAAGGTCTCGACCTCTCCTCCCATGGCGAGGCTGCCTATCATTCCTGAAGTCGGCATCCTTGAGACCGATCTTCAGACCCGGGCCGAAAGGTCCGGGTTTTTTTGTTTCGGGGATCCTGTCCTGCGGGTTGCAGCCATCATCCTGCAACGCATGGTTAATAAGGCTTTAACTCTCCTTGGTTTACCATCCGTTTCAATCAGCGAATCCGCCCAGAGCGCAGATCCGTGCGCGTCACCAAGGGACAGGTCAAGGAACGGGAAGAAACATGAGCAGAAGCTACACCGGTGCATCGGATCCCCGCGTCAGCCGCTTCACGCTTTCGACCTTCCTCTGGCGCCAGACCCAGGTGCTGCTCGGCCTGTCGATCTTCGGGCTGATAGCGCTCGGCGTGGCTGCCCTTGCGACCTGGAATGTTTCCGATCCCAGTCCCTCCTATGCGACAAGCAATCTGCCCACCAATCTGATGGGATATACGGGAGCTGCCTTTGCGGATGTGGTGATGCAGTTCTTCGGCCTGGCGGGTGTCGTGGCTTTTCTGCCGGTCTTGTCCTGGTCGCTCGCGCTGATCACCGGACGCAGAATTCACCGCATGCCGCAACGGATCGCTGCCTGGCTCGTTGCCGCCATCATCGGCGCGGCCGTGATGGGGTGCTTTCCCCCGCCGAAGACCTGGCCGATCCCGAACGGCATCGGGGGTGTGATCGGCGACATGATCCTTCGTTTCCCGGCGCTCTTCATCGGTTCTTATCCAACCGGGATGTTCGCCATGGCCCTCGGTGGCATTCTTGCCATTCCGGCTGCGGGTCTGCTTCTCTTCGCCAGCGGCCTGATCGGCAACGGTTCTCCGGTCGATGAGGATGAGCCCGTGGTGGCGATGCCTGGCAAGGCGCGGACGGTCGGAGACGAGCTGGACGAGGATGAGCGGGAGGGTTTCGCGACCTTCGTATACGGCTGGGCCACCCATGCCTGGTACACTGTCCAGGCGCGCCTGCGCCGCCTCTTCGGGATCGCCGCCAGAAAACCGCGTACGGCCCGCGGCATCGACGAGCCCTATGATTTCAACGAAGACGAATTCACCACGCTGAACGGCGGACGGTCCGTACCCAAGTCGGTGCCTAGAGCCGCCTCCCGGGAGCGCCTGGAGCCTACGCTCGAGCCCGATCTGGAGCGTGCCTCCAGCCCCGGGCGCCGTGTCGTTGCGCCGCCGCCCATCCATGGCGGGGAGGATGATGATCTCCCCTTCGACATGGATCTTCCGCGTCCCGCCGGTATTCTCCCGGATGACGACGATGAGGATTTCGCGGCCGATGCACGCATGGCGCAAAGGGCAGACCGGCGCAGCATCACCCCATCCAGCCGCGCGCCCGTCCCGCGCGCGCAAGTCCAGCCAGCCGCGCCGGCCTTCAAGCCGGGACCGGGCCGGCCGGGCGTATTCGAACTTCCGGATATTCGCCTCCTCGCCGAGCCGCGCGCGGCCGTTCGCGACCATTCTCTCAACGAGGACGCGCTGGAACAGAACGCGCGCATGCTGGAGGGCGTGCTGGAAGACTTCGGCGTGAAGGGCGAGATCATCCACGTTCACCCGGGCCCGGTTGTCACCCTTTATGAACTCGAACCGGCACCGGGCATCAAGTCGTCGCGGGTCATCGGTCTTGCCGATGACATCGCACGGTCAATGAGTGCCATTGCGGCCCGCGTTGCCGTTGTTCCCGGCAGGAATGCCATCGGCATCGAACTTCCGAACCAGACCAGGGAAACCGTCTTCCTCCGGGAGCTGATCGGATCGAAGGATTTCGGGGGCTCGAAGGCAAAGCTTGCCATGGCTCTCGGAAAGACGATCGGCGGGGAGCCTGTCATCGCCGATCTGGCCAAGATGCCCCACCTACTCGTTGCCGGTACGACGGGTTCCGGCAAATCCGTTGCCATCAACACCATGATCCTGTCGCTCCTCTACCGCATGACGCCGGAGCAGTGCCGCCTGATCATGATCGATCCGAAGATGCTCGAACTCTCCGTCTATGACGGCATTCCGCACCTTCTCTCGCCCGTCGTGACGGACCCCAAGAAGGCCGTGGTTGCGCTGAAATGGACCGTCCGCGAGATGGAAGAGCGCTACAAGAAGATGTCGAAGATCGGTGTCCGCAACATCGACGGCTTCAATTCGCGTGTGGAGCAGGCCATCGCGCGGGGCGAGACCATCACCCGTACAGTCCAGACCGGTTTCGATCGCGAGACCGGCGAAGCCATGTACGAGACGGAAGAATTCGATCTCCAGCCCATTCCGTACATCGTCGTCATCATCGACGAGATGGCCGACCTGATGATGGTCGCAGGAAAGGATATCGAGGGAGCGGTTCAGCGCCTCGCGCAGATGGCGCGTGCGGCCGGCATCCACGTGATCATGGCGACCCAGCGCCCCTCGGTGGATGTCATCACTGGTACGATCAAGGCAAACTTCCCGACACGCATTTCCTTCCAGGTAACTTCCAAGATCGACAGCCGCACCATCCTGGGCGAGCAGGGAGCCGAGCAGCTCCTGGGCATGGGCGACATGCTCTACATGGCCGGCGGCGGGCGCATACAGCGTGTCCACGGGCCGTTCGTGTCGGATCATGAGGTGGAGGAAATCGTTTCCTACTTGAAAACCCAGGGGGCTCCCCAATATCTCGATGCAATCACCGCCGATGACGAGGAAGACATGGGCGGAGGTGGTTCCGGCCCAGCCGGCACGGGCAATCTCGGGGAGTCCGACGACCCCTACGATCAGGCCGTTGCCATCGTTCTGCGCGACGGGAAGGCGTCCACCTCCTACATCCAGCGCCGCCTCGGGATCGGTTATAACCGTGCTGCGTCGCTCATCGAGCGCATGGAGCAGGAAGGCCTGATCGGACCGGCAAACCATGCTGGAAAGCGCGAAATCCTGGTTCCGACCGAAGCAGACATCATCGAGCGCTGAGCCCTGCGAGAGCCGATGCGCTTCTGGTCGCCATGAAGCCGCCCCGTTTCTGCGGCACCTGTCGACCGACAAAGGAGAATTACATGACTGAGTGTGGAGCCAAGCCCGGATTCGATGGGGAGCAGTTGTCACGGGGCGCAGGTTTGACGCGCCGGGCCTTTACCGGGCTGGTGCTGACGGGTGCACTTGGTCTCGCCCTGCCGGCCCTGCTTCCTGCCCCGGCTTCGGCGCAGGCATTGTCCGCGTCGACGGCACAGAAAATTGCCGACCATTTCTCTTCGGTGAAGACGATGCAGGGGGAGTTTGTCCAGTTTGGCCCCCGCGGCGAGCAAACGGGCGGCAAGTTTTTCATTCAGCGCCCCGGCAAGCTGCGTTTCAACTATGACGAACCCTCGCCCATGCGGGTGATCGCGGATGGGCGCAACGTGGTCATCGGGAATCAGAAACTGAAGACATGGGACATCTATCCGCTTTCCAAAACGCCCCTGACGCTGCTTCTTGCCGAGCGTATCGACCTGTCCAACGACATGGTGCGAAAGGTGAAGGAAGACCCGGATCTGACGACCATCGTGCTCGGCAACAAGACCATCTTCGGCGATTCGCTGATCACCATGATGTTCGACACCAAGACCTATGATCTTCGCCAGTGGACGATCACCGACGCGCAGGCTAAGGAAACCTCCGTGATCATCATGAACGTCCAGACCGGTGTGCAGTTCGACGACCGCGTGTTCCGGCTGCCCGAGGGAGCGGGCGTCAGAAACTGACAGGGCGCCATGACCTTTTCCATAACCACCTGGAACATCAATTCCGTGCGGCTGCGGATGCCGATCGTCGAGCAGTTGCTCAAGGAGCGGCAGCCCGACGTCCTGTGTCTCCAGGAAACGAAATGCCCGAACGAGCTGTTTCCCTTCGAGCCGTTCCGCGCGCTCGGCTACGAGCACATCGAGATCCACGGACAGAAGGGGTATCACGGCGTCGCCGTGATTTCGAAACTGCCTCTCTCCGAAGGGCACCGCAGAGATTACTGCTCGGTCGGCGACGCGCGACACATCTCCGTCTTTCTGTCACCCGGCGGAAAGCGCATCCGCCTCCATAATTTCTATGTTCCGGCCGGAGGCGATGAGCCTGACCGTTCCGTCAATCCGAAGTTTGGTCACAAACTCGATTTTGTGGAAGAGATGCGCGCGCTTCGGGCTGACTCCGAGGACGGTGTTTCCTCCATTCTGGTGGGGGACCTGAACATCGCTCCGCTTGAACATGACGTCTGGTCGCACAAGCAGATGCTGAAGATCGTCAGCCACACGCCGGTCGAAACGGAAGGGCTGCTGGCGGTCATGCGTGAGGGCAACTGGCTCGATCTGATGCGCGCGCATGTCCCACATCACGAGAAGCTTTACACGTGGTGGAGCTACCGCGCGAAGGACTGGGCTGCTGCCGACCGGGGTCGGCGGCTGGATCATATCTGGTCCTCGCCTGATCTCGGCCCTCATCTGAAGGCGATCGAGGTGCTCAAGGAAGCCCGCGGGTGGGAAAGGCCCTCGGACCACGTGCCGGTTACAGCCGTCTTCGACTTCTGAACGCGGCTCAGCCGAAAACAGAGCGAAGCTTGGTCAATTCGCTGACCAGTCCCTGAATGTTGTCGCGGATCCGGTCTTCCACCATGGCCGCGACGTCGGGATATTCTTCCATCAGGCGCTGGAAGAGCGGCCGGGGAATCCGGATGACCTCGCTGTCTTCCACCGCCTGTGCCGTGTATTTCCGCTCGACCAGTGTGATCAGAGCCAACTCGGACAACAGGGTACCCGGGCCGACCTTGCCTTCGGACCGCGTCTTTCCGTTCTTGGCATGCGACAGAAGTTCGATCTGGCCGCTTGCCACCACGTAGGCGCATTCTGCTGGCGATTTCTCGCGAAACAGGGTCATGCCAGCCAGAAGCGCGCGCCGCTCGGCTCCGAAGCTCAGGAGCCTCAGCTGATCCTCGTTCAGCCCCTGAAAGAGCGGTACGGTCGACAGGAGCCGGATATCGTCGTGAAGAGCCATTGTCCCTCCTCAGGGCACTATCTTGTAGCCGCCGTTTTCGGTGACGAGGATCTCGGCATTGGACGGGTCCCTCTCGATTTTCTGGCGCAGGCGATAGACATGGGTTTCGAGCGTATGGGTAGTAACGCCCGAATTGTACCCCCAGACTTCTTCGAGGAGAACGTCGCGCGTCACGACTTTCTGCCCCGCCCTGTAGAGGTAACGAATGATCGCCGCTTCCTTCTCCGTCAGCCGGATTTTCTGGCCATTCTCCGTCGTAAGCAGTTTCTGGCTGGGCTTGAACAGGTAAGGCCCTACCGTGAAGGTGGCATCCTCACTCTGCTCGTGCTGACGCAGCTGGGTGCGAATCCGCGCGAGGAGGACCGCAAACCGAAACGGCTTGGCCACGTAATCATTGGCGCCGGCTTCCAGGCCGAGAATCGTGTCGGCATCCGTATCGTGTCCGGTCAGCATGATGATCGGAGCCTTGAAGCCATCCTTGCGAAGCTGGCGCACGGCCTCGCGCCCGTCCATGTCCGGCAGGCCCACATCCATGATCACAAGGTCCGTCGTCTGGCTCTTGACCGCTTCGATGCCACCCTGGGCAGTCGCCTGCTGCGCGACCTGAAATTCCTCATGAAGCGCCAACTGTTCCATCAGGGTCTCGCGCAGATCGTCATCATCATCCACGAGCAGGATCGTGCGGGGCGCCATATGCAAAGTCTCCGTATGCCTCTTGAAAGTCCTACGCTAAAATGACCTTTTGGCAAGACTGGCGAGGAGATAGGGGGCGTGTTGTCCTCTTTTAAGTCACGGGGGAGAAGAAATTGCGGCGTGTTCGGCAAAAGGCAGGAAAAACCGGAGATGTGCCGCTGGTGGTGCGGCGCGTGCCCGGGGGCAAACACCGCGCCGTGCTGCAGGTGGGGGCGCTCATCTTCCCTGCCGCCATCGGCCGGTCCGGTATCGTTGCCGTCAAACGGGAAGGCGACGGAGGAACACCCCTTGCAACGATGCGGCTGCTCGGCGGTTATGTGCGGCGGGATCGGGGGCATGTACCCCGGAGCCGGCTTCCGCTGGCCTCGACAGGCAGCAGGGACCTGTGGTGCGATGCGCCGGGTCATGCCTGCTACAACAGGCCGGTCAAGGCCCCTTTCGGCTGCAGCCATGAGGTGATGCAGCGTGAGGACGAGCTCTATGATATCTCCCTTGTTCTTGACTGGAACATCACCTCGCGCAGGCAAGGCAGGGGATCGGCGATATTCTTCCACCTCATCCGTCCCGGCTATCAACCGACGGCGGGCTGCGTGGCAATCGCAAGGCGCGACATGGTGCGCCTCCTGCCGCACCTCAAGCGTGGCACGAGGCTCAGGGTCATGAAATGAAAAAGGCCGGGGTTACCCGGCCTTTCTGGGATGGCGGCTTGCTGCCGGATCACTTCCAGTCGCGGATGTCGACGAAATGACCTGCAATGGCTGCTGCTGCTGCCATGGCCGGCGACACGAGATGGGTACGGCCCTTGTAGCCCTGGCGGCCTTCGAAATTGCGGTTCGAGGTCGAAGCGCAACGTTCACCGGGCTTGAGGCGGTCGTCGTTCATCGCCAGGCACATGGAACAGCCCGGTTCGCGCCAGTCGAAGCCGGCTTCCTTGAAGATCTTGTCGAGGCCTTCAGCTTCTGCCTGTTCCTTCACGAGGCCGGAGCCCGGAACGATCATGGCGGAAACGGTCGGGGCGACCTTCCTGCCTTCGACAACCTTGGCGGCTGCGCGGAGGTCTTCGATGCGGCCGTTGGTGCACGAGCCGATGAAGACGCGGTCGATCGCGATATCCGTAATCTTGGTGCCCGGCTTGAGGCCCATGTAGTCGAGAGCCCGCCACTTGGAGGCGCGCTTGGTTTCGTCCTGGATATCGTCGGGGTTCGGAACGGTGCCGGTGACCGAGACGACGTCCTCCGGAGAAGAGCCCCAGGATACGATGGGCGGCAGGTTGGCAGCGTCGAGAACGACAACGCGGTCGAAATGCGCGCCTTCGTCGGTCTTCAGGGTCTTCCAGTAGGCAACGGCTTGATCCCATGCCTCACCCTTCGGCGCGCGGGGCTTGTCCTTGATGTATTCGAAGGTCTTCTCGTCAGGGGCGATCAGACCTGCGCGGGCGCCGCCTTCGATGGTCATGTTGCAGACCGTCATACGACCTTCCATCGACAGCGAGCGGATGGCTTCGCCCGCAAATTCGATCACGTGGCCGGTGCCGCCGGCAGTGCCGATTTCGCCGATGATGGCGAGAATGATGTCCTTTGCCGTGACGCCTTCCGGAAGCTGGCCATCGACACGCACCAGCATGTTCTTCGCCTTCTTCTGGATCAGGGTCTGCGTGGCGAGCACGTGCTCGACTTCCGAGGTGCCGATGCCATGCGCAAGTGCGCCGAAGGCCCCGTGCGTCGACGTGTGGCTGTCACCGCACACGATGGTCATGCCCGGCAGCGTGAAGCCCTGCTCCGGCCCGACGATGTGAACGATGCCCTGGCGCTTGTCCTTCTCGGAATAATACTCCACGCCGAACTCGGCGGCATTGTTGGCCAGCGCCTCAACCTGGATGCGGCTTTCCTCGTTCTTGATGCCGGTATGGCGGTCAGGTGAGGTCGGAACATTGTGGTCGACAACGGCGAGCGTCTTCTGCGGAGCGCGCACCTTGCGGCCGGCCATGCGCAGACCTTCGAAAGCCTGCGGGCTCGTCACTTCGTGAACCAGGTGGCGGTCGATGTAGAGCAGGCAGGTGCCGTCTTCCTGCTGGTCGACCACGTGGTCGGCCCAGATCTTGTCATAGAGAGTGCTCGGTGCGCTCATGGGATGTCATCCGTTTCTTGAGGTATTTGGGGAAAGCGAGGGCGGAGCACCGCTCCGCAGGCAGCACCGGTCAGCGCGCGCGGCCGTTGATCGCGCCAGCGCTGAACGCGAAGAAGCGTGCCGGCAGGCGCTTGTGGTCCTGCAGGATGATGGCGGCAAGCCGATAGCGGGTCGCGTGAGGCGTCGTTTCCATGAGGGCCTCATAGCAAGAATTGGGCTTTTCGGCAATGAAATTTCAGGTGTCAGGCCATGCTGCGCTGAAATACGAAAGCCTTTACCAGCACATCGGGCTCGGCAATCGCGAAGGCGCGGAAGAGTGGGCTTTCCTCGACCGAGGTCCAGTCCCGCGAGCCGACAAGGGTCTCGATTTCGCGGCCGAAGCCGTTCTTCTCCAATATGCTGTCCCGGACGGTGAAGATGAGATGCCCACCCGCCCGAACGATCCGGGCCAGCTCTGAAATGCTTGAAGCCGGCGCATGACCTTCGGTGAAGACGCCCGTCGAGAAGACGGCGGTAAACTGCTCGTCGGCAAAGGGAAGCGGGTTCCCCAGCACGCCCACTGTCAGGTCGGCATAGCATCCGCGGTTGCGGGCAATGGCGAGCATGTCCGGAGCCATGTCGAGCCCCGCGAGACGGCTGTAACCAAGCGCGGCCAGATAGGGGCCGGTCAGGCCCGTACCGCAGCCGGCATCCAGCAGAAGACTGTCTTTTCTTGGAACGTAGCGGGCAATGAAGGCGGTGATGACGAAGGGCAGGCAATACCCGAGGGAAAGTGTCTCGCGGTCGTAATCGTCTGCCCAGGCGGAATAGGCTTCCGCGAGTTCGTCCGTTGCCCTGGCTGCATAGACCTTCTCGAGCCCTTCGCTCATCCTTCCGCTCATTCCTGGTATCTCCGGCGCATGCGCTTCTCGAAACCTCGCAGCATGAGCGACAGCCCCACCGTCAACAGGAGGTAAATGCAGGCTATGATGGAATAGGTCTCGAAGAAACGGAAGGAGCCCGACGCGTAAACCTTGCCCATCTGCGTTATATCTGCCACCCCCAGCACCGATACCAGCGAGCTGTCCTTGGTCATGGCAACGAAGTCGTTGGAGAGCGGCGGAAAGATCACGCGGATCGCCTGAGGAAACACCACCAGCCGGAAGCGTTGGCGTCCGTTCAGGCCAAGGGCTTTTGCGGCTTCGATCTGCCCTTTGTCCACGGACTGGATGCCCGCGCGGAAGATTTCCGCGATGAACGGGGAGTAGCCTATGCCAAGAGCAAAGATCGCCCGCCACATGAGCGAGACTTCCCGCACCATCAGCGCCCGCGCATAGCCTGCCTCGATCATCGGGGAGAGAATCCAGTTATAGGCCGCTACAAAGGCCGGGGCACCGACGAAAGCGATGTAGAAGAGAAGCACCAGAACCGGGATGCCCCGGATGACCTCCACATAAAAACGCGCCGCCTGCCTCAGGGCAACACTCCGCGACAGGCCGAGCAGGGCAATGCCAAGGCCCACCGCAATGGCTATGCAATAGCCGGCGATGGTGACGAAGATGGTTACGCCAACGCCGGTGATGACGGTCGAGAACACTTGGGCATAGAGGTCGTTGAGGGCGATGACCGCCGTCAGGACCAAGCCGATTGCAATCAGGGCGAAGAGCCACCACGGCCGTTCGCCCTGATCAGAGCTTCCTGGGAGGGTCTGGAAGCTCATGAGCCGAAGCCAGCGTCTGGATGATGCATGGCGCCGTTCACTGGCCCATCTTGTAATCGAGGAACCACTTCTTGTTGAGGGCATCCAGCGTGCCATCGGCCTTGAGAGCGGCAATGGCCGCGTTCACCGGGGCAACAAGGTCGGATCCCTTGGGG
The DNA here is from genome assembly GCF_014197145.1 of Gellertiella hungarica. Classification (GTDB taxonomy): domain Bacteria; phylum Pseudomonadota; class Alphaproteobacteria; order Rhizobiales; family Rhizobiaceae; genus Gellertiella; species Gellertiella hungarica. The sequence continues at coordinate 205,752 of NZ_JACIEZ010000004.1, read as the reverse complement.
AAGATGAAACCGAAATCTTCCGTTCCGAGCGGGCCACCGATCAGCTTCAGCCCCCCATTGGAGGCGTCCACATAGCCCTTGCCGGCGGTGCCATCGGTGAGGACCGTATCCACGTCACCGGCCTTGAGAGCCTGGACGGTCGCGCCGAAAGTCTCGAAAAGCTTGATGCGAGGGTTCTGTTCGTTGCCGTCGAGGATCTCGTAAACGGCGGTGTAGAACGGCGTGGTACCCGGCTGTGCGCCGACGAGGCCGTCCTTGAACGCGGCAAAGCTCTTTGCATCGGTAAAGCGGCTTTCGTCCCCACGGACGAGCATGAACTGCTCGGAGCACATATAGGGGTCCGAGAAGTCGACCTTCTCCTTCCGCTCTTCCTTGATGGTGATGCCCGTCATGCCGATATTGTACTGGTTATCCGAGACCGCCTGGATCATCGCATCCCAGCTGGTGTTCTGATACTCCACCTTGAAGTTCAGCCGCTTCGCGATCTCGTTCATGGCGTCATATTCCCAGCCGATCTGCTGGCCGGACTTGGGATCGATGAACTGCAGGGGCGGATAGGCGTTCTCGGTAACGACGGTGACTGTCCGGCCCTTCAGGTCCGGCAGATCGGCGGCCGTTGCAGCGAGGGGTGCCAGCGCGGCGACAGCCATTGCGGCGAGGACGGTACGTCTGGACAACATGTCTGATTTCTCCCGTTTTTTACTGTTTGGTCAGAAAGTGTCACAGTTCGCTTCGGGCTGGCAAGAGCGGTCAGCCGCGTTTAGCGGCAAAAACAAAAAAGGCGGCCCGAGGGCCGCCCTGTTCATGGAAAATATTTCCAGTCTTATTCGCCAGCGGCTTCCGCTGCTGCCTTTTCAGCGGCGAGTGCCTGAGCGGCTGCAACCTTCTCGGCTTCGATGCGAGCCTTTTCCTCGGCAACGGCGGCGCGCTCTGCATCATTGAGCTTGCGGGCGCGGGTGCCGGTGTTTTCGGAGATGCGGGCTGCCTTGCCGCGCAGGTCGCGCAGGTAGTAGAGCTTTGCGCGACGGACCTTACCACGGCGAACGACTTCAACGCCTTCGACCAGCGGGGAGTAAACCGGGAATACGCGCTCGACGCCTTCGCCGTAGGAGATCTTGCGAACGGTGAAGCTCTCGTTGAGGCCGCCGCCGGAACGGGCGATGCAAACGCCTTCGTAAGCCTGAACGCGGGTACGGTTGCCTTCCGTCACGCGCACGTTGACGCGAACGGTGTCGCCCGGAGAGAATTCGGGAAGGGTGCGCTTTTCGGCGATCTTGGCAGCCTGTTCGGCTTCCAGCTGCTGAATGATGTTCATCGGTCTAACCTTTCGATTTCTTCTGAAACAGCCAGAGCGCTCACGTTGATCTTTGGCATCAAGGCCTTGGGACCATGCCCTTGAAGGGCAGGAGCGGGTACGCCATTCTTTGTTTGGTGGCAGACGGGGCAAACCCCATTTCCGCGCGAGCCTCTACACCAAAAGAGGGGGCTTGTCACCCCGTCAGCGGGGCTTTTTGTCCTTCTCTGCCGGTTCCGCCGCCGCCAGGAGTTCGGGACGGCGCGCCCGGGTCAGTTTTACCGCCTCCTCATGGCGCCATCGGGCGATGGCCGCGTGGTTTCCCGAAGTCAGGACGGCCGGAATTTCGCGGCCCTCGAAGACCTGCGGCCGGGTGTAGTGGGGATGCTCCAGAAGACCGCCTTCGAAGCTCTCGTGCAGGCCTGATTGCTCGTTGCCCATCACGCCGGGAAGAATGCGGACGATCGCATCGAGCACGATCAGCGCGGCAGGTTCGCCGCCCGAAAGGATATAGTCGCCAATGGAGACTTCCTCGAGGTCCCGGGCCTCGATGATCCTCTGGTCGACGCCTTCGAAGCGGCCACAGATGATGACGACGCCCGGGCCGCAGGCGAGTTCGCGAACGCGTTTCTGGGTCAGAGGGCGTCCTCGCGGGCTCATGAGAATGCGTGGTCGCGGATCTTCTGGTCCCAGACTGTCGATGGCCTTGGCGAGAATGTCCGGCTTCAGCACCATTCCGGCACCGCCGCCGGCCGGCGTGTCGTCCACGGTGCGATGGCGATCGGTGGCAAATTCGCGGATCTGCACCGTTTCCAGCGACCAGTCCCCGCGTTCGAGCGCTTTTCCTGCAAGAGAATGGCCGAGATGACCGGGAAACATGTCGGGATAGAGGGTGAGAATGCTCGCCCGGAAAGCCGCCGCATCGCTCACTTGCGGGGTTCCCCGCCGGAAATCGACGGCGGAAGCCCGTCGGAGGGGCCTTCCGTCAGGCCGGCTGCGACGGGATCGACGAGCATTTTTCCCGCATCCAGATCGATTTCCAGAACAGCGGCCTCGGAGAAGGGAATGAGTGCCGGTCGACGGCCCTGCCCCTTCAGCTCCAGAAGGTCGCCTGCGCCAAAATCATAGATGCCGCTTACATGTCCCCAGGACCGCCCCTCGGCGTCGACCGCTTCCAGCCCCTCCAGATCGGCGAAGTAGAACTCGTCTTCCTCGAGCTCCTCATCGGGCAGGTTGGCCCGATCGATGTAAAGATCGAGGCCGTTCAGGCTTTCGGCCGCTGTACGGTCATTGATTCCGCGGAAGCGAACGATAACCATGTTCTTCGCCTCGCGCATGTCGAGGATCTCGAAGATCCGCCCATCGGTGGCATGCAGGTTGCCATAGTCGCCAAGGGCCAGGGGATCGTCCGTATAGGATTTTACCCTCACTTCGCCGCGCAATCCCTGGGCTGCACCCACGGTGGCGATCAGTACGGGGTTTTCAAGCTTTGCCATCAATGTCTTCCATTCCGGCAGCAACAAACAGAAAGGGCGGCATGATAACATGCCGCCCGTCTCTCTTACCAGCGATGCAGATTATTCTGCAGCGGCGGCAGCGGCATCTTCTGCCTTCTGCTTCTTCTCGGCGGCGCGTTCCAGAGCCTTCTTGCCCGGCTTTGCCTTTTCCGGGTTGGAGCGGGCGGCACGCTTGGCAAGACCAGCCTGGTCGAGGAAGCGCAGGACGCGGTCGGTCGGCTGAGCGCCGTTGGCGATCCAGTGCTGCACGCGCTCGGCATTCAGCTCAACGCGCTTTTCGTCGTCCTTGCCGAGCATCGGGTTCCAGGAGCCGAGCTTTTCGAGGAAGCGGCCATCGCGCGGCGAACGGGCGTCTGCAACGACGATGTGGTAGTAGGGGCGCTTCTTCGAACCACCACGGGCGAGACGGATTTTCAGGGACATGGCATTACTCCTTCAAGTGCTTTTCTGACCGCCTGGGTTCAAGCGGGTTGTTGGGTCTGGCTGCTGTAATTGGCAGCAATGGCTTCATGATGCCGGATGACTTCCCTGATGATGAAGTTCAGGAATTTCTCGGCAAAGTCGGGGTCCAGGTTGGCCTCGTTGGCAAGCCGGCGGAGGCGGGCAATCTGGTATTCCTCGCGGGCGGGATCCGCCGGGGGAAGATCGTGGGTGGCCTTCAGCACGCCGACGGCCTGGGTGCAGCGGAAGCGCTCCGCAAGCATGTGCACCAGCGCCGCATCAATGTTGTCGATGGACTGGCGATAGCCCGCGAGCTGCTTCTTGACGTCTTCTGTCGGCATGGCTCTCCCCCTTTACTTTTTCTTCGGCAGGCCAGGCAGGCCCGGCAACCCGCCGCCCAGGCCGGGAAGCTTGGGGGCGCCAAGCCCAGGCAGGCCGCCCGGCAGGCCCGGCATCGCACCCGGCTTCATGAGACCGGAGGCTTCCGCCTGCTTGGCCAGCGCCTCGAGCTGCTTCGGATCCATGTTGGCGAGATCGGGCATGCCGCCGCCCATCAGGCCGCCGAGACCCATCTTGTTGGCCAGGCCACCCATCATCTGCTTCATCATGCCGCCCTTGTTCTTGCCCATGAGCTTCATCATGTCGGCCATCTGGCGGTGCATCTTCAAAAGCTTGTTGATGTCGGCGGCATCGGTGCCCGAACCGGCGGCAATGCGCTTCTTGCGCGAATGCTTCAGAAGATCGGGATTGGCGCGCTCTGCCTTCGTCATCGAGGAAATGATGGCGAGCTGGCGCTTGAACAGGCTGTCGTCCAGCCCGGCCGCAGCCATCTTGTCCTTCATGCCGGACATGCCCGGCATCAGACCCATGATGCCGCCCATGCCGCCCATCTTCTGCATCTGCTTCAGCTGGTCGGCGAGGTCGTTCAGGTCGAATTTGCCCTTGGCCATCTTGGCGGCCATGGCGGCCGCCTTCTCGGCATCGATGTTCTCGGCCGCCTTCTCGACGAGCGACACGATATCGCCCATGCCCAGAATGCGATCCGCGATGCGGCGGGGATGGAATTCATCGAGTTCGCCCATCCGCTCGCCGGTGCCGATGAGCTTGACCGGCTTGCCGGTGACGGCACGCATGGAAAGGGCGGCACCCCCGCGGCCGTCGCCGTCCATGCGGGTAAGCACGAGGCCGGTGATGCCGACGCGTTCGTCGAAGGAGCGAGCGAGATTGACCGCGTCCTGACCGGTGAGGCTGTCGGCCACGAGCAGGATCTCATGCGGCTTGGCGCGCCGCTTGATCTCGGCCATCTCCTGCATGAGCGGTTCGTCGATGTGAGTACGACCCGCGGTGTCGAGGATCACAACATCATGACCGCCAAGCTTCGCGGCCTGAACGGCGCGGCTGGCGATGTCCTCCGGCGACTGACCGGCGATGACCGGAAGCGTGTCGATGCTGACCTGCACGCCGAGCTGGCGCAGCTGTTCCTGCGCGGCCGGACGGCGGGTGTCGAGCGAGGCCATCAGGACCTTCTTGCGCTCCCGGGTAACCAGGCGGTTGGCGATCTTGGCCGTGGTGGTCGTCTTGCCGGAGCCCTGGAGGCCGACCATCATGATGACGACGGGGGCAGGGGCGTTGAGATCGATGCCGACACCTTCGGAGCCGAGCATCTCGATCAGCTCATCGTGAACGATCTTCACGACCATCTGGCCGGGCTTGATGCTCTTCAGGATTTCTGCGCCGACGGCCTTCTCGCGAACCCGGTCGGTAAAGGAGCGGACCACTTCGAGCGCCACGTCCGCTTCCAGAAGCGCACGGCGAACCTCCCGCAGCGCGGCGGAAACATCGGCTTCCGAAAGGGCGCCACGGCCTGTCAGTCCATTCAGGATGGAACCAAGACGGTCCTGGAGGTTCTCAAACATCACTTCTTCCTTTGCCGTTTCTGGATGACCGGAAACGTTGGCATTCCTCCAGCCAAAAACAAGGCGCAAAGCCGAATAACACCCGAGGGCGCAACGCGCTGTCGGATGTTGACCTCCGGGATCTGTTTACACCTTGAAGGGTCCCGGTCGGCGGCTCGGAGGCATTTGCTCTTCGCTGAATGGGAGGCTTAAGACACGATGGAACGGGAAAAGTCAAGCGACAGCCGGGAAAAGTGCCGATTTCCGGTGCTTTTCTCGAAAATGCGGCGCGGCGCGCTTCTTGAAATGCGCGATGGCCTGCCTCACTTCATCGCTAATGGCTTGAGCACAAGGACCATCCATGGCGAAACGCATCTCCGCCCGCAATCCCTATTATACGGGTCCCGTCACCGATCACTTCGACGGGGTGCGTTTCTTCAACCCCGACGGTGTCGAGCCCGGGACCTTCCGCGACCTGATGCGCTGGCAGTTCGGCAGCGACAGGCGTGCCCGCTGGCCCAAGTGGCGCGAGAGCCCCTTCCGCAATCCACGGCCTCTGGAAAGGGTGAACGGCAGTCGGTTGAGGGTGACCATGATCGGTCATGCCAGCCTGATGATCCAGGTGGCAGGCCTCAATATCCTGACCGATCCCGTCTGGTCGAACCGCATGAGCCCGGTTTCCTTCGCCGGGCCTAAGCGGGTCATGGCACCCGGCATCCCCTTCGAGGCCCTGCCGCCCATCCATCTGGTGATCGTCACCCACAACCACTACGACCACTTGGATATTGCAACGCTCAAGCGCCTGCAGCGCCGCGACAAGCCGCGTTTCGTCACGCCGCTCGGCAATGACCGCATCATCCGCAAGGCCATCCCCGACGCCGATGTAGACGTGATGGACTGGGGCGACCGGCTGGAATTCAGCGAGGCGCTGACGCTCCATGCCGAACCCTGCCACCACTGGTCCGCGCGTGGCACCGGCGACCGGCGCATGGCGCTCTGGGCCGCATTCGTGCTCGAGACGCCGGCCGGCCGCATCTATCACATCGGCGATACCGGCTTCCACCGGGGGATCAATTACCGGGACGCCCAGCGGAAATACGGCGATTTCCGGCTGGCGATCCTGCCGATCGGCGCTTACGAACCACGCTGGTTCATGCGCGGGCAGCACCAGAACCCGGAAGAGGCGGTGGAGGGGATGAAACTCTGCCATGCGGCCTATGCGGTCGGGCATCATTTCGGCACCGTGCAACTGACCAACGAACCCATCGACCAACCCGTGGCGGACCTCATGAAGGCGCTGGACGAGGCGGGTGTCGAAAGGGAGCGTTTTCGTGCGCTTCTGCCAGGCGAGACATTTGACGTTCCGCCTATCGATTGAGTGGCAAGACTGGTATTCTTGGGGAAATTCCGTCATAGAGGCCGCAACGGGGCTTCACCATGCACAGGGTCGAGACGATGGAGAACAGGGTTCCTTTCGCGCGCATGAACGGACTGGGAAACAAGATCCTGGTCGTGGACATGCGCGGCCGCGCCGACCGCGTGACACCGGAGGCGGCCATTGCCCTTGCGGCCGATCCGGCCACCGGCTTCGACCAGATCATGGCAATCCACGATCCGAAGGCAGAAGGAACGGATGCCTGGATCGACATCATCAATTGCGATGGCACCATGGCGCAGGCCTGCGGCAACGGTACGCGCTGTGTGGTGCAGGCGCTGGCCGCAGAAACCGGCCGCAAAAGCTTCACCTTCCATACCCGCGGCGGCATTCTCCAGGCGCGGGAGCAAGAGGATGGCATGATCTCGGTAGACATGGGCAAGCCGGTCTTTGCCTGGGACAGGATTCCGCTCGCCGAGGAATTCCATGATACGAGCCGTATCGAGCTCCAGATCGGCCCGATCGACAATCCGGTCCTCCATTCGCCGGCAGCGGCTTCCATGGGCAATCCGCATGCGACCTTCTGGGTCAAGGACGATCCGATGTCCTATGATCTTCCGCGTTTCGGGCCGCTCCTCGAAAACCATCCGATCTTCCCGGAAAAGGCCAACATCACGCTGGCGCGGGTGGATTCCGATCACGAGATCACCACACGCACCTGGGAGCGGGGGGCCGGTGAAACGCTTGCCTGCGGATCGGCAGCCTGTGCGGCAGCGGTGAACGCCGCCCGGCTCGGCAAGACCGGCCGCAAGGTGACCGTCAATGTGGCGACGAGCCCGGTCAAGACGCCGCTCGTGATCGAATGGAGGGAAAGCGACGATCACGTGATCATGACCGGTCCGGCCGAATGGGAATGGTCCGGTCGGCTCGATCCGGCAACGGGCGCGTTCGAGCGCGATCCGGAGACGCTTGCCTCGTGAGCGGCATCGAAGTCATAATCTTCGGCTGCCGCCTGAACACCTATGAATCGGAAGTGATGCGGCGGGAGGCCGAAAAGGCGGGTCTCGGCGACGCGATCCTCGTGAATACCTGCGCGGTGACCGGCGAGGCCGTCCGGCAGGCACGCCAGGCGATCCGCAGGGCCCGTCGGGAAAATCCCGCCACCCGGATCATCGTGACCGGCTGTGCAGCCCAGACGGAAGCGCAGGGTTTTGCCGCCATGCCGGAAGTGGACCTGGTACTCGGAAACGAGGAGAAGCTCCGCGCGGAAAGCTACGGTGCGCTCCCCGATTTCGGCGTTTCGGCAGAGGAAAAGCTCCGCGTCAACGACATCATGAGCGTGACGGAAACGGCCCCGCAGCTGGTCGATCACATCGACGGCCATGTGCGGGCCTTCCTCCAGGTGCAGAACGGCTGCGATCACCGCTGCACCTTCTGCATCATTCCCTTCGGCAGAGGCAATTCCCGCTCGGTGCCGATGGGTGCGGTTGTCGACCAGGCACGCCGCCTCGTGGAGGCAGGCTATCGCGAAGTGGTGCTGACCGGCGTCGATGCGACCAGCTATGGTGCGGATCTTCCGGGGAGGCCCTCGCTCGGCCTTCTGGCAAAGACCTTGCTGAAACAGGTGCCGGAAATCGAAAGACTGCGGCTTTCCTCCATCGACAGTATCGAGGTGGACAGGGATCTTCTCGATCTCCTTGCCGACGAACCGCGCTTCATGCCGCATCTGCATCTGTCGCTGCAGCATGGCGACGACATGATCCTGAAGCGGATGAAGCGTCGGCATTCCGCGGCCGATGCGCTTTCCTTCTGCGAGCAGGCGCGGCGTCTCCGGCCCGGCATCGCCTTTGGCGCGGACATGATCGCGGGTTTTCCCACGGAGACTGAAGACATGTTCGACAATGCCGTCCGGCATGCGGAAGCCTGCGGCATCGCCCAGCTACATGTCTTTCCTTACAGCCCGCGGCCGGGAACACCCGCCTCCCGCATGCCGCAGCTCGACCGCGCTCTGATCAAGGAGCGCGCCGCCCGGCTCAGAGCTGTGGGCGACACGCTTGCCATCGGCCATCTCGACGGCATGGTAGGAACCCGGCAATCGATCCTCGTCGAGCGGAACGGCATGGCGCATGCGGAGAATTTCACGCTGGCCGCGGCACCGGGCCTCGAGCCGCGCCGCTTGCTTGACGTTCGCGTTACCGGCCATAATGGCCGCCATCTCATCATCGATCCCATTGCCGCTTGATGCGGCTGACAGGCAGTTTCCATGGCGCTTGGTTTCATCAAGAAGATCTTCACCTTCGGCAAGGACGAGCCGGCCACCGCAGCGGCAGAGGAGCTCCCGGTTGCCGCCGCCGGGGAGGGCGTCAATCTCGAAGCGCTGGCGGAGGAGGCAGAGACAGCCAGTGCACCTGAAGCCGCAATTGAGGAAAATGCCGCATCTCTTGAAGACGAGCCGCCAGAAGAGGTGATCGAGTCGGAGATCCGGGCCGAAGCGCAGGAAGAAATTGCAGAAATCCTGGAGGCGTCCACTGCGGAGGAGGCCTCCCCTGCCCAGCCTCATCTGCCGAAGGGGTTCGCGCTTGAAGAGGTCGAGCAAAAGGCCGCCGAGCCTGTGGCACCGCAATCCAGGCTTTCCTGGTTCCAGCGCCTGCGGGAAGGGCTTTCCCGCACGTCGCAGCAACTGACCGGACAGATCGCAGCCCTCTTCACCAAGCGGAAGCTCGACGAAGAAACGCTGGAGGAGCTGGAAGAGCTTCTCATCCAGTCCGATCTCGGCGTGGAAACGGCGATGCGCATCACCGGCGCGCTCTCTTCCGAACGCTATGGCAAGGATGTCTCGGGCGAGGACGTCACGCGCATCATGGCGGCGGAAATCGGCAAGGTGCTGGCACCCGTCGCCAAGCCGCTGAAGCTCGATCTTTCCCACAAGCCGCACGTGATCCTCGTCGTCGGCGTCAATGGCACCGGCAAGACGACCACCATCGGCAAGCTCGCGGCCAAGCTTTCCGGCGCCGGCCTCAAGGTGACGCTGGCCGCAGGCGATACGTTCCGCGCGGCCGCCATCGAGCAGCTGAAGATCTGGGCGGAGCGCACGGGTTCCGATTTCATCGGCACCAAGCTGGGTGCGGACGCGGCAGGCCTTGCCTTCGATGCCTTCCAGCAGGCCAAGGCGAAGAAGAGCGACGTGCTGATCATCGACACGGCAGGCCGGCTGCAGAACAAGACAGAGCTGATGGCCGAGCTTGAAAAGATCGTCCGCGTGCTGGGCAAGCTCGATCCCGATGCGCCTCACACGGTGCTCCAGACACTCGATGCCACAACCGGGCAGAACGCCATGAACCAGGTGGAGATCTTCCGCAACGTGGCCGGGGTGAGCGGCCTCATCATGACGAAGCTCGATGGCACGGCGCGCGGCGGCATCCTCGTGTCCATTGCGGCGAAGCACAAACTGCCGGTCTATTTCATCGGCGTCGGCGAGGGGATCGACGATCTGGAACCCTTCGAGGCGGATGATTTCGCGCGCGCCATCGCAGGAATCGCGCAATCGTGACGTTGACGCCCTTTCGCCGCATGGACAACAGGCGGTGTCTCCGTCAGGATTGAGGGACGAAAAGGACATCCTTCCGTGAAAAGCAGGCTTCTGACCGTCTTCCTGTTTCTGGCGACCCTTGTCTGGGGCGGGGCATCTGTTGCCTTTGCTGCACCGGAAGAGCCTTGCCAGAGCCACGGGCTCGAGACCGTCGGCGTCTTCGCGCCGTTGCATCACGGTAGTCAGGACACGGTCTCGTCCTCGCTTCCCGCAGGGCATTATGGGGCCCTGATGCCGGATTGCTGCGCCGGGATCGGAGGGTGCAGGATGCTGAGTTGTGCTCACACCATGGCCATTCTTCCTGTCTCGCCCGGGCTTTTCGTGTCCGGTACCGTTCACGCACTGCCGATGCAGACGGCGCGGCTTGATGGCCGGAACGAACCGCCTGTGCTTGGACCTCCCCGATACCCGTTCTTTGCGACCTGAACCCGCCCACCGGCGGATCGACCCGTTACGCAAGGAATTATTCGATGAAACGCAGAACCTTACTCAAGGCCGGTCTTGCCGGCTCGCTTGCCTCCCTGTGGCCGGTCCGGCCTCTGCTGGCGGCAGATGCTGCACCCGCAACGCTCAAGGCGACCACCCGCACCATCGAGGTCAATGGCAAGGCCGCAACCGTTTTCGGCCTTATCGGCCCCGATGGCCGACCGGGGCTGGTGCTCGACCGCGAGCAGGGCTTCCGGGTAGAGCTCACGAACAGTCTCTCCGAGGAAACACTCATTCACTGGCATGGGCTTACACCTCCCTGGGATCAGGACGGCGTGCCGGATGTGCCGAAGCCCATGCTCAAGAGCGGCGAAAGCCGACTCTACGATTTCGCGCTCGCCTCTGCCGGGACGAACTGGATGCATGCCCATACGCTGCAGGAGCAGAACCTGCTGGCTGCCCCCCTCATCATCCGGTCTGCCGAAGACCGGAAAAGGGATGAGCAGGAGGTGGTGCTCTTCCTCCACGACTTCAGCTTCACGCCGCCCGAGGAGTTGCTTGCCAAGCTTTCCAGCGGCATGGGGCACGGATCCACGGGTCATGGAACCATGGCGCAGGGCGGCATGGATCACGGCGCGATGGACCATGGCACAATGGATCATTCCTCCATGAACCATGGCGACATGTCCGCCATGCAGTCGATGGAAGAGCAGATGGCCATGCCGATGGACCTGAACGACATCGAGTATGACGCCTATCTGGCCAATGACCGCACCCTTGACGATCCGGAGATCATCGGCGTGGAAAAGGGTGGTCAGGTTCGGCTTCGCATCATCAATGCGGCAACGTCCACGGCCTTTACGATCGATCTCGGAACCCTAGAGGGACAGCTGATCGCGGTCGACGGACAGCCTGTGCAGCCGCGCACGGTGCGGCAGGTGCCGCTCACCATGGCGCAGCGCGCCGATATCCGTCTCGCCATTCCCCCGGCGGGCGGAAGCTTTCCGATCCTGGCCCTCCGGGAAGGCACAGGTCACAGGACCGGGCTCATCCTCGCCACACCAGGCGCTGCCATAACACGCCTGCCGGTTCAGGACGAAAGCGTCAGAGGTCCGGTGCTCGATCTCTCCTTCGAAGCCGGTCTTCTCGCGGCCGAGCCGCTTGCAGGCAAAGAGCCCGCCCGGAGCTATGAAGTCGGCCTTGTGGGCAACATGATGACCTATCGCTGGGGACTTGAGGGCGCTGACAGGCTGGTCGCGGCGAAGGGCGACAGGATCGAGGTGACGCTCGTCAACCGGTCGATGATGGCGCATCCGATGCATCTTCATGGCCATCATTTCCAGGTGGTTGCGATAAACGGACAGCGCTTCTCCGGCGCTGTCCGCGATACGCTGCTTCTGCCGCCGATGCAGTCGGCGACCATTGCCTTCGATGCCGGCAATCCCGGCAAGTGGGCCTTCCATTGCCATCATCTCTATCACATGGTTTCGGGCATGATGGCTTTTGTAACCTATGAAGGCTACTGAGCCCGAAAGGCCGGCCTTGTGAGAGAGGGCCGATCTGTGCCATCTAGGCGTCGCGCCACGAGGGCGCGGCGCTGGCAGGAATGATGATGCACCAAGACAAAACTCCGAACGGCACTGATCCCGTTTCCGCCAGTGCGCCGCCCAAGGAAGCGCCTGGAACAAAGCTGCTGCTGGAGCTCGGGCCGCTGCTCGTCTTCTTCTTCACCAACCTCAGGGGTGCGTGGCTGATCGAGCATTTTCCGGCGCTTGGCCAGCTGGGAGGACCGCTTTTCGTCGCCTCTGCCGCCTTCATGGTGGCAACCCTGATCTCGCTCACCGTTTCGAAGATGGTCTACCGGCACCTGCCGCTGATGCCGCTGGTCTCGGGCGCCATCGTCATCGTCTTCGGCGCGCTCGGGCTCTATCTGCAGAACGAAGTCTTCTTCAAGATGAAGGGCACGATCATCAACACGCTTTTTGGCGTTGCCTTGCTCGGCGGGCTGCTCTTCGGCAAGTCGCTGCTCGGCCATGTGTTCAATTCGGCTTTTCAGCTGGATGACGCAGGCTGGAAGAAACTCACCTTCCGCTGGGGAGTTTTCTTCCTCTTTCTTGCCGCGCTCAATGAAATCGTCTGGCGCAACTTCAGTGACGACACCTGGGTTGCGTTTAAGGTATGGGGCACCATGCCGATCACGGTTCTCTTCACGCTCTCCCAGATGCCTCTCATCCTGAGGCATAGCCTGGAGGGCAAGGAAGACGCATGAGCACCTTGCTCCCCGCAGCCCGGGATCGCGCGATCCGCTGGGTCTACATCGTCCTTCCTCTTTTCGTGCTGACGGTTCAGGCAGCACTGGAACGCTGGATGGGCCGTGTATGGATCTGTACCTGCGGCGACATCAAGCTCTTCGAAGCTTCTGTGCATTCGGAAGGCAATTCGCAGCACATCGCAGACTGGTACAGCCCCAGCCACGTGGAACATGGGTTCATATTCTACGGGCTCAGCTTTCTCCTGCTGAGCCGTTTCCCGAAAACGATCTGGCTTGCCGCCGCATTGGCACTCGAGAGCTTCTGGGAAATTCTCGAGAACACACCGCTGATCATCGATCGCTATCGTGCAGCCACCATCTCCTATCACTACTATGGCGACAGCATCCTGAATTCGGTGATGGACACGCTGATGATGACTGCCGGTTTCTGGCTTGCCTCGCGCCTGCCCGTCAGGCTGACGATCGCGCTGGCGCTCTTTGCAGAGTTGCTGACCCTTTATCTCATCCGGGACAATCTGACGCTCAATGTCATCATGCTGATCCATCCGGTAGAGGCGATCAGGATGTGGCAGTCAGCTCTGTGAGCCGGGTTTCAGGCCGTACTTCCTGACGGCTGCCTCGACCGCGGGGTAGAAACCTTCCGCAAGGCTCTTTTCGTCGAAGGGGCCGACGCGCTTGTAGAGGATCGTCCCGTCGGGACCGACAAGGTAGGTTTCGGGAATGCCATAGACGCCCCAGTCGATGGCTGCAGCGCCTCGGGGATCTATGCCGATGGCAGCATAAGGCGTCCCCAGCTCCTTCAGGAAGCCGAGGGCGCCCTCCGTCTTGTCCTTGTAGTTGATGCCCACCAGGTTCAGGCGCTCGTCCTTTGCCAGCTCCAGGAGGATGGGATGTTCTTGCCGGCATGGAATGCACCATGAGGCAAAGACGTTTACCACCGTGAGCTTCCCCCGCACCGCAGCGTCGGTCAAGGCGGGCTTGCCCGATCCCTCCAGGGGCGGAAGGTTCAGGCTGGGTGCCTTGGTCCCGATCAGGGCCGAGGGAATTTCAGAAATGTCCTTCCCGTTCACGTCCTGATCATAGAGCATCTTTGCTGCCCCTCCGGCGATGATGCCGAAGACGAGCAGTGGCAGAAGGGCAAGGAAAACGCGCCCTCTGCGCTGCTGCGCGGCAGGATCGGGGGTGCCGCTCGTCATGCCTTCTTCTCCGCCTGGTCACGGGCAGCCGAACGACGGCGGATCCCAGCTGCTTCCAGTTCCTTCAGGGCGCGCTGCTGGGCGCGCCCGTCCAGGAGAGTCCAGCCGACGAGCACGGCCACGACGATGCCCGAGGCGGCGTAGGACAGGGCGACATAGAAGGCGTGGGTCATGGATCAGCTTTCCCGGTTCGCCATGCGGGCGGCAAGACGGCGCTGCGCCGAAACGCGGCGGCGCCAGATCTCGTTGCGGATGGCAAGGAAGTGCAGAGTAAAGAACAGCAGCGTGAAGGCGCCCGCCATGACGAGAAGCGGCCGCAGGAACTCGCCGTCTATTGCGGAACCGTCCATGCGCATGACGCTAGCAGGCTGATGCAGCGTATTCCACCATTCAACCGAAAACTTGATGATCGGGATGTTCACGAAACCGATGAGAATGAGAACAGCCGCGACCCGGGCCGACTTGGCGGGATCGTCGAGGGCCCGCGTCAGGGCCATGAGCCCGAGATACATCAGGAAGAGGACGAAGACGGAGGTCAGCCGCGCGTCCCATTCCCACCAGGTGCCCCACATGGGCTTGCCCCAGAGCGAGCCGGTCACAAGCGCGAGGAACGTAAAACCGGCCCCGAGCGGAGCTGCGGCCTTTGCAGACACATCCGCCAGAGGATGTCGCCAGACCAGCGTTCCCAGTGCCGAAGCGGCCATGATCGAGTAGCACATCATCGAAAGCCAGGCGGCGGGCACGTGAACATACATGATGCGGACGGTTTCGCCCTGCTGGTAATCACCTTCCGTGGTGAAGGCCAGATAGAGCCCGAACGCGAACATGAGGGCTGTCGCGACGGCAAGGAACGGCACGATCCGGGCCGTCAAGCCGAGAAAGATCGTCGGATTGGCAAGGTCGCTGAATTTCTTGATGGCCGGAATGGGTTCGCTCATGGCCTTTCCTTATCCCGAACGCGATGTCGCTGCAATTGATCAAGATCAATCCGAACTGCCCCGGAGAGCAAGAGCCGCGCCCAGCGGGCCGATAACCGCAAAGAACAGCGTAATTGCGGCAAGGAACGCGAAGGGCGGTAGGAATGGCGCCGGGTCTTCCACTGCCGCATAGGAGGCGCTGACGCCGAAGATCAGCACCGGAACGGTGAGCGGAAGAATGAGGATGGACACGAGCAGGCCGCCGCGCGGCAGGGTGACCGCAACCGCAGCACCGGCGGCACCTATGAAGGTTATGGCCGGCGATCCGACAAGCAGCGTGAGCATGACAGCGCCGATCGCCACCTCGTTCATGTTCATGAACAGGCCGAGAAGCGGTGAGGCAAGGACCAGCGGAAGCCCTGTGGCCGTCCAATGGGCCAGGCACTTTACCAGCACTGTCAGGACAAGAGGAGTCTCCTGCATGAGCATCAGGTCGAGGGAGCCATCATCCCGCTCCGCCTGAAACAGACGGTCCAGGCCGAGGAGCGATGCGAGCAGCGCTCCGATCCAGACAATGGCCGGACCGATCCGGGAAAGGAGATTGAGATCGGGACCCACCCCGAAAGGAACCACTGCCACGACGGTGGTAAAGAACAATACGCCGATCAGCGCACCGCCTCCGGCACGCACGGCAAGCTTCATGTCCCGGATGAAGAGCGCCATCATGCCGTGAAATCCTCTTCGTAGGCAAAGCCCTTCATCTCCAGCGTCCGGGTGTCCGAAAGGCCGAGCGGCTGATGGGTCGCGGCGATGACCATTCCGCCCCGCTCCAGATGCCTCGTGACAAGCGTTGCGAAGAGGCGGTCGGCAGCCACGTCCAGTGCCGCAGTGGGCTCATCGAGAATCCAGACGGGCCGATGGGCGACAAGGAGCTTGGCCATGGCGAAACGCCGCTGCTGGCCAGCCGAGAGGTAGCCAAACGGCAGGTGGGTAATGCCAGAAAGCCCCACGGCCTCCGCGGCCTCCTCCAGATCCATGCCGGCCCCACCCTTGAAGTTGCCAAGCCAGACCTGCCAGAAAGAGAGATTCTCGCGAACTGTCAATTCCTGCTTCATCGCGTTTCGGTGCCCGAGATAATGGCACGCCTCGCCAGCGCGGCGCCCTGATTCGATGCCGTCGCCCGAGATGGTGACGTTTCCGCTCTCGGGCCTGATCAGGCCGGCAACGGTGCGCAGAAGAGTCGACTTTCCGGAACCGTTCCGTCCGGTCACCACGAGTGCTTCCCCACCGGTCAATGCGAAGGAAACATTCGAGAAAAGCAGATCGTCACCGCGTCGGACGGAGAGATTTTCGGCAAGGAGCCGCATGGGGTGCATCCACCTTTCGGAAACCGGAAATTTTAAAAATGTCCAGATTGGACCTTCGTTCATCTGGCACCTATGTACGAAACTATTTATAAGGCACGCAACCACGCCAGCGGCCGGCGTGATTCTCATCCTTCCGCCGAACTTGGGGTTTTCCCTCACGTGCGGACAGCGGAAATGGTCGCACCCGCATCCTGATGTGCATAAAGTGCATGGGCGTTCGCACGACTGTGTTGGCTATCAGACGAAACGGGGTCACTCGTGTCCAAATCACTCGACAGCTTCAATTGCCGTTCGACGCTCACCGTGGATGGCAAGGAATACGTCTATTACAGCCTGCCCAAGGCTGAGGCGAACGGTCTTGCCGGCGTATCCAAGCTTCCCTATTCGATGAAGGTTCTCCTGGAGAACCTCCTGCGCAACGAAGACGGCCGCTCCGTCACCAAGGCCGACATCGAGAGCGTCGCCGCCTGGCTCAACGACAAGGGCAAGGCAGAAGCTGAAATCGCCTATCGTCCGGCTCGCGTGCTGATGCAGGACTTCACCGGCGTGCCCGCCGTCGTCGACCTCGCCGCCATGCGCGATGCCATGGTGTCGCTGGGCGGCGATCCGGAGAAGATCAACCCGCTCGTGCCCGTCGATCTCGTCATCGACCACTCGGTCATCGTCGACGAGTTCGGCACGCCGCAGGCCTTCGCCCGCAACGTGGAACTCGAATACCAGCGCAATGGCGAGCGCTACCGCTTCCTGAAGTGGGGCCAGCAGGCCTTCAAGAACTTCCGTGTGGTTCCCCCGGGCACCGGGATCTGTCACCAGGTCAACCTCGAATATCTCGGCCAGACGGTCTGGACCAAGGAAGAGGACGGGGTCACCGTCGCCTATCCGGACACCTGCGTCGGCACCGACAGCCACACGACCATGATCAATGGCCTCGGCGTTCTGGGCTGGGGTGTGGGCGGCATCGAGGCAGAGGCTGCCATGCTCGGCCAGCCGGTTTCCATGCTGCTGCCTGAAGTCATCGGCTTCCGCCTCACCGGCAAGCTCAAGGAAGGCGTCACGGCGACCGACCTGGTACTGATGGTCGTGCAGATGCTCCGCAAGAAGGGCGTCGTCTCCAAGTTCGTCGAATTCTTCGGCCCCGGCCTCGATCACATGTCGCTCGCCGACCGTGCGACCATCGGCAACATGGGTCCGGAATATGGCGCGACCTGCGGCTTCTTCCCCGTCGATGGCGAAACGATCAACTATCTCACCATGTCCGGCCGCAAGAAGGATCGCATCGCGCTCGTCGAAGCCTATTCGAAGGCGCAGGGCATGTGGCGTGAAGGTGACGGTTCCGACCTCGTCTTCACCGACACCCTCGAACTCGACCTCGGCGATGTCGTTCCGGCCATGGCCGGCCCGAAGCGCCCGGAAGGCCGCGTCGCGCTCGAGAACATCGCAGCCGGTTTCGCCACCGCGCTCGAAAACGACTACAAGAAGCCCGGCCAGCTTTCCAACCGTTACCCGGTCGAAGGCACGGATTTCGATCTCGGCCATGGCGACGTCACCATTGCCGCCATCACCTCCTGCACCAACACCTCCAACCCCTCGGTTCTCATCGCTGCCGGCCTTCTCGCCCGCAATGCGGTGGCGAAGGGCCTGAAGTCCAAGCCCTGGGTCAAGACCTCGCTGGCACCGGGATCCCAGGTGGTCGGCGAGTATCTGGAGAAGTCCGGCCTGCAGAAGGATCTGGATGCGCTGGGCTTCAACCTGGTGGGCTTCGGCTGCACGACCTGCATCGGCAATTCCGGCCCGCTGCCGGCGCCGGTTTCCAAGACCATCAACGACAAGGGCCTGATTGCAGCCGGCGTTCTCTCCGGTAACCGCAACTTCGAAGGCCGTGTGTCGCCTGATGTGCAGGCGAACTATCTGGCCTCGCCGCCGCTCGTGGTTGCCTATGCACTGGCCGGCACGGTGCAGAAGGACCTGACCCGGGAGCCGATCGGTGAAGACCAGAATGGCAACCCGGTCTATCTGAAGGACATCTGGCCCACCTCGCACGAGATCCAGGAGTTCATCATGAAGTATGTGACCCGTGAGCTCTACGAGACCAAGTATGCCGACGTCTTCAAGGGTGATGCGAACTGGCAGGCGGTGAATGTGCCCGCTGGCCAGACCTATGCCTGGGAAGACAGCTCGACCTACGTCCAGAACCCGCCCTACTTCGTCGGCATGGGCAAGACCGGCGCCGGCGTCACCGACATCAAGGGTGCACGGGTGCTCGGCCTCTTCGGCGACAAGATCACCACCGACCACATCTCCCCGGCCGGTTCGATCAAGGCACAGTCGCCGGCAGGTGCCTATCTGCTCGGCCATGGTGTTGGCGTTGCCGACTTCAACCAGTACGGCACGCGCCGCGGCAACCATGAAGTGATGATGCGCGGCACCTTCGCCAATATCCGCATCCGCAACCACATGCTCGGCCCGAACGGCAAGGAAGGTGGCTACACCATCCACTATCCGTCGAAGGAAGAGATGTCGATCTACGATGCGGCCATGAAGTACAAGGCTGAGGGCGTTCCGCTCGTCATCTTCGCCGGTGTGGAATATGGCAACGGCTCCTCGCGCGACTGGGCGGCGAAGGGCACCAACCTGCTCGGCGTCCGCGCCGTGATCTCGCAGTCCTTCGAGCGCATCCACCGGTCCAACCTCGTCGGCATGGGCGTCATCCCCTTCTGCTTCGAGGAAGGCACGACCTGGCAGAGCCTCAATCTCAAGGGCGATGAACTCGTGACCATCGAAGGTCTGGAGAACATCAAGCCGCGCGAGAAGAAGATCGCCAAGATCACCTATGGCGACGGTACGGTGAAGGAGGTTCCGATCCTCTGCCGCATCGACACCCTGGACGAAGTCACCTACGTCAACAATGGCGGCATTCTCCAGACGGTTCTGCGCGATCTCGCTGCCTGACACGGGTTTCAGGGAAAGAAGAAACGAGGGGGTCGGAGCAGCGCTCCGGCCCCTTTGTGCAAGAGCCTCACCCGAAAGTGACTTCACGCTCGGGGTCCGAGACTGTATGTACCTTGGGGCGGACCTGTCTTCCGTTTTCCAGCAGAATGTCAATCATGCGCCCGGTCACGACCGGTGCCGCGGAAAAGGGATATGAAGAAAAGCATCCTGGTAACAGTCCTGAGCCTGGCTTTGCAACTCGCATCCGCCGTGTCGGGTGCGGAGCGGCAGCTGCCGAAGGGTGTCGTGGAACTGTTCACATCCCAAGGCTGCTCCTCCTGTCCGAAGGCCGATGCCGCATTCGAGAAGATCGCCCGCGATCCAGAAGTCATCGCCCTGTCCTACCATGTCGACTACTGGAATTATCTGGGGTGGGATGACACCCTGAGCACGCCCGAGAACACGCGGCGGCAATACGACTACGCCGCCGGGCTGGGGCGATCCAACGTTTATACGCCGCAGGCGGTGCTGAACGGGCGCGCGCATCTGAACGGTGGCGACCTGCGCGGAATAGAGGCACAAATTGCTGCGCTGGCGGACAAGGGAGAGACTCTCGACATACCGGTTCATGCGGCGCTTGATGATGATTGCATCCGGATCAATGTCGGGGCCGGAACCGGAGACGCTCATGTCGTGGTGGCTTATTTCACACCCGAACAGATGGTGCGGATCGAGAAGGGCGAAAATGCCGGCAAGACCATAGCCTACCATAACGTCGTCACGTCCATAGAGACGATCGGAATGTGGGAAGGCAAGGCGCTTGATCTGCAGCTTCCCATGGACGTGCTCGGCAAGAAGGGTCGGGAACGGGCGGTTATCCTGGTTCAGACGAAACGTCATGACGGGGCACTTGGTGCCATCCGCGGCGCTGCTCTGGTTCCCATTCCCGGAGCCTGAGACGACGCTGCTCTCCAACGGCTTTTAAAGCCGGTCCGGCCACGACTGGGCTGGGAAGGGTGGGGCCGGACCGGGCCGGTCCAGATACGCGCAACCGGCTTTCCTTTCTATGTCAAACCAATACGGCGAGCTTTCGGCATGATTGGGGCATTTTGCGAAATGCTGCCATCTCCATTCGCTGCTTGCTTTTTGTCGTGCCTGAGGCAAACTGTTACGGAAATGTCGTGCTTTGATGCGGATCGAACGGTATGACGGAAGACTTCAGTTCCGAAAGGCGCGGAGCCGACAGCGAGGCTGGCCCTGTTGTCGTGGATCTGCGTGAATATCGTCAGAGCCGCGACCCTCTCCCCGTAACCTTTCATCGGCGCGAACTGGACATGATCCTCTGGATTTATGGTCGAATGGTGGGTGAGGGCGAGTGGAAGGACTATGCGATCGACCACCTGAAGGATCGAGCGGTCTTCTCCGTCTTTAAGCGCTCCGGGGAGATGCCGCTTTATCGCATCGAGAAAAACCCCAAACTGGCGGCAAAGCAGGGAGCCTACAGCGTCGTCAACACGCACGGGATGATACTGAAGCGCGGCCACGACCTGCGGCAGGTTCTGAAGGTGTTCGACAAGGTGCTGAAACTGGTCGATCCTTGAGCGGGGAAACAAAGGCTATCATGTAAAAAAAGGCGGCCTCTCGGGCCGCCTTTCTCGTGTGAAGCTCATGCAATCGCCTTAGTTGCGGCTGTTGCCGAGGAAGCGAAGCAGGAAAAGGAACAGGTTGATGAAGTCGAGGTAAAGCTGCAGTGCGCCCATGATTGCCTTGCGGCCCGCCATGTCAGCACCATCGGCTTCGTAGTAGGATTCCTTGATCTTCTGCGTGTCCCATGCGGTGAGGCCGGCAAAAACCAGAACGCCCACCACCGAGATGGCAAAGTTCATGGCGCTCGACTGCAGGAAGATGTTCACCAGCGAGGCAATCAGCAAACCGAAGAGACCCATCACCAAGAAGGATCCCATGGCCGAAAGATCGCGACGCGTCGTGTACCCGTACAGCGACAGAGCGCCGAAGGAGGCAGCGGTGACGAAGAATGTCTGGACGATGCTCTGCCCGGTGTAGATCACGAAGATGGACGAGAGCGAGAGCCCCATCAAGGCGGCGTAGATCCAGAACGTGGTCTGGGCGGCACTCACGCTCATCGAATGAATGCGGAAGCTCATGAAAAACACCATCGCCAGCGGCGCCAGCATCACCACCCAGCGAAGCGGGCTCAGATAGATCGCCTGACCAAAGGCCGTGAGCCCCGTCTCACCGAAGGCTGCGGCGAAAGTCGCGTAGGCGGCTATGCCGGTAATGGCGAGGCCCATCGCCATGAGGTTGTATACCTTCAGCATGTAGCTGCGAAGGCCTTCATCGATCACGGCACCGGTCTGTGCCTGGGCCGCGCGGTTCTGGTAGTCGCGAAGATCAGCCATTTTATCCTCTTCAAAAGCTCCGGCACCCTTCATCGGCAAAGCGGTCGCTGTCGGAGCCATAGCAAACCTGTCCCCAATATGAGGTGGAGCCCCGACACTTACAAGTGGTTTCGCTGGCAAGGGCGAAGGTGCGCCCTACAGCTCCCGCAGATGCGGCGCTGCCTTCTGTCCGAGAATTCGCCAGGTGCCGAGCAATCCGATTCCGATGGTGATCACCAGACCGAGAGCCAGTGTGGTGAAGAGCGTTTGAGCGTCGAATGCGAAAGGCAGCTTCATGATGCGCGCAATCACGTACCATGCGGATACGCCACCGGCACCCGCCGCGAAGAGCGCCGTGGCAAGGCCAAGTATGCCATATTCGGCCGTGTAGGTCCTGATGAGCATCCAGCGCGTTGCGCCGAGAGTTTTCAGCACCACGGCGTCGTGAAGGCGGGCACGGTTTCCTGCGGCCAACGCGCCAGCGAGCACCAGTACAGAGGTGATGAGCGCTATCGCTGCTGCAGCGCGAATGGCGTTTGCCAGCTGCCCGGTCAGCTCTGCAACCGTGTCCAGCGCATCCTTGACCCGTACCGATGTGACGGCGGGATACTGCGTTGCCGCAGCCCTCATCACCGCCCGCTCCTGCTCGGCCGTCATTCCGGGCTCGGTCACCGTTGCCAGCCATGCGTGTGGAGCGCCCTTGAAGGTGTTGGGCGAAAAAACCATGACGAAGTTTATCGACATGGAGTCCCATTCGACCGTTCGAAGGCTGGCGATGGTCGCAGTCAGGCGCCGGCCGAGCACATTGACGGTAACTGTGTCGCCCAGTTTCAGTCCAAGCTGCCTTGCCTCTTCTCGCGAGAACGATACCAGCGGCTTCCCGGCGTAATTTTCGGGCCACCACTCGCCTTCGGCAAGGCGTGAATTGGAGGGGATGGTTTGCGAGTAGGTTATGCCTCGGTCACCGTTCAGGACCCATTTGGCTTCAGGAGCAACCGTCACCTTGGAGACATCGATCCCGTTGAGCGCCACGATGCGGCCTCGCTGCATCGGGACCGACTGAATCTTGCCCTGCGGAACCCTTGAGGAGATCAGCCGGGAAAAAGCCTCTCGATCGCGGGATTGAATGTCGAGAAAGAAGAAATTGGGAGCCTGCGCGGCAAGTCTGCCGGTTAGCTGCGTGCGCAGGTTCACGTCGATCAGCGAGAGGCCCACAAGGAGGGCAAGCCCCAGCCCGAGCGACAGGACCACCGGACCCGTCAGTGCTCCCGGCCGATGGATATTGCCGATCGCGAGCCGGAGTGCAGGCGATTTGGGGTGCGGCATTTGCCGCGCAAGGACGGCAACGGCTTTACCGACGAGCCGGAGTGCGACAAAGCCCGCAGCAATCGCCACCAGTGCGTTGATTGCAATGCGCTGGTCTGCTGCCGTTGCGATTGCAAGCCCGGCAAGAGCAAGGAGCGCCAGGGCGAGCAGCAGGACCTCCCGAAGCGAAGGCCGCCTGCCCGATGCGGTCTCGCCATCTCTGAAGAGGGTGACCGCCGATACACGCCGCGACAAGCCGATCGGCAATATGGAAAAGGTCGCGGTGATCAGCAGCCCGAAGCCGGTCGCCAGCGCGAGCGCATCGGGAAACAGCCGAAAGCCGGGATCAACAGGCAGAATAGTCGCCAGGTAAGGCATTGCGGCAAGCGGGGCGAGGATTCCGATCGTCAGGCCGATGAGAATTCCCACGAGGGCCATCAACATGACCTGAATGAAATAGATTGCCGAAATGAGATTTCCCGGCGCTCCCAGACATTTGAAGGTGGCGATGGTGGAACGCTTCGAGTCGAGATAGGCACGCACTGCGTTGCCGATACCCACCCCGCCGACAATCAGGGCGGTCAGGCCGACCAGCGTCAGGAACTGGGTGAAACGGTCGATGTTTTCTGCAAGCGAGGGTGCTGCATTGCTGCTGTTGCGAATGGCCCATCCCGCATCCGGAAAGGCTGCGTTGGCCTTCTTGCCCACTTCGACAGGGTCTGCGTTGTCGGGCAACCGGATCCGGTATGCCTCCTTGGCAAGGCTGCCGAGCTGAACGAGACCGGAAGCCTTGAGTGCATCTTCCGCAAGCAGGAGACGGGGCGCAAAGCCGAAACCCTCCGAAACCGCATCCGGTTCGTTTGTCAGAACACCGGAAATTCGGATTGTGGCGTTGCCCAGAAGAACGCTGTCACCGACAGAGAGCCCCAACCTGTCCAGCAGCGAGCGCTGGGCGACGGCACCGAAAAGGCCGGAGGCATCGGCGGCGAGGGCACGATCAAGCGCCATTCCCGGTTCGATGGAAACCGTTCCGTATAAGGGATAACGGCCATCGACCGCCTTTATCTCCGCCAGCGCCTGGTCATTGCCGTCGCTGCGCCGGACCATTGAGCGCATGGTGGTGCTGCGCGAGACCGGGCCAAGCTTCTCGAGGTAGGCAAGCTCTTCCGATTTCCCCTGCCGGTTCGTCAGTTCGAAGCGGATGTCGCCCGCCAGCAGTTGGCGGCCCTCGCTCTCCATGGTCTGGCGGACGGTTGCGGAAACCGAGTTGATCGCCGCTATGGCTCCCGTTCCGAGCGCGATGCATGCAATGAAGATGACGAAGCCCCGGAGGCCGCCTCGCATCTCCCGAAGCGCGAAGCGAAAGGCGAGGGAGAGAAAGCCGTTGCGGAGGTTCATGCCTGCTCCCGTTCGCGATGCGGAATGCCGATCTTTCCGGACTGCATGTGCACCTGCGTTGCGCAACGCGCGGCAAGAGAAGGATCATGCGTGACGAGGAGCAGAGTCATCTGCCGCTCGCGTTGCTTGGCGAAGAGGAGATCGGCAATCATGCGGCCCGTCTCGCCGTCGAGGTTGCCGGTCGGCTCGTCTGCGATCAGGAGGGCAGGATCCGGGGCAAGGGCGCGAGCGATGGCAACCCGCTGTTGTTCGCCCCCCGAAAGCTGGCCTGGATAGTGGTGGAGGCGCTCGCCAAGCCCCACCGAGGCGAGTTCCTGCTTCGCCCTTTCGAAGGGTTTCGGGCGCCCGGCAAGTTCAAGCGGTACGGCCACGTTTTCCAGCGCAGTCATGTTGGGAATGAGGTGGAATGACTGAAACACGATGCCGATGCGGCGCCCGCGAAAGGCAGCCAGTTCATCCTCGGTCATCTCGTGGAGGGATGCGCCATCGATGCGCAGGGTACCGCTATCGAGCCGCTCCAGCCCTGCCAGGACCATCAGAAGCGTCGATTTCCCGGAGCCCGAGGGCCCGACAATGCCCACGGCTTCGCCGCGCCCGGCAGAAAAATCAACAGATTTGAGGACGTGCACACGCGCTGCATCATGTCCAAGGGTCAAGTCTGCATTTCTCAGCTCGATGATTGTTTCGTTCACGCGGTGAGGCCCTATATAGGTGATGGATGACACGGGCGCGAGCATGCGCCCCAGCCTAGGTAGGGTGCACGCGATGCGGTTTAAAGCGGTTCTTCGTTTTTGTCTGATGACGTTGCCGTTACTGGCTGGCTTCGCTTCCGCGCAGGCAGCGCCGCTGAAGATCGTCGCGCTCGGCGACAGCCTGATGGCAGGCTATGAACTGCCGGCGGACGATGCCTATCCGGCAAAACTCCAGGCCGCCCTCAAGGCCAGGGGAATCGATGCGGTTGTGGAGAACGGCGCCGTATCGGGCGATACGACCGCCGATGGACTGGCCCGCCTCGACTGGACCATCCCGGACGATGCAGATGCCGTGCTCGTGGAGCTGGGCGCGAACGACGCCCTGCGTGGTGTTTCCCCCGCCGAGGCGCGCGCAAACCTGAAAGCAATCCTCTCCCGGCTCAAGGAGCGGGGCAAACCGGTGATGCTCTTCGGGATGCTGGCCCCGCCGAACATGGGTGCCGAATACGGCGAGGCCTTCAACGCCATCTACCCGGAACTTGCGCGGGAGTATGACGTTCCCCTCTATCCGTTCTTTCTGGATGGCGTGATTACGGAAAGCAGCCTCAAGCTCAGTGATGGCATGCATCCGAATGCTAAGGGCGTCGATCGTCTTGTGGAAAAAACCCTGCCTGCCGTTGAAGCCTTTGTTAAGACTATAAAGCCCCGCGCAAAGTAGGGGTTGCACTCTCGGCACATGCATGATTCGCTGCATGCATCTGCTGAAGATTCGGGGAGAGCTCGTTATGCCGAGACTGTTCACTGCCCTCGAAATCCCGCGCCAGGTGGCGCTCAGTCTCTCCCTTCTGCGCGGCGGTTTGCCCGGAGCTCGATGGATAGATGTGGAGAACTACCACATCACCCTGCGCTTCATCGGCGATGTCGACGGGCGCACGGCTGACGAGATCGTGGATCGCCTGGATCGCATTGATCGCCCCGAGTTTCAGATCAGCCTCCTGGGTGCCGGATCATTCGGCTCCCGCAAGCCGCATGCTGTCTGGGCAGGTGTCTCTCCGCATCCGGAGATGACGGCGCTCCAGGCGGAAATCGAGCGTCTCTGCCAGCGGATAGGCCTGCCGCCCGATCCTCGCAAGTTTTCCCCCCACGTGACCCTGGCCCGCCTGAAGGCGAGCCGCGTCGACGATGTGGTCCACTACCTCGAAGGTCGCAGCAACTTTTCGACTGCTCCCTTCACCGTCTCCCGGTTTGTGCTGCTTTCCTCGCGAGAATCGGTTGGAGGAGGGCCCTATGTCACCGAGGAGGTCTTCAGCCTTCGGGAAACCGGTCGCTACGCTTCTGCCGAACACGTGCTTCATCCCTGAGCCGGAATGCCATGGTCATCGCGCGTTCCCGCTCCCCCGAATATACCGTTCTGGACACGCCAGCCGTTCAGGCTGCGCTGGAAAGCCTGCCAGGCTGGAGCCTTACGGAAAACGAGCGCGCGATCCGCAGGTGTTTCCGGTTTCGCAACTTCACCGACGCTTTCGGCTTCATGACCGAAAGCGCCCTCCTTGCCGAGAAGATCAATCATCATCCCGAGTGGTCGAATGTCTACGGCACCGTGGACGTGGTGCTGACGACCCACGCGACCGGAGGAATCACGGATCACGATGTGCATATGGCCGTGATGATGAACCGGGCTGCGGCCAAGCGAGGCATCTGACGGCGGAGACTTCAACAGGGATTTGCAATCCGCAGCCGCGGATCCCATATTTGCGTTGCTATCTCTGGAGGTGCAATGCCCATGGACGAGGTCAAGTACGGCGAAATCCTGCTTCCCGGTGATGACGAGACGATCAATCGCCGGGAAAAAACCGTGCGGGAAAAATTCTGGACGGTTCTTCGAAAATCCGCCCGCCATATTCCTTTTGCGCGCGATGCCGTTGCGGCCTTCTATTGCGCCATCGACCCGGCCACGCCCCGCCGCGTGAAGGGGATCCTTCTGGCGGCTCTGGCCTATTTCATCATGCCTCTGGATGCGCTGCCCGATGTATTCACGCTGATCGGCTTCACCGATGACCTGGCCGTGCTCTCGACGGCAATCGCGATGGTGCGTGGCCACATGCGAGAAGATCACTATGTTGCTGCCGACAAGGCCCTGTCCGGTTCCGAGGGGCAGCCCAAGGCCTGACGCGGGGGCCAAACTCTTGCCCCAATCATTCGATCAAGAAGAATTCCGACTTCCACTCTTCACGAGGCGAACGGAGATCAGCAGGAAAATGGCCCGCTTCGGGACGTTTTGCTTGGTGTGCTGCCAGATTTCACGTTTTGTTAAGGTGAATTAAGTCAAAATAAATGGAATCGGCTATCAGCTTTGGCACTTTCCGCGCCTTGAACGGCGAGGTTGGCCCAGTAACCGGCAGGAAAACATGTCTGTAAAAAGTCTCGCAACTGCTTTCACCCTCATTGTCGCCAGTGCGGGCGTTGCCTTCGCCCAGGCCCCGACCCGCATCCAGCAGTTCAAGGCTTGGGGTGCCTATTCCTACAAGTCGAATGGCGGCACCGTGTGCTACGTCCTGTCCGTTCCGACGGCCAAGGAGCCTGCGAATGTTGATCACGGAGAGGTGTTCTTCATCGTGTCGCAGCGCCCCGGTCAGAACATCTCCTATGAACCGCAGGCGATGATGGGATATACCCTCAAGGATGGCTCGAAGGTCAATGTGCAGATCGACAACAAGACATTCGTGATGTTCACCAAGGACAAGGCCGCCTGGGTCGAGAACGCCGCAGAAGAGCCCGCGCTGGTGATGGCCATGAAGACGGGCAAGGCGATGACGGTGACCGCTCAGTCGCGCAAGGGCACGCCGACCAGTTATGCCTATTCGCTGCAGGGAATCTCCGCTGCGCTGAAGCAGATCGAAGGCTGCAAGTGATCCGAGCACGGATCGGGTGAGATGAGAGGCCGGGAAACCGGCCTTTTTTCGTATTTGCGTCTCCCCTCATGCCGAAAGGGATGACGGAGCGCGATTTTGGTGCTAAAGGGCCACCAACATCGGCATAGCCCTTTCGTTCCGCGTTCCCTTGCACGCTCTTGCGTCCGGAACTGCTCCTGGGGCAAAGCCCGCAGCATCTCATGGAAAGTCATGTCCGTTACCGAAATCCAGACCGGGGCGTTTTCGCCCGCCACCATTGCCGGCCGCGCAGCATACAGCCCTCTGCCGACCCTAATAGGCATGACCCGTGAGGAGATGGCGGAAGCCCTTCGCGAGCGAGGCATACCCGAGCGCCAGGTAAAGATGCGCGTCAGCCAGATCTGGCATTGGCTCTATGTCCGCGGCATCTCCGATTTCGACCATATGACCAATGTGGCGAAGGACATGCGGGCGATGCTGAAAGAGAACTTCTCGATCGCCCGTCCTGAGATCGTGGAAGAGCAGATCTCCAATGACGGAACGCGGAAATGGCTGCTGCGTTACCCGCCGCGCGGGGCAGGGCGCCCGGTTGAGGTCGAGACGGTCTACATTCCGGAAGAAGGGCGTGGCACGCTGTGCATTTCGAGCCAGGTCGGCTGCACGCTGACATGCTCCTTCTGCCATACCGGTACGCAGAAGCTGGTTCGCAACCTGACGGCAGAGGAAATCCTCTCGCAGCTTCTGCTCGCCCGTGACCACCTTGGTGATTTCCCGGATCGCGATACGCCTGTGGGGGCCATGGTGCCGGCCGAAGGCCGCAAGATCACGAATATCGTGATGATGGGCATGGGAGAGCCGCTTTACAATTTCGAGGCGGTGAAGAAAGCCCTGCTGGTTGCCTCCGATGGAGACGGTCTCTCGCTCTCCAAGCGCCGCATTACGCTCTCGACATCCGGTGTCGTGCCGGAGATCTATCGCACGGGCGAGGAGATCGGCGTCATGCTCGCGATCTCCCTCCATGCGGTGCGCGACGAGCTTCGCGACATCCTTGTTCCCATCAACAAGAAGTATCCTCTCAAGGACCTCATCGAGGCCTGCCGTGCCTATCCCGGCCTCTCCAATGCCCGGCGCATCACTTTCGAATATGTGATGCTGAAGGACATCAATGACAGTCTGGAGGATGCCAAGGGCCTTGTTCAGCTGCTGAAGGGCATACCGGCAAAGATCAACCTGATCCCGTTCAATCCCTGGCCCGGCACCAACTACCAGTGTTCGGACTGGGAGCAGATCGAGAAGTTTGCCGATTTCATCAACAATGCCGGCTATGCATCGCCGATCCGCACGCCGCGGGGTCGTGATATCCTGGCTGCTTGCGGTCAGCTGAAATCGGAGTCGGAACGGATGAAGAAGACCGAGCGCATGGCATTCGAGGCCATGATGATCGCCGGCCATGGCGAGGACGACGAATAAGGCGGCCCGGAGAACGGCCTCATCTGGACTGGGTCATCAGGATCTTTACGGCGAAGATGGAGAAAACGCCCGCGAAGCTGTAGTCGATTCCGCGCAGGACCTTCTTGTTCGCGAGCAGCCATGCCGAGAGCTTGTCCGCGATCAGCACGATGCCGATCACGATCGGCAGCGACACGACGATGAACATCAGCCCGAGAAACAGCAGCTTGCCGGTCACATGCGGGTCACCCGCATCGACGAACTGCGGCAGGAAGGTCATGAAGAAGATGATGATCTTCGGGTTTAGAAGGTTCACCCAGAAGCCGTTGAGTGCGGCAGCGGCTAGATTTTCGCGAGGGGCGGACAGATCCGCCACGACGAAATCCGAGCCCTTGCGGATGGCCTGGAAGGCGAGCCATGCCAGATAGCCCGCGCCACCCGTCTTCAGGATGGTAAAGGCAAGGGGCGAAGCCACGATCAGCGCGGAAACTCCGAATGCCACCAGGCACGTATGCACCACCAACCCCACATTGGTGCCTGCGATCACGGCAAGACCGGCGAGCTTGCCGTCGCGCAAGGCGCGGCTGATCGACAGGGTCATGTCCGGGCCGGGGGTCGCCGCCAGCAGGATGCAGGCCGCCGTGAAGGCAAGAAGGGTGGAGGTTGATGGAATGAATTCCATGGCGTTCGCTCTCCGGTGTCATCCGGCCGTTTGGCCAGTCCTGTGCGTTCCATATTTGCGGAGTGTTGTAAAGTCCGGGTTCACCGTTTGAGGTAGGCTGCGAAGGCCTCTCCATAGTCCTTGTGCCAGCGCGAAAGCGGCGGCCTGTTCTCGATGATATCGCCGGCAGCCCAGGCGATGCGTTTTTCATCGAGGGCACGCGTCACCTCGTTGTCGGGGCAAAGGATGTAGAAATCGCCGCGTTCGAGGCTCTTGAGCATGAAATCCACCGTTTCCTCCGGCGTCCAGGCTCCCGCCGGCTTTTCGGTGCGACCGTTGGCGGTGAGGGGCGTGAACACGAAGCCTGGAATGAGAAGATGGGCAGAAACGGCGCTGCCGGCCGTATTCCGCAGCTCGTGTTCGAGCGCTTCGGTGAATGCCTTCACTCCCGCTTTCGCGATATTGTAGGCCGGGTCGCCAGGCGGCGTGGTGATGCCCTGTTTCGACCCCGTATTGATGATCAGTGCCGGCTCGCCATGGGCCAGCATGGATGGGCCAAATGCACGGCTGCCATGAATCACACCCATGAGGTTGACGCCGAGGACCCGGTCCCAGTTTTCCTGCGCGCCGAAGATCTGGCTGCCAGGCTGTATCCCCGCATTGTTCATCAGGACGTGCACCTTGCCGAAGCGGGCATGGACTGTGTCCCGCAGTCCTTCTAGGGAGGCGAGGCTCGCGACATCCGTGGTGACGGCAAAAACGTCCTTCTCGCTGCCCGCCTCAGCCACGACGGCGGCTCGTGCCTCCTCGAGACGGTCCTCCGAAATATCGGCCAGAATAACCTTCATCCCCAGCCGGGCAAAAGCGCGCGATGCTGCCTGGCCGATACCCGATGCCGCACCGGTAACGACCGCCACGTTTCCGCTTTTCAGAACCGGATGTGCCATTGTGTTCTCCCTGTCTGGTTACGGCCGTTATCTAGGAGGCGATTTCCGCGACTGTCAAACGTCAGGTCCGGCGATTGAGCACTTGCGCCTTCCTGCAATCTCGCTAAAAGTGCCGCCGACGCAAGGCAACGGCGGGTTTTCCGCCACTCGGAAACGGATCCCTAAAATGGCATCGCACAAGCAAGTGAAGAAGGTCGTTCTCGCCTATTCCGGCGGACTCGACACCTCCATCATCCTCAAGTGGCTGCAGACGGAACTGGGCGCGGAAGTGGTGACATTTACCGCCGACCTCGGTCAGGGCGAGGAGCTTGAGCCGGCACGCAAGAAGGCCGAGATGCTTGGGATCAAGGAGATCTACATCGAGGACGTGCGCGAGGAATTCGTACGTGACTTCGTTTTCCCGATGTTCCGCGCCAATGCAGTCTATGAGGGTGTCTATCTGCTCGGCACCTCCATCGCCCGGCCGCTCATCTCCAAGCATCTGATCGATATCGCTGCAAAGACCGGGGCCGATGCCATTGCGCACGGCGCAACCGGCAAGGGCAATGACCAGGTGCGGTTCGAGCTTTCCGCCTATGCCCTGAACCCCGACATCAAGATCATCGCTCCCTGGCGCGACTGGTCGTTCAAGAGCCGCACCGATCTTCTCGAATTCGCCGAGAAGCATCAGATTCCCGTTGCCAAGGACAAGAAGGGTGAGGCGCCGTTCTCGGTCGATGCCAATCTTCTGCATTCGTCGTCCGAGGGCAAGGTGCTGGAAGATCCCGCCGTCGAGGCTCCGGAATACGTGCACATGCGCACCATCTCCCCGGAAGCAGCGCCCGACAAGGCGACGATCATCAAGATCGGGTTCGAACGCGGCGACGCCGTCTCGATCAATGGCGTCCGCATGAGCCCCGCAACCCTCCTTGCCAAGCTGAATGACTATGGCCGCGACAACGGTATCGGTCGTATCGACCTCGTGGAAAACCGCTTCGTCGGCATGAAGTCCCGCGGCGTTTACGAAACCCCCGGCGGCACGATCCTTCTGGCTGCGCACCGCGCGATCGAATCGATCACGCTCGACCGCGGCGCTGCTCATCTGAAGGACGAGCTGATGCCGAAATATGCCGAGCTCATCTATTACGGCTTCTGGTTCTCGCCCGAACGCGAGATGCTGCAGGCGCTGATCGACAAGAGCCAGGAGCATGTCGAAGGCGAAGTCACGCTGAAGCTCTACAAGGGCAACGTCATGGTCATCGGCCGTGAGAGCGACAAGTCTCTCTACTCCGATACGCTCGTGACCTTCGAGGACGATCAGGGTGCCTACGACCAGAAGGACGCTGCCGGCTTCATCAAGCTGAATGCGCTGCGTCTGCGCACCCTCGGAAAGCGCAACCGGAAGGGCTGAGGCCCTCTCGCATCCAGGTTTCCGAACCCGCTCTCCTGTTTCGGAGGGCGGGTTTTTTCATGCCTGGTCGAAGCTTCGCGATCCGTGTCTCCGGCTGATCCCGACAAAGACGATATAGCTGGCCACCGCGAGAAGCTCCATTGCCGGGATGATCACCCCGAAAGCCTGAAGTGGGGTTCCGACCAGGGCCGCCAGAGAGCCTGCAACGAAGCCGCCGCCCATCTGGATGAATCCCATCAGGGCGGATGCCGAGCCGGCTACGTGCGGAAAGGGCGCCAGCGTTGCTGTCACCACGTGCGGAGATACCATGGCAAGACCGAAGGTGCACAGGGCGACGGGCAGCATGATGCTGAGGTAGCTCGGCGCAACGAAGTGTGTCGAGGCCAGCATGGAGATTGCTCCGGCAAGGGTAAAGCCGAGGCCCGTCATCGCCGCCCGATGGCCTCCCAGTCGCGGGGCCGCTTGTCGCAACGCAAGTGATCCCAGAAAATAGGATCCCGTCTGGGCGAGCATGCCCATGCCGAACTGCGTCGGGGTAAGGCCGACGAGCTTGATCAGGATGAATGGCAACATGGTCGACTGGGCGTAGAGCGCGCCGATCGTGCCCATCAGAACGGACGACCCGCAAAGGAAACGCAAATCCGCGAGCAGGGAGCCATAGGCGCGCAGCAGGCGGCCGGGACGGGCAAGCGATCTGTCAGGGTCGGCTGTTTCTTTCATGAAGAACAGGACGCTGCCAGCGGCGACGAGTCCGAAAGCGAGCAGCGTCAGGAAAATGGACTGCCAGCCGAAGGCCGCAAGCAACATTCCCCCGACTGTAGGCGCGAGCGCCGGTCCCACGGACAGCATGATGCCGATGGTGTTCATGATCCTTGCCGCCTGAGGACCGGTAAACTGGTCCCGGACGATCGCCCGCGCAACTGCCGCGCCGATCGATGCCCCGATGCCCTGAACAAGGCGGCCCGCAAGCAACCAGCGAACATCGGTAGCCAAGGCGGCCAGAAGGCTGCCGAAGATGAAAATACCAAGAAAAAGAAGCGTCGCCTTGCGTCTGCCGAAGGCATCGGAGAGGGGCCCGCCGACGAGCTGTGCCAGGGCGAAGCCCGCAAAATAGAGCGACAGGCTCATCTTCACTGCCGCTTCCGTGGTGGAGAAGACTTCCACCAGTTTTGGCATCGACGGTGTGTAGATTGCCATGGCAATCGGGCCAAGGGCGGTCAGCAGCGCGCCAAGCAGGCTTGTTCGGCGCTCGGTCATCCGGGAGGTGGACATGGGGGCCTTGCACAGGTGGGTTTCGCCCTATCCCATCTGGTGAAACTGGGTGCTTGGTCAACCCCCGAATATCCGAAAAAAGCTCCCGGCCGACGCGAGGTTCAGCGGATGGTCGAGGCGTTCAGAAAGGCCACCACGGCTTCGAGGATCCTTGCCGTTCGAGGATCTCCGATCGATGATGCCACCTGCAACTGTTCACGGTAATAGCGTGTAAAGTCGAAGGGAGTCGTGTCGGTTACCCCGGAAAGATCGATTATCTGGCCGCTCGGATCGACGGCCTGCATCGGCAGCCCTTCGTACAGCGTGGCGAATGTCTCCTGGTCGATGAGTCCGCTATCAAGACCGTTTCGGGCCATCTCCCGGATCTGGTTGATGGAAAGCGGATCTGGCGATGCCGCGGCGGCATCGCCGTCGGGAAAGCTCGTAACGCTCTTCTCATGCTTTGCCGGAAGGTAGCTGTCCTCCGGTCGCGAGTGACTCTTCTGGTTATGCCTGAACTGGAAACTCTGGGAGGATCGAACGGAGAAGATTTCCATATCTTGGCCCTCGACATCATGTCTTATGGCAGATTACGCCTTGATGAACATGTCGTCAATTTCTAATAAAATCGGACGGGTGCCCTGCTGCAAACGTGATGCGCTCACCTGTGAAAAAGCCGATGATAGGCAAGGGCGCGGGGCGGGCCTATAAATGCTGACGGGAATCAAATCGTTGCAAGGATGGAATCGTGACAGAAAGCTTGAACGCCGAAATCTTCACCTGGTCGGGCCATGGTGGACTTCCCCGGTTCGATAAAATTCAGGTCAGCGACTTCAAGCCAGCCTTCCAAGCTGCGTTCGAGGCGCATGATCGCGAGATCGACGCCATAGCCGACAATCCAGAGACACCGAGCTTTTCGAATACCATCACGGCTCTTGAAGTGGCTGGCGACGAGCTTTCCCGCGTTTCGTCCCTGTTCTGGAATCGGGCAGGCGCTCATACCGATCCTGATGTGCAGGCGCTGGAGCGCGAAATCGCTCCCCGCATGTCGCGCCACTACTCCCGCATCGGAATGAATGCCGCATTGTTCGCCAGGATCGATGCGCTTTGGGAACAGAGGGCAACGCTCGGCCTCGACCGGGAGGAGATGAGGGTGCTCGAGCGGCACTGGAAGGGTTTTGTCAAGTCAGGGGCCAAACTGCCGAAGGCCGACCAGAGCCGACTGGCGGACATCAATGAAAAGCTGGCCGGCCTGGGCGCCCGCTTTGGCCAGAATGTGCTGGCCGACGAGAAAAACTGGAGCCTGCTGCTTCAGTCCCCGGAGGAGCTTGCCGGTCTTCCTGAATTCTTGCTTGGCGCCATGCGTGAAGTGGCTGGCGAACGCGGGGCGGAAGGGAAGTTCGTGGTCACGCTTTCCCGCTCCATCATTGAGCCGTTCCTCACCTTCTCCAGTAATCGCCGTCTCAGGGAAGAGGCCTTCCGGGCCTGGGTTGCCCGGGGCGCGAACGGCGGGGAGACGGACAATCGCGCCATCATGACCGAGATGCTCCGCCTTCGGAATGAAAAGGCCAGACTGCTCGGCTATGAAAATTATGCATCGCTCAAGCTCGACGATACCATGGCAAAGTCCCCGGCAGCTGTGAACGGACTGCTCCGGCAGGTATGGGAAAAGGCGGTGGCGCGGGCCCGGGAGGAAGAAGAGGATCTGCATGCGCTCGCCCGGCGGGATGGCCAGAACCATGAGATCATGCCCTGGGACTGGCGCTTCTATGCAGAGAAGCTCCGCGCAGAGCGCTTCGACTTCTCGGAAGCGGAGCTGAAGCCCTATCTTCAGCTGGAGATGATCCTCAAGGCATGCTTCGATGTCGCGGAACGTATCTTCGGCATCACCGCTAGAGAGGTGAAGGGCGTAGTCGCGTACCATCCCGATGTCCGCACGTTCGAGATCCTTGACTCCTCGGGGAGCGTGAAGGCTCTCTTCCTCGGTGATTACTTCGCCCGGCCTTCCAAGCGATCGGGCGCATGGATGAGCGCCTTCCAGTCCCAGCATCGCCTGCCCCTGAAGAATGGTGCGATCGGCGAAATGCCGATCATCTACAACGTCTGCAATTTCGCCAAGCCGGCGGAAGGGCAGCCGGCCCTTCTTTCTCTGGATGACGCGCGCACCCTGTTTCATGAATTCGGCCATGCGCTCCATGGCATGTTGTCCAATGTTCGCTATCCTTCGGTTTCGGGCACCTCGGTTTCGCGGGATTTTGTTGAACTGCCTTCCCAGCTTTACGAACACTGGCTGACGGTGCCGGAAATCCTGTCGCGCTACGCGCTGCACGAGAAGACCGGTGAGCCCATGCCACAGGCCCTGCTGGACAAGGTCCTTGCAGCCCGCACCTTCAATGCCGGTTTTGCAACGGTGGAGTTCACCTCGTCGGCGCTGGTGGACATGGCGTTCCACACCATGGATCCGCCTGACGACCCGATGGCCGTTCAGAATGCGGTTCTGACCGAAATCGGCATGCCAAGGTCGATCACCATGCGCCACGCTTCGCCGCACTTCCAGCACGTCTTCGCCGGCGACGGCTATTCTGCCGGCTACTATTCCTACATGTGGTCGGAAGTGCTCGACGCGGATGCCTTCTCGGCATTCCAGGAAACGGGCAATGCATTCGACCCGGCGATCGCCAGGCGGCTTGCCGACCACATCTACTCGGTCGGCGGCTCCGTCGATCCCGAGGAGGCCTACAAGGCATTCCGCGGCAAATTGCCGAGCCCGGAAGCCATGCTGGTCAAGAAGGGTCTGGCCGCCTGAGCGTGCAGCGGATGTCATGAACCTTTGGCAAAACCGTTGCCGAAGGTTCACGGCTTTCGCATGCTGATGTCACGCAATGCCATCATCCTGCCTTTCTGAAGCCGGTACTGGAACCGGTGGCGG
This sequence comes from Gellertiella hungarica, assembly GCF_014197145.1. Classification (GTDB taxonomy): domain Bacteria; phylum Pseudomonadota; class Alphaproteobacteria; order Rhizobiales; family Rhizobiaceae; genus Gellertiella; species Gellertiella hungarica. The sequence goes on along the minus strand of NZ_JACIEZ010000004.1, from coordinate 169,223 downwards.
ACAGGCGGACGGTATCATGCTCACTCGGCGGAACTTTCTGTTTGGCACCGGGGCGCTTGGCCTGTCGTCCGGCGCGGGCCTGGGATTGCCGTACTACAACAGAAACCATGGTGCGCCCGTATTCACCCATGGAGTTCAGTCGGGAGATGTGGATTTCCGATCCGCTGCGGTCTGGACCAGAACGGACCGGCCGGCGCGGGTGGAGATCGAGCTTTCAACGACGGAGAGCTTCTCCGATCCCATCCGCCTGCCACGGATGACGGCTCTGCCTGACCGTGACTTTGCCGTTAAGGCGGTGGCCGACGGACTTCTGCCGGATCAGGATGTCTTTTACCGCTTTCGCGCCACGGACCTCCACTCCTCCTTCATTCAGTCGGACGTCGTCAGCGGGCGCTTCCGTACGGCTCCCCTGCGCCAAAGATCGATCCGGTTCCTCTGGTCGGGTGATACCGCCGGGCAGGGCTGGGGCATCGATGATGAAGGCATGGCGACCTACCGCACCATGGCCGAGCAGGATGCAGACTTTTTCATCCACTCCGGCGATACTGTCTATGCCGACAATCCCATTCCCGACGAGGTGCGCCTGCGAGATGGGAGTGTCTGGAGAAACCGCATCGTGACGGACGAGAAGCGCGAGGTGGCGCGCACGCTTCATGAGTATCGCGGGCAGTGGAAATACAACCTACTCGACCATCATGTCCGGGCGTTCAATGCCGGTTGCGCCGCCTTCTATCAGTGGGACGATCATGAAGTCCTCAATAACTGGTCCCCTTCAACCGATCTGAGGGATGATCCGCGATATCCGGACAAGGACATCGCCGTCTACGCCCGCAGGGCGCGCAAGGCCTTTGAGGAAATGACCCCCATCCGTTACCCGGTCCGGGAACCGGGACGGATCTATCGCAAGATATCCTATGGTCCGTTGCTCGATATCTTTTTCCTCGACCTGCGCTCCTATCGCTCCGGCAATCGGGACAGTAGTGCCACGGCTCTTCTGGGGCGCCAGCAAACGGACTGGCTGTGCTCCGCATTGTCGTCATCCAGTGCTGTCTGGAAGGTCGTGGCCTCCGATATGCCGATCGGTCTCGTCCAGTGGGACGACTACGGCCGTCAGGTGGGAGCGGAGGGCGTTTCCGACGGATACAACGGCGTTCCCGACGGGCGAGAGCACGAGATTGCCCATCTGTTACGAACCATCATGGAACGAAAGGTTCGCAACATCGTCTGGTTGACAGCAGATGTCCATTACACCGCAGCCCATCATTACAGTCCGGAAAGGGCGAAGTTTCTCGACTTCCTGCCATTCTGGGAGTTCGTTTCCGGGCCGCTCCATGCCGGCACCTATGGCCCCAAGCCGCTCGACAAGACATTCGGACCCGAAGTCCACTTCGTCAAGGCTGCGCCCGGGGGCGTGCAAAGCAATCTTCCCCCGTCTGCCGGATTGCAGTTCTTCGGTCGCGTCGACATTCACGGACGAAGCAGGGAGATGACGGTCCGTCTGATGGACCGGCAGAACCGCCAGCTGTGGTCCGTGACCCTGTCTCCGGATGCGGCGGAGGCCGTTTCATGACGGGCGAACCCGTGCTCCGCCGCTGCGATCCGGCGCCGAAAACTGCCGAATCCCCGGCCCCCCTTCCGTCTTTACAAAAAACAGGGTATGAGCGCGCCAACCGAAATTTGGCGCTTGCCTCCCGATGATGCGCCACAACTCCAGAGAAGATCACTTATGGCCATTCGCAACATCGCGATCATCGCGCACGTTGACCATGGGAAAACCACCCTTGTCGACGAACTCCTGAAGCAGTCCGGCTCCTTCCGTGAAAACCAGCGCGTGGCCGAACGCGTGATGGACAGCAACGACCTCGAAAAGGAACGCGGCATTACCATTCTTGCCAAGGCGACGTCGGTGGAATGGAAGGATACCCGCATCAACATCGTCGACACGCCCGGCCACGCCGATTTCGGCGGCGAAGTCGAGCGCATTCTGTCCATGGTCGACGGCGCCATCGTTCTGGTCGATGCCGCCGAGGGCCCGATGCCGCAGACCAAGTTCGTGGTCGGAAAGGCCCTGAAGGTCGGCCTTCGTCCGATCGTCGCCATCAACAAGATCGACCGCCCGGATGCCCGTGCAGACGAGGTGATCAACGAAGTGTTCGACCTCTTCGCTGCCCTTGACGCGACCGACGAGCAGCTGGATTTCCCGATCCTCTACGGTTCGGGCCGCAACGGCTGGATGAACCACTCGCCGGAAGGCCCTCAGGAAGAAGGGCTGGCGCCGCTTCTGGATCTGGTGCTGCAGCACGTTCCGGAGCCCAAGGTGGAGGAAGGTCCGTTCCGCATGATCGGCACCATCCTCGAAGCCAACCCCTTCCTCGGCCGTATCATCACCGGTCGCATCGCCTCCGGCTCCATCAAGCCGAACCAGTCCGTCAAGGTGCTGGGTGCCGATGGCCGTCTGATCGAACAGGGCCGCATCTCCAAGATCCTGGCCTTCCGCGGCATCGAACGCCAGCCGATCGAAGAGGCGCATGCGGGTGACATCGTGGCGATCGCGGGTCTCTCCAAGGGTACGGTTGCCGACACCTTCTGTGATCCCGCCATCACCGAGCCGATGCAGGCGCAGCCCATCGATCCGCCGACGGTCACCATGTCCTTCATCGTCAATGACAGCCCGCTTGCCGGCACCGAGGGCGACAAGGTTACCTCCCGCGTCATTCGCGACCGCCTTTTCAAGGAGGCCGAGGGCAATGTGGCGTTGAAGATCGAGGAAGCCGAAGACAAGGACAGCTTCTACGTATCCGGCCGAGGCGAACTCCAGCTTGCCGTTCTTATCGAAACCATGCGCCGCGAAGGCTTCGAGCTTGCCGTCTCCCGTCCGCGCGTCGTGATGCACAAGGACGAAGAGGGTAACCTCCTCGAGCCGATCGAAGAAGTGCTGATCGACGTGGACGAGGAGCATTCCGGCGTCGTCGTTCAGAAGATGTCGGAGCGCAAGGCCGAAATGGTCGAGCTGCGCCCGTCCGGTGGCAATCGCGTGCGACTGGTCTTCTACGCGCCGACCCGCGGTCTCATCGGCTATCAGTCCGAACTGCTCACGGATACCCGCGGCACTGCCATCATGAACCGGCTGTTCCATAACTACCAGCCTTACAAGGGCGAAATCGGTGGCCGCGTGAACGGCGTGCTTCTGGCGAACGAAGCGGGCGAAGCCGTGGCCTATGCGCTCTTCAATCTCGAAGACCGTGGCCCGATGATCATTGAACCGGGTGAAAAGGTCTATGCCGGCATGATCATCGGCATCCACTCCCGTGACAACGATCTGGAAGTGAACGTGCTGAAGGGCAAGAAGCTCACCAACATCCGTGCAGCAGGCAAGGATGAAGCCGTGAAGCTGACCCCGCCGATCCGGATGACCCTCGAGCGGGCCCTTTCCTGGATCCAGGACGACGAGCTTGTCGAGGTCACGCCGAAGTCCATTCGCCTCCGCAAGCTTTATCTCGACTCCAACGATCGCAAGCGCTTCGAAAAGCAGCGCGCAGCGCTGTAAGGCGCTCCGATTGGGTGGGGAAAACTCGCCCATTCCGCGAAAAGGCCCTGTTTGCACACGGGCGAATAATCTACCGCTCAAACCCCGTCGGATCGCCGGCGGGGTTTTTGCTTGTGCGCAGGGTGAAATCCGGCTTGCCGGCCCGGTTAAAAAAACGTTAACCTCTGCTTCGTGCTTTCGTGTAACCGAAGTGGCCCGCAATGAAGGCAGGTTCGCTTCCGCCAGGGTTCAGAGTTGCGTCATGAAGACCGTATCGATCGATGTTCGCCGGGCCGAACCACACGATGCCCGCGCCATATCAGAGGCGCACAGGGCATCCTGGCAGCACACCTACAGCGGTATCATCCCCCATCGCCCCTTGCGCGACATGATCGAGCGCCGGGGCGAAGGCTGGTGGCGTAAGGCGACGCAGGGGCCTGCAACGCTCCTCGTGGCCGACGTTCAGGGGGCCGTGGCAGGCTATGCCACGCTCGGCCTCAACAGGGCGCGCGCCCTTCCCCAGGAGGGCGAAATCTATGAGCTCTACCTGCGCCCCGAGTACCAGGGAATTGGTCTGGGTCGCTTGCTGTTCGGCGAATGCCGCAGGCTTTTAAAGTCCCTGGGTTGTGAGGGTCTGGTGGTGTGGTGCCTCGAGGACAGCGAGCACGCGGACCGGTTTTTCCGCAACCAGGGGGGCATGGATGTTGCGGAAGGCATGGAAACCTTCGACACCCATGCGCTGAAGAAAATCGGCTACGTCTGGAACTGACAGCCTTCGTTTCCGCTTCTTCAGGCGTGCGAACTGTGCTTCGCAAAGTTCGTATGGACGACCTTAAGCCTCTGCGGCATTCCCGGTATACGCTTCAGACATCCTGCGGTGGTGGCAAACCGGCCATAGGCCGAAAGCCGTGTTGCGTTGCGGCATGAAATTCTATATCTGCCTCGCCATCCGCACATTCACATGGGGACCTACATGCGCATCGACGCAATTTCCATCGGCAAGAACCCTCCGCACGACGTCAACGTAATCGTTGAAGTTCCGGTCGGAGGCCATCCTATCAAGTATGAAATGGACAAGGACGCTGGCACGCTGGTCGTGGACCGCTTCCTGTACACGCCGATGACCTATCCGGGTAACTACGGCTTCGTGCCCCATACGCTGTCCGATGACGGTGACCCGATTGACGTCCTCATCTGCAACACCCGCCCGCTCGTGCCCGGCTGTGTCATCAATGTGCGCCCGATCGGCGTCATGATGATGGAAGACAACTCCGGCAAGGACGAGAAGATCATTGCGGTGCCCGCAGACCATCTGACGAAGCGTTACGAGAAGGTGCGCAACTATACGGACCTTCCCGAGATCACGCTGAAGCAGATCGAGCACTTCTTCGAGCACTACAAGGATCTTGAGCCCGGCAAGTGGGTCAAGATCTTCGGCTGGCATGGCGTCGACGAGGCTCAGCGCCTGATTGCCGAAGCCGTCGAGCGCTACAAGTCGAAGAACGCCTGATCAGTCGTTCATCAAGCGTTTGAAAGTGATTTCGAAATCCTCCGGGTCGGCTTCGATCCGGAGGATTTTTTTGCGGGCCGTTTCCCCGCTCATCAGCGTGATTGCCGACTTGGGCAGCCTGAATGTCTTCGACAAAAGCGCTATGAGAGCCTTGTTCGCCTTCCCGCCTTCCGGTGGCTGCGACACCCGCGCCTTCAGCCACAGGGTGCCATCCGCGGCGACTTCCACGCCGTCGAACGCATCGCGCCCGCCGGATGGCGTCAGCCTTACCGACAGGCGCAGATGATCTTCGAAAACAGAGAAGGGAAGCGTCACCCGAGCGACGGGCCGGCAACAGCCGGGTAGATCGTCTGCCACATCAGGATACGGAAGAAATAGATCAGAAGCAGCAGGATGATCGGCGAGATGTCGACCCCGTTCAGGTTCGGCAGTCTGCGACGGATGGGTGCAAGAACCGGCTCCGTTACCGCGTAGAGGAACTGGCCGATGGTGGCGACGACCTGATTTCGCGGGTTGACCACATTGAAGGCATAGAGCCAGGAATAGATCGCGCTCGCGATCAGAATCCACGTGTAGATGCTGAAGGCCAGGTCAATCGTCGAAAAAAGCGCAAACATGCACGTCTCCAAGGTTCCGTCGCCTGACATGTAGTCATTGGCGAATGAAGGAGCAAGTGGGGCTCCCGCAGCCTTCGAGAATCATGTTTAACGGGCGCAACAAAGAGAAAGCAGTCGATTCATGACCTTATCGGAAGAGCAGGCCGACCGTTTCGCGGCCTTTCGCCATGGCGCCTATGCCCGCTTCTTCGTCGCGCGATTTCTGGCCTCCTTCGCCATACAGATCGTCAGCGTCTCCGTGGGCTGGCAGATGTATGACGAGACGCGAAACACGCTTCTTCTCGGCCTGATCGGACTTGTACAGTTTCTCCCCTCGCTCATCCTTCTTCTTGTCACGGGATCTGTCGCGGACCGCTATAACAGGCGCTCCATCGTTGCCATCTGCCTTGTCATGAGCGCGGGCTGCGCTGCAGCCCTTCTGGCCATAACGCTCGCGGGCGCCTTTGCACCGATACCGGTCTTTGCCGTTCTGCTGGTCTTTGGAATCGAGCGGGCTTTCATGGCTCCTGCCGTTCAATCGCTCGCGCCCAATCTTGTACCCGAACGCGACCTTGCCAACGCCATCGCCTGGAACTCCTCGTCCTGGCAGACCGCTGCCATTGTCGGGCCCGTGGCAGGTGGATTGCTGTATGGCCTTTCGGCCGCTGTTGCCTATTCGGTCGCCCTGGCCTTCCTGACTGCTGCCGCGCTTCTCGTCTTTACAATCCCCAAGCCTGCGCAGCGCCGGTCGGAAGAAGCCCGCAGCTGGAGTACGGTTCTTGCCGGCTTCCGGTTCATATCGTCGGAGAAGGTTGTTCTGGGTGCCATCTCACTGGATCTGTTTGCGGTTCTCCTCGGAGGGGCTGTTGCGTTGATGCCGGTCTTTGCCCGGGATATCCTGACACTCGGGCCCTGGGGGCTCGGGCTGCTGAGGGCGGCTCCCGGAGCCGGAGCCATTCTCGTCGCTGTCCTGCTCGCGGCTTATCCTATCCGTCACCGTGCGGGGCATTTCATGTTTGCAGGCGTGGGGCTCTTCGGGATTGCCACCGTTGTCTTCGGCTTCTCCCAGAATGTCTGGTTGTCTGTCGCTGCCCTTTTCGTCATGGGCGGCGCGGATATGGTGTCGGTCTACGTGCGGGAAACCTTGATCACGCTCTGGACGCCGGACGAGGTGCGCGGGCGCGTAAATGCGGTCAACATGGTCTTCGTGGGTGCGTCCAACGAACTGGGAGAGTTCCGGGCAGGCACCATGGCCCATCTCGTTGGTGCCGTGCCTGCTGTCGTGATCGGCGGAGTGGGGACGCTGGCGGTATCGCTGCTGTGGGCTATCGGATTTCCGAAGCTCAGGAGGATCAACAGTCTCGATGCACCCGATCAGGCAAGGCGCTCCTGATCCGGCAAGAAAACCAGGTCCAGGAACCCTGACAGCCATGTTTTCAGCGGCGCGTCGTATAGCAGCCTGCCTTCAAGATGCTGGCGGCCGACCTGTGCATTGGGAAGCTCGAACCGGTGGGCGCCGTGAACCACCCAACGCTGCATCATCGCACGGGTGAGTTCCGCGTGAAACTGTATGCCATAGGCGTTCTGGCCGTACCGGAAGGCCTGATTGGGATAGAGCGCGCCCTCGGCGAGAAGGTCGGCGCTGCGGGGAAGATCGAATCCCTCCATATGAAAATGGTAGACCTGCTCGGGCCAGTGGATCAGTTCCCGGCCGGCCGATGTTGGTTGAATGGGATACCACCCTATCTCCGTCATGCCGGTCTCGTGGGGCCTGACCTCACCACCCAGATTGCGGACCAGCATCTGTGCGCCGAGGCATATCCCGAAGAACGGCTTGTTTTCCCGAAGAGGCACGCTGATCCAGTCGATCTCGGCCTTCACGAAGTCGAGGGGATCGTTCGCGCTCATCGGGCCCCCGAAGATGACGGCCCCTGCGTGATGTTCGAGCGTCGCAGGCAGCGGGTCTCCGAGAGCGGGACGACGGATGTCGAGCGGGAAGCCCTTGTCGATCAGCATCTGCCCGACACGCCCCGCGCTGCTGCGCTCCTGATGAAGGACGATCAAGACGGGTTTGCGGAGGGGCCGGATCGGTCGCTCAGAGAGGCTTGATTTCATCTGGACTGACATGTTCGGCGCGCAGCGCTGCCTTCTGCCGCTCTTCTACCCGATCACGTCCGGAGACGCCCAGGAGATCGGCAATGCGCCACAGCGCGTGATCTTCCATTTCGCTGCGTTCGCCGTCAGCATAGACCATGTCCCACAGAAGACCAATGAGGTTTCGTCGCTGCTCTTCGTCGAGATGGCGCTTGAGTTCCGAGGTGAAGCGATAATAGTCCACGGCTTCGTTGCCGGCTTCCCGCCCCGCGTCGATCAGGGCCTGAAGTTCGCCGCCTTCGAGATCATACTGCTCTGCGAGTATGTGTCTCAGCTGCTCCTGCTCGCTTTCCCTGACAACGCCGTCAGCCTCCATCACCTGAATGCAAAGTGCCGCGACGGCAAGCCTCGGATCGTCTGCATCGAAGGATGTTCTGTCTGGCGAGACCTTCAGCGTCTTGAGAAATTCCTGCAGCCTTTCAAACATGCAGCTGGCATCCTTTCGTGCTTGCTCAGAAGAGCGGCTTGCGTTTCTTCTCCGGCTCGGCTGCCTTGGAGCTGTCCCGAACGCCCGGATCATCCGGCGGGTGTCCGAAGAAGGGGACAACCGTAGCGTCACGCTCCGGTCGTTCCGCCGTCTCGGTCAGGCCGCTTCCGGGCTGCGGGGATGTCGTTGCCGTCATTGGGGGCGGAGCATCGAGCTCAAGCATGTCTTCGACGTGCGACTGGGATTGCACCGGCGGAGGCGGGGGCGGCAAGTCCTCGAGGAGGTGTGCAACGGTAGCGTCTCCCTGCGTGTAGGGAGCCTTCCAGACGAAAGCTCCCAGTTCTCCCGATACTGGTGAAAGCGGTTGCCACCGTTCCGATACGAGGCCATCGACAATCCATGCCGGATCGCGTGGCGCGCGCAGAGCTGCCGAAAGGTAATGCCGCACGCGGGCCTGATCACCCGTTTCTGCCTCTTCTATGTCCGCCAGAAGAAGAAGGATGCCTTCGCGAGGATCGCGCGTTAGCGCTGCCTCTGCCTTTTCCCGCGCCTTTTCGAAAAGCCGTGCATCGAGGGCAGCGCGTGCTACCGCGGCGAGGCCGACCGGGTTGTCCGGCTTCAGGCTCTCCAGCCTCTCGGCGCGCTTGAGCCGGTCGAGAGCGCTGTCACCGCTTCGGGCACGCACATAGATTTCGGCGATCTCCGGGTGGGGTTCCAGTTTCCACACCTGCTCCAGAACGGCACTGCCGCGGCGAAGGTTGTCCTCGCGGAACCAGGCCTTTGCTGCAATGACCGCCGCTGGGACCAGCGCGGGGGAAAGCTTGAGGGCTTGCAGGGCATCCTCCCGTGCCGCCTTGGGGTCGGAATCCAGTCGCGCGCCCGCCCGTGCCGTGAGCAGCACGGCCTTCTCGCGGCTTGTGTCTCGCCCACCCGTACTGTTGGATGCCCTTTGCTTGGCGAGGATGTCGAGGGCCCTGTCATAATCGCCTGCACGGGTACGGTATTCCAGAACCGCCTGCGACGCCCAGGGAAGGTAAGGAGCGCGCTCCACCGCCTGTGTTGCGTAGTGTTCGGCGGCCTCGTCTGCCCCGGCGCGCTTTGCCTCCATGAACAACCCGCGCAGGCCCAGTTCGCGGGTTTCGGGGTCCTCGGTCATCGCCTCGAACTTCTGTCTCGCGCCGTCGTGGTCACCCTTGATGAGAGATGCCTGGGCTTCGAGAAGATGGATCAACGGCTCCTGATCGGCGCTGATCAGACTGCGCGTCCGCTCCGCCATCTTGAGAGCGAGCGGTGCGTTGCCCGCGCCGGCAGCGATAAGGCCGGTCGACAGCGCCTGATAGCCGCGGTCCCGCTTGCGTGCGCGGAAATAGCGGCTGGCGGCCTTCGGCGATGTCCATACCAGCCGCACAAGCCACCAGACGAAGAGAAGAAGCCCCACAAGTGCAACGACCAGAGCTGCCGCGACCATCAGGCTCATTTCTATCCTCTGGCTTTGCCACAGGATCGTCATTTGCCCGGGGCGATCCGCCAGCCAGGAAAACCCGAGTGCAAGGCCGAGGACGACGACAGCGTAGGAGAGAAGTCGGATCATGGGGTCACCTCAACCTGCTTGTACGGCGGCGGTTCTGCTGCGCTCTGCAATGCCGCGCGTCAGTTCGTCGGCTTTCACCCGCGCATCGAGATTTGTCTTGAAGGCCTCGGAAACCTTGCGCGCGGCTTCCGGCAGGGCTTCCCACTCGAGCGAAGCACCCTTGAGGTCGCCGTTCTTGAGCTTGTCCTCCAGACGGGCAAGCACGGCACCGGCATCGTTGCCTTCCACATTTCCCACCGGGCGGACGCTGACGAGCGAGCGGGCGCTGGCCCACAGTCGGTCCGCAAAACCCTCACCCGGCTCGGGTTGGCTTGCAGCATCCATGATTGCGCCTGCAACGGCGTCGAAGTCGTGCAGGAGGTCGGCGCGCGACTTGACGCCGGTGGCGGCCAGAGAGCGCAGGTCACCGATCGCGGGATCATCCGGAGAGAGGGAGGCGAAGGTCTCCAGTTCGGTCAGATAAGGGTCGCCGCGGTCCACTGCAGCCTTGAGGTATGCAGCGGCGATTGCCCGTGATACGGCCGCTTCGCCGGGTTTTTCCCTGAGGGTCTTTTCGGCAGCTTCCAGTCGGGTCGTCAAGTCTGCGATTTTCTGGTTGGCTGCGCTTTCGCCCTGGGTTGCGGTCTGCTGAAGTGTGCCAAGCCGTTCATCGACCGCCGCGATGCGTGCAGTCACCTCTGTCAGGTCTCCTCCGCCCGAAGTGTCAGACGCCCTGGATTCCAGCGCTGCGATACGCTCCTCCAGCTTGCCGGTCGGCGCGATATCCGCCGGTATGGTGGCAAGCTGCTGTTTCAATCCGTCGATTTCGGCGCGAAGCGCCTCGATGTCCGAACCCGCGTCCGGCTGTTCGCTATTCGGTGCGGTCGAGGGAAGATAGCCCGCATACTGCATGCTGCCTGCCGCCGCCAGTGCAATCAACCCGCCCAGGATTCCGGCACCAATCATCGCGGGCGTAGACTGTCGTCTTTGGATCTGTGGCGGCGGGGAAGCCGGAGCGGCATTCGGAGCCTCGCTGGTCGAAGCGGCGCTTGCAGACGAAGTATCGTTCTCGCGGCCGGCATCCGGCGACATGTCAGGCGAGTCGGGCGATGGAGCGGGCTCCGCCTTCAGATCCAGGATATCCTTGCCTTCTTCCGGCTGATCTTCGGGAGATTTGTCCTGAACCATGGGGCATCCTCATTTCTGGCTTCGCATAGGGAAAGTAGAGGCTGTGGCAGGCGAAGAAAAGGCCCGCTGGCGAAATAGCCCGGTTTGCCTCCGTCATTCCTCAACGGGAAGGCAGCAGCGAAAGCAGGGCCTCTTCCGTCGTTTCCGATGCAGTCCGGGCTCTCTTGGATGCCTCAGCAGGCAGGCCTGCCGCGATTGCCGGGCTCAGGCAGTAGAACTCGACTTCCCGGATCCGATCGGCGCAACCGGTTTCCTCGCAAAGGCTGACAAAACGGTGGCACGCTTCCTTCGAGTAGAGGAGCACGGCACAATTTCCGTTGCCGAGTGCGCCTTCCATATCGGGCTTGCGGTAGACAAGCGGTATCATGCGGTAGGCGACAAGCGTATGGAATGCAACGCCTTTTTGACGCAGCCCCTCCTCAAGTGCGGGGCTTCTCGGTTCACCAGCGAGATAGAGCAGGGGTTGGTCGTATCTGTCGCGTTCGGCGGCGACCAGTTCCGCGAGGTCGGCGCCATAGCCCGATGCCACATGCACCCTTGTAAACCCTTCCGTCCGCGCCTTGTCGGCGGTTGCCTTTCCCACCGCATAGACTGGCAGGTTTTTCAGCTCTTCGGGCATTCCGCCAGCGGTCGACAGGGATCGCAGGGCTTCGGCGCTGGTGAAGAGAAAGCCGCCGGGCGGGCTACCGGCCCATCGGGCTGGAAGAAGGGGGAGGTGTTCTGCCCGGAAGAGCGGCAGCATCGCGGCATCGTGGCCCATTGCCGCCAGGAGACGAGCGGTCTTCTCGGCTGACGGAGCCGGGCGGGTAACGACCACCCGCATGGCTTCAGGTCCAGCTCGAGAAGAAATCGGCTCCCGCCTTTGCGCGGACTTCTTCTCCGGCTCTGATGCCGATCAGTTCGGCTTCTCCGCGCTTGCCCTCGGCTTCAACGCGGTGCGAACGGCTTCCATCCGGCGTAAGGATCATTCCCGAAAAACGGATATGGTCGTTCCGGGCAATCGCGTAGCCGGCTATCGGTGTGCGGCAAGAGCCATCAAGGGCGGAGAGGAAAGCTCTCTCGCAGGAGACGGCATCGAAAGTGGCGCGATCGTTTATGGCCGCCAAGAGCGCGTCAACGCGTCCGTCGCCAATTCTGCTCTCGATGCAGATTGCCCCCTGAGCCGGGGCCGGCGGAAACTCCTCGGGATCGAGAATTTCAGTGGGCACATCCTGCTTGCCCAGGCGCCGAAGGCCGGCAAGCGCGAGCAAGGTGGCATCGACCTGACCTTCCGCCAGCTTGCGCAGGCGCGTATCGACGAGGCCGCGAAAGGTAATCACGTTGATGTCCGGACGCAGGCGTCGAATCAGAGCCTGCCGCCGAAGGGACGAGGAGCCGACCGTTGCATTCACGGGCAGATCCATAAGCCGGGCGGCGGTCCTGCCGACAAAGGCATCACGGGCATCCTCGCGCGGCAGATAGGCGGAGATGTGCAGGCCGTCCGGCAATTTCGTGGGCATGTCCTTTGAGGAATGAACCGCGAAATCCAGATCCCCCGAAAGGAGCTGCTGTTCAAGCTCTTCTGTGAAAAGCCCCTTGCCACCGATTTCCGAAAGGGAGCGGTCCGTGATGCGGTCGCCCATGGTGGAAAGGACCACGATCTCGAACCGGTCCGCAGGCAGCCCGTGAGCGGCGATAAGCCGGTCGCGGGTTTCATAGGCCTGCGCCAGCGCCAGTGGGCTGCCACGGGTACCGATCCGGAAAGGTTTTGTTTGCATCCGCTTCGATCCATTGTTACCGGAGATCCCAGTAAACCGGATTTCGCCTTCCCGCAATCAACGAACGGCCACATGCGCTCCAATCTTGTCATCCTCGGCATCGAGACCAGCTGCGATGAAACCGCGGCATCCGTTGTTGCCCGCGATGCCGAAGGACGGGGAACGATCTTGTCAAACGTGGTCTTGAGCCAGCTCGAGGAGCACAGCGCCTATGGTGGCGTCGTGCCCGAGATTGCGGCCCGGGCCCATGTCGAGGCGCTGGATACACTCATCGAGCAAGCCTTGGTGGAGGCTGACTGTCGCTTGAAAGACGTGGACGCCATCGCGGCCACATCCGGGCCCGGTTTGATCGGTGGTCTCATCGTGGGGCTCATGACCGGCAAAGCGCTGGCACTGGCCTCCGGAAAGCCGCTCTACGCCATCAATCATCTGGAAGGTCATGCCCTGACGGCCCGTCTGACGGATGGTCTCGGCTTTCCGTACCTCATGCTTCTTGTTTCGGGTGGCCATACACAGCTGGTTCTCGTCAGGGGCGTGGGGGACTACGAGCGTTGGGGCACCACGATCGATGATGCCCTGGGAGAAGCCTTCGACAAGACGGCGAAGCTGCTCGGCCTTCCCTATCCCGGTGGCCCCGCGGTCGAAAAGGCGGCGGCGAAAGGAAATCCCGGTCGCTTCAATCTGCCAAGGCCGCTGGTGGGCGAGACCCGTCTGGACTTTTCTTTCTCCGGGCTGAAGACAGCGGTTCGTCAGGCTGCAACTGCCATCGCTCCTCTGGGTGAACAGGACGTGGCCGACATCTGCGCCTCCTTCCAGCATGCTGTATCGCGCACCCTGAACGATCGCATCGGTCGTGGCTTGCAGCGTTTTCGCGCGTTGTTTCCAGAGGTATCCGATCCCGCCTTGGTGGTGGCCGGGGGTGTAGCTGCAAACAAGGCACTCCGGGGAACGCTTGACGTGCTCTGCACCCGGCATGGCTTCCGCTTTGTTGCACCGCCCCATGTGCTTTGCACCGACAATGCCGCCATGATCGCCTGGGCTGGCCTGGAGCGGCTGGCGGTTGGAATGGAACCCGATGCGCTCGATGTCCAGCCGCGATCCCGGTGGCCCCTGGACAGCAAGGCAGAGACCCTCGTCGGCCATGGCAGGAGAGGTGCAAAGGCATGAGCAGACAACATTGCGTGGTCATCGGCGCGGGAGCGTTCGGGACCGCACTTGCTACCGTGATCGCTGCAAATGGACACGAGCACGTCACGCTGTTGGGCCGGGACAGAAGCCTGATGACCGATCTTGCGACCAGCCGCCGGCATGAGGAGGCGCTGCCTGGCATTGAGCTCCATCCGGACCTGCAGTATTCGTGCGATCCGGAGATTCTGGAGCATGCGAACACCGTTCTGTTCGTCATGCCCTCGCAGGCCCAGGCCTCTGCCGCAGACACCTATGGGCCTCACCTGCAGGCGGGAGCCGTTGTCGTCACCTGCGCCAAGGGCATCGACCGCGAGACAACGGGGCTTCTCAGTCATGTGCTTGAAAAGCGGCTGCCGGGACATCCTGTTGCAGTGCTCTCGGGTCCCGGTTTCGCAGCAGATATTGCCAAGGGCTTGCCGACCGCCATGTCGGTCGCCGCGGCCGATCTTTCGATCGCCGAGAGCCTCGCCCGGTCCATCTCGGGACCGACCTTTCGGCTGTATGCGTCTGCGGATCCTGTCGGTGTCCAGCTCGGTGGTGCCCTGAAGAATGTGCTGGCGATCGCATGCGGCATGGTGGAGGGCGCTGGCCTCGGCGACTCTGCCAGGGCTGCCCTCATCGCCCGCGGCCTGGCCGAGATGTCTCGCCTGGCAGTAGCCCTCGGAGGAGAGGCCGACACGGTTCGCGGACTCTCGGGACTTGGCGATCTTGTGCTCACCGCAACGAGCCACCAGTCCCGCAATCTTCGCTTCGGCATTGCCCTTGGACGTGGCGATGCGATCGACAGCTCGAGGGGCGGGCTGGTCGAGGGCGCCTTTGCCGCCGCGGTTGCGTCGCGACTTGCCGAAAGCCACGGGATCGATATGCCGATCACACAGGCCGTTGCCGCAATCATCGATGGCTTGCTCGACATTCCAACGGCGCTGGAACAGCTGATGAGCCGGCCGATAACCACCGAATAAGGGATATACAATCCATGCTTTTCGCTTTTCTCTGCACCGACAAGCCCGACCACCTCCATGTGAGGATGGAAACCCGCCCGGCCCATGTGGAATGGCTGAACGGGCTGAATGCAGCGGGCGTGCTGAAGATGGCGGGCCCGTTCCTGGATGGGGAAAGCAAGCCCTGTGGCAGCCTTGTCATCGTGCACGCAAGTGACAGACAGGCGGCGGAGGCCATCGCCGCGGCCGACCCCTATGCGCAGGCGGGCCTGTTCGCGCATGTCGAGATCAAGCCTTTCAACTGGGTCTTCAACAATCCGGAGGCGTGAGATGGCCTATTGGCTGTATAAATCCGAGCCCTTCAAGTGGTCGTGGGCGATGCAGAAGGAGGCCGGCCAGGCGGGCACCGAGTGGACAGGCGTGCGCAATTATCTCGCGCGAAACAACATGCGTGCCATGCGTATCGGCGACAAGGGGTTCTTCTACCATTCGAACGAGGGTCTGGAGGTCGTCGGCATCACGGAGGTTTGCGCGCTTTCTCACCCGGATTCGAGTGCCGAGGGCGACCTGCGATGGGACTGCGTAGACATACGGGCTGTCTGCGACATGCCAAGACCGGTCTCGCTCAAGGAGATAAAGGCCAATCCGAAACTCGAGAACATGTCTCTCGTGACGTCCATGCGTCTTTCGGTCCAGCCTGTGACCGAGGATGAGTACCTTGAAATCTGCCGCATGGGCGGATTGGACAACCCGCCGCGATCACCCGAATGAAGACCGACCCCCGGGCGTTCATTCTGGCCAATACGGACCTGATGTCCCCTCCGCATGTGCCGGAGATCCGGCTGCATCTGGCGAGCGAAGTGCACGAGCTCTGGCTCAAGACCGAAGCGGAGCTGGAGGAAATCGGTCTGCCGCCGCCTTTCTGGGCCTTTGCCTGGGCGGGCGGTCAGGGGCTGGCGCGCTATGTGCTCGATCATCCCGAGACGGTAAGGGGTCGCCGAGTGGTGGATTTCGCCAGCGGTTCGGGGGTCGTTGCAATTGCGGCCGCTATGGCCGGAGCCAACGATGTCCTTGCGGCCGATATCGACCCGTGGACAGAAGAGGCGATCCGGCTGAATGCGGACGCAAACGGCGTTCCCATCCGCTTTACCAACCGCGATCTCGTGGGGACCGTGATTGATGCCGATATCCTGCTGGCGGGCGACGTCTTTTACGACAAGGCATTTGCCGATGCCCTCGTACCCTGGTTCTCGCGGATGGCGCAGCGCGGCGTGACCGTGCTTGCCGGCGATCCCGGTCGCTCCTATCTGCCACGTTCACGGCTGAGGGCACTGGCGACCTACGAGGTACCGGTGACCCGGGTTCTCGAGGACAGCGAGATCAAGCGGACGACAGTGTGGTCTTTCGATCCGCATCCCGAGGGGGAAGACGTCAGGGTCGGATGACGCAGACGCCGTTCTCGTAGGAACAGGGGTCCTTTGCAGCCTTCACGTTGATGATTTTTGCCTTCGGCGTTGGCTGCATGGGAGTCCTGCTGCTTCCGAGGCCTTCCACATAAAAGTAGGTACCAACGCCCCGTACTCGCAGCGCTGTGATGGAGCCTGCAAAAGTGCCAAGGCCAGGGACGATCGTGGGAAGCCCGTATCCCCCTCCATAGCTTGGCGGAAGAGGATGGTGGTGATGACCGTGATGCCAGGGGCGCTGGCGACCGCCGCCGTAATCGAAATCCCCGGCAAGCGTGGATGATGCGGAAATGAAGCTGGCCATCATGGCCAAGGCAAAGCCCAAGCGACGCGGAACCATGCGCTTGTCCTCTCGTTGGTTAACAAAGGGTAAACGGAGCTTACATCCAAGCCGTTCCCCTTGCCAACGGAGGCAACGATTATTTCACACAAGTTGGTTAAGTCTAAAGTTTGAGGAAGTGCACCTTACCCTTTTCCTCGAATCGATTAAATTGAAAACACTAGGCAATTTCCCTTGCTGCACTGCAAATGCGTCGCTAAATGTCCTGTTTGACGCGCTGTGCGCAAGAATGTTGCGCTGTGTTGAATCTTCCGGAATGCCCTTCCGGCTTCTCGCGCCCGGATGGAGCGCCTGATAACGCCCTAGAGGTTTCTGATGGCGAATGTGACAAATAACCGGCCCCTGTCGCCGCACCTGCAAGTCTATCGGCTGATCCCGACCATGGCGATGTCGATTTTGCACCGCATCACGGGCGGTGCCCTGTATTTCGGCACCCTCCTTGTGGTCTGGTGGCTTATTGCCGCAGCCACGGGTGAGGAATACTACAACTGGGTCATGTGGTTTATGAATAGCTGGTTCGGCAGGCTTGTCCTCTTCGGCTATACATGGGTCCTGATCCTCCACATGCTTGGCGGTCTGCGCCATCTTCTGTGGGACGTGGGCTACGGTTTCGAGAAGGAATTCTCGACCAAACTTGCCCGGGCCAACCTGATCGGCTCCATTGCCCTGACCCTCGTGGTCTGGGTCATCGGCTACACCATTCGCTGAGGACGATATCACATGGACATGCGTACACCTCTCGGAAAGGTTCGCGGCCTCGGTTCGGCCAAGGATGGCACGGAGCATTTCTGGCGCCAGCGCCTCACGGCGGTTTCCAACGTCTTCCTGATCAGCTTTTTCATCATCTTCATGGTGCTGTATGCCGGCGCTCCCTACCAGGAGATGATCGCGGTACTGCACAACCCGCTCGTGGCCATCGTCTGCGCCTTTGTCATCCTGTCCGTCACGATCCACATGCGGCTCGGCATGCAGATCATCATCGAGGACTATGTACACGGCGAGATCGGCAAGGTGGCTCTGCTGATTCTCAATACGTTCTTCGCGGTTGTGGTTGCGGGCGCTGCCATCTTCGCCCTTCTGAAAATCGCATTTGCAGGATAATTCCCCCATGGCATCGATCGGTTCACCTGCCCAGAATGGCAAGGCTTACAAATATGTTGATCACGCCTATGACGTGATCGTCGTCGGGGCGGGCGGTGCGGGTCTTCGCGCCACGCTCGGCATGGCGGAGCAGGGCTTCCGCACCGCCTGCATCACCAAGGTCTTCCCGACCCGCTCGCACACGGTGGCAGCCCAGGGCGGTATTGCCGCCTCCCTGCAGAACATGACCCCCGACTGCTGGCAGTGGCACCTCTACGATACCGTTAAGGGCTCCGACTGGCTGGGCGACGTGGACGCCATGCAGTATCTGGCCATGGAAGCCCCGAAGGCGGTTTATGAGCTCGAGCATTACGGCGTGCCCTTCTCCCGAAACGAGGAAGGCAAGATCTATCAGCGGCCCTTCGGCGGTCACATGCAGAACTATGGCGAAGGCCCGCCGGTGCAGCGTACCTGCGCCGCAGCCGACCGAACCGGCCACGCCATTCTGCACACGCTTTACGGCCAGTCGCTTCGCAACAATGCGGAATTCTTCATCGAATACTTCGCCATCGACCTGATCATGTCCGACGATGGCCAGTGCACGGGCGTCGTGGCCTGGAACCTCGATGATGGAACGATCCATCGCTTTGCCGCCAAGATGGTGGTGCTTGCCACGGGCGGTTACGGCCGTGCCTACTTCTCGGCGACCTCTGCCCACACCTGCACCGGGGATGGCGGCGGCATGATCGCACGCGCAGGCCTGCCGCTGCAGGACATGGAGTTCGTCCAGTTCCATCCGACCGGCATCTACGGCGCGGGCTGTCTGATCACCGAAGGTGCGCGCGGCGAGGGCGGCTACCTCGTGAATTCCGAAGGCGAGCGCTTCATGGAGCGCTATGCCCCTTCGGCAAAGGATCTTGCATCCCGCGACGTCGTCTCCCGCTGCATGACCATGGAGATCCGGGAAGGCCGTGGGGTTGGCAAGAACAAGGATCACATCTTCCTGCATCTCGATCATCTGGATCCGGCGGTCCTGCATGAACGCCTGCCCGGTATCTCCGAATCCGCAAAGATCTTTGCCGGCGTCGATGTGACCCGCGAACCGATCCCGGTCCTGCCCACCGTGCACTACAACATGGGCGGCATCCCTACCAATTACTGGGGCGAAGTACTGAATGCCGACGCCCAGAACCCGGAACGCATCGCGCCCGGCCTGATGGCTGTCGGCGAAGCCGGTTGCGCCTCCGTTCACGGTGCCAACCGTCTCGGTTCGAACTCCCTGATCGACCTTGTGGTCTTCGGTCGCGCAGCGGCCATTCGTGCGGGTCAGGTCGTCGATCGCGCCGCGCCTGTCCCGGCCCTGAACACGGCAGCCTGCGACAGGATCATGGCCCGTTTCGATCGTCTGCGGCATGCCAGCGGCTCGACGCCGACGGCCGTGCTGCGCGACAAGATGCAGCGCGCCATGCAGGAAGACGCCGCCGTGTTCCGGACCCAGGAATCCCTGGAAAGCGGATGCCGGCGACTTTCGGCGATCTGGAAGGAGCTTCCGGACGTCAAGGTAACCGACCGGTCGATGATCTGGAACTCCGACCTGGTCGAGACGCTGGAGCTCGAGAACCTGATGGCCAACGCCATCACCACGGTCTATGGCGCCGAAGCCCGCAAGGAAAGCCGTGGTGCCCACGCCCGCGAAGACTACAAGGATGGTCCGATGGGCGGCCGTGACGACGAGAACTGGCGCAAGCATACGCTTGCCTGGGTTAGCGAGTCCGGCGAGGTCAAGCTGGACTACCGCCCCGTTCATACCGAACTCATTGCCGACGGCATCGATCCCAAGAAGATCGCGCCGAAGGCCCGCGTCTATTGATCGGAGAAAGTCACGATGGTTGAACTCGCTCTCCCCAAGAATTCCACGATCACCGAAGGTAAGGTCTGGCCCAAGCCTGCCGGTGCGACCAACCTGCGCGAATTCCGGATCTATCGCTGGAGCCCGGATGATGGTCAGAACCCGCGGATCGACACGTTTTATGTCGATATCGACGATTGCGGGCCGATGGTTCTTGATGGCCTTCTCTACATCAAGAACAATATCGACCCGACACTGACGCTGCGCCGGTCCTGTCGCGAAGGCATCTGCGGCTCCTGTGCCATGAACATCGATGGCACCAACACGCTTGCCTGCACAAAGGGCATGGATGACGTGCACGGAGCCGTGAAGGTCTATCCTCTTCCGCACATGCCCGTGGTGAAGGACCTCGTGCCGGATCTGACCCATTTCTACGCCCAGCACCGCTCCATCGAGCCGTGGCTGAAAACCGTATCTCCGCCGCCGGCGAAGGAATGGAAGCAGAGTCATGATGACCGTCAGAAGCTCGATGGGCTCTACGAGTGCATTCTCTGCGCCTGCTGCTCGACGTCCTGCCCGAGCTACTGGTGGAACGGCGATCGCTACCTTGGTCCCGCCGTGCTGCTGCAGGCTTATCGCTGGCTGATCGACAGCCGCGACGAGGCGACGGGCGAGCGCCTGGACAATCTGGAAGATCCGTTCAGGCTGTATCGCTGCCACACCATCATGAACTGTGCGCAGACCTGTCCCAAGGGCCTCAACCCGGCGAAGGCCATCGCCGAAATCAAGAAAATGATGGTCGAGCGCCGGGTCTGATCCCTCGGCGCAAGACACCTTGCGCGCCCGCCGTCGGCGGGCGCTCCGGTGCCTGTGTGAGCCTTGGAGGGTTCAACCGTCCCTGCACGACCTCAGGTGTTGCCCTGCAGCACAAATCGGGCACAATTTGCGGCAACGCAACCGCAACGAGGGTTAGCGGGTCCTTGATTATTGGAACGGACTCACGATATTTCGCCATGATTGCGTGTGACAGTGGACACAGGGCGCCAGATTCAGGAGCGGGATGATGCGGTTAGGCAAGGCAACAGCAGGTGTGGCAATGGTTCTCGCGTTGGCGGGGTGCCAGAGAACCGCCGATAGCGGCTTCGGTACTCAGGCCTCGCTGGCACCTGCCCCATTGGCTGCCCAGCCGGTCCCCGGCGTGCAGAGCAGCCAGCTGCCCGCACCGGGTGCGCCGGCCGGTTCTGCGCAGTTCCCCGCGGCTCCTGCCCAGCAGGCATCGCTTCCGGGAGCGGCCGGTACCGATGCGGCGGCCGCCAGCGGTCTCGATGTCAAGAAGGAAGCCATGGTCGGAAGCTGGCGCGTCTCGGGCGCTTCGAGCTGCGACATGTTCCTCACGCTCACCAACCTCGGTAGCGGCTCGCGCGGCGGGACGCGCGGCTGCGCTGGCGAACTGACGATGGTGCGCTCCTGGGAAGTGTCCGGCAAGCAGGTCCAGTTCAAGGACAGCAACGGCAATCTGGTCGGCAGTGTGTACAAGACTGCCGAGAACCAGTTCACCGGCACCACCGCCTCCGGCCAGCCGATCAATCTTAGCCGTTGATAAAAGAGGGCCCTGCGGGGCCCTTTCCCTTTATGGTGCCTGTAACCGGCTGTTAAGCGCAGTGTGATGGCATGGAGCCGAACGCTCCTGTGCCCACCATGTCCGCGGCCAGCAATGCTTCGCCTCAAATACTGGAAATTCCCTTCATGCAGCCCGTGCCCGATTACGCCCTGAGTGTTAGCGAGAAGCTCAAGGCACTGACCAATTCGGGAGAACTGCAAGCCGATTCCGTGCAGCTGGGGATTGCCCGAAAGCTCGATCATATCCTCATCGAGTTGCGGGAAAAGCGTGCTGCGGCGAAAACGAGTGCGCTGGGGTGGCTGTTTGCCGCAAAGCGGCGGACGAATACCCCGGTCCGGGGCGTCTACATTCATGGCTCGGTCGGGCGCGGCAAGACCATGCTGATGGACATGTTCTTTGCATTGGCACCCATTCAGAAAAAGCGTCGTGCGCATTTCCACGAGTTCATGGCGGATGTGCACGGTCGCATCCACGCGCACCGCCAGAGGCTGAAGAACGGAGAGACCAGGGAAACCGATCCCGTGCCGCCGGTCGCCGCGGAGATCTTTGCCGAAGCCGAATTGCTCTGCTTCGACGAGTTTACGGTGACGGACATCGCCGATGCCATGATCCTGTCCCGTCTGTTTTCCGCGCTCTTCGCAAGAGGCTGCATCCTTGTCGCCACGTCCAATGTGGCGCCAGACAATCTCTATCGGGACGGCTTGAACCGTGGGCTTTTCCTGCCGTTCATCGATATTCTGAAGGCGCATGTGGACGTCGTCGCGCTCGACAGTCCCACGGATTACCGGATGGAAAAGCTGGACAGCATGCCGGTTTACCATACGCCCCCCGGGCCAGAAACGGAGAGGGCGATGGACGCTGCCTGGGCGGCTGTAACGGCAGGCCACGCGGTTGGCCCCATCGACATCCAGATGAAGGGTCGGGTGCTTCATGTGCCTCGCTCCAGCGGAAGAGCAGCACGCTTCACCTTTGCCGAGCTATGCGAGCAACCGCTCGGGGCTTCCGATTACCTGGCTCTCTCAGCGGAATACGACATCATCTTCCTTGATGATGTACCGATTCTCGGTACCGAACGTCGCAACGCGACTAAGCGGCTCATCATCCTCGTGGATGCTCTCTATGACCATTCAGTCCGCCTCGTGATGTCTGCCGCGGATTGGCCGGAAAAGCTCCTCAGTGACAGGAGGGGTGTCGAAGGTTTCGAATTTGATCGAACCGTCTCGCGTCTGTTCGAGATGCGCAGTGCAGATTACCTCGCCCGTCATCGCTCAAGTCGCTGATATTTCTCAGCCCGTTATCGCAAATAAATTACGTGAACGTAAGAATTTCATCTTCTAACCGATTGAAATTTCTTACGCCTAAAGAATCGATTGCCAATTTACCGCAGGAAAGCTATGGCTTTCATCCGAGGTGGCTGGCGTTTTGCTGCGCGGGCCACGGTTTTGGCTCGCAAAGGAAGCACTTCTATGGCGCGGAAAAAGATCGCATTGATTGGTTCGGGCATGATCGGCGGCACGCTGGCGCATCTCGCCAGTCTCAAGGAACTGGGTGACGTCGTTCTGTTCGACATCGCCGATGGCGTTCCCCAGGGCAAGGGTCTCGACATTGCCCAGTCCGGCCCTGTGGAAGGCTTCGACGTCAATCTCTCGGGTGCCAGCGATTACGCCGCCATCGAAGGCGCGGATGTCTGCATCGTTACGGCTGGCGTTCCCCGCAAGCCCGGCATGAGCCGCGATGATCTGCTCGGCATCAATCTCAAGGTGATGGAACAGGTCGGTGCAGGCATCAAGAAATACGCTCCGAATGCTTTCGTGATCTGCATCACCAACCCGCTCGACGCCATGGTCTGGGCGCTGCAGAAGTTCTCCGGCCTTCCGAAGAACATGGTGGTCGGCATGGCCGGCGTTCTCGACAGCGGCCGTTTCCGGCACTTCCTCGCAACCGAGTTCAACGTGTCGGTTCAGGACGTCACGGCCTTCGTTCTCGGCGGCCATGGCGACACGATGGTGCCCCTCGCCCGTTACTCGACCGTAGCCGGCATTCCGCTCACGGACCTGGTCAAGATGGGTTGGTGCACCAAGGAGCGCCTTGAAGAAATCATCCAGCGCACCCGTGACGGCGGTGCCGAGATCGTCGGTCTCCTGAAGACCGGTTCGGCCTACTATGCACCTGCTGCCTCGGCCATCGAAATGGCGGAAGCCTTCCTCAAGGACAAGAAGCGCGTCCTGCCCTGCGCGGCGCATCTGTCTGGCCAGTACGGCGTGAAGGACATGTACGTTGGCGTCCCGACCGTGATCGGTGCCGGTGGCGTCGAGCGCGTGATCGAGATCGATCTCAACAAGCAGGAAAAGGAAGCCTTCGACAAGTCGGTTGGCGCCGTTGCGGGGCTTTGCGAAGCCTGCATCAACATCGCCCCGGCCCTGAAGTAAGCCTGCCGGCCTTTTTCGAGATTGAAGGGATCATCCCATGAACATTCATGAATATCAGGCGAAGGCTCTGCTGAAGAGCTACGGCGCGCCGGTTGCCGACGGCATCGCGATCTTTACGGTCGAGGAAGCCGAGGCCGCAGCAAAGAAACTTCCCGGACCGCTCTACGTGGTGAAGAGCCAGATCCACGCCGGCGGACGCGGCAAGGGCAAGTTCAAGGAACTCGGTGCGGAGGCCAAGGGCGGCGTGCGCCTCTCGAAGTCCGTCGAGGAGGTGGTATCGAATGCCAAGGAAATGCTTGGCAATACGCTCGTGACCGCCCAGACCGGTGAAGCCGGCAAGCAGGTCAACCGCCTCTACATCGAGGATGGCGCCGACATTGCTCGCGAACTCTACTGCTCGCTCCTTGTCGATCGCTCCGTCGGCCGCGTGGCCTTCGTGGTCTCGACCGAAGGCGGCATGGACATCGAAGCGGTTGCACACGACACGCCGGAGAAGATCCAGACGATCGCCATCGATCCGGAAACCGGCGTCACCGAAGCCGACGTCACCAGGATCTCCACTGCGCTGGAGCTCACCGGTGCGGCCGCCGAAGACGCGAAGTCTCTCTTCCCGATCCTCTACAGGGCCTTCTCCGAGAAGGACATGTCGCTGCTCGAGATCAACCCGCTGATCGTAATGAAGAACGGTCATCTGCGCGTGCTCGATGCCAAGGTATCGTTCGACGGCAATGCGCTTTTCCGTCATGAGGACGTTCGCGCGCTGCGCGACGAAACCGAGGAAGACTCCAAGGAAATCGAAGCCTCCAAGTGGGATCTCGCCTATGTCGCCCTCGATGGCAACATCGGGTGCATGGTCAACGGTGCAGGCCTTGCCATGGCGACGATGGACATCATCAAGCTCTACGGCAAGGAGCCGGCGAACTTCTGCGACGTCGGTGGCGGCGCTGGCAAGGAAAAGGTTGCGGCAGCCTTCAAGATCATCACCGCCGACCCGAAGGTCGAAGGCATTCTCGTCAACATCTTCGGCGGCATCATGAAGTGCGACGTGATCGCCGAGGGTGTCGTGGCGGCCGTTCAGGAAGTTGGCCTGAAGGTTCCGCTGGTCGTGCGCCTCGAAGGCACCAATGTCGAGCTTGGCAAGAAGATCCTCAACGAGTCCGGGCTTGCGATTACCGCGGCCGACGATCTCGATGATGCTGCCAAGAAGATCGTTGCGGCGATCAACGGCTAACGGAAGGACCGGAACCCAATGTCGATTCTTGTAAATAAGAACACCAAGGTCCTCGTTCAGGGCCTGACCGGCAAGACCGGGACTTTCCACACCGAGCAGGCGCTTGCCTATTATGGTACGCAGATGGTCGGCGGCATCCACCCGAAAAAGGGTGGCGAGACCTGGACCGGCTCGAAGGGCGAAACGCTTCCGATCTTTGCCTCGGTTGCCGAAGGCAAGGAAAAGACGGGCGCAGACGCCACCGTTATCTACGTTCCGCCGGCAGGCGCTGCCGATGCGATCATCGAAGCCATCGAAGCAGAAATTCCCTTCATCACCTGCATCACCGAGGGCATCCCGGTCATGGACATGGTTCGGGTGAAGGCGAAGCTCGACAAGTCGAAGTCGCGCCTGCTCGGTCCGAACTGCCCCGGCATCCTCACCCCGGAAGAATGCAAGATCGGCATCATGCCGGGATCGATCTTCCGCAAGGGTTCGGTCGGCATTGTCTCTCGCTCGGGAACGCTGACCTATGAAGCGGTGTTCCAGACTTCAAACGAAGGTCTGGGCCAGACCACTGCCGTCGGCATCGGCGGCGATCCGGTGAAGGGCACCGAGTTCATCGACGTGCTCGAGCTGTTCCTGGCAGACGAGGCCACGCAGTCGATCATCATGATCGGCGAAATCGGTGGCTCGGCGGAAGAAGACGCAGCCCAGTTCCTGATCGATGAGGCCAAGCGCGGCCGCAAGAAGCCGATGGCCGGCTTCATCGCGGGCCGCACTGCACCGAAGGGCCGCACCATGGGCCATGCCGGTGCCGTGGTTTCCGGCGGCAAGGGCGATGCGGAATCGAAGATCGCGGCGATGGAAGCGGCCGGCATTCGCGTGTCGCCGTCGCCGGCCCGTCTTGGCAAGACCCTCGTCGAAGTCCTCAAGGGCTGAGCGGGAAGCAAATTCAAAAAGGCCGGGCGCGGAACCTCATGGAGGTTTCCGCGCCCGGTATCGGCATTTCGAGAGGCGGTTGACAGGAAGTCCAACCGGACGGCCGGGCGGTGCGGGGGCAACAGGCTCCGGCACGGCAGACGTAACCAACCCAAGGAGGCGGGCGAAACCCGCGGAACATCATGGCAAGGCAGGAAGCCAACGAGCAGTTTCAGATCACCTCGTTTCTTGACGGGGCCAACGCCGCCTATATTGACCAGCTTTACGCGCGCTATCAGGATAATCCCTCTTCCGTCGCTGAAGAGTGGCGCGCTTTCTTCAAGGCCCTGGACGACAATCCGGCCGACGTGAAAAAGGCAGCCGAGGGCGCCTCCTGGCAGCGCTCGAACTGGCCGATCGCGCCCAAGAACGAGCTGGTTTCGGCGCTCGACGGCGACTGGGGTACGGTCGAGAAGGAAATCGGGAAGAAGGTGCAGGCAAAGGCCGAGGCTGCGGCTGTCAGCGCCGGCGCGCCCGTCAACCAGACCGACGTGCTGCAGGCGACCCGCGATTCCGTTCGCGCCATCATGATGATCCGCGCCTACCGCATGCGCGGCCACCTGCACGCCCGCCTGGACCCCCTCGGTCTTGCAGATCCCCTCGAGGATTACAGCGAACTGTCCCCGCAGACCTACGGGTTCGAGGAAAAGGACTGGGACCGCAAGATCTTCATCGATAATGTGCTGGGGCTTGAATACGCCACCATCCGCGAGATGAAGGAAATCCTGGAGCGGACATATTGCTCGACGCTGGGCGTCGAGTTCATGCACATCTCCAACCCGGAAGAGAAGGCCTGGATCCAGGAGCGCATCGAAGGCCCCGACAAGGGTGTAACCTTCACCGCCCAGGGCAAGAAGGCCATCCTGCAGAAACTGGTCGAGGCAGAAGGCTTCGAGCAGTTCATCGACGTGAAGTACAAGGGCACCAAGCGCTTCGGCCTCGACGGCGGCGAATCCCTCATTCCCGCCCTCGAGCAGATCATCAAGCGCGGGGGCTCGGAAGGTCTCATGGAGATCGTCCTCGGGATGGCGCATCGCGGACGTCTCAACGTGCTGTCGCAGGTCATGGGCAAGCCGCACCGCGCCATCTTCCACGAATTCAAGGGCGGCTCCTTCAAGCCGGACGAAGTGGAAGGTTCCGGCGACGTGAAGTACCATCTCGGTGCTTCCTCGGACCGTGAATTCGACGGCAACAAGGTGCATCTGTCGCTGACGGCGAACCCGTCGCATCTCGAAATCGTCAACCCCGTCGTGATGGGCAAGGCGCGCGCCAAGCAGGACATGCTGGCCAAGGTCTTCGAAGGCGATATCATCCCCCTGCGCGAGCGCTCCAAGGTCCTGCCGCTGCTGATCCATGGCGATGCGGCTTTCGCCGGCCAAGGTGTGGTGGCTGAAATTCTCGGTCTCTCGGGTCTGCGCGGTCACCGTGTTGCAGGCACGATGCATTTCATCATCAACAACCAGATCGGTTTCACCACGAACCCGGCCTTCTCGCGCTCCTCGCCCTATCCGTCCGATGTGGCAAAAATGATCGAAGCGCCGATCTTCCACGTCAACGGCGACGATCCGGAAGCAGTCGTCTATGCCGCGAAGGTCGCGACCGAATTCCGCATGAAGTTCCACAAGCCGGTCGTGGTAGACATGTTCTGCTATCGCCGGTTCGGCCACAACGAGGGCGATGAGCCCGCATTCACCCAGCCGAAGATGTACAAGGTGATCCGGGGCCACAAGCCGGTCTCGCAGATCTATGCGGACCGACTGATCTCGGAAGGCCTGATTTCCGAAGGCGAATATGAAAAGATGAAGGCCGACTGGCGCGCCCATCTCGAGCAGGAGTTCGAAGCCGGCCAGTCCTACAAGCCGAACAAGGCCGACTGGCTTGACGGCCAGTGGGCCGGGCTGCGCGTTGCCGACAATGCCGACGAACAGCGCCGCGGGAAAACCGCGGTTCCGATGAAGACGCTGAAGGAAATCGGCCGCAAGATCTCCGAGGTGCCCGCGGGTTTCAACATCCACAAGACGCTCCAGCGTTTCATGGACAACCGCGCACAAATGATCGCGACCGGCGAGGGGATCGACTGGGCCATGGCCGAAGCCCTTGCCTTCGGTTCTCTCTGCCTCGATGGCGTCAAGATTCGCCTGTCCGGCCAGGATTGCGAGCGCGGTACCTTCTCCCAGCGCCATTCTGTTCTCTACGACCAGGAGACCGAGGCGCGCTACATTCCGCTCGCCAATCTCTCGCCCACCCAGGCTCGCTACGAGGTCATCAACTCGATGCTCTCGGAAGAGGCCGTGCTCGGCTTCGAGTATGGCTACTCGCTAGCCCGCCCGAACGCACTGACCCTCTGGGAAGCCCAGTTCGGCGACTTCGCCAATGGTGCGCAGGTCGTATTCGACCAGTTCATCTCGTCAGGCGAACGCAAGTGGCTGCGCATGTCCGGCCTCGTGTGCCTGCTGCCACACGGCTATGAAGGCCAGGGCCCGGAGCACTCCTCGGCCCGTCTGGAGCGCTTCCTCCAGCTTTGCGCCGAAGACAACATGCAGGTTGCCAACGTCACGACGCCGGCAAACTACTTCCACATCCTGCGCCGGCAGATGAAGCGGGACTTCCGCAAGCCGCTGATCATGATGACGCCTAAGTCGCTTCTGCGGCACAAGCGCGCCGTGTCCAGCCTTGCCGAACTTGCTGGCGAAAGCTCGTTCCACCGTCTGCTCTGGGATGATGCGGAAGTCATCAAGGACAGCCCCATCAAGCTCCAGAAGGACAACAAGATCCGCCGCGTGGTCATGTGCACCGGCAAGGTCTACTACGATCTCTTCGAAGAGCGCGAAAAGCGTGGCATCGATGATATCTACCTGCTTCGCATCGAGCAGCTTTACCCGTTCCCGGCAAAGGCGCTTATCAACGAGCTGTCCCGCTTCCGGAATGCGGAAATGGTGTGGTGCCAGGAAGAGCCCAAGAACATGGGCGCATGGTCCTTCATCGATCCCTATCTGGAATGGGTGCTTGCCCATATCGACGCCAAGTACCAGCGCGTGCGCTATACCGGCCGTCCGGCAGCAGCCTCCCCGGCAACGGGCCTGATGTCCAAGCATCTCGCCCAGCTTGCGGCCTTCCTCGAAGACGCGCTCGGGGGCTGAACCATGGCCTTCTTCATGCTGAAGCTCAGCGGCCCTCGTCCCAGCTTTCCCGGTGATGCATCCGGGGAAGAACTGGCGGCGATGGCCGAGCATTCGGTCTACTGGAAGAGCAAGGCGGAGGACCGGTTGGCAATCGCCGTCGGTCCCGTCTTCGATCCGGCAGGCCCCTTCGGCATGGCAATCGTCGATTGTGCAGACCCGGCAGCCGCAAGATTGCTGGCGGATGACGATCCGGTCATCCGTGCCGGGCTTGGCTTTGGCTACGACATCTTCCCGATACCATCCCTTATCCTCAGGCAGGCGTGAGGACGCCCGCTTCGAAACGCTTTAACCCAGTCAGGAACCTACACCATGGCGACAGAAATCCGCGTTCCCACCCTCGGCGAATCCGTCAGCGAAGCCACCGTTGGAAAGTGGTTCAAGAAGGTGGGCGATACGGTGAAAGCCGATGAGCCCCTGCTTGAACTGGAGACCGACAAGGTTTCCATCGAAGTCCCGGCACCTGCTGCGGGAACGCTTGCCGAAATCACGGCGCAGGCTGGCGAGACCGTGGGTCTCGGTGCCCTGCTTGGTCAGATCGCCGAAGGTGCCGCCGCGAGCGCTGCTCCGGCCGCCGCACCGGCACCGGCCGCGCAGCCGGTGGCTGCCGCCGCGCCCGCCCCGGTTCCGGCCCCGGCCGCCGCCATGCCGGCTGCGCCTGCCGCCGCCAAGCTGATGGCCGATAACAACGTCTCGGCTGCCGATGTCGAGGGGTCGGGCAAGCGTGGTCAGGTGCTGAAGGGCGATGTGATCGCAGCGATCGCGAAGGGCCCGTCCGCCCCGGCCGCAGCCCCTGCTGCACCTGCCGCTCCCCGTGCACCGTCCGCCGTCGAGGACGCGGCACGTGAAGAACGGGTCAAGATGACCCGTCTTCGGCAGACGATCGCCAAGCGCCTCAAGGATGCACAGAATACAGCCGCCATGCTGACCACCTACAACGAGGTGGACATGAGCGCGGTGATGGACCTGCGCAATCGCTACAAGGACATTTTCGAGAAGAAGCACGGCGTGAAGCTGGGCTTCATGGGCTTCTTCACGAAGGCTGTGACGCATGCCCTGAAGGAACTGCCCGCCGTAAACGCCGAGATCGACGGTACGGACATCATCTACAAGAACTACTGCCACATCGGCGTGGCCGTGGGTACCGACAAGGGTCTTGTCGTTCCGATCGTTCGCGACGCCGACCAGCTGTCGATTGCCGGCATCGAAAAGGAAATCGGCCGTCTCGGCAAGCTTGCCCGTGATGGCGCGCTGTCCATGGCGGACATGCAGGGCGGAACCTTCACCATCTCCAACGGTGGTGTCTATGGTTCGCTGATGTCCTCGCCGATCCTCAATGCGCCGCAGTCGGGCATTCTCGGCATGCACAAGATTCAGGATCGCCCGGTAGCCATCGGCGGCCAGGTCGTGATCCGGCCGATGATGTATCTCGCCCTTTCCTACGATCACCGCATCGTCGACGGAAAGGAAGCCGTAACCTTCCTCGTGCGCGTGAAGGAAAGCCTCGAGGATCCGGAGCGTCTCGTCCTCGATCTTTGATCGGAACCGGCTTGAGGGCACCTTCGACAGGTGCCCTTTCCGCCCTGGATTAGACAGAGAAAAGGAAAGCGAATGACCCAGGAACTGAACGTTCTCCTGTTGAGCGTCGTGTTGGCATTCGTCTATCTGATGGTCCACGGTTCACTCCTGCGGCGCCAGATCGGCTACGGGCAGGAGAATGCAAACCGGGACAATGATCCCGAGCCGGGTCTCATGGCCGGGAGGGGCATCCGTGCCTTCCGCAATTTTCTCGAAACCTATCCGCTCTTTCTCGCGCTGGTTCTTGCGACCAGTCTTTCAGGCCATTCCGGTTTCCTGACCCAATGGGGAGCGTGGCTCTGGCTGATTGCCCGTGCGCTCTATCTGCCCGCTTACATCTTCGGTTTGGGTTATGGCCGTTCCGCCATCTGGATGGCCTCTCTGGCGGGCCTCGGCATGATGCTGCTCGGTGCCTTCGGATTGTGAACGATGATGAGGCTTAGAACCGCAGCACTGGCATTGTCATCCCTGGGATTTACCGGTGCATTTGCTGCGGAATGCCCGCAGGAGCGCGCTGTCTACCAGTCCGTGTCGGGAGACTATACCCTTTCCTTTGAAAAAGTGGATGCCGATGCTGCCGCAGTCACGCATCTCTTCGCGCTGAAGACCGGGGATATGGCATTGGAGGGGCTGGTGATGGAGACCGAGGCCCCGACCCGCACCGTTGCCCGGATCATGAAAGGCTGCCCGGATGGCGATGTCACGAGTGACGATATCCGCGCTTGCACCGGGTTCGAAGGCTATGTCTACGGGATCGCCAAGGACAGTCGGGCAGCCAATCTCGGGCCCGGACGTGGGGACGCCGCCTCGTCGGTTCTTTTCGCCGGGCTAGGACCTGCTCTCGCCGCATCTCCTCTCTCCG
This sequence comes from Gellertiella hungarica, assembly GCF_014197145.1. Classification (GTDB taxonomy): domain Bacteria; phylum Pseudomonadota; class Alphaproteobacteria; order Rhizobiales; family Rhizobiaceae; genus Gellertiella; species Gellertiella hungarica. The sequence continues at coordinate 137,774 of NZ_JACIEZ010000004.1, read as the reverse complement.
GCAAGTATCGGCTGCCGGAGGTCTCCGACTCGTTCCAGTTCAAGGAATGTCGCCCATGACAGGCCCCGTGCTCCTCATCACAGGCGGTAGCCGTGGCATCGGTCGTGCGGTTGCCCTCAAGGCAGCCCGCGAAGGGTGGCAGGTCGCCGTCAACTATCTGCGGGAATCCGAGGCCGCGGCGCGGGTCGTGTCGGACATTCGGTCCGCAGGTGGCAATGCGAAAGCCTATGCCGCAGACATGGGTGAACCTTCTGCCATCCTTGCCCTTTTCCACGAGGTTGTCCGCGATTTCGGTCGGCTGGATGGATTTGTCAACAATGCCGGCATTGTTGATCAGACGGCGCGACTTGACGAGATGTCCGATGAGCGGCTCGAGCGCATGTTTCGAATAAACACCCTAGGCGCAGTCATCGCCGCGCGCGAGGCGGTGAGGCGTCTTTCGACCCGCCATGGCGGGCAAGGGGGAACGATCGTCAACATGTCGTCCATGGCCGCCGTCCTCGGCTCTCCGGGGCAATATGTGGACTACGCGGCCTCGAAGGCCGCTATCGATACGCTCACGGTCGGGCTTGCCCGTGAAGTCGCAACGGAAGGCGTCCGCGTGAACGCCATCCGCCCTGGCGTCATTGACACCGACATCCACGCGTCCGGCGGATTGCCGGACCGGGCTCGGGATATGGTGCCACTCATTCCCATGCAGCGGGCAGGGACGGCGGAGGAGATCGCCGACGCCGTTCTATTCCTGCTTTCACCCCAGGCATCCTACATCACGGGTGCCATTCTCAATGTAAGCGGCGGCCGTTAGCCGCCGAGGAGGCAATATCCATGGCATATGATGTGGTTGTCATCGGCACGGGTCCCGGCGGCTATGTGTGCGCAATCAAGGCTTCCCAGCTGGGCCTCAAGACGGCGGTTGTCGAAAAGCGGGCGACCCATGGCGGCACCTGCCTGAATGTCGGATGCATTCCGTCCAAGGCTCTGCTCCACGCCTCGGAAATGTTCGCCCATGTCAACCACGGCATGGATAGCCTCGGCATTGAGGTGGCGAAGCCTGTGCTCAACCTCGAGAAAATGATGGGCCACAAGAACAGCGTCGTGAAGGCAAATGTCGACGGCGTCGGGTTCCTGTTCAAGAAGAACAAGATCGATACCTTCCACGGCACCGGCAGGATCGTTTCCGCCGGAAAGGTCGCGGTAACGAACGAGCAGGGCGAGGTTCAGGAGATCGAGGCCAAGAACATCGTCATCGCCACGGGTTCCGACGTCGCAGGCATTCCCGGTGTTCCCGTCGAGATCGACGAAAAGGTGATCGTATCGTCGACGGGCGCGATCGCACTCGAGAAGGTTCCCCAGTCGCTGGTCGTCGTGGGCGGTGGCGTCATCGGCCTGGAGCTCGGCTCCGTATGGGCACGCCTCGGCGCCAAGGTAACCGTCGTGGAGTATCTCGATACGATTCTCGGCGGAATGGATGCGGAAATCTCCAAGCAGTTCCAGCGCATCATGGGCAAGCAGGGAATCGACTTCAAGCTCGGCGCCAAGGTTACTGCGGTTGAAAAGGGTGCATCGGGCGCGAAGGTCACGTTCGAGCCCGTGAAGGGCGGAGACGCCCAGACGCTCGATGCCGACGTCGTTCTTGTGGCGACCGGTCGCAAGCCGTTCACTGCAGGCCTTGGCCTGGAAGAAGCCGGCGTCAAGCTCGACAATCGCGGCCGCGTCGAGATCGGTTCCCACTTCGAAACCAGCGTCGCCGGCATCTATGCGATCGGAGACGTCGTGCGTGGCCCGATGCTTGCCCACAAGGCCGAGGACGAAGGTGTGGCTCTGGCCGAGATCCTGGCCGGCCAGCACGGACATGTGAATTACGATGTCATCCCCGGCGTCGTCTATACGCAGCCAGAAGTCGCCTCCGTTGGCAAGACAGAGGAAGAGCTCAAGGCTGCCGGGGTTGCCTACAAGGTCGGCAAATTCCCCTTCACGGCCAACGGCCGCGCCCGCGCCATGCAGGTGACCGATGGCCTGGTGAAGATCCTGGCCGATCAGGCAACGGATCGCGTCCTCGGCGTACACATCCTCGGCTTCGGCGCAGGGGAGATGATCCATGAGGCCGCGGTTCTGATGGAGTTCGGCGGATCTTCTGAAGATCTCGCAAGGACGTGCCACGCCCATCCCACCATGTCGGAAGCGGTCAAGGAGGCGGCCCTCGCCACCTTCTTCAAGCCGATCCACATGTAAGACCCCGTCTCCATATTAAATTTTCGTAAACCGTTCCCGGCGGCTTCCTATTGGAAGTCGCCGGTTTTATTGTGGGCTTGTTACGTGCCAACTATTTGATAAAAGGCAAGAAAATGGCATCTTCAGCTCCCTTCGCCTACTCGCTGCCACAATAGGCGCTCCACTGGCTCATGGCGCTTCTGATATTCTTCAACCTCATCGTCTCCGACGGCATCGAGGAATGGGACAGGGCGATGGACAACGGTTCCGTGACCCCGGAGCAGATCGCATCCGCAAACATCCACGCCTATGTCGGTTTCGCCATTCTCGGCCTTGCCCTTGTTCGCCTGCTGCTGCGGCTGCTGCAGGGAGCGCCAGACGCTCCTCCGGAAGAGCCGCCGGCCTTTCAACGGGCAGCGAAGCTGGCGCATGGAGCCTTCTATCTCCTGTTCTTCGCCATGCCGGTTCTCGGTGCGCTGAAATACTATGCCGATGTGGATGTTGCGGGCTTCCTCCATGCCGGTCCGGTCAAGCTCGTGCTCTGGATCCTGATCGTGGTGCATATTGCCGCCGTCCCCGTGCACCGCATCCTCTGGAAGTCCAACATCATGCCACGCATGACGACCGGCCGCTGAAGGAGACGCGCCGTGTCCTGTGCCGGTGTCCAGACCGTCGCCCCCGAAATGCCGCACGGTGCCCTGCCGAATGCCGATTGGGGAGATGCCTATGCAATCCGAATGCAGGCCAAGGGATGGACGGTGCGACAGGTTGCGGAAAAGGCAATCGGACCCATGCCCGGCTGGGCCCGTTGGCTGCTGTTCGTAAGGAACCTCGTGGTCTTCCCCTTCGGCCTCAGGCCGGCGGCGGCGGCGGGGGAGGGCGACCGGATAGGCCCGTTTCCGGTTGTCTCTTCAACCGAGCGCGAAATCGTGCTCGGCTTCGATGATCGGCATCTGGATTTCCGGATCGTGATCAGCTTGTCTGCCGCCGGTTCTCCCGCGTCTTCCATCAGGGCCATGACACTGATCCGGCGCCATAATGTCTGGGGAAGGCTCTACCTGCTATCGGTTCTGCCATTTCACAAGCTGATCGTGCGCTCCATGCTCGCCTCTTTGCGGGACAAGCAGCAGGAGACGAGCTGAAGATCCCAGCTTGCTCAGCGGATGGCTGTCAGCTTGTATCCCTTGGCTCTCAGCAGTTCGATCACGCCCTCCTTGCCCGGAAGGTGAAGCGCCCCCACGGCCATGAATACGTGGCCCTTGGCAAACATCGGGGCAGAACGATCTGCCATGACATGGTTGCGATCGATGACGATCCGCTGTTCAAATTCCGCGTAGTCGCTCGTTTCGCCCAGCTTGTCTTCCGCCGCATATTTCAGGGTCGGGATGATCATGCCGATTTCACCCTTGAGGTAGAGCTCGATCATCGTCGCGGTGACATCGTCCATGCGGCTCCCGAGTTCCAGCGTCTCGATCAACGACTGGAGATGAAATTTTACGGGAATGTCGGCCATGGCCTGCAGTTGCTCCAGCGCCGTTTCCAGACCCTGCAGGTCTTTCCCGCTGGCAACCGCATCCTCGGCAATCTTCTTGTCCAGGAAAGCACCCCCGTTTGCCTTTCGAGCCATCTCACAGGCAGGCAGGCTCACGAAGCTGGCAATGATCCAGGGTTTCATCTTCTCGACCATCGCGAGCGAAATCCCGCGACTTTTCAATCCGGCTTCCAGCTTTGCGCTTTCGTCCTTGCCGAGCAATCCGCTGATGGTGGTTTGGTCGGTGAACATGGTCAGGTCGGGCTTCGAGAGCAGCGCCGCCGCCGCCTTCTTCTCGTCCAGAACCTCGGTCGACTCCACGATTACGGTCTTGGCTTCATCGAAGGCGGCTCTGGCACCGGCGGGCATCTCCAGGACTCTCGGATCGGTGAGGTGCATCGTTCCGAGAAGATACGATACCGGGACGCCCTCCTTTTCGACGCGCCAGAAAATCCCCTTTCCGTTTGGCACGGCACCCGCTTCGGCACGGATGGATGTCAGCCGTGTTGGGTCTTTGCTCGTCAGCTCGGCAATGATGTCGGCGCCGGCGCAGCGGATGTCTTCCGCTCTTGCGGGGGAAAGGGTGAAGAGAACGATGAACAGGAGAGCCAGCAGCGCCATCGGAAGGCTCGCCGCGATCCAGAAGATGCAGGAAGACAAGAAGGATGTATTTTCAGGGCGCGGATCGGTTGCAGCAATCGTCATGATCGTTCCATGGCAGGTCTGTTGATCCTCGATTAACCCTGTCGCCCTCATTTTTGCTTAACGGACAAGGTGAATCTCGCGTTAAGCGCGCGGATGGGCGCGGTCGTAGACATCCAGCAGGCGGGCGGAGTCGATGCCTGTGTAGACCTGCGTCGTGGACAGGCTTGCATGTCCCAGAAGCTCCTGGATCGTCCGCAGGTCTCCGCCGCCATTGAGCAGGTGCGTGGCGAAAGAGTGCCGCAAGGCGTGCGGCGTCGCCGTGTCGGGCAGCCCCAGTGCCCCGCGCAGAACCTGCATGGCCCGCTGAATGATACCCGGCTGGAGCACCCCGCCCTTGACGCCCCGAAACATGGGTTCGTGCGCGCCGACATCGAAGGGGCAGAGGCGCAGATAATCCCGAACGCCGGTCACGACGCTTGAAATCAGCGGGACGATGCGGGTTTTGCCCCCCTTGCCGGTGATGCGCAGGCTGGTAGTCCCTTCTGGGAAATGCGACGGCGTGAGAGCGAGGGCTTCGGAGATGCGAAGGCCGCATCCATAGAGCAGCCCCAGCACTGCGGCATCGCGTGCGGCCACCCACGGTTCTTCGCGCATCTGCGCCTCAAACGTCGTTACGGTAATGGCTTCAGGTGGCGCCAGTGGCTTCGGGAGGCCCTTCGGTTGTTTCGGTGAGCGGATGGCAGTTGCCGCGGCCGCATTGGCAAGGCCCTTTCTTTCCAGATAATTCAGGAACGACCGCACCCCTGCCAGATTGCGGCCGAGCGTCCTGGACTCCGCGCCATCCCGCCGACGGGCAGCAAGGAAGGCGCGCAAGTCGGCCATGCGCAGGGTATGGATATCCTTCAGGCGGGCGGGCTCGGCGAGATGGCCGGTCAGGAAGGTCAGGAACTGGCGCGTGTCCCGCTCGTAGGCCTCCAGGGTTTTCTCCGCCAGCCTCCGTTCCCCGGCCAGCATGTCGAGCCACCGCTGCCGTTCCTCGAGCAGTTCCGGATGGGCGATAATCAGAATTTCGTTCACTGCAGGCCTCCGCGTGAAAGGGCCTCATCCTGCGCTCGCCAGGGTTAGCGAATTGCTAAGCAAACAGCGCAGGGTTCTTGTTATGTACTGTTTGGTCTTGGGAAACGCACGGAATCACGCTAGGAGGTGGCATGCGTCTCCATTCGTTTGCCGTTCACCGCTATCGCTCGCTGCGCGCGATCCGGATGGATCTCGGCACCATCGACGTCTTTTGCGGACCAAACGGTGCCGGCAAGTCGAACCTTTACAATGCACTGCGACTTTTAAGGGGTGCGGCGGCCAACACGCTGGCTGAGGATATCCTGCTGGAAGGCGGAATGGGGTCCGCCCTCTGGAGCGGCCGCATGTTGAAGGGAGAGAAGCGCCGTATCCGCATAGAGGCAGAGCTTCGGGACGACGAAACCGCGACCGATTTCCGCTATCGGCTGGAGATCGGCATTCCGCCACCTGTATCGGCGGGTTTCCTGCATGAGCCCCACGTCAAGGAAGAGGAACTAACCGTCACCGTGGGAACACGACCTGTGCCGGTCCTGATCCGGGACCGGGCGAATGTTCGCCTGAGGGATGCCTCCGGAAGTCTTTCGAACTACGAAGGTGAAGTGCTGCCATCAGAAACCGCGCTCGGAATCCTGGCCGACGAGGGCCGGAGCCCCGAAATTGCCCTCTTCCGGCGGGTGGTCGGGCGTTGGCGTTTCTATCACGGGTTTCGCACCGATTCCCAATCGCCCTTGCGCGGGGCTGCTCTTGCGGCCGTTGCTCCTGCACTCGCTGAAGACGGTTCTAACCTGGCAGCCGTCTTTGCGACCCTTGCCCATGTCGCGGAAGATCGCCATGAACTCGACAGAGCCGTCGCAGATGCCCTTCAGGGCGCACGTCTCGTCATTCCGCCTCCGATTATGGAGGCGACCTTCGGCTTCCGCCTGCCGGATTTTCCGGAGAGGGAGTTTTCCGCTCGTGAACTGTCCGACGGGCAGCTTCGGTTTCTCGCGCTCTGCGGTGCGCTGCTTTCCTATCGCCTGCCCCCGCTGGTGGCCCTCAACGAACCGGAAACAAGCCTGCATCCCGGCATGATCCCTCCGCTTGCGGCCCTGATTGCGAGGGCGGCCGAGAAGACCCAGGTATGGGTGGTCACCCATTCGGCAGGCCTTGCAGAGGAAATCTCTCGGCTTGCCGGTTGCAAACCCAGCCATGTATTCAAGCAGGAGGGCGAAACCAGGATATCCGGCCTCCGTCTTGATGGCAGCAGGAGCGAAACGTGAGCGACGTCACGACGGATCTCTTCGGCGGGCCTGCTCGCCGTGCCGGGCGCGTTGTGCCGGTTCTCGTGCCGATGCCTGCCCCGCGGCCCTATTCCTATGCCGTTCCCGACGAAATGCATGTCGAGCCGGGCTCTGTCGTCCAGGTGCCACTTGGTCCGCGCCAGGTTTTCGGTGTCGTGTGGGACGGTGCCGAAGACGAGGCCGTGGACCCCAAGAAGCTGCGGCCAATTACCAAAGTGTTTGATTGCCCTCCGCTCAAGGAGGAGCACCGGCGCTTTCTGGACTGGGTCTCCACCTACACCCTGTCACCGCCGGGGCTGGTGGCCCGCATGGCCCTCAGGGCGCCGGCGGGCTTTGACCCCGAGCCGATGGTCGAGGGGCTCCGCTACTCCGGAATCTTGCCCGAGCGAATGACGGCCGCGCGCACGCGCGTGCTGGACCTTGCCCGGGACGGCCTTTCCTGGACCCGATCCGGGCTTGCCCATGCCGCTGGCGTATCCTCCAGCGTCATCGACGGCATGACGGCGCAAGGCGTTTTCGAAACCGTGTTCATCCCGCCGCCGCCTGTTGTTCCCTTGCCGGACCCGGATCACGGCGCGTCCCGTCTCGAAGGCGCGCAGGCCGAGGCCGCGGCCGAGCTTCTGGCCGAGGTACGGGCACTAAAATTCTCCGTTTCGCTCATGGATGGCATCACGGGTTCCGGCAAGACAGAGGTCTATTTCGAGGCGATCGCCGAAACCTTGAGGCAAGGCCGGCAAGTGCTTATCCTCCTGCCCGAGATCGCGCTGACGGCGAGCTTTCTGGAGCGCTTCGAGAGCCGCTTCGGTGCAAAGCCGGCGGAATGGCATTCTGATCTCGCACCGAAAACGCGCGAACGTGTCTGGAGGCAGGCCGCGACAGGCGACGTGCGCGTGGTGGCAGGCGCGCGCTCCGCTCTCTTCCTGCCTTTCGACGACCTCGGCCTCATCATTGTCGACGAAGAGCACGATCCTGCCTACAAGCAGGAGGATCGGGTCTTTTACAATGCGCGCGACATGGCGGTTGTCCGCGGCCATATCGGGCGCTTCCCCGTGGTGCTGGTATCAGCCACGCCCTCCGTCGAAAGCCAGGTGAACGGGCTCTCCGGCCGCTACCGGCCGATCCATCTGCCCGTGCGCTTCGGCGATGCAGCCCTGCCCGATCTTCATCTGATAGACATGCGGCGGCATCCGCCGGAACGGGGCGGTTTCCTGTCTCCGGTTCTGCTGCGCGCCATCGGCAAGACGGTTGCCAAGGGAGAGCAGGCTCTGCTCTTTCTCAATCGAAGGGGCTATGCCCCCCTGACGCTCTGCCGCGTATGCGGTCATCGCTTCCAGTGCCCGCAATGCTCCAGCTGGCTGGTAGAGCACCGCTTTCGCGGGCAGATCCAGTGCCACCAGTGTGGTTATGCCGAAAGAACCCCCGAATGCTGCCCCGAATGCGGCACATTCGACCATCTTGTGGCATGCGGACCGGGGGTGGAACGGATCGCGGAGGAGGTGGAACGTCACTTCCCGGATGCGCGTACGATCGTTCTGTCGTCCGATATCCTCGGGGGTGTGAAGCGGCTCCGGTTGGAACTGGATGCCATCGCCAAGGGCGAAGCGGATATCGTCATCGGAACGCAGCTCGTGGCCAAGGGCCATAATTTTCCGCTGATGTCGCTGGTGGGAATCGTCGATGCCGATCTCGGTCTTGCGAACGGAGACCCGCGTGCTGCCGAGCGCACTTTCCAGCTTTTGTCCCAGGTCACGGGCCGGGCCGGCCGATCCGGTCTGAAGAGTCATGGCCTGCTTCAGACCTATCAGCCGCAACACCCGGTGATGCAGGCCATCGTATCTGGCGACGCGCATGCTTTTTATGAACGGGAGATCGCCGAGCGGGAGCGGGCTCATTTGCCGCCCTTCGGACGCCTCGCCTCGATCATCGTATCCGCCGACACGAGGAACGATGCGGAGGCGCATGCAAGAGCCTTGCGCCTTGCCGCTCCATCCACACAAGGGATTACCGTTCTGGGTCCTGCAGAGGCGCCGCTTGCCCTTGTTCGCGGGCGCCATCGCTTCCGCCTCCTCGTACACGGACAGCGCTCGAGCGACATGCAGGGCTTTCTCAAGGCAATGATCGCTGCCGGCCCCAGGGAACGGGGGTCTGTTCATGTCCAGCTCGACATCGATCCGCAGAGCTTCCTCTAGAAAGACCGGAAGTTCGCTGTTGAAGAACGGCTGAATTCCATTTCATAGCCCTGCATGGCATAAGGCGTTGATTTGCGCCTTAATCGTTGGGGGAATGAAATGGAATTCGCGCTTCCGGTGGAGACCGGGGAACAACTCGCCTTCGGTGCCGCGGCCTTCACGGTGCTTCTGGGCCTCATGATGCTTTTCGCTCCCGGATTTTCTCTCCGCATCCTCGGATTCGCCTTGCCGGACGGATCAACCGCCCCCTACTCGGAAACCCGTTCCTCCCTTGGCGGCTTCTATGCCGGGTTGGGTCTTGCCGCCATTCTTGTGGCTCAGCCTTTCGTCTATTTCGCTCTGGGGACGGCATACGGTCTTGCGGCTTTTGCGCGCATAGTATCCATACTCTCAGACCGGGGGACAACCGTCCGCAATTATATATTTCTAGTTGTACAAATCGTTTTGAGTGGGATCGCCCTGGGCTATTTCTTCGGAATTATCTGAATGCCGGGAAATGCCGAGATCCGAAGGAAGGCGGTTCGGCGCAGGCTGTCTGCCCTGAAAATGCCGGCCGAAAGGGCGCTTTCGGCCATTTGAATGCTTCACGCGTGTTGCGAGTCCTGATCTCCTATGCTAGACGGACCGCGAATTACGGAAAGCGCAAGAAAGCAATCTTGTCTTTCTTGGGGAAAATTGAAGCGATTTCAAGGCGATACGACAGGCCCTCAGGGGTGGTCGGATTCCTGGATCAAAATCAGGGAAATTTGGGGCCGTGGCAGACACATCCCAGCTGAATTCTGGCGTCGCAGAACGCTATGCTTCCTCGCTGTTCGAGCTCGCGCTCGAGGCCGGCTCCGTTGCCGAAACCGGCAAGGATCTGGACAGCCTTCAGGCCATGCTCGACGAGAGCACCGACCTGAAGCGTCTGGTGGAAAGCCCGGTCTTCACGGCCGAGGACCAGACGAAGGCACTGGTGGCGCTGGCCGGCAAGGCCGGCCTCGGTGCGCTGGTCACCAATTTCCTGAAGGTGGTTGCCGGCAACCGCCGTCTCTTTGCCCTCCAGGGCATGATCCGTTCCTACCGGGTGATTGCCGCCCGTCACCGGGGCGAAGTTTCCGCCGAGGTCACCTCGGCTCATGCGCTGTCGCCAGCGCAGGAAAGCGAATTGAAGGCGGCGCTGAAGGGCGTCACTGGAAAGGACGTCACCGTGAATGTCACGGTTGATCCGTCGATCCTCGGTGGTCTGATCGTGAAGGTCGGATCGCGCCAGATCGATACGTCGCTTCGCACCAAACTCTCTACCCTTAAGCTTGCACTGAAAGAGGTTGGCTGATGGATATCCGCGCCGCGGAAATTTCCGCAATTCTGAAAGATCAAATCAAAAATTTCGGCAAAGAGGCTGAGGTCTCGGAAGTCGGCCAGGTGCTCTCCGTCGGTGACGGTATCGCCCGCGTTTACGGTCTGGACAATGTCCAGGCAGGTGAAATGGTGGAATTCCCCGGCGGCATCCGTGGCATGGCGCTGAACCTCGAAGCCGACAACGTCGGCGTCGTTATCTTCGGTTCGGACCGCGACATCAAGGAAGGCGACACCGTCAAGCGGACTGGCGCCATCGTGGACGTGCCGGTCGGTCCGGAACTGCTGGGCCGCGTCGTCGACGCGCTCGGCAACCCGATCGATGGCAAGGGTCCGATCAACGCGACCCGCCGCGCCCGTGTGGACGTGAAGGCTCCGGGCATCATCCCGCGCAAGTCGGTTCATGAGCCGATGTCGACCGGCCTCAAGGCCATCGACGCGCTCATCCCGGTTGGCCGTGGCCAGCGCGAGCTCGTCATCGGCGACCGTCAGACCGGCAAGACCGCCATCATCCTGGATGCCTTCCTGAACCAGAAGCCGATCCACGACAATGGCCCGGAAAACGACAAGCTGTTCTGCGTCTACGTGGCCGTCGGCCAGAAGCGTTCGACCGTTGCCCAGTTCGTGAAGGTGCTCGAAGAGCGCGGCGCACTGAAGTACTCGATCGTCGTTGCCGCGACCGCTTCCGACCCGGCACCGATGCAGTTCCTGGCACCGTTCGCCGGCTGCGCCATGGGCGAATACTTCCGCGATAACGGCATGCATGCCCTGATCGCCTATGACGACCTGTCCAAGCAGGCCGTCGCCTACCGCCAGATGTCGCTGCTGCTGCGCCGTCCGCCGGGCCGCGAAGCCTATCCGGGAGACGTCTTCTACCTGCATTCCCGCCTTCTCGAGCGCGCTGCAAAGCTCAATGACGAGAACAAGGCCGGTTCGCTGACCGCTCTGCCGGTCATCGAAACCCAGGGTAACGACGTTTCGGCCTTCATCCCGACCAACGTGATCTCGATCACCGACGGCCAGATCTTCCTTGAAACGGACCTGTTCTACCAGGGCATCCGTCCGGCCGTGAACGTCGGTCTGTCGGTGTCCCGCGTGGGCTCCTCGGCCCAGATCAAGGCGATGAAGCAGGTTGCCGGCTCGATCAAGGGTGAACTCGCCCAGTATCGCGAAATGGCCGCCTTCGCCCAGTTCGGTTCGGACCTCGACGCTGCAACGCAGCGCCTGCTGAACCGCGGTGCGCGCCTGACCGAACTCCTGAAGCAGCCGCAGTTCTCGCCGCTGAAGACGGAAGAGCAGGTCGCCGTGATCTTCGCTGGCGTGAACGGCTACCTCGACAAGATCGCCGTGAACCAGGTTGGCAAGTTCGAACAGGGCCTGCTGTCCTACCTCCGCTCCGAAGGAGCTTCGATCCTCGAAACGATCCGCTCGGAAAAGGCTATCAGCGACGATACCAAGGCAAAGCTCAAGGCTGCGCTCGACTCGTTCGCCAAGTCTTTCGCCTGATCGGGTCTCAAGCCAAGGACGGATAACGGATGCCTTCACTTAAGGATCTGAAAAACCGGATCGCCTCCGTTAAGGCGACGCAGAAGATCACCAAGGCGATGAAAATGGTCGCCGCGGCGAAGCTTCGGCGTGCGCAGGAGGCGGCCGAGGCCGCCCGGCCTTACTCGCAGCGCATGGGCGCGGTTCTCGCAAACATCGCCCAGGCGGTGGGTGCCGACGACAGCGCTCCGCGTCTGATGACCGGTACCGGCAATGACAAGGTGCATCTGCTCGTTGTCTGCACGGCCGAACGCGGCCTCTGCGGCGGTTTCAACTCGCAGATCTCCCGCCTTGCCCGTGACCATGCCCGCAAGCTTCTGGCTGAAGGCAAGACGGTCAAGATCCTGACGGTGGGCAAGAAGGGCTTCGACAGCCTTCGGCGCGAATTCGCCAGCCTCATCATCGAGCGCATGGATCTGCGTGACGTGAAGCGCATCGGCTTTGAAAATGCCGATGCGATTGGCCGGCGGGTGATCGCCCTGTTCAACCAGGGTGAATTCGACGTCTGCACGCTGTTCTATTCCGAGTTCAAGTCGGTGATCTCGCAGGTGCCGACCGCGCTCCAGCTCATCCCGGCAGCTGCGCCGGCCGCAACGACCGCATCGTCGGGCGCTGCCGCCGCCGTCTACGAATATGAGCCCGACGCGGCCGCGATCCTTTCGGATCTGATCCCGCGTAACATCTCGGTCCAGATCTTCCGCGCGCTCCTTGAGAACGTCGCAGGCGAAATGGGCGCCAAGATGAGCGCGATGGACAACGCGACCCGCAATGCCGGTGAGATGATCAACAAGCTGACGCTCTCCTACAACCGCCAGCGTCAGGCGCAGATCACCAAGGAACTCATTGAAATCATTTCGGGCGCGGAAGCGCTCTAAAGGTCAAGGAAAAGGGTAGAAAAATGGCTAACCCGGTAAAAGGTACGGCAGGCAAGGTGACGCAGGTCATCGGCGCCGTTGTGGACGTGGCATTCGACGGTGAACTGCCCCCGATCCTGAACGCTCTTGAAACCAACAACCTCGGCAACCGTCTGGTTCTCGAAGTCGCACAGCACCTCGGCGAGAACGTCGTTCGCACGATCGCCATGGACTCGACCGAAGGTCTGGTCCGCGGTCAGGAAGTTGTCGACACCGGCGCCCCGATCTCGGTGCCGGTCGGCGACGAGACGCTCGGCCGCATCATGAACGTCATCGGTGAGCCGGTGGACGAAGCCGGCCCGCTGGCAACGACCGCCCGCCGTGCGATCCACCAGGCTGCGCCTGAGTATGTCGAACAGTCGACGGAAGCACAGATCCTCGTCACCGGCATCAAGGTCGTCGACCTTCTCGCTCCCTACGCAAAGGGCGGCAAGATCGGCCTCTTCGGCGGTGCAGGCGTTGGCAAGACCGTTCTCATCATGGAACTGATCAACAACGTCGCCAAGGCGCACGGTGGTTACTCGGTCTTCGCAGGCGTGGGTGAACGCACCCGCGAAGGCAACGACCTCTACCACGAAATGATCGAATCCGGCGTGAACAAGCACGGCGGTGGTGCAGGCTCGAAGGCTGCTCTCGTATACGGCCAGATGAACGAACCGCCGGGCGCCCGCGCACGCGTCGCTCTGACCGGTCTGACCGTTGCAGAACACTTCCGCGACCAGGGCCAGGACGTTCTGTTCTTCGTGGACAACATCTTCCGCTTCACCCAGGCTGGTTCGGAAGTGTCGGCACTTCTCGGCCGTATTCCCTCGGCCGTGGGCTATCAGCCGACGCTTGCCACCGACATGGGCGCGATGCAGGAACGCATCACCACCACGACCAAGGGCTCGATCACCTCGGTTCAGGCCATTTACGTGCCCGCCGACGACCTGACCGACCCGGCCCCGGCAACCTCGTTCGCCCACCTGGACGCAACGACGGTTCTGTCCCGTTCGATCGCCGAAAAGGGCATCTACCCGGCCGTGGACCCGCTCGACTCCACCTCGCGCATGCTTGACCCGATGGTTGTCGGTGAAGAGCACTACGAAGTGGCCCGTAAGGTTCAGTCGACCCTGCAGCGCTACAAGGCCCTCCAGGACATCATCGCCATCCTCGGCATGGACGAACTGTCCGAAGAGGACAAGCTGGCCGTGGCCCGCGCCCGCAAGATCGAGCGCTTCCTGTCCCAGCCCTTCTTCGTGGCCGAAGTCTTCACCGGTTCGCCGGGCAAGCTCGTTGCTCTCGAAGACACCATCAAGGGCTTCAAGGGTCTGGTCAACGGCGAGTACGACCACCTGCCGGAAGCCGCCTTCTACATGGTCGGCTCCATCGAGGAAGCCATCGAAAAGGCGAAGAAGCTGGCTGCCGAAGCCGCCTGATCTTCCTAGGCACAAGGCGCGCGGTACCTGCCGCGCGCCCTTTTTCGCGCCGCCTCCGGCGTGTTGAATTTGACCAATCGAAAGTGAACCATCATGGCTGACAATTTCAATTTTGAGCTCGTGTCTCCGGAGCGGCTGCTTCTGTCCGAAAAGGTCAGCGAAGTGGTGATCCCGGCCACCGAAGGCGAAATGACCGTTCTGGCGAACCACGCTCCGACCATGACGACCATCAAGCCGGGCGTCGTGTCGGTCAAGGATGCGGCCGGCAAGGTCAGCCGCTATGTGGTGTTCGGCGGTTTTGCAGATATCCTGCCGACCGGTTGCACCCTGCTTGCTGAATCGGCCATTCCGCTCAATGAAATGAACAAGGCCGCTCTCGATGCCCGCATCGAAGCCGCTCGCGCAGATGTAGCCAACGCCTCCAATGACGAGCACAAGTCTAAGCTCGAGCAGTTCCTGAACGAGCTGACACAGCTGAACGGCATCGTCGTTCCGGCCTGATTTCGGTGCAAGCAATGCGATCATGAAAGCGGCCTCCGGGCCGCTTTTTTTTCATTCCGGCCCCTGCCGCAGAAGCGCATTATGGAGCGCCCTGACTGCAGGCCCCACTTCGCGGCCGCGCGGCAGGCCGAGATAGTAGCCAAATCCCGTATGGAGGCTTTGCGAGCCGAGGGCGACCAATCGTCCTTCCTCCAGATGGCGGGCAATCAGTGCCCGGCTGCCAAGCGCTACCCCATCCCCCGCAAGAGCTGCGTTGATGGCCAGAGCATAGGTGGAGAAGGAAAAGCGCGGTGGGGGAACCGGCCCCTTCAGAGGATTGCCAAGACGCCCGAACCACTGCCGGAACGAAATCCAGTGGGCATTGAAGCGCTCGTAATCGATGAGGCCGAGCGCGGCGATTTCATCCGCTGAAAGGTCAGCCGCTCTTGTGAGCAGATCGCCGAGACAGGCTGGAGAGGCAACCGGAACCAGATCTTCGGCAAAAAGCAGTGTCAGGTGCCAGCGAGGGTGCTCGCCCGTCGAGTAGAGGATCACCAGGTCGTTGTTCTCGGAGGCGAGCTCGGTCGGACTGTCCGTTGTCATCAACCGCAGGCTGACGGCTGGATTGTCTTTCGAGAAGGCACGGAGCCGCTCCCCCAGCCATAGATGGGACACGGAGCCGCTTGCAGCCAGTGACACCACCTCCGAGCGGGCGCTGCGAAAAGGTTCGAGGCTTTCTTCCAGATATTCGAGCGTCGAGCGGATGCGAATGGACAGGCGTTCGCCGGAGGGTGTGAGAGCAAGGTTCTTGCCCTTTCGTGTGAAGAGCGGGGCGCCGAGTTCTTCTTCCAGAAGCTTGATCCGACGGCTGACCGCCGCCTGGGTGATGTTCAGCTCTCGCCCTGCCCGGCTGAAATTCATATGGCGGCAGGCGGAATCGAAGACCCGAAAGGCTTCGAGCGGAATATGGTCGAGAAGCGCGGACCCCAAGAAGCACCTCCATGATCTGAGATCATGAATATAGCCGAGAAAAGAACCTATTTGAATAACTGAAATTGTGATGCACTCTCCGCGCAGCCAAACGCAGAAGAGACAGACCATGCAATTCTCGACATCCTTCATTCCCGAAATCCGCTTCGCTCCCGGCGCGGCGGACCAGATCGCTGCGGCAGCACTTGCCATGTCTGAAGGTGGCAAGACCGCCATCGTCATGGACGGGTTTCTCGCAGCCTCCGGTCTGGGCAACCGTCTGATGGCCGAACTTAAGGCCGGTGGTGCGGAAGCTGTTGTCTATTCGGGCTTTTCCGGCGAGCCGAAGCTTGCGCATGTGGAAGCGGCAAGCGAGGCGGCGCGTGGAGCGGATGTCGTGATCGGCATCGGCGGCGGATCGGCGCTCGATATTGCCAAGGTTGCCGCCTGCTGCGCGGCCTCCGGCGAAAACCCGATGCATTACGCGCTGGCTGCCAATCCCCTGCCAAAGAATGCGCTGAAGAAAATCCTCGTTCCCACCACGGCGGGCACGGGTTCGGAAACCTCCGCCACCTGCATTTTTGCCGGTCCGGACGGCAAGAAGCTCTGGGTCTGGGGCGCGGAAACCAAGGCCGATCTGGTAATCCTCGATCCGGCGCTTACCACGTCTCTCCCGGCCAATCTCACCGCCTGGTGCGGTCTCGATGCCTTCGTGCATGCCTTCGAGGCCTCCACGAACCGCAACACCCATGCCGGCGGTCAGTTCTACGGCCACCGCGCGATGGAGCTGCTGGTCGCCCATCTCGAGACGGCCATCCGGGAGCCCGACAATCTGGAGGCACGCGGTGCGGTGCTGCTCGGCTCCTGCTATGCGGGCGTGGCGATCGACAATTGCGGGACCGCGATTGCCCATAACATCAGCCATGCGCTGGCGGGCCTTGGACCCGTTCACCATGGCCTCGCAACGGCGCTTGGCTTCGAACAAACCCTTCCCTGGCTTGTCGGTGCGAACACGCCCGAGCTTCAGGCCGCTGCAAAGGCTTGTGGAGCTGCGGATGCAGCCTCGTTGCCCGCGCTGATTACAGCCTGGATGGATCGCTGCGGTTTCGAACGCCGGCTGCCGGCAGCATTTGCAGGCCTGACGGCAGAGGATCTCGCGCGCGAGATGAAGGCACCTGAAAACCAGCCCATGCGCCGCTCCACGGTGCGCGAGGTGAGCGATGCGGATGTCGACCGCATGGCTGCCGACATGATGGCGCTGCCGCGGGCCTGAGCCCGGATGATCGATTGACCGGAATGACAGCCTGCCGACCCCGACGAGACCTGGCAGGCCAGAGACCAAGAAGAGGTTTGCATGAGCAAGGAATATAGCCGCGCCTACTGGGAAAAGCTGGGCGCCGACCTTCAGATCGAAGGCCGCCATTTCATCAACGGTGCCTTCGTGGCATCCGTTTCCGGAGAGAGTTTTGTCCGCCCGCGCCCGATGGACGGGAAACCGGGGACGGCGCTTGCCCGTGGAACGGCTGCGGATATCGATCTTGCCGTCAAGGCCGCACGCGCGAGCTTCGAAAGCGGTGTCTGGCGCCACAAGGAACCGCTCGAGCGCAAGAAGATCATGCTGAAATGGGCGGAGCTCATCCGCTCCAATGGCGAGGAACTTGCCATGCTGGAAACACTCGATGTGGGCAAGCCGGTGATGGCTTCGCTGACCGTCGATGTGCGGCTCTGCGCCGACGGCATTCAGTATTATGCCGAGATGATCGACAAGATGTATGACGAGATCGCGCCCACCGGTCCGAAGGCGCGCGCTCTGGTGCGCAAGGTGCCGCTCGGCGTCATCGGCGCGATCACGCCGTGGAACTATCCCATGATCATCGACGGCTGGAAGCTTGGACCGGCGCTCGCGGCGGGCAATTCCGTGGTGCTAAAGCCCGCGGAGCAATCCTCCCTCTCCGCGCTCAAGCTTGCAGCGCTGGCAAAGGAAGCGGGGCTTCCCGATGGCGTGTTCAACGTCGTCGTCGGTTATGGCGAGGAAACGGGCAAGCCGCTCGCACTGCACATGGACGTGGACATGATCGCCTTCACCGGTTCGACCGAAGTCGGCAAGCTGATCATGGGTTATGCCGCTCAATCCAACCTGAAGCGAGTTGCGCTGGAGCTCGGCGGCAAGTCGCCGATCATCGTCTTCGACGATGCGGACCTTGACGCGGCCGCCTCCGCAGCTGCGTGGGGATGCTTCTACAATTCCGGTGAAACCTGCCATGCATCGACCCGCCTGATCGTCCATCGCTCGATCCAGGATAAGCTCGTCGAGAAGATTCGCGAGGTGACTGCCGGCATCACCCTCAACCATCCCTTCGAGCCGGATGCGGCAATCGGTGCCCTGATCGAGGAAGGGCACATGAAGAAGGTGCTTGGCATGATCGCGGATGGCGAAAAGGAAGGCGCACGTCGCGCCTTCGGGGCCGAGAGGGCGCTCTCCGAGACCGGTGGTTTCTACGTCTCGCCCGGCGTCTTCGTCGATGCCACCAACGACATGCGCATTGCACGCCAGGAAATCTTCGGGCCTGTTCTCGTGTCCATTCCCTTCGAAACGGAAGAGGAAGCGCTGAAGATCGCCAACGACACGATCTATGGTCTCGCCGGTGCGGTATTCACCACCAACATGGATCGGGCTCACCGGGTCTCCGAAGCGATCCATGCGGGAACGGTGTGGGTCAACACCTATGACATGTCCAACTTCGCCACACCCTTCGGTGGCTTCAAGCAGTCCGGCTTCGGCCGCGACCGTTCGGTCCATGCAGTCGACAAATATTGCGACTACAAGACCATCTGGCAGCAGTTCAACTGAGGCGGCGCGGACATGAGCAAGATAACCGCAATCGAGATCACCCATCATCGCCTGCCGCTCGATCCGCCCTTCAAGGCAAGCTGGGACGGGCGTCCGCGTCGCCAGTTCGATGCCACCATCGTGCGGGTGCGCGATGACGAAGGGCGGGAGGGGATCGGCTCCGGCGATCTGATGAAGGGCTTCGAAGGCCATGAGGAACTCTTCATCGGCCAGGACCCGCGCCATCTGGAGCGGCATTACGAGGTGCTTTCCCACATCAACTTCCATTATGGCCGGTGCTGGCCGATGGACCTCGCGCTTTGGGATCTGGCGGGCAAGGTTACCGGCGAGCCGGTCTGGCGCATGCTCGGAGGCCGTGCGGACCGTGTGCGGCTCTACGCCTCTTCCGGCGTGCTGCGTGATCCCTCCGCCATGGCCGATCAGGCTGAGCGCTACATCGCCGAAGGCTTCCCGGCGATGAAGGTGCGCTTCACCTCGTCTTCCGGCGGCCGCAATGGCTGGCGGGAAGACGTGAAGGCGCTCGAAGCTGTACGCGCCCGCGTCGGCGACCGCCTGGAACTGATGGTGGACTGCAATCAGGGTTGGCGAATGCCCTGGGATACCAATCTCTCCTGGACCTACAAGGATGCGCTGACGGTTGCCCGCGAGCTTGAACGGCTCGGCGTCTACTGGATGGAGGAGCCGCTGCACCGCTCCGACCGCAAGGGCATGAAGGCGCTGCGCGAAACGACCGATATCCGCATTGCCGGGGGCGAGATGACGCGCGAGCTCTACGAGTTCCGGGATATCATCGAGGAGCGTGCCTTCGACGTGATCCAGCCGGACGTGGCGCTGGTCGGCGGGATCACCGGCTGCCGCCGTCTTGCCTATCAGGCCCGCGAGGCAGGCATCCTCTTCACACCGCACAGCTGGACGAACGGGATCGGCGTCCTCGCCAACGCCCATCTTACGGCCGGGGCAGGGGATGCGCCCTTCCTCGAGTATCCCTATGACAACCCGGAATGGTCGGAAGACCGCCGCGATTATCCGATGGCATCTCCGCTTCGTCACCGCGACGGTTGGCTGGAACTCGGCGAGGCGCCGGGGCTGGGGGTGGTACTTGACGAGGAGCGTCTCAAGGCCACCCGGATCGGCTGACCGGCGCTTTCATAACTTTCTGGCGGGGGCTCAGCGCCCCGCCAGCGACAGGATCTTCTGGCGCAACATGCGCGCCATGTTGCGCGTGTTGCGGTAAAGGTGCAGCTGTGCCGTCACCTGCCGCACGTCACGGTCGCTGTTCTGCCTGAGGCCGATGACGAGCGTGCCCATTTCCTCCCGTTCCCGCCAGAAGCGCGCCATGATCGGATGGTCCGGAACCGCGCAGCTATCCGTTCGCACGATATTGGCATCATCGAGGTGCCATTCCGTGAGATTTTCCATCAGCAGCTTGCCGGGAGAGTATTTCGCATAGGCCTCGTCGTAAGCGGTCTTCCAAGTATAAGCCTCGCCTGACACGATGAACACGATCATCGTTGCGACCGCACGGCCATTGAGATCGAGAGTGTGAATGCGAACTGCATCGCTCTCCGCCAGATTGGTGATCGCCTCGCGGGCAAAGGCTGCCCTGTAGCGATCCAGCACCATGGCAGTGCGCTTCGTGCCCTTCCAGCCACGCGCCTCCAGAGCAAGGAATTCCTCCATTCGTACGCGTACATCGGCCGGCTGTCGCGCTACCTCGTAGCTGAGACGGCCCAAGGCGGAGAGGTGATTCCTCTGCCGGCGCATTTCGTGCAGGTGGTGGCTGGAAATCGTCTTGCGGAGGTAGGTCGGGCCGTCGTCGTAGCTTTCCAGTGTGGGTCTCATATAGCTGCCCGTGACAGCGACCGGCAGGTTCCGACTGATCGCAACCGCCTTTGCAAGCTGCACGAAATTTCCTCCCAGCCGGACATCGGGCAGAACCATGACCGAGGGCAGACCGCATTCGGGTCGGGCGAGCACGTCCATGAGCGTGTCGATGGAATGCGCCGCTTCTTCCGCATCCACGAGGGGTGTCCCCAGCGGACCGTAGTGATTGGCCCACACTCTGAATATCGGCGCGCCAATGGAGAAACCGGGACGCTCGATGGAATAGGGCAACAAAATCCGCGCCCGGCTTCTGTTCCGGCTGGTATCGCGGAGAATGGCCAGACGGACCTGCTTTTCCTCGAGCCGCGGCATGGCCGGCGCAAGAAAACGCCCCGTGAAGAAGACGTTGGGTTCCATCGCCCGGTTGCTCAGCCGGTCCATTTCATCCTGCAGGTGATATCCGGCACGCGCTGGATAAAGGCAGAGTTCCAGGCCCGGTGCCGCCGCCTGGATTTGAAGCTCCGGTGTCGGCAGCGAGCTCTCGACGCCAGCCAGTCCGCCGAGTATCCGGTTGGCGGAGCTGTCGGGGCTGTTGAGGGACGAGGGAGGAAATTGCGGCATGTTCACGACACTTTCTGCGGATGCGCGGCACCCATCGGATCAGCAAAGACAAACAGGACAATCCCGAGCGTCTTGCGCACCGTCAGGTGAAGAAAGATGGCTTCAATGATCATCGCCCCGGCAGCAGCAGCGGCCGCGCCAGCCAGACCGAAACGTGGAATCAGGATCATGTTCAGCAGCAGATTGGCGACCAGAACGCCGGCATAAAGCCATGCGCAGAGTTGCTGCTTCCCTGCCATCGTGAGCAGGACCTCGCCAGGTCCTACCGCCGATTTTGCGAGGTAGCCTGCGAAAAGGATCACCATCAGCGGATATCCCGCCGAAAATCCGGGGCCGAACAGGGACAGAAGGAGATGTCCCGCCACCAGCATCATCGCGCCCACCGCAAGCGAGGGCCAGAAACCCCAGCGCGCCATTTCTCCTGCAAAGCGTGCCAGGCCCATGCGGTCGCCCTCGGCCACCAGCGTGGAGAACCGGGGCGCCGCCGCAGCCTTGACCGAGAAGAACACGAACTGCACCAGAGCCATCGTTTTCGCCGCCGCGAAATACACGGCAACCTCCGAGGGCTCCAGATAGAGGCCGACAATGACCACATCCGCATTGGTAAGCAGATAGCCGAACCCCTCCACGAAGAAAATGGGCAGTGCCACCCGCAGCCATGCGCCGAGGCTGTAGCTGCGCGGCACGGCCGGATATCGCCTGCGCATCCTGGTGGACACGGTCAGGAACTGCCCGACACTCGTCACATATGTCGCTGCGAGAGCGGCAAGGATCGCGGTCTCGGCGGTCGGTCTGTAACCGGCATGAACCGCAAGGACCATGAAGACGAGGATCAGGGTCGGCCGAATGATGAATGTCGGTGTCAGGGCAGCGAAGGGCCAGCTGTTTGCCCGGGCCGTTCCGTCGAGAACGTCTCCGAGCGCGATCATCGGCAAGATGAAGAGCGCCAGAAAGACGGGCGTCATGTAATAGGCTTCGACCATGCTGCCGAACAGATAGAGCGTGCCCAATCCAATGCCCGCGATCAGCGTGGCCATCAGCATGGAGAACACGCGCGCGGTGACAGCGATCCCGAACAAAGAACCATGTGCGCCCTCCGTTCTGTAGAGGGGCAGAAAGCGTACGATCACGGAGTGAAAACCGAGACAGGACAGATTGCCGATCAGGACGGTAAGGACCCAGACGAACACGAAGATGCCGTACTCGAACTCGCCCATGATCCGCGCCTGGATAATCTGCGAGATAAACGCGATCGCGGCACTGAGGATGCGGATGGCAAAGGCGATCAGAGCCATACGCTGCGCAGCGGCATGCTCTCCCCGGTCGGTAGCAATCCTGCAGGCGCGCCGAACCGCGCCCGCTGCGACTGGCCGCAGGGACGACGGAAGAAACCGTTCCGCCGTATTGATGAGCGCAGTGATCACAACGCAGTACCCGCGATCCTCGAAAACACGCACGATCCTGCCCGTTTACGGTTAAGAATCGGTGCATCGCGAGGGCTTGGAGGGCCTGCCTTCAGATTAATGTGAAGCAAAAGCAAAAACCCTCCGCGAGGGAGGGTTTTCAGGGTTCGTTCTTGGTGTCAGGCGAATGCGCCGTGACAATGCTTGTACTTCTGGCCGGAGCCACAGGGGCAGGGCTCATTGCGACTTACCCGGCCCCAGGTAGAGGGGTCGTTCGGATCCCGGTTTTCCGGCGCTACCGTCGCCTCTTCGGCGAGGAACTGCGACCGATCGCGTGAGCCAAACTCGTCCTCGCCCGTGGAGGCGTCGATATGGTGCGCTTCCATGTCCGGCAGCGGGGGCTGTTCGGCGGGCTGGCGCATGATCTCCACGCGCATCAGCTGGCTTACCACCGCGCTGCGGAGATTGTTGAGGAGCGACTGGAACAGCTCGAAGGCTTCCGCCTTGTATTCCTGCAGCGGATCCCGCTGCGCGTAGCCGCGGAAGCCGATGACCGAACGCAGGTGGTCGAGATTGACGATATGCTCCCGCCACAGGTGATCCAGCGTCTGAAGGACAACCTGCCGCTCCACGTAAGTCATCACCTCGGGTCCGAAGCGCTCGGCCTTTTCGGCTGCCGCCTTGTCGGCGGCCTCGGCCAGGCGGGCGCGGATATCGTCTTCGGCGATGCCTTCTTCCTTGACCCACTCTTCGACAGGCAGGTCCAGGTTCAGCGTCTGCTGCACGGCGGCCTTGAGGCCCTTGGCATCCCATTGCTCGGCATAGGCGCGCTCGGGAATGTGCTGCACGACCATTTCGTTGACCACGTCATGGCGCATGTCGGCGACATATTCGGAGATGCTGGGCGCGTCCATCAGTTCGATGCGCTGCTCGAAGATGACCTTGCGCTGGTCGTTGAGCACGTCGTCATATTTCAGAAGGTTCTTGCGGATGTCGAAGTTGCGTGCCTCGACCTTCTTCTGTGCGCGCTCGAGCGCCTTGTTGATCCAGGGATGGACGATAGCCTCGCCTTCCTTCAGACCCAGCTTCTGCAGCATGCCGTCCATGCGATCCGACCCGAAGATGCGCATCAGATCGTCTTGCAGCGACAGATAGAACTTCGACCGGCCAGGGTCGCCCTGACGGCCGGATCGGCCACGCAGCTGGTTGTCGATACGGCGGCTTTCGTGACGTTCAGAGGCGATGACGTAGAGACCGCCGGCCGCCAGTGCCTTCTCCTTCAGCGCCTTGACTTCGGCGACGACCGCCGCTTCCCGGGCGTCTCGCTCCGGTCCCGGCTCCATGCCCTCGAGCTCGCGCTCGAGGCGCATCTCGAGGTTGCCGCCGAGCTGGATGTCCGTCCCGCGACCGGCCATGTTCGTCGCGATCGTCACCGCACCGGGAACACCGGCCTGGCTGACGATATAGGCTTCCTGTTCATGATAGCGCGCGTTGAGAACCTGGAAGTTCTGGAAACCCGCCTGTTTCAGAAGCGTGGCCAGAAGCTCGGATTTCTCGATCGAGGTGGTACCGACGAGAACGGGCTGGCCCTTCTCGTGGGCTGCCTTTATCTCGGTGATGATCGCCTGATACTTTTCTTCGGCGGTTCGGTAGACTTCGTCGTGGTCGTCGATACGCTTGATCGGGAGGTTCGTAGGAACCTCCACGACGTCGAGGCCGTAGATGTTGGAGAATTCTTCCGCTTCCGTCGCCGCCGTACCGGTCATGCCGGCCAGCTTGTCATACATGCGGAAGTAATTCTGGAAGGTGATCGAAGCCAGGGTCTGGTTCTCCGGCTGGATCGTCACCTTTTCCTTTGCTTCGAGCGCCTGATGCTGACCATCCGAGTAGCGGCGTCCCGGCATCATGCGGCCCGTGAACTCGTCGATGATCACGACTTCATCGTTCCGCACGATGTAGTCCTTGTCGCGCTGGAACAGCTTGTGCGCCTTGAGGGCGTTGTTCACATGGTGCACGATCGCGACGTTTTCGACGTCGTAAAGAGCGTTGCCCTTCAGAAGCCCGGCTTCCCGCAGCATCTTTTCAAGCTTCTCGGTACCGGCTTCGGAGAAATTCGCCGACCGCTGCTTTTCGTCGATTTCGTAATCTTCCGGGCTGAGGCGCGGAATGAAGGCATCGATCGTGGTGTAAAGGTCCGACCGGTCGTCGAGAGGGCCCGAGATGATCAGCGGCGTCCGCGCCTCGTCGACCAGAATGGAATCGACTTCGTCGACGATGGCGTAGTTATGGCCGCGCTGAACCATCTGGGTACGGTCATACTTCATGTTGTCACGAAGATAATCGAAGCCCAGTTCGTTGTTGGTGGCGTAGGTAATGTCGCAGGCGTAGGCGGCGCGGCGTTCCTCGTCGCTGAGTCCATGGACGATGACACCGGTGGTCAGTCCGAGAAAGCCATAGAGGCGTCCCATGGTCGCCGCGTCACGGCGCGCGAGGTAGTCGTTCACGGTGACAACATGCACGCCCTTGCCTGCCAGGGCGTTCAGATAGACCGGCAAGGTCGCCACAAGGGTTTTGCCTTCGCCGGTCTTCATTTCCGCGATGGAATTGTCATTCAGGATCATGCCGCCGATCAGCTGCACATCGAACGGCCGCATCTTGAGGACGCGCCGCGAGGCTTCCCGGACCACTGCGAAAGCCGGCACGAGCAGATCGTCGATCGTCTTGCCTTCGGCGATCATCTGACGGAACTCGGCGGTCTTGCCAGCAAGTTCGTCGTCGGAGAGTTTCTGCATCGCCGCTTCCAGGGCGCCGATGGCCTGGACTTTCGGCTGGTAGGAGCGGACACGGCGATCATTCGCAGAGCCGAACAGTTTGCGGGCGAGGCCGCCAAAGCTGACCATCAAGTGGTCCTTTCTGTCATCTCTCCCGGAACCGGCATTGCCTGCCCGTTTCAAAAACAGGTCAGGACGTGCAAAAGGCCCGGAAACGTATCTGGACGCGGGGTTGCGTGACAGATAAGAGGGGGGTCGATTGATGTCAACGGATAGGCAGTACCAGAATGGCCACAATGTGGTGGTGAGGACGCTTTCCGGCCTGAATCAGGAAGAAACATTACGCCGGTGCACCAAAGGGTTTTTCTTATGCCGCGTTACAATATACTTGCCTCGCTGTCGCTTGCCGCGCTGATTGGTGTCGCACTGCCCGTTCTCGCTGAGGACAAGCCCGATCCCGTCGTAGCAAAGGTTGGCGGTCTGGAAATCCACCAGTCCGAACTCGACGTTGCCGTCGCCAATCTCGATCCCCAGCTTGCGCAGCTGCCCGACGATCAGAAGAAGGTTGCTGCCCTCTCCGGCGCGATTGACGTCAAGCTTTTCGCCAAGGATGCCGCTGCCGAAAAGCTCGATCAGACGGAAGACTTCAAGGCCCGCATCAAGTATCTCACCGAACGGGAGCTGCACGGCGCCTATTTCAAGAAGCACGTCATCGACGTCGTGACGCCCGAGGATATCAAGGCGCGCTACGACAAGGAAGTTGCCGCACTTCCCAAGGAGGAAGAGGTTCACGCGCGCCATATCCTGGTGAAGACCGAGGACGAGGCCAAGGCCGTGATCAAGGAACTGGACGCGGGCAAGGACTTTGCCGAGCTGGCCAAGACGCATTCGACCGATCCGAACAAGGATGACGGCGGCGATCTCGGCTATTTCGGCAAGGGACGCATGGTGAAGGAATTCGAAGCCGCAGCCTTCGGTCTCGAGAAGGGTACCTACACCAAGACCCCGGTAAAGACCGATTTCGGCTGGCATGTCATCAAGGTCGAAGACAAGCGCATTGCGCCGCCGCCGGCCTTCGAACAGGTTCAGCCGCAGATCCGCAACCTGGTCATGCGCGACAAGTACCTGGAGCTCCTTTCCAAGGCGCGGGACGCGCAGGGCGTCGAGATTCTCGATGAGGCACTTCGCAAGGGTTACGAAGAAGCCAACAAGAAGCAGTAATATCCAGCGGAAAGGGCCGCTCTGGTGGCCCTCTCCATCCGCTCTGTGTCGGAAGATTGAAGATCTTCAAGTCCAGATTGCGCGTCTGCGCCCGCCGAATTGCAGGAAAAATCCATGTCCGGAACCGTTTCTCCGCTCGCGCCGAAATCCTATCCCTCCATGCCTGTCATAGACGGCGTACGCATGGCGACCGCTGCCGCCGGAATCAAGTACAAGAACCGGACGGATGTCCTCATGATGGTCTTCGACCGCCCGGCGAGCGTCGCCGGCGTCTTTACCCGTTCGAAGTGCCCTTCTGCTCCCGTCGACTTTTGCCGCAGCAATCTTCCGCATGGCGTGGCGCGGGCGGTCGTGGTGAATTCCGGCAATGCGAATGCCTTTACGGGCGCCAAGGGGCGCGCGGCAACCGAGCTCACCGCAAAATCGGCCAGCGAGGCCGTCGGATGTGCCGAGAACGAGGTCTATCTCGCGTCGACCGGCGTGATCGGCGAGCCGCTGGATGCCACGAAGTTTTCCGGGGTGCTCGGCACCATGGCAAAGGAAGGCACCGGCGATTTCTGGCTGGAAGCGGCCAAGGCCATCATGACCACCGACACTTATCCGAAGGTCGCGACCCGCAGCGCCGAGATCGATGGCGTGCGCGTGACGATCAACGGGATTGCGAAGGGTGCCGGCATGATTGCACCCGACATGGCCACCATGCTCTCCTTTGTGGTCACCGATGCGGCCATTGCCCCGGAAGCGCTGCAGGCCGCACTTTCGGCCGGCGTCGGCCCCACCTTCAACGCCGTCACGGTGGATAGCGATACCTCGACGTCGGATACGCTCATGCTGTTTGCGACCGGCGCTGCCGAGGCTCGCGGTCAGAAGCCGGTTCTCGCCGCGGATGACCAGCGGCTCGCCGGGTTTCGTGCCGCCCTCAACGACCTGCTGAAGGATCTGGCGCTTCAGGTGGTGCGCGACGGCGAGGGTGCTCGCAAGATGGTTGAAGTTACCGTGACCGGTGCCGAGAACGATGCCGCCGCAAAGCGAATCGCGCTCTCCATTGCCAACTCGCCGTTGGTGAAGACAGCGGTTGCAGGGGAAGACGCGAACTGGGGCCGCATCGTCATGGCCGTGGGCAAATCGGGAGAGATGGCCGACCGTGACCGTCTGGCAATATGGTTCGGTGATGTTCGCGTTGCAGTCGATGGTGCGCGTGACCCCGGCTATTCCGAAGCGGCCGCCACTGCGGTCATGCAGCAGGAAGATATCCCGGTGCGGGTGGACCTCGGCCTTGGCGACGGTCGCGCAACGGTCTGGACCTGCGATCTCACCAAGGAATACGTAGCCATCAACGGCGACTATCGGAGTTGATGCCTCGTCATGCTGGCTACGCCTATCCACGGAAGCAATCTTCCAGCGGTGCGCCGTCTGGAGGCGGTCGGCTTTCGTGCATGGCCCTCGGCCTTCGTCCAGTATGACGGGAGCTGGCAGATACGCCTGACGGAAGGGCATCCTTCCAAGCGCCTCAACTGTGTGGTGCCGCTCGATCCGTCCGACCACAAGGACATGGATGACCGTTTGGCAAAGGCAGCCGCAAAGTTCGAAGCGGTTGGCCAGACGCTGACCATTCGCGAAACTCCGCTCGCCCCGCCTGTGCTGATGGATCATTTGCGCAAGTCCGGCTGGAGCCGTTTCGAAACCGTCCGCGTTCTGACGGTGGACATTGAAACGGCCGCTTTGCCCGATACGATGGACCACTTGCCAATGCAGGATGCCGCACGTTTTTCGGAGGCCTGTGCGGTTTTGCGGGCAGGCGGCTCCGACGACGCATCGGTGATTGCCAGCATTCTCTCCCGGATCAAGCCGGTGGCGGGCTATTTCCTGATAGACGATGTCGAGCACGGTCCGCGCGCCTGTGCGCTTTGCGTGCAGGATAACGACCTGGCCGGCATCCAGTCTCTGGCCGTGGCGCCGGAGGTGCGTCGCACCGGGCTGGGTACGGAATTATTGAGTGCTGCCTTGCGCTGGGCTCGCCTTCGCGGTGCCAAGACTGCCTGGCTGCAGGTCTCCGCGATGAATGACCCTGCCCTGGCGCTATATGCCCGGCTGGGCTTCGGGCTCGTCTACGAATACCATTACTGGCGGAAGCAAGCATGAGCTCAGATGCAAAAAGCCCCTTGAAGATCGTCCTGGTGGCGGCCTGTGCGCTGGTGGATGCCGATGGTCGCGTCCTTCTCGCGCAGCGGCCGAAAGGCAAGTCCATGGAGGGACTGTGGGAGTTTCCGGGTGGCAAGGTGGAAGCGGGGGAAACCCCCGAGGAAACGCTTGTGCGTGAACTGCGCGAGGAACTGGGAATCGAAACCAAGGTTGCCTGTCTTGCACCCCTTACCTTTGCCAGCCACAGTTACGAAACCTTCCATCTGCTGATGCCGCTCTATGTCTGCCGCCGGTTCGAGGGCACCCCCCGTGGCATCGAGGGACAGGCCTTGAAATGGGTCCGGCCCCAGGCCCTGCGCGATTATCCGATGCCGCCTGCGGATGAACCCCTGATCCCGGCTCTTCAGGATCTGCTGTGACGGCAGCATTCCGTCCCGGGGATACCCGGAGACGGATTCTTTACAAATATGGCGGGATAACAGCCTTAGATCGGCCTTTTGAAGCCTCTGTTAAGAGAGTGTTTAACACCCTCTGACAATCATTTCTTTCGACGCGCGATTGTATGTGTTGCCGAGGTTATGATGATCAACGAGGATTTTTGGAGGGCCGTTCGCATGAAGGAACGCAACTCAAACAAGTCCCGTCGGACGGGGGCGCTGAACATCGCCCTGCTTTTTGGCACCGCGGCGATCGCTCTCACGTTGATCCTGACTCCCATGCTGGCCGGGCGCAGCTCGGTCGCCATTGCCAACGCGCCATCAGCCGATCCCTACGACGATATCAAGACTGGCTCCATTCGGCCGGTCCCCGACGTGAATGCCAAGCCGGAGACCGAAAACGGCCGGCGTTACGTGATCCGTCGCAGCATTCTGCAGGAGAGCCCCGGCTCGGTGTGCATCGTCGAAGGCTACAAGTCGGGCGAGGGTTGCTGATTGATGCCGGCCAACCGGTCCACCCCATCCAGCGTTTTGATGATCCAGAGATGGCGTCGGAACCTGTGCCAGCCCGAAAGTTGAACCATGCTCAAGTTGTTCAAGTCTTTTGCTGCCGACACCCGAGGCGCCACGGCGATCGAATACGGTCTCATCGCCGCCCTGATCGCCGTCGCCATCATTCCGGCCCTTCTGTTGTTCACCGACAAGTTCAAGGAAACTTACGACTATCTGACGACCCAGATGGGCGGAACGCCCTGATCTTCATCGGCCTTTCAACGCATCGGCCAGTCTCGCCTTTGCAGATCCGGGCTTGAGCGGCTTCTGCTGGCTTTCATGGGGCGCCCAGCCGGAGGCGTTGATGAAGGCGAAGGTAGCCCGGATGCGGCCATCGGGATCTGCATATCGTTCCGCATAGATTTCCGCCGCTCTCAAGAAGAAGGCCCGGGTCAGCGGGCGCCTGCTTCGCCCGACGAGGGGATTGGTCATGCCCATCCCTCTCAAATCACGCATCAGAGAAAAAAGAGAGCTGTAGCGAACGGTCCTGCTTTCGGCATCGACGACCGGCAGGGCGAAGCCCGCGCGCTGCATCAGCGCGCCTACATCGCGCACATCCGGAAACGGGATGACGCGTGGACTGACCCCGCCGTAAAGCTCGGTTTCCGCCTGAAGAAGCACGTCCTTGAGTTCGGCGAGTGTGCCCGCTCCCGGAATCATTGCAAGAAAGAGGCCGTCGGGCCTCAGCGCCCGCCGTGCCTGGATGAACACGCCGGGGGTGTCGTTCGTGAGATGCAGGCTGAGCGGGGAGAGAATGAGGTTTGCCGATTCCGGCTCCAGTGGCAGAATCTCCAGCGGTGCCGTGGCAACGGTCGCATCGGTCCGTGCGAAGGCATCCGGCAGTTCAATCCTGCGAAGCATGCCGATCTTGCCGGTTGCCAGACAGGCTTCCCCGGTCGCCCCGGTCCCTCCGTACAGCTCCACGGCAACGTCGAAACTGCGCTCAACGACGCTCAGCCGCTCGGCCAGTTCATCCGCGGCGAGCTTCATCAGGAAGTCGGCACCCTCAACTGGCTGCTGCAGGGCACGCCGGCGCCGGATGGTAACAAGTTCGGTGTCGAAAAGCGCATCCATGACGGTGATCCTGTTGCTGTGCTCCTCTCGCCTTGCAGGACAAAAGGCACTAGTGTCAATCGGATGTGGGGTCGCTGCGGGGGAAAGCAACACATGCGGATGGCCAATCTGCCCTGGCAATCTGTGGGACGGGTCTGGTCTTTGGCCCTGGACTTTGTCTATCCGGCCATCTGCGCCGGTTGCGGCATCATGACGGGCAGTCATCGCGGTCTCTGCGGCCCCTGCTGGTCGACCATCCCTTTCATCGAAAGACCCTATTGCGAAGTTCTCGGTATTCCTTTTGTCCATGATCAGGGTGAAGGCGCCATCTCGCCCAAGGCCATGGCCTCCCAACCGGTATTCGACAGGCTGAGAGCCGTTGCAGTCCACCGCGGGATCGTTCGCCGGCTGGTGCATTCCCTCAAATACAAGGACCGTACCGAGCTCGCGCCGATGATGGCGACCTGGATGGCGAGGGCCGGTGCAGAGGAACTGCGAAAGGCCGACGCCATCATTCCCGTTCCGCTGCATCGTTGGCGGCTTTTCCTGAGGCGCTACAACCAGGCTGCGGAACTGTCGCGGGAGATTGCGCGCCAATCCGGCGTGACACATCTGCCGCGAAGCCTCGTCCGGAAGCGCGCCACGAAGCGGCAGGTGGGACTTGGCCGCAAGGCGCGGCTGCGCAACGTCGAGGGTGCATTCGAGGTGCCGGCGGAGAACCGTGACACGGTTCTGGGTCGTCGGATCATACTGGTGGATGACGTGTTCACGACCGGTGCCACCGTCAACGCTGCTGCGCGCGCACTGAAGCGCGCCGGTGCCCTGGAGGTCACGGTTTTGACCTTTGCAATGGCTTTCGCAGCGCCTATATGACGGAAACAAAAGGCCTTTGACCGGTCTGAGGAATGCTGCAAGGAGCGATAGCATGGCTGATGTGATCATCTATACCCGGGACGGATGTCCCTATTGCACCCGCGCAAAGGCCCTGCTGAGCGCCAAGGGTGCGGGCTTTACCGAATACAACGCCAGCCATGACCCTTCTTACCGCCAGCAGATGGTGGAGCGCTCGGGCCGCAACACGTTCCCTCAGGTCTTCGTCAACGGCCAGCATCTCGGCGGTTGCGACGACATCCACGCCCTCGATGCGCAGGGCAAGCTCGATCCGCTTCTGGCCCGGGGAGCCTGATCGACATGGGCGTGTTCCGGGCTGCAACCGTCCAGATGTGTTCCGGCGTCGATCCTCACCGGAACATCGAAACCATGGAGCGTCTGGTGCGTGAAGCCGCCGGACAAGGCGCCCGTTACGTGCAGACCCCGGAGATGACGGGTGCGCTTCAGCGCAACCGGAAAGCCCTCGATGCCATCCTGCGTGAGGAGAAGGATGATCCGGTGGTCGCTGCCGGTGCGCGCCTGGCGAGCGAACTGCGCATCCATCTCCATATCGGCTCCACAGCCATCGATCGCGGCGACGGCATGATCGCCAATCGCGGCTATCTCTTCTCCCCGAGAGGAGAGACGGTCGTCAGCTACGACAAGATCCACATGTTCGATGTCGACCTGGCGAATGGCGAGAGCTGGCGGGAAAGTGCCGTCTATACGCCGGGGGCCGAGGCGAAGTCCGTATCGCTGCCCTTTGCCGAACTTGGCTTTGCCATATGCTACGATGTCCGCTTTCCCGAACTTTTCCGCGCACAGGCGGTGGAGGGTGTCGAGGTGATGTCGCTGCCGGCGGCCTTCACCCGCCAGACCGGCGAAGCGCACTGGCATGTGCTGCTTCGAGCCCGCGCCATCGAGAACGGTCTTTTCGTGGTTGCCGCCGCCCAGGCGGGTATTCATGAGGATGGCCGGGAAACCTACGGCCATTCGATCATCATCGACCCCTGGGGCAAGGTGCTTGCGGAGGCCGGGTCCACAGGCGAGACGGTTATCCTCGCCGATATCGATACGGCCGAGGTTGCCGCGGCCCGTGCCCGGATCCCCAATCTCCGCAACGCTCGCTCCTTCAAGCTTGCGCCCCGCATACAGGCAGGAGGAGGTGCCGGGTGATCCGCTACGCGCTCTCCTGTGACAATGCGCATCAGTTCGAAGGATGGTTTTCTTCGAGTGAGGATTACGATCGTCAGAAGGGGCTTGGGCTCGTTTCCTGTCCCGTCTGCCAGTCGCAGCGCGTCGAGAAGACGTTGATGGCGCCTTCCGTCGCCACCGCGCGCAAGAAGGAGGAAAGCCGCGCCTTCGTGATGGAGGCGGCGCAGCGAGAGGCGATTGCGCGCCTGAAGCAGGTCGTGGCCGAGATCCGCGCCAATGCGGACGATGTCGGTGAACGCTTTGCCGAGGAGGCGCGAAAGATCCATTACGGTGAAGTCGAGGCGCGGGGCATCATCGGGCAGGCGAGCCAGGAAGATGCGCTCGCCCTGATCGAAGAAGGCATAGAGATCGCGCCGCTTCCGGTTCTTCCCGACGACGCCAACTGAAAGGCGAAGACCGGGGCCTTACTCTGCCTTCGGGCGCCTTGCGACCATCATGTAGTTGACGTCCATGTCCTTCGACAGGTTCCACTGGTTGGCCAGCGGATTGAAGAACACGCCCGTGCGGGCGAAAACCTGCATGCCCGCAGCCGAGAGCGGGTTTTCGATCTCCTCGGGGCGCACCAGCTTTTCATACTGATGCGTGCCCTTTGGCAGCCAGCGGAGCACATACTCCGCACCGACGATCGCAAGCGCCATGGCCTTCATCGTGCGGTTGATGGTGGCGACGAACATCAGGCCGCCGGGGCGCACCATTTTGGCGCAGGTGGAAAGAAAGAACTCGACATCGGCCACATGCTCGACCACTTCCATGTTGAGGACGACATCGAAGGTTTCGCCGGCATCTGCCAGTGCCTCGGCGGTCACCGCGCGATAATCCACCGCAACACCGCTTTCCCGCGCATGGGTCGACGCAATGCCGATGTTGCGTTCGGAGGGATCGGCACCGACGACTTCCGCGCCCATGCGAGCCACTGGCTCGGACAGCAAGCCACCGCCGCAGCCGATGTCGAGCACGCGCAGGCCGGTGAGGGGGCGGGCATCCCGTGAGTCGCGGCCAAACTCCGAGGCAATCGTATCCCGCAGGTAAGCGAGCCTGACGGGATTGAACTTGTGCAGTGGCTTGAACTTGCCGGTGGGGTCCCACCACTCCGCAGCCATGGCGGAAAAGCGGTCGACTTCGCTCTGGTCGATCGTGCTGCGGGCGGTTTCAGCCATGGGAGCCTCCTTCAATGCCTGGCGATTGAAGTTGTCCGGCGGGCTTCAGATGTCAAGGGCGGATCGCGAGGCAGGATGTCGCGCGGGCCGCCCCTGACCAAGATCAGTGCTGTGTTGCCGGTGCCGGGGCCGGACGGTTGATCTTCTTCGAGGCTTCGATCACCAGATCGGATAGACCGCTGTTGCCGGCCTCGATCTTCTCGAACAGCTGGCGGCGCATGCGCGGCTCCCAGAACTTGTTGATGTGCGTCGCCACGCCATCGGCTGCCTCTGCGGCGGGCTGCGACTTGAAGAAGGTGGCAATCTGGTTTGCCATGTAGACGAGCTTGTCATGCGACATCTGCGGATACTCCCGTATCGATACGGCTATGATGGGTATAGATTTCGAAATCCTCGCCGCGAACGATCGCGACGAGGGTGAGGCCTGCCTTCTCAGCCGTCTCGATGGCCAGCGCCGTCGGTGCGGAGATGGCGACTAGAATGGAAGCGCCCAGGATGGCCGTCTTCTGCACCATTTCGACGGAAAGCCGGCTGGTTACGACGACAAGCCCTTCAGCGCCGGCGTGACCGCTGTTCAGTACCGCGCCGGCGAGCTTGTCGAGCGCGTTGTGGCGACCAACATCCTCGCGCAGGGCGACGAGGCCCTTTCCAGCGACATAGAAGCCTGCTCCGTGGACGGCATGCGTCAGCCGGTGAAGCGGCTGGTTGCCGTTCAGGGATGCAATCGCCTCCACCAGAACATCGGCCGTGATGTGCAGCCGCACGGCGCTGACATCGGGAACAGGCCGAACCGCCTGTTCGATCGATTCGATGCCGCAGAGGCCGCATCCAACAGGACCGGCCATGTGACGGCGGCGGATGCGCAGCGCATCTGCCGGGTCGTCCTTCAGCGTCACCTGCACGTCTATGCCGGTTTCCTCGTCGAGTATTTCCATCTCTTCCACATCCGAACGGCTGGCGATGATGCCTTCCGTCAGGCTGAAGCCAAGGGCAAAATCCTCAAGATCGGCAGGCGTGCCCATCATCACCGCATGGGTGGAGCCGCCATAAGAGAAGGCAATCGGCACTTCCTCCGGAACCGCGCGCAGACCGCTTGCCACCGCACCGCCCTTGCGGGCGATGCGGGTGACCATGCGATGTGTGGCGCGGGGAGCGGACATTACTCCGCCGCTTCCAGCTTGCCGACGATTCGGCGGGACTGGCGCGCCTGCTCCTCATATTCCTGCTGCCACTCGGACGGTCCGTTGGACGGCGATACCTGCACGGCCGTGACCTTGTATTCCGGGCAGTTTGTCGCCCAGTCGGAGAAGTCCGTGGTGATCACGTTTGCCTGCGTGGTCGGGTGATGGAAGGTCGTGTAGACCACGCCCGGAGCCACGCGATCGGTAATCGTCGCGCGCAGCGAGGTTTCACCGGAGCGGGATGCCAGGCGGATCCAGTCCCCTTCACGGATACCGCGCTGTTCGGCGTCGTGGGGATGGATCTCCAGCACGTCTTCCGCATGCCAGGCCACGTTCTCGGTACGACGGGTCTGGGCGCCCACGTTGTACTGGCTGAGAATACGACCGGTGGTCAGCAGCAGCGGGAAGCGCGGGCCGACCTTTTCGTCGGTTGCCACATATTCCGTGCGGATGAACTTGCCCTTGCCGCGGACGAAGCCGTTCACATGCATGATCGGCGAACCCTGCGGGTTCTTCTCGTTGAACGGCCACTGCACCGAACCGTGCTTTTCGAGATAGTCGTAGTTGACCCAGGCGAAGCTCGGCGTGGTGGCCGCGATTTCATCCATGATCTCGCTCGGATGGGTGTAGTTCCAGTTGAGGCCCATGGCCTGGGCAAGCTTCTGGGTCACTTCCCAATCCGCATAGCCGTTCTTCGGCGTCATCACCCGGCGAACGCGGTTGATGCGGCGTTCGGCATTGGTGAAGGTGCCATCCTTCTCGAGGAAGGTCGAGCCCGGCAGGAAGACGTGGGCATAGTTTGCGGTTTCGTTGAGGAAGAGATCCTGAACGACCACGCATTCCATGGCAGCAAGGCCGGCGGCCACATGCTTGGTATCGGGGTCGGACTGAAGAATGTCCTCGCCCTGGATGTAGATACCCTTGAAGGTGCCTTCGACGGCCGCATCCAGCATGTTCGGGATGCGCAGGCCCGGCTCCTTGTTGAGCTCGACGCCCCAGAGCTTCTCGAAGATCTCGCGCGTCGCATCGTCGGAGATGTGGCGATAGCCCGGCAGCTCGTGCGGGAAGGAGCCCATGTCACAGGAGCCCTGCACGTTGTTTTGCCCGCGCAGCGGGTTCACGCCCACGCCCTTGCGGCCGATATTGCCGGTCGCCATGGCGAGGTTGGCAATGGCCATGACGGTGGTCGAGCCCTGGCTGTGCTCGGTGACGCCAAGGCCGTAGTAGATCGCGCCGTTGCCGCCGGTTGCATAGAGACGGGCAGCGCCGCGGATGAGCTGCGGATCGACGCCCGTATAGGCTTCGACCGCTTCCGGGCTCCGCGACGGATCGGAGACGAAGGCTGCCCAGTCCTCGAACTCGGACCAGTCGCAGCGCTCGCGGATGAAGGCTTCGTTGTAGATACCTTCGGTGACGATCACATGGGCGAGCGCCGTCATGACGGCGACGTTGGTGCCCGGCTTCAGCGGCAGGTGATACGCGGCCTTGATATGGGGGCTGTCGACCAGATCGATGCGGCGCGGATCGATGACGATCAGCTTGGCACCCTGGCGCAGGCGCTTCTTCAGGCGCGAGCCGAAGACGGGATGGCCCTGCGTGGGGTTGGCACCGATGACGATGACCACGTCTGAATCTTCGACCGAATCGAAGTTCTGCGTGCCGGCGGAGGTGCCGAAAGCCTGACCGAGGCCGTAGCCGGTCGGCGAATGGCAGACGCGGGCGCAGGTATCGACATTGTTGTTGCCGAAGCCGGAGCGGATCAGCTTCTGCACCAGGAAGGTTTCCTCGTTGGTGCAGCGCGATGAGGTGATGCCGCCGATGGATTCCCGGCCATACTGGTACTGGATGCGGCGGAATTCCGAGGCGACGTGGGCAAAGGCCTCTTCCCAGGTGACTTCCCGCCAGGGATCGGAGACCTTTTCGCGGATCATCGGGTTCAGGATACGGTCACGGTGTGTCGCATAGCCATAGGCGAAGCGGCCCTTGACGCAGGAATGGCCACGATTTGCCTGGCCATCCTTCCAGGGCACCATGCGCACCAGCTCTTCGCCGCGCATTTCAGCCTTGAAGGAGCAGCCAACGCCGCAATAGGCGCAGGTCGTCACCTTGGAATGTTCCGGCTGGCCGATTGCAATCACCGACTTTTCCGTCAGCGTCGCGGTCGGGCAGGCCTGTACGCAGGCGCCGCAGGACACGCATTCCGATTCCAGGAAGCTCTCATGCATGCCGGGCGAGACGCGGCTGCCGAAGCCACGGCCTTCGATGGTCAGCGCAAAGGTGCCCTGAACCTCTTCGCAGGCGCGCACGCAGCGCGAGCAGACGATGCACTTGGAGGGATCGTAGGTGAAATACGGGTTCGAGTCGTCCTTCGGCATCCACTTGGCGTTGATCGCGCCGTTGTTGCGGGCACGAACGTGGTTGTCGCCCTCATAACCGTAACGCACGTCGCGGAGACCAACGGCGCCGGCCATGTCCTGGAGTTCGCAATCGCCATTGGCGGCGCAGGTCAGGCAGTCCAGCGGGTGGTCGGAGATATAGAGCTCCATGACGCCCTTGCGGATGTCCTTGAGCTTGCCGGTCTGGGTATGGACGACCATGCCGGGCGCAACCGGTGTGGTGCACGAGGCCGGCGTGCCGGCGCGGCCTTCGATTTCCACCAGACAGAGGCGGCAGGAACCGAAGGCATCGACCATGTCGGTCGCGCAGAGCTTCGGAACGGAGATGCCGGCTTCCATCGAAGCGCGCATGACGGAAGTGCCTTCCGGAACGGAAATGGCAACGCCGTCAATGGTGAGCGTTACCATGGTTTCGGATTTGGAGGCCGGCGTGCCGTAATCGATTTCGTGAACGAGACCCATCGTTTCTTACTCCGCAGCGTCAGCAAAGGGGGTGGGGGCAAAGTCTTCGGGGAAGTGCGTCATCGCGCTCATGACCGGGTAAGGCGTAAAGCCGCCCAGCGCGCAGAGCGAACCGAACTTCATGGTGTTGCAAAGGTCCTGAAGCAGGGCCTTGTTCTTTTCGGGTTCGATGCCCCGGGCGATCTTGTCGGCGGTTTCCACGCCGCGTGTGGAGCCGATGCGGCAGGGCGTGCACTTGCCACAGCTTTCGACGGCGCAGAATTCCATGGCAAAGCGAGCCTGCTTCAGCATGTCGGCGGTATCATCGAAGACGACGATGCCAGCATGGCCGATGAGGCCGTCCTTTGCCGCAAAGGCTTCGTAGTCGAACGGCGTATCGAAGAGTGCACGCGGGAAATAGGCGCCGAGCGGACCGCCCACCTGCACGGCCTTCACCGGGCGGCCGGAGGCAGTCCCGCCGCCGATCTGGTCGACGATTTCGCCAAGGGTCAAACCGAAGGCAACTTCATAGAGGCCGCCATGCTTGACGTTGCCGGCGATCTGCAGCGGGATGGTGCCGCGCGAACGGCCCATGCCGAAATCGCGGTAATAGGCGGCGCCTTTTGCCATGATGACCGGCACGGAGGCGAGCGAGATCACGTTGTTGATCACGGTCGGCTTGCCGAACAAGCCCTTGTGAGCCGGGAGCGGCGGCTTGGCGCGCACGATGCCGCGCTTGCCTTCGAGCGAGTTCAGAAGTGCGGTTTCCTCCCCGCAGACATAAGCGCCCGCGCCGACGCGGACTTCCATGTCGAAGCTGTTGGCGGAGCCAAGGACCGAAACGCCCAGAACACCGGCGGCGCGCGCCACCTGGATTGCAGCGTTCATCGCCTCGATCGCATGGGGATATTCGGACCGAATGTAGATGAAGCCCTTGGTGGCACCCGTTGCGATACCGGCAATCGCCATGCCCTCGATCACGACGAAGGGATCGCCTTCCATGATCATGCGGTCGGTGAAGGTGCCGCTGTCGCCCTCGTCCGCATTGCAAACGATATACTTGCGGTCATCCACAGCCTGCAGAACGGTGTTCCACTTGATGCCTGTCGGGAAGCCTGCGCCGCCGCGGCCGCGCAGACCGGAATCGGTGACTTCCTTGACGATCTCGGCGGGCGCCATGGCGACTGCACGCCTGAGGCCTTCGAGGCCGCCGTGGGCCCTGTAGTCATCCAGCGACAGCGGATCGGTTATGCCACAACGAGCGAAGGTGAGGCGGGTCTGGTTCTTCAGGAAGGGAATCTCTTCCGTCTTCCCGAGACAGAGACCATGAGCAGCGCCCTTTTCGAAACCGGAGGCAAAGAGGCTTTCGACGTCAGCCGGCTTCACGGGGCCATAGGCGATGCGACCTTCGGCCGTTTCGACCTCGACCATTGGCTCCAGCCAGTGCATGCCGCGGGAACCGTTGCGCACGATGGCAATATCGAGACCGCGAGCCTTGCCCATTTCGGCAATGCGCGCCGCCACCTTGTTGGCGCCGAGCGCGACTGCTGCGGCATCGCGGGGAACGAAGATACGGATGGTCATTTGCGCGCCTCCTGAACCAGCTCGTCGATTGCTGCGCCATCAAGGCGGCCGTGAATTTCGCCGTCCAGCATCGCGGCCGGCGCGCAGGAACAGAGGCCGAGACAGTAGACCGGCTCCAGCGTGACAGAACCATCGAGTGTCGTCTGATGGAAGTCGATGCCGAGCAGCTTCTTCACCCGTTCGGCCAGCGCGTCGCCGCCCATGGACTGGCAGGCTTCGGCGCGACAGATCTTCAGCACGTGACGGCCTGCGGGATGGTTGCGATAGTCGTGATAGAAGGTCATCACGCCATGGACTTCCGCCCGAGACAGGTTGAGGGCCTCCGCAATGACGGGGAGGCTTTCCTGCGGCACGAAGCCGAATTCGTCCTGAACTTCGTGAAGGATGGGCAGAAGCGGCCCTTCGAGGCCGATCAGGCGATCCACGATCGCCTGGGTGCGCTGGGTCAGATCGCCCGCTGCAACATTCAAGGTCATCAACGCGTCTCCCGAAGGCTCTCGGCGCCGTACCCGCGGATTTCCCTAGCGAAGACAGACGACCGTGCCGGATCTGAAAGGATTGGAACGGGGCAACGTGGCCGGAACTCTGTCGGACGCCGCTCGCATGGGAGGCAGTGTCTCAGGCGCCGGTGCCTCGGTCAATAATGCAGATCCGTCGATCGATAGTTTTTTCCTATTGAACGCCATTTTTCTCGCTGAGCGCCCTCGCTTCATGCAGAAGTGCCGAGACGAGTGGCGTATAGGGTTCGCGATGTGTCGCAATCAGGCCAACGACATGGTTGGTGTCCGGCTCCGTGATGGGAATTGCGCGAATTTCCTCCGGAAATCCAAAGGATTCCGCAGCGTGAAGAGGCATGATGGAGGACCATCTGCCAGTTCGCAAATGGGAGAAGAGCACGATCATGGAGTTCGATTCGAGCGTAGGCTTCACCGACACGCCGGCTTCGGCAAAATGCTGGTTGATGATGCGCCTGTTCTGCATATCCGGTGTCAATAGACAAAGCCTAAGATCTGAAACATCCCTCCATGTGACGGCTTCCACCTCGGAAAAACGCGCGTCGCGCGCAGTGATCAGGTGATAACGCTCGGCATAGAGCGGCACGCTCGTCACGCGTCCCAGCGGCTCGTTTTCCAGATAGGTGATGCCGGCGTCAATCTCGAGATTCTCCAGCTGGCTGAGGACCTGCAGCGACGTGGAGGAAGAAACGGATATCGTGACGTCGGGGTGCTTTTCCTGGAAGGGCGCAGTGATCTGCTGGACCATGGAGAGCGCTGTCGGGATGGCGGCAAGCCGGATATGGCCGGTCAGCCCCTTCTTGGCCGCCTGCATTTCCTGGCGCATGGTCCGGGCGTCGCCGACGATGCGGCGCGCCCATTCGAGCACCCGCTGTCCCTCGGGGGTGAGCCCCTGGAACCGGGAGCCGCGCACCACGAGGCTGACCCCCAGCTGATCCTCGAGCTGCCGGATTGCCGCCGAAAGCGTGGGCTGGGAGATGCCCAGTTCCTCCGCGGCGCGGGCGAAGTGTCGTTCGCGCGCCAGTGCAATGAAATATTCCAGCTTGTCGATCATGGAGCCTCTCTGTCCCGCCCCTGCCTTGTGCCTCGGCCTCGGTCAGCTTTCTACTCCAATTGCGACTGCGTCAAAATGTTTGCCTGCCAAGAATGCTCACCGCTGCGTTTCGCCTTTCGTTATTTTCGTTTTGGCCTATGATGCGAAAGCGGCGCCCGGGCATATCGGAGATTAATGCATGTTCGTTACTGGCAGGCAGGCGGAGATACTTGAAATTGCGAAGGTGGAGGGGCGTGTCCTCGTGGAAGACCTCGCGCAGCGATTTTCGGTTACGCCCCAAACGATACGCAAGGATCTGAACGATCTCTGCGATGGGCGTGCGCTGACCCGAATTCACGGAGGAGCCCTTTTCCCGAGCGGCACGGAAAACGTGAAATACGAGGCGCGCCGATCCATTGCTGCCGCCGAGAAACAGGCTATCGGGCGGGCGGCGGCGGCTCTCATCCCCAGCAATTCCTCTCTGTTCATCAACATCGGAACCACGACAGAGGCGGTGGGCGAAGCGCTCCGCAATCATCACGAGCTGATGGTGATTACCAATAACATCAATGTCGCCAATCGCTTGCGCGTATACCCCTCCATCGAGGTGGTCATTGCTGGCGGGGTGGTGCGGGGCTCGGACGGCGGTATCGTCGGCGAAGCAGCGGTCGATTTCATCAAGCAGTTCAAGGTGGATTTCGCCGTCATCGGCGCCTCGGCCATCGATGAGGACGGCGCACTTCTGGACTATGATTTTCGCGAGGTGAAGGTCGCGCAGGCCATCATCGCCAATGCGCGCCATGTCATTCTGGTTGCCGATTCCACGAAGTTCGAAAGAACCGCGCCTGTTCGCATCGGGCACCTCTCGCAGGTGCACAGCTTCATTACGGATGTCTGTTCGCTGGAGGGGCTGCGGGAAATCGCGAGCGCAAACAGCGTCGATCTGATCGAAACAGGCGCGGGCTAATCGTTTTGAAATTTCCTCTCACTTTCGTTTGACACGCGATTTGTTTCGTTTTAAGGTTCGTCAGTTTCGAAATGAACGGAACCTTTCGACGTTCTGCGTGTCCTTTTGGGGGGATTGGCGTGCCGGAGCAGGCTCTCTACGATGTGTTCGTGATCGGTGGCGGCATCAACGGATGCGGCATTGCGCGCGACGCGGTGGGGCGTGGCTACAAGGTGGCGCTTGCCGAAGCCAAAGACTTTGCATCGGGAACCTCGTCGGCGGCCACAAAGCTCATTCATGGCGGCCTGCGCTATCTCGAATATTACGAATTCCGGCTGGTGCGCGAGGCCCTGATGGAGCGGGAGGTCCTCTGGGCCATGGCGCCGCATATCATCTGGCCCATGCGCTTCGTACTGCCCTTCCACAAGGGAGGGATTCGTCCCGCCTGGCTGATCCGGCTCGGCCTCTTCCTTTACGATCATCTGGGCGGCCGCAAGCTTTTGCCCGCGACCCGCACTCTGGACATGCGCCGCGATCCGGCCGGCAAGCCACTCAAGCCGCTCTTCACGAAGGCGTTCGAATACTCCGATGGCTGGGTGGACGATGCCCGCATGGTCGTTCTCAATGCGCGAGACGCCGAACAGCGCGGAGCTACCATTCTTCCCCGTTCCAAGGTGATCGGGGCTCGGCGCGAGAAGGATTTCTGGGAGGTCGAAGTCCTCGACACCGCCTCCGGCGTTCGCTCCAGCCATAGGGCGCGAATGCTGGTCAACGCAGCGGGGCCCTGGGTGGATACGGTGCTTTCCCAGGCCTTCGGCAAGAACCAGGTGCATAATGTGCGTCTGGTTCAGGGAAGCCACATCGTGGTGCGGAAGAAGTTCGATGATCCGAGGGCCTATTTCTTCCAGAATCCCGACAACCGGATCATCTTTGCCATTCCCTACGAGAACGACTTCACCCTCATCGGTACAACGGACCAGGATTACAAGGGCGATGCGCGCGACGTGAAGATCACGCCGCAGGAGATCGATTACCTTTGCAATGCTGCCAGCGAATATTTCGCCGAGCCGGTCCGGCCGGAGGATATCGTGTGGAGCTACTCCGGGGTTCGCCCTCTTTTCGATGACGGCGCGTCGGCCGCCCAGGAGGCGACCCGCGACTACGTCCTGAAGCTCGAAGGTGAGGGGACAGGCGCGGTGCTGCTGAACATTTTCGGCGGCAAGCTGACCACCTATCGCCGCCTTGCGGAACATGCGCTTGAGAAGATCGAGCAGGTGCTCGGGGCGAAGGGGCGGCCATGGACCGCGAAAAGCAACCTTCCGGGCGGAGATTTTGGCGTCCACGGGTATGAAAACGAGGTGGAGGCGCTCAAGAAAGCCCATCCTTATCTCGAGACCGTCCATGCGCGACGGCTGGTACGCCTTTATGGTTCCGAATGGCGCCCTATGCTTGAAGGACGAACATCGGCTGCTGACCTCGGCCAGCATTTCGGAAGCGACGTATACGCCTTCGAGATCGATTGGCTGATGACAAGGGAATGGGCTCGCACAGCGGAAGATGTGCTTTGGCGTCGCACGAAAAGGGGCCTTTACCTCGGCTCCGCCGAAGCGGCAGCGCTCGACGAATACATGGCGCACCACGCGCCGTAATGAAGATGCCAAGAAGAGCGCGCCCGGGAGAGGTGGAAGCTCTTATTGAAGGACCGATGCGGGTCCGGGAGGAAAAATGCTGGAATTGCGCGACGTCACGAAGATGGTTGCGGGTGAGTATCACATCCACCCGACCAGCCTGACGCTGGAGCGGGGGTCGCTGAACGTCCTGCTGGGACCCACCCTGTCCGGCAAGACCTCCCTCATGCGGCTGATGGCCGGCCTTGACCGCCCCTCGAGTGGGTCGGTGGTTTTCGACGGAAAGGATGTTACCGGCCTTCCCGTGCAGAGCCGCAACGTGGCGATGGTCTATCAGCAGTTCATCAATTACCCGGCGCTGACGGTTTATGAGAACATCGC
Source organism: Gellertiella hungarica (assembly GCF_014197145.1). GTDB lineage: Bacteria > Pseudomonadota > Alphaproteobacteria > Rhizobiales > Rhizobiaceae > Gellertiella > Gellertiella hungarica. Next base: position 93,955 of record NZ_JACIEZ010000004.1, on the reverse strand, counting down.
TTCGCCCATGCGCATCGCCGGCAAGGACCAGCAAACCATCGACAAGGCTGTCCGAAAGGCGGCCGATCTTCTGAAGCTCACCCCCTATCTCGACCGGACACCCCTCAACCTGTCCGGCGGCCAGCAGCAGCGCACCGCCCTGGCGCGCGCCATCGTGAAGAATGCGAGCCTAGTGCTACTGGACGAACCGCTGGCAAACCTGGATTACAAGCTGCGCGAGGAACTGCGTGAGGAGCTGCCGAAGATTTTTGCGGAGTCCGGCGCGATCTTCGTCTATGCCACCACCGAGCCTTCGGAGGCCCTGCTGCTGGGCGGAAATACGGCCACGCTTTGCGAGGGGCGCATCACGCAATTCGGCCAGACGATCTCCGTCTACCGAAATCCCGCGGATCTGATTACCGCGAAGACCTTCGGCGATCCGCCGCTGAACACGCTGCCGGTTGTGAAGGCCGGTACCATCTTCAGGGCCGGCGCTGCGGAAATCGCCGTGCCAAGCCATCTGGCGCATATTGCAGATGGGCCACTGACGATCGCGTTCCAGCCGCATCACCTCAAGCGGAGCATGGAAATCCCGGCGGCCCAGGCGCTTACGGTGCGCACCCTGATTTCGGAGATCGCCGGCTCGGAGAGTTTCGTCCATGTCGCCTTTGGCGATGCTCGCTGGGTCATGCTGGCTCATGGCATCCATGACATCGATCCCGACCAGAACATTACCCTTTATCTAGATACAAGCCGGTTGATGGCCTTCGGGCCGGATGGCCGCTCGCTCGCCGCAACCGCCTGAGGAGGGGATCATGGCACGCATCGATCTCGACCATATCCGCCACGCTTACGGGGCGAAGCCCACGCGAGAGTCCGATTATGCGCTGAAGGAGGTCCATCATTCCTGGAACGATGGAGGTGCCTATGCGCTGCTCGGCCCCTCCGGCTGTGGCAAGACCACGCTGCTCAACATCATTTCGGGGCTCCTTCACCCGTCGGAGGGCAGGATCCTCTTCAACGGCAAGGATGTGACCAATCTGTCGACGCAGGAGCGCAACATTGCGCAGGTGTTCCAGTTCCCGGTCATCTACGACACCATGACCGTATACGACAACCTGGCATTTCCGCTGCGGAATCGCCACGTGCCGGAGGCCGAGGTGAACCGGCGGGTCAACGAGATACTCGACATGACCGGGCTGTCCGATATGGCAAGGCGGCGGGCGAGAGGCCTTACCGCCGATCAGAAGCAGAAGATCTCGCTGGGCCGAGGGCTGGTCAGAAACGATGTGAATGCCATCCTCTTCGACGAGCCTCTGACGGTCATCGATCCCCACATGAAATGGGTGCTTCGCTCTCAGCTGAAGCGGCTGCACAGGCAGTTCGGTTTCACCATGGTCTATGTCACGCACGACCAGACCGAAGCGCTTACCTTCGCCGACAAGGTCGTGGTCATGTATGACGGACAGATCGTCCAGATCGGAACCCCTGCCGAACTCTTCGAGCGCCCGAGCCATACCTTCGTCGGCTATTTCATCGGCTCGCCCGGCATGAACTTCATGGAGGCGAGGGTAGACGGGACAAGCGCCACGGTGGGCAGCCAGTCCATAGCGCTTGCCTACGCACCGGCCGTTGGCGGAGCACAGAAGATCGAGCTGGGCATCCGGCCGGAATTCGTCCGGCTTCAGCGCGAGGGACTACCGGTCCGCATCGGCAAGGTGGAGGACATCGGCCGTCAGAGAATCGTGCGGGCAGAATTCGAAGGCAAGCCGCTTGCGGTGGTCGTTCCGGAGGGGATGGACATTCCCGCGGATCCCAGGGTGCAGTTCGATACGTCCGCGATCAACATCTACGCCGACAGCTGGCGCGTCGGTTCGGAGGGCTGAACATGCAGAAGACCTGGAACAACAAGGCCTGGTTTCTGGTGCTGCCGGTGCTGCTGCTGGTTGCCTTTTCCGCCGTCATCCCGCTGATGACGGTGGTCAATTATTCCGTGCAGGATACCTTCGGCAACAACGAGTTCTTCTGGAACGGCACCGACTGGTTCACGGAAATCCTCCATTCCGACCGCTTCTGGGATGCGCTCGTCCGCAACCTGAGCTTCTCGGTCATCATCCTCGCCATCGAGATTCCTCTTGGTATCGTGATCGCTCTCAACATGCCGAAGAAGGGCGTGGGCGTCTCCGTGTGCCTTGTTCTGATGGCGCTGCCGCTGCTTATTCCGTGGAACGTCGTCGGCACGATCTGGCAGGTCTTCGGACGTGTGGATATCGGCCTTCTCGGCCACACGCTGGAAGCTCTGGGGATCAATTACAACTACACTCAGGATCCTTTTGCCGCCTGGATCACCGTCATCGTGATGGATGTCTGGCACTGGACGAGCCTTGTGGTGCTGCTCTGCTATGCCGGGCTGGTCTCGATTCCCGACGCCTATTACCAGGCCGCCAAGATCGATGGAGCGTCGCGCTGGTCCGTGTTCCGCTACATCCAGCTGCCGAAGATGAAGCGTGTCCTGCTGATTGCCGTCCTTCTGCGCTTCATGGACAGCTTCATGATCTACACCGAACCCTTCGTCGTCACGGGTGGCGGACCCGGCAATTCCACGACCTTCCTGTCGATCGACCTCGTGAAGATGGCCGTCGGTCAGTTCGATCTCGGTCCCGCGGCCGCGATGTCGATCATCTACTTCCTGATCATCCTGCTGCTGTCATGGGTCTTCTATACCGTGATGACGCAGAGCGACGCCGAAGCCTGAGGAGGAACCATCATGAGCAACCGTTCTGAAGGCAGCCGCCTCAGCTTCCTCATTCCCACGATCTACATCATTTTCCTGCTGCTGCCGATCTACTGGCTCGTCAACATGAGCTTCAAGGAGAATACCGAGATCCTCGGGACCTTCTCGCTCATCCCGGAAAGGCCGACGCTGCGCAACTACATGGTGATTTTCACCGATCCGTCCTGGTATTCGGGCTACATCAACTCGATGATCTACGTGGTCCTGAACACGGTGATTTCGGTGGCCGTTGCGCTGCCGGCTGCCTATGCCTTCTCCCGCTACCGCTTCCTCGGTGACAAGCATCTTTTCTTCTGGCTGCTGACGAACCGGATGGCGCCGCCTGCGGTGTTCGCGCTTCCCTTTTTCCAGCTCTATTCCGCCTTCGGCCTCATCGACACGCATATCGCGGTGGCACTTGCCCACTGCCTGTTCAACGTGCCGCTGGCAGTCTGGATCCTGGAAGGCTTCATGTCCGGCGTGCCCAAGGAGATCGACGAAACGGCCTATATCGACGGATATTCGTTCCCGCGGTTTTTCGTGAAGATCTTCATGCCGCTCATCGCCTCCGGCATCGGGGTCGCCGCATTCTTCTGCTTCATGTTCTCGTGGGTGGAGCTGCTTATCGCGCGAACCCTGACAACCACCGAAGCAAAGCCCATCTCGGCCATCATGACCCGCACCGTTTCGGCCTCGGGCCTGGACTGGGGCGTGCTTGCGGCTGCAGGTGTGCTGACCATCATTCCGGGCGCGCTGGTGATCTACTTCGTCCGCAATTACATCGCCAAGGGCTTTGCCCTCGGCCGCGTCTGACTGGGAGGAAGACATGGACTTTTCTTGGATGGCATGGACGCTGCCGACGGCACTGTTCTTTTCAGCCATTGCCTTTCTGATCGCAGCCATGGGCGTGTGGGAATACTTCTCGCCGGGCGGCGGCCCGCGCCACGGCATACTGCGTTTCAAAACAACCCGGGGAGACCGGCTCTTCATCTCTCTCCTCGGCTCCGCCTTCATCCATCTGGGCTGGCTCGGCCTGACCGAGTTCAGCCTCTGGTGGGCGCTAGCCCTCAGCATTGTCTACGCCATCGGCGTGTTCAAGTTCGTGTGAGGGATCATGAACGGGATTTCCGGCCAGTGCGTCGGTGATCCAGACTGCAACCTGCTAACGCAAAACTCTCGGGAGGATGACATGCGCAAGCAACTTATGACCACGACGGCATTCCTGCTGCTGACCCTGGCCGGAAACGCCTGGGCCGGAATGGAGGAGGCGAAGGCCTTCCTCGACAAGGAAATCGGTGATCTCTCCACGCTTTCGCGCGCGGACCAGGAAAAGGAAATGCAGTGGTTCGTCGATGCCGCGAAGCCCTTCGCCGGTATGGAAATCAAGGTGGTTTCCGAAACCATCACCACGCATGAATACGAATCCAAGGTCCTCGCCAAGGCGTTCTCCGATATCACCGGTATCAAGATTACCCACGACCTGATCGGTGAAGGTGACGTCGTCGAAAAGCTGCAGACCCAGATGCAGTCGGGCGAAAACATCTATGACGCCTACATCAACGACAGCGACCTCATCGGTACCCACTGGCGTTACCAGCAGGCCCGCAACCTGACCGACTGGATGGCGAACGAAGGCAAGGACGTAACGAACCCGAACCTCGACATCGACGACTTCATCGGCAAGAGCTTCACGACTGCGCCCGACGGCAAGCTCTACCAGCTGCCCGACCAGCAGTTCGCGAACCTCTACTGGTTCCGTTACGACTGGTTCAATGACGAGAAGAACAAGGCCGACTTCAAGGCCAAGTATGGCTACGATCTCGGCGTTCCGGTCAACTGGTCTGCCTATGAAGACATCGCCGAATTCTTCACCGGCCGCGAGCAGGACGGGAAGAAGGTCTATGGCCATATGGATTACGGCAAGAAGGACCCGTCGCTTGGCTGGCGCTTCACCGACGCCTGGCTTTCGATGGCCGGTAACGGCGACAAGGGCATCCCGAACGGTCTGCCGGTCGACGAATGGGGCATCAAGGTCAACGAGAAGTCCCAGCCCGTCGGTTCGTGCGTCGCACGCGGTGGCGATACCAACGGTCCGGCAGCTGTCTACTCGATCGAGAAGTACCTCGACTGGCTGAAGAAGTATGCGCCGCCGGAAGCCGCTGGCATGACCTTCTCCGAATCCGGTCCGGTTCCGGCCCAGGGTCAGATCGCCCAGCAGATCTTCTGGTACACGGCCTTCACCGCCGACATGGTGAAGGAAGGCCTGCCGGTCATGAACGCCGATGGTACGCCGAAGTGGCGCATGGCACCCTCGCCGCATGGCGTCTACTGGAAGGACGGCATGAAGCTCGGCTACCAGGATGCCGGTTCCTGGACGCTGATGAAGTCCACGCCGGATGACCGCGCAAAGGCAGCCTGGCTGTATGCGCAGTTCGTCACCTCCAAGACCGTCGACGTGAAGAAGTCCCATGTTGGTCTGACGTTCATCCGTCAGTCGACGCTGGACCACCAGAGCTTCACGGAACGGGCACCCAAGCTTGGCGGTCTGATCGAGTTCTACCGTTCGCCGGCCCGCCTGCAGTGGTCGCCGACCGGTACAAACGTTCCGGACTATCCGAAGCTTGCCCAGCTGTGGTGGCAGGCCATCGGCGATGCCTCCTCGGGCGCAAAGACTGCTCAGGAAGCCATGGACTCGCTCTGCGCAGAGCAGGAGAAGGTTCTGGCCCGTATCGAGAAGTCGGGCGTTCAGGGTGACATCGGCCCGGCACTGGCCGAAGAAACCTCGCTTGAAGAGCAGAACAAGGCAGCCGTCGCTGCCGGCCATCTTGCTCCGCAGCTGAAGATCGAGAACGAGAAGGAAAAGCCGATCACGGTCAACTACGACGAACTCGTCAAGAGCTGGCAGAAGTAAGACCTTCGAGCAGTGGAATAGTGAAATGCCCGGTCGTTCTGGCCGGGCATTTTCTTTTGCAACCCCGCCGATCATCCGTTCGCCACGACAGTCTGACGTAAGTGTCGCTGTCTATTCTGCCCCTCCCACAATCGTGAGGAAGTCTGTCATGTCATATGATTGGAAAGGCGAGCAGACGGCACGTCGGCATGAAATACGCGTCGCGCTGTCGGTGGCGGCCGCGGCGATTGTCCTGGCTGCCCTGTTTCCGCTTGTGCTTTAGTTCGTGATCTCATTCCATATTGACGGCATCGGCCTCTTGCAGGCCGGTGCCGACGCCAAGTTTGCATTATTTCCAACAGTTTTGCGGCAGCACAGGATGCTGCCGCACTTGGTTTCGCTCGGAAAAGTGGTTAGAGCTTCATAAACCTTTGAGAGTTCTTTCCATCCGGATGACGATGCTTAACGCCTTTGAGATTGCTGGCCGGACTGCCGTGATTACGGGCGGAGCCCGTGGTATAGGCCGGTCGATCGGCGAGGCCTTTCTGAAGGCGGGGGCGTCGATCATTCTTCTTGACCGCGATCACCGGCAAGGTGAGGAAACGCTTCGCGCCATGGAGGAGATGCATCCGGGCCGAAGCCGCTTCATAGCGCTCGATGTGACGGATGAGGCGGATGTTCGCCGTGTGGCAGACGACATCTGCCGGGAGAATGTTCCGGATATCCTCGTCAACAATGCGGGCATCGTCAGCAACACTCCGTTTGCCGATCTCACGCATGCGCAGTGGCAGGACGTGGTGAACGTCAACCTTGGTGGAACTTTCCTGTGCATGCAGGCCTTCGGAGGCCACATGGTCAAGGCCCGGAAGGGCTCGATCGTGAACATTTCTTCCATCTGTGGAGACGTGGCCGCGGTGCCGCAGTCCCAGACCGCCTATGATGCCAGCAAGGCCGGCGTCAATCAGCTCACCCGGTCGCTTGCCGCCGAATGGGCCCGTCATGGGGTCCGGGTGAACGCCGTTGCCCCGGGATATGTCGCCACCGACATGACCCTTGCGGGCCGGAAGAACCAGATGTGCTACAAGACCTGGATTCGCATGACGCCGATGGCCCGGTTTGCCGAGCCGGAGGAGATTGCCAATGCGGTGGTGTTTCTGGCTTCGGATGCGGCGAGTTTCATCACCGGGACGATCCTGATGGCCGATGGCGGCTATACTGCCATCTGACATCCCTGGCCGCTGCGGCTTGTTGCCGGGGCACAAAGGCTTTAGAGGGAACCGAAAAGGTTACAGGAAGAGACAGAATGAACGTTCCCGGTTCGCCTCGCCGCCTGAGCATACTCGGTTCGACGGGCTCCATCGGTCAGAATACGCTCGATGTCGTGCGCCAGCTCGGCGGACGCGAGGCCTTCGAGATCGAAGCCCTGACGGGCAATGGCAACATCGGCCTTCTTGCGGAGCAGGCACGCGCATTTGGTGCTCGCATGGCAGTGACGGCCAGCGAGGCTCATTATGACGCTCTGAAGCAGGCGCTCGCCGGCACCGGTATCGAGGCGGGTGCGGGACCGTCCGCGCTCATCGAGGCGGCAGATCGCCCGGCCGAGATGGTCATGGCTGCCATCATCGGAACGGCCGGTCTCGCGCCTACACTTTCGGCAGCGCGCCGCGGGGCCGACATTGCTCTTGCGAACAAGGAATGCCTGGTCACGGCAGGGGATCTTTTCGTGGACGCCGTCAGGAAGGGGGGCGGACGACTGCTCCCTGTCGACAGCGAGCACAATGCCATTTTCCAGGTGCTCGAGGAGCACCAGCGCCATGCCCTGGAACGGATCGTCCTGACGGCCTCGGGCGGTCCTTTCCGCACCTGGACGCGGGAGCAGATGGCTGGCGTTACGGCTGAAACGGCCGCCCGCCACCCCAACTGGTCCATGGGCATGAAGATATCGGTCGGAAGCGCGACCATGTTCAACAAGGCCCTCGAGATGATCGAGGCGAAGCATCTTTTCAATGTATCGCCCCAGCAGATCGAGGTCGTGGTTCACCCGCAATCGATCATTCACAGCATGGTCGGCTACACGGATGGATCGGTTCTGGCGCAGCTGGGCTGCCCTGACATGCGGACAGCAATCGGCTATGCGCTGGCCTATCCCCATCGGCCCGCGCTGTCCGTCGAGAGGCTCGATTTCGCTCGGCTGTCGAGGCTGGATTTCGAAGCGCCCGACGAGGACCGCTTCCCGGCGCTTCGCCTTGCGCGGCGAGCACTCGAGAGGGGAGGCCTGCAAAGCGCGGTCATGAACGCTGCAGAGGAGACGGCGTTCGAGGCATTCGTCGAGGCACGGATCGGCTTTCTCGACATGGCCGAAATCGCGGAAGCCGTCATGGAGGACATGATCGATGCCGGTGAGGCGCTGGATATCGACCAGGTCTTTGCGATCGACGCAGAAGCCCGGCGCAGGGCCGGCGAGAGGCTTCGTGCAATGGCTCGATGAGGCATGAAAAAAGCCGCCTTCCGGGCGGCTTTTTTCACTGACGCATGCCTGCCGCTCAGGCGACAGCCCGGGCGAGGGCGCAACGGGACCACAGGCTGTGCAGGGCCGAGACCAGGTGCTCCATGTCAGCATCCGTGTGAAGAGGTGTCGGCGTGAAACGCAGGCGCTCGGTCTTGCGCGGAACGGTCGGGTAGTTGATCGGCTGAACGTAAACGCCGTAGCTATCCAGCAGGATGTCCGAGATCCACTTGCACTTGGCTGCATCGCCCACCATCACGGGCACGATGTGGCTCGGATTGTCGACGTGCGGAATTCCCTTCTGATCCAGCATCTGGCGGAAGCGGCGAACACGCTCCTGGTGCCGAGCGCGTTCCATCTGGGAACCCTTCAGATGACGGATGGAGGCAACAGCACCGGCTGCGAGCGCAGGCGGCAGCGCGGTGGTGAAAATGAAGCCCGATGCAAACGAGCGGATGAAATCGCAGACCGCGGCGGAGCCGGCAATATAGCCACCCATGACGCCAAAGGCCTTGCCAAGGGTGCCTTCGATGATCGTCAGCCGGTCCATCAGACCCTCGCGCTCGGCAATGCCGCCGCCACGCGGGCCATACATGCCAACGGCATGCACCTCGTCGAGGTAAGTCATGGCGTTGTACTTGTCGGCCAGATCGCAGATTTCCTTGATGGGGGCAATGTCGCCATCCATGGAATAGACGGATTCGAAGGCAATCAGCTTGGGGGCGTTGGGATCAGCCGCAGCGAGCTTTGCTTCAAGATCGGCCACGTCATTATGCTTCCAGATGACCCGCTCGCAGCGGCCATGGCGGATGCCCTCGATCATGGAGGCATGGTTCAGGGCATCGGAAAAAATGATGAGGCCGGGAATCTTCTGACCGAGCGTGCCGAGGGTTGCCCAGTTCGAAACATAGCCGGATGTGAAGATCAGCGCCGATTCCTTGCCGTGCAGATCGGCCAGCTCGCGCTCGAGAAGAACGTGGTAGTGATTGGTCCCAGAGATATTCCGGGTGCCTCCCGCACCCGCGCCACAGTGATCGATCGCCTGCTTCATGGCTTCGATCACCAGCGGATGCTGGCCCATGCCGAGATAGTCGTTGGAGCACCAAACGGTCACATCGGAAGCACCATCGGCGGTATGGCGCGTGGCACGCGGAAAGGCCCCGCGCTGACGTTCCAGATCGGCAAACACACGATAACGGCCTTCCTGGTGAAGACCTTCGAGCTCGCCTTTGAAAAATGCCTCGAAATCCATGAAATGCTCCAGACGCGTGCCGGTGTGGTGTCCCGGCCTTCAACCTTTTGATTTCTGCCGCTCCGCCCGTCAACCCCTTTCACCGGGTTTTGACCTTGGGTGCGGCAAAAGAACCGGGCTCTGCCGATTCTGCTGATTGGGAACTTACACGCCCGGAGCCGGTGCAAACTTGATTCATATCAAGCAACCGGACGCTTCCTGTATCCGGTTGCAGATTGTCGGGTACCCTTCATCGCGGAGTGTCTTCAAGCGGCCCGCGATATCCGGCTTGCGCCGTGGCTGGCCCGGAGTTCGGAGACGCCCGTTGCAAATTCCCTGAGCAACCCGGAAATGCGCGTGACTTCCTGGACAAGCGAGTGGCTTGCGGCGGTGGATTGCTCCACCATCGCGGCATTCTGTTGCGTCGCCTGATCCATCTGGTTCACGGCGTGGCTTATTTCCTGAAGCGCAGTGGACTGTTCGCGCGCGCCGTCCACAATGTGACCGATATGGCGATTGATCTCGCTGACCTGTTCAACGATGGAGGAGAGCGTCCGACCGGTCTCGCCGACGAGAGATACCCCGGATTTCACCTGCTCGCCAGAATTCGTGATCAGCTGCTTGATCTCACGCGCGGCCGTCGCAGACCTTTGCGCCAGTTCCCGGACCTCTTGTGCAACTACGGCAAAACCTTTTCCGGCTTCACCTGCGCGCGCCGCCTCCACGCCGGCGTTCAGCGCCAGCAGATTGGTTTGGAAGGCGATGTTGTCGATGACGCCGATGATGTTGGATATCTCCCGGGAAGAATTTTCGATCGCCCCCATTGCAATGACGGCTTTCTCCACGACCTGACCCGAGATTTCCGCATCGCTCTTCGCCCTGGCGACGAGAGCGCCTGCTTCTTCCGCACGTCGGCTGGAATCCCGGACGGTGGTGGTGATCTGCTCCAGAGCGGCTGCCGTTTGCTCGATGGATGCAGCCTGCTGTTCCGTTCGCCGCGACAGATCGTTTGCCCCGTCGAGCAGTTCGCTGGCGCTTCCGCTGATGCCCTGGCACGCATCTCCTATTCCGGTAATCGTCTGGCACAACTCCTGAAGCGCCTGGTTGAAGTCGGCACGCAGCGGCTCATACGCCTCCGGCAAAGCGTCCTGGATCTGGTAGCCGATCTCCTTTGCCGCAATGGCCTTCATAGCCTTGCCGAAGACCTGGCGCACCATGCTCCTTTCCTGCTCGATGATTTCCGCCTGGGCTTTCTTCTTGGCCGCCTCTGCTTCTTCCATGTAGACAGAAATGGCGAGGTCCATGTCGAGCATGACCGCCTTGACGAGCGAGCCCAACATGCTGCCGAGCTCATCGGGAGCCGTGCCCCGGGAACCGAACAGGCCCGCTTTGGGGGCGTACTGCCTGACCACTTCCTTGATCAGGTGGTCGAGGATGATGGCGTATCCGCCAATGTACCAGCGAGGCTCGAGACCGATCCTTGCGTGAACGGATCCGATTGTCTTGACCTTGGTGACGTAGTTCGCGCTGAAGTCCCCATTTGCGATGTTTTCCCAGTGACTGGATTGGGCGAGCTTTGCGCGCGTGACATGATCTTCAGAAGAAAAGAAGCGTTTGACTTCCGGCGTCTTGCGCAACTGATCGTAGAATAGATCAAGCCCGTGCGGCAGTTCCCGTTCCACGACAGACTTCAGCGACCGTATTTCACTGCGACCCGACTCGCTTAGTTGCATGAACGCAAGACGATCTTCGACACTGGACTTTACGGTGGACTCACTCACCTCTGACATCGACACCCGATCCTTGTAAACCTGTTCTTTTGGGAAAGCGGCAGTACAACGTCTGCGTCATGCAGCAAGGAGTGTGCGTCATGCACCCCCAAGAAGTAGTGGTGCGAAAGGTAGCAATGGTCGGCTAACGAAAATATAACGACGATGACAATTGTAAGAACGATTTTTGGTACTTGTTATCTTTTTTCCGGCCGGGAAGTTTCACCTCCCGGCCGGCAACATTCAGGCCTTCACAGGGTGGATGCCACCGCCCGTTTTGCCATGACCTTCACCAGGTTTGCGCGGTACTCCGAGCTTGCGTGGAGATCCGACATCAGGTTCGTCGGATCGATGCTGACGCCGCCCACCGCATCCGGTGCCCAATTGCCACTCAAGGCCAGCTCGAGCCCTTCATGGCGGAAGACGCCATCAGCACCGGCACCGGTCACGGCGACACGGACAGCACCGCCGCGGCGGGCCACGAAAACGCCTGTCATGGCATAGCGGGACGCCGGGTTCGGAAACTTGGCGTAGCCTGCCTTCTCGGGTGCCTCGAACCGAATGGCGGTGATCATCTCGCCTTCTTCAAGGGCAGTCGTGAAAAGCCCCTGGAAGAAGTCGGATGCTGCAATCTCGCGACGGTCGGTGACGATGGTCGCATCCAGTGCCAGCATGGCGGAAGGATAGTCCGCCGCCGGATCGTTGTTGGCGATGGAGCCGCCAATCGTGCCGAGATGGCGGACGTGCGGATCGCCGATACCTCCAGCGAGATTGGCAAGTGCGGGGCATACGGCGCGAAGCTCTGCCGATGCCGCGACTTCGGCATGGGTGACCGCAGCGCCGATGCGAACGCTGCGCCCGTTGACGGCGATGCCCTTGAGGGCGGCCACGTGGCGGAGGTCGATCAGATCGCTCGGCGACGCGAGACGCTGCTTCATGGTGGCAATCAGCGTCTGGCCGCCGGACACGAACTTGGCGTCCCCATTGTCCGTTGCGAGTTTTACTGCCTCTTCGACGGAGGAGGCGCGATGATAGTTGGTCGCATACATGACTGTCCTCCTTCTCAGCGGGCCGCGTTCAATGCAGCCCAAACCTTTTGCGGTGTGGCCGGCATTGTCAGATCGTTGTTGCCGATCGCATCGGTGATTGCATTGATGACCGCCGGCGGCGAACCGATGGCACCTGCTTCGCCGCAACCCTTGATCCCGAGCGGGTTGCTGGGCGAGGGGGTGCACTGATGCGACACCTGGAAGGACGGAAGGTCATCCGCGCGCGGCATGGCATAATCCATGTAGGATGCGGTCAGAAGCTGGCCCGTGGAGGTATCGTAATGAACACCCTCCAGCAGTGCCTGTCCGACACCTTGCGCAATCCCGCCATGCACCTGGCCTTCGACGATCATCGGGTTGATGATGTTGCCGAAGTCATCGGCGGCGACAAACTGCACGATGTGTGTCTTCCCGGTTTCGGGATCCACCTCGACTTCGCAGATGTAGCAACCGGCGGGGAAAGTGAAGTTGGAGGGGTCGTAGAAGGCTCCTTCCTTCAGCCCGGGTTCCATGCCCGCGGGAAGATTGTGCGCCGTGTAGGCAGCAAGAGCCACCTGGAACCAGGGCAGCGACTTGTCTGTCCCCGCCACCTTCAGCGTTCCGTTCTCGACGACAATGTCGCTCTCATCCGCCTCCATCAGGTGGGCCGCGATCTTCTTGGCCTTCGCCTCCACCTTGTCGAGTGCCTTGACGATGGCTGACATGCCCACCGCGCCGGAGCGCGAGCCATAGGTGCCCATCCCCATCTGCACCTTGTCGGTGTCACCATGCACGATGGCCACGCTGTCCATCGGCACGCCGAGACGGTCTGCCACCAGCTGCGCAAAGGTCGTCTCGTGTCCCTGGCCGTGGCTGTGGGAACCGGTCAGCACCTCGATCGTGCCAACCGCGTTGACACGCACTTCCGCAGATTCCCAAAGACCGACGCCGGAACCGAGAGAGCCCACCGCTGCAGACGGGGCGATGCCGCAGGCCTCGATGTAGCAGCTCATGCCGATGCCGCGCTTCATTCCGCGCTTTTCAGACTCCGCCCGGCGAGCCGGGAAGCCGTCCCAGTCAGCGGCCTTCATGGCAGCATCGAGAGAGGCTGCGTAGTCGCCGGCGTCATAGGTGAGAATGACCGGTGTCTGGTAGGGGAATGTCGTGATGAAGTTCTTGCGGCGCAGCTCCGCGGGCGAAACGCCGAGTTCGCGTGCGGCGGTTTCCATCAGCCGCTCGAGAACGTAAGTCGCCTCCGGACGCCCCGCGCCACGATAGGCATCCACGGGTGTGGTGTTGGTATAGACCGCCCGGACATTCGCATGGATCGCCGGGATCACGTACTGGCCGGAGAACAGCGTCGCATGCAGATAGGTGGGCGTCACCGAGGAGAAGAGCGACATGTAGGCGCCGAGGTTGGCGATGGTATCGACCTTGAGCCCGGTGATGCGGTGATCCTTGTCGAAGCCAAGCTTCACCTTCGTGACATGATCGCGACCATGGGCGTCCGTCAGGAACGCCTCGGTTCGATCGGCCGTCCACTTTACCGGAACGCCGGTCTTCTTCGAAGCCCACAGACAGACGATTTCTTCCGGATAGATGTAGATCTTCGATCCGAAGCCACCGCCGACGTCTGGCGCAATCACGCGGAGCTTGTGTTCCGGCGCCACGTTGTAGAAGGCGCTCATCACCAGTCGTGCCACATGCGGGTTCTGGCTGGTGGTATAGCAGGTATAGTGATCTTCCGCCTCGTCATAGATGCCGAGCGCGGCGCGCGGCTCCATCGGATTGGGAGACAGGCGGTTGTTGATGATCTCCATCTCGGTGACGTGGGCTGCACTGGCAAGGGCCGCATCCGCGGCGGCGCTGTCGCCGATTTCCCAGTCGAAGATGAGATTGTTAGGAGCTTCCGGATGAAGCTGGGGAGCGCCCGGCTTCAGCGTGTCGACGGAAGAGATCACGGCTGGCAGCACGTCATAGTCTACGCTCACGGCTTCTGCCGCGTCCCGTGCCTCGCCCATGCTGTCCGCGACCACGATGGCAACGGCATCACCTACATAGCGGACCGTTTCGTCCGCAAGCGGGCGCCATGCGCCCATTTTCATCGGCGAGCCGTCCTTGGAATGGATCATCCAGCCACAGATGAGGTTGCCTATCCCGTCTGCCTTCAGTTCCTTGCCATCCAGAACCGCAATGACGCCCGGCATGGACAGCGCGGCGGACTTGTCGATGCCCTTGATGCGGGCATGCGCGTGCGGACTGCGAATGAAATAGGCATATTTCATGCCCGGTACGGTCATGTCGTCGGTATACCGGCCCTTGCCGGTGAGAAAGCGCTTGTCCTCCTTGCGGGTCACGCGCGCACCAATGCCTTCAACACCCATGATTTCCTCCCAATGGGGTATCTGGTGAATGATTCACGTCCGGCCGGCGGCCGGCGCCCTTTGTCGGATTATTCGGCGGCCTGCCGGGCGGTGCCCATTTCGGCAGCAGCAGAGAGAACGGCTTTCACGATGTTGTGGTAGCCGGTGCAACGACAGATGTTGCCTTCCAGGCCTGCCCGGACCGTCTCTTCGGTCAAGGAATTGCCGTGACGGTTGATGAGGTCGACCGCGGTCATAACCATGCCCGGGGTGCAGAACCCGCACTGAAGGCCGTGATTGTCCTTGAACGCCGCCTGCACCGGATGCATTTCGCCGTTCTGTGCGAGGCCCTCGATCGTCGTGATGCTGGAACCGGATGCCTGGACGGCAAGAATGGAACAGCTCTTGACCGACTTTCCGTCCATGTGCACGACACAGGCGCCGCACTGGTTGGTGTCGCAGCCGACATGCGTTCCCGTCAGTCCAAGTTTCTCCCGGATAAAATGCACGAGCAGCGTCCTGTCCTCGCAGTCGCCGCTCACTGTCCGGCCATTCACCGTCAGTGTCACTTTCGCCATTTATGTTCCTCCTCGCGCCTCTCCCTGGCGCAACGGCATCATTTGTCTTTTTCGCTCACGTATCAACACTTACTTTTGTAGGGGCGGTTTTTTTATGGGCTTAGGCGCAACGGTCGGGAACTTTCGCATCCGGTACAAGTTAAAGATTCAACCGGCCATATTGCCCGGTCCGGTAGCTTATGTATGATCAAGATTGTCCTGGCTGCGGCAATGTCGGGGGGCGGCTATACCCGGAGTTGGCGTATCAGACGAAGAAAAATTGGAGAGAGTTCAATGAAAAAGGCCATCGTTCTTCTGTTGGTTGGTTTGTCGGTAGCAAGCTGCTCGCAGACCGAAAAGGGTGCGGCTATCGGCGCGGCCGGCGGTGCGATCCTCGGCGGCGCAATCACCGGTGACGTTCGCGGCGCAGCCGTGGGTGCGGCCATCGGCGGTGTGTCCGGTGCCGTGATCGGCCACGTGTCCGAACAGCCGGGCCAGTGCTACTATCGCGACCGTTACGGCCGTCGCTACATCGACGACTGCCCGCGCTACTAATTTGCGTTTCATCGCGACGGAGATCCCGGGCCAAAAGCCCGGGATTTTTCGTTCCGGCAAAGTTTTTTCCGCCAAAAGGTGCCCGACACCGATTTTTAATGATATGACGCAAGCCTCGGTTAACCCTGGGGCAATGCTTCGGGTGCATGATGCCGGGCGTGACATCTTGTAGTATGGCGTAATGCACAACCATTCGTATGACGCGAAAAGACCCCTCGGTAGACGGGTCAGGAAGGCTCTTCTGGTCCTCTCGGCCGGAACCGCGCTTCTGTCGCTCGGCGTGCTGCCAGCCGAGGCATTCACCATCTTCGGTTACAAGTTCTTCGAAAGCGACGAGCCCGAGCAGCAGGTTCTCGATCCGGTGCGCTACAGCGTCACCCTGGACGTCGCGGGCGGCGACGACGATCTCAAGGAAAAACTCGAAGGCGCGTCCCAGCTCGTGGCAGACAAGGACGATCCGGTTTCGGGTGATCTGGGCGTTGCCATCAAGGCGCGTGACGATCGGGACAGGTTGCTGGCTGTCCTCTACGAAAACGCCCGTTACGGCGCAGTGGTCGATGTCACCGTCAATGGGGTCGATCTGGCAGAGCTTCCGCCCAATCCCGCCTTTAACCGCTCGCAGCCTGTGCCTGTGCATGTTCGCGTCGATCCGGGAGCCCAATTCTCCCTCGGTCGCGTGACCTTTGCTGGAGACGCATCGCGATTTGCGCCAGAGGCATTCGGGCTTGGTGCTGGCGCAGATGCAGGCTCCCTTGCCATCATCAAGGCGGGCGAGCTTGTGGTGAACGAGCTCAAGAAGGAAGGGCGTCCCCTGGCCAAGTTGACGGGTCGGGACGTGATTGCCGATCACAAGACGAACACGGTCGACGTGACGATTTCCGCCGAGGGAGGGCCCATTGCCCCGATCGGTGAAACGCGGGTCACCGGAACGGAAACGGTGGACGAGGATTTCGTCCGCACCTATTCGCTGCTCAACAATGGCAGGCCCTATTCGCCTGAAGCGCTCACGAAAGCCTCCGAACGTCTGCGCAAGCTCGGCGTTTTTTCCAGCGTTACCATACGCGAGGCGCAGGCTCTCGATGACGACGGCCGCATACCGGTCGACATCAAGGTGTCGGAGGGGAAGCATCGCTACTTTGGCGTCGGGGCGCAGTATTCGACCATCGACGGCTTCGGCGTGCAGGGTTATTGGGGCCATCGCAATCTGTTCGGCCGGGCGGAATCTCTGCGCATCGAAGGCGCTGTCAGCCGTCTCGGCGAAACCACGGATGTGCAGAAGCTGGATTACTCGGCCGGCATTCTCTTTTCGAAGCCGGGGTTCATCCTGCCGACGATCACGCTCAATGCGAGCCTCAAGGCCAAGATGGAAGCGCCTGAATCCTACGAGGCCAAGACCGTTACCGCCGCCGCCGGTCTGACTTACGAGATCAACGATATCGACAAGGTTACAGGTGGCGGCGAGATCAGCTATGCTAAGACGGAAGATGCCTTCGGCGTCAACGATTACCTGACCTTTTCCATACCGGTCGAGTTCGAGCGGGATGCGCGCGACGACAAGCTCAACCCCACCTCCGGCTATCGCGCCATCGTGAATGCAAAGCCGAGCTACGAGGCCTTGGAAGGCAACATTTTCTCCTCCTTCGAGGCCTCGGGCTCCGGCTATTACGGTTTCGGAGACGACAACGGAGTTGTGCTTGCGGGCAAGGTGTCTGCCGGTACGATCGTCGGGGGAGGGGACCTGGAGAACATCCCGGTCAACCGGCGCTTCTATGCCGGTGGTGGCGGTTCGGTCCGCGGCTATTCCTACCAGCAGATCTCGCCTCGGAACGCCAAGGGCGAGGCGACGGGTGGACGCTCCTACCTGCAGACTTCGCTCGAAGCGCGGGTCAACGTCACCGAAACGATCGGCGTCGTGCCCTTCATCGATGCGGCGACCGTTTCCGACGAGGCATTCCCGGATTTTTCCGATGTTCGTGCCGGTGCCGGTATCGGCCTGCGCTATGCCACACCCTTTGGCCCGATCCGTCTCGATGTCGCCGTGCCGCTGCAACCCTATGAGGGCGGAAGCCGTTACGGTATTTATGCGGGCATCGGACAGGCGTTCTGACGATCCCTGGCCCCGGCAGCGGTCCACGCCCAAATGGCGATTTCCGGTTTCTGTCCGAGGGAAGTAGGTTCCCAACATGAAAAGACTGATTCGCGTGCTCCGCTCCATCTTCCGCTCGGTCGGGCGGATCCTGTTCGTGATTGTCCTGCTGCTGGTGCTGGCAGTGGCGTTCGTCGGCTTCACGCCCTCCGGAGCTAGAATCGTTGCGGACAAGGTCGCCGAGGCGATCTCAGTGCCGGGTCGGGTCGTCTCCATCGAGGGTCCGTCCTCGCTTCTGACGGGAAACCTCCGGGTCGATGAGGTGACGCTTTCGGACAGCAAGGGTGTCTACGCCCGGATCCGGGGAATCCAGATGGACTGGTCTCCTGCCTCCCTCCTGCGCATGACCTTCAAGGCACAGTCCGTGCGGGCAGCGAGCATCGAATATCTCCGCCCGACCACGGAGACGGTATCGGCGGCGTCCGAAAACGACCAGCCTTTCCGTCTTCCGGTTGCGGTTGACATCGCTGACATTCAGCTTCCGGAGATCGTGATCGCCGAACCTGTCGCTGGCCGGGCCTTCACGGTTTCCGCATCCGGCTCGGGACGTGCCGATAACCAGGATATCGTCCTCACCCTTGCCGCGCACCGAAAGGATGATCCCCAAGCCAGGGCGACCGCCGATATCGCCTTCGTTCCAGCCGAAAACAGGCTGACGCTGAAGGCGTCGGTCGAGGAACCGAAAGACGGAATGATCGCCCGCCTTCTCAAGCTGCCGGACCGTCCTGCGCTCAGCCTTTCCGTCGACGGAAGCGGCCCTCTTCCCGATTGGGCCGGCAAACTGGTGGCGGCGCTTGACGGAGCCCCTGCCATGGCCATGCAGGTGCAACACAAGGCCGTCGCAAATGACGGTCACCACCTGCTGATGCAGGGCAGCGGCGCCGCCCAGCCACTGATGCCCGCCACAGTTCGCGACCTTTTCGAAGGTCAGACCGAGTTTGCACTCGACCTCGTCCTTGAGGCGGGCGGCCGGCTTGAGATCAGGAAAGGTTCGCTGCTGTCGTCCAGTATTTCGGTCGCGGCCTCCGGTGTCTACGATCCCAACGGATCGAACACGCTGTCGGCCCGGGCCGAGGGCGTCAAGGGGGCGGTCTCGCTTGCCATTCCCGTGGGGAAGGACAATGTCGGGCTTCAGCTGACGGATATAGACCTCTCCCTTTCTGGCGAGGCGAGTGCGGCAGTACTGGACCTCCAGGCAACCCTGCCGAGCGTGAGCTTCCCCGGATACCGGACCGAGGATGTCCGGCTGGCCGCTCGCAGTGCTGCCTTCAACCTGCAATCGAGAACGGGACCGGCAACGGTTACAGTGGAATTTGCCAGGGGCACCTTTGCTGACCCCAACCTGCAGCGCTTGCTGCCGGGCCCCTTCATCCTCAAGGCGCCTATCGACATCGCCGCTGGCAAGATCGCCTTCGACGGCGCTACCGTCGAGAGTGCGCGCCTCGGTGGAACGGCGTCCGGCTCCTACGATATGAATGGTGGCGGCCTTATATCCAGCGTCAAGCTGTTTGCGCTGCCTGCCGTGCTTCCCGAGGCCCTGGCAGCCAAGGTCAAAGACAAGATCTCCCTCGCCGCCAGCCTTTCATATTCTTCCGAGGGCGCTCTGGCGATAACGGGCGTCGATCTCTCATCCGACGTTCTTGCGGCCAAGGGGGATGTGTCTGTGGCAGGCGGATCTCTTGAGGCATCCCTTGCGGGCAGGCTTCCTTCATTGGGCGCCTGGCTTGCAGACGCAAAAGGGGAAGCGGATTTTTCCCTCGCCGCCACCGGAGCCCTGTCTCGGCCGGATTTCAAGCTGGGCCTGACAACAGAAAAAGCCATTCTGTCGGGGAGAACGCTCGAAAATCTGACCGTGACTGCGGAGGGGAAAGCCGATGTCGCGGCTCCGGTAGCCCGTGTCAGCGCAGAAGGGACGCTTGCTGGTCAGCCAGTTGCCATCGATGCCGAAGTGCGCTCGCAGGACGGGGTGACGACCCTCCCGGTTCTGAAAGCCGATATCGGCCCCAATCACATGGAGGGTGCGCTTCGTCTGGATTCAAACCTCATGCCGGAGGGCGGATTGACATTCGATCTCCCCGACATCGGGCTGGTCGCAGCGCTTGCGGGTGAGAAAGCGGCAGGCGACCTCAAGGGCACGGCGCGCTTCACATCCCGTGGCGGCGTGTCCTCCGCACGGATCGAAGCGTCAGGCATCGCCCTGGAACGCCAGGGACTGGTGATCCGCCAGCCCAAGGTTTCGCTTGATATTGCAGACCTCAAGGCCCTTGCCGCCTCCGGCGTGGTGCAGGCATCGGAAATTGCATCCGGTGCAAACCGCCTGTCGAAGCTGTCCCTTTCCTTTGAGCGCGAGGGTGGAAAGACCGGTTTCGACTTGAAGGCGGGCTATGATGGAAAACCCCTCGTGCTCAAGGGCAGTGCCGAGGTCGAGGGCACACGCACGAGCATCGCGATCGACACTCTGTCGGCCGAACCCCGTGGCATCGCGCTGAAACTTGCCCGTCCCACGACACTCGCACTTGAAAACGGCCGGTTGGCGCTTCGAGACGCAACCATCCAGGCGGGGAAGGGGACCGTTGCCATCTCCGGTACTGCGGGCGAGGCACTGGATATCACTGCCGACATCAGGGCGTTGCCGCTCAGTCTCGCCAATGCGGTCTCCCCCGCCTTGCAGGCAGATGGTACCGTCACCGGCGCGGTCAAGATCACCGGAAAGGCTGCGGCGCCTGTTGTCGATTATCGTCTGGCCTTCGAGCGTGCTGCACTGGCCCAAACCCGCGCTGCCGGATTACAGGCCTTTGCCATCAAGACCGATGGTAGCCTGCGAGGCGGAAAACTCCAGTTGAACGCCACGGCCTCCAACGCCGACGGTCTTTCGATCAACTGTGGCGGCTCGGTTGTCGTTTCCGGAAATCAGGCCCTCAATCTGGCCTTCGATGGGAAGCTGCCCTTGAAGGCGCTCTCCGGCGTCCTGGCGGCACAGGGACTGGAAGTAGGCGGTTCTGCTGTCCTCGACGTGAAGATTGGCGGCACCGTCTCCACCCCGGCAATTACCGGAAGGGTCACATCTTCGGATGCGTCACTGGTCGATGTTCGTCGCAACCTCGCCATTCGCAATCTCACGCTTTCGATCGACCTGGAGCGCACGCGTGCCACGATCTCCAAACTGTCGGGTACACTCGCCACGGGTGGCACGGTGTCCGTGACCGGGACGGTTGGCATAGCCCCCGGCAGCGGCTTCCCCGCCGATCTCAAGATAGACCTGAAGAAGGCCGCTTACGTGGATGGCAAGATCGTGTCCACGGTGGTGGATGGCACCCTGGCTCTGACGGGGCCGTTGACCGGCGGTCCAAAGCTCGGCGGAAATCTCACGCTCGGCAGGTCCGCTATCACCATTCCGCAGAAGCTTCCCGCCTCGCTTTCGCAGATCAACGTCAAGCACAAGAACGAATCCAAGGCCGTTGCGGCCCAGAATGAAGATGTCATGTCGCGTGCGGGCGGCGGAACGAAAGGTTCCTCCTCGTCCATTGCGCTCGACCTTACCATTTCTGCCCCGCGGATTTTCGTGCAGGGTCGAGGGATCGATGCGGAGCTGGGCGGCGACCTGACGCTGAGGGGAACGGCCAGTGATCCGGTCGTATCGGGTGGCTTCAAGATGAAGCGGGGGCGCCTGACCATTCTTAACCGCAGGCTCGACTTCACCTCCGGCAACATTGCTTTCGGCGGCGATTTCACGCCCACGCTGGATATGGCTGCTGAAGCCGATTCCGGCAGTGTGACCGTGACGGTGAACATCAACGGACCCGCCAACGACCCGTCGGTGAGCTTTTCCTCCAGCCCGTCGCTGCCCCAGGACGAAATCCTCGCGCAGCTGATATTCCAGCAGTCGCTCTCGCGTCTTTCCGTACTTCAGATCGCGCAGCTGGCAGATGCGGCAGCGCAGCTGGCGGGAGGACGGTCGACGTCCCTCTTCCAGAGCCTGCGTTCCAATCTTGGCATCGATGATCTCGACGTGACGTCGGATGAAAACGGGCAGGCTCAGGTCAAGGCCGGGAAATACCTCAATGACCGAACCTACATCCAGGTGGAACAGGGGGCCGCCTCCGGCAGCAAGGCTTCGATCAACCTGGATATCGGGCGTGGCATCAAGCTCAAGGGCGAGGCGGGAAGTGACGGAGCTGGCGCAGCAGGCATATTCTACGAGAAGGAATACTGAGGATCCCCTGAGTGCGCCGCGTGCTCGCTAGAAGCTCGACTTGCGGGATCGCAGCAGGATGTTCGTTTCCGTCACGTTTATACCTTCGATGAGGCGGATCCTGCGCAGTGTCTCGTCAAAGGCCACGAGATCGCGGTCCTCGAGTTCTGCAATGAAGTCCCATCGGCCGTTGGTGGAGTGCAGGGCGCGGACCTGCGGCATCCCCCGGAGCTGATCCGCCACACGATCGGCCATCTTGCCCAGAACCTCGATCATGATGATGGCGCGCACGTTGGCGGAGCGCGTTTCATGCCCTGTTTTGATCGTGAAGGCCGTGATCGTGCCGTTTTCCACCATCCGCTCAATCCGTGCGGTTACCGTTGCTCGGGATGCCCCTGTCATGGCCGCGAGCGACGATACCGGCAGGCGCGCATTGTGCCGAAGAGCGGCGAGTAATTCCTGATCCAGATCGTCCATCTGTCAATTTGTCAATCACGGCTTACAATTTGCGTTTTATGCCAGGAAAATGAACAATTTTCCATCTATTTGCCACCACGCTTTGTGATTTAAATCGGCCCGAGACGAACAGGAGATTGAGGTCATGACTGAAGCTGCCAAGCCGCCGATCACACTCATCGGAGTTCCCATGGAAGAGGGATCGGGGCGACGTGGCGCTGCCATGGGACCTGCGGCACTGCGTATTGCCGGTATCGATACAGCGTTGCAGGATCTCGGTTATGCAGTCACCGACAACGGCGACATCCGGCCTGTTCCGGCACGGGACCTTCCTGCGCTGCGCAACGCCCTCAATTTGCAGATGGTCGGCGCATTCGTCCGCGAGCTTGAAGCCAAGACTTACGAGGTCGCTTCGAAGGGCGGACTGCCGATCATCCTGGGAGGCGATCACGCCCTTTCCATGGGAAGTGTTGCCGGTATGGCCCGCCATGCCGCCGAGGTTGGCCGTCCCCTCTTCGTGCTCTGGCTGGATGCGCATGCGGATTTCAACTCGCCCGAGACATCGCCTTCCGGCAACATGCACGGCATGCCTGTAGCGCATTTTTGCGGCCGGGCCGAATTCGCGCCAATTTTCCCTGCCGACCGCCCCTTTGTGGAACCCTCCCACGTTTACCAGCTTGGAATTCGGTCCGTGGATCCGCAGGAGCGCGAGCTTGTGCGGGACAACGGCGTCAATGTTTTCGACATGCGTGCCATCGACGAGTCGGGCGTCGGCGCGATCGTAAACCGCATCATCGACAATGTTCGGGCGGCAAACGGCCTGCTGCATGTCAGCTTCGATGTCGATTTTCTCGACCCGGATGTTGCGCCCGGCGTCGGAACGACCGTTCCCGGCGGCGCGACCTTCCGCGAGGCCCATCTGATCATGGAACTGCTCTGTGACAGCGGACTCGTATCTTCTCTCGATCTCGTCGAGCTCAACCCGTTCCTGGATGATCGGGGCAAGAGTGCCCGCGTGCTGGTGGAGATGACAGCCAGCCTCTTCGGGCGGCGCATCTTCGACCGTCCAACGCGAGCAGCGTGAGACGAGCGGCATTGTCCGGATTTGGGGCAAGTTCGCGGAATTCTGTCTCAATTCAGTTTTGATCAAGACTCTCCTGCTAGGTTGAGTCGCGGACGACCTTCCGGGTGCAGCTATGCTGCACGCCAACGGTAGGCGGTCTGGCACACGAGGACATGCGGCGGCTCAGCCGACAGATGGGAACGGGACAGAATTCCGATGGCGACGACTTTCAACTCGACCACCTTCAGCGGCGAAATGCTGGAGATCATCGCATTTCGCCTCCATGATCAGGAGTTCTGTGTGAAGACCACGACCATCCGCGAAATTCGCGGCTGGGCACCCTCAACGCCGATCCCGCACTCCCCTCCCGAGATCATCGGGGTCATGAACCTGCGCGGATCGGTGATCCCGATCATCGATCTCGCCTACAAGCTCGGCATGAAGAGCACGCAAGCCAACGAGCGCAGCGCGATCGTCGTGGCGGAAGTTCATACCATGGTGATCGGAATGCTGGTTGACCGTGTGTCCGACATTTTGACCATTCCCTCGAGCCAGGTGCAGCCCGTGCCGGAAGTGACCGCTTCCTTCGACAAGAGCTTCTGTGAGGGGGTCATCGCCAACGAGAACGGGATGATCTGCTTCCTCAACCTGGCGAAGATGTTCAAGGGCACGGAAGCAGACGATCTGGCTGCCTGACGCTCGGTTCCTGTCGGGTCCGGTGGATCCTAGAAAATGAAGTCGCTGGCGACCAGGCTGACGGCCCCTGCCACGTGAACGGCGAAATCGGCGATCTTGTCTCCGTTCACATCCCCGTAGACATAGGTTTGGCCGCTCGCGATCTGAAAACGGATTTGACCCGCTGCCCCCGTGAAGGCCTGTGCTCCGATGAAGCCGAAGGCCTGATTTCCCGCGAGGTCTAAGCGCGCATCCAGTGGTGACAGATCGATGCGGTCCCCCTGGAGATGGCTGAAATCGAGGATGTCGTCCCGACCGGTGGCCGACACCGTCGAGTCCGAAAGCTGGGAAAAGATGAACCGGTCTGCTCCGCTCCCGCCATAGAGATCGTCGGCACCCAACCTGCCAATCAGAAGATCTGCTTCTGAACCTCCCTGAATGACATCGTTCCCTGTGCCGCCATCCAGGGTGTCGATGCCAGTCCCTCCGCTCAACAGGTCATTTCCGCCGTAGCCCCGCAGGATGTCATTGCCGTTCCCGCCAGCGATGCTATTACCTTCTGCCCCGTCATAGATCTGATCTGCGCCGTCGCCGCCGTCTATGACGCCTGTCAGATGGTGGCCATAGACGCCGTTATAGAGGTCGTCACCTCTTCCAAGACGGATCTCGCCAACCATCGTGCCGGTGTTCTGGATTCGATCCACGGCAAGAGCGTTGTTCGTCTGGTAGGCGGCAAGCACGCCCTTGATGTAACCGGTATTGTTCAGGTCCAGACGTTCCGTCGAGAGGGCATCGCGATTCACTGCGTTTTGTCCTGCAAGAATCTTGCCGGCATTTGTCACATGGCAGATGCCGGCCCCCATTCCGTTCAATGAAACGCCATTGCCGAAGTCGGCTCTCACATAGCCGTCATTGGTCACGGCGGTGGCCATGGAAACGATCGCAATGGCTGCAGGTCCCTGGCTCCATACCTGACCTGTTGCGGTAACCTCGACCGTGTTGCCACTGTCCACCCCTGCGCTCCCCAGGAGTAGAAGTGTCAGGTAATCGCTGGCCAAGCTTCCCGCGACGATGATGGAATGCCCGCCCCCAAGCCCGAATATCGCCGCACCTCCGGAGGCGGACAATGTGATCCCGCTCGACACGAAGACATCGTCATTGCTCGAAAGGGAAAGATTGATGCCCGCAGACGAACTTGTCAGTGGATAAAGCCACGCCATCGTAGTGCCTCCCTCACGCCACGCCGGGTGAAGTTACACAATAGTAAATATTTATATTATGTCATTGAGTTTTGCCATTTCGGCAGGGGCGGGCAAGGGCAGCCATTCCTGTTTCGCCTGCCGCCCGTGGGGAGAGCCCCGGGGAAGCGTTCATCCCTGCTGAGATTGAAAATGGTGATCCCGCCGCGATTCGAACGCGGGACCCCCAGATTAGGAATCTGGTGCTCTATCCTGCTGAGCTACGGGACCACTTCTGACACCCAATACAGAACTGGCGTAGCTTCGCCAAGTCCCGATTTTGCGGGTTGGCGAAGCGCTTTGGGGACTTGGGGTGCTTCCTCAGGCGGCAAGCCTGCTTTCGGCCAGTTTCACCCAATAGGAAATGCCAAACGGGATGATTTCATCGTTGAAATCATAATTCGGGTTGTGCAGGTTGGCGCTCTCGCCGTTGCCGAGGAAAATGAAGGCACCCGGCCTTGCATTCAGCATGTATGAGAAATCCTCGCCGCCCATCATGGGATCCGTTTCCGGGTCGACCTTGTCCAGGCCGGCAACGGCTATGGCAGCATCCGCCGCATGTCCCGTTTCTGCTGGATGGTTCACCGTCACCGGATAATTGCGCATGTACCGCACCTCCGCTTCCGCACCGTGCGCTGCCGCGAGCCCCGACACGATGTCGCGGATGCGCCGTTCAGCGTGATCGCGAATCTCCCCCTTCAGGGTGCGGACGGTCCCGCCGAATGTCGCCGTATCGGGAATGATGTTGCTTGCGAACCCGGCGTTGAACCTGGTGACGGAAACGACCAGCGATTCAAGCGGATCGGTGTTGCGGGACGCGATCAGTTGCAGGTTCGAGACCATTTGCGTCGCGATGGCGATGGGATCGACCGTCTTGTGAGGCTGAGCGGCGTGTCCCCCGCGCCCGGTTACCGTCACGCTGAATTCGTCGGTCGAGGCCATGATCGGCCCCTTGCGGATGGCGAATTCTCCCACGGGCAGCCCGGGGAGATTGTGCAGACCATAGACCTCTCCGATGTCGAACCGCTCCATCATGCCGTCCTGGACCATGAGGTTGCCGCCACCGCCGCCCTCCTCCGCCGGCTGGAAGATGACTGCCACATTGCCGACAAAGTTCCGGGTCTCGGCGAGATATTTGGCCGCACCCAGCAGCATTGCCGTGTGGCCATCATGGCCGCAGGCATGCATTTTCCCGGGTATGGTGGAGGCCCATGGCTTGCCGGTCACCTCCGTCAGGGGAAGGGCGTCCATGTCGGCACGCAGGCCGATGGTTTTGCGCCCCGCTGTCCGGCCTTTTATCAGCCCCACAACACCGGTGCGCCCTATGCCCGTGACCACTTCGTCGCAGCCAAATTCCTTAAGCTTTTCAGCAACGAAGCTGGCTGTCTCCACGACATCGAACAGCAGCTCTGGGCGGCTGTGGATCTGGCGTCGCCAGGCGGCGACCTCGTCCTGCAATTCGGCGGCACGGTTCAAGATTGGCATGCGGTCACTTTCTGTCTGTTTCGACGGCAATGGAGCAGCATGGCGGTGCCTTCGCAAGATGTGCAAGGTTGACCGCATGACTTACCTTTGCCATTTCTATTCCCTATAGGCTAAAATCGATCGCCTGACGACAGATTCACCCACAATTTGAGGATAGCCGTGTTTGTAAACAAGACCCTGCTGACGCATGCAGTGCGCCGCACCGTGCTGGCCGTTACGCTTCTGGCCGCCGGTGCAATGCCCTTCGCTGCAGAGGCCAATCCGAGGATCGTGGTGGACGCGGGAACGCTGAAGGTGCTGGATCAGGACATGGCCTTCCGCAAGTGGTACCCCGCTTCGCTGACGAAGCTCATGACTGCATACGTTACGTTCCGGGCCATTCGTGCAGGGGAAATCCGCCTCGACAGTCTCGTGACCATGAGCAAGCGTGCTGCTGCGCAGCCTGCCAGCAAGATGTACTACAAGCCCGGCCAACAACTGACGCTCGATAGTGCGCTGAAGCTCCTGCTCGTGAAATCCGCCAACGATGTGGCTGTGGCGATCGCCGAGACAGTGGGCGGCAGCCAGGAGAATTTCGTCATGCGCATGAATGCCGAGGCGGCGCGCGTCGGCATGAGCAACACGCACTTCATCAATCCCAACGGCCTGCCGGGCAAGGGTCAGTATACGACCGCCCGTGACCTGGCGCTGCTGGCCGTTCTGCTGAAGCGCGAGTTTCCGGAATATGCCGATTATTTCAAGATCGAGGGTATCGATACCGGCAAGCGGCAATATCCGAACTACAATCTGCTGATCGGCCGCTTCGAGGGTGCCGATGGCATGAAGACGGGTTTCATCTGCGCGTCCGGCTTCAATCAGGTAACGTCTGCCACCCGTAACGGCCGCACGATCGTTTCCGTCGTGCTGGGAACGGATAGCCTTGCAGCCCGTGCCGACATGTCCGCAGACCTCCTGCAGAAGGCCTTCGTATCGCCGGCAAGCGGCCCGAGACTCGATCAGCTGGCACCCGATGCGGACGCCGCCCTTGGGGTGGCCGACATTTCCGCGGACATATGCAGCGCGAAAGGTGCCAAGGTCCGCAGCGAAAGCCGCGACGAAGTGGGGCGGATGAAACTCCAGTCTCCCTATGTTCATGAAATGGAGCGGGAACCGGTCTTCGTTTTTGCCGGACTGATACCGGGCTCGGAACCGGTTGCCTCTGCCAAGGTTGAAAACCAGAAGGGCAAGAAGAAGGGCGGCAAGACCAAGAAGGGCGGCAAGCAGCAAGCGGATGCCGATCTTGGCGATGCCATGTCGGTTCCTGTTCCGACCCCGAAGCCGACAAAGGGCTGATCTGATGAGCCGTGCCTTGCAGCGCATTCCGGTGAGCATCATCACCGGCTTCCTCGGAGCTGGAAAGTCGACGCTGCTGAACCGGCTTCTCAAGGATCCCGCGATGCGGGATTGCGCCGTGATCATCAACGAGTTCGGCGAAGTGGGGATCGATCACCTCCTTGTCGAGCGGTCCAACGACAACATTGTCGAGCTCTCGGACGGGTGCCTTTGCTGCACGGTCCGGGGCGAACTGATCGACACTTTGGCGGATCTTGCCGACCGCATGCAGACGGGACGGCTACGCCCGTTGAAACGGGTGGTAATTGAAACGACCGGTCTTGCGGATCCTGCACCGGTCATGCAGTCCGTGATGGGCAATCCGGTCATCGGTCAGCATTTCGGGCTGGAAGGCGTCGTCACCCTCGTGGATGCGGTGAACGGACAGAGCACCCTCGACCGACATCCGGAAGCGGTGAAGCAGGTGGCGGTGGCCGACCGCATCGTGCTGACAAAAACGGATCTGGCATCGGCCGAAGCCATGCAAGACATCACGGACAGCCTGACTGTCCTCAACCCGAGGGCGCCCATCCTGCATGGGAACTATCCGGGTACCGGTGCTCTCTCCCTGCTGGAAACCGGTCTCTACAATCCCGACCAGAAGATTGCGGACGTGAAGCGTTGGCTGGGCGACGAGGAACGCGACAGCGGGCATCATCATCATGCGTCCGGTCATCACCACCACCACGATGAACCGCGCCATCACCACCATCATCACCATGACGTGACGCGGCATGACCGCTCAATACGATCTTTCTCTATCCTTCACGACCGGCCGGTATCGCCGATGGCGCTGGAGATGTTCATCGACCTCCTGCGGTCGGCACATGGGGAGAAGCTCTTGCGGATGAAGGGTATCGTCGCCCTCGCCGACGACCCCGATCGCCCGGTGGTGCTGCACGGGGTTCAGCAGGTCTTCCATCCTCCCGTAAGACTTGAGCGCTGGCCGGACGCGGAGGATCGGCGTACGCGCCTTGTCCTCATCACGCAGGATCTTCCGGAGGCCTTCGTCACCGAGCTCTTCGATGCCTTTACCGGCACGCCCCGGGTCGACCGACCCGATCGTGCGGCACTCGAGGACAATCCGCTCGCCGTCCCCGGCATGAAGTTCTAAGTCCGGGGCGCTTGTCCCTTCAGGATCAGAAAGCGGTGACCGCCTTCGGTGCGTTCCTGGGACAGAAGCTCATGGCCTTCCTGGCTGCAGAAGTGGGGCAGGTCGATACCGGCAAGCGGATCGGTCGTTTCGACAAGAAGCTTGCCGCCTTCCGGAAGGGCACGCAACTTCTTGCGGGTCCGCAGAACCGGGAGCGGACATTTCAAACCCTTGAGATCGAGAAAGTCCGCTCCAGGAGCGCCATCAGGAGGCGTCATTCCGAAGCCCAGAACTTCCAGAATGGCTTCTTCGGCGGTTCGGCCGCAGCCGTGGCGACCGGGGCGTTCGGATTGGGCATCGGAACCGGTACCGAAGCGGTGGTTTCGTTCGAAGCGCCTGCCGGTGCTGCGGAATTGGCAGCTGCAGCAGGGGTTGACGGGCCTGCGGCCGCAAGGGCTGCCGTCGCCTGCGGTACGCTGGCCTTCGTCTGCTTCGCTCCCTGGCCGGACAGCAGCGCCTGGTATTCTTCGATCGAGACCAGCTTGCCCGCCTCGAGGGCCGTGCCCGTCGGTGCGTAGGCCAGTTCTTTTCCCTTACGGAGATTGGCGACGACCGCCTTGCGCTCGGCCTCGGTCGGGTCGTACCAGACCTTGTCGTCAAACTTCTTCAGCGCTGCCTGGTATTCGGCGTCATACCTGGCGTTGTACTTCTGGAGAGCTGCCGCCAGGGCAGGAGGCGTCGACATGGCGGGGCAGGTACCACGCGGGTTCAAACCCTTGCCACCCGTGTCCTGATTGAACACATAGCTCTTGTTGCACACGGCGACTTCCGGCGGACGCTTCGTCACCTCGAAATTGTCGTAGCCGACCTTGAGCATTTTCCAGAAGTCGTAATGAGGGCTCAGGCGGTGACGCGCCATGTTCTCTGCGGTCATCCGGAAGGGAAGCGCCTGCAGCTGAACCGTCTTCTGTCCGCCCCGGAAGGCATCGCGCGCCAGGGCATAGATTTCCAGTACCTGTTCATCCGTCATCGAATAACAGCCAGACGACGAGCAAGCGCCATGGATCATCAGATTGGTGCCGTAGCGACCGTTCGCGCGGTCGAAATTGTTCGGGAACCCGGTGTTGATGGCGAGGTAGTATTTCGAATTGGGATTGAGGTTCGCCTGCGTCAGCTCGTAGAAGCCTTCGGGAGCCTGGCGGTCACCCTCCTTGATCTTCGGTCCCAGACGGCCGGACCAGGCGCAGATCTTGTAGTCGACCAGCTTCTCGAAGCGCTGGTCGGTCCGCGCCTTCCAAACCTCGAGCATGCCTTCTTCCTTGAGGATGCGAAGCATGATGGGGGAGGTCTTTGCCATTCCCTTCTTGCGCATTTCCTCAACGATCTTGCCCGAAAGCTGGTACTCGACCTTGTTCGACACTTTCGAAATGTCGATCGACTCCAGGCTGTCATTGCAGCCAGCGAGGAGGGGGGCAACGAGGCCCGCGAGGAGAAGATTGCGAATGCGCATTTCGGAATGCCCGCGAAATTCCTGAGATCATTGGCCTAAAGGTCGTTCGAGCGAACCTTATGCCCTTATGCTTCACAAATCCTTAACCAATAGCGGCAGGAATGCTCAAGCGGAATGTTGGATATCACCATGTCGCCCCCTCGCGATCATGCCGTTTCGAAGGCATGAATCCCGCGAAATAGCGTCATGATTATGACGAAGCGAACCGTGCCGTCAGAGATTGCGGCCGATGGAGAGGAATTTCTGGCGTCGTTCTGCCCGGACGGCATCGCCGGAGAGGGAGGAGAGGTCGCCAAGGGCCTTGGCTATGACGTCGCCGGTCGCTGTGATCACCTGCTCGGGATCGCGGTGAGCGCCGCCTACCGGTTCCTTGATGATGCCGTCAATCACGCCCAGCGCCTTCAAGTCCTCGGCCGTGATGCGCATGTTCGTGGCAGCTTCCTTGGCACGGGTCGAGTCGCGCCAGAGAATGGAGGCCGCGCCTTCCGGCGAAATCACGCTGTAAATGGCATGTTCCAGCATGTAGACACGGTTGCCGGTCGCAATAGCAATGGCTCCACCCGAGCCACCCTCTCCGAGAACCACGGAAACGATCGGAACGCGGATGTTCAGGCACATCTCGGTCGAGCGCGCGATAGCTTCCGCCTGGCCGCGCTCCTCCGCGCCGACCCCCGGATAGGCGCCTGCGGTATCGACGAGCGTGACGACGGGCAGGCCGAAGCGGTCAGCCATTTCCATCACGCGGATGGCCTTGCGATAGCCCTCCGGGCGGGCACTTCCGAAATTGTGAAGAATGCGCGACTTGGTATCGTGCCCCTTTTCCTGGCCGATTACGGCCACCGACTGCCCGCGGAAACGCGCGAGACCTGCCTGGATAGCGGCATCTTCGCCGAATCGGCGGTCACCGGCGAGCGGTGTGAAATCGTCGAAAAGGGCGTTGGCATAATCAACGAAATGGGGGCGCTGCGGGTGGCGGGCGACCTGGGTCTTCTGCCATGCATTCAGCTGCGCATAGATTTCCCGCATGGCGTCGCGTGCCCGCGCCTCCAGCCGGGAAATCTCTTCCGACGTGTCAATGCTCTGATCTTCCTGCGCGAGCTTCTTCAGCTCGTGGATCTTGCCCTCGAGGTCCGAGATGGGCTTTTCGAAATCGAGATAGTTATGCATGATAAACGTTTCCGATCCTGATCAGGGCCCGCCGGAGATCCTCGCCGGCCAGTCTTGCAGCAAAGGCTGCTCTAATCCTTGTTTTTGCCCTGTTTGGCAAGAGGGTGATGTGTCTGCACCAGTTGATGCAGCTTTTCTTCCTGTACATGGGTATAGATTTGTGTCGTGGAAATGTCGGAATGCCCCAAAAGCTCCTGCACGACACGCAGATCCGCACCATTTGCCAGCAGGTGGCTGGCAAACGCATGCCGCATGACATGCGGGGACAGTGAAGCAGCGGCAATCCCTGCTCGCGCGGCAAGATCCTTGAGGTCTCTTGCAAACACCTGCCGGCTGAGGTGACCTTCCTTGCCCGCGGATGGAAACAGGAACGGCCCCGGGTCACCGATGCCCTTCTCGGCCTCCTGTGCGGCCTTTACCGTGCCATAATTCCTGAGCGCGGTCACAGCCGTGCGCGATAGAGGTACAAGACGCTCCTTGTTGCCCTTGCCGCGGATGACGAGAAAGCGGCCTTCCTGGTCGAGGACGCGCAAAGGTAGCGAGACGAGCTCGCTTACGCGCATGCCCGTCGCATAGAGCAGCTCGACAAGTGCCAGCATGCGCAGACGTGTCAGCCTGTTGCCGTCTTCGATGCCGGCTTCCTCGGTTGCCTGTGCAAGAAGCCGATCCACCTCGTCCATTCTCATGGTCTTCGGAAGGGGCCTGTTTTTCTTCGGGCTGTCGAGTACACCGGTCGGATTGTCCGTCCGCAGACCTTCGGAATAGAGGAACTTGTAAAACTGCCGGATGGTCGAAAGCCGCCGCGCCTGCGATGTGGCTGCATACCCTTCAGCCGCAAGCGACTGGATGTAGGATCCGAGATCCGTGGCGCTGGCCGATACAAGCCGGGTTCCGCGGCGTGCCAGATAGGCGTGCAGGTCTTCCAGGTCCCGCTGATAGGATTCCAGCGTGTTGCTGGCTGCTCCCCGCTCTGCGCTCATCATTTCCAGAAAGCTCTCGACATGCGCGAGGCCCAGATCCACCATCATCCCGTCCTCACTGGGTATCGGTCTTGGGCGGGTTCAGTTTTTCGGAGGGAATCCGAACGGTGACCTCCCTCTCGCGCGGCACCACGAGCACGGAGAGAGCCAGCAGGGATCCGTAAACAACTGCAGCAATCATGGCCAGAACGGTGAGAAAGCGGAAGAGTGTCGGCATCGGAGGCTCTCTTTCTGGGCATCGCCCTTGCGATCTTTATGAATAAGCCGGGGCAGACTTGCAAGAACGGTGGTCACCGCCATGTTTCTCGTGGTTCACGACTTGACGCTCCCCCTGCATTTGCCGATACGATCCGCTCATACAACATGGTCAGGCCAATGAGCGAAATTTTGACGATCGTCCCGGAAACATTGCGCGACAAGGCGCGCGCTGCTCTGGGCAAGCGCAACCTCATCCTGGTCGGCCTGATGGGGGCTGGAAAATCGTCCGTGGGCCGCATTGTCGCGAGCCAGCTCGGCATTCCCTTCATCGATACGGACAATGAAATCGAACGGGTCTCGCGGATGACCATTCCCGATCTTTTTGCAGCCTATGGCGAGCAGGAGTTCCGGGCTCTGGAAGCACGCGTGATCAAGCGCATACTGCGCGGAGGACCACGCGTGGTTTCCACAGGCGGCGGTGCCTTCATCAACGAGCGGTCGCGGCGGTTCATCAAGAAGGGCGGCCTCTCCGTCTGGCTGAAAGCCGATCTCGACGTTCTCTGGGAGAGGGTCAACAAGCGCGACACGCGTCCGCTGCTGCGTACGGAAAATCCAAAGCAGACGCTCGAGAACCTCATGAACCAGCGTTACCCGATCTACGCGGAGGCCGACCTCACCGTGCTTTCGCGCGATGTGCGCAAGGAAAAGATGGCCAACGAGATCCTCGCCGCCGTGGCGGGTATTCCCTATGATGAAAGTGACGATGAATGACTGCCGCGACCGACAACGCTGCCCGGGTGCATGTTCCCCTCGGAGAGCGTGCCTATGACATTCTGATCGGTCCCGGCCTAATCGCGCGCGCGGGGCGGGAAATCGCTGCGCGCATCAAGGGCCGGAAGGCAGCGATCGTGACGGATGAAAATGTCGCGGCCCATTATCTTCGTCCCCTTTCGGAAAGTCTTGCCGCCTCCGGCATCGAAGCAAGCGCCGTGATCCTCCCCCCGGGAGAAAAGACGAAAAGCTTCGAACCCCTGATGGAAGCATGCGACAAGGTGCTCGCGGCCCGTATCGAGCGGAACGATGCCGTCGTCGCCCTGGGTGGAGGCGTCATCGGCGATCTCGCTGGCTTCGTGGCCGGGATCGTGCGCCGCGGTGTCCGTTTCGTCCAGATCCCTACCTCGCTCCTCGCCCAGGTGGACAGCTCTGTCGGCGGCAAAACGGGCATCAATTCCCGTCACGGCAAGAACCTAATCGGTGTCTTCAACCAGCCGGACCTCGTGCTGGCAGACTCCGATGTGCTGGCAACCCTCAGCCCCCGCGAGTTTCGGGCCGGCTACGCAGAGGTGGTGAAATACGGGCTCATCGACAAGCCGGAATTCTTCGAATGGCTCGAGGGAAGCTGGAACGACGTGTTTTCAGGGGGGGAGGCACGCATCCGGGCAATTGCCACCTCCTGCCAGGCCAAGGCTGATGTCGTTGTTGCCGACGAGCGGGAAAATGGCCCGCGCGCGCTCCTCAATCTCGGCCACACGTTCGGGCATGCGCTGGAGGCAGCAACCGAATATGACAGCAAGCGTCTGGTTCACGGTGAGGCCGTCGCGATCGGCATGGTTCTCGCGCATGAGTTTTCGGCGCGGATGAATCTCGCCAGTCCGGATATTGCACGTCGGGTAGAAGCCCATCTCCGGGCCGTTGGTCTTCCGGTATCGATGGCAGACATTCCTGGCCGGCTGCCCCCGCCGGACCGCCTGATGGATGCGATAGCCCAGGACAAGAAGGTCAAGGATGGAAAGCTCACCTTCATCCTGACCCGAGGTCTCGGGCAATCCTTCATTGCCGACGACGTTCCCGCGAGCGAGGTGGTGGCCTTCCTGAAGGGGAAACATCCCGGATGAACGAACATACGCTCTTCTCCTATCTCTCCGAATACTGGCTGACAGCCCTCTCCATCCTTGGCCTGCTTGTTGCGTCGGGGTTCTTTTCCGGCACGGAAACGGCCCTGACCGCCACTTCGCGGGCGCGGATGCACACCTTGGAGAGCAACGGGGAAGCGCGGGCCGGTATCGTCAATCGGCTGATAGACCGACGCGATCGGCTGATAGGGGCCTTGCTCATCGGCAACAGCGCCGTCAACATCCTGGCGTCCTCGCTCACGACGAGCCTTTTTCTCGGTCTGTTCGGCGAGTCCGGCGTGGTTATCGCCACGCTGATCGTGACCGTACTGGTCGTCGTGTTTTCAGAAGTCTTGCCGAAGAGCTGGGCGATATCCTCGCCCGATCGTTTCGCCCTCGCGGTTGCCGTTCCCACCCGCCTCTTCGTTGCCGTCGTCGGCCCTGTATCGAGCGCCATCAACCACTTCGTCAGACTTGTACTCGGGCTGTTCGGCGTGACCCTTTCCAAGGAGAGCTCCATGCTGTCCGCGCATGAGGAGTTGCGCGGGGCGGTGGATCTGCTCCACCGTGAAGGCTCCGTGGTGAAGGCGGACCGCGACCGGCTTGGCGGCGTGCTGGATCTCGGCGAGCTCGAAGTTTCCGATATCATGATCCACCGCACCTCGATGCGCGCGGTGAATGCGGATGACAAGCCCGAGGTGATCGTTCGCACCATCCTGGAGAGCCCGTTTACCCGCATGCCGCTCTGGCGCGGCTCCATCGACAACATCATCGGTCTGGTTCACGCCAAGGATCTGTTGCGCGCTCTGGCGGAACCGGGCGTGGAGCCGGAAAACCTCGACATCGTCAAGATTGCGCAGAAGCCGTGGTTCGTCCCGGATACCACCAATCTGAAAGACCAGCTGAACGCCTTCCTGCGGCGCAAGATGCACTTCGCCGTGGTCGTCGACGAATACGGGGAGGTTCAGGGGATCGTCACCCTTGAGGACATTCTCGAAGAGATCGTCGGTGACATCGCCGACGAGCACGACCTCGAAATCCAGGGCGTGCGCCAGGAAGCCGACGGGTCGATCGTGGTGGATGGGTCGGTGCCGATCCGTGACCTGAACCGCGCGCTCGACTGGACCCTTCCCGATGAAGAGGCCACGACCATTGCCGGCCTCGTCATCCACGAATCCATGACCATTCCCGAGGAGCGGCAGGCCTTTACCTTCCATGGCAAGCGCTTCATCATCATGAAGCGGGAGAAAAACCGCATCACCCGGATCCGGATCAAGCCGGCAGAAGGTTTGCCCTCCGACGAGCAGGGTTAAGGGAACCTTAACAGCCCGTATCGTGTTTCGCCTCCAGCAAGGAGAAAAGACATGAACGGCATACTCGAGACCACCTGTGCTGCGGCTGTCCTGGGCCTGATGTTGATGGTCACCGTCGTCCCTGCCCGCGGTAAAGAGATCCCCTATCCCGAGAAATGCCGGGCCAATGCCATGGCGATGCCCGGGCAGATCAAGGGCGAGGCTGCAAAGGGGCCGGAGATGTCGTCGGAGATGACCGACTACCAGAAATCCTTCGGGCTCGGCATGCGCGAGATGAACACCAACATGATGGCCGGCATGATGCAGAATGACGCCGATGTGGCGTTCGTCTGCGGCATGATCGCCCACCACATCGGCGCGATCTCCATGGCTGAAACCGAGCTGGCACATGGTGACAACGAGGCTGCCAAATCCATGGCGCAGAAGATCATCGATGCGCAGAAGGCCGAGATCGAGTCCATGAAGGCATGGCTGGAGAAGGGCGAGAAATAATTCCCTTCCGACGCCTGGCCTTCCGGCTGGGCTTTCCGGTGTGCCTGCGGCTCTCTCCGAACTCTCTTCCCGCCGGCCGCCGGAAAGCCCGCAATTCATTCAAGGAGCATAGTGATGAAGGTTTATGAAGAGCCGATGCAGGCCTGCATCGACGCCTGTATGGCCTGTTACCGCGAATGCCATTCCGCACAGATGCAACATTGCCTGACCGTAGGCGGCGCCCATATCGAGCCGGCCCACTTTCGTCTGATGGCCGCGTGCGCCGAGATGTGTCGCGCCAGTGCCCACATCATGATGACAGGGTCTGCGCTGCATATCCATTCCTGCCGGGCCTGCGCAGAGATCTGCGAAGCCTGCGCCGAAGATTGCGCACGGCTAGATGGGATGGAGGCCTGCGTGCGCGCATGTATGACCTGTGCAGAGCGCTGCAGGGAAATGGCCGTTTGATCACCAGCGTATGGCTTCACCCGGCGCTGCCGGCTCGATCGCAAGCGCGTGCAGGCCCCGCTCCAGTTCGGGCCTGACCAGATCCGTTACCGTTCGATGGCGGGCGAGGCGAGGCATCCCGGCAAAGACGGCTGACACGATCCTGATGCGCAGATGGCTTTCACCCGTGCCGTCGAACCCCGGCTGATGCCCTGCATGCATGTGGCTCTCGTTGATCACTTCGAGCCGCTCCGGCTTCAGCGCCTCGACAAGGCGGGCATGGATGGTTTCTGTGAGGCTGGTCATCCTGTCGGTCCTCCGGGATGGGAGAGGAGGGGGCTGCCGCGGGCGGCGCAGCCAAATAGTTTCACAAAGCCCGCAACATTCCGGTTTGTCAATTCTTGTTGTGAGGGTTTTCGAGCCCCATAATAGGGCAGTCGCGCGTCGCCTTCGCCGGCGTCGCCTCCGCACAGTATTTCCCCCAGAGGGCGCATTCCCATCCTTGACCGATCGGACGGTGCGCTAGGCCGCATGAAGCTTGATTCCAAATATTTCGACCGCATCCGGACGCGGCGCAAGCGGGCCGAGACCATCGAGGCCTCGGCACCGATGTGCCAGTGGGATGGTTGCACCGAGAAGGGTGCACATAGGGCGCCCGTCGGTCGAAACGCCGAAGGGTCGTTCTTCCTTTTCTGCTTCGAGCACGTGAAGGAATACAACAAGGGCTACAATTATTTCTCCGGTCTCTCGGACAGCGAAATCGCCCGATATCAGAAGGAGGCCATTACCGGCCACCGTCCGACCTGGACGGTGGGTGTAAATGGTGCAGCCCGCAGCTCGCCGCTCCATGCGAACATCCATTCTGCGCAGGCAAATGGCCGCCTGAAGGATCCATTCGGTTTTGTCCGCCAGACGCGTGCCGGGGGCGGGCCGGCTCCGCGCGAGCGTAAACTCAAGACGCTGGAAGCAAAGGCGTTCGATACCTTGGGGCTTGCCGCAAATGCGACGCCCAAGGACATCAAGTCGCGCTACAAGGAGCTTGTAAAAAAGCATCACCCGGACGCAAATGGCGGGGACAGGGGCTCGGAAGAGCGCTTTCGGGCAGTTATACAGGCGTATCAATTGTTAAAGCAGGAAGGTTTCTGCTAGACGCTTTCTGGAACACCTGCAAAAACGTGACAGCAAGAGGGAAGACGGACGGACAGGTGGCCTGTTCGCCTTGGAGAGACGATGAGCAAAGTTGACCTTGAATATTCCAACCTGCCCGACACGACGATCTCGGTGCGCGAGGTTTTCGGGATCGATACCGACATCCGCGTGCCCGCCTACAGCGTCGGCAGCGCCTATGTGCCTGATCTGGATCCCGATTACCTCTTCGACCGCGACACGACGCTGGCGATCCTCGCGGGCTTTGCCCATAACCGCCGCGTGATGGTTTCCGGTTTCCACGGCACCGGCAAGTCGACGCATATCGAGCAGGTGGCCGCCCGCCTCAACTGGCCCTGCGTGCGCGTCAACCTCGACAGCCATGTCAGCCGTATCGATCTGGTCGGCAAGGATGCGATCGTCGTCAAGGACGGCATGCAGGTCACCGAATTCAAGGACGGCATTCTGCCCTGGGCCTACCAACATAATGTCGCGCTCGTCTTCGACGAATACGATGCCGGGCGTCCGGACGTGATGTTCGTGATCCAGCGCGTCCTGGAAAGCTCGGGCCGGCTCACCCTTCTCGACCAGAGCCGCGTGATCCGCCCGCATCCGGCCTTCCGGCTTTTTGCGACCGCCAACACGGTTGGCCTCGGCGATACGACTGGTCTTTATCATGGCACGCAGCAGATCAACCAGGCGCAGATGGACCGCTGGTCTCTCGTCACGACGCTGAACTACCTGCCGCACGAGAAGGAAGTCGATATCGTCTGCGCCAAGGTCAAGGGCTTTGCTGCCTCGGCAGGCCGCGACACCGTTTCCAAAATGGTTCGCGTCGCCGACCTCACCCGCGCCGCCTTCATGAACGGGGACCTCTCCACGGTCATGAGCCCGCGTACGGTGATCAGCTGGGCCGAGAATGCCGAGATTTTTGGCGATACGGCTTTCGCTTTCCGCGTGACCTTCCTGAACAAGTGCGACGAGCTGGAGCGGACCCTTGTGGCCGAGCAGTATCAGCGCGCCTTCGGCGTCGAGCTGAAGGAAAGTGCAGCCAACATCGTATTGGGATCCTAAGGCTTCAGGGCAGGACATATGGCAGGCCGCGGCGACAACATCAGAGCGAAATCCGGAACGGTCGTGGACATGGAGCCGGTGCGCCGGGCCATCTCCGGCTGCGTCAGATCCGTCGCCGGCCGAACGCCGGTAGAAGTGACCTTCGCCAATGACAGGCCGGGGATGACCGGGAATTCCATCCGGCTCCCCGAACTGTCGCGGAAACCCTCTGCTGCCGAGCTTGCCGTCACGCGCGGCCTCGGCGACAGCATGGCCCTTCGCATCGCCTGTCATGACCATAAGATCCACAACTCGCTCGCGCCTCAGGGCGCGGACGCTCGTGCCGTGTATGATGCGGTGGAGCAGGCGCGGGTAGAATCGATCGGCGCACTTCGCATGGCGGGCATGGCGGAAAACCTTGCAGCCATGAACGCGGAAAAATACGCCCGGGCCAATTTTTCCGGGATCCAGCGCCAGCAGGATGCGCCCATCCAGGAAGCGCTGGCGATGCTGGTCCGGGAAAAGCTGACCGGTGCAAGGGCGCCGGAAAGCGCCGGCAAGGTGCTCGATCTCTGGCGGCCCTACATCGAACAGAAGGCCGGTGGCCAGCTGGACAACCTCGCTTCGACGCTGAACGATCAGCAGGCCTTTGCCCGTGTGGTGCGCAGCATCCTCTCCTCCATGAACATGGCTGACGATCTCGCTGACGAGCAGGACGAGGCGGAAGAGAACCAGCCCGAGGCTGACGAAGACCAGCCGCGCAGCCAGGAAGAGAACCAGGAAAGCGCCGAGGAGGAGGCCGGAAGCGAGCAGGCGCCCGCCGAAGACTCCCAGTCTGCCGAGGAGCAACTCGACGAAGGCGAGATGGACGGCGCGGAGATATCCGAAGACGAGCTTTCGGATGACGATCAGGACGATTCGGAGACACCTGGCGAGACACGCCGCCCCGCCAGCCCCTTCGACGATTTCAACGAGAAGGTCGACTACAAGATCTTCACGCAGGATTTCGACGAGGAAATCACGGCCGAAGAGCTGTGCGACGAGGCGGAACTGGAGCGCCTCCGTGCCTTCCTCGACAAGCAGCTCTCCCATTTGCAGGGGGCCGTCGGTCGGTTGGCCAACCGCCTCCAGCGTCGTCTGATGGCGAAGCAGAACCGGTCCTGGGACTTCGACCTTGAGGAAGGCTATCTCGACACCGCCCGCCTGCCGCGTCTCGTCATCGATCCCATGCAGCCGCTCTCCTTCAAGATGGAGCGGGACACCAAGTTCCGAGACACCGTGGTGACGCTGCTGATCGACAATTCCGGCTCCATGCGCGGGCGACCGATCACGGTTGCCGCCACATGTGCCGATATTCTGGCGCGCACGCTCGAACGCTGCGGCGTG
Organism: Gellertiella hungarica; assembly: GCF_014197145.1. Taxonomy (GTDB): domain Bacteria; phylum Pseudomonadota; class Alphaproteobacteria; order Rhizobiales; family Rhizobiaceae; genus Gellertiella; species Gellertiella hungarica. The sequence goes on along the minus strand of NZ_JACIEZ010000004.1, from coordinate 53,022 downwards.
AAGGTGGAGCTCCTCGGCTTTACGACGAAAGCCTGGAAGGGCGGACAGTCGCGCGAGAAGTGGCTGGGCTCGGGCAAGCCGCCGGCACCCGGTCGACTGAACGACCTCCGGCACATCATCTACAAGTCCGCAGACGCACCGTGGCGCCGGGCACGCCGCAACCTCGGGCTCATGATGCGGGAAGGCCTGCTCAAGGAGAACATCGATGGCGAGGCCCTGATGTGGGCGCATAACCGCCTGATGCAGCGGCGGGAACAGCGCCGGATCCTGATGATGATTTCCGATGGTGCACCGGTGGATGATTCCACGCTTTCGGTGAATCCGGGCAATTATCTCGAGCGCCATCTGCGTGCTGTCATCGAACAGATCGAAACGCGCTCTCCCGTTGAGCTGCTGGCAATCGGGATCGGTCACGACGTGACGCGCTATTATCGCCGGGCCGTAACCATCGTGGATGCGGACGAACTGGCGGGTGCCATGACCGAGCAGCTTGCGTCCCTCTTCGAAGAGAACACGGGGCGCGGCGCCAAGCGGAGAAATCCTGCGTGATGCCATGGTCGGGCCGTTCTCTGCCGATGTGGGGAATGGCCTTGCTGCTTTGTCTTGCAGGCCAGGGGCATCTGGCTGCGCAAGCAGACATGGTCCCGACCCCCGTGACGGCGAGCCCGATAAGCCAGTTCAGGTTGGGAAGCGACGAAACCCGGTTCGGGAAGCTTGAGTTTCTCGGCGGCCTGGTTCTCGGATCGTCGGATGCCTTGTTCGGGAGCGTGTCGTCCATCCGGTTTCTGGACGATGGAACGCAATTCGTTTCGGTGCTGGATACGGGCCACTGGTTGCGCGGACGTGTCCAGCGCGACCCGGACGGGCGCCTTGCCGGCCTGACGGATGTCCGCATCACCTCGATGACCGACGCCCTCGGTCGGCTGGAAGCCCAGAAATATTTCATGGATAGCGAGGGAGTGGCGGTGCGAGGCGCGGAGATACTGGTCTCCTACGAGCGCAAGCATCGCGTCGATGTCTATCCCGCGGGCGATTTCGAGCGTGCGCGTCCGGTCGGCACGGTTCCCATTCTGATACCGGAAGGGCTGCTTCGTGCCAACGGTGGGCTTGAAACGGTCGTGACTGCCCCAAAGGCTTCTCCCTTGCAGGGAGCGGCCGTGATCGTTGCCGAACGCAGCGTGGACGAGAGCGGAAACCTCCTGGCAGCCATTCTCGATGGCCCCCGCAAAGGGCGTTTCTCCGTCGCAGCAAGGGATGCATTTGCCGTGTCCGACGGTACCTTCCTGCCGTCAGGAGATCTTCTCCTGCTTGAGCGCCGCTTCAACCTGGCAACGGGCGTTGCCATGCGCATCCGGCGGATAAGGGCAGGAGATCTCGTGCCGGGAGCCGTCGTCGAGGGTGACGTCCTCATCGAAGCCACCATGGCAGATCAGATCGACAACATGGAAGGGATTGATGCCCTTCCGATGCCGGACGGGTCGCTTCATCTCATCCTGGTCTCGGACGACAACCACTCCGTCTTCCAACGCACCCTGATGCTCGAATTCAGGCTCGATGAATGAAAGCCCGCTTTGGCGGGCCTTCATCTCGAGTGCCGCGTCAGCGGGCGTCGAGCGCCGGCATAGGGCGGATGATGTTCATCAGCGCACCGTAGGGGAGGAGCATCACGAGGCCCACCGTGATCTTCGCTGCGAAATCGCCGATTGCCCAGGAGATCCAGCGGGGCGCTTCGGCAGCGAACACCCCAAGGACGGGAGCCTGCTCGATGGCGAAGGGATCGTTCGGGCCGAAGACGACGAAAAGGGGCGCAAAGGCAAAGGAGAAGAACATCACCGTATCGAGCGCTGAACCGGCCAGGGAGCCTGCCAGAGGCGCTTGCCACCAGGCTTGCCTGCGCAGGCGGTTGAAGACCGTGATGTCGAGAAGCTGGCCGATCAGGAAGGCAGAGCCGGACGCGATCGCAATGCGGTGCGGTGCGGTGACGAGCGACAGGGCAACCCCGGCGACAAATCCCACGAAGACCACCCGACGGGCGACCGAGGGTCCAAACTGACGATTCGTCAGGTCGGTGACCAGAAATGCTACCGGATACGTGAAGGCTCCCCAGGTGAGGATATCTCCCAGCGCGATGCCGGCGACGGTTCCATTCAGGGGAAACTGAACGAGGAAATTGGATGCGACGACGACGAGCGTCATCATCAGGGCATAAAGGAGGACGAAGCGGTTCGCTTGCATTTTTTTATCCTGGGTGATGCCACCAGTTGGAGGAACAGGCCGGACAGACAAAAGGCTTGACCGGTTTTCCGGACAAGCCTCTCGAAAGCCGTATGAGCTTGATGCGTCAGCCTATCAGGCGGCTTCGGCAGTCTTCTTGACGATCTGGCGGCGCAGCAGCCGGGCGCGCATGCTCAGCTCGGATTCGTCGGCCTTCAGCAGGAAGGCGTCGAGGCCGCCGCGGTGTTCGACAGAGCGCAGGGCTGCAGCCGATACGCGCAGGCGATAACGCTGGCCGAGAGCGTCGGAGATCAGCGTGACGTTGCAGAGGTTCGGCAGGAACCGGCGCTTGGTCTTGTTGTTCGCATGGCTGACATTGTTGCCAGTCTGAACACCCTTGCCAGTCAATTCGCAGCAGCGGGACATGGTACACCTATTTTTCTTGGCCATGGATCTCAACCCGACAAAACGGGCGCGCAATCCAACAGGCAGGATTGGAAAGTTGCGGTTCTATAGTCACGCCCTGCGCGCCAGTCAAGCCAAACCTGTGCCCAAGGCAGCAGAATCCTTGAAAAAGCCGATGTTTTCTTGTCTAGCCGGGTCGGGTTATAACAAACGGTACGGTTCGACGGAGCTGAACCGCCAGACATCCGCACGAATGGAAAAGAGGGGCGCCATGAGCAAGAGTTTTTGGATCACGACCGCGACAGCGCTATCTTTTCTGGGCCTTACACCATCTGCTTCCCCTGCCGCATCCCTGACGCAGCAGACCGAATACCGGATCGCGATCGGCGGTCTCCCTGTGGCACGGGCGGTTTTCAGCACCCGCATCGACAAGACGCGCTATTCCATCTCCGGACGGGTGAACACGTCGGGTCTCGCGGACCTGATTGCCGACATCCGCGCGGAAACATCTGTCTCGGGCACCTATGCCGGCGGCGCGCTGAAAGCGCGAAACTATGATCTTACCTATTCCAGCGGCAAGAAGACGAGGGTCTATCGCGTCAACTTCAACGGGGGGCGGGTCGTGAGCAATTCGATCAGCCCGGAACCTGTCCGGCCGGAAGGCTGGGTTCCGGTCACAGCCCGCCATCTCCGCTCGGTTCTCGATCCCTTGTCCGGGCTGGTTTTCCCCGAAGGCAAGAAGGTTTGCCCGCGGTCTCTGCCGATCTTCGATGGCGAGACCCGCATGGACCTGGTTCTTGCCGCCAAGGGTACCAAACCTTTCAAGTTCGACGGCTATGCCGGCGAAGCAATGGTCTGCAGCGTCCGCTTCGTTCCCAAGGGCGGTTACAAGCAGGGACGCAAGGATATCGAATACCTCAAGCGGTCCTCCGAAATGGAGATCTGGTTTGCGAGCGCGGGCAAGGTGCGGTTGATGGCTCCTGTCTTCGTCAGAATTCCCACACAGATCGGGATGCTGACGATCTCCGCCCGCAAGATAAGCAACTAGGAAAATGCTGTCCGATCCGCTTGCCGCAGGGCTTCTTCTGGCCTCTCTCGGGCTTGCAGCTCTTTACGGTATCATCGGCCGTCGGGGCCCCTGGCAGGTGAGGCTTCCCGTAAAGGCGGGCTCGGTCCTCCTCCTTGCAGCGCTCTCGGCTCTCAATGAAACGGGTTCGCTGGTCGTTGCCGCTCTCGCCTTCTCTGCCCTTGGCGATGCGGCACTGGTCTTTCGCACCAGAGGCCCCTTTCTGGCTGGGCTGGCGGCATTCCTCGTCGCCCATCTGCTCTATGGCTGGGAGTTGTGGAGCGGATGGGATCGTGCGCTGCCGCAGGTCTGGCAGTGGGGCGCAGGTCTGACGGTTCTGCTGGTCGTTCTGGGGATGCTGGCGGCAGTCTGGAATGGCGCCCGGGGCATGCGCGTGCCTGCCGTGGCCTACGGCATTGCCATTCTGTCGATGGCGCTTGCGGCAATCCTCTCGGGAAACGGGGGCATCCTCGTGGGAGCGGTGCTATTTGTGGCGTCGGATGCGGTCCTGTCGCTTGAGACCTTTCGCATCCCGGAGGATTCGTATCTGCGACGCTACACGGCTCCGATCATCTGGTGGACCTATTACGGAGCCCAGCTCCTGCTGTCACTTGCCTTTGCACGGGCATAGGATACGCCCAGTCCGTGCTCAGGGCAGATCCTTGCTGTCCTCGCCGGGTGCCCAGGCCGGAGGCGCCATTTCAAAGGCATCGAAGCTGAAGCCGGGAGAAACGGTGCAGCCGACCAGCGTAAAGGCACCCAGCGATTCCGCCGACTGCCATACATTGGCAGGAATGACGGCCTGAGGCCGTTCACCCTTCAGAATGTCCGGTCCGAGGATGACGGTTTCCAGCGGGCCGCCATCTGCTGCCGAGCGCAGGATCAGCGGAGCGCCGGCATAGTAATGCCAGACCTCTGCCGCGTCCCTGACCCGGTGCCAGTGAGATCTCTCCCCCGCTTCCAGCAGGTAATAGATGGCGGTCGAGTGACCTCGTTCCCCGCCATCCGCATCCCGAAAGGTCTGCCGATACCATCCCCCTTCGGGATGCGGCTCGAGGTCCAGAATGGCGATAATGTCTTTGGATTGCATCCCTGGCCCCTCAGAAATTGTCTTTTCGCCGGCGTATCTCGGCGAAGACTTCCTCGTTTGTCGCCTCCGGCATTTCCAGAAGCGCCCGGATCTGTGGATCGCCGGCGCGCAGGAACGGGTTTGTTTCCTTTTCCAGCCCGATGGTGGTGGGGCAGGTGAAACGCCCTTCCGCGCGGGCGGCATCGATTTCCGCGGCGCGATCACGCAGCCTCCGGTTCTCCGGATCGATTGTCAGGGCAAAGCGGGCATTGCTCTGGGTATATTCGTGGCCGAAGTAGACAACGGTTTCATCGGGCAGAGCGGCCAGCTTCTGCAGCGAGGCCCACATATCCGCCGCAGGACGCTCGAAGAGCCGCCCGCATCCGAGGGCAAAGAGCGTATCGGCGGCAAAAAGCAGTTTGGCATCCGGCAGATGGTAGCAGACGTGACCGGCCGTGTGGCCGGGTGTCTCGATGACGCGAACGGTATTGTTGCCGAAGAGAAACGAGCTGCCATCCGCCACGGTGCGGTCGATGCCCGGTATCTTCCGGGCTTCGGACGCCGGCCCGATGATGGCGAGCCCATATCGTTCCTTCAGCGCCAGATTGGCCTCGACGTGGTCCTGGTGGTGATGGGTGGTGAATAGATGAGTCAGTTTCCAGCCGCGGCGCTCCGCCGCAGCCACGATGGCCATTTCTTCCGGCGCATCGATACTGGCCGTCATGAGAGTTTCCGGATCGTGCAGGAGCACGCCGAAATTGTCGCTGCGACAGGGAAAGCATTCGATCTGAAGCGCTTCCATAAAGGGGACTCCGCCAATTCGATTCCAAGGCTGAATGTAGGGATTGCAGCCTTGAAGTCCACCCGCTCGCTGATAACATTGAAGGAATGCACGCCGACATCGTCGACCTTCGCCAATTCTACCATTCCGAACTCGGCCGTATGGCCGAGCATTCGATCGCTGCCGCATTGGCAGGTCTCTGGCCCACGCTTCCGGACGAGCGTCTGGTAGGCTTTGGCTTCGCCGTTCCGTTCCTCGATCGCTTTCGCGAGGGTACGGAGCGAACCTTCGCTTTCATGCCGGCAGGACAGGGCGCCGTAAACTGGCCGACGGGGGAGCTTTCGGCAACAGCCCTTGTCTTCGAGGAGGAACTGCCCCTGCCAGACTCCTCTGTCGACCGCATACTGATGGTCCACGCGCTCGAATATGCCGAAAATCCTCGGGAGACGCTGAAGGAGATGTGGCGCGTTCTGGCGCCCGGCGGGCGCCTCGTCATCGTCGTGCCGAACCGGCGGGGCGTTTGGGCCCAGCTGGACTACACACCATTCGGCAGTGGCCGGCCCTATTCCCGCGGGCAGCTGACACGCCTTCTCCGCGAGACCAACTTCACCCCCGGGGCGAGTGCCGATGCGCTTCATTTCCCGCCAACGCGCCTTTCGGGGCTGCTGCGCCTGCGCAAGGGGTTCGAGAAATGTGGACGCCTGCTGTGGCCGGCTTTCTCTGGCGTCATCATTGTCGAGGCACAGAAGCGGCTTTACCAGGGTCTGCCCGTGGCTGCGAGAAACTCGCGGCGCGTATTCATGCCGGTCATCGCGCCGCAGGGAGTGCCCAGCACGAGACAGAGAAGCGGTTCCGTCGATCCAGGCGCTCCGCCCTCGACAAAAGGGGGAAAGGGCTTTATGCCCGAGCCGCTTTCCTGATCTTAATTGCCTGTTCCGGCGGGAGTTTCCATGGGCAGTCTGGCATTCGAGCGCATCACCCTGATCGGCATCGGCCTGATCGGCTCGTCCATCGCGCGCGAAATTCGCGAGCAGGGTATGGCGGGACATGTCACCATCTCCACGCGCAGCCCCGAGACGCTGAAACGCGCCGAGGAGCTTGGGCTCGGCGATTCCTACACGCTGTCGGCTGCCGAGGCGGTGAAGGGCGCGGATCTCGTGATCGTTTCCGTGCCGGTCGGTGCATCCGGGGCCGTGGCAGAGGAAATCGCGCCGCATCTGAAGCCGGGCGCGCTGGTGACCGATGTAGGGTCCACCAAGGCCTCGGTCATCGCCCAGATGATGCCGCACATGCCTCCCCACGTACATTTCATTCCAGGCCACCCGATCGCGGGTACGGAAAAGTCCGGCCCGGATGCCGGCTTCGTCGGACTTTTCAAGGGCCGCTGGTGCATCCTTACGCCCATCGAAGGGACGGACAGGGACGCCCTGGCACTGCTGCGCGCCTTCTGGGAGGCCATGGGCTCCATGGTCGACGAGATGGACCCCCAGCACCACGACAAGGTTCTGGCCATCGTATCTCACCTGCCGCACATCATCGCCTATAACATCGTCGGTACGGCGGATGATCTTGAGACCGTGACCGAGTCGGAAGTGATCAAGTACTCCGCTTCCGGTTTCCGCGATTTCACGCGTCTCGCAGCCTCGGACCCGACCATGTGGCGCGACGTCTGTCTGCACAACAAGGACGCCATACTGGAAATGCTTGCCCGCTTCTCCGAGGACCTGGCCTACCTGCAGAGGGCAATCCGCTGGGGCGAGGGCGACAAGCTGTTCGAGCTTTTCACGCGAACCCGTGCAATCCGCCGCTCCATCGTCCAGGCTGGTCAGGACGTGGACGCGCCCGATTTCGGCCGCCACGCCCTCGATCCGAAATAGGGCGTCACAGCGGCGGCAGAACAATGCCCGTCGGAATGAAGCCGAGCAGGACCTGGCCCTTGTCCAGGACCAGATTGACGCGCACCGTTCCTTTTGAGTCGGCCATGGCCTTCAAAGCGCCCATGGCGGTGCGGATGTTGTCCGCGGCATCCGGCAGCGCAGCCGTCAGCAAGGGTTCCCACTTCTCGAACTGCTCGGCCTCAAGGGAGAGCTTGCCCGATATCAAACCCTCCTCATCGATAGACAGGGGGCCGGAGACAGTCGTCACCCTGCCTTCGCCAAAATCCGCGACAGCCCGCCTTATTTCGCCCGTTGCCGGGCGCAGGAGCCCGGGCCCCTTTATGCGGCCGTCGAGGAGACCTGCCTTCCCGCCCAGCGTGGCATCGACACTGGCGTCAAAAACGGGCAGGGCAACGGGAGCGCCAGTCCCCGGGAGCTTCAGGGCGATCTTCCGGGCCAGAAAGGCCGCATCCAGATCCTCGTTGTTTTGACGAACATGGGATTCGGCATGTTCTGCCTTCATGTCGAGCGCGCTTGCCTCGTCGGCACTGCCTGACGGGAAGCGAAGGGCAAACCCCTCTGCCGCGACGGAGGAGCGCTCGAGCCCTCCCAATTTCAGCTGGAGACTGGACTGTAGCGAAGACCAGTTCATGCTGAGTTTCTCGCCTGTAGCGAGCGTTGCATCCAGCGGACCGTCCATTTCCCATACCACATGGAAGGGTTGATAAACCTGGGCCGCTGTTCGGAGCGCAGCTGCATCCGCGCTGCCGCCGTGATTGAGATCGGCAATACCCGGATTGGTGCAGAAGATCTCGAACCGGAAGGGAAAACCCTTCACCTCCATGTTGCCGCACTCGATGGTAAGACCGGCTGCCTGCCGTTCCACCATGAATTGCTGCAGACGAGAGCGGATTTCGTGCGCGCCATAATACCACGCGCCGCTATAAAGGGCCGTGAAACCGACCACTGCGACCGCAAGATTTCTGATCCGCCTGGACGCCGTCGTTCCGGTTCCCGTCATTGAATTCTCCCGTCTCGTTTTGCCGTGCGGCCTGCGCCGTTCCGCAATGACCTTTTTCGTCCTGTGCTGCGAAAAGCCTTACGCACTTTTGCCAGATATGTACTAGAGCATGGCGCAGGCATCGAAGCGACACGCAATCACCAGGCATTGGCGAATCGTGCGGCGAATCCCCGTTTCGGGTGGTTTGTCCGTCATCCGTGGCAAAAATGCGTGTCGGCGGCAAATTGGACTGCGGGTACCGAGGGTGGACGGCGGATGGATGGGATCACGGATTTCTGGGTGTTCGGTTATGGGTCACTGATGTGGAACCCGGGCTTCGAATACGTGGAAAGCGCGCATGCGCGAATCCATGGCTACCGGCGATCACTCTGCGTCCGTTCCTGGGTTCATCGCGGGACGCAGGAGCGACCTGGTCTGGTTCTCGGTCTCGACCGGGGAGGCTCATGCCTCGGCATGGCCTTCCGGACGCTTCCCGAACACGAAGACGCGGTGGTCGATTATCTGCGCAGGCGGGAGCTGGTCACGCATGTCTATCTGGAGCGGCGCCTTCCGATCCGCCTCACCGATGGACGACAGGTGATGGCCCTGACCTATGTCATCGACCGGACGCACGTTCAGTATGCGGGGGGCCTGGACGCGGAGCATGCGGCGCAGGTGGTCGCAACCGCAAGCGGTCAGTCGGGACCCAACGACGCCTATGTCTTCAACACGCTGCAGCATCTCCAAGAGATGGGCATCAGGGACCACTGGCTGGAAGAGGTGGGGAACCGCGTTCGGCGCCTTTCTCAGAGCTCTGCGCCGAGCTCCTGAAGCCGGTTCTCTGCCGTAGGCGGCAGGGGGACCTGCGGATTGTTCCTGACGGTTTCGATGAGTAGCTGGTCGCTTGCAGCCTCCATGCGATCGATGAGCGTCTGGTGGAACAGGTCCGGATCGAGGCCGGGCTGGATGGGCGGGAGGATCTGCACCTTGAAATGGCCGGGATAGCGCATGAACTTGCGGCGGGGCCAGAACAATCCCGGATGCATGACGACAGGTACGACCGGAACCTTGAGGTCACGATAGATACGGGCAATGCCGTATTTGTAATCCGGCGCTGCGCCCGGCGCTCTGCGGGTCCCTTCCGGATAAATGATGAGTTGTCTGCCGGCTTCCATTTCCTCGGTCGCGCGCCGCATCACGTCGAGCATGACCCTGCCCTTCGCCCCGCGATTCACCGGTATCATCTTCTGCTTCATCACATACCAGCCAAACAGCGGGATCCAGGTCAGTTCCCGCTTGAGGATGTAAACCGGATCGTCGAGCCACGGCAGGAGCCCGAACACATCCCAGAAGGACTGATGCTTGGGGGCGAAGATGTAGCCCCCCTTGGGTATGTTTTCCGCGCCTTCCACCTCGAATGTCGTCCCCGCAATCAGCCCCATGAGCCAATTGTTGGAGCGCGCCCAGAACTTGGGGATTCCGTAGGCGACCTTCCGCGGCAGGAGGAAATAGAAAGGCGTGAAGATGATCATCTGCACGATGAGATTGACGTAGAATATAGCGTTGAAAAGAATCGAGCGTAGGACAGTCATGGAGCGCAATTTCCCGCTAAGGCTTTTGCGTGGTGCTACACGATTATCCGGGGGATAAAAAGATTGCGGTCACCGCATTCCGCTTTTTCAGCCCTGTTTCGTCGGCTCTCTGCGCGCGACGTCATCCCTCGCTCCGGCAATCCCGGTCATGCCCCGGATGCCGGTCGCAAGAATCTTCAGGTATTCGCTCAGCATGACGCGCAGTGTCTGCGGGTCTGCAAACCAGTTCCGCGTCTTGAGATTGGAGTTGACGACGGGGTAGGGGATGAAGTCTGTTTCCGGATCCGCGCGCCGCAGCTCTATCAGGCTTCGCGGCATGTGGTAGTTGTTGGTGACAACCAGAACGCGGCGATACCCATGAGCCCGGATCCAGTCGACGGCTTCCGCCGCATTCCCGATCGTGTCCTTTGCCTCGTAACCGATATCGACGCAGCAGCGGAAAATGCTGTTCGGGCTTTGAGTCATGCGCCGGATCTGGCCCGGCGTCGTGGCCCGGTGAACCCCCGAAATCAGCAGCCGTTCCCCGGCTCCGCGGGAGAGCAGATCGAGCGCCTGGTTGAGTCGCTGCGATCCGCCCGTCAGCACCACAATGGCGTCAGCCTTGATTTCGGTCGGTGTGGCCAGCGAGGTTACGAGATCGGCGAAGTAGAGGAACCCTGCGAAGAAGATTGCTCCCGATATGACGCTTGCAAGACCGGCCCAGCGGAGAAAACGGCGCACAGGGCTGCGATGAGGCCGCGGCGTCGCCGGGCGCGCGTCATCGCCCGCCGCACGCCCATCGGGCGCAGCGCCGATACCGGCATCAGCCTCGTCGCGCTTCTTCTCAGTCATCCGTGCAGTCAGAATCACGTTCATTCTGTCGCCCTCCGGAGTAGCCCGGCCTCAGACGATCATTTCTGGTTCTATCGCAGGCTCCGGGCGCTTTCATGGCAACCCGTCAATCAGGCAAGATATCGGTTCTGGCTGGATCGGAGCGTATCTGATCGATCTCGTGGATGGTGCGCATCACGGTGAGTCGCGCCGTAATGGTCGTCAGCAGGGCGATGATCAGCATGGTGGCAAAGATGCCCAGATAGCCGCCATAGCCGACCGAGAATGTGCCAAAGAGGGCGGCTGCCTGATCGCTCTGGGGAGTGGCAAGGGAGCGGCTTTGCCAGAAGCCCAGCCCGGCGAAAAGTCCCGCAGCAAGGAGGCTGCCCGCGGCAGAGCCCTTCAGGCTGATCTTCAGGAAGTGCTTCTGGAACTCTCTTCCGACGAAGGAGGCCTCTGCCCCCACGAAGTGCAGGACTTCCACAATATGGCGGTTTCCTGCAAGTGCGCCCCGTGTCGCAAAGATGACCGTGAGAATCATCGCACTGAAGACCAGGGTCATGATCGACAGGCCGATCAGAACGGTCGTGTGGGCCATGGAAACCAGGCGGTCCACCCAGGTCCGGTGGTCGTCGAGCGAAGCCTGCGGAATCTCGTCCTTCAGCATGGCTCGCATGGCCTCGAAATCGGGCGGGTTCTGCTCATCGATGGTGATCACGACCAGCCGCGGTACCGGCAATTCGTCGAGGTTCAGGTTCGGTCCAAGCCAAGGTTCCAGAAGGCGGGATGTTGCCGCGTCGTCCATGATCTGTCCGTCACGCGTGCCGACAAAGCTCAGGGCTATGTCCCGTGCCTTCGTCAGAGCAGCGTTCATGTCCAGCTTGTCGTCCGGCTTGATCTGGATCGTGATTTCGCGGGAGATCTGGCTTTGCCAGCTGGCCGCCGTGGCCCGCACCATGCTGACACCGCCGAGCGTGAGGCAGGCCAGGAAGGCCATGATCGCGATCACGACTGCGAGCGCGTTGCTCTGGATGTTGGTGGGGGGGACGATGGGGCCCATCGGCCGCACGCGCATTTCCGGCCGCCGGGGGGGCGTTCCGCCTTCTGCCGAACGGGGGTTTCTGGGAGGCTCACTCATAGATGTCGAGGTGCCCCCCGGTCAGGATCATCCGTCGCGCCTCAACCTGGTCCATCAGGCCCAGGTCATGCGTGGCGATCACGACAGCCGTGCCAAGCCGGTTCAGCTCGAGAAAAAGATTGAGAAGCCGTCTCGCCATCGGCGGATCGACGTTCCCCGTCGGCTCGTCGGCGAGCAAGACCTCGGGCCGGTCGATCAACGCCCGTGCGATGGCAGCGCGCTGCTTTTCCCCGCCGGACAGGACGGGAGGCAGGACGTTGATCCGGTCGCCGAGCCCAACCCATTTGAGGAGTTCGAGCACGTCGGTCTTGTAGGTAATCTCGTCCTTGCCGCGGACACGCAACGGCAGGGCCACGTTCTCGTAGGTGGTGAGGTGATCCAGCAGGCGGAAGTCCTGAAACACGATGCCGATCCGCCGCCGCAGCATCGGCAATTCCCCCGGGGGGATCGTGTTCACGTCCCGGCCGAAGGTGCGAATCAATCCGCGGGTCGGCTTCAGCGACATGAAAAGAAGGCGGAGCAAGGTCGTCTTTCCCGCGCCCGAGGGACCGGTGAGAAACTGGAAGGATCGCTTCGGGATGTCGAAGGTCAGGTCCCTCAGGATTTCCGGGCCCATGCCATATCGCAGACCGACATTTTCAAAGTGAATCAAGGGCGTGCCCAGTCTCTAGATGTGCGGACGAAACGGATTTCCGGATCATTCATTTCTTAACAAGATGCGTTAATAAATCATGAAAGGCACCGAAGAATGGCGCGCCTGCGCCTCCATTTGCGATGCGTTAACCATTAATCTTTACGACTGGGCGGGATTCGTTTCAATGCCCGGCAAGCCGGCTGAGGGGCGAAGAGCAGTCACCCGACGACAGAGGCCCTGCCGATGAGCTCCTACCGCCCCCGTTCTCGCGCCGCCCAGACCTATGACCTTCTGCCGCCGGAACGCACGCGGCCATCCGCTTCGCTCAACCGCTTTTCCCATGGCGGCGAGATCGAGGATGCCGATTTCACGGTCATCGCAGAGCCCAGGACGATCCGGCCCAGATCTGCTGCGTCCCATGCGGCGGCTTCGCCCGGCAACGACAACGGAAGAAAGACCGGGCCTTCGATCCCTCGCCATGCGGTGCACCCTTTTCAGATTGCCGAGCCGGAGAGGAGCTTCGATCTGGCGGCCGGGGAAAAATGGCTCCGGCGCTTGTCGGACAACATGTTCTCCGCGCTTGTGGCTCTGGTTTTCCTGATCGTCTTTGCACTGGCGGGAGGGGTTTCTGCGATAGCGATGGCATCGGGAAGCGGCACCGCCCCTGTCGTGGCGGATGTAACCCATGTCACGGCGCTTTCGAAAACGGTGAACGGGCTGCCGGTTCTTGTGGTCTCGGGCGTCATCGAGAACCACGGCGAGGCTACGTTGAATGCGCCGAGGCTGCGGGCCGACATCTATTCCGGCGGACAGCTCGTATCGTCCACCCTGTTTCGCACCCGCATCGGCGCGATCCACCAGGGCGAGAGCCGCGGCTTTCAGGCAAAATTGCCGCAAGCCGGTGGAAAAGCGCCCGAGGTTAAGGTTTCGCTCGCACAATAGACTGTCTCCCGGTGGTATCATTTGATATCGCGGGGTCTGTCGAGATCCCCGCTGAGGAGAAAACCATGCCCGTCGTCCGTGGAAAGAACATCGAACCCCTTTTCACCGCCGAGCAGATTGCCGAGCGCAACAATCAGATGGCCGAACAGATCGCCTCCGGTCCGGTCAAGGACCTGCTCGTCATCGCCATCCTCAAGGGCTCCTTCATCTTTGCTGCCGATCTGATACGCGCGCTGCACCATACCGGGCTTGCTCCGGAAGTGGAGTTCATCACGCTCTCCAGCTACGGGGCGGGGACCGAATCGAAGGGCGTGCGCATCGTCAAGGATATCGATAGCGACGTCAGCGGCCGGGACGTGCTGCTGATCGACGACATCCTGGAATCCGGCCGCACCCTGCTTTTCGCAAAGGAACTGCTGTATTCCCGCGGGGCCCGCAATGTCACCATCGCCGTTCTTCTGGACAAGAGCGTGAAGCGCAAGGAAGAGCTCGAGGCGGACTATGTAGGTTTCGAATGCCCCGACTACTTCGTGGTCGGCTACGGAATGGACGTGGCCTATGCGTTTAGGGAGCTGCCTTTCGTGGGCGTCGTCACAGGCGACGCCTGAGGCCAAGGCAGAGTGGGAAAAATGGCTTCAATTTGAAGAGTCTTGTTAACCATCCATTTGGTTAACCAAGGCCGTTTACGCCCCGAAAAGAAAAAAGCGGTCATGAAGGTTTTATCGAACACCAGCATGGAGTGACCGCAAATGGCCCGGATCCTGATCACGGAAGATGAAGATTCGCTTCGCCGTTTCGTGGCGCGCGCCTTGCGCATGGATGGTCACGAAACCCATGAGGCTGCCGACGGCGCCGAAGGTCTCGAGATGCTCCAGGAAGGGGGCTTCGACCTCTTGCTGTCGGATATCCGCATGCCGGTGATGGACGGGATTGAGCTGGCCCACCGCGCGGCGGACGCATTCCCCGGGATGAAGATCCTGCTGATGACGGGATATGCCGAACAACGGGAGCGCGCCGACGATCTCATGGAGAAAATCGTCGATGTCGTGCCGAAGCCCTTTGCACTGCCGGATATCCGCAAAGCGGTGGCCCTGGCGCTCGCGGCCTGAAGGGCCGCTACTCAGTCGAGATTGAGCAGCCGTTCCAGGTATTGGCGGCCCGTGGGTGACATGCCGCCCTCTCCCAGCTTGCGGCGAATCGCATCCAGGATGTCACGAGCCCGCTGGACATCGGTGGTGTCCGGCAGCTTGTCGCCGCCATAATCTCCCATGCCGTCACGACCGGTCGACCGCCCCAGCGGGTCCTGACCTCCGGCCTGTCCCTGCCCGGATTGCCCCATGCCCTGACCCTCGCCCTGGCCCTGGCCAGCCATGGATTGCATCATTTCCTTCGCGCCCTTACGCAGCGCCTCGAGTGCACGCCCCTGACCTTCGAAAGCCGGTTGGCCTTCACCGCGTCCCAATGCCTTTCCAGCGCCTTCCATCTCCTTCCCGGCATCGCCAAGGCCCTTGTTGGGCTTCATGCCAAGGCCTTTAAGGCCCTCTCCCAGCTCCTTCAGCTGCTGCTCAAGTTGCTGCTGCCTTTCCTGAAGCGCCTGCATGTCCTGCTGCTGCTTCCTTGTCATCGCGCCCGGGTCTGTCGCCTGCTCTTCGCTGCCGGGATCAAGAGGTTCGTCTTCACCCGGCATGCCGGGATCGGTCTGCCATTGCTGCTGCTGAAGTTCCTGGTTGAGCTTGTAGGTGTCCTCCATCAGCTTCTGCTGATCCCTGAGGATCTTTCCAAGCTTGTCGACCTGCTCGCGCGCCCTGCTTTCTGCCTCCGAAGGCTGGCGCTGGCCGTTGCCGGCCTGCAGGTTGTTCATCAGCCTCTGCATTTCGGAAAGAAGCTGTTGCGCGGCGTCCTTGTTTCCTGATCGTGCCATGTTCTCCAGCTGGTTGAGCATCTTCTCCAGATCCTGCTGGCGGATCACGTTGCGCGCATCGCCCTTGGGAGACGCCCCCTGCGGCTGTTGCTCCATTCTCTTGGCCAGGGCCTGCATGTAGTCCTTCATGGCCTTGCGGAGATTGTCCATCAGGGCCTGGATCTCGCTGTCCGGCGCGTTCCGCTTCAGCGCGTCGGCCAGTGCCTTCTGGGCGTCCCGCACCGCGCGCTCGGCCATCGGCAGATCCCCGCCGTCGATGCCAAGAGCAATTTCCCAGAGATAATCGGCAGCATCCTTCAAGGATGCTTCGTCGCGCGCCAGCGCCATGCGCCCTCGAGCCGATTTCAGCAAGAGGAAATGGGATAGATTGGAAATGGTCTCGTCGGCGCGAAGTGCCGCTGCATCATTGTATTCGATGGCACGCTGTATCTGTCTCGTGTCGAGAGAGAAAATCTGCCGCTGTTCGGCAATTGCCGCCGCAAGCGGATCGGAGAAGCCGCGCGCGGGCATTACCATGTCGATGGGATCGGAGCGTCCCGTCTGCCCCGCGGCATCTTCTGCAAGCAGGGTTACGCGAACCCGCTGTCCTGCAAGGGGATGTTCCGTGAGGTTTCGGCTGCCAATGCCCTTGATGTCTCCCGCCTTCCGGGCGGGAAGGTCGAGAGGGAATTCCGGGAGCGGAAAGAGCGGACGTGCTTGCGGTGGTTGCTCCAGGGGCACGATATCGACCCGCGCACGTTCTATGCCATAGTCATCGTGAGCCTTGAACCGGATTTCCAGCGCCCCTGTCACCGTCCGTCTCGGTTTGCCGTCGAAGGCAATGCGGGGCGGTTCGTCAGGGATGAGGCGGATGGAGAACGCCTGTCCGAACGCCTCCAGTTCTCCGTCGGTTTCAAGCTTCAGCTTGAACACACTGCCCTCGGCGGGCGATCCCTTGGGGCCGGACGCGGGCTTCTCCGGGCTCAGCGGGACCGTTCGTTCGCTTCCCGCCGGCCTGTACGTGACCGCGCCATCGGTGGCTTCGCCGCTGGCGCGTACGCTGAGTTGCGAAAAGCGCGGGACCGGAACCGGACCTTTGTCAGCGGCCAGGGTCATGGCCGGCTTGTTCGTATAGGATGGGGGGGTGACCCACACATCCACGCGCAACCCTGCCTCGTTCACTTCGGGCGCCCTGAAGACGAATGCATCGGCAACCCGCCCCGACTGACCGGAGAGGGAGTAGGCTGCGGCAATTGCGAAGACCAGTGCAGGAACAGCGCGCAAACCATGGCTGTCGAACCGGCTGATGTCGGGGCGAGGAAGTCCGCTCTCCAGGGGACCTATCTTCTCCGCCATCCGGGCCCGGTGGCGCTCCCACAGCGCTCGTGCGAACGGGGTATCGGAAACGGGTCGGTCTTGTTGAACCCGGATAGCCTGATGCGGGAGCCGGTTCACGGCCTCCAGCCGCCCGTCCACCTCGGCAAGATCCGGCCAGCGCAGCCGGACCAGCGGGAGAAGGCTGGCAAGGAAGGAGAAAACCAGCAGGATTGCCACAGCCAGTCTTGGCCAGTCAGGCAAGCTTCTGAAAAAACCGAACCAGGCCGCAGACAGAAAAAGCGACAGCACGCAGAGCGGAGCGATGAGATGGGGCAGGGATCTTTCGGCAAGCAGGGCAAGCCGTGCACGCAGGCGCGCCATCGCAATCCTGCGGGATACGGCCTTTTCCAGCTGCGGGTCCCTGCCTTCCGTCATGCCCTGTCCCTTGCTTTCCTCACCGGATCAGATTCGACCCGGAGTCTTGAAGGAAGATAGCACTCTTTGTGGCAGCCAGGAGGAATTGGCAAAAGTTTTTACGCGAGCCAGTCCGGAACCGAATCGAGGCCGATGATGTCTTCGTAGGAGGGGCGATTGCGAATGACGTGGAAGCGGTCATCGCTGACAAGCACTTCCGGTATCAGCCGGCGGGTGTTGTATGTGCCGGACTGAACCGCGCCGTACGCGCCGGCGGAACCGACCGCCAGCAGATCGCCGGTCTTCGGCATCGCCATTTCCCGGTCGAGCGCCAGATAGTCGCCGGTCTCGCAGACGGGGCCAACGATATCTGCCTTGATCCGCGGCGCGTTTGCCGCGGTGACGATCACGGGGCGGACCTCATGATAGGCTTCGTAGAGCGTGGGGCGGATGAGGTCGTTCATGGCCGCGTCGACGATGACGAACGTCTTTTCGCCGCCGTCCTTCACATAGATGACCTCTGTCACCAGAATGCCCGCGTTGCCGACGATCAGGCGGCCCGGTTCCGTGACGATCTTGCAGCCAAGATCCTTCAGCTGGTTCTTCACGGTGGTGGCATAGGCGTCGGGCAGCGGCGGCGGATTGTTGTCTTCACGGTATGGAATACCCAGGCCGCCCCCGATATCCACATGCTCGATGGTGTGTCCGTCGGATCGCAGCACGTCGACCAGTTCCCGCAGAAGACGGAACGCGTCGTCGAAGGGCTGCAGCTCGGTTATCTGGCTTCCGATATGCATGTCGATACCGGTGACCTGGATGCCCGGGAGCGTTGCAGCATGGGAATAGACCGCACGCGCCCGTTCCCACGAAATGCCGAACTTGTTTTCCTTCTTGCCGGTCGAGATCTTCGCGTGGGTGCGCGCATCGACATCCGGATTGATGCGGAAGGAAACCGGTGCCTTCTTCCCGAGCAGCATGGCACGACGGTTGAGAACCTCGAGTTCAGGCTCGGATTCCACGTTGAAGCAATAGATCCCGGCAACAAGTGCAAGGTCCATTTCGGCAACAGTCTTGCCCACGCCGGAGAACATGATCTTCTCGGCCGGGAAGCCGGCGGCAAGGGCGCGGCGCAACTCACCTTCGGAGACCACATCGACGCCCGCGCCCAGCCGGGCCAGCGTCTTCAGCACGGCCTGGTTGGAGTTCGCCTTCATCGCATAGCAGGTGAGGGCGTCTACATCGCCGAAGGCAGAGGTAAAGACCTTGTAATGCCGTTCCAGCGTGGCCGTCGAGTAGCAGTAGAAGGGCGTACCGACCTGATCGGCGATATCGGTGACCGGAACGTCTTCCGCATAGAGTACGCCGTCGCGATAGTCGAAGTGGTTCACGGAGCAGTCACCTGGTTTGGCGATTAGAGGAGCGGATCGAGAACGAAGGGCTTGTCAGGCTGGGCGGGCTGCGTTGCCCCCTGTTTTCCGTACTTCGTGTCAGCTTGTGCGGCAACGCTCGGCGGATCCAGATCGCCCTTGCGGCCGCAAGACGATAGCGCGAGCGATGCCGCAAGGAGTGCAAGAAGCGGAGCGAGCTTCACGGTCTTTTTCAGCATCGGGATCCTCGTGCAGACGATGGGAACAGTCGCAACCGCCGTCTCCCGGCAGTCTTCAGGCTGGTGTTTCTAATGGAAATCGGGCCCGGGAGCAAAGTGTATTACATGGGCCCGCCCTGTTTCAGACCCGTTCGCGCCAATAGGCAATCTGCCGGCGAACTTCGGCCGGTGCCGTTCCGCCATAGCTCTTCCGCGACGCCACCGAGGCCTCGACGGTCAAAACGGAATACACGCCATCGTTGATGGCGGGGTTGATCGCCTTCAGGTCATCCAGTGCGAGTTCGGAAAGCGTGCAACCCCTGGCCTCGGCAGCAGCGACCGCGCGTCCGGTGACATGGTGGGCTTCACGGAAGGGAAGCCCCGCTTCGCGCACGAGCCAGTCGGCAAGGTCGGTCGCAGTCGAGAAGCCGGAACCTGCGGCTTCCTTCATGCGGTCCGTGCGCACGGTCATGTCGCGCACCATTCCGGTCATGGCCGCAAGCGCGAGCTCCAGGCTCTCCGCCGCGTCGAAGACCTGTTCCTTGTCTTCCTGCATATCCTTCGAATAGGCCAGCGGCAGGCCCTTCATAACCGTCAGCAAGGCGATCAGAGACCCGTTGATGCGACCGGTCTTTGCCCGCACCAGCTCGGCGGCGTCGGGATTCTTCTTCTGCGGCATGATGGAGGAGCCGGTCGAAAAGGCGTCGGAAAGGCGAACGAAGCCGAATTGCGGCGTGGTCCAGATGACGATCTCTTCCGCCAACCGGGAAAGATGCATTGCAGTTATGGCGGCGACCGACAGGAATTCGAGCGCGAAGTCACGGTCCGAAACGGTATCGATGGAGTTGCGTGTCGGCTCACGGAAGCCGAGAGCCGACGCGGTCATGTGCCGGTCGATCGGGTAGGGCGTGCCTGCCAGGGCTGCCGCGCCGATCGGGCTTTCGTCGAGATGCTCGATGGCGTGGCGCACGCGGGCGCGGTCCCTTCCGAACATTTCCACATAGGCCATGCAGTGGTGGCCAAAGGTAACCGGCTGGGCGGTCTGCAGGTGCGTGAAGCCGGGCATGACGGTGTCGGCATGCTCTTCCGCCCGGTCGAGGAAGGCGGCGATCAGCTTGGTGAGAGCCGCATCCGTGCGCTGGAGTTCAGCCTTGACCCAGAGGCGGAAGTCCAGGGCAACCTGGTCGTTGCGCGAGCGCGCGGTGTGCAGACGCCCCGCCGCCGGACCGATCAGCGTTGCAAGCCGGGCCTCGATGTTCATGTGGATGTCTTCAAGCTTCCGTGAGAAGGCGAAGTTGCCACTTTCGATTTCGCCGCGAATGGTGTTCAAGCCTGAGACGATCGCGTCCCGGTCGCTCTCGGTGATGATGCCCTGCTTTGCCAGCATCGTCGCATGCGCTATCGAGCCGCGGATATCTTCGGCATACAGCTTCTTGTCGAAGTCGATGGAGGCATTTATCTCCTCCATGATGGCATCCGGTCCGGACGCGAAGCGCCCGCCCCACATCTGATTGGAAGCTTGAGTGTCGGAAGTGCCGTTTGCCATGCGCTACCATCCTGGAGACTGAAATGACAGTGAAGAAGCCTCTCGGCCTTCCCCCCGTCCTCTTGATCGCGGCTGCCCTTGTTGCGGGCGGCCTTGCCGGTGTGGCAGCGGTATACGTGAATGGGGCCGGGTCTGGCAATGCCGGTCAGGCGTCCGGCGGTACGGTTGCCTCCGCTTCGCAATGCCAGATACCTCCGGCGCGCAAGGCGGCCTTTGCTGCCGCCGCCAAAGGAGCGGTGGCTGCGATGACACCGCTCGATCCGCCCCGCCTGCTGGATGGCGTAGGCTTCAAGAGTCCCGATGGAAAGGACCTCACCCTCAAGGACTTTGCAGGAAAGACGGTCTTGCTCAATCTTTGGGCCACCTGGTGCTTTCCGTGCCGCGAGGAGATGCCGGCGCTCGATCGGCTGGAGAACCTCGCCGGTGGCAATGCCTTCGAGGTCGTCGCCGTCAATATCGACACGGGATCCGACGAGAAGCCGAAGGCCTTTCTCACCGAAACCGGAATCAAGCATCTGAAGTCCTATCGGGACAGTTCGATGGGAATTTTCAATGCGCTGAAGAAGGAAGGCCTCGCCCTCGGACTGCCGGTCAGCCTCCTGATCGACGAAAAGGGTTGCGTTCTCGGCTCGATGAATGGCCCTGCCGCATGGGATGGGCCGGAAGCGCGCGCGCTGATCGAGGCTGCGGGGAGCTGAGGCTCCCCACCGATCAGCGAGTGGGGACCGGGTGTTCGCCGCGGTAATCGTAGAAGCCGCGACCCGACTTGCGGCCAAGCCAGCCTGCCTCGACATATTTCACGAGCAGCGGACAGGGCCGATACTTGCTGTCGGCCAGCCCGTCATGCAGCACCTGCATGATCGACAGGCAGGTGTCCAGACCGATGAAATCGGCGAGCTGCAACGGGCCCATCGGATGGTTCGCGCCAAGCCGCATGGCGGTATCGATGGCCTCGACCGTGCCCACACCTTCATAGAGCGTGTAGATTGCCTCGTTGATCATCGGCAGCAGAATGCGGTTGACGATGAAGGCGGGGAAATCTTCCGCGACAGTGGTGGTCTTGTCGAGCGTGTTGACGAATTCCCGAGCGGCCTGGAACGTTTCCTCGTCGGTTGCGATGCCGCGGACCAGTTCCACGAGCTTCATCACCGGCACGGGGTTCATGAAGTGGATGCCCATGAAACGTTCGGCGCGATCGGTCGAGGAGGCGAGACGGGTGATCGAAAGCGAGGAGGTGTTCGTGGCCAGGATCGCCTCGGGCTTCAGCACGGGACAGACCTGCGCGTAGATCTTGCGCTTGACGGATTCGTCTTCGGTTGCCGCCTCTATGACGAGATCCGCATTGGCGAGGTCGTTGACGTCGGCAGATGCGGTGATCCGCGACAGGGCCTGATTGCGCGCGTCGTCGGACATCTTGCCGGAAGAGACTTGGCGGGCAAGATTGCCGTTGATCGTGGCGAGTGCAGGTTCGATCCGCTCCTTGGCAACATCATAGATGTGCACCTTGTAGCCTGCTACCGCAGAGACATGGGCAATGCCGCAGCCCATCTGACCTGCGCCGATGATGCCGATGTTCTTGATCATGTCGACCTCCTGAGGGCAGGAACTGCCTGCACCGGACCAGAAATTTGCCGGGCTCCTTCAGAACCCGGCAAGAGTGATAGTCTGCTGTACGTCGATTGACCAGCCCCATCTTTCGCAGAAGAGGCGTGCGGTTAAGGACTGGCTCACAGAGCCTTTTCGAGCTCCGGCAGAGCTTCGAAGATGTCGGCGACGAGACCGTAGTCGGCCACCTGGAAGATCGGGGCTTCCTCGTCCTTGTTGATGGCAACGATGACCTTGGAGTCCTTCATCCCGGCGAGATGCTGGATCGCACCGGAGATGCCGCAGGCGATGTAAAGCTGCGGGGCGACCACCTTGCCGGTCTGGCCGACCTGCCAGTCGTTCGGAGCGTAGCCTGCATCGACCGCCGCGCGCGAGGCGCCGACGGCGGCACCGAGCTTGTCGGCGACCGGAAGGATGACTTCCTTGAACTTCTCGGCCGAACCGACGGCACGGCCGCCGGACACGATGATCTTGGCCGAGGTCAGTTCCGGGCGGTCGGAAGACGACAGGGCGTCGGCAACGTGGCTGGAAACACCCGGGTTGCCGGCGGCCGAAATGCTCTCGACAGCAGCCGAACCGCCTTCACCGGCAGAAGCGAAGGAGGCCGTCCGCACCGTGATCACCTTCTTGGCGTCGGTGGACTGGACGGTCTGGATCGCGTTGCCTGCATAGATCGGACGCTTGAAGGTGTCTGCAGAGACAACTTCGGTGATTTCCGAGACCTGCATGACGTCGAGCAGGGCGGCAACGCGCGGCATCACGTTCTTGGCGACCGAGGTCGCGGCTGCGATGATCGTGTCATAGGAGCCGGCGAGAGAAACGATCAGAGCAGCAAGCGGTTCTGCCAGGTTGTTTGCAAGGTCGTCGCTTTCGGCGAGCAGCACCTTGGAGACGCCGGAGAGCTTGGCGGCAGCCGAAGCGGCGGCAGATGCACCCTTGCCGGCCACCAGGACGTGGATGTCGCCGCCGATCTTCTGTGCAGCGGAAAGCGCCTTGGCGGTCTGGTCGGAAACGGTGGTGTTGTCGTGTTCTGCGAGAAGCAGGATAGCCATTTGAATTTCTCCTATCCTTGAAACTTAGAGGACGCCGGCTTCGGTCTTGAGCTTTTCAACCAGCTCGGCGACAGACTTGACCTTGACGCCAGCCTTGCGGCCTTCCGGCTCCTCGGTCTTCAGAACCTTGAGGCGGGCTGCGGTCGACACGTTGAAGTCGGCGGGAGTCTTCTTGTCGAGCGGCTTCTTCTTCGCCTTCATGATGTTCGGCAGAGAGGCATAGCGCGGCTCGTTGAGGCGCAGGTCGGTGGTGACGACGGCCGGCAGCTTGATATCGATGGTCTGGAGACCACCGTCGACTTCGCGCGTGACGGTTGCCTTGTCTGCACCGATCTCGACCTTCGAAGCGAAGGTGCCCTGGGCCCAGCCGAGGAGGGCGGCGAGCATCTGGCCGGTCTGGTTGGCGTCGTCGTCGATCGCCTGCTTGCCGACAATCACGAGGCCGGGGTTTTCAGCTTCGACAACGCCCTTGAGGATCTTGGCGACAGCGAGCGGCTCGACGGTGTCGTCGGTCTCCACCAGGATGGCGCGGTCGGCACCCATGGCAAGCGCGGTGCGGAGCGTCTCTTCAGCCTTGGCCGGACCGATGGAGACGACGACCACTTCCTCGGCCTTGCCGGCTTCCTTCAGACGCAGCGCTTCCTCGACCGAGATTTCGTCGAAGGGGTTCATCGACATCTTGACGTTCGCGAGCTCAACGCCCGAACCATCCGGCTTCACGCGGATCTTCACGTTGTAATCAACCACGCGCTTCACGGGTACGAGGATCTTCATGGTGTTCTTCCTTCAAACTCTGTCGGCGGAAAAATGCGCCAAAGGGCACGGTCTTTGATGGTCGGTTGGCGACATGGAACCGCGCTTTTCCTCCGAAACGCCACACTTGCCCATGTCGGCCGCAAAATTCCGGTCCGGATTTAAAGCGCCCTGCCGGTTCCGTCAACGTCCCCACCGGGTTGCGGGAGGCGGGGAATCATCCGAGGAAGGGCCTTTCTTGTCGTTCTGAATGCGACGCCAGGGCTGAACGGGGACAGGCTCGTCCGCGGCCGCCCTGCTGCGTGCGATATCGCGATCGAATAACGGCACCCCCGGCCTTCTCAGAACCAGCACCAGGAGCCCGCCCGCAACGATTCCCCCCACATGTGCGGCAAAGGATACGCTGTCGCCCAGGCCTGTCACGAGTTCGAAGAACTGCTGGCCGATCCAGAAGACCAGCGGAATGAACGCCGGGAGCGGAACAGGAATCCCAAACAGGACGAGCACCCAAAGCCTTACATGCGGATGCAGGAGGGCATAGGCTATCACCACGCCCGAAATCGCACCGGACGCCCCGATCAGGGGAGCTTCCGGCTGGCCCGTCAGGATCAGATGCAGGCCCGCGCCAGCCGCAGCGCAGGCCAGATAGAAGAACAGGAACTTCCCATGTCCCATGGCGTCCTCGACATTGTCGCCGAAGATGTAGAGGAAGATCATGTTGATCCCGATGTGCGAAATGCTGCCATGGAGGAAGGCGTAGGTCACGAAGGTTATTTCCGGCGGCACCAGCTGCAGGTCCGGAGGAAGAACCGCGGCATGCGTGACCAGCGCCGGAATGAACCCGAACAGCAGCACAAGCCTGTCTGCCAGGGCCGCGAGGCCGTCTGGCAGCATGAGCAGATAAACGGCGATGTTCGCAAGGATCAGCAGCCGCGTGACCACGGGTGTCCTGATGTGCCGTAGCGCATTCGCGTCATGGAGGGGTATCAGCATCTATCGCCCTTCTGCGTCGCTTTGCCGCGCCTGTTTCCGAAGATGGGCGAGGGCTCCCGCGCTGGCAAGAGGCACGAAGCGCGTGCCGGGAAATTACCTGTTCTGTCCGGGAACCCACAGCACGTCGGCGCGGCCCCGGTCATTGGCCATGCGGGCCGCAACGAAGAGGAAGTCCGACAGGCGGTTGAGATACTGGATCACTTCCGGTGCCACGATCTCCGTTTCTTCGCGGGACAGGGCCACCACAAGCCTCTCTGCCCTCCGTGCAATGGTGCGGGCCAGGTGAAGGTGGGCTGCAGCTTCGGATCCGCCGGGAAGCACGAAGGACGTCAAAGGCTCGAGTTCGGCATTGAGTTCATCGATGTCGGCCTCGACGCGGCTGACCTGCGACGGAACGATCCGCAGCGGTTCCCATTCGAGCTTTTCGCCGGTATCCGGCGTGGCAAGATCGGCCCCAAGATCGAAGAGATCGTTCTGGATCCGCTCCAGCATGCCGTCCAGAGGGTCCATGCCGCGGGTGTGCAGGCGCGCGATGCCGATTGCCGAATTCGTTTCGTCGACCGTGCCGTAGGCTTCGATGCGAAGGTCATGCTTGACGCGCCTCGGTCCGCTGACGAGGGCCGTGGTTCCGTTGTCTCCGGTGCGGGTGTAGATCTTGTTGAGCTTGACCATTCTCGTCTCTTCGACCGCGCATCAACACGTCGCGGCTATCTTGATGTTCGTCAGTTTCAGCCTGTCACGTCTCGGTCAGGCCGGCTTTTTCCGGCGCGCCAGCGACCGGCGCAAACAGGGCCAAACGATCAGCGCCCGCCGCCCGTCAGCCAGAGGGTCAGCATGATCAGCGCCACGGCGAGCGCCTGCAGCAGCACGCGCATCTGCATCAGCTTGTTGGACAGGTTGGCGTTGCCACCCTTCATCATGTTGAAGAGGCCACGAACAAGAACGAGCGCGACGAGGCCCATGACGATGAGGGCGAGCACGGTGGTAAAGCCGGACATGGCGATCTGTATACCTTTCGAGGGCGTTTAGTCGAACCGGCGCAGCAACCTGTAGAACAGGTCCGCGGGCATCAGCTTCTTCAGGAAATAGCCGCGTTTGGCCGGGGTGGTGACGAGATAATGAGGGCGCGGTCTCGCGGAGGTCAAGGCTTCGATCAGCACTTTGTAGACGGCCTCCGGGCCGAGCTTGTAGCGGTTTACAGGTCCCGTGCCGTCCAGCCGGGCGAGTTCGCGGCGATAGGCCGCAGCATGTACGGAACTCTCGAGGTCGATGTTGTCCTTGATCCGAGCGAGGGCATTGGCCGTGAAACGGGATGCAATCGGTCCGGGCTCGATCAGGCTGACGAAAATCCCGCTACCGTCGAGTTCCATGCGGAGCGTCAGGCTCAATCCTTCGAGCGCGAACTTGGAAGCGGTGTAAGCACCGCGCCAGCGATAGGGAACCAGGCCCAGGATCGACGAGCACTGGACAATTCTCCCGGCACCGGTGCGCCTCATGTGGGGAATGACGAGGCGTGTCAGATGATGCCATCCGAACAGATTGACCTCGAACTGCTCCCGCAGGGCTTCGACGGGCAGATCTTCCACCGCGCCCGGCTGGCCGTAGGCTCCATTGTTGAAGAGCGCATCGATCCGACCCCCTGATCTGGCGAGGACCGCGGCAACCATGGCCTCGATGCTGGCATGGTCGCGATAATCCATCAGGAAGGTCTCAATGCCATCCGCATCCAGAGCCCGGCGATCTTCTTCCCGTCGCACGGTGGCGAATACCCGCCATCCATCTTTCTTCAACGCATGGGCACAATACGCGCCGATGCCGCTGGAAGTTCCGGTGACGATGATCGTTTTTCGGCCGTCCATGGCGATTCCTGTACAAATGGTTTGCGGTTTCCCATATTCGGCTTCGCGGAAGGAGGGCTGGTCTGTCCTTCCGTCAATGAACCGGAGATGGAATGGCGACCTTTATCCGCATTGTTTACCGCGTCGTCTATGATGCGCTCTATCATTTTTCCGAAGATGACGGTTGGGCAATGGCAAGCCATGTCGCGCTCTCGACGCTGCTTGCTCTTTTCCCCTTCCTGATTTTCGGCACGACCCTGGCCACTTACATGGGCGCTGACCGTTTTGCCGAGACCGCCGTGCATCTCATCTTCGATACCTGGCCCCCCAGCATCGCCAAGCCGATCTCGGACGAAGTGCGTCAGGTTCTGACCATTCCGCGCAGCGGCCTTCTGACGATTTCGGTGCTGGCGGCGGCCTATTTTGCCTCCAACGGAGTTGAGGCGGTGCGGGTTTCGCTGAACCGAGCCTATCGCATCCCCGAAACGCGGCGTTGGTACATCACCCGTATCACGAGCCTTTTCTGGGTGCTCGCGGCCGTCCTGTCGCTCGCGGCCATCAGCCTTCTCCTTGTGGTGGTTCCGGTTGCGCTCGGCTTTGCGGAGCAACGTTTTCCCTGGATGAAGGAGCCGCTCGGTGTTCTGGCCAGCTGGCGTGTCTATGGCACGCTTCTGGTGCTGACGGTCGGCGTAACCATTGCCCATCTCTGGCTTCCTGCCGGTCGCCGCCGCTTCCGGGACGTTCTTCCCGGCGTTTCCCTGACGCTAATTGCCTGGACGATCGGGGCTATCGTCTTTGCCTACTACATCACCACCTTCGCAAACTATGCCCGTACCTATGCCGGCCTGGCGTCGCTGATGATCGCCCTTGTCTTTCTCTACATGACCGCCGTCATCTTCATCATCGGTGCGGAGATCAATGCAGCAATGCTCAAGTACCGGGTGATGAACCGTCTGCTGCGACGGGTTACGGGAGAGCCCCTGCCGCCTCCGCCGTCACAGAGAGACCAGGCGGCGAATATCTGAAGGTGTAAGGCCCTGCGTTCGCAGTTCGGCGAGGGCAGTCGAGTTGCTGCTTTTTGAGAGCTTTCGGCCTTCTTCATCGAGGACGAGCCTGTGGTGGTGATAGACGGGCTCCGGCAGTCCCAGCAAGACCTGCAGCAGACGCTGGATGGCGGTTGCATGGTAAAGATCCTGGCCGCGGACCACATCAGTGACCCCTTGAGCGGCGTCGTCCACGACGACCGAGAGGGCGTAGCTGCCCGGGGCATCGGACCGGGACAAGACGATGTCTCCCCAGGCTGCGGGATTGGCCGCGACGCGGCGAGGCACGCCTTCACCCGTTTCCAGCCAGTCCAGATCAGGGCCTGCCATGGCAATCGCCTTTCCCACGTCGAGACGAATGGCATGGCGGTCGCCGCGCTTGAGCCTGGCCTCGCGTTCGGCCGCATCGCGAAGCCGGTCGATCGCGGGGTAGAGCGGTGCTCCGTCGGGGTCTCTTGGCCATGCAAGGCCCTCTGCCTGCGCCGCCATTACATGGTTGCGCACGTCTCCCCTCGTCATGAATGACGGGTAGGTGACGCCAAGCTCCGCAAGGCGTTGCAAGGCTGCCTGATAATCCTCGAGATGGTCCGATTGACGCCGTATCGGGCGATCGGAAGAAAGCCCCAGCCATGCAAGATCCTCGAGAATGCCCCTCTCGAGTTCGGGGGTGCAGCGCGTCCGGTCGATGTCTTCGATCCGGATGAGAAAAGTGCCTTCCGCGGCACGGGCCATGTCGTGGTTCAGGAACGCGGACAGGGCATGGCCGAGATGAAGCCTGCCGTTGGGGCTGGGAGCAAAGCGGAAAATGGCGGGTTGACGGTGCGTTTGGGGCATGGTCCCTTCTGCCATGATTTCCGGCTAGGGGAAAAGGACAGTCGTGGCCGAACCCGTTCTCGATCCCCCGTTTGGTGCTGCCCTTGACCGTCTGGCGGCGCGGGACCCCGCTCTCATTCCCATTATCGAAGCTGCCGGCCCCTTGCCGGAGCGACCGGGCCGGGCCGGTTTTGCCGGTCTCGCCAGCGTCGTCGTTTCGCAACTCGTGTCGCGCAGGAGTGCGGAGGCTATCTGGCAGCGCCTCGTTGACGAAACCGGAACGCTGGATGCGGTGCGTTTCATTGCCCTCGCAAAAGGGCATGGTCCGCGTCTCGGCCTGACCGCAGCCAAGGCGGATTGCCTGTCGAAGCTCGCAGAGGCCATCCTGAACGGCAAGCTTGATCTCGAGGCGGTAGGGCGGCTGCCGGCGGATCAGGCCATCTCCGCGCTGACCGCGCTGAAAGGCATCGGGCCCTGGACCGCGGAAGTGCACCTGCTCTTCAATGCGGGGCATCCGGACATTTTTCCGTCCGGGGACCTTGCCCTGCGCATCGCTGTCGGACGTGCCCTGGGCATCGGCGACCGCCCTGCCGCGGCACTTGTTAGCGCGATCGCTCGCCGCTGGTCGCCAGACCGCTCCGTTGCCGCCAGACTTTTCTGGGCCTTCTATGGGCGGCATCTCGCGCCCGCGGCCGACACACTTCCCTGAGACAACTGGTCTCGCGGGAATTCCGTGTTTTTCTGGATATTTGGCTTCACAAGCCTGTCACAAGCGACTTAGTATAAGTTCCTGGAAAGCAGAATCGATCAGGAGCATGACCTTGACGATTGCAGTCTCGCCGCAGGCCTTGCCGGCACTTGTACTGAATGCTGACTACAGGCCGCTGAGCTATTATCCCTTGTCGCTATGGTCCTGGCAGGACGCGATCAAGGCGGTTTTTCTCGACCGTGTGAACATCATCGCCGAATATGATCATTCGGTGTCGTCTCCGAGCTTCTCCATGCGCCTGCCGAGCGTGGTGTGCCTCAAGACCTATGTGCAGCCGACTCGCAATCCCGCCTTCACCCGCTTCAATGTTTTCCTGCGGGACAAGTTCGAATGTCAGTATTGCGGATCTCCTGATGATCTGACCTTCGACCACGTATTGCCCCGGGCCCATGGGGGGCAGACGACCTGGGAAAACGTGGTGACCGCCTGTTCCCCCTGCAATCTGCGGAAGGGGTCCAAGCTTCCGAAGCAGGCGGGCATGTTTCCTGCACAAAAGCCCTACCGGCCTTCGGTGCAGGATCTCCATAACAACGGCCGGCTTTTCCCGCCCAACTACCTGCATGAAAGCTGGATGGATTACCTCTACTGGGACAGCGAACTGCAGCCCTGACGCGCTATCAGGCGCGGCGCGTCGCCACGCCGCGAAAGGCGATGGTCGCCAGGATCAGGCTTGCGATGACGTTCCATCCGGCAAACGACAGCCCGAGCACCCGCAGCGACGCCTCCGTGCAGGATGGGCCCTTTACCTTGTTCAGGTCATCGAGCAGATTGCCCGCGTCCTGCGTGACGCCATTGGCACTGGTGGCACAGGTCGCGGGGCCTTCCCAGAAATGCCATTCCACGCCCGAATGGTAGACCCCGAGGCCGGCACCGACGATCATCATGACGCCGACCAGGGCGATCAACAGCCGTGTAAGCCAAGCGGGGCCGCCAAGGGCCGCGTTGAGTGCGGCAAGCAGGGCCACCGGAATGCCGTAATAATAGGGTTGTCGCTGCAGCAGGCAGAGAGCGCAGGGAATATAGCCGCCGATATGCTCGAAGCCGAGCGCCGATCCGACCGTGACGGCCATGCCGGCCGCCAGCAGAAGCGCCGTTGCAAAGCCGGGCTTGCCCGAGATCACCGTGTTTGCCGATACCATGGCCTTCTCCCCTCAATGCGCGAATAGCTTGTAGGCCACGAAAGTCAGGATGAGAACGCCGGCACCGATGCCGGCAAGAAGACCGAGGCGCTTCTCGATAAACTCACGGATCGGCTCACCGTAAACCCGGAGCAGCCACGCGATGAGATAGAACCGCGCCCCGCGCGCCAGAACTGCCGACACGATGAACAGCGCAAGGTTCACATGGGCCACCCCCGAGAGAATGGTGACCACCTTGATGGGGGGCAGGTGAGCGAGCCCCGATGTCACGAGCAGCAGGAGGATCGTCGAATAGTCGACGGATGTGCGCAGCGCCTCGAAGGCGTCCAGCTTGCCATAGAATTCCAGGACCGGCTTTGCCAGCGCCTCGAAGGCATAATAGCCGAGATACCAGCCTGCAATCCCCCCGAGGACCGATGCCAGCGTGGCCACGAAGGCATATCGCCAGGCCCTTTCGGGGCGAGCGAGGGCCATGGGCAGGAACAGGACATCGGCGGGAACGAGGAAAACGGAGCTCTCCACGAAGGCGATGACGGCGAGCCATTTTTCGGCCGACGGCCTTGCCGCGAGGGAGAGGGTCCAGTCGTAAAGGCGGCGCAGCATGGCATTCCGTTCCGTTTCAGTCGGCTGCTTTTTATGCGTCCGGCCTGCGCCTGTAAATGCCCGACGTGACAGGGGCGTTGACACTTGCGTGACGGCAAGCTGCGTTTGCCGAGATCGTGTCAATTTTAGTGTTTCCTGAACCAGAACAATAAGAGGATTATTATAGTAGTGGCACATCAATAAACGGGTGCCACTTCATGACAGTTCCAACATCCCGTCACCAGTCGGGTATCGGGCGGGCACAAGAACGCCTGGAGGAAGAACGCGCAACACTTCTGCAAAGAATGTCCTCGGGGCTTCGTATATCTTCGGCCAAGGACAATGCGGCTTTTTGGTCCGTTGCGCAGCGGGTCTCCGATGATCGGCGCATGCTGGAGGCCGTCGACCGGTCACTTGATTTCGGGGCGCTGCAAACGGACATGGCCGTAACCGCGCTCGAAGGTGTTCTCGAGAGCGTGACGGGAATAAACAGGCTTTTGAACCTCGCGCTGGAGCCTGGAGCGGATCGCGCCGCCCTCGGCAGGGAACTGGACACGCTGAAGTCCGGCATTGCCGGGATGATCAACTCTGCCGGCTTCAATGGCGTGAACTGGCTTGTGGACGATGTGCCTACCGCCAGCGCCTATTTGTCCTGGCCGGCCCATGAAATCGTAGCGGGTCTCGTCCGCAAATCCGACGGCTCCCTGTCTCTCTCGACCATAGATGCGCCGGGCAAGGATCTTCTGATGATCAGCACGAATGCCGCGACCGCCGGCAGGTTTGCTGCCGTCAGCTATCTCAATCCGATTGCCCAACCTGCCGGGGCTACCTATCCCACCATGTATTATCAGCTCGTGGGCACGGCGTCGCATCTTTGGGTCAACGCGCGTGATATTGCGCTGGCCGCTACGACGCCTGTCTCACACATCGAGGAAATGGTGACTGCGCTCGATAATGTCAGAACCAAGCTGGTTACCGCTTCGTCCGCGCTTGGCCTCGTGGCGAAGCGCATCGATATGCAGAAGCAATTCCACGCGCGTCTCGTGCTGGAGATGACCAGGGGCATAGGAGTGCTTGTCGATGCGGATCTGTCTGCCGATGCCGCGCGGCTGCGCGCCATCGAGGTGCGCCAAGCGCTTTGCCGCCTGTCCTTGCCGCTTGGCTCTTCTGAACCCGGCGTTCTGCTCCTCCTCGCCTGAGCACACTTAGCCGTTGCTTTTCGCGCCGGGCCTGCATTATATCGCCAGGTCTTCGCTTCGCGTGATTGCCCCATTGGCGGAACTGGTAGACGCGCTCGACTCAAAATCGAGTTCCGAAAGGAGTGCTGGTTCGATCCCGGCATGGGGCACCACTTCGCGATCCACGGATGTCCAGACAAATCCGTAAATTTCTGAAAGATCAATATAATTTAACGACCTAGCGTCCCCGATCGTTCATATCAGTCATCCGGACGGGATGACATTCGGTGAAAATGGCGGTCATATTCTCGGCCTCAGGCAGAAGGCCAACACCAGAAGGCCAACAATAGGCCGATACAAGATCGAGCGTGATGTTTATCCGGTCGGCATGCAAGCTTGTTCCGATCGAGAAGCGGCGCTGATCCGTGGACCTGTTTTTCCCGTTTACAGACGAGGTTCGGTATGGCTCTGCGATGCAGACCGTCCTGAGCCCCGGGCTCGGAAATGAGATAGGGGGCTTCAAGGGATGGGGTTCACAATGGGTGCACGGCCGTTTTATCCATCGCCAGCCTCTTCAAGCCGCCAGAGGCTCAAGGCTGCATTTGGCGATGCCGTAGCGCCAGCGGTGATTGGTGGCCTCGATCCGGCTTTGGTAGATCAGCAGGAGCTCGCCGTTGTGGAGGAGCACGGTGGAATGTCCGTTTTCGCCGGGCTGCTCCGGATGAAGCACGGGGCCTACGGACGCATAAGGACCCTCGACGCGATCCGCGAGCGCGAAGAAGACCCGCTGGCGCTGGCCGCGCGGGCCGGACGGCAGGAAGCAGGTGGCATTCAGCAGGATCTTCCCGTTGGGCAGCTGCACCAGCTGCGCGCCTTCAATCCCCCACTCATAATCGGGATCATCGCGACGGTTGTGGTGCGGCAGGTCGTTATGATCGAGGATCTTGCCGATGCGCTCCCAGGGCCCGAACCAGGTGCCGGACAGGCTGCGCGCCAGATAGACATCGGGCTGCGGCACACGCTCGAAGGGCGGCATAGCCGAGTAGACGATATACTTTTGCCCGTCGATTTCAGCCGGATGCGGATCGTAGACGCCGTGTTCATCCGTTCCGGGAATGGAAACCAGCGCAGGATTGAGCACGACCCAGCGGAAGCCGTCATTGGAAACCGCATGTTCCACGCGGCCATGCGGCTTCATGAATTCGGTCTGCACGAACATGTGGAACACGCCGTCCGCATAGATAACGCCCGGCGCGGCGATCCCCGACCCGGTGATCGGAAGCTTGATCGGATCCTGCTCCTGCCAGGGCCCTTCCAGCGAAGTGGCCGTTGCGTGGAGGATGTCCCATGTTTCCGTGGTGACCGTCCCCCCAGAGCCGAACATGTGCCATAGCGCACCGTCGAAGACGGGGCAGGGGTCCTTTACGTCCTCCTGCGCGTCGGGGTTGAACAATGGAAATACGTTGTTTTCTAGGATGACTCTCACTCTCATGCCCCGTTCAATGTAGTGCCCTGCCGGCGACGTATCTCAGAATTTTTCATGTTTTGCTTGCGCAACACTGGAGTGCACCACTTCGGAGATTAATTTGTGGCGAAAAAAGCGAAGGGGAACCGTTTTCTATGGAACCCGTATCGCATTCGTGCGTTACGCGAGGTTGATTCTGCTTCTTTCGTCGCCGACGGAACCAAAGCATCCGGTTTCCGTTAGCTTACAGGCATGCCAAGCGCAGCGTGGCTGGCAAGATTGCCCGGCCCGGCGCAAGTGCCAAGAAAGCGAGCGATCATGGGCCACGATCTAACCGGATTGGCGGGGACCTCGCCGATCCTCTGTTTCTCCCACCTGCGCTGGAACTTCGTCTTCCAGCGACCCCAGCATCTGCTCCGCCGGGCAGCGCGCAGCCGGGATGTCTATTTTTTTGAAGAACCGGTTTTCGAACAAGGCGTCCAGCCGCGCCTGGAAAAGACCCTGTCTCCCGAACGGGTCCGGGTTCTCACTCCCGTCCTGCCGGCCGGCATCAACGCACCGCAGATAACCAGTGCCCTCCGCATGCTGGTTGATCGACTCGTAGCGAGCATCGAAAGCGGCCCACCGCTTCTCTGGTATTACACACCCATGGCGCTGCCCTTCAGCCGG
This sequence comes from Gellertiella hungarica, assembly GCF_014197145.1. GTDB lineage: Bacteria > Pseudomonadota > Alphaproteobacteria > Rhizobiales > Rhizobiaceae > Gellertiella > Gellertiella hungarica. The sequence goes on along the minus strand of NZ_JACIEZ010000004.1, from coordinate 18,833 downwards.
CATCTCAATGCCGCGCTGCGCGTCTATGACAACATGGACGAGCTCTCCGCCTTCAATGGCGCCCATCCGCGCATGATCGCGATGGAGCGCGAGCTTTTCCGCAAGGTGGACGTGGTGTTCACCGGTGGGCAGAGCCTCTATGAATCGAAGCGCAAACGGCACCCGAATGTCCACGCCTTTCCAAGCAGCATCGACGTGCCGCATTTTGCAGGCGCGCGCCGCGGGGAGACGGTTGAACCCGATGACCAGCGCAGCATCGGCGCCCCGCGCATCGGCTTTTTCGGCGTTATCGACGAGCGCATGGATCTGGATCTCGTCCGCCGCGCGGCTGCACTCAGGCCGGACTGGCATTTCGTGATGATCGGCCCGGTCGTGAAGATCGATCCCGCCTCGCTGCCGCAGGCACCGAATCTGCACTGGCTCGGCTCGAAATCCTATGCGGAGCTTCCGAGCTATCTGAGGGGCTGGGATGCAGGCTTCATGCCCTTTGCGCTCAACGAGGCGACGCGCTTCATCAGTCCCACGAAGACACCGGAATTTCTGGCAGCCGGACTGCCGGTGGTGTCTACCCCCATACGCGACGTGATCCGCCCCTATGGCGAACTTGGCCTCGTCGAAATCGGGGCAACCGCCGATGAAGTGGTAGAGCGGATCGAGATGCTGCTGGCCCGCCCGAAAGAGGAATGGTTGAAGAAGGTCGACAGGCATCTGGCAGGCATGTCATGGGATGCAACCTGGGCCGCGATGGGCGAGCTGATGCAGAAGGCCGCACCGCGCCAGCCGCATTCCCTACCCGTCACCGCGGAGGAGACCCTCCATGTTTGACTGGCTCGTCGTAGGAGCCGGCTTTGCCGGCAGCGTAATGGCCGAACGCCTGGCCCGGGACCGCAACGAGCGCGTGCTCGTCATCGACAAGCGGCCGCATATTGCAGGCAATGCCTATGACCGGCATGACAAGGCGGGCCTGCTCGTCCACCAGTATGGCCCGCATATCTTCCACACCAACTCGCGGCAAATCTTCGATTATCTCTCCCGCTTCACCGAATGGCGGGCTTACGAGCATCGCGTGCTGGCGAGCGTGGACGGGATGCAATTGCCCATTCCGATCAATCTCGATACCATCAATCGCCTCTATGGTCTTGACTTGACGACCGAGGAACTGGCCGTCTGGTTCGGCGAACGGGCGGAACCGGTGGAGGAGATCCGCACGTCGGAAGATGTCGTCGTTAGCCAGATCGGCCGCGAACTCTATGAGAAGTTCTTCCGTGGCTACACCCGCAAGCAGTGGGGCGTCGATCCCTCCGAACTCGACAAGGCAGTGACGGCCCGCGTTCCCACACGCACCAACCGGGACGACCGGTATTTCACCGACGAATACCAGTACATGCCGAAGCACGGCTATACCCGCATGTTCGAGTCCATGCTGGATCATCCCAATATCAAGATCATGCTGCAGACGGATTTTGCCGACATCAGGGATGAGATCCCCTTCAGGCGCGTCGTCTATACGGGCCCTGTTGACGAATACTTCGACCACCGCTTCGGCAAGCTGCCTTATCGGTCGCTCGGTTTCGAACATGTGACGGAGGAAAACGAGTGGCATCAGTCCGTCGCCGTCGTGAACTATCCGATGGACCACGATTACACGCGCATCACCGAATACAAGCACCTGACCGGCCAGACGCATCCACATACCAGCCTGACCTATGAGTATCCCTCTGACCGCGGCGATCCCTACTATCCCGTGCCACGGCCGGAAAACGCCGCGCTCTACAAGCGCTACGAGGCGCTGGCGCGAGCGGAGGAGAATGTCTGGTTTGTCGGCCGGCTTGCCACCTACCGCTATTACAACATGGATCAGGTGGTCGGTCAGGCGCTGGCGACCTATCGCAGAATTTCCGAGTCCATTCCTGTCGCAAGGCCACATCTGAACGGGATGCTTGCACCTGCGCCGGAAGCAGGTATGCCGTGACCAGCCCGGCGAAGCATCCGCTCGAACTCTGGGGCGGGCTCGAATGCTCCATCGTACGGGTAGGCGATGCCTATCGGGACCAGTTCCAGGAGACCGGACATTACGAGCGTCCCACGGATCTCGATGCGGTCGCGGATCTCGGGATCCGCACGCTGCGCTATCCTGTCCTGTGGGAAGCGGTTTCCCCCGAAAGTCCCGAGATCCAGGATTTCGGCTGGCATGACGAACGTCTGGCGCAGCTGAAGGCGCTTGGGATCGAGCCCGTGATCGGCCTCATGCATCACGGCAGCGGGCCACGCTACACCGATCTCCTGGACCGGAACTTACCCGAGCTTCTCGCGGCTCATGCGCTTCGGGTTGCCGACCGTTACCCGCATGTACGCCGATTCACGCCCATCAACGAACCGCTGACGACGGCGCGGTTTTCTGCCCTTTACGGCTTCTGGTACCCACATAGCACCGACATGCGGGACTTCTGCCGCGCAGTGGTCAACCAGTGCCGGGCGACCATGCTGTGCATGCGCGCCATCCGGACGGTTAATCCTGCGGCGGAGCTCGTACAGACGGAAGACATGGGCAAGACCTTCAGCACCGCACGGCTGAAATATCAGGCCGATTACGAGAACGAGCGGCGATGGCTGAGCCTCGATCTTCTGTTCGGGCGCGTCGGAAACGATCATCCCTGGCACCGGATCCTGATGGATCACGGCATCGAGCAGGCAGAACTCGAGGAACTCGAGCGCGATGCCGTGCCGCCAGCGATCGTCGGCATAAACTATTATCTTACCAGCGAGCGCTTTCTCGATCACCGCAAGGAATATTGGCCGGAATGGCAGCAGGCGGGCGGAAACGGGCGGCATCACTATGCGGATCTGGAAGCCGTGCGCGTCCATCTGCCCGCGGAGGACACTGGCCTGGAACACCGGCTTCGCGAAGTGTGGGGGCGTTATGGCACGAAGATCGCCGTAACCGAGGCCCATCTTGGATGCAGCCGCGACGAACAGCTTCGCTGGCTCTCGGAAATCTGGCAAACGGCGAAACGGCTGCGGAACGACCACATTGACATCACGGCCGTCACCATCTGGTCGATGTTTGGCAGCACGGACTGGAACAGCCTGCTGCGCAGGCGTGAAGGGTCTTATGAAGCGGGTGCCTTCGATGTCCGTGGCAGAAGCCCGCAACCCACGGCGCTCGCATCTGCCGCCGCCGCGATCTGCCGGGACGGTGACTTCGATCACCCCATCCTCGACAGGCCAGGCTGGTGGCGCCGGCCGGAACGGTTTCACCGGCCCCGGGATCGGCCGAAGAAGGCAGAACCGGCGGACAGATGCGCTCTCGTGGTCGCGGCGGAGGATGCACCGCTTCTGACGCTGCAGACGGTGCTCGATCTGCGGGGCATGGATTGTACGGCGATACGGCTCGCAGCCCTGCCGGGCACGGATGCCGCACGTCATGTCAGCCTTTCTTCCGAACGCCAGACCTGGGCGATCATCCTGCTTCTCGGCGGCGACCCGGATCCTTCGATGGACATGGTCCGAGCCCATGCGCGGCAGCTTGACCTGCCGCTTCTGCTCTTCAGCCGAACGGTCGGTCCCCATCCGTTGCATCACCAGACGAGCCCGCCCCTTCTGATCTCCTCCTGCAGGATATATCCGCCGATCGCCGGCGCGGGCGGAAGGGCAGGTGCGACCGATGATGGCACTGCCAAAGCCATGAGCACGCACCGGGAGCTTCGCGCCTCGTGCCTCGAAGACCTGTTCCATCTGGGCCTCGATCTCCTGCTGGACAGCGGCGGAAGCCGGTATTTGCCTGCCTACGCGGCCTAGGATCGTTTGACGGGCAGCTCCCGGAACCGATCACCTGCTGCGCAGTTATCGAGGGGCAAGCGCCTACCATATCCGCCGTGCCACTCCGGCAAGGCGAGTCTCGCAACCATAAGGCAGCGTCATCCGCCTGCCTTTTCCGTCAAGCCTCCAGAACACGCCTCTTCTGGCTCCAGCGGCTCAATCCTCTTCCCCGCGCTGAACTGGTTCAAACCTTACAGGGATGCAGCAATGGCTTCGAATGTCATACTCGTGATCGGTGGAGCCGGCTATATCGGCTCGCACACCTGCATGCTGCTCGCCGAGAGCGGCTATGCACCCGTCACCTTTGACTGCCTGTCGAACGGGCATCGGGAATTCGTGCAATGGGGTCCCCTCATCGAGGGCGATGTCACCAATTACGAGGCGATCGAGGCGGCGATCTGCGACCTGCGACCCGCGGCGATCGTGCATTTCGCCGGGTTGATCGAAGTGGGTCAATCGACGCTCACGCCTACGGATTTCTATCACAACAATGTCACCGGAACACTGAACGTGCTCAGGGCCGCGCAGAAGGCGGGCGTCACCTCGCTGGTGTTCTCCTCGACCTGCGCCACCTATGGCATGCCGCAGAACCTCCCGATTACCGAAGAGGAGGAGCAGCAGCCGATCAATCCCTATGGCCGCACCAAGCTGATTGCCGAGATGGCCATCCGCGATGCCTGCCAGCACGAAGGCATGCGGGCCGTGATCCTCCGCTATTTCAATGCTGCCGGTGCGGATTTTTCGGGGCGCATCGGCGAGTGGCACGAGCCGGAAACCCATCTCATCCCCCTGACCATCGATGTGGCACTTGGACGGCGCAAGGAACTGACAATCTTCGGGAATGATTACGAGACGCGTGACGGAACCTGCATCCGGGACTTCGTCCATGTGCTGGATCTGGCGGATGCACATGTGCGGGCGGTGCGGCACTTGATCGGCGGGGGCGACAGCGATGCGATCAATCTTGGCACGGGTACGGGAACCTCGGTTCTCGAACTCGCGGCCGCAGTCGAGGCGGTGAGCGGCCATCACCTTGCCCGTCGCGACTCCCCTAGACGACCCGGTGACCCTTCAACGCTCGTCGCCGGCAATGCCCGTGCCCGGCGCGTGCTCGGATGGCAGCCTGTATACGGCCTCGATGACATCGTCCGTTCGGCTTTCCAGTGGCATTCGGCCAGAAACCACTGACATTTTCCGTCGAGTTTGATCGCACAAGGTTGGATGCTGGTTCCTGACCTCTGGCCATTTCCCGCGCGCAGTGGATCGTCAGCATCCATGGCCGCAGGCATTTCTTGGCTCGCCAATTTTGTGACGCTTACGTGAGGTAACTTCTGTCGCGAGCCAGTCGTTAGAACCGTTGGTCTCCTGGAAAAATTGATTATGTAATGCAAGTGTAATAAATGGGATAAATCCAGAACGTTACCCCTGCATGGGCAGCACACCATCTGCGTATGGATCCCCACGCATTTATCGCATTTGTGTATCCGTACTTACTAATTCTTTACGCGCTGCGCGTATGACCGGATATGGGCGATAAGAAGATGTCTGGGCACGATGACCGTTGTTCGAATTCCAAAAGGCCAGCTGCGCAAGGGCATGTATGTCGAATCGGTGGAATGTCCCCAATTCGTGTTCAGCAAGCGTCGATTCATCCTGGACCTCGATGAGGATCTGGATGCAATAGCGGCTGCACCTGCTGAATTCGTGCTCGTCAACACCGCGCGCAGCAAGGGCGCCATGGGGGCCGCTTCCTCAGGGAAGGCGAATGGTAATGGCGATGCGCCCGCCCAGGTGGATGAAGTCAAGCGTCAGAAAGCGGCAGAAACGCTGACCCGGTCGACGGCTGCCGTCAAGACCGGCTTCACAGGCTTCGCCACCGGCGACATCAAGGACATTCAGGCCTTTGCTCCGGTCTCCCGTGACCTCATCGAATCCATGTCCGAAGGACCAGAGATCGTCCTCGAGCTCACACGTCTCAAGACGAAGGATGAAGGCACCTTCCTGCATTCGCTTGCGGTGGGCGCCCTCATGGCATCGGTCGGGCAGGCACTCGGTTACGACGAAGCGACCGTGGAACTCCTTGGCATCGCCGGTATCCTCCACGATTTCGGAAAACTGCTTATTCCCAACATGATCCTGAACAAGCGCGGCAGCCTGAGCGACGTGGAGCGGCAGATCATCCGCAACCACCCCGAGCTTGGATACCAGCGACTGGTGACCTATCCCGACATGCCCGGCATGGTGCTCGACGTCTGTCGCCACCATCACGAGTTGCTGGATGGAAGCGGCTATCCGCAGGGGCTGAGCGGCGCAGCGCTTTCGCCCTTCGTGCGCATTTCGACCATCTGCGATGTCTACGACGCCCTCACGAGCACGCGCCCGTACAAGAAGGCCTGGTCCGGACAGCAGGCCATCAACTGGATGTTCGAGCAGGGACACTGCTTCGACCGGCGCCTGCTCCTGCGCCTCGGCGAAGTGACTGACGGAGCCGGCCGGGGATAAAGCCCGGCATCGGCTGGAAAAAGCCTCGGCGCCCCGACCAAAGGTGCGCATTGCAGGCCGCCTTTTTCATTGCACCACAAGTCCGTTTTCGCTAAGAGACCGCGCATCTTCCGCGCTCGGTCACGGGCCGTCGGCAAGTATGGTATCCGGCACCGTTACTGGTGCCGTTCGTTTGGCCGGCGCGGCTTCCATCAGACGCGCCACATTGCTCTGGAATTAGCCTATGGCACGCATCGTGATGAAATTTGGCGGCACTTCCGTTGCCAATCTGGAACGCATCCACAATGTGGCCCGTCACGTCAAACGCGAGGTGGATGCGGGCAACGAGGTTGCCGTGGTGGTGTCCGCCATGTCCGGCAAGACGAACGAACTGGTTGACTGGGTGCAGAACATGCCGAAGGTCACGGGTGCCGACACCCCGTTCTTCGATGCACGCGAATACGATGCCGTCGTTGCCTCCGGGGAACTCGTGACTGCCGGTCTTCTGGCCATCGCCCTGCAGTCCATGGGCATCAATGCCCGCTCCTGGCAGGGATGGCAGATCCCGATCCGAACCGACAATGCCCATGGCGCCGCCCGCATTCTCGAAATCGAAGGCAGCGATATCATCCGCCGGATGGGAGAGGGCCAGGTCGCCGTTGTTGCCGGCTTCCAGGGTCTTGGTCCCGACAACCGAGTCGCCACGCTTGGTCGCGGGGGGTCGGACACCTCGGCGGTTGCCATTGCAGCCGCGGTCAAGGCGGACCGTTGCGATATCTATACCGATGTGGACGGTGTCTACACCACCGACCCGCGGATCGAGCCGAAGGCGCGCCGACTGAAGAAGATTGCCTTCGAGGAAATGCTGGAAATGGCTTCTCTCGGGGCGAAGGTGCTGCAGGTCCGCTCGGTCGAGCTGGCCATGGTTCACAAGGTGCGCACCTTTGTGCGCTCGAGCTTCGAGGATCCCGATGCGCCGGGCATGGGCGATCCGATCAACCCGCCCGGTACGCTGATTTGTGACGAGGATGAGATCGTGGAACAGGAAGTCGTAACCGGCATTGCCTATGCCAAGGATGAAGCCCAGATTTCGCTCCGGCGCCTCGCCGACCGGCCGGGCGTTTCCGCCGCGATCTTCGGGCCTCTGGCCGAAGCGCATATCAACGTGGACATGATCGTTCAGAACATTTCCGAAGACGGATCGCGGACCGACATGACCTTCACCGTGCCGTCGGGAGATCTCGAAAAGGCGAAGAAGGTCCTGGCCGACAACAAGGACGAGATCGGCTATGACGTCGCCCAGAGCGAATCCGGCCTGGTCAAGGTCTCGGTGATCGGTATTGGCATGCGAAGCCATGCCGGCGTGGCGGCATCCGCCTTCCGGGCGCTTGCCGAGAAAGGCATCAACATCAAGGCGATCACCACCTCCGAAATCAAGATCTCCATCCTGATCGACGGTGCCTATGCAGAACTCGCCGTCAGGACTTTGCATTCCTGCTACGGTCTCGATAAGAGTTGATGTGCGGACCGGATTCCCGGAATCGTGATCCGGCCGCCCGGCGGGCGGCGGATCGGGAACTGAGACCTTAGGAGCCTACGCGATGAGAGACCTGTCTGCGGGTCCGCGCGTTCTGCTCAAGCGGTTGCGCGAGTTGATGGCGGAACCGCTCGAGCCACAGGAGCGCCTCGACCGCATCGTTCGCCAGATCGCCCAGAACATGGTGGCGGAGGTGTGCTCGGTCTACGTTCTCCGCGCCGACGGCGTCCTTGAACTGTATGCCACGGAAGGTCTCAACAAGGGCGCCGTGCACCTGGCTCAGCTTCAGATGGGGCAGGGTCTGGTCGGTACCATTGCGGCATCGGCCCAGCCGCTCAACCTTTCGGACGCGCAGTCCCACCCTGCTTACCGCTATCTGCCGGAAACGGGTGAAGAGGAGTTCCACTCGTTTCTCGGCGTGCCGATCCTGCGGGCAGGGCGCTCTCTCGGCGTTCTCGTTGTCCAGAACAAGGCGATGCGCAACTACCGGGAGGACGAGGTAGAGGCCCTCGAGACGACGGCGATGGTGCTCGCCGAGATGGTTGCGACGGGCGAGCTCAAGAAAATCACCAAGCCCGGTCTCGAGCTTGACCTGACGCGTCCCGTGACCATCGACGGCGACGGCTACAACGACGGCATCGGCCTCGGGCACGTTGTCCTCCACGAGCCGCGCATCGTCGTCACGAACCTTCTGAACGAGGATACGGACAAGGAAATCTCGCGTCTTGCGGATGCCATGAGCTCGCTCAGGATTTCGATCGACGACATGCTGTCGCGGCGGGAAGTCTCGATGGAGGGTGAGCATCGGGAGGTGCTCGAGACCTACCGCATGTTTGCCCATGATCGGGGCTGGGTCCGGCGGCTGGAAGAGGCGATCCGCAACGGCCTGACTGCGGAAGCGGCCGTCGAAAAGGTGCAGAGCGATACCCGCGCACGCATGATGCGCCTGACGGATCCCTATCTGCGGGAGCGGATGCACGATCTGGACGATCTTGCCAACCGGTTGCTGCGCCAGCTGACCGATTACGGGTCGAAGGCAGCCGGCGCGTCGCTGCCCAGCGACTCGATCATCGTTGCCCGCGCCATGGGTGCGGCGGAGCTGCTCGATTATCCGCGTACAAACATCCGAGGCCTCGTGCTCGAGGAAGGTGCTGTTACAAGCCATATCGTCATCGTTGCGCGTGCCATGGGCATCCCGGTCGTCGGGCAGGCTGCCGGCGTGGTCGCCCTTGCGGAAAATGGCGACGCCATCATCATCGATGGCGACGACGGCAAGGTGCATCTTCGGCCGGTGTCCGACCTGCAGAAGAGCTACGAGGAAAAGGTTCGCTTCCGCGCGCGCAGGCAGGAGCAGTTTCGCGCCTTGCGCGACGTCGAGCCCGTCACGCGTGACGGCCACCGCATCAGCCTGCTGATGAATGCCGGCCTGCTGGTGGATCTTCCGCAGCTGGTTGAAAGCGGCGCTGAAGGCGTGGGTCTCTTCCGCACCGAACTCCAGTTCATGATTGCCTCCACCTTGCCCAAGCTCGAGGAGCAGGAAGAATTCTATCGAAACGTCATCCGTCAGGCGGCGGGGCGCCCGGTTACCTTCCGCACGCTCGATATCGGTGGTGACAAGGTGGTTCCCTACTTCCGGGCCCATGAGGAAGAAAACCCGGCGCTGGGGTGGAGAGCCATCCGGCTCTCCCTCGACCGGCCGGGTCTGCTTCGGACCCAGTTGCGGGCCTTGCTGCGCGCATCGGCGGGTGCCGACCTGAAGATGATGATCCCGATGGTGACGGAAGTGTCGGAGATCCAGAGGGTGCGTGAGCTGTTCCAGAAGGAGGTTCAGCACCTGTCGAAGTTCGGGCACCCGCTGCCCAAGCGTCTGCAGTTCGGCGCGATGCTCGAGGTGCCGGCCCTGATGTGGCAGCTCGACGAGCTGATGCAGGAAGTCGATTTCGTGTCCGTCGGCTCGAACGACCTGTTCCAGTTCTCCATGGCCGTGGACCGGGGCAATGCCCGCGTCTCCGACCGGTTCGACATTCTGGGCCGACCCTTCCTGCGCATCCTCAGAGATATCGTCCGCGCTGGGGAACGAAACCAGACACCGGTAACCCTGTGTGGCGAGATGGCGGGGAAGCCGCTGTCATCCATGGCGCTTTTCGGGCTGGGTTTCCGCTCCGTTTCCATGTCGCCGGCGGCTATCGGCCCGGTCAAGGCGATGCTGCTTGGGCTGGATGTCGGCAAGCTTGCCAATGTCATGGATACAGCGCTCGATGATCTGAAGCCGAAGATGCCGATGCGGGAAGTGCTGCAGCGCTTCGCCGAGGAAAACAACATTCCGCTTTGATGCGCTCTCGAATTCCTGGAGTCCCGATCCTTGGCCAAACTGCCTGTAGAGAAAATGCGCGAGCTCGAACGCCGCTTCGGCGAGATTGAAGCGCGCATGTCGGCGGGGCCCGCGGCCGACGTCTATGTCAAGCTTGCGTCCGAGTATTCCGAGCTGCAGTCGGTGGTCGGAAAGATCCGCCAGTACCAGAAGGCGCTGGATGAAAAGGCCGGGCTTGAAACCCTCATTGCCGACCGGGATACCGATCGCGAAATGCGGGAGATGGCTCAGATGGAGCTGCCGGATCTTTCGCAACGGCTGGATGCTCTGGAAAAAGACATCCAGATCCTGCTTCTTCCCAAGGATGCCGCCGACGAGAAAAGCGCCATCGTGGAAATCAGGGCCGGAACCGGAGGATCCGAGGCGGCCCTTTTCGCCGGTGATCTTTTTCGCATGTATGAGCGATTTGCCAGTGCCAATGGATGGCGCGTGGAGGTCCTGTCCGCATCGGAGGGTGAAGCGGGCGGCTACAAGGAAATCATTGCGACCATCACGGGCAAGGGCGTGTTTTCGCGGCTCAAGTTCGAGTCCGGCGTCCACCGCGTCCAGCGCGTACCGGAAACGGAGGCCAGCGGGCGCATCCACACGTCGGCTGCAACGGTTGCCGTGTTGCCGGAGGCAGAGGAGATCGACATCGAGATCCGGCCCGAGGATATCCGCATCGATACCATGCGCTCTTCCGGTGCGGGCGGACAGCATGTCAACACCACGGATTCTGCAGTTCGGATCACCCACCTTCCCACCGGGCTGGTCGTGACCAGCTCGGAAAAATCCCAGCACCAGAACAGGGCGAAGGCGATGCAGGTGCTTCGCTCGCGCCTCTATGACATGGAACGCCAGAGGGCAGAGAGCGAAAGGTCTGCGGATCGGAAAAGCCAGGTCGGTTCCGGGGACAGGTCGGAGCGCATCCGCACCTATAACTTCCCACAGGGGCGCGTCACGGATCACCGCATCAACCTGACGCTTTACAAGCTCGACCGGATGATGATGGGCGAGATCGACGAGGTCGTGGACGCATTGCTTGCCGATCATCAGGCGGGCCAGCTTGCGCAGCTCGGCGAGCAGTCGTGAGCGGGCTCACATTATCCGCACTGCTCGCGCATACGCGCAAGAGGTTCCTCGATGCGGGGCTGACCGATCCGTCGGCCGATGCGCGTCTTCTGATCGGTGGCCTGCTGGACATCGCACCGACTGCCCTCGTCACGGACCCATCAAGACCGATATCGGAGGATGAGGCCAGGCGGGTGGACCAGGCGGTTCGGCGAAGGCTGATGCGCGAACCCGTGCACCGGATCCTTGGCCGCAGGGAGTTCTTCGGGCTGGAGCTGCTTCTGTCCAGCGAGACGCTCGAACCCCGGCCCGACACCGAAATCCTGGTGGACCATGTGCTGCCTCATCTTGAACGCATTGCCGCGCTAGGAAACAGGCCACGCTTTATTGACTTCGGGACAGGAACGGGAGCGATTGCTCTGGCGTTGTTATCCCAGTGTCCCGATGCAGAAGCCGTTGCCGTCGACATTTCCGAAGATGCCCTGAAAACGGCAGAGAGAAATGCCCGGCAACTTGGCCTCGGAGATCGGTTTCAACCATTGTTGAGCGATTGGGCTGAAAAGGTCGAGGGAACATTCGACGCGATTGTCTCCAATCCGCCTTACATTCCGTCTCGGGTGATCGAGGATCTGGACCCGGAGGTCAGGCTTCACGATCCCACGCGCGCGCTTGACGGTGGCGAGGACGGGCTTGATGCCTACAGAATTCTGGCGCGACAAACGGGGCCACTTCTGCGGCCGAACGGGATTGTCGCCCTGGAGATCGGTTACGATCAGAAGATCCCCGTGACCGCCTTGTTTGAACAGGCGGGGTTTCAACTGGAGGCCGCTGCCCGGGACTATGGCGGCAACGATCGCGTGCTGGTTTTTTCCATGCCCTGACGTTGCGTCAGTTCGTGGAGAAGATGCAGGAAAATCCTTGTTCGCAAGGGATTTGGGCGATGTGACGCTTTGGTAATATTTTTCAGGAGCGCTGAGAAAGTGCTTGGATTTCGCGGCGAAGCGCGATAGGTTCCGGCCACGTACCGGGCAGACGGGGGTGGACGATCGGTTCGTCCAGTTTCAGATCAGCCGAGGGGATGGCTCCTTGAGCGGAGCCGCGAGAGGCCGAAATTTCCGGGACGTGAACTCAGTAATCTTGACCTTCAGGCAGCAGTGGTGTGCGAAAGCCACCTCCAAAGCCTTGTGGCTCCGATGTCGGCATTGGTCCGGACGGGGCCGGTCGGGCAGTCTTGATGCGGCCTAGAAGGCCCTGGCAAGACGGAAACCCGGCCGACAGTTGGCGCGCTGCCCCTGCCGCGATCACGGTCGTGTCGATCGGGCCGAGCCATGGGATGCCCCAGACCAAGCGATGAGCGGTTTGCGGGTCGGTTTTTGGATGCCTTGTGCGTGAGCGGCCTTTGCCGCAGGCCAGGGCCGGTTATCACAACGGGAATACAGGTGAGCATTCGATGAGGCCAGGACAGCAAAACAAGCGCGGTCGCGGGCGTGGCAACAACGGCAATGGCGGTAACGGCAACAACTTCAACCGCAAGGGCTCCAACCCGCTGACGCGCACTTTCGACAGCTCGGGTCCGGACGTCAAGATTCGCGGCACCGCCCAGCATATCGCCGAAAAATATGCCGCGCTGGCCCGGGACGCACAGAGCGCAGGCGACCGCGTCATGGCGGAAAACTATCTTCAGCACGCGGAACACTACAATCGCATCATCGCAGCCGCCCAGGCGCAGATGCAGGAACGTTTCCAGCGCGACGACCGGAACGATTTCATGGACCGGGACGATGACGTGGATACCGACGGCGCTGAGAGCACCGAGGCAGCCGATGCATCGGATCAGGACGAGCAGCCCTCTGCCCAGAGCGCCCAGCCCCGCCAGAACAACCAGCAGCACGAGCGCGAACACCGCCGGGAACGGCGTGAGCGCCCCGAAAGGGGAGAGCGTCAGGAGCGCGGTGAGCGGCAGGAACGGGGCGAGCGGCCGGAGCGTCAGGCCTCTGCTCCCGCAGCTGCCGTGATCGACGAAACAACGCCACAACCGGTCATCGAAGGCATGCCGGCAGAAGTCGTTGCTGCCGAAGCGGAAGCCGGCGAGGGGGCTTCCCGCGAACGGGCATCCACGCGCCGCCGCGGTGCTGCAGCACGTCCGCGCCGTCAGCCGCGCGGTGGCGCAGCGGAGGCTCCCGAAGGCGAGGCCAAGCCTTCCGAGGGTGCCGAGCCCGCTCTTGCCGGATCGGAGTAAATACTCTGCTTTCTGACTATCGAGAACCCCGGTGCATGGCGCCGGGGTTTTTGTTTTGGGGCAGTGATTGCCGCATTGGCAAAAAAACTCCGCTTCGTTTTCGGCTGCCCTTCAAAGCCGGAAAACACTCCCCATATCAGCTTCGAACGGGGCAGTCCGCCATCAGCGGGCTTGACCTCAATCAAACAGGAGCTTGTGATTCTCAGGCAGTCTCAGCTCGACAGCCCGCCTGCAAGGGGGCTGATCCGGAACCATCACCCGCGCGCCTTCCAGGGCGGGGTGATCCAAGGAGGTAAGACATGAATATCGAAAAATATTCCGAGCGCGTGCGGGGCTTCCTGCAGTCGGCTCAGACCTGGGCTCTTTCCGAGGGACATCAGCAGTTCAGCCCGGAACATGTGCTGAAGGTGCTCCTCGATGACGACCAGGGCATGGCATCTTCGCTCATCGAGCGCGCCGGTGGCAGTGCCCGCGAGGCCCGCATCGGCAACGACGCCGCATTGGCCAAGCTGCCGAAAGTTTCCGGCGGCAACGGCCAGATCTACCTTTCGCAGCCGCTTGCAAAAGTATTCTCAACGGCTGAAGACGCTGCCAAGAAGGCCGGCGACAGCTTCGTCACGGTCGAGCGGCTTCTGCTGGCGCTTGTCATCGAAACTACGGCTTCAACGGCTGCCACGCTGAAGAAGGCGGGTGTCACTGCAGCAGCGCTCAATCAGGTCATCAACGATATCCGCAAGGGCCGCACTGCCGATGGCGCGAATGCCGAGCAGGGCTTCGACGCCCTGAAGAAATATGCTCGGGACCTGACAGCGGAGGCCCGGGAAGGCAAGCTCGACCCGGTGATCGGTCGTGACGACGAGATCCGCCGGACCATTCAGGTCCTGTCCCGTCGTACCAAGAACAATCCGGTGCTGATCGGCGAGCCGGGCGTTGGCAAGACCGCCATCGCCGAAGGGCTTGCGCTGCGCATCGTCAACGGCGACGTGCCCGAGTCCCTCAAGGACAAGCGGCTCATGGCTCTCGACATGGGTGCGCTGATCGCCGGTGCGAAATATCGCGGAGAATTCGAAGAGCGGCTGAAGGCGGTCCTTTCCGAGGTGCAGTCGGAGAGCGGGGAAGTCATTCTCTTCATCGATGAAATGCACACGCTCGTGGGGGCGGGAAAATCGGATGGCGCGATGGATGCATCGAACCTCCTGAAGCCCGCACTGGCGCGAGGCGAGCTCCATTGCGTGGGAGCCACGACGCTTGATGAATACCGCAAGCACGTGGAAAAAGATCCTGCCCTTGCCCGCCGGTTCCAGCCGGTGATGGTCGAGGAGCCGACGGTCGAGGACACCATCTCCATTCTCCGCGGGCTCAAGGAAAAATACGAGCAGCACCACAAGGTCCGCATTTCGGACAGCGCGCTGGTTGCCGCTGCAACCCTTTCCAACCGCTACATCACGGACCGCTTCCTGCCGGACAAGGCGATCGACCTCATGGACGAGGCCGCGTCGCGCCTGCGCATGCAGGTGGATTCGAAGCCCGAGGAGCTGGATGAACTCGATCGCCGCATCATCCAGCTCAAGATCGAGCGCGAAGCCCTCAAGAAGGAAACCGACCAGGCATCGGCCGACAGGCTTGCCCGTCTTGAACTGGATCTCGCCGCGCTGGAAGAACAGGCCGATGCGCTGACTGCCCGCTGGCAGGCGGAGAAGCAGAAGCTCGGGCTCGCTGCCGATCTGAAGGGAAAACTGGACGAAGCCCGCAACGAATTGGCCATTGCCCAGCGCAAGGGTGAATTCCAGAGGGCTGGCGAACTCGCCTATGGTGTTATTCCGGATCTCGAGCGCCAGCTTGTGGCGGCGGAGGCCCAGGATGGGCAGTCGCAGGGTGGCATGGTTCAAGAGGTTGTCACTCCGGATGCCATTGCCCATGTGGTGTCCCGCTGGACCGGTATCCCGGTGGACAAGATGCTGGAGGGCGAGCGCGAGAAGCTCCTGCGCATGGAGGACGAGCTGGCTAAGTCGGTCGTCGGCCAGGGCGACGCGGTTCAGGCCGTTTCCCGCGCGATCCGTCGTTCGCGCGCCGGGCTTCAGGATCCGAACCGGCCGATCGGCTCGTTCATCTTCCTCGGGCCAACCGGCGTGGGCAAGACCGAGCTGACAAAGGCGCTCGCCCGCTTCCTCTTCGATGACGAAACGGCGATGGTCCGCATGGACATGTCGGAATACATGGAGAAACACTCGGTTGCACGCCTGATCGGCGCTCCTCCGGGATATGTCGGCTATGAAGAGGGCGGTTCCCTTACCGAAGCCGTTCGCCGCCGGCCCTACCAGGTGGTCCTGTTCGACGAGATCGAGAAGGCTCATCCGGATGTCTTCAATGTGCTCCTTCAGGTTCTGGACGACGGGCGTCTCACCGACGGCCAGGGTCGCACCGTGGACTTCAAGAACACGCTGATCATCATGACTTCCAATCTCGGTGCCGAATATCTGACGGCGCTCGGTGAAAACGAAGACAGCGAAGTGGCGCGTGAACAGGTGATGGGTGTCGTCAAGGCGGCGTTCAGGCCGGAATTCCTCAACCGTGTCGACGAAATCCTTCTCTTCCATCGCCTGCGTCGCAGCGAGATGGGGGCGATCGTCGACATCCAGCTGAAGCGCCTGCTCAACCTTCTGGCCGAGCGCAAGATCGCCATCGAGATGGACGAAGCGGCCCGGAACTGGCTGGCGGAGCGGGGATACGACCCGGTATACGGTGCTCGCCCCCTGAAGCGGATCATCCAGAAGTTCGTTCAGGACCCGCTGGCGGAGAAGATCCTTTCGGGCGAAGTCCCGGATGGATCGCTGGTGAAGGTGCGTGCCGGCAGCGACCGGCTGCTCTTCACGGTTGCAGGGTCGGTTGCCCAGGCGGCCTGACCCTTCCGCTGACCGAGATGCAGATGACGAAAGCCCCGGAGCAGTCCGGGGCTTTTCTCGTTCAGCAAATCGGATCTGGTTCAACCGTTCGAGTTGCTGGCCAGTTGCTCCTGTTTGCCATCCTTGGCCAGCAGGGCATCGATCCGCTTGCGCTCCTCCTGGAAGCGGGCAAGAGAAGGGCCCTCCAGCGACTTGCCGCCGGGAAGCCTGATCTTGAGGGGATCCACCTTCGTGCCGTTGACGATCATTTCATAGTGCAGGTGGGGCCCGGTGGACTCTCCGGTTGTCCCGACCCAGCCGATGATCTGCCCCTGGTGAACGCGCACGCCCTTTTTGACGCCTTTCGCGATGGCGCTCTGGTGGTTGTAGGAAGAAACATAGCCATTGGCATGGCGAATGAGGGTCTGGTTGCCGTAACCGCCCGAATCCCAACCGGCCTTTTCTACGATGCCGTCGCCGGCCGCGATGATGGGTGTGCCTGATGGCGCGGCCCAATCGACGCCCGTATGCATTTTCATGTAGCCGAGAATGGGGTGCCGGCGCATGCCGAAGGGCGACTTGAAGATCCCGTTCGGGACAGGCTTGCGGATGAGGAACTGCTTCAGGCTCTTGCCGTCCTCATTGTAGTAGTCGACGCTTCCATCCTCCGGGTCCTGGAACCGATAGAGCCGGGCGTCTGCGTCGCCGAACTTCGCGTGGAGATAGAGAAGCTCTGAATTGGCATCCGCCCGCCCCGTCTCGCGATCGACCGAGAAGAAAGCCTGCAGCGTGTCCGTCGGCCGCAGCCGCGCCTGGAAATCCACGGAACTTGCGAGCAGCTTGATGACCCTGGACGTCATCGACTGTCCCATGCCGTAGGAAAGCGCCGCCCGGTAAATGCCGTCATAGACGCGAGGCAGGTTATCGTCGGACGTGGTCACGACAGCGTCGTCATCGAAAGCGGTGCGAACCGCATCCAGCATGGGCGGCTCGGACGCTTCCACGAGGTGCTGGCGGTCATCGACGGCCACGGTGGCCGCATGAGCGCCGTCCCGATAGACGCTCGCCCGTATGATCGTCGCCTTCTCGCCTTTCTGCAGGAGGCCGATGCGCAGGACATCGCCTTCCTCGACCTCGGGCGTGCTGCGGAGATCGGACAGAGCCTGCTCCACCTGCTTTGCCTGATCGCCGGGGTAGCCCGCTTCGACCATCGCATCGGAAATCGCGGTATCGCGATGAATGGCAATGATATCGTCTGCGAACTCGGGGCTTTGCGGCGTTACCGATTCCGGCTCGGCGGTCGACATGTTCTGCTCGATGACCTGGGCGGTGATCCCGGTCGCGAGTGCCACATCCTCGTCGTCGGCGGCAAAGCGCTGGGGGTCGACGTAGTAGAGGGCGGAAACCTGGCTGTCGCCATCGGTGAGAACCGATCCGTTGGTGCGGACGTTTTCCTCGATCTCGTCGGCGCTCATCGGTTCCGCAAAGGCATATTCCGATCGGCTGAGCGGGAAGTCCTCGGTCTTGAGGCTGACCTCCGACTCCACGTCCGAACCATAGATCACGCCCGCGCGCGGAACTTCGGGCTCCTTGTCGTCGGAGGACATAACGGCGAGGGGATCGAAGGCCGGATAGTCCTCCTGCGTGGTCGGCGCATTGGCGAGCGACATTTTCACGAGCGCAAAGGGTTGACGGCGGACCACCTCCTGATCGCCTTCCTTCACCAGCGTTGCGACTTCCAGGATCTTCTTGTCCGTGGCGCGCGGGGCAATGGTTGCGGGAATGAGGCGTCCGCCCTGCTTGGTCGTCTCCGTCTTGACCGCCGCCTCGGTCTTTGCATAGGCCTCTGCCGGAATAGCAAGCTGCTGACGGCCATCCAAGGCGGCAAACAGCGCAACGCCCATGAGAATGCTGCTGGTTACCCCCGTCAGGAAGGTGCCAGCGAGCCAGCGAAGAGAGATTTCGCGACGATCGGGCGCCCGCCTCCCGTCGGCCAGGATCGGAGGGGCATCGCCCAGCGAGCGCTTCAGCTGTGGATCAATCACCATCCGTAAGGTCCAGCGGTCCCCATATATGTTCAGTCTCCGGAATGATGTGCCCGCTTCTGCCGCGCGAGTCAAACCATGCTGCCTTCGCCCGGTCGGTCTTGCCGATGCGCTCGAACGAAGAGACCCTTCTCTATGTGTTTCATGGGGCGAGGATGAGGCGCGAATGAGGCAACGCGCGTTCCGGATGGACTGGAGAACGGGAAAAGCCCGGATCGGAGGAGCGCCTCTTCAGGTTAACGGCCATTAAGAAGCACGTTTTGGTCCCCTCCCACTGCGGTGTTTCAAATTTCTTTGTGATTACAGCGACTTATGATTTTGTGATAGTTTTTTTGCGAAATGGTGTTGACTGTTTTGGGAGGGTAGTTCTATAAGGCGGTCACTGACGAGGGCGGCGGCGCTGCTGGCG